>NZ_JBQXYE010000001.1:0-2558177 GCF_052645435.1 Marinobacter sp. V032 | reverse complement strand
CACCAGGCTGGCTGCTTCCTGTTTGAACTCAGGAGTAAAGGAACGTCGTTTTCTGGTCATCAGACACCTCGTTTATGGTGGCAATATTACCACCTACGTTGGTGTCCGGAATCATTGAACCACTACACCTTGGCATCCACATCGACACTCAAGGCTTCCCGAATGGCTTCTTTGGTCTCGATCTCCGGCTTGAAGTCGTAGTACTCTCCATTGGCTGAAGGCTCTCCATCCCGCTTCACGAACACCGTGGACGCATCGAAGTCTTCCAGAATCTCTTCCCGTATGTACTCGCTTTCCACTTCCCGCACTGGGATGCCACCGTGCAGGATGGCGCGCACGTCGAAGATTTCCGGGGGTGGGCTGGTGTCGGCGTAGCGACGGATATTGAGGTTGTAATCGTTTTCGGCGATTTCCGCGAGGGTGACGACTTTTGAATAACGTTTGATTTCGGCGTAGTCGTCGAAGGTCTGGACGATTTTTACAATGTCCTGCGGGCGGAGTTTATTCTGGTTCTTGCCTTCTTCGTATTCCAGTTCGCTGTTGATGAACAGCACCTTGCCTTTGCGATCCGCCGGTTTGTTCTTGTTGATGATCAACAGACAGGCGGGGATACCGGTGCCATAGAACAGGGCAGCCGGTAATCCAACCACGGCTTCCAGCAGATCATCATTCAGAATGCCTTGGCGAATCGCTTTCTCACTGGAGCCCCGGAACAGGACACCGTGCGGCATCACCACGCCCATCATGCCTTCTGCATTGAGGCTGGCAATCATGTGCTGGACGAATGCTAGGTCACCGGCATCTTTGGGTGGGGTGCCATAGGGGAACCGACCGTAGGAATCACTGTCCGCTTCTTCCTTACCCCATTTCTTCAGGCTGAAGGGCGGGTTGGCAATCACCCTGTCGAAGGTCATCAGTTCCCCGCCTTGGGTGTGCTGCGGGTCACCAAGAGTGTCGCCCTTGCGAATGTCGGCATTGTAGACCCCATGCAGGAACATGTTCATCTTGCAGATTGCCCACGTATTCAGGTTCATCTCCTGACCGAACAGGGACAGGTTGGACGGATTTTCACCGTGGGTTGCCAGATAGTTCCGGGTCTGTACCAACATGCCGCCAGAACCGGCGGTGGGGTCGTAGATACGCATCCCGGCATGGGGTTTCAACAGTGCAACCAGCAGCTGCACCACCTCGGACGGGGTGTAGAACTCACCGCCTTTCTTACCGGCGCTGTCTGCAAACATCTTGATCAGGTATTCGTAAGCGGTGCCCAGTAGGTCCGGGCGCTCAAAGTCTTCATTGCGCAGGCGGTAGCGGCTGAAGTGGCTGAGCAGGTCGCGCAGCTTTTTGTCAGACAGCTTGTTCTTGATGTTGAAGTCGATGGAAACCAGAACCCCTTCTAGAACGGGGTTGAATTCTTCGATGGCTTCGGTGGCGGTGTTCAGCTCCGAGCCAATGTCATGCTTTAGGTCTTTGATTGCGCCCCAGCGGGCAACGGGCGGTATATAGAAGGTCTTGTCGTATTCGTCTTCATCGTCCGCTAGTTCGCGGGCTTGGTCTTCGGTCTTGCCCTTGTTCATGTAGTAACGGACAACGCCTTCCTGTGCTTCTTCAAAGGCATCCGACAGGCGCTTCAGGAACATCATCCCGAAGATGTAGTCCTTGTATTCGGAGGCATCCATGTTGCCGCGCAGAATGTCGGCGGCTTCCCACAGGAAGGATTCAAGTTGCTGAAGGGTGATTTTCTGGTCCATTGAGGAGAGTCCGTTTTACTGCGTGTCAAAGGGGCTAGCTGTTGAGGCCTGATGCTCTACGGTTCAATAGGGGACGAGTGTAGCCTGATCGGGGACATGAACAAAACGGGCTCCTTTGTGCCCCGGTGCCGGAGAGTTCACTGGCTTCAAGAAAGAAAACTGAAGCTAAGCGTTTACTCAAAAGGCCCTGCGAAGAAAATGGCGAGGAATTAGGGCGTTATCGCTCATGAAAGATGCGATAAAGGCTCAAAAATGCCATAGTTCTCATAGCCGAATAGTTACAATAGAATCCGGGGTAGATACGTTTGGAACTGACAAAGGACGTCGCGTACAAGGCAATCGCGGAATTTTTCTCAGTTGAGAAACCTTTCGTTTTATTTGGAACAGGTACTTCTTGTTCGCTGGACCTTTCATTTGGGATGCCTGCCCTGGAAGCGCATTTGCGAACTGAGCTTTCAACAGGTCTGAACAGCGAACAAGCTGCTCAGTGGCAACACGTCACCGATGCCCTTGATGCTCGAACGCACGATTTCGAGTCAGCGATGGATTTCATTCAAGATGATGACCTGACCAACAGAATTGTAGAAACCACAGCGAAATTCGTCGCCCATTACGATTCAAAATATGCTTACCAAATAATCTCTGGAGCTATTGAATGGCCCGCAGGCCGTTTAATTAGAAAGCTCGTTGAAACTTTGCCAGAGACCGATCGCCAACTACATCTGGCTACTCCCAATTACGACCTTCTTGCTGAGTATTCATTCGTCCGAGACTCTATTCCCTATTTGACGGGGTTTTCTGGTGGTTTCTGTCGACAGTTTGATTGGAGTGAAGCAAAAAAAGCGGTCCGGTTCACTGGTAAAAGTCTTGCAAAGACCAGGCAGCCGCCAAGGCTTGTTGAGAAAAAACATATCCGTCTGCACAAGCCCCATGGTTCATTAAACACCTTCGATGTCGATAGTCGGGTGGTCGAGTGTGACGGCTGGATAATCAACAAACCGGATGGTGTAACCAGGGCGATGATTACTCCGGGAACGGCAAAGTATCAGCGGCTACATCAGGATCGCTCAAGGTTGGCAGAGTACGATCGAGCAGTTGCAGATCACTCCAGTTTTTTATTCCTCGGTTTCGGATTCAATGACTCGCAGCTAGTCAACAATACGTTCCGGCACAAACTCGAACAAAATCAGTGCCCGGGGCTTATAATCACAAGAGATTTCAGTCCGCAAATAGGTCGCTGGTTAAACTCTTGCCCCAACATGTGGGTCTTGTGTAAGCAGGAAAAAAGCGACTACACCAGGGTGTTCAATTCAAAGTTCGATGATTGGCTACTCATCAACAACAAGGAACTGTGGCGATTCGATCGCTTCACGCAGGATTTTTTAGGAGGATAATTTATGGCCCTGTTTGAGTTTAATGATGACAGCTACACCCTGGGTAACGTTCGGGAGGTCGATACCAGAAAAATTACCGTGCTTGTGAACAGCGATAAAGATCTCCGGAAGGCACGAGTAGGGCAGCTGATCGCTGTTCAGCTAAGCGGGGCGTCGGAATCCTGGCTAATTGGCATGATCGACAAGGTTATCAAAGCTGTTGTCGCCCAAACACCCGTCCAGGAAACAGAGGAGGGGGAGTTAGAAGATATAGAGCCCCTGGGCGATACAGTGGTTAACACAGTCAAAATCACCCTCATGGGGGCTGCCAAATGGAATGCTCTCGATCAGCGGTTCACTTTTTCCCGCTCGCTTGACCATGTCCCAGAAATCGACTCGGTTTGTTATGTTCTAAAGGATGCGCACTTGGAGGAATTCATGCGCGTCATATCTGAATCCGGTGATGACGAGCACTCTTTGGAGTTGGGTGTCTACAAACTCAATGAGAGCGCCAAAGCTTATGTCGATGGCAACAAACTGTTTCAACGCCATGCGGCTTTGCTTGGCAGCACAGGGTCTGGCAAATCCTGGACCGTTGCCTCCATCCTTGAACGAAGCGCAAAGCTCCCTTCATCCAATCTCGTAGTATTTGACCTCCACGGCGAATACAAAGAGCTTGGCTATGCTCGTCAGTTGCGTATTCCAGGACCTGATGAGGTCGATTCCGACGATGATTCAATACTTTTTTTACCTTACTGGCTTTTGAACTCCGAAGAAATTCAGTCGCTATTCGTTGATCGATCAGAATTTAGCGCTCACAACCAAGTAGTGGTGGTTCAAGACTCAATAACTGAACAGAAAAAAGCCTTCCTAGAGGAAAACGGCCGATCTGATCTACTCAAGTCTTTCACGTTAGATAGTCCCGTTCCTTTTTCATTGGAAAAAGTTATGGCAAAGCTGACGCACCTGAACGAAGAAAAGGTTCAAGGCTCTCGTGGACCCAAAAACGGTCCTTTCAATGGGGAGTTTTCTCGTCTATTGGTCCGTATGGCAAGTCGACTCAATGACCGACGTTACGGCTTTCTGTTCAATGGCCCAGAAAAGTATCACCGGTATGATTCTCTTGCTTCCATAGCTGAGAAGCTAATGGGCTATGGGCAAGAAAAGCCCAGCATCAAAGTTATCGATTTTTCAGAGGTACCAGCCGACATACTGCCTGTAATTGTTGGTCTAGTTGCTCGAATCATATATCAGGTTCAGTTCTGGACAGCCGTCGCCGATAGGAGACCTGTGGCATTTGTCTGCGATGAAGCACATCTTTACCTTCCAAGAAAAGAGGGGAATCCTGTAGAGCGCAGAGCTGTCGAGGCGTTTGAAAAAATTGCGAAAGAAGGACGCAAATATGGCGTTGCACTGATGATTATCAGTCAACGTCCGTCTGACGTTAGCGCAACGATCCTAAGTCAATGCAACAACATCATATCGCTTAGACTGACCAATGCTGACGATCAAGCTACTGTGCGTAAGCTGCTACCAGAGAGCCTTGAGAGCCTTTTGGAAGCGCTCCCGATTATGGATGTCGGTGAGGCTATGGTTGTAGGGGACTCCGTTCTTTTACCCAGTCGTATCAAAATTGAGCCTCCCAAAGAAAAGCCATTGAGTGCAACCATCGATTTTTGGTCCCGCTGGCAAGAGGAGAAGACGAATCCGGATTTTTCGATCGCCGTCGAGAATATGCGCCGACAGAGTAGGGCAAAGCACCAATCTTAAGTCGAATCTTTCCGAGAGCGGAAAATGCAAATGACCCCCGAAGATGATGAGCTTACAGGCGACAATGAGAAATGGGTTTGTTTCCACTGTGTTGAGGAGTCGTGTCTAAGTTCCCAAATTCAAATATGCCCGTCGCGATCTTGTAGTTACTGCGGAAAATTTGCACCTTCATGGACACTTCAAGCGGTTGCAGAAGCGATTTTTGTGGTTGTAGAGGAACACTTTCGTCAAGTCCCGTGGGATCCATCACCATTCAATAAAGAAATAGGCAGCGAGGTTGCCTGGGTCATAGGGTCAACAGCCGAAATATCCGATGACGCCCTGATTGAGGACGTCCGTGAGTTGTGCGAGGAAATGGCAACTTCGAAGATGGAATATTACGAGATTCCTGATCCAGCACCATACTCACAGGAGTCGGAATATGTTGAAATGCCCACTGATACTTATTCTTGGAGTTCAAAATGGCGAGATTTTCAGACCATATTGAAAGAACAGAGTAGGTTTTTCAATCAGGAAGCTAGGAACATACTCGAAGAAATCTTTACCGATATCGATACCTTGGTTTCAGAAGAGGGTGAGCCCGTCCTAACTCTAGCTGGTCCGAATACAGGTATTCCAGAGCTTTTCCGGGCTCGTAATTTCTATGATATCGATGAACTTGCGCGCGCTTTGGGTACTCCTGACGAAGATCTGGGGCCACCCCCATCCAAATATGCTTCTGCGGGTCGAATGAATGCACAAGGTATATCTGCATTCTATGGTTCTGATTCACCAAAAGTTTGCCTTGCTGAAGTACGTCCTCCCGTAGGGAGCTGGGTTGCAATAGCCACCTTTGAATTGATACGACCACTAAAACTATTAAACCTGCCGCTTCTTCAACGACTTGAACATCCAGAAGGAAGCCTTTTCGAGCCAGGTTATTCGAATAAGCTGGCGAGATTCGAGTTTTTGCGCACCTTAACTGACATGATCGCACGACCGGTAATGCCACAGGACGAGAGCACTGACTACCTAACGACACAAGCAGTAGCGGACTTTTTGAGCATGAATGGGAAAACGACCGTAGATGGAATAATTTTTCCTTCGGTTCAGAGTCCTAGCGAAGGGCGCAATATCGTTCTTTTCCACAAATCATCGCTTGTAGAGAAAAGGGAGTTGCCCAAGGGAACAAGCGTGCGTTGCCAGTCCACCAGTTGGGAAGATGAACGATGGGTGCCAGAATTCCATGTTTATGAAGAGTTACCAGAAGAACCCAAAGACGATAGCCCGACCCCAATGCACTTGACCGGGATATTTCCGAGCTATCATGCATTCCCGCCGGATAAAGCCGAAACGCGCGAACCAACTTTACGCGCAAAGATTGAGAAACTGTCAGTCCACCAAATCAAAGCTGCAAGCTTTACTGCACAGAGATTCGATGTGGGACGAACACAAACCACGAAGAATCCAAAGCTCGAATTTTAAAGAGGGCTGTAAAAGTTACAGGTTGAATTGGGCCCGGCTATGCACCAAAGAGGCTCTAGGTCAGGCAGAGTCTCGTGGTGCTTTAAATAATCACAAGTGCCTGAAAAGCGATACTTGCGTAACCAACTGAAAACATGTGCTATTCGATTTCAATCCGTGTAAGACCGAATCTCAGTCTCACGTGAAATTAACAAAAACGACACGCCCCGTTACCCGCTGAATTATCCACAACTGCGCATAATCTATATTATGTTAAATACAGTATCAACTCACATAACGCATCCCCGCAGTAAGTACGAAATCAGAAACACTCCTACACCTCTGGGGCCCGTTTACCCACGTGCTCTCATAACTCCTCCAGCACTGCTTTCAAGACGATGGCATTGTTATGCTCGCGGTCTTTCGCGCTGTAGATTAGCGTGATTCTCTTTTTGCCTGCGTTTTTCACAAGCGCTTTGAGAGTTTCCTGTTGCTCCTCCAGTTCTTTCCGATAGCGTTTGCAGAATGTTTGCCATCGTTCGGGATCGTGCCCAAACCATTTTCGGAGCTCTGTTGACGGTGCAAGATCTTTTATCCAGTCGTCCAGTTTCAGTGCTTCCTTTTTAATTCCTCTCGGCCAGACCCTGTCGACCAATACTCGATAACCGTCATTCTTATTGATGTCGTCATACGCGCGCTTGCATTCGATCGTCATGAAGCACCTCATTTGTGTGTGGATGTATATTGTTTAGTAGTGTTTTACATTTTCTGTATCCTGAACATCAAGTTTCACGGGTTATCGCCGCTATTTGCTTTGTAAACTGGTGAATTGATGTACAGCAGTTAAGGTGAAAAAATCGACTGCTTCCAGTAAAATGCGCTCGCCAAACACCCGCGTGACGCTTTCTTTGTGCGTTTTTTGCGACTTTCTTGTATCGCTTTCGGGATTTTTAGCCGCCCTGCTGACGGTTTTACCTGTGCGGATGGCCTGATGTTTGGCTTGTTTAATGGTTGTGTCCGCCCGGTCCAATGGTTAGTGACCCGGCTTTCCTTTTTTGTTTATTCACGCATGGATCGCCTGAGTAGCAGATGTGGAACTTTTATGTCGGTTAACACGAAGGTGTTCAACGCACAGTTCCACGATGTTTGATCAAGAGGATGTTTCTGCTTTATGCGAAAGACGCCCCGTGTACCGAAGAAAACCCGCCACTTTGTTGTAGCCAGCGTAATAGGCGCTGTGGCTGTTACGGGTTTATGGTTATCCGCTTCTTCCAATGCGGTATTGCTGCCATCTGACAATGCCACTACCACCGCTGATAGCAATGAACATCTTCAGCAAGATGTGGCCAAAGCGACTCAGGAAGCCAAGTCTGAGCCGGAAATGTCAGTCGCCACTCCGCAAGAGCCAATTGAACTGCTACCGGTTAGTTACGAAATTCAGCCTGGCGATACGTTGAGCGAGATTTTTGACGCCAACAACGTTCCGGCGAAAACCCTGCACCGTCTGTTAGAAGCAGATGCGGAGTATCTGTCGCTCGAGACTCTGCGCCCTGGCACTTCCCTCACCTTTGATGTTGATGAACAGAACGCACTAAAAAGTATGTCGCTGCAGGTGGATCCGGCACGAACGGTCACCTTCACGCGGCAGGACGATGGATCCTTCATCCATGAGGAGCAAACCCGCCCCGTGCATTGGGAATCGGCAGCGATTGAAGGCGAGATCAAAGGCAGTTTTTATGGTTCGGGCCTGGCGGCGGGTCTTAGTAAAGCGCAGGTCGTTGAAGTGAGCCAGTTGCTCAAGGGTAAGCTGAATTTTCGTCGATCATTGCGTGCCGGAGACCGGTTTTCAGTGCTTGTTGGCCGTGAAATGATGGCGCTTGAAGCAACCGGTAACGACCGAATTGAAGCCGTCACCATTCATCGTGGCAAGACAACCTATAACGCTTTTCTGTTCAGCGACGGTAACTACTATGACGAAAACGGTGAAAGTGTGACGCCTGCATTCCTGCGCTGGCCGACTGCCAAACACTATCGCGTAACGTCTTCGTTTAATCCTGCAAGACTTCACCCCGTAACCGGTCGGCACGCACCTCACAATGGTGTTGATACAGCCGCGCCGATGAATACGCCCATCATGAGCACCGGCGACGGCATCGTTTCCCGCGTGGGCAATCATCCCTACGCCGGCCGGTACATTGTGATCGACCACAGCGGTACTTTCAAAACCCGGTATTTGCACCTGAACAAAGTACTGGTGAAGCGCGGGCAATCTGTGAAACGTGGTCAGAGAATTGCGCTTTCAGGTAATACCGGGCGGACCACCGGCCCTCACCTGCATTTTGAGTTCCACGTTCGCAATCACCCGGTTAATCCTTTGACCGCAGATATTCCAACGCTTGCCAAAGTACCGAAAGACAAGGTACCTGAATTCGAGAATCAGGTTCGTCAACAGCTAGCCGCCATGCGCGTACCGTTGAGCTTCAAGCATCAGTACGCCCGCGGGGAGCAAATGCCCGAAGCCGGGAGCAGCATTCAAACTGATAGTTGGAAAAAGCAATGCCAGCGCCCTGGCCAATGCCGTTACCACTGAGCGCAGCGAATAAAACGATGCGCTAAAAAAACGCCCCTATTCAGGGGCGTTTTTATTCAACGTGGCTAAAACAGCGCAATCATTCCCAATCGCTCAACACGATTTTACCAATGCTCCCGCCCTTCTCGATTTCTGCATGCACTTTCCGCAGGTTAGCCGCATTGATCGGTTTAACCACTTTATTGCAGGTTGTGACCAGTTCACCGGCATCCACCATTTCACCTATTCGGTTGAGAAGGTGCTGCTGCTCGATCATGTCGTCAGTCTTGAACATGGCGCGGGTGAACATGAATTCCCACACGATACCGGCGCTCTTTGTTTTCAGCGTATCCATCGCCAGCGGCTCCCGATTCTCGACGACACTGCAGATCATCCCCTGAGGGCGAATCAGTTGGGTCATGGCCGCCCAATGTCCGTCAGTATCATTGAGACACAGAATATAATCGACAGTCTCGTAGCCCGCGGCCTTGAGCTCATCCGCTAGAGGTTTTCTGTGATTGACGATGGTATCGGCGCCCAGTTGCTTGCACCAGTCGCTCGTTTCCGGCCGCGACGCTGTAGCAATAACATCAAGCTTCGCCAGTTTTTTCGCTAACTGGATCGCAATAGAACCTACACCACCGGCACCATTTACGATCAGCAGAGATTTACCCTCATCCTGACCGTCTTTGCTAATGCCCAGACGCTCAAACAACCCTTCCCAGGCGGTGATGCCAGTGAGCGGTAACGCCGCCGCCTGCGCAAAATCAAGGGAGGTCGGCATGGTGCCAACAATGCGCTCGTCGACGAGATGGAACTGACTATTGGTCCCCTGCCGGGTAACGTCGCCGGCATAATAAACGGAGTCACCAACGGCATAGCCAGTGACCTGATCGCCTATGGCAGTCACTGTGCCAGCAGCGTCCCAACCCAGTACTTTGGGCTGCTCGGGGACTGCGTCCTTTGGTGCGCGCACCTTGGTATCAACCGGGTTTACGGAAATGGCTTTCACTTCCACCAGAATGTCATGACCTTTCGGTGCTGGTGTATCCAGCTCCAAATCGATCAGGCTATCCGGATCACTTATAGGCAGATAACGAGTCAGGCCAACAGCTTTCATATACGGGTCTCCTGGTTAAATCAGGTGCTATAAAATTGATTTATCGATAAAAGCAGTCTGCGCCGGCAAGATGAACTGAAACAATGACGGGTTTCGCTGATACCGTTCATTAATCAGCGGGACTGGCGAAGCTGCACAATCAGTTGATTAAGGCCCGGGTCTGCGGGTGATCGCAGTAGTGCCCGCTCGGTCACGGCGATAGCTTGAGCCTTTTTCCCGGTGCTGTTCAGCGCTACGGCATAGACATAGCTATAGCGGCTCACATCAGGCGAATACTGCACCGCGAGCGCCAATTCATCCAGCGCTTTGCCGAGCTGCTTTTGACGGACGTGGAGCAAACCCAATGCATGGTGAAGTGCGGCGGCTTTGGGCTGGCGTTCGATGCCTTGCTGCAGCACGTCAAGCCCTTTGTCGTCCTGCTCTGTCGCCCGATAAAAATCCGCAAGATTTGCATAGGCCGGGGCGTAATCCGGATCTGTTTCAATCGCGTTCCGGTAGGCGCGTTCGGCTGCATCCAGTCGTCTCTGCGCCGCTTCGAATCCCCCCAAACTGACATGTGCCTGTGGCGTATCGGCAGCGAAAGCCAGCGTTGCCCGGTAATCGTCTGCGACATTACGCATCTGCCTAGCTTGCTCTGGCGACAGCGATTGAGCGGAAATATCGCGAAGTTGAGTCGCTGCTTCCAGGCGCACCGCTTTTACAGGATCATTTAGAAGTGGCAAGGCAACCTGAACACGTATAGAGGCAGGCAAAGGCGCAATGCCTTCCAGAGCACCCAATCGAACCAACGGATCACTATCGCGGGTAGCGGCTGCCAGACTTTGCAGTGTTCGTGGATTAGGCCAGCCTGACAATGCCTTGGCAGCGGTGGACCTGACGATAGCGGGCTGCGTGACGTCATCCAAGAGTGCACTCAGTCTCGCGCCAGCATCGGTGGCATTGTGGCGTGCTGCGCTGAGAATGTGAGCATAGTCATATTTCCCCTCAGGATCATGGCCGTACCATTCTCTCAGTTGTTTGGCCGCCCAGTTTGCAGACTGGGCGCTGTGACATTGGGTGCACGCGTTGGGCACACCAATATCCACCGAAAGCTGAGGTCGCGGGATCCTGAAGCTGTGGTCTCTGCGGGGATCAACCCCCATGTAGGTTTTGTCAGGCATATGGCAATCCACACACTGCGATCCGCTGTTTGCGCCTGATGTTTCGTGGAAATGATGTTGGGGGCTGTCGTACTCCGGGGTATGGCACTGAAGGCACACGCCGTTGTCGGCTGCTTTCAGTTCGAGGCTATGGGGATTATGGCAATCACTACAGGTAACGCCTGCGTTGTACATGGCGCTCTGGATAAACGAGCCATACACATAGACTTCACCGTCTATCTGCCCGTCTGCGTGATAGAGTCCAGCGTCCAACCGCGCAGGTTGGTAGCTGTCCATGAGCGGCTGACCTTTGCGATCATCCTCGCTGAGCTGGGCACGGCGGGAGTGGCAGGCTGCGCAGACCTGAATTTCAGTCTCAGTCACTCTGGGCGTGCTGCGCTCAGGCAAGCCTGATTTTTGATTCTGGCGCCAGTGAACGCCCTTTCGTTCGTTGAAGAGATGAGTCAGGCCGTAGTTCTTGAGTGAACCAAGCTCCTCTGACGAATCACCGCCCTGCTTTGCCCATTTAATGTGATCCGACCCTGGCCCGTGACAAGCCTCACAGGAAACATCAATTTCCGCCCACTTCGTGTCGTAGGTACGCGTGGTCTGATCGTAATTCTTCTCCAGGCCCGTGGAATGGCATTCTGCGCACATGAAGTTCCAGTTTTGCTGGGGTTTGGTCCAGTGTAGAGGGTCCGTATGAGTTATTTTCTGATCAGGATATAGATGGTACCAACGCTGCCCACCCTGCTTCGCAGGTCGCGAATCCCACGCAATCGTCAGCGCCTGCAAGCGACCACCGGAAAGTTCAATCAGGTATTGCTGAAGTGGATATACACCGAACGTATAGCGGATCTTATAAGTGGCAAGCTTGCCGTCGGGGCCGTCTGTCGAGACCTGAAACTGGTCACCCTTGCGGCTGAACGTTGTGCGGGTGCCGGCATAGTCAAACGTGGCATCGTCGAAATTACCCTCCACGGTCTCCGGCGTCGCAACCTGCATGGCGAGATCGTGGTGGGAGTCTTTCCAATTCTCGGCTTCGGTCTGGTGGCACGCTGCACAGTGGCTACCACCGACAAAAGAGGGTTCCGGTGGAGTGCTTTCGGTAACAGCAAAGGATCCATTCGACGCCAGTAACCCAATCAGTGCGATCAGGAAGGTGGGCATCGCGCGGCCGCCGGACTTCGCTATACGTTTAAGCCCGCGATGCATAAACACTGATGGGAAATGCATTAAGTAATGGGTCCCTGACATCAAGCGTTGAAAGGCGTTGATAATCGCCTCGTATCATTTTCCGTGCTGCTGATTATTACGCTTTCGTGGTTTTTGTTCTGAATTTGCCATGTTTTTTACTGACGCAAACACTCGTAACATGTGGTGGTAAAGCCTTATTTATAGACCATTTTCCATGGAGTGTCCTGCGCTGACTCCTTAAATCGGCAGTATTAACCTACAGGGAACTCCGCCTGAGCATAACGAACATGGGTCTTGCGGCGGACCGTCAGAATATAGCCCAGGGTTAGTGGCCCTACCCGTCCAATGAGCATGACCGCCATAATGATAATCTGGCCCCCGGCACCGAGATCGTCGGTGATACCGCGTGAAAGGCCCACGGTGCCAAAAGCCGATACCACTTCAAATGCGATATCCAGAAACGCGCCCTTCTGAATCACGCTAAGTGCAAGAATAGCGACAAAGATTGTCGCCATTGCAATCGTCGTCAGTGCCAGTGCTTTAATCACAACTTCTCGGGAAAGCGAGCGACGGAAAAGCGTGACGTTGAGGTTGCCGCGCAGGAATGAGCGGGTAGCGGCCATCATCACCACAAACGTGGAAATTTTGATACCACTGGCGGTCGAGTTCGGCGCGCCGCCAACAAACATCAATAGCAGGAACAACACACAGGTGCCCGATGTAAATGTGCCAACATCCAGTGTATTGAACCCTGCTGTGCGCGGCGTTGTGGCCTGAAACCAGGACGCCAGTAATTTATCGCCGAATGAATGCAAACTACCCAGCGTATCCGCGTTACCGTATTCGAAACTGAGAAACGCCAGAGTTGCAACGATATTAAGCACCAGGGTGGTGCTGAGTATCAGCTTTGCGTAGACCGAAAGCCCTCTCAGGCTGCGCTTCTGGATCAATTCCTGCACCACGAGGTAGCCAAGCCCGCCGGTAATCAGCAGCGCAGTAATCGTCAGTGACACCCCGGTGTGGGAGACATAGGCGCTGAGGCTGTCGGCAGACAGCGCAAACCCCGCGTTATTAAAGGCTGATATCGAGTAGAACAAGGCGTGATAGAGGCCGTTGCTCCAGCCCAGTTCCGGCACAAAAAAGCAGGCGAGCACCATCAAGCCAATGGACTCTACGACTATGGCGAATAGCGCTATCGAGGCCCCTGTCTGGGTAGTGGTGCTGAATGAGATCTGGTTGAACGCTTCTTTTGCGGCGAGCTGATGCCCGAGGCCAAGCTTGAAGCCAAGTGCCACTGCGGTGAGCACCGCAAATGTCATTAACCCGATACCCCCGAGCTGGATCAGTGTGAGAATGACAAGCTGGCCGAACAGCGTGAACTCGCTACCGGTATCTACCACGACGAGCCCTGTCACCGTCACGGCAGATGTCGCGGTAAAAGCGGCATCGATCCAGCTGATTGGAGCAATTGTGGCCCAGGGAAGTTTGAGTAGGCACGTACCCAGAATAATAAGTACCAGAAATCCCTCAATCAGCAATCGAGGGGGACTTATTCGCCGGGGGCCCGTTGATCCGGAACGCCGGGTTCGCGGCAGAATGGCGGGTGGCCAAAGCTTCATAGGTGGTCTGCGAATTTCCGGAGTTCGTCGAGTTGACCCACCAACACGACCTGATTGCCTTTGTGGAGCGTCACGTCGCTCGACGGGTTGGTTGACGTTGTTTTGCCCTGCTTCAGGAGTACTAATTCAACTTCGGCATCGGCCTTCTCGATGAGCGCATCCATCTGGCAGCCATCAAGATTATCGGAAACGATCAGCTCAACGATAAACTCTTCTTCACCCAGGCCAATATAATTGTTCACCATCGGGTAATGGAGTTCCTGCGCGACATGCGCCCCCATTTCAAACTCCGGGCCAATGACCCGCGTTGCGCCCAGGCGCTTGAGAATACGGTGGTGCTGGTTGGTGAGCGCCTTGGCCCAGACTTTTTTCACGCCGCGATCACGAAGCTGCATCGTGGCGAGGATAGCGGCCTCAATGTTGCGCCCGATCGCAACGACGCCGACATCGTAGTCGCCCACATTCAATTCATCGAGCACGCTTTCGTCAGTGACATCACCAATGACGGCATGCGTGATGCGCTCAGCCAACCGGTCGACTTTGACCTCGTCGGTATCAATGCCCAGTACGTCGTGCCCCAATCGCGTCAGCTCGGTGGCGATCGTTTCGCCAAAAACACCCAGTCCGATAATGACAAACTGTTGCTTATACATGGTAGGTAAGGTTCCTCCTGTTACCACTTAAACTGCCGCAAATGGATACCAATCTGCCGCTCAAGGCGCATGTTGTAAAAAGGCTGCGCTTGACCATGCGAAGTTGAAAATCCGCTCAGAATGCTCACTTACACTCAGTAAGCAACGCCTGTTCTGGAGTGGCCGCATTAGCTGACCATCGCTCGTGACGCATTGCAACGCCCACTAAAGTATCAGATGCAGCCAGCCGCTCGCATCAATACTCAAATATTACGAACATGACAGCCTTGCGATAACCGCTTCTCGTCGCCTGTCAGAGGCATTAACATACTGCGCGGATAATCCATTCAGTTGTTCGACTTTTATAAAACCGCTCAAGACAGGGACGCAGCAATGACGGAACCCAACTCCACCCTGAAACTCCGGGTCAAAACCTCTGACAGAATAGGTGGACCGCAGGTTGAAGAAACCGTCAGCTATCGCTGGGATCGTATCGTCATCGCGCTGGTCGTCATCCTCGCCCTGGCGAGTGTCGCAATATGGGCCTGGCTTCAATGGCGTGACTCGACCGGTGACTCCCGACATACAGTGGCAACGGGGCCAATTCACTCGCAACCGCTGATCATCGAGGAACATGATACACGGGCTGACGTCGAAGCCTCCGAGGACGATACGCAAGACCCTTCATCGACAGAGCCCCTCTCCCCCGCGCCCGTTACCGAGCGGCCGAACACCGATATCGGCGTTGCTGAGCCCGTTGATATATCACCGGAAGCGCCATCCGAATCGGTCCGGAATAGCAGCACCAATGAGGTTGTAGCGGCTGAGCCGGTCGAACCCGCCGATGATATCAGCGACCCGGAGAAAGAATCGACGGCAGCAGAAGCGATTTCAAGCGACGATGAACTCGACAGCGAACCAACCGCCGCTGATGCGCTGGAGACAGGTAATGAGTCGGGCATCGCAAGGGTATCCATTGATTCCAGTCACCTTCAAGCCGCAGGCCTGACCCGGGGCTTGAAAGATAAAGAACCTGTCGATCAGCTTCCTGCCGATCTTAAAATGAACGACAAGGGCGTGTTCCGCATTTACTTTTTCAACATGATGGCGGATCTGAAAGGGCAAACGGTCTTTCATAACTGGTACCTGAACGACAAGCGCGTTGCCCACGTGCGGATTCAGCCCTATTCTGACCTTATGCGGGCCTCAAGCGCGAAATACATTAATCGCAACATGCTGGGGCAATGGCGAGTTGAAGCCGTAACCGACCAAGGCGAAGTTCTGGGTAGTGGGCGCTTTAGAGTATCCGAATAGACTGCAGAATCATTCTTGATCCAGCATAAAAAAGGGGCCGCTCTATTGAACGGCCCCCTGCATCAGTTATCGCTTATCAAGACAACATTTCGCGATTATCTGACCCACTTATCCCCCCAATGTGTTGGCTCTTTTTTCTGCTGAACTTGCAACGATCTTGCACCGATAGCCGGCTCTGGCGTTTCAGCTGCTGCAATTTCATCGTCGATCACTTTGGTTGAGAGCGATAGCCAGCTGGTTACGAATGCCGCAGCATCCCCGTTTATCTCCAGTGCGAGATCATCCACGTTGGTGATGTCATCACAGGCTGAGTGATAGCAAGGGTCGTACGCGACGCCGGCTTCACCGCCGAACTTCGCAGCCTGCTCTTCGGTTTTGATGCCTTCAGCTCCGGTGAACAGACCGCCGAATGCGATGCCATCCTCAAAGAACTGGGCGTAGTCAGACCGGAAGCTGATTTCGGTGCCTTCAAATGCGATTTCACGCAGGTTGAAGTATTTCTCGAAAAGAGCTTCTGTGGCAGCAGATCCTGGAGGGCCCGCGAGATCGAAGTCAGAGCCGTCGCCATCGTAGATGAAGTTGCCGAAATTCGGCGAGCCGATCATGTCGTAGTTGAGGTAGACCTTGATTTTGGCTTTCTCTTCATCACTCAGGCTGTTGACGTAATAGGTTGAGCCCACAAGACCGGCCTCTTCCGCACCCCACCAGGCGAACCGCACCTTGTTTTTGGGATAAGCACGCTTCATCTGCAGCGCCAGTTCCAGCAACCCTGCACTGCCTGAACCGTTATCGTTGATGCCTGCACCCTCGAATACCGAATCCAGGTGAGCGCCGGTCATCACGACGTTGTCCGGGTCGCCCCGTTTGGTTTGCGCAATCACGTTGAAGGTTTCCGTCTGCTCGCGCACTACATCGGCTACCAGCCTCAATTCAAGCTCCGACTGTGCAACCCAGGCAGCACCGATGTCATAGGTGGTGAATAACGCCGGAATGCCGCCGGCATAATCATCGCCCAGGGTGGCGCTGATAACCCCTTTACGGTCTTCGGTATCGCCCTGATTAAAGATAACCACGCCAGCCGCGCCGGCAGCACCGGCATTCGACGCTTTCTGACCGAAGCTACAGGCACCCCGCTGTACCACGGCTATGGCGCCAGCCGGAAAATCGGCGAAATCTTCAGGCTCACAACCACTTGTGGATGTGTTGCCAGCGCCCAACTGGACATCGACAGGAACTGCCATACCGGTCACATCTCCGGGTTCGGTTTGCGACAGGTAGGTAAAGTCTTCTTCCCATACGTACTCCATCGGGGTTGGCGCTGTTGCCTGAAGCACACCGTCACCGGAAGGATAGAATGCGTTAAACGGGAAAGGCTGAACGGTCACGTCGTAGCCCGCGCTTTCCAGCGTCGACTTTACGTAATCAATAGATGCCTGATAGCCAGCAAGGCCGGCTGCCCGGTTTCCATCATTCGCCTGGGCAATGCCGTAAAGCATGTCGAGGTGATACTTGATGTTCTCCGCCTGCATACAGCGCGGCAACCCGAAGGGGGTGCTATTCAAGATGCCGAACCTGCACTCAAACCGACTGATATGATCCGGGCTCCAAAAATCGTTGAGTAGATCTGCGGTCGATTTGTGGCCGGAGTCGGCCTCGGCCTGTGCAGTAATAGCGAAAAGAAGGGATCCTAAAGCCAGGGTATGGCTTGCGGTGCTTATTTTCATTGATGTTCTCCAGTCCTGGGAGTTTGTTATTGAGCCCGCTTGTGGCGGGCTTTCACCGCGGGCGCCCTGAATGCGAATGCACAGAGCAACCCGGACACCACTGCTTCCTTCGGTGCCAAGGGGAAGATTAGTAGTGCTTCCGGAGGGCTTCCAGCCGAAAAACATTACCAATTGAATTAAACAACGCGTCTGCTGGATAACCTGCTGAATAGGCTGTGTTAAAGTAGTTCCGATATTGTCACGGGAGTCCAGAATGCCATCAAAATTGATCCAGTTTGCCGAGAGCCTGCCCAAAGCGGAACTGCACATGCATCTTGAAGGCAGCCTTGAGCCCGAGCTGATGCTGGAACTGGCACAGCGAAACGGCGTCACCCTGCCCTACAGCAGCGTGGAAGATATTCGAAAGGCCTATCAATTCGCCAACCTTCAGGAGTTTCTGGATCTCTATTATCAGGGAATGTCAGTGCTCCAGACCGAGCAGGATTTCCATGACCTGACGATGGCCTATCTGTCACGAATCAATCAGGACAATGTCATCCACACCGAGATTTTCTTTGATCCCCAGGGTCATCTGGAACGGGGTATTGCGTTCGAAACCCAGTTCAACGGTATTGTCGGGGCGCTCGAGAAAGGCAAAAAAGAGTTTGGAATCAGCTACCGGCTCATCATGTCGTTTTTGCGTCACCTCAGTGAAGAAAGTGCGTTTGAAACGCTGGAGCTCGCCATGCCGTTTCTCGACAGAATTGATGGCGTCGGTCTCGACTCCTCTGAGCAAGGACATCCACCGGAAAAGTTCGCCCGTGTTTTTGCCCGCTGTCGTGACCTGGGGCTCCTCATTACCGCCCATGCCGGCGAGGAAGGGCCGCCGGAGTACGTCTGGCAAGCTCTGAACACGCTTCACACCGATCGTATTGATCATGGCAATCGGGCGCTCGAAGACACCGAACTGGTTAAAACCATCTCAGACCGGGGCCTGACGCTGACCGTATGCCCTCTGTCGAACCTGCGGTTGTGCGTGGTCGATGACATGGCGGATCACCCGCTGCTGACCATGCTCGATTCCGGTTTGCGGGTGACGTTGAACTCCGATGATCCCGCTTACTTCGGTGGTTACGTCAACGATAATTTCCGCGCGATTATCAATCATCTGCCAATCACTGAAGACAATATCATTCAGTTGGCGCGCAACAGCTTTGAAGGAAGCTGGCTCTCCGTAGCCGAAAAAGCGGATTGTCTGGACCGGCTTGATAACACGATCCAGGCACTTCGCGCCGGATAGATTTCGGACTAAAACATAGGTCGGCTCACGCGACCTGGCCGGTGGATTCGCGAACAGGACTGGCCTATACATAAAGACCTCTCAGTCAGGAATTGATTGAGAGGCTTGCGCTAATAATCAGGGAACGAGCGATGCGATACTGGCTTATAGCAAACCCGAAGGCTGGCAATGGTGCTCGTGGCGCAGACTTCTGGCAGAAGCACCTTGAAGAGGCAGGGATAACGGCTATCAACCGTTGCACCCTGGATGATCAGGATTGGGTCAATCAGGTAAATGAAACGGACTGCCTGTTGGCGGCGGGCGGTGACGGCTCAGTTAACGCATCGGCCAGACTTTGCCTGCAAACCGGCGCGACGTTAGGGATCTTACCCTCTGGAACCGCAAATGACTTTGCTCGCAACCTTGGTTTGCCAAGCCAACCCAAGGCCATTTGCAAACTAATTGCCAGCGGCCACAACCAGCTTATCGACGTGGCCAGGTTCAACGATGAAATTTTTCTCAATGTTGCCCATGTAGGCTTGGGCTCCTGGCCTGCGCGCCAAGCGACCGGACAAACCAAGAAAGCCCTTGGCAAATTCAGCTATGGCGTCAGCCTGCTGCAAAAGGCTGTGGCTTATCGTGGCTTTCGCGCGGAAATACAGTGTGAAAACGGGCTGACTTCAGGGCGGTGGCTATCAATTGCGGTTGCAACGGGGGCCTTTTATGGTGGCGGCAATGAAATCCCCGAAGCCTCTGCCAATGACGGACAGCTTGATGTCATGGCTGTGCGCCCCCGCTCCCTCATTCGGCTGTTCGTAACGTTTGTCGCCGTTCGCATTATGCGACGCTCGCCAAAAAGCACTCATACGCTGGTTCAGATCAAAAGTCGCTGGTGCAAGATCGACACCACCAAACACAAAGTCATTACCGCCGATGGCGAAGTCATGGGTCAAACCCCTCTCGACATTCGGTGTCAGCCTGCTTGCCTGCGTGTGATTTGCGAAAAGGTGGTGAGCACTTGAGCCCACTTGAACATGCGCCTTGTCCGCCGAAACCTGTTAAACAACACGCCTCTTCTGGGTTACTCATTCTTGCCTATAGACTGAAAAAAAACGCTCTAACCTGATGTCACTCACGGGTTAGGGTTTTAACTATCCATATTTCAATTTAATATTGTTAATCTCTACACAGCGAAACTCTATTTCAAAAGGATATCAACATGCCTGCTTCAGCCTGCTCTTCACTGGTCCGCATGTTTGCGATTGCAGGCATGGCTGTGGTTTCGACGGCTTGTGCCACCAACGGTGGCATTACCGTGAAAGGAGCGGATGATGCTCTGAGCAAAAAGGTTGAAATCACCTCCAACATGTTTTTCCTGCCGGCCAACGGCTATCCGGATCCTGTTGATTATTATTTTGTAAGTAATATCGTCAAAGCGACCGGTGAAACCAACTATCAGATCAGCTATGCGGTCAATAGTGATAGCTGGAGAAACTGGGATACATTGACGGTTGATACAGGTGGCCAGACGTTCACGTCGAGCATTATCTGGACGGGTGAGGATATGAGCTGTACCGATTACGGCTGCCACTATGCCAAGCTGGGTACGTCGCCACTTTCCAGAGAGCAGCTTCAGGCGATTGCGAGTGCGACTGAACAGCCAGAGGCGTCAATTGGATCACCGAAAACCAGTGAGGCGCTGCCCTTCAAGTTGCTACCCCAGGAAGCACAGGAAGTGCTTGATCGGATCGAGGCAGTCAGTCCAACAAAATAATATCGTTTTCCGGGTGCCCGGTTGAGGCACCCTGCTCTCCCTCCTAACTCAATGCCTTGCCCCATCTTTGCTGCTACCCAGCTCTCGCTGGCAGTGCTTCATCGGCGTTCAGTGACGAGCCGATCGAGACGTAGGCGTTGACGATCATCGAATAAACGATGGCTTCCTGCGACAACTGCCAACACCGTGCCAAAACCTGAGCCAACAGTGACGGTGAGCATGATCAGAATCTGGTACTTCACGGCCAGCAATGGTGAGGTGCCTGCCAGAATCTGCCCCGTCATCATCCCGGGGAGACTCACTATACCGGCTGCAGCCATCGCGTTAATCGCCGGCATCATTCCGCTGCGCATGGCTTCCCTGCGGATATCGCCAATAGCTGAATCAGCCGTTTCTCCAAGCATCAGCCGGCTTTCGATAACGC
The DNA here is from genome assembly GCF_052645435.1 of Marinobacter sp. V032. NCBI lineage: Bacteria > Pseudomonadati > Pseudomonadota > Gammaproteobacteria > Pseudomonadales > Marinobacteraceae > Marinobacter > Marinobacter sp. V032. Next base: position 2,537,070 of record NZ_JBQXYE010000001.1, on the reverse strand, counting down.
CACGTTGCTGCCAGGCCGTTTCGGTCAGCCGGTCAAGGCACAAGGCGACACCCGTCATTGTATTGCCCAGCATCATACCGAGCAGAGGAATAGCGTACTGGGGTGAGTACCAGGGCGTCGGCCCAATTACGGCCAACGCAAAAATGGTGACCGAAAACGAGGACACAAACATAACGCCTGTGCCAATGCCGTAGGCCCACCAGCCTGCAAGGCGCCGCTTCTGACGAGCCATCACCTCCCTGCCCGCAAACAGCAACATCACTAGCGCAACGAGCGCGATCCAGAGCGGAGAGGTTGACGCGAAGAGCGACTCAAGAATCAATCCAACAAGGCTGAGCTGCACAAATGTACGCCCGCCCGCGATGATCAGTGATTTGCCAATCCCAAGCCTGAGGCAATGAGATAGCACACCCAGCATAAGCACAAGCGAGGCAACGATCGCCAGCTTCCAGGCTGGAAGTTCTATCGCTCCCATCATGACGCGAGCACCTTTCCATCCCGTATCTTCAGCTGACAATCTGCCACACGCTCAGCCTGCGCCGGGTCGTGTGCAACCCAGACAATAGCGATCGACTGTTCGATAGCAATCGCCCTGAGCCATTGTTCTATATGAATCACATTATCGGGGTCGAGATTCGCAGTCGGCTCGTCCAGCAACAACACCTCCGGCTTTCGTGTGATGGCTCTGAGTAGCGCCAGGCGCTGCTTCTCACCCGACGATAACCTGTCGATCTGCCACTGATCCGTGGCATCCGCGAGCCCCACTGCCCGGTAATCGACCTCTACTCCCTCCGGAAAATGATCAACAACCCGATCAAACCACCAATGGCTTTCAGCGGGTACCATCATCACCCTTTGGCGCCATTCCTGTGGCAGGCACTCAGACTGGTTTGTTCCGCGCCAATATATATCGCCACCGTGAGGTTCCAGGTCTGCAATCGCACGCAGCAGGCGCGACTTACCGGAGCCGGACGGACCTCCAAGTGTGGCGACGGCCCCAGCCGGCACTTCAAAGCTAATCCCTGCAAGCCCCCCAACCGAAACATCACAAAGACGAAGCGTAGCCGGCTGGCCTACATGGCGCGTTTGTTTCATGCTGGGTACCCATCCCATAATAAGACTCGACAACCGCGACGCATTGATCCCGATAATTGAATGCCATCACAATGCCTTAAAAAGTAGGCTAAGATTAGGTTTCTGCTCGCTAATTTACAGCGACGCGGATAAGCTTTCATCTCCAGTTTTCCAGCCTGAAGCGACGTTGCCTGAATGAAGAATCTCGCACCCGTCACATTTATTGTGAGCATTATGCTCGTGCTGCTTAGCATCTTCATGACGGTTCCTGTCCTGGCGCTCGGGGCCGAAGGAAGCCAGAACCCCACCGCATTCTCCTATCCTGCAGCTGCAATTATGGCGGTGGCACTCCTCGGGCTGTTTCTGACGCACGACAAACCACATCGGCTGCAGCCGCGCTTTATGTTCGTGCTGACTGTCAGCAGCTGGTTGCTGATCGCCTTGCTGTGCGCCGTACCGCTTTATCTCAGTAACCTTAACCTTTCCTGGACGGATGCGGTTTTTGAGAGCTTTTCGGGGATTACAACAACCGGTTCGACTGTCCTGAGCGGTCTTGATCTGATGTCCCCGGATATTCTGCTCTGGCGATCAATCATCCAGTGGATTGGCGGTATTGGCATTATCGGGATGTTCGTCGCGGTACTGCCATTCCTCGGCATCGGCGGAATGCGGCTTTTTTCGACTGAATCGTCGGAGTGGACCGACAAAGCACTACCCCGAATGAAAAGCCTGAGCCGTGGCCTTTTGTTTGTGTATACAGGTTTCACCGTGCTCTGCACGCTGGCTTACTGGGCGTCGGGGATGAGTTTTTTCAATGCCGTTAACCACGCGTTTACGACGATTTCGACCGGCGGCTATTCAACATCTGACAGCTCCATGGCGCAATTCGGATCCGAACTTATATTGCTGGAGGCGTCAGTTTTCATGGCCCTCGGTAGCATGCCGTTCTTTCTGTTTGTACGGGAGCTTCACGGCCAGCACGGCGTGCTCTGGCGCGACCAGCAAGTGCGCATGTTTCTGCTCATTCTTGTATCCGCAGCTCTGGTGCTCACGCTTTACCGGTTGTGGAACCACGAAGATCACCCCTTTCGCCTGTTCGTCCACGCGCTGTTCAATGTCACATCCATTGTAACCACGACCGGGTACGCGTCTGAGGATTATCAGCTTTGGGGGCCCTTTGCGGCCGTGGCTTTCTTTTTCCTTACATTTGTCGGCGGTTGTTCGGGATCAACCAGTGGCGGTATGAAGGTATTCAGGTTCCAGCTATCAGTGATGGTATTGCGTGAGCAGTTCAAGCGGCTGCTTCATCCCCGCGCTGTGTTGACCCGGAACTTCAACGGCAGAGCGGTGAGCGACGAAATCATCGCCTCGATGATCGCTTATGTTTTCATGTTTCTGATGAGTCTTGCAGCGATGACGCTGCTGCTGTCACTGATGGGAATTGATCTTACGACCAGTCTGACGGGTTCGTTGACGGCACTCACTAATGTGGGACCCGGTCTGGGCGAAACCATTGGGCCTGCGGGCAATTTCGCTATTCTGCCGGACATGGCCAAATGGGTACTGAGCATCGGGATGATATTGGGACGTCTTGAATTGCTTAGTGTGATTATTCTGTTCTCGCCATCATTCTGGCGTAGCTGAATCCGTTTCGACTGTCGAGTCTGACGGGTTCGGGCGGGCGTCATCGCGGGTCGCTTCTATCCGTTGCCGCCCCGAATCATCGGGTTCCAATGCCGTCATGAACAACACGCTCTTGGCCAAAGCTGATGCCGCGATCAACACAGCCGTGATCAGCAGGATTCTGCCCAACATCTGCTTTGCGGATGGTCGTTTGCTGAACGGCAAAGGTTCTTTCCTCCAGCTCCCCTTCCCGGCACGATCGCCGGGGCAACATCTTGCTTGCCCCCGGTCGTGCCTTGTTGGCTTCAGGCCAGTTTCAGATGCTTCGTTATAAACTGGCCAATATCCAGAATTTCCTCAAGACTCACACTGTGGTCCATTGGATAGGTCTTGTAACTCGCCTCGTACCCCATATCGGTCAGGGTTTGCAGGCTCAGGCGTCCCAGGCTTTCAGGTACAACCGGGTCATGTGTTCCATGATAGATCCGGATTGGTATCTCGCGATTGCACTCCGTCACCTGAATCGTTTTGGCGGTAGCGAAGTAAGTCGATAACCCCAGAATGCCGGCGAGTCGCTTGGAATAAGCCAGTGCAACCTGGTAAGCAACCGCACCACCCTGAGAAAAGCCAGCGACAATGATGCGCTCGCTGGGCACACCGCGGGCAATTTCTTGCTCGATCAATTCGCCGACTGCATCCGCCGAGCGCATCAATTGCGCCTCATCAACGGTGCGATCAATATCCATTGCCTTGATGTCGTACCAGGCCGGCATTCGCATACCGCCATTAATGGTGACCGGCAATTCCGGCGCGTGCGGAAATACAAACCGGACGGCAGCATCAGCCGGGAGCCGGAGCTCAGGTACTACAGGTTCAAAATCGTGCCCGCTGGCACCGAGTCCGTGGAGCCAGATGACCGATGCATTGGGTGATGGACGGGTTTCAATTTCTATCGTCTGGAGTTGGGTCACAGAAGCCTCTTCGCCGGTCATGTTGATAAGTTGAAAGGTCAGGAACCGCGATTGTAGCGAATCCAGTAAGGGGTCTCATCCCGGGGCTTATCCCGGGCAAGTTCTATGTTTCGCGCTTGAACATGGTGAATCAGTTCAGGGAAGAACCTCAGGAAATGAGCTTCGAGCTCATCGTGAAGAGGTTCGATTTCTTTGATAACGCCGCCGAACGCATTTTGGAAACGGATACGCTCTGCCACCCGGTCAAGCGCACTCCCGATATTGTAAAAATCGCTATACGCCGTGAACCAGTCATGACGGATAATCCGGCCAACAACCTGGGCCATGCTCGCAGGCATCAATGATCTGCCTTTATCGAGATCGCTATAGATCAATCGAATGAAATCATCAAAAGGCAGGCTGGAATATGTCGACCAATGCCGGATCAGAAAATGATCGTAGAGCACATCCAGGGCAATCCCGGAGAAGCGTCGGCGTTGTGACGAGAACAGCTCACGGGATTGCGCCACTTCCGGATGCCGGTCAGTAAAGGCATCGACAGCCCGGTGATTGGCCAGGCCCCGCTGTATATCAGGCGCCAGCTGGTCCGTTCTGACGCCCTTGGCAAAATCGCCCAACAGGTTGCCAACACGGGACTCGGTTGTCGGTTGTGCCAGAAACAGATGGGCCAGATGATTCATGACAGCCTCGGAACCTAAGGCTCGTCGGGATCCGGCAGAGTCGCATTGAACGCGCTGGCTACCGGGTTGGCATACATTGCCAGCAAGAACGGATGCAGTGCCTCATCTGCTGCCGCCAGGCGCCGTTCCAGCTCCGTGCGAGCCGCCTCAATCTCAACTTCAGAATAGGCTTCGGCCGTTTCCAGGGATTCCGGTACCTGGGGCGCTGTGAAATGGCTCAGACGGTGCACCTGGCTCAGGTCGTAGGCTGCAATATTGGAGGCATGCAGATGGTAATGCTGATGCATCTCGCGATCGATCCGGGCAGCAAGTGCTTTCGGTGTCTCGGGCGAATCCTTGATGGGCTCGCCAAAATGGACGTGCACATGCCCTTTGTACTCGGTAAGCCCCTGCACAATCTGTTGCGTGTCTTCGTCCGCCTTTTTTTCATAACTGCCGGTGCGCGCTCTCGCTTCAAGCTCGCGTGCTTTTGCGAGATCACAGGGATCATATTCATAGGCAATCGAGACAGGGACGATGCGCAGTGCGTTCATTGACTCGCTGAACGATACGCCGCTTTTCTTCTGGCTCATGTAGAACATCTTGATGATCGCCGGATCCGTGATATCCAGACCATCTTTCGCCCGCCCTTCACGCTGTGCAATCCAGATGCTGTGGTTATCCTCAATCGAGTGGTGGATAAACGCGGACAAGGTCTGGTAGGTATCCCGCATTTCCCGTGGGCTAGACATATTCCGTTTGACCACAAAGCTCTTGTTAAGTCGCATCATTTCGGCAAACAAACGGTTTTTCAGCAAGTTATCGCCAATAGCGATGCGGGTGGTGCCGAATCCGCTTCCGTGCAACAGATAATTCACCACCATCGGATCAAACACGATGTCCCGATGGTTTGAAATGAACAGATATGCACCATCCGGATCGAGCCCATCCAGGCCTGACTGCGACACATGGGAAGTGGTCTTATCAATCAGTTGGCTGACATACCCTGCAAGCTCTTCCTGCAGTGCATCAATCGACTTAACACTGCCAAATTGCCGCGCCATCCAGCGCTTCGTGAGAACACGAGCGACACCCGGGGCCAGTCTGGTGAACGTGGGCGCTTTGAAACGACCAATCAGGTCAAGGAACTCGCGATCATTGATCAAGCGGTCCAATGCGGCCGGAGCTTCGCTGTCTTTGTAGGGCCGAATCGCCTCGAATGCCTGCATGGTGTCCTTAAATAGACGTTTGGAATTGGCGCCATTGTAGCGCGCATTGCCAAGATTCGTAATTTTCGTGTCAGGGCGACACCTTCGCCCTACCTGCACCTAACCTCTTTGGAGGCCCTGCCGAGCCGGCCAAGTGCTCCGCATTGTACATATCTGAGAGGCTTATTGCCCAAATAAGCAGGCTGGTCGGTGCCCCGGATTTCCCAGGCCTGCCTTAAGCTTCCGGGAGGCGAATCTGGTATGATCTGCTGCGGTATTTTGTGGCATTTGTTTCCGGCACCTCCATTGCCTCGTATAGCCATCGACTCTTATTCACCGACACTCAGGTCTACCTATCCATGCCACCACTGGCTGCGCCCACATCGCCCAATCCCGACGCCCTTCGAGCCAAGTCAGCTGACGTACTGCACAAGGTTTTTGGCTTTGAGTCTTTCAGGGCCCTGCAGGGGGATGTCGTTGACGCGATCGTTCAGGGTCGGGACGCACTGGTGCTAATGCCAACCGGGGGCGGTAAATCCCTGTGCTATCAGGTGCCGGCGCTTGTGCGCCCCGGGGTGGGTATTGTGATTTCGCCTCTGATCGCGCTGATGCAGGATCAGGTAGCCGCGCTGAATCAGCTTGGAGTCCGGGCCGCTTTCCTGAACTCAACACTCTGGCCAGACGAAGCGCGGGATATTGAGAATGCCTTGCTCAAGGGCGAACTGGACCTGCTTTATTGTGCGCCCGAGCGGTTATTACAGCCCCGGATGCAACAGCTTCTCCATCAGGCACCTTTGGCCCTGTTTGCGATCGATGAAGCCCACTGCGTTTCCCAGTGGGGTCATGACTTCCGTGAAGATTATCTCGGGCTCGACATTCTGGAACGTGAATTTCCCGCTGTTCCAAGGATCGCGCTCACCGCCACTGCCGATGAGCGCACGCGCAAAGAAATTGCCACGCGACTTCACCTGACCGATGCACAGCATTTCATCAGCAATTTCGATCGTCCCAATATTCAGTACCGTATTGCCCAGAAGGACAATGCCAACAAGCAATTGCTCGACTTTATCAAGCAGGAACATGACGGTGATGCCGGCATTGTCTATTGCCTGTCTCGCAACAAGGTAGAGGCAACAGCGCGCCTGCTGAGCGATAAGGGTTATCGTGCGCTGCCCTATCACGCAGGCCTGCCGGCTGAACAAAGGGCTGCGAACCAGGAGCGTTTCCTGAGGGAAGACGGCATTATTATCGTGGCGACCATTGCCTTTGGCATGGGCATCGACAAACCGGATGTCCGCTTCGTGGCCCATCTTGATTTGCCTAAAAGCATCGAAGCCTATTACCAGGAAACCGGGCGCGCAGGCCGGGACGGCGCCCCTTCGACAGCCTGGATGGTCTATGGCTTGCAGGATGTCATCAAAATCCGCCAGATGCTTGAGGGCTCACCCGGCAACGATCAATTCAAACGGGTTGAACGCGATAAACTCAACGCAATGCTGGGGCTTTGTGAAATCACATCTTGCCGGCGTGAAATGCTGCTGCGTTATTTTGGCGATATTCTGGAAAAGCCTTGCGGCAATTGCGATACCTGCATTGAGCCACCCCAGACCTGGGACGGCACCGTGGCTGTTCAGAAAGCGCTGTCCTGCGTATTCCGAACCGGCCAGCGTTACGGGGTCAGCTATCTGATCGATGTCCTGCGCGGAGCTGATAACGAGCGAATCCGCTCTCAGGGGCATGACAAGGTCAGCACGTTCGGCATAGGTGAAGATCTGTCCTCTAACCAGTGGAAAAGCGTCTTTCGCCAACTTGTTGCCAATGGGTACTTGCAGGCGGATGCCGAAGGTTTTGGCGGCCTCGTGCTGACTGAGCTTTGCCGCCCTCTGCTGCGCGGTGAAACGACCCTGCAGCTGCGAAAAGACCCGGATAAAAAGCGAAGTAAACGTAATGGGTCGGGCAGCCGCAAGTTTGAAGTCAGTGATCCAGATGGATGGGAGGCGTTACGGGCGTGCCGTAAACAACTGGCAGATGATCAGGGCGTACCGCCCTACGTGATTTTTCACGATGCGACTTTACTTGAAATCCTGGAACGCCGGCCGCGGTCTCTGGACGCAATGGCCGATATCAGTGGTGTTGGCCAGGCTAAACTCGATCGTTATGGGCAGGCGTTTCTCGACACACTTGAATCGATTACGCCTGCCTGAACCTGACCTCATTCAAGCCCGGTAAATCCTTTCTTTTTTACGCGATAGTGAGCTGTGGAGCGGGCGACGATCTCGCCTGTTTCATCTCGCAACTCGCCGGTCAGCGTAAAGGCCGCCCTTCCAGTAGCATCCGATTCCTCACGGATTCTCGTTAACTCTGCATCGGTGAGGCTCATTTCAACAATGACGTCAGTGTCTGACGGTTTCAGAAATGCCAGTGTCATTTCTTTCAGGATGGGTACGTATGCCGGCCCAAGATCAAACAGGGTCAGAACCCCACCCGGGATCTCTGCGACCACAAAATAGGCCCCGGCATAGAGGCTGCCAAAATGGTTTTTGTTGCCTTTGATGGCGATTCGCGCCCGCACATAACCGGTCCGCACCTCTTCCACCGCAAACCGGTTTCGGGGCGCAAACGGAATAGCAGAGCCCACCAGCCGATTAACAAACGCATAGCCACCCCGTCGCTTTAGCCAGATAACCGGCTCGCTCAGTCCGTTGTCGGGGCCAAGTTCTGCTAACCAGTTCCCGGTTAAATCAATCATTCGGTCCATTATCTTCATGGATTTACCTTTCTTTACTTATTATGGGTTCAGCTAGCCCATTGCGGCGCTACAATAATACCAACAAGCTCTTGCTGTCACGGGCGCCACACGGTTTGGCAAGTCGCGCACTGAGCCTGGGTTTTCTGATGCATTGCATAGGATATGCTGCTTTGTCGCAAAAGGATCGATACAAACCGCTGTTGCTCGCTCGCTTGCCACAATCGGGCTGTTGGCGCCATTTTTGGCATTGTTCGTCTATGAGCATCCGGAATCGCCCTGCCCGCAATCGTTGGCGGCTCTTTTTGCTAACGGCGCTGGTGCTTTGGCTGCCCGCACACCAACCGCTCGCAGAACAGGTCCGCGCACTGCCGACCACCTCGGTGATCCTCTGGTATCGCAACTATGATAGCCCTGCGATCAAGGCATTGCTGGATCTGGCGCTCAGAAAAACACCCGAGTACGGCCCCTATCGCATCGTCCGCAGCAGCGACATGAACCAGGGCCGGGTCCTCAAAGAGCTTCAAAACGGAAACTCATCAGTCGTTCAACTTGCCAATGTCGCATCAAGCCCTGAACGTGAAGATGCGCTTCTTGCCATTCCCATTCCTATAGATGCTGGCCTGCTGGGCTATCGCGTCTGCGTAACGACCCGCAAGATGCTTGAGCGGTTCAAGGGAATCAATCGACTGGCTGACGTCAGGGAGCGCAATATCCGCTTTGGGCAGGGCCGCCACTGGCCCGATACGCGTATCCTCAGAGCAAATGGGCTGGATGTTGTGACCCACCCGCGCTTTGAAACGCTGTTTGACATGCTCGAAGCCGGCCGCTTCGAGTGCTTTGCACGCGGCGTAAGCGAAGTCGCCTTTGATCTTGAGCTCAAGAACAATCCGGATCTGGTGGTCGAGCCAGATCTTCTGTTCAGCTACATCATGCCGTCCTATTTCTTCGCAGCAAAACACGATCATGTTTTGGCGATGCGAGTGCAGCTCGGGCTGGAACGGGCGATCATGGACGGCAGCTTTGCAGTTTATCTGGATACCTTCTACGCCAAACCTATCGAAGACCTGAGTTTGTCATCCAGAACTGTTTTGCACTTGGGAAACCCATGGTTACCCGCCGAGCCAGGCGAGTTGGGCGACGAAGTCATGCAGCAAATGCGGATGCGGATCCAATTGGGTCAGTAATCAGTTTAACCTAGTAAACGACAAAGGCCCGGACAACGCTGTTCTTTCAGCATCGTCCGGGCCCAGTTGGTTAGGCCCTGGTTGAATACAGCGGCCCGCTATACCTTGAAGCGCGAGACGTTCCGTTGCAGGTTGCGCCCGATATCATCAATTTTACCGCTATAGACATCGTTTTCGCTGGCCGCTGCTGCAGCCTCCTGCCCCTGATCTGCAATCCGGTTGATTGAGGCATTCAGCTCTTCGGAGACCGATGTTTGTTCTTCGGATGCGGTCGCGATCTGAGTCGTCATATTGCTGATCGACGTAATCGCTTCAGCAATGCGGTTCAGAGAGTCCATTGCATCCTGAGCCTTCTCCATGCTGACGTTCGACACAGCTCGTGAAGCCTGCATCACGTTTACCGCGTTGGCTGCTCCTTTCTGCAGCCGGTCGATCATCGCGTTGATTTCTTCTGTGCTGTCATGCGTGCGGCGTGCGAGGTTGCGCACTTCATCGGCAACCACGGCAAAACCGCGCCCAGCATCGCCCGCCCGGGCAGCCTCAATCGCAGCATTCAGCGCCAACAGGTTGGTTTGCTCAGCAACACTCTGGATAACTTCGAGAATACTGTTGATGTCAGTGACATCCTGACCCAGGTGCTCAACCACGTCCGCCGCAGCGCCGATTTCCGATGCAAGACGTTCAACTGCATCACGAGACGCTTTAACAGTCTCCTGCGTCTGCTGAGCATCATGGTCCGCCCTGGTTGAGGCGTCAGCGGTTTGCTGCGCATTCTGGGCGATCTCGTTGGCAGCGGCAGACATCTCGTTGATGGCGGTCGCCACCATATCGATCTCTGTCTGCTGACCTTCGACGCTCTTGCGGCTGGCGCCGGCGGTTTGTTTCAGAGAACCCACAGCATCACTCAGCTCAATCGCACCGCGCTGAACGTCGCTCACCACCGATTGAACGTTCGTAATAAAAGCATTGAAGCTGGCAGCGGTCTGACCAAATTCGTCATTACTTTCCATTGCCAGACGCTGGGACAAATCCGCATCACCACTGGCGATATCAGCCATGGCGTCGCGCAGTGAATGCACCGGTTTCATCAGAATACGGATCGCGATATTCACCAAAACCAGTGTCAGCAATATCCCTACAGCCGCGATGATCACGCCCGTGATCCGCGCACTATGAATGGGCGCCATAATCAGATCGTCATTGGCAATCGCGCCCAGGTACCAGTCAACACCACGGGCGCCTTTGATCTTGTGGAAACTGACTCGCCAGTCGGCGTCTTCAAAACGGTAATTATTCACACTACCGTCAAGGCTGGGCGACTCGCCGATCAAGGTTTTAACCTTTTTCCCAATCAGTTTTCTGTTCGGATGGTAAAGAACGGTGCCATCTTTATTGATCAACATGGCGTAACCGGTTTCTGCGAGGGTTGCTTCGGCAAGAATCCGTTCAACACTCTCAAGCGTGATGTCACCGGCCACCACTCCCCGGTAATCACCTGACTTGACCGGAACGACCGAAGACAAAATCATACTGCCAGTTGAGACATCAACGTAGGGTTCGGTAAACGTCGCCCGGTTTGAGCTCAAGCCAAGCTTGTACCAGGGGCGAGTCCGGGGATCATAGTCATCCGGAAGAGTCGCCGCACTCTCAGCGGACGGCATCAGCGCGAACCCGTCAGCGCGCCCCACGTAGACATCCACGAATCCGCCACCTTTTGTTGATGATTGCAGCAGTGCTTGAGCCTGACGATCACTATCTGCGGATTCCAGCGCAACGGCGGTCGCTTCCGTAATATCCAGCCGACTATTCAGCCAGATGGCTACGCTCGCCGTATTCTGGGCAATAGCATCGTTTATCATCGCCTCGACATAGGTATCAGTGGTACTGACCAACCGCCGATCGCTGATAAAAGCGTAAACAGCAATAATCACAACCAGAAGCGCCGCAACAGCGGTTAGCAGCTTCTGGCCAAAGGTAAAATTGCGCATGAGGAGCATCCTGACGGAGAGTTTCGTTATCTTGGATTCGTTATAAGTGACATTTCGCACTAGCGCAGACAGTAACGGCAGTATTTGTCCTGGCCTTGAATTGGTAAATCGGCCGACGCAGATATAACTTTAGCCCGATCTGTTATCCTGAGAACCACTACATTCGCTGATTTATCGCGGGAGACCTGCCGGAATGGCTCATGAAGAACTTCATTTGAATCTCCGTAACCTCACTCTTGAAGATTACGGTCCGCTCAAGATCCTGATGGATCGAATTTATGATGACATTGGCGGTGCATGGCCCAAGGACACCATCAAAGCACTGGTCGAACAGTTCCCCGATGGACAAATCTGCATAGAAGATAATGGTGAGCTGATCGCCGTTGCGCTCACGGTGAGCGTCCAGTACGAGCGCTTCAGTAACCCGCATACCTATGATGACCTGATCCTCAAAAACGAAAAGATCTGGCACAACGCCAAGGGCGACGCGCTCTATGGGCTGGATGTTTTCATCCACCCGGATTATCGCGGTTACCGTCTTGGGCGCAGGCTTTACGAAGCCCGCAAAGAACTGTGCCGCTCGCGGAACTTCCGTGCGATTCTCGCCGGGGGCCGGATTCCCAACTATCACAAGCATTCAGAGCAATACACGCCGGCGGAATATATTGAGCGGGTCGATCGCAAGGAAATCTACGATCCAATTCTGACGTTCCAGCTATCGAACGATTTCCAGGTCACCCGGTTAATGCATAAATACCTTCCGGAGGACGAAAAATCATTGGGTTATGCCACACTTCTCGAGTGGAATAACATCCTGTTCACGCCCCCTGCGTCGGTGCTCAAAACCCGTAAAACCCAGGTGCGGATGGGCGCAGTGCAGTGGCAGATGCGCGAATTCACATCAGTAGATGAAGTGCTCAAGCAGGTCGAGTATTTCGTTGACGCACTCTCAGACTACAAAAGTGACATCGCGATCTTCCCTGAATTCTTTAACGCCCCACTGATGGGCCTGACGGACCAGATGGATCAGACCCGCGCCATCCGCTTCCTTGCTGGCTTCACCCAGCAGTTCAGGGATCAGATGTCCGAGATGGCCGTCAGCTACAACATCAACATCATCACTGGGTCGATGCCTTTACTGGACAACGACCGCGTCTACAACGTGTCGTATCTATGTCATCGTGATGGCCGGGTTGATGAACAGCGCAAGGTCCATATCACGCCTCACGAACGGCGGGATTGGGTAATTGAAGGCGGCAACAAATTCGAGGTCTTTGAAACCGACGCCGGACGCGTTGCGATCATGATCTGCTATGACATCGAATTCCCTGAGCTGGGTCGTATCGCAGCAAGCCAGGAAGTCGACATCATCTGCGTGCCCTTCTGGACCGACACCAAGAACGGCTACCTGCGCGTTCGACATTGCGCTCAGGCACGGGCGATAGAGAATGAGTGCTATGTGGTGATCACCGGCAGCGTCGGTAACTTGCCGAAGGTGGAGAACCTGGACGTGCAGTACGCGCAGTCTTCGGTGTTTTCACCCTCGGATTTCGCTTTTCCCCACGATGCGGTGATGGCCGAGACGACACCCAATACCGAAATGATCATGTTCTCGGATCTTGATCTGGAGAAGCTCACGTTAGTACGTAACGAAGGGTCGGTCACCAACCTGAAAGACAGACGTACTGATCTGTATTCAATTGAAACGACCTCTAAAGACTGACCCCGCTTTACATCGGGCCAGACTCAAGCCAGGAAATCTGGCCCGATGTGCCACACCTTTGACTTGATGTTCGCAGTCAAATAGTTAATGTACACAGCTGATCATATTGCGAAATTGAATTCGTTTGTCTAAAGTTTAAACGATGACGCGGCGTCACTGATCCGATACCTGATAGCATCGATTCGTGAAACCATGTAAAAATGCAGCCAAGTCCTCTCGTAATCTCCTTTTTCTTCGAAAGCTTTAACGGCCGAGGCCCATGGACCGAATTGACCTGAACGTGCAAGACCCTCTACCTGATCTTCTGGCGCGCTTTCGCCTGAAGCGGGGGTTATTTCGCAAGGAAATGGTTGAATCCCGGTTATTTGGCCTTGATCAGTACGGTTGCGTTCTGAAAACCGATAAAGTCTTTGAACCCGGCGACACCCTTCAGTTTGATCTGGTTATGCAAATGCCCTTCGAGGATATCGAAGCCGAAGCACTTCAGGGTTTGGTCGTCGAAGTCAAAAAACACTGCAGCAATTTCTTCTATTCAATTGATTTTATTCAGTCTTCAGCGCGGCAGAGCTCAGAACTCAGCGAAAAACTCGGGCGTATTCAGGAAGTGCTTGATCGGAAGCAGACCCTGCGTTCCCGACGTGGTCGCCAGGGCGCTGATTTTTCTCCAACGCATTGATTGCAAGACGCGCTCTAAAGATTGGTCGTTTTTTCAGCAACATGCGCTACGCTGAAGACAGCAGGCGTTATTCTTTGACCTGGCACAAGGACGCGTCCCGCGTATTCCGCAACAATGTCATACTTCCACTTTATTAATACCTGACCACTACTGAATGAAATGGGGATTTTGATCATGGCGAAGAAAGAAAAAGCTGGCGTGGACAAGCTGGTAAAGAAAGTGAACAAGGAATTTGAAAAAACCTCCGGTCAACTCGAGAAGGTGATTGGTGACGCTTTGAAGCAGTTCGATTCGCTGCAACACCAGGTGCAGGAACCGATCAGAAAGCTCATCGACGAAGTAGAGAAATTACGTGAGCGCGAAATGAAGCGCTTTAATGAAGAGCTCGACCGGCGGCTGAGTGAATTTCACGAGCTCCAGCAATCCTTGCTTGAGCGTGTAGGCCTTGCCAGCAAGGAAATTGAAAAGACGTCTGAAAAAACAGCCGCTAAAGCGAAGAGCGCTGCCACTTCAGCTAAATCAAAAGCAAAATCAACGGCAAAACCTGCTGCATCCAAAGCAAAAGCAGCGGCCAAACCGGCAGCCAAAAAATCGTCTGCCAAACCTGCTACGGCAACTAAAGCCGCAACGTCAAAGCCAGCAGCGAAAAAAGCGCCGGCCAAAGCGGCTGCTAAGCCAAAAGCACCCGCTAAGCCCAAGGCTGTCGATCTGAGCAACCTCACGCTGGTAAAGGGCGTTGGGCCTGCCACGGCAAAGAAAATGCAAGGTATGGGCATTAGCTCAATCAAGCAAATCGCCAATCCGACAGCGGCTGAGCAAGACAAGCTGAAAGAGTTCTCCAGCATGAAGGGATATGACAGCTGGTCAGCCGAAGCAAAAAAGATTGTAGGCTGATAACAGGGCGAGGCGACCCCCAGCGGGTCGCCTGTCACTTCACAGTCACCTTGCCCACCTCCTGTTTTCCTGATTCCGCCTTTCCGTTTTTCGTTCGATCCTGCAACGCGTATGATAGCCGGGCCTTTTTGCCCGTTTTCGGATAACACATGTCGGAGAATCAATGCTGACGCCTGCTCAACCGGTACTACGTGATATCGTCCTCGTTGGCGGCGGCCACAGTCATGTCGGCGTTCTCCGCTATTTTGCAATGAATCCGCTGCCCGGCGTCAGGCTTACATTGATTTGCAGGGACACCCACACCCCCTACTCCGGCATGCTGCCCGGTTACGTCGCAGGCCATTACAGCTACGATGACGTGCATATCGACCTTAGCCGGCTGGCGCAATTTGCCGGCGCCCGCTTTTATCGTGGCGAAGTCATCGATATTGATCGCGACAGAAAACTCGTTCACTGCAACGGCCGCCCCTCCGTGCCTTATGATCTGCTGTCCATCAACATTGGTTCCGCACCTAAGGTCGATGGCATTTCGGGGGCTCATGAGTTTGCGACCCCGGTAAAGCCGATCCACGGATTCAATCGTCGCTGGCTCGATATCCTCGACCGTATGGATCAGCATTCGGGCCCACTGAGCATCGGTATCGTTGGCGCCGGTGCTGGCGGCGTAGAATTAACACTGGCCATTCAACACCGACTTTCCAACGAGTTCCGCGCACGCAACCGAAGCCTTGAGTCACTGCACTTTCACCTTTTCGATAGCGCTAAATCAATTTTACCGACACACAACGACAAGGTCCGGGACACTTTCCATCGGATTCTGGCTGATCGCGGTGTTCACCTGCATCTGGGCAATGCAGTCGATCGGCTGGAAAAAGGCACCCTGCATACTGCCGACGGACAGACGATCGAACTGAACGAAGTTTTATGGGTAACGCGAGCCGGCGGCCCTGCCTGGCTTAAACGTACCGGTTTCTCGCTCGATGACGACGGCTGCATATTGACTCGGGACACTTTACAGACTGCAGATGACGATACTGTCTTCGCCGCAGGCGATATCGCCCATGTCACGGATCACCCCCGGGAAAAAGCAGGTGTTTTCGCCGTAAGGCAGGCTCAGCCGCTAGCGCTTAATCTGGCCCGCGTTGCCCGGGGAAAATCGCCCAAACCGTTCAAGCCACAGAAGCAATGGCTGGCGCTGATCAGCAGTGGCGATCGTTTTGCAGTTGGCTCTCGGGGTGATCTTGCATTCAAGGGGCGGTGGGTCTGGCTCTGGAAACACTGGATCGACAAGCGTTTTATGGCGCGGTTTAGCAAGTTTCCGACTATGCGTTCAGCCAGCACGGATGCTGATACCAGCGCTGCATTAAATGCCGATGACGCCAATCAGGCGATATCCGCTATGGCGATGCGCTGCGGGGGCTGCGGAGCAAAAGTGTCCAGCTCATCTCTGACGCGCGCGTTGGCAAAACTGCAACCATTGCAACGTGAGGATGTAATCGTTGGCCTTCACTCGCCCGACGATGCCGCCGTACTGAGTGTGCCTCCAGGAAAAGCAGTGGTTCATACCGTCGATTTTTTCCGGTCGTTTATTGATGACCCCTATGTTTTTGGGCGCGTGGCGGCCAACCACAGCCTCGGAGATGTCTTCGCGATGGGCGCTGAAGCTCAAAGTGCCACCGCGATTGCCACCATCCCTCAAGGACTGAACAAAAAAGTTGAGGATGTGCTGTTCCAGATAATGAGCGGTGCTGTTGAAGTCCTCAACGACGCTGGCTGTGCTCTGGTCGGCGGCCATACTGGCGAGGCCCAGGAGCTCGCACTCGGGTTTGCTATTAACGGCTTGATCGACCCTGAGGATGTCATGAGCAAAAAGGGTCTGGCGCCCGGCGACCTGCTGATATTGACCAAACCGCTCGGCACGGGAACCCTGTTCGCCGCCCACCAACAGCTCAAGGCAAAGGGTCGCTGGATCGACAATGCGTTGACGTTTATGCAGCAATCCAGCCAGCAGGCTGCCCTGTGCCTTAGGCGGCACGGCGCTCGAGCCTGCACCGATATCACAGGATTCGGGCTGGTCGGACATCTTGTGGAAATGACCCGGCCCTCAGGCGTCGATGCACTGCTTAGCGTATCCCAACTGCCAGTATTGGACGGTGCGGTCGAGACGCTTGCGGCAGGGATCGTCAGTTCGCTTCAGCAGGGAAATCTGCAGGTTGAATCCGCTATCGCGAACGCCAGTGACTGGCGGGCCGATCCACGCTACCCCTTGCTATTCGATCCCCAAACCGCGGGCGGGCTTCTCGCTGGCATTCCCGAAAACAACGCAGAGCAATGCCTGACTGAGTTAAAGGCCCTTGGCTACGCCGAAGCCTGCGTGATTGGCAAAGTAATCGATACCGGCGACGGTTCCGGCCCGATTATGTTGTCGTCTTCACTGTAACCATCGGCAGCTGTTAGCGAGCGCACTTCAACACGCTGCCGTTTGGCGTTATTCTTGGCGCCACCGAGGCCGAAGGAATATCGGCCGCTATTCATAACATGTGACCATCAGGGACTTATTACATGCTAAAAACCTTAAAACGCGCCCTTCTTCTTTCCCTGGCGCTGATAACGCCTGCAGTCGCCGACACATTTGTGTTCACCGCCATTCCGGATGCTGACGAAACCAAGCTTAGGGAACGGTTTCAGTCCGTTGCGGATTATCTTTCGCAAAAGCTGGACGTTGATGTGCGCTATGTTCCGGTCAAAGATTATGCCGCAGCCGTTTCAGCTTTCCGTAACAATCAGGTACAACTGGCCTGGTTCGGCGGCTTGTCGGGCGTACAGGCGCGCGCTTTGGTGCCAGGCTCCCGGGCGATTGCTCAAGGCAAGGAAGACACTCAGTTTGTGTCCTACTTTATTGCCCATAAGAGCACAGGAATCGAAAAATCCGACAGTCTGCCCGATGCGGTCAAAGGCAAGACCTTCACGTTCGGCTCGAAAGGATCGACCTCTGGCCGGTTGATGCCCGAATACTATATTCGCGAGGCTTTTGGCGAGTCACCGGATGACGTCTTCAGTCGTGTCGGATTCAGTGGCAACCATTCACGCACCATACGCCTCGTTGAAGCCGGTACCTATGAGATCGGCGCATTGAACTATGCGGTCTGGGACAGTGAGATGGAAGCCGGCACCATTGATACCGACAAGGTAAAGGTGATCTGGCAAACGCCTCCCTATCAGGATTACCAGTGGACGATTCGTGGTGACGTAGACGAACGCTATGGCGACGGGTTTATCGAGAAGGTTCAGACCGCGTTGGTAGAAATGAAGGATCCCGAACTACTGGGTAAATTCCCTCGTTCTGAATTTATCCCGGCCAGTAACGACGATTACGACTCCATTCGGAATACTGCCGAAGAAATCGGAATTATCGACTAATGGATGCGCTGCGCCTTAACAACCTGACCGCTGCATATGGCGGTCAGCTGGTTCTGGGGCCTATCACACTCGAAATCCGCGAAGGCGAGCGGATTGGTCTGGTGGGTCGCAGCGGCGCAGGCAAATCGACGCTACTCAGTCTGCTGTATGATCGGGTTCGGGATCAGGCTGCACTCGTGCCTCAGGAACAGGGCTTGGTGCAATCGCTTTCAGTGTTCCACAACGTTTATATGGGGCGCTTGTCGGCTCACTCTCGCTGGTACAACCTCACCAACCTGGTATGGCCTCGCCAGCGGGAACTGCGTGAGATCCGCCCCATCCTCGAAAAGTTATCGATAAGCGACAAGCTCCGAGAACCCGTTGAAGCACTGTCCGGCGGCCAGAAACAACGCACGGCGGTCGCCCGTGCTTTGTACCAGAACGCCAACATCCTGCTGGCAGATGAGCCTGTGTCAGCCCTCGATGGCCCGCTGGCCCATGTGGTGATGGGGATTATGGCAGAGGCCTATAGCACCAGCGTTATCGCGATTCACGATATTGATCTTGCCCTGCGTTATTGCCACCGGATTGTCGGCATACAGGATGGTCAGATCGCCCTCGATGCTGCCAGTGATCGACTTTCGCCCGCCGACATCCTTCCTCTCTACTAAGGCTTGATAATGATGGCATCAGCGTCGGTCAGGATATCGCTGCTTTTTGTCGCTATCGGCCTGCTCAGCCTTTTTTTTGCCGACATTGCCATCACCAGCATTAACCCGTGGAAAGACCTGACAGCCCTTTTCATTGGCATCGTCACGCCTGATTTCCTGTCACTCCAGGGTATGGGCACAGCGTTACTGCGTACGATTGCCTTTGCGTTTACCGGCGTTGCGCTGGGCAGTGTTTCCGGATTTCTGTTGGCGCTGGCCTTTCGCTGGCGTGTCGTTCGCATGTTTTCGGCTTTTATTCGCGCGATACATGAGTTGTTCTGGGCTTTGATCTTTCTTCAGTTTTTCGGATTTCACCCACTTACCGGCGTCCTCGCAATCGCAATTCCCTATGCCGGCATCTTCGCAAAGGTATATTCCGACATACTCGATGAGGTCGATCCCACCCCGGCTCGCGTACTCCCTGCCGGTACCAGCACATTTTCTGCATTTCTGTATGCACGTGTGCCGGATGCTCTGCCTCACCTGGCCACCTACACCGCATACCGGCTCGAGTGCGGGTTACGCTCAAGTGCCGTCCTGGGTTTTGTGGGCCTGCCAACGCTGGGGTTCTATCTCGAATCGTCCTTTTCACAAGGATTCTATTCAGAGGTCGGCGCCCTTCTGATTCTTTTCTACGTCCTGATTGCCACACTTCGTTTCTGGGCACGGCCTCGACTGGTGCCGTTTTATATTATTGCCGCCCCGTTTTTTCTGGGTGACGGGCTCCCCATTGTCTGGGGGAATGTCGTCCGGTTTTTCACCGAGGATATTGTGCCCTCACCGATCAGGAACGGAGACGGTATCGCCGGGCTTGCGACATGGTTGAGCGATCTGACGCTGCATGAGGCCCTTCCCGGGATCTGGAACACGCTGGTACTGACCCAGGTAGCCCTGGTGCTGACAGGCATCTGTACCCTGATTGCGTTCCCGTTAATATCACGCCATTTCGGCGGCCCCAAGAGACGCGGGATCGGCCACATCCTGCTTGTCATCGCCCGATCGACACCAGAGTACATGCTTGCCTATATCCTGCTGCAGCTTTGGGGGCCGTCAATGTTGCCGGCCATCGTTGCCCTTGCCCTGCATAATGGCGGCATTATCGGTCACCTGATTGGCAAGCGAAGTAACGAAATCAGACTGCGGCCGGACGCACCGCAAGGGTGTGATCGCTATCACTACGAGTTACTGCCCCGTCTCTATCGCCCCTTTATCGCCTTCCTGCTTTACCGGTGGGAAATCATCATGAGAGAAACGGCGATACTGGGCATTCTTGGTATCTATACGCTTGGATTCTACGTCGACAGCGCCATCCAGAACATCCAGTTTGACCGTGCCATGGTGCTGATCCTGATCACTGCGTCACTCAACATACTGGTCGACACCATCTCTCGCCGAGTCAGGCAACACCTTAAACTCCGCACATCCGTGACCTGCGAAGGCCATTAAGGCGCAGTCAAGCCAGCGCACTTGTCCACCTTATCAGGACAATTTGCTGTAAAGCGTACTCGCGTCACATCATTGACCCAGGCTCGCTGCTATCAATGCACTGTGTGATGTAACATTTTGTTACTTGATGAAACATTGATAGGGCGAATTGGTCATGACAGGGTTAGTCGTAGGTGCAGTCGAAGTCACACTTGCCGTGCTGTTACTGGTACTGGCATTGCGAATGATGACGCTGGCGAAAGGCCTGAATGCAGTAGCAGCCCACGGCATAAGTGAGCCATTTACACCCGATGTCACGCCAGATAGTGCAGAGCCACTGGCATTTGAAGCGGTATCGGCATCCCGCAATGCTTTCCATCGCGTCACCTCGGAACAGTCTCAACCCGTGGTATCAAGCAGTGATCTGACGGCTCAGCTTCACATCTTTGCCAGCATCCAGCTGCTGGACGTAAGGCGGCGGGAACTTGAGTTGAATGCTGCGAGCCCGGCGCTGAAGGCGCTTGCGGCGGCCTATCTATACGGCGCTGCGTGTGCCCTGGCACCGTTTGGCGGCGATGCCCGGGAAAAAGCTTACATAACTGCGGTTAAAGTCGCGCGAAGGTCACTGCACATTAACGATCTGGAAACCCAACAGATTCTATCAACCCTCACGCAAAGCAGCAGTGCGCTTTACTGCTTCAGAAATGGTTTGGAAGGGGCAGAATTCTGGGGGGAAAGACGCTACGTGCCGGACCAGCATTCGCTTTACGCAGCTTTAACAGCTAACGCGTTGATTTGAAGAAGAGGCACCGCAGGTGCCGTTCCTGAACTGAATCTGAACGTATGGGAATAGCACCAGCGCTCCCCCAATGCCGTCAGCTTTCAACCGGCACTTTGCGGGTTTTGGTATCCTTGATCAGCTCCCAATCGCTGCCCAGCGACACGACTTTGCTTTCCTGGCCCTGCCGGGATTCTGTAACCAATTCGCCTACCAGCGTTGGCTTGCTGAAACGACCGTCATCCTGGCGAACCATGCTATCCACATCAACAGACACAACCTGGTATCGCCTCCCTTCCAGGCTGACCTGAGCGCGATGAGACAAGCCAAAAATAAAACGGCAGTAGTCGAGTTTTAATTGCAGCAAATCCTGCTCTGCTTTACTGATTTTGCGAATCAGAACCTGATGCACACTATCTGCGTAATCCATAACGTCTTCCATGAATTCTATAGGTTTCAATAATATTACGCAGTTTAGCATGCGCCGCTACTGAGCGGGATATGGCGCTTTGGAAGGCAGTTGTCAAAGGTCATCAAGAATTTGAGGTTTGGCCCCTCGGTAGGTCAAGACCCGTAATGTGCGTCGAGAACCGGCATCACAGCGTCTGATGTGACGTTTTCGCCACTGGCTTTCAAGTTGATCTGCCAGCGCATATCCGGGTCAGTCGTACAGACAGGTAAGTTAAACTTGGCTTGGTAGGTACCCTTGGCAGTTTTGGTCAATGGTACCGGGTACTCGCCCATATACATGGACTCACCTGTGAGCACCGCCAAAAGTCTGGCCGGCGTGGCAGAAGTGGTAACCGTAAAGGTCATCTTGCGTGATTCCGCCTCCCTGCTTAGCGATATCTGCCAGTCATTGCCGTTTGCTATCCAGCGACAATCCTGTGAATCAAGCAGGCAGGGTTCTGGAGCAACCTTCTCGTTGCCACTGTTTTGCTCAAGCCAACGCGGCACCAACACAGCAGCACTGGCGACTACAGCAACAAACACAACAACCAGACCTGTTCGCACCGACTTTCTCTCTCCCTTCAAGCAGGGCGCATTATTCCAGTAATAACGCGTGAAAATCCATGCCTGTGTCGATCAGTCCGATCAATCGGGCGCTCTGACTTGAGCAGAGTAAATCAAACCGAGCGCTCGCGCATACGGTCCGTCACTTTTCGGAAGCGGGACAAAACGCTCTCGATACGTCCAAGGGATTCGGTAATCGATGATTTCTGGTTTTCGACAAACTCCATTCCGAAGATCGTCCCTTCATCGCCCACCCTGGAATTCCGAACGATCGCCTCCACCTGCTCTGCGGTAATATCGCCGACTTCGGTGGACAACCGGAGGCTCAATGTAACCGTCTCGCCTTCCTTGAAATCGTGTTCGCCAACCACCGCCAATCCGAGTCGGGTGAAATCACACACATTGACCTCTTCCCAGCTACTGGAAAACAGCTTCTTTTTTACTCTGATGCGCGCATCCATCTGGATCAGGGGTAAACGCTCTCTGCGGCGACGCTCTGGCATGAATCACTCCGTACGGATGATTGGCTTTTGGGAAAGCCTTTGTTTCCGGGACTTTAGCAGAGAATTTATATCAAAAGCCGAGGCAAGTCACATTTTACCAAACGCTACAAAACGGCACGGAACGCGGGCAAAGATCCTGAGACTCACCTCATGGCGCGTCGTCAAAGTCAGCAGCCAGACGCCGATGACGGGTCATTCGGAAGGTGTCGGTGATCTGCCGGCCGTCCCACACATACCGCAAATGGGGCCCCTGCCAGGGAAGCGCCATGGTTCGCGGTCGAAAGGCTGCGATACACTCTCCGGCCGGGTCACGCACACTGCGGTACAGAAGGCCGTGACTCCCGGCTTCCCTGCGCACACGTGCGTAATCCTGACTCAACCCATAGCGATCAGGCGACGGGTCGTAGAGACTTTCAAAGGGCTTCCCTCGAATATCATCCACCGGCAGCACAACCTTGCTGATGTAACAGCGCATGGTCAATTCCATCGGCGGGTCCTGAGTAGCCGCCAGAAACCGCTCCCGGTGGAATACCGTTTCCCGGATAGCCGTTTTCAGGGAGCTCGCAGCGTAGTACACCCCAAAAGTACCATCGGTAAACCGGCTTGGCCCTCCCATGTGGGTAAAAGCAGCCATTATGGGGCTTGAACCAGCCCCAAAGACGCGATCTTCCTCCGCTACTTTTTGAATATCACCGGTAAGATCCCGCAACCGATCGTTGGTCAACCCCTCAATTTCAGCAGCCAACTCGAATTCATCCTGGGACAGGACCGACTCAAATATTTCAATAGGTGGAAAATGCGATGGCACGATCCGATGTGCCTGCCATTCGGGTATGCACCCTTCTGGCTCAGGAAATGAAGCCATTCACCAGCCCCGTGCGGCGTCAAGGTAACGACGGGCTTCCGCAAGATGCATCATGCTACCGCGCGTCATGAAAGCGAGTGCCGTCGATCCGTTAAATGGCAGCGCCGTGTTGGGCGCTTTAATCCAGCGAGCGGCTAGCGATTTTGAGGGGTAAAGGATCTGAAGGGCTTTGTAGATGCCCATGATGTAACTGATCCGCTCAAGCTGGTCACGGTTCAACCGCAGTGCGGGCAACTTTGCGTAGTTATTCAATGTTGATCGGGCAATATCACCCAACAACTTTTGGCGGTCAGCCTGAGTGCAGCCCCACTCAGCTGTGATATTGAAGAACGCTTTAAGTGCCACCTGCCCTTTGCGCTCGTCAATATTGGGAGCCTGAGTCGAATGTGCGATTGGCTGTGTCATGACATCACCTGTTGGAAATACCCTATACCATCATGCTACTGCTCTTAGGACTTAATGTCTATATTTGTCATTAATCGATCTTATCTAACATAAATGTACACTCCATTAAAAACCGGATACTTGAATTGATCGGAACATTTTGAATGAGTGTAGGTGTATTTCCTTTTAAGCATCCCCATCCCGCCTGCTCCAATATTCGTATAGAATGCTCGCTTGCGAACGAACATGCGTCCCAACTTCACCTTTATCCGAACTCATCATTTCCACTGAATGGTGTCGTTCACTCTCTTCGAAACAGGAGCTGTCGTGCATCCGGACATTTCCGTCAAAAATCTCAGCAAGGTCTATGCTTCCGGCCATGAAGCATTAAAAGACATCAGCCTTGATATCCATCGCGGTGAGATCTTCGCGTTACTGGGCCCGAATGGTGCCGGCAAAACCACACTGATCAGTATCATTTGCGGGATCGTCAACCTGAGTTCCGGCACTGTGCTTGCCGATGGTCACGACATCGTTACTGAATATCGGTCTGCCCGCAGCAAAATCGGACTGGTTCCACAGGAACTGAACACCGATGCTTTTGAAACCGTCTGGGATACCGTCAGCTTCAGCCGCGGCCTTTTTGGCAAAGCACCAAACCCGCAGCACATCGAGAAAATTCTCAAACAACTATCGCTTTGGGATAAGAAGGACTCTCGCATCATGGCCCTGTCCGGTGGTATGAAGCGCCGGGTCATGATTGCGAAAGCCCTCTCCCACGAGCCTCAGATCCTGTTTCTTGATGAGCCAACAGCAGGAGTCGATGTAGAGCTCCGGCGGGATATGTGGGAAATGGTCAGAGGGCTTCGGGAAAGCGGTGTCACCATTATTCTGACGACCCACTACATTGAAGAAGCGGAAGAAATGGCGGATCGCATCGGCGTTATCAGTCAGGGACAGCTGATCCTGGTTGAAGAAAAAGACGCACTGATGGCAAAGCTCGGCAAAAAAGAGCTGCGACTGCATCTGCAAAACCCGGTGGAAACGCTACCGGAGGGCCTCTCCGACCTGTCACTGGAACTCTCGGATGACGGTTACGAGTTGGTCTACTCATTCGACGCACAGCAGGAGCAAACCGGCATTGCCATCTTGCTGCGGCGGCTCGGCGATCTGGGTATCGATTTCAAGGATCTGCGTACCCGGGAAAGCTCACTCGAAGATATATTCGTTAACCTGGTCAAGGCCAAGTCATGAATCTCCACGGTATTCGCGCAATCTACAAGTTTGAAATGGCCCGCATGTGGCGCACCCTGATGCAGAGCATCGCATCACCGGTAATCTCGACATCACTTTATTTCGTCGTCTTCGGTTCCGCTATTGGCTCTCGTATGGGGGCAATCGATGGCGTCAGTTATGGGGCGTTCATTATTCCCGGGCTGGTGATGCTGTCATTGCTGATGCAGAGTATATCCAATGCCTCATTCGGCATTTATATGCCCAAATTCTCCGGCACCATTTATGAGGTTCTGTCGGCTCCCGTGTCCTATGTGGAGGTCGTCATTGGTTACGTAGGCGCTGCCGCAACGAAATCGCTGATTCTGGGCGCAATCATCCTTCTCACGGCGCGTTTGTTTGTGGACTACAGCATCGATCATCCGTTCTGGATGGTGTTTTTCCTGACCCTCACCGCCATCACGTTCAGTCTTTTCGGGTTTATTATCGGCATCTGGGCAGACACATTTGAGAAACTTCAAATCGTCCCGCTGATGATCGTGACCCCGCTGGTGTTTCTGGGCGGCACCTTTTACTCCATCAACATGCTGCCCCCACTCTGGCAAACCATCACACTGTTCAATCCGGTGGTTTACCTCATTAGCGGTTTCCGATGGGCCTTCTACGGTATATCCGACGTTAATGTCGTGGTCAGCGCAGGCATGACGTTGTTCTTCCTGCTGCTTTGCATACTGGCGATTGGCTACATCTTCAAAACCGGTTACCGGCTGCGCAGTTGATGACATCTTCGCGTTACTCTATTCGGGCTATCAGCATACTTGCGGCCATGCTGGCCTTGTCGGCATGCCGCGCCCCTGGCTCTACCGAAAACACACCTGAAACTGTTGGCATGTGCATTCAAACCGCAACGACTACTCACAAACTCGTGGTCGAGCGCGCTGTCACATCCACAGAAAGAGCAAAAGGCTTGATGGGGCGTGAAGCGCTTCAGGAAGACCACGGTATGCTGTTCGTCTACGACGAAGAACGCCCGCCAGAAGCCACGTTCTGGATGTACCGTACCTTCATCCCGCTCGACATCGCTTATGCAGATGCCAACGGCACCATAAAAGCCATCAAAAAGATGCTGCCCTGCGCCTCGGATAACAGCAGCCAGTGTGCTCACTATGCGGCCGGTGTCAGCTACCACCTCGCATTGGAAATGCCGCAAGGGTATTTTCGGAAGCGGTCAATAAGCGCAGGCGATCGTTTGGTATCGGAAGGCTCAACGAGCCGATGCCCCAACACCGACGCCTGAGAAATACAGCGAGCGCTCTAGCGGACACAGCCAGAAACTAAGAGGCCCCCGCAAGGAGCTGCTTAACAGAGGTATAAGGGAAAAATTGGTACCCGGAGCCGGACTCGAACCGGCACGACCTAACGGTCAGGGGATTTTAAGTCCCCAGTGTCTACCATTTCACCACCCGGGCACGGACAGCTTTGGAAGGAGGCGGGATTGTATAAGGCGCTGAGCGGTAACGCAATTGTTGAAGCCCAAGATCTGAGTGAGATGGGCGTCCTTATTCCGGTTTTCTCGCCACTCCGAAGTAGATGTAGCCCGCTATTCTAGGGGCATTGCGGATATAGAGATTTTCAAGCGATTCAATTTCAAATCCCTCTCCCCGAATGCAGGTACCAATAGGTCGGTTCAGATGGCATCCACCCGCAATTTTCTTCCAGGCTGGTGTGACGCGGTTCTGCCAGATCGCAACCTTTTGATCCGGCGACTGCCCATGCTCACAAAACAGTAACCGGCCGCCCGGCTTAAGCACACGCGACATCTGCTGTAGCGCTTTACGCCAATCGGGAATGGTGCACAGTGTGAACGTGAGCACGACGGTATCCACGCTGTTATCGTCGAGCGGAATCTGCTCGCCCGGTAAATCAAGCCATTCAACCGGCACCGGTGATGTGCTCAGGTTTTGCTGCGCTTTTCGGCGCATACCTGATGAAGGCTCCAGCCCGAAAACACACCCAACTGCTTCAGGATTGTAGAACTGAAGATTCACTCCCGAGCCCATACCGACCTCAAGCACATTGCCTGACGCCATGGGAATCAGCTTTTGTCGGAGTTTCATGATCGACCCGATGCTACAGGCGTGATCAATGACGTGCGGCAGTATTCTTTCGCTGTAAATTCCCATCCTAATCCTGTTTTCAGAGATGTTCGTAATTAAGGAAAACTTGCAGCTGCATTCTTCGCAAGACTTTTTCAGAGACTCTATAGTTGAACAGGATACCTTAGGTCAGCGCCAGGCAGGACAATCCGTCCAATTGTATTAACTTTATGTCAGGAATACGCTCGTTGAGTGTGTGGTGTCACCACCCTATCCGGCTCCAGGCGTGACAGGCTGATATGTACTGATCTGCCCCGCCCTCTCAATAGCGTTAGACCATGGAGGTTTTTGTGGATCTCGATCCGTTATTGCTATCCCGAATTCAGTTTGCCTTCGTGATATCGTTTCATGCCATTTTCCCCGTGTTCACTATCGGGCTTGCATCCTATATTGCGGTGCTTGAAGGCCTCGCCTTTCGTACACAAAACCCTCAATGGGTCAGGCTATCCGCATTCTGGACCAAAGTGTTTGCGGTTGTGTTCGGGATGGGCGTGGTGTCCGGCATTGTGATGTCGTTCCAGTTTGGCACCAACTGGAGCAATTTCGCCCAGGCCTCTGCCAACTTTCTCGGCCCGATGCTGAGCTATGAAGTGCTCACGGCTTTCTTCCTGGAAGCCGCGTTTCTTGGGGTACTGCTATTCGGTCGAGACAAGGTTCCCGCAGGCGTTCACCTTTTTGCGGCGATTATGGTCGCCACAGGCACGCTCATTTCGACATTCTGGATTCTCTCCGCCAACAGCTGGATGCAAACCCCAGCCGGTGTTGAGTTCAGGGATGGCGCATTCCATGTTATCTCCTGGTTCGACGCTATTTTCAATCCATCGTTCCCATACCGCTTCATGCATATGGTGCTTGCATCTTTCCTTACCGGCAGTTTCGTTGTGGCAGGTGTCAGTGCGTGGTACCTGCTGCACCGCAGAGAGGTCGATTCAAACCGCAAGGCGCTATCGATGTGTCTTTGGCTAATTCTGATTATTGCGCCCCTGCAGGCCGTTGTCGGCGACTTTCATGGCCTTAATACGCTTGAACACCAGCCCATGAAAGTTGCGGCGATGGAAGGTAATTGGGAAACAGAGTCAGGAGTGCCGCTGTTGCTGTTTGCCTGGCCTGATCGTGAGACCCAGAGCAATATCATGGAGATTGGCATCCCTCATATGGCCAGTCTTATTCTTACTCATGAGTGGGATGGCGTCGTTCCCGGACTCAAAGAGGTCTCTCCCGATGAGCAGCCGGTCGTGCCCGTCGTATTCTGGTCATTCAGGGTCATGGTGGCGCTTGGTTTGCTGATGATATTTTTTGGGATTTCAGGCCTCGTATTGAGAATCCGCCGCAAGGTTTACACCTCTCGCTGGTTTCTTCAGTCGATGCGGGCGATGAGCATTACACCGTTTTTGGCGGTATTAGCGGGTTGGTTTGTGACCGAGACGGGGCGATCACCCTGGCTGGTCTACGGCATGATGACCCAGGCTGAAGGCGTCACACCGTCGCTAACGGGCGGAATGGCACTGTTCTCACTGATTGGCTATATCGTCGTATATGCGCTGGTCTTCACCGCTGGCGTTTACTACCTGTTCCGTGTACTCCAAGCCGGCCTTGAAGACGACGATACTGACGAACCGGATGAGCAGTCCGAGCGCCCGATGCGGCCATTCTCAGCGGCACACGTCAAATTCGAATATGAGCCCTATCCCGGCATCGGTGACGATATGGATTCCGACCCCACCCGGAAAGGAGGTAACTGATCATGCAAACCTTTGACCTGGCATTGATCTGGGCTGTGATTATCGGGTTCGGCATCATTATGTATGTATTGATGGACGGGTTCGATTTGGGGCTGGGCATCCTCTTCCCCTTCGCTCCCGACGAAGAAGCCCGGGATGTGATGATGAACTCTGTTGCGCCGGTATGGGACGGGAATGAAACCTGGCTGGTGCTTGGTGGCGCAGGATTGCTGGCCGCATTTCCACTGGTGTATTCGATATTTCTGCCAGCACTTTACATCGGTGTATTCCTGCTGCTTGCTGGCCTGATTTTTCGAGGGGTGGCATTTGAATTTCGCTTCAAAGCCAACACGTCGCGTTATCTCTGGAACTGGGCATTCGCAGGCGGTTCGATGATCGCATCGTTCGCCCAGGGGGCCGTTGTTGGCGCCTATATTCAGGGCTTTAATACCGAAGGACTGGTCTATGTTGGCGGCGCTTTCGACTGGCTGACGCCCTTCACTGTACTCACCGGATTTGGGCTCATGGCCGGTTACGCGCTACTGGGAAGCACCTGGCTGATCCTTAAATCCGAGGGCTACATTCAGGATTGGGCCTATAAAATCGCGATGCCCCTGCTCTTTGTCGTGCTGGCCGTATTTGCCGTTGTCAGTTTCTGGACGCCGTTTGTTGATGACCTGGTACGCGATCGTTGGTTTTCAACCATCCAGGTAATCTGGATATTACCGGCGCTTGCCATGTTCTGTGCCTACCGCATATACCGGTCACTGAAGATGCGGCGTGAAGGCATGCCGTTTGTGGCGACGATGGGTCTGTTTATCTTCAGCTACCTGGGGCTGATTGTCAGTCGTTGGCCCTACGTTGTGCCGCCCAACTTCACGCTTTGGGATGCAGCCTCTGCGCCGGAATCGCAATTGTTCCTCTTGCTCGGGCTTCTGTTCGTTATCCCGATTATTCTGGTTTATACCGCTTGGACCTACTGGGTATTCCGCGGCAAGGTTCGCGCCGATGCCGGCTACCACTGATTCGTTGGCGCCGCAGCTGCAAGAAAACGCGGCTGCGGCGACTGACGACGGGGCTGAGCCTCGCCCCTCCTCTCGCCAGTGGCTTGCAGACTTGGGCACACATGCCCGTCCGCTTGTTTTAGCCGCCATCGCCGCCGGCCTTGTAGCGGCTGTGGCAACGATCGTGCAGCTGGGGTTGATCGCCTGGACCATTGACCAGGCAATCACGCATTCCAGAGCGCTGCCGGATCTGTACCCCGCAATAGCTGGCATTATCGTCGCTATTGCCGTCAGAACCCTGGCGCAAATCGCCAAGGACACCGCAGCCGCAAGTGCAAGCCAGACTGTAAGACAGGAAGTGCGCAAACAGCTCGCGCAATCCTGGCAACACAAAGGTCCGAATGGAATGGATTCTGACAGTCCGGCCACCCATGCCAGCGAATGGCTTGAACAGGTTGAGGCGCTGGACGGCTATTACGCCCGTTTCATGCCGCAGATGCTGCTTTCAGTTCTAGTGCCAGTCATGATTCTGCTAGTGGTCTTTCCGCTGGATTATATTGCCGGCGGCTTTCTTTTACTTTCGGCGCCCTTGATTCCCTTGTTTATGGCGCTGGTCGGTATGGGCGCGGAGCGCCTGAACCAACAGCATTTTGAAACCCTTGGGCGCCTATCAGGCCACTTTCTCGATCAGTTGCGCGGCATACTGACTCTGCAGCTGTTCAACCAGACGGAGCATGCAACTCGAGATGTGCGCGAAGTGTCTGATGCCTACAGACGCACCAATATGAAAACACTACGCATCGCCTTTTTATCATCTGCGGTGTTGGAATTTTTCGCCTCGGTCGCCATCGCAGTGATTGCCATTTATATCGGGTTTGGCCTGCTGGGCTACATCAACTTTGGGCCTTCCGCATCGCTCACACTGTTTACCGGCTTGTTTGTACTCATGCTTGCACCTGAATTTTTTCAGCCACTGCGCCAACTGTCGCAGTATTACCATGACCGGGCCGCCGCACTGGGCGCTGCAGAACAGCTTATATCGCGCCTTCAGCCGGTGACGAATACCCCTTCTCCCACTGCCACTCGGCAAACCGAGGTGCCTGAAGCCCTGAGCAACCAGGTCGCGATTGAGGATGTAACTGTTGCCTTTTCGGGGCGCGGCAATGTTCTGAGCAGCATCAATCTGGCAATCCCCAGAGGCAGTGTCATCGGGCTGGCCGGCCCATCGGGCTCTGGAAAATCAACACTGCTGAATCTCATTGCGGGGTTCCAGCAACCCACGCAAGGTCGAGTGACGGTATTTGGAGCCCAACCTGGCTCTAACCGCTTTGGTTGGCTGGGTCAGGAACCGTACCTCTATCACGGTTCCTGGGCTGAAAACCTGAGACTGGTGGCGCCGGAGGCGAGCGACGCGTCCCTGCTCGCTGCGCTTGACGAAGTTGGCCTGAGAGAACGAGTTGATGCCGCACCGACCGGCTTGCACGCACCACTTTTCGAATCCGGTGCTGCCCTTTCTGGCGGTCAGGCCCGGCGGCTGTCGCTGGCGCGCGTGCTGTTATCGGATTATGACCTTGTGCTACTGGATGAGCCCACGGCCGGGCTGGACGAGCACAGCGAAAAGATGATCATCAATGCGCTGCAAACGTTGGCCGATGGCCAGCGCACACTGATTTTCTCAAGTCACCACGCAGCGATGCTCGCGTTCGCTGATAGGGTCTATCAACTCAATGAAGGACGGCTGGATAATGCGTGAGCTCTGGCCCTGGCTACAACCACTAAAGCCACATACCGGTCGCCTGCTGCTCGGCGCCGTGCTGATGCTGACAACGCTGCTGGCAGGTATTGGCCTGCTGGGCCTGTCGGGCTGGTTTCTAACCTCGGCCGCCGTAACGGGGGCGTTGCTGGCACAAGGCATTCAGGCGACTCTGAACATATACACCCCTGGCGGCGGCATTCGCTTCTTCGCACTAGCGCGCACAGTCGCTCGCTACTTTGAGCGCGTCGTGAACCATGACACCGTGTTGCGACTGCTGGCCGACCTCCGGACCTTGTTGTTTAACGCTATTACACGCTATCCGATCAACGCAGCCGCCCCCCACTCTTCGCGCAGGCTCAGCAGGCTCACTCACGACATCGACGCACTGGACAATCTCTACCTCAGGCTGGCCGCGCCGGCAGCAGTGGCGTTGGTTACCACACTCATCGCTGCCGGGCTTGGTCTGCTGATCAGTACCGCGACTGCCGTTCTGTTGCTGTGTTTGTTCGCTGCGCTTCTGGTCTGCGTCACAGTTCTGTTGGCGCGAATCAACCTGAAATACACACAGCAACGCATTGATAGAATTGAGGAATTGCGTCTCGATATTATCAGCACACTGGACGCGCACAAAGAACTGGCGGCTGCCGGACTGATGACATCCAGAGGCCGGATGCTACTGCGTGACGATGCCGCCATCATGGCACCTCAGCTCCGTGCCGACCGCAACACGGCGGTGGCACAAGGGCTGGTTACCGCAGCTGTGCAGGTCGCGATGATTATCGTACTCATCAACGGCCTGTTTGCAGTTCAAAGTGGTCAACTAAGCGGTCCGGCACTGGTGCTGGTGATCCTGGCTTTACTGGGCGTCGGAGAGGCTTACACGGCCCTGCCCCCCGCATTCGGCGCCTGGGGGGCGACTGTCGGCTCAGCTCGCAGGCTAAACCGGGAATCCGGCCCGCAAGTAGCGCCAGATAAAGTCGATACAACACACGTCCAGGCCGGCACACTAGAACTTACGAACATCGGATTTCACTATCCCGGGCAACCTCCGACGGTTGCCGGTCTTTCTTTTTCTGCTAACGAACAACATTCGATCGGGCTGGTGGGCCGCTCAGGCGCCGGCAAAAGCACGGTCGCCAGGATTGCGGCTGGACTACTTAAACCACAATCGGGAGTTGTCACCTTCCCGGTTACACCAGACCCGGACAACTTGGCTGTGGGGATTAACCTTGGCGTCAGCTACCTGGCCCAGCGGACCCAGCTGTTCAACATGACGTTGCTGGATAACCTGCTGATAGGAGATGCTGGCGCGTCGGCGGAAAAGATCTGGAAGGTATTGGAGGTCGTTGAACTCGCTGCCACCGTTAACCGGTGGTCCAACGGGCTATTGACCTGGATTGGCGGAAACGATCATCAGCTATCGGGCGGAGAGGCCCGACGCGTTGCGCTTGCCCGCGCATTGTTGGCGGACGCACCTGTCATCATTCTTGATGAGCCCTTCACCGGCGTCGACAACAACATGGCAAACCGTATCAAACAGCGTCTTCCCGGCTATCTCGCCCAACGTACCCTGATCGCGCTGGCGCATGATGAGGAGGCATTGCCAAGAGTTGATCAGGTGATCACTCTTGGCACCTGACACGTCAGCCTAACGGCTTTCCATTACCTCAAACCGCAAACCGGCATTTGCTTCCAGCCGTTCAATGATCTTGTGGCCGAACAGCGATGCTGGCGTCCAGAAGCCGCCAGGGGTTGCGGCGTCCAGATCGAACGTAAGGCACATGGCCGCTTCACCCAACATTTTACCGGTAGAACCGTAACCGGGATCACGGTCGCCGGTGACTTTGGTGCGCAGCAACTTGCCGTCAGCCGAGATGCCAACAAAGCGCAGATCATAGAAGCCCTCACGCTGCGCTTTTGGCGTTGGCCCTTCACCTGGCTTGGGTAGTACGAATTTCTCAAGTGCCCAACGTGTTGGCTTGATCACACTGGCAACCAGGAATCCGCCCATACCGGCTGTGACCGCCAATGCTGCAGCACGCCCCTTCAAACCGGTGCCTGTCAGCACGGCTTCGTCATAACCGAATTCTTCGCCGTAAGCGGCGTGTTGAAGGGCGTTGGAGCGGTGAACTACACGGGTATTGATCGCACCCATCACAAACGGCGCTGTCCAGGCATCGAAGTCGGCATCAAACTCAGCTGATTTGACGTTGTGCTGGCGACGGGACGGGCGGAAATCAGTCGGGCATATCGAGTAAGGATTCGCCAGAGACTTGCGCAGTGCCGGATCGGCAGCGGCCTCCTTCGCAACGTTGATCAGACTGGCAGCGGTACCACCTGAAAATCCGCCTTTGGCAGCTTTTACCCGCATTTTGACCGTCGGACAGGCCGCACCGAACTGCTGTGCAGCTTGCTGCTGAAGGAAAAACACACCCAGGTCAGACGGAATCGAGTCAAAGCCACAACAATGAACAATGCGAGCGCCGGAGGCTTTCGCCTGGGCCTCGTATTTGATGATCATTTCCCGGATCCACTGCACTTCACCGGTCAGATCGCAATAATGCGTGCCCTGTTCGCAGCAGGCTTTCACCAGCGGTTCGCCATAGAGCGCATACGGCCCTACTGTGGAGATTACTGTGCGGGTCTGGGCGCACATGGCCGCCAATTGGGCATCATCACTGGCATCGGCGATAATGATATCCAGATCAGCCGCTGGCGCGCCAAGATCCGCTTTCAGACTCACGAGTTTGCCTTCTGACCGTCCGGCTATGGCCCATTTTACGTTGCCATCAAGCCCATATTGTTCGATCAGATACCGGCTCAGT
Source organism: Marinobacter sp. V032 (assembly GCF_052645435.1). Classification (NCBI taxonomy): domain Bacteria; kingdom Pseudomonadati; phylum Pseudomonadota; class Gammaproteobacteria; order Pseudomonadales; family Marinobacteraceae; genus Marinobacter; species Marinobacter sp. V032. The sequence continues at coordinate 2,502,548 of NZ_JBQXYE010000001.1, read as the reverse complement.
ATCTGCCCTACAAAGCTGGTTGCACCAAATACGATGATGTCGAATTGCGGATTACTCATGCCAAAATCCTTTTATAACCGGTTTGAAATACGGATTTCAATTTATTGATTTTTATAGATTTATACCGTCTTTCGTTCGCCCATCAACTTCATGAAGACGGCAAGACCCAAGCCCCAGAAACCATTTAACAACAGCCCGCCAACCCAGGTCTGTGCGGTGACGTCTATTCCCTTGATCGGAAAGACCACCAGCATGGCCACTACAGTCGGGCCGATCGCACCCAGCAGAATTGCGAGAGACCAGAAAGCTGCAGTACCCAGGTGACGGATAATAGCCCAAATTGCGATCCCCCAGAGACCGCCAAAAAATGCGAGCGACAATACCGCAGGCACGCCAATCGGCGGCACCGACGTCATGTTGAACGGTGCAGCTGGCACCATGCCCAGCAGGTAAAACAGGCCAAACAGTCCCTGGTGGAAAATAAGCGTAGCCAACAGACCGGCGATAAAAGCTTTTAACCAGATCATGAACACTCCTTGGTGGAATAAATTGGGCGCAACACTTGAAGCGGCGAACCACGCCATGCAGCCTTGCGAATAGTTGGGAAATGCACCAAAAGATAAGCAAACAAACCTATCAGAACCCGACTGAATACGCACATAATCAGTTCAAAGATCAGTTCATTATTCGATTATCAGTGCAAACAGGAGATGCGCGGCAGTTCGGCCATTCTGCTGATTTCCGCGGTCAATCACACTGACAGCATCCCGGTTTACAACATGACAGGAGTAAAAATGTGACGGTGTTTCTCTCATTCAGCTTCGTGCTGCTTCTGGCCGTGACGATCTGCGTACTGATTTATCTGAAACAGCAACGCCAGACCATCAATGCGGCTCTGGCGAGGCTTGACGCCTTAAACGGTTCTGATTCAGGTGACGCATCTGATCCCTATATGGTGCTTACCGTACGAGTACTCGACCCTATCGGCCTGGCCAAGCGAGAATCACGTTCGGCACGCGTGGTGGCGGACCACATGCCGGCGATGGTCAGCAAGCGGGTCTACCAGCAAGTGATGAAAGAGCTCGGCGAAGAACTGAACGCACGGGGCATTGAAGCGGAAATGGCCGTTGAGTACCGCTAAAACTGCCGCTCAGTCGCTTGAGGCTAATACAGGAGACACCGTCTATGACTGCATTTAACCTGTTGATGCTCGCCGGTATCATCGCGTGCCTGGGCGTTACTGGGCGCCTGGTACTGGAGAACGAAAAGCGGTTGCGGGATGTTTATCGCCGGCTCCCCAGGCTTGAAAACCGGTTAAAGCGCGCTGAATTTGAAGGTAATGAAACGGACGAAAAGCGCGCGCTGCTCGAAAATACCGTAACGGGCGGCACGTTTACGGTAGAGTTTATCCATCGCGCGATATCCACCACGACCTTTGACGTAATCAACCGGCTATCAAGCAACGAGCGAGTGAGAACGGGTAGTGAACAGGCCCGCGCGCTACATGACGACGCGGCAGGCGGCGTGTACCGGTCGATCCGCGTTGCCAACAAACAGATCCATTCGCTGGCCGACATCATTATCCAGCAGAAAAGAAAACGTAAAACCACAAAGTAAATGGCGATTCCTTCCGTTTAATCTTCTTCTGTCTTTCATTTCAGCATAAAATCTGCGGCTTTGCGCCAGCCTCGTCCGGCCCTTTTAACTGAATTCCGGAGCTTTCCTGCGATGCCGCACACCGCCAACGCTCGATCCCTGTTTGAAACGCTGCGCCACATTGAAGCCAGCAAGCTGTTTCAGGCCGCTGTTATCAGCATCATCATTCTTTCTGCGCTTACCATCGGCGCCAAAACCTATGAACTGCCCTATTTTGTGACCCGCAGTCTTGAGGTCCTGGATGCGGGTATCACGGTATTTTTTCTACTGGAAATCATATTCCGCTTTATGGTCTGCGCGGACAAAAAGCGGTTTCTGATGGATGGATGGAACCTGTTCGACACCCTGGTGGTTGTCGGTAGCCTGATCCCGCTCGATAACTCGGAAGCTGTGCTTCTTGGCCGGCTGTTGCGAGTGTTCCGGGTGCTACGTCTGGTGTCGGTCGTGCCGGAACTGCGGTTCCTGATCAATTCGCTGTTGAAAGCGATTCCACGAATGGCCTACATCGCACTGCTGATGTTCATCATCTTCTATATATACGCGGCAATGGGTGCGATGTTCTTCTCACCGATTAACGAGGAGCTGTGGGGCGACGTCGCCGTTGCGATGCTGACCTTGTTCCGCGTGGCCACGTTTGAGGACTGGACTGACGTGATGTATGAAACCATGAGCGTTTATCCGGTCAGCTGGGTCTTCTATATTACTTTTATATTCCTAACCGCTTTTGTGTTTTTAAACATGATGATAGGTGTAATACTTGAAGTAATGAGTGAAGAACAAAACGCCCAGCAAGCGGCCAAGGCCCACCAGGAACGCGATGATATGTCCCGCAAACTGGACGAGGTTCAACAGCAGCTTGCACGGCTGACTGACATGATGACCGAACGCGAACAGTCCCATACACGATCAAATCAGAGGCCGGAATAGTACGATCTATTCCGGCTGAACCAGGGCTTTTTGCAAGCCGGACGTGCGGGTCACACCGCGTACAATTGCGTCCCGGAATACGGATTCATCAGGCATCAACAGGCTGAACCAGTATTTGGCGCGAGTGATGCCGGTGTAAACCAGCTCACGCGTCAGAATAGGATTGGTTCTGTCGGGTAATACCAAGCAGGTATGAGCAAATTCCGAGCCCTGGGATTTATGCACGGTCATCGCGAATACCGTTTCGACCGCATGGAGGCGGCTGGGCAGCACCCACTTTATACGTCCGCTGCCGTCGTTTGACATAAACGCCACCCGGATAACACGTTGTGGCCTTGCGTCACCTTCATTTGCGATCCGGGATGCTTCCGGGACGGGCACCTCCAGTGCAATTCCGATGTCGCCATTCATCAGGCCCACACCATAGTCGTTCCGGGTGACCAGCACCGGGCGACCGGGATACCAGCCTTCAACGGAACGAATCAGCCCCTGATCGCGCAGCGCTTCGGCGATGAGCTGATTAAGGCCTTCTACGCCATAAGGCCCACGGCGAAGCGCGCTCAGCACCTGAAATTCGCCGTGAGCGCTCAGCACACTCGCCGCCCATCGATCAACAGCGTCACCGCAGGCGCCGTCGCCTTCAGCCGGGCCTTTTCGCATTACTGATAGATAGTGGGAATATCCGGATGGTGGAGAGACGGCTCGCCCCCCTACCACTCGGCCTTCGCCGGCAGCCGGATACAACCCCTGACCACCCTGAATACAATGCGATGCGATCTGCTCCGCCATCTGTTGTGGGCGTATAATCAAACGTGCGATATCGGCAAATCCCTCGCCGAACAGAGCGGATACTTTCTCCGGCGATGTATCCTGGTGTTCACCGCCAGCCCCGTTTACAGCCATCGCCAGCCGCCCTATTCCGCTGGCAGCATCAAAGCGGTAACTGTGACGTAACAGCGCAATCGATTGATCCAGCGCACTGCCCTCATCATCCACCAGGGACGAGTCAATCGGGCATCCGGACACAGCTTCAAGCCATTGAACCGTCTCCCGCTGGTAGCGCCCCTGAGCCGCCCGCAGGCACAGATCGCCCAGCACGGCCCCCGCATCCACCGACGCGAGCTGATCTTTGTCGCCGAGCAGTATCAGTTGAGCATGCTCAGGCAATGCGCCCAGGACCTGCGCCATCATTTCCACATCCACCATCGAGGCTTCGTCGATGACCAGTACATCCAGCAGCAGTGGATTATTAGCGTTGTGGCGGAATTGCCGGGAGCCAGGGATGCTCCCCATAAGTCGATGCAAGGTGGTCACTTCGCTGGTAATCGCCGCCTTGAGGCGATCGCCTTCGGAAAAACCGGAGAGATCCAACTTGTCGATAGCGCCTGCAATGGATTCGTTTAGTCGAGCGGCGGCTTTGCCGGTCGGGGCTGCCAACCGGATAATCAGTTCGCCGGGCGTGTCCGCCCCCTGCGTGGCGACATGCTGCAGCGCCGCCAGCAGCCTTACAACAGTGGTGGTCTTGCCGGTGCCAGGCCCACCGGTAATAACACTGAAGCCGCTACGGGCCGCATTAGCGCATGCAACCCGCTGCCAATCGGTAATGCCGGTTGGTGTCCCGGCAACGAACAAACGCTCAAGTGCCTGTCGCAGATGGAGTGCGTCGGTAGAATCTGCCTGTTGAATCGCCCGGCGCTGCTTGAGTCGTCGGGTGAGACTATTTGCAATGGTCTGCTCGTAGCGCCAGTACCGCCGTAAGTACAGTCGCAGCCCGTCCCGCACCAGTGGCGTGTTAGAACTGGCGTCAGCACCGGTGCCGTCAGCGACCAAAAGTGGGTGAACCAGAGCCTCGCGCCACTGTTCAGCGCTAGTCCCTTTCAGCACGTCAGAAGGCAACAAACTGGGTTCAGGCGCATCATCCCGCTCGGGTGGCAATGACAGCAAAGCATCGAACCCCTGTACCGTCATCGCTTGCACATCCAGGCAGACGTGCCCTCGCCCCAGCTGATGTGACGCTAACGCGGTCGCCATCAACAACAGAGGGTTGGCAGGCACGCCAGCAGCTTCTGCTTCGCTGGCGAACAGACGCGTCAACGACACATCAAGCGCGCGCAGCCATTCCAGCTCAACCCAGCGGTTCAGCAACTCGAATAGTTCCGGAATATCATCCACTGGCGTTGGGTCAAATAACATTGACTGTTGTGCGGGTGAAGGCGTGCCCTTCCGTGCCATCAGAGCACCTCCTCAACGGGTTCATTTGCGGAACTGCCATGGCGAAACAGGACGTCGAGCGATTCAATGAAGGCTTTGCTCGGCCGCTCCCGGAACACGCCCCGCGTGTCAGCTCCGTTGCCCCGCAGAAACAGATAAACCGCGCCGCCGATATGGGTGTCATAGTCATAACCCGGCAATCGAGACGCCAATAGCCGATGCAATGCGAGCAGGTAAATGGCGTACTGCATGTCATACCGGTGCTGGGCAATCACATCCGCAATGGCGGATTCGGTGTAATCATCATCATGTACGCCGATGATGTTTGATTTGTAGTCCGCTACGTAATACCGGCCTTCATGCTCAAACACCAGATCGATAAAGCCCTTGAACATGCCGTTGAGCGTCATGGGTTCAGCAAATGGCCGCTGTCTTGCGCCTAGCGTTGAATCCCGAACCAGGCCATCCAGCGCCGGCACATTGAGCTCGGCGCTGGAGAACCAGAACTCCAGTTCCGGGTAAACCGACGAACCAGAATCAGGAAGATCCTTCAAGCTGACGGTAGCAGAAGACCCGTCAGGCTGTTCCGGCAGCACAATGGGCATTGCAATGAAATCCAACACCCAGGACGTCAGCGGCAGGACCCAGTCAGACCAGCCTCGTACCTCGCAGCGACGTTCAATCAGGGCCTGAAGTTCATCCGGATGCTCACTGACATGGCCAAACCCCGTTTCCGCCACCCACTCCAGAATATCGTGCAGAAAAGTGCCAGGCCCGGCGCCGCGATAGAACCGGTGGATACGGCGTTCGCTCGCCTCTGGTAGGCGTAAGGGGGCCGGCAACACCATGGCTTGGCTCTTTCGGGCAGAGGCGGCCAGCTGTTCTTCAGCGAGGCGCTCGGCGACTGCCGATTCAGGTTCTGCAGGCGCACCGGGAACACGGCTTTCGAAACCGGCGTCGATGAGCTGAGCGTGGCTGAACCGGATGGCCGAGTAACTGGATATCCACCAATTCTCGCCTGCCTTGCGCACAGGCGTGCGCGCAGGCCCAGGTACAGGTGCCGGTGGCGACCGGTAGTGCTCATCAGCCGCCGGCGGTAGCGGCTCAACCGCCATTTCCGGTGCGCCAGCGGCCATAGCGGCGAGGCTGCCCTGCCACCCTTCACCTTCCGAGTACCCACAGAGGTAGGCCAACGCGCTTGCAGGTGTCTCTTTGCGGATAAACGCGGCGCCCACCCAGATTGCATAGCGAGCACGCGTGAGCGCTACGTACAGTTTACGGATATCTTCCCCAAGGCGTTCTGATTCAGCCCGCTCAAGAATGGCGCTATCCGGCTTGAAGCTGGTGCGTAGTTGGCCGTCGTCGTCATGCCAACGAATCGGGAGCTGTGCCGGGTTGATCTGCCGCGCAGCAGAGGCAAATGGCAGGAACACCAGCGGATACTCCAGCCCTTTGGATTTATGGACGGTGACGACCTGAACCAGATCCGCATCGCTTTCGAGGCGCACCTGACGGGTTTCAGAATCTGCAGACGGGTCTGCCACCATTTCGGCAAAATGCCGTATCAATGCCTGCTCGCCATCAATATGGAGACTGGCCTTCTGGAGCAACTCGGCAATGTGGAGCAAATCCGTCAGTTCACGTTCACCATGAGTCGTCGCAAGCAGTCTCGATGGCACATTAAAACCGGTGAGCAGATTGCGAATCATCGCCAGCACGCCTTTTTCGCGCCAGATCCGACGGAAATGACGAAATCGTTCGATTTCGCTTTCCCAGGCGAGCTCGTCCTGGTGCAGGTGATCAAGTGTTGGCCAATCAAGATCCAGCGTCCGGGTGGCCAGTGCGGCCCTGACACCCCGCTCACGCTCAGGTTCAGCGCATGCCTGCAGCCACAGCAATACGTCCAGCGCCTTACGGGTTTCCAGAACCGATGCCCGATCCGATAAATACACACTGCGTACACCGCGCTCGGCTAATGCGTCCCTAACGGCTCGCGCTTCGCGCCCATTGTTGACCAGAACCGCGATATCCCCAGAACGCAGGCCAGAGAACTCTCCGTTCTCTTTCTCGAAACCTGCCTGATTGCCGACACCGAGATTCAGTAAACGGGTGATTTCGCTGGCGCAAGCGGTCGCCGCAGAATCTGTGGTGTCGCCTTTGGCAGCATCCTCCTCAGCTACCCAGACCGTAAGCGCTGCGTTTTCGACACCTTCAACCAGCCACCTATCCCGTCGGCCCTGCGCATCGACGGAGTTGAACGGCAACGGGTTATCGCCATCAACACCTTTAAAATGAAAGGCGCCCTGCCGGGCATGCTGCTCACCGAATGAAAAAATCCGGTTACTGGCTGACACCATCGCTTCAGCAGAACGGTAATTTCGGGACAAGGTGTAATGCCGACCGGCCGTTGCGCTGCGGGCTTTAAGGTAGGTATGAATATCCGCGCCCCGAAAAGCATAAATGGCTTGTTTGGGGTCACCAATCATGAAGAAACCGGTACCGGCCTCGTTGTCCGCGACCCGGTACACCGCATCAAAAATACGGTATTGAACCGGATCGGTATCTTGAAACTCATCCACCAGTGCCATCGGAAACTGTTCACGAATTGCCGCTGCCAATCGACCGCTGTTATCACTCTGGAGTGCTGCGTCCAGGCGATTCAGTAGGTCATCGAATCCCATTTCAGCGCGGCTCAGTTTTTCCTGATCAAACCTTTCAGTACACCAGCGGGCAGCATGGCGAATAAGCAACTCCCGGGGAATCTGTTTCTGGCGTTCCTGCTCGAGAATCACCAGTTGCCTGATCAGTGGATCCTCAATTGGCGGCGTGCCCTTCTTCCAGGCTTCGGTAATACCATCTGGTGACAACCGGTGCCAGGCGGCATCGCTCAGTTCCGGCAACTTCAGCGATGTGCTTTGCGCCCATGTGGTGAGCGTTTCGAGCCAGCCCGCCACCCAATTGGCCTTGAGCTTCTGCCCATCAAGTGATTTGGTTGCGCGCGCCTCTTCAAACCGGGCACGGAACAGGTCGATTGCTTCAGGCAATTGCGCGCGCATTTGCTCAAACAGCATCCGCCGCTCTGCCATCACAGGTTCAAGCAAGAGCACAGGCGATTCGAGCGCACCGCTATTCTCGGGTGCGTCAGGTTCGTTAAGCAGCGGGCGAATGGTCGACAGCAGATCATCAGGTGACCGTAAAGCTGCAAGATAGGCTTCGATGCTTTCCCTGCTGAGCGGGTTAACGAACGTGCGCCAATAATCCCGGATAACCTGCGCCATCAACTCGCTATGGTCCGTCTCAAGGCTCTGGTTAAACAGGCCACCGCTGTCGAATGCATGCTCTCGCAGCATCCGGTAACACCAGCTGTGAATGGTATGAACTGCGGCCTCATCCATCGACTCCGCCGCCAATTCCAGGGCTCGGGCATTGGCAGCCCAGTTTTCTGGCGGGTAACTGTTACGAATCTTGCGCAGTGGATCCGTTTCTGAGGCAATCGCGTCTTCCGATAGTGCATCGGCCGATTCCCGAAACACATGACTGGCTTCGGTGAGCCGCGTGCGGATTCGGTCGCGCAACTCTTTGGTGGCAGCCTCGGTAAAGGTCACCACCAGAATGTCCCGGGGCGTCAATAGCCTGTCCGTTGCAGCGACCGGCGAGTGCCCGAGGATCAAACGCACATACAGCAAGGCAATCGTGAAGGTTTTACCGGTGCCAGCGCTCGCTTCAATCAGGCGGCTACCGTTAAGTGGAAAGGCTATCGGGTCCAGCGTCTGGGGGGTTGCCTCGGGCAAATTCGAGTCAGTCGTCATGACTTACCCCCCGAAGACCGGCTACCGCCCGCGTTTGTTCCGGTCTGAAGATAAGCTCTGACCGGCCCGTACAGCGCCTCCGTATACTGTGCGAACTCGCCTTCTTGCCAGAGCGCGTCGAAATCCGGGAATACTCGCTGCAGGTAGGGGTTTTCATCGCCTTCGCCACTGCTCTTGAACTGACTTTCGTAGACCGACCGGGCGGATCGCGTTGCGGCTTCCTCGCCTTTCTCCGCAGCTGACAGCCAGGCAAAAGCCGTTCGCACAGCAACCGGCAGAGGCTTGCTCAACGCATCGAACCAGTATTGCATCAAGGCCTTCAGATGCGTTCTGGCGTCGTCCGGCTCCATCGGCGAAAATGCGACATCCCCGGCCTGACTCAGAACATGAGTCGACACCGGGCCTGCCACGCAGTTGCCTGCCAGATGTGCGATCCAGGGGCGCATCAGATGCTGCCAGCGGTACTTTCTGTCTTTGACAAGGTTGCTACTGCTCAACGTAATAAAGGCGCGCTGCCCGTTGGCGCACCTCAAATCACGCACCCAGTCTTCGAGCATAAGGGTGCGATCACCTGTGTTAATCGAAAGCCTCAGCGGCAGGAGCGGCTCGGACTCCGGGTATTGGGTGGCCAGCTGATGATAGCGCGTATATAAATCGGGCAAAGGCGCAACCGCCTGTTCAATCTGAAATGCAGCAAGACCATCTGACAACGCCAGCTCACCCCGGGCGATGGATCTTTCGGCATCCGCTTGCAAAATTTCGGTCAGGGGCGTCTGCTCGTCATGCAGGCGCACCACGTCCTGTACCAGCCGATTCGTCAGTTTCCAGCGTTCCAGTCCGTCCAGCACAAAGGGTTCGTCGTCATTACTTTCAATCGCGTGATCGTCAAAATAGACACCGAGGCGATTCTGGAAGAAGACATCAACCGGCGCTCTCAACAGCTGTACCAGCGTCGCCAGAGTAAGCGGTTGTGACGGTATATCAGCCGGAACCGCCCCCAATGCCGGTAGCTGATGTTGGGATTCTGATTTTTCGCCGTGGCCACGATAGGCTGCTCGCCACTCTTTGGCATAGGTGTATAAAGATGATGGCGTACCAGCGGACGGGAAATACGCGGTACTGAACGGCTGCAAGGGATGCTCAATCGTCAGTGCAGCGGACAGGGGCATGTCAGCACTGTCTAATGGCGGCCGTATAACATCAATATGATCACGCAGCTGGGATATCAGCACAGAAGGTGGGCGCTCGGTATTGTCATTGATACTGCGACCAACCCAGCTGATATAGAGGGTGTCACGGGCCGAAAGCAAAGCCTCCAGAAACAGGAAGCGGTCATCTTCCCGCCGGGACCTGTCGCCCGGGCGATAATCACCCGCCATCAAATCAAAATCCATGGGCGGCTGAGTACGGGGGTAATCGCCATCATTCATGCCCAGCAGGCAAACACAGCGGAAAGGAATCGCCCGCATCGGCAGCAGCGTAGCAAAGTTGACCTTGCCGGCCAGGAACCGCTGACTCAGGCCGCCCTGCTCCAGTGATTCAAGCCAGACATCCCGCACCACATGCAACGGCAACGCTTCGTCCAGACCGGCTTCGCGGCACGCGTCAAGCCAGACTTCAACGCCGTCTTCCAGTCGGGTAAACACCAGCACATCGTCGCCATCCGGCTCAGCAAACAAGTCGGCTATCAGGTCTTTCAAAACCCCGGCCCAGGCATCTGGTGATTGGGGCTCGGATAACAGCTGCCAGTACTTCTGCAGCGTCTGGATAAATTCATCCAACTGCCCTGCCAGCCGGCTTTCAAGTCCGCCGACTTCAGCATAAGGCTCAATTCCCTGCCAGGCGTCACTGTCGCCGACAGCATACCCCAGCAACATACGCCGCAGGCCGAACAGCCAGCTATTGCGGTACAGATCATCCGGCAGGTCCAGCGCCGCCCGATGGCCCGCATCCAGCCCCCACCGAATGTTGGCACCACTGATCCAGTCATGCAGTCTCGGCAGATCATCTTCATTCAGTCCGAAGCGCTCACGCACCAGCGGCACATCCAACAGATCGAGCACATCACTGACGGCAAGACGGGACTCTGGAAGAGACAATAGCGCCTCAAGCGCAACCAGCGCAGGGCGTTGATGCCGTTGCCCCTGATCTGAAATGGTGTAAGGAATATAGCGGCTATCATCCCGGTCGAGGGCGCCAAACACAGCTTCCACATGCGGCGTGTAGGCGTTGATATCGGGCACCATCACAATGATGTCCTGAGGTTTCAACGTGGGATCTGCACTGAACATGGCCAACAGGCGATCATGCAACACTTCAGTTTCACGCTGAGGGCTGTGAGTACTGTGAAAAACAATCGATGGGTCAACTGAATCCTGCGGCGTTTGGGCGCGCGAGGCTTCGCTCGCTGAGCGCAGTTTAAGAATGTCGTTCTGGATCGCACTCAGCAGCCGATCCCCGTCCGCTTCCCGGAACAGATCAACTCGCTCCAACCAGTTGTCATATCGGGCAGGCTCATCGTATTCATCCAGCAGGCGGATATAGTCCCGCCCCTGCTTACCCCAGGCGGCAAGCAACGGATGGGCATACAGATGGAGATTGCTGTCGTCCAGCACATCGGGCGTACCCGGTCGTTTTGCACGGCGGTAGCGTTCGGCCTTGAGCAGCTCACGGTCTTCAATAATATCAGCCCAATGGAACTCGCAAGGGTTGTGAACACACAGTACTATCTGGCAGCAACGGCCAAGGCGACTCAATACTTCCAGCGTTTGCTGCGGCAGCGATGACAAACCAAACACAATCACTCTGCGGGGAATGCCCTTCGGACGTGTTTGCGGCGTGAGGCCTGCTGACACCGCCATAAACCGGGTATGAACCTCAGCACGACTGGTGTTGGCCCCGCTCTGTTCAATGTCGGCGATGAGCAAACGCCATAACGCCGGCTGCCAAAGCTGCTCGTCCGGCACAGCCCGTACCTGGGCGCCCTTTACCCGTACAACGTCGGCGCCGCCGGCCCAGTCGTCCAGCCAGTCCGCCCGGTAAACCTGGTACTGATCGAAGAGATCGGCGATACGATCCGATAACTGGAATCGTCGTCGCTCGGACTGGGCACCTTCCATAAAACGCTTTAAGGGCGCGAAGACGGGATCTTCGATAATTGCAGGCAACATTCGCATCAAACGCCAGGTCAGGCGACGCTTGTCGAAAGGCGACTCTTCCGGAACAGCATCCTCGCCAAGAACCGCCCGATAAGCCTGCCAAAGAAAACGCGAAGGCAGCGAGAACTGCATAGCCGCTGCAATACCAAGGCCCGGCAGCGCTGCGTCGTCCTGGTCATGGGCTAGCGCCAGCTTGAGCCACTGCGCAATGCCGTTGGAGTGCACCAGAAAAACATCATCTTCCAGCGGCGCTAACGGAAATCCACGAATAAGTTCAACAACGACCTCTCGCAGATCCTCCAGCTTATTGGCGTGGATGACCTGGAAACCTGCAGGGACATCGGCTGAATGCGGCTTTGTGGCCTTTTTCTGCTCTGTCTTCCCTGCGGTCATAACGATTCTCTGGTCAATAGAAATTTTAATGAGGACCCAATGATACTGAGTTACGCGAATGCTGTCTTCGACCGGTGAGCTGGCATCTCGCTAACTCGTGAAATACGCAATATGTGTGTCGCCGTTCACGTCTTACTGAAATCTTAAACATTTATAATCATTTGTTTAAATTGTTAATAATCAATATATTAGGTTCGGTATGGCGCATTTATAAGCACTCAAGTAAACCCATGTTATTGTCGGATTTCAGGTTGTGTGCCACGTTGAATACAGACGTAGCGCAGTAGCGGAAGGGATTGGCGCTATTGCTGAACAGAGTCTGCACCAATCCGCTGACATTCAAGCTCCGGATCCAGCACGAACGGATCCAATCAGGGGCCACAAGGAGGAGATGCTAATGCTTTATTGGGCTTTAGTTTGTTTGGTTGTCGCAATCATTGCCGGTGTACTTGGTTTTGGTGGTATCGCCGGTACCGCTGCGGGCTTTGCCAAAATCCTGTTCTTTATTTTCATTGTATTGCTCGTGATTTCGCTAGTCATGAATGCAATGAAGGGACGTGGACCGAAAGTCTAGCGACAAAAGCTTGCAACGATTGACAAGGATTCTGATGCGTTCAAACACATCAGACGTAATCGACTCCGCACAGCGGCTCAACAACACCGCCGCTCTGGAAGGAAAGAGGAAGACGCTATGAACAACGATATTCTTGAAGGCAACTGGAAACAGCTCAAAGGCAAAGTACGTGAAAACTGGGGCAAGTTGACCGACGATGAGGTCGACGAAATCGCCGGCAAGAAAGAGCACTTTGTTGGCAAGATCCAGGAAAAGTACGGCATGAAAAGAGACGAGGCAGAAAAAGAGTGGGACAAGCTCACTAAGTAATCGCCTTGTTTTTGTTTGATGCCAGGCCGATGGCGGGTTTTACGCCATCGGCCTCAGTTTATCCCCGCCAGAATTATCCCTCCCTAAACGTGAATAAAGCTCTCCAAGCAAATAAAGAAAATCGCAAATGCCAAGACGTCGCCAACACGGCATTGATTCTGCCATAGGGGCTTAAACTATTGGGGGGGGGGAAAGTAATGGAGGCGCGGGTCGGAATCGAACCGGCGTACACGGAGTTGCAGTCCGCTGCATAACCACTCTGCCACCGCGCCGGAAAAGATCGAAGGAATCGAATCTTTGTGCTCTCAGGTGGGCATTGAGAGACTTGAAGTATTTGGAGCGGGAAACGAGATTCGAACTCGCGACCCCAACCTTGGCAAGGTTGTGCTCTACCACTGAGCTATTCCCGCTTATTCCAGTTCAGCGAATGACGTTTGCTGTCGTCGCTGAAGTGGCGCATATATTAATGGATCACGCTGAGGAGTCAACCCCTTTTTTGCCGCGATCAGGTAAAGCTAACTGATTGATTATTCTTTAAACAGCCGACTTCTGTGGGCGCTTCAGGTCTTGGGGAACAAATCCGGCCAGGCGGCGCGTAGATAGATGACCATTGACCATAGCGTCAGTATGGCAGCGCCATAAAGCACTACAGTGCCAGCCAAAGCACCGCCGGTCCCCATGGGAAACGCCAGCAGCATGATGATCGAACCCATTTGGGCCGTTGTTTTGATTTTGCCGATGTAGGACACCGCTACACTTGCGCGCTTGCCCATCTCGGCCATCCATTCACGCAAAGCGGAAATCACGATTTCGCGGCAGATAATGACTGTTGCAGGCAAGGTCAGAAGAAAGCTGTGGTGCTCTTCGATCAGTACGGTTAGCGCTACGGCGACCATCAGCTTGTCTGCGACGGGATCAAGAAAGGCGCCGAAAGGCGTGCTTTGATTGAGGCGGCGGGCGAGATAGCCATCCAGCCAGTCGGTCGCTGCGGCGAGCGCAAATATGGCGGCGCTTACGAGATATCGCCACTCGTAAGGCAGATAGAAAACAACGACAAAGATAGGGATCATGATGATCCGGGACATTGTCAGGATATTGGGTAAATTCATTCTGCCCTACTCGTTATGAAGCGCCGCATAAATGCTTTCGGCCAGATTGCGACTGATGCCTTTAACTTTCGCAATCTCGTCTATCCCTGCCTTGCGAATGCCTTGAATACCACCGAAATAGCGTATGAGCTCGCGACGGCGCTTGGCGCCCACGCCCTCGATTCCCTCAAGCGTAGACTGTCTGCGTTTTTTATCCCGCTGTTTGCGATGACCGGTAATGGCGAACCGGTGAGATTCATCGCGGATGTGCTGTATCAGGTGCAGTGCCGGCGAGTCCGGTGGCGCCCGGAATACAGAATCAGTGACCGCGTCGATCAATTGTTCCATGCCGGCTTTACGGGTGACGCCCTTGGCCACTCCAATCAGGGTGATATCACTGATACCCAGTGTTTCAAATACATCCCGGGCCACGTTGAGCTGGCCTTTACCGCCGTCAATGAAAACCAGGTCCGGGCGTTTGCCATCGCCAGACGCCATTTTAGTATAACGGCGCGTCAGCACCTGGCGCATCGCGCCGTAGTCATCACCGGCGGTAACACCTTCGATGTTATACAGCCGATAATCACCCTTGAGTGGGCCATTGTCGTCAAAAACAACACAGGATGCGACTGTGTTTTCACCATGACTGTGGCTGATGTCAAAACACTCCATTCTCTTGGGTGTTTCTTTAAGCTCCAGCAAATCCCGCAATGCCAGCAAGCGACGATAGACGGTTTCCTTGCTTGCGACATGAGTCAGCAGTGTCTGGTGGGCGTTGGTCGTTGCAAGATCGAGCCAACGACGGCGTTCGCCCCTCACGTTCATGCGCACCCGCACATCACGCCCGGCCGCTTCACTGAGCGCTTGCGCCAATACGTCTGATTCATCCACTTCAGTCGGTACCAGTACTTCCCGGGGAAATTCCCGCTGAGCAGAGCCACCGAAATAGTACTGGCCGAGAAAGGCGCTCAATAATTCACCCTCAGACTGTTCCAGCGAGAAGCGCGGAAAATAGTCCTTGGTGCCCAATACGCGACCGCCCCGGACCACAATCACAACAATACAGACGATGGCCGCATCCTGTGCGATCGCAATGACGTCGGCGTCTCCACCGCTGGACTCAATCGACTGTTGTTCCTGAACGTGCCTCAAATGGCCAATCTGGTCGCGATAGGCGCCGGCTTTCTCGAACTCAAGGTTTTTGCTGGCCTGCTCCATCGCAGCCATCAGATCATTGATGATCGCCGGATTTTTGCCCTCGAGAAACATCGTCGCATGGCGGATGTCGTCGGCATACTCCGCAGGACTGATATTGTCGACACAGGGGGCAGTGCATCGGTCGATCTGGTACTGCAGGCAGGGCCGAGATCTGTTACTGAAATAGCTGTCAGAACAATCTCTTATTTTGAATATCTTCTGTAAAACGTTAAGGCTTTCGCGAACAGCGCCGGAACTCGGAAACGGCCCGTACCAGGTGCCTTTTCCCTTGCGGGTACGCCCACGCCGAAACGTCAGCGAGGGGTAGTTATCATGGGAAGACAGATAAATATAGGGATAGGATTTATCGTCGCGCAGCAGAATATTGTAGGGCGGACGCAGAGATTTAATCAGGTTCTGCTCAAGCAATAGCGCTTCGGTTTCGCTGCCAGTTATGGTGATTTCTATGCCGGCGATGCGGGCAACCAACGCTTCGGTTTTGGTTGAGAGCCCGCTCTTGCGGAAATAACTCGAAACTCGGTTCTTGAGGTTGCGGGCTTTGCCCACATAGAGAATCTGGCCTTCTGTATCAAGCATCCGGTAAACACCCGGACGCTCGGTCAGCCGTTTGAGAAAGGTTTTACTGTCGAATTCAGGTGCCGTGGAATCAGACTTTATCGGCATCAAGCAAACCAAGCCGTACGGCCATCAAGGCCAGTTCAACATCGCTGGAAATATCCAGTTTTTCGAAAATACGGTAACGGTAGCTGTTGACCGTTTTGGGGCTCAGGCACAGCTTGTCAGAGATATCCTGCACTTTCTGGCAATCCACCACCATCATGGCAATTTGAAGCTCCCTTTCCGACAGCTTGTCAAACACGGACAGCTTGTCGTCTTCAGGACCATCGCCGCCCAGCTGTTTGAGTGCCATTTTCTGGGCAATCTCGGGGCTGATATAGCGCTGACCTGAATGCGCCATACGAATAGCACGGACCATTTCTTTCAGATCGGCACTTTTGGTGATATAGGCGGAGGCACCTGCCTGCATGACCCGGGTAGGATAAGGATCATCCGCGCAGGCGGTAACAACGATGACGCGGATGGAATCGTCGATGCGCAGAATTCTGCGGGTGGCTTCCAATCCGCCAATACCCGGCATCCTGATGTCCATCAATACGATATCCGGAACATCGCCTCTAACAAATTCAACGGCCTCTTCGCCTGACGCTGCCTGGGCTACGACTTCAATATCCGTATTATCGGCCAGCATCCGCGTAATACCTGATCGAACCAGCTCGTGGTCGTCAACAACCAAGACCCTGATCAAAATCCACCCCGCACATGAAATATGGTTTGGAAAACGCGTGTCGCTCGGGCAGCGTCAACATCCTGCGAACACTCTGGGTAACCCGAAACCCTTGCAGACTGCAGACAATGAGTCGCTTGCAAAAAGTTTGCAGATTGTATCGCCTTAGGGCTCTCGGGGGTACCCATATTGCAGACAGATTCACTGCAATTCACTGATATCAGGGCTTCTGGCCTAATCCTGCCGTATTCTCGACCGGATCAAACCAGACGACAAGATCACCGCGTTTTACTGCTCCCAGCACCTTGTCGCGCTCGTCAAACGGGGATTCGGTATCATTCAGGCCGTGGTAACGCGTGCAGTACTCTTCGACCAACCCGAGAATCTGATCTTCAGCCAGTAATGCGGTATCCACCACAAACCGCTCTTCTCTTGGATCCGCATCCGGCTGGTTGGCGCTTTCGTCAGCGTTCATTCTGATTCCTGTAAAAGATGGGCTACAGTCCTGATAACCGCCAGCAAGGGCGTCATTGTTTGCGCAA
The DNA here is from genome assembly GCF_052645435.1 of Marinobacter sp. V032. Taxonomy (NCBI): domain Bacteria; kingdom Pseudomonadati; phylum Pseudomonadota; class Gammaproteobacteria; order Pseudomonadales; family Marinobacteraceae; genus Marinobacter; species Marinobacter sp. V032. The sequence continues at coordinate 2,485,378 of NZ_JBQXYE010000001.1, read as the reverse complement.
AGCGCGCAGGCGTTTTGACCAGCCTATAACTTCAGCGGGATATAACTCAAGCCACGCCCCCTCACCTGTACCGGCTCTATCTGTACCTTAACGCGAAACAGCGAATACTTTATGATAGCGCGCCCTGATCAACCAACGCAGGCCTTTGTGTGATTAACCGCGTTTCCTTCCAGCAAACATTGCCGATTCTGTTTGGCTATATTCCATTGGGAATGGCCTTTGGTGTTCTGTTTGTAACCCAGCTGGATTATCCCTGGTGGGGAGCGCCCTTGATGGGCATTACCATCTACGCGGGCGCAGGCCAGATTCTGGCGGTCAGTTTGCTGGCGGCTCATACCGGCTTGCTTGAAGTGTTTATTGCAATGTTTGTGCTGAACGCCCGTCATCTCTTCTATGGCTTGTCTTTACTCGGGCGCTTCAAGGGTGCCGGCCTCAGAAAGTTGTACCTGATTTTCGGGCTGACTGATGAAACCTATTCACTACTGACTTCTCGACCGCGCTCCGAAGATGCCGACACCGAACGTCGAATCGATTTAAGGATTACCCTGTTCAATCAGGTGTATTGGGTTATCGGATGCGCAATGGGCGCTCTGCTTGGACGCGCCGTAGCGTTCGACAGCACCGGTATCGAATTCGCACTGGTTGCGCTATTTATTGTGCTGACAATCGAACAGTACAAAGCGCTGAATGCATCCTTCCCGATTTGGGTCGGCGCACTGGCTGCCGGGCTATGTATGGCGGCACTGCCAGCCGAACACCAGTTAATAGGTGCTGTAGTCGTAACGACAGTCACGTTGCTGGTGACCTACCGCCTGAACAAGTCGGCCCAGACCAGTCAGGAGGCCATAAATGGATAATATCAATTATCTGCTGGCCTTCATTGCGGTCGCCACTCTGGCAACCTTTGCCACTCGCGTGATCCCATTCGTGTTTTTTGGAGGACATAGCGAGCATCCATTGATTCGACACCTGGGGCGCCAGTTACCCGCTGCCGTTATGGCGTTGTTGGTGGTGATTTTCCTGTTGCGATCAGGTGAGTGGTCAGCTCCGGTATTCGGAGCCGATGCCTTGCTTCCCAGCCTGCTGGTGGTAGGCCTTCACTTCTGGCGACGCAACGCCCTGCTCTCAATTATCGCTGGCACCGCCTGCTACATGGCGATTCAGCAGATGTAAAAGAGCCCAAAACTGCGATCAGCGATTCCAGAAGGTTTCGTGAATTTTCGCAGCTTCCTCTTCCAACAAAGGGCCGATTACCTCTACCTCACGCTGCCCTGACTCAAACACCTTCCGGCACGGCAGATCCAGTGTGGGATTCTCGGGATGTTTTCCGGTGATGGTTTTGAGCCGATGCTCACTAACCCCGTAAACCAGCCGCCCAAGGCCCGCCCAGTATGCCGACCCGGCACACATTGCACAGGGCTCAGCTGAGACGTACATCGTGCACTTTGCGAGGAAGTCCGGTCGATACGCTTTACTGGCCCGGGTCATCAATACCCGTTCAGCATGCCCCGTCATGTCCAGATCAGGCAGGTAGCCGTTTACCTGCTCCATCAAGACCTCATCTTTATCATTCACAAGAATCGCAGCAAATGGATGTATGCCCTGCTCTGCGGCAGTGGCTGCCAGTTCAATACTGGCTTTGAGAAAACTGATATCGGTTTCGTTGTAATTCACGGCTATACCTTGTGATTCGAAAAATGCTCGCCCCTTTAACGGGACACGTTTTACTTTTTAGGCAGACTCCAGCCGAAGAATATCTGCTGAGTCCACTGTACTGACTTGAATAGCAGCAGGCTGATTGCCGCCAGGAATATCAGACCGGCAAATGCCTGGGGAATCTTGAAGAACGACGTCGAGAACTGGATGAAGTAGCCCAGCCCTTTCTCGGCCGCTACAAACTCCGCTACCACAGCACCGATGATCGCTAACGTGATCGCCACTTTAAGCCCGCTGAAAATATGCGGGATCGCATAAGGTATGCGGATCTGCCATGTTTCCCGGCGCAACGGCGCATCCAGCGATCGACTGAGCTCGATCAGTTCGTCCGGGGTTTCCTGAATGCCGGTTGCGGTTGAAACCACCAACGGAAAGAACGTCAGCAGGCAGGTAATCAGCACTCGGGACGGATCATCAGACCCCATCAACACGATGATCAACGGCGCAACCGCTACGACCGGCGTTGATTGGATGACAACCAGCAACGGATAAAGGGTCCGCTGCAACAGCTCCGATCGCATCATCGCAATAGCCAGCGGAATGCTGATGGCTATGGACAAGCCAAAGCCCATCAAGGCAACGCTCAGGGTCGCCCAAAGGTGCTCCATCCAGCGACTGAACTCGACATCGAAAAAGGCATTTACAATTGCGGTAGGTGACGGCAGTACAAATGCCGGCAGCGCCGCAAGCCTGCAAACGGCTTCCCACAGGACAACCAATCCCACAAAAAACAGGCCCGGCGCAAACTTGAAAAGCTGACGCTGCAGCCTGTTGTCAGACAGCTTCTGGTTCATAGATATGCTTCCTGATCCGGTCCGTCAGCGCACTGAAGCGGGGATGATTGATGGTTTCAGCACTGCGGGGGCGCTCGAGGTCAATATCGATCAGATCGAGTACCGTCCCCGGCCGCTGACTCATGACCAGCACGCGGTCGGAAAGTAGCACGGCCTCGGAAATCGAATGCGTAATAAACAGCACGGTCTTTGGCTGCTCATCCCAGATTTTCAGCAGATCAAAGCCGATCTGCTCTCGGGTCATGGCATCCAGAGCCGAGAAGGGCTCATCCATCAGCAGAATGTCGGGATTGAGCAGCAGCGCACGCACTATCCCGACCCGCTGCTGCATGCCACCGGACAATTCACCGGGCATCTTGTCGCCAAAGGCTTCAAGCCCTGCAATCGCCAACAGCTCATCCGCCCTTTTCTCATCGGCGCGACCATATCGGCCATATTTGTGCTTGAGTGGGAACAGGATGTTCTTGCGAACGCTCAGCCAGGGCAACAGCGTCGGCTTCTGGAACACGATACCCACATCATCCCGTGGGCCGCTGACCTGCTTGCCGAACACACTTACTTCCCCTTCACTGGGAATAAGCAGTCCCGACACCATGCGCAGCAGCGTTGACTTGCCGCAACCCGAAGGCCCTACCACCGCCACGAATTCATGGCGGTTGATCTCAAGATTGATGTCCTTCACCGCCAGTGGCGACTCCGGCCGGGGGTCGTATCGGTGACCGACCCCCTCCATGCGCACGAAGGCGCGCTCTGGGCTATTGCTCATAACGGACTCACTCAGGCATCAGTGAACGGTTAATGATCGATTCCGGGTCCAGCGCGCTGGTTTCAAGCCCGTTCGCCTTGGCCACATAAGTCCAGGTCTGGGCTACCCGCGCCTTGGTAAACACGCCCATGCCATCGGTGTCCGAAATGCTGTTCTTAACCAGCTTCATGGTGTCAGTGATCTGATTGGCCGCCACAATCGGGTCAACCTCTGGCACCATTGTGTGAATATCCTCGCCCGCTTGTTTTGGTTTGTCGGCCGTAAAGGCGACCGCCTTGGCATAAGCCCTCACGAAGCGCTTTGCGACATCCGGCCGTTCCTCAATGAACTTGTCTGCTGCCAGCAAAGACGAGCTGTATAGCTCAAGCCCTGCATCCGACCAGGGCAATACTCTGATTTCCTTTCCGGCGGATTTCGCCTGTTCAGTAAACAGGGCTGTATTGGTCACCCAGGCGATAATGGCATCCGTATTACCAGTCATCAGCATGGGGCCGAGCGCACCCGGATCAGTCTTCGTCAGAGTCACGGCATCCGCAGGCATGCCATTTTCCTCCAGTACCAGCGGTAGGAAAGCGTTGGACGACGTGAACGGTGATGTCGCGACTTTTTTGCCGGGTATATCTTTTATCGATTCGATGTCGCTATCCGCCAGCGTAAAGAAAGCATGAGGCGCCTGGGTAAAAAACGCGTACACGGCGCTGACCGGCACATCGTCCTGTGCCTTTGCCGCCATCAGCGCACCGATGTCAGCCGTGCCTACATCGGATTGTCCTGTCGCCATCTTGGTAACGGCGTCGGTAGACCCGCGGCCGCTCGCTATAGAGACGTCCAGATCTTCTGCCTGGAAATAGCCCTGCTGGATCCCGACATACACCGGCGCCTTGTCGCCTCCCGGTAACCAGTCCAGCTGAAACACTACTTTGTCTGCAGCAGATGCAATGCTGCTGATGGACAGCGATAGCGCAAGCACTGCCATACGCGGAAATCGTGTTCTCATGGGTTATCTCCAATGTCATCGTGAGTATTGCTGGTTTTAAGCGCATGTCAGCGCAATTTTCACTTTTAAATCAGAATTTAAAATGCATAACTTAAAGTGCTGTCAGAGCGTTCGCGCGCGCCATTCGTGCCTGGCGCCTGTCTGCCAGACCTACCACTGCGATGCCCAGCGCAATCAGTACAAAGCCGATAATGTCGTTCATGAGCGGTCGCTCACCCAAAACCCAGAATGACGCCAACATGCCGACCGTCGGCACCGCAGCGGAGCTGAGCGACATGCTGACCGCCGGTAATGAGCGCATCGCACCTACTTGTGCAGCAACGCAAAGCCCGGACGCTATTGCCCCGCTGAAGGTGATATTGAGCACAAACGAGGTATCCCATTGGACCGCTGAGAAATCCTCGGAAAGTAACGCAATCGGAATAAGCGCCATGAGCGAACAGCCGATTTGCCAGGGAATCAATGACCACACATCACCGTGCCAGTGATGGCGCCTGACGTGGACAAGACCCGCCGTCCAGATAAATGTGGCCAGCAAAATCATGCCTGCGCCGATCGCCAGACCACTCTCATCCCAGGCAACGGATAGCGGATTCATGATGGATACAAGACCAGACATGCCGAGCCCGACACCGATAGCTTTCGGCAAGGTGAAGCGTTCCCCCAGAAACAATGCGGCGGCCGGCACAACCCAGATGGGCGAGGTGTAAGCCAAAATCACCGCCCTTCCCGCCGGTAGATACTGAAGCGCCACCGTCACCAGTGTGATGAAGCCGAGGTTTTGCAGTAGACCAACAGAAAGCACAACCGGGATATCCTTGCGATGCGGCAGTCTGAGATTGCCCATAGCCGCCGCCAGTAAAAACATGGTGAGCGTACCGAGTGCGATACGGAGCATGGTGTAGATCAAAGGCGGACTGTGCTCTAACCCCAGCTTTAAAATCGGGAAATTGAACCCCCAACCCAATGCTGTAAAAGCCAGCAGTGAATACCCAAGCCCCCAGGCATATTGCGGGTGGCCGCCGGTGCGGCTTTCAGAAACCCGGAAAGATTCAGGCATAGTCAACGTCCACTACCACTCATAAATGGATCTCAGCCAGTGCTGTTCATACTGTCGGAGCACATACCGGGCCAGTCTTGTGTAGCCCTTCGTAAACTTTCAAGGTTCTCGCGTCTTTCTGTTTCCGGAACTCGCCATCAGGATTCGAAATAGACGTTAAACGGGAGAAAAGCTGTCTCATTGGCCAGACTCTCTCGGCATGCAGCCAGTCATGCGGTATTCTCGGCGCCAATTGAACACCGCATTACCTGACCACTCATTCAACATTTCATTACTAAGCAATCGCAGTGCCAGAAAAGAAGCGTGAAAAGCGACGATTTTGATCCGTTAGGCGCACCTAACCGCACCAATATCGATCAAACAAAAAGGCAGCCGCACCAATACTGCCCTGCAACTGGTGGAGGTATTCGCGATCAAGCATCTGAAGGCCTTAAAAAGTCGCCGAAACCCATACCCCTGATGGCACGTTTTCTGAATAGGTCTCCAACAGCCCACAAGGCTCTCGAACTCTCTTCACTCGACTCAGAGGCAAACCCACGATGACGTCCGCTTTTCAAAGCCCGCTGGAAGATAAACTCCCCATTATCAGCATGATGCCCCTGCAAACATCAGACGCAGATAGCCGTCAATTGCTTGCTGACTCTCTTCGGGATACTTGCCTGAACACCGGCTTTTTCTATATCAGCGATCACGGAATATCTGATGAGTTGATCGGCGAGGTATTCGCCGCTTCCAGGCGGTTCTTTTCGTTGCCTGAGACAGACAAGATGAAGGTAGACAAAGCGCACTCGCCGGCAAACCGGGGCTATGAAAGCCTTCGTGGCCAAACGCTGGAGCCAGGTTCGCCACCGGACCTGAAGGAAGGCTTTTATATAGGGGAGGATATCGCTGAAGATGACCCGAGATTGTCACAGGGGCACTTCAACCAGGGTATGAACCAGTGGCCTGAAGGGCAACCTGAGTTTCGAGAAGTCATGACGCGCTACTACCAGCTGATGACCGCGCTCAGCACCCGGATCATGAATGCGCTTGCCCTGTCCCTGGGACTCAAAGAAGACTATTTCGCTGACTTCTGCCATGAAGCTCAGGCCACATTGCGATTGCTGCACTACCCACCTCAGCCCAGGAAACCTGCACCCGGCGAGAAAGGCTGCGGTGCCCATACTGATTTCGGCGGGATCACCATATTGCTGCTTGATGATAATCCTGGATTACAGGTTTGGGACCGTTCTGCGGAGCGCTGGCTTGACGTAAATCCGATACCCGGCACGTTTGTGGTGAATCTCGGCGACATGATTGCCCGCTGGACCAACGATCGCTATCACTCCACCGTCCACAGGGTGGTCAATATTTCAGGTAAAGAACGCTACTCCGTACCCTTCTTTTTTACCGGTGCCCCTTCCCATGAGGTGCGTTGCCTTCCCTGTTGCCTTGAAGAGGGTGAGTCACCCAAATACCCGCCAACCACGGTTGAAGCTCATATTCGTGAGATGTACCGGAGGACTTATGCCTGACCTTGATCAAAAACCAACGCTGATTCTTATTCACGGCGCCTGGGCCGGTAGTTGGGGATGGCACAAACTTCAACCTTTACTGGCGGCGTCCGCAATACCGTCCATTGCGATCGACCTTCCCGGCAACGGTGTTACAGAGGGTGCGCCCGGTGAAATATGCCTGAAAGGCTATGTTGAGTACGTGATACAAGAAATTGAATCGGTTCAGGGGAAGGTTGTGCTGGTTGGTCACTCCGGCGGCGGTGTAACCGCGACACAGGTGGCTGAAGCCGTACCCGAGCGAGTGGCCGGCATCGTATTTGTCACCGCGATGATGCTGCCGTCAGGCATGGGGTTCGCCCAGTTAACAGCCGCCCTTAAGGCAGCCGATCCGTCCGTGATCGGTATTGGACCGCACCTGGAATGGTCTGACGACCACCTGTTATCTCATGTGCCCGCGCAGGCAGCAAAAGAGCTCTTTCTTCACGACTTGCCAGAAGATGAAGCGGAAGCGGCGGCCGCGAAGCTAACACCGCAACCGGAAGGTGGGCGAGCCATTGTAGCGCGCTGGACGGAGGAAGGGTTTGGGTCCATACCGCGCCTGTACGTTGAGGCATTGAAAGACCGGTCTGTTGTACTCAGCGCCCAGAGGAAAATGCAGGAACTGGTGCCGGGAGCCAAGGTGGTCAGTCTCGATACCGGTCATTTTCCCCAGGCAGTGGCTCCCGAGGCTCTGGCTGCGGAAATTGTCAGATTTACCGATTCGCTTGTGGACTACACCTGAGCAGGTAGATATCCATTATCCAGCCATGTTCAGCGCGCAGTTCTGCCCTGCGGGCGACGATCTGATCGCTGATGTCCGTTAAACGGCCGGACATCAGACATTGTTTCTCCATTCCCAGATAAGCCCCCCACCAGATCTGGATGTCGTCCGGGGCGAGGGACTGGAACGCCCCGCCACTGTCCAGCATTACGGCAACCGTGCCCGCATCAGCCGGCCACCCTGCTTCGCGCAGCTTGCGGCCCGTTGTGATAATGACGGGCTCCGCCAGCGCATTGAGTGGAATCCGATGTTCGGCTGTTAATACCTGCAAACTGGTGATTCCCGGAACCACTGTAATCTCAACTGGCATGCCGGCATGTTCAAGCTTTTCAGCGATACGCAGGCTGCTATCGTAAAGTGATGGATCGCCCCAGATCATGAGCGCCGCCTTGCCGCCTTTTGGCAGATGTCGCTCGATCAGATCGCCCCACACATTGGATATGGCCGAATGCCAGTCGTCGACATCGGCGAGGTAATCCGGCGAGTCCGCCCGGGAAGGCAAATCAAACTCGACAATTCGGGCAGGACTGGCGTCTTTCAGGAGCTTTCGGCACAGCAATCTGCGCAGATCCACGAGGTCGGATTTCTTCTCGCCCTTGCGGGGGATGAGGATAAGATCGGCTCGGTTCATGGCGTTTACGGCAGCCAGTGTCACATGATCCGGATTCCCGGTGCCGATACCGATAAGCGACAACTGAATCATTGCCCATCCCCGCTGTGGTCCGACCCGCTTTCAGCAAACGGCGAGTCAGCTGATTGCGGCCGAAAGCGGCGATCATAACCAACCGCGTACAAACTGCTTTCAGTAAAGGTGTCGGTTGCCAGTGCGGGCCCGACCAGAATCAATGCAGTCCGGTTAATGCTCTCGTCGATCAGCATCTCGATCGTCGCCAATGTTCCTCTTATGACTTTTTCATCGGGCCAACTTGCACGCCAGACAACCGCTACCGGACATTCTGTTCCATAGGCCGGCGAAAGATCCGTAACCACCTGGGCCAGATTGTGGATCGACAGGTGTATCGCCAAAGTAGCGCCTGTAGCAGCGAAGTTGGAAAGGGTTTCGCCCTCTGGCATCGCGCTCGCCCGCCCGGGGGTGCGCGTCAGCACCAGTGATTGCGCAACTTCAGGCAATGTCAGTTCGTTTCCAAGTGTCGCTGCGGCGGCGGCAAATGCCGGCACTCCAGGCGTTACGGTGTAGGGAATAGCCAGCGCACGGAGACGACGCAACTGCTCCCCCATCGCAGACCAGACCGACAGGTCTCCGGAATGAAGACGGACAACATCAAGCCCCTGAGCATGAGCCGACTGAATCTCGCTGATAATGTCATCCAGCGACATGGACGCAGTATTTACGATTCGCGCTTCAGCCGGACAATGCGCGAGAATTTCAATCGGTATCAGCGAACCGGCGTACAAGCAAACCGGGCTGGCGGCAATCAGATCCCTACCCCGCAGGGTCAGTAAATCAGGCGCTCCCGGCCCTGCGCCAACAAAGTGTACAGTCATGAGTGTGTTCCTTTGGCCAACGCACAGGTGGCCATTCGATCCTGCGAAACGGTGCGCAGGCAAAGTAACGATGCATTGTTGCCGGCACCCGCCAAAGCGGAGGCTTCAGCCACGCTTCCTGTGCCCCGATTCTGAATGCTTTTTTCCGACAGGGTTTGCGTGGGCATGGCCGTAAGCTGTTGCGCGTCAACTGCGATTACCGGCACCCCTAACGCCTGCCCAAGCTTGCTTACCAGTGGAATTTTGTCCGTAGGTGCAGCCAATGCATTAATCGCTGCAGGCTGCACGCCGGAGGCAGTCTGCGCACAAGCGGCTTCCAGCGCATCCCGGAGCGATTCTGCTTCGGCTGCTGCTCGATATCCGAATCCGGCTACAATCACAGCGTTACCCGCCATTGCACGATGGGATACTGGGATTTCCATCCCCGGCGACTACCAATGGCACCGGCCGACGACAAGGCGATTCGCTGCAATTCTCCGCCTTTATTGTCCTGCCACTGAACCAACAGTGCTTCAGATTCCAGCGTCACTGCGTTAGCCACCAGTCGGGTGCCTTCAGGTAGCCGCTGCCAGAGCGTTTCCAATAAGGGCTCAGTCAGACCTCCGCCTATGAAAACAGCATCCGGCAAAGGTTGATCGCCGAGCACATCCGGCGCACGCCCCTCAACAATATCCAGCCAGTCTACGCCGAGGTTACGCGCATTGCGTCTGGCGGTCGCGGCGCGATCAGTGGAGGCTTCAAACGAGATTGCCCGATTCTGCGGATGCGCCAGCAGCCATTCAATGGCAACTGAACCCGAACCTGTGCCGATATCCCAGAGCAACTCGCCAGGCATTGGTGACAGCGCTGACAGGGTCAATGCGCGCACCGTCTGCTTGGTGATCTGGCCGTCGTGTTCGAAGAAGGAATCCGGCAGACCTGGGGTCCGGGGCATCGCGGGTCCGCTGCCGGCAACATCAATCGCCACAGCTACCGGGTGGTTGATGTCGTCGGGCGGTTGCTCGCCGGCACTGAATACCCGGATCCTCTGGCGTTCGCCGCCAAGGGCTTCCAGCAGGTGGAGCCTCGATTCCGCGAAGCCCAGGCTCGCGATCAATCCCGCCAATTCCCTCACAGCGGCTCCGTCACGGAGCAGTACGATCAGCTTTTGCCGTGCGTGCAGAAACGGACGGATACGGCTCAACGGTATCGCGTGGAGTCCAAGACAGGTGGCCCGCTCCAACGGCCATCCCAGCGCTGACGCAGCAAGGCTGAATGTTGACTGTGATGGTATCGCCGTCCATTCGTTGGGTTGCAGGTGTTTTGATACCGATGTGCCCGCACCAAACCAGAACGGGTCGCCGGACACCAGCATCACGACACGTTGACCACGCTTCGCTAACAGCAACGGAATACCATCGCTGAACGGCACCGGCCATTCGATCACGTCTGCATTGATATCCGGCAACAGATCGAGGTGGCGACGGGCACCGAAAACGGTTGAGGCCTGCTCGAGCGCAGTTTGGCTTGCCGCCGTTAAACCGGATGTGCCACTCTCCCCCCAGCCAACGAATGTGAGCCACGGAGCGTTATTAACGTCAGCCATGATAAATATCCTGATTCTGGGTGGAACAACCGAAGCCAGCGCGTTGGCGCAGGCTCTGGCAGAACGCAATATTTCCGCCACTTTCAGCTATGCGGGACGGGTCGCGGCCCTTAAACCCCAACCCTTGCCGGTGCGTGTTGGCGGTTTCGGTGGCGTTGAAGGGCTGATCACCTATCTGCAGACTCATCGCATTACCCATCTGATCGACGCGACGCATCCATTTGCCGGACAGATGAGCCAACATGCTGTCGAGGCCAGTCAAGCGACAAGCGTGCCTTTAATTGCGCTGACCCGGCCCGCCTGGGAATCTCAGCCCGGCGATCATTGGCACATCGTGCCGGACATCGACGCCGCCGTTGACGCGCTATCGGGCGATAGTCAACGGGTGATGCTCGCCATTGGCCGCATGCACCTGCCAGCATTCTCCGTCCAACCCCAGCATCACTACCTGTTACGGCTGGTTGATGCACCGTATTCGCCTCCGCCATTGCCCAAGCATAGCGTTGTGGTCGATCGGGGGCCGTTTACCCTTGATGGCGATCTTGCCCTGTTGCGAGAACACGCGATTGATGTCGTGGTCTGCAAGAACGCTGGCGGCACCGGTGCCGCTGCCAAGCTGGTAGCCGCCCGCCAGCTTGGACTGTCTGTGATCATGATCAATCGCCCGCCTTCACCGCAGCGACAGGAGGTTCATTGTGTCGATGCCGTGCTGGACTGGCTGGATCAGACAACCGAGCGCGGCGTATAAACCAGCGGCCCAGCCGGACGATCAATTACCTTTGTCAGACTCGACCCGACAATCACCAGCGTGCGCATATCGGCCATTTCAGGCTCGGCTTCCGCCAGAGTCGTCACTCTCACCTGCTGCTCGTCGGTTGAAACGGCACGAGCAAAGATAATAATACGGTCCGGGCCGCAAGCTTCGCGCAGAACGCTCAATGCTTTGGCGAAGCCTTCCGGACGCGACTTGGAACGCGGGTTATAGAATGCCATCGCGAAGTCCGCTTCAGCCGCAAGCTGCAAACGGCGTTCAATCAACGACCAGGGTTTGAGGTTGTCTGACAGATTGATACAACAAAAATCATGGCCCAATGGCGCACCCGCTGCCGCACTCGCCGCCAGCATTGCCGAGACACCCGGAAGCACCCGAATATCAACTTCTCGCCATTGTTTCAGCCCGGCTTCAAGCGCTTCGAATAGCGCCGATGCCATCGCAAACACACCGGGGTCTCCAGACGACACCACCACGACATTTCTGCCCGCGGCTGCCATTTCCAGGGCATGAGTGGCCCGATCCAGTTCCTGGCGGTTGTCCGTCGCGTGCAATACCAGACCCTCGCGCTCCGGCACCCGTTTGACGTACGGAATATAGCCGACGATATCAGTTGCCTGGGCCAGCACTTCGGAGACTTCCGGAGTGATCATTCCATCCGCACCGGGGCCGAGGCCAGCGACAACGAGCCAGCCGCTCACGGGCGCCTCCCGTTACCGTGAATCAGCAGAATCGAGAAGTAAGGTGCGATCTGGCCGGCCTCGCGGAACGGCGTGACCCGCTCTTCGTCCATGGCCGCGTATTCAATAAACCAGGCCTCGTCTTCCCGGCCAGCCGTAACCAGGGCGCGCCGCACCTTGTCCAGATTGCGCCCGATTTTCATAACGACCAGTGCGTCAGTTTGCGCAATCCGCTCTGCCAGCAGGTCTTCCGGCAAGGTGCCCATCGCAACGGTGAGCACATCATCACCCCAGGTCACTGGCCGACCGGTTGCAGTCCAGGCGGCCGACATGCCGGTGATACCCGGCACCACGGATACCGGCACCCGATCGACCAACCGGGTATACAGGTGCATAAACGAGCCATAAAAAAACGGATCGCCTTCGCAAAGCACCACTACATCGTGACCTGCATCGGCGATTTCGATTAAACGTTCGACGCTGCTTTCATAAAAGCGTGACAGCTGATCCTTGTAACGCGGATCATCAAAAGGAATTTCGGTTGTCACGGGATACGCCATTGACAGCTCAACGACGTTTTCCGGGAGCATGCCCTCGACAATGCGCCGCGCATGGCCGGTTTTGCCCGCCTTGTGGAAATACGCCACATAGCCTGCGTTGCGGATCAGCCGGTCGGAGCGAACGCTCATCAGATCCTGTGCGCCGGGGCCCAGGCCCACGCCATAAATGGTGCCAGTTGTCATTCTTTTCGATCCGCTAATGCATTGATGGCAGCAACAGTGACCGCACTACCGCCCAAACGTCCCCGCACGATACAGCATGGCAGATCCTGACTGTCCCAGAGCGCGTCTTTGGATTCTGCTGCGCCGACGAAACCGACCGGGCAGCCCAGGATGGCAGCCGGACGCGGACATTCCGGGTCTTCCAGCATATTGAGCAGGTGGAACAACGCCGTCGGTGCATTACCAATCGCGACTACCGCCCCGCCAAGATAGGGGCGCCATAGCTCAAGCGCAGTGGCTGATCGGGTATTCGACACGGCCTTTGCCATGGCCGGCACGCGTTCATCGTGCAGGGTACAAATGATCTCGTTATTCGCTGGCAGTCGCGCTCGGGTAATGCCTTCTGACACCATGCGGGCGTCACAGAGTATCGGCGCGCCGGCCTCAAGCGCGGTGCGAGCAATGCGAGCAAAGTCACCAAAAAATTCGATATGAGGCGCCAGCTCGACCATGCCGGTTGCATGAATCATTCGCACGGCAACCGGCTCTTCGTCTGCAGAAAACCGGGCAAGGTCGGCTTCACGCCGGATAGTGGCGAAAGACTCCAGATAAATCGACGGCCCGTCTTTCTCGTAGGCGTGGGGCATTACTTCACTCCAAAATATTCAAGTAGCTGAGATGCGGTCAGGCCGGTGATGTCCGGTTCTCCGTCCGCTCTCCCTTTAAAAATCACGTCGTAACGCCCTTCTCTGCCTGTGACACAAATATCGCTGGCGAGCCGGCGTGCGCAGCCTTTCGAGCAGCCCGATACGTGCAGGTGGCCTTCTACCGCACCGCTCAGCTGACGCGCGAGTTCACGTGTCGCCACCGTAGCCTGCTCACATCCCGGCGCTCCGGCGCAGGCATCCGCATTCAGTTCCGGCGCGCTATTATCCAGAACCAGGCCTGAACACGGAAGCCCGGGTATACCGCCCTCCAGGATCAAGCGACGCCAGGGGGTCACCCGCATGCCTTTCGCGTTGGTTTGCTCTACCGCAGCCCTGAGGTTTCCGGCATCAACCTGACCGAAAATCAGCCCATACAATGTACCTGCCCGATGAATACCCAGAGCCGGCACTCGTGCAGCTTGAGCCGGAGAAATCCTCGGCGCGGCCCACTCCGGCAAATCGGCATCGTGCCGACGCATCCTGCCTGCATCCAGGCCGCCGCTGTCGACAAACCAGTGAGCAAGTGCAATCAGTGCATCGACCGCTGCTTCGGGCGTTGCGACCAAGGCTCCCTTGTCGCGTCCGTCAGCACGGACCAGCAGTTGTCCGGATTCGTTTCTTTCGATCCGGAAATCCGCCGATTCATAACTCAATAGCGGCGCCGGCCCGGCATCAATGGCAAAGCCGACTTTGGCCGGCAGCGACGGCAATGCGTTGAGGCGATTCAATAGCAGGCCGGTGATACGGTGCGTATCGTCGCCGTCGATCCAGTCAGGCGCAACCAACAGGTTCCGCCGCTCTTCAGTTTCGGCATCGTCGTCGACAAGTCCGGCTTCGCCTAGTGCTTCTATCAGTTCCGGCCAGGCCGCTTCGGTTACACCTCTGATCTGCAGATTGGCACGGTTAGTCAGGTCGATTACGCCGGTGCCGAAGCGGCTGGCTGCATCACACAAGGCCAACACCTGATTGCGGGAAAGCGCAGCGAACCGGGGACGCACTCGCACAACCAGACCGTCACCGGAGAGCATCGGCCGCAACGCGCCCGGGCACCAGCCTTTGACAGTGACGTTACCTGCCATGCCCTACCGCTCCCGCTTCGGTCACCCTCGCCGGCTGTGGCGGTGAACCACTACCGGACTCACTTTCTTCATCTAATTCCAGCAGCAAATCCTGAAGAGCCGCCGCGTATTCGCCCGGTTCACGCCACAAGCCCCGCTGGGTTGCTTCCAGCAGGCGCTCTGACATTTCTTCGAGCGCTGCTCGGTTGTGATCCCGCAGGAACTGCTGGTTTTCGGAGTCAAACACCAGTGCGTCCGAAAGCTGCTCATACTGGTAGTCATCAACCAGATCGGTAGTGGCGTCGTAGGCAAACAGGTAATCGACGGTGGCCGCCATTTCGAATGCGCCTTTGTAGCCGTGCTCCTGCATGGCGCCAATCCACTTGGGATTGAGCACGCGTGAACGCATGACGCGGTTCAACTCTTCTTTCAGCGTGCGAATTTTGGGCAACGCAGGATTGGCGTGATCCGCATGGTAGATCGCAGGCGCTGCGCCGGAAAGTGAGCGAGATGCGTTCGCCATGCCGCCCTGGAACTGGTAATAGGTGTTCGAATCCAGAATGTCGTGCTCGCGGTTATCCTGATTCTGGACCACCGCCTCCATGCCATTGAGCTGATGCTCGAAATCATCACGTGCCTCGACACCGTAGGCGGAAGCCTGACCATAAGCGTAACCGCCTGCTGCCAGGTAGGCTTCGGCCAGATCGCCGCGATCTTCCCAGCTACGGCCATCAATCAGACTATTGAGCCCTGTGCCATAGGCGCCCGGTTTGCTGCCGAATACCCGGTAACTGGATTGCCTGAACGCCTCAGCTTCGGAACTGCCCTCAGCGATCAGCTGCGACTGGCGTGCCAGCACGTTGCGGCGAACGGTATTGTCGCTGCCCGGCTCTTCGTAATTCGCCACGGCCTGCACTGCTGCATCAAACAGGCGAATAACGTTGGCGAAGGCATCCCGGAAAAATCCCGACACCCGCAGGGTGACATCAACCCGCGGGCGCTGAAGCAGCATGGTCGGGATCACCTCAATATCGATAACCCGTTGCGATCCCTTTGACCACACCGGTTTGACGCCCATCAGCGCGAAAGCCTGGGCAATATCATCACCGCCGGTGCGCATGGTCGCGGTGCCCCAGATTGAAACGCCCAAACGACGCGGGAAATCGCCATGATCCTGCAAATACCGTTCGACCAGCGCCTGCGCTGACTTCTCGCCTAGAGTCCAGGCCGCCGGCGACGGCACCGAGCGATTATCGACGGTATAGAAGTTTCGTCCTGTTGGCAGTGTATCCAGCCGCCCTCGACTGGGCGCACCACTTGGCCCCGGCGGAACGAAATAACCGCTGAGCCCGTCAATCAGCGACTGGATTTCCATGCCTACGCCACGCCGCATCGCTGCAAACACCACGTCGCGGGCGTAGCGACACTGGGCTGCGGTGGCGGGATAGTCCTGCGTCAGCGCCTCAAGATCGCCATCGCCCACCACATAATCAGCCACCACCTGGTGGGCCAGCAGTTCAAGTCGCTCCCGAGTGTCTGCTCCGGTACGCCAGGATGAATCCGATTGGCTCACGAGTGTTTCAGGGCGCGGGCCAGTCCAGAGTTCCGCACCGGCAGCCAACGGATCAAATTCGCTATCCGCAGCCATTAGCCCGAGATCAGCCGCCAGATTATGCAAAATACCCTGATATTCCGGCTGTGAGCCACGGGGTAAGCGAAGAATGGCGACCAAAGTGCCGGGGAGCTTTTCGGTTGGCGGAAGCTTGCCAAGAATATGCAGGCCGTGGCGAATTTGAGCTTCCTTGATGTCACAGAGGAAGGTATCCAGCTCTGTCAGCAGGGTGTCATCGTCAACGTTAGTGGGATCAGCGATATGACTGAGTTCCTGGTCGATCCCCGTTTCTCTCAGATGGCCCAGAATCGTCTTGCGCAGAAACTTTTCGCGCCGGGGATCAAGCCCGAGCGCCTGGTAGTATTCATCAGTCAGGGATTCCAGTTCCGCCATCGCGCCATAAATTTCAGCCCGGGACAGTGGCGGCATCAGGTGATCGATAATAATGGCGTGGGCGCGTCGCTTCGCCTGCGCGCCCTCACCCGGATCATTGACGATAAAAGGATAAAAATGCGGCAACGGACCCAGTGCGATATCGGGCCAGCAATCCGCTGACAACGCGGTACTTTTACCCGGCAACCATTCGAGACTGCCGTGCTTGCCCACGTGAATCACCGCATCCACCTGATAGTGCAGACGTAGCCAGACATAAAACGCGAGATAGCTGTGGGGCGGCACCAGTTCAGTATCGTGATAAGACTGGGTCAGATCGGCCTGAAAATCGCGCTCCGGTTGAATACCAACGAAGGTTTCGCCGAGGCGGATACCGGCAATCATCAGTCGACCCTGGCGATATTTTGGGTCTTGCTCCGGACTGCCCCACCGATCGTTCACGGCTTGCCTGGATGCCTCGGGCAAGGTCTCGAACCACTGCAGATAATCTTCAACCGCCAGACTCTGCCAGCAAGGTCGCTGGGCAATGGATTGCGGCTGATTGGTGACCGACCCCTGGAGTTCACGGATCAGGTCATCGCCGTTTTCCGGGATGTCCTCAAGCGGGTAGCCGGCACCTTGCAGAGCATTGAGTAACTCCACTGTTGAGGCAGGCGTATCCAACCCGACGCCATTGCCAATCCGACCATCCTGATTCGGATAGTTTGCCAACACCAACGCCAGTCTTTTTTCGCGATTTGGCGTGATACGCAAACGGCAGAAACGGCGCGCCAGTTGCGCGACGAACCCTGCCCGTTCGGGATGCACTTCGTGGCGGATAACCGATAACTGGCAGCGTTCACTGTAATAGCCTTCCGCCTTGAAACCGACAGCGCGGGTGATCACCCGACCGTCCATCTCTGGGAGCACCACCTGCATGGCCACGTCACGGCTGCGCAACCCGCCGGACTCCCGTTCCCAGTCGTCCTCTGTGCTGCTCGACAGGATCAACTGAAGCACGGTGGGTCGGCCAAAGAACAGGCCGCTGTCATCATCATTCGCCAGTGCGTCAATATCGGTCGCGCCGCGGTTTACCGAGAAGCCGGTGGTATTCAGGATCAGAATGGCGCCGGTCTGCTCGATCAGATAATTCACATACGACAGGCACTCATCTTCTTTCAGCGACGACAGCGCCACCGGGAGCACGCTAAGCCCCTGGGATTCCATTGCACCGATAATGCCGTCGAGCACCTGGGTATTCGCGCCCTGCAGGTGGCTGCGATAGAACAGCAGCAAACAGACGGGACTGGCCGGAGCCTGGCGAGCCCGCCATTCGGTCAGCGAGAGCGTGTGTCCGCTGCCCTGATGATCGGGCTGGTAAAGCAAAGCATTCGGAATCGGCTTGGGTTCGCGCCAGGGCATCGGGCGATCAAGCCACTGATCGGCAATAAAACGCAGAAGCTGGTCCGCATTATCAACGCCGCCTTCCCTGAGAAAACGCCACACCCGCCAGGCTGAGGTCATATCCACCGTTGAGGCTTCAAGCAGCGCATCATCCGGCGCATCGCAGCCGGGCACCATGATCAGCTGCCTATCGGAACCCTGTCGGGCCCATTCCAGCAGCCGTTCGTGACCATATTTCCAGTAACCACTGCCGCCCAACAGAGACACAATCACGACCTTCGCCCGATCGAGGATCTTGTGTTCGTACAGATCGAAAGCAGCCGGCTTTACCAGATTCATCCAGTTCGCCAGACGCACATCCGGAAACGTCGAATCCTGTCTTTCTGTCGCCTGCGCCAAAGCCGACAGGCTGCTGTCCGCAGCCGACAGGATGACGATGTCACCCGGCGTCTGCGCCAGATCAACGATACCTTCGTCGTCTACAAAGCCTCCGGGCTTGGCGGCGAACAGATGCATTAGCTTACCCGTTCAACTTCAGCAGCTGACAGTGCTTTGCGGATTTCAGCGGCGTCGAAGCCCTTGCCGATCACTACCAGCTCGGTCTTACGCGCTTCGCTCGAATGCCACATGCGATCGAAATGAGTGTCCAGCCGCTTGCCAACCGCCTGCACCACCTGACGCATGGGTTTGCCCGGCAGTGCGGCAAAGCCTTTGGCGCGATAGATTTCAAAGCGGGTTAGCAGTTCGGTGAGTGCTTTCGTAAGTTTGTCGCCATCGACTTCACCAAGGGACACAACACAGGAATCAAAGTGATCATGGGCGTGATCGTGATGCTCGCCATGGGCATGATACTTGTCGTGATGATTTTCGATTTTGTCGATGTTTTCCTCACTGGCAGAGGCCATTCCCATCAGGGCTTCAAGCTGCATGGGATCGCCAGCAAAGGTTTCCTTGTCCACGAACAGAGTTTTGACTGAAGACGGCACCCGTTGGCGGATGACGTCTTCTACCCGCTTTCTGGCATCAGCATCCAGCAGATCTGTTTTGCTGACAATCACCAGATCGGCGGCATCCAGCTGATCGTCCAGCAGTTCACGCAGGCTGGGATCATGATCCAGGTTTTCATCGGCCCGACGCTGGGCTTCAACACGCTCAACATCATCGGCAAATCGGCCGGAAGCCACTGCAGGGCCGTCAATAACCGTGATAATCGCATCAACCGTGCAGTGCTGACGCACATCCGGCCAGTTGAAAGCCTGAACCAGCGGTTTTGGCAGAGCCAGGCCACTGGTTTCGATCAGGATATGGTCGATATCGTCACGACGCTCGACCAGTTGCTTCATCACTGGCAGAAACTCTTCTTCCACTGTGCAGCAGATACACCCGTTCGCCAGCTCATAGATGCCGCTGTTGTTGGCGCCGACCGGCGTTTCATCTTCACAGCCGATCGCGCAGCCGCGTAGCAGGTTTGAGTCGATGTCCTGTTCGCCAAACTCGTTGACGATCACAGCGATTCGCTTGCCGGTAACCTGCTGGAGAATGTTGGCCAGCAAGGTGGTTTTGCCACTGCCCAGAAAGCCGGTAACGACCGTGGCCGGAATCTTGTTCAACTGCATGACATACACCTCTTGGAAAACTGAAAATTTGAAAATGCGACGGCAGCCGACATGGCTCTATGGCAAAAACAGCCCGGCGACCGCCGCTGGATTATTGGGGAAAAACAGATGGAGATAGGACGCCGACAATCGCTTCTCCCGAAATATGGCTTCACCTGGCGCAGGATGTCGCTGACGCTGGCCAAAAGCGACCGGCTCCGGCGTCCCCTCGCTCACAGAACGATGGTGAGCATGGGCCCGCACCTCTCCTTCCGGGAAACGAGCGATCTGCATGCCCTGGCAGCCGCGCCGTCCACGCATGCTGCCGTGGCCCGGCAACAGACCCAGCATGTCGTGACTTGCTTCATCGTAATCGGTCAGGGTTTCCAGGCAGTAAAGCAGTCCACCGCATTCCGCCAGAATCGGTTTGTCATTGCTGAAGAAGGTCTGAATCGCCTCCCGGATCCCCTGATTGCCCGCCAGCCGGGCGCCGTAGAGTTCCGGGTAGCCACCGGGTAACCACAGCGCATCGCACTCCGGCAGTGCTGAATCATGAATCGGCGAGAAATAGGTAACGCTCGCTCCGAGCGATGTCAGCGCATCCACATTGGCCTGATAGATAAAGCTGAACGCCTCATCCCGCGCGACACCCACGGTCACGCCTGCAAGCAATGGCGGGAACGACGGCGTATCAGAAGGCTCTGGCGCATAAAAAGCAACTGACGGCAGCTGGTCCAGCTTTTCCATCAGCCCTGACGCGAGCAGCACTTTTGCACCTGCATCGAACCGTGCTTCAAGTTCGTCGCGTATTTCCGCCGCCTGCACTAAACCGAGATGACGTTCCGGCAACGCCAGTTCCGGGTCGCGGGCCACCGTGGCCATGAGTTCGATCGATTCTGGCAAAGCGCCCTCAATCAACTCCCGATGACGTGCGGATGCGCAACCATTGGCAATCATGCCCACTACGTCTACATCATCACGAAACTCGGCGATGCCTTTAATGATGGCGGCAGCGGTCTGGGCCATGCCTTTGACGTCCATGACAATTACCATTGGCAAGCCAAAGCGAACGGCCAGATCGGCGCTGGACGGCTCGCCGTCGAAAACTCCCATCGCGCCTTCGATGAGGATGATATCGGCTTCGCACGCGGCTTCGTATAAACGTTGACGGCAATAGGCGTCACCTGCCATCCATAGATCGAGCTGATCAACCGGGTGGCCGGAGGCCTGTTCCAGAATCTGCGGGTCGAGGTAATCCGGCCCGGTTTTGAATACCCTTACCACCTTGCCCTGATTTTTCAGCATCCGCGCTATACCGGCGGTCACGGTGGTTTTGCCCTGACCGGACGCGGGTGCCGCGAAAAACACGGCAGGACACTGGGCAACAGATTCGGCGGTGGTCATCAGTATTCAATCCCTGCCTGGGCTTTTACGCCGAGCCTGAACGCGTGGCGCTCATCCTGAACAACGCTGATGGTGTCGGCGATTTCCTGCAATGGCGTCGCCATGGTGCGGCCGGTGATGATCACGTTCTGGTGTTTCGGACGGTTTTTGAGGGCTTCAACGACTGGCTCCGGATCAAGATAGCCGTATTTGAACATATAACTCATTTCATCAAAGACCAGCAGGTGGTAACGGTCGTCTTGCAGCATTTCACTGGCCACCTTCCAGGCCGCCTGCGCCGCTTCGATATCCTTGCTCTTGTCTTGGGTTTCCCAGGTAAAACCATGCCCCATGATGTGCCAGTCCAGCATCGGATGGGATTTAAAGAAGCGGTGTTCACCGGTTTCCTTGCGGCCCTTGATGAACTGGATCACGCCGCAGCGCTGGTCGTGACCCAGAGCACGAGCCATGGTGCCGAACGCCGAGCTGCTTTTGCCCTTGCCGTTGCCTTTGAGCAGGATCAGTACGCCGCGTTCGATTGAGGCCTTTGCGATCCGTTCGGCCACGATGTCTTTTTTCTTCTGCATACGCTGAAGATGGCTGGTATCTGAATCTGTCACAGGGCCTCCATGGGCGGAAATATCTGGTATGTAGCGCCAAGCTGTTCCGCGAGGCTGCGCGCCCGCCCGCGGCGGACGGGCGACTGCTCGATGTCGATCACCACGCAATCCTTGACCGGACCGATATCGTCCAGCGATTGACGGGTGCGGCCATCGGTAATCAGGTAGGTGCGTACCTGCAATCCGGGTTCGCGCCGCTGCCACTGAACAATCGCCCGCACAGCGGCTTGCATGGCATCACGAATGGGGGTGCCACCGCCGCCGCCCAACTTCTCCAGCTGGTCCAGCATATCGCTGGGTGCCCGGCGCTTGGGCAGAATGGAATCGACACGATCATTGCCAAACCCCAGAATCGCCAACTGTTCCCTGGCGCTATAGGCTTTGGCGGCCAGTTGCTGGACCAACCCTTTAGCCCGGGCGAATAACTGGCTGTCGAGCGTTGAGCCCGAGGTATCCAGCAAAATAAAGTGCAACACCGGTTGCCCTGCCCGCTGACGTTTGAAACGCCATTCTTTTAACGGCCACTGGCCGCAACTGGCGGCAAAGGTGGCGAACCAGTCCGGTTTTCGCGAAAGCTCACCCGTGGCATAACGCCCGAGACTCTGTTTACCTTTTTTTTTACTGCGCGTGGCGAGCAAATCCCGGGTGCCTTGCGTTACCCGGGCAGAGTTGTCCGGCAAATCAACCGGTGGCACTGCGACCATTGATTGCTGCTGCGGCGGCATCGCACCCCATTGGCCGCCCTGGTTGCGGGTTTTCGCATCGGCGCCAGATTCAGGCAACTGCGGGGCGTTTTGCTGCCGGCTGCTGCCCTGGTTCGAACGATCGCCACCGGGTGGTGTCGATCCGCCGGCGGGCGGTTCCCCGGCCGCTTTTCGGCGATGCGCCAGCACCCAGCCTTCAACCGCATCCAGATCTTCAGCCGTGATGCAGTCTGCATTACGCCAGGCAGCATGAGCTTGCGCTGCACGATGCCATGTCACATCGGCCCTCAGGCCTTCCACCGCTGCGGACTGGCAGCGCATGGCAATGTGTTCGTAGACCCAATCTTCAGCTGTAACCGAAGACAGTGCTTCGCGCGCAAGGCGAAGCCGTTCAGTCAGGTTCGCCTGCTCCGGCTGCCAGTCGTGACAATAGCCGTGGGGATCATGCTCAAACGCTTCCCGTTGGCGTACGATCGCAACCCGCTCCGATACCGGAATCGCATCACCGAGTTCAACACAGAGCCCGAAGCGGTCCAGCAGCTGGGGGCGTAATTCGCCCTCATCGGGGTTCATAGTGCCGATCAGCATAAACCGGGCGTCATGGGTGTGGCTGATCCCTTCGCGCTCCACCACGTTGATGCCCCGGGCTGCAGTGTCGAGCAACAGATCAACCAGCGCGTCGGGTAGCAGATTGACCTCGTCCACATACAGCACACCTTGATGCGCCCTTGCGAGAAGACCGGGTTCGAAGACGACCTTCTGCTCCGACAACACTTGCTGCAGGTTCAGAGCACCGGTGAGACGATCTTCGCTGGTGCCCAGCGGGAGGTTAATGAACGGTGGGTGTTTGCCGTCAGCATCCGATGGCAGCACGTCGGCCAGCCCCCGCGCCATGGTCGACTTGGCAATACCACGGGGGCCGCTGATCAGAACGCCGCCAATCCTGGGATTGATCGCATTCAGCAATAGCGCAGTTTTGAGCGATTGCTGACCCACAATCGCCGAAAACGGAAACTCAGGCTGGGGCGTCGGCATGACCATAGCTCTTGCCTGAGAGGCGCTTCACCGCCAGCGCGCACAAAATGCCAGCCAGCAACCAGAACGCAAGATTGGAAAGCCCGGAGGCCCAGATAAACTGCTGATGCAGCTCGGTTAACGCAGAGACAGCGGCCGGGTCCGTGTTGGCAAACCGGGGACCGGCAGGATGCGCTGGAATCCACAAATAAGGCACCACCAGAAATGGCAGACCAAACAACTTGCGCCAGCGCGGCGCGAGGAAAAGGAAACCGAGGCCCACTGCCGCTGCCACTACCGTAAACAGCCACCAATACTGGCGGGATTCCAGTGCTGCGGCATTCATACCCGGAATTTCAGGCGGCAAACCGATCGAAGGTGCAACGAAAATTGCAAGAAAACCAGCAATACCAAAGGTCAGGCCGGTGAGTGGCGTCGGTTTGAGGAGACCGCGCTCGCGCAGCACATTCATCAAGACCAGCAAAATAGCGGCGAAGCCGATACCCGCCAGAACATTCGACAAAGCGGTGAACAACACGCGCTCTGCACCGTCTGCAGGAGACCAAGCGTTTGCATCATGATGATGCCCGCCCGCGTCGTGTGCTTCAGCCACTTCGTGATGACCGGGAGCAGCGGGTTCGTCGTGGTGATGTGCGGACTGAGCGCCATGCTCATGATGATGCGCGTCAGTGGATTCACCTGCGTGATGATTGACAGCAGGTTGTTCTGCCACTTCAAACTGCTCGGCTGATAACAAAATCGGTGTTACACCAAACGACTGGATAGCCGTCAGGGTCAAACCCAGTACCACACCAATCAGGCAGGCACTGAAAATCAATGAGCGGAACATGCGTTTCCCTCCAGTAAATTTTAAAACTGAGCAATATGCCGTCTGAGATTGTCCCGGACAGCAGTCAGATATGACGGGGCGTCATGTGCTCAGTGGCAGGGAAACACGAATGAGTGCCGGGTATCGTGCGCCGCGTTATGAGCAAAGCTCATCGGCAGGAAACCCACGGCAAACAGAATTACGACGCCAAACACCAGCGCAGCGCCATGCTGGACCAGAGAAGAGGCACCGGATAGAGAACGGGAAGCCCGCTCGGTGGAAGAAGTGCTGATCGTAGACATTTTTTTCTCCTCGGTGCCCGCCGCACCGTTATTGGAATGGATAAACTGACAGGCCGGTCTTCGGGCTTGAACAGGGAGAACGCTTTAGACGTTCTCCATCGCTTGCACCTTCCCGGCTTGCGCCAGTGGTCATTCCAAGCTACTCGCTCTTACCGATGCGGGGGCAGCGTTGGCATTGGCACTATGGCCTCACCAAACTTCCCGATTATCCCCCATATTCGGGGCACCTATCGCTCAAGGAGCAATCGTAATCCATATGGTATAGCACAAGCAATCCGGCAAGCCGGTTTTGCCGGCGTTTCCAGGCTCCGCCAGCCGGGTTTCTGTTAACGATTACAACGGCTTCAGCCAGGGAGATAATTCGTCTGATTCGTCTATAAATTTGCCCCAGCCATTTCGATGCACCAGCTCGGCCAGCGGTAACCGGGAACGCCAGCCTTTCGCCTGCAATTCCGGCTGGTCCAGAAACTCGCTGACGTAACCGATGCAAAGATACGCCAGTGGATAGACGTGATCTGGCAGGCCAAGCGCCCGAGCAAGATCTTCCTGATCGAGAATACTGACCCAACCGACGCCGATACCTTCCGCCCGCGCAGCCAGCCAGAGGTTCTGAACCGCCAGGCAGGTGCTGAAAAGATCCGTCTCGACAATAGAGTTACGACCCAAGACATTCGGACCCCCTCGGCTGCGGTCGCAGGTAATGCAAAGATTAATCGGGCTTTCGAGAATGCCCTGCAGCTTCAGGTTTCGATATTGGTCCTGCCGATCGCCACTGTAATTTTCGGCGGCTTTCTCGTTCTCTCGATCAAACAGCGCCAGCACCGATTTCCGCACCTCAACGCTATCGATAACCAGAAAATCCCAGGGCTGCATAAAGCCGACGGATGGCGCGTGGTGGGCGGCAGTCAGCAGCCGCCCCAGCACTTCCGGCGGAACAGGGTCGGGCAGGAACTGTGAGCGGACGTCACGACGTTCAAATATCGCCCGGTACAACCCCTCGCGTTCCTGATCGGTAAAAGGCTGGCTGTGATCATTCATAACGTCTCGTCCGTCATTGTGTCGCTTTAAGAAGTCTTTGATTCAGTCTGTGCGGGTAACCCCAGCAGATCGTAAAGCCAGTCGATATCCAGCTGCTGCTCAATGTGATCTGCAAGCCGATCCAGCTGCGCCATTCGATGGTGCTGATAATCAACGGACCTGGCGCCTTTTCGAAGCCCCCAATTTGCCAGCAAAGCATCGCAGGCTTCGGGGTGATCAAAAATGCCGTGCATATAGGTACCCATGACCTGCCCGTCAGGACTGACAGCCCCATCTGGCCGACCGTCGACGTCAATAATGGCGGCCGATAGCGCTGCGCCTTCACTGACACCATTGTGCATCTCGTAACCGGTAAATGCAGCGGCACCGGCGCCTGGCAACCTCAATTCACCACTTACGGTTTTCAATTGCTTGCCGGCCACCATACGCGTCGACAAATCAAGCAAACCAAGTCCTTCGACACTACCCTGCTCCCCCTCCAAGCCATCGGGATCGTCAACGGAAAAGCCCAACATCTGGAATCCACCGCAGATGCCAAATACTTTGCCGCCGTAGCGCAGGTGACGCTGAATGACCTCAGGCCAGCCGTGCTTTTTCAACCAATCAAGGTCATGACAGGTGCTTTTACTGCCTGGCAGGATAATGACATCGGCAGGCGGAATGGCCTGCCCTTCAGCAATGAACTGCAGGTCAATATCCGGATGGAGCCGCAATGGGTCAAAATCGTTGTGATTGCTGATTCTCGGTAGCCGGGGAACAATAACCCGCAGCGCTTCCGCTTCGTGGCTACCGGTCAGCCCAACGCTGTCTTCCGCATCCAGAATCAGGCCGCCGAGATAGTGCAGCACGCCGACAACCGGCTTGCCTGTGCGCTCCTCCAGCCAGCGCAGTCCGGGGTCAAGCAACCCCTGATCACCGCGAAACCGGTTGATGACAAAGCCCTTGATACGAGCCTGCTCACTCTCGGACACCAGTTCGAGCGTACCCACCAACTGGGCAAATACGCCGCCCCGGTCGACATCACCGACCAGCAACACCGGGCAGTCCGCTGCCTCAGCAAACCCCATATTGGCGATATCGTTCGCCCGCAGATTGATTTCAGCCGGACTGCCGGCGCCCTCAGCGATGATAACGTCGTAGCGTTCGCTCAGCGCCTGCCATGCCGCCATCACCGATTTCGCAGCTTCGGTCTTGAAGTCGTGATACGCAATCGCATCCATATTGCCGTGAACTTGCCCACGCAGGATGATCTGGGCGCCACAATCACTTTGCGGTTTCAGCAACACCGGGTTCATATCGCTGTGCGGCTCCAAACCGCAAGCCAATGCCTGCAAAGCTGTCGAGCGACCGATTTCGCCGCCATCGATTGTCACTGCACTGTTTAACGCCATGTTCTGGGGCTTGAAGGGGGCCACAGCGACACCACGACGTGCGAGTAGGCGGCACAAGGCAGCTACCACCGTGCTTTTGCCAGCGTCGGAGGTTGTGCCCTGAATCATCAGCGTTGTCATATCTGGGAAGTCTCTGCGTTAGTCCGGGCGAGTGTCTTTTGGGCGATTAACAAGGCTTTGGACAGGTGTTGCCATTCTGCTTCAGTGCCCGGCAATCCGAACCGCAGTGCGTTGGGGTCTTCAAAGCGCCGGACCAGAACACCCTCTCGGGCCAGAGCGTCGGCGAAAGCCTCAGCATGTTGGAACGCACAGTACCGGAACAGGCTGGTGCCGGTGACAGTGGAAAGCCCGGCGTCTACCAGTAGCCGTTGTATTCGCTGACTCGCTTCAGCAAGCCTTGCTGTTGTCTCGATTTGCCAACTGCGGTCGGCCAATGCCAGCGCCATGATAGAGCGCGCCGGGCCACTTATGGCCCAAGGTCCAAGTTCGATAGCAAGCCTGTGTGTTATCTCGGGGTCCCCGATTACCTCCCCGGCCCTCAAGCCGGCCAGCCCGAAAAACTTGCCGAGTGAACGCAGCACAACGAGGCCCGGTTTGTCCGCTATCGGCAACAGGCTTTCCCCACTGCCATCCATGAACGCCTCATCGACTACCAGCCAGCCACTATGACTATGGAGCTGCTCGTGCCATGAAAGGAGCCGCTCCCGAGATACTTTTAAACCCGTCGGGTTGTTAGGGTTGATCCAGACAAGCACATCAAGCGATGCGAGCCAGTGCGAATCGTCTTCAGCGTCAGATGCGAGACTATTCAGCGGCACAGGCACAACCTCATGCCCCGCCCTGGACCAACAGTGAGCATGCTCTTGGTAACCAGGGGCAGGAATACCGACGCGACAAGGTTTACGCAATCTTGGCAACATCTGAATGGCCGCCTGGCTTCCGGAAACCGGCAAACATCCAGCTGAAGAGGGTGCGCCACTCCAACGCCTTATCTCTGTCTCAAGATCGTCATCATCTTCGGGCAGCCTCTGCCAGACAGAGGCAGGTATCTCTGGCACCGGCCAGCCAATCGGGTTAATACCGGTCGATAGATCCAGCCAGTCGTGACGCGGTATACCCCACCGGCGAACCGCCTCCCCCAGCCGGCCGCCGTGCTCCAGACGCTTATCTGGACTCATCACCGTTGCACACTTCACTTTCACGCCCCCGCTCCGGCAAGCGCTAGGAGCACCAGCCCGGCGAGCCAGAACCAGACACCCCGACGCACGAGCTGGATTGAGGCTCGAATGCTTTGAGCGTTCGCCAAAGGGCCTTTCCCAAGTAAGGGGCGTTCACGTAATCCTTCGGCGTAAGGTGCCGGCCCGCCCAGTGAAATATTCAAAGCACCTGCGCCTGCAGCCATCACCGGGCCTGCGTTGGGACTCTCCCACGCAGCCCCCTGCTCGCGCCAGCACTGCAAAGCCAAACGCGTATCACCCAGTAAGGCATAGGTTGTCGCAGTGAGGCGCGCGGGAATCCAGTTCATCACATCGTCCAGCCGTGCCGCGAAACGGCCAAAGTATAAAAATCGTTCATTGCGATAACCCCACATGGCATCCAGCGTATTCGCCATACGGTGCAGAAGCACCCCGGGAAGCCCCGCTACCGCAAACCAGAACAGGCTGGCGAATACCGCATCTGCGCCGTTTTCCAGCATTGATTCCGTTGCGGCTGTCGCAACGCCGGTTTCGGTTAACTCAGCCGGATTACGACTAACAATGCGCCCCACAGCCTCCCGCGAGGCCATCAGATCTTTCGAATCCAGCGCATCGGCAACCACCAGACCGTGCTCAGCCAATCCTCTGAGTGACAACATCAACCACAACACAATCACTTCGATCAGCACCAATACAGGCGTCGGCAGTGAAATGGTCACCAGCCAGCTAACAAAAACGACCGGCACCATCAAAATGCATGCCGCGACGGCGCCGCGAATAACGCGCCGGTTTGAATGATTCATCCGCTTTTCCAGCCAAGACGCTGCGGCACCAAAACCAACAACCGGATGCCAGCGGTTCGGCTCCCCAAACAAGCGATCCAGTATTACAGCCAATATGCAGACACCGGCAGTCAACATCACAACAAGCACACCTCATGCGGCAGATACAGCCCTTGAGCGAGATCAAGGAATCCAGTCGGCGCACAGTCTACTCGACCGTATAAGCCTTGACACCATTCGACCCTCATTACACCATCTTGCGCCCGATCACCGACCTGGATCCACTCATGACATTGCCTGCCAGCTGGACATCACCACTACCTTCTCCCGACTCAGAATTCAGCGAGCAGGCACAAGCACGCCAGAACGTGCTGACCAAGCCGCCGGGCTCGCTGGGCAGGCTGGAAAGCGTCGCCATTGCACTTGCAGCACAGCAACGACGGGCATTGCCCGCCGTCGACAAAGTTCATATCACGATATTTGCGGCCGACCATGGAGTTTGCTGCGAAGGGATCTCTGCCTTTCCGCAGGAAGTCACAGCCCAGATGATCATCAACTTTGCCCAGGGCGGCGCGGCCATCAGCGTCATGGCCAAACATTTGGGTGCGTCACTGGAGGTCGTTGATCTTGGCACTGTGGGTGAGACACCCCGTCACATGCCGGGCGTGCTCAGCAGCCCGATTGCACCGGGCACAAAAAATCTTCTGACAGAACCGGCAATGACCGATAGCCAGCTTGAACAGGCGCTCGCGGCGGGCGATCAGGCCGCAGAGCGCGCGTCGCAATCCGGCTCTGAGCTGTATATCAGCGGTGATATGGGTATTGGCAATACCACCAGCGCAGCAGCTGTCGCCTGCGCTCTGCTAGGCGAACCGGCGACGCGACTGGTTGGTGCGGGAACAGGATTATCGGCGGACGCGATATCCCATAAGGCGGACGTAGTGACCCGGGCACTTGAGCGCCACGGGCAGGATCAAACACCGACAGCCCTGCTGGCATCGTTGGGGGGATTCGAAATCGCTGCCATGGCCGGCTCATTTCTCGGCGCGGCTGCCAGAGGCATTCCCGTTCTGGTTGATGGTTTTATCGCGTCAGTCGCGGCATTGGCCGCTGTTCGCCAGCAACCAGCCCTGCTTGAATGGCTCCACTTTGGCCACTGCTCAGCTGAGCAGGGACACCAACGCATTCTGGACGCCCTTCACGCAGCGCCTCTGCTGAATCTCGGTATGCGACTGGGTGAAGCCAGCGGCGCTGCCGTCGCCGTCCCCATCATGCGATCCGCCTGTGCGCTGCATAACCAGATGGCGAGCTTTGCGGATGCCGGAGTCAGCGACGGGAGCTCAGCCTCATGAGAGATAGCGCAACTGCAACCAAAACGACATATATCGATCTGATACGCCATGGCGAACCGGAAGGCGGGGTAAAGTTCCGCGGCAGCCTGGACGATCCGCTCAGTAACCTGGGCTGGTCGCAGATGGAAAGTGCGATCACATCAACGGATCAATGGGATGTTGTTGTGGCATCGCCTCTCAAGCGTTGCCGCGCATTCGCAGAACATGTCGCTTCGACGAACGACCTGCCCTGCCGCATTGAGCCTGAACTGCGTGAAATCAGCTTTGGTGAGTGGGAAGGCAAAACCGCTGACGTGATCGAAAAGGAGTCGGGAGACCTGATCAGGCAGTTCTGGGCCGATCCACTTAATAACACCCCGCCCGGCGCAGAACCGTTGACCAGGTTTCAGACACGCGTCATCAGCGGGTGGAATCGCTGGCTTGATAACCTGGAAGGAAAGCGTGTGTTGATGGTCTGCCATGGCGGCACCATCAGGATGATCCTCGCAGAAGTACTGGGCATTCCACTTGAGAAGTCTTTCGCAGGTGTCGCCATACCCTTTGCCTGTCGTAGCCGAATCCGGATCGATCAGACGGAATATGGCCGGTTTAGCGCCATGGTGAGCCACTCGCCCCTGATAAACACGCCTAACCCTTCAATGTCATAGGCAGGCCGGCAACACTCATCACGACCCGATCACAATGCCGGGCCAGATCCTGATTCAACAGGCCGAGCTCATCGCAGAAGCGGCGCGTTAGCGGATCCATGCCCACCGTTCCGAGGCCCACTTCATTGCTGACGATGATGATCTCGCCGGGATACTGCGCCAGGCCGGCAAAAAACGCGGCCCGCTCCCGCTGGAATATGTCATCCCCAGCAAATAACAAATTGCTCAGCCACAGACTCATGCAATCGACCAACAAACTGGGTGCTGATTCCTTTCGGGACTGCTCATCCAGCACTTCGGCTATGTTCACCGGCTCTTCTGCAAGCCCCCAATCTTCGGGGCGCCGTTGTTGATGCAGCTCGATACGGGAGGCCATTTCACCATCACCAGCCGTCGCTGTAGCGAGATACAGCACCGGCGCAGCGGATTCCGCAGCCATCTGTTCGGCCAGCGCACTTTTGCCCGAACGAATACCGCCCAATACCAGTGTTTTTAATGATGACATTCAAGGACCTCTAAAACGTGCTGCCAGCTTCAAGGGCGATAGAATACCAGTCACGAGGTCTTCAGCGACACTCAGGACGGTTAGCCTACCCGGGCGTTTGCCGGTAACATCCGGCTGACAAGCCCTGGACAGTCCGGTAATTACATTGAAATCGACCAACAGCAATCTCGCCAAAAACTCGGAGTGGCAATCATTCTGGCTTGCCGTCAGCTTTCTGACCCGCATCCCCATGCCATTCAGGATTGATTACTCGCCACGCTTGATGACCAACAGCAGTCTGTATTTCCCTGCGGTCGGCTTATTGCTGGGTGGTATTTATGCGCTGGCCTACTGGCTGTTAGCTCAAGCATTCAGCGAACTGACTTCAGTATTGCTCGTCATGTGCCTTCATTTATGGCTGACCGGCGCCTTTCACGAAGATGGCCTGGCGGATAGCGCAGACGGCCTTGGCGGTGGCTATACCCTGGAAGATCGCCTGCGCATCATGAAAGACAGCCAGATTGGCAGTTACGGCACAGTCGCGCTCGTGATGGCACTGATTCTCAAGGCAGCGTTGCTGGTCGATGCCCGCTCAACCGTTATCGCGCTTTTGATCGCCCCTTGCGTTGCCCGGCTCACTCCGCTGCTGATTATGAGCTACCTCCCCTACATCGCATCAACCGACACCAGTAAAAGCCAGTCCGTCGCCGCCCACTTCTCCCGCAAACGGCTTGCCGTCGCGACCGGTTATACGTTGGTAGTTGTATTGGCAGTAGGATCAATAATCCCCGGACTGCTAATTGCGAGCGTCACCGCGACACTGGGCGTGGCGGTTCTATGGGGCGCCTGCCTGAAATCGAAACTCGGTGGATACACGGGGGATACGATGGGTGCTAGCGTCATCTTTTCAGAATTGGTGCTGCTGTGTGGTTTAGCTGGCTGAAATTTTCGCAGCACAAGACGGCAGTCCATCGAGACATCATCTCGTGGAATAAAACGGTATTTTGATATTTTGAGAGAGGAAGAGAAATCGAGTAGTGCGGGTAAAGATAGACTGGGAAGATTAAGTGGCGGTGGGCCAGGGATTCGAACCCCGGGAGGGCTACAAACCCTCGGCGGTTTTCAAGACCGCTGCATTCGGCCACTCTGCCAGCCCACCGCATTCGCCTTAGCGACACTGCCTTGCGACAGCGGGGAGCATGATACCGCAATCGTTCTCGCTGTCAACGCCTGTAACGCGGATTATTTTCTGGCTGTATGCTTGGTGAACAAATTGCCGAATTCGTGGTCAAATCCGTACAGTGCCAGTAAAAACTCATGACTTAAAACATTGAATCTTCCCCATTTGGCCTTATCATGGGTGTAAGTTCTAACTAATGCGTTTCACCATCTGACTCTGGAGAAAATGATGGACAACAGACGTTTCGACGTTCGTAGCGGTAATGGCGGCGCTTATGCCACCGACACCGGCCGGTCTACCGGTATTAGCGCAGAAGCAACAATGGTTCTGCGTAACACGTATACTCTGCTCGCAATGACACTGCTATTCAGTGCCGTTATGGCAGCTGTTTCAATGTCGATTGGTCTGAGCCAGGGCGCGAGCCTGATTTGCAGCTTGGGTGCACTGGGTCTGGTCTGGCTTGTTCTGCCAAGAACAGCCAACAGCAGCGCAGGCATTGCCGTGGTATTCGCCTTCACCGGCTTGCTCGGCTTGTCGCTCGGGCCTCTGCTCATGCACTACCTTGCATTCCAGGGCGGCAGCCAAATCGTCGTTCAGGCGCTAGGCGGAACAGCCTTCGTATTCCTTGGCCTGTCAGGCTATGTACTGACAACCAAGAAAGACTTCAGCTTCATGCGTGGCTTCCTGGTAGCAGGCATGATGGTTGTTCTGGTCGCACTGGTTGGTTCAATTATCGCCAGCTTCTTTGGTGTTGAAATGAGCGCCTTCAGCCTGGCTATCAGCGGTGCCATTGTATTCCTGATGTCCGGCTTCATTCTTTATGACACCAGCCGCATCGTAAACGGCGGTGAAACCAACTACATCATGGCAACAACATCGTTGTACCTGAGCATTTACAACTTGTTCGTTTCCCTGCTGCATATTCTTGGCGCGCTCAACGACGATTGATCGAAGCCGATTGTGCTGTAACGAAAACCCCGGTCATGCCGGGGTTTTTTAGCTTTCAGGAACTCAAGACTGCGCTATGGATTCCCCACCCCCTCAAAGTTTCGCGCTCGTTATCACAGGCGCGCCCTACTCCAGCCAAGCGCCACAGACCGCGCTAAACTTTGCGGAAGCGGCCATTCGCGCGGGCCACAAGGTAAATCAGGTGTTTCTCTACGGCGACGGGGTCCATCTGGCATCGAATTTTGCCAGCCCGCCCAGCGACGAATCCGACTGGCCTGCACTTTGGCGAGTCTTTATCGAAAGCCATCAGATACCGGCGACCTGCTGTGTTGCGTCAGCACTCAGGCGCGGCTTGCTGGATGAGACTGAATCCCGACGGTACGAAAAAACCGGTGCCAATGTAACAGCACCCTATGCTATTGCCGGGCTTGGTGAATGGCTGGAATCGACGCTGAACAGCAGTCGCACCCTCTATTTCAATCCGGATCATTGATATGACTGACCGACGCTTTCTGTTTGTCATTGATACCGCGCCGTACGGTCACTGGAAAGGCCGCGAAATACTCGACATGGCATTCTCGGCAGCGGCATTTGACCAGCCGGCCGCGCTGCTTTTCACGCATGCGGGCGTCAACTGGCTTCGTTCAGGCCAGCTTCCGGACGCCGTTCAGCAGAAAAGCGTGAGCAAAAACCTGTCGGCCGCCATGCTGTTTGGGCTGGAGGCGATTTACGTCTGCCAGGAAAGTCTGGACCATTTTGGGATTGGCAAGCCTGACCCCGGACTTGAGCTGGTAGTATTGGCTTCAACTTCTGATCTGGAGGCACGTTTTACGGACGTGGTTCGCCTGTAATGCCTCAGCTTCACCTATTGAACAAGGTCGCGGATCACCCCAGGTTTACCCAATGCCTGAACCAGACGCATGCCGGTGACAGCATAGCGCTGACCGAATCCGGCGTTCTGGCGTTGCCGACCGGGATCGACTGGCCCGAGGGCGTCGTCATTTATGCGCTGAGTGCCGACCTTGAAGCGCGTGGGCTGGGCCCCTTAGAGCTGCCGCCCTTTGTTCACGTAATCGGATACGAGCAGCTCGTCGACCTTACTCTGTCAACCGATAAAGTGGTGTGTTGGTAATTCATGCAAACACCTCCCCGTAATAATGAAGGGTTTCTGGAAGACCCGAGCCAGTGGTCACCGGAAGTTGCCGAAACCATCGCGGCCGAATCCGGCACCGAACTTACAGATGCGCACTGGGAAATCATCTATATGCTGCGCAAATTTTATGCTGACCATGACATGGCGCCCCCGGCAGCCCGCTTTTTCGTCAAGGCGGTCAAACAGGCCTTCGGCGAAGAGAAAGGAAACAGCATCTACCTGATGCAGTTGTTTCCAGGGACCAGCGCGGTCAAGGTGTCCTGCAGAATCGCCGGCCTCCCGCGCCCGACAAACTGCTTATGATTTGGCTACGCCGGCAGTTACACTAACTTTTCCCGCCTCGCACTCCATCTGCACGACCAGGGTCGATTTATGGCAACCAACGCAACAACATCTCAAGCATCACCGCTACCCGAACCCAAGCCCGGCGAGCACCCTTTTGCCCCTTATGTGCGCATCCTGGGCCGAGGAAAGCGCGGATCACGGTCGATGAACCGTGATGAAGCGCGACATGCGATGGGTATGATCCTGCGCGGTGAAGTGGATGATGTCCAGATTGGCGCATTTTTGATGCTGATGCGGGTCAAAGAAGAGTCTGCGGAGGAATTGGCAGGGTTTGTCGATGCGGTCCGTGACCATGCAGAACCGCCTTCCGGCTTCACTGTTGATGTTGACTGGTCATCCTATGCCGGTAAACGCCGCCACTCGCCCTGGTTTTTCTTCTCAATATTGCTGCTCGCCGATGCAGGATTGCGAGTGTTTATCCATGGCGCAGAGGGCCACACACCTGAGCGCACCTACCTCACATCGGTCATGGCCGACTTTGGCTTTGATATTGCTTACTCGTGGGACGCCGCTGCCGACCTGATGGAGAAGCAGAACTTTGCGTACATGCCATTACGCGCTTTTGCACCGCGGTTGGCGGAGCTGATCGACCTTCGCCCCATTCTGGGCCTGCGCTCACCTGTGCACTCTCTGTCACGCCTGATTAATCCATTATCTGCACCACTGGTGATTCAGGGCATATTCCACCCGCCCTATGCGGGCCTGCACCAAGCCTCCGGTCAGCTACTCGGCTATGAGCGAGTAGCCGTGATCCGCGGCGAAGGTGGCGAAATCGAGCGAAACCCGGATAACGCAATGAAAGTTTACCGGTCGCGCCGCGATGGTCAGGGCTTTATTACAGAGGAGGAATCCTGGCCCGAGCTCTTCGCTCAACGCCATGTGAAACCGGAGAGTATTGCAACCGAAGATATGCGCGCTGTCTGGAATGGTAGCAGGCAGGATGAGTATGGCGAGGCAGCAGTTATATCCACCACCGCTTTTGCACTAGTGGAGGCAGGAGCCTCAAAGAGCCAGGCTCAGGCGCTGGAACAGGCTGCCGCCCTGTGGGCGAATCGAGAAAAAGATCGATTTGGCAACTCAGCGAGGGCGGGTACCGCCAGCACCT
Organism: Marinobacter sp. V032; assembly: GCF_052645435.1. Taxonomy (NCBI): domain Bacteria; kingdom Pseudomonadati; phylum Pseudomonadota; class Gammaproteobacteria; order Pseudomonadales; family Marinobacteraceae; genus Marinobacter; species Marinobacter sp. V032. The sequence goes on along the minus strand of NZ_JBQXYE010000001.1, from coordinate 2,449,243 downwards.
GAAGGCTTTGAGGCTTCAGCACCACCCAGAAAGCTGCTTAGCCCGTTTTCCATCAGGCCAGATCCCATCCGGAGAAATGCCCGCGTCGACTCACGAACGGTATTCTCCGGCGCCTCAGCCAGCCCTTGCATAACACCACTTCTGACACCTTCCCGTATTTTTTCGTCAATCTGGACGCTGATAAGTCGAATTTCATCGACTTTTCGGTTTAGAAACGGCTTCACCACCAGACTAAAAAACAGTGCGATCACCGTCAGCGTTGTCAGAGCAACTGCAATAACCTGAATGATAAGCTCCTGCCAAAATGCCATCGTCTGCTCCTGATACCTGCCGAGATTCAATCCGCAAAACGCGTTACTCACAACGGCCAATAGAACATAAAGCCGGACTGGATCACGCCGGCAATTGCGCCGAACACACCGCCGACAATCATTAGTTTCAGCTCTTCTTCCTTGAAGGCCGGCCGCAGAATATCCTGAAACTCCTCGGGCTTGAGCGCTTTCATTTCTGTTGCAATCACATTGGCAACAACCGGTGCCCGCTCACGATTGAAAGCCGGATCGCAAAACGCATGACCGGTCGCCATCACGGCCTTCTCGTTCATGGCCTTCTTAAGCTCGGTGTACCCACTCATCCCAACGGTTACCTGCGCTGTCACCTTGAGCAGCACGGAATGATCCAGCATCGGCCGCAAATGTTTTTGCAGAATGGCCCGTGTCCGCGTGCCGTGACGCCCGTTCACCATGGCATCAGCAACTTTCTCAACCGTCAGCAGCTCCTCGGCCACCAATCGACTCCAGACCTCGCTGATGTCATCCTGACGCCTCAGAAAAAGGCCTTGAATACGCACACCAAACACATTTACCGGATTGAGTGGCCGGAATATCAGATTGATTGCCAACCAGTTCGTAACGAACCCCACAACAAATCCGACCAGAGGCAAAATCCAGGGCAAAGGATAGGCCGCCCAAACCGGCAGAATCGCAGCGCCGAGCAAGCCACCTATAATCGCACCTTTGTTGATAACCGAGCGCAATTCGACAGCCCCTGCCTCCTTGAATATGCGATTCATCAAGTCAGGGTGCTTTTTAAGCTCCCGACTCAACAACACTTTTAAATCGACGATCTCACTCAGATCATCGCCGAATTCCTCAACCAGAGCCTCTATTCTTTCCGGTAGCTGATCCCGCCCCCATTGGTAGATGCGTTCACGCAAAAAATTCGGCAGGTTGTCCCAAAGCACCGGCTGAACGTCATACATGATTTCATCGATGTATTCATCCAGACGAGGGTTAACCTGACTGATCACCTGCTGGACGATCCGCTGCGCATCCAGTTTTTCGTAAACCAGGCTGAGATCGCCAAAATGATGCAATGTGCGGTCCACACAAATATGCGCCATTTTTTCAGCTTTACGCGGGATAACACCTTGCCAGCCCAGCCAGGAGCCTATTCCGATAAAGCGCACCGGACGAAAAGACATCTGGATAGCCAGCCAGTTGGTAAACCAGCCGACAAAAGCGGCAACTACCGGAATGGTCCACAGCGTCATGTCGCTGAACATCGATACCCCAATAAAAAGTTACCCACACGGAATACGAGGGAGGCCCTGATCAGCAGCATAGTACATGCCAGTTGCGCTACCCGACCACAAATACTGTGTCTTCCCGGCATCCTTTGGAACGCGCTTTTATCACACAGCCTATTGTTTTGCAGGCGTAATACTGAGGCAGAAAATAAAGCAGAACATTGGCCGTTCCGCCGAAAGGCAAAGGACTGGTGTGCCCAGATCAAGAGCCAGAGCCGCCGATCTGAGCCAACACCCGCCCTGCTTGTAACTTACTGGTAGTAAGCGTTTTCAGTCTGGGTGTGATCTGTCACATCCCGCACACCCGTCAATTCAGGCACACGTTCGATCAGCGTTTTTTCAACACCCTGCTTGAGCGTCAGACTGACCGCACTACAGCCCTGACAGCCACCGCCAAAACGAAGTACCGCCACCAATGCATCGTCAATTTCAACCAACGATACTTCACCACCATGGGAAGCAAGCCCCGGATTGATTTCCGATGCGAGAATATAGTTGATGCGGTCCGGCAGCGGCGCATCTGCATCTATATTGGGCACCTTGGCGTTAGGCGCCTTGATCGTCAATTGGCCACCCATCTTGTCCGAAGCGTAATCCACAAACGCCTCTTCAAGAAACGGAACGGAATTGTGATCCAGAAATAACATGAACCGCTCGAGGTCAACCGTCTCATCCGTGGGCACGATTTCGTTCGGTGGGCAGTATGCCAGGCACGTCTCGGCATGCTTGGTGCCGGGCTGAGTGACGAAAATACGCACCCCCATTCCCTCGACGTCCTGCTTTTCGATGAGTTGCGCCAGATAATCACGCGCTGAATCAGTAACGGTAACCAATGCCATTTCTCTAACCTGATTGAGAATTTAAGCGTATTTTAAGCCACTCCAGATCAACATGAAAGACCTAGTATTTTACTCGGTCTTTATTCGTTGACCTGGATTACCTTTTTCAACATGAATCAAGTCACGTCCTATTGTTCGCGCATAGCGACCATCAGTTGTAATTTTGCTATGATTTCGCGCCTTGATGGACCAATTCAACCCGGAAAGCCTCTTTATGAATGATCGCCAGACCCGACTCACTCAACTCCAGAAAGCCCTCAGTGAGCGCATTGTCGTTCTCGATGGCGGTATGGGGACGATGATTCAGAATCTACAGCTGGACGAAGAGGCCTTTCGTGGCGAACGGTTTGCCGATTACGGCACCGAGGTCAGAGGCAACAACGACCTGCTGAACATCACCCAACCGGCCCTGCTCCGCAATATTCACGCAGACTATCTGGACGCCGGCGCAGACATCATTGAAACCAATACATTCAACAGCACCCAGCTTTCGCAAAGCGATTACGGGCTCGAGAGCCTCGCTTACGAATTGAACTATGAAGGTGCAAAGCTGGCACGCCAGATTGCGGACCAGTTCACCGAGAAGAACCCGGACAAGCCCCGGTTTGTCGCTGGCGCAGTGGGCCCAACCTCCCGCACCGCGTCCCTGTCACCTGACGTCAACAACCCGGGCTATCGCAACGCCGACTTCCAGCTGCTCTACGATAACTACTATGAAGCGGTTAAAGCGCTGACTGAAGGCGGCTCGGATATCATCCTGATCGAGACGATTTTCGATACGCTGAATGCTAAAGCGGCAATTTACGCCACGCAGCAATACTTTGAAGACAGCGGCGTCACGCTTCCGATCATGATTTCCGGCACTATCACTGATGCATCCGGTCGCACACTTTCCGGTCAAACCACCGAAGCGTTCTGGAATTCAGTTGCCCACGCCCGGCCGCTTTCCGTTGGTCTCAACTGTGCACTGGGTGCCGATGCATTGCGCCCTTACATTGAAGAGCTTTCAGGTAAGGCCAATACGTTTGTCAGCGCTCACCCGAACGCCGGTTTGCCGAACGAGTTCGGCGAATACGATCAAACGCCGGAAGAAATGGCGGCAATCATTGAAGGGTTTGCAAAAGACGGCTTCCTGAACATTATCGGCGGCTGCTGCGGCTCTCGGCCCGACCACATCGAAGCCATCGCCGATGTGGTCAGCAAGTATCAGCCGCGCAAGATTCCTGAACCAAAACAAGCTCTGCGCCTGTCGGGCCTGGAACCTTTTACCGGTGACGAGAACACCCTGTTCATCAACGTAGGTGAACGCACCAACGTTACTGGCTCCAAGCGGTTTCTTCGCCTGATCAAGGAACAGCAGTACGAAGAAGCCCTGAGCGTTGCCCGTGATCAGGTTGAAAACGGTGCGCAGATTATCGACATCAACATGGATGAAGGCATGTTGGAGTCAAAAGAGGTGATGGTGACCTACCTGAACCTGATCGCCTCCGAGCCGGATATCTGCCGCGTGCCTATCATGATCGACTCATCCAAGTGGGATGTCATCGAAGCAGGCCTGCGCTGCATCCAGGGCAAGGCTGTGGTGAATTCCATCAGCCTCAAGGAGGGTGAAGCGGAGTTCATCGCCAAGGCCCGCACCTGCATGCGTTACGGCGCAGCGGTGGTGGTTATGGCCTTCGATGAAGAGGGTCAGGCCGATACCTTTGAGCGCAAAACCCAGATCTGCAAACGCTCCTACGATGTGCTGATGGGCATCGGCTTTAATCCGAGCGATATCATTTTCGACCCGAACATTTTTGCGATTGCCACCGGTATCGATGAGCACAACAACTACGCCGTCGACTTTATAAACGCCTGCCGCTGGATTCGCGAAAACCTGCCGCACGTCTCTATTTCCGGTGGTGTCAGCAACGTGTCCTTCTCTTTCCGGGGCAATGATGTGGTTCGGGAAGCGATTCATTCCGTGTTCCTTTACCACGCCATCAAAGCCGGCCTTAACATGGGCATCGTCAACCCCGGCCAACTGGTGATTTACGACGAAATAAAGCCGGAACTAAAAGAACTGGTTACCGATGTAGTACTCAACCGCCGGGACGATGCTACCGACCAACTGCTCGAAGAGGCCGAGAAGTACCGCGGCGATGTCGGAAAAACCAGAGAAGAGGATCTTGCATGGCGAGAGCTTCCGGTAGAAAAGCGACTGGAGCATGCGCTTGTCAAAGGCATCACCCACTACATAATTGAAGACACGGAAGCATGCCGCTTACGTGCTGAGCGCCCGATCCATGTGATCGAGGGGCCGTTGATGGACGGCATGAACGTGGTTGGCGACCTGTTTGGTGACGGCAAGATGTTTCTGCCACAGGTCGTCAAAAGCGCCCGCGTCATGAAGCAGGCCGTTGCGCACCTGATCCCCTTTATTGAAGCCGAAAAGTCTGAAGGCCAAAAGGCAAAGGGCAAAATCCTTATGGCCACGGTAAAGGGCGACGTTCACGACATTGGCAAGAACATCGTCGGCGTTGTTCTGCAGTGCAACAACTATGAAGTGCTGGATATGGGCGTCATGGTGCCTTGCGAGAAAATCCTCGAAACAGCCATAGCTGAAAACGTAGACATCATTGGCCTGAGCGGCCTGATTACGCCATCGCTTGACGAGATGGTGCATGTTGCCCGCGAAATGCAGCGCCTCGACTTCCAGATTCCTCTGATGATCGGCGGCGCCACAACATCTAAAGCGCATACCGCAGTCAAGATCGAGCCGCACTACAAGAACGACATCGCACTTTATGTTTCGGATGCATCACGGAGCGTCAACGTTGCCTCTCAGTTGCTGAGTGAAACCGGAAAAGAGGCGCTGGTTCAGGCTGCCCGGGACGAATACACCAAAATCCGCGATCGTCGCAAGAATCGCACGGATCGAATCAAGCTGATTGATCTCAAAGAGGCACGCGCGCGGGATACCGGAATCAGTTTCGATGACTACACTCCAACCAAGCCATCGTTCACAGGGGTCAAATCTTTCGAAAGTTATGATCTGAAAAAGCTCATCGACTATATCGATTGGACGCCGTTTTTTGTGTCATGGGACATTTCAGGCAAGTACCCCGCGATATTCGACGATCCTAAGCGGGGCGAGGCAGCAAAAACGCTGTTTGATGATGCTCAGATAATACTGAATCGAATGATCAATGAGCAACGCGTCAGTGCACGCGCTGTAATCGGCTTCTGGCCCGCCAATCGTCGAGGTGACGATATTGTGGTCTACACCGATGAGACCCGCAGTGAAGAGCTGACCGTACTGCATCATTTGCGTCAACAGGACGAAAAATCACCGGGCAAACCCATGCTCGCGCTATCGGATTACCTTCTGCCAGAATCGTCAGAGCACTGCGACTATGTGGGTGGCTTTGCAGTCACAACCGGCATTGGCGCCGAAGATTTCTCTATGGAATTCAAAGATGCCAACGACGATTACAATGCCATCATGGTCAAGGCACTGGCAGATCGTCTGGCGGAAGCTTTTGCGGAGCATATGCATGAGCGGGTGCGTAAGGAGTTCTGGGGGTATGCCAACGATGAAGCATTGGATAATGCCGAATTGATCAAAGAGCGCTATAAAGGTATACGCCCTGCCCCTGGCTACCCGGCCTGCCCTGATCACACTGAAAAGGAAGCACTTTTCAAAATTCTCAACGCGCCTGAAAACGCAGGTATTGTCATTACCGAAAGTTTCGCCATGATGCCCGCTGCAGCGGTGTCCGGCTGGTATTTTGCTCACCCGGATGCCAAGTATTTCTCAGTGGGTCGTATTGGACTCGATCAGGTTGAAGACTATGCTGAACGCAAAGGCATGAGCAAGCAGGACACAGAACGCTGGCTCGCCCCGAGCCTCGGTTACGATCCCGACGAGTGATCTCGTCGGGTCATTTGCTCTTCTCCGTCTATCAGGCGGTACAGGACATCGCAATGAGCGACAAGCACACTGCCAATTCAGTACCGCCTGTAAATGACGATACCCGTAAGAAAAAACCGGGATTCCTCAAGATAATCCAGACAGTGCTGGCCGGCGCCCTTGGCGTGCAGTCAAACCGCCGGCGGGAAGAGGACTTTTCCAGTAACAGCCCTTTACCTTATATTGTCGCGGGCATTATCTTTGTACTGGGCTTTGTCGTGACCATCGCGCTGGTCGTGCAATGGGTCATCCATGCATACGGAAACCAGGGCTGAAATTACTGTCCACTGACCCAGGTCACCGCTATCGCGACCACCAACAAAATCAACACAACAGCCGCAATAGAATCGACCTGGCTATCAGTACGGGTAGATTTCTTGCTCATTCAGATACTCCTCGCAAAACGTGTTTTTGTTATCATAAGCAGAGGCTCTGCCTAAAGGCTTATTCAGGTGCTGCGTTCAAGCACCCGCCACAGCATAGCTCAAAACTTTTTATACCAATCAAGCCTATGCATTAAACAGCCGCTCTTCCACTTTGTTTTAAGTCCAATAGGCTATTAGCATATTTAGAAATAATCATTTTGCGCATAAGGCAAAGCTGATATCTTAGCCGCCAAATTGCAACACAACCGTCCCCGGGAACAGGTTTATGTACGTTTACGACGAATATGATCGCCAGATTCTGACTGAGCGCGTTGCTCAGTTCAGGAGTCAAACCGATCGTGCATTAGCGGGCGAATTAAGTGAAGAAGAATTTCTTCCGCTGCGCCTGCAAAACGGACTGTATGTGCAGCGTCTCGCACCGATGATGCGAATTGCCGTGCCCTACGGCATGCTGCGGTCTGTTCAGTTGCGTCGTCTTGCCCGCATTACCCGAGACTATGATAAAGGGTACGCGCATTTCACTACCCGGCAGAACGTTCAGCTTAACTGGCCGGCAATCGAGGACGTGCCCGATATTCTGGCGGAGCTTGCCGAAGTCGAAATGCATGCCAACCAGACCAGCGGTAACTGCATCCGGAACACCACCACCGATCAGTTTGCAGCGGTCCAGTCTAACGAGCTGATTGACCCACGCCCGTACTGCGAATTGATTCGTCAATGGTCCACTTACCATCCTGAATTTGCCTTTTTGCCACGCAAATTCAAGGTAGCGGTCAACGCATCCGACAGCACCGACCGCGCAGCCATTCAGGTGCACGATATTGGCATTGAAATGGTACGCAACGATGCCGGCGAACTGGGTTATCGCGTCTATGTCGGTGGCGGCCTTGGCAGAACACCTATGGTAGGCCCGGTTATTCGGGAATTCCTGCCCGAGCTTGATCTGCTGACCTATCTCGAAGCTGTACTGCGCGTTTATAACCGCTACGGGCGCCGGGATAACAAATTCAAGGCACGCATCAAGATTCTGGTGAAAGCGATGACACCCGCCGGCTTCGCTGAAAAGGTTGAAGCCGAGTGGGCATACATCAAGGACAGCCCTACCCGTCTGACCCGGGAAGAAATCGACCGCGTGAAAACTTTCTTCACCGAGCCGGATTATCAGTCTCTTGAAAATGAGCCATCGGCGCTGGTTTCGGCCCGAGGTGAATCAAAAGCTTTTGATAACTGGGTCAAGCGAAACGTCGATAGCCATAAACAGCCTGGCTATAGCATCGTGACACTGACACTGAAGAAAACCGGTGTACCGCCGGGTGATGTCAGCGATAAGCAACTCGAGCAAATCGCCGATCTTGCAGATCAATACAGCTTCGGCGAAGTCCGCGTGACCCACCAGCAGAATGTTGTGCTTGCGGATGTGCGTCAGGACCAGTTGTTCGAACTCTGGAAAACCATCGTCCCGATGGACTTCGGTACCGCCAATCTGAACACCCTGACAGACATTATTTGCTGCCCCGGTGGTGACTACTGCGCACTGGCCAATGCCAAGTCTATTCCGATTGCAGAAGCGATTCAGCGCGAGTTTGACGACCTCGACTATCTTTACGACCTGGGCGACATCGACCTGAATATTTCCGGCTGCATGAACGCTTGTGGCCACCATCACGTCGGTAACATTGGCGTGCTGGGTGTCGACAAGAAGGGCGAGGAATTTTACCAGGTGTCACTTGGCGGCTCATCACAACGTGATGCTGCAATTGGCAAGATTCTCGGCCCCTCTTTCGCCCGGGAAGAGATGCCCCGCGTGGTCTCTAAAATCGTTGATGTCTATGTCGAACGCCGTACCGAGGAAGAAACCTTTCTTGATACCTACCGACGCATTGGAATCGATCCCTTCAAGGAGCGTGTTTATGCCTGATGTTATTCGCAAAGACGGTATCCATAACGACGACCTGTGGACACTGGTCAGCGCTCCTGTCGAAGGTGATTCCCTGCAATTGCCAGACGGCCCCGCACTGCTGCCGGTTACGGTCTGGAACGAGAATCAGGATGCGCTTGCCGGCCGCAACGATATTGGCGTCTGGTTTGATAGTCATGACGAGCCGGAAACTGTCGCCGGTGACCTGAACCAACTGCCGCTTATCGCCGTGAACTTCCCCAAATTTACCGATGGCCGTGGTTACAGCATTGCGCGCCTGCTTAGGGAAAGACACGGCTATACCGGCGAATTACGCGCCGTTGGCGACGTGCTACTGGATCAGCTGTTCTATATGAAGCGTTGCGGCTTTGATAGCTACGTGCTGCGTGCAGACAAGGATATTAACAAGGCAGATGGCTGCCTGAACGTATTCAGCAATGCGTACCAGGCTGCAGTTGACGTTAAAGAACCCCTGTTCCGTCGCCGCACCGCCTGATCAGCAGCCGGTTAAAACAAGCAGAAATAAAAAAGACGGCCTTGGCCGTCTTTTTTATTTTCAGCCCGAAGCTGATGATGATCTGTCAGATAACGTGCGAAAGCACCACACTGCCCGACGACTCCCCTCTCAGAAAGGCCGCCAGCGCATCTCCGAGATCTTCCTTACCTATCTCACAGGCATTTTTTTCGGTTTTTCTGCACGCCCAATCGCCGGATAAACGCGACCAAATGGCCTCTTTGTCGGCCAATGGAATTTCCACCGAGTCGACGCCCAGCAAGTTAACGCCACGCAGGATGAACGGGAATACCGACGTCGGAACGTCCATCCCGGCTACGAGACCACAACAGGCCACAGAGCCTCCGGGAAGCAACTGCTTGAGCACCTCGGCAAGCGGCTCCCCGCCAACGGTATCAACTGCCGCTGCGAACTTCGGCTTCAACATTGGCTTTTTCTGAGACTCAAGCAGGTCACGCCCCACAACCTCAGTTGCACCCAACGTCTTTAGCTGATCAACCATATCCGCTTTACCGGACATCGCTGTGACCTCAAATCCAAGAGTAGACAGTATCTCGACAGCGACGGTCCCAACCGCGCCAGTTGCACCGGTCACCAGAACAGGTCCCTGATCGGGGGAAGCCCCCATGCGCAAAAGCTTGCTAACGCAAAGGCCGGCGGTCAGGCCTGCCGTACCATATACCATAGCCGTGCGGGCGCTCCAGCCATTAGGCATACCCACCACCCATTCGGCAGGAACGCGGATATACTCACCAAACCCGCCGGCAGTTCCCATACCCAGATCATATCCCGTAACCAGCACCTGCTGGCCCACCGAAAATTGCTCACTCACGCTTTCGATTACTTCACCGGCAGCATCAATGCCTGGGGTATGCGGAAAGTGTCGGGTCACCCCTTTGTTGCCAGAAGCCGACAGCGCATCTTTATAGTTGAGCGACGAATGCGTCACACGAATCAACACGTCGCCTTGCGGCAAATCGGCTGTGTCCAGCGTTTCGACAGCGCCAGTGTACTGGCCATCATTTTCATGAACCCGCCAAGCCTGAAAGTTGCTCATGTGGTCTCCTTTGATGTGCTGTGTCTGGAAGTTGCACTGAATGAAAGCCGTCACAGGACAAAAGCTCAAGACCTACGGCAATCAACCAGCCAGGCAGTTTGAGCGATAACAATGCCACGCTGCAACGGCGGCAGACGACTTGTGATCAGAGAATATTCCTGTTCCGGAACATGCTCAGCACTCGCACGGCTGAGTGTTCAAGCGCCGTGCTGGCAGCCAGTCCGAGTTTCTCGGGCAAGGTGCGCTTGCGGCGGAAGTTTACGCCCAGTACATCGGCACGATCACAAGCCTCGATCAGATACTCGTCTGATGTCTTGAGTTCATCAATTAGCTTTACGTCCAACGCCCGACGACCAAACCAGATATCACCAGTCGCAACGGCGTTGATATCAACGGCAGGCCGACGCTCGCTGACATATTCTTTGAAAAGCACATGGGTATCCTGAAGATCTTCAAGGAACTTCTCGCGACCTTTTTCCGTATTCTCACCAAACACCGTCAAAGTACGCTTATGTTCGCCAGCGGTCAGTACTTCAAAATCGACATTATTTTTCTGAAGAAGGCGATGAAAGTTCGGCAGCTGGGCAACGACACCAATCGACCCCAGGATAGCGAACGGAGAAGCAATAATGCGATCTGCAACACAAGCCATCATGTAACCGCCGCTGGCCGCCACTTTATCCACACAAGCGGTCAATGCAACGCCGCGCGCGCGAATACGATCAAGCTGAGCGGACGCCAATCCATAGGAATGAACCAGGCCACCGCCACTTTCAAGACGCACCACCACTTCATCTCTGCCGGGCTCAGCCACGCTAAGCACGGCCGTGATTGATTTACGCAAGCCATCGGTATCGCTGGCCTTGATGTCGCCATCGAAATCCAGCACAAAGACCCGCGATTTAACCGGCTTCTCGACTGGATCGCCTGACTTGGCCTTCGCCTTGAGCGCTTTGTGCTCGGCTTTCTTCTCTTTCTTGCGTGTCTTGTCCCAGGCTTTTCGCTCTTCGTCGGACAGCATCTTTTCTTCCAGACTGTCCTTCAACCGTTTGTAGGATGCGTTCATTTTCTTGAGGTGAAGCTCGCCTTCGCTGTCATCATCACCCTTGTTTCGGTGCGCCGCGGCTACTATCGCGGTAATAACAATCAAAATTGCAGCAACAATAGTGACTGCCTTGGCGAGAAAAAGACCGTAGTCTGTCAAAAATTCCAAATCGGTTCTCCAAAATAGGATCGACTAATCAAGCAGCGGTGACGTATTGGATCATCCGTGCTTCAGACAATGGGGAATGATTGTAACCGAGCCGCGCCCCGGCATGACAGGCCAGCATTCACAAAAGTTCAAACAAGCGTTCGATCGAACTTGACAGAATGTCAGCCTCCCCATAAAGTCGAACAGGTTTCGCCGAAAGCCAGCGCTGACAAAGGCCCCGGAGGCTTTCGGTTCCAACGATATTTGGACGCACACCAATAAGGGTATAACAATGTCTGTAGCTCAGATTTTTGACAAGATGGAACAGAGCTTTAACGCCGACGCGGCACAGGGCCTGGATCTGGTTTTCCAGTTCGATATTGAAGACGACAAGACCTACCACATCGTCATCAAAGACGGCACCTGCGACGTGCAGGAAGGCGCACACGACGACCCATCAGTTACCCTGATCATGAACTCAGAAACACTCGAGGGTATCGTGTCAGGCGAAACTGACGGCATGCAGGCATTCATGGCCGGTCAGCTCCGCGCTGAAGGCGACATGATGCTGGCAACGAAGCTGGGCGAACTGTTCAGCATGGGCGAGTAATCGTCAGCCAGAACCCGGAGCAGGAAGGGTCCCTTCCGCTCCGGATTCAACCCCTTCCCTGCACTATCCGCATAAGCTGATTCAAGCCATTCTCAAACGCCTATCCCTGGCCGTTATCCCTGGCGGGAAACCACTGCTCCATCGCGCTTTGCGCTTCCTTGTTTGCAGGTAATGCAACCAGACCCGTGCTGGACAGACGCACATCGAAGATCGCACCATCCTTCAGCGGCATAAACGTTGCGTTACCGTATACCGCCTCAACAAACGGCAAGCCATAGGACTGATCCATGGTCCAGCTATCAAACCAGGATTCTTGCCCCAGATCATAAACCGTCCGATTACCGGATCGCTCCTGCTCGAGGCTGACATAGCGACCGCTGAGCCGCTCCAGACGATAGGCCGGCTTCACGCCGAGCCAGCTTAGCGGGCCAGCAAAGCGGATAATGCGAGCGTCAATCTGCCATTGATCGCCCCTCACCACGACATCCAGAGGCTTCTGCTCATTGCGCTCAAGGCGTACCCGCCAGACCTGGGGACCGGTTTTGGAAACACCTATGGTTGCGATGGTTTCGAGACTGTCGAGGGATTGGTAGTGACGCAGGTCGAGTGCCAAAACCGCAGCGTAGCCACCTGCGGCAATCAGCAACAAGGCGAAGGTGCCTTTGAACCAGCTCAGCAGCCAACGTGGACGGATAAAAAACGCCAGCCCAAGAAGCATGAGAAGGCCGCCAACGACCGCCAGCGAAATGAGGGCAACATCCTGAGACATAGAACACTCCGTTGTGAAACACCCGGGAAATGCAGTCTACGCCTTCAGGAGCTGACTTTTTAGTCTGAAATGTGCCTAGAGCCCCACATCCTGCAACGAAGCCTGTGCCAGTCGCAGCAGATCCTGATTACGCTCATCACGGGTGCCGATGCTTTCGATGTAGTATTCCAGGGATGTGAGTGCGTCAGCCAGCGCTTCGAGTACAGCGGGTGACGGAGGCTCTCGGGAATCCAGCAATTTACCCTGAATGGAATCTGCAACCCGCGCCAATACAGCAGATCCCTGCTCATCTTCGAGCATCATGAATCCGCCCCAGATGCTATGGAGCGTCGCTGGCAAGTTTGCGAGATGCAGCTTGTCATAATCGGATTCGATAAATGCGGTGATCGCCCGCTTCGCAAGTGTCAGCGCTGCCCGAGCCTCGTCACCGACGACAATATGAGCTTCGCGCAAGTAGGTTGATTCGTCGATACCCTGCTTACCAATTGCCAACGAATCCGTTTCAGTCGTAATGCCTCTTGCTACCATTTGCATGGCGGCATCTTCGATACTGAGCACGGCATTCGCCAGACTGTAAAGCTCATCATCGTCAGGCGACCGGTTGTCTGCATGCCAGGAACGCAGCAACGCCGCTTCCCTGCGTGCAAGATCAGTCAGTTTGTTCAGATCCAGCATCGACAATGTGTTGGCCAGCTGCTCCAGCGATACGGCAATCGACGTAAATTCGCTCAGGTCCGGCTCGATGCCACGCTCGATGATATCAACCTTGTCTTTCAGTTGATTGAGCTCTTCCTGCAAAGCGGTTGACAGAGACTTGAGGACATCGCTCCCCGGTCCATAAAGGCGTTTGCGATGCGCCTCCATAATGTTTTCCGGAAACTCTGTTGGCGTAACACCATAAGCGCTGAGGGTCTGTGTCACCTCGGGATTGGCTGAACCACTGCGATAAAGGATATAAAGCAATTCACGGAACAGTGAATCCGGCGCATCCTTGGCGATTGCAACCTTGCCGATATAGACAATTTCGCGGGTATACTTCTCGATACGCATGAAAAGCCGCTTACGGGATTTACCGAAACCCATGTTGCGATCCTGCATGGTTTCGGCAACCATCGACAGCAGACACCACAACTGCCCCATCGGTGCTCCATTGCACAGTCGTGCCAAGCCTTTGGCGGCACGTGCAATCAATTTACGACTGACCCGCTCGTTTCGCTCCCGCAGCACACCCAGCAGGCCTATCTGATACATCAGCCGCATGCGGCGGGCATGTATCTCAAAATCCGATTCACTGTCACCCAGAGCGGGCAAATTCATACTGGCGCAGAAATCCGGACGTTTGCCCGCAGTAACCTCAAAAAAGCAGGATTCCGGATAGGGTTTTTCGCCACGCGATTCGCGCAGGTCATTGGTAATGGGAAGCAATAATTCAGGATGGTCAGCGCGCTGCTGCTGGTAGTATTCGACATAACGCCGGAGGATAAACAAAGCACCGCTGAGCGCAGTCAGCAGACTATTTTTGTCGTCGTTTGCACCAACGGGTACGTCGTTTGCGACAGCCACTGCTTCCTGGCATAGCAGAGTGCCACCCCGCAGTTCTACCAGAACGAATATACCCCGAAGCTGGTTCAGAAAATCGACACAGTTCTGAAGATCCTCCCCGCTTTCCCGATTCTCCTGAAAGCGCTCGAGGCTGGCCTCCGCCTGTTTGATGGTCTGTTCAATTTCATTTTTGACCAGATCAAACGACTGAGACTTCGTCGCTAAAGACGATTGAACCATAAAATAACGCTTCCCATAGACAATGCGGAGAGCACCGCTTCCTCTGCCGAATAGTCAGGTGACGACTCTGACCGCAAATGCGGCACCACCCGATTCTTTATTATTGAGTATTCATCGCTCCCGATCAGGTTTCGGAATGCTGTGTGCGAAGACAGCATGACCACAACAAACCTGTGCCGGGCAACAAGGCGGCACTCAAAACAAGTACCGAAAGCTCTGCCAATTCGCGCCGGATTGATCAAACCCGAGGTCATCCATGACAGAAAAATTCGCGAACTAACCTTTACTTATAACACAAAATTCAAGTTGCTCAAGAACGGCTCTGTGTACTTATTTTACCGAGTTTAACCGAGGTGGCAGACACGGCGTGCTCAGGCCGTTTCGGGCCCTTTTTGATTCCTGATCCAGATCGCCTCTCCTCCGGCCTTGGCCACAACATCCAGGAATTCATCATGAGCAACCGTTTCTTCCGTGCTCGCCCGCACCACTTTCAACTGCGGACGCTCAGCTGACAAGCGGCGAATCCCTCCCGTATCACCTGATTCGCCACCAGCGTTGGCGTCGAGTGACAATGCCGTTTGGCCACCTGACATCAGCAGGAATACGTCAGCTAATATCTCGGCATCCAGCAATGCCCCGTGAAGCTCACGGTTGCTGTTATCGATACCGTAGCGTTTACACAGTGCATCCAGGTTGTTTTTCTGCCCCGGATGTTTGGCGCGCGCCATGGCCAGGGTATCCAGCACGCCGCAATGATCGTCTACTTTCCAGCCAGTCCCCAGACGACGGAACTCAGCGTCGATAAAGCCAACGTCAAATGCCGCGTTGTGGATGACGAGCTCGGCGCCTTTGATGAACTCGAAGAACTCTGTCGCCACATCCCGGAATAACGGTTTATCAGCCAAATACTCGTTGGTGATGCCGTGGATCGAGATCGCTTCCGCCTCGACTTCCCTCTCAGGGTTAATGTAAACGTGGTAATGGCGCCCCGTAAGCTTTCGCTCCATCATTTCGACACAGCCGATTTCAATGATGCGGTGACCTTGTTCGGGGTCAATACCGGTTGTTTCAGTATCCAGTACAATCTGGCGCATAGATGCTCCGGAGTAAAATCAATAATTTCAACGTGATGACGCTACTTTCTCAACGCCTTTATTAGCAAGACCATCTGCCCTTTCGTTACCGGGATTACCGGCATGGCCTTTGACCCAGTGCCAGCGCACATCGTGACGCCCCACTTCTTCGTCCAGCATCCGCCATAGATCGGCATTTTTTACCGGCTTTCGGGCGGCTGTTTTCCAGCCATTTTTTTTCCAGTTGGTCATCCATTCGGTAATGCCCTTGCGGACATATTGGGAGTCGGTATAGAGATCGATGCTGCAAACACGACTCAACGCCCGCAACCCCTCAATGGCAGCCATCAGCTCCATACGGTTATTGGTGGTATTACGCTCGCCACCAAACAATTCCTTTTCCACTTTGCCATAGCTCAGCAATGCGCCCCACCCGCCTGGCCCGGGGTTCCCCTTGCATGCGCCGTCGGTGTAGAGAATGACCTTGTTTGTCATGAATGCCTTTCCTGTTGAGAATCTTTGGTTGAATGCCGGTGCGGTCTGAGCGCGCTGACCGAACCCGCAACTGGCATTGCCACGGGTTGTTTGGCCTGCTTGCGCCACCGCCGGCGGGTCTCTGTACGCGCCAGCACCCTTTTCTCCGCGCTGATGCAGTAATAAGCGCCTCCTGGCAGAGGAAGCCGATTGAACAGGCGCTCCATAAAGCCGAGCCGGTCAAGGGCGTGAGCCTTACGTATAGGCGGTCGGTGAAAGCCACGACAGACATCACCCAGCTCGCAATCGAGCAGATTGAGCCAGTCCTCTACCCGTCCCGGCGAGACAAAACGCCCACCCCATGGCGCGTGACGCCGGCGTGATATCAGCTTTCGGATACCCCAGAGGCCTATCGGATTGAAACCGATAATAATCAGATGCCCTGAACTACGCAGTACCCGGGTCGCTTCCCGGACAACCTGGTGGGGCTGCTCCGCGAAATCATGAGTATGATGCAGCACCACGAGATCCATTGATTCGGATGGAAACGGAAGCTCTGCAGCATCAGAAACCACGACACCATCCGACAGGTTTGCGGCCCATCGCGGCGTTGTCATCATACGCATGCTGAAATCAGTTGTGGTCGCAATCGGCAAACGATGGCTGACCGACACAAGCAATTGATGAGCACCGGTAAATTCCCGGGTGACCCACTCTACCTTTCGTCGCTGGTCCGCCAACAGCGCACGCCCGAGAGGCGACTGAAACCAGGTTTCAAACTCCTCACGCTGCTCGTTGTAATCGATCGGGGTTCTCGAAGACTTCATGATTCGTTCCCTGGGTGGTGGCAAGATCACGCTTGAGAGGAGGTTCGAAAACGGCCACGCAACGTAAAGCAACAGCCTCTCGGATTTTGGGACCTGCCCATCAATCCATTATGATAACAAGTTCATTCCAACAACCGCAGCCATCGCCATGTTTTCTATTACGCCGATTCCAGCATTCAGTGACAACTACATCTGGTGTATCACCGACACCTCCACTCGAAAGGCACTCATTGTTGACCCGGGACAGTCTGAGCCGGTCGCGGAGCATCTCAAAGCCAACAACCTCGAACTTGATGCAATCCTGATCACGCATCATCACCCGGATCATGTCGGCGGGGTTCCAGCGCTGGCCGAGCAATACCGGCCGGGTGCCGTTTACGGCCCTAAAGAGTCCCCTTTCAAGGGCGCCACAGTACCACTTTCCGAAGGTGATACCCTCAACTGGAGCGGGATCAGCTTTTCAGTGCTGGAAGTACCGGGGCATACACTCGACCATATCGCCTACGTCACGACGTCGACGGCGATTGATGGCGCCCCGGCTGTATTTTGCGGGGATACGCTGTTCGCCTGTGGTTGCGGCCGGCTGTTTGAGGGTACTCCAGCACAAATGCGCCATTCTCTTGAGAAACTGCGCAAACTGTCTGATGAAACCCGGGTCTATTGCGCCCACGAATACACACTGGCCAATCTCCGTTTTTCCCGCGATCTACTGCCATCAGATGCGGGGCTGGAAGAATTTGAGCGTCGCTGCATCACACTACGGGAGAATGACGCGCCCACGCTGCCGACCACGATTGCCGAAGAGCGCAGCCTCAACCTATTCTTACGCTGGGACGACAGCGCCGTTATCGACGCAATTGAGAGCCGATCGCCAAGTATTGACGAGTCACTAGCCGGACATGATCGCGTCTTCGCCTTGATCCGAAAGGCAAAAGATACCTTTTGACACAAATTGGCGCCAAATGGCACGCGGGGCGCAAACCCGCTGCCAGAGCCGGTTTACAGCATCTAGCTGTCGTCTTCGTAATACAGGCTTTCTTGACCCGTTAATTTGGCTGGCCATAGAATCCTTCGTCTTTGCGCTGCACTTGCAGCTTCACGCTATGGCTGCATCCCATCTGCGGCACTTTATTTTCGGTATTTTTATGAACCTGGTACGACCGACATTAACGCTGCTGCTGGCTTTGGCTCTGACCGCTTGTCAATCTTTTTCTACCGACGGCGATCAATCATCTGCCTCAAAATCAATGAGCGAAGGAGAACTCCTCGACTCTCATCGCGTTACCGTTCCAGCAGGCGATGACGAGCTCCAGTCTGCTGTCGAGCAGCGCGACGCTGACGCAAATGACGACACGACACCACTCGACGATGCCATTGAACCTTCCCTGAAGTCTGAAGCGGCCCGCGCGCGGGAAAAGCTTGAAGAGGACAGCGCGGACGCCAGCGTTGCTGAGGCGGACCTGTGGGCGCGTCTTCGCGGCTTGTTTGCGATGGATCTTGATGCCGACAATCCAAGAATTGAGCAACAACTTAATTGGTACGCCAAACACCCCAAATATATCGTCCGGGTCTCCAAGCGCGCCCGCCGTTACCTCTATCACATCGTCAATGAAGTAGAAGAACGCGGCTTGCCAGGCGAATACGCATTGCTTCCTGTCGTTGAAAGCGCCTATGACCCGTTCGCTTACTCTCACGGCCGTGCCGCCGGGCTATGGCAGTTCATCCCCTCTACCGGTCGTGTGTATGGGCTGAACCAGAGTTGGTGGCATGACCAGCGCCGCGATGTGCTGGCTGCAACCAGTGGTGCGCTTCAATACCTTGATGCCCTGGCTGGACGGTTTGACGGTGACTATATGCTCGCCCTCGCATCCTACAACAGCGGAGCGGGAACCGTTCGACGCGCTATACGCCGCAACAATGCCCAGAATAAAGACGTTGACTACTGGTCGTTGAGCCTTCCCCGGGAAACCAGTGCCTACGTGCCCAAGCTGATTGCGATCTCCAGGATCATCCGCAATCCAGAAGCATACGGTGTAACGCTCCCACCTATTCCTGATGAACCCTATTTCGATGTTGTGGATACCGGGTCCCAGATTGACCTGGCGCAGGCCGCAGAACTGGCCGGGGTTGATGTGGAAGAAATCTACCTGCTGAACCCGGCATACAACCGCTGGGCCACCTCCCCGGATGGGCCGCACCGGCTGCTGGTACCTGCCAAGAATGCGGAACAATTCAAAGAAGGGCTGGCATCACTTGCACCGTCCCAACGGGTGTCCTGGAAGAACTACAAGGTACGCAGCGGAGACAGCCTCATTCGCATTGCGCATCAGTTCAACACCACACCGGCGGTGATCAAAGAAGTCAACCACATGCGATCCAATCTGATTCGTGTTGACCAGCGCCTGTTGATTCCCTCATCTGCAAAAGACACATCCTCTTACGTTCTCAGCGCCAACCAACGGCTACAGGACAAGCAGGCCGCCACCGGCAAGCGGGCCAAAGGCACGCGGATCAACTACAAGGTACAGCCCGGCGATACTTTCTGGGATATTGCCCGTGACAACAAGATCACGGTGCGGGAACTGGCTAAGTGGAACGGCATGGCACCAGGCGACCCCTTGATGCCAGGCAAAAATCTGGTGATCTGGTCGAAGACAGCATCCAGCCAGCAAATCGCGATGAATTCCAGGCGCGGCAATTCGGATATGGTGCGCAAAGTTGGCTACCGTGTCCGCAAAGGCGACTCTCTGGCGAGAATTGCCAGCCGTTTCAATGTAAATGTGAAGGACATCGCGAGCTGGAACAGTCTTAATATGGGGAACTATCTCCAGCCCGGTCAAAGTCTGGTACTCTACGTCGATATTCGCCGAAGTCCCTGATCCTGCAGCCTTTGATCTGTGGCGGTCAGTCGCTTAAATAAACAAGAGCGGAATCCATGATCAGAATTTACCAGACCGTCGCAGCACTCTGTTTATCTATTCTTTCTCCCCTTCTTTTAGCTGGTACCCCGGTGCATGGAATTGCCATGCACGGCGCCCCCAAGTACGGCCCTGACTTTTCCCACTTCGACTATGTCAATCCTGATGCGCCCAAAGGCGGCATGCTCAGGCTCGCAGTGGTGGCTAACGGATATGATTCGTTCAACCCTTTTGTTCTGAAAGGAATTGGCGCAGCGGGCATCCAGACCTACGCCTACGACTCTCTGCTCGTGGCTTCAGCGGATGAGCCGTTCTCGATGTACGGCCTCATCGCTGAGTCCATGGAAACACCGGAAGACCGCAGCTACGTTACCTTCAACATCAACCCTGACGCGCGCTTCTCTGATGGTGAGCCGATTACCGCAGAAGACGTGGCCTATACCTTCAAGCTGTTAACGGAAGAAGGTCATCCGTTTTACCGCAGCTATTATTCCGAAGTGAGCAAGGTGACCGTAGAAGACAAGCTCAAGGTCCGGTTTGATTTCGGCGATACCAAAAACCATGAGTTGCCACTGATACTGGGGCAAATGCCGGTACTTCCCAAGCACTACTGGGAGAACCATGACTTTGAAGGCTCGGGCCTTTCGGTTCCGGTTTCCAGCGGCCCCTATACCATTGATAACTTTGAAGCCGGCCGCTCGGTCACTTACAAGCGCAACCCTGACTACTGGGCAAAGGATTTGCCGGTCAATGTCGGTCGCGACAACTTCGATGCCATCCGCTATGACTACTATTCCGACGATACCGTAGCGCTGGAAGCCTTCAAAGCAGGTAACTATGACTTCCGGGTTGAAAGCTCAGCCAAGAACTGGGCGACCGCCTACACCGGAGATGCGCTGAAATCCGGAAAAATCAAAAAAGAGAACATCGAGCACGAGCGGCCCGCAGGTATGCAGGCCTTTGTATTCAACACGCGAAAGGCGCCGTTGAATAACGCAAAGGTCCGCCAGGCGCTCGCCTATGGCTTCGATTTCGACTGGGCCAACCGAAACCTCTTCTATAACCAGTACACGCGCACCCAAAGCTATTTCGAAAACAGCGAACTGGCATCCAGCGGTCTGCCGTCAAAAGCGGAACTCGAACTTCTGGAACCCTACCGGGATCAGATTCCACCAGAGGTGTTCACCAAGGAATACCACCCACCGTCAACGACCGGCGATCACACGTTGCGGGACAATTTGCGGACGGCGATGAAGCTGCTCAAGGAAGCCGGCTACGAAATCCGCGATGGCAAAATGGTGAATGCGAAGACCGGCAAACCTCTTGGCTTTGAGATTTTGATCTGGCAGAAAACCTTTGAACGCGTTGTTCTGCCATTCAAACAGAATCTTGCGAAACTCGGGATCGATGTGGATGTCAGACTGGTGGATACCAACCAGTACATTCAACGGGTTCGTAATTTCGAATTCGATGTGGTTGTTCAGTCGCTGGCGCAATCCAACTCGCCCGGCAACGAGCAACGCGATTACTGGGATTCATCAAATGCGGATCGCGCCGGCTCGCGCAATACCATTGGTGTGAATGATCCAGTCGTAGACGCACTGGTCAGCAAGATCATCCAGGCTCCGGACCGCGAATCACTCATTACCCGGACCCGAGCGCTGGACCGGGTATTGCTATGGGGTCACTACGTTATCCCCCAGTGGTACCTGGGAGTTGACAGGGTTGCCTACTGGCACCAGCTGCAACGCCCCGAGACCACACCCTCGGGCGGTATTGATCCAAGAGACTGGTGGATGACACCGGATACAGGTAAGTAAGCGCTGTCTGGTTAACCGGTTATTCGAACCAAGCGGAACGCTCCAAGCTGAATAAGGAACAACCTGACTGATGGGTGTCTACATCCTCAGGCGCCTGTTGCTGATCATTCCTACGCTGATCGGCATCATGCTCCTCAACTTTGTCATCGTTCAGGCGGCACCCGGTGGGCCAATCGAGCAGTTAATCGCCCAGATGGAAGGCATGGACAGCGGCTCATTGACGCGCGCTACAGGCGGCGGCGGGGCCGAAGTCAGCGAAGGCAACGGGCAATCCCGCGGGGCCAAAGGTATCCCGCCCGAGCTGATTGCCGACATGGAAAAGCTCTACGGCTTTGACAAACCGGCTTACGAACGCTTCTTCATGATGCTTACCGACTATGCGACCTTCGATTTCGGGGACAGCTTTTTCCGCGACCGAACGGTAACGGAGCTGATCATCGACAAGATGCCTGTTTCGATTTCCCTGGGCCTCTGGTCGACATTGATCATCTACCTGATATCCATTCCCCTGGGGATCCGCAAAGCCATTACCGATGGTTCCCGATTCGACGTCTGGACCAGTTCGGCAATCGTTATCGGCTACGCGATACCCGGCTTCCTGTTTGCCATACTCCTGATCGTCCTGTTTGCCGGCGGCAGCTACTGGGACTGGTTTCCGTTACGAGGCCTGACGTCGCCCGGTTTTGACGATATGGTGTGGTACGATCAAATCGCCGATTACTTCTGGCACCTTGTGTTGCCAGTATCAGCTAACGTGATCGGCGGCTTCGCGACGCTCACCCTGCTTACAAAAAATTCGTTTCTGGACGAGATCGGCAAACAGTACGTGGTCACGGCCCGAGCCAAAGGGCTAACCAACAACCGCATTCTCTACGGTCACGTATTCCGCAACGCAATGCTGATCGTTATCGCCAGTCTGCCCGGATTGCTGGTGGCACTGTTTTTTACCGGCTCCCTGCTGATAGAGGTGATTTTCTCTCTCGATGGCCTGGGGCTGCTTGGCTTTGAAGCGACGCTCAATCGCGACTATCCGGTGATGTTCGGTACCTTGTATATATTCACACTGATGGGTCTAGTGCTGAAGCTGATCAGCGACCTCACCTATGTCTTCGTTGATCCCCGCATCGATTTTGAAAGCAGGGAGGGCTGATTCATGAAAACCCTCTCACCCACCCAGAAGCGACGGCTCAAATCTTTCCGCAATAATCGCCGGGGATACTGGGCCTTGTGGATATTTCTGGTGTTGTTTGTGGTCACGCTCTTCGCCGAAATGGTCGCCAATGACAAACCGTTGGTCGTCAGCTATCAGGATCAACTTTACTTCCCGATAGTCGAGTCCGTGACCGAGGAAACATTTGGCGGATTTCTGCCTACCGAAGCCGATTACCGTGATCCCTTCATTGCCGATGAGATCAACAATGACGGGTGGATGCTCTGGCCGCTGATAAGATTCAGCTACGACACGATCAATTATGATCTGGATGTCCCCTCGCCAGCACCACCATCAGCCGTCAACTGGCTGGGCACGGATGACCAGGGCCGCGATGTGGTTGCGCGTTTGATTTACGGGTTTCGAATCTCCGTCCTGTTCGGCCTCACATTGACTTTTTTCAGCTGCATCATGGGGGTTGTGGTTGGTGCGATTCAGGGATTCTACGGTGGTAAGATCGATCTCTTCGGGCAAAGGTTTATCGAGATCTGGTCCGGATTACCCGCTCTCTTCCTGCTGATCATTCTGTCCAGCATCGTGCAACCGAACTTCTGGTGGCTGCTGATCATCATGTTGATGTTCAGCTGGATGGGCCTCGTCGACGTGGTGCGGGCCGAGTTTCTCCGAGCCCGTAACTTTGAATATGTCAGGGCTGCCCGCGCGCTTGGCCTTGGCAATCGCACCATCATGTTCCGCCATATGTTGCCCAATGCCATGGTGGCCACGGTGACCTATGTGCCCTTTATCCTGACCGGCGCCATAACCGGGCTCACATCGCTCGATTTTCTTGGTTTCGGGCTCCCGCCTGGCTCACCTTCGCTGGGTGAGTTGATCGCCCAGGGTAAAGCGAATCTGCATGCGCCCTGGCTCGGGCTATCCGCATTCGTGGTGTTGGCGTTGATGCTGACACTGCTGGTGTTTATCGGTGAAGCGGTGCGTGATGCCTTCGACCCGAGGAAAAACTGATATGACCGGGTTTATCGACATCGACAATCTTTCGATCGCGTTCGAAGACAAGCAGGCCGTCAGCAACTTGTCTTTCTCGATTCCCAAGGGGAAAACAATCGCGCTTGTGGGTGAGAGCGGTTCCGGAAAGTCGGTTACTGCCCTATCGATTCTGCGCCTGCTGGACGAACGCCATGCCCACTATCCGGGCGGCGCCATCAACCTTGAAGGTGAAAACCTGCTGGCAGCGAAAGAGAACCGTTTGCGCCAGATTCGGGGCCAGCGGATCAGCATGATCTTTCAGGAGCCGATGACCTCCCTGAACCCGCTGCACACAGTAGAAAAACAGATTGGCGAAACACTGGAAGTCCATCAGGGCATGCGTTCCAATCAGGCGCGCAAACGCACGCTTGAACTGCTGAACCTGGTGGGCATACCGGATCCCGAGCAGCGATTATCCTATTATCCGCATCAACTTTCGGGCGGGCAAAAGCAGCGCATCATGATCGCCATGGCACTTGCCAACGAACCTGAACTGCTGATCGCCGACGAGCCGACCACCGCGCTCGATGTCACCGTTCAACGTCAGGTACTCGAACTGCTGAAGTCGCTGCAGCAAAAGATGGGCATGGCGATATTATTGATCACCCATGATCTCTCGATCGTGAGGCACTATGCCGATCATGTGGTGGTAATGCGCGATGGCAAAGAAGTCGAAGCCAACAGCACCGATATCATTTTCAATCAGCCCACTGACGATTACACCCGCCAGCTCCTGGACGCGGATCCGGGGCCAGCGCCCGCCCCCTGTGATGCGGATGCCGGAACGCTGCTCGACGTCAAGAATATCAATGTCACTTTCCCGATCACCCGAACGTTTTTCGGCAAGCCCAAAACCTCACTCCGCGCAGTCAAAGATGTCAGCCTGACGCTCCGCGAGGGTGAAACGCTGGGTATTGTCGGCGAAAGCGGTAGCGGCAAAACTACGCTGGGCATGGCGCTGCTCAAACTGACACGAAGCGAAGGTGATATCCGGTTTGGTGGTCGCGCAATTGGCGATCTGGATCAAAAGGCATTCAAGCCGCTGCGCAAGGATATCCAGATCGTGTTTCAGGATCCCTACGGCAGCCTGAGCCCGCGCATGTCGATTGGCGAAATTATTGGTGAAGGGTTGATGATCCACTTCCCGGATCAGAGCGATAAGCATGCGGCGATGATTACCCAGGCCCTGACCGATGTCGGTCTGGACCCCGCCGTTGCCGGGCGCTACCCCCATGAATTTTCCGGTGGCCAGCGCCAGCGTATCGCCATTGCCCGGGCACTGGTGCTGCAGCCTTCGCTGATTGTTCTGGACGAACCCACCTCGGCGCTTGACCGGACGGTACAGAAACAGGTCATCAATTTGTTACTCTCGCTTCAGCAACGTTACGGCCTGAGCTATCTTTTTATCAGCCACGATCTGGCGGTCGTCAGGGCACTCAGTCATCGCGTACTGGTGCTCAAGTCCGGTCAGGTTGTCGAATACGGTGATGCCGAGCAGGTCCTCAGGGCTCCGCAGCAGGCGTACACGCGTCAGTTACTCGACGCCGCTTTTTTCTATCAGGGGCCATCTGCCTTAGACGAATAGCGACTTAAATGACGCCGCAGATTCAGCGACAATGCGTCATCAACGATGAATCAGGAGATCATCCATGGGAATTTTGAAAGGAAAGCGGGCGCTGATTGTGGGCGTTGCCAGCAAACACTCCATCGCACACGGCATCGCGAAAGTCTTCCACGAACAGGGTGCGGAGCTCGCTTTTACCTACCAGAATGACAAACTTAAATCCCGGGTAGTCGAGTTTGCCGAAGGCTGGGGAAGCACACTGACTTTCCCCTGCGATGTCGCAAACGATGACGAAATAGACGCAGTTATCGCCGCTCTGGGCGAGCACTGGGACAGCATCGACATCATCATTCATGCTGTTGGTTTTGCGCCAGGCCACGAACTCAACGGTAACTATGTTGACGTCACAACCCGCGAAGGCTTCCGGATCGCTCATGACATCAGTTCTTTCAGCTTCGTTGCACTGGCGAAAGCTGCCCGCCCGCTTCTGAAAGACAGCAGTTCGCTGCTCACGCTCTCCTATCTGGGCGCTGAGCGCGTTCTGCCGAACTATAACGTCATGGGCCTCGCCAAGGCATCCCTTGAAGCCAATGTGCGCTACATGGCCGCCAGCCTCGGTCAGGATGGCATTCGGGTTAATGGTATTTCTGCCGGCCCCATCAAGACCCTTGCCGCCTCAGGCATCAAGAGTTTCCGTAAAATGCTGACTGAAAATGCCAAGCGTGCGCCCCTGCGTCGCAACGTCACCAAGGAAGAAGTCGGCAACTCCGCAGCCTTCCTGTGCTCCGATATGGCAAGCGGTATTACTGGCGAGATACTGTATGTCGATGCCGGTTTCAACATCACGGGCATGGGTGAGCTAGAAGAGTAATCCCCGCCCTTACGTTGATTCGGGCCTGATCCACAGGCTCGAATCAAAATCACCGCTTTCACTAATTCTGCGCCCTCCTCCTGTTCCTCGAACTGCGTCACTGTTCCTCTGTGTAAACTTAAGTAATCTCCCGCCATCGGAGAGGAGTTCTGTTTATGCGTCTGACGCTACGTTTGATTTGGGTACCGGCCCTTCTGGTACTGGCTTTATCTGGGTGTTCAAGTATCGGTTCGGCAATGAAAGCCAGCCCGTCTCTGGCCAATGCGACCGGTTTTGCCGATATCCCCATGCCCTATCTCGAAGAGCGTTACGTTAACGAGAACTCTCATTTCATGGAGGTTAACGGCTACCGTATCCACTATCAGGATCAAGGCTCAGGTGAGACGATTATCCTGCTACACGGCATCTACTCCTCACTGCAGACCTGGGACGGCTGGACGGCCAAACTGAGCAAGCGCTACCGGGTCATCACGCTCGACATGCCGGGCTTTGGGCTTACCGGGGCACCTGAAAATCCAGATGATTTCGACGAAGACAGCATGGTGAATACCTTCGCCAAGTTTGTTGAACGTCTGGATCTTGAGAACTTTACCCTTGCAGGCAATTCCTACGGCGGTTTCATCGCTGCGCGCTATGCCGCGCAATACGCCAACCGCGTTGATCGGCTCGCACTACTTGACCCTTTCGGGTACCCCCAGGACACATCGTGGCTTGTAGGTTTCGGCACCTCTTTTCCAATCGCCTACCTGGCTCAATGGGTGCAACCGCCGCTGGTTATCACCATGAGTCTGCGAATGGCTTACGGCGACCCCAGAAGGATGACCGATGCCAATATCAGCCGCTACGTCCATATGTCACAACGGGAAGGTGCCAAACCCATCTATGTCAAAACGCTCGAAATGGTAGATGAGCGGGCTGAAAACGAGTCGCCCCTGCCCTTTTACCGGATCAAGGCACCGACACTTTTGATGTGGGGTGATGACGACCCATGGGTGCCGGCATCATTGGCCGAGCGCTGGCTGAATGATGTGCCGCAGGCAAAGCTCGTCACCTACTCAGGGGTCGGGCATATTCCGATGGAAGAAATGCCGGCTGAAACACTGAAGGATTTTGAAACCTTTTTAAGCCAGGGACTGACGCCTTTTTCCGACTCACTGGCAGCAGCCAGAGAAAACGAACCGGACAGAAGTTAAAGGCGCCCTGAACAAGGACTGAAAAGCGCTAAAAGGTTCATGACTCAGAACATGAACGGATAGCTGTTTGGTACGATGAGCCAGGCAGAAGTCTAGTCCTGGTCCTCCATTGCCCGTGCCACCAGGTCCAACCACTCAACCAGGGCTGTGTCATCGGATTCCAGAATTTTGAGACCAACATTCCAGGACGCGCGGCCCTGTGCCCGACACCATACGACTTCCATCATCAACGGAAACCTCTCGCTACCGTCACCCCGAGCCAACTCGATCGTAACCGGCAACAGCGCGCCTAATGGCAGCTCCAGTTTACTGATCAGGCGAACACCCGTTGCCGATAGATCCGTGGTATAGCAACTCAAAATGTCCGGGCCTGGCGTTGCCAGATCAGGTTCAGGCGATTCCAGCTCGATATGCGCCATTGCACGGGCGCTCAAACGAAACTCACTGCGGTGATCCTGGCCCGCGCCCTGTGATGCGTCCAAATCGTAGTCAGGTAACGCCGACTCTGATGATGAAGAATCTGGTGATGGATAATCTGATGATGTCATGTGCGTCCCACCCTGATACGCCCCACTACCCGTGACAGTGTATCTTCAAATTCCGCCTCGCTGCTGAGTGTTTTCGCAGCGCCGGAAACGATCAATTCGATCAACGCGGCCGAGGTATATTCCGTCCGGTTCAACCCAAGCCGGTCAACAAAAACCAACTTGTCAGTTGCGTTGAGTCGCACCGCAAGCTTCAGCTTCAGCGCCTCTATGGGTAATCCGTCTGACGGTTTCGCGGATGCCGCCGTCGGTTCCAATGCTATCCAGCTACCCAGTTTAAGCGCGTCAACTTTCGCGCGCGCCGCCTCATATAACTCCCGCGATAATCGCTCAGCTTCTGCTGCCTCAACGGCCTGTTGTTCCTCGGCTTGCAATTGGAGGGCCTTTTCGGCTTCCGCCGCACGCAAGGCTTCTGCCTCAAGGCGCGCCTGTTCCGCTTTGGCGCGCGCCACACGCAAGGCTTCCGCCTGAGCTTCCGCCTTGGCTTTCGCTTCACGTCGCTTTTCAACTTGCGACCGGAGCACCTGTACCAACGCCGCTATGGTTTGATCGACAACAGCGCCAAAAGGATTCAAATCCGGTAGACGGCGAATGTCGCCCTTTTTCAAACCAGCTTCGAACTCAGGCCAATCCATCAGGCCCAATTTAACACCCTCTCCGTTCGTCATCAGGACGTCCTGGGAATCTTCGAGCAACGTCAGAAAGTAAAGCCGTTGCTCATCTTCATCCGAACCCTTAACAAACCATTGCCCTGTGTACCCAGAGGCAGCACTTGTGTCGGTCGCAGACAGGTTGAGCCAACGTTCGTCAACATGGCGCTGCTCCACCGGCACAAGATCAAGCGATTGGCCCCGCAACCGCGCCACCATCACGGCCTCCAGACCGCTTAGCGAACTCTCCGGCAGAGGATCAGATTGAATACGGCTCCAGACCTCCCGTACCTTGTCGCTGAGGTGCTCACCGACCTGATACAGTTTGTCGCGCTCGTTATCAGAAAGCGCCGGATCTGCTATCCATACGATCCACTCAAGCAGCTTGTTGGCGTGCCTCACATTGTCGCTGGTCAATCCGTCTTTCCAGGCGGCCTGTCGCAACAACGGGGTCCAGATAGTCGATATGAAGTCGATCACGTCTGCCGGTAGCTTTCGGTTTCCAAGGGCCCTTGCTACAAGCGCTCGGGACATCTGGTCCGCGGCGCGCTGGCGGGATGCGCCCTGTTCGGTCTCCAGCAGCCTTGTTCGAAGTTTGCCGATGCGTCCTTCTTTCTGCAGCTGGTCCTGACGCCATTGCGTCGCAAATCGCTCAAATGCCTCCATTGAGCGCTCACCGAAACACTGATCAGCAACCACTACCAACTCATCGAGCTGCGCGAGTAACTGCCGAGCGGCCCGCCCTCCGGAATCGCTCCAACCGCGCAGGCTTTGCAACCCGTCCAGCCACGGGCGAAGCACACTTTCGTCGTTCAGACTCTGCTCGCCGTGTACCTCTATCTGCCAGGCCAGCAAAAAGCGCAGACGCGCGATCCGCTGCACCAGAGACACGTGTAGCCCGGATGTCTTGAGGAATACATCCATCACCCTGTCGGCAAGATAGGCTGCGTTTACCTGGCGAACTGACCAGGTCATCTTCACAGCGTTCAGAACATTAATAACCCGCTCATTGCGCTGTTCTGTCCAGCAGGAGTGCAAAAGCGGCAACCAGTCAGGTATGTCTGCGTCAGCGGGCTTGCCGGCAGGATAGGGAAGTTCGGGTACACGAATATTGATTAGAATGGCGCGAATGACGTCATTACTGTCGTTTCGGGAGGATGCCTCCTGTTTCATCGCCATAAAATCTGAATATCCCGAAAAAATAATGCCACAGTACCGAACTCAAGCTGGGAAATGCGAAGGTCATTGATCACTATTATTCGAGCACGCGCTCGGCGCCACGTCTATACGCTCATTGTGGCAGTGTGTCACAAATGCCTTAAAAGCCCTATTACACCGCGCTCCAATTGCATTGAGAAGAGTATTGTCGCAGTATAATCGACCTTCTAATTATCATGAGATAACAACGACAGTAGAATAGAAATCCAGACGTTTGCAGCGCTTTAATACCCCGCATCGAATCCTGTCTCAGGCTATTCTTTTAATTTGGGTCCACATTAAGTTATCGCAGCAACCTATTGATTTTATACTACTGCTGATTCTGGAGAGAACCGCGCAATGTCTGACAAGCAAATCGAGAATATTAACGTGGCAAGTCAGGAACCCCTGATCACACCCGAGGCCCTGAAACAAGAGATGCCCATGTCTCCCCGCGCAGAAGCGACGGTGACAACTGGCCGGCAGACCATCAATAACATTCTTGATGGCAAAGACCATCGTCTGTTTATCGTCGTCGGCCCC
Organism: Marinobacter sp. V032; assembly: GCF_052645435.1. Classification (NCBI taxonomy): domain Bacteria; kingdom Pseudomonadati; phylum Pseudomonadota; class Gammaproteobacteria; order Pseudomonadales; family Marinobacteraceae; genus Marinobacter; species Marinobacter sp. V032. Next base: position 2,418,764 of record NZ_JBQXYE010000001.1, on the reverse strand, counting down.
TGCTCTATTCACGATATCAAGGCGGCACGGGAATATGCCGAGCGGCTGAAGAAGCTCAGCGATGAACTCAGCGACACCCTGTACATTGTCATGCGGGTTTATTTTGAGAAGCCGCGTACCACCATCGGCTGGAAAGGTCTGATTAACGACCCGCACCTGAACGACTCGTTCAACATCGAACAGGGTCTCCACATTGGCCGTCGTCTTTTGCTGGACATTGCAGAACTGGGCCTTCCCACCGCCACCGAGGCGCTGGACCCCATTTCTCCCCAGTATCTCCAGGATACAATTTCCTGGTCAGCCATTGGCGCGAGAACCACTGAATCCCAGACGCATCGGGAAATGAGCAGCGGCCTGTCAATGGCCATTGGCTTCAAAAACGGTACCGATGGCAGTCTGGATGTTGCCGTTAACGCCATGAAGTCTGTCTCACATCCACACAGCTTCCTTGGTATCGATCAGAAAGGCCAGGTTTCAATCATTCGCACCCGGGGCAACGCATATGGTCACGTGGTATTGCGCGGCGGTGGAGGCAAACCAAACTACGACTCCGTCAACGTTGCCCTGTGCGAAAAGGAACTCGAGAAGACTGGTCTGCGTAAAGCGCTGATGGTGGACTGCAGCCATGCCAACTCAAGCAAAGATCCGGCTATTCAGCCCCTGGTCATGCAAGATGTTGCCCACCAGATTATCGAAGGCAACAAGTCGATCATGGGCCTGATGGTTGAAAGTCATCTGAACTGGGGCAGCCAATCCATCCCCGCAAACCTGGACGACCTGAAGTACGGGGTCTCGATTACCGACGCCTGTATTGACTGGGAAACCACCGAAAAGGCACTGCGCGAGATGGCAGAGAAGCTCAGAGACGTGCTACCAAAACGGCTTGAGAATAAAGCCTGAACCTTGAAATGCTCAGGTTCCAGTTACTAAAAAGCCCGCATTTGCGGGCTTTTTAGTATGCGATAAAGAAACATGCACTGACCGCATGAGCTTCTCTACCGGTTAAGCCAATCCAGCTTCCCTCTTAGCTTAACCACTTCGCCAACGATAATTAAGGTCGGCGCCCGCACCTCACTGCGCTCAACAACACCGGCAATGGATTCAAGTGAGCCGGTTACAACAGTTTGTTCGGGGGTCGTCCCCTTGGACACAAGGGCAACGGGCATATCGGCTGGCATACCATGCTTGATAAGCTCGCTGGCAATGACCGGCAGGCCCACCAGACCCATGTAAAAGACCAGTGTCTGATTGGACTGGACGAAATCGTTCCAGGGTAAATCGCAGGTGTTGTTTTTGAGGTGGCCCGTCACAAAACGCACGGACTGGGCGTAATCACGGTGTGTCAGCGGGATACCAGCATACGCAGAACACCCCGATGCAGCGGTAATTCCCGGTACCACCTGGAATTTCAGACCGGCTTCAGCCAGCGATTCGATCTCTTCACCCCCGCGGCCGAAAATAAAAGGGTCACCGCCCTTGAGCCGAACCACGGTGCGCCCTTCCTTCGCCAGCTCAACCAGTCGCTGATTGATCTGATCCTGAGGCACAGTATGGTTTGAACGCTGTTTACCCACATGAATCATTTCAGCGTCAGCTCTGACTCGCGCCAGGATTTCTTTCGAAACCAGACGGTCGTAAAGCACGACGTCCGCCTGCGCGATTACTCTCAACGCCTTGACGGTCAGCAAATCCGGATCACCGGGGCCAGCACCAACGAGATACACTTCACCGTCCGAGCGTCCGGCTGCTGCAGCATCAATGCGGGCCTGAATCTCCCCATGGATCTCGTCGTCTGCCATCTGGTGTGCGCGATTCACGAGCGGACCGTCAAGAAGACCGTACCAGAATGTCCGGCGCTGATGAGGCGTGGTCAACTTTGCCTTGAGATCTCCCTGCGAAACCATGGCTTCAAGAGTGGATGCGATTCCCTGTGGCAACAATGTATCGAGCTTTTGTCGAAACCAGTTAGCTACCGTCGGCCATCGACCTGCCGTATCAACCGAAATCCTCAACGGCCCACGATTGATCGTGGCTGGAAACTGAACTCTTGCCATTGGATGCCGGGTTGGAGACCAGACCATCACCCTGGGGCCTGCCCGCTCTATCCATTTGATGTCTTCTTCGGGATCACCGGTTTCAACCAACAACAGACTGACAGGGAACGCATCAGTCAGTGACTCCGGTAGCGCTTCCAGGCGGCCACCGTCAGGGGCGTCCTCAGGCATGGCCTCATGGCCATACCAGATAATATCAGCTCCCTGCTCCGAGCAGATCCGCGCCTTGGCCTGCAGGCGTAGCCCTTCACCGATACAGCCGATAACCGGATCGTCCAGGTTCACGGTCAAAGAAAGACTCACATCATGCTCCTTATACTGCGCTCAGGCCGGGATGCCTCAGGGTTCGATCCGTTCAACACCGCCCATGTAGGGCCTGAGTACTTCAGGAACACGAATGCTGCCGTCCGCCTGTTGATAGTTCTCGAGTACGGCAACCAGCGTGCGACCTACAGCCAGTCCGGAACCGTTAAGCGTATGCACCAGTTCGTTTTTCCCGGTTTCGGGGTTCTTCCAGCGAGCCTGCATGCGACGCGCCTGAAAATCCCGGGTATTGCTGCAAGATGAAATCTCACGATATTTATCCTGGCCTGGCAACCACACTTCCAGATCATAGGTTTTTGCAGCAGAGAAACCGATGTCGCCGCCACACAACGCCACTACCCGATACGGTAGCTCGAGTTTTTGCAGGATCGCCTCGGCGTGACCGGTCAGTGCTTCCAGTGCAGCGTCAGACTGATCAGGCTGAACGATATGAACCATCTCGACTTTATCGAACTGATGCTGCCGTATCATGCCTCGGGTATCACGCCCATAAGATCCAGCTTCACTGCGGAAACAAGGCGTATGACTGACAAATTTAAGCGGGAGTTCATCAGCGGTGAGAATAGTGTCCGCCACCAAGTTGGTAGCAGGCACTTCAGCAGTCGGGATCAGGTAAAGGCCGTTTTCACCTTCCATGCGAAACAGGTCTTCTTCGAACTTGGGAAGCTGGCCTGTGCCAAATAGCGTGTCAGCGTTGACCAGATAAGGCACATAAATCTCCGCATACCCGTGCTCCGCGGTATGCGTATTGATCATGAATTGAGCCAGTGCGCGGTGCAATCGGGCGATCTGCCCCCGCATAACAGTAAAGCGGGACTGAGCCAGTCGTGTGCCTGTTTCAAAATCGAGGCCATTGGCGCCGCCACCCAGGTCAACATGGTCTTTTGGCTCAAAATCAAAAGTCGGGATTGTGCCCCACTGCCGGATCTCGACATTGTCGTCTTCATCTTTACCTGCCGGTACTGACTCATCCGGAGTATTGGGAATACCGGCGAGAAACTGGGTGATCTCCTCCTGCAGAACACGCAATTCCTGCTCCGCATCCGCCTTCTGAGCTTTCAGGTCGTCGACAACGTCCAGCAACGGCTGGATATCTTCGCCAGCGGCCTTGGCTTTGCCAATCGATTTTGATCGTTTGTTCTGCTCGCTCTGAAGCTCTTCGGTTTTGACCTGAAGTGTGCGACGACGTGATTCCAGAGATTGGAAACCTTCTGTATCAAACACGTAATTGCGAACCGCCAGGCGTTTGGCGATGTCCTCAGTCTGGCTTCGAACAAGTTTTGGATCGAGCATGATCGTCCTGTAAAAATCGGGTGGAAAGAATACGGCGCGCTACAACGTCGCAGTGCAGTTGTTGGGCTTGCGCATAGTATACCGTCACGAAATCCCTGTACCACCGATGCAAGCCGTGGAGCGCGGATTTATTGTGTGGTGAGAAGCAAAAAAGCGCAAAAACACTGTTATATGACCAGCGGAACCTGGAGGCAAAACAGCTTCAATCAGGATCATGCGGTGAAGACGGATAGCGCTGCACTGCGCTTTCCCTGTTCCAGCCATCAAGCCGCTCCCGCTTTTCGCTGAGGCGAATCTCAAGGCCTCGACGAACCGGCTCGTAATAGCGGGTATTCGCGATAGGCTCAGGCAGATAGGCCTCTCCTGCAGCGAAAGCTTCAGGCTCGTCATGGGCGTAGCGATATTCTTTGCCATGCCCCATCGTTTTCATCAGCGAGGTCGGTGCATTTCGGATATGAACCGGCACCTCGTAATCGGGTTGCTCGCGAATATCCGCCATGCATCGGTTGAAGGCGCTGTAAACCGCATTGCTCTTGGGCGCGAGCGCGAGATAGGTCACCGCTTGTGCCAGCGCCAACTCGCCCTCAGGTGACCCTAGTCGCTCCTGTATATCCCATGCGTCCAGGCTAAGCCGAAGCGCCCGCGGATCGGCATTGCCGATGTCTTCGCTTGCGATTCTGACCAGGCGGCGGGCAACATAGACAGGGTCGCAACCGCCATCGAGCATTCGGCACATCCAGTACAGCGAAGCATCGGGATCGGAGCCCCGAACAGATTTATGTAAGGCTGAAATCTGATCGTAAAAGACGTCACCGTGTTTATCGAACCGGCGCAAGCTGGACTGCATTACCTGCTGCAATACGTCCTTTGTCAGCTCGGGAACGTCACCTTCTGCAGCGGGCTCCGCCAGATCAGCTGCAATTTCAAGGGTATTCAATGACCGGCGCGCATCGCCGTTGGCGGACGTGGCAATGATATCGAGTAGCTCCGCAGGCACGACAAGTTTGTCTTTCAGCCCCTCGGGGTCGGCCAGTGCTCGCTGCATCAGACCGATAAGATCCGGCTTCTCTAGATTTTTGAGTACATAAACCCGGGTTCGGGAGAGCAAGGCGCTGTTGAGTTCAAAGGAGGGATTTTCTGTCGTAGCGCCAACGAAGATCACGGTGCCGTCTTCGATATGAGGCAGGAACGCATCCTGCTGACTCTTGTTGAATCGATGCACTTCATCGACAAACAGCAGGGTATCGCGCCCCTCGACTTGCTGCCGGTTCCGCGCGCGCTCTACTGCTGCGCGAATATCCTTAACGCCACTGAGCACTGCCGAAAGGCTTTCGAAGGCGGTGTCAGCCGTATCGGCGAGCAGTTTGGCAAACGTGGTTTTGCCTACCCCGGGCGGCCCCCAGAGAATCATTGAGTGTAGCTGACCATCCTCAACCGCTTTTCTCAGCGGTTTGCCCGGGCCCACAAGATGCTGCTGCCCGGCATAGTCAGACAATTGTCTGGGTCGCATGCGAGCCGCCAGCGGCTCATAGCCGCGGCGCTCTTCAAACAGGCCTTCCTGCATTAATTCTTGCTCGAAATAACATCCACTGAATCAGGATATTCGAGTTTGAACACGCTGTCAGCGACCGCTTCATTCACTTTGACGTCCTGAAAACTGAGAATGCTGATCTGCCCCAGCGAATCCCGCAAGCGCATATCGGACAGCGAGCCATCGCGGAAGCGCAGACGCAGCGAAACAAACAAGGAATCAGAGTTCTTGGGCTCAAGCACATACTCGTCATAGCCCTTGTCACTGACTTTCTCAGTGACATTGTAGGCTTCGGCAAGGTTGCTGACTTCGCCGCTAAGCAGCAAGGCCGGTGTTGAGCTCATCTGGGAATCCATCGGCTTTATCGTGACTTGCTCAAGATCCGGATCATAAACCTCGACGTTCTTGCCATCCGCTGCGATAGTCTGAGCAAAGGGTTGCTCGGATTTCCAGTAGAACAGACCGGGGCGTTTCGCTTTCAGGCTGCCACGGGTTTCCTGAACCTTGTCACCACCGCCATCGACAACGACCTGGATAAAATCTGCCTGGAAGGTTCGATAAGTTGCGAGTTTTTCCGCCAGTCTGGCTGTCGCATCCTTTCCGCCTTCGGCTGCTGCGACGCCAGCCCATGACAACATCAGGGAGGACAACATAACCAACCACAGTCTCAGGGAACGTTTCATTCGTGAATCTACTCCTAATCTCGCGGGGGTGGTGACGCCAAAACTTCCCTGGCGCCATTATTGCCGGCCGAACTGACCACACCGGAAGCTTCCATGGCTTCGACGAGGTTAGCGGCGCGGTTATAACCAATCTTGAACTTGCGCTGGACCGAAGAAATCGACACCCGGCGCCCTTCTGTTACGAAAGCCACAGCCTCATCAAACAGCGAGTCACCTTCGCTGTCGCCACCGTCCGACAAACTGGGCACGCCGGGAAGGCTTTCACCTTCAGCCCCATTCAGTACGTCATCGACATATACCGGCTCACCGCGTTCCTTCCAGGCATTAACGACGCGATGCACTTCATCGTCATCGACGAAGGCGCCGTGGACCCGTACCGGCAGTCCTGAGCCGGGCGGCAGATACAGCATGTCACCGTGCCCCAGCAGTTGCTCGGCACCGCCCTGGTCAAGAACCGTCCTCGAATCGATTTTCGACTGCACAGAGAAAGAAATACGGGTCGGAATATTGGCCTTGATCAAGCCGGTAATCACATCCACCGATGGGCGCTGTGTCGCCAGAATAAGGTGGATACCGGCTGCCCGGGCTTTTTGCGCGATGCGGGCAATCAGTTCCTCAACTTTTTTGCCAACAATCATCATCATGTCGGCAAACTCGTCAATCACCACTACGATGAACGGCAAACTTTCCAGCTCTGGTCGGGATTGCTCATCGTTATCCAGATATTCGTCCGGCTTCCATAGCGGATCAAGAATCGGTTCACCGGCAGCTGCGGCGTCTTTAACTTTGCGATTGAAGCCCGCCAGGTTACGAACGCCCAATTGAGCCATCAGACGGTATCGGCGCTCCATCTCGGCAACACACCAGCGCAGCCCGTTTGCGGCCTCTTTCATGTCGGTCACTACCGGCGCCAGCAAATGCGGGATACCGTCATAAATGCTCAACTCCAGCATTTTCGGATCCACCATGATGAATCGCACTTCATCAGGCGTGGCCTTTAACAGAATGCTCAGAATCATGGCGTTAACACCGACCGACTTACCCGAGCCTGTCGTACCGGCTACCAGCAGGTGCGGCATTTTGCCAAGGTTTGCAGTCATCGGATTGCCACCGATGTCATTGCCCAGCGCCAGCGTTAACGGAGATGAAGGTTCCTGGAATGCCTGGGAAGCCAGCACTTCCCGAAGGCGCACAATTTCCCGCTCTTCGTTGGGAATCTCGATCCCTACAACCGACTTGCCCGGAATCACCTCTACAACCCGAACGCTAATAACAGCGAGCGATCGTGCCAGGTCTTTTGCGAGATTGGAGATGCGACTGACCTTGACCCCTGCCGCAGGCTTGATTTCGAATCGGGTAATAACCGGGCCGGGATTTACCTCGACAACTTCCACGCTGACGCCGAAGTCAGACAGCTTCTCCTCAACCAACCGGGACATATGCTCGAGCGCTTCCGTTGAATACCCACTCTTCTTGTTGGTATCCGGCGGATCAAGCAGCGTGATCGGAGGAATGACACACTCCATATCGTCGAACAGCGACGGCTGGCTGTTTTTGTCTTTCGGCTTGCCAGGCTCTTCTTTTCGCTTGAAAGGCGAAATGCGCACAGATTTGGCTTCAGTCTCTGCCGAAGCCGGGCGCGCGGTTTTGGCCTCTGTTTGAGGTGCGCGAGCACGAGGAGCAGGTCGTGCGTCCTCCGGCTCGGTTGCCGAAAATCCTCCGATATTTGATGACTCAAAACTATCGTCAGCAGCAAGCCCGTCAACACTTGGCTCCATGCGAGGCAAGACCGGGTAGGCTCCATCCGTCTTTGGCGAGCGCCGGAACAACGATTTGATCCAGCCAAATCGCTCCCTGCCGCCCTCTTCGTCGTCACTTTCGACCCGGGAGTTGATCAGCGGCGGCTCTGGCCGTGACGGTTTTGCGGGCTCGGGTTTTCGATTGGCTGCGGCGGGTTCATCATAGACTTCATCGTCTGCATTGCCGCTGAAACGCGTTTTAAGCCATTCGGAAAGCCTCAGTGTACTGCCGCCCAACAGGTCCATTACCCGGAACCAGGAGAGCCCCGAAAAGACCGTCAATGCGAAAAGAAAAATCGCAACCAGAATCAGCGTTGCCGCGGGTAAATTGAACGCGCTCACCATCGCTTCAGAGACTTCAGCTCCCAACACTCCACCGGAACTGCTATCAAAACCGAGGATGGAGTAAAGCGACAACAGGCTTGTTGCGCTCAGCAGAATCAGCAAAAAGCCGCCGAAACGCAGCCCGAAAAGCGGCCAGTGCAAATCTAGGGATTCGTTGCGGTGACGGATCAATAAATAGGCGTAGAAGCCAACCATGACAGGAAAAAGGTATCCGACCTGACCGAAGAAATCGATCAGCAAACTGGCAACCCAGGCTCCCGTGCGGCCCGCATAGTTTGCGACGCTGCTAACATCGTGACCAACACTCGCCCAGCCGGGATCGCTGGCGCTATAGGAGGTCAGCGCCATCAAAAGGTAAATGCACAGCACGACCAGGGTGATCAGCGCGCCTTCGCGGCCACCCTGAGCAAGCAGCTTCTGAAACCGTTGCTGCTTGGCCGTTAACTGCTTTTCTTTGGCTTGATTCGTCTTTTTGCGTTCTGACATGGACTCGCTTTGGCTCGATTGCCGAGCAGGCTTGTTATGACTTTACCGTTAAGCCCTTATCGGGCCAGCGCATCCAGACCACGAGCCAGATCGGCCTTGAGGTCATCTATCGCCTCAATACCAACGGAAACCCGGATCAGGTTTTCTGTTATACCTGCGCTCACTTTATCCTCGGCAGAGAGGCGCCCATGCGTGGTCGTCTCCGGATGCGTAATCGTCGTCTTCACATCACCGAGGTTGGCGGTGATCGAGATAATCTGTGTCGCATCAATCACTGACCAGGCAGCTTCGCGCCCTCCCCTCACCTGAAACGCCAGCACCCCGCCAAAACCACTTTGCTGCTTCTTTGCCAGCTCGTGTTGTGGGTGCGATTCAAGACCGGAGTAGTACACACGCTCCACCTCTGGCCGGGCCTCAAGCCAACGGGCCAACTCTAACGCATTCTCGCAGTGAGCACGCATACGGATCGGTAAGGTTTCCAGACCCTTATGGAACACCCAGGCATTAAACGGACTCATTGTTGGCCCTGCTGATCGCAAGAAGCCGTAAACGTCATCCATCAACTTGTTCGGCCCGACGACAACGCCGCCAATGCAACGCCCTTGCCCATCAAGATACTTGGTCGCCGAATGCACCACTATATCTGCACCAAATTCAAAAGGCCGCTGGAGTACGGGCGTGCAGAAACAGTTATCCACTACAAACAATGCGTCATGCTGGTGTGCAAGATCTGCGAGCGCCTGCATATCAGCGACTTCACTGAGCGGATTGGACGGCGTTTCAATAAACAGCAAACGGGTGCTATCGCTCACTGCCGCCTTCCAGGCATCGAGATCGGTCAGCGAGACGAAGGTAGTTTCAACACCGAATTTAGCAAGGAATTTCTGGAACAGCACATTGGTTGTTCCAAAAACCCCTCGGGAACACACGACATGATCCCCTTGCTGCAACAATGCCATACAGGTGCTGAGAATCGCGGCCATACCGGAGGCCGTGGCTACCGCACGTTCGCCACCCTCCATCGCAGCGATACGCGCCTCGAACGCCTGCACTGACGGATTGGTAAAGCGGGAGTAGATGTTACCCGGCTCGTCGCCACCAAAACGCGCAGCGGCCTGCGCCGCGCTGCCATAGACAAAGCTCGACGTCGGGAAAATAGCGTCGCTATGTTCAAGTTGGTCTGTGCGGATCTGACCTGCCCTGACGGCGAGCGTATCAACCGATACACCCTCAAGATCAGATTCGGGAATCAGTACATGCTCGTCGCGAACTCGGGTCATATGCACTCGCTCCCAATATCAGTCGTCGTCATTGTGAAGATCGATAATTCCGTTTTCAGTCGTCGCACCGGGCGATTTCTGCAGCTTTTTGGCATCACTGCGCTGATTCTCAAGATTACTCAGATAAGCAGCATCAATATCGCCGGTGATGTACTTACCATCAAAAACCGAGCACTCCCATCCCTCGATTTCAGGATTCACGTCGTTCACGCAAGCAATAAGGTCTTCAAGATCCTGATAGACAAGCCAGTCAGCGCCAATCAAGGTCCGGATTTCCTCTACCGAACGGTCATGAGCAATCAGCTCATTGGCGGCCGGCATATCAATGCCGTATACGTTGGGATAGCGTACCGGAGGCGCAGCTGACGCGAAGTAAACACGACGGGCGCCCGCATCCCGGGCCATCTGTACGATTTCCTCACAGGTGGTGCCGCGAACGATTGAATCGTCGACCAGCATGACGTTCTTGTCCCGGAACTCGAGATCAATCGGGTTCAGTTTCTGGCGTACCGATTTTTTGCGCAGTGTCTGGCCTGGCATGATAAAGGTACGGCCGATATAGCGATTCTTGATAAACCCTTCCCTGAATTTCACTCCCAGTCGGTGTGCCATCTGCATCGCAGAGGTGCGGCTGGTATCGGGAATCGGTATGACCACGTCAATATCATGATCCGGGCGTTCCCTCAGCACTTTGTCTGCAAGGGTTTCACCCATCCGTAAGCGAGCCTTGTACACCGACACCTTGTCCAGAATGGTGTCCGGGCGCGCAAAATAGACATGCTCGAAAATACAGGGGACCAGGTGTGGTTTTTCAGCGCACTGCTGTGTGTAAATGGTGCCATCGGTTTCGATATAAACCGCTTCGCCCGGTGCTATATCCCGCACGAGACGGAAGCCCGCAGCATTGAGTGCGACACTTTCAGAGGCAATCATGTATTCCGTACCGGCTTCGGTTTCCCTCACACCGTAACAGGCGGGCCGGATACCATTAGGATCCCGGAATCCAACGATGCCGTAACCGGTAATCATCGCGATGGCGGCATAAGCGCCCTTACAACGGTCATGCACGGCACTGACTGCAGCAAAGATCTCGTCTTTGGTCGGGTCCAGCTTGCCCTGTTTCTGAAGCTCGTGCGCGAACACGTTGAGCAGGACTTCGGAATCAGAGTTGGTATTGATATGGCGAAGATCCGTGCGGAACAGATCCCGACTCAGCTCATCCGCATTGGTCAGATTCCCGTTATGGGCCAGCGTAATGCCGTAAGGGCTGTTGACATAAAACGGCTGCGCCTCGGCAGAGCTTGCACTGCCTGCGGTCGGATAGCGCACATGGCCGATGCCGACGTTCCCTACCAGACGACGCATGTGCCGGGTGCGGAAGACATCCCTCACCAGCCCGTTGTCCTTGCGCAGATAAAACCGGTCATCCTGAAAGGTTACGATGCCGGCCGCGTCCTGGCCCCGGTGCTGAAGAACCGTCAATGCATCATACAGCGTCTGATTGACGTTTGAGGTGCTTACGATACCGACAATGCCACACATGCGTGTTTACTTCTCCAGGTCAGAAATAACATTTGCGCCCTTGGAAACCTGCCTGGCAGTCTGCACAGACTCTTCAGCCGGACCAAGAAAACGCTCAAACTCATCCCCGAACGTACGCCGGGACCATTGTTCAACTACTGCAAGCCGGTCAATCATGACCGACTCCTGCCACCAGGTATCGCGTGACAAGGGTGTATACCGGACCAGGGCAATGGCGACCACGACGACAATCAGTCCTCGCAACAGGCCAAAAACCATTCCCAGAACCCGATCCGTGGCTGACAGGCCAGAAGCCTTGATCAGCTGACCAATCAGGTTATTAATAACCGCGCCCACTATAAGAGTACCAAAAAACAGGATCGCAAACGCCGCCACCAAGCGCACCAGTGGTGTTTCAACGGTACTTTCAAGAAGGGACTGCATTTGTGGGTGAAAGGTACGGGCGATAATGAATGCGCCAACCCAGGTCACAAGAGAAAGGGCTTCCCTGACAAACCCTCTTTTCAGGCTAATCAGGGTTGATATGGCAATGATGGTAATAATTACCCAGTCAATCCAGATCAACGCATCCATGGAGCTACTCAGCAGACAAATTCAGAAGCGCGGATTCTATCAGGAAACCGGGACACACTATACCTTGAACACAGACAGATGCTGTGATTAGGCATCACCAATCAAGTCGAGTTGCAATTCAGCAGAAACGGCTCTTCACATCAAAGCGAGTGGCTACTTGCCACTCGACGTCACAAGACTGTTAAGCGAGAACGATTTATCAAGTTTGGCTTTAGCCGAACGGGCGTCATCCTCGCTCGCAAACGGGCCGGAAAAGACGCGGGACAAACTGGCTCCCTCGCGATCAACTGACTGAATATAAGCATCGTACCCCTGCTCTCTGACCTTATCGCGCAGGCGCTTTGCGTTGTCAGCATTACCGAAGCTGCCGAGCTGAACCAACCAGGCGCCCTCGAGCACTTTCGAGTATTGGGGGTCTTTCTCAGGAGCAGGCTCTGGCTTGCTTTCTGCGGCAGGTGCCGGTGATGGCGCCGGGGCTGCGACTGCTGGAGCAGTCTCGGGTTCCGGCTCACTTACTTCAGGCGCTGGCTCAGGAGCGGGCTCAACGTTGCGCGCTCCAGAAGTGCCTTCTTGAAGGGTATAGGCAGGAGCCTCCTGGTCAGGTTCAGGCATCTGGCCCGACATTGTTTCAGGCTCAGTAACTTCAGGGTCTGCCATTTCAGGCGGCGCCTCGTTGTCCATCGAGGGGAACGCGGGCTCTTCCGGCAGATCAATGACCCGGGACTGCCGCTCTGTATGCGGTTCGTCAAAAAGCATGGGAACAAAAATTACGGCCAGGGAAACCAGGACCAAGGCACCAACAATACGCTGCTTCAAACCATCCACAGGAAGCTGTCCTCTGTGTTCGGGGGATTCTGTCGCGATACTACCGCCACAGCGTAAGGAACACAAAGGCGGGCCGACAGAATGACGGAACTTTAAGATACTTATCGCATTTTCCCACACTCAATAGCATAAACTCGCCACTCACTATCAGGGTGCTGCGAGCGCCTTCTGCGCCTCGGCGACGGTATAAAACGAACCGAAAACCAGCACGCAGTCGTCGGCTCCGGCATCTGCGATTGCGGCCCGCAGAGCGGAGGCAACGTTGTCGGCTGTTTGTACGATGCAACCAGCCGGAAGAACCGAGCCCGCCATCTGCTGCAGTTGATCAATCGGCAAACTGCGCGGCACATCCAGTGAGGTGATATACCAACTATCCACTACTTCGGCCATAGCGGCCATGACACCCGCACTGTCCTTGTCGGATAGGCAGGCATACACCGCGTGAACCTTGCCCGAAAGGTTAAGCTCGCAAACCTGGCTACTCAACCACCTGGCCGCATGGGGGTTATGTCCCACATCCAGCACCACGTGGGGTGATGTCCCGCGCTGCTCGAAGCGGCCAGCCAACACCACCTTGCCGATAGATTCGGAAATCAGAGGGGACGGTGTCTCCGGGCTCAGAATACGCATGGCCTGCACCGCAGCTGCTAGACTTTTAACCGGGAGCCGGTTGGTGGGCCAAGTCGCCTGCCAACTGCCTCCTTCGCTCTCAAATCGGGTCGAGCCCCCGAGATTGTCGACGCGGTAATCAATGCCGTAGCGTTTCAGCTGAACACGCTGGGCAGCGGCCTGCTGTAAAACTGATCGTGGCGGATCTTCGTCGGCATATATTGCAGCCTGATCTGGTCGCAGTATCCCTGCCTTTTCAAACCCAATCGTATCTCTGTCATTGCCGAGCCAGGCGACATGATCGATATCAACGGATGTGAGAATGGCAAGATCCGCATCCAGCACGTTCACGGCATCCAGCCGACCACCGAGCCCTACTTCCAGAATCCAGTCTTCTACGCCTGCCTTGGCGAGCGCAACAAATGCCGCCAGTGTGCCAAACTCGAAATAGGTCAGACTGACATTCTTGCGCGCCTGTTCAACTGCTTCAAAGGCGGATACCAGAACCTCATCTGAAACATCGGAACCATTAATCCGGACGCGTTCGTTGTAGCGCAAAAGGTGCGGCGAGGTGTAAGCCCCAACAGACCGACCCGAATCGAGCAGAAGTCGCTCAAGCGCAGCGACAGTACTGCCCTTTCCGTTGGTGCCGCCGATGGTGATGATTCGGGCTTCGGGCCGCCGTGGAAACAGGCGGCGAAGTACCATCAGGACACGATCAAGCCCAAGGTCTATTTCGGTAGGATGAAGTGCTTCGAGATAGCTCAGCCAGAGATCCAGCCCCGCTCCATTCTCAGGACGCTGGGGCATCTGTCGATTCCGGTGCAGGCTGATCAGGTTTGATGCCTTCAAGGTCGATGGCTGCTTCCGCCTCAGGCTGGTCCTGACCGGTAAGCTTGGCAAGTACAGACGCTATTTTGAAGCGCATATCATGCCGGTGGACAATCATGTCAAGCGCGCCATGCTCCAACAGGAATTCACTGCGCTGAAAACCTTCTGGCAGCTTCTCACGCACGGTCTGCTCAATAACACGGGGCCCGGCAAAACCAATCAGCGCGTATGGCTCGGCAATATTGAGATCGCCCAGCATCGCAAGGCTCGCCGAAACACCACCAAAAACAGGGTCCGTCAGCACAGAGATATAAGGGATACCTTCCTGCTTCATCCGCTCCAGTACCGCAGCGGTCTTGGCCATCTGCATCAACGAAAGAATCGCTTCCTGCATGCGGGCTCCGCCACTGGCAGAAAAACAGACCAGCGGTATGCGCTCTTCAAGCGCGATGTTGGCAGCGCGAACAAATTTTTCGCCCACCACCTGACCCATTGAACCGCCGAGGAAGTTAAACTCAAACGACACCGCAACCAATGGGATGCCCAGCGTGCGGCCTTTCATCGCAATCAAGGCGTCTTTTTCGCCCGTCGCTTTCTGGTTTTGGGCCAGGCGCTCTTTGTAGCGCTTACTGTCTTTGAACTTCAGGCGATCCCAGGGCTCCAGCTCTGCCGCAATCTCTTCCCGTCCGTCTTCGTCGAGAAAGATATCAAGACGCCGGCGGGCTGAGACCCGCAAGTGGTGCTCGCACTTCGGACAGACATCAAGGTTCTTGTCCAGCTCGGGTTTGTAGAGAAACGCACCGCACTTCGGGCATTTTTTCCAGAGCCCTTCTGGCACGCTCGTTCTCTGTTTGGAGTCCGAGCGAATCATGCTCGGCATGATCTTATCCAGCCAGTTACTCATGATGTCATCCTGTTATTCAATCCTGTTTAGCGCTACGGCACTTCCCTGTTTCGCTCAGGAAGCAACCTCATCCAGCGCTTCGCGCATAGGCCTCAGCAGATTAGTGAGTGCAGCCTTTAGCGCCTCAATGTTCTCCTGATTATTGGCAATTGTATCGACCAGAACGCTGCCGACAATTACACCATCGGATACCCGCCCTACAGCCGCAGCCGTCGCCGCATCACGAATACCAAACCCAACGCCGACCGGCACCGAGGTCAACGCACGAATGCTGTTAACTTTAGACCCGACGTCGTCGACGTTAATGCTTGATGAGCCAGTGACACCCTTGACTGAAACATAGTAGATATAACCGGAGGCGTGTTCGCTGATTGACCGGATGCGGTCTTCAGTGGTGGTCGGCGCCAACAGGAAGATTGGGTCAAGCCCACTCTCTGCAAAAATCGGCGCAATATCGAGCGCCTCTTCCGGTGGCAGGTCAACCGTCAGCACACCATCAACCCCCGCATCTTTGGCAGCCGTGACAAACGCCTGATAGCCCATTGCTTCCATCGGGTTCAGATATCCCATCAACACAACAGGCGTATCGTTATCCTGAGCACGGAATTGCCGAACCATCTCCAGCACCATCCGCAGCGACGTGTTATGAGCGAGCGCCCGCTCGCAAGCAAGGGCGATAACCGGGCCGTCCGCCATGGGATCCGAAAACGGAACCCCCAACTCGATGATGTCAGCGCCGGCAGCTACCAGGGTATGCATCAGCTCAACAGTGTGATCAGGGTGCGGATCGCCGGCCGTGATATACGGGATCAACGCTTTGCGACCCTGACCTTTCAGTTGCTTTAATCTTGATTCAATACGACTCATGCTCTTCCCCGAAACCGTTACAGGCCAATGCCGTCAATTTCCGCAATGGTGTGAATATCCTTGTCACCGCGGCCGGAGACGTTGATCACGATCATTTTATCCTTGTCCATAGTCGCCGCAAGTTTAACGCCATATGCAACCGCATGCGCCGACTCCAGCGCCGGCATGATGCCCTCGACACGCGTCAGTTGACGGAAACCACCCAGGGCTTCGTCATCAGTTACGGAAACATACTGGGCGCGACCGATATCCTTGAGCCAACTGTGCTCAGGACCAACCCCGGGGTAATCGAGCCCTGCGCTCACCGAATGGGTGGAGGCGATCTGGCCGTTCTCGTCTTCCATCAGGTACGTACGGTTGCCATGAAGTACACCAGGGCGACCCGCTGAAAGAGGTGCAGCATGTTGCCCTCCTTCCAGACCCAGACCGCCTGCCTCAACGCCGTATAGCGCCACAGACTCGTCTGCAAGGAAGGGATGGAACATACCAATTGCATTGGAGCCACCGCCGACACAGGCGACCAGTGCATCCGGCAGCTTGCCGGCCTGTACCATTGACTGACGACGGGTCTCGCGGCCAATCACTGACTGGAAGTCACGCACCAGCACCGGATATGGATGCGGACCCGCTGCGGTGCCAATAATATAAAAAGTATCATCGACGTTGGTAACCCAGTCGCGCATGGCCTCGTTCATGGCATCTTTAAGCGTTCGGGTACCACTGGTGACGGAATGAACCTCCGCCCCCAACAACTTCATGCGATAGACGTTGAGGGATTGGCGCTGAATATCTTCAGCCCCCATAAACACGTGACATTCAAGCCCGAGCCGTGCACATACCGTTGCCGTTGCAACACCATGCTGCCCCGCGCCGGTTTCTGCAATGACCCGCTTTTTGCCAAGAAAACTGGCCAGCAGAGCCTGACCGATCGTATTGTTAACCTTGTGCGCGCCGGTATGGTTCAGATCTTCGCGCTTCAACCAAATTTGTGCACCACCGGTTTCCCGGGTCAGGCGCTCTGCGAAGTACAGCGGGCTGGGCCGCCCCACATATTCCGCAAGATCTTTATCAAAAGCCGCCTGAAAATCCGCATCATCACGGAGTTTGTAGTATTCCCGCTCAAGAACCATCAGGGAATCCATCAGGGTCTCTGATACAAAGCGTCCGCCATAGTCACCAAAGTGACCACGGCTATCGGGAAGTGCTTTCAGCATTTCTTCAGTCAGTTTTACCGACACGGTTCACCTCTTTGAGAAACTCAACTATGCGGGTGGGATCTTTAATCCCCTTTTCGCGCTCAACACCCCCGCTAACGTCGACGGCCCAAGGCCGAACAGCCTCAATAGCGGCCGATACGTTAGCAGAGTTGAGACCACCGGCCAATATGAGAGGCAGCGGGCGACTTTCCGGGATCATTGACCAGTCAAATGTTGCACCGGTTCCCCCATATCGTTTGGGGTCATACGCATCAACAAGCAACCCCGATGACCGGGAATAGGCTTTAAATGCGTCGATGACATCCGACGACTGGCGAACCCGGACGGCTTTGATCCAGCGGCGATCGAATTGATCGCAGAATGCTTCAGGCTCATCGCCATGAAACTGGAGAAGATCTAACGGCACCTCAGCCAGAACCTGATGCACAAATGCGGGCTCAGGATTAACGAACAGGCCAACGGTCGTTACAAAAGGAGGTAAGGCGCTGACAATCTCGGCAGCCTGGGTGACGGTGACAGCGCGAGGGCTGGGGGCATAAAAAACCAGACCAATGGCATCCGCTCCCGCACGGGCTGCCACCAGCGCATCTTCCTTACAGGTAATTCCGCAGATTTTGGTACGAGAAGTCATCACTCGGAAGCCCCAGCGTGTTCATAACGTTGGCCCGGAATGGGCCGTTGCTGGTCGGGCGACATCCAGGGTTCGATAAAAGCCGGCCCAGGCGCCTCACACGGCAGACCGAACGCTTGGGGGTACCCGACATTGACCAGAAAAAGTCCGTTTGGTGGCGCCGTCACCGCCGCTTTACGGCGATCACCAAGAGACAGTATGTCACGAATCCAGTGCTCGGGGTGTTCCCCGCTACCCACAGCCATTAATGCACCCGCGATGTTGCGCACCATGTGATGGAGGAAGGCGTTTGCCTGGATATCAATCACAACATAAGCCGAGTGGCGGGTAACCGTGACGGCGTGAACATTGCGAAACGGCGATTTGGACTGACACCCGGCTGCGCGAAAAGCGCTGAAATCATGTTCGCCCACAAGGTACTGCGCAGCGCGGTTCATTGCGTCACTATCGAGGACCCGATAGGTCCAGGATACACAATCCTGGCCAATTGCAGGGCGCACCGCCTGACTTGCAATGATATAGCGATAACGGCGACTGACGGCTGAAAAGCGTGCGTGAAAAGCATCGTCCATATTACCCGCCCACCGAACACTAATGCCGGGTGGCAGCGCAGTATTGATCCCCATCACCCATGATCGCATGCTGCGGCTAACTGGCGTATCGAAATGCACGACCTGCGCTGATGCATGCACTCCGGCGTCCGTTCGACCGGCGCAAACCAGCTCGACCTCGTGATTCGCGACTTTGGAGCACGCCTGCTGCAAATGACCTTCTACAGAGGGAATGCCGGACTTTTGGTACTGCCAACCGTGAAAGCCCGACCCGTTATACTCAAAAACCAGCGCAACACGCCCTTCCCCCACGGGGGTATCACCGTCGAGCACATGAAAATCGGCTGAGGAAGAAGCACTGGAAGTCAACGTGAGAAAATCCGTTCTGCATCGGCTTGAATGTTATCCGGGGTGTTGGAAAAATCCGGCCCCCAAAACAAAGACGCCGGAAGCGATGACCACTTCCGGCGTCAGATACAGCATTATAACGAATCAGGAGATATTTTTAAGCAACTCCTGCGCTTCAGCCTTTTGACCTTCACTACCCTCAATCGCGACTTCTTCGAGAATGTCCCGAGCGCCATCAGCGTCGCCCATCTCGATGTAAGCGCGCGCCAGATCCAGCTTGGTTGCCGCTTCGTCTGTACCGGCGAGGAAATCAAAGTCATCCTCATCGTCGATTGCGGCTTCATCAAACTCCGTAGTCGCTGGAGTCGCGGGCTTGTCAGCTGCCGCAGATTCTTCAGCAGGCGTCAATTCGGGTACATCAAGATCATCAGCCTCTGCGTCCAGGCTGTCGCCCTCAGCAGACACTTCGTCTTCTGTCAGCGAGTCTTCAAGGCCTAACTCTTTGTCGAGATCCGGAATTTCATCACTCTCATCAAGAGCGTCGTCATCGCCTGTCATCTCGTCCATCAAGGCGAGATCATCATCCGATACATCCAGCTCCAGCTCGTCCAACTCGTCTGCTTCTGAAGACACCGTTTCGTCCTCAGGTTCATTGGCCACTTTATCGAGCTCGGCATCCAGATCATCAAGGAAGGACTCGTCGATCTTGCCTTCGTCGTCCGTCACCAAAGCTGACTCGTCATCTTCAAGCGAAGGCAGTTCGTCGTCTGATGTCGCGTGGTAGGGCGAATCGGTTGCAGGTGCAGGCTCGTCGAGCATGCTTTCATCCAGATCCAGCGACCCGAAATCGTCTTCGGTAAGCTCGGTTGTCTCTTCGCCGGATTCCGGGAGATCGTCTTCCAGCGTAAAGTCGATATCGAGACTTTCTTCTTTGTCCTCGGTCGGAGCATCCGCAGAGTCAGATGCCGACTCCTCGGTCAAATTCAGCTCATCCTTGTCACTTTCATCAGACTCAAGACCAAGATCCGAAATATCGTACTCAATCGGAGAGTCGGATTTGTCTTCCTTGGCAGCGTCATCACCTTCAAGTGAATCAGTACCAAGATCCAGATCTTCATCCAGATCCAAACCGTCCAGTGAATCTGTCTCCAACTCGCTTGTTTCAGCACGATCCTCGCCGCTACCAAAACCAGTACTGTTATCCAGAGAGGCGAAAGTATCGTCGATACCGTCATCCTGCTCGGCAGACGGCGCACTTGCAGGCGTGCTCTCCGAACGCAGCTGTGATTCCAGCTCGTCAATGCTCGGAGTTGACTCAGTCTCGGCCAGACGCTTCTTCAAAACGTCTGCTTCGGCCAGTGCTGCATCGTCTTCCAGCACTTCAAGCTCACCGTATTGACGCTCGAATGCATCCCGGTCACCGCCAACGGCATAAACCGACAACAGCTTCAGGCGAAGGTCTGTTCGGCTCGGCTCTCTGGAGATTGCAGATTCCAGCACCTCAGACGCCTGATCCAGGCGGCCGTATGCGATGTACGCGTTGGCTTCAGCCAATGCGTCCTTCTCTTCTTCTACCGCGGTATCATAATCATCGCTATCGAGATCAATCGTTTCCGACTCATGGTCAGATTCACTATTGAGCTGGTCGTAGAACGCCTTCTCACGGTTCGCATTACGTCGTGCCAGCAATGCCAACAGGAGCAGTACCAGAATACCGATACCACCGGCCACTATCTGATAGAGCGTATTGCTTTTCAGCTGATCAACGAGATCACCAAAGAAACCCTTGCTCTTGGGTGCTTCTTCGACTTCAACCGGGGCGGACTCAACTTCCTGCGCAGGCTCTGACGCTTCTTCCGTCATTGCCGGGGCATTCGAAACGGTCGTATCCGCTGGAGATTCAGATTCCATGGATTCAGCGTCCATATCTTCAGAATCAGCGGAAGGGTCGACCTCACCCGCAGGCGCCATGGCGTCAGCGTTTTCGTCATCAGCACCGACTTCGGCTGTTGATGACTCAGCACCCTCTTCAGCCATCATGCCTGATTCAGCTTCGGCACTGTCATCACTGGTTACAGCATCTTCCTCATCGACTACGCCTTCAGTATTCAGGTCAGAAGACAAGTCATTAGCGCTTTCCGCCGGATTTTCCTGATCACCAGCCACTTCACTGCCGGCGGTTTCAGGCGATACATTTGCGTCAGCGTCATCGGCAGAAGCAACATCGCTCTCGGCTACGTCAGCTGCTTGACCTTGCATCTCTGCGAGCTGGTTATTTTTGAGCTCTACCAGCCGCTGCATGGTTTCAAGCTGCGACTCAAGATCTTGAACCCGGGAATTGAGCTCTTCATTTTCGCGTCGGGTTTTGTCGAGCTGTTCCATGGCAGCAACCGAGCTACCATCAGCACCACCGGCAACCCCTTCATCGCCACCGGCAGAACCGCCTTCGGCAGCACTCAACGTGTCGTCCGAGCTGGCTGAAAGCCTTAACTCGTCTCCACTTTGCTGAGGAGCTGACGCTGTGTTCTCGGGCTGCTGGCCTGTAGCGTCCAGGGACGGCGCAGGCTGGTTGAACGCCTTGTTTTGAGCAACAACTTCTCGGTAGGCCTGTTGATTGGTACGCGATTCAATCTGCTCTGCTGTGGGAATGCGCAGAACCTGGCCACGTTTAAGGCGATTGATATTGCCGTCTATGAAAGCGTCGGGGTTCTGGTCCTGCAGCGCAAGCATGACACGCTGTGGAGTGTAGCTACTGTCAGGCCGAACTTGCAGGGCAATGCCCCACAAGGTGTCTGCCGCTCCGGTAGGACCAAACGTGTCGCCATAACTACCGCCAGTCGACTGGCTGCTTCCAGAAGTCGCGCGTGTCGGCGTCGGGCGAGGAGTGGGTTGCTGGGTCTGCTGCCGAGAAGACTGCGGCGCTGCCGAAGTTCTTGGAGCGGACACGGGCTCACCAGCCGATTGCCGGTCTGCATAGAGTGGCGGATCAAGCAGCATTGAATATTCCCGCAGGAGCTTGCCGCTCGGCCAGGTCACTTCGATCAAGAAGTTCAGGTATGGCTCACGAACCGGCTGCTTGGTAGTGACATGCACGACCAATTGACCATTCGCTGCTGTAGACACTTCGAATTGAAGATTGGTAAGGAAAAAGTCCCGACTAATGCCAACTCTGTTAAAAACATCAGGCGAAGCAAGGTTTACGAAAACCTCCTTCGGACTAACGTCGCCTGTATTGCGCAGAGCAATATCTGCGTCCAGTGGCTCATTCAGATAAGACTGAAGCTCCACTTCTCCCAGACCAAGCGCGTTAGCCATGCCTGAACCCAGCCCTCCCACAAGAGCCAGGGCAACCGCAAGTTTGCGTACCTTCATGCTTTTTCCTTACCAGTCTCCGTTATTCGTTACTGCTGTCTTTTAAAAGACTCGGACGAGATTGGATGACTTTCGTCTTTAATTTTTGTTGTTCAGCAACTTTATGGTTTTGATATCTGCGAAAGTATTGTTGATAAATGCCGTTTTATCAATTGATCAGACCCAATCGTTGTAATTGTAGTTCAGAAGTTGTGCGGAACATCCTGTCAAAACACATTAATTTACAAATATGCGTCTAAAGTGACGGGGTTAGCCTTAAGTTTACACGCCAGAAAAACAACAGGGGCGATAGACCGTTTCAGTCATCGCCCCTGATGGTTTTCTATACAAGCGTCAGGAACAGATCAGCACATCAAGATCTGATCTGTTCTTTTGGCTTATCGTTCCTGCAATATTCTCAGCATTCTGCGCAACGGTTCGGCTGCGCCCCACAGGAGCTGATCCCCTACGGTAAATGCAGAAATGTACTCGGGACCCATCGCAAGCTTGCGAATGCGGCCAATCGGCACACTCAGAGTGCCCGTGACCTTCGCTGGCGTCAGCTCCGCAATGCTGTCGTCTCGATCATTCGGAATGACCTTGACCCAGTCATTACCGCCGGCCAACAAGGCTTCGATTTCCGAAACCGGGAGATCTTTACGAAGCTTGATGGTCATCGCCTGACTGTGGCTACGCATCGCACCGATTCGAACACAGATGCCGTCGATCGGAATGGGAGACTCGCTGCGACCAAGAATCTTGTTGGTTTCGCTTTGCGCTTTCCATTCCTCCTTGCTCTGACCACTCTCGAGCTGCTTGTCGATGTACGGAATCAGGCTGCCCGCCAATGGCGCGCCGAAGTTATCGATTGGGAAGTCAGCGCCGCGCATGGTTTCAGAAACCTGGCGATCGATATCCAGAATCGCCGATGACGGATCTGCCAACTGATCCGCCACTCCGTCACGCAAAGACCCCATTTGCTCAATCAGCTCGCGCATGTTCTGGGCACCGGCGCCAGAGGCTGCCTGGTATGTCATCGGCGAAACCCACTCGATCAGATCTTTCTCGAGCAGACCACCGAGGGCCAGCATCATCAGACTCACGGTGCAGTTACCACCAATGTAATCCTTAACGCCCTTTTCGAGCGCCTCGTCAATCACATTGCGGTTGACCGGATCCAGCACGATGACTGAATGATCGGCCATCCGCAGGGACGACGCAGCGTCAATCCAGTAACCTTCCCAACCGGATTCGCGCAAAGGCCCGAATACCTTGTTGGTGTAGTCGCCACCCTGACACGTCACAATCACGTCAAGCTTGCGCAGCTCGTCGAGATCGAACGCATCTTTCAATGGCGGCACGTCAGCTTTACCCACATCAGGGGCAGGCTGACCAGTTTGAGATGTTGAGAAGAAAACCGGATCGATATCCGCAAAATCGTTTTCTTCGCGCATGCGTTGCATGAGGACTGAACCTACCATGCCACGCCAACCTACAAGTCCAACTCGCTTCATGTGCGACTTTTGAACCTCGTTTTATGCCGGCCCCTGTCCCCTTTCGCCGGGAGCGGACCGGATGAATATTCCTGCGATGACGGCATCATGTCATCGTCAGGCCTCGACACGAATTTAGATTTGTAACCGGCGATCCTTATGCCGTCAACGCTTCCAACACAGCGTCACCCATTTCCCGGGTGCTGACCTGTGTTGCGCCTTCCGACATAATATCAGCGGTACGCAGCCCCTGATCGAGTACGCGACCTACGGCGGCCTCGATGGCAGCGGCGGCTTCCTCTGCTCCCAGGCTGTAGCGGAGCATCATCGCAGCAGACAGAATGGTCGCCAAAGGATTGGCAATACCCTGACCTGCGATATCAGGCGCGGAGCCATGACAGGGCTCGTACATGCCCTGCTTCTCGGCGTTGAGCGAGGCAGATGGCAACATGCCAATCGACCCGGTCAACATAGCCGCTTCATCAGAAAGAATATCACCAAACATGTTCCCGGTCACAATCACGTCAAATTGCTTTGGCGCCTTGACCAGTTGCATCGCCGCATTGTCGACGTACATGTGGGACAGCTCCACATCAGGATAATCAGCGGCAAGTTCATTCATGACGTCGCGCCACAGCACCGTTACTTCCAGCACATTCGCCTTGTCCACGGAGCAGAGTTTGCCATTGCGCTGGCGCGCTGCCTCAAACGCCACTTTACCAATACGGCGGATCTCGGACTCTTTGTAAACGTAGGTGTTGTAGCCCTGACGTTCACCATTCTCGAGCTCACGAATACCGCGTGGCTGACCAAAGTAGATACCGCCGGTCAGCTCACGAACAATCAAGATATCCAGACCCGAGATAACTTCGGGCTTGAGCGCAGAAGCCGAAGCAAGCTGCGGATAGAGAATCGCCGGGCGCAGGTTGCCGAACAACTCGAGATTCGAACGCAGCCCCAGCAACCCTTTTTCAGGGCGAAGCGCCATTTCCATACCATCCCATTTCGGTCCGCCTACGGCGCCCAGCAAAATCGCATCAGCCTTACGGGCCTTGTCCAGCGTATCTGCAGGCAGCGGTTCGCCGGTCGCATCAATCGCATCACCGCCGACTTTGGCCGTATCGAATCTCAGATCAAGACTGAACGCTTCATTTACCTTATGGAGCACACGCTCCGCTTCTGAAACAATTTCAGGCCCGATACCGTCACCGGGCAACAACAGAACTGACTGGCTCATAGAAGAATTTCCTTACTCATCTTCACGAATGGGTGAATGAATCAAACAACCACGGCGACTGTTTGCGGCGCTCGGCCTCATAGCTTTTGATCAGTGCGCTGTCTTCCAGGGTAACCCCGATATCGTCCAGGCCGTTGATCAGGCAGTGCTTTCGAAAAGCATCCACATCAAAACTGAACGTCTCGCCGGAAGGGGTTGTAACCGTTTGCGCCGGCAGATCAATCGACAGTTGGTAACCTTCATTGCTCGCGCATTCGTCAAACAACCTGTCAACAATATTTTCATCTAAAACAATGGGTAACAACCCATTTTTAAAGCAGTTGTTATAGAAAATATCAGCAAAACTTGGCGCAATCACCACTCTGAAGCCGTAATCATCGAGTGCCCAGGGCGCATGCTCACGACTGGAACCACAACCGAAGTTACGGCGCGCGAGCATAACGCTGGCTCCGGCATAGCGCGACTGGTTAAGCACGAAATCCGGGTTGATCGGACGCTGCGAGCTATCCTGATCCGGCTTACCTTCATCAAGGTAACGCAGCTCATCAAACAGATTGGGACCGAAACCGGTTCGCTTGATCGATTTGAGAAACTGCTTTGGAATAATCATGTCGGTATCGACGTTGTTCCGATCAATCGGCGCCGCAATACCTGAATGTTGGTTGAATTTACGCATGGCGCACTCCTTAGTGAATGTCGTTTAGATCGTCACGGATGATCACAGATAGTCGCGAACATCGGTAAAGTGACCGGCAATCGCAGCGGCAGCCGCCATCGCGGGACTAACCAGATGTGTGCGACCACCAAAGCCCTGACGACCCTCAAAATTCCGGTTTGAAGTTGATGCACAATGCTCACCCTGCCCAAGCTTGTCGGCGTTCATTGCGAGACACATGGAACAGCCCGGATCGCGCCACTCAAGGCCCGCTTCAATAAACACCTTGTCCAGACCTTCCTGCTCCGCCTGCGCCTTGACCAGACCGGAACCCGGAACCACCATCGCCTGCTTGAGGGATGCGGCAACCTTGCGCCCCTTAACAACTGCCGCTGCTTCCCTCAGATCCTCGATCCGCGAGTTGGTGCACGATCCGATGAATACGCGATCAAGCTGAATATCCTGAACCGGCGTATTCGCCGCAAGCCCCATGTAACGTAAGGCACGAACAATGCCTTCCCGCTTGATCGGATCCGATTCTTTGTCAGGGTCAGGCACTATGCCGTCAACACCCACGACCATTTCCGGCGAGGTACCCCAGGTCACCTGCGGCAAAATATCAGCGCCTTCAAGCTCCACGACCTTGTCGAACACCGCATCCGCATCACTGTGGAGATCGCGCCATGCAGATACTGCCAAATCCCAGTTCTCACCTTTCGGTGAATAAGGCCGGCCTTTAACGTAATTAATCGTGGTGTCGTCTACGGCCACCATGCCAACCCGGGCACCGGCTTCAATCGACATGTTGCAGATCGTCATTCGACCTTCCATTGACAGACTTTGAATGGCCTCACCACCAAACTCGATGGCGTAGCCCGTTCCGCCTGCAGTGCCGATTTTTCCGATAATTGCCAGCACCACATCTTTACCTGTTACGCCAGGGCGCAGTGCGCCGTTGACCTTCACCAGCATATTTTTCATCTTCTGCTGGACCAGGCACTGGGTCGCAAGCACATGTTCGACTTCAGATGTGCCGATACCGTGCGCAAGCGTGCCAAAAGCGCCGTGCGTTGAGGTGTGCGAGTCGCCGCAAACGATCGTCATGCCTGGCAGCGTAGCGCCCTGCTCCGGCCCGATGACGTGAACAATCCCCTGACGCTGGTCGAGAATCTTGAATTCGAGAATGCCGAACTCATCGCAGTTTTTATCAAGGGTTTCCACCTGAATACGGGAAACCGGATCATCAATGCCGTCGATGCCGCGCACCCGGTCAGTAGTCGGCACGTTGTGGTCAGGCGTCGCCAGGTTGGCGTCCAGGCGCCATGGCTTGCGATCTGCGAGCCGCAGCCCTTCAAAGGCCTGAGGCGAGGTCACTTCGTGAAGCAAGTGACGATCGATATAGATTAATGCCGAACCATCATCGCGCTGTTTGACGAGATGGTCGTCCCACAACTTGTCATATAACGTTTTACCCGCCATTTGGCCTCCTAAAGCTGGGGCTCATGCCCTCGCATCTCATCAACGGTAGTTTTTATCGAACAATGACCGTCATAATAAACTGATCAACTCAATAACCCCAATTCATGTTTCTTATATATTGCATTCCAATCTGGAATACATTAAAACCACTCAGAATTGTTACGGTTACTTGGAGCCTTCCGGGGACATGGACACTCAATCGCTTTCAGCATTCGTCGCGATCGTCGACCACCAATCGTTTTCCGAGGCAGCTGAGGCACTTCACCTGACTCAACCTGCGATTAGCAAACGATTGGCATCGCTCGAGAACCAGTTAGGAACAGCGCTGATTGACCGGCGCCAGCGCGGCATGGCGCTGACCGATGCGGGTAGTCGCTTGCTACCCTACGCTCGCCGTATTCTCGATGAGCTGCACAATGCCCGCCTGGACCTGGAAACAACGACACATCGCATCGCAGGTCGCCTACCGGTTATCGCGAGCCACCACATCGGCCTGCACCACCTCCCGGCGTGGTTGCGGCGCTTTAACCGGGAATTCCCGCAGGTCGAACTGGCGCTTCAGTTCATGGATTCCGAGAGCGCGTTTGAACAAATGCGTCGTCGGGTATGTGAACTTGCCTTCGTGACACTGAATGACGCAATGGATCAGCACTTTAACGTGCACGAACAATGGGCGGATCCTATGGTTTTCGTCTGCGGTAAAACGCATCCACTGGCAGACGTTCGACAGCCCACGCTCGCATCACTCGCACCCTATAGCGCGCTGCTCCCGGACACGGGCACCGCCACCTACCGGGTGGTCAGCCGGCTGTTTCTGAGCGAGGGCCTGACACTCAATCCTCAAATGCCGACCAATTACCTTGAAACGCTCAAGATGATGACAAGCGTCGGACTGGGCTGGAGCGTGCTGCCTTTGAAGATGACCGACGAATCACTGGTCCGGCTAGAAGTACCGCATCAATTGGAACGGATGCTGGGTGCTGTTGGGCTTGCAGGACGAGAACTGAGCCCGGCCGCTCGCGCATTGCTCAGAATTGTGAAGGACATGCACTGACCGAAAACTCACCGAAGCGTCTGGGTTTGGCGCAAAAAGCCTAACGTGGTCTTAGTGACTATGAGTTTCAACTCGCAATATGTTGGTGACAATTTTCTCAGGATGGCCGCGGTTCCGGGGGCGAACGCAGCCAGATAGCCGCCACGATTAGCGCTATAAAAATAGCGGCCGCACTCCCCCAAAATGCAAAGGCAGTGCCTTGCCATTCGACCAGGAATCCCGACAGCCAGGCGCCGACCGCACCACCCGCGCCAAATGTCAGCCCGCTATACAAGGCTTGTCCCTGACCGTGATGCTGATGCCCGAAATAGCTGTGGATATAATTAACAGAAACAGCGTGCAACGCGCCATAGGATGCAGCATGAAGCAATTGCGCGATGATCAGCACCGCCACAATTTGAGAATATTCGGCAATCAGGCACCAGCGCAGCAATGTCAGTACCAGCGCCATCAAGGCGATCATCCGAACGCTGAAGCGCTGAAATACCCGATGCATCAACAGGAACAGTCCGATTTCCGCCAACACACCCAGCGACCAGAGCAACCCGACCTCGAGTTTGTCGTAGCCGATACTGGTCAGGTGGATACTGAAGAACGTGTAATAGGCGCCGTGTGAAACCTGAAGCAAAATATTCATGGCAAAAAACGCCATGACAGAAGACTGGAAAAGCACAGCCTTGAGCTGACCCGGGGATCGCGAAGGTTTAATGCTACCGGATTGCGAAGGTACCCAGAACGCCGCCATCACGATCCCTGCAAACAGGGGCATCAGTATTGCCGGCAACCAGCGCAGTGACACGTATTCAAGCACCAACCCCACCAGCGCAACCGAGGCAATAAACCCAACCGAGCCCCACAGTCTGACCTTGCCGTATCGCTCGCGGTGCTTTCCCAGCCCCTGCAAGGTGATAACTTCATAAAGCGGAAGAACGGCATTCCAGAAGAAGGTAAACGCCAGCATGACGAACATCAGGCCGTAAAAGCCAGGCTCAAAAAACACACCAATGAAACACAGCGCCCCCATGACCGAGCCGAGACGCACCAAACGGACCCTTTGACCCGTGCGGTCACCGAGCCATCCCCAAAGATTGGGCGATATGATTTTGGTGAGTTGGATAGTGGCCATCAGAGTGGCAATCTGAAGATAACCGAAACCGCGATTCTCGAGGTAAAGCGACCAATAAGGCAACATTGCCCCGAGAAGCGCGAAAAACCAGAAGTACAGGCTGGAAAGACGCCAGTAGATAGCGAAAGGAGCTTGGTCAGGGCTGCGCTCAGTCATATGGCACTGGGAACACGCTCAACACGCCATTGCCACAACGTAAACGCCACGTTTTCGCGGATTTCCGCCTTACATGACAGTCGCAGAACAAGTGTTGCAGCACCCTTGCTGTCTCCCTTACTTGCGTCCGGCCTTTTCGATGTCTGGCGTCTCAACCATCACATCGCCATTCTGGGCACGATGTCTCAGGTAGTGGTCCATCAGCACAATCGCCATCATGGCTTCGGCGATAGGTGTAGCCCGAATGCCCACACAAGGGTCGTGACGACCGGTCGTAATCACTTCCACCGGATTTCCCTGTGAATCAATACTACGCCCTGGCAGGCGCAAGCTTGATGTAGGCTTCAGGGCAATACTGGCAAGAATTGGCTGGCCTGACGAAATGCCGCCCAGCACACCACCCGCGTGGTTTGACAGAAAGCCTTCCGGTGTCAGCTCATCGCGATGCTCGGTGCCTTTCTGGGCGATGGCACCGAACCCGGCACCAATCTCAACGCCTTTAACAGCGTTAATGCTCATCAACGCATGGGCCAAATCAGCATCGAGCCGGTCAAATATCGGCTCGCCCAATCCAGGAGGCACATTGTCGGCCACAACGTTAATACGAGCACCTACAGAATCGCCTTCCTTTCGAAGGGCGTCCATATAGTCCTCAAGCTCCTGAACCCGGCTGGCGTCGGGACAGAAAAAGGGATTCTCATGCACCTGGCTCCAGTCGAGTTTGTCGATTTCGATCGGACCAAGCTGAGACAGGTAGCCCCTCACCTTTATCCCAAGACGTTCACTGAGGAATTTCTTGGCAATGGCACCCGCGGCCACCCGCATGGCCGTTTCGCGCGCTGACGAACGACCGCCTCCCCGGTAATCCCGAAAACCATACTTGTGCATATAGGTGTAGTCAGCATGCGCTGGCCGGAACTGGTCCTGAATTTTGGAATAGTCTTTTGAGCGCTGATCGGTATTCTCGATCATCAGGCCGATAGGTGTGCCCGTGGTTTTACCCTCGAAAACACCGGAGAGAATGCGTACCTGATCAGGTTCCCGGCGCTGGGTCGTATGGCGTGATGTTCCCGGCTTGCGAAGATCAAGATCCCGCTGAAGATCAGCTTCTGTTAACGCCATACCCGGCGGGCAGCCATCGACGATGGCCCCGAGCGCAATGCCGTGGCTCTCGCCAAAAGTCGTGACCGTAAAGAGCTTTCCAAAACTATTTCCAGACATAAAACAGATTCTTATGTGAATAAGTAAATGTAATTTGTTAACTCAGTGCTGACGCCATTCGATCAAATCCTGACGGGATAGAAGGAACACACCCTCACCGCCCTGCTCGAAATCCAGCCAGATAAATGGCAGTTCCGGATAGGCTTCCTGCAGAGCCACCCAGCTATTGCCAACTTCGACGACCAGCAAGCCATCAGGCGTTAACATGTCAGCCGCTTTATCCAAAATGCGATGCGCGATATCGAGCCCATCACCACCCGCCGCGAGACCGAGCTCAGGCTCATGGCGAAACTCATCCGGCAAGGCCGCCATATCTTCAGCATCAACGTAAGGCGGATTACTCAGAATGAGATCATATTGTCCTTCAAGCCCGGCAAACAGATCCGATTGAATGGCGCTGACGCGATCCTCCAGGCCGTGCATCACGATATTGGATTGCGCGACTTCCAGTGCATCCTCAGAAATATCGGACAGATCAACGTCCGCTTCTTCAAATACCGTCGCTGCGGCAATACCGATGCAGCCGCTGCCAGTGCACAAATCAAGTATACGATTGACCTCAATGTCGCCTAACCAGGGCTGCAATCCTGACTGGATAAGCTCACCAATCGGCGATCGAGGTACCAGTACCCGCGTGTCCACATTGAACGGGAGTCCCATAAACCAGGCCTCACCCAACAGATATGCCACGGGTTCACGGCTTTCAACGCGGCGCTGGATGCGATCGATAAGCAGGGCTTTCTCGTCTCGTGTCAGCCGTGCATCGAGAAATATGGCATTGTTTTCAAGCGGTAACGCCAGGCTTCGCATCACCAACTGAACGGCTTCGTCCCAGACATTGTCGGTGCCATGACCATAATAAATTTCGGAACGCGCAAATTGCGTGGAAGCAAAACGCAGAAAATCGCGAATGGTCATTAAATCATCAATCGGTTGGAACGACACCCGTCACCTATTCGGTCTGAAAATTAAGATCAGCGATTATACGCCGGTTTGCGATCAATTTGTGGCCTTCAACTCAAGCACTCTGATGGATGCTCGCTCCTGCTCTCTACAACGCCAACAACCCGGAGCTGCTCCCATCTTTCTCGAACAGATCCAGCGCAGCATCCATACGCGCCCGTCCCAGCTGGATCAGTTCCGGCGCCTTGTGGTAGTCGTACGTTCTGCAGGCTTCCTTCGAGATATTGACGAGCATGTCAGGCGGATATCCGGCAATTTTGTACTGGGTCAAAGCGCTCTGCATGGTTTCTATTGTCATGTTCATGATATCGAACTTGCCGATACCCAGCTTTTCCCAGGAGATGGTTTCGGTGCCGTCTTCCAGTGTTTTCGATTTGGCATCGACTTCTTCCGGCTCCGCATCCACCGGATCCGGCTCTGGCGCCGGGTTATCAGCTTCACGGCGTCCGCCAAAGGAGCGTAAGGTATCCCAATCAAACCAGCTTGACGCTTTATCTCTTACCTTTTCGATCCAGTCGTCTTCTTCGTCTTCCACTGTATGGGTATAAGCATCGCGCGGTATCCGCGTCTGGCTCTTGTCTTCGCCGGAAAGATTCACCGCAAAAATATAGTCAGCATGAGCGGAAATCGTCGGGATAATCGGTAACGGATTGAGCAGCGCACCGTCCACCAGAACCCGGCCTTTCATCACAACGGGGGTCACAACGCTTGGAATTGCGATAGAGGCCCTAATAGCCTGATGCAAAAGACCTTCCTGAAACCAGACTTCCTTATGCCCTAACAAATCGGTTGCGACGGCCGTGAACGGAATCGGCAAGTCTTCAATCAGCGTGTCCCCAATGAAATCCCGAACCACCGAAAACACTTTGTCGCCGCGTATCGCACCTGCGGTAGAAAGCGAAATATCCAGCAATTTGAGCACGTCAAACTGACCGAGCCCGGTGACCCAATCCTTGTAATCTTTCATCTTACCCGCGGCATAAACACCGCCGATCAATGCCCCCATTGAGCAGCCGGCAATCGCGACAATCTCGTATCCCCGTTCTTCCAGCACTTCGATAGCGCCAATGTGCGCATACCCACGCGCGCCCCCACTCCCCAGCACCAGCGCCACCGTTGGCCGGTTTACAGGGCGTTTGTCTTCATCTGCCATGACATCTGGGGCGACTGGCGACGGATCAACCTGAGTGTCGTCTTCGATGGATTCGAGTTCGGGATGTTCAGGCATGACTGGCGATCCTGTGATTCGGTTTCAACAAATGAGGGGCGATCCGTGCGCATTCTGGAACTACGGTTAACGCCGATCCGGATTGACTTTCCGTGGCAAATGCCCGGTTTTACTTCGATGGACGCCCCTTTTCGTGATTATTCAATTTTAATCACGGACGACGCGGAACGACTATCAGTTTTTGATCACAATCAGCTCGATGTGATCGGTCCGCATGGAGGGATCTTTGGCAGCGGCCCGGGAAGGCCCCGCGTTAACCAGAAACTGCCTCGATTTCGGAACGCCGAGTTTTTCCAGCAATGCTTGCAATGACGTACCAGCACTTTGCGAGCGTTCAAATGAATCGGCAACCGTTCCGTCATCAGCGGGTGCTGCTGCGTAGCTGGTAATGATCAAGCGCGAATCGGGATCCTGCATCCAGTTGACGACCCGGTTACGGGTATTGGTATCCCAGTTGAAACGGTGAGTCAGTGATCCTGTCCAGCGCATCACAACAGGACCTTTTATCTTTCCGCCTTCGGGCGAGAGAACGGGGATTTCAGCGCTATCGTCGAGTACCAACTCCTCGAGCCATAGATAGTCTCGCAAGTTGCCTCGGGTTACAGCGTAAATCAGAGTCAGATTGACTCGCCCCTGATCATCCCGATAGGAATAAACGGTGTAGGCCTGCCTGTCGTCTGGTCCGTAGAGGGTCGAGACGCCAAAGATTTCATTGGCCCAGGCATTGCTATGGCCGCAATCGCGCCCCTGACAACGAAATAAACGGGTTGCGCCGCGCTGGTTCAGCTGATCTGCATAAAACGACTGGGCGGAATCGAGCGAGGAATCAGGATCTATGCGCAGCAATCGGCCACCACCTGTGACCGGCAGCTTGTACTGCCGGTCGGCCCGGATCTCGCTGCGAACTTCCCGTACCGCACTGAACAACACGCGATGGTTCGGCGCCTCGAAGTCTTTGGTCACTTCGACAGACGACTGTGAGTACACCGGGAGCGATTCAGCTACAGCCGGGACGCTGAAAAGTGCGGCGGCCAGGGCACAAAACAGACCAGGGAAAGCTTGGCGCCCATACTTGAGCCCTGCAACAAGGGTCGGCATCATCAGGCCAGAAATTCCTTTAGCGCGTTAATTACCGGTACAACATCACCATCAAGATGACAGTGATGGCCACCGGGAACCGTGACCTCAGTCAGATCGCGAATCAACCCGGTGCGTTCCAACCAACTGCTGCGACCACCCAAAAGGCCGTCAGCGGCACGAACAAACAAGACGGGTGCCTTAATAGCCCGCAAAAACCCGGTAACCTGAGCCTCATCGAATCGGCTCAGTGACGGGTGCCGCAACCTTGCATCCGTTCTCCAGACCACACCGTCTTGGGTTTCACGAAGATTACGGGGCACCAGCAGGTGCGCGGCCTGGGAAGATAAAGGGCTGAGCCCGCCAGCGCGGATTTTAGCGGCCTCTTCAAGCCCTGGATAAACCGTGGGCTTGCCAGAACCCCGCATTTTTTTGGTGATCCCTTTACGCAACTGATCCGCTGATTTTTCAGGTTCCAGCGTCAACGGCCCCAGACTGTCAATCATCACCAGACACTTTACTTTTTCAGGGAAGCTTGCCGCGTAGAGCGCGCCTACGATCCCACCGAGGGAATGCCCGATGAGCGTAACCGGCTCTCCGCTTTGCGAAAAATGACGGTCGATCAACTCAGCCGTATCGGCGACGTAGTTTACAAGTTCGTATTGCTGCCCGGGCGGGCGATGATCGGAGTGGCCGTGACCGGCGAAGTCGATCCCATGAAAAGGCTGCGCTCTGGCGAGCGTCGGAGCAATCTTTGAAAAAGTAGCCGCGTTATCAAGCCAACCATGAAGCCCGATCACCGGCGAACCCGAAGGCAGCTCAGCTGCGTCACCCCAGCTCAATCCTGTAAGGGTCATGTGCTGCAGTGGCCAGCTCTTCTCCAATGGCGCCGGGCCGTCAAGCGCCACAGGAACCGTTACCGCTGTACCGGCGCAATCAGACATTGGCTTATTCATGATGCATTCCAAATCAGTTGCAAAGCCTGCAATTTAAACAGGCTCAAATCACATGGTGTGAGTCGGACGGTCGGAGCTCAGCGCCCCTGCCAGGTAGGCCTCAATCTTGTTGCGAGCACTGCCATCCTCACCATTGAACTGCACGCCAATACCCGCAGCGCGATTACCTTGAGCGCCTTTCGGCGTGATCCAGACAACCTTGCCGGCAACCGGAATCTTCTCGGGCTCATCCATCAGATTAAGCAGAAGAAAAACCTCATCACCGAGTTGGTATTGTTTCTGGGTGGGAATGAACAGCCCGCCTTCTTTAATAAAAGGCATGTAGGCCGCGTAAAGAACAGCTTTATCTTTAATCGTCAGCGTCAGAATACCACTACGTGCGCCGAAACCCGGTCCCATATGACCACCCTTAAATTATTATGTTTGAACCTGATAATGGATCGTACGGCCGACATTCTCAAAACGCTGCCGCACCCGGACCGGAGACGACTATCAGCCGCATCAGTCCAACGCTTTAAATCAATAATAGCAGTCCAGTCGTCATCAAAGAACAGTAACCCATCGATTGCGCTATGCGACCTTTCCCCGACGGCGCTTTGGCATCAGATCAAGCCACGCCAAAAGTAAACGCTCAACCTCAAGCTCCGGATTAACATTGTAGGTAAGGCCACTTCGAGCCTCCCGGATTTTCTCGACCAGCCCGTGCGCCGCAAGCGGATGGTTATTCGTTGCCAAAAAACTCAGTACATCAGCAGCATTTTCATTGTTTGCAGGTGCACCGGCGGATAACCGTGCCATGTCGCTGGCCCAGCGTTCCATCACGCCAAGACTGGATTCAAGGCCAATTGCAAGAAATGCCTTGGACGCTACCTCAAGGGCTACTTTGGATTTGAGGAATTGGCGAAAGGCATCCAGGCAGGCGTCGGTCGCTGAAACAAAATCGCTCTGTATATAGGATTTCGCCGCCATTGGCGCACCGCCAGCAAGTTGGAGGGCTTTTGATACCACATGGATATCAATCGGTGACTCACCCTTTGCGCTCTTGTCTTCCGCAGTCCGCTTATCAGCACTCTTTTTAGTAGCGCCCTTGCCGTCAGCATTTATGTTGTCCGGTTTTTTTGCAGCGTCACCGTCGCTTTCATCACGCTGTCTTTCAAGCGCCTGGAGAAGCCATTCGGTGGCCACCTCAAGTTCCGGCGTCGGCAGGTTGAGTGACTGACAGCGGGACCGCAGCGTTGGCAGCAGCGGTTTGCCAGCCTCTAGCAGCATAACCAGCGTAACATCCGCGTTTGGCTCTTCCAGCGTTTTCAGCAGCGCGTTCGCCGCGTTGATGTTCAACTGATCAGCACTGTCGACGATAATCACCTTGCGTTTGGCAACCTGCGGCGATGCAACGGCAAATTCACCCAGCGACCGAACCTGATCCACCTTGATATAGCGTGAGTCTTCAGGTCGATAGGTACGGATATCCGGATGAAACCCCGCACCAACAAGCTCGCACTGTTTGCAATGACCGCACGGGTCAAAGCGCCCGCCCGCCTCACTGCACACTAGGCGCTGGGCAAGCAAATCGGCAAATTCATGCTCCCCGATACCGGAGCGCCCCTCCAGAAGCAGCGCGTGCGGCAGCCGGCCTTGCGAGAAGCGGTCGATCAGACTCTCAAAGCTTGCCTGTAACCAGGGCAAGTCAGCGCTACGTTGAATCACTCAATGTCCTTGTGTGCTGGAAGGAGCCTCATTCGCAAGACTCTTAACGTGTCAGACTCGATAACAGTCGCTTTAAGCGAAGCCAGTCTCTCCGGGAAAGCGGAGCCGACCCATAATAGTGGTTGTTCACCGCGCGGGCAAAAACAGCATGTCGACTCCCCTGCGCGGGCATCTGATCAGCTGCCTTGCGTGCCAGTGTAATGGGTGTGTCTGATGACGTGACATCGACCCCCCTGGCTTCGAGTAAGCGGCGCCAGCGCACCATCAGACGCTCAAGCGGGTCATTTGGCACACGCCTGCGCTGGCGCCAGCTAGTCCAAAGCCCTGCAACAAGCAATGAACCACCAAACAGCCCCGCCGACAGGTATCCAAGGTCCCGCAGCGAGAAATTGCCCGGTAACCGAGACATCAGATTCATCTGTGTCTGGCCCTGATAGCCAACAACCCAGCGCTGCCATTCATAATTAATGCTATCGGCCTGCAGGGTAAGCCATCTCACCAAAGCCACGTCACCGTAGCGCGACGGCGATATCCATTCATTTTCCAGGAACGACCCTTCTTCTGCCACCGCGTCGCGTAATCCGGATTCTATTCGCTGAGGCGCAATTGCCGCAGTCGGGTCGAGGCGAACCCATCCACGATCTGGTGACCAAAGCTCCACCCAGGCATGAGCATCGTATTGGCGAATGATCAGGTATTCATCGTTGTTCCCGGGCGACCCGCCCTGATAGCCAATCACAATACGGGACGGAATTCCCGCCGCCCGCAACATAAAAGCGGTCGCACTGGCGTAATGTGCGCAGAACCCCCTTTTGACATCGAACAACAAGGCGTCCACCGAATCCTCAGGCATTGCGGGGGGGCGCAAGGTATAAAAATAGGGTTGGCTTCGGAACCGGGCCATCAACGCCTGCGCGTAATCAAGCGGCTCTTGGTATTCCGTCAACAACTTGCGGGCGTAATCACGCGCACGGGGATTGCCCTCACGCGGTAGTTGAAGGTAGCGGTACTGGTCAGCCTGCGAAAGCGTTTGTTCGTTACTTCGCTGACTCGGGTTTTCCTCCCGTTCCATGCGGTAGCGGATGCTGGTATCGGCAGGACGGTCAAATACAAAGGTGCCATCTGGCTCGCCCGTCACATTCGCCGAAACCGGTGATGAATTGTCGAGTGCGAACGCCCAGCGCTGATAGGTCGGCTCCAGCAACACATCATACTCATCTTCACGAAGGTCACCGATGCCCCCATCCGAACTGATTCGGCCGGGGCGTCCCGCCATGGCCTTGTCTGCCTGCTCCCAACGTTCATTTTCGAAGCGATCAAGGATGAGACCTCGCCAATAACGGTCACGATACTCGGGCAACATCCCGCCAAAGGTCACTCGGAACGCCCTTTCGCTACTTTGAGCCAGGTCCGATATTGATCCCGGCTCCATCGAATCCGAGATGCCAGTGCGCGCCTGCCCGGAAACCAGGGGAACACTCCATAAGGGCGATAACCGCGGGAAGAATATAAACAGCAACACCACCACAGGCAGCGTTTTTAAAAGCAGCCCACCCAATCGGCGCCAACTGGTTGCCACACTGTTCGGGATATCAGGCGCATTCAGAACCTGCAGGCTGATCAACAAAAGAGAGATTCCAATGAAATTGATCAGTGCCCACAGAATTCCCTGTTGAAACAGAAAATTAACAGCTGCGAGGTAACACAGTATGAAAAACAGCACGTACACATCCCGCGTTGTGCGGGTTTCCAGCCACTTCATACCCACCGCAAGCACAAAGAACGAAGACGCTGTCTCAACAGAAAACTGACCGCGAGCGCCTAGCACATAGAACGCGATCAAGGCCACCATGATGGCGATCCGAAGTATTCTGCCAGGCAAACGAATGATGCCGAGCTGAACGAGCCAGCGCCAACCTGCCAACGCCACGCAACTAACGGAGAGCCAAATAGGCAAACGATCGAGCTGAGGGAGCAAAAGCAGCCCAAACGCGATCAGTAGCCACAACAAAGCCGATGTAGGCAATACCGGCGAAATACCATGCCGCTTAGTCATGTTGGTGGCTCATCGAATCCGCTGCTCTATCGAATCTGCCCGATTGGCCAAGCAAGTCTCCAGGCAGGACGCTTTCAGCCGCCGGGCTGCCAAAACCATGCCGACCAAGCGCTCGCAGGCAATGCGCCCGGTGAAGCCTGCTCGCATCAGGTTCAATGCGACTCCCCGGTAAGCGCAATCCGTAAGGTGCGCCAAGCTGATCCCGCTGTTCAACCAATGCCGCGAGGTAGCTCAGCCGCAGTTCCTTGTCGACGCCCGGAAAACTGTCGAAATCCAACCATTCCGGATCAGCTGCATCACCTTCCCAGTCCGCAATCACCATTTCACCGGTTCGCGCAAAGCGCTTCCAAAGCACCCTTTGGGTGAGATCCCCCTGGCGCCAGGGACGAATGTTCATATTGGAAAGATCCGAAGAAGCAGCAGTGCCCGAAGATTGTTCGCCCTCTTCACCTCCTCCTGGTATGTCAGGCGGCGCAATCGCCCGGGGATAACATAAACCTTCCCGGACCGGCCTCATCCATGACCAGGCGGTGAGCAAACCAAACGGAAAACGGGTTTCAACCCGCAGGTCTCCCGCCGAAACCGGCCCCCGGGATGTGCCCTGGGCGCTCAAACAGACTTCGACAAGTTCGCCTTTTTGGACAGTGAATGATTCAACATCGCCGTCCTCGGGTGTGATGTGGATTGCAACAGCATCACTATGATCACTGGTCGCTCTCAAACGGAACTCGATATCTGTGCCAGGAAAGCCTTCACCGGTGTTGATGAGCGTCAGGCGAAGGCCTACCAGATTGCGGTGAGTCTGGTGCATTGCGGCTACAAAAATGGCGCCAAGCAGAAAGGTAAGGAGATAAATCAGGCTATTCTGATAGTTGATCCCCGTCAGCAGCATAACCAGCAACAAAAAACAGAACACGGCACCGGCGCCTGTCGGCAGGATAAAAACATTGCGCTGCGAAAAGGTTTGGCTGTCGGATCTGGGGATTCGCCGGTTAACCCAGCGTCGCCACCGCCGTCTGAAAATACCTGCCATACTAAAATAATCCGTTCATGCCACTGATCTGATCACATTTTCACCAAAAACACCTTGAAAACGATGAGCAATATTCAAATACTTTAACAAAGGACGTTCCGAATCTCTCCGAGAGGCTGCTCAAATGTTTAATAAACGCATACTCGTTATGGCTGTGGCGAGCACAATTGCCGCGTCTGCCAATGCCGGTGTGGAATCGCTGACATCCGATGAAATGGTCGACACCTATATCAAGGACTCCGCCATCATCATTGTGCCTCGCGCACAGCAAAAATCTGAAGAGGAGCGTCAACGGGTTATTCGATCGTTGACCATCTCACCGGGCGAGCCGGCGGTCCAGGAGTCAGAAGAGGAAGCCTACGCGAATATCTTCAGAAAATCCGAGTACGAGAATAATGAAGAAGCGCTTCAGGATGCAGAGGAAGAGTTCATTCGCCGCTCATTGCAGTTGACAGGTGCGGAAGCCGCACTGGCACCGCAAGTGGCAGACCTCTACCCCACACTCCCTCCGCTGATCTACGGCCAGCAAATGGTAATCCCCGATCAACCCTTCACCCAGACATTCCTGAATGATCAACTGGGCATCGGATTCGACGGTCAAAACGTCAACTTTTCAATCGGGAACCTGCCAGGGATTCAGCCAATCAATATTCCACAAGGCATCAACGAAGGGCCGGTTCAGCTGACGCCGCGTCCAGGCGGCGGATTTGATCTTTCGATAGCCGTGCCTGACCAGTAATGGCCTGAAGCAGCCAAGCTGGAGAGCGCACAAAACTCCGCGCAAACCGATACCGATGCACTTCAAATGCATCGGTTTTTTTATGTGCGCACTCATAACAGCAACCAAATCCTTACTCCGCCATCTTTTTGTAGCCGAAGCATCGAGACCAGAACCAGCCCAACATTGGGCACCTGACGATGCATGGTTCATACCCAGCGGGACAAAACCACTTTTTTACAGGCATAAAAAAACGCCCCGCAAGCGGGGCGTTCTTAACAAAGTGCTACGTCTTAGTGACCGTAAACAACCATGTTGGTGTTGCTGATAGTCAGGTTATCCAGCTGGATAGTACCGATTGAAGCGCCACCGATCTCAACTGCAGCTACGTTGATGTCTGTAGTGAAGTCAGAGATACCGATTGCCAGGCCTTCGCCTGAAGTAGAGCCAACACCAGTCGCTTTGCTGACGGTGATCTGTGCAGCTGCGAACAGGCCAGCAGCATCTGTTGGCTGACCACTAGCAGCAACCTGCTCGAAGAACTGACCACCCATAACCTGCATGCCACGAACGTTCACACCCAGGAAGTCGATGTCCATATCCATGTTGGTGATGTTGA
The DNA here is from genome assembly GCF_052645435.1 of Marinobacter sp. V032. Taxonomy (NCBI): domain Bacteria; kingdom Pseudomonadati; phylum Pseudomonadota; class Gammaproteobacteria; order Pseudomonadales; family Marinobacteraceae; genus Marinobacter; species Marinobacter sp. V032. Next base: position 2,377,942 of record NZ_JBQXYE010000001.1, on the reverse strand, counting down.
ACGCAACGTCAGTGATCAGGGTATCAGTAGCAGTGTCAACACGGATGTCGAGCTGCGCCAGGTTACCTACGATACCGATGTTAGATGCCAACAGCGTGCTGTCAGTGTCGCCACGCAGGCTAACTTCGTTGATAGCAACTGCGAAGTCGATTGGCACCTGTCCGTTTACGTTACCAACGTGAATAACGGCATCGCCGTCTGCTTCTACGTCGATGTCGATTTTCAGGTCATCCAGGTTGCCACTGGTAGTCAGGTTGCCGTTACCGTCGTCAACGATATCGCCGCCACCGATGGAGACGCCAGTCATCGCGAAGGTACCTTCGTCAACGTAGCGGAACTCGCCGATGTCAACTTTGGTTTCCAGCTCGATGGTCACACCAGCCTGACCCGTAACGTTGCCCATGGCACCGTCGTCAAGGGCTTTCAGTTCTGCCTGAGCGGCGAACGGAGCGGCTGCGATAGCTGTAGCAAGTGCAATTTTCTTCAGGCCTTTCATATTGTTCTCCATAACGGAATTTGTTGTTGTTCCAATGCGGATTGTTTTGTTTTGTTTCCGCACGATTGAAGATTAGTCCCTGAGCCTGAAACGTTCCGTGACTCCCTTCACAGTCCAAATAATCACATTGTCTGACAATCTCTACTGGTTATTCTGCAGCCTCTTCGTTAATTTTAAATATGACAGGCTTGGACTCAACCACGACTGGCTTGCCATACACTGTTTTGCCGCCTTCAACGGCAAATGGCGTCAATTCTGCCAGCGTAAACCCGAAAATATGCTCCATTTCTGCAACAATCACCTGCTTTGCTTCTGCCTGTGGATTTGGATTGTCTGCGATATAGACCAGACAGGTAGCACCAATATTGCCTTTTTTGACCATGGCCTTAAGGCTACGTCGCATCACTTCCAGCGCCACATAGGCTTTCATCTGCTCGATTTCACCAATGCGAATAAGGCGTACTTTGTTGCCCCTGTCCGCAACAACGGCAAATGGTTTGATTGCCTCGCCTGCTTCAAGCTGCTCAGAGGCGCTCTCCATGGCGCGCTTATACATTGCTTCAAACTGTTGCTGGGCGAATTGTTTCATTTCCTTCTCCGATGGTCCTTTTGCTGCGTTTTCCTGCGCCATCCCAAGCGTAGACAGGCACACCAGCATGACTGCAACCATTAGCTTTGAAGCCCAATCGAAATGAATTACTCGCATTTTTGTCTCCTGAATATTTAACGTCTTTTTGGTATTGCCGTTTCGAGCGTGATGCTCAATCAACGGTAAAATTGCGTTATTATGGGTGCCTGCCGTCATAATTCAGCGCCGAGCTCATCTGAAACAGGACCCGCGTGCAATCATCCCTCAAAGAAATTCCCGTTTCTGCCGAATGTCTGGCACTTTGGCTTGACTATTTGTCCCTGCAGCCCGGTTTCATACTGATGAGCAAGGCCGACGGTGGCTACTTTGTCAGCGCCTGGCCTTCAGAACACTGGCTCCTGGAAGGCTCTTCCGATCAGTGGGCAACCGCAATGTCAGAGATAAAAAGCGCGCACGCAGGGAGACAAGCGCTTTCGCAAGATGTGCAGAAAAACTCAGGCGGGGATTTCCTGTCGGGTATGGCGGGAATTCTGAACTATTCAGCGGGTGCCCGAACTGTCCCGGGGTTCAGTCAACATTTGGATAAGCAAGAATACGGCGGCGCAGGCTGGGTCGGGCAGTTTGATTGGTCACTGCATATTTCGGCTGACTCTCAGCGAGCGGCCATACATATTGATACCGAGTGCAGCCTGCCCACGAGGAATTCACTGAAAGCCCTGATCAACGGTGCTCCTCCACCAGAAAGCCCAACATTTGGCAATACATCAGCTTTCAAGATGGTGCGGGATTTCGAACCACTCCAGCGCCCGGACGCCTATAGGGCTGGCGTTGGAGCCATACTGGAACTGATCGCCGCAGGTGACTGCTATCAGGTTAACCTTGCACAGCAGTTTAAAGGGCAATTTAGAGGCAACCCCTTTGACGCCTTTCTGGCACTTTTAAACGCAGTGCCAGTTCCGCACGCTGGCTACATCAATGCCGGCGACTACCAGGTGCTGAGCATATCGCCCGAGCGCTTGCTCCGCATCCATGATCGCGCCGTCGAAAGCAAACCGATAAAGGGCACCCGGCCGAGAGGCAATACCGCGGGGAAGGATCTTGCTTACAGGGAAGACTTGCTGAATGACCCGAAGGACCGTGCCGAAAACCTGATGATTGTGGACTTGATTCGCAACGACATGTCTCGCTTCTGCGAGCCCTTTTCCGTGAAAGTCCCCCTGCTGTTTGATGTGGAAAGCTACGAAAACGTTCACCAGTTGGTCAGCACTGTCACCGGTACTCTGGCTCCGGGTTGTTCTGCATTTGATGCATTGCTTTCGGCATTTCCGGGTGGTTCTATAACCGGCGCTCCGAAACGTCGCGCAATGGAGATCATTGATGCGCTTGAGCCCACCGGGCGCAGCGCTTACTGCGGCAGTCTGTTCTATTGGGACTTTAACGGTAATCTGGATAGCAATATAGCGATCCGGACAATGATCACTGAGTCAGGCGGCGAGATTTATTGCTGGGGAGGCTGCGGCATTGTGGCGGATTCCGACCCGGAATCGGAATATCAGGAGTCACTGACAAAAGTACAGCGCTTGATGGACACGCTGGAATCGCTCTGATGCCAGCGTGTCATCAATAATCACATCTTGTCATTCAATCAGATGCGGGTGCTCAGCTCTTCAAACTTCTTCTTCAGATCATCGAACGTTTGTACCGCCGGGAACTGGGGAAACTCATCGATCACATTTTGTGGTGCGTGGAACAGAATACCGGCCTCGGCCTGTTTCAGCATGGTGGTGTCGTTATAGGAATCACCAGCCGCGATTACGCGGTAGTTCAATAGCTGGAACGCCCGTACAGATTGGCGTTTCGGATCTTTCTGGCGAATGAGGTAGTCCGTAATTCGCCCGCTCTCGTCTACTTCCAGCTTGTGGCAAAGCAATGCCGGATAACCCAGCTTTTTCATCAGCGGCATCGCGAACTCATAGAAAGTATCGGACAGAATCACCACTTGAAAGCGTTCGCGCAGCCAATCGAGAAACTCCCGGGCGCCTTCCAGAGGATCAAGCGTGCTGATCACTTCCTGAATTTCCGGCAGGCCAAAACCATGCTCATCAAGCAGACGCAGGCGTTGCTGCATCAGCACATCGTAATCGGGAATGTCGCGGGTGGTTGCCTTCAGTTCCTCAATGCCGGTTTTCTCGGCGAAAGCGATCCAGATTTCAGGTATCAGCACCCCTTCAAGGTCAAGGCAGGCAAGTTCCACAACACACTCCTTCAAGTTCGTTTGTAATGACCGTTTGGCAGCTCGACATCTGTCAGCCATCTGAAAACGGCCTGCAAAAAGCGCATCTATCATAAGAAAAACCCGGCCGAATTGCACAGCTGATATAACCTTATGAAAGGAGGTTACTTTTGATTGGCGCCGGGCGGTGATAAATTCACCGCAAACTCCGTGACACGATGGTTACCATGGACACTATAAAAGAACTGAATGAGAGTCTGACCAGCCAATCGCCCCGCTCTATTCTCAAGCATGCGCTTAAAAGCTACGACTCTGTAGCTGTGTCATTTAGCGGTGCCGAAGATGTGGTGTTGATTGAGATGGCCCACAAACTGACCGATAACCTGAAGGTGTTCACACTGGATACCGGCCGGCTTCATCCCGAAACCTATGAATTTTTGGAGAAAGTACGGGAACACTACGGCATCAATATCGAAGTGCTGTTTCCGGACGCTGTCGAAGTCGAAGAGCTGGTGGCCGAAAAGGGCCTGTTCAGTTTTTACCGGGATGGCCATAAGGAATGCTGCGGTATCCGCAAGATCAACCCGATGCGCAAGAAACTCGCAACCGTTGACGCGTGGATTACCGGCCAGCGCAAAGATCAGAGCCCGGGAACGCGGAATGAGGTCCCGGTTGTGCAGCTGGATGAAGCGTTTGCCGGGCCTGGCAGACAACTGGTCAAGTTCAATCCATTGGCAAACTGGACGTCAAAGGATGTGTGGGACTACATTCGCATGACCGAAGCGCCTTACAACTCACTGCATGAAAAAGGCTTTATCAGCATCGGCTGCCAGCCCTGCACCAGACCGGTTCTGCCCGGCCAACATGAACGTGAAGGCCGATGGTGGTGGGAAGAAGCCACTCACAAAGAATGTGGCTTGCATGCGGGCAATCTGATTGCCAAAGAGCAGTAGTCATCATTGCAATAAAAAAGCGGGACCGGATCAATATCCACGTCCCGCTTTTTTTGACTTACCTTCCCGCGCCCTGAAACCCTGCTGAGCGCAATCACCGAAACAGCAACAGACCTGCCCATTCATTCAGGCCATTGAAGCGCCACTCTCCGCTCATCAAAATGTCGGTATTTCGATGTCTTCAAACAATGCTTCCACATCGGCCCGACTGGACTGATGAGTCGCAGCTTCCACCATCTCCTGTGTCAGATGCGGCGCAAAGCGCTGAATGAACTCGAACATATAGCCCCGCAGGAAGGTCCCTTTTCTAAAACCTATTTTGGTAACGCTGGGCGCGAAGAGATCTTTGGCATCAAGTGCGACCAGATCGCTGTCTGTTTTCTCATCAAATGCCATGCTGGCAATAATGCCAACGCCTAATCCCAGCCGAACATAGGTTTTTATGACGTCCGCGTCTGCTGCTGTGAACACCACTTTTGGTGTCAGTCCTTTACTTTGAAACGCTTCGTCAAGTCGAGACCGACCGGTGAAGCCAAACACATAAGTCACCAGAGGAAACTCCGCGACATCCTCTATCGTCAGCGGCTGACAGCGGGTTAGCGGGTGCCCCTTTGGCACAATCACACTGCGATTCCAGCGATAGCACGGCATCATGATGAGGTCATTGAAAAGCTCCAGCGCCTCGGTGGCAATCGCGAAATCTACAGCACCGTTGGCCGCCATCTCAGAGATCTGCATCGGTGTTCCCTGATGCATATGAAGCGAAACGTCGGGGTATTCCTCGATAAAACCACTGATCACTTTCGGCAGCGCGTAGCGGGCCTGAGTATGCGTTGTCGCAATACTGAGATCGCCCTTCCGCTGGTTACTGAACTCCTGAGCGATCTTTTTGATGCCCTCAACCCGACGAAGAATTTCACCAGCTTCGCGAATAATGGTTTCGCCGCCTGGCGTGATGCGCGTCAGGTGCTTGCCGCTGCGAGCGAACACCTCGACGCCAAGTTCGTCTTCGAGCAACCTGATCTGCTTGGAAATGCCGGGCTGTGATGTGAAGAGGCTCTGGGCTGTCGCGGAAACATTCAAATCATGGTGCGCAACTTCCCAGATATAGCGCAGCTGCTGTAATTTCATCGACCGTCTCGCTCCATCTCGTTATTTTTCGTATAAAAATATAAGTAATAATTCTTTTTAAGAATAGATGCAAAGGTCTACAGTTGGAAATCGCTGAGGCGAACGGACCACAAAATTCCGACGTTCCGCAGTTTATGGAAGCGCTGAGCCCATCTCCCGGCGATTCCTTATTATTCACTTCATCCGGGAACGTGATGATCCACGGTTATCAGTGTAGATCATAATTTATGGATATCCTTTTTTATATATTGGCCGGTGCAGGTGTAGGACTAGCGGTTGGTCTTACCGGTGTCGGTGGCGGTTCCCTGATGACCCCCCTGCTTCTGATGTTTGGCTTTCCTCCGCATATCGCAATTGGCACCGATCTGGTTTATGCCTCTGCGACAAAGGCAACCGGGGTTTATGCCCATCATCGCCAACAGTCAATCGAGTGGCCTATCGTATTGCGGTTGCTTGCGGGCTGCATTCCAGCCTCAGCAGCTGCGGTGGTGCTGCTATCGTTCTTCTTCACCAACCCCGAAGACTACAAAGGGATTCTTGTTTCTACTTTGGGGGCTATGCTGATCCTGACCTCGGTCGTCCTTATCTTTCGCCCCTGGATTCTTCGTCACCGAAACATTGAAAACAAAGAGACTTTTCTGGTCCGTCACCAGAAGGGGCTAACGGTTATAGCCGGCGTGTTCCTGGGTTTCGCCGTCACACTGTCCTCCGTCGGTGCCGGTGCATTCGGCACTGCCATTTTGATGATGCTGTATCCCAATCTTTCAGGCATTCGCATCGTGGGCACAGACCTGGCCTATGCTGTACCTTTGACCTTTATGGCAGGTATGGGGCACTGGCATCTGGGCAACATCGACTGGTACCTGTTGGGCTCCTTGTTGATTGGCTCAATTCCAGCCATTCAGCTGGGCACCCGCCTCGCTCGCAGGATACCCAGTCGCGTTCTTCAATCAACGTTGGCGGCTATTCTGCTTCTCATCGGATTGAAATATACGTTCTTCTGATCGCAAAAAACGGCGCTCTGCTGATCGATCTGGCCTGCTGAGCGCCCGTTACCGCTTGACTTCACAGCGCAACAGCCGACAATCAGTTCCTCGGTCTTTCTGACCGCTCAATTGGATTCTGTAGTCCGCCGATCTGACCTGACGCGTTGAACCACATGCTGTTAACAACCAAATTTCTGAGACCCGCTGCTGACTTGCGCGCGATACGCAGAGAACGTCTGCTTGACGTCCTCAGGATGCGGCATGGCAAGCGGCTCAGCCTTGTTATTGGGCCCGCCGGTTTTGGCAAAACAACGCTTGTAAACCACTGGTCAGAAACGCAGACCAGCCCAGTCGCCTGGTTGTCACTCGACGCCAATGACGACGATCCCCGGCGGTTTTGGCAATACGTTAGCGGCGCACTGGTTCACGCTGGCATAGAAGGTCTGGAAAGCGCTCAACAAGCGGTTAATGGTTATGCGCTTCACGAACTGGAAGGCGCCATTACCGAGTTGATTAACGCCCTTATAAAAGCATCACGTGAAGGCGTCAGCCTCGTTATCGATGACTATCACCAGATCCAGTCCCCGGATATACATCGTCAACTGACTTACTTCATTGATTACCTTCCCCCCGGTTTTCACCTGCTGCTGGTATCCCGCACAGAGCCGCAGCTACCGGTCTCACGCTGGCGTGTGCGTGATTGGGTTGATGACATTCACCCGCAGTTACTTGCGTTCTCAGAAGAGGAATGCCGGCGATTCTTCGAAGACTGCATGTCGATTCCACTCTCCAAAGAGCAATCGCGACATATCTGGCAAAAAACAGAAGGCTGGGTCGCAGCCATGCAGCTCAGCGCCCTCTCCGCCAGAAACAACCCGGCTAAAGGCGATTTGCCATCAGCTCAACCGGTACCCGAATCGAACCGCCAGATCAGCGATTACATCCTCAGCGAAATTCTCGATCAGCAATCGGATAGCGTTGCCCGCTTTTTGCTGGATACGTCTTGCTGCCTGAGACTGACGGCGTCTTTATGTGACAGTGTGCGCGAACAGTCAGACAGCCAGGAGATGCTCGAATCGCTCAGTCAGCGAAACCTGTTTCTGATCCCTCTGGATAACCGCGATGAATGGTTCCGTTATCACGATCTGTTCCGGGAGGCCCTGTTCCAACGCTTGCAGCAAACGGCGCCTGAGCGGATCGAGCCGCTTCAGGCCCGGGCGATTCACTGGTTACTGGAGCACGACCACATTCAGGAAGCCATTGCGCAACTGGTGCAACTGGCGGACTGGAACTGGCTTGCGCAAGTGCTTGAACAGCATGGTAACAACCTGATCCATGGTGGCTTTCACTTGCCGGTACTGGATTGGCTTAATCGCCTGCCGCCCGGAACCGTAGAAGACAACACCCGATTATCGATGCTGAGAATCTGGGGCCATTTTTTTGCCAACCGGCTGGACGTTATCGAGCCTCAGCTTGGCAGACTGGAAGACCTGCTTGATAAGCGCGTTGCTGACTCTCATCCGGATGCCGGCGGTGCGCTTGCACTGCATAGCGAGATCGCGCTTATCCGTTCGTATCTGGCGCGTACCCGAAGCGACCTGAAAAGCGCTGCGGACCTGACGCAACAGGTTCTCAGGGACATTGACCATACCCAGATACCGCTCAAGTCCGTTACCTATTACGGCTTGGGTATCGATTATTTTGCCGGGGGCGATCTGGCTGCAGCAGAAGAAGCACTTCAGTCGGCCGTTTCCAATGGCCAGATTGAACGTAAGCCATCGACCGTTCTGTCCAGTGGCGGGTTGCTGGCATGGATTCAGTTCAATCGCGGCCACATGAATCTGGCCCTCGATAGCTGTGTCTCTGTCAGGGAATGGATTGATCGCCACTACACTGATCCCAAACAGCCAAAACTCATTTCCTGCTGGCAGAACTGTGCGCTGATTGAAATATACCGGGAGCGCGACGAACTGGCTCTGGCTGATACCTATCTGGCGCCATTGCTCGATCATCTCGAGAAAGGTACAGAGCCCGGCCAGCATCTGATCATTCAGTATGCCCGGGCACACCTTGCGTTTACCCGAGGCAACTATGATCTGGCCATCAGCGCGCTTGATGATGCCATTTCAGTGCTGGAGCGGCGGGGGGAGCACATTGTTTTCGAGCCCCCGAATCTGGCCGCGCTCAAAGCCCGTTGCCATTTGGCACAAGGTAGGCTCAAGGAGGCATCTGCCTGGCTGGAAACTCGTGGCGATGTCGCTTTTCGCAATCCACTCAATGGCGAACAGAGCGACATTACCGCGGCGCGGATTCTGAACGCTTCAGACCAGCCCTCTGCAGCGATTGAACTGCTGACACCGTTGCGGTTCTCTACCGAGCTGGGGCAACACCACAAACACCTGATCGAGGTCATGGTCGTATTCGCTGAAGCTCAGCTGAAAAACGGCAAGCGTACCGAAGCGATTAACGTACTGACCGAAGCACTCAAGCGGGCGTCTAAAGAAGGTTTCATCCGCCTGTTCGTCGAAGAAAATAGCGTCATCCACCCGCTGATCCTCGCCATTGACGACGCCAGCATCCAACCTGCTTATCTTGATCGTCTCAAATCATTGCTGAGGGATCAGGCGACTGCTGCCAACCCAACATCCGGCAAGGCATCCGCGGGCGGAGATTCGCTCATCGAGCCACTCAGTACGCGCGAAGGCGAAGTGCTTTCGTTAATTAACGAAGGGTTGGCCAATAAAGAAATAGCGGAGCGGATGGATGTCGCGGGTACAACGGTGAAAGCCCATATCCGCAACCTGTACGGGAAGTTACAGGTGAAGAGCCGAACCGAAGCACTAGCCCGCGCGCGCCAACTGGGAATTCTCTAACCGCGACACAAAATGTGACCTAGATCACACTTATTTGTGGTTTTTTTTATCCCACTACGCCCTTTGGACGATCCGGATACGCCCCTACTCCCACTAAACTGTGTTCAACGGTGAGGGAAACCTCATTTCAGAATCTGAAACTTCAGGCCTTTGGATTCTAAAGTTCCGTGTTGCAAAACCCCAGGGTTACCAAGTCAGAGCCCTGCTTCAGAAAGGCGTTATCCATTTTGGATTAACGCCTTTTTTTTTGCTTTATCGCCACGTAATTCAGCAGATAATGCAGAAGAAAGGTCTACGGTTTATCCCCTCGCAGCCCAAGCTGCGAATACAAATAAGTCTGTTCAGTTGGAGACAAGGCGACGGAATGGCGGCAAGGCATCCAATAGCAGGCTTCCATACCGACGTGTGACGATTCGGCGATCGAGAATTGTGACGCGCCCCTTGTCGGATTCAGTTCGCAATAGCCGCCCTACGGCCTGCACCAGTTTAATCGATGCATCTGGGACAGTGATTTCCATAAAGGGATTGCCGCCGCGGGCGGTTACCCATTCGGCAAGACTGGCATCAATGGGATCATCCGGTACCGAAAACGGCAGTCGGGTAATAACGACATGCTGGAGATACTTGCCAGGCAAGTCGATACCTTCTGCAAAACTGGCAACACCAAACAGAATGCTTGGCAGCCCGGCATCAACTCTCTCTTTGTGTTTGCGCAAGACTTCGCCCTTGGCCATGTCATCCTGGGTGATGATGACATCAGGCCACTCAGGTGCCAGACGGTCACGAACAGCATTCATCTGACGCCGGGCGGTAAAGAGCACCAACATGGCCTGACCATCGCTCCAGAGTTTCGGCAGACGCTCAACCAAAGCATCGGTAAAAGACTCAGCTTCAGTGGGCAGGGCTGGCATCGGTGGCACTTCAACGGTTGCCATATCGCCGTAGCGAAAAGCACTGGGCACCACCATAAAGTGGCTTGATGCAGGCAGACCGGCCCGGCTTTTCAATCGGTCAAAGCTACCCAATGCGGTCAACGTGGCACTGGTCAGGATGACGCCAAACGCCCGTGACCAGAGGCGACTGTGCAACAAGCTGTCCGCCAAAACCGGGCTACTGAAAAAGGTAATATCCTCAGCGTGATCGAAGCGCTGGCGAATGGCCCAACGCGCAGGCGGCGGACGCCTCTCTTCCCGTACCTCCCGCCACGCTGTCCAAAGCCGCAACTGGTCTTCGGCGCGACTGTGGAGTGTACCGGCTACCGGAAACCATGACTCGGCGGTCTGGCGATCAATGTCATGATCCTTTCTCTCATCAAATGCCTTCTGGAGTTCGTCTACCAGAACCCCGAGATGCCGGGATAGATTGGCACTGGCGGCACCGGCCTCGACCGTAAGCTCCGCCAGTCGCTCGGATAGCTCACCATCAGGAAAACGCCATTGCGCCGACTGGCGATCATCCTCAAAGGTCCAGGTGATGTTGCTTTCCGCCTCTTCGTATACCTGCGCCAGCACCAGTTCGTAAGCACGCGAGGCTTCGCTGATTCTGTCCAGGGTCTTGGATGCGGTGGACACCGGCGTCAGGTAGGGCTTCATTTTAACGATGACCTGCGCAAGCTGCTTGAGCCAGTTACGCGTGCCATTGATGGAGACGGAGGCCGCAAAGTGGTTCAGTGCCTTTGCAGGCAGGTGATGGGCTTCATCAAAAATGAAGATGGCCTCTTCCGGCCGCGGCAATATAGCCCCGCCACCCAGTGCCAAATCCGCCAGCACCAGGTCGTGATTAGCGACAATCACTTCCGCTTCGTCCAACCCTTTTCGGGCTTCAAAAAACGCGCAGCTGTCGAAATAGCTGCAATGGCGGTTAGTACATTGACGATGATCTGTGGTCACCTGGCGCCAGGTGTCGTCCGGTATCTGCTGGGGCCAGTGGTCGCGGTCCCCGTCCCACTTCCGATTCGCATACTGGGCGAGCATTTCTTCGAAGAACTCTCGGCTTCCCGGCTCTTCGTCCTGTCGTCCCTCCAGCAGAAAAAGAGGCATGGTATCGCTGTCCTGTACACCTTCCTCATGCAGGCGCCCCTCGAGTCGGGACAGGCACAGGTAACGACCGCGCCCCTTTGCCAGGGTCCAGTTGAACTTGAGATTGGTATGTTCGCGCAGCTCCGGTAGGTCTTTCTGAACGATCTGGTCTTGCAGCGCGACAGTGGCGGTTGAGATAACCAGCTTTTTATCCATGGCTTTTGCCATGGGAATGGCTGACATGAGATACGCCAGCGTTTTGCCGGTACCCGTGCCCGCTTCCACCACGCATGCAGATGCGGGAGACGTCCGCTCGCCATCATCGGATGTGATGCCGCCAAGGTAGCGCGCAATTTCCGCGATCATCAGCCGTTGGCCATAACGGGCATTGATACCCTTTGCGCCTAAAAAGTCGCGATACCCCTGCTGTATGGACTGTTTGACATCGTCAGGAATCGGCATCAGCGGGGCGTAACCCAATCCCGCACAACGCCGACCCGGAACTCGGTGCCAATCCGGCTGAGAATCACGCCGTCAGAAGTAATCGCAACCACGCGAATGCCAGAAAAGCTGTCGCCGGCGCGCAAATACTTGTCGTTGATAATCACACGCCGGGCTGCGGGATCCGAGGCATAGATATGACTGTTGAAACGGAGGCTCGGTATCTGTCGCTGGAATGACAGCGGCATTTCGATCAGATGAGGCACGCCGTCATACTCGCGGTCTTGCTGGTACGCAGTATCGGGCAACGCTGAATCATTTGACGCGCTGCTGCGCGTTGGCACTATCAGCGTTGGCTGTTCCGCCAGCACGACGGCTTCCTTCATGGGTGGGTTAGCCGCTTCGCTATTATCTTTTTGCGCAGAGTCCACCGGAACAGTTGGAATCGGTTTGAAGTCCTGGCTGCCAGCGGTCCGTTTGGCTGATGTTGGTTCCTGCTCACTGGCAGGCGCATCAGGGGGGCTGTTTTGCGCCACTGAAGCCCCATCCGGTTGTGCATTCGGAGTGCTTGTTTGCGCAGCGGGCTGAACTTCACCTTCAGCTGAATCAGACTGTAACCCCGCTCCTGGCCAAAACACCAATGCGACGATTGCGCCATTAAAAAACAGTGCCACTGCAAGCCACCAGGCAACAGGAATGCCTTTGCGCCTTGGTTTGTGAACCATCTGGACCGATTGATTCAAGTCAGGCACACGGCCTTGCTGGCGCTCAGATTCGGACTTGCGGAGTGCGTCAAGGATATAGGACATGGACTACCGGACCCCTGCTGTCTGTCGTTGAACCGGGGACAGCGTCGGTATCGATGGATAAAGATCAGAATTCATCTGAATCAGTGTTTTGGCTCCAGCGATACCGTCGGGAATCAGGCCCATCGTCGATTGGTACCAACGGATCTGTTCTTTCAGCGGTGCCGCGATCAGCTTGTCCTGCTCGCTCACGGATGCCTCATGCGTTGAGATCAATTGCATCATTTTTGCACTGAGCCATGCGCCCTCGCTCACGGCCTCGTTGGCGGGTACCAAACCGGATTCATAGGGTGGTACTCGCCATACCAGTGAATAATCGCCGAGCCAGAACTGGTCGATGACATCAACCGGAAAGTCGAGCTGTTCACCGTCCAGCACTAATGTTGCGGTGTTACCTTCAAGCCCTATCAGGGTTGCGAACCTTGGGTTACCGCCGGTGTCATACAAGCTAAGAATGGCCGGGCGATTGATTTGCCGGAGACTGCGCCAGTTTCCCTGGCGGTGAAGGCAACGTAGCCCCACTGTTTCGGCAAACTCACAGGCGTAGGGCCATTCAGTCGAGACATAGTCGAAACTCCAGCGTTCAAACAGCTGACGATAGGCGGCCGTTTGGTTCTTGCCCTCATCCGAAAGCCGATTACCAAGTTCCTGACTTGTCTGCTCGAACGTTGGCTCAAGAGCAAATAATGTCGTGGCCGACTGATCTGCCTCAGGCTTTGTGGTGACCTTGGGCTCAGTCTTGGCCGGCAGCACGACTTCAATCGCCTTGGATGTCGGAGTGGTACTCGCTTCCTTCGACTGACTTTCTGTTTTCTCAGTTGGAGGTGCCGCTTTCCGCGCTTCAGTTTGCGCTACGGCGACCGGCGCGCTGCCCCCAACTTCCCCACGGAATTGCTCAACAGCTACCCATATCATGACCACCGCTGCTGCGACCGCTGCAACCGCCGACGCTATGCGCAGATTCTGCGATGGTGGCGCGCTTCGCAGTGAAAGCCGCCGCTTGCCAAGCACTTCCCGGGCAGCGCCAACAATATGAGCTTTACCGACTTCATGGGAGCCTTCCGAATAGGCCCCCAGCAACGCCCTGTCGCAGACAAGATTGATTACCCGGGGGATGCCACGGCTCACGCGATAGAGCTGGTTCAATGCTTTGGACGTGAAGAATTCGCTTTTCTGTCCTGCAACACTCAGGCGATAGCGCAGGTAAGCCGGCAGTTCATCACGGGCTATAGCGTCGAGATGGTAGCGCGCGGTTATGCGCTGGGAAAGCTGACGCAACTCTTGAGTATCCAGGATGTCCTGCAGTTCCGGCTGACCCAGCAGTACTATCTGAAGCAGCTTTTTCTCGGCCGTTTCCAGATTGGTCAGGAGCCTGAGCTGCTCCAACACGTCGGCAGACAGGTTCTGTGCTTCATCGATAATGAGCACTTTATGGCGACCCGCCGCGTGTGACTCCAGCAGGTGATGGTTGATCAGGTCAATCAGCTTTTTAATGCTGCTGCCACTGGGATGCGCTATGCCAAGTTCATCGCATATGCTGGACAGCAACTCGCGAGCGGACAAACGCGGGTTCAGCACCAGCGCAATATCGACATTGTCGGGCACATTTTCAATAAAGCAGCGGCACACCGTCGTCTTGCCAGTGCCTACCTCACCGGTAATCACGATAAAGCCACCCTGGCCCTGAACGCCATACATCAGGTGCGCCAACGCTTCTTTATGGCGCTCGCTGAGGTATAAATAGCGGGGATCGGGTGCGATCGAGAACGGAGGTTCCCGAAAGCCAAAAAACTCGTAGTACATGAAATTCCAGTTGGCTGACGACGCTGTTTCAGGTCGCGCTATGATAGCGCCCCACTCTTGGCACTGTCACCCATCAAGACACCTAAACCGGCGAAGGATCACGGACTGAACACTACTCCCGAGCGGGCGCTATTTCACCTGATCAGAGGCTGATACCAGTCGAAGATCCCCTTTATGCGACCCCATACTGTCTTTGGTACGCGCGATACAACGTTCCAGCGTCTTGGCAATCTTGGCCTGTGAACGGATCATTGCAATCTTGGGCCAGGTGGCCCGCTCACCTTCAAGAATCATCTGGCGGAAGAACTCTGGCGACGGGTTAGACATCATCTGCGTGTAGTGGCGCCAGGTATAATGCGGCGCAATCGTCACATCACCCGAATAGCGCTGCGCCATAATGGTATAGAGATGACCTGAAATTTGCCGCATTACTTCCGGTCTCACACGCTTGCGCAAGTAATCAAACGCGCCCATTCCGTGAAACCGCATTTCGGCCTTGAGCACATGCAGCGGGATTTTCAGTAGCGACAGTTTCTCTTCCGCACTTTTGCGATTCAGGAATGGCACAACATGTGGGTTTGTCTGGCTGACGATAGTGAAGTCAACATCGTAAAGATGCTTGAGCCTTTCAATCGGTAAATCGCTGACAACCGAGCCATCTACAAATTTCAGTCGCGGTAGATAAGGCAACGCAGCCCCGTTGAGGTCCTTTTTCATCAGTGTAACGGGCGGGTATATGCCAGGAACCGCGGCCGATGCCAAAGCGGCACTCCATACCATCAGGTACGGCGAGGTATAACCACAAAGCAAGCGCGTTTTCTGATTTGTACGAACCGGCGAAACCGAGATGTTGATGGAGCGCCCAGTTCGCTCGAATGCTTCCTCGAACGTGTGATCGCCCATGTTGGCCTGCAGATTGGCTCGCAACTGCTTCTGATCCATGAAACCTTCGCCCCGCAGGCCTTTCAGCAGGCCGTGCCATTTCCATGCATTCAGGTCATGACCTTCAGGCTCGAACAATTCGGGAATCTCGGCGTCAGTATGCGTACCGAGAACACCTGCGACGATCGCCCCAACACTTGAGCCGGCAATTGTTGACGGCAACAGCCCTCTGCCCCACAGGGCTTTGACTACCCCAAGGTGAAACGTACCCAGAGTCGCACCGCCACTCAGCAGCATGGCCGGCCGACCATAGCTGGTCAACGTGTCTCGGAAAAAGCGCAATTTGGCAGCGTTATCAAAACCGGGGATCGGCTTGTCGCAGATAAAGGCGAGGGATTCACAGACCTGATTAATATATTCTTCGATGAGATGCTTCGTGCCAACCCTTGATCGGGTGTAAAGGGCGGGATTACCCATATTGCCCAAATCGTGATGCAAGCCTTCGCGCAGCGCGCGCCGCAGCTTGTCATATTCATGCTTTTCATGAAACTGACGAAGATGCGAGAGACGCTCGTAGATCAACTCGTAGTGATAGAGCTCGGAAGGGGTTTCCTCTTTCCATTCGACATTCCCCTCCAGAAAATCCAGTTCCAGAGCAGCCGCCTTCCACATTTCATACGTCGGCGCCTCACGAAGATGTCGGCGAAACTTTTCCAGACGACTGTTCAACATGGCTCACCTTCCGTTTAGTCCGGCATCTGAATCACACTTTGGCCAGATGCCGTAGAGGAATGATCAGCGACGCACTAAAAATCATCAAGCATAAGATCTTCGTCATCACTGGCAAAGGGATCAGGCTGCACCTCACCATCGTTAATCAGGAACTCTCGGCGTTGGAGATAAGCGTTCCGGACAAAGATGTATTGGTCACCGGAGATAAAATTTTCTGCCGGTATCAAGTCCGCTCGGACGTCAACCAGCTGCAACCCACGCATGTAATATTTGTCCGGTTCTTCAATATAGTCCCAGGTACTGGGCATCACCGTCAGATCAAGCGCTATGCCACCGGCATCCCTGATCGTTGAAGGCCCAAGTAACGGCAGCATAAGATACGGCCCGCTCCCCACCCCCCAGTAACCAAAGGTTTGACCCAGATCTTCAGGCCGTTCCGGAAGATCAAATACTGTCGCGACATCGATCAACCCGCCAAGCCCAAAAGTAGTGTTGTAGGTAAAACGACCTGCCGCTACCAGAGCAGATTCACCTTTAAGCTGTAGCAGGCTGTTAACCAGGTTCTTGAGTTCACCAAGGTTGGAAAAGAAATTGGTGACCCCCTGATCGACGAGCTGTGGCGTCACCGTGCGGTAACCCTGCGCGACGGGTCTAAGGAACCAGTCATCCAGGAACTTGTTGAAACCATAGACTTCACGATTCCAGCCTTCCCAGGGGTCGACCGACTCCTCACGGGGCTGGGAGTCCTGAGCATAGCCGGCGGTAGGTCCGACAACCAGTGAAGAGAGGGCTAGGGCCCCGAATAAGGCCCGGCTGGTTTTCGGTTGAAGATTATTCATCAGGGAGTCCATACGTCTGATGTCTTTGGCGATTCGTTAAAAATGTCGCATCCTATGCGCTTCGCTAACCTGCCACAATAGGTAAAATTCACCGCCAATACTGGAGATGCATCATGTCTGAACCGGGAAACCTGGTCCATACCATTCAAATTCCGCTGCGTTGGGCCGATCAGGATGCCAACGGACACGCAAATAACACTGTGTACTTTCGCCTGTTCGAGGAAGCAAGGGTAACCTGGCTCGCCTCTGAAAATATGGGCAGGAAAACGGGCGATATCGGCCCGATTATCGTCACGACCAGCGCGACATTCCTGAAAGAGCTGAATTACCCGGCAACACTCGAGGTCAAAACATACGCAGGTAAAGTAGGCAATACCAGCCTCGAGACCTGGCATGACGTTGTTGACGCAACGACGGGTGCCAAATATGCGGAAGGATACGCAAAAATCGTCTGGTTCGATTACAGCAAACGCACTTCCGTGCCTGTTCCGGACAAGCTTCGCGCCAAAGGTATTGCCTGATTGGAGTGGGAGCTGCTGCATCCCGCAGCTCCCCAGCCTCCAAACCCCCGGCTCTATCGCTTGCGAATAATCACACAACCGATCGAATAACCGGCGCCAAACGAGCAAATTACCCCTAGATCGCCTGTCGACAGATCACTGTTGTGCAGGTGGAAAGCAATGATAGAGCCTGCAGAACTGGTGTTGGCATATTCATCCAGAATAACCGGCGCTTCCTCAATGGTAGCGTCACGCCCCAACACCCGCCTTGCAATGAGCTGGTTCATATTCAGGTTTGCCTGGTGCAGCCACATCCTCTTGAGATCGCTGGGGGCTAGATCGACGGACGCAAGGTGCGACTGAATAGTTTCAGCCACCATCGGCGACACTTCCTTGAAGACCTTTCTGCCCTGCTGGACAAACAACTTGTCCGGCGCGCCAACGCCCGCATCATCACCGCGGTTCAGGAAACCAAAGTTGTTACGGATGTTGTTGGAGAACTGGGTTTTCAGACGGGTGCCGAGCACATCGTAGCCTTTGCCCGGCGCTACACGGTCTTCCCGTTCGACCAGAATCGCGGTGCAGGCATCACCAAAAATAAAGTGGCTATCGCGATCACGGAAATTCAGGTGGCCGGAACAGATTTCCGGACTGATCACCAGGACCGCATTGGCTGATCCCTGTTCAACTGCGTTCACCGCAGCCTGCAAACCAAAGGTTGCCGAACTGCAGGCAACATTGACGTCATAAGCAAAACCGTCAATACCCAATGCGGCCTGAACTTCTACGGAAATCGCTGGGTAGGGGCGCTGCATATTGGAACAGGCGACAATCACGGCATCAACATCAGCCGCACTCTTGCCCGCCTGATCCAGCGCTTCTCTGGCCGCCGCCACCGACATGTCACATTGAACACTGGGCTCGTCATTCGGACGATCGGGAATAATTGGGCACAGACGCTCCGGATCAAGGATGCCTTCGCGGTCGATCACATGGCGACGCTTGATACCTGATGCTTTTTCAATAAATTCCGGTGCCGAGGGCTGGAGCGCATCTCGTGCGCCGCTGGCGATTTCATCTGCATATTGCCGATTATGGTTGTCGACGTATGCATTGAACGCCTGAACGAGTTCTTCGTTTTCAATTGTTGCTGGTGGCGTATAGAGCCCTGTCCCGCTAATAACGGCTTTAGTCACGTGTAACCCCGCAGTTCAAAGTTGCCCTGTCCAATACTGAAATCCGGCGTGCGTGTTTTGGGCGATACTCACAGTGCCTGCACCAGAATCTGGCACGGGGATAAACCCATCAATTGCCCCGTGATTCCTCTGGTAGCCCCAAAATACTCAATAGCAAGGCGCCGGGAATTCATTGTCTGCCCCAAATAGTAACATAGTACAGATGCGCTGAAGCATCGGACTAAAGGCCTAACGCGCCTCTGATCAAGTCCTTACGTTTTCCCACTGCTTGTTGATGCGTTGAATGGAGACCGGCATTGCTGTCCCGAGTTGTTGTGCAAAGAAGGACACGCGAAACTCTTCAAGCATCCAACGATAGACCACCAACTCAGGATCGGTTCTCCCCTGCTTTCTCAAGGCCTCAAGACGCTGGGCGTAACGCGCCCACAACCCGTCAAACTGATGCAGAAACTCCCGCTCACGACCGCCTTCGCGGGCCATCTTTTCAAGTCGAACCGACACGGCTTCCAGATACCGGGGCACTTCTGTCAGCCACTGCGCAGGGGTTTCCACCAAAAATCCGGGAAACACCAGATTGCTCAGCTGAAATTTTACATCTGCCATGCTATTGGCGAGCGAGAGCGGGATCTTTCCTTTGAGACTTTTCATCAGTTGGTTATAGGTTTTGAGAATCGCGTAAAGCAGGCGGGAGCGTTCCTCAAGAAACGGGATAAAATCCCCCCGGTGCGCGTTAAATACGGCCTGAAACTGATCGGCACTGCGTGGAACATCATCTTCGAGAAAGTGATCAATAACACAGGCAATCAGCAAATCGTCACGCAGCTGACTGGCTTTTCCGACCGGAGCAAACAGCAACGCTGCTGCTTTGAACTCGGGAAGCTTTCGCTCTATACCGTCAAGGGTTGAGCCAAACCGGTTCACGATCAGTCGCGCGACACCGCGGGCACTCGCACTACGACTGGTCAGAGGATCGAGGAATCGTGACAGCTTCACCTCTCCGCCCAGATCCTCGAGCGCCGGGTAAACTCTGACCTGCATCCCGCCGCGCTCGGTCTCGACCGTCTCGGGAATACTGCCAAATGCCCATTCCCGCGAGCGCATGTCACTCAACTGGTCACCCGGAGTTTCCGGGGCGTCACTCAACGCTGCCTCAGCCCTGGCTTCCAGTTTTGCCTGCAGCTCACTTACATCGCGACCTTCAGCCAGCGCCTTGCCGGCATCATCCACCACCCGGATGTTCATTCTCAGGTGGTTCGGCAACGCCTCCTGAGACCAGGCATCCGGATCGATTCGGATACCGGTATCACGCCGCAACTGCTCAGCCAGAATGGCGGTCAACGGCTCATTGGACGGCACCATGTTCGCAAGCGCCCGATCGACGTAATCAGGCACTGGCACAAAGTTTCTGCGAATGGCTTTTGGCAGCCCTTTGATCAGGTGAATACATTTGTCTCGGAGCAAACCGGGAACGACCCAATCGACACGGTTCGCCGGAACCTGCTTTAGCGCCATCAGCGGCACTTGCAGGGTCACGCCGTCGTCGTCACCGGTCGGCTCAAACTGATAACTCAGGGGATAGCGCACACCGTCCCATGCCAGCTCATCCGGATAAGCCTGATGCGTATCGGCTTCGGGCGACCGCTGGTAGATATCATCTTCGGTAAGCTCCAGCGCTTTCACTTCAGACGCTGACAAGGCTTTCCACCAACTCTCGAAGTGCTGCCCACTGACCACGTCGGCTGGAATGCGCCGATCGTAAAAATCGAACAGGGTGTCTTCATCCACCAGCAGATCCCGACGCCGGGTTTTACGCTCCAGATCCTCAACACTTTCCAGCGCTGCCTGGTTGTGACGGATAAACGGTGCTTTGGTGTCGTACTCCCCTTCCACCAGCGCCCGGCGGATGAAAAGCTGCCGCGATTCCACCGGATCAATAGCGGCGTAACCGATTCGGCGTCGAGGGACGATATCCAGCCCGTAAAGACTGACCTTTTCAAACCCGACCACTTGAGCCCGCTTGCGCTCCCAATGCGGCTCGAAGTAATGCCGTTTGAGCACATGAGCAGCCAGGGGCTCGATCCACTCGGGTTCGATCTTTGCAATCATGCGTGCAAATACGCGGCTGGTTTCGACGATTTCTGCCGCCACGATCCATTTGGGAGCAGCCTTGGCGACTTTCGAGCCAGGGAACAGCATGACTTTGCGGTTGCGGGTCGCCAGGTATTCTCGCTTTTCATGTTTGAGTGCGACCTGCCCCAACAAACCGGACAGAATCGCACAGTGGACCTTTTCGTAGTTGGCAGGCCTGGCATTCAACTGCAACGACTGTTCGCGGCATACCAATGCAAGCTGGCGGTGAACATCACGCCATTCACGCATCCGCATGTAAGAAAGGAAGTTTTTCTGGCACACCCGCTTGAGTTGATTTTGGGTCATCTCCTGCCGCTGCTCTTCGTAAAAGCGCCAGATGTTCACCAGTGTCGCAAAATCGGATTCCTTGTCATTAAACGGCGCGTGGGCCTGATCCGCTGCCTGCTGCTTATCCTGTGGTCGTTCGCGCGGATCCTGAATGCTCAGGCCGGCAATAATAATCAGGACTTCATCCAGGCTGCCCTGTTCGGCGCCGGCAACCAGCATGCGCGCGAGCCGGGGGTCCACCGGCAGCTTCGCCATAGTCCGTCCGAGGCGGCTAACTTTGCGTTTGGTGCTAACGGCCCCCAGCTCTTCGAGCAACTTGTAACCGTCGTTAATCAGTCGGCTGTCAGGCGCATCCAGAAACGGGAAATCCTTTATCTCGCCAAGTCCCGACACCGACATTTGGAGAATGACCGATGCAAGGTTGGTTCGCAGGATTTCAGGATCGGTAAACTCCGGTCGGCTAATGAAGTCCGCTTCGTCATAAAGCCGGAAGCAAATGCCAGGCGCGACACGACCGCAACGCCCTTTTCGCTGATTTGCGCTGGCCTGCGATATGGCTTCAACCGGCAGGCGCTGTATTTTTGAGCGCACACTGTAGCGGCTGATGCGCGCTACCCCGGTATCCACCACATAGCGGATCCCGGGCACCGTCAGAGACGTCTCGGCGACGTTGGTCGACAGCACAATCCGCCTGCCGGCATGGGACTGGAATATGCGGTTCTGCTCCTGATTGCTCAGCCGCGAATACAACGGGACAACTTCAGTATGGCGAAGCTCTGCATGGCGTAGCGCCTTGCTCATCTCCCGAATTTCCCGCTCCCCTGGCAGAAACACCAGCACATCACCAGGGCGCTGGCCATTCTGGCGCTCGTGGGCTTCAATTTCGTCCAATGCACTGACCACACCATCCGGCCAGCCCTGATCCTTGTCGTCTTCCTCGCCGACCAAGGGCCGATAACGCACTTCTACCGGATAGGTCCGACCTGATACTTCAATTACAGGGGCGTCGTTGAAAAAACGGCTGAAACGCTCAACTTCAATCGTCGCGGAGGTAATCACCACCTTCAGATCCGGACGACGCGGCAATAGATTGCGCAAATAACCCAGCAGAAAATCAATATTGAGACTGCGCTCGTGCGCCTCATCAATTATCAGCGTGTCATAACGATCCAGAAACCGATCATGCTGGGTTTCGGCCAACAGAATCCCGTCTGTCATCAGCTTGACGAGGGAATCGGACGACGTCGTGTCCGTAAAACGCACCTGATAGCCGACGTGTTCGCCTACCGGCTCGCCCATTTCTTCTGCGATACGTGAGGCCACGGTCCGCGCAGCGAGCCGTCGGGGCTGCGTATGGCCGATAATCCCGCGCGTACCCCGGCCCGCTTCCAGGCATATTTTGGGGATCTGAGTGGTTTTGCCTGACCCGGTTTCGCCTGCAATGATGACGACCTGATGCTGATCAAGCGCTTCGCGGATATCGTCGACTCGCTCGGATACCGGCAAGTCGCCGGGATAACGAATCTTGGGACGGGAACCCAGACGCGCTTCAACTTCCTGCTCTCCGGCAGTCAACCAGCTGTCAATTTTTGCAAGATCGGCGTTGTCCGGCTTGCCTTTTTTTCGCGCCAAGAGCTTTTTGACCTGGGCGACACGGCGCTGGGAAGCCTTCGCAAAACGCGATTCAAAAGCAACCGGGTTACCGCCCGCCGTCGTCTGGGCAGAAGATGCAGGATGAGTGGAGGCTTTTTGCGGCTTTTTCATGAAATGATTGAACAACTCCGGACTATGGACACTAAGAACAATACGGAAAACAGTGCCACGATAACAAACATACAGGCTTGGGAACCTGAGTATCTAATACCAATAAAAAACCCTGTCGCCGGTTTCGCCGGGGACAGGGTTTACTAATCAGCAGAACTGAATCAGGACTTCTTAGGTTCCTCGTCGCGCAATTCGCGACGGAGAATTTTACCCACGTTGGTCTTGGGCAACTCATCACGGAATTCGAAGAACTTCGGCACCTTGTAGGCTGTCAGGCGCTCGCGGCAGAACTCTTTCAGTTCCGATTCTTTAAGATCGGTTGAGTTGCTGACCAGGAATACCTTGACGGCTTCGCCACTCTTCTCATCGTCAACACCAACCGCGGCGCATTCGATAACCTGAGGATGGCTGGACACCACATCTTCAATTTCGTTCGGGAAGACATTGAAGCCAGAGACAATAATCATGTCTTTCTTGCGATCAACAATCCGGATGTAACCGTCTTCCTGAATAACAGCAACATCGCCACTGCAATAGAAACCGTCTTCGGTGAAGGCTTTCTTGGTCTCTTCAGGGCGCTGCCAGTAGCCCTTCATGACCTGCGGCCCCTTGACGCACAACTCACCAGGCTCGCCAACCGGCGTTTCATTACCGTCATCGTCAAGCGTTTTGATCAGAGTGTCGCAGATCGGCAAACCAATCGTACCCAGTTGGATAGCGCTTGGCGGATTAAACGTGACAACCGGCGACGTTTCCGTCATGCCGTAACCTTCGGTGATTTCACAACCTGTCACTTCTTTCCAGAGCTTGGCTGTGCTGCTGGTAAGTGCCATGCCGCCCGAGGACGTCATTTTCAGGCTGCTGAAATCAAGCGCCTTGAAATCCGCGTTGTTGCACAGGGCTACAAACAGGGTATTCAAACCCAGGAACGACGTGAACTTGTGGTTTTTCAGTTCTTTGATGAAACCCGGGATATCGCGCGGGTTGGGAATAAGAACGTTGTGAGCACCGGCTTCCATCATGATGCCGCAGTTCAGCGTAAACGAGTAGATGTGATAAAGCGGCAGCGGCGCAATCACAATCTCCCGACCCTCTACAACGTTATCTTCCATCATCGGACGGGTTTGCAGCAGGTTGGATACCAGGTTGGCCTGGGTCAGCATCGCACCTTTGGCAACGCCGGTTGTGCCACCGGTGTATTGCAGTACGGCAATATCATCACGCTTGACCTGCGCCGGCGTAAACTTGCACTTGGCACCCGCACTCAGAACCTTGGGCAGACTGTGGGCATTTGGCAGGTTGAAATCCGGCACCATCTTTTTGAGGTGCTTCACCGCCATGTTCATCAGCGTGCGCTTTACTGGCGAGTGCATATCGGCAATTTCAGTCACGATAACGTGTTCAATACCGGTATGG
This sequence comes from Marinobacter sp. V032, assembly GCF_052645435.1. NCBI lineage: Bacteria > Pseudomonadati > Pseudomonadota > Gammaproteobacteria > Pseudomonadales > Marinobacteraceae > Marinobacter > Marinobacter sp. V032. The sequence goes on along the minus strand of NZ_JBQXYE010000001.1, from coordinate 2,353,866 downwards.
GGCAGTACTTTCTCGGCGTTATCCGCCATGTTGGCCAATACCACCAGCGCCTTGGCACCCGAATCGTTAAACTGGTGCTCCATTTCGCGCTGGGTATAAAGAGGGTTGGTATTAACAACAATCAGCCCCGCGCGCATCGCACCAAAAACCACGACTGGATACTGAGTCAGGTTAGGCATCTGGACGGCAATGCGGTCGCCTGCCTTTAGGTTTGTCTTGTTCTGGATCCAGGCGGCAAAGTTACGGCTTTGAACATCCAGGTCCCGGTACGTCAGCGTGACGCCAACAGCACTGAATGCCGGGCGATCCGAGTACTTTTTAACCGCTTGTTCGAAAACATCAACCATGCTTTCGTACTGATTCAGATCGATCTTGTTGTTAACCCCGGGTGGATATTTATCCTGGTAAAACTGCTCAAAATCCATCACACCATCTCCTGTATACAATTATGCTTGTAGTGACCGACAGGTACTGATCAGCTTATGCGCATCGATATCATGAGATATACAACGAGCCTAATGCACTGATTTCTATTCTGTGTCTGTGGCTTCTTTTTTATTGGCTTTCGACTTTTGCGGACCTGAGCATCATTATTCAAGCCTGCATTCGGCTCCGTGACTGGGGTGGTTTGAACTCACCATTACCACGAGCCGACATAAAAAGTGACGTGAGAATACCAGTTTTCACAAGGATGAGGTAGCCACTAACACGCCTTCGGGACCATTGCATTAACCTGAACGTCTAAACGACTAAAGGAGACACTGTTCACATAATTTCCTGCCGGCACTGTCAATCACCTCAATGTCCTTGAATGCGACAGGCAGACCGATAAGATTCCTGTAATCTTTCAAAAACAATCAAGACAGGGTATCCGGTGAATCAATCGACAACAGTGCAACGCCCCCTGCCGGAGGCACAGCACAGGGAACCCTGCACAGCGCATGCGCTGCTACCGTCGGAGGACAGCCACCGGATTCCGGTCTATCTCTGGCAACAGGACATTAATCCCGATAGTGCGCTCGGCGTGATCCATATAAACCACGGGATGGCTGAGCACGGGCTCCGTTACCAGGCACTGGCCACAAACCTGAATGCGGCAGGCTACATAGTGGTTGCCCATGACCATCGAGGCCACGGCCCCCACACTAAAGCTAGCGAGAGGGGCCACTACGCCGATACTGACGGGTGGAAGAAGGTAACCCGCGACGTTGGCGTTGTGCAGCAATGGATAGCCGATAAATTCCCCCAGCTTCGCTGCTATTTGCTCGGCCACAGCATGGGCTCGTTTATCGCGCAGGGCTATCTGGTTGGCGATGGGCCTAAAAGTGCAATCAGCGGTCTGATTCTCTCCGGTTCAAATCGGGATCAGAAGCTCAAACTGGCTGCACTGCGCTCTGTCGCAGCCTCTGCTCGGGGATGGAACGGCCCGCGTAAAACCAGCCGGGTCATTCAAGCCCTTACCTTCGGGGCCTTTGCAAAAACAGTCACTGGCGCAAAAACCGAATTTGACTGGCTGAGTCAAAACGAAAGCTCCGTGTCGGATTACATCAAAGACCCATTTTGCGGGTTTGATTGCACCAACCAGCTCTGGTGCGACCTTGGGCACGGGCTGAATCAACTCCAGAACAAACGTGCACTGACCCGCATTCCCTCTCACTTACCCATATTGATCATCAGCGGTGATGAAGATCCGGTGGGTGAGTTCGGCCGAGGGCCACGTCGGCTGGCAAGCGCCTATCGCGAAACTGGCCACACCGACGTCAGTTGTGTTGTGATGCCGGGCATGCGGCATGAACCATTCAATGAGGCCAGACGCGAAGAGACAATTAAAGCCCTGCTCAACTGGCTTGGCCGGCACACGGCCTGAACCGATCATTAGCAGGTCAGGACAGAACCGACGAATCGATCTCACTACCTATCAAACCGTTCAGGAAGTAACGACTGATGGAAACTCTCGAAAATATCGTTTATGACGATCTGCATGTTGGCGATACCGCGAGCTTTACCCGATCCCTCACCGAAGACGAACTGGTGTTGTTTGCAGCCGTTTCAGGCGACGTCAATCCGGTTCATCTGGACGCAGACTTTGCAGCCGACAGCATGTTCAAAGAGCGTATCGCTCATGGGATGTGGAGTGGCTCGCTGATTTCCGCAGCGCTGGCAACTGTCATGCCTGGCCCCGGCACGATTTATCTCGAGCAAAGCCTGAGTTTCAAACGACCGGTAAAACTCGATGACACTTTGACGGTGAAATTAAGCGTTGTCAGCAAGGAGCGGAAAAACCGGGTCACGATTGCCTGCGACGTCGTGAACCAGCATGATCAAACCGTCGTCTCAGGCGAAGCCAAGGTCATCGCGCCGACCGAGCGCTTGTCGCTGCCCCGCCCCCGACTTCCGCGTATTACAATCGAATCATTCGATTCCGAACAGCACGAAGACTGAACAGCCTGGCCGCCCTGGGGACGGTAGGTATTGCGAGGGCCCCTTGAACCCGTCTCAGGACGGCAGGAAGTCGATCGGGAATCTGACCTGCCGTCGCTCAACTTGAGCCGCGCCGAAATTAAACAAGCGCACCCGGTTCACTATTTTACTCTCCAGCGCTGTATTGCCCAGCTCCGAACTCACGATCTCGCAATGGGACACCTGGCCATTGGGCTCAATCGTAATTTCCAGCATCACTTCACCGGCAAGCATAGGATTCTGCCGCAACTCCCGGTTATACAGAGAAAACAGTGATGATTTCTGCTGATCAAACACCTTTCTTATATTGGCCATAGAGCGCTCACCAGGCCCGCTTTTAGCGGCTGCCTTTGGTTGGGGTTTTGGCGCAGGCTCTGCTTTGGCAACCGCGATTTCGCGAACGTCGTGACTGGCAACGGCTACATTCTCAGTCGGGCCGCGGCTATCTTTGACTGGACCATTACCCTGAAGCACATCAGCTTTAGCTGTCTGGTCAGGTACCGATGTCGCGGACGCATCATCAACATTAGCCGTGATCCTTTGCACTGGCGCAGAAGATGTCATGGATTGCATATCTGAAAGCTGAGTCTGAAGCGCCATTAAGCCGGACTTTGCAGCCACTTCGCGAGCCTGCTGTACCGTCTGATTTTCCTTGGGCGGAGCAGGTTTAACCGGTTTTGGGGTCGGTTCCGGAGCCTTTGCGACATCAGGTTCCGGTACAGGATCCGGCTTTGGCTCAGGGACCGGTTCCGCAACCGGTTCGACTGGAACCGGCTTCGGTTTCTCTGGTTCAGGTTTGGCCTCAATCAAGCGGGCCAGCTGAGCCGGCACTTTCTCCAGCGTTTCACGATCAAGCTCTGGCACGTCAGTAAACGGAATAATTAATGCCAGGGGTGCGGTTAATAACAACACCACGAACAGACAGATGATCAGGCGTCGGCTTTCGCCTGGCTCGCTGCTCCAGGGTAGGCGTGTCGTATTCGCTGGTATCTCAAGCCTGACACTTTCCCGTGCCGAAGGGCTCCTGGCGGGTGGCTTCGCCACTGCACCGTCAACCATTAGCCGCCTCCACTGCGGCACCAGGCTGGTGCTCTACCGCTAATTTGATTCTTCGATAATCGGCATCGACGCAGGTCTGCATAATCTGGCGTAACTGCCTGTACTCGGTGCTTCTGTCGGCCATCACTGTGATTTCGAGGCCGCTTTGCGGAATGTCTGCCTGTCGGGCTTTTCGGTAATTCAACTCTGTCAGCAGGCCTTTGAGGTGCCCATTTTCATCCACTCCATCAGACAAGGATGCCACCTGACGTCCCTGGACCATAACCGCTTTGGTCGTGACTTCAATTGTCAGGGTTTCCTGTCCTGGCTTTTCGGACGAAGACTTTGGCAATGCCACGTCAGAGGATTGCTGCATCACTTTTACATCGGACGAGTTCACCATCAGGAAGAAAACCAGAATGGTAAAGATGTCCATCAACGACACCAGGTTCAGCCCACCCGCACGGTGCATTCGGCCATAGTGGCGCTGCATTCGCTGGGCTCGCCGTGAGGTTTTCATCGTGCGACCTCCACCGTACCGGCTAACCCTGACAGCGCAATGTTTTGGCCACCAGCCCTGCCCTGTAAAACGTCTACCGCCTGTGACAGTTCGGCATTCTCAGGTGCATCACCCAATGCCACGTCTGGAAACAATTCGGCTTGAACCACACTTGCAGCGATGACATCAGGATAGGAACGCACAGCATCCATCACCTTGATCAGTACCTGATAATCAATGTCGGGCGCTACGCGTAAGGTTAAATCGGTTTTTTCAGGCATACGGCTTTTGATGCCTTTAAGCACCGCCTGGAGACCGCTAAAGTCATAGTCACCTCCTGCGCTCACTGGCAACTGCTTGATTAATCCGCGCTCTGAGTCCGCAACCCTCAGCCCGGCTGGCACCAGCAACACCTCAAGCTGAAATGCATCAGGATCAGGCGCTTGCCCGCTCGCCATTCCCGGGAAATCCAGATCAATCATTCGCACTTGGGTGAACACCATGCCCAGCAACAGTACGGGCACCAGCACGATCATCAGATTCATGAACGCGGTGATATCCAGTTCCGGGCTGGTGTGCAGCCGACGGTGTCTGCGTCTCATGCTTTGTGGCTCCGGGTCGTGACCGTCATCAGAGCGGCGTTGATGCCTGACCGGACACGGTGTTGAGCAATTTCACGCCCGCCATCTCGAAACTATCCACCAGTTCATTGGTTCGGGTTTGCAGCAACGCATGAAATATCAGTAGCGGAATCGCGGACATCAGGCCGAAGGCAGTGGTGTTCATCGCCACTGAGATACTCTGGGACAACAACGACGCCTTTTCTGCCGGATCCGCACTGGCTACGGCTGTAAACGCCGCAATAAGCCCGATAATGGTGCCAAGCAACCCCAGAAGTGTTGAGATGTTCGCCAGCGTAGCAAGATACTGAGTGCGCTTTTCCAGTCTTGGCAGCACTTCCATCAGGCCCTCCTCCATCGCGTACTCCACCTCCTCTCGACGGTGATTCCCCAGCAATCGGGCGATACCTGCTCCCAGAATTGAAGCAATTGCGCTGTCAGAGCTATTGGCAGCCTGCATTGCCCGCTTATAGTCATGCTTGCGTAGCAAAGGCAAAATCCCTTGCTCGAAGGCGGCGCGGTTTGAACGGCGTACTTTCCCCAGATAGATAAAGCGCTCCAGTGCAATCGCCAACCCGATCACCAGCACCACCGCGATTGGGTACATAAAGGCGCCGCCGTTCTGGAAAAAGCGGATAAGAGTATCAAGCATGACGTTGCTCCGGGGGTTTGCTGATGTTATCGATTATGGCTGAGACACTGGCTCAGCTAACGGATCCAGTGTTTTTCTGAATTGCTGATGACGTTGCAGAACAACGGGATCAACCGGATCGAGCAGTCCTGACGGCTCCATACTCAACGGATCCCGAGAACGGGTTGAAACCGAGGGTGCCTGCCAGGGCAAAATATTAAGCACCCGGGGATAGTCGTCACTGGCCCGCACCGAAATGCCTTCTACTGTCAGGGCAACCGGCTGGGCAACGGGTGCTCCGGCCGACTCACGCGGCTGCGCGTTAGCGTTTGCTTCCTGGGCCACCGCAGGGGTGCCTGTGACCCAAACTGACAGCAAGCATGCCAGTAACAGCCTGTGAAAAACGCGATCGAGCGCAAGGAAATGGCCCGGGGTTCTGGCACTCCGCTGATTTAACAGAATTTGATTCAAACTCATCAGTTAAGGCGCCTCTGCAAGTCAGCAATCCAACCCTTAACCTGTTCGCTGCCGTTTGGCTCCAGGGTCTGATAACGCTGATAGTGCTGCAAGGCTGACGGCAGATCCAGGAGGTAAAGCTCCGACAGGATAGCCAGGTTGTAGTGCAGTTTTGGTGAATCAGGATGCCAGCTCAGCCCCTGATCCAGGTATTCACGGGCCTGCTTGAACTCTCCCTTCGACTGTAACAACAACGCAAGATTATTGGTCGCCATCTCATTGCCTGGATCCGTGTCCAGCGCCTCTTTATTCAATTCAATAGCCTGTTCAACATTGCCGTGCTGTTGTTGCAGCCAGGCCAGCCGCGCCGACACAGCCGCGAGATCAGGGCGCTCAGCCTGCAATGCAGCCAAAATAACAATGGCTTCTTCCGTTTGACCGGAGGAAGCACGCTGGCGCGCTTCGTCATATTGCTTTTGCTGAACCGGGGTCATTGCTGCCGGCTCCGGACGCACCTTAGCCGCGGTAGCAGCCGCAGTTGCTTCAGTTGTTGCATCACCACTTTGCGGTGAAGGCCCCGCCGCGCAACCGGCGAAAACAAGCACCACAAGGCCCATCGCCGCAGCCTTGAGTGCGTCAGCGCAGTGGCCACCAATAAAGCACTTACGACCCCGAATTTGATGCATGCATCACCTCCTCCGTCATGATGCTATTGGCCGAATGCGCGCTGTCGCCGCTCCATGGCATCCAGTGGGATTCACGGCTGTAACGTGCCGGATAGAGCGCCGCCAGCGCATCCATACTCTTCTGAACCCAGTCGTTATAGACTCCGGATGCAATCTGCTGATGATTGGCTGCATGGAGATCGATTGCTTTTTCTTCAAAAGGATAGGCTTGCTCTTCCAGCAGCACGTCGTATTGCGCCAGCTCCAGCTCGGTCAAGTTAGAGGGGCGTTCTGAGGACATCACGTCCCGCGCCAGAACGCGGTAGAGTTCAGCCCGACCAAACAAAGCCTGCGATTTGACCTCACTCCCACCGAGCGACTCTGCCTGCTGATAACGATCCAGCGCTTTCTGCAGTGCAGCTTTTTTTGCAGCCAGAGTCTGGCTCAGTGGCAGCGTAAGCCGGATATCGGCATAACGACTGGATTCATCGGCTGCAAGCACCAACGCTGCTGCTGCAGCCCAGGTCAGCGTTTTATCTGAGTGCCACTCGCTTGCAAGCTCGGTGTCTACCAAAGACTCCAACCGGGGGCTTGGGATATTGACGCCGTCCGCCTCTATCAGCTTTTGGCGTAATGACTGCTGTCGGGCATGTTCCTCAGCTGAAGCCGGGTCGCTGGCCTGATCGAGGTAATCACCGTAAATCATGTTTGCGCGCCCGTTGCTTCCTGCCTGCTCAAGCAAGCCCGCTGCCATAATGCGGGCCGGCCAGGGATCGGCGCTATCAGCCGAGCGCTCCAGAATTTCGTTGGCCGCGAGATCGTATTGGCCCGATGCTTTATAGGCGTATACAAGTTTTTCATCAACATTGTTGGCTTGGGCTTGTTCTGGATAGCGCGATCGAAAATCCTGAAGCTGGTCGATAGCGGGCTGCCAACGCTCTGCTTTTAGAAGCACAACTGACGCCTCAAGCGCCGCCCCTATCGTGAGCCCCTGCTCGCCGCCAACCCCGGCAACCCGCTGGAAATGCCCAACAGCGGCGTCCACCTCATCCTGTTGGGCTGCAGCTTCACCCTGTCGGTATATACTCAACGCGAGTTGTGAACGGATTTCAGCTTCGCGTTCTGGCTTTACGTTCGAATCTGCTTTTACCGATGCAAGCGCCTGTCGATACGCCTGTTCTGATTTATCGTAATGCGACGCGTCAAACTCCGTCTGTCCTATTACCAGCCAGCCTGCCAGCAGTGTTTTGTAGCTTGCTTTCGGGTGTGCGACTGCAGCCTCGGCAAAGCGCTGTGCCCGCGGATTGTCGCCAGCAGTGAGTAGTTGGTTGGCCAGATCCGCCTCGGCAGCGGGCAAACGGCTATCACCAGGGTAGGCCGTGGCGAACCTGTCGAGGGCTGCCACCATCACATCAAGTGGCTCAACGGAACCTGCTTCCGCAACGGATTGACGCGCCGATGCCTGATAAAGAGCAACTGCCGCCCAAGCGGAATCTGCAGCGCCGTCATATCCAGGCTGTTCGTAGCCCGCCTTTTCAAATGCTTCAATGGCCCTTTGTTCTCTGCCTGCCTGAAGCCAGGCATCACCCGCAAGCCGTCGCTGTTCTCCAATTTTTTGAGGCGCTTCGATTCCGCTACTCACATCCGCCAGACGATCATATATGACACCTGCTGATGCGAAGGTGCTGGTTACCTCAGGGGATGGACTACCTGTCGCCTGGGCCTCAGCATATAGGGATGAGCCGACCTGATCGGCCAGGCTGCGCCACTGAGCCTGCTCAGGTTCTGAAAGCCCGCCATAGGTTGCGGGCTGATCGTAGGCCGCCACAAAATCGGTACGCGCCGCTCTTGCTTCGGCAGCAAACCCACCAGCTTCCCAGACCGAAACAATCTGCGCTCTCATTGCGGGCGCCCGCGGATGGGCAGGATTGTTGTCTATAAAATACTGATTGACCTGAACACTGTCGGTATAGCGCTCATTCGCCAGGTAGTAGTCTCCCAACCGGTCGTACAACAAGTAGTCATAGGGCTTGCCCCCTTCCGCGGCAATCATGCGATCAATTGCAGCCGCACCACCGGTACGAGACGCCATCAGGGCGAGAATCCGGAAAGTATCGTTAACCAGTGCCTCAGCTCCCCCATCCAACGCCGTAAAGCCGTCAGATTGAGCGTAGTAGTCATCAAGCACGGTCAGAAAAGTGTGGCTCGCCTGACCAAGCTTATCCTGCTTGTACTGGCTCCAACCTTTCATGTAGATAGCCTTGCCCTGCAGATCAGCTCGGGCATCTGATCCGATAACCTGGGCGTAGGCTTGCTCGGCCTCACTGAAGTGCTCCTCAGAGAAGGCGGATTCCGCAATCCTGAAACGGGCTTCAGGTGCCAGGTTTGATGTCGGGTACAAGCCCACAAGTTGCTTGAGTCGCTGGACGGACTGCTCGTCGTTGCCAATAAAAGCGTAGGCTTTGGCTGTCTGATACAGCAATTCGTCGAGTCTGCCCTGATAACGCCCTGCCTTTACGATCATCTCGTAGCTTTTGAGTGCTTCGCGATAGATGACCTCCTCCTGCTCCGGCGACAGATCAAGCCCTTCACCACCAATGGAATGCAGATTGGTGAGACGGTGCAAAGCGTCAATTCGAACCTCTGGTTCTTCAGACTCCTCAAACAGCCGTTGGTATCGGCGGGCGACTTCCTTCAAAGAGATCGCAGGAAGCGCCTGCGAGGACATTTCAAGGAATACCGGCCGCATTTCACCGATAGTTTTGCCATCCTCTCCAAGATTAATCTGAAAGTTCCCGCCAGACTCCTGCGCACTGGCGCCAGTGGCTATCAGGGCAATCAGGATGGACCTTGCGATCAGTCGCCTCACTGGCTTGCCTCCTGCTTCTGGCCGGTAGCACTGGAGACCGCGAGGTATTCGTATAGGTGGGCGATTTGCTGTTCACTGCGGTCGAGGTGGGCGGTCATGACACGGCTCTGTTCCTGCAGAAATTCAAGCAATGCCGCATCCAGGACCTCTTCACTACGTTGCTTGACTGTTGCCAGTCGCTCCAGTTTTCGGTCTACGTCTTTTTGAGCTGAGTCAACGCGCCCTAGTAGCGATCTGAACCTGTCAGGTGCCGATCGCCGTTCACTTTCGAATTTGTCGTATCCAGATCTTGCTGCAGCAAGAGAACGGGCAATAACGTCCAGATTTTTTTCGTGCTCGCGACGCGCGAGATCATATTGCTCCTGCGCCTGCCATTTCAGCACACCTTCAAGACGTTCAACCCGTGCTGACTCTTCAGCGGTCAGATTCCCCTTGGCTTTTAGCGCACGCACCTGTGCAAGTTTCTTTGCCGTCTCACCGCTTGCGATGGCTGCCCCATCGCCGCTTTCAGCTGCATTCAGCCGTGTGCGCAATGCGGTCTCCCGGTCGGCGAGCACTTCAATTTTCTGGCCGAGCTGCTCGAGGTCGCCTGCCCCCGAGGCACTACTGACCGTGCGCAGCCGGTTTTCCAGCATGCGGCGAAACACGACAAGGTCAGCACTGCGGGACTGTAATTCATGCTCCATAGCATCAAGTGAGGCCACTCGCCGTACGGCTTTCTGGGCGCTGGCGCCCTCCATGAAATGCATAAGGTATGCAAGTCTGGGCTGGGTCAGGGTTTTGCTATCAGCAAGAAACCACTCGACATCTTCCGAGCGGGCCGAGAGCACCATTGAATGGTATCCGCCCTCTTGCCGGATCTGTTTCATCAAAGTATCAAGCGTGACCACTTCGCCCTGAAAGGCCGCTATCGCTGCGAGATAGGCTTCCCCGGCGAGCCCGAGATAACCCGACTCGTCATAACCGCGCCCCATGCCAAGCCACGCCTCGGCTGCCCCGGGAAAACCAAGCGGAAATTTGCGGGCCCGATGCCACGATTGCATGGCAGCGCGATAGTTTTCCTTTTGGGCTTCTGCGAGGCCGTGGAGATAGAGTGCCTGAGGGGTTCGGTATCCTTTGAGGGCGACCTTGTTGAGAAAGCTGATGGCCTTCTCAGGATCGTCACTGCGCAACGCCAGATAACCGGCGGTGATCTGAATTCGCTGAATCAACTCGGTCAGCCCGGCATCCGGATTGTCGTCGAGCATTGATCTGGCCACCCGCAAGGCGATGAGGCTGCGTGCCGTATCCTTATCCTGCCGGGCATAGGCGGTGGCCAGATTGAGATAGCCCAGCGCTGTCCAGTACCCTCCCGTAGAGGCACCGAGCACTTTGCCAGCAAGATCGAATTCACCCGAGGCAATTGCATTTTCCGCCAGCAGGAAACTTGCCTCCTGACCAACGGCACCCTGCTGAGAGCGGTGCAATTGCTTCAACAGCGCCAGTGCCTCGTCCTGTTTGCCGAGTTGACGCTTTTCCTTCGCTAATGTCAGCCGCGCGCTTGCGTTGGCCGGTGTATCGCCCTTGATCCGGGATTCAAGTTCTGTTTCTGATCGCGCAGGGAGCCCCAAATCAGCGTATGCCTGACCCCGAACAAGTCCTGCCTCATCCGACTGCAGCCCATAAACCCAATGCAGTGCATCAGTGGGTTTACCCACCACCAATGCATACTGAGCCAGGCCCACCCTGATCGACTCCGGTTTGTCGCCGGCCAAGATGCCTGCTGATAGCAGAGAGCCCGCAAGTACAAGAGCGAGACGAAAAACAAAGGGAGTGACACCAGACATCAAAGAAGCGCCTATTCCCATTCCTTGATGCGGAAAGCCGGCTCAAACGCCGGCGCCTTGGCATCGAGGATTAATTCGTACTGGGCCTTCTCACCCGTTTTCTGAACGTTGAAGCTCGCATCCTTGCGATAGTAGTGATCGTTGGCGCCCTGACCGTTGAATACGGCATCGATTTTGTGCTCACCGGCAGAAAGATTGCCCAGATACAACTGCTGCACTCCGCCCTGCTTTAATGCCTGACGTTCGCGCTCCGTATAGAGATGGGAAACAGCCGGATGACCATCAATCGACAGCTCGACGGAATCGAGAACAAAGTATTCGCGGGCAGCAAATGAGAGGTAAACAGCCACTTGAGTATTGGCCGGATGAAGAATGTCTTCCTCGAGTTCAAACAGAGAGTGGTTGAGCGCAGCGACTTCACCTTTCAGTTCCGCTATGTCGCTATTCAGGGAATCTGACATCGCCGGAGCCGACAGCACACTGATCAATAATGCACGGAGAAACAGAGCGGACAAACGCATGAAAAGCCTCTTGGTAACCCATGGGGTATAACAACCGCACCCTTCCTGGATACGGCGCCTACACTGAACTGTTTGGCGACAGTTTCGCCCTTGGTAACCGTGTGCAAAGGGCGTGTAAGCAACTGTAAGGAAGACTACCACTGAGCGAAGTGCTGAAACGGTACCCAGATCACCAAATCGAAATTCGAATACCCGTTCCGTCGAGGGGGTTTACACACGAGCGCGCCGCCATCTGCCAATAGATGCTCATATTAAAATAAAAATACGCTACATGACTGTTATTTCGGTAGTTTATTGATCATGGCCGAGAGTCTGCTTTATCTGATATGCGGTGCACTTCTTCAACGAAGACGAAGCCGTTCGATATGCCGAGCTTCGCCGGCGCGCCTCAACCGCGTCGGCCTTTTTATAGGCACCGCCAGTAAAAGCGATAAAGGAATATCGAGAGGTGGGCGCTTATACGCCATTAAGCATTAGCGAAAGTGTCGGCAAAGGAAGGCTTATTCAACAATAGCAGTGCGGCCCGCCACGATCGACGGGCCGAACAATCAGAACATATTACTTACTGAGGTAACGCATCGCGGATTCGAGACCTTCTACGGTCAGCGGGTACATGTGATCTGACGTCAACTGACGCGTCATACCCACCGATCCCCCGGTGCCCCAATAGCTCTCCGGTAAGGGATTCATCCATACCACCTTTCGGAAGTGATCCTGAATACGCTGGAACCAGACGGCACCGGCTTCTTCATTCCAGTGCTCAATGGAGCCCCCGGGATGGGAAATCTCATACGGCGCCATGCTCGCATCGCCGACAAATATCACCTTATAGTCTGGTGTATATTTATGGAGAATATCGAAGGTGCTGGTCGTTTCGTTCATGCGGCGCACGTTGTTCTTCCAAACGCTTTCATAAACAAAATTATGAAAGTAGAAGTACTCCATGTGCTTGAATTCCATCCTGGCCGCTGAGAACAGCTCTTCGCAGACCCGGACGTGTGGGTCCATTGACCCGCCGACATCAAAGAAAATCAGCACTTTTACCGAATTGTGCCGCTCCGGTACCATTTTCAGATCAAGGTAGCCCGCATTGCGTGCAGTCGACCTTATGGTGTCATCCATGTCGAGCTGATCTGCGGCCCCCTGTCGAGCAAATTTACGGAGTCGTCGCAGCGCTACTTTGACATTACGGATACCCAGCGTGATGCTGTCGTCCAGGTCTTTGAATCCACGCTTTTCCCAGACTTTGACTGCCCGACCATGGCGACCGTCTTTTTGCCCGATCCGGAAGCCCTCGGGATTGTAACCATTGGCGCCAAACGGCGAGGTGCCCCCCGTACCGATCTGACGATTACCGCCCTGATGGCGTTCTTTCTGGTTTTCCAGACGGTCCTTGAAGGCTTCAATCAGCTCTTCGAGCCCGCCCAGTGACTCGATCTTGGCTTTGTCTTCCTCGCTCAACTGCCGCTCGAACTCGGCACGCAACCAATCTTCGGGTATCAACTGACTCATCAGTTCATCAAGATTCTCAATGCCTTTGAAGTAGGCATCGAACGCGCGGTCGAATTTGTCGTAATGTCGCTCATCTTTTACCAGGCATAGCCGGGAGAGATAATAAAACTCCTCCATATCGGCAAATGCCAGACGATGCTCCAGCGCATTTACGAGGTCCAGATACTCACGCAGGCTGGCCGGGATTTTCGCCCGGCGCACCTCCATGAAAAAATCAATCAGCATAGTGCCCTCCTCACCTGAAACGTCGAAATCAACTCCGGCGACGTGCCATAAAGGCGAGTTTCTGCAGCAGATGAACATCCTGTTCGTTTTTAACGAGCGCGCCGTAAAGTGGAGGCAAGGCAGATGCAGAATCACGGTCGTGCAGCATTTTTGCCGACAGATCGTCGGCCATCAACAGCTTCAGCCAGTCGACCAGTTCGGATGTGGAGGGTTTCTTTTTCAGGCCCGGCACTTTGCGCACGTCGAAGAAGACTTCAAGAGCATCACGGACAATGTTCTGCTGCACATTGGGGAAGTGAACATCGACAATGCTCTTCATTGTCTCCGCATCCGGGAAGGTGATGTAGTGGAAGAAGCAACGACGCAGGAAAGCATCCGGTAGCTCCTTCTCGTTGTTACTGGTGATCACCACGATCGGGCGCTTCTCGGCCTTAACTTTCTGCTGCGTCTCGTAAACGTAGAACTCCATGCGGTCGAGTTCCAGCAACAAGTCATTGGGGAACTCGATATCAGCTTTGTCGATCTCGTCGATCAGCAGAACGACCTGATCATCAGCTTCAAACGCTTCCCACAGCTTGCCTTTGACAATGTAGTTACCGATATCCTTGACCTTCTCGTCACCGAGCTGCGAATCTCGCAGGCGCGAAACCGCATCGTACTCATACAGGCCTTGCTGAGCCTTGGTCGTAGACTTGATGTGCCAGGTAATCAGGCGCGCTCCCAGACCTTCTGCAAGCTCCTCGGCCAGCATGGTTTTACCGGTGCCCGGCTCACCTTTGATCAGCAATGGACGCTGCAACGTGATCGCAGCGTTTACCGCCATTTGCAGATCTTCGGTGGCTACATACTTGTCGGTACCTGTGAACTTCATCAGTTTCCTATCCTTCTGATCGGGTTAAGTCAGCGTGACGGTCAACTCAATGGAGCACGCTGTTGAAAACAAGGGGCGCCCAGTATACGTAGGTGCCTATCAAGCGCCAAACGTCCGGACCGGATCACCCGAAATAACCAAGGGTGTTCGGCGTATCCTGAACTGCCGGCACCTTAAGCGCCGCCCTTCCTGTCGGCTTCGTCTTCATCAATGGTGTTGTCGCTGTCGGGCGCCTTGTCAGCCGCATCTTTCTCGGCCTCTCCAGGCGTGTCCAGATCCGGCAAATCATCAATATCGGAGAGATCAAACTCCTCAAGCATGAATTCATCTTCCGGTGGCTCTTCGTCAGTGAGCGGTCCGGCATGATCACTATCGAGTTCGGTATCGGGCGGAAAACCATCTTCCTGACTGATATCGAGTTCAGGAATTTCAGGCTCCGCAACTACTTCAGGAGGCTCGCGTTCCGTTTCAGCCAGTGGCTCTGGCTCTGGCTCTGGCTCTGGCTCTGGCTCTGGCTCTGGCGCAACAGTATCCGCCTCTGGTTCCTGTACTTCGTCTTCAGCGACGGGCAGTTCCGGCTCTTCGGGCTCTGGCTCAGGCATCTCGTCTTGCAGTTCCGGCACCTCGGCGTCACTGATGGTGGACTCATCAAGCACGGGCAAGGGCTCCTCGTCTTCCAGCACCGGCTCTTCTTCGCCTTCAGCGTTTGTCATGGCGGCTTCATCCGACGCGTTACTGTCCTTTTTTCGTGCTCGAATAACTGCAAAAACGAGCAGCAGAACCGCCACAGCGCCGCCTACAGCCACCCATATCCATGAAGGAATTGTGTCCAACCACGATGAGGTATCGTCAGACTCACTGACAGCAGCGCTCTCGGGCTGAGCTGGCGCTGCCTCGCTGATATCAATAGGTGGCGCAATTTCCTCCTGGACCTCTTCAACTGGCGGGGCTGTCGATTCTTCCGCTGGCTCTGCCGTCTCAGGCAATGCACTCTCGGGCTCGACGGCAACCGGAGGGGTTTCTTCGGCTTCTGGCTCAATGCTTTCTTCTTCTCTCGCAGCTGACACCGCGGTTTGTAACTCGTCGGTTATTTCCGCTTCATCACTCGGCGTGGCGCTCATTGAGGCATAAGGCGATGCTGCGGCATCTGAGCGGGGAAAAGTGGCAACATAAGGCTGCGGCACGTAGCTCAGACGAGCACCATTTTCAGTTTCTCCCCGGAACCGCAAAGCCACACTGTAGTCACCCTGTCCGGCATCCGGCGTAACGGTGCCGTACCAGCCACCTCGTTCGGCATTGTATTCCAGTGATTCGAACGGCACCTCCGCACCATCAACTTCACTTTTCAGGCTACGCAGCCCTACTTCGGCATTTTCGATGTTCAGTTCCGGGTGCTCCGGGCGCACCAGGATGTCATAGCTTGAGCTATCGCCCTTGCCCTGCCCCTTGATCTCAATACTGACCGGAGGGCGAAGCGCAATGCGGGTAGAGTATTGACGCGAGAAAGTTTTACCGTCGGCGACCAGACTCAGCTCGTAAGTGCCCGGTTGCTTGAGCTTTTTGATGGTATCCCGATAAACGCCGTCATTAGGTGGTGTTTCCTGAGACAGTGGCTTGGATCCTGAGCGACCATCTTCCGTGGCAAGCGTAAGCGATACATCAATGACATTCAGGAATTCAGGATCGGTGATAACCTCTGTTTTTTCGTAAAATGCCGCTTCCACATGCACTGATTGTCCGGTGTAGTAAAATGCCGGCAAGGGGGCAACTGCCATTCTGAGATCACTAACCACGGTTACGCGGCTCTGTTCACCCAGGTCTCCATCGATCTTCCAGTCACCCGATTTCGGTTTGGTTACCGTGATCAGGTCATAGGGGGCTTCATGAACCCACTTCACATTGTCAGGCTTCGATTCAACTTCCAGTACGTCGCCGTCAGGATCGATCAAGCTAAGACTGGCTCCCGGTTCGCTGTGAAAAATCAGCGCAGTGAACTCATCAATGCCTTTATCAACGCGGAAGCCGTTGTCACGAATCGGTAACTCAGGCTGCGGAACCGCTTTGTTCAGCGCCGCCGCAAAAGCCTGATTCAACTCATCCGCCGTCGTCGCCACCGAAAAGCTACCACCGGTTTCGACCGCCATTCGCTCCAGCAGCGCGCTATCAGCCTGATTTGAAAGCGCAATGGTATGGATAGTGCCGCCCCGGCTTTCAATGCGCTTTTTCACCACATCATTGAGGATACGTTTGCGCTCTTTGTCATTCGCGGCACGGTCAGCGGAAACATCAACCACACCATCGGTGAGCACAATAAAGTGGGTGTTATCGAACCGACGATCGCCGAGGAAATCATCACTCGCTGTTTCCAGCGCTTTGCCGATATTTGTACGCAATGCCACAGAGTTGATCTTGTCCGACTGGCTAATTGCCCGTTCGCGCCACTTGTCGTCCACCGTTTCGATGCCGACAAGCATGTTGACGTACTGACCGAAGGTCCAGACACCACTCCGCGAGCCTGCAGGCAACAATCGGGCAAGCATCCGCACAGCAGGCTGACGGAGGTTCGTCGGGTCGCTGTCTTTCATGCTGCCGGAAATATCAACAACGATTCGGACGTCCTGGGATTGGGGTAATTCGGGTGCCTGGCTCTCTGATTCAGGCGCTGCGACAGCGGGCGCGGACTGAAAAAGGAGCGAGAACAACAGGACAGCGGACAACAGGATGTAGGAAGAAATAATGCGGGGGCTTTGGACAGTTATCATAAGTCTCTTCTTGTTGTGGAGCCGCTAAACGCGCTTTTTGACAGCTCCTTGAGCGCACGACTCCACTTTATCGCACGCGTGACCGGAAATCACTTGCGCCCGAAATGGCGGGCGCACAGCCCGTTACATCGGGCCCGGATTTTGGTTTCAGTCCTTTTTCCGGCGCCAGATTCCGACCCGGACAAGATCAAGAATCCACACGATGCCCACCACAGCACCTGCCAGCGCCATATTGGTAAACGCGCGAGTGGCCTCCCCGGCCTCGCCCAGTATCGACTCGTACCCACCATGCAGCCAGGCCGGAATCCACCAGTCGACGGCCTCCGGAGAGGCGACTG
Source organism: Marinobacter sp. V032 (assembly GCF_052645435.1). Classification (NCBI taxonomy): domain Bacteria; kingdom Pseudomonadati; phylum Pseudomonadota; class Gammaproteobacteria; order Pseudomonadales; family Marinobacteraceae; genus Marinobacter; species Marinobacter sp. V032. The sequence goes on along the minus strand of NZ_JBQXYE010000001.1, from coordinate 2,336,573 downwards.
GCGTCAGTAATACCACGACCAACACCGCCTGGATCAGAGTGCGCAGACCATAGATGGGCAGCGGCCTGATCGCGCGGGTGATCAGGATAAAAAAGACAACAAATGCGACCACATAAATCGTCCAGAAGATGCCATAGGCCATCTGAGCATCTGCATTCATGCGTGATTCCTGTTTCGATAGTCTATTTCGGGCTCAAAGAACCCAGTGGATAATATGGTCTTCCCAATCCTGCTCATCGACCTGGCTATTGGGCACCGTGCGGTTCCTGACCGATACCTGAGCATCGTGAACCGTTTGCGGATCACCCGATATGAGCGGATGCCAGTCCGGCAAAGGATGTCCCTCGGACAACAACCGGTAAGCACAGGTCCGGGGCAACCAGCCAAAGTCCTGAACGTTATGCGGTGTTAGCACGATACAATTGGGTTCCCGCTGTTTACGTTCCGGATAAACCGTACATTGGCAGCTTCCGCTGTCCATAAACTGGCAGGCAAGGTCGGTGTAGTAAACATCGCCGGTATCTTCATCTTCCAGCTTGGTCAGGCAGCACTTGCCACAGCCGTCACAGAGAGATTCCCATTCAGCAGTCGACATCTCATCGAAACGCTTACGCTGCCAGAAAGGAATCGCCGCAATCATGACGCGTTCGACTTCAGCTTCTGCTTGAACTCGATGATATAGCTGTCCTGTTCTTTCGGCATTTGCAGAAAAAAACCTTGCTCCGCGATAGATTCCAGCACCTGCTTGCCAGTTTGACGGGCCAGTTTTTTCTCGGGCGTCAGCAACAGGTCCATGCTGTGGTGCGGCTTGCCGAATATGTCCCGCAAGACTTCGGGTAGCTCTGACCAGTCCTGGCCACGACGCACATAGACGTAGGTATCCGTTTTTTTGCTACTTCTGAAAACTGAGACAAACTCTCGGGTAATCATGCCTTCAATACCATTGAAATATCGTTAACAAACGGCTGAATCAGTGCGCCACGCCATCCTTCAAGGAAAAAGCGCGACGCGTCTGTGTTTTCGCCCCAGGCTTTCAGGCAGGCTTCAACGCGCTTGCGGGGCGCCAGCAATTCAACTGGCACGTCATTGTCTTCGGCCGCTTTTCGGAACAATCCTTTGACCTGTTTGAACAGAGCCTGCTCATCACGGGTCAGCGGTGGCTCGATTTTATCAGGCTTTACGTCAGACGACCGTCCCGACTCAACCAGCTCAAGCAACGTATCACCATAGCGGCGGACGACCACCGACGGCATTTCATCAATAGCGCCCAGGGCCCCTTTATTTTGCGGCATGCGCTCGGCGATCCCGATCAACACGTTATCGGCCAGAATCCGGCCCCGAGGCCGGTCACGACCTCTGCATTCGTTCTCGCGCCACAATGACAGGTGATAAAGCACAGACTGCTGCTCCTCAGAGAGCTGCCAGCCGCCCCGCAACCGGTGGAAATACATTGAGGGATCCGACTGCTTGCCCAACTCTTCAGCAAAACGCGCCGTTTCCTCGCGCCACGCGTCTTCGAATCCTCGCTCTTTGAGCGCCGCAAGCAGGTATTCATAGGCCGGTTGAAGATAGCGAATATCATCCAGGGCATACTGACACTGCTTGTCTGAGAGCGGCCGTGAAATCCAGTCGGACCGGGTCGCAGACTTATCGAGCGTTTCGTTGAATAACGTTTCTACCAGGCGGGCGTAGCCGAGCGAAAACCCGAGCCCCGCAAGCGAGGCGGCGATCTGCAGATCAAGCATATGCCGGGGCTCAATTCCAAGCCAGTGCCTGAAAAGCTCCAGATCTTCACTCATGGCATACAGTAATTTGGGCCGTTCGGGATCTGCCATCGCGCTCCGGAACCCTTCAGACGCTTCGGCAACAGATGGCTCAACAAGACGAAGATCATCGCCCTGCCCGAGCTGAACCAACCCGGGAATAGGGAAAAACGTGCTGACCCGTTCGAATTCAGTGTCGAGTGCCAGCGGGCTGCTTCTCCCGGCTGACAACCAATCGTTCAGTTCTGCAGGGGATTCCAGCCAACGAGGACTGGCCGAACCGGCCTTGCTAGTCATGCGCACTATCCGTTAGGGAGATGGCGTTGCGTTTCAGTAATGACGCAACCTGACATTAATCTATGAGCGGCTTGCGACCGCGGAATGCGTGGCTCAGGGTAAAGCCGTCGACATAGCCCAGCTCGCCGCCGACCGGGATGCCATGAGCCAGACGCGTAATCAGCACGTTACGCCCATCCAGTCGATCCGCGATGTAGTGTGCCGTCGCCTCGCCCTCAACGGTCGGGTTAGTGGCCAGAATCAGCTCAGATACATTTTCCTGCGTCACTCGACGAAGCAGTTGCTCGATACCGATTTCCTGCGGGCCGATACCGTCAATGGGAGACAAATGCCCCATCAGCACAAAATAACGGCCCTCGTAATAACCTGCCTGTTCGATTGCCAAAAGGTCTGAGGGGCTTTCAACAACGCACAGGATACCGTTCTGACGGTGGTCATCCTCGCAAATATTACAGGTTTCCGTATCTGCAAAGTTCTGACATGAGGTACAGCGCCTTACACCGCTCATCGCTTCTTGCAGCGCAGAAGCGAGTCGATCACCACCGCTACGGCCCCGCTCAAGCAGATGAAATGCCATGCGCTGAGCCGTCTTCTGACCCACTCCAGGCAGGCAGCGCAACGACTCAACCAACTCGTCAACCAATGGGCTAAATGCCATTTAATAATCTCTGAATTACATAATATTCAATAATTTAGAACGGCATCTTAAAGCCAGGAGGGATGCCTAACCCTGAAGCCATGCCGGACATGCGGTCTTTCTGGGCTTCTTCAATGCGGCGCACCGCATCATTCACGGCAGCGGCCAGCAAATCTTCCAGCACGTCCTTTTCTTCGGTCATCAGGGAAGGATCAATATCCACTTTGCGCACATCATGGCGACCGGTCATCACAACCTTCACCAGCCCCGCGCCGGATTCGCCTGTAACCTCCGCTTTTTCAGCTTCGGATTGCGCTTTCTTGAACTCTTCCTGCATCTTCTGGGCCTGTTTCATCAGGTCGCCCATGCCATTCATCATCACGATCACCTCAATAAGGGGGTTACGTCAGACGGAAGCCGCCATCACGGATCCGCTGTCACCTGTCTTTAAAGATTAGGTGAAAATCCTAAATTTCAACCCGGAGCTGTGAGTCTTAGCCCACAGGCTCAATGCTGCCATCCACAATCTGACCATCAAACTCACTGACGATACGCTGTACATACGGATCGTCTGCGATAGCAGATTCGGCCGCTTTCTGACGCGCAAGGCGGGCTCGCTCTGCGAAGGCTGAAGGAGTTGCCTCTCCCGGTGCCCCCTCAATGATGACCAGTTTCAGTGTTTCGCCAAAATATTCATTCAGTACGTCGCTAATGCGCGAGCGGTGGCGATCATTCAGCAAGCGCGCATGGCCTGAGTCCAGCGTGATGGAGATCGTATCGCCTTCTTTGCTGAACGCACCCTGACCAGCGAGATTACCCGCCATGCCGGTGAGCCCCAATACCCTGAAATCCCGTTGCCACTCAAAATCAGCCGGCGCGACAGCGGCGTCGGTCGCGGTAACAGCGGCAGGCTCAGTTGAGCCAACTGCGCCCGTTTTTTCGCCGGCACCGGATTCAGTTACAGCGTCACGGCTAACCTCTTCAACGACTTCGGTTTCCACAACGGGCGGTTCAGGCAGGTCATCCGGGTCACCCTGTTCACCAATCGGAGTATCCGATGCCTGTCGGTGGGCGTTAACGTCCTCAGTTTCTTCGGTGACAACAGGTACCGGCTGCTCATCATCCACTGAGGTGTCGCCCACCTGAATATCGTCGTAGGCGCTCAGCGGAACTTCATCATACTGTCGGGGCTGTTGATCCTGCTGCGGATCATCCAGGCCAGGTGCCGGCTCGTTGCCCTGCACTTCAGAAACTGCAGGTTGAGGTTCGGCCGCAGATTCAGACGCTGGCGATTCTGGCTCACTAATAATTTCCGGTTCAACTGAAACTGGCGCCGGTGACAGCTCGGCAGCAGGCTGTTGCGAAAGTTCAGCAGCGACGGGTTGTTTTTCGGCAACCGGTTCCACAACGGGTTCAATCGGTTTTGGCTGGACGTCGGGAGACGCGGTTGCAGGGTCGGGTTCGTCTTTCGCCTGCTGCACCGGTGTTGATGACGCGCCGGACTGCCCTGCTGGGGGCGGCTCTCGCCGATCGCTACCGGGGCGAAATGCCAGCATGCGCAGCATGGCCATTTCAAAACCCATCCGGGCGTCCGGAGTGATCGCCAGATCCTTTCGCCCGATCAGTGCCGCCTGATAAAACAGCTGCGCATCTTCGGCACAAAGTCGCTTTGCGAGCTCCTTGACCTGGTCCGCATCGCCGAGCGCATTGTCGGCGCTTCCCGGCACAACCTGCTCCAGGGTAATGCGGTGAAACAACGACAGAAGATCGGACAGGATCATGCTGTAGTCAGGGGAAAAATCGGCGATACGGGCGATCTCAGTCAGCATTGCCGGACCATCACCTTTTACGAGCGCTTCGACGATCTCCTGAATGTCACGTTGATCAATTGTTCCCAGCATCGCACTGACATCACTGGCCGCCAGCTTCTGGTTACCAAAGGCGATCGCCTGATCCGTCAGGCTGAGCGCATCACGCATACTGCCATCGGCAGCGCGCGCCAGCAGCCAAAGTGCCGGGTCTTCAAAGGGGATTGTTTCTTCCTTCAGGACATAGTTCAGGTGACCCACAATGTGCTCTGGCGTCATCCGCTTCAGGTTGAACTGGAGGCAGCGCGAGAGAATGGTCACCGGAAGTTTCTGGGGATCGGTGGTGGCAAACAGGAATTTAACGTGTTCAGGCGGTTCTTCCAGTGTTTTCAACAAGGCGTTGAAACTGGAATTGGACAGCATGTGGACTTCGTCGATCAGGTATATCTTGAATCGCCCACGGGTCGGCGCGTACTGAACATTGTCCAGCAGCTCCCGCATATCCTCTACTTTGGTGCGGGATGCCGCATCGATCTCAATCAGATCAACAAAACGCCCACCCAGAATTTCCTGACAGCTATTACACTCGCCACATGGCGTCGACGTAATGCCGGTTTCGCAGTTGAGGCAGCGTGCCAGCAACCGGCCGATGGTGGTTTTGCCAACCCCGCGTGTGCCGGTAAAAAGATAGGCGTGATGCAGCCGCTGATGGTCGAGTGCGTGAACCAGAGCCTTGAGCACATGCTCCTGGCCGACCATATCCTGAAATGTTTTTGGCCGCCATTTCCGGGCCAGTACCTGATAACTCATCGAATGCGTCGCGTCCCGTTGTTGCTGGCCTTTGGAACCTCTGAAGAAGTCTATCGGCGATATGGCAACCTTAACATGAGCCCGGAATGATAAGAAGAAAAGCAGCAACGATACACCGGCTTTTGAAGCATTGGTGAGTGCCACATAGCAGTCGGGAAATGTTCGGGGTAGAGGTTTTCGAGGGGCAGAAATGGGGGTGGCCCTACCAGCGACACTCCGGCACACGAATCCACCGCTGTGGCTGCTCCCTTCCGGGCCTGACCAGGTTCACGGTTTATCATTGCGGAGGCACCAGCAGAGCCACCATAACGATCCGGTATTAACCGGATGCGGCGCGCATGTTAACAGGCAGTACTCCCTGCTTCAACGGCTTTTTAAATCGATCTCGCACGCCATGTCCTGAAATGCCCTGTCTGAACGACCGGGTCAGACGGCTATTCCCTGAATCGGATCGCACCGGAACCAACAAGCGATGCTGTAACGGGTCCGCTGCGCTCGCAACACTTCGTGGGGCACCTCTTCACTCAGAAAGAAAACCATGCGCCCGGCTTCAGGCAAAACAGTCGCGCAAATCTCGTTCTCGCTTTCCCGATTGAAGATCTGCAACTGGCCGCCATCAGTGGGAAGCCAATCTTCATTGAGATAAAGCACCGCGCTGACAATACGGGAAGAGCGACCCCGGAAGCTGTCCAGATGCCGCCGATAAAAGTCCCCTGGCTCGTAAGTCGCATAATGCGCCTCATAACGACGCAGGCCAAGGAACAACTTGCGATTCAGGCCCTCTTTCAGGGAATCGAGAAAGCTGAATAAACTCGACTGCGCAGCACTCAAACCATTCAGCCATGCAATCTGGTCACGCCGGATCGATCGGTCCTGAGTATGTGCAGCACCTCGTCCGATACCGGCAACCTCAAGCGCGTTGGTTCGGTGCAGCGCCAAGATTTCCGTCCGCAAATCCTGCAACAGACTTGCAGGCACCAGGCCCTCAACCGTCGAGGACAGCCAGCCCAACTCCGCCAGGTTGACCGCAAGCGTTTCCAGCCACGATTCCAGTGCGGCTTCTCCAGACAGTTCAACCGGCAGCGCCGGGGCCGCAGCCGATGCAATAGGCGGTATCGGAAACATAAAAAAGTGCCCTGAGTGATGTGGCGGAATTCTACGCCAGATTGCGCTCGATACCGCCATTAAATCATCACTTCAGTTGCATCAGTTAATACCCTTACGGGCGCGCGACCTCCGTCAGCTTGCCCTTGGAGCCTTCCGCAAGATCGGCAATGGCATCACCGTCAAACGCATCCACCCGTATAACGTCATAGAGCGCCGCAAGCGCCTCAATCAGCAGGTCGCGCTCTTCTGATTTGATCGCGCCTTGCTTGATAGCCCAATCGACAAGCTCTTCACGCTGGTGGGCCATCAGCATGCTGGCATCATGCAGCTCATCACTGTCTGAATTGCGGATGGCATCATGCAAACGGTCGCGCAGTTCGCGGGTTTCGTTGGCAATACGGTAGGCATGCAGAACGCGACCGACCGGGTCGTTGCTGGCCTTGGCAAGATAGACGCCCTGCACTATCCGCTGCCGCACCGGCGTATCCTTGACGATACTCTGGGCCACTTCGGCCCCCAAAGCATCACCCGGGCCTTTGAGCCTTGCGCCAGTCGGGAAAACCAGCAGTTTCAGAGGTATCCGGAGCGAACGCACCGGATATTCTTCAATCAGCTTTTTCAGACTTGCCTGAAGATCGGCAAGCGATTGCTGAAGCGCCCATTCCACCACCGGGCGGTGAGCTTCAGGGTAGCCATCCTCGTGCCATTGCTTGATAACAGCTGAGGCGTAATACAATGCCACCAGGGCGTCGGCCATTCTGCCAGACAGGCGCTGCCGTGCTTTGAGTCCGCCGCCTATGGTGAGCAGCGTCACGTCGGTGAGTACTGAAAATGCAGATGACAGTCTCGCCAATTGACGGTAGTAAGTCTGGAGCTGCCCCTGCGCGGGCACAGGCTCCAACCAACCCTGGCTGACACCCAGCACAAAGGACCGCATAGCATTGCGGGTAGTGTGGGCAATATGCCTATAGAACACCTTGTCGAAAGCTTTCACGCCTTCATTCTGGTCATCCATTCCCGCTGCATCGATTTCATCCACAATAAACGGATGGCACCGAATCGCCCCCTGACCGAATATCATCAGGCTGCGCGTCAGGATGTTGGCACCTTCAACCGTTATCCCGATGGGTACCGCATCGTAAGCACGGGCCATGAAGTTACGCGGGCCTGTTATAACACCCCGCCCGGCTACAACGTCCATGGAATGGTTGATCACTTCCCGCATCAAATCTGTATTACGGAATTTGAGTACCGCAGATGGCACAGACGGGCGAACGCCCCGATCCAGCATACCCGCGGTTAGCAGGCGGGCGGCATCCATCATGTAGGTGTACCCGGCAATAGGTTCAAGCGCCTCCTGAACCCCCTCGAACTGGCTGATGGACCGACCAAATTGCTCTCGCACACAGGCATAGGCACCGGTTGTCAGCGATGCCAGCTTACCGGCACCGGTACCCAGTGCCGGAAGCGAGATGCAGCGGCCGATGGACAGACATTCCAGCAGCATCGTCCAGCCCTTGCCCACCATCTCCGGGCCACCAATAACCTGATCCAGCGGAATGAATACATCCTTGCCCCATGTAGGACCATTCATGAACACTGTATTCATGGGCAGGTGCCGGGCGCCGTGATGCACGCCTTCTGTGTCATGAGGCACCATCACACAGGTCACGCCCCGATCTCGCCCCTCACCTAGCAGGTTGTCAGGATCGAATACTTTGATCGCCAGACCCAGCAGCGTGGCAACCGGCGCCAGCGTGATATAGCGCTTGTTCCAGGTCACTTTAAGACCGAGCACTTCCTCGCCATTCCATTGGCCACGGCATACCACGCCTTTGTCGGGGATCGCGCCGGCATCGGAGCCCGCCACGGGGGACGTCAGCCCGAAACAGGGAATCTCCTCACCAGAGGCCAGGCGTGGAAGGTAATGCTGTTTCTGTTCATCGGTGCCGTAGTGTGCCAGCAACTCGCCTGGCCCCAACGAATTCGGAACCATCACCGTTACCGCAGCTGATACGCTGCGGGTCGATATTTTCATGACGATCTCTGAATGGGCGGTCGCAGAAAACCCCTTACCACCGAATTCCTTGGGTATCACAAGCCCGAAAAAGCCCTCATTCCGGATAAACTCCCACGCCTCTTTGGGCAGATCATAGAGCTCATGGGTAATGCGCCAGTCATCCAGCATTTCGCAAAGCGTTTCGACCGGCCCTTCGAGAAAGGCTTTCTCTTCGTCTGACAAGACTGCATGCGGGGCGTCCAGCAACTTCGACCACTCGGGCCGACCGGAAAAAAGCTGGCCATCCCAATCCACACTGCCGGACTTCAATGCCTCGGACTCGGTATCGGATAATTTGGGCAGACGCTCCTTGACCCAGTCAAGCAACGGTCGGCTCAGCCGTTCGCGACGGAACTGACTGGGAATAACCAAGAGTAGCGATGCCGCCAGCAACAAGCCGCCGATAATGACGCTCGCGAAATGCCAACCGTCCTGAAAGGCACCCAATACTGTCGCAACAACCAGCACCCCGGCAGCGGTAACTCCGCCGATACCGAAATAAAGCAGTACAACAGCACTGAGGATAAGAAACAGCACACTCATGATGGTTTCTCCTTGTCCAACACTGGTCAGTGGCGCAAATGTTCGGGTTCCGACAAGCCCCTTGGTTTTCCGGACCCGTCCATTATGAAACGATGAAAATGTAACTTGCTGAATTCGAGTCTGGTCATACGACTCGTATCGACACTATGATCACAAAACCCAGGGAGACTCAAACCAATTTCTTAAACTGAAGCTTCCAAAGCAAAGGTTAGCGTTAATGTCACGAAGCATTGAAGCATCATCGTTTTGTCGCACGGTTCGCATTGGCGAGCTGGAAGCAATTGAAGTAACTCATCCGTTATTTTTCGCCCGCCTGTTCACTCAAGGCGCGCATTTGACGCACGTTGTCCCAACCGGGCAGGACAACCTGATCTGGATGAGTGATACAGCACAGTTCACCACCGGCAAGGCCATCCGCGGCGGCATCCCCATTTGCTGGCCCTGGTTTGGCGATCCCGACCGCAACCCCGAGCCAGTTGCAACGCGCATCGGTTCGGAAAAGGCGCACGGCTTCGCCCGCACAGCCGACTGGTCATTCCGCAGCGTGGCAGAGTCTGACTCAGCGGTGGAAATTGAGTTATCGCTCGACGCCTCCGCGATCACCGGGTTTGGCGACTGGCCATTAATGGCCGTCATCACGTTTCGTTTTACTGAATCCGGATGCGAGTTGAGCCTGACCACCACCAACATGAGCGAAACCTCGACAGCCTTCACTCAGGCCCTTCACAGCTACTTGCCAACACCGTCCATTGATGCAACATCTGTGAGTGGTTTTGACGGTGTTCAATATGTCGACACCCTCGACGAGTGGCGCGAGTTTCTCCAGGACGACGTCGTGGTGTTCAAGGGCGAAACCGACCGCATATACAAGGCAGGCGGCCAGGCCTCTATACACACGCCAGCAGGTACCATTCGGCTGTCCGCAACCGGAAGCCAGTCAACGGTTATCTGGAATCCAGGACCGGAAAAGGCTGCGCGCTTGTCTGACTTCCCGGACACGGCCTGGCGAACGATGCTCTGCGTAGAATCGGCCAATGCACTGACAGACTATGTTGGTTTAAAACAGGGGCAGTCACACCGATTAAACCTGAGCATTTCCCGGCAATAGGCACCTTTATATTCAGGCGCATTGCCATCGGTCGCTCGCCGTACAGATGACAATGCGGCATATTTCCTGCACGCTCCCAATCATCAATCGGACATTGTCGGCATCAGTCGTAATCAGTTGCTTTGACGAACAGCATATTCAGGAACCGGACATGGGATTAAGAACTTTCCTCAAGAACAAGATCGTCCCACAGGCACTTGAAGATCAGATCAACCGCATCCGAAAACCCATTGGAACCCTGGGCTATGACCCTTGGGGCTACAACAACGAGTCGGTCAAAATCGGCTTCACCCTCACCCGCCAGATCTACGAAAAGTACTTCCGGGTGACGGCCGATGGCGTTGACAACGTGCCTGCCGAAGGCCCGGTACTGATCGTTGCCAACCACAGCGGCCAATTGCCGCTGGACGGCTTGCTCATTGGCTATTCACTGGCAGCACGGGAGCGCCTGCCGCGCATTCCCCGAGCCATGATCGAGCGTTTTTTTCCAACCGTGCCTTATCTTGGCAACATGCTGAATCAGGTCGGCGCCATTCTGGGCGACCCCGTCAACTGCGCAAAGATGCTGGCCAATGACGAAGCCATCATCGTCTTTCCCGAAGGGATTCGCGGATCAGGCAAGCTGTACCGGGACCGTTACAAACTCAAGCGCTTCGGCAACGGTTTCATGCGGCTGGCGATGGACTACAACGCCACGATCGTTCCTGTTGGCGTTGTGGGCTGCGAGGAAACCATTCCAGCCATCGCCAATATTCGCCCCCTTGCTCAGGCGCTTGGTGTTCCCTACGTGCCGGTAGCGTTACCCGTGATACTCCCGGCCAAGGTTATCCTGAAGTTCGGAAAACCGATGCATTTTGATAACGCCGATATCCCCGAAGACAAGGTAACGGAGCGCGTAGACGTGGTGAAAGCAGAGATCAGCAAGCTGATTGACCAGGGGCTGAGTGAAAGGAAAAGGCTGTTCTGATGACCAACAAAGCAAAACCCACCATCCTTGTAACCGGCGCAGCCGGCGCACTGGCCCAACAGGTCATTAATCGCCTGCGTGATGATTACCACCTGGTTGCCGTCGACTTCCGTGAACAGGTCTATCTCGGAGACGACATTCCCAGCTATTGTATCGATTTCAACAAGCGGGTTTTTGAAGACCTGTTTCGCCGTTACGAATTTGAAGGCGTGATCCACCTTGGGCGCATCATGTCCAGCCAGGAAACCCGCATGCGGCGCTACAACGCCAACGTGCTCGGTACCCAGAAACTGCTCGATCTCAGCCATAAGTACGGCATCACCCGGGTAGTCGTGCTTTCGACCTATCACGTATACGGTGCCAACGCCTATAACCCGGCACTGATCGATGAAGAAGCGCCGCTCAAGGGTGCCGGCCTGAGTATGGATCTGATCGATTCAGTCGAGCTGGAAAACCTTGCCAACATCTACCTTTGGCGCTATCCGGATCTGAACATTACGGTACTGCGCCCCTGCAATATCGTCGGTCCCGGCGTGCGCAACTCGATCAGTACCTTGCTTGCGAGCAGGCGCGCGCCGGTGCTGGCAGGCTTTTCACCTATGATGCAGTTCATTCATATCGATGACATGGCCGATGCCATGGTGCTAGCTTACCGAAAAAATCAGCGCGGCGTGTTCAATGTCACGCCAGATGACTGGGTGTCCTACCAGCACGCATTGCAGCTGTGTGGCTGCACACGCATTCCGCTGCCCTCGATTCCTCCGGTATTGCCACGGACGATCGCCAGGCTCCTGAATCTGAGAAGCTTTCCACCCTATCTGATGCTGTTTTTCAAATACCCTGTGATCATCGACGGCCGCTCATTTCGTGACACTTTTGGCTTCAAACCCAAGCGGCCACTGAAAGAAGTCTTCCGCTATTACAGGGAAAACAAACAACCCGTATGAGGCGTCAGATATGGGTGAATGATCAAGCCTGCAAACGTCCCGCTATATCAACGACATATTTCTCACTATAATGACCCTGGAAGCGGTGCGAATGTTCTGGCCTCCGGCCCGGCTTATTGCTTTACTCACTGCGCGGTAAAAGGGAGAGTCTGGTCAGTAGCTCCCCGGCACCCTAACTCACAGGACGAGTTGCTTCATGGTGATCAACTTCAGTCTCGTCAGCCACGCTGCCGCAGCACTCTCGTTTTTACTACTGGCGATACTGATCGGTACCCGCTATCTCAGGCGAAATACTGATCGCGCACTATTGCTGGCCGCACTCGTTTCGGCCATTTGGGCCGGCTCGCTGGTGGCCCAGATCATCTGGAACCAACCCCCGTTCTTTATCCGTTATCTGCTGGAACTGGTCCGCGATGGCGCCTGGATCGCTGTACTCTTTGCGTTACTCAAAGACAGCTCCCGCTCCGGCACACTGGCAACAAAGCTACGACGGATAATCGGAACCTCAAGCGTCATCCTCATCATCACACTGCTCACCTGCGGGACTCTTGAATACGCCCTTGGATGGCAGCTATTTGACGGAAAAACCAAAATTATCGGCCAGATCGCGCTCTCTCTGCTCGGGGTCTGCCTGGTGGAACAAATCTGGCGTAACTCTGTTTCTTTCGGGCGCTCAAGTATCAAGTACCTTTGCATCGGCATCGGTGGCCTCTTCGCCTACGACTTTTTTATGTACTCCGACGCGCTTCTGTTTGGTCAGGTGTCGGACTCATTCTGGACTGCGCGTGGCGCTGCGAATGCCTTCTTCGCGCCGCTCTTTGCGATCAACATGATCAATACCCGCAAGCAGCCGGTTGAATTTCAGCTGTCCCGCAATGCAATCTTCCACGTCGGTGCACTGATCTTTGCCGGCGGCTACCTGTTGTTCGTCGCAGCGGGCGGCTACTACGTGCGCGCGTTGGGCGGAGCCTGGGGCGAAGCACTGCAGATTCTGTTCCTGACAGCCTTTCTCGCCCTGTTCGCCGCACTGCTCAGCTCAACCCGCTTTCGCGCGCGCTTGATGATTTTTATCAGCCAGAACTTCTTCGACTACAAATACGATTACCGTGAAGAATGGCTGAAGATGACCCAGATTTTCGCCAACGTGTCTGAAGATCCGCCTTTACCAGAGCGCGTGGTCCGTATCCTTGCTGATCTAGTGGAAAGCAATTCCGGCGCCTTGTGGATCAAAGATGAGGATCACAATTTCGCGCTCCATACTTCGGTCAATATTCCGCCACCGAAGTACACCACCATTGACGGCGAATCCGATCTGGTGCGTTTTTTCGGCGAAAAAGAGTGGATCATCGACCTCCATGAATACCGGCATGACCCGGTGCGTTATGAGCTACTCGAGATCCCTGATGCAGTACTCAAATTTTCCGATGGCTGGCTGACCATTCCGCTTTACCTGGGTGACGATCTCTACGGCATTTGCCTGGTGGGCAACCCCTACGCCAAAGTAGAACTGAACTGGGAGAACTTCGATCTCATCCGGGTTGTTGCGCGCCAGACCTGTAACGTACTGGCCCAGGCTGATTCCCAGAATCGCTTATCCCGTGCCATGCAGTTCGAAGCGGTCAGCAAAGCGTCTGCCTTTATGGTTCACGACCTGAAAACCATGATCGCCCAGCTATCACTGCTGGTGAAAAATGCTCAGCGCCACCGAAACAACCCTGAATTTATCGACGACATGATCACCACCACAGAGCATGCGGTGAACAAGCTATCCAATCTGGTGGATCACATTCGCAAGCCCGCTACTGATGAGACCCCGGTTCAATCCGTCGATCTCGCCGTGATTATTGATGATCTGGCCAAACACCATGCCCGCAATCAGCCAAAACCGAAGTTCAAGCCACCTGAAGACGCCGTCACCGTTAAAGGTGACCCTGAACAACTGCGCAGCGTGCTCAGCCACCTGATCCAGAATGCTCAGGACGCAACGCCACCAAACGGTGATGTCACGCTGACCATGAAAAAAAGCGTCGATAACGTGGTGCTGTTTATTCAGGACAGCGGCACAGGTATGTCCGAGGACTTCATCAAGATGAAGCTGTTCAAGCCGTTTGAAAGCACCAAAGGCCTTGCCGGCATGGGGATAGGGGCCTATCAGGCTCGGGAGTATGTTCGTCAGATCGGCGGCAACATTGACGTCACCAGTGAACTTCAGGTTGGGTCTTGCTTTTCTGTCCGGCTCCCCCTCGCTCGGGATGATGAACAAAATAATGCCGGTGAGAAGCCAGATCAGAATGAGAGCACGATCAGTCAATTGACGGGCGATGCATGATGCGCTGCTATGGCCTTAGACTACGGATGGTAAACGCAAATGCATCGGATGCGCGTTATGTGTCGACTTAGGGTATGCAAGACACCAAATAAGGGGCAGAATTAGAGTAACAATATGTTAACTTGAATTCTGCAGTTCGTTAGAAGGCTATTGAAGACGGTACGCTCGGGCCAACATGATGTTACCCGTACAGTCTCGCCGTTTCAGTTCAATAAAAGGACTTGGTTCTGTTGTGAGTAAACGTCTTTTAATCGTCGAAGATGATCCGGGCCTGCAAAGCCAGATGCGCTGGTGCTTCAGTGATGACATTGAAGTTGTCATGGCCAGCGATCGGGATTCAGCCATTACTTCCCTCCGCCGCTTTGAGCCTGAAGTCGTCACTCTTGATCTGGGTTTACCACCTGATCCGGGCGGCGCCACCGAAGGGTTTGCGCTACTTGAGGATATCCTTCGCCTTGCGCCGAATACCAAAGTCGTGGTTGTGACCGGCCGTGAAGACAAGGAAAACGCAGTACGCGCAATCGGGATGGGGGCCAGTGATTTTTATCAGAAGCCTCTCGATGCCGATATCCTCACCTTTGTGGTCAACCGGGCGTTTCGGTTATCAGAGCTTGAGCGGGAAAACCGCGAACTGGCCCAAAGCCGCAACGGCACCAATATCAAGGGCATTGTAGCTGCCAGCCCGCAAATGCTTGCGCTTTGCAGAATGGTGGAGAAAGTCGCACCGGCGGATGTCACCACCCTCATTATTGGCGAAACCGGCACTGGCAAAGAACTGTTCGCACGGGCGATCCATGACCTCAGCCCCCGCGCGGGTAATGCATTTGCAGCCATCAACTGCGCCGCCATTCCCGAGAATCTGCTTGAAAGCGAGCTGTTCGGCTTTGAGAAAGGCGCATTTACCGGCGCCACCCAAAGCAAAAAGGGCAAGATCGAGATGGCCAACGGCGGCACGTTGTTTCTGGATGAAATCGGGGATATGCCGATGGCCCTTCAAGCCAAGTTGCTACGATTTCTTCAGGAGCGCGTAGTGGATCGCGTCGGCAGCGTTAATCCTGTCCAGGTTGATGTGCGCGTGGTCTGCGCAACCCACCGCGATGTCAAACAGCTCGTTGCCAATGGTGATTTCCGGGAAGATTTATACTACCGGATTAACGAAATCACACTGGACGTTCCTGCTGTACGAGAACGGGATGGCGACGCCATGGTCATAGCCCAGTCATTGCTCAAGTCGCTGGGCAAACAGATGGAACGCCCTCAGCTATCGTTCGCCGAAGACGCCATCAACGCCATCAAGAGCTATCACTGGCCCGGCAATGTTCGCGAGATGATCAACAAAATCAAGCGCGCAACCATCATGTCCGAAGGCAAGCGCGTTACGGCTGACGACCTTCAACTCATGACCGACGAGGAAGCACACGACGGCAACGTGCTGAACCTTCGTCAGGTACGGGAAGATGCAGAGCGTATCGCCATCAAACATGCACTGCAGACCAGCGGTTTCAATATGGCGCAAGCCGCACGATTACTTGGGGTCACCCGCCCTACTCTTTATAACCTGACTGACAAATACAAAATAGAAACCTCTCCTGTGGCGTCTGACGCATAGGCGCGCGCTGAGCACCAAGGACCGGGAAAACAAGGATCAGATCCATGACGTTCAAGAAAACGCTTCGCATTACTCTGCTTTCAGCGGCCATCAGCTTGGTACTCGTAGGCTGCGGAGACGACAGCAAAGAGATGAGCCAGCAGGAGGTGCAGTACCTCAGCCATCTGGATCAATCCCGCTTCTTCCAGCGCCAGGGTGAACTCAAAGCCAGTACGCTGGAGGCGCGGAGCGCCATTGAACTTAATCCCGGCAGCGCGGAACCCTACTTCATCATTGTCGATAACCTTGTGACAGCCGGCGATGCCGTCAATGCCGAAAAGCAGGTCCAGGAAATTGCAGCGCGACTGGATCAAGACAAGACCACCGATACTGTCCACAACCGCATACTGCTGATCACTGCCCGCACCCAGATGATGCGCAATCAAAGCGTTGAAGCCCTGGCCTCGCTCGACAACCTGCGCTCACCGGATAGCAGCCAACAATTGGAAGCGGCCATTCTCCGGGGCGACGTCAAGCTTCGCGCCGGTGATGCCTCAGCCGCTCGAAAGGCATATCAGGACGCCCTCAGTACCGATGAAAACTCAGCACTCGCATTGATTGGCCTGTCCCGCGCAGCGTACGCCGACAAAAACATATCAGAAGCTAAAAGCTACATAGAAAAAGCCGAAAAGGTCGATGCGAACGATCCGGAGCTCTGGCTCTGGAAAGCGCAGATCGCTCAGGTAGAAGAGCGGTGGCAGGATTCTGAAGACGCGTATATTCGCGCCCTCGAGGATATCGGCCAGTACGACATTATGACGTACAAAAAGTACGCCACCATGTCTGCATTAATTGATGTGCTACGAGCACAGGGCAAATCGGCTGAGGCGTTTGTATACGAAGAGATTCTTGCCAAATCCGCCCCCGGAACAATCAAGAGCAACTTCGCAGCCGCCCAGGACGCCTATCAAAAAGGCAACCTGGAGGAATCGGCCCGCTATCTCCGAGAAATTCTGAACCAGGCTCCCAACCACATCCAAAGTGTGGTGATGCTAGGAATGATTCGTTTCCAGCAGGGACGCGTTGAAGAAGCGGAAAACCTCCTTGCCCCCCTGTCCAAGGAAGATTCTCCGGCGATAAACAAATTGTTGGCGGCTACTCAGCTCCAGCTCCAGCGGCCGGATGAAGCCAAACGACTGCTCGAAAACCTGGATGAGAGCCAGTCTGATCCTTCAATGCTTGCGCTAGTGGGTATCGCATCTCTGGCGACCGGCGATACCGCAGCAGGCCGCAGCTATATTGAGAAGTCGCTCGAACTTAATCCCGAGAACACTGATCTTCGCCTGCGCTATGCGACCTACCTGCTCCAGCAAGAGGAATACGAGGCAGCCATTAACCAGGCTACCACCGCAATGAAGCAGGATGAGTCCAATTCAGACGCCCGGGTACTCATCATCAGGGCGTATATGCAGTCAGGCGATCAAGATGCGGCGAGAGAGTCAGCCAGCGCATGGGTGAAAGAACAACCGGACAACACCACTGCCCTGCTGACACATGGCGACCTATCCTCCGCAATGGGGGATCTGGCAGAAGGTAAACAGTTCTACGCACAGGCCCTTAAACAATCGCCGTCGGATCCACGCGCTAACATTGCACTCGCAACACTGGCTGCACGCCAGAACGACAAATCCGAAGCCGCTAAACAGTTCAAGGAGGCAATTAATAAAGCCCCCAATAGCAGACGCGCACTGCAAGGCCTCGTTCAGGTCTCGGAAGATGACGATATCAAGGCTTATCTTGATAAATTGCTCGCCAAGCAACCTGATGCAGTTGGTCCAAAGTTTGTGCTGCTTGAATACGCACTGATGGAGGACGACAACGCAAAAGCCGACAAGCTCTCAGCGGAGTTGCTAGAGCCTGTTAACGAATTTGAACCCTCCACTCATGCGCCGGTTGTCGCTGGGATTTATCGCGGCACTGCCGCTGCCAGATTAAACCGGGATGACAGCAAAGGCGCAGACAAGATTCTACAGCGTGCCCAGGTCCTGTTTCCGGGCAACGAAGATGTCGCTCTGCAGACCGCCAGCTTCTACTTCACCAGTGACCGCGAGGATGATGCGCGTAAATTGCTCAGGGAAACCCGTCTTGAGCACCCCGAATCCGCGCGCCCTTACGTGCTAGAAGCAAACTACGAAATCAGCAAAAACGATCTCGATAAGGCTGCAGAGCTTTACGAGTTAGCGTTGAACAAAGCGACGAGCCCGGACATCTACTTGCGCCTCGCCGAAACGCTACAGAAACAGGAACAGCGTCAAAAGGCGATTGAGACGCTCGAAAACGGAAAGGGCAAATACCCGAAAAGTAGTCAACTCATGCTGGCACTGGCCCTTTCCTACCAGAACATCGACGACATGCCCAAAGCGATCGATGCTTATAAAGCGGTACTGAATATCAACCCGAAGAATTCGACTGCGCTGAACAACCTTGCCTGGATCTACCACGAGAGCGGAGATGGTCAAGCTCTGGAACTTGCTCAAAAGGCTTACGACATCAACCCTGAATCAGCCGCTATCGCCGATACCTATGGCTGGATCCTGTACAAAAAGGGCGACCATAAAGAGAGCATCCCGGTACTCGAAAAGGCACATCAACTGGCACCGGACTCCAATGAAATAGCGATGCATTTAGCCGATGCCTATAAGGCTGCAGGCGAAGAAGGAAAAGCTAAAGAGGTGCTCAAGAAGCTATAAGCAGAGCGTTTGAACGGTCAAAGCAACTGAAATTAAGCCAGAAGTGAAAAGCGCCCTTGCCTACGCATCGGCGCCTTTTATGTTTTAACGAGGTTCATTTTTTTCGCCAGGCACCGTGGCTCACGCCAAAGTTGGTGCCCATCGACTGAAGCATCAGCCGTGATCGAGTCGCAATATTCCTAATCAGATACCCTCAGGCAGCCTCGCATGCAGCACCAAAGCTGAAGTTTTGGCTACAAAGGCTACAAGGGACGTTTACAGTGAACAGGCAAGCCAGAGATGGGCGGGTCAGTATTTCAAAAATGGCTGCTACAAAGAGAAAACCGGCAATTTAAAACCGGGCAAAAAGAAAGCCGGACATGACGCCATGCCCGGCTTTCTTCAATTCAAGTGCTTATCAGGCTTTGCGACGACGAGCCGCAACACCAGCACCAACCAGGCCAAGGCCGATCAGCGCAAGAGATGAAGGCTCAGGCACGTCAGTAATGCGAAGAACCAGGTCATCGTGGTTGTCGTCATCAGGGTTCGCGCCACCATCATCCAGTGCCAGAATTACAGAACCGCTGTTCAGCGGGTCGTAACCAAGCCAGAAGTCCGGAATACCTGCAGTAGCCGGGTCGTTGTTAGCGCCATTCGCTACACTGCCCGCGCCACCTGTCAAAATATTGAACAGTACGGTGCCGGCAACCACGTCAACGTAAATAGAGTCACCAACAGTGCTGGCAGTCGAAAGCGACTGGCCGCCCAGGGTGAATGTATTCAGCCAACCAGCTTCCTTACCAAGAAACTCAATCTTGAGCTTGGTAGCTGCACTGGTTTTAAGTTCAGCCTGGAACGCACCAGCGATAGGTGATCCAGTGTATGTGTCCAGCACATCGTTTGAAGGTGTAACACCCACATTACCCGCAGTGCCGCCGTCAATAATCAGTGCAGCTGATGCACTACCAGCTCCTACAAAACCCAGAGCCAGCGTTGCTGCCAAAAGTGTCCTTTTCATTGTATAGATCCCCTTAACAATTCAGTTATGTAAGCCATGGATAACAGCCATCACCTAAAGCAAATGCAATTGTCGGGCCACATAATAAAAACGATAAAATTCAATATGTTAATATACCTCAAAAAGTTCAATTCAATAAATCGTAAAATATTTCGACAAATCCAGTGGAGTTCTTTTGGCTGCTCCGTAAGAGAAGCAGTAATGGCCAACTCGATAGTCAGCAAATGGAAAATTAGCTGACATCATTCCGAATAAGACTAAACGTCACGTTTATATTCTTAATCTGTCCAAGCAAAACGCATCTTACTGACCATACTGGTATTACTGGATTTATCACTTCGCACCTATAGGCCTATACCTCATGAAAACCCCGGTCATTATGAAGTACCTAGGCATGTCAGTGACTGTCTCTCTCGCGGGCTGTAGTACCTGGGACACAAACGTTAACGAACTGGAGCCGACAGCGGCCGGCAAAACCAACGTTCAGGGACAGGTGTACCGAGATTACTGGTTGAATATAAAGGGGAATACCGTCGACTCAATACTATCTGCCCCCGGCTACCCCGATACACCTGAGGGGTCCGATTTGTGGAGTCGGCTTCAGGCTCCTACGAATCAAGGGAATAACTTCGGCAGCCGAATTACCGGTCTGATTACGCCACCAACTGACGGCGCCTACACCTTTTATCTTTCCAGTGATGATCAGAGCGCATTTAGCCTTTCCTCATCCACTGACAATGCCGGCCTTCAGCAAATTGCGTTTGTGCCCGCGGCCGTCAAGGATAAGGATTACACCCGGTATGGCAGTCAGGTTAGCGCGCCGGTCAACCTTAAAGGCGGTCAACCCTACCGTTTTGAACTTCTCCATAAGGAGGGAGGGTGGGATGATCACGTTGCAGTTGAATGGGAAGGCCCCTCAATCGCCCGACAGGTCGTTGAAGGTCAATATCTGTCGAGTGGCGTAGGATCTACACCAGTAACGCCGGACGTATCCGAAGACTTCATAAAGGGCTACTCATCGGGCTATCGTATTGGCTATTTCGATGGCGACCAGAATCTTACTTATCAGGGGAGCTACCCGTTTCTTGATGAGGATTCAGACGGCATGTATGACAACTGGGAGGTCGTCAATGGTCTGGATCCTTCCAATTCAAATGATGCCGCCAGTGATGCAGATGGCGACCTTCTAAGTGCCTTCGAAGAGTTCGGGTTGCTTACCTCTCCAAATACTGAAGACACCGATGGAGACGGGGTTCCTGATGGAGCCGAGTTTGCATATGGGCTCAACCCGCTGGATCCGGCCGATGGGGCTGCAGATGCTGACGGGGACGGCTATGACAATGCGACGGAGTACCAGCAAGGCTCCGATGTTCTGGATCCAGAATCTGTGCCTGCCAGTGAAAATGTACAGTCTTATGTTCCGGGCTTTGTAGGGCAGTATTTCCGGGGCACCAATTTTGACGAGTTTGTGGTTTCGGAAGTGAACAGTGATATTAACTTCAACTGGGGCTCAGGTGCACCAAACGCTGATACACCGAAAGACAAGTTTTCAGTACGTTGGACGGGGCAATTCATTCCCCCCCACTCAAGCGGAAACCGTACCTACGCATTCACTACTGATGCCGATGACGGCGTGAGGCTGTGGGTCGGTAACGAACTGGTCGTCGATCACTGGAGCACATCCAAGCCGACAACACATTCAGGCGAAAAGTCCCTACCAGCAGAAGAGCCGGTTCCGATCAGAATGGAGTACTTTGAAAGCGGATGGGATGCAAAGGCCAATCTGAAAATCGTCGACACTTCAAACAATTCAAGCATCGCTATCGCTCAAACCATCAGATCACCGACAATGGAAGTCGAGGGCCAGACGCAAGATCTGGACAGCGACGGCATTCCCGATAGCTGGGAACTTCGTTACGGATTAAATCCATTTATTAACGATTCATCCGCCGCGATGAACAGTGATGGTGTTTCCAACCTCCAGGCCTATCAATCTGGATTGAACCCCTGGACCCTTGAGGATGCGTCGTCTTCGGGCCAAACCGTGCCTCCAGAACCTGTCGTACCCGGCCCCACTAATGGCGTTACCCTCAAATGGGCGCTTCCGCTCACCCGGGTTGACGGCTCTTCGTTAGCCGTTGGAGAAATCGATCATTTCGAACTCAGCTATGGACGTGATGCAGGAAATCTCGATCAATCGGTTTCTGTGCCAGGAACAGACACCACTTATGTGTTCGATTCGCTGGAAAGCGGGACCTGGTACTTCGATATCAAGGCTGTTGATACTGACGGGCTGAGCAGCCCGTCGTCTGAAACGGTGTCAACGACAGTCGAGTAAGTATCAGCGATGTCGCGTGGTGGCTCCCCCTCTCATATATTGGGGGAGCTTTTTTACTGGGGTTTGAACATCCGCGAAACAAAAATCTTTGTCTGCTTCTGGGTGTCTGCCAACACGCTGTTTAACAGATTATCTGAAGCACACGCCTCACAATCCAGAGCCACGAAAACCTGATGGACATCTGGCTGCCCGGCGAAGGCAGCGGAAATCTGGGCAAGCTTTGCTTTAATCGGATCGGCTAACCACCTGCCGCCCACGAGGTAGCTGAAAGCCACTGTGATCGTCTCATTGGTTTGCCGTGACTGTATCGTCAATACCGTCCAGTCGACATGATCGACTGTTTGCTCGCGCGACTGCTTTATTGACCATCGCTCCCGATCGAACGGATGGTTCGAGTCCTGCACCAACTCTTTACCCGGCTTTTGATCAAGGTAGGTATACACTTCGATAGCGGCAATGGCTTTCGGCGCACGGCCTTCGCTTAGCCCTTTTCTCAGGAAATAAGCCTGAACTTCTATATTGTCAGCTCCATGAATAACCGGAACCCAGCGAACGGCGTTACGTTGAAAATAAGGCGCCCAATCAGCATTGGTCATCAGCCTCGGTGCTTTCTGCCCAGCAATTAATTGTGAAGACTGCGTCGATATAACGCCCAAAGCTAAAGCCGGAGCTAACAACATCAACAACGTAAACACGATACCCACTTTTGAAAAACGCGAGAACTCAGCCTGCTCGGCATCCTGAATATCCTCTGGTGCTCTGACACGAGCTTTGGCTGTGGCGTTGTCGCTACGCTCCATCCGGTTTGCCATCCAGAACAGTGGTATCAATGAAAGTGCAAAAACGATCCAGCCAAAAAACTCGTGATTGCCTACAAGAGGAGACTCCATGTTCGTAACATATCCCTGATGGATAATCACAAATACCCGAATCCAGTTTGCAGCCAGCGCAAAGACAACACTTAGTACACAGAGCATGATGCGGTTGCGCCACAGGGTGAAATTCATCTGTCCGTATACAACGCTGAGCGTCAACCCCACCAAAAAATATCTTAATCCCGAACAACCGTGTGCCACTTCAAAGGCACCGACACCAGTCAGAAATACAAACACACCGTCAACGTGAAACTCGATGCCAAGCAGGCCAAGAAGTATTTCGTTAACCTTGGTGGTAATGAGTTGGAGCGGCCACGCCAGGTAGTCCCAAAACGGGATAGCAAAGACGAGCAGACCGACAGGAATGAGGAAGCGAACCAATTCTCGCCACCCCCAGATCACACCGAGAGCACACAAAAGAGCCGGTATAAGAACAAACTGCTGGACCGCTTCAATCATCAACATTGAGCCGCCGATGTAGAGCAGCAAAAAACCCAAAAGCGGTAACAACCAGAACGGCGAAAACAAGGTGACGGCTGGACGCACACGCCACTGCTGAACAACGAGGTAGGCTGAAACAGCCAACAGAAGAAAACCGTGGGAATAGGATTCGTCAACGGCCAACCAACGAGAAACGACGCCGTCAATAGTAGACCAGGCACCCAAAATAAAAGCGAACACAACGGCCAGCGGTACCAGCACCGACCTCGGATGCCCTCCTAGCATAACTACTCCTGAACAACAGATTATCGAGCGTTACGCCATTAAACATTAATTCCGGGGGAGCGACCAGTATCCCGTTCGGCTAATTGTCTGGCTTGAGATTTTCTTCAATCAACAATTTAAAACGACGGCAAAAAGCAGAATGGTTTTCATAAACCCAGGACCGCGCTTTAACCGACATTGCGGTACGCTGCTCGGGACTCAGTGCCAAAATGCGATTCACGGCTTCTGTCATATGATCAACTGAAATTCCATATCCATCCCCGAGCCGCACCTTGGTTTTCCACTCTGCAGGCACCAAAACTCCACGTTCGGCATCTACCAACTCATTCATTGGCGGTGCATCGGTTGATAGGACAATCGCCCCTCTTGCCATACCCTCAAGTAGGGTGTGGCCAAACCCTTCAACTTCAGATGGCGCAAGTACGGCGAGCGCATTCCGCTGTAAATGCCCAACACACTGGTCGTCCGCATCGGTAAGCACTTCAACGTTATCAGGAATAGGCGCAAGCCGGTCTACAGAATCGGTAACGACAACAAGCTTTGGCCACTCCGGCTGCAATCGCCAACACGCCATAAGCAACTGCGAGCCTTTGCGCCGGTTCTTGCCCGCAACGTGAATAAAAAACGGTGAGCTCTGTTCTTCAGGCGCCCCTACCTGAAGCATCCCTGCGGGTTCTACGCTAGTCGCATACTCGCCTGAAAAACCGGTAAACACAGTATTTTTGTGCCACTGCGAAAAAAGCGCGCGAGCCGCCTCCGTTTTGCAGACGACGGCATCATAGAACTTCAAATATATCAGGCGGTCCGCCCTGAACCATTCCTGGTTAGGCACGAGCCACGTGTGTCTCGCGGCTCCGAAATAACGCATGATCGGAGACTGAAGCTGGATAGTCAGCAGCGGCTGGTAGCCGAGCCGCCACCGACGCCACTTTGCAATCAAATTGATAGAGAGTGACAGCAACCAGGGCATCCGCTTGTAACACGTATCGAGATGACCTCTGATACGGAACTGGTAGCCTCTCGTCGGCGGCACCTTGATTATGATGACGTCAAAACCAAGGCTCTCAAGAATGGACCGCAGCATCTCGCCATCAGCAACCAGACCTCGCCCGGTATTTCGGTAAACAATCTCTATCCGTCTATCCATGCAACTCTTCCAATTCCAGGATTAATCCCTAATCCGCGACGTCTTCAGTTCAGAGCCGGATTGTTTTGTTTATGCGCTGGCGCCAGGCCGCAGGTAATTTAGCTTGTTGGGTGTAAATCAACCTGAGCACGGGCTTTCGGACGAGTTGAACCGTTTTAAAACTATAGGCTGTGCCATGCAGGCGATCTTTATAGAACGTATTTTTTCCACCCCCGGCCAATAGGTCGTAGTAATGGATGTCAGGATCCGCAAACGCTTGCTCTATCGCATACCCAAGATGGAGGGTGCCCAATGCAACCTGACGGTCGAACGACTCATCGTATCCGGATTGAATGTTGTAACGCCGGGCCCCAATAACAACATCATAGAGCACTGATACGCACTTTCCGTCTACCAGCATTTTCGATGCTTCAAGCTTACCG
Organism: Marinobacter sp. V032; assembly: GCF_052645435.1. Classification (NCBI taxonomy): domain Bacteria; kingdom Pseudomonadati; phylum Pseudomonadota; class Gammaproteobacteria; order Pseudomonadales; family Marinobacteraceae; genus Marinobacter; species Marinobacter sp. V032. The sequence continues at coordinate 2,311,355 of NZ_JBQXYE010000001.1, read as the reverse complement.
CCGCTTTCGGTGAAACGTTGAACAAACGCTTGATGAAACCTTATGCCCTCTCTATCAAATGCTGGACTCCCCCACCGGCCGATATGAAACCGGGAAAGCTCTTCAAGAAACTCCGCAAATTCATAGCTGCTGCCGGCGTGGATAAAGTCTATCTGCGATCGCCTGGATATCCTTTGGCGACGGTTATATACCTTCAAGCGGGTGTTTTTTCCAAGCGCCGCAAGCCACTCTTCAAAACTGTTTGAAACGTTGATGGCAATTCCGCTATCAAACGCCCGGTCCACCTGGGTTAACTGACCAAGATGGGTTCTCATGGCACGCGTAATCAGGTCAACGTTGGCAGGACTGCAATCACACAACACAACTTCATCCCAAGTGAGCTGGCTAACAAACGCCACGATGGCGCTTGATACCTCTTCTGAACAATTGGCGTCGGTAATCAAGTTGGTATATTCAGACCTCACAGATGGGCCAACATGCCAAGCATTTCCGAGCATTTGCACTCGGTTAACCCGCAACCCAAGGGGCATCTGCTGTGCCCTTCGGTAGAATGGTCCTATCCCGATAAGTCGACCACCATCATCGAACACACCAATTAGAAGAAGATCCAGCCCCATTACTTGTGACCACGTCTCCCACCAACTATAGAGCCAACTCCAGCCCATAAAAAGACGATCGGCGCCAGAACGCTCAACCAGATCATCCCAGTCGGGACCGAGCTGGCTGAACTCATATGCACTAAGCAGGCGGGCATTCACCCTGCAACCACTATCGGGCACGCTTACCTCGAATATCCATTACTACCCGCGCTGTTGTCCGCCAAGGACCCAGCCAGAAAGGGTCAAGACCAAATGCCCTGCGTAATGCGCTGAAACATCGCCTGCGCTGCCCCGTTGCAGACAAATATCGTGCCTTTCTGAGATAAAAACGACACAAGCCGGCCCGCTTCTGTTTGCGGGTTAACGCATCAGGAAACTGCTCAAGGAAAGAGTGAATAATTTGTTCATTTGCACTAAAGCGCGCCTCTTTATCAGTGGAAATCTGATCATCCATTACCCGGTAATATCCAAAGTAATGCGGGACGTATAAAAAGCGGAATTGGGTCGACAGACGAAGCCAGAGTTCATAATCCTCAGCTAAACGATCACGCTCGTTAAAGGCCCCAAGCGTGTCAAAACAGTGTTTTCGCACCATGGTGGTATTCATACTGATAAAGTTATCCGCGAGCAGGCGCTCGGTAATCATGCCGGAGTGCCGGGGCATATTTAATCGACTTAATTCAGCGCCGGTTTCAGAAATGGTGACGTTGTTGCCGTAGACAATGTCTACTGACGGATTATCGGCAAACGCCTTCACCGACACCTCAAGCTTGTCAGGAAACCATTTGTTATCAGAATCAAGAAAACAGACAAACTCTCCCCGGGATTCCTGAATCCCTCGGTTTCTTGCAACACTCTGACCCTGATTATGCTGTTTGAAATAGCGTATACGGGAGTCTTCCTGCACATAACGCTGTACCAGCACTTCTGACCCATCAGTCGACCCGTCATCAACAATAATGAGCTCAAAATTCTCATAGGTTTGGTCGATGACACTTTGTATCGCCTCCGCCAGAAACGCTTCGCGATTGTAGGTAGGGGTAACGATACTAATGAGTGGTTGGTTGCCTTTCATTCCCTGCTCCCTAGAGCGCTGAATACTGATCTTGTGCCGCCAATAATAGTTCACCATCGCTGTCGCCAGCCATAATGAACCAGTTGTCCTCCCAGCGAGCCTTGTCTTTCAATCGTGTCCGAACAAAAAAGCGCGGCCGGGACCGTGGTCGAAAAAATCCTTCATCCAGCAAACATTGCCCTAACTCTTCATCAGAAGTTGCCGTTGTGATGTGGCGAGCGTGGCGCCACTGATATCTGCACTTTCTGATCAAAGCTCTTTTTAGATCGACATCCCTTGCCGCGCCAAGATAGTCGACAATTCTCAAGCTTCCGCGGGAATAACGAACAATGAGCATGCCCAACAAAATACCGTCACGCCATGCGCAAACAAAAGCATACTGCGCAAGAGGATGGTTCTGATACTTCCAGTCAAGATATTCATGAGTGCGCGCAATGGTCTTACCAAACCCACCTTTGCTGACAGTCCAGAGGTAGTCGATAGCCTTTTTGCCCGGCAGCTGGCTCCGCACGTCTATGCTGTAGTCGCCACTATGGCTTCTTCTGCACAGCGCACCCCTAATAACATTGGCCCATTGGAGAACCTGGAACGCAAGCATCCGGGGAGAATGCCATTCCCTGATCAACCGAAAATTGTAGACCGATTCGCTTTGATGCCAGCCCATTTTAGCGAGGACATGGGACGCTTGATCGCTTACGCCAAATGACATAATGATATCGGCCTGCTCAATTAGCGTTCGCTTAATCTGCTTTCCCAAGCCCTGCCCCCGCATGTTGGCGCTAACATGGAAGTCACAACTCCAAAGCACATCGATCGGCACACCAAACTCGGTAGCTTCAATGGGCATAATCCCGTTAAAACCCACAACCTTATCAGCGTCATCTACCAGAATGACGGGGTTAAAGCGTTCAGCATAAGGCGTTTCTTCAAACTGCCATTTCCAAAGCAATGGTTTATAAGGCACCGACTCGAGGAGCGCCACAATGGGCTGCTGGTATCGCGCCTCATAGTTGACTGGTCTGATGCTCACGAATCAACCATCTGCTGATCAAGCCAGGACTGGAACATAAGAATGCCCCAAAGCTGAAATGAAAAGTCCTCACGGCCGGTCAAATGCTCTTCCCAATAAGCTCTGATGATACCGGTGTTCCACAAACCCTGTTGATCAAGACGGTGCTCATCCAACAACGTTTCGGCCCAATCACGTAAGCTCGAACGTAACCAAACGCCAATCGGCACTGCAAACCCCGCCTTCGGCCTGTCAATCAATGCTTTGGGCACATGCCTGTACAGCACTTGGCGAAGCACCTGCTTGCCTAATCCATTTTCCATATTCATTGACACCGGGAGACTTAATGCATACCTCACGACTCGCTCATCAAGAAGCGGCACCCTCGTTTCCAGGCTACAAGCCATGGCGGCTCGATCCACTTTGACCAGTATGTCATCAGGAAGGTACCAGTTGAGATCGCGCCACATGAGCGTCTTAAGACTGTCACCTGGAATGCTCTCAGGCAAACCCGCGCTCAACCCATAAACCGGCTCATTGCTGTCTCTCAAAACCACTGAGGGATCCGGCCAATAAGAGATCCGCGAGCGATAGAACGCCGATAGATCTTCTGCCCGGGAGCAGGCTCGGTCTGCAATCAAACGATCTTCGATAGCGGTCAGGGACCGGGTTCTCTGAGCCGGCACAGCACGGCGAATAAGATTAGCCGCTGCCCGCGTCGGTAAACGAGAAACAAAACCGCGGAGCCGTGATGTGGCTGAGTGCCGCTTTTGCCAACCGGCCATCATCGAGTTGTATCGCCCGTAACCGCAGAACAACTCATCTCCACCGTCTCCGGACAACGAAACCGTTACATGCTCGCGGGTCATCCTGCTGACAAGCATCGTTGGCAACTGCGAGGAATCAGCAAATGGCTCGTCATAAGTAGCAGGCAAATCGGGCACAACATTCAGCGCATCCTTTTCGGTCACATACAGCTCATGGTGCTCTGTACCAAGATGCGCAGCTACTGCCGCGGCGTGCTCAGCCTCATTAAACCCGGGTTCATTAAAGCCGATCGTGAACGTTTTTACCGGTCGGCTGGCGCGCGCCTTCATCAGGGCCACTATAGTTGAAGAGTCAATTCCTCCGGAAAGAAAAGCACCCAATGGAACATCCGAAATCATCTGTTCTTGGATGACATTTCCAAGAATATCCTCAAGCTTGTTCGCAGCAGCGTCTCTGCTTTGCGGGGGAGGCTCGCGCTCACTAATGGCTGACATATCCCAAAAAGCTGTATCGCTAGTCACTTCGCCGTGGCCGGCGGCGCCATAGCTAATTTCGACAAGGTGTCCCGGCCTTACCTTAAAAATACCCTTAAAAATGGTATGGGGAGCGGGAATAAAGTTATGGCGAAGCAAAAGAGGCAGCACGTTTTTCTCTAGCTCACCACTGAACGACGGGTGTACACGCAACGCCTTTAGCTCAGAACCAAACAACAGCGACCGGCTTTGCCAGCCATAATAGAGAGGCTTTTCACCCATTCGATCACGGGTCAGATACAGTGCCTTTTTCTCTCGATCGACCAGCGCAAAGGCAAACATGCCATAGAAGCGAGGTATCGCGCTTTCAATGCCCCAGTGTTCAATAGCAGCCAGCATCACTTCGGTATCAGAATGACCTTTAAAGGAATAGCCGTACCCGAGCAACTCCTTCCCCAGTGTTTTGAAGTTATATATTTCGCCGTTGAACACAATGATATAGCGCCCGGAAGGCGAAACCATCGGCTGAGCGCCGGCCGGGGAGAGGTCCTGAATGGCCAACCGCCTGTGTACCAGGCCGAGACCATGCGCACCATCGAACCAGACGCCGTCTGCGTCCGGTCCTCGATGGGCAATGCTCTTGCCCATTTTCCTGAGTAGCCGCTCAGGGCCCTCGATACTATCTGGCGTTAAAAATCCTGCTATGCCACACATCTACTGAGTTCCTTTCAAAATTGGCAAGCGTGCACGAATATATTGCTTTTCCATTGGATTCAGCGCCATTAACCAAAACGCTACTGCCCAGATCATGCCAGACACCAGTACCGCCACAAAAACATCCAGGTAACCTTCCAGTCCCACCCACTGCCGGAAACACCACGCAGAAAGTGCTAGCAATAGTGCCGGGACCACGCACGGCAATACGCTCTCCTTTAGATACCGGGAAACAGCGATGCCCAGTTCATTACAGGTGTACTTCAGATAAATGGGAACAAAAATAAACGCCGGAACGGTTGAAGCAAAAGCGACACCCAGGATGCCAAATTGATGGACCAGAACAAGACTCAGGCCCAGGTTAATACCGGCAGCGATAGGCGTCAGGCGTGCAAAAATGCCGTGCTTGTTTATCGCGGTGAGGTAACGGCTATTAAACGGATCAATTAACGGCAACAACGTAAAAATAACCAAAAATGCGATAATCCATTGACCCTGCGCCTCAAATTCCGGCCCTATCCAGATGCCAAGAAATGGCGCTCCCAAAATCAACATCCCAGCCGCCATCGGCAATATGACGCCAACAACATATTTACTCGCCATCAGATAGACCCTCTGGATACCCTCCTGATCGTTCATTGCACTCATGCCACTGAACAACGGCATAAAGGCATGACTTAGAGTCCAACCAAGGTTACGCAGGTGCTGCACCAAGTTCGCTGGAATACTGTAAAAAGGCACGGCTGCGGGCCCCAGCACGAAACCGATAACTAGCGAATCCGTCATATTTTCAATACGGGTAGCGACCCCCTGAATGAGAGATTTAACCCCGAACGAAATAAGTTCTTTCAATTTTGGAAAGGAAAAATTACCAAGGTTTGCTCGAATAGCGCCGTAGGCGGGTTTGAACAGAATCAAGAAAAATAGAACGTACTTCACAGAGAGTCCTATAGCATTGATCCCTGCGAGTAATAACAGACCATTTTCAGGTGTGATGAAAATATAGAGAATTGTCGATCCGATAACCGAGTTAACGATCGTAATATTGTTCTTCAAATAGTACTTCTGGAACCCTTCAAGATAACTCTCAGCGACCTGACCCGGGAATGCAAACAACAATTGAGCGCCGATGATAATCAGCAGTATGGCGTAACGTTCTGATGGGCTACCTTCAGGTGCCAACACGTTGGGAAACCAAGCAGCCCAAAGAATACAAAACAGGCACAAAAGCATGCCTGTCAGAATCATGAAAAACAAAGCAGATGAAAATACAATCAGCAGTTGAGATTGATCCCCTTCCGCTTTGTACTTTGCCGCATAACGACTGATCGCGGGCTGGATTCCGAGATTCAACATGCCGGCATAACCGATGATCGCTCCGATCATCTCCCAAAGGCCGTAATCGTATTTACCCAGGTTGTATACAAATACAGGGGTCATCACGAACGTAATGATCAGTTTAACGATCATTACCAGAACATTGGATCCGGTGTTCACAAGCAGGCTGCGTATCACGTGTTTTACCTGCTATTGGGTCATTCTGGAGTAAATAGCATGTAAGGACTTAGCTGTGTGGCCGACATCAAAGCGGTCTGCTGCCTCAGGCCTGAATGCCACGCACTCTTCCTTAATAGCGGGCTGGTGCTCCTTGAAGTATTTCAACTGGGCGATAAGATCGTCGACCGAACCCTGAGGAAACATTAATGATGGAGTATCCTCGATTACCTCTTTCAAACCTATACAGTCACTCCCCAATACTGGGGTCCCTGCCACCATCGCTTCCATAGGCAGCAGTGGGCACGCTTCCCAGCGAGAAGGCATGACTACAATATCAACACCTCGCAGTGCTGCGGGCATCTCGTCAGTAGCAGGAAAAAAATGAAAGTATTCAGTCAAGCCTCGAGCTTCAAGTGCGGCCTGCTCTTCGCGAATAAAACCTCCCCAACCGAAACACGCCACATAGATCGGCAGCTGAGAGTCCTTCATCCGCTCAACAGCTTCAACCAGTAAACCAAAGCCTTTCTGCGCCATAAAGCGTCCAAAAAAGCCAGCCAGCAGAGCACTGTCAGGGATACTGGATTCGGCCCGAAGATCTCGAACCTGGTCCGTCATAAAGAATGAAGAATCAATACCATTTCTAATTTCAGCGATTCTATTTCCCTCACCCAGGCGTGGGTATGTCTCTTTCATATTCAACATCGCATCGCGACCAACCGGATTAATCACAGTACAGGTTTTTAATAGCGTACCGATGAGCCACCGCTTAACCCGCCCCTTCATCCCTTTAAACTGATCAGGTAAAAATACGTCATGAGTCGTCGCAACATGCGGAACCCGCAACAACACCGCGGGAATCGAGGTGATTATTGCGGCGGTAAAACCGTGCGAATGCACCAAATCGGGTCGTTGCAGTAGCAGCCGCAGTAAGCCTTTAAACAGCGAAAACAGTGTATTTTTAGATCTACAGACTTTCGCCACGTTCCCGAGTCCTTGGTAGATCGACTCCATAGAATCTGTTTTTGGCGTCAGGAAAGTGATGGAAACATCACTCATAACCTTTTCGCCGTACACATAACGAAAATACGTCCGTATCCCACCTCCAGGATGCCGGGCGACCACCAAAATATTCATCCATTCCCCTTGAACGACATATAACTAGACGCCATCAGCCTCTATTAACCTTCCAACCGAGCCCAACTCTAGCCTGCAAATGGTCGTCAGCTTGTAACGAATCAGTATTTCGGCCGAGTTTGTCCATAACCCTGCCAAAAGCTATGGTTACTCCTCCAAGCAAATACCAATAATATTGCGACAAGCCATAGTAGTTGAGGCTGTACACAACATACATCCAAAAAACTGCTAGTAACGCCTTGTTCAGGTTGGCAAGGAACGGGTTGGCGTCACCTAGCAGCAACAACCGTTTCTGATTTTCTCGGAAGCGTCGGTATATGGCGATAATAAATCTCAGAAAAAATACAAACCCTATCAGACCCAGTTCAATTATTAGCTCGCCATACATGTTGTGGCTTGCTTGTCGGCGCCCCCAGCTATGGTATTTTGATTCAGGCGTTGTACCTAACCCATGACCCACTAAAGGACGCTCAAGGCCCAACTCGAATTCATGAATAATCAGATCAATTCGCCCATCGGTCGTTTTCGCGCCCTTCGCATCTGAAGAAACCAGTGAAAGATACCGGTCTTTCTGGATCGGCGTCATGACACTCCAACTCCCGAATACCAAGGCAACAGCAATAAGTAGCAACAACCACTTTCGGGATGAGGTCTTGAATACCATCCACGCAACAACAAGCAACGCTAAAAATGCGCCTCGCGACATAGTAAGGATTAACGCATATAAGAGTGCAGGCATGAGCCCTAAGTAGATAATTGACGCTATTTTTCCACGTCCAAAAAGCAAGTAATGCAAAAATGGTATGGCTGTCGCTATAACAAATCCAAGGCCATTAGGATTGATAACGTCAGAAGGCGCCCCCGCCAAGCGTCCTGCGAAATCACCGTCTCCGAGATAAGTCCGATCCCCCCAATATCCTTCAGTAATGTGAAGAAATAAAGGTTCCAAAACTCGGAATACTTGGCAACCTATAAATACAAATAGAAATATTTTCAACCGCTTTTCGGAGTCAAGAATTAAAGCTGTGAAGAATAGGAATACAATTGCCTTGACGAACTCAGGTAAATTATTTCGTACAACACTTCCCGGGTATTCAACGAGTATAAGCGTCACCGCAATATAAATCAGAATTGCAAACATCGATTTGAATATAGGATCTTGACCCCGGTCCTTTAAACGGTCCCTTTGTAAATATAAACCTACACTAATCAGGAGCACCAAAAGCAACGTTGGGCGCAGCATTGCATAGACATGAACTCTAGCAGACAGATGAAAAAAGAAATCCACCAAAAAATACATGTACAGCCAAAACAGGCCATTTGAAACCTGTTCGTTTTGCGACACCCCTTTCGCCGGCCCTGACGGTTGGCTAAAGGCAACAGAGCTCCCTATACCAGGCATTACGCCTTCACCCTGATCGTCTTGCGTAGCCGATGCCCCATCAACTCGACTCCCGATACCGATTTAAAGAATTGGAAGGGTTCATCGCTACCAGAGTGTCGACGCAAGGCATATCGATCCTGCATTTCCAAGCTATCTGCAAAAGCCGTGACTGCGCAGGTGAACCCTGCCTGTTCAACAACAGCTTTAAGGGCCGGATTAAAATCCGATGGCTCACCATTGGGGTAACAAAAGGGTCGTGCTCGCGAGCCCAACTTCTCATCCAGCGCGTCTCTGCATCCAACAATTTCATGTGATGCCTGAACCGAATCGACCCGTCCAAGTGAGGGGTGGGTTATTGTATGCCCACCTATCTCTATACCTGACGCCTCCATTTGACCAAGCTGAGCCCATGAGCATGCTTGGAACTCGACCGGCGCTTGGCGGGGCAATACAAGCTTCCAAGCACTGGCCAGTGAGCGAATAAAGTTATGTTTTTCGGGGTCAGGTATGGACAGCAGATGTCCAATCAACCTTTTCCAGACACCTGCATAATCTCTATGGACATCTTCGCTGGACACATACAGGCCCCGCGTCTCAAAGACGATGTCGTGATTCGGCGCGTTTTTGCATAGCCAGGTAACCTGGTCAGGCCACAACCAAAGATCCCCTTCTACGAAGCCTGTCGTAACAAATAGAGTCGCGGGTATATTGTATTCTTCAAGCAGTGGCCAGGCGACGTCATGAAAATCACGGTAGCCATCATCTACTGTAATAACCAACGTATTTTCAGGAACCCGCTTTCCTTCGAACAATAAATGCGAAAGCTCATTCAAATTGGTTGGTCGATAGTATTTATTTATATATATCAGTTGTTTTCTAAAGCTTTTCTCAGAGACAAATCCCGGTCGCGGCTCTTTTGAAAAACGATGATACATAAGTATACGCGGAGAGGTCCGGGTTAAGTAGCGGGCGAACTGGTACATCCCCATACTTCCGGCCAATTGAATACAACGCGAAAAATAATTCACGACGAGGCCCTAATAATTAACTTATAAAATACCGAAAACAACTAACCCCCTCCCTTGGTTCTACAATGAGCGTCATGCCCTGCAACGCCAAGCACCCTACGATAATGTTTAACATGTGCATCAATCATCGCACTCATACCGAATCGACGAGATGATTCAGCGGCTGCATTGCTCCCAATTCGCTCACGCTCGCCGGCATTGTTGGCCAACTTTTGAATACAGTCGGCAAATGCCTCAATATCTCCTGCAGGAAACAGGTAACCTGAGTCCCCATGAATGACGGCTTCCCCGTTGCCACCAACATCACTGCAAACAACAGGTAACCCTGCTTGCATGTATTCAATAATTGCGTTGGAGAAACCTTCGGACTCTGAGCAAAGAACGCCAATATCTAGATATCGGAGGCATGCCCTAACGTCACCTCGAGCCCCCAGGAAATGCACGCGGCCATCAATACCGGCCCTCGCAGCCAACGCATTTAATTCAGCAGGATCTCCCGCCCCAATAATAACAAGATCTAAATCAGGTGTACTTTGCCTCAATAGCTTTAAGGCCTCGATAGCATCACCAATACGCTTAATCGGTCGAATATTCGCAACAAGCCCCATCAACAAGCGACCGTTAGCTTTTAGGGAAACCAGCGCATCTGTTGAGGAGAGGCTCAGAATCTCATCAGCGGAGTCGGAAAGATGATACCCGTTATAGATAACTTCAACTAAGTTTTCAGGCAAACGCTCTGAATTTACCGTAATTCGTTTGACAGCCTCACTATTTACAATTGCACCTGAGGAAAAACGTCCGGTAACTCTTAAAACATTTTTTAAAAAAGGAGTATACCAATACCCCATATCTCTTCGAGAAATTAGCGTTTTAATACCATGCATCCGAAATACAGGAGGGCAAATAACAGAAGGATCATTAAAAAAAACATGGCAAACACTGTAGCCTCCAGAACGAAACTGCCGAGCTTTCGCGTTCAGGGCAAGCCACGTTTTAAAACTCTTCAGTGATCGAGACCCTAGGACGCTATACTCACAGGGAAAACAATTTTCCTTGAGCCATGGCGATTCCTCAAAAACAAGCAAATGAGGCTGGACATACCTGTCAGGAAGACCCTTAATCAACTCAAATAATTGACCTTCTGTGCCGGCATTTGGATCACGAAAATAATCTATTACGTATAAAACTTTCAAACCGTCCAAGCTAGTCTCCATGGGCTTAATAACTTAATTATTTAACTTTTTCTTGACCTGCAATAACCCGCAGCGACCTTGCAGGATCAAGCAGACCAGCCCTTAGAAAATAACAAATCGCATGAAAAAAGTTTCTATCTTCCCAAACAACTAATGCCAAACGAAAATATAAAACTGCCAATCGTTTTCTTACTATATTTTGACGATAAGGATAACGCATCCTTGCACGATTTAAGATTTCAAACCCTATGCGCCACCTCCGCTCCAAACCACGGGCACTAATGGTATCTTCGTGTTTTCGATAAAAAAAAGCCACCTCTGGAAGATAAGCGACCTTCGTGGACTCGAATATACGTAAAGCCATATCGTGATCTTGACCAGCTCTGAACGATTCTACAAAACCTCCAATCTTCTTATAAACCGAAGAACGAACCATCGACCCACCAGGAAGCGCAATATAACAGTTAAGTAACAAATTATTCGGATCACCGCTCTCGACGTGAAAATCACTTAAAGTATTAAAATTCAATGACCTACCTTCTGAATCAACAGCTGCACCCATACCATACACCAAACCACATTCACAATTCTCTGATAAATAGCTGACATGGCGCGCCACTACGCCTGCTGACAAGTAATCATCACTATCCAGTATCACGACAAACTCGCCCGATGCAGCACTCAAACCTAGGTTTATTGAAGCAGACTGACCACGATTAACGCGCCCTTCGTGATAAAGTAGTTTTATTTTTTCGCAACTCTGATAATCGAACAATATATCGAAGGTGCCATCTTTAGACCCATCATCTACAACAATGATTTCGATATCGGAATAATCCTGCCTTAGACATGATTCAATTGCACACTCAATATATTTAGCTCTATTATAGGCTGGTATAATTATTGAAACTCTATCATTTATTAAATTCATTTTATATCTACTTGATTTAAAATCATTCAATCTTTAACTGAATAGCTGAAGGTGGAGAATTACAACTTGCGCAAAGTGGGAAGCCTTGCTCATTTACTTGGCCATCACCAGAAATAACGTAAGCAAATATCTCACCCTTAGGATTTAAAGCTCCTAAATTTGGTATGAACTCAATTTTATTATTAGACCAAGAAATCGGAATCTGAAGCTCATAGGACTCCAACTCAGAGAATGAACTTTTTGCTCCAAGCACGACCCTACTAAACCTATAATCCATATAGATATCATCAATATCAGTTTCTTGGAACTCTTGAAGCTTACCATTAAAACCAATCAATGCTATAGTTGGACTTAGCGCCCCCTTCAAGGCAGGTGTATCACTAGTGCTTATATTAGTCAGCAGCTTTCTATCAACGTATATTGATAAGTCATTTTCATCCGTATCTAAAAAAAACTCCATTAAGTGCCACTTATCGGGAGTTATTGGCGCACTTACCCAATTTTTATGAACCTGTATTTGCGTCCAAGATATTCTCACTCCGTCTTTACCCTGAGGATCCTCCCAAACACGAAGGTATTTATTAGCTCCGGGCGACTCATAACCATTACCCGAACCTCCGGCAAAATTTTCAGGAAAAGTCATTTGAGCGGACGAACTATTGCCCCTGATCACATTGCCAGTTAGCGCATTCGCGTTCTTTTGGCCGTCAAAAACAAAATGGTGCATCCCCTTACCATTACCGACTGTTCCTTTACCTATGTAGGTCCCCTTTATATCACCGACAGACACTTTTTCGCCGGAAATAAATTCACCTTTTTTACCCTGAGCCGAGATCGCCCAATAAAACCTGGGGTCGTATTTCATTTTAAGGTGCCAAGCAACGTAGAGACGCGAGTTATCTGTCGGCGTATCGGAGCCTCCATAAGCTGTAGGCCAGCCTAAAAAGGAGTTCGCTCCTTCAAAAAAATAATGGCCTTTATCATCCTCTGATCTGGCCGTTCTCGAAAGTGAGATAACGGGGGCATGAGGTACGCCACTTGAATCACCAACCGAAGGTTTATCCCAAAGGCTACTAACATCGCCTTCACTACTCCTTAGTATAGGCTGACCGTCAGAAAATGAGGATTGGTGTAGGTTCAGCTTCGCTGAGTCATATGATTCACTGCCAAAGTCCATTAAAACGGGAGCAACATTGGCACCGCGACTGCCAAAGCCGGCTCCTTCAAGAACCACAGTTCCACCTAGGGCAACCGGACTACCTGATACCTTTGTTACGGACGGAGCTGCGCTCAAACTCACACTTACTAAAGAAGTGAAGATACTGCCAAAAAGCATCACACCGATTGTGGTGGATGACCGGTAAGAAGTTTTCATATTATTTCACTCCGGTACCATGAAAGGAAACCCGCTTCAGCTAAACTAAGTTTAGACCATATTGCGAAAAACAAGCGCGACTAAATTAAATTGGCTTCAAAAATAAAACGAAATAAAGCTTACGAACTTTATTTTTATTACCAAAAAGAATAAAGGAATTGTCAGTTATTTTATTTTATCCCTTTTAATATCTTTTCGAGAAAACACACTATAAATCAGCCCGAGCGACCTAGAAAGGAAGTATACGCAATCGAGAAAAAAAACACCCAATAAAGTTGTTACACTTATTCTCTTTGATGAATTGAGTATTCTTTTAAAACTAAAGAGCAAGGGACCCAAAAAAATACCAAAAAAAGAAACTAAAGATAAAACATAACTGTCTAAATATATAAAAAAAACAAACAAACACGATGAGATCAAAAAAACCAGAGAAAAAACAAAAACCAAGTCCGAAATTCCATTAAAAGATCTGATAAAACTAGATCCCTGCCAAAACTGCCTTTTAAAAAAGGAAGTTATTGTGGCAGGGTAACCATAGTGCACAACGTCCGCATCTGTTGAGTAGAGAATCGTTCCACCACTTTTTTTAAGCTCGTAAGATATGCGCGTATCCTCGCCGGCATTTATTGAGTCATCAAAGCCTGACACTTTTTCATAGTCTATACGCCTAAAAAACATGCTCGCACCGCAAAGAGACCGAAGGTTTTCGGGTATATCACCTTGAGGCAACACCCAAGATCGCTCAACCCACGACGCATTTGGTCTAAGAATAGGACGCCCTCCAACCGCCACTACATTTGCATTAGAACAAATTAAGGCGACAGCTCGCTCAATCCAATAAGGAGAGGCCTCGCAGTCTGCATCGATAAAAGCCAAAATTTCACCGGACGAGCATTTCACCCCATAATTTCTCACAGCTCCAACTGGCCCACCTTTGAAGAGAAAGACATTGGCGTCAAATGACCTAGCAATATCTCCAGTTTCATCGTCGGAATCATTATCAACTACTATAATTTCATATCTTTTTTTCGGGTAACTTTGTAAAACTAAAGATTTAATACACTTTTTAATATTTAGCGATTCATTCTTTGCAGGAACGATTACACTAACAAACGGTTGGAACGATCCTACCATGTCAACCCTCCCTTTTTATCACTCTCAATTTACCAGAAGGCTCTCTATCTATCTTATTTACCTTTTCGAATACGACTATACAATCGCTGTCGAATTCACTAATTAAGCGGTCGTAAATATACCTCTTTGCCATGTTAAAAGAATCCATTGAACAGTTTAATTTTATTACCAACCGCTCATTATTCTGAATAATTTGAACACCACTGATAACCGCGCCCTGCTTCTTTACATCTTCCAATATATACAGAAAGAACTCGCCATGAAATTTATGCCCTTTGCTATTGACAAGGATATCGTATTCACGTCCAGATATATTTTCTAATATCTGTAATCCGCGACCACATCGACAAGCCTTTTTTGATAGCATGCCATAGTCTTTTATTCTGTACCTGATTAAAGGCATAGAAAAGTTGACAAGATCAGTGACGACAAGCTCTCCTTCTCCTGAAAAACTAGCCTCGTTTTCCTTTAAAACTTCGACTATCATATTTTCTTGATTAACATGCATATTTCCGTATTCACATTCATGAGCTATCGTTCCTATTTCGCCACATCCATATTCGTTATATACACGTGAACCGAAAGTTCTGCTAATGACTTCCCTATCAATCTCACTTAATACTTCGGAGGTGGTTATGATAGCTTTAACATTAGGCTTAATTGACACCCTATTTGCGACTACATAGTCTGAAATTTGCCTTATCATTGAAACATAACCGTAAAAATAGACCGGCCTTTTTTTATTAATTAAATTAGTATATTCACTTAAATTATAATCTGAAAATGAAAAGGCGGAAAACCGAATCCGGTTCGTAACAAAGTCAATGAGCTTTGCTCGCCACCTATCCTTTCTTTCATTCGGCACCCCCCAAAATCGTGCCTGTTTATCTCCTACTTCTATCCCAGCCCACCCATAGCCTCTCCAGGTCGCAGCTAGCTCCTTTGCCATTCCAGCACTATCTTTCCTTATTGTAACTGGAGCACCTGTAGAGCCTCCCGTCGTTTTACTTCTTGACAACAGGCCTCTTTTTTTTGATAGAAGATTCTTATTTTGATACCTTAAATTGCTTTTTTCTAAAAATGGTAAATCATGGAGTTGTTCGATGGAAGTTATCTTACTATCAGGAAGATCATTGTAATATGGAACGAAAGACTTGGCGTGATAAAGTAGCTTATTGAGTTTTTCTATCTGTATTTTTTCTATATCTTCGGCTGAAAGGAACTGACTTTTATTCAGCTCTCTCGAAAACCTCCAAATCCATTCTCCTCGAATGAAAATAACGGGATAATAAATTAAATATTTAAAAAAAAACTTATTAATTCTCAACCCACTTCCCCTCCCAAAAAATGCTGAATTAATTTTTTTCGTAAACTAATTTATAGGAACCGGCCATTACCACGGACGAAAATCTTGAAGAAAATTGAGATTTTGCTGATATCGACATTTCAGCTAGCCTAGCGCTATCGTTTATAATCGATAACAGCGAACAGTGTAATGCATTTTCTTTATCGGCTTGATAAATAAATCCAGCATTTCCATTGTCCAAAACACTCGGAAGACCTCCAACGTTGCTCGCGATTACTGGCAACCCTTCTCTCATTGCTTCTAAAAGCGTAACCGGCAAACCTTCCGTTAGTGACGGCATTACAAGTAGATCAAATTCGCTCATTATTTCCACTACATCAGAGCGATAACCGAAAAACTGTACTTTTTCCGCTAAACCGCATTCATCTCGCAACATTTTTAATTGGTAAAAAAGTGAGCCATCACCAATTACACTGAGTCCAATATTTCTTTTTTTAAATTCGCCAGAAGCTAGAACTCTAATTATTTCTGCAAAATTTTTTTCTGGCGATAGCCGACCAACCGCTAACAAATTAAAAGAATGTTCGTTAGTAAAATCGCTAATCTCTTTTGGAATTTCCTTTTTAGAATTGCTTATTGAAGCCGGCAAGCCATTCTCAATTACGATTACCTTTTCGGGGGATAGTTTTTTTATAACGCTCAACGATTTCATATGCGGACTTACAAGACAAACCTTATCTATCCGTTTCAGTACAAACCTATCTAAAACCTCGTAAAGCCACATTTTAGTGTAGCGCTTAGCGTTCACGTAGCCGTGCAAAGTGACGACCAAAGGAATGCTACGCATCTTACGAGGTAATAGCCCCATCAAAATATTGAATTTATAGCCGTGAGAATGAATCACGTCGAATTCATTTATCTTAGCCCACTTCAGAATCTTCCATGCTTCCTTAAGATTAAATCCTGGAGTCATCCTCCAAGCTTTAACCGGCAATCCCAGCCGTCGAGCCTCGACTTCAATAGCCTTATCCTCTATTCCTTTTTCGCCAGCGCTTAGTATCACGGACTCCAGCCCTTGCTTGATTTGCTCGGCTACCAGGGTGAGCAGCATCTTCTCCGCGCCGTAAAGGCCACCGGAATCAATAAGGTGAAGGACCTTTATCGTGCCTTTTTCTATGGGGGTGTCCTGTGCCTGCAGGGTCATAGCGCCCCCTCTTTTGCGCTAGGCTTGTGTGACGACAACAGCCTTTTTCCTTTCAAACGCAAAAAGGGCTTCTCAACCAAGTGGTATGACATAGCCGCGAGCAATATCGAAGCTCCTATTCCTGCAACAATTTCCAGTGAGTCGGGCAAAAATCCAAGCTTATGGCCTGCCTGTATTCCCCATACGTGCCACAGATATATTGGATACGAAATCATGCCCAGGTAAACAGATACCGGGTGGTTCAGCCATCCCCACGCCCAGCCTTCACTTAATCGCAGAAACTGAATCAGCAGTATCCCCAGCAATATTGCGTCTATGCTGAACGCTGGGCCGTATCGGTAGTTATCATCAAACGCGCGAAGTGATAGGAAGAGTAAGCTGATCGTTATCAGCGGCATCCAGGCCTTCGATGACAAGGCCTCCAGAATACGACGGACCTTTAGGTTGGCCACAGCGAAGGCCAGCAAACAGCCTACCGCGAGGTTATCGAATCGCGTATCGAATGCGTTATAAACGTACGATGCTCCCCAATCCAGAACAGAAAATGCATAGCTTCTCCAGAGCATCACTCCGATAATTGCTATGCCAAGAAATGCGATAGCGACCTTACGGCCTGATTTCATAGCCAGAACAAAAATCAAAGGCCAGATGAGGTAAAACTGCTCTTCAACTGCAAGCGACCACAGGTGGGTCAATGAGGTAGAAGAGTGGCCAGCCAACGCATTGTGGTAGTTAACCCAGTAGAAAACGCTCGGCAATATCATGGGTTCGACACTGGTGTTTCCGCGATAAAGATCCCAGCTAATCGACACCAACAAAAAAGCGTAATACGCCGGGAATATGCGCAAAGTACGTCGTTTGTAAAAATCCTTAAGGGATATTCGCCCTGACCTGTCAAACTCTTTAAGAAGCAGCCAGGTGATCAGGAATCCGCTGAGCACAAAGAAGCCAGCAACCCCGTGGCGGGCAGAGAAGATTGTTCCAACGCCAGCGTGATAGAGCACAACGGACATGACAGCAATCATTCGAAAGCCATCAAACCCGGGAAGCTTGCTACGTTCGAGCAGAGTGTCCAGTGAGGGTAATGCGCGATCGACTTTGGCGTTGGAAGGTCTCATTTCCCGTTACCCCTTCCTGGGATTCCAGATGACCTTCTTCTCTCCTTTCAGAAAGGAGGCCGTTGCCCGGTAACACGCCGTGTTAAGGAGCATCAGATAATAAGGCGCTGCGTAGTACACCGGAAGGTGATGCCCGCCAGATTCTTTTCGTTTACCGGTCCAAGCCAGCCCATAGAAAATAAACAGACCGGTTAACGTTACCAAGTAGACAGGGCCCTTCCCTGCTAACAGGACAGCTGTAACCGTCAGTAAAGCTTGAGGTATAAATGCGAGGTAGCGTAAAAACTTGTGGGAGATCATTTGAACGGCAAATAAGCCAAAACCGGCTGGGTTCATTAGTTGGGACATATCTTTTAGCGCCCACAGCGCTCTCAGCGTGACACGTACCCGCATGCTGAACTCGCTGGCGCCATCATCCAACGCTTCTTCTTTAAGTAATGCTTCGGGCTCGTACACGACTCGTTTGCCTTGCTCTACGACCTTCAGGGGCTGGACAAAATCAGGGAGCTGGTCGGCGCGTAAGGGTTGGTACAGTGATTTGCGCATGGCATCAATGCCGCCATCGACGCCGACAATCGAACCGATGCGTGTTTCCTTTTCCCGCAGCCAGTTTTCATACTTCATGTAGGCGCTGCAGCCGTCGCCAACCAACGATCCATCGTCGTTGACGTAAACCATCTTTCCACTGACATACCCGATTTCCGGGTCTGCAAAGTTGCTTGTCAGTTTGCGCAGCGCCAGGCTGTCCCAGTGAGAATTGGCATCGGAGAAAGCGAGGATTTCGCCTGTTGCTTCCGGCACTAGCATGTTCAAGCCAGAGGTTTTGCCCTGTCTTGGCACTTGGCGTACCAGGCGAATGCTGTAGTTTGAATTGTCAGCGAGTCTTTCGACGATGGCATCGGTGCCGTCTTCGGATTCGTCAGACACCACCAGGATCTCCAGCTTGTCTGAGGGGTAGTCAAGTGCCAGCTTGTTGAGGATCGTTGCCTCAATATCGGCGGCTTCGTTATAGGCCGCAATCATTATGGAAACACTGGGAAGGTGCTCTGGATTCTTTTTCACCAGGCGCGGCGAGGTAGCCAGCAACGCTACTAGCAGTGGATAGCCAAAATAGATATAAATCAGCAGTACCAGTGAAAGCCAGAAAAGCAGGGTTAGCATTGATCGTCGTCCATGATGCCGGTCCAGTAATTAGTGTGGCGTTTTGTGGAGCACATAACCATCCGACTGGCTTTCGGCTGGTTCCGGTGCTGGTGGCTGAGTCGCATAGGCTTGAGCGGCTTCAGGCGCATCAAGCACTCCCTGGCTTATCAGCACGTCGCTCATGGTCGTAAACTCAAAGCGTTTAATAAGCTTCTCAAGCCGCTGCTCGCAAACATCAAGATTGTTGTAATGCCGAAAGCGCGAAAACCAGCTCACTTCAAGACGCGGTTGGCCAGGGTCGACTTCCCAGGGGTGCAGATAAAAGACAAACGGCTTGCCTTGGCGGTTAATGGAGCCGAGACCCCACTGACTGAACCAGTATGGGAAAAGACGGAAGTAACCACCACCCGCGATGGGCAAGGTATAGCCTGGTAGTTTCAGTGTGCTGAGTGGAAATTCCGCCAGCACATGGCCGTTATCTGTTGTCAGGCGATGCGGCCAGCGCGGCGTGCCCGGCATGCCGTAGCGGTCGTGATGCACGGGAAAAATGGAAGAGTCCCAGGTGAAACCTTCTTCTGCCAAAATATCGAGTGCCCATCGGGACTGAGCCGTAATCGAGTAGCTTGCAGCACGATAGCCGGTAACCGACTCGCCGATAATATCTTCAAGAATCTTCTTGGAACGACGGGTTTCTTCCCGAAAAACTTGCGGGGTCTGATCGTAGATCAGTTGATGACTATAACCATGACTGGCAACTTCATGACCCGCTTGCCTGATGCGCCTAACCAAGGCGGGGGAACGTTCTGCAACCCAACCCAACGTAAAGAAAGTCGCGCGTGTATCGTATCGATCAAACAAGGCCAACAAGCGGTCGGTGTTGGCCTCAACACGGTACTCCATTGAAGACCAGTCGTCCCTGGATACCGCTTCCGCCAGTGCCGCGACTTGAAAGTAGTCTTCTACGTCAACTGTGAGTGCATTTTTCATTTTCATGACCTGTTCCCCGGGAACATCCTTTTCCCTACCAAACCCGATACTCAACACCTACGAGTATCCAGTTTTCGTCATATTCGCGATTTGACACAGTACTGGCACGTTCGTTGTGACCAATGCGTCCGTCAAAACTGAGGTCTTTGGCGGCCTGATAGGTCAGGCCCACATCGAGGCTTAAAATATTGTCCTCTGAATCATCATCACTGTAGGTGAGGTAGGCATATTCAGCGCCCATATTAATATCCACAAATTCGGATACGGGGCGCGAGTAGCCCACAACCAACGCCGCCCGATCTTCGACGATACCGGTCAGTTCATAGTCGGACCGGTCTGCGTTTACACTCACGTTTAGCCTTGAGGTGTTGCTGAACCGCTTGGTCAACCCTGAACGGAGCGCCGTTACCGTAACGGCGGACGAATCGCGCAGGCCGTAGGTAAAGCCGTTGAATTCGACATCATAATCATCGGTTTGGTCAGTCAGCTCCTGGCTGACTTCGATGAATGCGAATGCACTTTCGGTGATTTCGCGGTCTAGCCTGATATTACCTACCCAGCCATCTGACTCTGAATCAAAGCTCTGAAACGTGTTCTCAAGGTGCGTAACGCCCACAGAACCGCTCAATCGCGTGGTGGTGTATTGCTTGTCGAACGTAACCGAGGCGGTCTGCCGTGATATTTCCTGATCGTTATCCAGTTCATTTTTGTCTGCGTAAAGGCTAAGACCGCCACTGAAGGTTTCACTGAACAGATGATTCCAGGATGCAGAACCCAGGATTCGGTTGCCGTCCCGCTCGTCTGGCTCTTTGTATTCGGTGTTTTCATAGCCGGCAGAGAACTGCAACATATCGATTTGACTCAGCCGTATGACGTAACGTGGGCCAGTGGAGAATATGTTGCGACGGGTTGTGTTGTCAGGTGTTGTTGAGTCGCGGGTATCCTGCACGACGTCCCGGGTGTTGTTGCTGACGTCCCAGTAAAAACGCTCAGTTACTTTGCAGCTGCCTAACCAATCAATAGTGGTATAGGTTTGAGGGTCGTAAGTGTCGTTCTGGTATACGCCGTAACCGAGATCTGCAGAAAAGTCAGAGTTGCAATCACTGGGATCCGATTTTTTGCGAATGTAGACCGTTGCCCGGGTTTCAAGATCGCTTTCGGCGTTGGTATTGCTTCTTCTGACGTTGTCGCTGAAACGTGCATCCGCACCGACGGAGACGGTAGCAGG
Organism: Marinobacter sp. V032; assembly: GCF_052645435.1. Lineage (NCBI taxonomy): Bacteria > Pseudomonadati > Pseudomonadota > Gammaproteobacteria > Pseudomonadales > Marinobacteraceae > Marinobacter > Marinobacter sp. V032. Next base: position 2,290,055 of record NZ_JBQXYE010000001.1, on the reverse strand, counting down.
TTCAGCAAACGCAATCAGGCTGAAGAGCGGTAGGGAGACGGTCAGTAGCAGGGATGGAAGATACCGAATCGTCCTTGATTCATAACATCTAGCCATTGATGATCGCTCCAGCAAATTTGTCAGGCTGGAAAGCCCCTGCCGCATGCTCCACCGCAGACGCCGTAACCTTCCCATGTGGAACAACCAATAGTGCGTAATCACAGAGTTCCGCGAGTATACGGGCGTCGGGCGTATCACTGACGGATGCGGTATCCAGAATAATGAATCGGTCGGGATAACGTCGCCGGATAGCTTGAAGGAACTGCTTCATCCGGAAAGAAGTAAAGAACTCTCCCGGTGATTCGCGGCGACTACCCGCCGGGATGAGCCTCAGCCGGGGAATGCCCGTGGGGTAAATAATACGCGCTATGTCGTAATCAGACTCGTCCAGGAAGTCAGTCAGCCCGGTTTCCGGCGCCATGTCGAGCATGGTGTGCAATGTGGGCTCTCTGAGATTGCAGTCAATCAGCAGTGCTGTTTTTGACTGATCAAATGCAAACGCGGCCGCAAGATTCAACGCGGTGAACGATGCCCCGGCCCCTTCACTTGCGCTGGAAACGACCAGGGTGAAATTGTTGCCGCCCGAGATTTCCAGAAGTTTGGTACGCAGGTTTCTGAAGCGGTTAACCAGATCGCGATTGGAAGACTCGGGATAAATGATCCTGCGCTCATCCAGATCATCATTGGTGAGGCGCCGAGGTTCCTGCATCCGCCGAATCTGCTTACTGATAACGTACTTATCAACAGCACCGGCACCTAGCTCGAGTGAGCTTGGCACCAGCAAACGGGAGTCGTCCCACTCGCTGAATGCCGCAGAGTCTGTTTTTGCCGGGGTGCCTTTACCTGCGTAATCGCCCTGGCCCTCAGCACGCGTATCGTCGGCGCGGTCTTCCAGAGTCGGTTCCTCACGGGTTTCATTACGGTTGGAGTTTTCTGTCGAAGAATGGCGGTTATCTGTCATCAAAATACTCCCATGACAGAAGACACAGCAACGGCGATATAAACCACGGCGACGATGGCCGCGCTGATAATCACGGACATCGTGACCCGTCGATCCCTGCGTTTTTCAAATGGTGTGCGTATATTCGGAATTTCAATCAGTACCGGAATGCCCGAATCACCTTCGAGCTGGCTCTTGGCCCGCACTCTTGGATCAACTTGCAATAAGCCGGCAATTGCACCAAATGGCGCTATCAGGCCAAGCAACAACCCTGCTGCTGCAAACTGAAAAAACTGGGGTCCCGAGGGCGCAAGCGGGAACTGTGCCGTTTCGTTAATGCGGTAGTTCAAACCCTGCCCTTCGATATCAAGATGCATGGAGACGCGCGCCCGCTCACGGCGCTTCAGCAAGTCATCATAGATCTGTTTGTTGACTTCCATATCCCGGGTCAATTCGGAGTACTCGGCTTTATTGCTCTGGATTCGTTCCATGCGTACAACTTGCTCGGCGATCAGATCTTCAAGTGACTGGATCCGCGTGTTGACCGTTTCAATGTCGGTTCGTGCCTTGGCAAGATCAGCACTGAGCTCCTGATACAGGGGGTTGACGATTTGCTCGCCCTGAACAGATTGACTTGAACTACCACCAGCAATAGCAGCGGCACGCTGTTTTCTCAGTTCACTTAACTGCTCTTGCAGGATGACAATATCGGGATAGGTGTCGTGATACTTGAGGCGGAGTGCATCGAGCTGCTCCTGCATCGAGCGAATCCGGGTCTGGTAGGCATCCTGGGTTCTTTCCTGACGGAAGGTGGAGCTCACATTGCCCAGTTGGCGCTCAAGGGAGGCCACTCGGGTTCCCAATTCGCGCTTTTCCAGTTTGGCGAGTTCCAGTTTGCCCCGTAGCCCCGCCATCTTCTGGTTTGCTTCCTGCTCGGTGCCATCGACATTCTCAGACAAAAACACTTTCAATCGGCCCTCGACGTCTGATAACTGCCGTTCGTAGCTTCTCACCTGCTTGTCTATGAACTCGTAGGCACTGCGGCTTTCCGCCTTTTTGCGACTGGTTGATGCTTCAATAAACGCCTGACCTAACCGTTGGGCGATCCGGAATGCCTGCATCGGTGATTCCGCTGAATAACCAATACTGAAGAAGCTCTCGCCTCTTGGGCGGACTTTCAGGTTTTTGCGTAGAACTGCGATACGGCCTTCAAGTTTTTCCGGGTCGAGTTCATCAGCGCCGGCGCCATATATGGCGGTATCCGTCGCAACCTCATTCATGACGTTGCGACTCCACAGCAACTCCTTGGCTGCGGAAGCGCGGTCGTTTATTTCCGTTGTAACGGCACTTCCCTCCATCAACGGCCCGATAATGTTCTGGTCGTCGACGAAAATAACCACTTCAGATTCATATTTGTACGGCCACAGAAATCCAAGCGCGAGCACGCCAAAACTGACGAGCGCAAAAACCAGAACCGCATGCCATTTGCGGACTCTTACTTCGCGAAAGATTTCACCTGGCAGGTGAGAAAGCGGAAGTGCCATATCGAAAACCTGACTATCATCTGTCTCTGTGCTGAATCCACCTCAGCACCGCTATCTGGGCGTTGTGCAACCCAACTGCAAGCTGTCATTCATACGGCTGAAAGTTAAAAATTACGCTCCGGCACCGTCATGATGTCGCCCGGCTGTAATCGGTAATTGGTTTTGATATCACCACGTTTGAGGATGTCCTCCAGGTTGACGGGGATGGCCACAACTTCATCCCCCATTGGACGATAAAGCATGGCATCTTCCATTGAGGCAAAAGGAGTTGCACCGCCGGCAGACAGCACCACATCCATCACCGTCATGCCTGCGCGAAACGGCACTGACATGGGCGCCTGCACGGCACCGGTAATACGAACACGGTCGGTAAATTCATGGGAGTTCATGCCGGTAACCACAATGCTGACCTGTGGCTCACGAATGAATTCGGCCAGGCGTGATTCGATGGATGACGAGAGGTCTTCAGGGGTTCTGCCACTGGCCTGGACGTCTCCAACGAGAGGCACGGAAATACGGCCATCAGGACGAATAGGCACCGCGACGCTGAGGTCGGGATTACGCCAAACCGATACCTGGACCACGTCGGTAGGCCCCAGGATGTATTCATCAGCTTCCTGGGTTTGTTTGCTCAGGGCCTGCTGGATTTTATCAGGCGACGAAGCCGGGTTACTGGCACAGCCTGAAAAGATCAATGAAACCAACGCCAATGTAGCAATCAACATCCTTGCCATTTCTATTCCTCTACGTTTTCTGTAAGACGCCCTTCGGCCTGCAATTCCGGGTGGCCAACGGCTTTAGCCCTATCGTGAACCTTTTTTAAACAATATCACTTCTACTGTCTGAATAATAATCAACAAATCCAGCAAAAGACTCTGGTTTTTAATGTAGTACAGATCGTAGCGAAGCTTCTCTCGCGTATCTTCTTCGTTGTCCGCATAGGCGAAGCACAATTGCGCCCAACCGGTAATGCCGGGCTTTACCCGATGCCGTTCATCATAAAGCGGAATATTCTCGGAAAGCTGCTTCACGAAAACCGGGCGCTCAGGACGCGGGCCTACAAATGCCATTGTACCGTTCAATACATTAAAGATTTGCGGCAACTCATCGATACGAACCTTGCGGATAAAATCCCCTACCCGTGTCACTCGCGTATCGTTTTTCTGAGCCCATACGGCACCATTCTTTTCAGCATCCGTTCGCATGGAGCGGAACTTGTGCACGTGAAAGACTTTGCCGTTGAGCCCGACACGCTCCTGACTGTACAGCACTGGCGCTTTCAGTCCTTCCTCAAGCTTTATTGCCAACACTGTCAGCAGCATCAGCGGCGACGCGGCGAGGAACAGCACGCCAGCTGTTAGTAAATCAATTGCCCTCTTCCCAAAACCGGAGACCGAGGACACCGTGAAACCGTCCGAAAACACCAGCCAGCCCTGGGAGATCATTTCCAGCGCCACTTTACGGGATTCACGTTCATAGAAAGTCGCGCCATCGACAATCTTGACGCCTTCCATTTTGCACTCAAGCAGATCTTCCATCGGCAAACCTTTGCGGCGGTCGTCGACCGCGACAACAATTTCGCTAACAGGATGATTCAGTATGTAATGGTAAAGAGACGATGAAGGCTGCAGACAATGTTCAAGTGGGACTTCTCTGGCTTCACTTGGTAAGGGTACGAAGCCGACAAGCGTGAAACCTTTGCGGTTGAATGGTGTTCTGAGATCCTCAAGCAGGCGCGCAGCGCGCACGCCGGCTCCCAATACCAACACCTTGCGCTTGAATGCATCATCGCCCAGCAACGCGAAAAATAGCGTTCGCGACACACCCAGCAAAAAGAAACCCAGCACCGATGCCGCTGCAATCAGGCCACCACCGATATACCAGAGCCACGCGGGTGCTATCAGGTAGGCCGTTAACGATAAGGGAATGCTCAGGATCAAGGCCATGATCGTGCGCAGCATCATGCCTGAGAGCCCTTCCTCAACCCGGGACTGATGTACGCCCAGGGCCATCATCACGAGCAGGTTGATGCTTGAAAAAGCAATTGCCGAGGGAAGTATGAAAAACCAGCTATCGAGAAGAAACTGCAAGTCGCCGAAATAGCGAAAGAATGATGCGATGTAAAATGCAGCCGTGAGGACGCAAAAGTCGATCAGGCCGAGGATCGCAAAAGGGAGGTGAATGTAGTGTCTGAATATCCTGACGTGTGCCACGTCAACTCCTTGAGGAACATCGCATCCATTGCAATCCCATCGCCATTCATTGGCATTGGGCAATAAGTCACCAGCTTACAGTCCGTTAATCGGTGCGAATTGTACGGTAATCTGTCAAATATTCAATTAACTAACTGCTGACAACACCTATTGGGACTCTGCAAAACTCAAGGCGCTTGCCCTGAATCGCCAAAGGACGTGTTCAAGGTTCGCTAATCACTCCATCAGGGTAAAGAAAAATACTGCAAAATCATTCGCCGGAATCCGGGGATCAGCACTGGCAACGCTCAATCAAAGGTACTGAGGGCTGCCAGCTCTACCCTGCTAAATCACAAGCATATCCACAAATCTGTGGACTGGCGTGCCTTCCAGCAACGACTGACTTTTGCACAACTCGAAAATCCGGTCACATTGCTGCGCCGGAAAGCGGGTTGCGAGATGTGTGCGGAACTTGTCTTCCAGCAATGGGATGCCGTTCTTCCTGCGCCGACGGTGGCCAATGGGATACTCGACAGCGACCTTGTCGGTGCTGGATCCATCCTTGAAGAACACCTGAATCGCGTTGGCGATTGAGCGCTTGTCTGACTCCAGGTATTCACGTGTGTAACGTTCGTCCTCAATCACTTCCATTTTGTCCCGAATGACGTCGATGACGGGATTGGCCGCGTGGAAACCGTCTTCATACTGCTCCGCAGTCAAGGTGCCGAAGATCAATGGTACAGCCGTCATATACTGCAGGCAGTGATCCCGGTCAGCGGCATTTGCCAGCTTGCCCACTTTGGAAATGATGCGAATGGCGGATTCGTGAGTGGTGATAACGATTTTGTCGATATCATCCAACCGGTCTTTTACTTGTGGGTGCAGCGTGACGGCGGCTTCGGCTGCAGTTTGCGCATGAAATTCAGCCGGGAAAGAGATCTTGAACAGGATATTTTCCATTACGTAGGAACCAAAATCCTGGGGCAACGAGAAGCGTTGTTTGTCTTCCGGCTTCAGCGCCTGATCTTTGTTGGTTTTGCTAAACAGCACATCATAGAACCCCCATTGAGGGGCCGTTAATGCACCGGGAATCCCCATTTCGCCTCGCATCGCAATATCGACCAGGCGCACGGCTCTGGAGGTGGCATCGCCTGCCGCCCATGATTTGCGAGAGCCTGCGTTAGGGGCATGCCGATACGTGCGTAGCGATTGGCCGTCGACCCAGGCATGAGACAGTGCCGATAGCATCTGCTCACGACTGGCGCCCATCAATTTCGCGGTTACGGCTGTTGATGCCACCTTGACCAGCACCACGTGATCCAGTCCGACCCGGTTAAACGAGTTTTCCAGCGCCAGCACACCCTGAATTTCATGAGCCATGATCATGGCTTCGAGCACATCACGCATGGTCAACGGCAACTCGCCACTGGCAACACGTTTCTGGGATAAGTGGTCAGCGACCGCAAGAATACTGCCCAGGTTATCGGAGGGATGCCCCCACTCTGCAGCAAGCCATGTATCGTTGTAATCAAGCCAGCGCACGATGCAACCGATATCCCAGGCGGCCTTGACCGGATCAAGACGGAATGAGGTACCGGGAACGCGCGCGCCATGTGGCACGGTTGTGCCTTCTACAATGGGACCAAGATGCTTGGTACATTCAGGGAAACGCAAAGCCAGCAGCCCGCAGCCGAGTGTGTCCATCAGACAATTGCGGGCGGTATCCAGTGCTTCGGGACTTTGTACTGTAAAGGTCAGGACGTAATCGGCGATTTTCTGCAGAACGTCGTCATAATCGGGGCGTTCATTGAGATCGTAGGTGGCAGACATGGTGTGCTTCCTCTTTCTCGGGGCGTATTCATATAGCGCGCCGTCGCAGGTCAGCTCGCAACCGGCGCGCTCAGAAACCGGGATCTCTGGTATTAAAAAGCATCCCCCGGTATGCGTACCCAACCTTCCATCAGACTGCGGGCACTGCGACTCATTGAGGCCTTTGTAACGGTCCATTCGCCGTTGACCTGATTAGCTTCACCGCCTACACGCAGAGTGCCGGAGGGATGACCGAACATAACGGCATCACGTTCACCACCTCCAGCTGCAAGGTTGACGAGCGTGCCCGGTATAGATGCCGCCGCACCTATGGCAACGGCTGCCGTGCCCATCATGGCATGATGCAGTTTGCCCATGGACATGGCGCGCACAAGCAGATCCACATCGCTGGCGACAATGCGTTTGCCACTGGATGCAGTATAGTCCGCGGGACCGGCCACAAAGGCGACCTTCGGGGTGTGCTGACGATCAGCGGCTTGCTCGATGTTCTGAATCAGCCCCATACGCACAGCCCCGTGGGCGCGAATCGTCTCGAACATCTCCAGCGCGCGAGCGTCGCTGTTGATTGCGTCTTGCAGTTCAGTGCCGTTGTAGCCGATGGCTTCGGCATTAACAAAGATCGTCGGAATACCGGCATTGATCATCGTCGCCTTCAGCGTTCCCAACCCGGGTACATCAAGATCGTCCACAACGTTACCGGTCGGGAACATCGCGCCTTCGCCGTCCGCCGGGTCCATGAACTCGACCTGCACTTCTGCCGCAGGGAATGTCACCCCGTCCAGCTCGAAGTCGCCGGTTTCCTGCACAGCGCTGTCGGTGATCGGAATATGCGCAACGATGGTTTTGGCAATATTTGCCTGCCAGATTCGCACAATTGCCACGCCATTTTGCGGCACGCGATCGGAATCAATGAGGCCGCTGTTAATCGCGAAAGCACCAACAGCGGCCGTCAGATTGCCACAGTTACCGCTCCAGTCGACAAAGGCCTTGTCGATAGCAACCTGACCGAACAGGTAATCGACGTCATGATCTGGTTGCGTGCTTTTCGAAAGGATAACGGTTTTGCTGGTGCTGGACGTGGCGCCGCCCATTCCATCGGTTTGCTTGCCATAGGGATCGGGACTGCCAATCACTCTAAGCAGCAAGTTGTCGCGGGCTTCTCCCGGAACCTGTGCCGCTTCAGGCAGATCAGCAAGGTTGAAGAACACGCCTTTGCTGGTGCCTCCGCGCATGTAGGTCGCGGGAATTCTGATCTGGGGAACATGACTCATATAACCTGCTCCGAATAAGGCGGGACAACGGGCTGATATATGCCCGCAGCCCCGCTATCTGCTTCGTTAGACGGCAACTTCCGCTTCGGCGATGAAGTCTTTGGCGAAACGCTGCAGCACGCCACCCGCTTCGTAGATCGACACTTCCTCTGCGGTATCCAGGCGGCAAATAACCGGTATCTCGACCTGTTCGCCATTACGGCGTGTCATCACCAGTGTCAGCGTTGCACCCGCAGTGGGCTTGCCGACGACATCAAAGGTTTCGGTACCATCGATCCCCAGGGTCGTACGAGTTGTGCCTGGCTGGAACTCCAGTGGCAGCACACCCATGCCGACAAGGTTGGTGCGGTGAATGCGCTCAAAGCCTTCGGCGGCAATGGCTTCAACACCCGCCAGCCGAACACCTTTGGCAGCCCAGTCACGGGACGATCCCTGGCCGTAATCAGCACCTGCAATGATGATCAGCGGTTGCTTGCGGTCCATATAGGTTTCGATAGCTTCCCACATGCGTGTGACTTTGCCTTCCGGCTCGAGGCGCGCCAGTGAGCCCTGCTTTACCTTGCCGTTTTCCTGAACCATCTCGTTCAACAGCTTGGGATTGGCGAAGGTCGCACGTTGCGCTGTCAGATGATCGCCACGGTGCGTCGCGTAGGAGTTAAAGTCTTCTTCCGGCACGCCCATCTTGTGAAGGTATTCCCCGGCGGCGCTTGCCATCTGGATCGCATTGGAAGGCGACAGGTGGTCCGTGGTGATATTGTCCCCCAACACCGCCAGTGGCCGCATGCCTGTCATCGACCGTTCACCGGCAAGCGCGCCTTCCCAGTAAGGAGGACGACGGATGTAGGTACTTTGTGGGCGCCACTCATACAGCGGCTCGGCCATTTCTCGCGCATCGGAGGTCACATCAAACATGGGGATATAGACTTCGCGATACTGCTCGGGCTTCACGCTCTTTTTGACGATCGCATCGATTTCTTCGTCGCTTGGCCAGATATCTTTCAGCGTGACCGGGTTACCGTCCTTGTCGTTTCCCAGTACATCTTTTTCAATATCAAACCGGATAGTACCGGCGATGGCGTACGCCACAACCAGCGGCGGTGACGCCAGAAATGCCTGTTTGGCATGCGGGTGAATACGGCCATCGAAGTTACGGTTACCGGACAATACTGCGGTAGCGTAAAGGTCGCGATCGACCACTTCTTTCTGGATAACCGGATCGAGCGCACCACTCATACCGTTACACGTAGTGCAGGCGAATGCCACAACGCCAAAGCCAAGATTCTCCAGCTCGGGCAGGAGCTCGGCTTCTTCGAGATACATTTTGACGGTCTTTGATCCCGGCGCCAGTGACGACTTCACCCAGGGCTTACGGGTCAGCCCCAGCTTGTTGGCATTACGTGCAATCAGCCCGGCTGCAATCATATTGCGCGGGTTGCTGGTATTGGTGCAGCTGGTAATCGCCGCAATGATGACTGCGCCATCCGGCATCTTGCCTTCTTCATTTTCGACTTTGCCGGCGATACCGCGTGCCGCCAGATCGGATGTCGGCAGACGGGCATGAGGGTTTGACGGCCCCGCCAAGGTGCGGGTGACGGTCGACAGATCGAACTTCAGAACACGCTCGTACTCGGCCTCTTTCAGGCTATCTGCCCAGAGCCCGGTTTCTTTTGCGAAAGTCTCAACCAGTTTGACCTGCTCATCTTCACGGCCGGTCAGCGTCAGGTAATCGATAGTTTGTTCATCGATATAGAACATTGCGGCTGTGGCGCCGTATTCGGGCGTCATGTTGGATATAGTGGCGCGATCGCCAACGGTCAGGCGTGACGCGCCTTCACCGTAGAATTCCAGATAAGCACCGACAACGCGCTCTTTGCGCAGGAACTCGGTTAACGCCAGCACCAGATCAGTACTGGTGATGCCTGGCTGAAGCTTGCCTGTGAGCTCGACACCCACAATATCCGGCAGGCGCATATAGGATGCGCGGCCCAGCATGACACTCTCGGCTTCCAGGCCGCCTACACCAATGGAGATAACGCCCAGCGCATCCACCATCGGCGTATGGCTATCGGTGCCGACACAGGTGTCCACAAAGGCAACACGATCGCGTACCTGAACCACTGGCGACATTTTCTCCAGATTGATCTGGTGCATGATGCCATTACCCGGAGGAATCACGTCGACGTTCTTGAACGCCGTCTTGGTCCAGTTAATGAAGTGGAAACGGTCATCATTCCGGCGATCTTCAATAGCACGGTTCTTTTCAAACGCGTCTTTTTCGAAGCCCGCATGCTCGACTGCCAGCGAGTGATCCACTATCAGCTGGGTAGGCACAACCGGGTTAACCTGCGCAGGATCGCCGCCCTTCTCGGCAATGGCATCACGAAGACCTGCCAGATCAACCAGCGCTGTCTGACCCAGGATATCGTGGCAGACCACCCGCGCCGGGAACCAGGGGAAGTCCAGATCACGTTTGCGTTCGATCAACTGTTTCAGCGAATCGGTCAGCATGGATGGATCGCAACGGCGCACGAGGTTTTCCGCCAGTACTCGCGAGGTATAGGGCAAACCGGCATATGCGCCAGGCTGAATCGCCTCGACCGCTGCGCGGGTATCGAAATAGTCCAGGTCGGTGCCTGGCAGGGCTTTACGGTATTCAGTATTCATGGGTATCGACTCAATCAGATGATCCGGGAAAACGACGACGGGGAGCCGTGCAATCACACGCTCCCCTGTGCTGACTAACGCAGAATCAGCGCTTGTCGATCGGCAGCCATTCCTGATGCTCAGGCCCGGTGTAGTCGGCGCTCGGACGGATAATCCGGTTATTTTCGCGCTGTTCCTTCACGTGTGCTGTCCAGCCAGAAACCCGGGACATCACGAAGATCGGCGTAAACAGTTCCGTCGGAATGCCCATGAAGTGGTAGGCAGAGGCATGGAAGAAGTCGGCGTTGCAGAACAGCTTCTTCTCGCGCCACATCACCTCTTCACAGCGCACAGAAACGGGATAGAGCACGTCGTCACCCACTTCTTGTGCCAGCTTTTCGGACCACTTCTTGATAATTGCGTTACGCGGATCAGATTCGCGGTAGATCGCGTGGCCGAAGCCCATGATCTTTTCCTTACGCTTCAGCATGCCCATCAGGCCCTTCTCTGCTTCATCAGCAGACGAGAACTTCTGGATCAATGCCATGGCAGCTTCGTTCGCGCCGCCATGCAGGGGGCCTCGCAATGTGCCAATCGCGCCGGTCACACAGCTGTGGATATCGGACAGCGTGGACGCACAAACGCGCGCGGTGAAGGTTGAAGCGTTGAACTCATGCTCAGCGTAAAGAATCAGCGATACGTTCATCACACGCTCGTGCAGCTCGCTCGGCTTCTTGCCGTGCAACAGCTCGAGGAAGTGCCCGCCAATGGAGTCACTCTCACCAGCGGTGTCGATCCTCACGCCGTCATGGGCATAGCGATACCAATAGCAAATGATGCCCGGAAACGCTGCCAGCATGCGGTCGATCTTGTCATCCTGCTCGCTGAAGTCGTTTTCCGTTTCAAGGTTGCCCAGCATTGAACAGCCGGTACGCATTACATCCATCGGATGCGCATCTTTGGGGATCTGTTCCAGGACGGCCTTCAAGGCGTCGGGCAATACACGCAGACTCTGGAGCTTGTCGACATAGGCATCCAGTTCCTGCCGGTTTGGCAGCTTGCCACGCAATAACAGGTAGGCCACTTCCTCAAACTGGGCGTTCTCGGCAAGATCGGTAATCTCATAGCCGCGATAGGTCAAACCCGCGCCGGTTTTACCAACGGTACAAAGTGACGTCTGACCCGCGACCTGGCCACGCAGGCCGGCGCTGTTCTGTGGTTTCTCGCTCATCAGAAAATCTCCTGTTGGTTAGCCTTTTTGCTGGGCAAAAAGCGCGTCCAGTTTTTGTTCAAATTCGTGATAGTTCAGAAAATCGTAGAGTTCCATGCGGGTTTGCATGGTGTCGACCACATCTTTCTGGTCACCCTTGTCGAGGATGTTCTGGTAGACGTTCAGCGCCGCCTTGTTCATCGCCCGGAACGCGCTCAACGGATATAGCACCATTCCGGCACCTGCTTCCGCAAGTTCCTTGCAGTTATAAAGAGGTGTCGCACCAAATTCCGTAATATTTGCCAGAATCGGCACATCAAGCGCGTCTGCAAATGCGCGGTAATGCTCAAGCTCGGTTACGGCTTCGGCAAAAATGCCATCTGCACCCGCTTCAACGCAGGCTTTCGCTCGCTCGATTGCCGCCTCCAGACCTTCCTGCTGGAACGCGTCTGTGCGAGCCATGATGAAGAAATCATCGTCAGTGCGCGCATCGGCACAGGCCTTAATGCGATCGACCATTTCCTGCTGGGACACAATCGCTTTGTTGGGGCGATGACCACAACGCTTCTGCGCCACCTGATCTTCAATATGGACCGCCGCAGCACCGGCCCGTTCCATTTCTTTGATGGTACGGCCAATGTTGAATGCCCCACCCCAGCCGGTATCGATATCAACCAGCAAGGGTGTATCAGTGGCTGCGGTAATCCGGCGAACATCTTCAATGACATCGTTCAGCGTTGTCATGCCCAGGTCAGGCAGGCCATAAGAGGCGTTCGCAACGCCACCGCCTGACAGGTAGATGGCCTGGTGCCCAACACGTGATGCCATCATGGCGCAGTAGGCATTTACTGCCCCGACGATCTGTAGTGGTGCGTTTTCTTTGAGTGCCTTGCGGAAACGGCCTCCGGCGGTCAATGACTGGCTCATAGATCTTCCCCTGTGTTCAGAGAGTTAAACTGCCTGATTGAATTTTGTTTTCGATATTGAGGCGCGCAGCGTTGATATGGCGCTGCATCAGAAACCGGGCCAACTCACCATCTCGCTGGGAAATGGCGTCAGCAATACTGCGGTGTTCGCGGAGCGCTTTGTGGGGGCGACCGGCAGAGGTGCTTAAACGGTAGCGATACATGCGGACCATGTAATAGAGATCGCCCAGCAACATCTGGCTCAGCTTGCGATTACGACTGCCCATCGCGATGCGATAGTGAAAATCATAATCACCTTCATGCTGATAGTAGGCCTGGCCCTGAGCCTGATCCACCATTTCTTCATGACGGTCGAGCAGCGCCAACAAATCGGTAATTTCTTCGTCGGTCATCCGTTCCGCCGCCTGCTGTGCAGCAAGCCCTTCCATGGCTTCCCTTATCCGATAAAGCTCCACCAGTTCATCCCCGCTGATGGACACGACTTTGAACCCGGCATGAGGCCGGCGGATCAACAGGCCTCGGGACTCGAGACGCCCCAAGGCTTCACGCAGAGGACCGCGGGTAAGCGCGAAACGTTCGCAAAGATCAATCTCACCGACCTTCTCACCCGGGGCAAGATCACCTTTTACGATCGCAGTTTGTAGACAATCGAATGCATCGTCTGCTCGCGTGGCGGTCTGGGAACGATTTTCCAGGATAGTAACGGACATATTGTTGACAATATCGGCCTATGTGAGGGCCAAGCTACGCCGCAGACTTGTTTTTGTCAACAATCAAACGTGAGTCGAGCCATTTTCCGCTCGAAATAGGCGAGAAATCTGTAAGAAACGAACTTCGAACGGCGATCTTGTTAACAATCCAGTTAACCTGATCGCCGTTTTCTACAATCACACCAGCGGCGCTCCAGAGCTTAAAACAGCTTCCGCTTGTCAGTTGGAGGTGGGGTGTATTGGTACAACCAGGTTTCAGTGAGCGGCTGATCGCCCAGCTTGAGGTACACCCGCAGATCTATCGGTGTCTCGGTATCATCAGGCACCAGATCGAACATCGCGCGATAGCCATTGATTGAGGCCAACGGACGGGCCGAGGTAATTTCGACTTTCCCGCGACTGGCGACGATAACAGCTTCAATTTCGGCATCGTCTCCAAGCATGCCGAGTACACCGCCCGCAAAATCAATAGCAAAACGCCAGGAGAAATACTCGCGTTTCTGCCCCACGACGCCGCCCAGGCCAGTGCGGGTAGCCCGGGTTGTCGCCAGCTCACGGGGGCTATCCGGAGCGCGTTCCCCCCATGTCAGTTTGTAGGAGAACAAGTGCTCCTTGCCAACCGCGAGCGGCTTTTCCGGCTTCCAGAAAGCCACAATATTATCGAAGGTTTCATCCTCGGTCGGGATTTCGACCAGCATAACTGCGCCCTTGCCCCACTCTTCCGAGGGATTTACCCAGACACTGGGGCGCTTCTCGTAGAACACGCCATCATCCTGATAGTGATCAAAATCGCGATCGCGCTGCAGCAGCCCGAAGCCTTTGGGATTGTTATCACTGAAACTGTTTACCCGCACATAATGCGGATTGACCAACGGTCGCCATAGCCATTCGCCACCGCCGGTCCACATGGCCAACCCATCAGAATCGTGGATTTCCGGCCGCCAATCGTAGGATACGCGATTATGATTCTCGCCCACCTGATACATGCTGGTGAGAGGTGCGATACCGAGCCGTTCAATCTCTTTGCGAGGATATAGCGCAGCGCCGATATTCATCACCATATTGCGCCCCGGGTAGATATCGAACACATAAGCACCGGTGATACTGGGCGAATCGAGCAAGGCGTAGACGGTTAGTTTTCCGGAACCATCTGACGGCTTCTCCAGCCAGAAGGCGGTAAACGTCGGGAACTCCTCGTCATGATCTGTTGCCGTGTCGATCGCAAGCCCGCGGGCGGACATGCCGTATTGCATATCTTTGCCAACGGCGCGGAAGTAACTGGCCCCCAGAAAGGCAGCCAAATCGAGCTTGTAGTTGGTATGGAATTGAACGCGAAAACCCGCATAGCCCAGGTCGTCAGGAAGGTCGCCCAGCGGTTGCTTACCGTCATACTCGAAGTAATCCGGATCATAAGCTAACTCTCGCGCTTCTCCGTCAATTACCTCGAAGATATGCACCGGCGTCTGAAAATACAGGCCAAGATGGAACAACTGGGCACGAAATGCGCTGCCATCGTCCTGCCAGAGCGACTTCTCGGGCCGAAAGCGGATCGCCTGATAGTCATCCCATGACAGCTTCTGCAGCGATTTTGGCAGCTCGCCCTCGTGAGACTTGAATGGCTTTGAAGCCAGATCCCTTGCGTGGCCTTTGAGCCAGGCGTAATCAAAACGTTTTGACTCGCCAATCGGCTTACCCTGCGCCAGACGGCTTGTGAGCAATGCCGGAACCGGCAACCCGTAAGCCGCCAGCGCCGCTGCCGTTTTCAAAACTGATCGTCTGTCCATAGCGTGCTCTGCCTTTCACGTTGGAATTGAAAAGGTTTGACTCAGAAAACCACTGAACGCCCCAATCCGTCATTCAGAGGTTCAGTCAGGTTTGGTTGGACACAAGGGTCAACCGGCGCCCCCAGTAACTTTCAGGTTCTGCCCGCCAGACCGCCCGGTGAAGCCAGCTGAGCGCTTCCCGGTCGCGGCAGATGTGACTTAGCTCACTGCGGGTAAGCGCATCAGGCCCGTCTCTCAGGCATGTTTTACACAACCGCAGCAATATTTCCTGGCGCAAGGTCGCTCTGTGGGGTCGGGCAAAACTTTGATGCATTTTGTTCAAACCAGGCGAAATGATGGCCTCCTCGAAGCGGGTCAACCCCTTGAGGCGAGGCAGCAACTTCCGCTCATCCTCTGTGTCGTTTAGTAGCTTCGAAGGCGCTATCTCCTCCGGAATCAGCAACATACCGTGCCGACGTAGCGCCTGGCCGACACGAACGCGACTCAACAGCACCGACGTCGGCGCCGCCAGCACCAGCGGTATCGCAACCGGCAACGACCACAGGAAAAACATCATATCCAGCGACCAGGCGAAACCGGACCACGCCAGCCCGGCAATCATGCCTGGCAGCTGTGAAACAAAGGCGTCCTTCCAGGTTGTTTCCTCAGTGCGGTTTTGTCCGGCCCAGCTCAATGAGAAGTTCAATAACGCACCCAGAACATAACGGCTATGGGCCAGCATGCGGATGGGTGCCAGCAACATGGAAACGAGAATCTCAAGAAACACGCTGATCAGCATCTTGAAAAAACCGCCGAATTTCGCCGATGTCTTGTTCACCAGCACATCGAAAATCGCCATGAATTTGGGCAAGAAAAGTAACGCAAAAGTGCTCAGTGCCAGCCCAACAGCCCATAGCGGGCGCCACTCCGGCCAGCGCGGAAACAGTCCCTGATGACCTTCCGGAAAATAGTCTATCGGCGTTAACGCCATCTGCGCGGCCTCTACCGTTGTGAGTGCCAGAAACGCAAACCACAGCGGGGATGCCAGGTACGCCATAATGCCGTTGAGAAACGCCATTCGGTGAGCAAAGCGTATTTTTTTGCCAAACAGCATGATCCACAAGTGCTGCAAATTGCCCTTTGACCAGCGCTCGTCCCGCGTTAATTCGTCGGATATGGTAGGCGGCGACTCTTCGTAGCTTTCACCCAGACCGGGCTCAAGCCAGACTTCATAGCCTGCACGACCAATATAGGCAGCCTCTACAAAGTCGTGACTCATAATCGGACCTTTGAACAGACCAAAGCCCGGTAACTTGCGAAGACCACAGTGCGCCATAAAAGCATCGGTTCTGATGATCGCGTTGTGCCCCCAGAATGCGGCATCGCCCATCTGAACGGCCGCCAGCCCGGTTGAGAACAGCGGCGAATACACCCTGTTGGCA
Organism: Marinobacter sp. V032; assembly: GCF_052645435.1. Classification (NCBI taxonomy): domain Bacteria; kingdom Pseudomonadati; phylum Pseudomonadota; class Gammaproteobacteria; order Pseudomonadales; family Marinobacteraceae; genus Marinobacter; species Marinobacter sp. V032. The sequence goes on along the minus strand of NZ_JBQXYE010000001.1, from coordinate 2,273,545 downwards.
AACTGCTGAAGGCGGGCAAACATCGACTGGCCGTTGATGAGTGTGGGGTTGGTCTGAAGAATACCCGTGCGTGGTTCGCGCTCCATCAGTTGCACCATGCGAACCAGGGTATTGCCGCTCAGCAGGCTGTCGGCATCCAGCACAATCATGTACTTGGCGCGTCGCCCCCAGCGGCGAAGGAAATCAGCTACGTTGCCGCTCTTGTAATTCAGGTTCACCGTACGGCGACGATAAAACAGGCGCCCTTTTGCACCCAGCTCATCACACATCGCCTTCCAGGCCGCTTGCTCCTCCAGCCAGACATTGGGGTCGCGACTGTCCGACAGGATATAGAATTCGAAATGCTCGATATTGCCGGTGCGCTCAATGTCCCGATAAACCGCGCGTAGGCCTCTGAGTGTGCGCTGTACCGGCTCGTGATAGATCGGCATGACAACCGCTGTTCGGGCCAGTGGTGTTTGATCAAGCTGATCTGCGGAATGGCGGTTGAGAAGCGAATAACGATCGCCCCTTCCAAGACGAAGTACCAAGCCGAACACAGCCGTCCAGAAGCCGACAGCGATCCACGCATACAGCAATGCAAACAGGGCGATCAGCCCGATTTCCACCAGCGTTCCGCCGTGGTAGGGCAATATCCAAAGCAGGTAATAGCTGGCAACCGCAGTCTGCCCCAGTACAAAGGTAATCAGCAGCATGCGCCGAAAAAAAGCCACCCCCCGCCAACTCACGGTGCTTTCGGGAAGCTCTGGCGTTGGTGCTATATCGGGCACTGCATTCGGAACCGCTTCAGACATAAGGGCGGTATCCTATGCTGCCGCGTTTTAAGGGAGGCCGCTGCTCCGGGAGATCCGGCTCAGGGAGGTCGAAATAATCAGCTATACGGTCGACTGCACGCTCAATCACCTTTTCGTCACTTTCGGCGAACACCGAATCAACTAACTGCAATGCACGCCGGCTGACATCCTGGGTGGGCTCGATATCGTAACCCTGTAGGTAAATCATGACGCGATCGAGCGCCTGCTGACATCGTGTTCTGGCCATAACATTCTCCCTGTTGCCGCAAAGTGCAGCCCGATCGACTTAGCCTTCGCTAACGAGGCGGTTCACTCGGAATCGGCTCGAATATCCGAACCGGGTGGCAATTCATAACTCCAGGTTTCGGTCAGCGGTTTGTTGTCCAGGCTAAGGAAAGCGCGAAGCGACATCACCTGATTCGATGCCGGCTTGACGAGCATCGACAAACGCCAGGTATTCTCCTCCGGATTGCGGACGACAAAGTGCTCCAATACTTCGACACCTTTGCCCCCGGTCACTTTACTCACGACTGCGTTTTTCTCGGTAAGGTCATCCAGTTCGCCGCCAGTAAAGTCGACAATAAGCCGATAGGCGCCGTCTACATCACCACCCCCAACACGGTCACCGTCACCTACAAACGTTCGCACCGCGTGAGCAGTTTCCTGACCCGCCACCGTTTCATCGCCAAAGGTAAGCGAATAATCGAGCCCCATTTGCGCGCCCGCCTTGATCGGCCCTTCCGGTCGCCAGAATGCCACGATATTGTCGTTCACCTCCGAGCGGGTCGGAATTTCAACCAGCACGACCTGCCCTTTGCCCCAGTCACCCTTGGCTTCGACCCAGGCGCTTGGCCTTTTATCGTAACGGGCTTCCAGATCTTCGAACTTGCCGAAATCCGTGTCGCGCTGCATGAAACCAAAGCCGCGCACATCTTCAGTCTGGAGATAACTCATGCGCAGATCGCGTGGGTTAATCAGCGGTCGCCACAGCCATTCTCCCGATTTGCCGTCATGCACAAGCAGGCCATCCGAATCATGAACCTGAGGGCGCCATTCGCCTTTCGGCTTAACGGTGTTTTCGCCGTAGTAGAACATGCTGGTGAGCGGTGCCATGCCCAACAAATCGATATCAGAGCGGAAGAAAAGTTTGGCCGTGACATCAATACGCGTGCTGTCCCCAGGGTGAATCTGGAACTGATAGGCGCCGGTCACACTAGGCCCATCCAACAAGCCGTATACGGTCATTGATTTGGAGTCGCCCGCCGGGTGCTCAAGCCAGAACTCGGTAAACGCAGGTACTTCTTCACCTGAAGGCAGACCGGTATTCAGTGCGATACCACGTGCCGATACTCCAAACTCGTTGTCACGCCCGATACCCTGGAAATAACTGGCCCCGGCAAACATGAGGAATTCATCCCGACTCTTGCCGCTTTTCATCGGAAACGTCAGCTTGAAGCCGGCATAGCCAAGATCAGCAGGAATACGCTTTTCAAATGCCGGGCTGGGATAGTTGAACACCGATTTGTCAAAAACAACGGGCCTCACACCTTCGCTATCAACCTCGTTTATGGTGACAGCGTGGGAGTAGTACATGCCGGGCGGCATCATCTTGACCTGGAAACTGGATTTACTCCCGCGCCAGAGACTCCTCTCAGGTTTGAAGCGTACATCGTGGTATTGGCTATAACTCAGGTCACGCAAGAACTGCGGGGCCTGTTCGGGCGCTTCGTAGGCTTTTTTGGAGAGCGACTGTGCCTTGTCTATCACTGTGTTGAAATCGAATGCGGCAACACCGGATGAGCACACCATCAGGCCCGCGCAGATTACCGGTGTAAAAGCAGAACTCCAGAGGGAGCGAACTGAAAGCATGGACTATCCTTCTCCGACGTTTCAGGATCTACACAGCGATAAATCAAACGCTATGAATGCTTCAGACGACGCCTCTGCACCTCGGTACGCTTAAAAAGAAGGACAGCGGCATTGCCTCGACAGGGTACGCGCACCAAACCGAATCAAGAGATTTGAATGACACATTTCCTTTGCTTGAAGATCCTATGTGAAACAACAATTTAACACCCGGGACGAGCATTGCATCAAGTGAAAACTGTGTAAGGCGAGTAATTCAGGTGATCCGACAACTACCTGCCTCAAGTTACGATAGGCAAAGTCGGCACAAAAAAACAGAGGGGAAGACCTGTCTTCGCAGGCGATGGAAAACGGCCGGATATGGATCCGGCACAGGCGTTGTTTCAGATACCGAGAGAGAAAGACAACTTGACGTCGGGCAACTCAGGGGGTGAGGCCGCATCGCTGGAAGCGCCCAGCATTTTACCCACACTCAGGCCTGCACTCATGCGCTGCCCCGTCAATCTGAGAGAGACTTCGGCCGCACTCGCGCTGCCATAGTTATCGCTTTGGCCCTCGGTATTGGGTGCCCAACCTTTGAGGAGTGAGAGCCGCACATCCGACGTGAGCGTCGAGGTCAACGGGAAAGGCACTGCCGGACTACTGGCATCGAATCGCAGCCATCCACCCTGCCCGGCAACGAGACTCTGGCCGCCAAATCCGCTTACGAGAGATGATCCGGCGATCAACATTTTCTCACTTCCCGGAAGAATGTCCGGCGTGTACTGATAACGTCCACTCAAGCCCCAGGTCCACAACCAGACGGGTTTACTCAGCGAACCATAGAAGGTGTATTTGCTGAACTGAGAGGTGCCATCCGACTCGGGGATATCGTTGTCTCCGGCACCAAATGCATCCAGTCCCTGCTCTGCCGAAAGACTGGTGACCGCCGTCGTATCCAGCCATAGATCCTGACTCAGGCGTCCTTCAAAGCGCATGATCGTGTACTGCCTGCTGGAATTGTCCAGCCGGTAACCGTCCTCAAAGGAATTATTTTCCTTGGTGGACAGCCCCATGAGACTCTCAAGACGCGTGCCGTTGAAATCGAGCAAGGTACGGCGGCCGGAAAAATCGATTACCCGGGTATCACCGCTCACTTCGTAGATGCGATCGCTACCCACGACCGTGTCTTCGTAGTCATAACGCTCGAAGTTGATCGCGAAATCATTGTTCCGCCAGGGAAAGGAGTAATCGAACCCGAACCCTTGGGAACGCGCCTCCAGCCGGTTTGCCGACGCGCGCCGGTATTGGAACTGGAGCGCATCATTGGCACTCGCCAGATCATCGGCGATGACATCAATATGACCGCGGCGCTCGTCCGACATATTCTGACTTTCACCCGCCAGCGAAAACCGTGACCCCAGCCAATGGCGGCGAACCGTATGGATACGGGCACTGGATTGGGGTGCAGCGTCGACAGGGGCGCTGATCGCGCTATCGTTGATGACGATGTCGTGACTATCGTAGTCCGGTGCGTAATCCAGCAGACTCAAACGCTGACCACTGGTTTTGATCTCCGCGTTGCTAATAGCCTCATCCGCGGGGCTTTTCGACGCGCCAAGCTCAACCCGCATGGTGAGCGTGCCATTTCGAAGGGCGTTGTCCGGCACGTAGGCACGGGTTGTTCCCCACCCTTGACTGGCAAAAAGCGAGTTGATTGTTTGCGTGATACCACTTACCCGCTCAGGGTCCACACATTGCCCCGAGTTTGGCTGCACCAGTGACTGCACCTGGGTAACCATCGACGTTGGCAGCAACAGCAGGCCCGGCAGGTTAAAGGATTTGATCGTGACACAGCGCCCCTTGGGCCATTGATCTACCCAGTCGGCGGGCCTGGAATCCGGTTTTGTGGTAGCTGCGAGTGACGCTTCCGTCTCATCGATAGCCGGGAGCACATCGCGGTTATACAACTGCCTGGAGATATCAGTCTGGCGCTGCCACTCAATAGTCTCAGGCGACTGGGCAACCGCGTACAGGTTTGCGCTCAGCAGACTGCCAAGTAGCGTAAACCCGATGCTCACCCACTCCTTGCGGAGGCCTGACTTCAACAACATTAACGGGAACCTGCTAACCGGAAAATGGCGGCATTGATAGCCGTTGGAACCTGGACTTCTCCTGCGAACCCTTGAACCACGAGCACGATGAGCGCGAATCAACACGCCGCTTATCGCGACACAGATCACCCAATCTCTTCAAGGCATCAGCGGAAATCTTTCGTGGTGTGCAATATAGTGGACAAGGAATAGGCAATCCATAGGTAGTTTTCATTTTTTAACAGATTTAATCTTTCATAAAAACAGAAACTTCCGTATAGAACCAAAAGCAAATTCTTGATCCGGGAGAAACTGGTGACGCGGCAATGGCTTAACCCGATCTCCTTAGACCACGCCTGTCAGAACCGCAGCAAAAGCCGCTGCCCGATGCTGTGCACCGTAATGGCACACGGGTAACGCGATGTATCCGGCAACGTACGAACCGATTACACAAACGCATAACTGAAGTCCGCGTTTAAGCAGCCCGCGACGCCACATCAAAATGCTCACAAAAAGGGCAAACGTCAGCAGTCCCCGCTCGCCTGTTCCGCCATTAAAGTAGCCGGTGAAAGAATGGAATCGGCGGCCCACCGGTTACAGTTCTGTCAATTTCCGCCTTCGATCCACATGAGCCGGCGCCGTTTTTCAAAGCTCAGGCTATAATCCCCCACTACTCTGAAAGCACTGCCGTTACTGCATTCAGGCATAAAGGGATGCAGGCTGCGTCAGCGGATTTAACGATTCGACATATTTTTTTGGGCACCGTGACAAAACGATCATGTTGGCCCTGTACGCTCCCTTTGTTCTGCGAGGTTAGATACACTTGGCAGACTTTGTGCAGCGATGACATTGACTGTTCGAAACAGCAGCCGATATTCGCTTTATCCGCTGGAATTGAGATTTTTCAGAAAAAGGACGATACACATGATCAGGAAGTGCTTATTTCCCGTTGCTGGTTACGGTACACGGTTTCTACCGGCGACCAAGGCGATGCCGAAGGAAATTCTGCCCATCGTTAACAAACCTCTGGTTCAGTATGGCGTAGAAGAAGCGGCGGAGGCAGGCATTCACGAATTCGGCTTTGTGACCGGCCGTGGTAAACGCGCCATCGAAGATCACTTCGATATCAGCTATGAGCTGGAAACACAGATTGCCGGATCCGGTAAAGAAGAGCTGCTCGTATCGATCCGCGATTTGATTGACAACAACACCTTTGCCTTTACCCGTCAAAATGAAATGAAAGGCCTGGGTCATGCCATTCTTACCGGCCGCAATCTGGTCGGCGATAATCCGTTTGCGGTTGTATTGGCGGATGACTTCTGTGTTGCGGATACCGATGGCGAAGGCGTACTCGCCCAAATGACGGCACTGTACAATCAGTTCCGCTGCTCTATCGTCGCCATTGAAGAAGTTCCTGCGAATGAAACACACAAATACGGCGTGATCGCCGGCGAAACAATGAAAGACGGCCTCTACCGTATCACTGACATGGTTGAGAAGCCGGCTCCGGAGGATGCGCCGTCGAATCTTGCCATCATCGGTCGCTACATCCTGACGCCGGATATTTTCGATATTCTTGAAAATACCAAGCCTGGCAAAAATGGTGAAGTTCAGATCACCGATGCTCTGCTGGAGCAGGCACGCAAAGGCTGCGTCATTGCGTATCAGTTCAAGGGTAAGCGGTTTGATTGCGGTAGCATTGATGGCTTCGTAGACGCGACCAATTACGTCTACGAGCACATTTACAAAGCAGGCAAAGACAAAGCGCCGAAGGCTGCCAAACCTGCTGCAAAGCTTAAGTCAGCCAAGTAATTGTACGATCATGCGCCGGTTCTCGGCGGTTGCCTTGCGGAACCGGCGCAGCATTTCGACCTCTTCTTCATTTAGCTTCAGGCGGTCCATTTCCCGCTCAAGCGTTTCCAGTGCCTTTGTCAGATCAGTGTCCGTGGTGAACGTGAGCCCCGGCAACTCCATCTGACCAGCATCAGGCGCATCTTCAAAATCCAGCAATGCATCCAGCGGCGTTTCCGTCTTCAGACACAAATCCATCAATTCATCAATATCCGGGTAGCTGCGGTTCTTTGGGGTATCACTTTCCCAACTGGCAACCCGCCGCTCATCAACCTCACATAACTGCGCAACATCAGACACAGACATCTGCCGGGTGTCACGCAAGTGCTTCAATCGTCGATGAAAGGACTTCATATACCGCATCACCGATCACTCCCTGTCTGATTCTTCAAGATTTGTCGCTCTGCCATCGGGCATCACGTTTTTCCAGCACCGCGGCAACACCTTCCAACTGATCCGGCGTGCCCAGAACAGCGCTCAACCAATCCCGCTCTGCCGCAAAACCGGTTTCCAGCGGCCTCATACGCGCATGCTCAATCAATTGCTTGGTCGCATGGGTCGCATCAGGACTGTGGGCAAATGTTCGTTTGGCCCATTCAATCGCTAGTGGGTAAACCGATTCCTGATCAGCTACCTCGTCAACCAGGCCAACGTGCTGGGCCCGCTTTGCATCAATCCGTTCTCCGCACAGCATTAACCGCTTCGCCCAGACTTCCCCGATGAGTCTGGGCAGCAGTTGAGTGGCGCCAGCCAGCGGAGTCAAACCGTAACGGCCTGGTGAAATCGATAATATCGCGTCATGAGCGGCGATCCGGAAATCGCAGCATACGGCACACTCCAGCGCCAAGTCCGACACGTCGCCATTAATAGCGGCAATGCTAACCCCTTTGAACTGACGTAACAGCGAAAAAGTCTTGGCACACTGCCTGGCCAGAACGGCCGCCTCTACCTTGCTGCCAACCGCAAACACGTCAGGCGCAAGCCCATGTGAAAACACACTATCAGCCTCGCCAGTCAGGATTAGTGCCCTAACACCCGAAGCCTTCATTGCTGTGCGTAACGCCACTTCCAGCGTTTCGGTAAAATCCGGTGACCAATGACCGTACTGACCATTGTCCAGGCTGATTGTGGCAATTCGCCCGTCCTCACTGAAGGCGATCATGTCGGGATCTGGCAATGGATACTCCTGCTGATGGTTCTCGATCATTACACCTGATTGTAAATCGCTTTGGCAATGCCAGGATACTGGCAAGCGTCCCCCGCTTCTCTGCGGCAGCTCACGTCGGTTAATCCATCAAACGCTATACCCTAAAGGACTAGTTCGTCACCTAACCATCTCATGCTAGACTTTGCAGCCCTCCGCTTTAAACCCAGGAATACCGCTCCGTATGTCGAGTAGTCAAGCGCGCAAGGCCGATGGCCTTTTGGTCATTGTTACACTTCTGGCAGCCATCAGCTGGATCTTTTCAAAAGAAGCCGTGCTGCTGATGCCGCCGCTGCTCTTCATGGCCGTTCGATTCTTGCTGGCTGGCAGCCTGCTTGCTCTCGCGGGACGCAAGCAATTAATGCGACTCACACCGGAACAGCTCTTTCGGGGCATTCGCGTTGGTCTGGTGTTTGGCGTTGCCATGAGCTGCTGGATAACCGGACTGTTCCTGACCGACAATGTCGGCGAAGGCGCGTTCCTGACGAGTTTAGGCGTGGTCTTCGTGCCGGTAATTGCTCGCATTGTCTTCAAGGAGGCCCAGCCATTGTCCACATGGCTTGCGCTGCCAGTTGCTATCGCCGGGCTGGCATTGCTCTCGCTTAAAAACGGATTTCGCCCGGAGCCAGGTCAGCTGTTCTTCGTCATTGCAGCCGCTATCTTCGCGCTGTACTTCACGCTCAACACCCATGCAGCCAACAGCCGCACCTATGTGCTGTCTGACGGAACCGAGCGTCACCGAGAGAGGCTCCCGGCACTGGCGCTCACTGCGATAGCCCTGTTAACGGTCGGCGGTGTAACGCTACTGGCGTCATCCTTCAGGGAGCCATGGCACCCGACCCTGAGCGGTTTTTCGGCGGTGCTCGCGGGCTGGGTCATTGCCAGCGCCGTTGTCGGCACCGCCGGGCGCTTTCTGCTTCAGACCTACGCTCAGAGCCTCTCAACCAACAGCCACGGGGTGGTAATTCTCGTACTGGAGCCGGTGTGGGTCGCATTGTTTGCGGCCGGCTGGTTCGGTGAGTCCATGTCAGCAACACAGCTGGGAGGCTGCTCACTTATTTTCGGCTCATTGCTGATCAATCGGTGGAGCTCTGTCCGGAAACTGCTCAGAGGGCGCTAGAGGACTTTCTTGAGGGCACAAAAAAAGCCACTCGGCTTACGCTCTAAGTGACTCTTTTAGTTGACGTTAGATTGGTAGGACCAGGCAGATTCGAACTGCCGACCTCTACCATGTCAAGGTAGCGCTCTAACCAACTGAGCTATGGTCCTCCGTCAACGGGGACGAAATATACTGATCCCCGAGGGAGCGGTCAACCAGTTTTTTCCCGAAGATTCAGTTTTCCGGCCCCTGGCCCTTTATACCTCGTAAAACTCGCGATACCAGTCTACAAAACGCGCAATCCCGTCTTCGACCGAAGTGGCGGGTTTATACCCGACATCATCGATCAGCGCATCGACATCGGCGTAGGTTGCGGGCACATCCCCTGCCTGCAGTGGCAGCATGTTCTTTACCGCCTTTTTACCAACACGCTCTTCGATGATCTCGATAAACCGGGACAGTTCCACCGGATTATTGCTGCCGATGTTGTAGATCCGGTAAGGCGCCTTGCTCGTGCCCGGATCCGGACGTTCGCCGGTCCACTCTGTATTCGGTGAGGCGACCTTGTCGAGCGTGCGGATAACCCCCTCAACGATATCATCAATATAGGTGAAGTCGCGTCTGTGCTGGCCGTGGTTGAAAACATCGATCGGTTCGCCCGCCAGGATCTTGCGGGTAAAGATAAACAACGCCATGTCAGGACGGCCCCAAGGGCCGTAAACAGTAAAGAACCGCAAACCGGTTGTCGGTAAATCGTAGAGATGACTGTATGTGTGCGCCATCAGCTCGTTAGCCTTTTTCGAAGCTGCATAAAGGCTCAGCGGATGGTCGACATTGTCGTGGACCGAAAATGGCATGGCTTCATTGGCACCGTAAACCGAACTGCTGGAAGCATAGACCAGGTGCTTCACTTTGTTATGGCGGCAGCCTTCCAGAATATTCATGAAGCCGACCAGGTTGGCATCAACATAGGCGTTCGGGTTTTCAATTGAGTACCGGACACCGGCCTGCGCCGCAAGATGCACGACACGCTCGGGCTTATGCACGCGGAAAACCTCCGCCATGGCCTCTCGGTCAGCCACGTCCTGACGCACTTCTGTGAACCCGGCCTGACAGGTCAAACGCGCCAGACGCGCTTCTTTCAGGTTAACGTCGTAATAGTCGTTGACGTCATCGACACCAATGACTTCGTCGCCGCGGGCCAGCAGGCGCAAAGCAAGTGTAGAACCAATAAAGCCGGCAGTTCCGGTGACCAGAATCTTCAAGTTAAATCTCCCTGTGTCGTGTCAGCGCAACGGTTGTCATCAAACGCTGGGCAACCAGATCCGGTTGCAGATAAAGTCATTTTACAGAAAACATAAAAAAAAGAGCGCACAAAGGCGCTCTTTTATTGATACCGAAACAACCGAATGTCCGGAATTTCCTGTTATCTGCCTCAGAAATCCAGACCGACACTGGCGTAGGGGCCGGCGATATCAACATCCAATGCGTCATCGCCGTCTTCGTAATCAACTGTCATCTGGCGGTAACCTGCCTGAAGGCGCACGATAGAAATATCGAACTGAGCGTACGCTGATACATCAAACAGGGTGTCGTCTGAATAGGTTATACCACTGCCTTCAGCGCCGACCGAAAGTCCTGTCAGCGGAAGATCAAAGCGTGCAGCTGCGTAGAGCAGCGGAAGAATGGCATCCACTTCCGTTTTGCTGGCCGTGAGAGTTCCAGTCCTCTCCTTCACGGTTAGCTTTCCATCAAGACTGCGCACAGTCAGGCCCGCATCCAGGTTGACCCAGTTGTCCAACAACTCGTAATACATTGTCAGGTCGATCTGATCGAGATCCAGTTCCGAACGGACAGGAGCACCGGCGGGCAGGTTGTCATAGCCGGTTGTCAGTTGACCGTTACCACTCTGGGAGATCGACGTGTAATTCAGACGAAAATTTGGAATGATCGGGATTGGATGTTCGAAAATAGCGGTGAGGTTCACATTGCTGTCGCCGCTCAGATCAAGATCATCATCAACATCGACAACCGAATCATTATTGCTTGCTGTACCGGAACTATTAACATCCCAGTAACCGATGTTGGCCCCAAGACCCAGAACATCCGCTGCTGCATAAGGGCTCAGGCAGGTCAGACCACCGAGCATAACAATTGCAATTTTGCGCATGGCTTTCACCTGTTGTTGGCGGGCCAGCCATCACTGACCCTCTCTTTCTTGTGGTGACAGTCTAGTCGAACTTGATACCAAGGCGACTGCCGACTTCCTCATAGGTTTCGATAACGGAACCGAGCCCCTGGCGGAACCGGTCTTTGTCCATCTTCTTGCGCGTTTCCTTGTCCCAGATACGGCAACCATCAGGACTGAACTCATCGCCCAGCACAATCTGACCGTCGGAGAGCCCGAACTCAAGCTTGTAATCCACGAGCAACATTCCCGCATCATCAAACAAGGTTTTAAGTACCTCGTTTACTCTATAGGTGAGGGACTTCATGGTTGCAAGGTCATCTGCGCTGGCCCAGCCAAATGTGACGGCAAGTGATTCGTTGATCATCGGGTCATGCAGTGCATCATCCTTGAGGAACAGTTCGAAGGTTGGCGGGTTGAGAGCTTGGCCCTCTTCAACACCAAGGCGGCGGCACAAACTGCCCGCAGCATAATTCCGGATGACACATTCCACCGGCTTCATATCGAGCTTTTTGACGAGGGATTCAGTCGGCGAGAGCTTCTCAACAAAATGCGTCGGGATTCCGGCCTCTTCCAGCTTGCCCATGATGAATGCGTTAAAGCAGTTATTCACCATGCCCTTGCGAGCCAGCTGCTCCATTTTTTCGCCGTCAAACGCCGATGTATCGTCACGAAAAACCAGCACAAAGCGGTTTGGATCATCGGTACGGTATACGGACTTCGCCTTACCCGCGTAGAGCGCTTCGCGCTTTTCCATTGTTCGTCTCCGGTGGGCAAGTGGCACGCTCAAAGCGCCACCCGCGCTTTGTCAATTAATACAGGTGCTCGAATAGTCGTGCCAGCAAACGGGCCGACCGGTCATCGCCATCATAATCCGGTGAGGTTTGCGTGGTCAGCCAAACGCTGTTGCCCTGCTGGCGAATCGTCACCAGGTAGGTGTATTCAGGCTTTGGCGGATCAGCGAACCAGCTGAACCAACCTGGTTCAAGCTCTTCCTCGGTTCGGAAATCGACGTAGAACTGCCCTGCGCTGCGATCAATATCCACTACTGGAACATCGGCATCTGACAGCGCACGATTCACTTCGGACCACGAACGGTCGAGCGACAGATCCATCTCGATGTGAGGCTCAGCGCTTTGACCCGAAATCAGCTTCACCTTGGGCGCACTGGGGATGCTAAGAGCCGCACGCGAGTATGACTTGGTGTTCTCGCGTTCCTTCAAATACTCTGCGAGATCTCCCAACAGGGCCTTTTCCCGATCGATAACCGAAGTCTGTGACGGCCACTGCAGCATCGCGTCCGGTGTCGAGTCCACCTTACGAAGCCGGAACTGAATCTCGGTTGTTTTGCGACGGACACCAGGCGATACCCTCGCCTGGACAATGGTCTTGCCAACAGTTGGGTCTTCAATCGTGAGATCAAGCAACGTGCGCGCACGCTGGCTGTAGTCTGCAATTTCCGATTGCATCAGGCCAATCTGAGGATTGTCACGCGCGACGCCGAGACCACGGTCTGTCAGATAAGACGATACAACAGGCCAAACGCGACCCGGAACCTCGTTGACCAAGAGCCAGGCCTGCCCGCCCAATTCTTCAATAACATAGTTCTGATCGAGGATTTCGGAGGTCATATCCGGCGGTCTGGGAATTTCGAATTCCCCTGTCGAGACCGCATCACCAGCCTTTGCTTCAGGCACACTGTAGGTGGGCTGAATACGGCTGCTATCCTGAAAGTCCGGCACCTTTACCGTCGTGCCCGTGGGTGCCTTGCGATATTCTTCAGACCGATCATGGACCAGACTACAGCCCGCAAGGACGCCAAGAATCAGCACGCCTGAGACCGAACGCACCCGGTGTTTATTTACTGCCATCAAACGTCTCCGGGGCGAACGAAGCGCCCCCTGGATACCTTGTTGTTGGAAAGCCTTTTGCCGGAAAATCAAAGAGCGCCGGCGCTAACCAACGCTTCTTCTACTTCCCCGTGGAATCGCGCATCAAGCGGTGTGAGCGGCAGCCGTATGCCTTCACCAATCAGGCCCATGCGCTTTAGGGCCCATTTAACGGGTATGGGGTTGGCCTCGAGGAACAGCTTGCGATGAAGCGGCATCAGCTTTTCATTGATTGCCTCGACCCGCTCGCGATCACCAGCAATAGCGGCCTCACACAAATCAGCCATACCGCGCGGTGCAACGTTTGCCGTGACCGACACGTTACCTTTGCCACCCAGCAACATCAGGTCCGCTGCGGTCGCATCATCACCCGAATATACCGCCATCCGACCCTCAACCATGCGAATCAACTCTTCGCCGCGGGGAATATTACCGGTGGCATCCTTGATCCCGATGATATTAGGCACATCTGCCAACCGTTCAACGGTTTCATTCATCATGTCGCAGGCTGTGCGGCCCGGCACATTGTAAAGAATCTGGTCGATAGGAACGGCTTCTGCGATGGTTTTGAAATGCTGATACAGCCCTTCCTGCGTGGGCTTGTTGTAATAGGGAACAACAAGCAATGCGGCATCGGCACCCAGCTTGTGAGCGGCCGTCGTCAGCTCAATCGCTTCACGGGTCGAATTACCGCCGGTACCTGCGATCACCGAAATACGACCACTGACCCGTTTGATAATATGCTCAATAACCCCACAATGCTCTTCCGGATCGAGCGTAGAGGATTCACCTGTGGTGCCTACCGCTACAATGCCGTGAGTTCCATTCTCGATATGGAAATCAATCAGAGTGTCCAATTGCGTCCAGTGGACACTCCCGTCCGGATGCATCGGGGTAACCAGAGCGACAAGACTGCCAGTGATCATAAGAACTCCGTTCGGGTAAAACGGTAATGGTAATTGCGGGTGCGAACCGAAACAACCATTCTGTATGACCTCATGACCGACTTTTAACGGAAACCCAACCAACAAAGAGGATTAGCCATGTCCAGCGTTGCACTAGACAAGCCTGTACCTGAATTCAGTTTGCCGGCTACTGGCGACAAAAATATCAGCCTGTCCGACTTCAAGGGCAAACAAAACGTCGTAATTTATTTCTATCCGAAAGACAGCACACCTGGCTGCACCACTGAAGGTCAGGACTTCAGAGACAATCACGCGGCATTCGAATCAGAAGACACTGTCATCCTCGGCGTCTCTCGTGACGGCATCAAATCTCACGAGAACTTCAAAGCCAAGCAGGCGTTTAACTTTGACCTGCTTTCCGACAAGGAAGAGGAACTCTGCAAGTTGTTTGACGTCATCAAGCTAAAAAAAATGTACGGCAAAGAAAGCCTCGGCGTTGAACGGAGCACCTTCATCATCGACAAGGACGGCATTCTGCGCAAAGAGTGGCGGGGCGTGAAAGTCAAAGGTCACGTAGACGAAGTGCTAGAAGCAGTACGCGCACTGTAAAACTGCCACCAAGCAAGAGCGCGAACTGCGCTCTTGCTTGGTCCGGAATCTAGCCCTGCTCTACGCGAGGCAACTCGGCGTCGTGCCGTACTGGCCACGCTGAAAAAACCGCTTTCAGCATGGTAGCCAGCGGGATCGCAAAGAAAACGCCCCACAACCCCCAGATACCACCAAAAAACAACACCGCAATGATGATCACAACCGGATGAAGGTTGTTCACTTCGGAGAAGAGCAAGGGAACAAGCACGTTCCCATCGAGCGCCTGGATGATGCCGTAAATCACCATCAGCCAGATGTAATGACTGGTCCAGCCAAACGCAAACAACCCGATAATAGCCACAGGCACCGTAACAACCGCTGCGCCAATGTAGGGAATAACAACTGACAGCCCAACCAGCAATGACAGCAGCGCCGCGTATGGCAACCCCATTACCCGAAAACAGATAAAGGTTGCCCCGCCGACAATCAGTATCTCCACAGCCTTACCACGGACATAATTCGCACATTGAAGATTCACCTCATGCCAGATGCGCTGCATCATCGGGCGTTGTTGCGGCAGCGTGGCAGCCAGCGCGCCAATCAGTTTGCGACGATCCTTCAGGAAGAAGAAAACAAGAATCGGCAGCAATACCAGATAAATCAGCAACGCGACGATATCGGGAATACTCGAGAGCGAGAAAGACACCAGCCACTGCGTAAAGTTGGCAACCTCTCCGGTGACCTGGGTGTAAACGCTGTCAATGGACTGGATAGAAATAAGATTCGGATACTCCTGCGGCAACAGTTCAAGGTAAGTCTGCAGTATGCCGAACATGCGGGGCGCTTCGCTCGCAAGCGATGTCAGCTGCACCCAAAGCAAAGGCATCATCCCCAGGATAAAGCCGACCAGAATGCCAATAAACAGAAGGAAAACGAGAATAATCGATGCGCCTTCCGGAACGCCACTATGGGTCAACCGGGTGACCAGCCCCTGAAGAATAAAGGCGATGATGATCGCTGCAATAACCGGCGCCAACATATGACCAAGCCAGATAATGCCCAGGGTTCCCAGAATGAGAAGCAGGAAAAGAATGACGGCTTCATCATCCGAAAAGTATTTATGGGCAAGGCCCCGAATAATTCTGACCATCAACAAACTCCGTTTAGTGCGAATCGCCACAGCGTATCAGAAACCGGAACAGACCCTCGGACTCATCCGCCTGCTCGAGCTCATGCACTGTTAAATTAAGGTATGCAGGAATATCCCGGGCTGATCCCGGATCATCTGACACGACCTCAAGCTGATCACCGGGCTTCATCTCGTTAAGCTGCAATTTGGTTTTCAAAAGAGGCATGGGGCAGCGCATACCGCAGGTATCAATCGTTATTGTGTTCATATTACGGTAATTTTTACCCAATCTTTTCAATGTGTCATCATCCGAAAAGAGCCAGCGTGCGTTACACTGCAACCAGGCTTCATCAGAGAATTCCGGCCTGTCGCCTTGAATTCATCGGCTCTTTAGCCCGCAGGAGTATATCAGGCCCGTTATGCGCCACGCCTCTCCATACCGTAAGAAAACGCGGAAATACATCACCCGGGTTCTGCACTTTTCGGCGAGTCTGCTTTTCGGGCTCGCGACCGCCTTTCCCCTGCAGGCTGCGGATACTGACTTGCCCTCGCTTGGCGGCGTCGGTGGCGGGCTGATTTCCGAGCAGCAGGAAGCGGCTATCGGGCGACAGGTGATGCAGTCGCTGCGCAGATCAACACAGCAAATTGAGGACCCGCTCGTCGTCGATTACCTCGGCAGCATGGTCTACCGCCTGGTGCCCTATGCGCCGTTGCAGAATCGGGACCTGAGCCTTGTTGTTATCGATAGTCCGGAGATCAACGCATTTGCCGTTCCCGGTGGCATTATCGGAGTAAACGGCGGCCTGTTCCTTAACGCCAACACCGAACAGCAGTTTGCGTCGGTACTGGCCCACGAGCTTGCGCACTTGAGCCAGCGACACTTTGCCCGCCGACTGGAGCAACAGCAAACCAGCACACCGATGACCATCGCCGGGATGTTGGCGGGTATTATCCTGTCCGCTGTGACCAAATCCGACGTTGGTATTGCCGCGATCGCGGGTACTCAAGCGCTCGCCATTCAGAACATGCTGCAGTACAGCCGGTCAAACGAGCAGGAAGCCGACCGGGTTGGCATAGATATCATGGCGGACGCGGGCCTGGACCCTCATGGCATGCCCGAAATGTTTGAAATCATGATGCGCCAGAACCGCCTGCAAGGGGGGCAGCCGCCAGAATACCTCTCGACTCACCCACTGACCCAGAGCCGGGTCTCGGACTCCCGTAGCCGGGCCAATCAATATCCGGTGAAAAAAAATGGTGACGAGCTGGAATACCATCTCGTCAGGGCAAGACTTCAGGTTCACTATGCACAATCAGCCGAACAGGCCGCAGAGTCCCTGCAGGCGATGCTGGACAGCAACACCTCCGGCACGCCGGACGCCGCTATCCGCTATGGCGTAGCGGTCGCAAACCTTGAGGCGGGTAAAATCGAGGCAGCCCAGAGCATTATCGAAGCCTTGCTGCGTGAAAACCCCGGACGAATTACCTACCAGGTGACCCTGGCAGACGTGCTGACCAAGCGTAAGCAGTATGATCAGGCCATCGAACTGATGAGCAAGGCGCTGAGCCGCAACCCCCGAAACTATCCGATTACCTATGCCCTGGCGACTGCGCACTACGAAGCGGGCAATGGCCGTCAGGCCGCCGAGCTTTTCGGTCAGCTAACACAGCGCTTCCCGAGTTACGTTAACTTGTGGCTCAACCTCTCGGATGCCGAAGGTCTTGCACGGGATATCGTCGGCGTGCACCGGGCGCGGGCGGAATACGACATTCTGATGGGTGATCTTGAAGCTGCAGGACGGCAACTCAGAGAAGCCTTGAACAAGGTACCGCCGGGCACGCCTGTGCGGGAGATCGTGACCCAGCGGCTCACGCAGGTAACCAAAGCTCTGGAGCAGCAGCGACAACAATAACCCCATTCACACGCGAAGACCTGAGCCCACTCAAATATCCGCCGGTGAAGGGCGCTGAAGAGAAGGTCAGGCGTTGCCGGCGGCCTTGAGGTTCATGTTTGCGGTGAAATCCAGCATTCTGCGCAGCGGCTTAAGCGCCAGTTCCCGCAGCTCAGGCGTAACCAGAATCTCCTGATCACCCTTCTGCAGTACCTGCAACAGATTCTCCAGGCCATTCATCGCCATCCAGGGACAATGAGCGCAGCTGCGACAGGTTGCACCACTGCCTGCCGTTGGTGCTTCGATCAGCGTCTTGTTCGGCGCAAGCTGCTGCATCTTGTAGAAGATGCCGTTGTCGGTCGCCACAATAAAATGCTGATTGGGCATGGTCTGGACAGCGTGAATCAACTGGGAAGTTGATCCCACGACATCCGCAACATCCACGACCGACTCAGGTGACTCGGGGTGAACCAGTACCGCCGCATCCGGATAAAGTGCTTTCAGGTCTTCGACGCCACGGGACTTGAACTCTTCGTGAACGATGCAGGACCCATCCCAGAGCAGCATGTCGGCACCGGTGGTTTTCTCGATGTAGCGCCCGAGGTGCTTATCCGGCGCCCAGAGAATTTTCTCACCCTGCGCATCCAGATGCTCAACAATGGCTTGCGCGCAGCTGGATGTCACAACCCAGTCAGCCCGCGCCTTGACTGCCGCTGAGGTGTTGGCATAGACCACGACAGTGCGATCCGGATGCGTATCACAAAAGGCGGCAAACTCGTCTGGCGGGCAGCCAATGTCGAGCGAACAGGTCGCTTCCAGCGTTGGCATCAGGACGGTTTTTTCAGGATTGAGTATTTTTGCGGTTTCGCCCATAAACTTGACGCCGGCAACTACCACGGTAGTCGCCGGGTGCTGATTACTGAATCGGGCCATTTCAAGCGAGTCAGCCACGCAGCCGCCGGTCTCTTCAGCCAGGCGCTGAATCTCCGGATCGGTATAGTAATGCGCTACCAGCACGGCATCGCGCGCCTTGAGCTCCTGCTTGATCTGGGCTTCCAGATGATCGCGTTCGTCACCGCTCAGTGCGCGCGGCTCCGACTCGTGAGCCAGATGTTCCTGTACCAGAATTCTGTCTTGAGCCTTGGTCATGAGGTTTCATCTCTCCCGGATATCAGGTCACTACCCGCATCGAGCCGCATAAAGGCATGACGACCGACAACTGACCTATAGCTTATATAACGCGTTATAAGGGCGATGACAGGATTTTACCACCCCAAGGATACTGATTTCGCCCTCAGCGCAGCCACAATAACGAGAGTCGCGGCTGTTGATAAGACCTGCACAGACCGCCAACCCCTATCAAATCGCCATCCGGGTGCGGCGCATATACATGCGACCACACCCTATAAAATCGCCAGAAACAAAAAAGGGAGCCTGCTGGCTCCCTTTACTGCAGAACTGCCTCTGAGTGCAGTTCCGACCACCGCGACGGATGGCATATTTGGTGGGTCGTGATGGATTCGAACCATCGACCAATTGGTTAAAAGCCAACTGCTCTACCAACTGAGCTAACGACCCAATGCTGTCGCCGGCTTTCGCCGTATCAGACCAGAATCAACATATCCTGCTCTGTTTTCGTTCGGTGGTGGGTCGTGATGGATTCGAACCATCGACCAATTGGTTAAAAGCCAACTGCTCTACCAACTGAGCTAACGACCCAAACGAGGCGCATATGGTACGGATTTTTTGAGGCTTGGCAAGCCCTTTTTAAAGGCAAAAGTCGAATCAATTCAGCATTGATCACGATTCAACCAAAACACCGGTCTATTGACCAAAATCCGTACTATCGAAAACTGAATCAGAGCTTTGTCAGGTACTCACTTGCCAGCTTAGAAGCGTTACTGTCGCCGTAGCGCTCAGACACGGACTCCAGCGTTTTGCGGGCAGCCGCCTTATCGCCGAGTCGATCTTCCGTCACACCCAGCTTGTAGAGCGCGTCAGGCGCTTTACGATGATCACCGAACCGGGATGCCACAATGGAAAACGCCTGTTTAGCCTGCTCCAGTTGAGGTTTTACCAGGTAGACCTCACCCAGCCAGTAATAAGCATTAACTGTCAGGTCGCCTTCCGGATACTCGGAAATAAAGCTGTAAATTCGATCGATCGCGCCATCATAGTCCTTTTTCTCGCGAATCAGGGTCTGGATTTCATCATATGCAGCCCTTTCTTTGTCTGAAGGTGCACGATATTCGCGAATTTTGGTGGTGCCTTTTGAACCGCCCGACTTTGACGGCTCGGCAGCAGCTCCACTAGCAGATGCGCCAGAACTGTCAGTCGCCGGCTGGTTGCGGGAAAGCTCCAGAATACGCTGATCCAGGTCGATGTAGCGTTCTTTCGATTGTCGGGTCAGTCGATCCAGCTTGTGCTTTTGCTCTTCGACTACACCATTGAGCTTGCGAACTTCCTGTTGCAGTTGCTCAATCATGAAAAACAACTCGGCATTGCCCTGGCCCGAAGCGGACTGCGTTCTGGCCTGAGAGCCGGCGTTCTGGTATGCAGGTACAGTTGATTGCGCCAGGGCGCTACCGCAAAGCGATAGCGCCACAGTCGCCATGAGGATCTGTCTCATGGGGCCTCACATCTTATTGGTAGATCAATTCTACACGACGGTTCTGTGCCCAGACGCTCTCGCCCTGACCCATTACCGCAGGCTTTTCTTCACCGTAGCTGATGGTTTCGATCTGGTCGCGCGACGCGCCATTAACGATCAGGAAACGCTCAACAGCTTTGGCACGACGCTCGCCCAGTGCAAGGTTATATTCCTTGGTACCGCGCTCGTCACCATGACCTTCCAAACGAATTGAACGGTTAGGGTTTTCTGACAGGAACTTGGCGTGTGCAACCAGCACGTCACGTGATTCTGACTTGATTTCAGAGGTATCGAAATCGAAGTAGAACGTTGTGATTTTACGCATGGCGGCTGCTTCAGCCTGAGCCGATTCCTGAGCGCGCTCTTCAGCTGTCATGTCTGAAGACGATACGCCGCTGGATCCGTCGCCACCGTATACTTCACTGCCGCCTTCCTGATCGACTGCAGAGACATCAGAGCCGTAGGCGCCTTCTTCCTGAGTTTCACCCGTTGAACTACAACCTGCCATAACGCCCAGAGCAAACATCAGTGCAATAAGTTTTGGAAAGGTACGAGTCATTTTAATTTCCTTGGTTATGTAGTGACTTACAAATAGTGACTTACAAATATTTCAAGCGCTTAGAGTTACAGGTTTTACGTCAATTGACAAAGGGCGACCATGCAGGCTCCCGCACATCGCCGAAACGTGACGGCAACGTGTAGGTGGAACCCCCATCGGCTGAAACGACTGCCAGCACGCTATTGCTTCCTTGCTGGGTCGCGTAAATCAAAAGACGCCCATTGGGAGCCACGCTGGGTGACTCGTCCAGTTGGGTCCGGGTGAGGATTGACTCATCACCGGAATCGACGTTCATCCGCGCGATATGAAACGCTGAATCGCGCTGATGAACATAGAAGATGTTTTTGCCATCAGCGCTGTAACGCGGACGGGCATTGTAACGGCTGCCAAAGGTCAGTCGCTTGAGATCACCGCCATTTGCATCCATTCGATATACCTGTGGCCCACCGGAGCGATCAGATGTGAAAACGAAACTTTCGCCGTCAGGCGCCCAGCTTGGCTCGGTATCGATAGCCCAGTGATCTGTCATTCGCGTCAGCTTGCGGCTGGCGATATCCATTTTGTAGATTTCTGCGTTGCCGTCCCGCGAGAGCGTCAGCAATAGCGACTTTCCATCTGGCGAGAATGCTGGCGCAGAGTTGAGCCCCGGAAACTGGGCGATTTTGTTGCGCTTGCCTGTCGACAGTTCGTGAATATAGATTGCCGGCCGCCCTGTCTCGAAAGAGACATAAGCCAGTCTCTTGCCATCCGGAGCCCAGGCTGGAGAAAGAATCGGTTCGTCGGTCTTCAGGCGCACTTGCGATCGCTTACCGTCCACATCACTGACGTTCAGACGGTAGATGCGCTTGCCGTCTTCCATATCCAGCGTGATATAGGCAATACGAGTCGAGAAGATGCCTTTGGTGCCGGTGATGGCTTCGTATACCCGATCGCTGATGTGGTGCCCCAGAGTGCGAAGATTTTTCGCCGACACCGTGGCAGTTGCGCCCAGGATGCGCTTTTCCTGATTGACATCAAACAGCTCGAACTGCGCTTTAACGTCCTTTCCGCCGTTCGCCGGACTCAACTGCCCTACCAGCAGGTATTTTTGGCCCAGCAGGCGCCAGTCCCGGTAATAAACATCATCTCCCTTTGAAGGCAGACTCAGCATCTTGTCCGTTGCCAGCGGCGCAAACTCACCACTCATGGCCAGGTCATCACGCACGATCTGGGCGATGTCTTCATCCCCACTGATGCCGCCGGATTCACCAAAGGGTACGACGGCCACCGGAAGCGCATTATCTGCCCCTTCAGTGATTCGAATCAGTAGTTCGGCCTGTGCGGGCATGGCCAGGACACCCGCCAATACCAGGGTCAAAAAAGCACGCATCATTGTTGGCACCTTGTTTTAGTCCGTTGTAGTCCGTTTCAAGCTGATCGAATACTGTCGTCAACAAGTACACCGTGCATCATGCCCGATGTTATTTAAGCGTCTTTGGATCGAACTGAAGCGAGAAGGTTCGAAAATACCGATTAAACACATCCGCGTCATCCGGCACCGGGAATCGGCTGATCCCCCTCACCGCACTCAGTGCAGAGTTATCAAACGCACTGTTGCCACTGCTCTTGGTCACTTTCACCGATACCAGCTCACCTGTCGGTAGAAGCGTGATTTCCAGGGTTGCGACCAGACCCGGCTGAGCAGAGGACGGTATGAACCAGTTTGCCCCGACCTTGTCCCGGATCAGCCCTTCGTATTTTTCACTCTCTGACTGCATCCGCGCATCCCGCGCTTTTGATGCCGCGGCCTGCTCAGCTCTTCGCTGTTCCGCCAACGCCTGATCCTGTTTTGATTGTGAGGCCAGGGCTGCTAGCTGCTCTTCCCGCTTCTTGCGCTCCTGCTCACGACGCTTGGCTTCTTCCTGCTCTTTTCGCTTACGTTCAGCCTCTTCCTGTTTACGCTTCTCTTCAGCCTGCCTCTTTTCTTCTGCTTTCCTTTTTTCTTCCGCTTTACGCTGCTCTTCAGCCTTGCGCCGCTCTTCAGCTTTGCGCTTCTCTTCGGCTGCTGCTTTCTCTTTTTCGGCTTTTCGCTTCGCTGCAGCCGCAGCTTCTGCCTCGGCCTTTATTTTGGCCGCCTCTTTGGCTTTTGCTTCAGCTTCCGCCTTTTTCTCTTTCTCGCGAACAAGCGCCTTTTTACGCTCTTCTTCGCGTTTCTGTTCCGCCTCAGCGGCTTTGCGCTCCTGCTCTTGCCGCTCAAGCTCCTTCTGTTTCTCTTCGTCCGGCTTTTTTTCCGGTTGCGCCTTTTCCGGCTCAGGCTTGGGCTTCACTGCCGGCTCAGGTTGCGTTTTTTCCGGCATGATCAGACGGGCCGATATACTTCTCGGCGGCGGCTCGTGAGTCGGATTGGACCAGCTCCATCCCACCAGTGCGAAGAAAAAGATGGCGGCATGAAGCAGCGCCGACAACACAACTGGCTTGCGCCAGGGGGGCCGGACCTCGTTACTGTTGGACTCGCGTATGTTATCCGTCACAAGCGATTAACCCTGAGGCTCCTCGGTAATCAAACCCACACTTGAAGCACCAGCGGCCTGCAATGTTGCCATCAGGCGCACCACTGTTCCGTAATCGACGTTCGAATCCCCACGCACAAGCACGTCACGCTGGGTTCGGGTCGACAGCACTTTGCCGATCTGCTCGCTCAATTTTGCCAGCGGCAACGGCTTTGAGTCCTTTTCACCGACTTCCATGTAGTACGCGCCATTGGAGTCCACCGATACAATGATCGGCTCGACGTTCTTTTGCGCCGCAATCGGGTCCGATGTTGTTTCAGGCAGATCGACCTTGACGCCCTGTGTCATCATCGGCGCTGTGACCATAAAGATAATCAGCAGTACCAGCATGACGTCGATATAGGGCACCACGTTGATATCAGCCATCGGCTTGCGGCGCGGATGTTGCGATATTCCCATACCTTTCATAACACCTCCGTCAGCCAATCAGGCTGCGCGCCCTTTTTCGCCAGTGTGGACCCTGCGATGCAGGATGCTGGAAAACTCTTCGGCAAAGGTTTCATAGTTTTTCAGCAGGGCGTCTGAACGTGCCGCGAAACGGTTGTACGCAATAACAGCCGGTATCGCAGCAAAAAGACCCATAGCAGTTGCAATCAGTGCTTCCGAGATCCCCGGAGCAACGGTTGCCAGGGTAGCTTGCTGAACCTGTGCCAAGCCACGGAAAGAGTTCATGATGCCCCAGACAGTGCCAAACAGGCCGACATAGGGACTGGTGGACCCAACAGTCGCGAGAAACGGAAGATGGGCTTCCAGCCGCTCCTGCTCTCTAGACAGCGCAACCCGCATTGCCCGCTGGGATCCTTCCATGACCGCATCCGCATCCTGACTTTGCTGACGCAAACGGGAAAACTCGCGGAAGCCGGCACGAAATACCGATTCCATCCCGCTATGGGGAGTTGGATTGCTGGTCACATCGCGATAGAGCTGGCCCAGATCCATCCCCGACCAGAATTGCTCCTCGAATGCCAACTGGGACTTCCGTGCTTTTTTGAAGACCTGCAAACGCTGAAAAATCAGCCCCCAGGACATCACCGATGCCGACACCAGCAACAGCATAACCAGCTGCACCAATAGACTGGCGTTAGCAATGAGACTCCAAACCGACAGTTGTGACTCCACGTTTCACTCCTGATCTATGTATTGAGGGCAACCAACCGGCCCGTTTTTATTCAATGCTCAATTAATGATTGTTCTGTTCCGTTGCTGCCAAAGCGGACATGGCTTGCGGCAACGCTCTCGGACGACCGGTATCAAGCGCAACGCATGCCACTTTTACATCGGCGCTGGCCAATAATTCGTTGTCTGACTGGCGGATAACCTCCTGACGAAATGTCATCCACACCCGGCCAATAGCGGTCAGCTCCGCGGTGACCAACAATTGGTCATCCAGTTTGCCGGCTTTTCGATAGTGAATCCCCAGTTTCTGAACCACGTAACTGATGTTTTCTTCCAGACCGCTACGCAGCGCCACACCCCGTGATCGCACCCATTCAGTGCGGGCCCTTTCCATAAAGTGCAGGTATTTGGCATGAAACACGATGCCGCCAGCGTCTGTGTCTTCGATATAAACCCGCACCGGCAATCTGAAGATACTATCCATCTCGATGCCCATTACGCATCCCCCCCGGATTCAGGCGGAGTCACGCCGAAGTGGAGATAAGCGTGAGAGGTCACCATGCGCCCACGCGGCGTACGGATCATATACCCCTGCTGGATCAGGAAAGGCTCGATCACATCTTCAATTGTGCCTCGCTCTTCACTGATCGCTGCAGCAAGACTTTCGACGCCGACAGGGCCGCCACCGAACTTCTCTATCAGCGCCAACAACAACCGCCGATCCATATGATCAAAACCCTGATTATCTACTTTCAACATATTCAGCGCCTGATCGGCTACTTCAGCAGTAATCACACCATCCGCCTTCACCTCTGCGTAATCCCGCACGCGGCGAAGCAAGCGGTTCGCAATTCGAGGCGTGCCCCGCGAGCGACGCGCAATTTCGACAGCGCCCCCCTCGTGCAGTTGAACAGACAGCAGTTTTGCCGAGCGCTGGACGATGTGGGTAAGGTCCTTGGTGTTATAGAACTCCAGGCGCTGAACAATCCCAAAACGATCCCTTAGCGGCGACGTTAAGAGGCCTGCTCGTGTCGTTGCACCAACCAGAGTAAACGGTGGCAAATCAAGCTTGATAGAGCGCGCTGCCGGACCGTCTCCGATCATGATATCGAGCTGATAGTCCTCCATCGCCGGATAGAGCACTTCCTCAACGACGGCATTCAGGCGGTGGATTTCGTCTATGAAAAGGACATCACCCTCTTCCAGATTGGTGAGCATGGCAGCCAGATCGCCCGCTTTTTCCAGTACCGGCCCTGAGGTCGTTTTGATCGCAACGCCCATTTCATTGGCAACGATATTGGCAAGCGTGGTTTTACCAAGCCCGGGAGGACCGAAGATAAGCACATGATCAAGCGCTTCGTTCCGGCCGCGAGCGGCAGAGATGAAAATCTCCATTTGCTCGCGAACTGTTGGCTGACCCACATACTCACTGAGCAGCGTCGGGCGAATGGCACGATCCTGTACATCTTCATACCCGCTGGTCTGCGGCGAAATCAGGCGGTCAGATTCAATCATGATATGGGTTCGCGGAGATCCTGTTGTTTATCAATCTGTACTCCGTTGCGACGCGTTCGGACTCAATTGACGTTCATTTTACAAACGCAATGCCCACTGTCACGTTACGCTCTGGACAGATTCCATTAAGACATTAATGATAGGCAGGTTCAAACCCGCCCTTTTGGGACATGGGCTTAGGCGGTGAAGATCAACCGGCGGGGATCATGCTTTTCAAGGCAAGCCTGATAATTTCAGTGGAGCTCATGCCGTCTTTAGCGACACGGGAAACCGCCTTGGCCGCCTCCTGGGGCTTGTATCCGAGGGCAATCAGCGCCGCCTCCGCTTCGTCAAGCGGATCATGCCCCGGTGGCACCGAACCGGGAGTCGTAACATGACTCTGAGCGACCCCGTCAATTGACGGCATTCCCTCAAGCTGACCAAGCCGGTCCCCCATTTCAATCAGCAGCCTTTCAGCCGTCTTTTTACCTACTCCGGGCACTTTGACGAGCGCATTCACGTCACGATTATCGACGCAGCGCACAAATTGCTGGGTATCCAGAGCGGACAAAATAGCCAGCGCCAGCTTGGGACCGACACCGTTTACCTTTATCAGCAAACGAAACAGGTCGCGCTCGAGCCTCGCCGAAAAACCAAACAGGCTCTGGGCATCTTCACGCACTGAAAAATGGGTATACAGGAGTGTTTCCTGGCCGGCGTCAGGCAAGTTGAAGAAGGTAGTGTAGGGAATGTCGATTTCGTAACCCAGTCCATTGCAGTCAACGACAACATGGCCTGGCTGCTTTTCAATGAGACGACCCCGTATCTGCCCTATCAAAACCACGACTCCCAAAAGGTTATGACAATGCCGCTCAGCAGCATTGCGTTATTGTTAATTTCGCCCCTGCTAGTCAGCGCAGACGGCCGCCCCGCATGCGACTGCCGGAGGCAATACGCGCGATACTCTGGCTCATGGTGGCGTGACACAAGGCAATCGCGAGTGCGTCGGCAGCATCAGCCTGGGGCTTTCGACTTAATGAGAGGATGCTTTGCACCATATGCTGAACCTGTACCTTGTCAGCGCCGCCTGTGCCAACCACCGCCTGCTTGACCTGTCGGGCCGAGTATTCATGCACCGGCAGGCTGCTGTTGGCTGCTGCGACTATCGCCACACCTCTCGCCTGCCCCAGCTTGAGCGCCGAATCCGGGTTGCGGGCCATAAAGACCTGTTCGATTGCAAATTCCTCCGGCCGGAATTGCTCAATCAGGGTTACGAGACTCTGGTAGATGATCTGCAGACGCTCCGCCATTGGCTTTTCGCCCATGCGAATGCAACCACTGTCGACATACTCGGTAAGACGGCCATCGCTCCGGATCACACCGTAGCCGGTAATACGTGATCCCGGATCAACGCCCAGAATAATAGGCACTAGCGCAACCCTTTGTGGAACAAGCCTGCCATAGTGCACCAACTCGCTATCCAGCGCACGCTGGAAAGGCCGTTGCGATATCTTGTATTGGCCCGCTCACTTTGATCTGCCATGACTTTTTCCACCCTCAAAACGACCATTCCCGTCAGGCCATAGGCACTGACGGGAATGGATACTGCGACCTAAGGAATCTCTGATGAAAAATCAGTCTTCCTTTTTCTCCGCTTCCGGATTTGCGCCCTTCACCGCAGGCGCCTTGCGCAAGCGAATATGCAAATCCTTCAGCTGACGCTCGTCCACCTGGCCTGGGGCCTGAGTCAGCAGACAGGTCGCGCTCTGTGTTTTCGGGAATGCAATCACGTCACGAATCGACGTGGCGCCGGTCATCAGCATGATCAACCGATCAAGACCAAATGCCAGACCACCATGTGGCGGGCAACCGAACTTGAGTGCGTCCAGCAGGAAGCCAAATTTGGCGCGCGCTTCAGTTTCATCGATACCCAGAATTCGGAAAACCGCCTGCTGCATATCTTCGTTATGAATACGAATCGAACCACCACCCAACTCGGTACCGTTCAACACCATATCGTAAGCACGGGAAAGTGCCGTTGCCGGGTTTGCTGCCAACTCTTCCGGCGAGCAGGATGGCGCAGTGAACGGATGGTGAATAGCGGTCAGATTGCCGCTGCTGTCTTCTTCAAACATCGGGAAGTCGACAACCCAAAGCGGTGACCATTCGCAAGTCAGCATATCCAGATCGTGGCCGAGCTTGACTCGCAGCGCTCCCAGAGCCTCATTTACGACAGTTGTCTTGTCGGCACCAAAGAACACGATATCGCCGTCTTCGGCTCCAACGCGCTCCATCATCGCCAGCGCAATATCGTCGCCGAGGAACTTGACGATCGGCGACTGCAGACCAGCGACACCCTGAGACAGATCGTTCACTTTGATGTAAGCCAGCCCCTTGGCACCGTAAATACCAACAAACTTGGTGTACTCATCAATCTGCTTGCGGCTCAGTTCACCACCCTTGGGCACACGCAATGCGGCGACGCGACCTTTTGGATCCTTAGCAGGGCCCGAGAACACCTTGAAATCGACGGATTCAACAAGATCAGCAACGTCAATCAGTTCCAGAGGAATACGCAGATCCGGCTTGTCACTGCCGTAACGCTGCATCGCCTCGGAGTAAGGCATACGCGGGAATTCCGGTAGTTTTACGTCAAGCTGATCGGCGAACAATTCGCGGATCATGCTTTCGGTAATGCCCATCAGGCCCTCTTCATCAATAAATGAAGACTCGATATCGATCTGGGTGAATTCAGGCTGGCGATCCGCACGCAGATCCTCGTCCCGGAAACACTTGGCAATCTGGTAGTAACGATCAACACCGGACACCATCAACAGCTGCTTAAACAGTTGCGGCGACTGCGGTAATGCGAAAAAGGAGCCTTCCTGGGTCCGGCTTGGCACCAGATAATCCCGTGCCCCTTCCGGTGTCGCACGGGTGAGGATCGGCGTTTCAACGTCCATGAAATCATGGCGGTCGAGGAAGTTACGGATATAACTCGTCACTTTCGAGCGGAAACGCAAACGATTCAGCATCTCTGGACGACGCAGGTCAATGTAGCGATAACGGAGTCGCACGTCTTCGCCCACATCTGAGTGCTCATCCAGCGGGAACGGCGGAGTTGCCGCTGCATTGAGGATGGTCAGCGACTTACACAGGACTTCAACCTGGCCTGTCGGCATGTTGGCGTTTTCGGTGCCAGCCGGACGACGACGGACGCGCCCTTTGATCTGGAGAACAAACTCGCTACGCACTTTTTCTGCAAGCGCGAAGCTGTCTTCTGTATCCGGATCCACCACAATCTGGGACATGCCATCACGATCACGCAGGTCCAGAAAGATAACCCCGCCGTGGTCACGGCGACGATGGACCCAGCCGCAGAGGGTGACGTCCTGATCGATGTGTGATTCGTTGATTCCACCGCAATAGTGACTGCGCATACCCTTTCCCGTTAATCAGTGTGCGTTTGTTGGTGTGAGCTCAGCCGGCAGTCGGCCCAGCTTTTCCCGTTGTACTGTTTGCCGAAGCGGCGTTGCCACTGTCAGCGAGATTCTTTTTTGCGCCGGTTTTAAAATCGGTTTCATACCAACCCGTACCTGACAGCCGAAACCCGCCGGCCGAAATACGCTTACGGAACTTGTCGGTCTCGCAGGACGGACAGTGTTTCAGCGCAGGATCGCTCATCTTGTGGATCACGTCTTTCTCAAAACCGCACGCGTCACAGACGTATTCATAAATTGGCATGACCAAACTCCCCATAATATAACCAATACCAGCAAGCTCACTCGCACAGGCTCGGGAAAT
Source organism: Marinobacter sp. V032 (assembly GCF_052645435.1). NCBI lineage: Bacteria > Pseudomonadati > Pseudomonadota > Gammaproteobacteria > Pseudomonadales > Marinobacteraceae > Marinobacter > Marinobacter sp. V032. The sequence goes on along the minus strand of NZ_JBQXYE010000001.1, from coordinate 2,243,896 downwards.
CACCCTGCCGCCTGTTCTGGAGCACTGATCACATCATCGGAATACTGCCAGGCCCGAAGAACCGGAACCGCATCCGTTAAAAGCGGCACATTATAAACATAACCCGCGCCAAAATCAGGCAGCACAACTGTGCATTTCTCTTAATCCTTTGTGTTTTTTTGCACGCAGGCAAAATGAATCCGGCAAACCGCTATCAGCTGAAGGATGACGCCCCCGCCCACTGACGGTAACATGTGCTCGCCGTATCCTCGTTGCTGGAGATAAAAGTGCCCACTCGCGCAGAACAAAAATTAAAAACACGCCGCTCCCTGATGGATGCCGCCCTGCGACAGCTCAGCGCTGATCGCGGCTTCGGCAGTTTGAGCTTGCGCGAAGTCGCCCGGGAGGCCGGCATTGCCCCCACGTCGTTTTATCGGCATTTCTCTGATCTTGATGAACTGGGGCTGGCGCTGGTTGACGAAGGTGGCGTCGCGCTCCGCCAGCTGATGCGCCAGGCCCGCAAGCGAATTGCCCGCGATGGCGGCGTTATCAGCACATCAGTCGACACCTTCATGGAATACCTGAGCAACAACGCCAATCTGTTTCGGCTGATGCTGCGGGAAAAAACGGGCGTATCCAAAACCTTTCGTACCGCGATACAGGCGGAAATCGATCATTTTGCGACCGAACTCGCCGACGATCTGCGGCGGTTCGCCGAAGAGCAGAAAAAGCCGCTATCCAGCGGTCGACTGGTTGCAGAAGCGATGGTGACGCTGGTCTTTAATCAGGGAGCGGAGGCGCTGGACGCGACACCCCGGGAAAAAGAAGAACTCAAGGAACGACTCAAAGCCGAGTTGCGAATGGTACTGGCTGGGTCGCAGGCAATGGCAGCCGCTTCCCATAAAAAAACCGAATAAACGATAACGCGGATTAATCCAGCAAAGCCGATTGATACGCTGACACCACCGGCACCAGCCTCTCTTTCATGCTTGCCAGAGCCGACTCTGAATACGGCTCTGCCGGTACCACGCCCCAGACCGGTCCGGGCCAGGCCGCATCGCCTTCAAAACGTACAACATGGTGCAGGTGTAGTTGCGGCACCATATTACCCAGAGCCGCCACATTAAGCTTTTGTCCGGAGAATGCCATCATCAGCGCCTCGCCTATAGCGCTGGATTCGTGCAACAGGCCCTGCTGGTCAGCGGGAGATAGCTCATATATCTCCCGCACTCCCGCGCGTCGCGGCACCAGCAAAAGCCAGGGATAGTGCGCATCGTTCATCAACCGCAGTTCGCTAAGCTCACTGGATGCTAACAGAAGCGTGTCGTCTGCCAGCTTATGATGTAACGCGAACCCTTCCCCGGCCATTTCAATCAGCTCCCAACAGCAGAAAACTGATTCTGACCACGACCAATGGCGTAATAGGTCAGCTTGTGGCGCTCCAGCATTTCAGAGGTATAGAGGTTACGCCCATCAAATATGACGGGATAATTCAGCGACTGCGCAATCATGCCGAAGTCCGGCGAGCGGAACTCTTTCCACTCGGTGCAGATCACCAGCGCATCCGCACCTTTGAGTGCCTGCTCTTTGGTGCCGCACAACTGAAGTCCGGGCTCATCGCCGTAGATCCTCTGGGTTTCGTTCATCGCTTCAGGATCAAAGGCCTGCACCTTGGCGCCGGCTTTCCATAGCGCTTCCATCAGCGTCCGCGCGGAGGCTTCACGCATATCGTCGGTATTCGGCTTGAATGCCAGGCCCCAGATCGCAATGGTCTTGCCCGCTACGTCGCCCTGGAAATAATGGCTGACCTTGTCGAACAGCACCTGCTTTTGCGCCTGGTTGACGCCTTCAACTGCATTCAGTAGCTGAGCGTTGTAATCGCAATCCCGCGCTGTTCGCGCCAGAGCCGTCACATCTTTGGGGAAGCAGGATCCACCGTAGCCACAGCCGGGATAGATAAAGTGGTAGCCGATCCGCGGGTCAGAACCAATACCGCGACGTACGGCCTCGATATCAGCCCCCAGTCGCTCCGAAAGGTTGGCCATCTCGTTCATAAAGCTGATTTTGGTAGCCAGCATCGCGTTCGCCGCATACTTGGTCAGCTCGGCGGACCGCAGATCCATAAAAATCATCCGGTCGTGGTTCCGGTTAAACGGATAGTAGACTTCCCGCAGCATATCAGCTGCGCGATCGCTGTCAGTCCCCACGACAATACGATCCGGCTTCATGAAGTCGGTTACCGCAGCGCCTTCTTTCAGAAACTCGGGGTTGGACGCCACATCAAATTCCAGCTCCAGGCCACGGCGATCCAGTTCTGCACGTACCGCCGCTTTTACCTTGTCTCCAGTGCCGACCGGTACGGTCGATTTGTCGATCACAACCTTGTAGCTGTCCATGTACTGGCCGATCGAGCGGGCGACAGCCGTGACATACTGCAAATCCGCGGAGCCATCTTCGTCAGGGGGGGTGCCCACCGCGATAAACTGGATATCGGCGTGCTTGACCGCCACCTCGGTATCGGTCGTGAACTTGAGGCGACCGGCATCGACGTTATGGGTAACGATGGATTCCAGCCCCGGTTCATAAATCGGAATGACACCGCTGGTCAGTTTCTCGATTTTTACAGGGTCAACATCCATGCACAGCACATCGTGCCCTACATCTGCCAGACAGGCGCCTGTAACCAACCCTACGTACCCGGTTCCAAAAATGGTGATCTTCATCTGCTCGTCCTGAGTTAGACAATTAAATTTGAGTGGTTAAATTCAAAGGCGGTAATTTAACCGAAACTTGTTAAACTTTCGTTCATTGTGCCTTACGATCCGTCCACACTTTTTCCCAAGCCAATGCTGTGCCAACAATCGTGTCCAGATCGGCGTAATCAGGCTGCCATCCCAGCACCCTGGTAATTTTGGAATTATCCGCCATCAATGCCACCGGGTCCCCTGCCCGCGGGCCGACTTCTTCGACCGGAAAATCCACACCAGACAAGCGCTTCACCACATCAATCACTTCCTTAACGGTGAAACCGCTGCCGTAACCGCAGTTCATAAGCTGGGACTGGCCTTCCTTCTTCATGTAGTCCAGTGCCATAACATGCGCTTTGGCAAGATCCTCGACGTGAATGTAATCGCGTATACAGGTGCCGTCACGGGTATCGAACTCGGTGCCGAAAATCTGCATTCCTCTGCGCGAGCCTGTCGCACACTCACACGCCACTTTAATAAGATGCGTAGCCTCAGGCGTTGCCTGACCGAGCAAGCCTGCAGGGTTTGCCCCCGCCACGTTGAAATAACGCAGGATCACATAGTTCAGAGACGACGAAGACGCCGCCAAATCCATAATCATCCGCTCGCTCATCATCTTTGATGCGCCGTAAGGATTAATCGGCGCGAGCGGCATATCTTCGGTCAGCACCGTTTCTTCAGGCATGCCATAGACCGCAGCAGTGGACGAGAAGACCATGTACGGCACTTTATGGTGATCAATTGCCTTGAGCAGATTAAGCGTATTGCGGGTGTTGTTGCTGTAGTACTTCAAAGGATTTTCAACAGATTCCGGCACCACAATGTTCGCAGCGAAGTGTAAAACTGCCTCAAAATTGTGCGCTTTGAACACCGCATCAAGTGCAGCTTCATCCGCCAGATCGCCTTCAACGAGCTCACCGCAGGTAACAGCCCAGCGATAGCCGGTGGACAAGTTATCGTAAACCACTACGTCATGCCCCGCTGCGCCAAGCTGACGTACCACATGACTGCCAATATAGCCGGCTCCGCCGGTAACCAGAACTTTCATAACATTCCCTTTATCTGAAGGCACCAGAATGGGTTGTCTGTCGATGAAGCCGCTGCATTGGCGACTGCATCCCGACTGCTTATTTGCTTAAAACCTGTCAGAAACTAACGGCTCGATTCCGTCTTGCGCTGACGAATCTCGGCACGACGCGCCGCGAAAAAAGACGAAATCGCCTCACTGCACTGCTCGGCCAACACGCCCGCAGTCACTGAAATACGCCAGTTCATGGCATCACTTTCAAGTAATCGGGCCGAGGATTCAATAGCGCCGGCCTTGGGCTCAGTTGCGCCATAAACCAGCCGTGAAATCCGGCTGTGTATGAGCGCACCGGCGCACATCGTGCAGGGCTCGATTGTGACGTATAGCGTCGCGCCAGGAAGGCGATAGTTTCCGATGCGTGCTGCCGCGTCCCGCAATGCCCTCACCTCGGCGTGAGCGGTCGGGTCACAACCGGATATGGGCGCATTGAACCCGGTACCGATTTCCTTTCCGTCCAATACTACGACGGCACCCACAGGCACCTCGCCGGCAGCAGCCGCCTGTGCCGAGAGTGAGAGAGCGCGCGCCATCCAGCGTTTGTCTTCGGTCATATTGTTTAAATGCTGTTCATTCGCTCTGGTCACAACCGGACTCCCTAACTCAATCATAGCCAAAGCGCTGTGAACCTTTTTCACCTGTGCACTGCAAAAAAGCCCGGCTCAGCACAAAACGGGCTGAACCGGGCCTTTCGATCACGTTGAAACCCTCGGGATCACGTCAGAGCCTGATGCTCAGCCTATTCCCACTCAATAGTTGCGGGCGGCTTCGAGGAGATATCATAGGTTACTCGTGAAACGCCGGAAATTTCATTGATAATCCGGTTCGAAACCGTTTCCAGCAGCTCATATGGCAAGCGGGCCCAGCGAGCAGTCATGAAATCGACAGTCTCGACCGCGCGCACCGCAATCACGTACTCGTAGCGACGGGCATCGCCGACCACGCCGACGGATTTTACCGGCAGGAAGACAGCGAAGGCCTGGCTGACTTTGTGGTAGTAGTCAGCGCGATGCAGCTCTTCAAGGAAAATCGCGTCAGCGCGACGCAGGATTTCGGCATATTCCTTCTTCACTTCACCCAGAATACGCACACCTAGCCCCGGCCCCGGGAACGGATGGCGGTAGAGCATATCGTACGGCAGACCCAGTTCAAGACCGATGCGACGCACCTCATCCTTGAACAGTTCGCGCAGCGGCTCAACCAGTTTCATCTTCATGGTTTCAGGCAAGCCACCAACATTGTGGTGTGACTTGATAACGTGGGCCTTGCCGGTTTTGGATGCAGCGGATTCGATGACATCAGGATAGATCGTACCCTGAGCCAGCCAGTTCACGTCCTTGATTCGGCTGCCTTCTTCATCGAATACATCGATGAACGTGTTACCGATCACCTTGCGCTTCTGTTCCGGATCGCTGACGCCTTTGAGCTTCGACAGGAAAAGGTCTTCGGAATCGGAGCGAATGACTTTAAGCCCCATATTCCGGGAGAACATCTCCATTACCTGATCGCCCTCGTGAAGTCTCAGGAGGCCGTTATCAACAAACACACAGGTCAACTGATCACCGATCGCCTTGTGTAGCAAAGCGGCTGTTACCGACGAATCGACGCCACCGGAAAGTCCCAGCAATACCTTCTCCGAGCCCACCTGTTCGCGAATCTGACGGACGGCATCATCAACAATCTGCGCCGGCGTCCAGAGCGCTTCACACTGACAGATAGCGAGCACAAAGTGCTCAAGAATCCGCTGCCCCTGCAGGGTATGAGTCACTTCCGGATGGAACTGAACACCGAAAAGGTTGCGCTCAAGATCCTGCATAGCCGCAATGGGTGCACTCTCGGTGGAGGCCAGTAGTTCGAAGCCTTCCGGCATGGTGACGACCTTGTCACCATGACTCATCCACACATCCAGCAGGGACTCGCCGCGCTCTGTCAGGTGGTCTGTTATATCTTTCAGCAGCGGCCCTTCAGCCCGCACCTTCACCTGTGCGTAACCGAACTCGCGCTTCTCAGAACTGGCGACCTTGCCCCCCAGCTGCTCTGCCATGGTTTGCATGCCATAGCAGATACCGAGGATCGGAATGCCACGCTCAAACAATCCTTCCGGCGCACGAGGGCCGCCCAATTCGGTCACCGATTCGGGACCGCCAGCCAGAACTATCCCCTTGGGCCGGAACTCTTCCAGCTCTTCACCGGTGATATCAAATGGCCGAACCTCACAATAAACACCGATCTCCCGAATACGACGGGCGATTAACTGGGTGTATTGGGAACCGAAATCCAGAATCAGAATGCGGTGATCGTGAATATTTTGAGCCATGAATTCCTCAATTCAGAAAATGCGAACGGGGCACAGGATAAATCCCGGGCCCCGGAACAGCGCCGACAGCGAACCCTGGCGGACTCGGCATCGGAACATGCAGACAAGGTTTGCAACCCATCGCGGGATTCACCGACGCGACGGGTTAACCAACACGATAGTTCGGCGCTTCCTTGGTAATGGTCACATCGTGAACATGACTTTCACTCATGCCGGCACTGGTGATGCGGGTGAACTGCGGACGGGTCCGCATCTCGCCCATATCACGGCAGCCGGTATAGCCCATGGAAGCCCTGACGCCCCCCATCAACTGATGCAGGATGGCGCGCATCGGGCCCTTGCAGGCAACCCGGCCTTCGATGCCTTCTGGTACGAGCTTTTCAACACCTTCACTGGCATCCTGGAAGTAACGGTCACTGGACCCCTGACCCATCGCTCCGAGTGAGCCCATACCACGGTATGCCTTGTAACTGCGCCCCTGGAAGAGTTCAACTTCGCCGGGTGCTTCGTCGGTACCCGCCAGCAAACTGCCTACCATCACACTGAACGCACCGGCTGCCAGCGCCTTGGCAAGGTCACCGGAAAAACGTACGCCGCCATCGGCAATCAGAGGAACGCCACGCTCTTTAAGCGCCGCTGCAACATTGGATACGGCCGAAATCTGGGGGACGCCAATACCCGCCACGATGCGGGTCGTGCAGATCGAACCCGGGCCGATACCTACCTTGACTGCGTCAGCACCTGCGTCCGCCAGAGCGATTGCCGCTTCAGCCGTTGCGATGTTGCCGCCGATAACCTGCACTTCAGGGAAACGCTTCTTGGTCCAGCTGACCCGGTCCAGAACACCTTTCGAATGCCCGTGAGCGGTGTCGATAACAATCACATCCACACCCGCTTCAACCAACGCCGATATGCGGGCTTCGGTGTCTCCACCGGTTCCCACTGCAGCGCCAACACGCAACCGACCCTGCTCATCCTTGCAAGCCAACGGATAGTCCTTGGCTTTCTGGATATCTTTTACTGTGATGAGGCCTCTCAGCTCAAACGCATCGTTTACCACCAGCACTTTCTCGATACGATGACGGTGCAGCAGGTTTTTAACCTCGTCGAGGCTCGCGCCCTCAGGGGCTGTCACCAGCTTTTCCTTTGGCGTCATGATCTCGGAAACCAGGGTGTCCAGACGGCCTTCAAAACGAATATCACGACCGGTCACAATGCCAACCAGATCGCGGCCGTCGACAACCGGCAGACCAGAAATATTGTTCGCAGAGGTAATATCCACCAGCTCACGCACCGTAGTGGAAGGCGATACGGTGATCGGATCCTTCACGACGCCGCTCTCGTATTTTTTGACCTTGCGCACCGCAGCGGCCTGCTGCTCGACACTCATGTTCTTGTGGATAATCCCGATGCCGCCTTCCTGTGCCATGGCAATAGCCAGTTCCGCACCGGTAACGGTATCCATCGCTGCTGACACCAGCGGAATGTTAAGGGTGATCCCTTTGGTTAACTGGGTTTCAAGGCTGACATCCTTGGGAAGAACTTCTGAATAACCTGGAACGAGGAGGACGTCATCAAATGTGAGGGCTTCTTCGGCAATACGCAGCATGGGACCCGCCTTTTTTGGAGCTAAGTGTTCGGAGGCAACGACAGAGTTGAAAGCAATTAACAAACCCATCCAGAATGGCGAGAATGTTTAAAGTTTTCAGATAAAACAAACGCCTCGGCCGCCTCAATGCCATCTGTGCATTGTAGATTCAACCAAGGCGTGTTTATCATCGCTTCCTTTAATCGATCTATTATAAAAGGGTGCAGGTAGACAGTAAACCTGCACTACAGAATGATATCGGTGCATGTTTTTGAAATTGCGCCTTTTTTATAGCCCCCGGTTCTCGGAAAACCCCTATATTTTATGGATATACCATCACCCAAACCCCGCGCACGTGCTCTTTCAGTCAGCGAACTGAATCATCAGGTACGGCATCTGCTGGAAGTCAGCTTTCTTCAGGTCTGGGTTGAGGGTGAGATTTCCAGTTTCTCCCGGCCTGCGTCCGGCCACTGGTATTTCACCCTGAAAGACGCCAAAAGCCAGGTTAAATGTGCCATGTTCCGCGGCAATAACCAGCGGGTTCGCACGCCCCCCAAAGAAGGTGATCAGGTTCTTGTGCGGGGCAAGGTGACGCTTTATGAAAACCGCGGGGATTATCAGATTATCGCGGAAGCTATGGAACCTGCGGGGCTGGGCGCCCTTCAGCAGGCATTTGATGCACTCAAGTTGAAACTGCAATCCGAAGGCATGTTCGATGCCGAACGGAAGAAGCCTGTCCCCACATTGCCGAAGCATATCGGCGTTATCACATCGGCCACGGGCGCAGCGATCCACGATATTCTGACTGTCCTGAAACGCCGCTGCCCCGGAATCCCTGTGACACTTTATCCAGCGTCCGTTCAGGGGAATGCCGCTGCAGGGGAAATCGTCAATGCGATTCAGGCAGCAGAGCGTCACGGTGTGGCGGATGTGTTGATTATCGGACGTGGCGGTGGCTCCCTCGAAGATCTCTGGCCATTCAATGAAGAAAAGGTGGCGCGCGCCATCGCTGCATGCTCGCTGCCAACAGTCAGCGCTGTAGGTCACGAGGTTGACTTCAGCATTGCCGATTTCGTCGCGGACTTCCGTGCCCCTACCCCATCCGCCGCTGCCGAGCATCTTGCGCCGGATCAATCCGCATGGATCCGGACGCTGGAGCAACAATCCAGCCGCCTGGAAGGCATCACCCGACGCCTGCTTGCCCGGCTGCAGGAACAGGTTTCAGGTCTTGGCGGCAGACTTCGTGATCCGCGACGGGAGCTTCAAAACCACCATCAGCGGCTCGATGATCTGGAGAGCCGGTTAAAGTCCTCATTCGCTCAGCAACTGCAGGCCCGCTCGCAAACCCTGTCGCAGCAACAGGTCCGACTGGCAAACCAGAGTCCCCGGCGGCAATTGGCTGATAACCGGAATCGGGTATCCCAGTTAAAAGAGCAGTTATTCCGAGAACTTCACTGGCAACTGAACGAGCAACGCGACCGCCTCGGCCATGCTGCACAGTCGCTCCAACTGGTCAGCCCGCTGGCGACACTCGGGCGCGGCTACGCCATTGTCAGCACGCGCCGTCAGCCGGTTATCCGCGATGCCAGCCGGCTCAAACCGGGCGATGAGATCAACGCGCGACTCGGTCACGGCAACATCGATGCAACCGTCACCGCTATCCACTCTTCGCTTCTCCCCTCGGACGACGACATCGAGCCATCATAAAACAGCTCAGGCATTCGCGGGCCTCTGACTATCTCGTTCAGAGGCTCCTTAGCCGTTGGTCTAGTAGCGACACCGTGACAACCCCCTAAAGTGAGAATAGCCATTCTCCCTCATAATCCTGACAACAATAGGGGCGGGTCCATGAGTTACAGTGAGGATTTCCAGCAGTCCGTCAACGCACCCGAGCAGTTCTGGGCCGACAAGGCTCGGATGATTGACTGGTATCACTTCCCGGAAAAAATACTCTCCAAAGATTCGAACGGTTACCATCAGTGGTTCGCCGACGGCAAACTGAACACCTGTGACCTGGCACTGGATACTCATGTGCGCAGCGGTCGCGGCGACCAGCTGGCACTGATTTATGATTCGCCGGTCACCGGCCAGCAGCAACGCTACAGCTACCGTGAACTCACCGATACGGTGGCACAATTCGCAGGCGCACTGGACTCACTCAACGTACGCAAGGGTGATCGCGTCATCATTTACATGCCGATGATTCCCGAGGCGGTTATCGGCATGCTGGCGTGCGCACGTATCGGCGCGGTGCACTCTGTCGTGTTCGGTGGCTTTGCGTCCCATGAACTGGCTGTACGCATTGATGATGCCAAACCGAAAGCCATTCTGACCGCCTCCTGCGGTATCGAGATCCAGAAAGTCATCCCCTATAAACCGCTGGTCGACGCCGCCATTGATGAAGCCCGCCACAAACCGGATGCCTGTGTCGTATTCAGCCGCCCCCAGGCATCAGCAAACCTGTCACCGGGGCGGGACCATGACTGGCAAACGCTCGCTTCCTCAGCCGCTCCGGTTGAACCCATCCCTGTGCTTGCCACTGATCCTCTGTATATTCTCTATACCTCGGGCACTACCGGAAAACCCAAAGGCGTTGTCCGCGACAATGGCGGTCACGCGGTTGCAATGCGCTACAGCATGGAGCTGGTGTACGGTGCCAAGCCCGGCGATGTTTTCTGGGCCGCGTCCGACGTTGGCTGGGTGGTGGGCCATAGCTACATCGTATATGCCCCTCTTATTACCGGCTGCACCACGATTCTTTATGAGGGCAAGCCGGTAAAAACACCGGATGCCGGCGCCTTCTGGCGCGTATGCGATGAACACAAGGTCAATATTCTGTTCACTGCGCCCACAGCTTTTCGGGCGGTCCGAAAGGAAGACCCGGAAGCCGATGCCCTCGGTGATTACGATATCTCATCGTTGAAACGCATCCTGCTGGCCGGCGAACGCCTGGACCCGCCGACTTATGACTGGCTCCGTGAGAAGACCAATCTGCCCATTCTCGATCACTGGTGGCAGACCGAAACGGGCTGGGCAATCTGCTGCAACCCTATCGGCATTGAGAACATGAAACTCAAACCCGGCTCTGCCACATTACCTTCGCCAGGTTTTGATGTCCGCATACTGGATTTCAGCGGCAAGCCGGTGCGACGGGGCGATCAGGGCCAGGTCGCGATCAAGCTACCGCTTCCACCCGGCTGCCTCAGCGGGGTTTGGGAAGACCCTGTGCGCTTTAAAAGCACTTACCTCGAGCCACTTCCCGGTTTTTACAGCTCGGGTGATGGCGGCTATATCGACGAGGATGACTACGTCTTTATCATGGGCCGTACCGACGATGTGATTAACGTGGCCGGCCACCGACTATCGACAGGTGAAATGGAAGAAGTGGTGGCGTCCCATCCTGCTATCGCAGAATGCTGTGTTGTCGGGGTGCAAGACGAGCTTCGAGGACAGGTTCCTGTAGGCCTGGTACTGCTCAAGGATGGCGCCACAATCGAACACGACGAACTCGAAGACGAGCTTGTCGAAATGGTGCGGGAACGGATTGGTGCGGTGGCCTGTTTCCGGCGGGCAATCATGGTGGAGCGCCTGCCCAAGACTCGGTCGGGCAAAATACTGCGGCGCGTTATTCGCAACATCGCCGACGGCGAAGACTATGCCATCCCCTCGACAATTGATGACCCCTCCATTCTCGACGATATTCAGGTGCGCTTCAGGCGATCCTGACCCTCAACTAAAAGCACCGGGAACGCGGTTGAAAGCCGCGCTTCCAGTGCTCCTCGAATATGCCCCTTCTATATGACGAGAGTGTCACCAAAGCTGAAAACTGCTTAATTAACGGGCATATGATTTTTTTTGACGCTTTTTGACCACCGTCTATACTCAAAATTGCTGTGAGGCAGCAGCGGTATTCTGTGAAAGCGTTACGAAAGCCAACCCGATTGGCTCTGCGTTTATCCTTCCCCGGTACTCTCTGATTTCTCAGCACGCAGTTTTTCCGTGAGGAAATCTATAATCCCCAAAGGGAACACCATCAGGAATACAGGAAAGATTCATGTCTGAGATGAAAACCGGCCACGTGAAGTGGTTTAACGAATCCAAGGGCTTTGGCTTTATTGAACAGGAAGGCGGCAGCGACGTGTTCGTTCACTACAGTGCGATCACCTCTTCCGGCTTTCGCACGCTGGCCGAAGGTCAGCAGGTGCAGTTCTCCGTCACGCAGGGGCCCAAAGGCCCTCAGGCCGAGAACGTCACACCTGTCTGAACCGGCACCTCAGTCAACGCTTTCACGATGACTGAACAGCAAAAAGCCGACACCCTCGCGGGTGCCGGCTTTTTTGTTACTTCTGGAGTGGGCTTCAGGCCGGCGACCCTGCCTGTTTCTGGCCCGCATCCTGCCGTGATCCCACATGATGCGCCACTGCCGACAACAAGGCCTGCAAGGTCGCTGAGGTTGTATCCTCCGCCAGCGCAGCCGCGCTGTAGGGCTGACCGCCAACCTGGATGCGGATACAGGCCATGGCATTCGCCTTGGTACCTTCACCCAACGCAAATTCATCGTAGGCCTCAACCGCAAGCGAGAACCCATGATGTGATTCAAGGCCTGCGGCAACCGCCTCGACAGCGCCCAACCCTTCGCCGGAGAGCTTCATCAGCTGATCCTGTCCATATTCAACGGTAGCGGTTACCCCGTCATCCGTGCGGTGCAGATCATACGTCCTCAAACACCACTCCGGCCGCACCGACAGGTAACGATCCTCGAACAGGCGGTGGATAGTATCAGAGTCGACCTCACCGCCTTCAGCCTCAGCCGCCGACTGGACGACTTTGCTGAATTCAATCTGCAACCAACGGGGCAACGAGATGTTGTAGTCACGCTCGAGAACATAAGCGACACCGCCCTTGCCCGACTGGCTGTTAATCCGCACCACCTCTTCATAACGACGGCCAAGATCCCGCGGGTCGATAGGCAGATAGGCAATTTCCCACGAATCGCCCGCACTGTAGGTGGACAAACACTTGCGAATGGCGTCCTGATGACTACCGGAAAATGCTGTAAAGACCAGTTCGCCCGCATAGGGATGGCGCGGATGCGTCTGGATTTCAGTACAGGCCTCCACCACATCGGTAATCTCTGCCATACCGGACAGATCCACCTTGGGGTCGATGCCTTGTGAATACAGGTTCATGGCCATGGTCACCAGGTCCATATTGCCGGTGCGTTCGCCATTACCCATCAACGTGCCCTCAACCCGGTCGGCACCGGCCATTACCGCCAATTCAGCGGCTGCAACACCACAGCCCCGGTCGTTGTGGGTGTGGACGCTGATCCGGATGTGCTCGCGATATCTGACCGTGTCACAGATCCATTCGATCTGATCTGCGAAAACGTTTGGGGTGGCCATTTCGACCGTGGCTGGCAGGTTGATTACCACCGGTTGGCCCTGATCCGGGCGCCAGACATCGTTGACCGCATCAATGACGTCTGCCGCGAAATCCAGCTCGGTCCCGGTGAAACTCTCGGGTGAATACTGGAACGTCCACTGTGTACCCGGCTGCTTCTCCGCATGTGCCTTTACAATCCGTGCACCGTTAACGGCAATCTCGCGAATGCCGGCCCGGTCGAGCCCAAACACTTTTTCACGCTGCACTGTCGATGTGGAGTTGTAGACGTGAACGATGACGGCCTTCGCCCCCTCAACGGCTTCGTAGGTGCGGGCTATCAGTTCGGGACGCGCCTGGGTCAACACCTGAATGTGGACATCATCCGGGATGCGGTTTTCATCAATCAATTTACGACAGAAATCAAAATCAGGCTGGCTGGCCGCCGGGAAGCCGATCTCGATTTCCTTGAATCCCAGTTTGACCAGCAGGTCGAACATTCTTGTTTTCTGCGCAACTGACATGGGCTTGACCAGCGCCTGGTTACCATCACGCAGGTCAACTGCACACCAGTCCGGCGCACTTTCGATAACCTTGTCCGGCCAGCGGCGATCTGTTTTCCGCACCGGTGTGAATGCAACGTATTTGCGATGATCAAATCCCATCTCTCAGGTCCTTATACAAGTCAGGTAAAGGTGCACATCAACGATATCACCAGTGTAAGCAACGCCACGCGCAATGTGTTTGCTAATTTTCTTTATTTTTATATTTTATTGGATGAAACTGCTAATAATTAATAAATAAGCAAAGAATACTGCCATGAAACCAGAAAAATTACTAAAACTCGATCGTGTAGACCGGCAAATCCTCGAGCAACTACAGCGCCACGGCGAGTTGAGTAACCAGGAACTGTCGGAACGAATCGGCCTGTCACCCTCACCCTGTTCCCGGCGTGTGCGGGCGCTGGAAGATGCCGGCATTATCGTTCGAAGAGTGACGATACTGGATCATAAAAAGCTGGGACTGGCGCTGACTGCCATTATTCTGATCGGAATGGATCGCCACACACCCGAGCGGTTCGAAGCATTTGAGCAAGAGGTGGCGGACTATCCGGAAGTGCAGGAGTGCTATCTGATTACGGGCCAGGATGCCGATTACATGCTCAAGGTAGTGGTGCCCGACATGGACCACTACCACGAGTTTCTGCTGAACAAGATCACGCGAATCCAGGGGGTGAGCGGCGTGCACTCCAGTTTTGTGCTGCGACGCGTCATCGACAGCACGGCACTGCCGCTGGGCTACCTGTAAACGGGAAACGTCAGGTCAAGGCGGTGTTCCGCCGCTTTGATCAACCCAGATCAGTTCGTCCAGGGAGTAACCGGCGTCAGCGGCGACCTTCAGCATCTCGTCTTTGACGTCATCCGGCAGTTGTTTTTCCCGGGACAGGAGCCAGAGGTAGTCCTTATCGGGTCCGGTGACCATGGAATATTGATAGTTGTCCTTATCGAGCAGCACGACCACATAGCTGGCATAAAACGGTCCCCAGAATGAGACCTTGAGATGCCCCACTTCCGGACCTTCAACAAATTTGGCCACGCCCTCGGCACGTTCCCACTCCCCCGAATCCGCGTTGTAGCCGGTGTTAACCACGCGAATATCGCCGTCGTCCCGCAACGTATATTCAGCCTGCACCTGCGACAACCCTTCTTCGAAGGAATGCGGCAAACGGGCCACCTCGTACCAGGTGCCAAGATAGCGCTCAGCGTCAAAGTCATTCACCGGCGTTATATTCTCGGGCACCCCGGTACATGCCGTCAGCCAAACACTGGCACCCATGACGATACCCAACCCAAGCCGTTTAAACGGATTCATGCTGCATCCTCCTTGCGTAATCAAGACAGGGAACCACTGCCCTTCTCGTTAACCAGAGAAAACAGATACGCACGCACCATACGCTTCAGTTCATCAACGAGTAGCACGGCCTCGTCATCAGGCATGGTGACCGCCAGACGCAGCATGCTGCCGCAGGTGCGGGGCAGCATCAGGCTTGCAGACCGGCGTTCGGTTTCGCCAAGCTGTGGATACTGGCGCGCAAGAAAGCGATCAATGTCTTCGGCGTTTGAGTACAACTCCCGAAGATCAAGCGCCTGCAATTCGGGCATGGCCTCGACGCCGGACCAGATTGCCTTGTAGGCCGGTTCATCACGATAGAACTGATAATAGATGTCGAGCACCGTGTTGATGATTTCAACGGGCCCATCCTCCGATAACTGTTCGCGCAGGACTTGCTCGAGCTTTTCAACGTGTTGCTCGGCTATCGCGCGGATAATAGAGGATTTGTTGGGGAAATAACGATATAGCGATGCCAACGACATTGATGAGCTGCGGGCAATCGCTGACATACTGGTGGCATCCACGCCATTATCGTTAATGATGTGTGTTGCGTGCGTGAGGATACTGTCTACCCGCTCGCGGCTGCGGGCCTGAACCGGCTTGCGGCGGATTGCAAGATTATCGCTGTCGCTCATTGTTCTACCTGGTCAGGAGATGGAGCCTGTCTTCGCGGTGTTACGCGGGTAGTGCATAGCTGCCCGTCACATGCGCAACAAGCTTTTCATCACTACCGGACAACAACCGCACTTCACAAAAGGCAAGACGGCGCCCCATCCGCAGAACAACAGCCTCGGCAACCAGATCGGCAGCGGCAGGCTTCTGCAAAAAGTTAATATTAAGATTGCTGGTGACGGCCATTTCGACCCGCCCCAGCGAAGCCAGAATGGCAGCATACATACTCGCGTCCGCCAGAGCCATTTGAACCGGCCCGGACAGCGTCCCGCCGGGCCGAACCAGATGACTGGCAAACGGTACCCGCGCTCTGGCAAAACCATCCCTGACGACATCAACCCTGAAATCAATATCAACGGCCATGGGAACACCTTCCCGAATCAGCATTTCTACTTCAATGGCATTGAGGGTCATGATGGTTACTCCTGAGCGCACAATATTCCCCCGGATACCAAACCCGAGGGGTTTTGGCAGCATAAAGGAAACAGCAAAAGTTGCGTGGGTATCGGCTGTACCTGATCCCCTTGGCTCCGTACAATAACCGGCAGATGCGTTCCAGGAAACCTCTTCCGGTTGACCTGCTATGCTCGGCATGTGCGATTCACCGCAAAACGCGGTGGATACACCCGGGATGACCGAAGAACCTTCTCTAAATCCAAAGACTGACTGCACGGACTTAAACGATGCGCGCTAGCCGTTATCTGATTGCCACTCTGAAAGAAACACCTTCCGACGCCGAGATCATCAGCCATCAGCTGATGCTGCGCTCAGGCATGATCCGCAAACTGGCGTCCGGGCTTTATACCTGGCTGCCGATGGGCTTGAGGGTGCTACGCAAAGTTGAGCGTATTGTGCGCGAAGAGATGGACAAGAGTGGCGCCCAGGAAGTGCTGATGCCTGCCGTGCAACCGGCCGAGCTATGGCAGGAATCGGGCCGTTGGGAACAGTACGGTGGAGAACTCTTACGGATGAATGATCGCCACGGTCGCGACTTCTGCTTCGGTCCGACCCATGAGGAAGTGATCACCGATCTGGTTCGTAACGAGCTGAAGAGCTACAAAGAGCTGCCCGCCAATTTCTATCAGATTCAGACAAAGTTCCGCGATGAGCGCCGCCCTCGTTTTGGCATCATGCGCGCCCGGGAATTCCTGATGAAGGACGCTTACTCGTTCCATATCAGCCAGGACTCACTGGACGAAACCTATCAGGTGATGCACCAGACCTACTGCAACATCTTTGATCGTCTCGGTCTTGACTACCGCCCGGTTCAGGCCGATTCAGGCTCAATCGGCGGCAGTTCGTCCCACGAGTTCCATGTGCTGGCCTCTTCAGGCGAAGACGCGATTGCGTTCAGCTCAGGCGGCAAATACGCTGCCAACATCGAGAAGGCAGAAGCCGTCGCACCGGCGGGTGACCGCCCTTCTGCTTCTGCGGAGATGGCGTCAGTCGACACCCCTGATCAGCGTACAATTGCTGATATCTCGAACTTCCTGAAGGTCGATGCAAAGCAGACGGTGAAAACCCTGATCGTTAAAGGCGTGGCGGGTGAAGACGAGAAACAGCCACTGATCGCACTGATTCTTCGGGGTGATCACGAACTGAACGAGATCAAGGCAGAAAACCTGCCCGACATCGCCGAGCCCCTCACGATGGCAACTGATGTTGAGATCGAAGCCGCCGCAGGTTGCAAGCCTGGCTCAATCGGCCCGGTTGATCTGCCGCTTACCGTTATTGTTGATCGCAGCGCGGCCCATCTGGCCGACTTTGTTTGCGGCGCAAACAAGGAAGGCGTTCACCTGACCGGCGTCAACTGGGAGCGTGACCTGCCCCTGGGCCGGGTTGAAGATCTGCGCAACATTGTGGAAGGCGACCCCAGCCCTGACGGCGATGGGCATCTGGAGATCAAGCGCGGTATCGAAGTCGGGCACATCTTCAAGCTGGGCAATAAATACAGCAAAGCGATGAACGCCACCGTACTGGATGAGAATGGCAAATCCGCAATTCTGGAGATGGGTTGTTACGGCATTGGCGTATCGCGCATTGTGGCGTCCGCCATTGAGCAGAACAACGACGACCGCGGCATTCTGTGGCCTGCCTCAATCGCACCATTCGAAGTCGTGATTGTGACGCTGAACGCCCACAAATCGCCGGATGTGATGGCCGCAGCAGAGAAGTTGTATGAAGAACTGGGTCAGGCAGGCTTTGACGTGCTGCTGGATGATCGTAACGAGCGCCCTGGCGTCAAGTTTGCCGACATGGAGTTGATCGGCATTCCGCATCGCTTTGTGGTTTCAGATCGCGGCCTGACCGCCGGGACCCTGGAGTACAAAGGCCGCAGCGATGCCGACAAACAGGATATTGCGATTGCAGATGCGCTCACGGTTCTGAAAAACGCTGCTGATCAGAACCTCTGATCAAACACGGCTTCGGGCGTCAGACTGCTGGCGCCCGAAGTGTTTTGCCATTCCATTTCCAGCAAGAGCACCTGATCAGGTCTTAACCTGCCATCAGGCAACGGCCCTTCTAAGAGCCTCGTCACCGCTGGCTCGCAACAATTCGCACATCCGGTCTGCATCATTCTCGCGCTTCACGGTCTGCCAGCAGGTTTCGGCTTCGGCATACTGCCGACGGGTGTAATTGAGCCATTGCTTGATCCGGCCGGCGGCGTAACGTGACTCGATGATCAGCTGCAGTGCACGACAGTATTCGACCATTAACTCGATCACTTCTGGCCACTGCATGTCCGGGCAATGGGCCTGCTGCTGGCTGGCCTTTATCTGGCGAGCGAGGTCTGGCCGGGCGATCAGCCCTCTGCCGATCATCACGTCGTCACAACCCGAAACGTCGCGGCAGCGCCAGTAGTCCTCTACCGACCAGATATCACCGTTGGCAATGATCGGCGTATTGACGGCTTCCCGCACCTTCGCGATTTCTTCCCAGTAGGCCGGAGGACGGTAGCCGTCGACCTTGCTTCGGGCGTGAATACAGATTTCAGCCGCGCCGGCATCCGCGAGCGCCTGGCCACAGGCCACACCCATCGAACGATCATCAAAACCCAAACGCATTTTCGCGGTGACCAGGATATCCGCGGGGACGGCTTCGCGAACAGCACGCGTAATCGCGAACAGGAGATCGGGTTCTCTCAGAAGAACAGCACCGCCCTTGTGCTTGTTGACGGTTTTGGCGGGGCAACCAAAGTTAATATCAATCTGGGGCGCGCCTAGCTCCACCGCACGCTGCGCATGCAGCGCCATCTGGCCAATATCCGATCCCAGCAGCTGAACAGCCACGGGTACACCGGCCTGCGTCAGGCAATTATTATGTAGTTCAGGCGCATAGCGGTAGTACACCCTGGGTGGCAGAATGCCGCGAGTGACCCGGATAAATTCGGTGACGCAGCGATCAACGCCGCCAACGGCCGACAGAATCTCCCGGATATAGGAATCAACCAGCCCCTCCATAGGGGCGAGAAAAATACGCATGCCACAAACTACCGCTAAAGGAATGGGCGCATTGTAGAGGGATTGCGGACAAAAAAAAGCCGGTGAGCCATTCCCACCGGCTTTTACTTACGTCGTCTGCGGTCTTCCGCGTTTGCAAATGCCGTCAGCCGGTACCCAGACGCTCAACAGAATGAAATTTACCAGTATCATCAAAGTTGATCTGAAATGAGCCATTAACACCATCCCGAAGCGCAAACCGGGACAGGATACGGGCAGGAAAACGGACAGTTCGTCCATCCCGTGAGACCGTACTCACATCGCGGGCAACGCCTTCGTATAGCTTCAGCCACTCTTGTGGCCCGATGGCGATGTCCACGATGATACTTTTCATGTCAGACGACTCTATATTGTCAACGATGAACAGGGATCAGCTGTTGCTCATATCAAGTAGCAGGCGGTTCAGGCGACTGACATATGCGCCCGGATCCTGCAGTTGTTCGCCGCTGGCCAGTGTCGCCTGATCGAACAGTACGGATGCCAGATCACCGAACTGGGTGTCCGATTTTTCCTGTTCAAGACGGCCTACCAGCGGATGATCCACATTGATTTCGAAGATCGGCTTGCTGTCCGGCACTTTCTGCCCGGCCGCTTCCATAATCTTCTTCATCTGTGCACCCATGTCGTAGTCACCGACGACCAGACATGCCGGCGAATCGGTCAAACGGTTGGTCACGCGGACTTCCTGAACACGATCTTCGAGTGATGACTTGATCCGGTCAAGCAAATCCTTGTGCGCCTTGGTCGCTTCTTCCTGGTGCTTCTTCTCTTCCTCTGCTTCCTCATCACCGAGGTCAAGCTCACCGCGCGCCACATCCTGCAGTTGCTTGCCGTCAAACTCGGTCAGGTAACCCATCATCCACTCGTCGATACGGTCAGAAAGGATCAGCACTTCAATCCCTTTCTTGCGGAAGATTTCCAGGTGCGGACTGCTCTTGGCAGCGGTATGGCTGTCTGCAGCAATGAAGTAAATCTTCTGCTGGGCATCTTTCATCCGACCGATGTAGTCCGCCAACGAGACTGTCTGCGCACTATCGCCGGTATGAGTTGAAGCAAAGCGCAACAGGCCGGCGATTTTCTCTTTGTTGCTGAAATCTTCAGCCGGCCCTTCTTTGAGCACTGAACCGAATTCTTTCCAGAATGACTGGTACTGCTCAGGCTCTTTCTTGGCCAGCTTCGACAACATATCCAGCACCCGCTTGGTAAGCGCAGACTTGATGCTTTCAACGGTGCTGTCGTTCTGCAGAATCTCGCGAGATACGTTGAGTGACAGATCATTGCTGTCTACTACACCCTTAACAAAACGCAGGTACAGCGGCAGGAACTGCTCGGCATGGTCCATGATGAATACGCGCTGGACATAGAGCTTCAGGCCACGAGGCGCTTCACGGTTATAGAGATCAAAGGGAGCACGGGCCGGGATATACAGCAGACTGGTGTAGTCCAGCTTACCCTCGACCTTGTTGTGCGACCAGCTCAGTGGATCTTCAAAATCATGCGCAATGTGCTTGTAGAAAGCTTTGTATTCGTCGTCTTTGATCTCGGTGCGCGGCAGGGTCCACAAAGCTGTCGCTTCGTTTACGGTCTCGTCGGCGGCGGCTTCCGTCTCTTTTCCATCTTCGTCAGACACTTCGGCTTTCATTACAACCGGGAACGAGATGTGATCACTGTATTTCTTGACGAGATTACGCAGACGGTAGCCGTCAGCGAACTCTTTGGCTTCGGGTTTGAGGTGCAGCACAATTTGGGTGCCGCGGCTCTCACGATCGACCGGTTCAATCGTAAACTCACCGTCGCCTTTTGATTCCCAATGCACACCTTCGCTCACCGGAGCGCCGGCACGGCGGGTGAAAACATCAACCCGGTCAGCCACGATAAACGCCGAATAGAAGCCCACACCAAACTGGCCGATCAGTTTGCTGTCTTTCTTCTCGTCACCCGTGAGCTGGCCCAGAAACTCAGCAGTGCCGGAACGGGCGATGGTCCCCAGGTTCTGAACCACATCTTCACGGTTCATGCCGATACCGTTGTCCGTCAGGGTGACGGTGTTGGCTTCAGCGTCGAAATCGAGACGGATTTTCAGGTCGGGATCATTCTCGTACAGGCTGTCGTCTTTCAGCGCAGCAAACCGAAGTTTATCTTCCGCATCCGACGCGTTCGAGATCAGCTCGCGCAGGAAAATTTCCTTGTTGGAGTACAGCGAGTGAATCATCAGTTGAAGCAGTTGCTTCACTTCAGTCTGAAAACCGAGGGTCTCTTTTTGGGCTTCGACCGTCATGACGGGGTATCTCCTTGCTCAGTACCATTATTCAATGTGGCGGCCGCCTCCGTGAGCGGCCGTTCAACGTCTGGCAATGAAGATTGGGGCGGCCCCCGGTATTTCAAGAGTTAAATGGGGTCAGTCTTCCATCAGGAAATGGGCGCGGGCGGTCGCAATAGGCTGGGCACGGGACTTCTGCCAAGCGGTGACCATCACGTTCGCTACCCGGT
This sequence comes from Marinobacter sp. V032, assembly GCF_052645435.1. Taxonomy (NCBI): domain Bacteria; kingdom Pseudomonadati; phylum Pseudomonadota; class Gammaproteobacteria; order Pseudomonadales; family Marinobacteraceae; genus Marinobacter; species Marinobacter sp. V032. The sequence continues at coordinate 2,222,244 of NZ_JBQXYE010000001.1, read as the reverse complement.
TGCCCTGCCGTGTCAGCCGGCATTCAGCGTAAGTCTCGCGATCGAGCCCCGCACGCAGATAATCCAGAGAGAAATCGACGATGCGTGGCATTCGAAGTGCGTCCTGGGACATCATCAGATAGATCGCTGCCGACAGCTCCATGAAGCCGCCAATCACTCCGCCATGAATCGCCGGTAGAATGGGGTTTCCCAGATTTTCCTGCTTGCGGGGCAGACGAAAAATCAGATCGTCGCCAAACTGTTCGCACATCAGCCCGATGGTGCCGGCGTAGGGAATACTCGCCAACATTTTTGAGAAATCACCGGTCTGCTGTGTGTACTTGAGCACCTCGGGCGTGGTCATTCGACATCTCCGGTAATCAGGTCACGGTAGGCTTTAGGGGTCGCTTCCTTGCCTATGCGCATAAAGGTGGCGACACAGTTGGCTATCGTCTGGCCGTCGGACTCCTGGAAGGCTTCGCAGCGGGTAAAGATGATATTGCGGGTCACCCGGTAGGCTTCAGCTCTCGCAAATACGGGCTGGTCCGGCTCTGCCGGGCGCATGTAATCAACCCGCAGATCAAGCGTTGGGCAAAGCTCAAAATCGGGTAAGGCGCAGATCACGACCGAACCCGAGGCGGTATCCATCAGTGTGGTAATCGCGCCGCCATGAATGACGCGGGTTTCGGGGTTGCCAATAATCTTTTCGCTATAGGGTAAGCGAAGAATCAATCTGTTTTCTCTCGCTTCAGTGACTTCTATACCCAACTCTCCGGCTTGCGCCAGCGTGCTTACAAAGCGGCTGACCCGCCCGAATCGCATCTCATCATTCATTTGGATTTACCTTGGATCACAGGTATCGCTCACTGGTCTGGCGGTGAGGCCACAGACTGCAAATGATACAGAATGGCCCACGTCACCTCTACCAGCCCCCGCTTAATCACCTGCTTCAGGTCGTCGCCACTGTTGTGCTATAACCTGACGCCAGAACCTGATCATTGACCATGGAGTGATACGTGATCCCTTTTTCCTTGTCTCGCCTGACCGTCTTGTGCACCACCTTACTGATGCTGGCTGGCTGCTCAGTCAACCCTGTCACCGGTGAATCCCAGTTATCGCTTATACCCGAGAGCCAGGAAATGGCGATGGGTGCAGAGCAATACCAGCCAACCCAGCAGACTCAGGGCGGGAAATACTATGTCGACCCCGAGCTCACACTCTATGTCAGCGAAGTAGGCAAGAAACTCGCTGCCGTCAGTGATCGCCCGGATCTGCCGTATGAGTTCGTGGTATTGAACAGTGGCGTGCCCAACGCCTGGGCGCTGCCCTCCGGCAAGATTGCGATTAACCGGGGGCTGTTGGTGCAACTGCAGGACGAGGCACAGCTTGCATCGGTTCTGGGCCACGAAATTGTCCATGCCGCAGCCCGCCACAGCGTTCAAAGAATGCAGCAAGGCATGCTGATCAACGCCGGAGTTGCCGGGCTTGGCATCGCACTCAGTGACAACGACTATGCCGGCCTGATTATGGGCGGTGCGGCACTGGGAACACAGCTGACGATGGCGCAATACAGCCAATCCCACGAACTGGAATCCGACCACTACGGCATGCGCTATATGGTCAAGGCAGGCTACGACCCGCAGGCTGCTGTCGAGCTTCAACGAATCTTCCTCAAGCTATCCGAAGGCAGCAATCCCGGCTGGATAGATGGACTACTGGCATCCCATCCGCCGTCGGAAGATCGGGTTGAAGAGAATCAGGCGTCAGTAAAGGAATTGGGAAATCCCGGCGGTTACCGGGGTAAAGATGTCTACGACAAAAAACTCGCCTACCTGCGCAGCAAGCAACCGGCCTACGACGCTCAGGCCGAAGCGCAGAAACTGGCCGAAGCCGGCGATCTGGATGCGGCACTGGGCAAGCTAGATAAGGCAATCAAGATTGAGCCCGATGAAGCGGCCTTTTATGCACTCCGCGGACAAATCCTGAAGGAGCAGAAAAAAGACGCCGCCGCCCAGAAAGATTTCGACAAAGCGGTTTCACTGTATCCGGAAATGTTCAGCTACCGACTTCACCGCGGCTTGGGCTATCTCGATGAGAACAAGCTGGATCAAGCCAAAGAGGATCTGCTGGCAGCGAATCAGACCGTGCCAACCTCCATCGCGTTTCTTCGACTGGGCGATATTGCGGTCAAACAGAATAATCGGGATGAGGCCATCAAGTACTATCAGGTGGCAGCCCAGGCCAGCGGTGACATTGCCGCAGAGGCGCAACAGAAACTCGCTGCATTAACCCAACAGCAGTAATCAGGAATCACTCCCCTTTTTGCCGGCACCACCGCTGAAGGTGGTGCCGGCACGCCCGCCCGCTGCCCCTCCATCCCCTGTGTTCCAACCTGCTTTAATGCCGTATGGCTCAAAATGACAACTCCATTGGTGTTCTTTCGTTGACTTTTAGAGCAAAAGCTCTAAAAATCGATAAATACAATCAACAAGTGGATTGCACAATGCTAGCCAAACGATTGAAACCGATGGCGCTGCAGGCACGACGGCTCTACGTCGAACTGATGTTTCAGGTCATGGGCCGTGCCATGCAGGGATTGAGTGAGGTCGATGCCTCAGCGCGGGAAGAAGCCAAAAGTTTACCGGTAGGCTTTCTGTTCGAAATGAAAGTCATGCCGGCAGGGTCGAATCTGATCGTCGAACACCTGGGCGAGGGGTACCTCAAGTATCTCGGCACAACCGCACCCCGGCCAATTGATCTATCGATCCAGTTCAAGCACATCGCGCACGCCTACATGGTGGTGTCCTTCCAGGAGAAAACCGCGATCGCCTTTGCCAACGACCGCATGTTGGTGGATGGCGATGTCAGTTACGCCATTCGCATGACCCGCATTCTCAACCGTTTGGAAGCGTTTATTCTGCCCAAGTTGGTTGCCAGCAGAGCCGTCAAGGAATACCCCGCAAACCTGGGCCTGCCGGAAAAAGTTGTCAGTGCAGCGCGGATATACCTGAAAGTCGCCAACCTTTTCTTTGATACAGCGAGAGCATCATGAGTCAGCGTTATTACGAGTTTTTTTGCCCTGTCAAAGTGATAGCCGGTAAAGCGGCGCTGGAGCATATTCCCTATGAATTGGCCGGACTGTCCGCCACACGCCCGCTGCTGATTACCGATAAAGGTGTGCGCGCCGCCGGCCTGCTGGAGCCGGTGATTGAAGCATGTGAAGAAGGCGGACAGGAGATCGTCTCGATCTATGATGACGTACCACCGGATTCATCTACCCACGTAGTGAAAGCGATTGCAGCGGTCTATCGCGAGCAAAAGTGCGATTCAATCATTGCAGTCGGTGGTGGCTCAGCAATCGATACGGCGAAAGCCGTTAACATCCTGGTATCAGAAGGCGGCAATGACCTGTCGGCCTACGCCGGAGCGGGCGTTCTGAAACGCGCCCTGAAACCCTTTTTTGTAGTACCGACAACAGCCGGAACAGGATCGGAAGTTACCTCTGTTGCCGTTATAGCAGACCTTGAGAAATCGGTGAAATTGCCTTTCACCTCTTCTTTCCTGCTGCCGAACGCCGCGATTATTGACCCGCGCATGACACTCACGCTGCCACCGCACATCACGGCGGCAACGGCCATGGATGCGCTGACCCACGCCACTGAAGCCTTTACCTGCCTGGCCAAGAATCCGTTGAGCGACGCGTATGCCACCGCCGCTGTGCGAAAGATTACCGATAACCTGCTGCATGTAATGAAGCATCCAAAGGACGCTGACGGTCGGCTGGAACTGGCTCAGGCGTCCACCATGGCGGGTATCGCATTCTCCAATTCCATGGTGGGGCTGGTTCACTCTCTGGGGCATGCGACTGGTGCCATCTGCCACCTGCCCCATGGTCTCTGCATGAGCCTGTACATGCCTTATGTACTGGAATATAACCTGGAGAACATTCGCGACTCTCTGAGCGATCTGCTGATCTATATGGTCGGCCCCGATGTCTATGCCACAACGCCGGCAAACCAGCGCGCCGAGGCATGCATTTCAGCCATTCGAAAACTCCGCGACGAGCTCTACCAGCTTTGCAAATTGCCACGCACACTGCAGGAAACCGGCAAGGTCACCGAAGATCAGCTTGAACGCATCGCCCGCACCGCGCTGGACGATGGCTCCATTATGTTCAACCCTCGAGAAGTGACATTCGAAGATGCCATGGCCGTGCTGAAACGCGCCTGGGGTTGATCCCCACCTTTCGCCGCAGGTCTATCGCCTGCGGCGACTTATTTCTCCAAACAAGTCAAATGTTTACATTTCACTACGCGACATTCAAACCCCCTCTCTGGCAAAATACCGGCCTGTCCATGGAATAAGAACAGCCCTATTTTTTGTCTGTAATACCTCATCGGAAACGGGGTAAATTCAGGCTTTTGTTTGCTGGATTGCGCCTCAATGTTTCACTCGGTTTATCGCGCGCTACTTATCGGGCTCCTCTTCACGCCTGCCGTTTTTCCTGTCGCCTCTGCTTCAGAAGTATCGGGCCCGTCATCTGCCCGAGTACTGAAACTTAATGTCTCGCCTAACGGGTATCCGCCATACACCATCGTCGAAAAAGGCGATCGTTTCAGGGGTATCGTCTGGGATGTCACTACGGTGATCTGTGAACGGCTCGGCTACCAACTTGAAGCTCTCAAAGTTCCACGCAAGCGCGTGGATGGCATGCTGACTGATGGCATGATCGACGCAACACCGAGAGCGAAAGAGTGGACGGAAGAACCCGATAACTTTGTTTTTACAATCCCCATCGTTCAGGTAAGCGAGGTCTTCTTCAGCCGCGCAGAGCGCGCCTTTGAGTACTTCCGCCCGGCTGATCTGGAATCAATGACCGTGCTGACGCATCTGGGTTACAAGTATCCGAATATCCGGGATATGTTTACTTCAGGAAAAGCCAAGCGTTTTGATGTTCCGAAAGATCAGGATATTTTCAGGTTCCTGATGCACGGCGATGATTTCGATGTGGCGGTGTCAGATCGATTGGTTGGCCAGTGGATGATCCGTAAAAATGGCTGGCAAGGCCAGTTTCATATCAGCAAGCAGCCGCTGACTGATGTCGGCCTGCGCCTGATGCTGCGTCCGGACATGGCGGCTTTTGTCAGCCAGTACAACGAAGAGCTGGGGAAGATGAAAGACAGCGGCGAGCTGGAATCCATACTCGCCGCTTATCGCTAAGACGATTATTCGAGGCGCCGCAAAAGCAGCATTGGCGATACTTTCAAAACCGGTTGCAGTTGCCAGTAGCCGAACACCGACAGCACAACCGCACTGATCAGTGGCAGCGTGGCTACGATCCTGAAATGCCATTGGAATTCGCCCTGGAACATCCGGTACTGTAGCGCCCAGACGGCGACTTCCGCCGCCACGACACCCAACAAACCGGCAAAGAAGCCCAGCAATGCAAATTCAAGCATGGTGCTTCTAACCAGTAGCGACTGCCGCCCACCCAGCGTTCTAAGCAATGCCCCTTCTCTTTGACGGTCCTGAAGTGTCGCACTGACCACAGCAGCCATGACGACGACTGCAGCCGCAAGAATCATGATCAGGATCGCCTCAATCGCCTGTGTCACCTGAACAACAATCTCGCGAATGCGATCAATAATGTGATCAACCTCCAGCACCGAGACTGTGGGGAACTCGCGGGTAAAATCGTTCAGCAGCAGCTTCTGGTCTTCACCCAGATAAAAACTGGTAATCCAGGTGGCCGGTAAACCCGTTAAACCGCCACCTTCCGGAAAGGCCAGATAAAAGTTGGGGCGCATACTGTCCCACTGAACCGTGCGAATACTGGTAACGGGCTGTTCGATCTTTTGGGAACCGATGGTGAATCCAAGCACATCCCCAACCTTGACCCCCATGCGATCCGCCAACTGGGATTCAATTGAAACGCCCTCTGTCTGCCCCGGTTCGAACCACTCACCTGACACAATCGTATTGTCGGCCGGCAGGCTGTTCATCCAGGTCAGATTGAGCTCGCGATTCAACGCCCGCACTTCCCGGTCTTTACTGACAGCCTGCTTGACCGGCTCGTGATTCAACTCCGTGAGGCGTCCACGCACCATCGGATAGATGGCTTCTTTGGCAAGATCGTTCTTGGCCAGAAACTGTTCGACATCGTCAACTGCATCGGGCGCGATGTTGATCAGGAAATGATTGGGGGCATCATCTGGCAACTGTGCCTGCCAGTCATCGAGCAGCGATGAACGGATCAGCAGCAGCGTCGCGGCCAGCATTAGCGTCATCGAGAACACTGCAATCTGCGACAAACTCGCCTTGCGATGACGATACAAACCCACAAGCGCCAGACGCCAGGCGTTACCACCGCCAACGACCCGGCGCAGCAACAACACCATCGCCCACCCCAATAGCGCAAGCACAGCCAGCAAAGCCGCAAGCCCGCCGAGCAGCGACAACACGAGCCCCAATTCGCCGGCGTAGAGCCAGATCAAACCAAAGATCGCGATCAGCGCTATCAGGCCGTCGCGGACAATACCGGTACCGGATTCACCGGGCTCACTGCGCAATACGCGCATTGCCGGCACGCTGCGCAAGCGTTGTAACGGCGGGTAAGCAAACGCCATCATCGACACCAGTGCCGTTACCAGCGCTGGCGTGAGAGCGAACCAATCAATGCTGTAATCTACCGGCCGCTCCAACAGCCGCGCGGTCAACGACGCCAACCCCCAAAAAGCTGGCAGAGCAATTACCACACCCGCCAGCGTCCCGGCGATACCCCAGATCATCAATCGGGACAGGTAAAGGCGACCGATACGCTGGCCGCGCACACCCAGCGTTTTCAACAAGGCGACGGTATCCCGCTGGCCGACGGCATATTGCCGGGCCGCAACGGCTACCGCTACCGAAGCCAACAGCACTGCCAGACTGCCGCCCAGCAAGAGAAAGCGGCGCGCACGCTGAAGTGATCCTGAGAGAGCTTCGCCATCGTCAACGCTTTTCCACTCGTGACTTGGCGAAAAGTCAGGCTTCACCTCGGCATAAAAATCATCCAGTGCCGCCTCTTCGCCTGCAAAGAGGTTCACGTACTCCACCCGACTGCCGACCTGCAACACTCCGGTTGCCGCCACGTCAGCCGCATTCATCATGATTTTTGGCGCCAGCGCCGACATGCTGAAGCCACCATCCGGTTCACGGATCAGCAACCCGCTCACAGTAAGCTCGAGATTACCCACCTCAATGCTATCGCCGATCGTTACGTCCAGCAGACGCAGCAACCTGGGGTTGAGCCAGACATCGCCAGGCCCTGGACCGGCGCTGCGCATTTCCCGTGGACTGTCGGCCGCCGCCTGATACTCGATCTCACCCCGCAGCGGATAGCCTTCACTGACAGCCTTGACCGCCACCAGCTGGAAATTGTCGTTGCCGTACACCATGGTGGAAAACTCCACCATGCGCGCTACCTCAAGCCCTCTTTCCGTCGCTTTATCCCGCCAGGCTTGGGGGATGGGTTGCCCGTTTTCGCTTTCGAGCTGACGATCAGCCGCAAGAAAAGCACTGGCTGAAGACACCAGAGTCCGCTGCAGGTGACTGGCAAACAGTGCAATGGTTGCCACCGTTGCGACAGCCACCACCAGCGCGGCGATCAGTACCCGCACATCCCGTTCACGCCAGTCACGTCTGACTGACGACAATCTGCCAGAGGCCTGATTCATAATGCTTCCTGTTGAGCCGTCCGTGGGGGCAGGTTATCGACCGGCTGACTGGCTGGTTCAGTCAGGACGCCGGCCTCTATCGAGAACTGACGCTCACAACGGGCAGCAAGGTGTTCGTCGTGGGTCACCATAATCAGGGTGGTACCCTGTTCGCGATTGAGCGCCATCAGCAAGTCCGACACCGTCTGACCGGTATTGTTATCCAGGTTGCCGGTGGGCTCATCCGCAAACAGAATCTTTGGCCGCGCGGCGAAGGCACGGGCAATGGCAACCCGTTGCTGCTCGCCACCGGACAGCTGTCGGGGCGTATGTGTAAGCCTGTCACCCAGCCCTACCCGCTGAAGCAGCTCAGTCGCCTGGCTGGCTGCTTCCTTCTGGCCGGCCAGTTCCAACGGCAACATGACATTTTCCAGCGCGGTCAGTGCTGGCAGCAGCTGAAACGATTGAAAAACAAACCCCACCCGCTGGGCCCGCAGAGCCGCACGCTGATCTTCGCCCAACTGACTGATGACCTGCCCATCCAGCTCGATCTGCCCGTCCGAAGGTGTGTCCAGCCCGGCAAGCAATCCCAGCAATGTGGTTTTGCCCGAGCCGGAACGCCCGACAATAGCAACTGACTGGCCAGCCATAACGGTTAAATTAACATCGTGCAAAATGGTCAAAGTGTCGTGCCCCAGATCGACCCTGTGGGTAAGATCTGTCACCTTCAGAATATATTCGCCGGTTGCCACGGCACCTCCTCAACGTTTTCATGATCGACTCCTCTGGTATGCTCACTACAGAGAGTCTTGATAAATCCGGTCCGGTGTTTTACGACCGGCAAAAGTACTTAGTCTAAGGATACGGGGTATATGTTCCTGAGATCAGTCGTTTTATTTTTCACACTGGCGTTCGCTGCAATTGCATCTGCTGCTCCGAACACTCTCCTGGTGATGGGTGACAGCCTCAGTGCGGCCTATGGGGTTAACACTGAAACAGCCTGGGTGGCGCTGCTGCGTTCCCGGCTGGATAAAGCGTCGACCGATGATTGGGAGGTCGCCAACGCCAGCATCAGCGGCGAAACCACTGATGGCGGCCTGCGGCGCCTGCCAGAACTACTCGAGCGCCACCAGCCCTCCATCGTGATCATCGAACTCGGTGCCAACGACGGTTTAAGGGGCTTTCCGCCAACGGTGACCCGCAACAATCTCAAGGCCATGATTGAGCAAGCCCAGGCCATCAATAGCCGGGTCCTTCTTGTGGGCATGCAGCTGCCCCCCAATTATGGCAAGCGCTATACCGAGGCCTTTGCTGCGATTTATCCTGACCTTGCAGAAAGCGAAGATACTGCCCTGGTCCCCTTCTTTATGGACAATATTTATAACCAACCCGGCATGATGCAAGGGGATGGATTACATCCAACCGAAAAAGCACAACCCCGGTTGCTGGAAAACGTCTGGCCACATCTTGAGCCACTGCTTGAGGATTGAACTTACAAAAAACCGGCGTCTCAGAGCAACTGATCAAGATATCGCACGGCCCGGCGCTCTGACCAGTAGTAGCCATCCCGCGCCAGTTCAACAAAGCCGACATGACCACCCCACTTCGGGGCCTCGACCTTAACGCAGGGCCCGAGGATCTCGCGCTTTCCGGGAAAGCAGGACGATGACAGGAAGGGGTCGTCCTGCGCATTGACCATCAACGCCGGAACGCGAATATCCTTCAGCCGGTGCAGGCAGGCGCTTTGTTCCCAGTAGTCCTCAGCATCACGAAATCCGTGCAACGGCGCTGTATACCGGTTATCAAACTCTCTGAAATTACGGATCGCCTCGAAGCCTGCCACGTCGATGCGCTCAGGAAATAACACGGCCTTGGTTTTCATTTTCTCGTGCAGGTCATCAAGAAAACGCTTCATGTAAATTCTCCGGCTGGGCAGCGCCAGCATGGCGGCACTGCCCGCCAGATCGCACGGCACTGAAAACGCGACAGCGCCGCGGATACGCGGATCGATGTGCTCGCCCTGCTCTGCCAGATGCAGCAGCGTGAGATTACCTCCCATCGAAAACCCTGAAAGTGCAACGTGCTGGTACCCATCGGAAGCTCCCAATGCATGCTGCACAACGGCTGCCAGGTCAACCGTGGCGCCACTGTGATAAAAGCGAGGCTGCTTATTCATCACGCCACCACAGGATCGGAAGTTCCACGCCAACACATCCCAGCCCTGCGCGATCAATGCTTTGGCCAGCCCCAACACATAAGGTCGCCGACTGTGACCTTCCAGGCCATGACTAATAATCGCCAGACGCCCGCTGCCCTGTCGGTACCAATCCAGATGCAATTCATCCTGATCGTCGGTTTGCAGCGTTTCACTTTGCGGCGCAGCCAACTCAACACGCCGGAAAAGGCTGGGCCAGACCGACTGCAAATGGCCGTTGCGCAGCCAAAGCGGCGGACGGTAAGTACCTGTGGACGAAACCGCTGCCGGCACGGGTTGGGGTTCTGACTGGTATTTTTTCATCGCTTGATCAGGAGAATCCGGAATTTGAGTGAGTTTTACCTTTTAGAGGGTTGACCACCCTGAGCAACTTCCTTAATATGCGCGCCTGCTGTTCCCTGATAGCTCAGTTGGTAGAGCAACGGACTGTTAATCCGTTTGTCGCTGGTTCGAGCCCAGCTCGGGGAGCCACTATTCTAAAAGGCCGCTCAATTGAGCGGCCTTTTTCGTTTCTGGCAATGGTGAAAACCAGACCACGCAGGCGAAGATTATTATCAGCCTACGTGGCACTCCCGCCTACTCAATCAGTTCACCTGATTGAGTAGGCGGGCGTTTGCTACCCTCAGCCTACGGCCTCAAGCCCCAGGAAGGCCTTCAGCACCTTGTACAATACAACACCGTCCCTGAAACCGATCATTTCGCGGATAGAGTGCATGGCAAACTGGGGAACGCCTATATCGAGCGTACGAACCCCCAGATTACCGGCTGTCAAAGGACCGATTGTACTGCCACACCCCATATCGCTGCGCACCACAAAAGTCTGACAAGGCAGCGACAGGGATTCGCTCAGATGGCGGTACAACGCAGCGGTACGGCTATTCGTTGCATAACGCTGATTGTTGTTCACCTTGATCACCGGGCCGGCGTTCAGGAGCGGCCCGTGATTACCATCATGCCGATCCGCAAAGTTTGGATGCACACCGTGTGCATTATCAGCAGAAATCATCATCGATTGGGCAATCGCTCGCGAGCGATCACCAGCACCAATCCAACGATCAAGTACTGACGACAGAAAAGGGCCCTGAGCCCCTTCAGCCGACATACTGCCCACTTCCTCATGGTCATTACAGACCAGCACCGCCGCCTGGGATGAATCAGCATCAATCAAGGCTTTCAGGCCGATGAAACAGCTCAACAGATTATCCAGGCGGGCCGAAGCGATAAATTCCTCTTCGAGTCCGACAAGTGCCGGCTTCTGCGTGTCATACAAACTAAGCTCGTAATCGAGCACCTGACCGACATCCAGCGCCGGCTGCCGCTTGGCCAGTTCGGCAGCCAACAGAGCCTTGAATGGCACGGCATCAGCTTCAGCAGATTGCATCAGCACCGGCGGAAGATCGGTCTGGGCATTCACCGTGCGGCTGTTATTGGCTTCGCGATCCAAGTGAATCGCCAGACTGGGGATCGTCACAACCGGGCGCTTGAAATCAATCAGCGCATCCTGAAGCTTACCCTGACTATCCGCAAAGCTGACTCGGCCGGCAATCGACAAGTCACGGTCAAACCAGGGATTGAGCAGGGCTCCGCCGTAGACTTCGACACCCAACTGGTAAAACCCCTTTTTGTAGATCTCAGGGTTCGGCTTGATCCGAAGACAGGGGCTGTCTGTGTGCGCGCCAATCATTCGGAATCCACTTTCTACCGGGTTGCCTGTACCGGTCTGAAATGCAATCAGGGACGAGTCATTGCGGGTCACGTAATAGCGCTTACCCGCTTCCAACGACCAGCTGGCACGTTCGTCCAGGGGCTCGAAACCGACGGCCTCAAGTCGCTCTGCCATTTGCCCTACCGCGTGATATGGCGTTGGTGAATTGCCGATAAAATCAAACAGCTCTTGATTGAATGCCGCGTAATCCATGAGTACCCATGTGCCCGATTGAAAAGAGAATAAGTCTTGTGATGCCAGTATCGCATGATCAGCGAGCGCGCCGAAATCGCGATTCCTCAGTAATTCTACTGTGTTCACGACTATCACCGAAAATCGCCCATCGGCGTGGCTCTCGGGGTCCGTCAATTCCTGTTATGCTGGCGCCTTCAACCTGACAGGCTTCGGGAACTTCTGAGCAATGAGAATACCCCAGTTTATAGATATCGAATTCGCCGACACTGGCGAAATGTGCTTCCCCACCGCCATGGCATGGTCACTGGAAGATGGCAGCATGAAGACGGTCGTTATCGCGCCTGACGATAACTGGCTTCCCGACGATCCGGAGTCACTCGATGTTGACCTGCGCTACCTTGAAGAACAGGGCGTCCCATTGATTGAACTGGTACGCGACCTGAATGAAGATCTGTCAGACAAGACCGTTTTTGTCGATGGCATCGACCCGGACGAAGGCCTCGTCGACCTGATATTCGATGCACTGGCAATGCCCGTGCCCTTTGAACTCGCAACCATCGACAATCTGGTCAAGCGTCTTACGGCTGCTGAAATTGAAGACTGGCGGCGCGAAGTGCTTTTCACTCATGGACTGGATCCTCAACTCCCGGAAAGCGGCGTTTATGCATTGCTGATGCTTGCGCGGGACGAAGGAATCATCCCCGAGGACTATCAGCCCGACGATTTGTGATCTGAGTCCGCGCAAGTCCCGGCCTCACCCGTCAGAATCGGATGCAGATTTATATGCGTCATCCGCCTGCCCACGCGGCGCCATTGCGGGTGGCGCGTGAATCGCCCCGCTCTGACATTTAGCTGCACCGCCCATCACGTGGTCAGTCTCCAGGCCAGGAATGCCAACAATGACGAAGTACGCCGTACGTTTATCGCTCCTTCTTGTCTGTTTAACTCTGGGAGCCTCACCGCTTCAGGCCCAGGAAAACAAAGAAAAACCGACCAAAAGCCGTGCAGGGCTTGATTACATCAGTATTCTGGGTTCGGCCTTGCAACTCAGAAAAGTAGCCGATACCGACGACGACAGCGAAGGCTGGCTATCCGCCGGAACGCTCGTATTGGGAACGAACATTTCTGATCTTTTTCACGTTGAACTACGAGCCGGCACCGGTATCACCAGCAGTGAAGTCACCAGCGACCTGACGATCGATATCGACTATTTTGCAAGCTGGTACATGGGCATGCACTACAACGTCGCCAGTTTCAGTAACGTCTACGCGCAGCTCGGCTTCTCTCACATAAAAGGCAGTGCAGATCTGGAAAGCGAAGGCCTCAACGCCAACCGGCCATACCGGGATATCGAAGGCGATTTTCCGGGTAGCTCGTTCGCCTTCAGCTATCTCGCAGGCATTGACCTCAACCTTGCCGAAAATACTTACCTGGTACTTGAAGCCGGCCGCTTGTTTGAAGATACCGACTCATCAGCCATGGGCTACCAGTTCAACGGCGGCTTGCGCTACGAATTCTGATATTTCCGAGATAAAAAAACAGGCGCGAAAGCGCCTGTTTTTTTCTAATGGATCAGGTTTACGCCCGTCGCGGCGCCCTGCTTTTCACCCCTTCACATACAGTTAATTACTCGCCTACTGACTTGTGCCGAATTTCCCAGCACTTGTGGATGCGCTGGTTGCGAGCAAAATCCTTGTCGAGCGTTCTCGCCGTAATATCGACAACGTCATAGCTGTCCTCGATCGCCTCAGACAACTTGAACCGCCTGAAATTGTTAGAGAATATCAACACACCATCCTTTTTCAGACGCTTCATCGATTGCTGAATCAGACGTGAATGATCGCGCTGAATATCCAGCACGCCTTCCATGCGAGCCGAGTTGGAGAAGGTCGGTGGGTCCATAAAGATAATGTCGAACCCGGTATCCTGGGGCAGTGGCTTTTCCGCCAGCCACTGCAAGCAATCCTTCTGGAGCAGACGGTGTGACCGATCAGGCATTTTGTTGAGCTGGAGATTTTCCCGGACCCAGTTGAGATAGGTGCGCGACATATCAACGCTCAGCGTTTCTCTCGCCCCACCTACGGCCGCATGCACAGTGGCAACACCGGTATAGCAAAACAGGTTTAGCACTCGCTTGTCTTTCGCATTCGCCTGAATCCACTGGCGCACCAACCGGTGATCAAGAAACAGGCCGGTGTCGAGATAATCTTTGAGATTCACCTTGATCAGACAACCGCCCTCATGCACCGTGAAGAAATCGGCTGAAGATGCCTGCTTTTCATACTGGGCATCGCCACTCTGACGCTGGCGCTGCTTGCAGACCATCGCCTCCGGCTCAATGCCCAGCGCATCCGGTATGACAGCCAAGGCTTCAGCCAGCCTCTCATGGGCCGCCCTCGCATCGACTGTTTTCGGCGCAGCATATTCCTGAACATGTACCCGATCCCGGTACCAGTCTATTGCCAAAGCAAACTCGGGCATGTCCGCATCATAGAGGCGATAGCATTCAATATTGTTCTTGCGCGCCCACTGCCCCAGCTGCTTCAGATTTTTCTTGAGACGATTGGTCAGCATCGCTGCTCGCTCGGGATTGGCAATGCGCGGGGTTACAACGCCTGGCTCTTCCAGGGTTCTGACCCTTGCTTCGCTCTGCCCATCAATGCTGAACAACAATAACTGGGCGGGCAACTGGCCGTTAAACAACCGGTATTGACGGTAACTGCGAAGCCCAAGAGAGTGACAGAGCTCCGGCGTGCCGGTGAATACCCCCAGTCTCCAGCCTTGCGCATCCCGCTTCACAACTTCGCCAAGACTCTCGTACAGCGGCACCAGCGCTTTGCGCTCACTCAGACGTTCACCATAGGGAGGATTGGTCAGAATCAACCCGGTGCTGGCCTGTGACTCGTTTGTGAAGTCGGCGACCGACCGCTTTTCCACATGAATCAGGTCATCAAACCCGGCACGCTCAATGTTGCGCCACGCCGTTGCGATGACGGGCTTGTTCTCGTCATAGCCACGGAATCGAGAACGCAGGTTTTCTCGACCAATCCGAAACCGTTCCTGGGCTTCTGCCACCACCTGCTCCCAGAGAGTCGGTCGATGCCCCAGCCAACGATTAAAACCATACGCCTCCCGCTCGAGGCCTGGCGCCCTGTCACAGGCCATCATCGCGCCTTCTACCAACAACGTCCCCGAGCCACACATCGGATCAGTGAGATCACCGCCCTGGCTGGCTATTTCTGGCCAACCAGCCCGTATCAACAGGGCAGCTGCCAGATTCTCGCGCACCGGTGCGATCCCCTTTTCGGTGCGGTAACCGCGCTTGTGGAGACTCTGGCCGCTAAGATCGATGCCAATCTGCACTTCCCCACGGTGAAGACGAGCAGAAACAGAAAGATCCGGCTCACTGGTATCAACGTTGGGCCTCTCACCTTCGGGGCTGCGCAACCGGTCGACTATGCCGTCTTTTACCCGCTGAATACCGTACAGAGTATTGCGAATAGCGTCGTTCTCGCCGCTGAATGCCACTCGAAACCGGCCAGACACGGCCAGATGCTCTTCCCAGGGGAGCGCCATCACACCGTCATAAAGCCCGTCGCCCGAACGCCCGTCCACTGTTGCCAGGTGGAGGATGACCCGGTTCGCAAGACGAGACCAAAGACAGGCGCGATAGCCTGATTCCAGCGATCCCTGAGCCCAAACGCCTGCTGGCGCATGGCGCAGCACCTCGAGCCCGAGCGCCGTCAACTCATCAGCCAACAGGTATTCAATGCCTTTCGGGCAACTAACAAAAAATTCGAGGTGAGACACGCGGCTCTCCCGGTTAAAGAAAATGGTAACTGACTGATTCCGGCGCTTCGTGTGATTCGTTATGTCACACAACTATAAGACGACCGTCATCTAGATGAAATTAATTGTGTACACGGGCTTTGGTTTCGACTTACCTTGTTCCTGACGCGTCTTTTCAAGTGTCGGCGAGAAAGCTCGCTGGCGCCAGGATCCTGAATGCTGATGACTGCGAAATCCGCGGCCCGGTGGAAACGGCAACCCGGACTTTAACAAGTCATCTGGCATGTGTGCACACTCATGATCTGTAAACCCATGAGGTGAGGAACAGCATGAAAAGACAGAAAAGAGATATGAATGCCCGCGCATTCAAACGGGGTTATCTGGCCGGCGTTTCCGGTAAATCCAAGGATAGCTGCCCTTTAGAGCAAATCGAAATCCGACAGGAATGGCTGAGCGGATGGAGAGAAGGAAGAACGGATAACTGGGAGGGCTACACTGGCGTCTCCGGTATCCATAAACTCCCCAACATCACAGCCTGATACAGATAATCCGCTGTCTCTTAGTAAGGACATGTTGCTAATCCAGTTGCCAGAGACGTCTCTGGCAACTGATCCTGAACACATCGGACAGCTTTCATAAGGCAAATTCAAGCAACCCACAAAGGGTCCACCCGACCCTTACTATTGCAAGAAGTCACGCCACGGGGTTTATCCCCCGCACGGGCCCGCTCTGCGGGCCCACTTTATTTATGCTCCCCACGATTTCGCGACCGGACTCAGCCCTTGTTTAATGCGGCAATGGCATTAACCGCTTCGGCAATCAACGCGGGACCACGATAGATGAATCCGGTGTAGACCTGGACCAGCTTGGCCCCGGCCTGAATCTTCTCAGCAGCACTGGCGCCGTCGCCAATCCCACCCACACCAATGATCGGCATTCGATCGCCCAGCGTGCTATGAAGCCCTTCTATTACACGCACAGATGACGCCCTGACCGGACGACCACTGAGTCCGCCGGCTTCATTCGCAAAGGCGTGGCCCGCAACGTCGTCACGCTCAATCGTGGTATTAGTCGCAATCACGCCATCGAGCCCGCTTTCAAGCAATGCATCTGCAACAAAGCGGATTGCCAGATCGTCCATATCCGGCGCAATTTTCACGGCAATCGGAACATAGTGACCGTAGCGCGCCTGCTGAACGCCCTGCTCGTCCTTGATTGCAAAGAGCAACTGCTTGAGGGAATCACCAAACTGAAGATCCCGTAAACCTGGCGTGTTCGGTGACGAGACATTCACTGTAATATAGGAAGCCAACCCATAGGCACCGGCAATACCTTTACGATAATCGGATTCCGACTCCTCGTTGGGCGTCACCTTGTTTTTGCCCACGTTGATGCCAAGGACCCCACTGAATTTCGCCCGCTTAACATTGGCAACCAGGCTATCCAACCCATCATTATTGAAACCCATGCGGTTAATGATGGCCTCATGTTCAGGCAACCGGAACATTCTGGGCTGAGGATTGCCGGGCTGAGCCAGCGGGGTTACCGTACCCACTTCGATAAAACCAAAACCCAAAGCTGCAAGCGCATCGATATGCTGCGCATTTTTATCCAGCCCCGCCGCGAGCCCAACCGGATTGGGAAACCGGATACCCATCACATCAACCGGCGCAACTGGCACTTGCGGACTTAACTTTTCTAGCAGCCCCAGTTGATTGCTGATATCCATCGCTCGCAAGGCAACGTGATGTGCCTGTTCGGGTGGTAATCGAAAAAGCAGGTTGCGGATCAGGTTGTACATGGTGGGAAAACTCCTGCGCAAAGGTCGGGGCGGAGTATACCGGAATGTGTCGGAGAATGGCGTAAAGAGGTTGCATACCCCGGCATCTGATTCGACATGAAATTGTCATAAATGCGCACTGTGGCTAGCGCCCGAAAAGACCGCATGGGTTTTCCACAGGCGGGGTCAGCACACCAGGATGAACGCTAAATGACTGTATGGTGAAGGTCTTGTGACCTTTTCCACGGAATCTGTGGATAACCCTGTTGAAAATGCCGCTGCAGTTTTACGGATCCCTTGTATTCAGGGCTAATCTACAGATTGGTTAAATTTTGAACAGCTATATTTTTCTTTATTTTTCATGTTGTTATAAATGCATCACGGTAGTGCATGCATAAATTTCCGGACAGATCGCGCTGTTCGGAATATGATCAGTTTGTGCATAAGACAACCAGAAATTTTTAAGCAAAAGGCATCAGAATCCTCAATTATGACGGCACAATCCCGTTTACCAGACCAACTTGAGCGTGAAAAATCCGCCGCATCCCGGGTCACCCTGATCGGCATGCTGCTCGACGCCCTGCTCGGCGGACTCAAGTGCGTTTTCGGGGCAATCTTCCATTCGCAGGCATTAATTGTCGACGGTATCCACTCATTCTCGGATGTGTTGTCCGATCTTGTCGTACTCGCCATCGTGCGTGCCTCCCGGCAGGCGCCTGACCGAAACCACCCTTATGGCCACCAACGCTTTGAAACAATGGGCACCATGTTCCTCGGGAGTATTCTGATAGCGCTCAGCGGCGCATTGATCTGGGACAGCCTCGACAAGCTTGTATTCAGACCTGCCGAATTGATGACGCCGGAATGGCCTGTGCTGGTTATCGCAGCACTGTCGGTTCTCAGCAAGGAATGGATTTACCGTTATACCCGAAAGGTCGGAGAACACATCCAATCGGATCTGATCATCGCCAATGCCTGGCACAGCCGCACTGACGCTTTTTCGTCTGTCATCGTGCTGGTCGCAGTTGCCGGCGCAATGCTGGGTTTTCCCTGGCTCGACTCAGCTGCAGCGATAGTCGTCGCGCTGATTGTCGGCCATGTCGGCTGGCAACTCGCCTGGAGCAGCGTGAAGGAGCTGGTCGATACTGCACTTGATCGGGACACAACTGAGAATGTACTGACCATTGCCCGCAAAACTCCCGGGGTGCGCAACGTCCATGATATGCGCAGCCGGCGCATGGGAAGCGATGTACTGCTGGATCTTCACCTGCAGGTCAGCCCGGTAATCAGTGTTTCGGAAGGCCATGAAATTGGCGTTAATGTGACGAGCCGAATCCGTAGCGAATACCCGCAGATTCACGATGTCACCTTTCATATTGATGCCGAAAACGATGCTGAAGCGGAGCCAACAGCATCCCATTTACCTGCCCGCCATGACGTTATCGGTGCCTTGAGCGATGCCTGGGCCGGACTCGTGGTGCCCGAAACACTGAACAGTATTCGCCTCCATTATCTGGGCGCCCACGTTTCAGTCGAGCTGTTCATTCATAATGACGACAGTGCGTGTGACGGGCTGACAGCGGAAAAACTCAAAGCCAGAGCAGCTGAACTGCCCTGGCTGGGTGATGTTCGGCTCTGGTTCCGGCAGCCCGTAAAGGACCGCCATGACCAGACCTGACGCTAGGCTCGACGCTTCTCTTCCATCCGTGACAAGAATTCCTGCATGACCAGCGTATAAAGCTCGCCTCCCAGGAATTTGTCTTCCACGCCGGCATCAATACTGGGGTTGTCGTTTACTTCAATCACTGCCACGCGATTGCCCGCCTGCTTGATATCCACGCCGTACAGCCCGTTACCAATGAGGCGGGTCGCCCCCAGCGCGGCCTGAATCACATTGCGCGGTACCTCGTAGGTCGGGAGGGTATCAAACTCGCCGCTGTCAAATTGCTGGTTATCGCCGTGGTGGTAGATCTGCCAGTGGCCTTTCACCATATAGTATTTACAGGCGAAGATTGCGCGACCGCCCAGAACACCGATGCGCCAATCATACTCGGTATAGAAATATTCCTGTGCCAGCACCAGCGCCGACTGCTTGAACAGGGTTTTCAGTGCAGCCTTGAGTTGCTGCTCATTCTCCGCACGCAGCACGCCGCGGGAAAAGGCACCATCCGGTATTTTAACCACCATGGGGAAACCCAGGTACTGCACGGCCTGCTCCACAACGTCTTTCTGATCTTTCGACAGAATCAGCGTTTTCGGTGTCGGGATCTTGTTGTTCTTCAACAGATCCGCCAGGAACACCTTGTTAGTGCAGCGCAGAATCGAGACCGGGTCATCAATGGCCACCATGCCCTCAGATTCAGCCTTGCGGGCAAATCGGTAGGTGTGATGATCAATCGCCGTGGTTTCACGGATAAACAAACCGTCGTATTCCGGCAGCCGCATGTAATCCTTGCGGGTAATGGGCTCAACATGAATACCCAGCTTTTTGCCGGCCGTAATGAAATAATCAAGCGCTTCAGGGTCGCTCGGTGGCAATTTTTCATCCGGATCCACCAGCATCGCGAGATCAAAGCGGAACTGGCGCCGAGAGCGTGGCTTGCGCCAGAGTGCGCTACTGAAACGATCAAGCGCGCCGGCAAAAGCATCCTGCTCTGATTCTGCCAGATCCGCCGGAGAGGCAGGCTTCATGGACTCAATCTGCCAGCCTTTGCGGTATCGAAACACGACCTCCAGAACCGGGCACGGAAAGCGCTCGAATAATGCACGCGTCACCGGCTTCAGTGCATCATGTTCCGACTTGCCAAAGAAACTTTTCAGGCGCACCTGTTTTACGGCACCTTTGGCGTCTTTACCTTCGTGAGCATCTTTGCCTTGCTCACTGGCAGGCACAGTTTCTGCTGCATGATCCAGCCATTCCACCACACGGGGATCCAGCTCACCCAGTTGCAGGGAGAACAGATCCTTGCGGCGCAGATCATTCAATGTCATGACCGATGGCACAACATTGTGCCCACGGGCCTCAGCCAGCAACGAGCAGTAATAGCCTCTACTCAGATAACGGGCGCTCTGACAAAGATTAATCACCCGCACACGCTGATTCGGCGTCGCGGTGAACTGGACATACTGGTCGAAAGTGAGCACATCCGAACTGGGGTAATACGGCGCCCAATCCTTGTCACTATCAACAACAATCAGAAGTCGGGTCATGTATCCGGTTTCCTTCCTGAAACGGGGTATAAAACGCGACAATACGCCGGTACCGCGAACCACACAAATCAATTCTTATAGCGGATTTCACGCACCTTTCGCGCTTTGTATTCAGCCCCCATAATGCAGCTTGTGGCCGGCCACTCGACGACTGTCGACCAGTGCCGTTTTTGCCTCACTCTGATGCGGAAAGCCAATACTTGATGAGCTATAACCTACGTCTTGCCATAGCCGACGATCTGAATGCATTGGTCGCTCTGGAAAA
The DNA here is from genome assembly GCF_052645435.1 of Marinobacter sp. V032. NCBI lineage: Bacteria > Pseudomonadati > Pseudomonadota > Gammaproteobacteria > Pseudomonadales > Marinobacteraceae > Marinobacter > Marinobacter sp. V032. The sequence goes on along the minus strand of NZ_JBQXYE010000001.1, from coordinate 2,201,412 downwards.
TCGCTGCTTTTCGGAAGATCGTATTTCCCGGCGCAGTTTCCGACGGTTTATCGATCTGCCCCGGGATCGGGTGATCGTGGCTGAACGCGACAGCACGCTCGTGGGATACAGCCTGGTGCTGATGCACAAGGCGACACGACTGGCGCGCATCTATTCGATTGCAGTATCCGATACAGAACGCGGCAACGGGTTGGGAGAAAAGCTCGTGCGCGAGAGCGAGGCCGTTGCGGTTGAAGCGGACAGAATTATCATGCGGCTGGAAGTGCGGGAAGATAACACCGCAGCTATCAGACTCTACCAGCGACTGGGCTACCGCCAGTTTGGGACCTACCGGGATTACTATGAAGATCACGGCACTGCGCTGAGGTTTGAGCGCCGGATTCTTTATGTTGACGAGTCCGTCGCGATCCGTCCGGTGCCCTACTACTGCCAGACTACGGATTTCACCTGCGGTCCTGCAGCGCTGATGATGGCGATGGCCGCGCAGTCACCGGACCGGCGCATGACGACGCTCGAAGAACTGCAAATCTGGCGCGAGGCAACAACCATTTATATGCTCGCCGGGCACGGTGGATGCGGCCCCCACGGCCTTGCCCTTGCAGGCTGGCATCGAGGCTATGAGGTGGATGTTTACGTAAGCAAACCCGGTGCGCTGTTCAAGGAAACGGTGCGCAGCGCAGAGAAGAAACGGGTGCTGGATCTGGTTCACGAAGGCTTTATTCACGACATTGCCCAAACCGGTATCGCACTGCATCACGAGCCACTACCGCTTGAATTGATCGAGAACGCACTGAAGGCACAACGCGTACCGATTATTCTGGTTAACACCTGGCAACTGAACCGCAGCCGCGTCCCTCACTGGGTGACGGTGTGTGCCATGGACGATCAATTCGTCTACCTGCACGACCCCGAAATCGACGTTGAGGAAGGCGAAACCGTGGCGGATAAACAGTACCTGCCGGTTGACCGCAAAGTGTTCGAGCGAATGGCGCACTGCGATCAGCCGACCCGCTTGCAGGCGGTGGTAATTGTGGGCACCAGCCGGGCAACGTGACACCGGCTGTGGTCAGTGCCGGACCGGCCGTTCAGCCGAGCCGAATAGCCGCCTCTTTCAATTGCGAGATATCGTCCCGCAGGCGTGCTGCTTTCTCGAAATCCAGATCAGCTGCAGCCTTGTACATCTCATCTTCGAGCTGGTCGATTTCCTTGAGCAACTCGGCCGGCGATTTGCCATGGGCCGTAACGCGATACTTCTCGGCTTCTTCCGCCGCCTGCTGACCCGGCCGCTCACCGCCGCGACGACGTCCATTTACGCCCATCACGCGCGCGCCTTCCATCACGTCCCCTACTTTCTTGTTAAGCGCTGTCGGGGTAATGCCGTGAAGCTCATTATGTTCATTCTGCTTTTCCCGCCGCCGTGCGGTTTCATCGATGGCTTTCTGCATGGACCCGGTAATTCGATCGCCATATAGAATCGCTTTACCATTTACATTACGGGCTGCACGGCCAATGGTCTGGATAAGTGACCGCTCCGAACGCAGGAAGCCTTCCTTGTCAGCGTCGAGAATCGCCACCAGAGAGACCTCGGGCATATCCAGACCTTCCCGCAGCAGGTTAATGCCCACCAGTACATCAAATTCGCCCCGGCGCAGATCCTGAATAATCTCAATTCTTTCGACCGTCTCGATATCAGAATGAAGATAACGAACGCGGACCCCGTGTTCCTGCAGAAAATCGGTAAGATCTTCCGCCATGCGCTTTGTCAGCGTGGTAACGAGTACCCGCTCGTTGATGCTCACCCGCTTATGGATTTCTGACAACAGATCATCCACCTGGGTGGACGCTGGGCGCACTTCAATCTCGGGATCAAGCAACCCTGTGGGCCGCACAACCTGTTCGATCACCTGCCCGGAATGCTCTGCCTCATAAGCCGCCGGCGTTGCTGAAACGAATATCATCTGCGGCGCAATCCGCTCCCACTCGTCAAACCGCATCGGTCGGTTGTCCAGTGCCGACGGTAATCGGAAGCCATACTCCACCAAGGTTTCCTTTCGGGAACGGTCGCCCCGGTACATGGCGCCAATTTGCGAAATCGTGACGTGCGATTCGTCCACCACGAGCAATGCGTTGGGAGGCAAGTAATCAAACAGCGTCGGTGGCGCCTCCCCCGGCGCCCGCCCGGACAGATACCGGGAATAGTTTTCGATTCCGTTGCAATACCCGAGCTCCAGCATCATTTCCATGTCGTACCGGGTGCGCTCTTCCAGGCGCTGTGCTTCCACCAGCTTGCTGTTTTCGCGTAGCTGCTCGAGCCTCGGATCAAGCTCCGTCTTGATGTGATCAACCGCATCCAGCACGACTTGCCGGGGAGTAACATAATGGCTTTTCGGATAAATGGTGACGCGCGGCACGCGACGCAGCATCTCGCCGGTCAGCGGATCGAAGAAGCTGAGATTCTCGACTTCATCGTCAAATAATTCGATGCGGACTGCTTCTTTTTCGGATTCTGCGGGAAACACATCAATCACATCGCCCCGAACCCGGTAGTTGGCGCGGTGGAACTCGACATCATTGCGGGTGTATTGCAGCTCGGCCAAACGACGAAGAATAAAGCGCTGGTCAATTTTGTCGCCCCGATCCAGGTGCAACATCATCTTCATGTAGGACTGGGGATCACCCAGACCATAAATTGCCGACACAGTCGCCACAATAATGGCGTCAGGTCTTTCCAGCAGTGCCTTGGTGGCGGAGAGTCGCATCTGTTCTATGTGCTCGTTTATCGAGGCATCTTTCTCGATAAAGGTATCAGAAGATGGCACATAGGCTTCCGGCTGGTAATAGTCGTAATAGGATACAAAGTACTCAACAGCATTGTCCGGAAAGAACTCCTTGAACTCGCCATAGAGCTGGGCCGCCAGTGTCTTGTTGTGGACCATGACAATGGTAGGCCGCTGCACCTTTTCAATTACATTGGCAATGGTAAAGGTCTTGCCGGAGCCGGTAACACCCAGCAACGTCTGATGGGCCAGGCCGGATTCAATACCTTCCACCAGCCCTTCTATGGCCGCTGGCTGGTCGCCCGCAGGCTGGTACGATGATTCAACCCTGAACATATGGCGCTTGTGCCTCTCTTTCCAGAAATTTCCGGTGAACGATGGCCGGAATCGCAATGTTTAGCCGTCAGTCAACTTATCCTGACCAAACCTTCATGGTAACATTTCAACGTTCTATATTTACTTGGCATTCGATGACTTTTCGGCCATTTACCGAGCCGTCAACGATCATGCTTCTACTGACGCATCTCAAGGAGCGCTAGTTTGGACGTTCAACTCTCGAACCGTGTACAAGCGATCAAGCCTTCACCTACTCTGGCGGTTACCAATAAAGCCGCAGAACTGAAAGCCGCAGGGCAGGATATTATTGGCCTGGGGGCTGGCGAACCCGATTTCGATACGCCTGACCATATCAAGGCAGCGGCCATCGAAGCGATTAACGCAGGCCAGACCAAGTACACCGCTGTGGACGGTACGCCGGCACTCAAGAAAGCGATCATCGAGAAGTTCAAGCGCGACAATAACCTCGATTACGAGGCCAACCAGATTCTGGTCTCCAGCGGCGGAAAGCAGAGCTTCTTCAATCTGGCGCTGGCAATCCTGAACCCTGGTGACGAAGTCATCATCCCTGCCCCTTACTGGGTATCCTACCCGGATATGGTACTGGTGGCAGAAGGCTCGCCCGTGGTATTGGAAACCTCGGCAGACACTCGCTTCAAGATCACCCCGGATCAGCTCGAGCAGGCGATCACGGACCGTACCCGGCTGTTTGTTATCAACAGCCCATCCAACCCCAGCGGCATGGCCTACTCAATAGATGAGCTGAAGGCTCTTGGCGATGTGCTTAAGCGCCATCCGCAGGTGATGATAGCCACAGATGACATGTACGAACCGATTCTGTGGACCGGTGCCGCCTTCGCCAATATCGTCAACGCAACGCCCGAACTGTACGACCGCACTTTCGTGCTGAACGGCGTTTCAAAAGCGTACTCCATGACAGGTTGGCGCATTGGCTATGCCGCCGGTCCGGCCAAGGTCATTGGCGCGATGAAAAAGATCCAGTCCCAGAGCACCTCGAACCCCGCGTCTATTTCACAGGCTGCGGCAGTAGCGGCGCTGAACGGGCCACAGGATTGCATCAAGGTGATGGTTGAAGCATTCAAGGAACGTCATGACTACCTGGTAAACGCACTCAACGAGCTGCCCGGCGTTGAATGCCTGCAAGGTGATGGCACTTTCTATGTGTTCCCCAGCTTTAAAGGCGCTATCGAGTCGAAAGAAGGGATCAGCACGGATGTTGAGCTTGCAGAGCATCTGCTCAAGGAGGCTGGCGTGGCATTGGTGCCGGGCTCCGCTTTCGGCGCGCCAGGTCACATGCGACTGAGCTTCGCTACGAGTTTTGATATGCTGAAAGGCGCAATGGAACGACTGAAAAAAGCGCTGGCGTAAACCCTGATCCCGACACCCCTTAATCGTTAAACTGTTACCGATTAAGGGGTTGACGGTAAAGATTCACCGCCGTAATATACGCGCCTCATCACTGATGACGTTCCCCGATAGCTCAGTTGGTAGAGCAACGGACTGTTAATCCGTTTGTCGCTGGTTCGAGCCCAGCTCGGGGAGCCACTATTCAAAAAAGCCGCTAAACCTTTACAGGTTAGCGGCTTTTTTATGCACTACAGATTAACGTTCTGCGCAAATAACACCCCGGCAAAAGCCACATACCTCCCGGAACTTACTTACGCGTGAAGCGCAGCAAAGACTGCCGCACCCCACGTCAAAAATGCTACTCGTTGGTAAGCTGAATCTCTGCCTGAATCTCCTCCAGCACCTCGAGGGGTTTCTCAGCCCGGGTAATCGGACGCCCGATCACCAGGTAGTCGCTACCGGCCTGAATGGCCTCTGATGGCGTCATGATACGCTGCTGATCCCCTTTGGCGGCAAAAGCGGGCCGGATACCGGGCGTAACAAGCCTGAACCGACTACCATGCTCATAACGCAACACAGGCGCTTCCTGCGCCGAGCAGACCACACCATCCAGCCCTGCGTTATAGGTCAACTGGGCAAGCCTTGCGACCTGATCTGCCGGCGCCCCATCAATACCCACGCCCTGCAGATCCGATTCGGACATTGACGTCAGAACCGTCACCGCAATCAGCAAGGGGCGATCATTACCGAAAGACTCCAGCCGCTCGCGACAAGCGGCCATCATGGTCTCGCCGCCAGAAGCGTGCACATTCACCATCCAGACACCCAGATCTGCCGCCGCGGCAACCGCAGCTGAAGCCGTGTTCGGAATATCATGGAATTTCAGATCCAGGAACACATCAAAGCCCCGCTGCTGTATCTGGCGCACGAAATCCGGCCCAAAACGGGTAAACATTTCCTTGCCGACTTTCAGCCGGCACAGCGTCGGATCCAGAGAATCTGCGAGCGCCAGCGCCTGCGCCTGATCGGGAAAATCCAGTGCTACAATAATTCTTGGCCCCAACTCGATGCCATGCTCTGTCATTACGCGTTCACCACTTGATTCTGGTTCATGTTATTCAGCCTCTACTCCCAGGATAGGCTGAACTTTTTCCCACTTCTTACAGCTCGGGCACAACCAATGCATCTGCTTGCCCTCAAAGCCACAACTGATGCAACGATAGACAGGTCGGTTAGCGAGCAACATCTGCCCTATCCGACTGACCAAACGCCCTTCATCGGTTGTCATACCTTTCTCGTAACCGGCCAATTCAACCAACCGAAGCAGCCCTTTTACGCTTGGCCGTATCTCAAGCTCTTCGCGCAACAAATCAATAGCCACGGGACGACCGGAGGCACGCTCTACCGATTCCACCATTGCCAGCAACAGACTGGTGCTGGGCCAGGTTTCATAGAGCTTTTTAAACTTACGCGCGAAACGGGCCACGTCACCCTTTTCCCGAGCCTGCCTCATCAGCCTCTCAACAGCCTCCGGACCAAACGAAGGGTTCTGATCGAAGACCTTCAGCAAAGTCTGGGGAACGTCTCCCAGGTTACCTTGCCGACGCTGAATCTCAGCCTGCAGAAAGGTCGCACGTACACATGTCCGATCCTGCTCCAATGCCTCCCTGATCAGCTTCTGGGCTGACCACCGGTCATCCTTGCGCAAGGCATCTTCCGCCAACTCACATGTCAGATAAGCCAGTTGTTTCTTGAGCTCGTCTTCAGGAAAACCCACGGTAAGCGTACTGGCAACCTGTCGGGCTTTATCCCACTCCCGCTCCTGCTGATAAAGTTCGATCAACTGGTCCGACGCCTGCCGGCTATAATCCTTGGTACCCAATAGTTGGTGAAAGAGTGCTTCCGCCCGATCCAGCAGGCCCGCATTCATATAATCCATGGCCAGCTCAAACGTGACCTGTACCGAGTAGCGGGCGGGAAGTTCAGGACGGGCAAGAAGATTCTGATGGATCAGAATGGCGCGATCGGTTTCGCCCTTGAGACGGAAGTGAGCACCAACAGAGAGGTGTAGGCCAACAGTCTGGCGACTGACTGCAAGAGATTGAACGAAGCTTTCAATGGCCTCGTCAGAATAATTGGTGAACAGAAACTGAAGACGATCTCTGACCGCCTCTTCATCATCGATTCGTTGCCCTGAGGCCGCATTATCACGCCCCCAACGCCCCATAAACCAACCCGCTGCAACTGCGATAACGAGCAGCAGCCAATGAAGCACTGTGTCCATCAGAGTTTCCGGTCAGATTCCAGTCTCAGGCGTTCAAGCTGTTTTTCAGCCTGATCAAGCTTTTTCTGAACATGGCGCTTGGAGACGGAAATCCTGATCATAGCGAGCGAGGTAAGCAACATTCCAATCACACCGCCCGCCACAAATGCCAGAATGAGCCAGAACGCGATGCCGTAGGCTGCCGTTTCAAAAAACAGGAAATTGAGTGAGACAGAAACCTGATTATTTAACGAAAATACCAGAGCGGCCAGGATCAGAAAGATCACCACCAGGCCAATAATTACCTTTTGCAGCCAGGCCATAGCTTAACGGCTCCCAAGCGAGTTGCTTCCTTGTCTATACCGCTGCCATGTTAGCACAGCACTACTGTAAATAGAGCGCCCACCCGTACTCCTTTATTTGAACAGCAACGCCTCCGGAGATCCATAAAGACGCGCCGTCATTTAACAGACTCAGTAGCCGCTTTTCATGCTGTCGTTTACCTGCTCACGCAGCTCTTTTCCCGGCTTGAAATGGGGCACAAATTTCGCCGGCAACTTTACCGAATCACCTGTCTTTGGATTACGCCCTGTGCGCGCAGCCCGATGATGAAGAGAGAAACTGCCAAACCCCCGGATTTCAATCCGGTGCCCTTCAGCAAGGGATTGAGACATATGCTCAATGATGGTTTTAACTGCCAGCTCCACATCTTTCACGGAAAGCTGTGTCTGCTTGGACGCTATCAGCTCGACCAGTTCAGACTTTGTCATGCGATTATTCCTTCTGATTCTTATCGCGAAATCAGCCTTCAGGAGAAGCCTGATCAATTCCACCAAGCGCCTCTGCAAAGCGAATGGAGACAAAAGGCATCGCTCTGGCTTAAACGCTTACCAGACTGAGATACAGCATCAGGTTCAAGAACGCCACACCAGACGCGCTAATCCCAACCATCACAACCGACTATCAAAATCGAGAGAGTGACTCATAAACTGCCTGCGAGCGACAACATGCACACTAAGACCACCAAAGCCAAAATGACAGTCATGCTGACAAAACAACCACCCGAACACAGATACCTTTCGGGATAGTTTAGTCAAACTCAAAAAAAAGACAAAAAAAACGGGCTGTTACAGCCCGTTTTTTTACAATTCAGCATAATTGCCAATTAATCTTTATTGGCGTTCTGCTGCTGCATCTGCTCTTTGATCAGGTCACCGATAGTGGTAGCGCCTGAGGATTCCGCTGACTTCTCGCGAACACCCTGCAGTGCAACCTTGTCATCTTCAACGTCCTTGGACTTGACGGACAGGTTGATGACACGATTCTTACGATCAATACTGATGATCTTGGCTTCAACTTCGTCGCCTTCGTTCAGAACGTTGCGCGCATCTTCTACGCGATCACGACTGATTTCAGACGCCTTCAGTACAGCTTCAACTTCTTCGTTCAGGGAAACAGTTGCTGCTTTCGCGTCGATAGCAGTAACAGTGCCTTTAACGATGGAGCCTTTATCGTTCAGCTGGACAAACTCGGCGAAAGGATCGCTTTCGAGTTGCTTGATACCCAGTGAGATGCGCTCGCGCTCAGGATCAACAGACAGGATAACAGTTTCAACTTCGTCACCCTTCTTGTACTGGCGAACCGCTTCTTCACCGGTTTCATTCCAGCTGATATCAGACAGGTGAACCAGGCCATCAATGCCACCGTCCAGACCAATGAAGATACCGAAATCGGTAATCGACTTGATCTTGCCGGAGATACGATCGCTCTTGTTGAAGTTGCTGGAGAAATCTTCCCATGGGTTGGAAGCACACTGCTTGATACCCAGAGAAATACGACGACGCTCTTCGTCGATATCCAGAATCATGACTTCAACATCGTCACCGACCTGTACAACCTTGGATGGGTGGATGTTCTTGTTGGTCCAGTCCATTTCAGACACGTGAACCAGACCTTCAACGCCTTCTTCCAGCTCGGCGAAACAGCCGTAGTCTGTCAGATTAGTCACACGAGCGGTGACCTTGGCGCCTTCAGGGTAACGACCCTTGATGTCGACCCATGGATCTTCACCCAGCTGCTTCAGACCCAGAGATACGCGGTTACGCTCGCGATCAAACTTCAGGACCTTCACATTGATTTCGTCGCCCACATTCACGATTTCGCTCGGATGCTTGATGCGCTTCCAGGCCATATCAGTGATGTGCAGCAGGCCGTCAACACCGCCCAGATCTACGAACGCGCCGTAGTCGGTCAGGTTCTTGACGATACCCTTGATTTCAAGACCTTCGGTCAGGGTTTCCAGCAGCGCTTCGCGCTCGGCACTGTTTTCAGCTTCCAGAACAGCACGACGTGAAACCACGACGTTGTTACGCTTCTGGTCCAGCTTGATAACCTTGAACTCGAGTTCCTTGTTCTCCAGGTGCGCGGTATCACGCACAGGACGAACGTCTACCAGTGAGCCTGGCAGGAACGCACGAATACCGTTCAGGTCAACAGTAAAGCCACCCTTCACCTTGCCATTGATCACGCCCTTGACAACTTCTTCAGCCTCGAAGCTCTTCTCCAGAACTTTCCAGGCTTCAGCACGCTTGGCTTTTTCACGCGACAGACGGGTTGCACCGAAACCGTCTTCTACTGCGTCAAGCGCAACATCGACAACGTCACCGATCTGAATTTCCAGTTCACCCTTGTCATTCAGGAACTGGCTGGCAGGAATAGCGCCTTCAGATTTCAGGCCCGCGTGAACGGTTACCCAGTCGTTATCAATATCAACTACGGTTCCCTGAACAATGGAACCGGGCTGCATGTCAATTTCTTTTAGGCTTTCTTCAAAAAGATCCGCAAAGCTCTCGCTCATTATGAGTCCTATATGATCAACGCAAGTATTCTCCGTGATGCCAGCAACACGGTCTGTTTAAATTTATCTGAAAACTGCCAAAGACTGGCGAAATACACAGCGTCCAGACTTCCAACGACAAAAGGGTGCTGTCAGGCCTGACCTACTGCGGCCATAACCTTGCCCAACACCTCTTCTATGCCCAACCCTGTCGAATCAATGACTTGCGCATCATCCGCAGGCTTGAGCGGGGCACTTTCCCGGTTCATATCCCGGTGATCCCGTGCCCGTATCTCCTTTAAAAGGGCGTCAATACTAACATCCACGCCAGCATCCATCAACTGGCGATATCGCCGCTCAGCGCGGGCCTCAGCACTGGCAGTCAAAAAAATCTTGAACTCGGCATCAGGGAAAACGACGGTCCCCATATCACGTCCATCAGCGACCAACCCCGGGGCTATACAAAAATCCCGCTGACGCTGCAACAAGGCGTCTCGCACCCGTTGAATCACCGCAACCTTTGATGCATTGTCGCCACAGGTTTCGGTGCGGATTTGCGCCGTCACATCATCTCCGGCCATCAACACCCGCGCCGGCTCGCCGGGAGGTGTTGGCTCAAAGGCCACATCCAGCCTGCCTGCAACGGCAACCAACCCGGACTCGTCATCAAAAGCCACACCTGCACGCTCGGCCGCCAGAGCTGTTAACCGGTAGAGCGCACCGCTATCCAGCAGGTGATAACCGAGCCTCTTCGCCAACATCTGGGTGATTGTCCCCTTCCCGGCACCGCTGGGACCATCAATGGTGATAACGGGCGCCTTGCCGGAAGCAACCATTACGATGACTCCTCAACCGTAATACGCATACCAACCTGCTGTGCCAACTCGACAAAGTTCGGGAATGATGTGGCGACGTTCGCACAGTCAGTCACCTCGATATCACCTTCGGCGCGCAGTGATGCAACGGCAAACGACATGGCAATACGATGATCGCCATGACTGTTAACCTGACCACCTTTCATCTGCTGACCACCCACAATCACGATGCCATCTTCGGTCACCGTCGACTTGATACCAACTGCAGAAAGGCCATCCGCCATCACCTGGATCCGATCGCTCTCTTTGACCCGCAACTCCTCTGCGCCCGCCAAAACGGTTTCGCCCTCGGCGCAAACGGCTGCAATAAACAGCACAGGGAATTCGTCAATGGCGAGCGGCACCTGATCTTCGGGAATACGAATACCCTTGAGTGCTGCATGCTGCACTCGCAAGTCAGCAACAGGTTCCCCTCCCACCTCTTGCTCATTAAACACTTCAATATTCGCGCCCATTAGCTTGAGAATATTGATAATTCCGGTACGAGTTTCGTTAACCCCAACGTGCCTTAACATCAGATCGGCACCCGGCGTGATGGATGCCGCAACCAGAAAGAACGCTGCCGAAGAGATATCCGCCGGCACATCAATTGCCCCACCCGTAAGCCGGCCACCACCGCTCAGACGCGCAGTTGCACCTTTACGCTCCACACTGAAACCAAAGCCGTTCAGCATGCGCTCAGTGTGGTCACGAGTCGGCGCCGGTTCCGTCACGCTGGTTTCGCCATCAGCATAGAGCCCGGCCAGTAACAGACAGGACTTAACCTGGGCGCTCGCCATTGGCATATCATAATGCAGACCTTTCAGCGCCTGACCGCCGCGAATTTTCAATGGCGGGCGACCGCCCTCACCGGTTTCGATCACGGCTCCCATCTGCCGGAGCGGATCAGCCACCCGCCCCATCGGCCGCTTGTTCAGGCTGTCATCACCGGTCAGTTCCGAGTCAAAATCCTGCCCGGCCAGCAGCCCCGCAAACAGGCGCATCGCCGTACCAGAGTTGCCGACGTATAGAGGGCCCCGCGGCGCCTTCAGACCATGAAGTCCGACACCACGGATCCTGACATATCCCTGGTCTGGCCCCTCAATTGTCACCCCCATATCCCTGAATGCCTGCAACGTGGCCAGGCTGTCTTCGCCTTCAAGAAAACCGGTGACCTCGGTAACACCTTCAGCCAGAGCGCCCAGCATAATGGACCGATGCGACATTGACTTGTCACCTGGCACACGAATATCCCCGGCAACGGTGCCGCCGGCTTGTAGCTTGAAGGTTACCTGTTTCTGGTTCATGTTGGTTACGTAGGCCTGTCCTGAAAGCATTTTTGAAAAATGGTCCCGTGCCGCCTTGGCGCGGCCGAACACCTGCAAAAGCATGTCCCCATCACCCGATTCTATGGCACTTCTCAACGCGCCAAGATCATCGGTGAAATGGTCAATGACGCGTAGCACTGCGTCCCGGTTTGACAGAAAAATGTCGTGCCACATCACCGGATCACTGGCAGCGATGCGCGTAAAGTCACGAAATCCGCCTGCTGCATACCGAAAGATATCAAGATTGTCGTCCTCACCCGCCAACGTATCGACCAGAGAGAATGCAATAAGATGAGGCAAATGGCTGGTTGCAGCCAGGACTTCATCGTGGCGATCAACGGTCATTGTCAGAACTGTCGCACCACAACCTTGCCACAACGCTGTCAGGCGTCCCAGCAGATCCTGCCGGCTACCGTCCGCAGGTGTAAGAATGACTTTGTGGTGGGCAAAAAGGTCCGTCCGCGCGGCAGCAATACCACTCTTCTCGGAGCCCGCTATAGGATGGCCAGGAATGACCCAGTCCGGCCAGTGGCCAAACACGTCTTTGACCGCCGCCACAAAGCTTCCTTTGGTGCTGCCGACATCCGTCAGCAACACATCATCTGACAGTTGCGGCCTGATACTTGCCAATACCGACGCCATCGCCTGCACCGGCACCGCAATGACGACCAGATCAGCGCCTGCGACAGCTGACGCAAGTGAATCAGCAGCTTCATCAATAACCCCAAGGGAAACGCCCAGAGCCAACTCATCCTCGCGGCGATCAAACCCTACCACGGTTTCAGCCAAACCCTTTTCACGCACAGTTTTTGCGAGCGAGCCCCCGATCAGCCCAAGACCGATCACGGCCATTCGACGAAACAAGGGAGTGACGGCCCGATCAGCCATGAAGCGACTCCATAACAGCACCCAGAGCATCCAGGCACTGGGCATTCTGATCTTCAAGACCTACCGAGATCCGCAAATGACGCGTCATGCCATACCCGCTCACCGGGCGAACAATTACGCCTCGCTTCAATAGCCCTTCAAACACGGCGGATGCATCATCACCGACTTCGACGGCAATGAAGTTGCCACGCGACGGAATATAAGTCAGGCCCAACGTCTCAAATCCCGCCGCCAACTGCTTCAACCCCTGACGGTTGACCTCTCTTGAACGCTCCAGGTAACCCGCATCATCCAGCACGGCTGTGGCGGCTGCCAAAGCAACTGAATCAACATTAAATGGCTGACGCACACGGTTCAGTACATCGGCGATATCTGCTGATGATACCGCGTAGCCAACCCGCAATGCGGCGAGCCCCCATGCTTTGGAGAAAGTCCGGGTTACAATCAGGTTTGGATAGGCCGAAAGCAATGAGACGCCATCCGGAAACTCGTTGGCTTCAAAGTATTCGCAGTAGGCCTCGTCCAGCACAACCAGTACGTTGGCCGGCACCTTGTCAAGAAATGCGACCAGATCATCTCGGTCGAAAGCAGTCCCTGTAGGGTTGTTCGGGTTAGCAATAAATACAATACGGGTACGATCCGTAATCGCATTCGCCATTGCATCCAGGTCATGCCCCCAGTTTTTACCGGGAACAGCAATACCCTTCGCCCCTACAGCCTGAGTCGAAATGGGGTATACCGCGAACGCATATTGGGAAAACACGATCTCCGACGTGTGATCGGCAAAACCGCGGACAATCAACTCCAGCACATCATTGGAGCCATTACCCAGTGTGATTTGCTCGGCCCCCACGCGCAGGCGCTCAGACAACTTTCGCTTCAGGTTAAAACCATTGCCATCCGGATAGAGGCACATGTCGTCCAGTGCCTGGCGGGCAGCACTCATTGCCAAAGGGCTTGGCCCAAGAGGGTTTTCATTACTGGCAAGCTTGATAATCGCCGTCGGGTCGAGCCCCAGTTCACGGGCGACCTCATCAATTGGCTTACCTGGCTGATAGGGCTGCAACTGCTGGACGCCCAATACCGCCAGCGTTTTGAAATCAATCGACATGGTTTCTCCTGCCACGGTTTATCTCTGCAAAGACATCAGCGGACAACTGACGAGCGCGCTACAAAAGCTTTAAATGCTAGAGCACGCCAATCGGGTAGGAACCCAGCCGCTTCAGCTCAACAGCCTCTGCGTCAATTTCCTTCAGCACCGCCTGCACCTGAGGGTCATCAAAGTGAGCCTCAAAGTCGATATAAAAGACATAGGCCCAGGTACCACTTGGCGAAGGCCGGGTTTCAATTCGGGTCAGGCTAAGACCATGTCGATGGAAGGGCTCAAGCAGCTGATACAGGGCACCCGGTTTGTTGCGCATGGATACCAGAATTGAGGATTTGTCATGGCCACTTGGCGCTACCTGCTCCCGCCCGATAATAAGGAAACGGGTGGTGTTATCCGGACGGTCTTCAATTGTAGCGGCCAGTTTACGCAATCCATAAAGTTCAGCCGCCATATCCCCGGCGATAGCCGCTGTGCCCGGCTCTGCAGCCGCTCGTCGAGCGGCTTCGGCATTACTGCTGACAGCAACTCGTTCAACACCATGCCAGTGGGTATCCAGCCACTGGCGACATTGGGCGAAGGATTGCTGATGGGAATAAATACGGACGATGGAAGCAGGCTCTACATCTTCAGCCGCCAGCAAATGATGGTGAATCCGCAACTGGACTTCACCGCAGATTTTCATCGGCGATGACATAAACATATCCAGCGTATGGTTGATCATTCCTTCCGTAGAGTTTTCAACCGGCACCACGCCGTAGTGCGCAGCACCTGACTCGACTTCACGAAATACCGCATCAATAGCAGGCAATGGCACGCTGACCACCGAGTGGCCAAAGTGCTTGAGCGCGGCCGATTGCGTAAAGGTGCCTTCTGGCCCCAAAAACGCAATATGCATGGGCTTTTCAAGCGCCAGGCAAGCCGACATGATTTCCCGGAACAAGCGCGCCATTTCTTCACCGGACAAGGGCCCGGGGTTCTGCGACTTGATCTTGCGCAGCACCTGCGCCTCACGCTCGGGACGATAGAAGAACACATCCTCATCCGGCCTTGCCGCCATTTTGACGTGTGCTACCTCTTGTGCACATGCTGCTCTGGCACTGATGAGCTCCATGATCTGCTGATCCAGACTATCGATCTCATCACGCAATTCAGCCAGGCGGGTCTGTTCGTCAGTCATGCTCAGGCCCGCTCCTGCTCGAAGGTTTTCATATAATCGATCAGCGCATCCACGCCCTCTTCCGGCATCGCGTTATAAATAGAGGCACGCATGCCGCCAACAGAGCGGTGCCCTTTCAGGTTCAGCAAACCACGCGCATCAGCACCTTTCAGGAAGGCGCTGTTCAGGGCATCGTCTGCCAATGTGAAAGGCACGTTCATCCAGGAACGGAAACGGGGATCAATCGGGTTGGCGTAGAAAGCGCTATCGTCAATGAAGCCATAGAGCTTGCGGGCTTTGCGAAGATTCACCTCACCCATCGCCTCTACACCGCCACGCGCCTTAAGCCACTTGAAGACCAGGCCCGCCAGATACCAGGAATAGGTCGCGGGCGTGTTGTACATTGAGCCGTTATCCGCGATGACCTGATAATTCATCATTGTTGGCGTCTGCGGCTGAGCCTGCCCCAACAAGTCCTTGCGAATCATCAATACGACCAGACCAGAAGGCCCGATATTCTTCTGGGCGCCGGCATAAATCAGCCCGTATCGGGAAACATCCACCGGACGGGACAACATGTTGGATGACATATCCGCCACCAACGGTACATCGCCGGCATCCGGAATAAAGTCATACTCCAGGCCGCCAATCGTTTCGTTGGGGGTATAATGCAGGTAAGCCGCATTGGGATCGGTGCGCCAGCTGGCCTGATCGGGAATTGAGGTAAACCCCTGATCTTCACTGCTGGCCGCCACGTTCACATTGGCAAAACGGCGAGCTTCATCGATCGCCTTTTGAGACCAGATGCCCGTATTGATGTAATCCGCTGACGCTTTACCACGCATCAGGTTCAGCGGCACAGTAGCAAACTGGCTGCTGGCACCGCCCTGCATAAACAGAACGGCGTAGTCATCAGAGACACCTGCCAACTCGCGCAGGTCCTTTTCCGCCGTTTCGGCAATGGCCACAAACTCATCGCTACGATGACTCATTTCCATCACCGACATGCCGGTGCCCTGCCAGTCCAGCATTTCCTCACGGGCTTGCTGAAGCACTTCGACCGGCAAAGTCGCCGGGCCTGCACAGAAGTTAAAAGCTCTGCTCATTGCCGCCTAATCTCTCTGTATGTCCTGACTGTTTTATCCCGAGGGCTGCGATCAGCCCTCATCACCCTCTTCAGACGTATCACCGGTAGATTCAGGTCCTGAGACCTCACCGGATACATCCGGGGCGTCGACTACCAACGACTCGTCATCGCCCACAACTTCGTCTTCGGCCAGACCGGTATCGGCGATGCGCTGCACACCGACCAGACGCTCATCTTCCTGGGACAGACGAATCAGACGCACGCCCTGAGTATTCCGGCTGAGGCACGACACTTCTTCTGTGCTGGAGCGCACCAGCGTGCCCTTGTCGGAGATCAGCATCATTTCGTCGCCCTCAAACACCTGAGTGGCGGCGACAAGATTGCCGTTGCGGTCCGAGCACTGCATGGCAATAACGCCCTGGCTACCGCGACTATAAGCCGGGAACTCTTCAAGCTGGGTCCGTTTGCCGTAGCCGTTTTCACTGGCTGTCAGCACCATGCCGTCTGGCTGGGGAATCATGAGGGAGACCACGGAATGGCCTTCCTTCATGCGGATACCGCGCACACCGCGCGCCGTTCTACCCATCGCCCGCACCTGATCTTCCTGGAAGCGGACGGCCTTGCCAGCTGTCGAGAACAGCATGACTTCGGATTCGCCGGCAGTAATAGCCGCACCAATCAGGGTATCGCCTTCGTCCAGTGACAAGGCAATCAGACCATTGCTACGCGGACGCGAGAAGTTCGGCAGTGGTGTCTTTTTCACAACACCGGCCGACGTCGCCATCAGCACGAAATGATCTTCCGGATAATCACGAACCGGCAGGAACGTGGTCACACGCTCGTCCTCATCCAGCGGCAGGATATTCACCATTGGACGGCCACGCGCTGCGCGACTGGCTTGAGGAATCTCAAACACACGCAACCAGTAAACCTTACCCTTGTTGGTAAAGCACAGGATGGTGTCGTGAGAGTTTGCCACCAGCAACTTCTCGATAAAGTCTTCTTCTTTCATGGTGGTGGATGAACGTCCACGGCCACCACGACGCTGGGCCTGATACGCTTCAACCGGCTGGGTCTTGGCATAACCATTGTGCGAAATGGTGACAACCAGATCTTCTTCATCAATAAGATCAGCGATGGTCAGGTCACGACGCGAGCTGGTAATTTCGGTGCGACGCTTGTCGCCATATTCAGAAACAACGGCTTCCAGTTCTTCCCGAATGACTTCCATCAAACGCTCCGGAGAACTCAGGATCAGCATCAGCTCGGAAATCTTCTCGATAATTTCGCCGTATTCTTTCTGGAGCTTCTCGGTTTCCAGACCCGTCAGGCGGTGCAGGCGCAGATCAAGAATAGCCTGAGCCTGCTCTGGCGACAGATGATACAACCCGTCACGCAGACCATAGATTTCAGGCAGCTCATCCGGGCGGCAGGCGTCTTTACCTGCGCGCTCCAGCATGTCGGCCACCTGACCTGGCTGCCAACCTTTGGCTACCAGTTTTTCTTTCGCTTCAACCGAGCTGGGCGACTGCTTGATCAGCTCGATAATTTCATCGATGTTTGCCAGTGCTACCGACAGACCTTCGAGAATATGGCCACGTTCACGGGCCTTACGCAGTTCGTAGAGCGTTCTGCGCGTCACCACTTCGCGACGATGACGCACAAACGCTTCCAGAATTTCTTTCAGGTTCAGGATTCTTGGCTCGCCGTTAATCAGCGCCACCATATTGATCCCGAAAACATTTTCCAGCTGGGTATGCGCAAACAGGTTGTTAACGACGACTTCCGGGTTCTCACCACGGCGCAGCTCGATAACAACGCGGATACCTTCCTTGTTCGACTCGTCCCGCAGCTCGGAAATGCCTTCAAGGCGCTTTTCCTTCACCAGCTCGGCGATTTTCTCAATCAGGCGAGCCTTGTTCAGCTGGTACGGCAACTCGGTGATGATGACGGCGTCACGACCGGTTTTCTTGTCATGCTCGATTTCGTGACGAGCGCGCATATAAATGCGGCCACGACCGGTGCGGTAAGCTTCAATAATGCCCGCGCGGCCATTGATAATGCCGTCGGTCGGGAAATCCGGTCCCGGGATGTACTCCATCAATTCATCGATGGTCATATCCGGGTTTTCGATCAACGCCAGACAACCACTGACCACTTCTGTCAGGTTGTGTGGCGGGATGTTCGTTGCCATACCCACCGCGATACCGGATGAACCGTTAACCAGCAGGTTGGGCACACGGGTTGGCATGACTTCAGGAATATGCTCGGTGCCGTCATAGTTCGGCACAAAATCGACGGTTTCCTTGTCCAGATCCGCCAGCAGCGAATGGGCAATTTTCTCCATGCGGATTTCGGTGTAACGCATGGCGGCCGCATTGTCGCCGTCGATGGAACCAAAGTTACCCTGGCCGTCTACCAGCGGATAACGTAATGAGAAAGGCTGGGCCATCCGGACAATGGTGTCGTATACGGCAGAGTCACCATGAGGGTGATATTTACCGATAACGTCACCGACCACACGGGCAGATTTTTTGTAGGCCTTGTTCCAGTCGTTGTTCAGCTCGGACATGGCGAACAGAACTCGACGGTGAACGGGCTTCAAGCCGTCCCGTACATCAGGCAAAGCCCGACCAACGATGACGCTCATGGCGTAATCGAGGTAGGACTGTTTCAGCTCATCTTCAATATTTACGGGCAGGATCTCTTTGGCTAATTCACCCATCGAGAAAGGTTCCTTTGCGTTTGCTGGAAGTCGTCGTTGTTTTGAAACCGCTGTAAAGCGATTCCTGAATCATTATGAGACGCTGTTTTTATCCCTGGAAAAGCGGGCAGTGACGATGGCCAAACGGGAAACCCTGCGGCAGACACTACACCCATACTTTCCTGATCTAACGGGGATTGATAAGCCGGCTATCGTACCACACTCAGAGGCACAGGGAGACAGTGAAAAAGACTTTGGAGGGAAGAAATAAGAAGCGGGCATGATCTGCGCAGGGAGAGCTCGCAGCGCCCTCCCTGCCGCGACACTCAATCAGCCGAAAACGACGGTTTTGTTCTCGTGGGTAATGACGCGATCTTCGATATGCGCACGCAACCCACGCGCCAGCACATTTTTTTCGACATCTTTCCCCAGGCGCACCATATCGTCGATAGTGTCACTGTGATTCACCCGGATCACGTCCTGCTCAATGATCGGGCCTTCATCCAGATCCTGGGTCACGTAATGACAGGTCGCGCCGATCAGTTTCACACCGCGACTATAGGCCTGATGATACGGCTTCGCACCGGCAAAAGACGGCAAAAAGCTGTGATGGATATTGATCACTTTGCCGGCATACTTTTCACAAAGCTCAGGCGGCAGAATCTGCATGTAACGCGCAAGCACGATCACTTCGGTGCCGTAAGACGCGAACAGTTGGCCAATTTCTTCAAACGCAGCTGCCTTGTTGTCCCGGGTAACCGGAACATGATGGTAAGGAATGCCGTGCCATTCGACCATGCGGCGCAAATCATCGTGATTGGAGATAACGGCGACGATCTCGGTATTCAGCTCTTTGCTGTGCCAGCGATGCAGAAGATCCGCGATACAGTGCGATTCCTTGCTGCACATCAGGATTACCTTCTTCGGCGCTGCGGAGTCCGCAACATGCCAGGTCATATCAAACTCACGGGCAATCGGCTCAAAGGCAGCACGGAACTGGTCAAGACCAAACGGAATGGAGCTGGCCTTGATCTCATGGCGCATGTAGAACCAGCCCGCCTGATTGTCGGAGTGGTGACTGGCTTCGGTTATCCAGCCGTTGTAGGTGGTCAGAAAATTACTGACCTTGGCCACAATGCCAACCCGGTCAGGACACGAAATAACAAGACGATATGTATGTTCCATGCACCACAGCCTTCATGTTCAGATTTCAGGAGGCACAAATTCAGGACCCTGAAAGCCCTGCCCCCAGCGGGAAACGGTGCATGATAACGGATTGTCAGGGCCGGCGTAAGCCACCGGCCTGACACTGGAGAACACGACTTTAACTGCTGAAAAGATCGTCCGTGCGGGCTGCCATAATAAAGTCATTGCGATGCAGGCCGCCGATTTTGTGGGTCCACCAGTTAACGGTCGTCTTGCCGTATTCGGTAAGAATCGCGGGATGATGATCTTCTGATTCAGCCAGATCCCCGACCTGTTGGGTAAATGCCAGCGCCTGGGCAAAGTCCTTGAACTTGAATGTGCGCTCGAGCTGCTGCTCCCCCGACTTCTCAACCAATGCCCAGTCTGGCACTTCTGACAGCATTTGCTTCAACTCCTCCCCCATTACCTGAGGTGCGTCCGAACGACAGGCTTCACACGCTTGTGTCTTTAGATCGGCCATAGAGCTCTCCTTATGTGACAGATGATGTGACTGACATTGAAATCACACAACCAGCCTGCGCTCACCCCCGACAGCCGGTCAAGACTTTCAAAGTGACCATTGTTTAAATATACTGTATATAAATACAGTACTCGTATAGCACCTACCCGGCAGTTAGCAGACTATGAGCAACATTATTGACACCCTGATCAACGACGCACGCGTCTGGCAGGCCCGCCAGCAAAAGCAGACATCAGCACCGGCAGAAAGCACCGGCTTCGCCCTGCTGGATGAGCACCTGCCCGGTCAGGGCTGGCCACGTGGCGCGCTGATCGAATGCATGCCGGAAGCGCTCGGCATCGGCGAACTGCAACTGCTCCTGCCGGCAATCAAACGCCTCACCGGCACCCGACAGGCAGTGTTCTGGATTGATCCGCCCCATATCCCCTATGCTCCGGCACTGGCTCGGGCCGGGGTGGACCTGAACCGCATTATTCAGGTGTCCACGCAAAGCCGGCAAGATCATCTCTGGACACTGGAAAACTGCCTGCGATCATCCGCAACCGGGCTGGTGATCGCCTGGCCAGACCAGATGAAACGCAGCGATATCCGGCGCATCCAGCTCGCCGCAGAGTCAGGTGACAGCCTCTGCATTCTGTTCCGGGATGCCCGACACGCTGACAACAGCTCACCCGCGGCTCTGCGACTGAAGCTGGCCGCCAGTGATCCGCAACATATCCAGACCGATATCCTCAAACGCCGGGGAGGATGGCCGGTACAGGCATTAAAAATCCCGATTACACCAGTCGTGACCATCCCTGACACGACAACCGCTCAGGTCATTCAGGGTCCCTGGCCAGAACAGCGGCACTGAGGCGCCTATGCTTTGGCTCTACCTTCACTTTCCTTATCTACTGCTGGAACATTTCAGCCAGAGTGATCCTGAACCCCGCCCAATGGCCCTGATTAGCGGAAAACCCGCCAAAGTACTGCAGGCCAACCCTTTGGCAGCAACCAAAGGTGTTGCGCCAGGGCAAAGCGTGCAGACCGCAACGGCACTGATGCCCGACCTTCAGCTGATTCCTGCCGACCTGACCGAGCAGCAACGCATACTCCGGCAACAGGCAGTCTGGTTTTATCGGCATGTTGCCCGCATTACCTTATATGCACCGGATGGCATCCTCACCGAAGCAGGTAGTCTGTGCCGTCTTCACGGTGGCTTGGAAGGATTATGGAAAACGCTGGAATCAGAGCTCGACCGCCGAAACCTGACGGCATGGCTGGCCTGCGGCCACACGCCGAAAGCGGCCCGCTTGCTGGCCCGCACCCGTCAGGGCCAGTGCACTGACGACCGGCAGGTGCTGAAACAGTCGCTACGCTCAATTCCGGTGGAACATGCCGAACTGGACCCCAAGGCAACGGAGCGCCTGCAGCGTATGGGACTGCAGTCGCTGGGCCGTATATTCCAGCTACCTGACCGCGAACTGGCACGACGGCTGGGGCCCGAAACCTGCCTGGGGCTGCAAAAACTGGTGGGCACTGCCGCTGACCCGCAAAAGGAATGGTCGCCTCCGGCCCACTTTCATCGTCGCCTCGACTTCGCTGAAGACGTAGAACATACCAGCGGGTTGCTGTTTCCTCTGCAACGGGCATTACAGGAACTCGAAGAAGAATTGCGGTGGCGGCAGCACAGTACCGACACGCTGGAAATCCAGCTTCATCATCGTGTGGAATCCGCTACCGATCTACCTCTGAGATCAACCGCTCCGGAGCATCGGGCCTCAGCGTTTCTGGCCTTATTGCGCCTGAAACTCGAACGCCTTGAACTTATATCGCCGGTTATCGGCGCCACACTTCAGGTACAGCGCTTCATTTCCCGCCACACCCCTGCCGGCGACGACCTTTTCGGGGAGTCGGATTCCGGCAGGGACGAGGCCTGGCAACATTTACTCAGCCGACTGCAAACCCGGTTAGGTGATGGCGCATTGCGCGCATTATCTGTGCAGGATGACCACAGGCCGGAGCAGGCCTGCCAGTACCAATCCATCGATACCGCCAAGACAGGGGCCGCAATGACCCGGCACGCACTCCCCCGGCGCCCACTCTGGTTTTTAAAGGCCCCTCAACCTTTAGTCCACATGCCACTTGAATGGCTGGCCGGCCCGGAACGCATCAGTGCCGGCTGGTGGGATGGTGAGCGAATACAGCGTGATTACTACATCGCCCGCCTGCACAGCGGACAAACCGGCTGGCTATTCCGCGACGTCACCGGCGGCTGGTTTATTCACGGCTGGTTCGGCTAACGGAGGAGCCATTGTTGTCATACGCTGAGCTGCATTGCCTGAGCAATTTTTCTTTTCTGAGAGGCGCCTCCCACCCCCACGAGCTGGCAGAGGAAGCCGCTCGCCTTGACTATCAAGCCCTCGCCATCACTGATGAGTGCTCAGTAGCAGGCATGCCCCGCGCCTACGCCGCACTAAAAACCCATGCCGAATCCGTAGCCGAAAAAAATCGCATAAACGGTACTGACGACGCCCCCATCCGACTACTGACCGGCAGCGAATTCCGCACCCGGGACGACGCCCTCATGCTGGTACTGCTGGCACAAACCCGGCGCGGCTACGGCCAGCTTTGCCAACTGATCACAACCACCCGCCGGCGGGCAGAAAAAGGTGACTATGATTTTCTAACCGGCGATATTGAAAGCCATGACCTGAGCGAATGCCTGGCGCTCTGGACGCCACTCGCAACACATCAGGATGCACTGCCAGCACAGGGAGAATGGCTGAAGCAACATTTCCCCCAACGGCTATGGATAATGGCCACCCGCACCCTGACCGATCAGGATGACGAACAGCTCATCCGGTTACGGCTGCTTGCCCAGCGATTGGCACTGCCGGTCGTTGCCACTGGCAATGTGCACATGCATCAGCGGCAACGCCAGCCGTTACAGGATGTGCTCACCGCTATTCGCCATAGCTGCACCGTTGCCGCTGCAGGTCATCGACTCTTCGCCAATGGCGAGCATTACCTGCGCCCGCTGAAAACACTGCATCGACTCTTTCCCGCCCAATGGATCAACGCAACCCTTGAGATCGCCCGACGCTGCACCTTTGACCCCGGCGAACTGCGTTACGAATACCCGCCAGAAGTTGTTCCTGCCGGCTACAGTGCCGCCCGCTACCTCCGTGAACTAACGGAAAAAGGCATTGAACAACGCTTCCCTGAAGGCATCACCCTACCGGTGAGAGCACTTATTGAGAAAGAACTGCGGCTGATTGGGGACATGCAATATGAAGCCTACTTCCTGACCATTCAGGACATCGTTCGCTACGCCCGGAGTCAGGGTATTTTGTGCCAGGGCCGAGGCTCCGCTGCTAACTCGGCAGTCTGCTATTGCCTTGGCATCACGGAAGTGAATCCCGAAAAATCCCAACTTCTTTTTGAGCGGTTTATCTCCAAAGACCGTGGCGAACCGCCCGATATTGATGTGGACTTCGAACACGAACGGCGCGAAGAGGTGATCCAGTATATTTACCGGCGCTATGGCCGTGAGCGCGCCGCACTGGCCGCAACGGTCATCCGCTATCGCTCAAAGAGCGCAATCCGGGACGTCGGCAAAGCGCTCGGTCTCGATATAACCCTGCTGGAACAACTGATCAGCCAGATTGACTGGCGGGATCGGGAGCATGACTGGCGCCAGCAATTATTCGACAAGGGGGTGGTCAAAAAGGCCCGAACTGCTGAGCAATTCGTGGCTCTGGTCAACACCCTGCTCGGCTTTCCCCGTCATTTATCCCAGCATGTGGGCGGCTTTGTCATTAGTGCCGGCCCCCTGGCCGAACTGGTGCCGGTAGAAAATGCAGCCATGGCTGATCGCACCGTCATTCAATGGGACAAGGATGATCTGGAAAGTCTGGGACTGATGAAAGTCGACGTGCTGGCCCTGGGCATGCTCACCGCTATTCGCAAAGCTTTCGAGCACATTGGCGATAAACTGGGGAGACGTTTTGGCATGGAAGATGTCACTCCAGATGATGATGATGATGACGTTTATGAAATGCTCTGTAATGGTGACAGCATCGGTGTGTTTCAGGTGGAGTCTCGCGCCCAGATCAACATGCTCCCTCGCCTGCGCCCCCGCAAATTCTACGACTTGGTGATCCAGGTTGCGATCGTTCGCCCGGGGCCGATTCAGGGCGATATGGTTCACCCTTACCTGCGCCGCCGCGATGGCCTGGACGAAGTGGACTACCCCAATGACGCAATACGCGAGGTGCTGGAGCGCACACTGGGAGTGCCTATTTTCCAGGAACAGGTGATCAAACTGGCGATGGTCGCCGCGGGTTTTACTGCCGGTGAAGCGGACCGGTTGCGGCGCGCCATGGCTGCATGGAAATCTACCGGCGACCTGACGCCTTTCCGCGACAAGCTGATTACCGGCATGCTTGCACGAGGCCACGGTCGAAGCTTTGCCGAACGCCTTTATCGGCAGATTTGTGGGTTTGGTGGCTATGGTTTCCCCGAATCTCACTCTGCCAGTTTTGCCCTCTTGGTATATGTCTCCTCCTGGATTAAACACCACCACCCGGAAGCCTTTTACTGCGCCCTGCTGAACAGCCAGCCAATGGGGTTCTACTCACCCTCGCAGCTTGTTCAGGACGCGCGTCGTCATCAGGTGGATATACAGCCCATCGACATCAATTTCAGTCAGTGGGAGCACACCATAGAGAACAACCATACCCGGCTCCGGCTGGGATTCTGCCTGGTAAAAGGCCTGTCCCGTAACGGCGCACAAGAGATCGTGGCACAACGCCCCCCGGGCGGCTACCAGACGATTGAGCAACTGCGCGATCTGGCCACGCCTGATAACCGGGATATGGAGTGCCTCGCCAGCGCCAATGCCCTGCGCAGCCTATCTCAGAATCGCCACCAGGCCCGCTGGGATATACTCGGGCATGACACACCACCTCCCCTGTTCAGCGACACATCGGTGCAGGACACCGCAGCCCATTACATTTGTGATGACCAGCGCGTTGAATTGGCAGCACCCAGCGAAGGTGACGATATTCTGGAAGATTATGCCAGTCAGGGATTAACCCTCAACCGGCATCCTCTGGCTCTTCTACGGGAACAGGGGCATTTGCGGTTTTGCCGGACAGCGGAAGAGCTCAAGACCGACAATCCCGGTCGGCCGGTCCAGGTGGCCGGCTTGGTCACCGGCCGCCAAAGGCCCGGCTCAGCATCCGGCGTCACCTTTGTGACGCTGGAAGACGAAACAGGTAACGTCAATGTGGTGGTCTGGCTTAATACTGCCCGCCAACAACGCCAGCCACTGCTAAAAGCACAACTACTGCATGTCAAAGGCATTATGGAACGCGAGGGCGATATTGTTCATATCATGGCGGGCAAGCTCACGGATCTCAGTCACCTGTTGGGCAACCTGAACGTGCAATCCCGGGATTTTCACTGACCTTTCACTCAAAGGTGATCAACGCGCTAAAGCAGAAACAAAAAAGCCCCGCAATCGCGGGGCTTTTTCATGGGCAGCAAATAATCAGCTCAAGAGCTTGATCATCACACCGGCCGCAACCGCCGAGCCGATAACACCGGCGACGTTGGGACCCATGGCATGCATCAACAGGAAGTTGTGAGGATTTGACTCCAGCCCTACCTTGTTGGATACACGCGCCGCCATGGGGACAGCAGACACACCGGCGGAGCCGATAAGCGGGTTGATCTGCTCTTTCGAGAAGACGTTCAGCAACTTCGCCATCAGTACACCACAAGCCGTACCGACGCAGAACGCCGCCATACCCAGCGCCAGGATTCCCAGCGTCTGGAAATCGAGGAACTTGTCAGCGCCAAGCTTGGAGCCAACCGACAACCCGAGGAAAATCGTGACAATGTTGATCAGTGCATTTTGCGACGTATCGCTCAAGCGCTCGACAACACCGCATTCCCGCATCAGGTTACCAAAGCAGAACATACCCAGCAGCGGCGCTGCGTCAGGCAGGAACAGCACCACCAGCATCAGGACAACAATCGGGAAAACGATCTTTTCCGCCTTGCTGACATGACGCAGCTGGGACATCTTGATAGCCCGCTCCTTCTCGGATGTCAGCGCACGCATGATCGGTGGCTGAATCATCGGCACCAACGCCATGTAGGAGTATGCTGCCACTGCAATCGCACCCAACAGGTGAGGCGCAAGGATGCTCGAAACGTAGATCGAGGTCGGGCCATCTGCACCACCGATGATACCGATCGCTGCCGCTTCAAGAATGGTGAAATCCATGGTACCGGACCAGTCCAGCAGCGCTGCACCAATCACTGTACCAAAGATGCCAAACTGCGCAGCCGCGCCCAACAGCAAGGTTTTCGGATTCGCCAGAAGCGGTCCGAAATCGGTCATTGCGCCTACACCCATGAAGATAATCAGAGGTGCAGCACCGCTATGAATCGCCACGGTATAGAAGTTGTAGAGCATGCCGTTGGCATAGCCCTGGTCTTCAGCAAGCGCGTTCGCTGCGGCAATCATTTGCACGCCACCGGACTTATAAGCCTCTTTGAAGGCTGAGATCACATCAGGTGTAACAGCCTGAGCCGCCTCATAGGGTACGTTCAGCACTGAGGCCAGTGCTGCCAACACTTCCGGCTTGGCAACGTGAATCGCGTTTTCAGCGGCAGATAGCGCAAGCCCCGCTTCGGGGATGTTTGCCAGAATACCGCCAAACCCGATCGGGACCAGCAACAACGGCTCAAAGCCCTTGCGAATCGCAAGGAACAAAAGCAACAGGCCGACGACAATCATTGCCCCCTGACCTATCGAGAGATTGAACAGACCACTACCTGTCCAGAGAGTCATTATCTTATCCATGGAATGCTGGCCCTTATGCGATTGTCAGCATTTCATCACCGACAGCTACGCTGTCGCCAACCTTGACGAAGATCTCGCCAACGGTACCGGCCTTGGGTGCGCGAATTTCAGTTTCCATCTTCATGGCTTCGAGGATGATCAGTATTTCACCATCTTCGACAACGTCGCCTGGTGATACCAACACCTTGAAAATGTTACCGCCCAGTGGCGCCGCCACAGGTTCTCCGTCACCGGCTGCTGGTGTCGGCGCGGATGATGCTGATGCAGCAGGCGCTGCAACTGCCCCGCCCTGAGACTGGATCTGGCTGATCTCGCCACCTTCGGCGACAGCAACGACATACTCCTTGCCATTTACGGCAACGGTATAGGTTTCCGGACCTGATGACTTCGCAAGGGCTGAAGCAGCCGCCGCATCCGCTCCGGTCGGCACAGGCTCAAATGCAGAAGCGTCGCCACGGTTTTCAAGAAACTTGAGGCCAATCTGCGGGAAGAGTGCATAGGTCAACACATCATCTTCGATGTTGTCGGCCAGCTTGATGCCCTTCTCGTCAGCCAGCTTCTTGAGCTCGTCAGTCAGCTTGTCCATCTCCGGCTCGATCAGATCCGCAGGACGGCAGGTGACAGGCTCCTTGCCATCAAGCACGCGAGTCTGAAGCTCTTTATTGAACGCTGATGGTGCAGAACCGTACTCACCTTTGAGAATGGCAGCTGTTTCCTTCGAAATCGACTTGTAACGTTCGCCGGTCAGGATATTGAGCACCGCCTGAGTGCCGACGATCTGCGACGTTGGCGTAACCAGCGGAATGTAACCCAGATCTTCACGGACTCTTGGAATCTCAGCCAGAACCTCATCGAACTTGTCGCTCGCGTTTTGCTCTTTCAGCTGGTTCTCCATGTTAGTCAGCATGCCACCAGGCACCTGAGCAATCAGGATGCGTGAATCAGTACCTCTGAGGCTGCCTTCAAATTTCGCGTACTTCTTGCGAACGTCACGGAAGTAACTGGCAATCTCTTCAAGCAGGTTCAGATCCAGGCCGGTGTCACGCTCGGTACCTTCAAGGATCGCCACAACGGCTTCGGTCGGCGAATGACCGTAGGTCATGCTCATTGAGGAAATGGCCGTATCGACGTTATCAATGCCGGCTTCCGCCGCCTTGATCGCAGTCGCAGTCGACATACCGGTTGTTGCGTGACACTGCATGTGGATCGGGATATCCAGCTCTTTTTTCAGGCGGCTGACCAGATCAAATGCAACGTAAGGCTTGAGAATACCGGCCATGTCCTTGATCGCAATTGAGTCGGCGCCCATATCCGCGACTTCTTTTGCCAACTCGACCCACATTTCAATGGTGTGCACCGGACTGGTGGTATATGAAATGGTGCCCTGAGCGTGTTTGCCGGTTTTGCGAACCGCCTTGATGGCAGTTTCCAGGTTACGGGGATCGTTCATGGCATCGAAAATACGGAAAACATCGACCCCGTTTTCAGCGGCCCGCTCGACAAACCGTGACACAACATCATCAGCGTAGTGGCGATAACCCAG
This sequence comes from Marinobacter sp. V032, assembly GCF_052645435.1. Taxonomy (NCBI): domain Bacteria; kingdom Pseudomonadati; phylum Pseudomonadota; class Gammaproteobacteria; order Pseudomonadales; family Marinobacteraceae; genus Marinobacter; species Marinobacter sp. V032. The sequence goes on along the minus strand of NZ_JBQXYE010000001.1, from coordinate 2,172,639 downwards.
CAGGTTCTGGCCTCGCAGAAGCATTTGCTGTGGAGTATTCGGCATTACCTTCTTGAGTTCCCGAATGCGCTCCCAGGGGTCTTCGCCCAGGTAGCGGATGCAGGAATCAAATGTTGCCCCACCCCAGGATTCAAGAGACCAGAAGCCGACTTTGTCGAGCTTCTCTGCGATAGGCAGCATATCGTCCAACCGCATACGGGTTGCCAGAAGGGATTGATGGGCGTCACGCAGAATGACGTCCGTAATCCCCAATGGTTTTTTTGAATCTGTCATCGTGTCAGCCTTCTACTTAATAGTTCTAATATGTTTGCCAGGCCACTTACTTGTGACGCGACCTGAACTTCGCAATCGCCTGCTTGATAGCCTCTGCTGTGTCAGGGTCAACTGACGCAGGTTCAGGGGCTGCTTTGGCGCGCGGAGAACGTGCGGGCGCTGCCACTTCGGGTGGCGCCAATCTGGACACAACCTTGGACATTATCCCGGTTGCAAACACTAGGATTACAAGGAAGACAAAAACGAATCCCATGCCCGCTACCATCAACTCGATGGCCTTGGTCATCAGGTCAGTCATGGTTTTTTCCCTTAATAAACGGATTTACCCGACTCTGCCTTGAGTGGCATTACCACAGACTTTGTAATATCGGATGGCAAAATCCTGCGTAATTTACCGGTTTATGCACTACTGAGCAACCAGAGCAATCCGTAAAAACCGATGGATCATCCCGAGAAAACGGGTCATTTCAGGCCAGGAGAGTAATGGAGGGCACTTCAAAAAGCGGACGGTTACCAAGAGTACACCAGTCCACCAACAGATGATATCAAAGAGCAACATTTGCAAATCGCACTTAAAACCCACCGAGTGATAGCGACCATCCGCAACAAGCAATCGCACACCCTCAATAACCTACACCCGAAAAACTGCATTCTGCATCTATTTACCCGCAGCGCGCGTATACCTAAGGCAAGCAACACGATAAATCAAAATAAAGGATGGCAAATCATGATCGCAGGAAAACAACTCGCACTGACAGGGCTCGTCTGCGCAGCACTACTGACGCCACTCTCGGCTGTTGCCGGCCACACCAACCCGGTTCTGAAAGCAGAGCTGACCGGCGATGCCATGACTGGCTCAGAGGGCGACGCTGCAGGCAGTGGAACAGCGTATGTCTTCGGCGTAGACGGTGATACCACCACCCTCTGTTACGTGATAGAAGTTAGCGGAATCAAAATGGTGCCGGTAAAAGAAGGCATGGCCGCCCATATTCATGAAGCAGGAAAAGGCAAAAGCGGTAGCGTGGTCGCCAACCTTGCAGGACCGGAGGACGGGAACGCCGGTGACTGCCTGACCGAAGGCGAAAAGGGTAAATTCCCGACTGCAGAGGAAGGCATTGTCCAACGCATCCTGACCAACCCGGATGACTTCTATATCAACATCCACAACCCGGACTACCCTAAAGGCGCCATTCGCGGACAGCTGATGGAAACCCATGATCACGGAATGTAATCAGCAAACCGACAAGAAGAGTGCCTGAAAACAAAGAACCCCGCACGTGGCGGGGTTCTTTGTTTGATATGGCGCGGCTGGGAGGATTCGAACCTCCGACCGCCTGGTTCGTAGCCAGGTACTCTATCCAGCTGAGCTACAGCCGCTTAAAACACGTTGGGTCGGACTTTGCAATTGATGGCGCGGCTGGGAGGATTCGAACCTCCGACCGCCTGGTTCGTAGCCAGGTACTCTATCCAGCTGAGCTACAGCCGCGCAACAAAACCTTCCAAACTTCGTTCTTTTATTCTTTAAAAAAAGAATGGCGGAGAGGGAGGGATTCGAACCCTCGGTACGCGTAATGCGTACGGCTCCTTAGCAGGGAGCTGGTTTCAGCCACTCACCCACCTCTCCTTAAGAACGCGGCACATAGTACCAGAATTTTTCTGTTTTCATAGGGTTGACAGTGATTTTTTCAATTTTCTCTGTCCAGGCTTTGTATAAACCTACTCTCGCCGCACTGACACAAAAAACCCGTCGGTGAAATCAGCGACGGGCTCTTCGATCAGATCAGATGTTGCCTGGCTCCGGCTCACCATCAGGATCTGACTTTTCCCGCTGAATCCGCTGGTAAATTTCTTCGCGGTGAACGGCGACTTCTTTAGGCGCATTAACGCCAATACGTACCTGGTTTCCCTTCACCCCGAGTACGGTGACGGTCACTTCATCACCAACCATCAGGGTCTCGCCAACACGGCGGGTCAAAATCAACATGTCCTTACTCCTTATGTCCAGAGCTACCTGTTCCGACTTTAAAAACTAATTCCTTTATAGCGGGACAACTGACCGCCCGTAACCCGGAATTGTCCGTAGTGGGTTTCCCTGAGCCGGACAGTTCCTATGATCGCTTCTGGTGTTAATCGTTCCCTTATTATTGAGGCACGGACGGAGAAAGACCGCCATTCCGCACTCTATGCCTCTGTCTCGGGCCCCTGCAATCCAAACGCACTATGCAGTGCACGAACCGCAAGTTCCAGATACTTTTCATCGATGACCACCGAAATCTTGATTTCCGACGTGGAGATCATCTGGATATTGATACCTTCATTTGAGAGCGCCTCAAACATCTGGGTGGCAACACCGGCGTGCGAACGCATCCCTACACCCACGATACTGACCTTCGCGATGCGGCCGTCACCACTCACCTGCCTTGCACCCAGATCTGCCTTGACCTGCTCAAGCACCGCCTGGGCACGCTTGTAATCATTGCGATGAATCGTGAAGGTGAAATCAGTGCGGTTATCCGCACCTACGTTCTGGACGATCATGTCCACTTCGATATTGGCTTCGCTCACTGGCTTCAATATACGCAGCGCACTGCCCGGGGTATCAGGTACACCCGAAATCGTCAGTTTTGCTTCATCCCGGTTAAACGCAATCCCGGATACGACCGGTTGTTCCATGTCACCCTCGTCATCAAGCGTAATCAGGGTGCCCTCGCCTTCGCCGAAACTCGACAAAACCCGAAGTGGCACGTTGTACTTACCTGCAAATTCAACCGCCCGGATCTGCAACACTTTGGATCCGAGACTGGCCATTTCAATCATTTCTTCAAATGTAATCTTGTCCAGACGTCGGGCACTGTCGACAACCCGGGGATCTGTTGTATATACGCCATCAACGTCAGTGTAGATCTGGCACTCATCGGCCTTCAATGCAGCCGCCAGTGCTACAGCCGTAGTGTCTGACCCGCCACGCCCCAGCGTTGTAATATTGCCCTTATCGTCGACACCCTGAAAGCCGGCAACCACAATGACACGACCAGCATCGAGATCGCCGCGCATATTCTGCTCATCAATGCTCTGGATGCGCGCCTTGGTATGCGAGCTATCCGTCACAATGCTTACCTGAGCACCTGTGTACGAACGGGCATCGATGCCGCGCTTCTGAAGCGCCATGGACAGCAATGCGATGGTGACCTGCTCTCCGGTAGACAGCAGTACATCCATCTCCCGCGGGGTCGGGTCTTCCATGATAGCGTTTGCCAGCCCCACCAACCTGTTGGTTTCGCCGCTCATAGCGGAGACGACCACCACAACGTCATGCCCGTTCGCCCGGGTGCGACAGACCCTGTCAGCAACCGCTTCGATTCGATCCGTGGTACCTACGGAAGTACCACCGTATTTCTGAACCAGTAGTGCCATTATTGTGTGCTACCTGCCATCTAAGCCTGAATACCTATTCTCGCGCGCGGCGATTATAGTGATAGTAATGAAAACCCGGTACTGTTTTCGGCGCTATTGAGTTGCTTCACTCACCCAGGTTGCCACCTTCGCCAGAGCATCCGGCAACTTATCCGCGTCCGTTCCGCCGCCCTGCGCCATATCAGGTCGTCCACCGCCCTTGCCGCCAACTTCCGCGCAAAGTGACTTCATCAAATCACCCGCCTTGATCCGGGAGGTGGCATCCTTGGTCACACCCGCGACCAGGATAACCTTGCCATCCTCGATGCTGGCCAGCACGACAACGCCAGATCCCAGCTTGTTCTTCAGCTGGTCAGCGGTATCCATCAGCGCTTTGCGATCAGCCCCTTCAAGCACCGAAGCAACCACTTTCAGGCCGTTGACATCAACAGCGGAATCAACCAGATCCGAACCTGCAGAGCTGGCGAGTTTTGATTTCAGCTGCTCAATCTCTTTCTCAAGCTGGCGATTACGCTCAAGTGTCGCCTCAACCTTGTCGATTACGGTCTCACGGGTACCGCGTACCAGTGAGGCAACCTGACGGAGCCGGCCCTCTGTTTCATCGAGCCACGCCAACGCGCCCTTGCCGGTCACCGCTTCGATGCGTCGAACACCGGAGGAGATCCCGCTTTCGGAAACAATCCGGAACAACCCGATGTCGCCCGTGCGAGACACATGGGTACCGCCGCACAATTCCACGGAGAAACGGTCTGACCCCATGCTGAGAACCCGCACCTGATCGCCGTACTTCTCACCGAACAACGCCACAGCACCCTTCGCTTTCGCCTGCTCCATGTCGGTAATTTCAGTGCCGACCGCAGTGTTGTCCAGAATCTGCTCGTTAACCTGTGCTTCAATGGCCGCCAACTGCTCTGGTGTGACAGCTTCAAAATGGGAGAAATCGAACCGCAGACGATCCGGATCAACCAGCGACCCTTTCTGGGTCACATGATCACCCAGCACATTGCGCAACGCAGCGTGCAGCAGATGCGTAGCCGAGTGATTCAACGCAATTGACTGGCGGCGACCATGATCGATACGGGCATCGACTTCCAGCCCGGGAAACAACTCACCTTCGATCACAGTGCCGATATGCAGGTGGTTAGCCCCGTCTTTTCGGGTATCCGACACATGGAAACGACCACCGCTCCAGGTCAGCAAACCGGTATCACCTACCTGGCCGCCAGATTCCGCATAAAAGGGCGTCCGCTCTAGAACAATCACGGCCTCTTCGCCGGTTTGTGCGTTCTTTTCTTCACCATTAACCAGCACGGTACGAATTTTCTCGTGGCCGTCCACGCTTTCGTAACCGGTAAATTCAGTGCTCCCACCCAGATCGGCGGAGGCATTGTAATCAATACCAAATTTCGATGCGGCTCGAGCCCGTTCGCGCTGAGCTTCCATCGCCTTTTCGTAACCCTCGTAATCCAGGGTAAGGCCACGTTCGCGGGCAATATCATTGGTCAGATCGACCGGAAAGCCATAGGTGTCATAGAGGGTAAATACCGTTTCGCCCGGAATTTCATCGCCTTTGAGTTCGGCTATATCCTGTTCGAGAAGACGAAGCCCCTTATCCAGCGTACGGGCAAACTGCTCTTCTTCCTGCAGCAGCACTTTTTCGATCTGGGCCCGGGTGCGGACAAGCTCAGGGAATGCTTCGCCCATCAATTCAACCAATGCGCCCGTCAGCTTATAGAAGAATGCATCCTTGGCTCCCAGCTTGTTGCCGTGGCGGGCCGCACGTCGAATGATACGACGCAGCACAAAGCCGCGACCTTCATTCGATGGCATAACACCATCGGCAATCAGGAAGGAACAGGCCCGGATGTGATCAGCCACAACGCGAAGAGATGCTTCAGTAGTATCAACACCACCCAGAATATCGGAGGCGGCTTTCAACAAATCCTGGAACAGATCAATTTCGTAATTGTTGTGCACGCCTTGCAGCACAGCAGCAATACGCTCAAGCCCCATGCCGGTATCAACTGACGGCTTGGGCAATGGCTGCATTTCGCCATCGGCGGTGCGGTTGAACTGCATGAAAACGACGTTCCAGATTTCAATAAACCGGTCGCCGTCCTCCTCAGGACTGCCCGGCGGGCCACCTGCAATATCGGCACCGTGGTCGTAGAAAATCTCGGTGCACGGACCGCAAGGCCCCGTATCACCCATCTGCCAGAAATTGTCTGATGCGTAAGGTGCGCCCTTGTTATCACCGATGCGGATAATCCGGTCGGCCGGCACGCCCATACCTTTGTTCCAGAGATCGAACGCCTCGTCGTCTGACGCGTAAACTGTAACCAGTAATTTCTCTTTCGGCAGGGCCAGCCACTCATCGCCGGTCAGGAAAGTCCAGGCAAACTCGATGGCTTCCTTTTTGAAATAATCACCAAAACTGAAGTTTCCCAGCATCTCGAAGAAGGTGTGGTGGCGTGCTGTGTAGCCGACATTCTCGAGATCGTTGTGCTTGCCGCCCGCGCGCACGCAGCGTTGTGAGCTGGTCGCTCGGGTATAACCACGATCTTCGCGCCCCAGGAAAGCATCTTTGAACTGGTTCATCCCCGCGTTGGTGAACAGCAAGGTCGGATCATCATGGGGAACCAGAGAACTGCTGGCGACGATTTCGTGCCCGCGCTGCTGGAAGTAGTCAAGAAATGCCTGGCGCAATACTGCGGTTTTCATAGCCGTGTCCTGATCGCCTTGTCAGAGAGTCGAATCATTGGCAGAGCCGCCAGAATCTCCGGCAATATCACGGTGATGGCGCTCTGCGATACCAATACGCAAGGGCGCTACTCTAGCACACGCTGTGGGGGTTAAAAACGAGAAACGCCGCTCAATTGATAGCGGCGTCGGTGTGGATAGGGAGAGTTTATCGCGCTGGGCCCGATAGCAACCAGATGGCCGCCGGACCGACGCCTTTAATCAAACCCGATGGATCATTGGGCGCTATCAGTATCAGCGGGCTTCATGGTGTCGAAAATCGTCTGCCAGAAGTCCCCCATAAGACTGGCCGTGTCCTCAGCCACCGGCCGCGACGCCTGTTCACGCCCATCCTCCAGCATTCGCGTCACAAGGTCATTGAGAGACGTCAGATCAAGCCCATTTTGCTGAGCCTTATCTGCCAACTCCTGCAGACCCTGAGCAAGCGAGCCCAGCGGCTTCAACTGTGTCGCCGGCGAGGAGACCTGCCCGGAGTCAGACTGGGACACAGACTCATAAGCAGCGGCACGGACCGAACGAACAGACGACAGGTTAAGACTGAAAGCGGCTAACTCCTCGCCACCGAGATCCAGAGACTTGGCCGCCTCGAACGCGCCCATAACATCGCCTTCAAAAAACTGAGCCGACACCGCCTCCACGTCCTTGAACAGGTTATTCAGCGCCTCGCGCTCGCCCGCATCCAGATCACCCTCAACGGAAAACGCGTAACGCCCCGAGAACATCGACGTCGAACTGGCTGAACTGAATCGGCCCGTTCCGTCTGATCCACTGACCTGGCTGGCACTGGCATAGCGGAGCTCGTCCATGCGCACCGTAATCCGATCACCATCACTTGTTGTGACCTCAAATGAAAGCTGATCACGGGATGCCGCCTCTACGCTACTTGCCGAGGTTGTCCGTTGAGCCCCATCTACGGCCTGCGATGGTTTTTCCGCGCCATTGTTGGCGACAGCCGCATTATCATTGCCAAGGAAGAGTTTCTCCAGCTTGTCCAGCCCTTCGGTAATGCGATCAAAACTGTCGTCAATACCCGCGCCAAGCTCGTCGTTCATCATACCCAGCGCTTCAATCTGTTCTCTGGCCTCTGCAAAGCCCTGCTCTACACCGGCTCTCGCCTGTTCCAGCAAGCTGGCCAAACGATCCGGGTCGGCGCCTGCCGCCGCCTCTTTCTGCAAGCGATTCTGCACAAAGCCCAACACATTATTGGCGACATCCGCGGCCGAGTAGCCTGCTGATGCCGGCTTGCCCGCGCCAGATGCCGCATCAGTTCCACCCATGCGCTGTTCAAGCCGCTGCTCCAGACGGGCGCGCAATACCGCCATGGCATCATCAACGGTGCGGATGGTTTGTGAGGATCGGGCATCGGATGCTTGAGATGTCTGAGACTGGCGCTGCGAAGCAGCGGCATCATTGCCTGTGCGTTTCGGCAATACCGACGCATCGGACCCTGGACCGGAAACTGACGACACCATCACAAACCTCCATGCACAACATGCAATCGTTGGGACTATTCAAACCCTGGACATTCGCGGCACGCCCTGAAGGGCTCGCATCACGATCGTTATATCTCGTCTAGCGGCCGGAAGGCATCAAACTTTAAGACCTTTTCGGTATACTGTTCGCCGTTCTCAGGCAATCGGCTAGCGAGAGCACGCACGAAACCGGCCGTCACGCACACCGCTAACACATTAAATCGTTTTGACTGGAGAGATCATGGCACGCCAATTTCACCCTGCCGACGAACTACTGGCACCTGCCGGACTCGGGAGACGGTTGCTTGCCATGCTCTATGACGGGCTTATCTGCATTGCCGTACTGATCGTCTGTACCTGGGGTTACACCATGCTGGCTGCGTGGATTATCGGATTCGATGAATACAAGGCTCTTGCGGAATCCGGTGCACTTAACAGTGACCCGCTGCTTACCTCGATCCTGTTTGTATTGCTCTTCATGTTCTTCGGCTATTTCTGGACCCGAACCGGCCAGACACTGGGCATGCAGGTTTGGCGAATTCGTATCGAAAACGCCAATGGCACATCGATTCGCTGGCCACAGGCTCTGTTCCGGTTCCTGAGCGGTTGGGTGAGCTGGTTTGCAGCGGGGTTGGGTTATATCTGGATGCTGTGGGACAGTGACAAAAGAACCTGGACGGATCGCTTCTCAGAAAGCCGGGTCGTGCGGGTCCCCAAAGAACCCTGAAGCCCATCAGATCAGACGTGCTGGCGGGAGCCTAACCCGCCCGCCGCATCAGGACCACACCGACAATGGCGCTCAGCAAGATGGGCGCTGCCACCGCAAGAATCGGATTAAAACCAAATACCACGCTAAGTGGCCCCAGCAAGTCCTGCATGTACTTGAACACCAGACCAACGATAATCCCGGTGAACACCCGAAAGCCCATGGTGACCGAGCGAAGCGGTCCGAATACGAACGAAATAGCCACCAATACCAACACCGAAATCGCGACCGGACTGAGGGTCTTTTTCCAGAATGACAGCCAGTAACTGGACGAATCAAGATTCTGTTCATCCAGGTAGCGCGCGTAGGTATAAAGTCCGCTGATTGACAGATTATCCGGCTTGACTATCAACACACTCAGCACGTCGGGCGAGAGCTCACCTTCCCAGCGCCGTGATTCGGCCTGATCCCGGGTGATCTTGTCTTTCGAGATATGCGTTGTAACCGAGTTCTCCAGCAGCCAGTGGTCACCTGAATAGGTCGCCCGATCTGCGAAAGTGGCCGAATCCAGCCAGCGATTGTCATCAAACTCGAACAGGGACAACCCGCGAATCACACCATCAGGTTGCACTGCATTCATGTGGATGAACGTATTTTTCTCCCGGTGCCACACGCCCTTGACCGAAGCCCCGCCACCCCCTGCGCCCTGAGCAATATTCTTGCTACTCTCTGCGATGCGCTCAAAATGAGGCGCAACGTATTCACCGAGAAACAGCCCCAGCAAAACCACCACAATAGTGGGCTTCATCGCACTCCAGACAATACGGCGAATCGATACACCGGCGGCACGAATGACAACGAGCTCTGATGAGCTGGCCAATGTTCCCAGGCCGATAAGGCAGCCCATGAAGGCACCCAGCGGCAGGTAATCGTAGATGCGGCGCGGCATCGTCATCACCACATAAAGCAGCGCATCAAGAGCCTGGTAATCGTTCGCGGTATCATCCAGCTCGCCAATAAAACCAAAGATAAAATCAAGCGACAAAACCACCAGCATTACGAGCAGCGTGGCACCACCGACCGTTTTGATGATGTAGTTATCAAGCTTGCGCATGGGACTTCCCTTCCTTTACCAGCTGGCGCTTGCGCATCCACGCCGAACCGAATTGCAACCAGAGCCCGAAAGCCAGGAACAGAAGATGCACCCAGGCCATACCCAGCCACTCAGGGACTTTCTCCTTGGCCAGCGCATCCCGCGCAACAATCAGCAGCCCAAGGTAGAGGATGTAGAGCAGCATGGCCGGAAGCAGGTGGAAGAAGCGGCCCTGTCGAGGATTAACCCGACTCAGGCGCACAGCAAGCAAGGTCACTATGGGTACGATGAATGGTAGCGAGAAGCGCCAGTGCAGCAGCGCGCGCATTTCAGGGTCATCAGATGCCATCAGGTCAGCCGTTGAGGTGGCCTCGTCGTTCTTGCGCTCGTTATAGGATTCCGGGCCCGTTATTTTCAGGCCATAGTCGTCAAACGTCATCAGCTTGTAGTCAAGATTACCCGGCCGACCGGAAAAACGCTGGCCGTCGCCAAGCACCAGAAAACGACTTCCTGTCGAGTCATCAACAAACTGGGAACCCTCCTGAGCGGTAATAAGCGCCCAGGATGACGATGCCTTGTCATACTCGGCGATAAAAACGCCCATGAGCTGCTTTTTATCATCAGTGAGCGCCTCGGTGTAGGTCACGCGACTACCCGACGCAATGCTCTGGAAGCGGCCGGGAGACAGCAAATCAAACTCTGTCGCCTGTCGCTGTTCATTGATGATATCAACCACCTTCTGTGCACCCCACGGCGACAGAAAAAGGCTCATGGAGCCCACTATCAACATCACAACAACACTGGTCACCATGGTATGCGCCAGCACCTGCCTGTCACTGACGCCGCAAGCGAAGAGCACCGTCATTTCGCTTTCAAGGTACATGCGGCCGTAGGCGAGCAGGATGCCAATAAACAGCCCCAACGGCAGAATCAGCTCCAGGAATCCGGGAAAGCGGTAACCCATGATGGTGAACAAAACATCTGCAGACAGCTTGCCGGCAGCCGCATCAGCCAGATATTTGATAAAGCGGCCACTCATGAACACAAGCAGCAGAACGCCGGAAACCGCCAGCATGCTGACAATAACCTGACGGGTCAGATAGCGGAAAATGATGAACAAAATGTCCCTACCCAATCAGAACAGATGGAGGTGTACACCCCTGATCTTCGGCTACAAGGGAGACACTGGCGAACCCGCGCTATTCTAGTGAACCTTGTCGACGATTGACAGATCAGACGCCATACCCGAAACAGTATGGTGCAGTTTGTCGTTGTGCACCCTAAAATTGACGTACCCGCGTCAAGTGCAAGGGAAAAAAGCTTCGCGTACACTTGAGCGATCACGGACATTACCCCAGAATCTCACGTCTGACGCAGGCACAGTTCGCCCGACTAATGCACCGTTAAACAGTGCAAGCTCAAGGCGGACAAAGAGAGGCTCACGCGCAGAACTCTCTGTATGCCCAACGCATGAACCAACGGAGCTGCCATGAAATACGCCCTGAACAGCAAACCCCTCGCCGAAGTAAAAGCTGATTGCCTGATCGTATCCGTACCGGAAAAAGGTGACTGGCCTGCCTCAACAGCCGCTGCAGATGCGGCGCTCGACGGTCAGATCAAGGATCTTCAGAAAGCCGGTGACATTTCTGGCAAGGCCGGCTCAAGCCTGCTGCTGCCGCTGTCAGGCCAGCCCTGGAACCGGCTTTTGCTGGTGGGCAGCGGCAATGGTGGTGCCCAATCAGCACTGGCATATCGCAAAATGGTCACCGCCGCGCTGTCGAAGCTGACCAGCTCTGCGTCAAAGAAAGCACTCGTCGCGTTAGCAGACAACGACGTTGAAGATCGCGATGAAAGCTGGAAAGTCAGCCTGATCGCCAGATTGTCTGAAGAGTTGCTATACAGCTTTACCGGTTTCAAAAGCACCAAAGCCAGCGGCAGCGCGCTTGCCAGCTTGACGATCGCAGCCTCAGCCAATAACGCGGCTCTGAAAAAGGCAATGGCCACTGGCGAAGCGATCGGTCACGGCATGAATTTCACCCGGGACCTGGGCAACACGCCTCCCAATGTCTGCAACCCTTCCTGGCTCGCTGATCAGGCGAAACAGCTTGCCAAGACTCACGATGTCATCAAGACCGAAATCCTTGATGAAAAGCAGATGAAAAAACTGGGCATGAACAGCCTGCTGTCCGTATCTGCCGGCAGTGACCAACCTGCGCGCCTGATCGTAATGGAATACCGGGGCGGCAAGGCCAAAGACAAGCCTCACGTGCTGGTCGGCAAAGGCATCACCTTTGATTCAGGTGGCATCAGCCTCAAGCCGGGCGAAGGCATGGATGAAATGAAGTATGACATGGGCGGCGCTGCCAGTGTGTTTGGCACCATGCGCGCCCTGGCAGAAATCAAACCAGCCATCAATGTTGTTGCGATCGTTGCGGCGGCGGAGAACATGCCCGGCGGCGGCGCCACACGCCCAGGCGATATTGTGACCTCAATGTCCGGCCAGACCATTGAGATCCTCAACACCGATGCTGAGGGGCGACTGGTACTGTGCGATGCGCTCACTTATGCCGGCAAATATGACCCCGAATCGGTCGTCGATATCGCGACGCTTACCGGCGCGATCATCGTTGCCCTGGGTAAGGAAGCCAGCGGCCTGTTCAGCAACAATGAAGAACTGGCACTACAGCTGCAACAGGCCGGTCAGCGCACATGCGACCGCGTTTGGCAGCTTCCCATTTGGGAGGAGTATCAGCCACTGCTGGACAGCAACTTTGCTGACATGCAAAACATCGGTGGGCGCATGGCCGGCTCGATCACCGCAGCCTGCTTCCTGTCACGGTTTACCCGCGACTACCGTTGGGCGCACCTGGATATCGCAGGCACAGCCTGGCTCTCTGGCAAAGAAAAAGGCTCAACAGGCCGTCCTGTGCCGCTGTTGGTCGACTACCTGCTGTCCAATGTCTGAACCTAGCCCGCAATCAACCAGTGCAGGTCAACACCGGCACTGGTTTTACCTGATCCCCCAGGATACCGAATCCGCCCGGTTGCTCTACGCCGCCAGGTTGACGGAAAAAGCCTATAAACAGGGGGATCGGGTGTGCCTGATGTGTAATCCGGGTGAGCAGATCCAGGCACTGGACAGGGTGTTGTGGCAGTTCAGCCCGGATAGCTTCATCCCTCATACTCTGATGGATTCAGCGGTTGCACCCGGTTCCCGGCCAGAGAAAGTAGGCCTGGTATCAGGCCAACCCTCTCCTGCCGACTGGGATACTGTGATTGTGCTGGGCGCATCACTGCCAGCAAAAGCGGACAGGTTTGCGAGACTGGCACTGATCGCCAGTAGTGATGCTGCCACTCTGAACCAGGCCCGCGGCCACTTCCGCCAACTGCGCGAGCTAGGCATCCAACCGCAAGTGCATGACGCCAGAAAAAGCCGGTCTTGAGCCCACCCAACAGCCGGACTCTCTCATTATTTGGCATTCAACGCCCTGGCTCATGACGCAGCAGGCATGACCGTTAAATCCGGTCCGGGTTAATCCCGTTTTGCGGTTCGCCCATCCCCGCCCTGCCATGTATAATTCCGATCCCACGTTTAACCAGGCTTTAAGCAGATACCTCCATGGAAAAGACCTACCAGCCAGAGAATATTGAGCGTCAGTGGTACGAAAACTGGGAGAAGCAGGGCTATTTTCGCCCCCGCGGCGAAGGCGACCCGTTCTGCATCATGATCCCGCCGCCCAATGTCACCGGCAGTCTTCACATGGGCCACGCGTTCCAGCACACCATTATGGATACGCTCACACGCTACCGCCGCATGCAGGGCCGCAACGCCCTTTGGCAGATCGGCACTGACCATGCCGGCATCGCGACCCAGATGGTGGTCGAGCGCAAGCTGGCAGTCGAAGAAGATAAAAACCGTCACGACCTCGGGCGTGACGAGTTCATCAAACGTATCTGGGACTGGAAGGGAGAATCCGGTGGCACGATTACCCGCCAGATGCGCCGCCTTGGTAACTCGGTCGACTGGGACCACGAACGTTTCACAATGGACGATGGTTTTTACCGGGCTGTACAGGAAACCTTCATCCGCCTGTATGACGAAGGCCTGATCTATCGCGGCAAGCGTCTGGTCAACTGGGATCCCAAACTTCATACCGCCATTTCGGATCTGGAAGTCGAAAACAAAGAAGAAAAAGGCCATCTGTGGCACCTGCGTTACCCGCTGGCCAATGGAGCGAAGACCAAAGACGGCAGGGATTATGTTGTTGTTGCCACCACGCGCCCTGAAACCATGTTGGGTGATACGGCCGTAGCCGTGCACCCAAGCGATGAGCGCTATCAGGACCTGGTAGGCAAAACGGTTCTGCTGCCGCTGGCCAATCGCGAAATACCGATAGTCGCTGACGAGCACGCAGATCCGGAGAAAGGCAGCGGCTGTGTCAAAATCACACCTGCCCACGACTTCAATGACTACGCCGTCGGCAAACGCAACCAACTGCCAATGCTCAACGTTCTGACCAAAGACGCGAACATTCGTGACCGGGCCGAAACGTTCAACAGCGACGGTACTGAAAACACCGAACTCGACGGCACCATTCCGTCTGCCTACGCCGGTCTTACCCGCGAAGCTGCGCGTAAACAGGTCGTGGCCGATCTCGATGCCGGCGGACTACTCGAAGAAGTCGAAGACCATGTTCTGAGCGTGCCGCGCGGTGACCGCTCGGGGCTGATCATTGAACCGATGTTGACTGACCAATGGTTCGCTGACGCCAAGACCCTGGCCAAACCGGCTATCGAAGCAGTTGAAGACGGGCGTATTGAATTCGTGCCCAAGCAATACGAGAACATGTACTTCTCGTGGATGCGCGATATTCAGGACTGGTGTATTTCCCGGCAGCTCTGGTGGGGGCACCGCATCCCCGCCTGGTACGATGCCGAAGGCAACATCTACGTCGGCAAAGATGAAGCCTCAGTGCGTGAAAAGTACAACCTGAGCGCCGAACTGGATATCCGCCAGGATGACGATGTTCTCGATACCTGGTTCAGCTCTGCCCTCTGGACCTTTGGCACTCTGGGCTGGCCCGAAGACAACGCACGTCTCGCCACCTTCCATCCGACAGATGTACTGGTCACCGGTTTCGACATCATTTTCTTCTGGGTCGCCCGCATGATCATGATGACGATGCATCTGATCAAGGATGATAAAGGCAAGCCACAGGTACCGTTCAAAACCGTGTATGTCACCGGTCTGATCCGTGACGAGCAAGGCAACAAGATGTCGAAGTCAAAGGGCAACGTCCTTGACCCGCTCGACATGATAGATGGCATCAGCCTTGATGATCTGATGGGCAAGCGCACCGGCAACCTGATGCAGCCCCAGCTGGCGCAGAAGATCGGCAAACGCACCCAGAAAGAGTTCCCCGAAGGCATCGCTCCTCACGGCACCGATGCGCTACGCTTCACTCTCGCCTCACTGGCTACAACCGGCCGTGATATCAACTGGGACATGAAGCGACTGGAAGGCTACCGAAACTTCTGCAACAAGCTTTGGAACGCCGCGCGCTACGTGCTCATGAATACGGAAGGCGAAGATTGCGGACTGAACGGCGGCAACATTGAGCTTTCACTGGCTGACCGCTGGATCATCAGCGCATTGCAGAACTGCGAGCGCGATGTCACCCGCCATCTTGACCAGTACCGCTTTGATCTGGCCGCCTATGCGCTGTATGAGTTTATCTGGAACGAATACTGCGACTGGTATCTCGAGCTATCCAAGCCAGTGCTGACCAACGACGATGCCAGTGCAGATGCAAAGCGTGGCACGCGTCGCACGCTGGTGCGGGTACTGGAAGCTGTCCTTCGCCTGGCCCACCCCATCATTCCGTTTATTTCGGAAGAGATCTGGCAGCGTATTGCGCCGCTGGCAGGCAAGCAAGGCGATACCATCATGCTACAGGTCTATCCTGAGCCGGATGACGCCAAAGTCGATCTGCAGGCAGAAGCCGATATCGAATGGCTGAAAGGTATGATCGTCGCTGTGCGAAATATTCGCGGCGAGATGAATATCTCCCCAGCCAAGAAAATCCCTGTATTCCTGCGCGGCCCGGAAATCGATCGCGAGCGAATGGAAGCCAACCGTCAGTTCCTGATTTCACTGGCCAAGCTGGAAACTCTGGAATGGCTCGGCGACAAAGAAGCGCCCATGTCAGCCACCCAGCTTGTAGGCGATCTGGAAGTACGGGTTCCGATGGCAGGCCTGATCGACAAGGATGCGGAGCTGGCACGGCTCGACAAAGAGCTGGAGCGCATTAATAAAGAAATCAAACGCCTGGAAGGAAAACTCGGCAACGCCGGCTTTACCGATAAAGCCCCTGCTGAAGTTGTTGAAAAGGAGCAAGGCAAGCTGGCTGATGCACAGAGCAGCCTGAGCCGCCTCCAGGACCAGAAAGCCCAGATAGAGGCGATGTAAGCCTCAGCACACCTTACGCCGGACGCCGCTGATGTCACAGGAGAACCGTCAGACCATCCTTATCATCGGCGCCGGCGCAATGGGCCGCCTATGGGCTGCGTATCTTTCACCCGCGTTTCACGTGATGTTTGGCAGGCGCCAACCTGGCGCCGCTGAACTCGCCTGTCAGTTTTCTCCCTTCAATCCGGCATCCCGTCAGATCGTCACTGTGCGCATCCCCGTGGCAAAAAACACTGAAATTCAGCCTGACCTGGTGCTGGTCACCACCAAAGCTCCCGATGCACTTGAAGCGCTGCGGCGGTTTTCATCCTGTATCGGTGACAATACGCCCATATTGCTGTTCCAGAACGGAATGGGAAGCCAGCAGGCAATCGCTGAGACCTGGCCGCATATGCCGGTGATTGCCGCCTCGACCACGGAAGGTGCGTATCTGGATGACCAGGGCAAGGTTATTCACGCCGGCAAGGGATCGACGTGGCTAGGCGGGCTCACACCCTCGGGCCAGAGCAAAGCGGCTCTCGGTGCTGACCTGCTGACGCACTCCGGTCTCGATATCCAGATCGACGCGAACATAGAACGCAGGCTCTGGATGAAGCTGGCGATTAACGCAGGTATCAATCCTTTTACAGCGATATTGGATTGCCCCAACGGTGGCATCATTGGTCAGCCATTTTTTGAAACGCGTATTGGTGATGTGTGCACTGAAGTCAGCCGCGTGATGACGCTGCACAACTACCCCTGCACCGCAGAAATGCTCGAGGACGAAGTCCGCACCGTGGCCCAGCGAACCGCTGCAAACAGTTCATCCATGCGCCAGGACGTTAAGGCGGGTCGAAGCACCGAGATCGAGATGATGAATGGCTTTATTGTCAGTGAAAGTGAACGTCAAGGACTGGACGCGCCGGTGAACCGTTTTCTCGCCAATAAAGTAAAGGCTCTGTAACGCACATTCATTCTACTGATATCAGAAAGGATCCACACATGGGGTATCGGCTTTCAAAAATCTACACCAAAACCGGCGACGATGGTTCAACCGGTCTCGCCGATGGCAGCCGCATCAACAAAGATGCCCTGCGTGTCGAAGCCCTGGGTACCGTCGATGAACTCAACTGCCAGATTGGCGTGATGATCGAATACCTGGGCACAGACGATGCGATGATATCGGTGCTTCGGCGCATTCAGCATCATCTCTTCGATCTCGGCGGTGAATTCGCCATTCCCGACAGTGTGTTGATCCAAAGCAGCCTGATTGACTGGCTGGAGGAAACCCTGGACAAGTGGAACGAAGACCTCCCACCCCTGAAAAACTTTATCCTGCCCGGAGGCAATAAAGTCGCCGCCCACAGCCACCTGGCGAGAGCAATCTGCCGCCGGGCGGAACGGGTCGTGGTGGCATTGGGGCACGAGGAAACAATTAATCCGTTCGGGCGTCAGTACCTTAACCGGCTGTCGGACCTGCTGTTTGTTTTTGCCCGAGTGCTCGCCCGGCGCAACGACGGTGAAGAAATTCTGTGGCAGCCCGGCAACAGCCAGTAAGCACATTCTAAAACGATGAGAGATCAACCCCGGCCAACATCAAACCGGGGTTGAAGGAAGGGCCCTGTCAGACCCGGAAGGATTCGACCAGACGACCGAGCTCGGTCGTCAGCCCCGACATTGAGCGAGAAGCTTCAAGTGTTTCACTCGCGTTGTCGGCCGTTGTATGGCCTAACTCGGTAATTTGCTCAACGTTGACGTTAATATTCTTGGCAACGGCTGATTGCTCTTCAGATGCCTGAGCAATCTGATGACTCATATCCACGATGGTTGATATGCCAGCCAGAATCTTCTCCAGCGCGCGGGTCACTTCGGACGACTTCTCAACGGTCGCGTTCGTCACCTCGTGACTATTGTTCATCGCCTTCACGGCATCTTTCACACCGCCCTGAAGCCGGCCGACCATACCTTCGATTTCCTCAGTGGATTTGTGTGTGCGTTGCGACAGCGAGCGCACCTCGTCCGCCACAACCGCAAACCCACGACCCTGCTCGCCCGCCCGGGCAGCCTCGATCGCAGCGTTCAATGCCAGCAAGTTGGTTTGCTCGGCAATTGCTTTAATTTCCACCAACACCTGACTGATGCTGTCACTGTCCTGGCTGACGCGGTTGATCACATCCGCCGCGCTGCGAATTTCGGTTGCCAGGCGGTTAATGGTATCCACGGTTTCGACCACTACCAGACGCCCCTGCTCCGCATCCTTCTCGGCGTGACCTGCCGAATCAGACGCGCGCTGGGCACTCTCCGCCACTTCCTGCACGGTATCGACCATCTGGTGCATGGCGTCTGCAATCTGGGTGGTTTCCGACATCTGACGGGCAACCGCTTCGCTGTTTGCCGATGCTGAATCGTTGACCCGAACAGCCTGTTGCGCCACATCGTCAGTCGTGCGGGAAACAGACTTAACCAGCTCCGAAATTTTCGTCGTCATGTTGTTGAACTCGCTGGTTAACGCACCCAACTCGTCCCGGTTATCCAGATCGATACGCACGGTCATATCGCCGCCAGCCACTTTCCTGGCCGCTTCACCAAAGGTGGTAATCGCCGTTTTGACCGACAGGAAAAAGCCCATATACAAAAACACAATGATAACGAGCAATACGGCAAGCGCGATAAACAACAGCATCCGCTGATCGGTTTCGGCATTCAGGCGATACGCGAGATTATCGGCCACGATATCGAGGATGGTGGACTGAAGCTCAAAGTGGCTGCTGATGGCGTCCGTCGCGAGTGCATCAAACTCTTGCCAGGGCATTTCGAGGCGATAGGGTGTAATAACGTTGGTATCCAGCGCGTCGCGTACCTTGATCGGGCTCTCGGCCACCTTCTTCAGAAGATTGGATGCACGATCCTCAAGCCCGGATGACGCACTGACGGCTACCTGAAATTCCGAATCAATCCGGGTTTTCAAATTGGTGAGCCGGTCAAACATTTCATTCATTGCATCAGCGGTTGCGGAATCCAGCTGCCCCTGCGAAAGACCGTAAATGGCATAAGAGCGGGCCTGACCTTCAGCCCCGGCTGACTCCAGCAACAGATTCGTGCTGATCTGAAGCAGCAACTGGTTTTCCGGCAAGGAATCCTGAGCCAGACCGGACACTTTGAGTGTCGAGGCCAGCAAGGCGCGCACTTTCTGGACAAATTCCTGATAATACTTGTACTGGGGATCGATGTTGCTTTGCAGAATGTCTTCCGACTTCAGGGATTGCCACTCGTCATTCAGGATCGCGACCTGATCTTTCCAGCCACCGGAAGGATCAAACGAACCATCCGCTTCCATCATGGCTGCCAGCGATGTATCGATCAGCTCGCCCGCTTCATCACTTTTGGCAATAAGCTCCTGATCACTACTGACTTTTCCGACCGAGCGATAGTCCCGATAGGCATAAGAGGCTTCCAGCATGCTCGCCGCTTCGTTCAGCTGAACAAGGCCATCGGCCTCACGGGCAACCGCGTCAATGGACTCATTGAGCTGGCTAACCAACAGGTAGGTCAATCCGATAATGGGCAAGAGAAACAGCACGCTGATAAGGCTGAACTTGTAGAACATCGGCAGCCGGTTCATCAACGCAACAGCTGGATATAACAGTTGCTTCACTCGTTCCCCCAAAGCATTCAGTGCCCGGCAGCTGACGCGGCCTTCGTATTATTATTGGTATTCCTCAATCTGCCTGTCGAGCGGCAGTTGAGAAGGTCACATAACGGCCAATCAACTGAATAGCCGTTCAAAAGTTCATATCTATATTGTCGCCTTAGTGGCCAGAATCTTGAGTTTAATTTAATAAAATTTTGTAAATTCTGGTGCTGAACCTGCGTGACAGGCGCCTGCGACAGGATAGTACGCCCGCTCGAGTCGCCAACATACTTTAAATTATTCTTATAATTAGTTGAAAATACCAGCAATTGCCAATAATGCCAGCACACAAATCCATACCAGGAAGCTTCGATTGAGCAGATCGCGGACCGCGCTGAGGCTGCGGGCTCCGAAATCAGGCCAGTCATCAGGATGGGCAGCTTCAAATCTCACCGGATCAAGCGCATAACTCGAAAGCGCGCCATTCGCGCTATCAAAGAGCAAGGCGGGCGCTTTGCCCCGCAATACAAACGTTCGACGCTTCGCCGTTGCCAGCCAGCCGCCGAGATCGCCAGCCAACCCGAAACTGATTGCCAGCAATCGCACCGGAACCCAGGCAACGACTGCAATCAACCGGCCAAAAGCCGGGCGTGCGGGAGCTGATGGCCAGTGGTCACGAAGCGCCAGGCAGAGCCGAATCACCACGGCCCCGGCAGGACCCAGCAATACAAACCAGAACACCACCAGGAAATAACGCTCAAACACCTGAGCCAGCAGACGTGAGGTAACGGCGCGATGCAACCCTTCCGGTTCGAGCCCTTCTGCACGCTGATCGGACGTGAGCAGATGACTGACGTGATGCCACGCTGCCTGCATATCACCCCGGCGCCAGCTTTCGCCATAGGCCTGGAGCGCATCACGCCAGCCCGGAAGCCCCATGGTCAACAACAGCACCACGAAATCCAGCGGCCAGGTCATGGGCGACCAATCGCCTCCCCTCAACCAATAGTCCAGCGCCAGCACGCTAACGAAAACCAGTACCAGCATCAGAAAGCCGATCGTGGCCCTGTGCTCCTTGCCAGGCTTTGCAGCAGGCGCCCTGGAAACAAGGGCGCGAAATAGAGCATCAAGGTCCAGCCGACCCGACGCATCCAGCCGGCGACGAACGAAATAGGCCAACAGCAGAATGATGAAGTTCATGGTGTCAGCCCCCCGCGCTGGGAAGCGTCGATATGATCATCGAGTGTCCGGAGAAACAATGCCCAGTCGAATGCCGGCCCCGGATCAGTTTTCCGCCCGGGCGCGATGTCACTATGCCCGGTTATACGCGACCGGCTGATTGCCGGCCAACGCTGCATAACCGCACGGCAGATAGCCGCCAACGTGCTGTATTGCGCGATTTCAAACGGCACATCATCAGCACCTTCCAGCTCAATACCGATACTGAAATCATTGCATTCCTCCATGCCGTCAAAACAGGAGCGACCGGCATGCCAGGCGCGGTCGAGGAATGACACAAACTGCACGCAATCGCCATTGCGACGGATCAAGGCATGAGCAGAGACTTTCATCTCTGCAATTTCTTCGAAATAAGGGTGCTTTCCGGCGTCGAGCGAATTACAAAAGAACTGTTCGATGTGATCACCGCCAAACTGACCGGGCGGCAGGCTGATGTTATGGACAACCAACAGCGAAATGGCGGAACCAGAAGGCCGCTGGCCAAAATTGGGTGACGGGCAGTGCCGCACTCCCTCAAGCCAGCCGCTGGCATCGATTGGATAGTGTTTCGGAAAAAGCTCAGTGCTCAAGGGAATACCATCGTTTAGCCGCAAAAACTGCAGCGAGTGTACGATGATTGAAGCACAAAGCAAGATGGCAGGCCAACGCGCAGCCCCGGAAGTCAGTCCTTCCGGCTATGGCGCAGGTTATCGATAATGGACTCAAGCGCACGATCGAATATCAGGCCATCATCAAGCATATTCACTTCGCCGGTTTCCAGAGCAGTGGCGACATCCGCCAGGTTGTACTCCGCCACTTTTGCACCGTTTCGGTTTACGAAGATGTACTTGCCTGTTGCCTTGATCACGGCAGCAAGCTTGCAACGGGTTTTCTGGTCGTCCCTGGACAACTCGACCCAAGAGCCAACGCGAAGCTTCTCAGCCATCTCAAGCCAGCGAGTATCGGCCAGAGGCACATCGACCTGCTTTGCCGTCATCGGCTCAACTGCCACCGAAGATGTTGCCTCGACAGCCGCTACAGGCTCTGGGATAACCTCTGCCTCAGGGGCAACCACCTCAACAGCCGGCACAACCGGAGTTGGCTCGACAACAGGTTGTGATGCTTTGGCATCAGCCTGCATTTCGGCAACCGCACTTGCGACTTCAGGCGCCACGGGTTCAGGCTGAACGACCGGTTCAGACTTAACCTCCGGAGCGATCTTCTTCGGTTTTGTCTCAAGCGCCAGTTGCTGAAGGGTATCCACATGGGCGAGCTCGAGATCGTGCACCAGTGCATCGCTGGCAAACGGGTCCCAGGAAACTGAATGTAGCCCCTTGCGAAGATCGTCAACGATTGCCGGAATCCGGCGCAGCAATTCAGACCGGGTCTGATCCGTTACCGGTTGGGGATCCACACTCCACACCAGTCTTTCCGCCAGCGTTACTGCATGATTCCAACCTTCACTACCCTCGCCCTCGCGCAGGTATAGAAACTGCAACACTTTGCTCCAGGGTTCAGCCAGCAATTGCTGCATAACAGATGGGAGTGTTCTGTTTTCAGTAACCCGGGTCAGGACCTCGCTGGCAGCAGCGCGTGCACGCTCCTGTCGCGCACGCCCTTCTTCAGCATCACGCAAGCGCTGCTCAATCAACTCGCGGCGGCGGCGATCCAGATCCATGAAATGGGCGAATTCATTCAGCAGATCCGGGAAAATATCGACGTTATCCGTGAACTCCCGCAACAACCGATCTGACACCGATTCAATTTTTTCTCGCAACGGGTCACGCTGACCTTCCGACTTTTCATTCCAGCCAATACCCGCCATCGCCAACTCATTCAGCAATTTACGTGCGGGGTGACCGCCACGATTGAAAAAGCTGCGATCAAGCAAGGCCACTTTGAGCATGGGGATTTGCAGACGGCTAATGATCGATTTCATTGGCACAGGCAGGTGACGATCTTCGAGGATGAAGTCAAACAACATCGTCACCAGGTTAACCACGTCAGCGTCTACCTGATTGAGCGCCTTGATTCCCTGTGACCGGTCATCCAATACGCTTTCAATTTGCGACGTCAGGCTACCCGGCATTGTGCCAGCAGCATCGTGCTCGTTGGCCGCTGCCGTCTGCTGCAGCTGGGATAACCGGCGCATAAGATCACGGGTATCAAGCGACGCACCAGACCCTGAGCCCTGAGAAGAACCAGCTGACGCCCCTGAGCTCTGCTGCCCACTCTGGTCGCCACTATGCAGCAACGCGGACAGTTCGGAGAAGGTCGCACGGGTTTGCCCGGTCTGGATCGCGCCGTCGCCCTCACCCGAGCTATTACTTTGAGCTGGCGAAGCAGATGAAGGCGGCACAGGCGCACGGTTGGTAACGGTCGGCACTTCGGGCTCGGTGCGGGTGCGCTGAGCTCCCTTTGGGGCACCTACCGGTGCGCGGGTCATATCAGGGAGCACACCGTCTTTTACCAGCAACGCATTGGCATCACGATAAAGACCATCCAGTCGACTGATCAGCAATTTATCGAATAACTTGAGTACCACCAGCTTTGCCCTGATATCGATATCCAGATCATCGCAGGCTTCCTGCAATCCGCCGCAGATCACCTCAGGGCTCAGCGGCATCTGTCGGTCTTCAAGGCTGACGCTGGGTGCAACGTGCTGGAAACGGGTAACCAGCATACGAATGGCATCAAGATGGCGATTTCGAAGCTTGGTTATCAGGTTATCGATGGCGACTTGCTGCTCTAACTCCCCGTGCCCTACCAGGCTGAGATTATCCTGATTCACGTCGGTCAGGCTGCTGTTGGCAGGACGCGGGTCAAATTTACCCAGTTCGTTAAATGCCCGGGCAACCCACTGCAACATGGTGAGCGTCATGGATTTGCGGCGTAGCCGAAGCTCGCGCATGGCATCAAAATAAGCGGCCTGGTCCTGATTTGACCCGGCTTTGTCCGCCATATTGAACAGCGCGTCGTCCGCGCTGTCGAAGAATTCCGTTAGTTCCTTGGTCAGAGACTGCCCCGAAAAATCACGCAAGCGAATCAATGCAGACGGCAGCGTAAACGAACGCTCTCCTCCGGTCTTGTGCAAGTTCACGACACGATTTTCGTTGGTCATTTCGGGTTCCCCTGGAACAGCTTTACTTACCGAATTCGGGATTAATGCAGCTGGCATTTCACAATTATTGACATCACCTATGCATCATAGGCGCTAACCACGTCACCTTCTGTCAGGAATTGTCACCGTTTGTGATCGATGGAACTGGTTCACATTTTCATTTTCAAAACCGCCAAACAACGGTCACTGGCCCCGGCTCCCCAGAACACCGGATTTCGCCGACCATCCCAGGTCGAGTGACAAAAACCGTCAGCTTTTGAGCACTTTCGGTAATGTTCAGTTAACCGTTCGCGCTTGGCCCCATGCCGATGAGCCAGTAAACTTGCGCGGTTTACAGACCACTCCGGAGCACACCATCACCATGCCCACGCTTTCTGCCGATATTCTGCGCCAGTCCCGAATTGATACTGTCAGCCGCAGTCTCGATGAAGATATTGGCACTGGCGACATCACCGCCCAGCTCATTCCTGAGGACAAGCGGGCATCCGGCCGGGTCATCACCCGGGAACATGCCGTCATTGCCGGGCAGGAATGGGTAAATGAAGTATTCAGACAGGTGGATCCGACCATTACGCTCGAGTGGCAATGCAGCGATGGCGATATCGTGAAACCCGACCAGGTGTTGTTCACCTTCCATGGCAGCGCGCGCAGCCTTTTAACCGCCGAGCGTTCGGCCCTGAATTGGCTGCAGACGCTCTCCGGTGTCGCCACATGCTGTCATCACTATGCAAGCAAGGTCGCGCATACCAACGTACAGCTGCTCGATACCCGAAAAACCCTCCCGGGGCTGCGACTGGCCCAAAAATACGCGGTTACCTGCGGTGGCTGCCACAATCATCGGATCGGCCTGTATGACGCGTTCCTGATAAAGGAAAACCACATCGCGGCCAGCGGAGGCATCCTCAACGCCATTACAGCGGCCCATCGAATCGCGCCGGGCAAACCTGTTGAAATTGAAACAGAGAACCTGCAGGAATTCAGAGAAGCGCTGAACGCCGGGGCCGATATCATCATGCTGGATGAGTTCAGTCTTGCAGATATGGCAACCGCCGTACGGGAGAACGCCGGCAGAGCCAAAATTGAAGCCTCTGGGGGTATTAATGAAGACACGCTGGTCCCCATAGCGGAAACCGGAGTGGACTATATATCGCTAGGCACGCTGACCAAGGATATACGTGCAACTGACCTGTCTCTCAGATTGGACAGTCAGGCGGTAAGTGATTAACGCCACGCAGCAGGATTCAGGGTCAATCTGCCGAGTAAGCAGACGCGTCGCTGAATTCGCCTGTCGATTACACGCGGTTACCATACCAAACCCGCTTTACATAAAATTTCGGGTAATCTGAGATTGAGCCCTGTGCGTTTTGCGACCATTTTCAGGCATAACGGTACACGGTCACATTTGGATCAGGGTTAATGTAGCGACACCCGATAATCGCGACTATTTTTACTAAGATCGAAATCCTGTGGCAATCAAATGCAGACGGTCCGCTATCTCACCAAGCCGACATCCGGCAACCACCACAGGGAGTTGCGTTCGCGCATAGCCAGGGATGGGATTTAATTGAACGTTCGTTTCCAACTGCTCTCTCGAGCCAAAACCATACTGTTTCAACTGTTGATCGCAGCTGCGGTAATGGGGCTGGCCGCTACCAGCATTCAATTGCCGGGGCCTGGCGCCTATTATTCTATTGTCTGGCTGCCATCCGGGTTTGCACTGGCATTGCTATTACTGCTCGGACACAGAGTCAGCGTTGGCATTGCTGTCGGCTTGCTGGGAGCCGCCTGGCTACACACCCTGGAACTCAATACCGGCGACAGCCAAACAGCAACGGGCACATTCCTCGCCATTTTGATGTCCTATGGACTGGCGCCCTTCGTTGCTTTCCATGTATTTCGCCAAACACCGGCCGAGCAGTCACCACTTGCGGACTACCAGACCTTTCTCTGGCTGCTTGGTGCCATCACCCTCGCTTCGCTCTGTGCGGCCCTGCCGGTCACCTATCTTATTGACACCCTGGCGCCGGACGCCGGGCCGGGCCACCCCCTTAATGAAATATTCCTGCAAGCATGGTTTGCTCATTTCCTCGCGTCTATAACCATAACGCCGCTTATCCTGTCGCTCGTCCGGGAACCCATGGTGAGCCGTATTTTCCACCGGCCGCTGGAATGGGTGCTCTGGATTGCCGGCTTGCTGTTTATTGTCGGCCTGACCCAGCGTGACGTGCTTCAGGGTCTGTTCCTGTTACTCCCGTTGATGACCTGGGCGGCCACCCGATTTTCACTCAGTGGCAGCATGATCGCGATCGCAGCCGCGACCTTTACCGGGCTGGCCTGTATTTTCTTCGCGACCAGTCCTGAATTTGTTAACGGGATCGACCCGCTGCTCGGCGAATCACTCATCGCCGCAATGGCGGGCACCTCCTACTATGTTCGGGTCATTCTGGCGGACCGGGAGCGCGTCGAGAACAGTCTGGAGTCAACGGTTGAAGAGCGCACCCGCCAGCTGCAGATCACCAACTTTGAACTGAAGGACGAAATTTTTATCCGGGAACAGGCCGAGAAGTCTTTTCGCCGCTCGTCCCGCCACTTCCGTGCCTTGTTTGAAAACACCAGCAACCCGATTATCGTAGTTGATCGGAGCAACGCCATAAGGCAATGGAACAGTGCTGCCGAAGCGCTATTTGGCTACAGCCGTGACGAAGCGCTTGATCGCAACCTGATTGATGCCTTTATTCCGCCAGCCCAGAGAGACGAGCTTGCCTGGAAAATTACCAAGGTGCTCAACACCGGCCTTACCCGGGATCAGATTGAAACTGAAGTGAACAGTTTCGATGGCACGCCGCACACCATCCTGTGGAACCTGAACCGGCTACAGGAGGAAGATGATGATCACCATGTCCAGCTGATCCTGATCGGTCAGGACATTTCCGAAATCCGGGAAACCCAGAACCAGCTTCATTATCTCGCACACTATGACGTGCTGACGGACACGGCCAACCGCCGTTTGTTTGAGGACCGCTGTCGCCAGGCGATTGCCAGTGCCATGCGGCACGGCCACTACTGCGCGCTTATTGCGCTGGACGTCGATCATTTCAAGCGCATAAACGACACATTGGGTCACGACGCCGGCGATGAGTTGCTGCAGGAACTTGCTCGCAGACTGCAAAGCAATGTCCGGGAAGAAGATACAATTGCACGGCTCGGGGGCGACGAATTCGCCATCTTGCTGAACCAGGTAAACGGCGCCGAAGGCTGCGAGAAAGTGGCGAGGAGCATTCTCAACACCATCACCCAGCCAATGCGTGTTCCCAGCGGGGAACTGGTGATCACATCAAGTATCGGGATCACTCTGGCGCCGGTGGATGGCAAGAGTTACGACGAGCTGCTCAAGAATGCGGATATGGCCATGTATCGCGCCAAAAAAGCAGGCCGCAACAACCTGCAGTTTTTCAGCAGCGACATGAACGATGAGATGCAACGCCAGATGTCTCTCGAGCGGGAGCTGCGTGAGGCGCTTCGGGGCAACCAGCTGGATCTTTATTACCAACCTACGATCAATGCCCGCAACGGCCGGGTCGTTGCGCTGGAAGCGCTGCTTCGCTGGCGCCATCCAACGCGCGGGTTACTCTCTCCCGCCGACTTCATGGATATAGCCGAACAGACCGGGCAGTTGCAGCACCTCGGAGAATGGGTGTGCCACAACGCGTGCCTTCAATCACGAGCGATCCAGGCCATGAGCCCATCGCCCGTGTCTGTCAGCATCAACCTTTCATCGCGCCAATATAACCACCCTCAACTTGCAGAGAGCCTGCAGACGATCATCCAGGACACCCACCTGGATCCCAATCTGTTTGCCCTCGAAATTGATGAACGCGTGCTCAGCGACCGGCTTGAAGATACGGCAGCCACCCTGAATCGCCTCAAAGCGCTGGGCATTACATTGGTGCTGGACAGATTTGGCAGTGGACTCTCATCACTACGGTTATTGCGGGAATTGCCTTTCGATCAGGTAAAAATCGACCCGGAACTGCTGGAGCAGGCCCCCAAAGACGAAAACACCGCAGCCATTGTGCACACGCTGATCAACCTGGCGCGACAGCTGTCGTTAACGGTCGCGGCATCCGGCGTCCAAACGGCTGAGGAAGATGCATTCCTGCGGGCTGCGGGCTGCCATCTGCTGCAGGGCAACCGCTTTTGCGAACCGCTACCCAGCTCATCCCTGGGAGAGTTCTTCGAGGAAATCCGGAATGGGCGGGAACTGCTGCCCGCCGATCAGTTTTCGTTGTCACTGCCCCACGGCGGGCCGAGGTCAGACCGATCCTGAGGATCAGGCCTTGTCAGACAGTAGCGAATCAATCCGTGCGAGCTCGTTAACCAGCGCACTTCCGGAAACCGGTTCATTGCGGAAAAACTCTTCTGCCATCGGCGCAATCCCTGAAACTTCAGGTAATGCCAGATCCTGCTCGATGATAATTTTCATCCGTGGCAGAAAAATAAACTGCAGCCACTGATGAAAGCCCAGCGTGTCCATGCAGAACGGTTGAGTGCTGGTCAGCGCCTCCGGTGGAGGCGGCTCACTCTCCCAATAGGCCATGCGGCGCAGCTCGGTTTCAATCGCAAGAAGGCCGTCCGCCACATCGGCGGCCAGCATTGGTTTGGTACTCAATTTATAATCCTCCGTCACTGCCTAAAGCGGCTCAACCTCGACTGATTCACCGTTCAGGAGGCGATACAGATTGACGTACTGGCGCGTCAGATTGTGTTTCGGTGCAAAGTGCACCAATGGCTTTCCGGCCTGGTGGGATTCGCGCATTTTGACAGAACTGGAAAGCCGCACCGATAGAATAGGCAACCCTTCTTCCATAAGTTCACGCACCAGCTGACGCGGCAAAGAAGCCCGGGGCTGAAACTGGTTCGCGACAATCCCTTCCACGACCAGATCCGGGTTGTGATCCTCCTGAAGGTCCTGAATTTCGCCCATCAGGTTGTACAGTGCCTGTCGCGAGAAGTCATCGCAATCAAACGGGATCAGGCAACGCTGGGCTGCAATCAACGCTGATCGGGTATAAAAATTCAGCGCTGGCGCCGTATCCACATAAATCTCGTCGAAGCTCTCTTCCAGCTTTTTCAGTGCTTCGCGTAATTTGTAGATTTTGTGCTTGGCTTCCAGCTTGCGCTCTAGAAAATCAAGTTCAGGACTGGACGGCATCACAAACAGATTGGGATAAGGCGTGGCGTGCACAAATTCGTCAGGACGACGGTTAAACATTGAAAACGAGACCGTCTGCTCGAGCATGTCAGCCACGGTATCTTTTACTTCACCCACCCGTTTGCCCAACAGGTAATGGGTCGAATTACCCTGCGGATCAAGATCCACAACCAATGTTTTCTTGCCTTCAGCGGCTGTAATCGCGGCCAGGTTACAGGTAATACTGGATTTCCCTACGCCGCCTTTCTGATTGAAAACAACGCGTCTCATAATGTCACTATCCTTTTGATTTGAGTCCAGAATTCCAGGTACTGCCAAAATCGTCATTGCCGGCACGAACCCGCACCCTTTGAGTGCGCTTACCGGTCAATAACACGCATAGGAGGCACGCCAGCCATGACGCGCACTACCAGCCCATCACCGATTTAACAAAGGGAATGGTGAGTTTGCGCTGCGCCTTGAGCGAGCTTTCATCAAGCCGGTCCAGAATATCGAGCAGATCCCCGGTATGGCGTGTGGCGCGGCGAAGTATAAAACGCCCCACTTCTTCGGGCAGATCCAGGCCCCGTGCTTCCGCCCGGCTTCCGAGGATCAGCAGGCGATCATCATCCCGCGGCAGTAACAGTTGAATCACGATGCCATGTTGCAAGCGCGATGCCAGATCACGGAGCCCCAGGCCCAGTGATGCGGGGGTCTGACTGGCTGTCACAATGAGTTGGTGACCGTTGTCCAGCATTCGATTGAACAAATGAAACAAGGCTTCTTCCCAGGGCGCATTGCCAATCACAGCCTCGATATCATCCAGGCACACGCGCGGATAGTCAGCCAGCCCCTGCAACACATTCGGTCCCAGTGGCAGAAGCTCCTCAAGGTTGAGGCAAAGCGACGACAACCCCAAGGCCTCGGTGTGATGGCAAACCGCCTGCAGCAAATGACTTTTGCCCGTGCCGCTATCACCACAAACGACAATCACGGGCAAAGTGCTGTCTTCTGATAACAAACGGAGTTTGTGAGCGGCATCGGCGTTACGCTCCCCCAGATAATTTCTGAAGGTTGCGTCATCGCGAATACGCACGCCCAGCGTGAGCTGATCGCCGCCTAGTGTGTCGCCAACCATGCGCGCCTTGCCCAGACAATAATGTAATGAAGCCCACTGACTACAGCCATCACCGCAACCAGCCAGACTCCCCAGGGTAATATCCAGGCTGGCATCGGCAGCGACGCCAGCAGGGTTACAATAGAGAGCACCACTGCAATCTGCACCAATGTGTTGAGCTTGCCGGCAATGCTGGGCTCCATATCAAAGCGTCCAATAAAGTGATGAAAAGCGAGTCCACCCAAAACTATCAACAGATCCCGCCCAAGGATCAGGGCGAACAGCCATACCGGCAGTACACCAGTGAGAGTCAGCATCAGATAGGCGGTAATCAGTAACGCCTTGTCTGCAAGAGGATCCGCGATGGCGCCCAAACGGGTGCGCCAATCGTAACGGCGCGCCAGAAAACCATCGACCCCGTCCGTCACAGCAGCGACAAAAAATACCAACAGTGCCGCCTGATAACGCTCATCGTATAGATAGAACGCAAAAGGCACGATCAGAACCAGCCGCAGAAACGTCAGTGCGTTCGGAATCCATATCCATCGGCTCACCGGAGTCACCTTTAGCAGCCCTGTCGCCGTTATTGAACGGTTGCCCCGCCCTTACCCTGCCAGCGATAACGCAATACCGGGTAAAGCGATTCAAAGGTTTCTTCACTATTGACCGATCCTGACGCTGCACCGTTAACTTCCAGCGGTTGGTACTGCAGTGTCGGAGCGGCTCCGCCCTCATCCACGGTGCTATCATTACGGTTAGAGTCAGTTCCCGCAGCGGCCTGCGAGCCTGCAGGTGGTGCACTCTCTGACGCTCGGCTATCGGAATTACGCTGATCGCCTCCGGACGACTGCCCCTCCTGGTCCGTTGGCATTGATGCGCTGGAGGACCGCGTCGGATTAGCCGGCGTCGCCTTGCTCTCAATGGATGTGAATCGAGTGTCCAGAGCGATGTATTCCTTCAGCACTGATAGCTCACCCGAGAAGGCAACGCGCCAGGTCGAGACCTTATCGCTGACACTGACCGGGCCGGCACTCACAACCGGCGTCATGGACTCCAGAGAGCGTTTCAGAGCACCGTAAGCCTCAACGCTGGCAACATTTTCAATGACCAGGTCAACGCGCTGGGCTTCGGAGATTTTGCCTGCATCAACCGAATAGCGTGCCGCCAACATATCGGCCCAGGCGCCGACAACGGCGTTGGCCAGAGCTTCAGGTGACGCAGCACCGGTCTCGGTGCCAGACTCTGTGAAAGCCGCGCCCTCAAGCTTCCAGGACGCTTCCCATCCGCCGCCCCGGCGCGTCACGTTCACAACTGTCATCAGGTTGTGCGGATAATCAGAGGAAGCCGATTTCAGGCTGTCCATAAAATTACCCCGGATTTCAGACAGCAGGGCCCGATCGTCACCTGAAGTTGAGGGCGGCAGACTCAGCGGCAGCCCTCGATCTGATGACGCAGCGGCAAAAGCTGCGGACCAGCGGGCACGTTCACTATCACCTGCGCCGGCATCCGGCGCTGTCAGAATATGCCGGTCTCTGCCGGAATCCACCGCAATCCATGCCAGCGTCAGTGGGCGGTTAGCTCCCCATACAGGCACTTGCATATTGGCAAGCGCCCGGTTGACACCAACAGAGCCGAAAGTCATCAACAGCTGATCGCTACCGCCGTCAACACGACGATACTGATAGGCCTGCAAAAGTGATTCAGCGTTAGCCAGCAGGCCGTCAATCTGGTCACTGTTCAGAACTTCCCGACTGCCCGAAACGCGCAGCAGAACCCGGCGCAGACCTTCTGCGTACGCAGCTTTCTGTTCACTGTCCGAGGAACCCCCGACAGCAACCTGGGTACGATAAAGACCGTCGACCGTCACGGCATGGGCCGCAAGCGGAATCAACATCAAAAAACCGAGAATCAGCTTTATGACCGGTATCGTTGGCACTGACTTCATGAATCACCCTGCAGTTCGCTGGAATGGCGCATAGGATACACCATGGTCCAGGCACTGAGTAGCAATCGCACGAATGCATTTGGACCACTCTGCCCCACCTGTTAAAATCGCCCATCTTTCATTTTCCATGGCAGCAAAAGACTCATGACCGACCAGAAAACCGGACTGACCTACCGCGATGCAGGCGTCGACATTGACGCAGGCAATGCACTTGTCGAGCGTATTAAAAAGACCGCCGCACGCACCAAGCGCCCGGAAGTACTGGGCGGACTGGGAGGCTTCGGCGCCATGGTCGCGCTGCCTTCGGGCTACAAAGAGCCCATTCTGGTGTCCGGCACAGACGGCGTAGGCACCAAGCTGCGCCTGGCCATGCAGCTGGAACAACATGACACGATTGGCATCGATCTGGTGGCCATGTGTGTCAACGACCTGATTGTGGGCGGTGCGGAACCGCTGATGTTTCTGGACTACTACGCCACCGGCAAGCTCAACGTTGACGTTGCTGCCGACGTGGTAGACGGCATCGGCAAGGGATGCGAACTCGCCGGCTGTTCGCTGGTGGGCGGCGAAACAGCTGAAATGCCCGGCATGTATGAAGGCGATGATTACGACCTCGCCGGTTTCTGTGTCGGCGTTGTTGAACGCAACGACATTATCGATGGCATGAGTGTCCGCTCCGGCGATGTACTGCTTGCGCTGGGTTCCTCCGGCCCGCACTCCAACGGCTACTCACTGATCCGCAAGATTCTGGAAGTCAGCGACGCCGATCTGGCAATGCCGGTAGGCGACACCACGCTGGCAAAAGCGCTGATGGAGCCCACCCGCATCTACGTCAAGAATCTGCTGAAGCTGATTAAAACCATCGACGTTCGCGCCATGGCACACATTACCGGTGGCGGACTGCCCGAGAACATTCCCCGCGTATTGCCCGATGGCGCGGCTGCGATTATTGATACTGAAAGCTGGACCCTGCCTCCCGTCTTCCAGTGGCTGCAACAGGCTGGCAATGTTGAGATCAAGGAAATGTACCGCACCTTTAACTGCGGTATAGGCATGGTTATCTGTGTTCCCGAAGACCAGGCCGAAGCCGCACTGGATACCCTGAAAGCTCTGGGAGAAACAGCCTGGCGCCTGGGCCACATCGAAACCAGTGCAGACGGCGACCGTGTACAGTACCGCCCGGGTGCAGCGAAGGTATGACCGAGCAGACCAGCCCGAGCTACCCGACCAATGCGGACACGATCATTCCGCGCATTGTTGTCCTGATCTCCGGATCAGGCACCAACTTGCAGGCTTTGATTGAGGCGGCGGCATCAACGGACTTTCCCGGCCGCATCGTTGCGGTCGGATCCAACCGTCCTGATGCCGGCGGCCTTGAACGCGCGCAACAGGCAGGTATCGAGACCTTTACACTGGATCACCGGGAGTTCTGTGATCGGGAGACGTTTGACGCCTCCCTGCTCCGCAAGATCGAAACCTATGAGCCGGATCTGGTTGTCCTGGCCGGCTTTATGCGAATTCTGACCGCGGATTTTGTGCGCCGCTATCAGGGACGGCTGCTCAACGTTCACCCTTCCCTGCTACCCAAATACCAGGGGCTCAACACTCACCAGAAAGCCATTGATGCCGGCGACAGTGTGCACGGCACCTCCATCCACTTCGTCACCGAAGAGTTGGACGGCGGACCGGTCATTGCGCAAGCTAAAGTGGAAGTACTGACCAACGATACGGCAGCGACGCTGAGCGCAAGGGTGCAGGCGAGGGAACACATTCTGTATCCGATCATTGTTCGCTGGTTCTGCGAAGGCCGGATCAACCTTGACGACAACGGCGTCCTTTTCGACGGAGCACCACTTCCCGCGGTGCTTGATCTTCCTGCAGACAGCTATCAGTGAGAATGCGCTGACATCCCGCCGGTTTGCCAATTAACCGGACGGGGTGCTGCAGCTAACGGGATTGTCACACGTCCACAGTTGCACGCGGGAGCACCTTGCTCTAGCGTTGTGATTACGATGGCTCAACCGGGCCACCTTCCCCTTAAATGCTTTTGGAGATGCGACCTCACCATGGCCAGTTTTAGCACTCCAGCGGGCCCGTTCAAATGCGCCGTCGCACTTGCTGCAGCGCTCCTGCTCTGCGGTAGCGCTGTAGCCAACGAGCAACCCGACGACCGCACCGAACCGGAATCACTCTACCCGATGACCGCCACCTACCGCGCTAGCCTGGATAAAGGCATACCGGTAAAAGGCTCGGCAACCCGCACGCTGGAAAGCAAAGGAAATGGCCAATGGCTGTATCGCTTTGACGTCGATTCTTTCATTGCCGATATTCGCGAAGCCACCTACTTCCGCTGGGAAGATGATCGCGTTGTTCCGAATATCTATCGCTACTCACTTGAAGGCATGATGATCCCCGACCGCCATCGGTCGATTGACTTTAACCATGCTGACAACAGGGTTAGTGGGGATTATGAGGGTGACGAAGTGAACTATACCGTGCCGGCAGATGCGCTGGACCCCATGGGGTACCAACTTCAATTGCGCCAGGATCTGAAGAACGGCCTCACTGAAATGGAATACGAAGTCGTCGACAAGAGGCACCTGGAGACATCCCGATTTGGTGTCGTCGGCGAAGATGTACTGGAAACCAAGCTGGGCAAGGTCAAGACGCTGAAAGTCGAAAAAATACGCGCACCAAAGAAAAAACGAACGACACTCATGTGGTTCGCGCCCGACTGGGACTACCTGCTCGTCAGGCTTGTGCAGGTCGAGACCGACGGCACGCGGTATGAAATCCACCTTGAAAGCGCAGAAATAAACGGCAAAAACGTCAGTGCTCAGACCAAATTCTGAGCACTTCATCCGCAATAATCGAAAGCCCGCACTCAACCTGATCGTCATCCTGGGAATAAGTCACCCGCAGGCATTCATGCCGATGCCGCCAGTCATCGCCCGGTAAACCGGGGAAGAAGTAATGCCCCGACACCACCAGCACACCCCTCGCCTTGAGTCGTTCGTATAGCTCAAGACTGGATACCGGAAGATCCGGAAACCATAACCAGAGAAACATCGCGCCTTCAGGCTTGTGAACAGACCAGGGGCAGCGTTCACCCAGCCGCTCGTGCAGCACGCCTACCGCTTTTTGCATTTTGCGCTGATAGAACGGACACACGACGTCACGACTGAGAGACAGAATTTCACCAGATCGCACCAGAGGCTCGGCCAGCATGGCGCCAAAACTGCCGGTTGCCAGATTCATGATCGCGTTGATTCCGGAAAGCGCCTTGATGACGGATTCGGCGGCGATCACGATACCTGTACGAGCGGCCGGCAACCCCAGTTTAGATAGGCTGAGACACAGCACAATCCGGTCGTTCCAGCGGGGCGTTGCGTCAACATACAGCAAGCTTGGGAAGGGTGTGCCGTAAGCGCCATCCACGATCAACGGAATATCATGCCGTTCGGCCAGCGCTTCGAGCCGTGCCATCTCGTCGTCGGTCACCACGTTACCGGTTGGGTTCGTCGGCCGGGAAACACAGATTGCACCGGTTTCGTCGCTTATTTCCAGCGCATCAAAATCGACCCGATACTTGAACTCGTGAGGCCCGGTTTCGGTGATTTCGGGCTTCACGGCGCGAAACAGATCATCGCTGAGGCCCGCATCGGCATAGCCGATATATTCCGGCGCCAGCGGTAACAGGATATGCCGTTTGGTGCCCTCGCCGTCATCCCCCGCGAACATATTGAACAGCATGA
Organism: Marinobacter sp. V032; assembly: GCF_052645435.1. NCBI lineage: Bacteria > Pseudomonadati > Pseudomonadota > Gammaproteobacteria > Pseudomonadales > Marinobacteraceae > Marinobacter > Marinobacter sp. V032. Next base: position 2,136,495 of record NZ_JBQXYE010000001.1, on the reverse strand, counting down.
AAAACGCCGCCTGACTGCCATTGGTCAACGCGACATTGGCTTCCGTCAGATTCCAGTCGTACTCAGCATTCAGCAACTCCACCAGCGCCGAAATAAAACGCTTTTCCCCCTGAGGCGGATCATAAATACCCACCAGACGGCGAAAAGACGTCTCGTCCCCGGTGATATCAGAAAGGATGCCCCGCAAACGCTCCTGAATTTCCGGCACATGCCCGGGGTTACCGCCACCCATCATGATCATGTCATCCCCGGACGCCAGCGCGTTACCGAGATCATCCATCAATGACGTAATACCGGATTGAGCGGTAAATTTTCTTCCAAATGCTGAAAGCTTCATGACACGAAAAATCCTGCTGGAGTTATGGAGCCACTGATCAGGTTATTCCGGCTCTGCATCGTCAATCGCGATGCCAATATTGCTGACGCCGTCATTGGCGGCCATTTCACGAATCGTGGCGATAAACGATGCAACCGGCACGCGCTGGCGCTTCACTTCCAGCAGAACTTCACGCTGGAAGGCCTTGTCCAGTTTCATCAACTCATGACGATCCAGCAGACGCACCAGCTCGTCTTCGTCCAGCTCCTCACCTTCGGACATTTCGATAAACTGTGCCACGGTATCCGTCGCCCAGAGAGCTGCCTCCAAGGCGCGAGAGCGGGTATTGTTCAGCCGATTCAACAGGGCCTGCTCGAACAGCCGGCAAAAATCATGGGCGGGATAGACGCCATACATGTCATAGGCATCAGGATCCGGCGACAAACCCTCAAGGCGGGCAAGCATCTGCGTTACTTGCGCGTCACCGCTGTTTTCCTCAAGCATGGTCCAGGCCTGATCCAGCATCTGGCGAACCTTGGCCCCACCTTTCATGCCCACAGCATCCGCAAACAAGGCATAGTTGGGAAATGCCCGCTCGGCCAGCGCGAGAATAAACGTATACTCCCGCCAGCTTCGCAGTTGCTCCAGTGCTTTCAGAAACTGATTAGCATTCACTGCCTATCTCCCGAGATGTCCGCCGCCTGATGACACGCGCGCGAACAGTGAACAATCATGATGTGAGTCTAGCCACGAATCGTATTGAGCAACGCATTACACAGAGAATCTTGATCAGGCGCCTTTATACAACCAGAACCCAAACAGAAAAGCGCCTGAAAACAGACGCTTTTACGATCCAGGGTCGATTGCCCGATTCAGATAACGATCAGGTGCGAGGCAGAGTAACGCCGCGCTGCCCCTGATATTTACCGCCGCGATCCATATAACTGGTTTCGCAGACTTCATCTGACTCAAAGAACAGCATCTGCGCCACGCCTTCGTTTGCATAGATCTTGGCAGGCAGATTGGTCGTGTTTGAGAATTCCAGCGTCACCTGGCCTTCCCACTCTGGCTCAAGAGGTGTGACATTGACGATAATGCCGCAACGCGCGTAGGTGGATTTTCCGAGACAGATGGTCAACACCGTGCGGGGAATACGGAAATACTCAACCGTGCGAGCCAGCGCAAACGAGTTTGGCGGGATAATGCACACGTCGCTGGTGATATTCACAAAGCTCTGCTCATCAAAGTTCTTCGGATCCACAGTGGCTGAATGCACATTGGTGAAGATCTTGAATTCATTGCTGCAACGGACATCGTAGCCATAGCTGGAAGTGCCGTAGGAAATAACACGCCCTTTTGAAGACTCCCGGACCTGTCCGGCCTCAAATGGCTCAATCATGCCATGGTCCTGCGCCATCCGCCGGATCCACTTGTCTGCTTTAATCGTCATCGGTTCATTCTCGTAAAAACGTGAGAGGGCAGTGTTAAAACACACGCAAGCGCGCTGCATCAAGTGGGCCGTATGGTACCGTTTGCGACGGTTTAAAACAAAGGCAGCATGCCTGAAAAATGCACGCTTCCGCTGCCCCCTTCAGCCACATCCAGGCAGACCACTAATCGTCGCTGATTGAAATACTGGGAATAGGAGACGCCAGATTCCGTTCACGCTTCGAAAGGAGCGCGCCCAGCTTGCGCGCGATATCGCGGTACAGCCTTGCGATTTCAGAATCAGATTCGGCTACAACAGTGGGCGAACCACCATCTGTCTGCTCGCGAATGGTCATATGCAATGGCAGCTGACCAAGCACCTCTGTGTCGTACGCTTCAGCAACACGGTGCCCACCACCCTCGCCAAACAAGGCTTCGTGATGGCCGCAGTTGCTGCAGATGTGCACACTCATGTTCTCGACAATACCGAGAACCGGAATATCCACCTTCCGGAACATCTCGATTCCTTTTTTGCAATCAAGCAAGGCAATATCCTGTGGCGTGGTAACCACAACCGCGCCGGTCACCGGCACTTTTTGCGCGAGCGTGAGCTGAATATCGCCCGTGCCCGGCGGCATATCAACGATCAGATAGTCCAGATCGTTCCACAATGTCTGGGTCAACAACTGCTGCACTGCCCCGCTGACCATCGGCCCGCGCCATACCATGGGCGTTTTGTCGGTCACCAGAAACGCCATCGACATTGCCTGGATGCCATGGGCCTCGACCGGGATAAAGAATTTGTTGTCTTTGGTATCAGGGCGCTTCCCTTCAGGCACGCCCAGCATCATGCCAACACTGGGCCCGTAGATATCGGCATCCAGAATACCCACTCGGCAGCCTTCCTGACTCAACGCCAAGGCGAGATTGACCGCCGTGGTGGATTTGCCCACACCACCTTTGCCTGATGCCACAGCGATGATATTTTTCACACCGGCGATTGACTGCAGCTCCTTCTGAGCCTGGTAAGAGCGGATTTTCTGGTGGGTGTCCACGTTGACGGACTCCACTCCGTCAACATTCTCGATCGCATTGCCAACCAACTGCTTCAGCGCGCCGGCAATACCTTCGGACGGGTAATTGAGTTCCACGCTTACTTCAACCCTGCCTCCGTCAATTTCCAGAGACTTGACCGCATCCAGCTCGTACAGATCCGAGTTCAGATAGGGGTCCCGGTATTCTCTGATCGCATTCTCTACCGCTTCACGGGATATCTGGGTCATTGCGTTCTCCAAACGGAACAATACCTGACTAAATTACTGTGACTCTTCTGAATCGCCATTTAATCACAACGACCTCGAACACTGAACCGCAGCAGTGCTTTACCTCCCACGTTTTGATTCACAATCACCCCTAAAACGGGATGAAAAATAGCCGCAGGAAAGGTATTATTCGGAACCCGTTTTTCCGGCTTCATGGCGAGGTTTCACGGCGCCATCGGAACTCAATCCTTTTCGAACAACGTTTGGTACATCTCATGACGCAAGCGAACGCCCAGTCCCGGCGCGACATTCTGGTTACCAGCGCGCTGCCCTATGCCAATGGTCCTATCCATCTGGGGCATCTGCTGGAATACATTCAGACTGATATCTGGGTGCGTTATCAGAACATGCGAGGCCATAACTGTGTGTACGTCTGCGCTGACGATGCCCACGGCACCGCCATCATGCTGCGTGCCGAGCGCGAAGGCATCACCTCTGAAGCATTGATTGACCGCATCAATGCCGAGCATCGGGAAGATTTCGGTGGGTTCCTGATCCACTTTGACAATTACTACAGCACCCACTCGAGCGAAAACAGGGACTTCTCCAATCATATCTATGAACAGCTGAAGAAGAACGGCCACATCGCGACCCGTCAGATCACGCAGTCTTATGATCCCGAGAAAAAGATGTTCCTGGCAGACCGCTTCATCAAGGGCACCTGCCCCAAGTGCAAGTCGGAAGACCAGTACGGCGATAACTGCGAAGTCTGCGGTGCGACTTACACACCTGCCGAGTTGATTAATCCGCGTTCGGCCGTGTCAGGCGCAACACCGATCGAGAAAGAATCAGAGCACTATTTTTTCCGGTTGCCGGAGTTTGCCGATTTCCTGCAGAAGTGGACCCGCAGCGGCACTCTGCAGCCGCAAGTGGCCAACAAGCTCGCTGAGTGGCTGGATGCCGGCCTGCAGGAGTGGGACATCAGCCGCGACGCGCCCTATTTCGGCTTCGAGATTCCGGATGCGCCGGGCAAATATTTCTACGTGTGGCTCGACGCACCTATCGGCTATCTCGCCAGCTTCAAGAATCTTTGCGACCGTCGTGAAGATCTCGATTTCGATACTTTCTGGAAGCCGGATTCCCAGGCCGAGGTCTATCACTTCATCGGCAAGGACATCATAAACTTCCATGCGCTGTTCTGGCCGTCCATGCTGCACAGTGCAGGCTACCGCACCCCGTCTGCGGTCTACGCTCACGGGTTTATCACGGTTAACGGCAAGAAGATGTCCAAATCCCGCGGCACCTTTATCATGGCCCGCACCTACCTGGACCATCTGAATCCGGAATACCTGCGCTACTACTTCGCCACCAAGCTGACCAGCAACGTGGACGATATGGACCTGAACCTCGAAGATTTCGCCCAGCGCGTGAACTCGGATCTGGTCGGCAAGGTCGTCAACATCGCCAGCCGAACGGCCGGATTCATTACCAAGAAATTCGATGGGCAGCTGGGTCAGATTACTGAAACAGACAAACTGAACACGTTTGTCACCGCGGGCGAAGAAATTGCCGAGCATTATGAAAAGCGCGAGTTTGGCCGCGCCATGCGCCGCATCATGGAACTGGCAGACGTTGCCAACCAATATGTGAACGACATGGAACCCTGGGTGCTGATCAAGGACGAAAGCCGCGCCGCAGAAGTGCAAGCCATTTCGACCAATGCCATCAACATGTTCCGCCTGCTGATGACCTATCTGGCGCCGATTCTGCCTCAAACCGCCCAGGCGTCAGAGGCATTCCTCAATGCGCCGCTGAACTGGAACGAACGTGCCAACCTGCTTGAAGGCCACACGATCAACAAGTTCAAGCCGCTCATGAGCCGTGTTGAAATGAAACAGATTGACCAGATGCTCGAAGCATCAAAAGAAGAGATGCCAGCCGCAACAGGCCAGCCCGCGCCTTCAACGCAAGAAAAGGCCAGTGATCCGATTGCAGATGAAATCGAGTTCAATGACTTTGCTAAAGTGGATTTACGCGTGGTTGAAATCGTCAAGGCTGAGCACGTCGAGGGCGCTGATAAACTGCTGCGCCTGACCCTCAGCCTGGGTGATGGCGAACGTAATGTGTTTGCCGGCATCAAGTCAGCTTACGCACCGGAGGATCTGCAAGGCCGCCTGACGGTAATGGTCGCCAACCTCAAACCGCGCAAAATGAAGTTCGGCATGTCCGAAGGCATGGTGCTGGCGGCAGGCCCGGGTGGCAAGGATATTTTCATCCTGTCACCGGATACGGGCGCAAAACCTGGCCAACGGGTGATGTAAGCACAACTGCATCGGATCGTTTTCAGAAAAGCGTCGGAGAGAGTATCGCCATGTCAGAATATCTGCTGATTCTGGTCAGCACCATTCTGGTGAATAACTTTGTGCTGGTTCAGTTTCTTGGCCTTTGTCCTTTTATGGGCGTGTCCAACAAACTGGAAACCGCCATGGGCATGTCGCTGGCGACCACCTTTGTACTGACGCTGTCCTCAGTGTGCAGTTATCTGGTGTATACCTATCTGCTGGCGCCACTCAATCTGGACTTTCTGAAGACAATCACCTTCATCCTGGTGATTGCTGTTGTCGTCCAGTTCACCGAGATGGTCGTGCGCAAAACAAGCCCGGTACTCTATCGCGTGCTGGGTATCTTTCTGCCGTTAATTACAACCAACTGTGCGGTGCTTGGCGTCGCCCTGCTGAACCTTAATCGCAACAACAATTTCATCGAATCCGTGCTCTACGGGTTCGGTGCCGCCGTTGGTTTTTCTCTGGTGTTGGTTCTGTTCGCCGCCATGCGGGAGCGCATTGCGGTCGCCGACGTCCCGGTTGCGTTTCGGGGGGCCGCTATCGGCATGGTCACCGCCGGACTCATGTCGCTGGCATTCCTGGGCTTTACCGGCCTGGTCAGCGTGTGACGGAGATTACCTGATGTGGACCGGAATTCTGATCGCGGTTGGTGCACTTGTCGCACTATCATTGATATTCGGCGCTCTGCTCGGCTTTGCGGCCGAGCGCTTTCGGGTTGAGGGCAATCCGATTGTCGACCAGATCGACGCACTGCTGCCACAAACCCAGTGCGGCCAGTGCGGCTTCCCCGGTTGCCGCCCTTATGCAGAATCTATCGCCAATGGCGACGCAATCAACCGCTGTCCTCCGGGTGGTGAGACCACAATCCATGCCCTCGCAGATCTACTTGATGTTGAGCCCCAGCCGCTGGATGCCGAACACGGTGTGGACCAGGGTAAACGGGTCGCCATTATCCGGGAAGATGAGTGCATTGGCTGCACCAAGTGTATTCAGGCCTGTCCGGTAGACGCCATTTTAGGCGCCGCTAAACATATGCATACGGTGATCGAAAGCGAATGCACCGGCTGCGACCTCTGTGTCGAGCCCTGTCCTGTGGACTGCATTGACATGGTCTCAGTCGAAACCGATATCCGCCAGTGGCGTTGGGAACGGCCAGACACCCTGCCGAAAGATCAGATCATTGCGTCCGACCGACAACAGGTGGCCTCGTGATGCGCAAGCTTTGGGACTTCCCCGGTGGCATCCACCCCGAAGAGAACAAACACCAGTCAACCGGCAACGGTATACAGGTTCCACCACTGCCAGAGAAACTTTATGTGCCTCTCCAGCAACATATCGGTGCGGCGGCACAGGTCAATGTTGAGCCCGGAGACCGGGTACTGAAAGGCCAGCTTCTCGCTGCTCCCGAGGGACGCCTTAGCGTCGCCGTGCATGCCCCTACCTCCGGCACCATTGACGCGATCACCCCGCATGCCGTGCCTCATCCATCCGGGATGACGGACTGGTGCGTGGTGATTCGGCCGGACGGAACCGATAGCTGGGCAGAGCGCCAACCGGTTGACGATTACCATGAACTCGATGCGCCAGCGCTGCTCAGATTGATCCGCAATGCCGGCATTGCAGGTATGGGAGGTGCCGGCTTCCCGACGGAAATCAAACTGCACCCGCCAGTCGATGACAAGGTGCGAACGCTGATCCTCAACGGCGCCGAATGCGAGCCCTACATCACCGCTGACGATATGCTGATGCGGACCCGGGCCCGGGAAGTGGTCGGCGGCCTCGAGATCATGGCGTACATCCTGGAGCCGGAAGAGTGCATCATCGGCATCGAGGACAACAAGCCCGAGGCGATTGCCGCCTTGCGAGCCGCCGTTGAAGGCACTCGAATTGAAGTGGTCGTCATTCCCACCAAATATCCTTCGGGCGGTGAAAAACAGCTGATCCAGATTCTCACCGGGCTGGAAGTACCCTATCAGGGTATTCCGGCAGATATCGGCGTCATGTGCCAGAACGTCGGCACGGCGGCCGCTGTCTACCGGGCGATCAGACATGGCGAGCCGCTGATTTCCAGAATCACCACCTTGACCGGCGAGGGCCTCGAGCAACAAACCAACATCGAGAGTCTTATCGGCACCCCGATCGGGTTCCTGCTCGACCAGTACGGCTTTGATCCGGCGCGCACCGAGCGCCTTATCCTTGGCGGGCCGATGATGGGCTTTACTCTGGACAACCCGGACGTGCCGGTCATCAAGACCACCAACTGCGTGATCGCGGGTTCTCCCCGGGAGTTCCCGGCGCCACCTCCGGCCCAGCCCTGTATCCGTTGCAGCATGTGCGCGGACAGTTGTCCGATGGAATTGCTGCCACAGCAGTTGTTCTGGTTCTCTCAATCACAGGAATTCGGCAAAGCCGAGCAGCACAATCTTTTTGATTGTATCGAGTGCGGCGCATGCTCCTACGTGTGCCCAAGCTCAATTCCTCTGGTGCAGTACTACCGCTACTCCAAGGGCGAGATTCGCAAGCAGCGGGAGGAACAAGCCAAATCCGATCGAGCCAGAGAACGATTTGAAGCGCGTCAGGCCAGGCTGGAACGCGATCAGGCCGAGAAAGAAGCCAAGCGTAAAGCAAGAGCCGAGGCAGCCGCGCAAGCCCAGGCGGAAAAACGGGCGCAGGCTGCCGACACGCCGAATACAGGCCGGCAGTCTGCCAGCGCGGCAGTGCAGGCCGCGCTGGCGCGAAAAAATGCCAGTGCAACGGAAAGCAAGCCCGAAACAGCTGTCAGCCATGCACCAACTGCGCCTTCATTGGACGAGCTGGAAACCAATCTCACGAAAGCGAAAGCCAAGCTCAACACCATGCAAGGCCTGCTGAAAGATGCCGAAGCGCAAGGTGCTGATACAGAAAAGCTGGCCCGCGCTGTGGCCAAGAACCAGCAACGCGTCGATGCAGCCCAACAGGCGCTGGACGATGCCAGCAAGGCGAATCCGACAGCCAAAACTGTAGCGGAATCGCCAATCGATACCGCTGATGAAGTGCCCCTGGAGACATTGCAGACCAACCTCGAAAAAGCGCGCAATAAACTCGATACCATGCAATCGATGCTCGACGAAGCCCGTCAGCAGGGTGCTGACAATATCGAGAAACTGGAGCGGGCGGTTAGCAAAAACAAGCAACGGGTTGCAGTCGCCGAAGCGGCCCTCTCAGAGAGGGAACTCAACAACGCCTCAGCGCCCGAAGCAAATTCGAAGCAGGAAAGCGTGCCTGCGGTTGAGATGGCCGAACTCGAAGACGCCCTGACGAAAGCTCAGGCGAAACTGGACAATATGCAAGCCATGCTCGACGAAGCAACTGCCAACGGAAACGACAACGTCGACAAGCTGACCCGTGCCGTGGCCAAGAATCATGACCGCGTCGCCCGCGCCCAGGCAGCACTGGATGATGCCCGCAACCCATCATCAACATCAGCCTGACGTGGCTTAAACGAGATATTTTCATGGCTTTTCTCAGACTGTCATCCCCCCACACCCGAGGGCCCAATAAAACATCGCGGGTCATGCTGTGGGTTATCCTGTGCACGCTGCCAGGCCTGCTGATGCAAACCGTTTTCTTCGGCTGGGGGAACCTGATCAACACGGTGTTGTGTGTCGCTATCGCCATTGCCACCGAGGCCGCGATATTAAAGCTGCGGCAGCGGCCGGTCGCCTTCTTCATCAAAGACAACACCGCGGCGGTAACAGGTTTATTATTGGGCCTCGCGCTGCCGCCGCTCGCCCCCTGGTGGGTCTGTGCAGTGGCCGTGGTTGTTGCGATCATTCTCGCCAAACAACTTTATGGCGGGCTCGGGTCTAATCCGTTCAATCCCGCTATGGTGGGCTATGCCCTGGTTTTGATCTCATTCCCGGTCGCCATGACCACCACCTGGTCGAGTCCGACCGGATACGGCAGCGCGACTCCGGGATTCATCGAGACACTGCAGATTATTTTTGGCAATGGTCCGGTGATTGATGGCTACACCATGGCAACCCCGCTTGATGTGTACAAACACGATATCGGCGCTGCATTGTCTAGCGAAGTGTTGCAACACCCGGCATTCGGCGACTTTGTTGCCCGGGGCTGGGAATGGGTCAACCTGGCCTTTCTCGCCGGCGGCATTGTGCTTGTTGTTCGCCGGATTATCAGTTGGCATATCCCGGTCAGTATGCTCGCAGCGCTGAGCGTGATGAGCCTGGCGTTCGGTTGGGACCCGGACCGGTACACGCCCCTATCCGTTCACCTGCTTTCTGGCGCAACAATGCTGGGCGCGTTTTTTATCGCGACGGACCCCGTATCAGCAGCAACCAGCCACAAGGGCAAGCTGGTCTACGGCGCCGGAATTGGTGTGCTGCTGTATATCATTCGAGCATGGGGTAACTACCCTGATGCGGTCGCTTTTGCCGTGCTGTTGATGAACTTTGCCGTTCCATTCATCGACTACTACACACAGCCCCGTACTTACGGACACAAACGTTCGCGACGCATTAAAACCAGCGATTCCTGAAAGGCGTGACTATGGCCCTCATTACGGCTCCCATTGGACAATCCATTGCCCGCAACGCTATCGGGCTGGCACTGTTTGCCGTCATTACGGCCGGCACAATTGCCCTCACCCATGCGATCACCAAAAACCGCATTGCAGACCAGGTCCGTAAAGCCGAAGCCAGTGCCTTACTCGAAATCATCCCAGCCGATCTGCACGACAATGACCTGCTGTCCGATACGGTGGACGTGGGACCGGCGGAAGACCTGGGCCTCAAGTCTGCAGCGGTCGCGCACCTCGCACGGGAAGATGGCGACATTACCGGCATTATCCTTCCAGCAGTCGCGCCAAATGGATACTCCGGCCCCATCCGTTTACTGGTAGGCATCAATAGCCGGGGCGAGGTGCTCGGCGTGCGCGTCACCCAACACAAGGAAACACCAGGCCTTGGCGACAAGGTAGAACTCAAGAAGTCGAATTGGGTTTACAGTTTCGACGGAAAATCACTCAAGAATGTGCAAGACGGACAGTGGGCAGTAGCCAAGGATGGCGGTGAGTTCGACCAGTTTACCGGTGCTACCATCACGCCCAGAGCCGTTGTAAGAGCCGTTCACGGCGCTCTTGTCTACTTCGACGAGCATCGGCGCAAGCTACTCGACACCCCGGCCTCCACACAGCCGGTTGAGGATCACTGATTATGGCCACCAAGACTTCATTGGAAATCATCAAGGACGGGCTTTGGGTCAACAACCCGGCGCTGGTTCAGGTGCTCGGTCTTTGCCCCCTGCTTGCTGTCACCGGCACGGTGGTCAATGCGATCGGTCTGGGTGTGGCAACCTTGCTGGTGCTGGTTGGCTCCAATCTGTCGGTATCACTGATTCGCAATTTCGTGCCCGATTCTGTCCGCTTGCCGGCGTTTGTGATGATTATTGCGTCCTTCGTCACCTGCGCAGAATTACTGATGCAGGCGTTTACTTACGAGCTTTACGAAATCCTTGGCATTTTTATTCCGCTGATCGTCACCAACTGTGCAATTCTCGGGCGTGCTGACGCATTCGCTGCCCGAAACAGCGTACTGCCCTCAGTGCTTGATGGGCTAATGATGGGAATCGGCTTTTTGCTGGTACTGATCGTTCTGGGCGGGATGCGGGAAGTGATCGGTCAAGGCACCCTGTTCACCAATATGAATCTGATCTTCGGTCCGGCGGCGGCTGATTGGACCCTGCATGTGTTCGATAACTACGCAAACGTGCTGTTTATGGTTTTACCACCCGGTGCGTTCGTCGGGCTTGGCTTTATCATCGCACTTAAAAACGCTATTGATGGTCAGATCAAAAAACGCCGTGACGCGCGGATTGTCGAGCCCACGATCGCTGGCAGCAAGCGCGTGCGTGTCACCGGTTCCGTTTCCTGATCACGAATCCCTGACCGTCAGAGAATATTATGAACAAACAAAAACGAACGGCCATCTTTGAACGCCTCAGGGCTGCCAACCCCAACCCCACCACCGAGCTGGTATACAGTTCGCCGTTCGAACTGCTGATCGCCGTTATCCTCTCGGCACAGGCCACTGATGTCGGCGTCAACAAGGCAACCGCCCGGCTTTACCCGGTCGCCAATACGCCAGCTGCGATTCTGGCGCTGGGCGTGGACGGGCTGAAGGAATACATCAAGACCATCGGCCTGTTCAACAGCAAGGCCGAGAACGTGATAAAGACCTGCCGAATACTGGTCGAAGAGCACGACAGTATTGTGCCGGACACGCGGGAAGCACTCGAAGCCCTCCCTGGCGTGGGCCGGAAAACCGCCAATGTGGTCCTGAACACTGCGTTTGGCCAACCCACCATGGCGGTGGATACTCATATCTTTCGCGTATCCAACCGCACAGGTATCGCGCCGGGCAAGAATGTTGTCGAGGTAGAGCAACGACTGGTGCGGCTGGTGCCCAAAGACTACCTGCAGGATGCCCATCATTGGCTGATTCTGCATGGGCGCTATGTCTGCGTGGCGAGAAAGCCAAAGTGCGGCATCTGCCCGATCGAAGATCTGTGCGAATTCAAACAGAAACGAGACTACCTGGAGTAAACCCAGGAACAGGACTGGTCTGAGGACCAATGGGGCCGGATCCCAGACACGAAAAAGGGAGGCGATATTGCCTCCCTTTTTTCGACTTGCCCCCAATAGAGGCAGACGCTTAATCCTTACCGAGCATGGCGGCTTTCAGATCTTCCTGAGCCGGCTCGTCAGACAGCCAGATGCCGAACAGCGCCTTTTTGAATTCGATACCAGAAATCGTATCCCGGGCGTTACCATTCTTGGACACCTTCACACCTTCACCCGGCAGGTAGACCAGATCAAAAACGTCACCTTCCTTGATTTCGTCTTTGAATACGCCCATAAACTCGTCGATCTCGGCCTGAATCGGTGCAGTGTTGCCGTCCGTTGACGCATCAAAGCCCTCCAGTGTGGCGGAGGTCATCTTATCGCTGGTGATCATGCCAGAGATGATATGCAGGCGAATGGCCTGGGGCTCATCAGCAGCAACAATCGCCTTTGGATCAGAGCCCACGTGTGACACGTAGAGGCCGCCAACGTAGAGATCAATAAACCACTTGGAGCGCACACCTGCGCCATTCAGCACCAGTTCAGAGCCGTCTGCCTTCATCTGGTCAGGCATATCCACACCTTCGATGGTTACGGCAGAAACCGGTGCGGCGAGTGTCATTGAAAGCAAAAATGCAGAGGTTAGTTTTTTCATCGTGTCATCGTCCCTAAAGTATTGTTTCTTATTTATTTTATAAAGCGCCATTCGTCAAAACCAGTTGCATTTTAGCAATGTGCCGGGCCGCGCTCTGATGTGTGGTTCTCATTTGCTGGAACAGGCGTCAACGGCGGGGTCACGAGCAATCGCAGCTGCCCCGAACAACAATAAACCACCTCACCGTCACTCCGGACACAAAAAAGGGGCGCCCTAAGCGCCCCTTTTTTTGCCAGACCTGCAATGTTCTGGCCTATGGTTTTGCCTGAAGTTCTCGCTTCAGACCTCTTCGATCCCCAACGACAACAGCGAAGCATTTCCCCCAACAGCTGTGGTGTTGATCGTCCGGGTTCTTTCTGTCGCAAACCGCAGCAGATAGTGCGGGCCACCAGCCTTGGGACCAGTTCCGGACAGCCCACGTCCGCCGAAGGGTTGAACACCCACTACTGCACCAATCTGATTGCGGTTGATGTAGGCGTTGCCCACCTTGACGTTTTTCTCAATATAGGCAGCGGTGGTCTCACTTCGACTGTGGATACCCAACGTGAGGCCGTACCCCGCATCGTTAATCTCGGCTATTACGTCGTCGAGCTTTTCTGCTTCATAGCGCACCACGTGAAGAATGGGGCCAAAGTGCTCTTTCTTGAGTTGTGCGATGCTATCAATGCCGTAGGCAGAAGGTGCTATAAAGAAGCCCCTCTGGCATTCGGCCGGCAGTGGCGCTCGGGCAATGAAACGCGCTGATTTCTCCATCTCATCCACATGCTCCTGCAAGCCTGACTGGGCGCCGGCATCAATGACCGGGCCGACATCCGTACTGTGAAGACGCGGATCGCCAACCACCAGTTCTTCCATAGCGCCCGCCAGCAGCGTTTCCATCCGCTCTGCCACATCACGCTGAACGTAGAGCACACGCAAGGCTGAACACCGTTGCCCGGCGCTGGCAAATGCCGACTGGACAACGTCGCGCACGACCTGCTCTGGCAAAGCGCTGCTGTCGACAATCATGGCGTTCTGGCCACCGGTTTCCGCAATCATCGGCACAATTGAGCCTTCGCGATCGGCTAGCGTGCGATTAATCACATGGGCTGTCTGGGTCGAGCCGGTAAAGGCTACACCGGCAACCCGGTTATCCGGCATCAACGCACCACCAATAGTGGCGCCATCGCCCGGCAACAGTTGCACTGCGCTGCCCGGGAAGCCGGCTTCAAGCATCAGCTCGAAGGCCCGATGAGCCAACAGACTGGTCTGCTCCGCAGGCTTGGCGATCACCGTATTGCCGGCGACCAGCGCCGCCATCATCTGACCGGTGTAGATGGCGAGCGGGAAGTTCCAGGGGCTGATACAGACAAAAACACCACGGCCTTCCAGGTAGAGTTCATTACTTTCACCGGTAGGACCTGGCAGCGTAATGGATTCGGCGAAGCGCAGGCGCCCCTGATTGGCATAGTAACGACAGAAGTCCACCGCTTCCCTGACCTCGTCGATGCCGTCCTGAAGCGACTTGCCTGCTTCACGGGAACAGATCGCCATCAGCTCCTCAAGGTGTTTCTCCATCAGGTCTGCATAGCGTTCGAGGCAACGGGCCCGATCTTCAACCGGTGTTTCATTCCAGCTCTTGAATGCGCCTGACGCAACGTCCAGCGCTTCCCTGGCGTGGGCCTCGGTCGCCCAACAAACACTGCCGACTTTCTGGGACTGATCAAAGGGCGCATGCACTGTTTTGCTCTCGCCATCAGTGCGCTTCTGTCCGTTGATGACCGGGCCCGCCGTCCACTGATGACTGTCCCAGGTTTTTAATGCACGCATGAGCGGGTCCAGATGGGATTCGACGTGTAAGTTGACCCCTTTGGAATTGCGACGATCAGCACCGTATATCTGGGATGGCAGCGGAATACGGTTGTTGGCCAATGTCTTGTGCTTCTGCAGATCCTGAACCGGGTTCTGTACCAGATCCTCTATTGGCGTTCGCGCATCAACCAGACGATGGACGAACGAGGAGTTCGCGCCATTCTCAAGAAGACGCCTTACCAGATAGGGCAGTAGATCTTTGTGTGCGCCGACCGGCGCGTAAATACGCACCGGAATATCATGCTGGTTGAGCACCGTGTTATAGAGCGCATCCCCCATGCCGTGCAGCCGCTGGAATTCAATCTTGCGTCCCTTGTTGCGTGCCATGGCCAGTACCGACGCAACCGTGTGGGCGTTATGGCTCGCCAATTGCGGATAGATCGCGCCCTTGGTGAAATCACTTAACAGGAAGCGCAGGCAGGCCAGGTAGGACGTATCCGTCGCCTCTTTGCGGGTGAACACCGGGTAACTCTCAAGCCCCAGTTGCTGGCAGATTTTGATCTCTGTGTCCCAGTAAGCGCCTTTGACCAAACGGATAGGAATTTCTCTGCCCTGCTCCTTACCCAGCTTCGCTAGCCAGCAAAGAACCGGCAACGCGCGCTTGGAGTATGCCTGGATAACCAAGCCGAAACCGTCCCAGCCTTCGACAACAGAATGTTTGAATACTTTCTCGAACAACAGAAGCGAGAGCTCCAGTCGATCCATCTCTTCGGCATCGATGGTAATCGAGACATTCTTTTCCCGGGCGAAGCGCAGCAACTCAACGACGGTGTCATGAAGCTCGGTAAGCACGCGCTTTTCCTGAGCGACTTCATAGCGTGGGTGTAACGCGGACAGTTTGATCGAGATAGACGGTCTCGGCGCCTTGCTCTCGGGATAGGGATCGTTGCCAACGGCTTCAATCGCATTGCGGTAATCGGCCAGATAGCGGCCTGCATCTTCTGTGGTCAGCGCCGCTTCACCCAGCATATCGAACGAGTAGGTGTAGCCCTGGTCCCGATAACTACGGGCGTTCGACAGCGCTTCATTGATATCACGACCAAGCACAAACTGCTTACCCATGATGGCCATGGCCTGATACATCGCGCTGCGGATAACCGGTTCACCGGAACGCTTGACCAGACGCTTCCAGATATTGGAAGGCGAGCCATCAAGCCGCTTGTCCATCTTCACAACACGCCCGGTCAGCATCAGCCCCCATGTGGAGGCATTGACCAGCGTTGATTCACTCCGGCCAACATGCTTCTTCCAGTCTGCATCGGACATCTTGTCGTGAATCAGTGCGTCAGCCGTGTACTTGTCGGGGATCCGCATCAGCGCTTCAGCGAGGCACATCAGCAAAATACCTTCCTGGGTATCGAGGCTGTACTCCTGCAACAGGGCATCAATCATATGGATGGAGTCATCCTGAGCCCGCACCTTTTTGATCAGATCTGTCGCAGTCTCGGTGACGTCACGATATTCCTCGGCATCACTCTGTGCCAGCGGAATCAGTTCCTGCAGGTATTCCGCCTCATCAACAGCGTAGTTCTCGGTGATACCCTTCCAAAAATATTCCCTGGGGTTCTTCTGAAAATCAGCATCCAGAATTTTGCTCGCGCTGAACATTACCGAACTCTCCAATGCAGAAAATGGTTCACCCAGTATGGTTCACATGAGCCGTACCGTATGACCAATTGTGAAATTTCAACCGTCATGCCGCTAATCTAGTGGCGCAACCGACGACAGGCTTGCAAAAATCTACGATTGTTTTACAAAAATGTCTTTTTTCACACCATAACAGACTGACTGTCACGCTTGCGCAATGCAGATGGCGTTACACCGCGGTGCTTTTTCATCGCATTGGTGAGCGCACCCTGGCTGGAAAAACCGGTTCGGAAACTGATATCGGCGAGTGAACTGCGAGACTGCACCATCAGATCGGTGGCCCGCTCGAGTCGAGCCTGGATAATGTATTGGTGAGGGCTGATACCGGTCATTTCCCGGAATATTTCGTGGAAGCGACTGACACTGAGACAGGATTCTGCCGCCAGCTCGCGTATGGTGATCTTTCTGTGGAGGTTTTTGCGGACGTAATGTCGAATGGTTTCAACATTAAAACAATGGCGTTTTTTCCGCGATGCCTGGTCGCCGACCAGACGTGAGGACAGACAATGCATGATGCCGGCGGCAAAATGATTATGGAGAGAAAGGTTGTCAGGAGCCTGATTCAGCTCTGAGGCACACAAATGAATCAGGCACTGCAGCCTTTCATCCATGTCCAGATGAAGTGGCCGGTCAAATAATGGTGCCAGCCGATCATATTCACTGTGAAGCGGGTTGGATAATGCCGGAGCCCGGGCATCCAGATCAATCACCAGGACATGGTTGGCATCGTTGCCAAAGAAGTCGTGCCGGGTTGCGGTCGGCACCAGACAGGCACGCCGGGTACCCAGATCGACACCCCAGCCATCACCCGCAAGGCCAGAGTGACCCTGCAAACCGATCACAACCTGATGATGCTCGTGTTCGTGCTGGTGCGCGTTTTCCGGCAATTTGACTACTTTGGCATTCAGCATAGAGGGCTTTTGGCCAACTTTAATGACTGAATGTTCATTAAACCATACTGAGCACCCAGATTCATCCCGACCAAAGCCTCACAACCTCTTATGCGCACTATCGGCATGATGACGCCATCGAAACCGTCTCCGTCAGGCCGCAAATTCAACTCCGACTTCACTACCGGTGCACCATTTTACTTTCGCAGTACGATCGCCAATGCGCGGGTGTCGCAACCTGACATCGCCACCGGTGCTAACCGAGCCGTTGCCGCTATAGTAAAGTCGTGCTCCGGATTCCGACATATCGAGCAACGTACATACCTCTCCGACATCCGGCATATCGGCAACCGAAAGTGACTCCGGCAACGTGAGCCTTAAATGGCGACGCTCGTGAAACACCTGACAACCCTGACTCAGGGCCTGGCGAAGATTGGCGCCATTGTGAAAATTGCCGCCGGCTTCAAGGCGATCCAGCGCAGCAATGTGAATTTTTTCGGTAACGGCCGGCTCCATTGACTTCGCTTCTCTTTGCACCTCACCAATAACACGTTGATGTGGGCGCATCAGGCGATAGGGCAAGCGATAGCTATCGTGCAACGTCCCCTTGAACCGCTCGTTGGGATCCGAGCTGAACACACTGCCGATTTGCCACTCCAGCCCCTGTTGATTGGCCTGGCCAATCATGAACTGAAGCGCAATATCGGCCAGTGCCGCATCCGGGTAACCACCGCCAATATCCCCATGCACGCCAGGCAACCAAACCTGTAACGTCCGCCGGGAAGTGGAATCCCGCGCCACCCTGGTTGCATCCGGAGAGTGTGTCCAAAGATCTGGCTTGAACGGCCCTCGCAATTCGTCAATCGCCAGTGCCTGAACGGCATAGGACACCGAGTCAGAAAGCTGCGTGTCGTGAAACCCTATCCAAGGCCGGGACAGGCGCCGCAGCCCCGGAACCGGCAGCCCCAATGCACCCACCGTATCGAAAACACCGAGAAACCGTATTGGAATACGGCGACTGGACTGACGCAGTTCCTCGACCAACGCAGCATTCGGCACATTATCCCGGTCCTCCCCGGGTGAGGCTCGATACCAGCGGTAAGCGTCCGGCAGGTGCTTCATCTCGGCCTTGCCAATAAGCCCGACCATATGAATAAAGCCCGCCAGGCTGCGCACTGTGTATGCACCACGACTGAAACCCAGCAGGTAAATATCATCACCAGGCGCCCAGTTATGGGCGATAAAACGGTAAGCCTGAATCAGGTTTGCGGACAGCCCAACGCCCAGCAGTCCACCGAGCCATCGGTCGACCCCACCACGGTTACCGATGCCTTCATCGTAAAAAACCACTTGATCGCGGCGGCCTGAATGGGCCTTTAGTGCACGCACACACTTGAGGATATTGGACGGGACCGTAGATTTTGATTCAGTTTCTGGCTGATTCCAGGTGCCGTCGCAGCAAATAACAATTGCCTTGGACATCGATTCACCTCCACGCTCGGCTTACACCTGACAACAGGTGACCGACTGCATGCAGGGTCCACCGGGAAAACCGGGCTCCGGCTCGCACCTCCATCGGATACTCGAGGCACATATAGAATAGGACGTTTTTTGACCAACACTTGTAGACTAGCAGACAACGCTCAATAGAGTTAGCACAGTCTCACGCTGAAACGGAGCGAGCCAGAATGCCATCCAGCGCTTGCCCGAGAGAATGACTGACAGCATCCAGTGCTTGAGTGGCGTCAATCACGTGATAGCGTTCAGGCCATTGGGCTGCCCGCTCAAGATAGGTTTGGCGAATGCGATCGAAAAATGCCACTGTCTCTCGCTCGAAGCGATCCAACTCACCTCGCTTTCGTGCCCGCGACATGCCAACTTCGACGGGCGCGTCCAGCAGTACCACATGATCGGGCCTCAATACCCCCTGCACCAGATTTTCAAGCAGACTGATATTGGCCTGGGACACACCACGCCCGCCCCCCTGGTAGGCATAAGTTGCATCGGTAAAACGATCGCACAGCACCCATTTTCCGGCTTCGAGATGCGGTTTGATTAGGGTTTCAAGATGTTGAGAGCGTGCCGCGAACATCAACAGCAACTCAGTCATATCCGCCACCTTCTCTTCCCTGGGTTGCAACAGCAACTCGCGAATGGACTCCGCCAAGGGCGTTCCACCCGGCTCCCGCGTGACAATAAAATCGATATCACGGGCTTTCAGCCAACTGGCTGCGTACTCAAGCTGGGTGGATTTTCCAACGCCCTCGGTGCCTTCGAAGGTAATAAAGAAACCTGATTTCATGGTGTGGCCTGTCTCTCTATTGCGTTGCTGGCGATGAACGGTAATCCGAACGACGACGAAGCTGAAATTCACGCACCGCACGCTGATGTTCTTTAAACGTTCTGGAAAAAGTATGAGAGCCATCGCCACGCGCAACAAAGTACAGTGTATCTCCTGGCGCAGGATGCAGTGCTGCATGTATCGCTTCTCTGCCCGGCAAGGCGATGGGGGTCGGCGGTAAACCGGATATGCGATAGGTGTTGTACGGAGTCGCCGTGCGCAGGTGCTTGCGAGTGATGTTGCCCTCGTAGCTCTCTCCCAGACCATAGATGACAGTGGGGTCTGTCTGAAGCCGCATACCTTTCTGCAGGCGCCGGACAAATACACCGGCAATCTGGCCACGCTCTTCCGGCACACCGGTTTCTTTCTCTACAATGGACGCCATGGTCAACGCGTCATAGGCCGTTTCATACGGCAGGCCGTCTGCCCGACCGGCCCATTCCTCCGCTAATAGCGACGCCATGCGATCATAAGCGCGTTGCAGGATGTCGAGATCGCTATCGCTGCTTGAAAAGACATAGGTATCCGGGAAAAAACGGCCTTCAGGGAACTCTTCGGGCTTTCCAAGTTTTGCCATGATCTGCTCGTCTGTCAGATCGGCAATCGTCTGGTCTAACTTCGGATGTTCGGTGAGCGCCTTGCGCAACTCACTAAAACGCCAGCCTTCAATAAACCGAACGGTCCAGGTTTTGGTATCCCCGCGCACCATCTTGCCAATCATGTCGTGCGCATCTGCGCCGGGACCAAACTCGTACTCACCAGCCTTGATCAGCGTTTCATCAGGATTGATTCGACCCCAGACCTTGAGCCAGAAAGCACTACTGACCAGGCCTCGCTGTTCCAGAGCCTGAGCCACAGAAGTGAACGAACTGCCCTGCTCAACTTTAAACAGAACAGGCTGTTCGAGAGATGCCGGCGTTTCCAGCCCCTTCAACCCCTGCCAGATCCAAAGACCTGTTCCGCTGGCGACCAGAACAGCACCAAGCAGCGCAACTAATATAATTCGTTTGAGCAAAGTCAGGACCCAACAGCGTCAGAAAGAAAGGAAACGATTGTGGCAAGGCGGTCAGAGATAGGCAACTGAAAGCGATCAATCCGTTTCACTGGTAACGCGCCCATCACGCTGTTCGTGAGTATCAACCCTCCGAAATCACGGCGATAAAGCATCGCCATTGAAAGAGGGTACTCCTCCACAGGTGCGTTTTGCGTATTCAGGTGGTCAATCAAAGCCGCTCGCGCCACCCCCGCAACCGCCAGCGATGATACTGGAGGTGTCACCCAGGTATTACCCAGCAAGCAAAAAAGATTGGTACGCGTACCCTCGATAAGGCAGCCTGCGCTGTCACACATCAGCACGTCGAACCATCCAGGCTGTATCTCGCGACTGGCCTGTACCTGAGCGAGACGATTTAAGGATTTCACGCCTGCAATAGCCGGATCCACTACCAGCGCCGATCTGGCAATGCCTACCTCGACGCCACTGCGATCAGGCGGCGCCGGTAACGGATGCGCACTGATAATAAGGCGGGACGTAGGATTTTCAGGCGGCAGATACCCACGGCCTCCTGAGCCACGGGTCAGCATCATTTTCAGGATCCATCCCTCGCTATCCTGCGGGAACTCAGACTGAAAATGCACCAAGGCAGAATCGACTGCACCTGTCAGCTGATCACGCGTGAGCGGAATAGCGAGGCGGTTTGCCCCATCGAGCATCCGTCGCAGGTGATAGTCCAAAAGGGAGGGTTTTCCGTGCGCGATGCGCAAGGTTTCAAAGAGGCCATCGCCATAGGCCAGCCCGCGATCACTCGCGGGTACGCCCTGCTCGTCAGCCCATACCGTTTCAAGCACGTGCCGCACTAATCCTCGAAACGCTTGAAGATCAAAGTCCCGTTAGTGCCGCCAAAACCGAAGGAATTCGACAGGGTAACGTTGACGTTGGATTTGCGGGCTTTATGCGCCACAAAGTCCAGATCACACCCTTCATCAGGATTATCAAGATTGATGGTCGGCGGCAGCATATTGTCGCGAATAGCCAGCAGCGAAAAAATGGCTTCGACGGCACCGGCGGCACCCAGCAGGTGACCGGTCATCGATTTGGTACTGGAAATTGCCAGTTTGTTGGCGTGGTCCCCAAACACGGCCTTTACCGCTGCAACTTCTGCTACATCCCCTACCAGCGTGGAGGTACCGTGAGCATTGATATAATCAACGCCTGTAACATCAAGCCCGGCGTCTTTGAGCGCATTGCGCATCGACCGTTGGGCACCTTCACCATTTTCTGGCGGCGATGTGATGTGGTGGGCATCATCGCTCATACCAAAACCGACGACTTCACCATAAATGGTCGCGCCACGGCGACGGGCATGCTCAAGCTCTTCAAGCACCACTACACCGGCGCCATCGCTCAGTACAAATCCGTTCCGGTCTGTGTCCCAGGGACGGCTGGCCTTCTCGGGTTCGTCGTTGCGGGTCGACAAGGCTCTGGCGGCGCCGAACGCCGCGATTCCAGTTGGCGTGGTCGCCATTTCTGAACCGCCGGCAAGCATCACATCGGCATCGCCGTATTTAATTGTGCGTGCAGCATAACCGATGTTGTGCGTGCCAGTGGTGCAGGCAGTCGTAATCGCGATATTAGGCCCCTGGAAGCCGTATTTGATTGCGACATTACCGCCAATCATATTGATCACTGAGGCTGGAACAAAAAATGGCGAAACCTTGCGCGGACCGCCTGCTTCCAACGCTTTGACGTTACGCTCGATAAACTCGAGACCGCCAATACCCGAACCGATCGCAACACCAATACGTTCGGGGTCACAGGCGCCTTCGGCATCCAGCCCTGCACTTTCCACAGCCTGGCTCGCAGCAGCGACACCGTAGTGGAGAAACGCGTCCATTTTCCGGGCATCTTTGGCGCTGAGATAGCGCTCGAGGTCAAGGCCTTTGATGGCGCCACCGATACGGGTGTTGAAACCCTCAGCGTCAAACCGTTCGATCGGTCCAATGCCGCTTCGGCCAGCCAGTATGCCCTCCCAGGACGAGGCAACATCGTTGCCCAATGGAGACAGCATCCCAAGACCAGTGACTACCACACGTCGTCCAGACATTATTCATCCACCTATTGCATCATCAGATATCGGCGTTGCTGAATTATCCTGCACTATATGTTGCAGCAACCAACACCCCTTTCAGCGGGCTGATCAAAACCCACCCGGAAAACCAGGTAAACGCGGGAGCGTTTATCTCAAACGCCCATGACGGTTCCATGACAATAGCAAAATGCCATGAAACTATCGTTTACGAAATCTGCCGCTGATCAAATCTGCGGAAATCTTTATCAGCCGACAGGAAAAGACCTGCCCGTCGCACATTGGCCCGGACAAGCGGCAGACTGTCGGCCTGAAAGCCAAATAAAAAAGCCGTCCTTTACTTCAAAATAAGGACGGCCTCTGCTTGGCTTTCAATACTTACTGAGTATCAGGTATGTGCGACGATGTAATCGATCGCATCCTGTACACTCGCGAGCTTTTCCGCTTCTTCATCAGGAATCTCGGTCTCGAACTCTTCTTCGAGGGCCATGACCAGCTCAACGGTGTCCAGTGAATCCGCGCCCAGATCCTCTACGAAAGAAGACGTGTTCTGAACTTCAGAATCCTTAACGCCCAGTTGTTCACAAACAATCTTCTTAACGCGCTCTTCGACTGTACTCATATTTTCCTCACTTAATTACCAACCAAGCACTGATTTGCGTGCAGTTTAGTTTAATCCCCACCCGCAAACAAGCAGGGTTTGAAGCTAAAGGCTTGTCGTTCAATGGCTTACGACAAACCCGCTTATCCCATGAACATACCACCGTTCACGTTGATGGATTCTCCGGTAATGTAGGCCGCTTCTGTTGATGCCAGAAAAGCGACAACCGCAGCAACCTCTTCAGGCTCACCAAGACGCCCCGCAGGAATGACTCCCATCATAGCGTCCCGTTGTGCCGCGTCCAGTTTCTTCGTCATATCGGTATCGATAAAACCCGGTGCAACACAATTTACGGTAATGCCCCGATTTGCCATTTCTTTTGCCAGGCTGCGACTCATACCTTCAACGCCAGCCTTGGCGGCACAGTAGTTGACCTGACCGGGATTACCCATGCCTGCAACCACTGAGCTGATGTTTATAATACGGCCCCAACGCGCCTTTGCCATTCCACGCAATACGGCTTTGCTGGTGCGGAAGATCGCGCTGAGATTGGTCGCGATGACGTCATCCCAGTCGCCTTCTTTCATTCTCATCAACAGGTTATCACGGGTAATGCCGGCGTTGTTGACCAAAATCAAAGGAGCGCCAGATTTTTCTGCAATGGCTTTCAGCCCTGAATCGACGCTATCCGCATCCGCCACATTCATGACAAGACCGTAACAACCCTGAGCATCGATTGACCGGAAATCTTCTGAAATCGACTCCGCGCCCTGCTCGGTTGTGGCTGTGCCGATAACAACAGCGCCCTTGGCGGCCAGAGCCCGGGCAATTTCACGGCCGATACCACGAGAAGCGCCGGTTACCAGCGCTACTTTGCCTTCCAAAGATGACATATCAAATCCTTTAATTTCGCGTTACCCGGCAAAGCCGTCCAGCGCCTTTTGCAATGCCGCCTTGTTCTCAATACTGAAGACCGACATGTCCCGCTCAATACGTTTCACCAGTCCGGCCAGCACCTTGCCCGCGCCACACTCCACTGCTGTGCCGACACCTTCTTCGCTCAGGTAGCGCACAGAGTCTGTCCACTGTACGGGTGAGTATAGCTGGCGCACCAGGTTCGCCTTCAGAGCGTCGCGATCCTGCTCAGGCGCCGCGTCTACATTCTGCACCACGGGTATGACCGCATCATTGAACTGAACGTCATCCAGCGCTTGCGCCAATTCATCGGCGGCGGGCTTCATCAGATCACAATGCGACGGCACGCTGACAGGCAAAGCCATCGCGCGCTTGGCACCTTTCGCCTTGCAGATATCAATTGCGCGATCGACCGCAGCGCTGTCGCCCGCAATGACCACCTGCCCCGGAGCATTGAAGTTCACGGCAGCCACGACGTCTCCATTGGCAGCCTCGCTACACGCTTCGATCACAGCGTTGTCGTCCAGCCCCAGAATGGCAGCCATTTTGCCCTGCCCTGCCGGAACGGCACTTTGCATTAGCTCGCCACGCAAGCGAACCAGCTTAACCGCGTCAAAAAAGTTCAGGCTCTCCGCCGCAACCAGCGCGCTATACTCGCCAAGGCTATGACCTGCCACAAAGTCCGGCCGGGGGCCGTCAGCGACAAACCACTGACGCCAGAGCGCGACACTTGCGGTCAACAGCAACGGTTGCGTAATAGCGGTAGCATTCAGCTCTTCCTCAGGCCCTTTCTGACAGATGGCCCACAAATCAAAGCCCAGCACCTGGGACGCTTCGGAGAATGTTTTTGCAACGATAGGCCAAGTTTCTTCGGCTTCGGCAAGCATGCCGATAGATTGGGAACCCTGCCCTGGGAAAAGAAATGCTGATTTCATGATGATCAGTCTACTCCTGTTTGGTATCTGAGAAGATTAGCCAATGGTACAAGCCTTTGCCTCCCAAAACACGAGGGGTTAGATCATCAATTCGTCCAGTTGCTCATTGATTCGTCGCGGCACTTCGAGCTGGATCTCTCGATGGGCTTGGCGGATTGCGGCCAACATCGCCCTTTCATTCGCGTTGCCGTGACTTTTAATCACAACGCCCTGAAGCCCGAGAAGGCTGGCACCATTGTGACGGGAAGGATCGATCGTTCTGAGCAGGCGCGCTATTGTAGGACGGGCCAGCCAGCCAACAAAACGGCCATACAAGGTTTTGCTGAAGGCCTGGTCCAGCAGCTCCATTAACATGGTGGCGACGCCCTCGCCTGTTTTCAGTGCAATGTTGCCGACAAACCCGTCGCACACCACCACATCCGCAACATCCCTGAACAAGTCACTACCTTCCACGTAGCCGATGTAGTTGAGCGATTCACACTGGGCCAGCATATGGGAAGCGAGCCTGACCTGCTCGTTACCCTTGATCTCTTCTTCACCCACGTTGAGAAGAGCGACCCGAGGCTCCTGCAGGTTGTTGATCGCCGCCGCCATCAACGACCCCATCAACGCAAACTGATAGAGGTTTTCGGCTCCGGCATCGACATTGGCGCCAAGATCCAGCACGTGGCAGCGTCCGCGCAAGGAAGGAATTTGCTTGACGATCGCTGGACGCTCGATACCGGGATACATTCGCAGCAGCGAACGACCAAACGCCATTAACGCACCGGTATTGCCGGCACTGACGCACCCTTGGGCCTCGCCATCTCGCACAAGACGAAGCGCCACCGCCATTGACGAATGCTGCTTATGTCGTAAGGCGTGCGATGGGCGCTCGTTCATCCGGACAACTTCAACCGCCTCGACAATGCGAATGCGGGGATGCTGCGGCTCAACCAAAAAAGCCTCGAGCTCACTCTGTTGACCTACCAGAATGATGCTCAAGGCCTCATTTTCGCGCACAGCGTCCAGCGCCGCAGCGACAGCAACGGCGGGACCGCGGTCACCGCTCATCGCGTCAATGGCAATGGTGAAAGATTTCACCGGTTACCCTTCACACGCACAGGAACAACCCGGAATACCGCGCCATTCCATAACGATTACTCGTCGCGCGCTTCAACCACTTGCTTTCCACGGTAAAAACCGTCTGGAGAAACGTGGTGACGACGATGCACTTCACCTGTTGTTGAATCAACAGACAGGGTTGCTGCAGACAGCGCATCGTGTGAACGACGCATACCGCGCTTGGAGCGGGTCTTACGATTCTTTTGTACAGCCATGGTGTTACTCCTGAGCTAAAAATGACAAAGTCCCAAAGCCACCGTTTAAAGGCTGTGGGTCAATTCTGAGACGCACCTGAATCAGTGCTGGTCTTTTTTCTTGAGCTCCGCCAGCACGCTGAACGGATTCTCTCGTTTTTCCGGTTCCTCGGATCCGACTACTTCATCCGTACGCTCAAATTCCTCAAGCGCTTCGGACGCCGGGCACTCCTCCCGCTCATGCAACGGAAAAGGCGGAACAGCAAGCAGTAGCTCGTCTTCAACCATCTGCCAGAGATCAGCCTCAAAATCCTTCATCAGGAAAGGCTCATACTCTCGCGGCAGCTGACGCGCCTGGTCATCGCTGATCACAAGACCCAACACGAAATCGGACGACAGAGTTGTCCGAAGCGCAGACATACAACGCTGACACTCCAGTACCACTGACGTATTCAGGCGACCTTCGATAATTCGCCGCTTTTCCGGGTCGCGCCCGAACTGCAATACCACACTGACTTCACCTTCCGGATCATGCAAAACTTCAGCAAATCGGGTCAGTGAACGCAAAGGGACTACACCTTCAAGACTGACGCTCTGTTCCGCCAGCTTGCTGGGATCCACTAATCTGGGCAGTTCGGTATTTGACATAGGCGCGCAATTTTAGGGCTCTGCCCGCCCGCTGTCAAAGAGTTATGTACCTGATCGTGGGAACTACCGAGAGAACCAAGCGATTTGGTTCAGAACCCAGACATTTTCCGCTATGCTCAAGCGCCAAAGCCACAGCGCATTCGGAGCTTTTCGTGAATACCCGGCCTCTTCTGCTTGCCTCATCCTCCCCTTACCGGAAAGCACTACTGGAGCGGCTGAGACTACCGTTCACCTGCGCAAGCCCGGATATCGACGAGACCGCCCTGCCCTCGGAATCCGCCGAAACGCTAACACTGCGGCTAGCCGAACAAAAAGCCCGAGCCCTCGCCAACGAATACCCGCGCCATCTGATTATCGGATCGGATCAGGTCGCACTGCTACCGAACGGGCAAATCCTGACCAAGCCCGGGCACTATGACGCCGCCTTCCAACAACTTCAGGCCAGTAGCGGCCAAGCCGTCACGTTTCTCACCGGCCTGGCTGTGCTGGATGCGGAAAGCGGCAAAGTGCAACGGACATGCGAAACTTTCAAGGTCCACTTCCGACCACTCTCGGCAACTGATATCGAGCACTACCTGCTCACCGAAGAACCCTATGACTGCGCTGGCAGCTTTAAAATGGAGGGGCTTGGCATCAACCTGTTCAGCCGCTTTGAAGGGAGAGATCCGAATAGCCTGATCGGCCTCCCCCTGATCGCGCTGATCGACCTGCTACATGCGCTTGATGTCGATCCACTGGCGATGGCCTATCGCAACTCCACCCGCGACTGAAGCAGCTCACTGGCCACACCGCTTCCCAGCGACACACCCAGCTGATCAATAAGCTGCTTGAGCTGGGATGGTCGACGACTGTAATCAACCAACTCTTCGGCGCCAACCACTTCCCGGGCAACATAGCTTGAACTACCCAGGCCGTCGATCAACCCCAGATCCAGCGCCTGCTCGCCTGTCCAGACCAACCCACTGAAGAGCCTGCTATCATCTTTCAGCCGATCACCACGCCCTTCTTTTACCTGCTCGATAAACTGCTGGTGCGTGGTATCCAATACGTCTTGCCAGAATGCAACTTCCTTGTCGTTCTCCGGAGTAAAGGGGTCAAGAAACGCCTTGTTTTCGCCAGAAGTGTATAGCCGCCGCTCCACACCCAGCTTATCCATCAAACCGGTAAAACCGAAGCCACCGGCGACAACACCAATAGAACCGACAAGACTCGCCTTGTCGGCATAAATCTCATCTGCTGCTGCAGCGATGTAATACGCACCCGAAGCACCAATATCGGAGATCACCGCATAGACCTTTTTGTCCGGGTGTTCGGCTCGCAAGCGCTCAATCTCATCATTGATATAACCGGACTGGACCGGACTTCCCCCCGGACTATTGATGCGCAGTACAACCGCCTTGGCTTCCGGCTCATCAAAGGCTTCGCGAAGCGCCGTCACCACACTGTCGGCATTTGCCTCCTCATCGGCGGCAATCGGGCCGTTGATCTGGATCAACGCGGTATGTTCACCACCTACTTTTTCGAACCCGGACTGCACGGGGGCATACAGAAGAAAAAGAATCACAAACAAATAGATAAAAGTCAGGGATTTGAAAAAAATGCCCCAACGACGACTTTTTCGTTGCTCTGCCTGCGATGACAGCACCAGCTTCTCGATCAACCTCCAGTCGCGACCGCTCTCAGACTGCTGAGCCACTGAAGATGAAGGTACACTCTGATCGCCCCAGCCAGGGTTTTTATCACGATCCCAATCCGACATTTATCCATCCCTTTTAACTACGTTAACTGCAATTACTCAGACAAGCTTCAGTGCATCCCGCAAAGCAGGCACCGAATCCACGACTGCAAACGGCGCAAACGCGGATAAACGATCCCGCTTGTGCACCCCCCATTCAACACCGATCGCCGGCATCCCCATACGCTGCGCCATGTCGAGGTCGTAAACCGTGTCACCAATCATCACCGCCTCTTCGGGCGCAATTCCAAAATGCTGCACAATTTCCTTGAGCATCGTAGGGTCAGGCTTTGATCGTGTTTCATCAGCACAGCGCGTGATCGCGAAATGAGCGCCAAGCCCGCTACTCTCGAGTGCCAACGATAATCCCCGACGGCTCTTTCCTGTCGCAACCGCCAACCCCGATGAACGACCACCAAGATCCACGAGCACATCTTTCATGCCGGCGAATACATTCTGCGGCGTCGTCTTTTTGCTGAAAAAATAATGGCCATAACCTTCCCGGATCGATTTCATCTCGTCACGACTCAATCCCGGATACAGCTTTTCCAGCGCCTCGACCATTCCCAGGCCGATGATATCCCGATAGGCCTCGCGCTCCCGCGCAGGATAGCCGAGCTCTGTTGCGGCCTGCTGCAGGCTATCGGCGATGTGCTCAACCGAATCCACCAGCGTTCCATCCCAATCAAAAATAACAACCTTCGGGTTCATGGTACGACTGACTCCGTGTAATAAATGACTTTAACTGGACGCTTTACCGGTTCGACGCTCCCGCAGCCGACGCACCGTTGTGTCAAAAACAGCATCGTAGGGTGCCTCAAAACGCTCCTGCCGGCCATCAGGTAATACCAGACTCAATGCGAATGCATGCAACATCAGCCGCTGGCCACCCTGGGTCCTGAACGCGCGCAAACTGACATCATCCATATACTTGTCATCACCCGCGATCGGATGACCGCCGTAGGCACTGTGCACCCGAATTTGATGCGTGCGACCGGTAACAGGGTATGCCTGGACGAGGCTGTAGCCATCAAACAATTCGAGCAACTGGTACCGCGTTAGCGCGCTCTTGCCGACCTCGGAGACTTTTACCATCCGCTCACCCGACTTTAATTCGTAACGCTCCAGCGGCACATTCACTTCTGTGCAACTGGCCGGCCAGTGACCCGCAACGAGCGCATGATAGTGCTTCACCACTCTTCGCTGGCGAATCTCTTCCTGCAAGTGGCGCAGCGCTGCTCGCTTCTTCGCCACCATGATCAGCCCCGAGGTATCGCGATCGAGGCGGTGAACCAGCTCAAGGAAGCGTGCATCCGGCCTCGAAGCCCGCAACGCCTCGATCAGACCAAAACTCAATCCGCTCCCCCCATGCACCGCGATCCCCTGGGGCTTGTTCACCACGAGCATTTGCTCGTCCTCGTAAATGACCGCAGCCTCCATCACCTTCTGCACGCGGGATCCCGGCATCGGGCCGACAGGCTTCTCTTTCTGAACAACAGGCGGAATGCGCACCTGATCCCCCGCCTCCAGACGCGTATCGGGCTTCGCCCGCTTCTTGTTTATACGGACCTCCCCTTTGCGAACGATCCGGTAAACCACACTTTTGGGCACACCCTTGAGCTTGGTCAGCAGAAAATTATCCAGCCGCTGGCCGGCACCGTCCTCATCAATATCAACCCAGCGCACCTCGCTTTTGACTGCCTCGCCGGCGCCCTGTTGCGGCGACATACTGCTGGCAGGCGTACCCACCGAGGCAGATTGCGGTATTGATGACGGTGCCGATTTACGCTTCCCCCGGTTCGCAGCAGGGGACTTTTTCATGCTTGCTTTTCGAGAGTCTTTTTTCCGGGGTGGTTTGGCCATGGGTTGGCGGCGTCCTGGGTGGTGACTTTGCAGGATTGACGGCTCTGGGTATTACTGTTATGTTCCGGCCTGCTTTTATGCTCAAAATCTCAGCGCTCTCTCGACAATCCTGAGCGAGCCGCCTGAGTCAGATGAGCCCGAAGTATACCGACACTATTCGAGACTTTGAAAGCCAACGGTTGGTTATCTCGACGACCGTTTTGCTATGTAAAAGGCTCCATCCCGGCAACCGTCGATCCGTTTTAAGATCCAGAGTTCGGGATGGATATTTGATCAATCCGCACGGAAAGCCGGCGGGTGACATCGCGAAGAATCATTGCAATCACGCCGGGTCGGGCCGTCCAGCTTACGAATATGACGTGAGACCTAGACACCGGAGTGAACTTGAACTGGATAACATGCGCCAACTGACACTGAATCGTTACGGTATATTCCTGCTTTTGCTGGAAGAACTGGCCGCTAGCCTTTTGAACCGCGCGGAACGGATGACCGTTACCGCCTGATTGTGTCTGGCTGCTTGTTATTTTGCAGCCCGCTGTATCCTGCCTCGCCGATGAACGCCATTCAGGCCGGTTTCCGTCGTTAACCGACAGGAAACTCGTTCTTCATGAAAAGAATGCTCATCAATGCAACCCATCCGGAAGAGTTGCGCGTAGCCCTCGTAGACGGACAGCGTCTGTTTGACCTGGACATTGAAGCCAGCAACCGAGAGCAGAAAAAATCAAACATTTACAAGGGCAAGATCACCCGCATTGAGCCCAGCCTTGAAGCCGCTTTTGTCGATTTCGGCGCCGACCGCCACGGCTTCCTCCCACTGAAAGAAATTTCCAAGGAATACTTCAACAAGTCTCCGAAGGAAATTGAAGGCAAAATCAATATCAAAGACGTCCTGAACGAAGGTCAGGAAGTCATTATCCAGGTCGACAAGGAAGAGCGCGGCAACAAAGGCGCAGCTCTCACTACCTTTATCTCCCTAGCGGGCCGTTACCTGGTCCTGATGCCCAACAATGCCCGCGCTGGCGGCATCTCACGCCGCATTGAAGGCGAAGAACGCGCCCAACTGAAAGAAGCCATGAACGGTGTTGATGTCCCCCGTGACATGGGCGTGATCGTGCGCACAGCCGGCATTGGCCGCAGCTCCCAGGAACTCCAGTGGGATCTCAATTACCTGACCCAGATCTGGCAAGCCATCACTGAAGCTGCCGGCGGACGCAAAGCGCCCTTCCTGATCCACCAGGAAAGCAATGTCATCATCCGTGCCGTACGCGACTACCTTCGCCAGGACATCGGCGAAGTACTGATCGACTCCTCAGTCGTGCATGAAGATGTCCTGAACTTTGTTCAGGCCGTCATGCCGTCATTTGAGAACAAGATCAAGCTCTACAAAGATGATATCCCTCTGTTCAGCCGCTATCAGATAGAAGGCCAGATCGAAACGGCATTCCAGCGCGAGGTCAAACTCCCGTCTGGCGGTTCAATCGTTATCGATCCCACCGAAGCGCTGGTCTCAATTGACATCAACTCTTCGCGCGCGACCAAGGGTCACGACATCGAAGAGACGGCGCTACAGACCAACTTAGAGGCGGCAGAAGAGATCGCACGCCAGCTGCGCCTGCGTGATATCGGCGGCCTGATTGTCATCGACTTCATCGACATGACACCCGCCAAGCACCAACGCGAAGTAGAGCAGAAAGTCCGCGAAGCACTGGAAATCGATCGTGCACGCGTACAGGTTGGCAAAATCTCGCGCTTTGGCCTGCTCGAAATGTCCCGTCAGCGCCTGCGCCCATCACTCGGCGAAACCCGCAGTGAAGTCTGCCCACGTTGTGACGGCCAGGGCTCGATCCGCGGTATCGAATCACTCGCACTGAGCATCATGCGACTGATCTACGAAGAGTCGTCCAAGGACAAGACAGGCGAAGTCCGCGCGATTGTTCCGGTATCAGTCGCTACCTTCCTGCTAAATGAAAAGCGCAAGCAGCTGGCTGATATTGAGGCACGCCAGGAAGTCACCGTATTGGTTGTACCCAACCCGCACATGGATACGCCTCATTTTGAAATTCTGCGTGTGCGCGATGATGAAGTCGGCTCGGTAGAGCGTGCGTCAAGCTATGAAATCGCCGATGAATTCAAAGAAGACGACACACCGGAAACCCAGGTTGCACGTGAGCAGCCTCAGCGCGAAGAAGCTGCGGTTAAAGGGATTCGCCGCACAGCGCCCGCACCGGCTGCCAACGCTCCTGCAAAAGCAGCAACCGCACCAGCAGCCGCCGACCAGGAAGAAGGCCTGTTCAAGCGTCTGGGGCGCAAGCTTTCTGCCTTTTTCGGTGAAGAGTCATCAGAAGAGCGCAAGACCACAAGCACCGGTAATGCCCGCAATCAAAACCAGCGTCGCGATAATAGCGGTGGCCGCCAGGATCGCCGTAAGACCCGTGTCGCAAGGGATGACAACCGCAGCGAAAACAGCCGTGATGGCAACAAGCGTTCTGACAACAACCGTCGTCAGAACGACAGTGAAGGCGGCAACCGTCGCAACAACCGGAATCGCAAGCCGAACGAGCAACAGAACCGCGGTGACCGCAATGAGCGGCCTAACCAGAGATCGTCTGCGAAATCCGGTGGTGACCGCAACAACAACCGCAAAGAGTCCCGTAACGACGACAAGCGCGGTAATCGCGATCAGGATAACAACACTGCAGCACCGCAGCAGGATCAGAACACTCAGAGCAGCCCCAACCAGGGAGGCGAAGAGAAGCGCCGTCGTCCGCGCCGCCAGCGCAACCGCGATGGCTCTCCTGTAGATCCGGCGAACCGCCGTAGCGAAGAGCGCAAGCAAAACACTGCCGGGCCCCAAACAGATGCAGCAGCCAGCAAATCGGCTGAAAAGGCACCTGCGGCCTCTTCGAAAGTAGCCGATGCAAAACCTGCTGAGCAGTCAAAAACGGCTCAACCGCAAACTGCCGAAGCCAAACCGGCAGAACAGGCACCTGTTAAGGAGTACCGGACAACGGACGGTCGTACCGTGACCACTCCCCCTCCGGAATATCAAGCGCCGGAAAGAACTGCCAGCAAGCCCGAAACCGCAACAGCGGAAACAGCGCCGAAGGCAGACAAAGCGGAGACTCCGAAGATCGCCGAGAAGCCAGTTGAGAAAGTTGCAGAGAAAACCGCGGAGAAGCCGGCCGAGAAAGTAACACCAACGCCGGAAAACACACCTGCGGCGGACACACCAACCAAGCCTGAAAAAGCAGCAGCGCCTGCGCAAGCTAGCGAAGCGGCGCCGAAAGAAGCGGTCGCCAAACCCGCTCCAGAGAAGCCTGCTGAAAAGGCCTCGGAAGCCACTAAGCCAGCCGCTCCGGCCAAGCCTGAGAAACAGGAACAGGAAGCAACTGCTGATGCACCAAAGGCGGCGCCAGCTCCTTCTACTGAAAACGCAACGCCCGCGGCGAAGCCGGCTGAGCAACCAAAAACGGAAGCACCTGCACCCGCACCGGCGAAAAAGCCGGAGCCTGTAGCCGAAACGCCAGCGAAACCCGAAAAGCCTGCTGGCGAGCCAGCCCTCGCGGAATCGGGCCGGGCTTACAATGACCCTCGGGAAGTGCGCAAACGCCAGCGTGAGGCCGCACAGAAGGCCAAAGCGGCGGAAAATTCGGCGAAGGCAGAAGCTCCAGCCAAGGCTGAAAAGCCTGCTGAAGCGAACGCAGCTGAAAAGTCAGCGCCAACCAATGAAAACTCTGCCGCCTCCGATCCAGCCAAAGACTGATCGGTCACTACGCCCTGACAGCGCTGCTTAAAGCAGCCTGTTCAGCAGCGAAACGGATAGAGTTATTCAGTATGGACAGGCGGGATCAGGGTGTTATGCCCTGCCCGCCTTTTTTGATGTTCCGGACTAACCGACGGAATATTAAGCGGCGGTCACACCTCTCGCCCTTTTAAACGCTATACTCACCAGCGATGCATCTCAGGAGTCCCAACATGCTGTCCCCTCAAGAGATCGAAGCAGTCGAAGATATTTTGTTTGCAGAACCATGGGGCGAAGACGCGCTCGACTTTTTTGGTCTGCACGGTGTCGTGAGCGCCAGCGTTGTCGGCCCGACATTGCTTGACGCCAAGGCGATTTTCCTGATCTCAACCGGTCTCGACGAACTGCCTGAGGGCGGCGTGCCGGATGCCTTCGACAATGCCGTGAGCAAACTGGCTGACGACATGACACAGCTATTGAATATGGGGGAGGCTATCGAACTGCCCGAACCGGAAGACGGCGACCCGATGAATGCGCTGGAAAACTGGTGCGCAGGCTTTGTCGACACCTTCCTTCAGAATGAGGACGCCTGGCTGGAATCAGATGAAAAAGAAGCAGCAGATCTGCTCGTCCCCATGTTGGCGCTGTCAGGCCTGTTCGAAGACGAAGATTTTGAGAAGGTACGGAACAGCGAAACTCTGAGCCAGCAAATGGCTGACGCCATCCCCGACTCGCTGACAGATCTCTATCTGCTGTTTCACGTTCCCGGCTGAAACGCGCTAAACCCTTGCCATACAGGCTCAAGCCCGTCTGGCAAGGCAGGCAATCGTCCCAGCTCGCACCAAGGCGCACCGGGGAAGTGAAAGTCGCTTCCTCTGGACGCAAGATACCCTTCACGCCGACACAATTCAGTAAGAAAACCCAGATCACCGCTGGATTGGCCTGACGTCAGTACCTCCATCCCCTGCCCACCTGCTGACTGAAAATCTTTCATCAGGGATCTCAGCTTGGTTGCCGTCATTTTGTACTTACGGGGATGAGCCACAACAGCCACACCTCCTGCATCACATATCCACTGCACAACCTCAGCCAGTTCGGGCCAGCACGCTTTCACATCGCCGGGTTTACCTGCCCCCAGATGACGTTTGAATGCCTGCGCGGAATTGCCAACAACCCCTTCCTCGACCAGCACAGAAGCAAAGTGCGGGCGCCCGGGGACATCGCCATCGGCTTTGGCAATGGCCTTGTCCAGTAACGCCTCCACTCGCAAATGGCTTAGTTTATGATCAATCAGTCGGGCGCGCTGCCAACGGTTATCTTCCTGGCGGGCCAGTGCGGATCGCCATGCCGGCTGGTCGTCATCAAAGTCCAGCCCCACCACATGAATGGTTTGCGAACGCCAGATGCAGGACAACTCGATGCCGTTAATCAAGACCAGCCCCAGCCTGGCGGCTGCTGCACGGGCCTCATCCAAACCGGCCGTTGTGTCATGATCGGTCAACGCCAGGTGCGTCACCCCTTTTTCCACTGCGCGCTCCACCAGCGCAGAAGGGCTCAGTGCACCATCTGACGCCAGGCTGTGACAGTGGAGATCGACATTCTGCAAGCCGCCCGATGGGAGCGAACGCGCATCATGGTCAGGTTCTGCAGATGCGGCCGCAGGGCTGGTAGAGATGGAATCAGCAATTGTGGATGTGGTCATGAACGCTACAAACCTATAATGTACTGCACAGCATACGCGTGCCGGCCAACACAGACCAGTTACGCAATGAGATGACCATGACACCAGGAGGGTTAGATGTACTACGCCATTATCAGTCAGGATGTACCCAACAGTCTGCCGCTTCGCAAACAGGCTCGTCCGGCACACATCGGCCGATTGGAGCAACTCAAGTCCGAAGGCCGCCTCCTGCTTGCCGGCCCTTGCCCTGCCGCGGATACCCCGGATCCGGGTGAAGCGGGCTTTACCGGCAGTGTTGTCATCGCCGAATTCGATTCACTTGAAGCCGCCAACCTCTGGGCTGAGGCCGATCCGTATGTCGATGCGGGCGTCTACGACAGCGTTGTAGTCAAGCCATTCAAGCCGGTTCTACCCTGAAACGGGGCGGCTTCCGCCGCAATCATTGACGGATCGTAATACCTGGTCGCTTGATCGCTTCGTCGACTGTGCCAAAATCCCGGGTTTATAATGATCCCAATCAGGGTAGCGTTACTGCTCAGCATCGCTACCTATTTTAATAAGCAGAATAGTCAGGGATGGCACTGCCACCATTTTTCCTGGGCTTATTCAGTAAATTGCAGGAAACAGACGTTGTGATCCATACGAAAACCTCCCCACTCAGACTGTTATGCGCGGCCCTCCTGACTGTACTTGCGGTACCAGCATTCGCCCAGACGATGTATATCGATGACATGCTACTTGCACCGCTACGCAGCGGCGAAGGCCTGCAGTACCGCATAGTTAACAAGGGTCTGCCGTCGGGCACTCGAATTGAACTAATCGAAACAAGCGACTCAGGCTACAGCCGGGTACGAACATCAGAGGGCCAGGAGGGTTGGCTTCCCACCCGATTCCTGACCCCGCAGCCTGTCGCAAAAGACCGTCTAGCTGCCGCAACCCGGAAAATGGAAGACGCTCAGAACCAACTGAAAGAAACTCAGGAAGAGCTCGAAAACGTTCGCAACGAACGCGATCAGCTGGCCTCATCAGAGTCCGACCTCGAGACCCGATCAGGGAAGCTGAGCCAGGAGCTGGAGCGTATCAAAGCGGTTTCCGACAACGCCCTCAACCTCGATAGACGCAACCGTGAGCTTCAGCAGAGCAACCAGGAGCTGAAAAAGGAAGTCGAGGTGCTCACTGCCGAAAATGAGCGACTGGAAGCCAACAAGGAATCCGATTTTATGCTGCTTGGCGCCGCGCTTGTGGCACTTGGGGTGTTCATTGCGGTCGTACTCCCATGGCTTAAACCTTCCCGCAAAGCGGATAACTGGGCATAGACATTAAGCCCGGGCAGCCCCGTCAATCTGCCCGGGCCCATCACACCCTCTCCTCCTATTGACAGAACTGTGTTTACCGCGCCGCACACCCCATATCTTGTGTCTCATAGAACCAAAAACCACAAAATAGTTGGATTTTTGAGTTTTTTATAAACGATCAATCTTTGACTGTGCCCTCTCATCTCTTTATAACAGGTAAAACAACAGGCAAAGAGGTACGCGCATGGCCATGACAATGAGAGACTATTCTGAAAAGCGGGATTTCCACCGTATGCAGGTCAATTCAGAGGTCATCATTACCGATAGTCTGGGCAAGGAACATCACGGTATTTGCAAGGACCTGAGTGGTACCGGGATGCAGATTCAGGTGGACACAGATTTCCCTGAAGGCTCGGAGCTCCAGACACTGTTACCATCAAACAATGATCAGTTTCCGCCATTCGAAGCGACGGTTGAAGTGCTCCGATGCCATCAGCATGGTGATGGTTTTTTACTCGGGGTCGCAATAAAAGAAGTGAAGCGCTGAAGACGCTCTTTTGAGATAGCAAACCGGGCGACATAGTGGCCGCCCGGTTTGAAGCAAAAACGGCCGACAACCCGTTTAGGCAGGCAGTTCGAGCGCCTTCTCTGACACGATAATACCGTTGTTGTCAGCGTAAACGTAGTGACCGGGCTTGAACGTCACACCGTGAAAGGTAACCTCGACATTCAGATCGCCGATACCACGCTTATCTGTCTTGCGCGGATTGGTAGCAAGCGCCTGCACACCCAGTGACGTTTCGCCAATGACATCAACATCACGAATGCAGCCGTAAATAATGATGCCGGCCCAGCCATTGCTGGCCGCCTTCTCCGCAAGCATGTCACCCAGCAGCGCCGCTCTTTTCGAGCCACCGCCATCGACAACCATCACGCGGCCTTCGCCTGGCAAACCAACCTGCTCTTTGACAACCGAATTGTCTTCAAAGCACTTTACCGTCACGATCTCGCCACCAAAGGCCTTGATGCCGCCATAGTTGTTGAAGCCAGGATCAACCACGAGGACTTCCGGGTAATCATCACAAAGATCAGGGGTCACAATAGTCATGGAACGCTCCTTTCAGAGTTTCGTATTTAACAACAGACAAAAAAAAGCCGGTGGTCTGGAAGAGATCACCGGCTTTTATGGATAAATCAGGCTCCGGGCAACTCTTCTTCCGCGAGGAAGAACCAGGTATCCAGCACCGAATCCGGGTTCAGCGAGACACTGTCAATGCCCTGATCCATCAGCCACTTGGCCAGATCCGGATGATCCGACGGGCCCTGGCCGCAGATGCCAATGTACTTACCGGCTCTCTTGCATGCCTGAATGGCATTTTCCAGCAGTGCCTTCACCGCTTCGTTACGCTCATCAAACAGGTGAGCCACGATTCCGGAATCCCGATCAAGCCCCAATGTCAACTGGGTCAGGTCGTTTGAACCAATTGAGAAGCCGTCAAAGTGCTCCAGGAACTGATCTGCAAGCAATGCGTTAGCAGGTAGCTCGCACATCATAATGACGCGCAAGCCATTCTCACCGCGCTTGAGGCCATTCTCAGCAAGCAGTTCAATCACCTGACTGGCTTCGCCCACAGTACGCACGAATGGCACCATGATTTCGACGTTTTCAAAGCCCATGTCTTCGCGTACACGCTTGAGCGCGCGGCATTCGAGCTCAAAGCAGTCGCGGAAGGTTTCCGAGATATAACGCGACGCGCCGCGGAAGCCCAGCATCGGGTTTTCTTCGTCTGGCTCGTAAAGTGTACCGCCGATCAGGTTGGCGTATTCGTTGGACTTGAAGTCCGACAGGCGCACAATGACTTTCTTGTCGGCAAAAGCAGCCGCAAGCGTCGAAATCCCCTCAACCAGCTTGTCGACGTAAAAGTCGACTGGTGAGCTGTAGCCGGAAATCCGCTTTTCAACGGTTTCCTTGATATCCCGCGGCAGGCCGTCAAAGTTCAACAGCGCTTTGGGGTGCACACCGATCATGCGATTGATAATGAACTCGAGCCGCGCAAGGCCAACGCCTTCATTCGGCAACGACTGGAAATCAAACGCGCGATCCGGGTTCCCGACGTTCATCATGATTTTGAACGGAATATCAGGCATTGATTCGACGGTGTTCTCACGCAGCTCAAAATCGAGACTGCCTTCATAGATCAGACCGGTGTCGCCCTCGGCGCAGGATACGGTTACTTCCTGACCCTCTTTGAGCACATCGGTCGCATCCCCACAGCCCACTACCGCTGGAATGCCCAGCTCGCGCGCGATAATCGCGGCGTGACAAGTACGCCCACCGCGGTCTGTCACGATTGCAGAGGAGCGCTTCATGACCGGCTCCCAGTCAGGGTCCGTCATATCGGTGACCAGAACATCACCTGGCTGCACCCGATCCATCTCCTGAATGCTGGTGACGACACGTACCGGGCCTTTGCCGATACGATGGCCGATACTGCGACCTTCCGCGATCACCGTGCCCTGCTCTTTCAGCAGGTAACGCTCCATAACATTGGCAGAAACCCGGCTCTTGACCGTTTCCGGACGTGCCTGAACGATATAGATGCGACCATCATCGCCGTCTTTTGCCCACTCAATGTCCATCGGACGCTTGTAGTGCTTCTCGATAATCAACGCCTGCTTGGCCAGTTCTTCCACCTCGGCATCGTTGATACAGAAACGGTTACGCTCTTCCATATCCACCTTGACGGTTTCTACCGATTTGCCGGCTTCCGCGCTGTCACCATAGACCATCTTGATAGCCTTGCTGCCAAGATTGCGGCGCAGCACCGCAGGCCGACCAGCCTCGTAGGTGGGCTTGTGTACGTAAAACTCGTCAGGGTTTACGGCACCCTGCACGACAGTCTCGCCCAGACCGTAGGATGCGGTGATGAAAACCACATCCTGGAAGCCGGATTCGGTGTCCAGCGTAAACATAACACCACTGGACGCCGTTTCACTGCGGACCATTTTCTGGATGCCGGCAGAAAGCGCCACCAGTTTGTGGTCAAAACCGTGGTGTACCCGGTAGGAAATCGCACGGTCGTTGAAAAGTGAAGCAAATACCTCACGCACCGCGTGCTTGACGTGGTCTATGCCAACGATGTTGAGGAAGGTTTCCTGCTGACCGGCGAAAGACGCGTCAGGCAGATCTTCGGCCGTTGCCGAAGAGCGAACCGCAACGGCCATGTTCGTGTTACCGTTCTGAAGTTGCTCGTAAGCCGCCTCCAGAGCGTTATCCAGTGATTCGGGGAACGGTGTCTCCGAAACCCACTGGCGAATCCGGGATCCGACACGGGCGAGTTCGTTAACGTCATTGATATCCAATGCGTCGAGCTCTGAATCAATACGGTCCTTGAGTCCATCCTTGGCGAGAAACTCGCGATACGCATGAGCAGTTGTGGCAA
The DNA here is from genome assembly GCF_052645435.1 of Marinobacter sp. V032. Classification (NCBI taxonomy): domain Bacteria; kingdom Pseudomonadati; phylum Pseudomonadota; class Gammaproteobacteria; order Pseudomonadales; family Marinobacteraceae; genus Marinobacter; species Marinobacter sp. V032. The sequence goes on along the minus strand of NZ_JBQXYE010000001.1, from coordinate 2,095,899 downwards.
AACCACCCGGAACCGTTACACCTGCATTGGCAAGGTTGCTGATCATTTCTCCCAGTGAGGAGTTCTTGCCGCCAACCCGGTCAACATCTGACATTCCCAGGTTTTCAAACCAGATGATGTAATCTTCCAAAGCGCATCTCCCTAAAGTCTGTGAAGCCTAAATGACTGCTAATGTCTCGTCTGGCTAATTCGCCGAACTACTGAGCCCTGTGGGCGAGCCGCTAACGCCTCTACCCTTGCGTTGCCAGCCTTTGACGGAGAGCCACCCCGCCTGCAGACTGACGTTTTGTTCAGAATCACCAGCGACTCGAAGCAGGTCAACGAATTAACCGAACGGGGCACTAGCCACTCGAATATCGCCCGTATCATACTGTAACCTGCGACGATAACCTAGAAAACAGCCTCTAACCCGCCCGCAACGGGGGTTTCAGAGTGCCTCTACGCTACTGGCAGTCACAATCTGTCAGTTTTATTGCGACCCACACGGAGCCTTACAGATCAATATGAAACGGTCTGCTTTTTTTATATCCGACGGCACTGGCATTACCGCTGAAGCATTGGGCAACAGTCTACTTGCCCAATTCGAAAAAATTCATTTCGAGCGAATTACGATTCCGTACATTGATGATCTCGAAAAGGCGGCCAAAGTCGTCACACGGATCAACAAGGCGGCCGAACTGGACGGCGACAAGCCCATCATCTTCGACACCATTGTCGACAACGCCATTCGTGAAGCCGTGTCCAAGGCTGACGGCTTCATGGTTGATATTTTCGGCACCTTCCTGCAGCCGCTCGAGCATGAGTTGGCTGCATCGTCTTCATACTCCGTCGGCCGATCGCACTCAATTTCCAATGAGAGCAACTATGAGCGCAGAATTCATGCTGTAAACTTCGCTCTTGATAATGATGATGGCGCCCGAACACGACATTACGATGAAGCGGACATCATTCTTGTGGGCGCTTCGCGTAGCGGAAAAACGCCTACCTGCCTGTATCTTGCGCTGCACTATGGCCTGAAAGCTGCCAATTACCCCATCACCGAAGACGACATTGATGACCAGCGCTTGCCGAGCGTGCTGCGTGCTCATCGCGAGAAAATTTTCGGCCTGACGATCGATCCCGAACGACTCGCGACCATACGTCACGAGCGACGCCCCAACTCACGCTACTCGTCTGAACGGCAATGCCGCTTCGAAGTAGAGGAAATCGAGTTGATGTACCGCCGGGAACGCGTGCCCTTCCTCAACACTACTGCCTATTCCGTTGAGGAAATTTCGACGCGGATCATGGTGACGTCGGGTATCGAGCGCATTCGCTAGCACCCGACACCCTTTTACAAGCAGCTTAAAGTTCCCGGATCGCCAGGCCTGCCTGCTCCAGAGTTTCACGATGTTGTGAACTGGAAATTACCGCAGTGCTTGCGCGCTCCGGTGCCAGCCACTCTGCTGTCACTCGCTTCAGATCCGCTATGGTAACGGCAAGTACCCGTTCACGGAAACGCTGTTGCTGCTCCCGGGTCCGGCCAAACAGACGACTATGGAAGGCGTGCTTGGCTTCACCCGCGGGCGAACGGGGCTTGTCGAGTTGGCTGATCACGCCCAGCACCGCTTCTTCCAGTGATTGAGCATCATGATCTGTGTCAATCAGCCAGCTCAATGCGGCGTCAAAATCATCCAGTGTATCCAGCAGGCGAGGATCCCGGTACGAGAAGAACCGGAACACGCCATTGACGCTATCCTGCGCTGCGCCGCCGCCGTATGCCCCGCCTTGCTCGCGGATTGCGCGGTGCAAATAACCATTGCGCAGGAAGCCGCCCAGTACGCTGAGCGCAGCGGCGTCCGGATGATCGATGGCCACGGTACTGAACGCCTTGGCGCAGAAGTTGACCTGGGTTGATGTCAGCCAGGCTTCTTTCACGGTTTCATTGATACCGGGAACTTCCCAATGATCGTTGCTGTCCGTTGTTACCGCCGGCCATGATGACGTCAGCCCGGCAACCATTGCATCCAGATGCTCCTGTTCGGCCACCACCAAAAACTGACGCGCTTGCTTCTGAACACGGGCATGAATGCCTGCAAGATGATCGCAGAGTGCCTTGAGCGCTTCAGCATCATCGAGGGAATCATCCAGCGCCTTTATGCCTTTGATCGCGGCCATGCCTCCAAGCCTGAATGCGAGTTGTGCACCGGGGCTCAGCCCCTGCGATGCGGCACCCATCGCCAGGGCATGCCCGCTGCCAGTAACAGCCTGCTCACGACGGGCCCGAATCTGTGCAACGGTTTCGCGAATACGGGTGGTTTCATCGAACCGGGCGCCGTTAAGGATATCCCGCAGCAAATCAGTCAGCTTGTGCTGGTTCCGCGCCAGCGCCTTACCGCTCAGCACCAGATAACCGGTCAGTTGCTGCACATCATCCACACGCCCTTTGGCCACCGAGAAGGCACTGACTCCGCCAGATTCAGCCGACATGCGATCCTGCATCTGCAGATAATCGAGATCGCCACACCCGACTTCTGTCAGGCATGTTGTGTACAACGGGAGCAATAGCTGCTCTTCCTCACTCAGCGAGGGCAGCGGTAATACCACTTGCTCGTAAACCAGTCCGTTTGTGCCTTGAGCATATAAGGTCGCGGGGAATCCCGTTGCCTCAATCGCCTCAGGCTCCGGCAGCTGCAAAGGCACATCGCCAAGATCAACTTTCGGGAGAATGGAATCATCGTCGCGGCGCTGCTGACGGGCTTCCAACGCGGCCGCCCGATCGATAATGAGCTGACGCTCATCCTCGGACAGGGCCTCTTTGCGGCGAGCCAGCGCGTCCGCTACAAACTTCTGCTGGTTGATTTCCATCTGGTCATCCGGACGCAAGGTCAAGGTGACGCGATGGGGGTTATCCAGCAGCATTCGACGCACCAGACCCGGCACAAAGTCTTTGTCTTTGATTTTTTCGCGCAAGCTGACCAGTACCGGCTCGAGATCCAGAAGATCAACCGGGTCGCCGCCATGAACCATGGGTGAGATGGCAGACATGATCAGCTGCAGACCATAAGGGAACTGGTCACCGGCTATTTCGCGCTGATGCAGTTCAAGTTGGTGCAGGATCGCTTCCAGACGCTCTTCCAGCACACCCTCATCGGCCACTTTTTTCAGCACGCCTTCGATCAGTGCTTCGACGTCACTTGCACGCTGGGGCTCAGTGCCTTCGATACCGCATACGAACGTCATTTCGCGATTGGAGTCTTCGAGCCCACACATTGGCGACGGCGCATGTCCGATGTCGGTGGTTTCCAATGCGCGCAACAATGGCGAGGCACTGTTCTCGAGCAACACATTGGCCAGCAGATGAGCTTCAAGATTTTCCTGCAGATCAAAACTGTGACCAAGCAACCACCCCATCACCACATGGGTTTTACCCTCGGTATCCTCACCTTCACTGACGGCATAGGCCTGATCGACGCGTATCGGGGAGAAGAAGCGCTTTTCATCGCGGACCGGCAGTTTGACTTCCTGATGCTCGAAGCGGGACAGCGCCAGCGTCTCGAAGCGTTCGTGATGCTCGTGGGCCGGAATATTGCCGAAGGTTGCGAAAATGGCGTTGCTGGGATGGTAGTGGTGCCGGTAAAACGAGAGGAGGTCGTCGTATTTCAGGTCGGTGATGTGATCAGGCTCACCGCCACTGTTGTAGTGATAGGTGGTGGTCTGAAACAGATGGCTGCTGAGAATCTGCCAGAGTTGCGAGGTCGGCGCACTCATCGCGCCTTTCATCTCGTTGTAGACGACACCTTTGTAAACCAGTGGCGACGACGGATCAGACGGGCTCTCGAATTCAACCCTGTGACCTTCCTGAGCAAAATCCATTTCGTCCAGCTTGGAGAAGAACACCGAGTCCATATAAACCGACAGCAGATTATCGAAATCCTTACGGTTTTTGGTAGCAAACGGATACGCCGTCCAGTCACTGCTGGTAAAGGCGTTCATAAAGGTGTTCAGCGAACGCCGGATCATCATGAAGAACGGATCGCGTACCGGATAGCGTTCACTGCCGCAGAGCGCTGTATGCTCGAGAATATGCGCCACCCCGGTCGAATCCATCGGGAAAGTGCGAAGCGCCACGAAGAACACATTCTCGTCGTTCTCCGATGCAAGATGCAGATGTGTCGCCCCTGTTTTCTTGTGGCGATATTCTTCCACATTGATGTTCAGCGTTTCGATCCGATGGCTACGCACCTTTTCGAAGGCCGGGTGTACAGCGTGTTCAGTGGCTAGGGTCATTGCATAATCCTGATCAGAATTCGGAACTGAATGGGTCTCAGGCGACGGTGGCAACCGAGCGGCTCTGATAGACGGAAAAATCTGGCTGCCGACGCTGATAACTGCTGAAGCAAGGAGAACTGACAATAAAATCGGCCGAGCTCTCATTACAGGCTATGGGAATATTCCAGAGCGTCGCAATACGCAGTAAGGCTTTGATATCGGGGTCATGTGACATGGGTTCAAGGGGATCCCAGAAAAAGATAAGTAAATCGACCCGCCCTTCTGAAATCCGGGCACCGATTTGCTGATCGCCTCCAAGCGGGCCACTCTGCAAACGTTCGACCTCCAGCCCGGCCTCCTGGGCGACAAGCTTTCCGGTTGTACCCGTCGTAATCAGGCTGCACCTGGACAGAGCGTCGCGATTGCGACTGACCCATGCAATCAGCTCAGACTTTTTGTTGTCATGAGCCACCAGTGCCACATGCCGGATCGCTTCAGTCATGATCGATTATCCCCTGTTATTATTGATAAACACCTCTTACGGCGAGGTTACCTGCCAAATAGGGTAACATGCACTATGAAACATGAAGCAGCCGTATAGGAAGAGCTACCCGGTTAATGGTTCAATTAGAAAATACCTATCGGGCCTGCGAGTGCATCTGACATCGTGCGTCTACAATTTGTATGGTTACAATCTAAAAACCAATTAAATCGATATCGGCAGGATAACAACGCTACCGAGTGTAATCGTTTGAACTTCAGGACAACCTTACCCGCATGACAACCTCTTCTGACCTTCAAAGCGATAACCTGACTGTCGAGACACCCTCACCCGCAGCATTGGCCCCGGCAGCGGCCGCTGACACCTTGCGCTCAAAGGCCAAGCCCGAGCCGGGCAGTGCAGAACTGGCGCCCTACTGGGTTGAACGCAAGCGCTACGTAAAACAGATCCGCAAGGTCCCCGAGTTGCGCCGGCGGTTCTGGACCTCCGCAATGGTCTACCTGCTGAGACGCCTGCTCTGGTCATTTGGCTTCTTTCCGGTATTCATCGCATTCTGGGTGCCATTGGTGATGGCCAGCTTCAATCCTGTCGTTATGGTCACTAACATCTTGCCCGACCTGCAGGCATTCGTCGCTTCAAACCCTGAAATGCAGGCAAACACCGCTCAGACTCTGGTAGTGGCGTGGTTGTCAGTAGGCTTCTTTTTCCTGATTTTTGACTTTGTTCTGACTCCCTTTCGCTCGCCCTACGAATACGAAGCTGACGTCTATATGCGTGCTTGGGAATACCGTGAAACCGGTACCACGCCCCACACAGAAACCAGCGCTCAGAGCGAGACGCAACGCAAGGGTGATTCCATTCCGGACAAAGTGTGAAGCATCCTGCAAACTCGGCAACTCCGTTCACTTTCTGTTACATAACAACGATCCGAAACGCTAGTATGAAAGTCCGGATCGCGGCCTGCCAGAAGGGTTCTGGTAAGCCGGAATTGTCGAAACGCGTTATTGCGAGGTAGTTCATGGTCGATTTCAGACCATTACTGTTTATCAACGCGCTAGCACTGATGTTATTGGTGACAGCAGGCTTTGCTTCCATTCAGCGCGAGACTGGCCATTTCCCCGGGGTTGCGGCTGAAGCCAATCACACGCCCGCTCAAACAGAGCCAGCAGCCAAAATAGCCAGCGCAGACAAGCCACCTGAACCGGCCTCCCCTGCACCAGCCCAAAAGCCTGACTCGGTATTTGTCGATAAGGCTCAACAAATCCCGGCATCACCTCCTGCTGACACGGCAACCGTTGCCACCGCGACCGATAAAGCGCCCGAGATATTCAGCGTCGATCCTCCTGATACTCGCGAGCCCGAAACAACAACACCCGCGACCGCAGCCGTCACTATCGCGACCATTGACGCCAGCAAAGCGACAACCTCCAGTGCCCCAGCAGTAGCGGAAACAAAGCCCGAGAGGAAGGACGCACCCGAACCGAAACCGGTAACAGCGCAACTCACGCTTCGTTCAAACGTTGAAAATGACAGCGTTGAAATCAACGGAAAAGCCTACGGCCCGACCCGCCTTGATCTTGAATTTGCTCCTGGCAACTATGACATCGTGATCAACAAGGAAGGCTACAAATCCTGGTCGCAAACCGTTCGCCTGAGCGCTGGTGATGACCTCACCCTGCGCGGCAAACTCGAAGCCTACACCCGGGTCGACTACCAGAATGGCACCTGGACCGGCGGAGTCAAAACCGGCGATGGCACCTATATCGATGGTGACGGCCTTCAGTACACCGGTCACTTCATCAACGGCAAATTCGAGGGACAGGGCATCGCCCGCTATCCAAACGGCGACCGATACGAAGGCAACTGGTCCGCCGGTGAATGGTCTGGTGAAGGCACACTCCGCAAAGCCGGGGGCGCCAGCTACTCAGGAAGCTTCGCCAACGGCGTCTTCAATGGCCAGGGCACGCTTACAAAAGCGGACGGCGATATATTGACCGGACACTGGCAAGACGGACAGCTCGACGGCCACGGTTCCCTGACGGGAGACGATGGTAAACTCTACGTCGGCGGATTCAGGAAAGGCGAGTTTCACGGCGAAGGCACCCTCACCTATGCTGACGGCCGCCACTACGAAGGCGGGTTTTCCAATGGCGCTTATAATGGAGAGGGCAGCGAAATTTTTGCTGATGGTAAAAAATACGTTGGCAACTACATGGAAGGCGAGTTTCACGGTAAAGGCACGTTGCTGAATCCGAACGGGAGTTCTATCGAATCCACGTTTCGCTATGGCAAGCCATACGGTCAGGCTAAACTGACCACTCCGGAAGGCGAAGTCTTCAACGCCCGTTCGAACGAACCGGGTGTTTGCTACCGGGAAAAAAGTTACCGGGCAACACAGTGCCCACCTCTGGAAGGCTGGTAATCCGGGAAGGAATCCTACCGCGCGGCCAGTTTAACGAATTCGAGTTTTATTTGATTGAGGTTGTATCATGGCGATCAAGAACGCACTTCTGGTGGATGACTCCAAGGTAGCCCGGTTCGCGCTCAGCAAACTGCTGGAAAACCGGGACATGGACGTCAACATGGCAGGCTCCGCCGAAGAGGCGCTGGATTTTCTCAGCAACAACGGCCGACCTGACGTGATCTTCATGGATCACCTGATGCCCGGTATGAACGGTGTTGAGGCGACCAAAGCGATCAAGGGAAACCCGGACACGGCCGGAATCCCGATTATCATGTGCACCTCGAAGAAATCATCCTCGTTCATGGACGAAGCACGCAACTTTGGCGTGTATAACATCCTCACCAAACCCCCTCACAACGACGGCCTGAATTCACTACTGGATCAGCTCGCAGCGGATGTTGCCAACGACAGCCTTCCGCAAGCACCCGCTTCAGACGAACTGGCCGCGTTTAATCTTGAGATGGAAGAGGACGACCTGCTGGATCTGCCCGACAACGCATCACTACAGGTGTCGCTGAAAGAGGAAGTGCAGACCCTGACCGAAGATGACAGCCAGGATCGTGAGCGCGCCGCCAGCAACCCGCAAGTGGTTCCGCTGACCAGCGACCTGATTGAACAGATCGCCCGCTCCGCCGTGAAAACCCATATCAATAACCGTCTGCACGAACTGCTCAGCAGCCTGTTCGACGAGCAGTATGACCACCTTAAGCGAGTGCTGGACGACAGCGAGCGTAAGCAGCATGACGAATTGTCGGTGCAGCTCACCTCCATTCGCGAACACTTTGAAACCCGGACACAAAGCCTGAAAGACGAAATTGCTGCAGAAGTAAATCTCAGCATGTCACGGGAACTGTCAGACCTGCAGAAAGCCGTAAACACCGGTAGCGGCTTTTCTGCCGATGATATGGCCGAACTGAAAGACCACATAACCAGCGTCCAGACGATCGATACCGAGTTCTGGCAGACGCTTCAGTCCGAAGCCATTCAGCAGGCTCACGATATTTCACGGGAAACCGCTGAAGACATCGCCCAACGCACTATCGACCTCTACGTGCGCCAGCAACGGGCCAGCGCATCACGCACCTACACGATAGGCCTCGCGGTCAGCCTGAGTATTTTTGCAGTCGGCATCGCATGGCTATCAGGCGTATTTGAACTCTTCTAATACTTCACGTTACAAGGCAGGTCGGTAAGCCGGCCTGCCTGCATTCCGATCAATGCTACAGATAAATCCTCGCACGATTTCAACAAAATCGCCGATTCATGCTGACAACGCATTGCCCCACTCCGTAAGGAGTTTCCACAGTACGCCCGCATCCCTTCGATGACGGGAACCGAGCCAAGCCCCGCCAGAATGCCGCCACCGCGCAACATTCAGATCCGGGTCCTATTTTATCCCCACTCCCAAACATTCACGTCCAGAGCAGGATTTTTGCTAGAATCGCTCTCATTCACAACCCGTCTCCGCCCAATAGAGAATCGCATCGCTCATGAACCAGCTTTTTGTCGACAACCTGACAGTCATTGACTTCGCCTATCTTGATCACCAGCGCGGGTTGGTTGGCGAAAGCTGGATCGTTGATGTTGTGCTGGCAGGCGAACTCGATGAGCAAGGCATGGTCTTCGATTTTGGCTCCGTCAAACGGACCATCAAACAGGTCATTGACGAGCGCGTTGACCATCGCCTGGTAATCCCCACCGGTCAGCCCGGCATCCAGATTCAGCAACAGGGAGATGTGTCGGTCGTGGAATGGCCATTGGCCGATGGCAGCAGCATCACCCATCGCTCGCCAGCCGAAGCTATCCTGGCCCTTGATGGCAGCCAAGTCGTGCCCTCGACTGTGTCCGCACTGCTGGAGCGCGAGTTGCGCGCCGTACTGCCAGCCAATGTAATCGGTATCGACGTTATTCTGCGCGAAGAGGAAATTGACGGCCCTTACTATCACTATGTCCATGGCCTCAAAAAACATCTGGGAAACTGTCAGCGTATCGCCCACGGCCACCGTTCGCGCATCCAGATCACCCGCGACAACACCCGCGATCACGATCTCGAGAAACACTGGGCCAGAGAGTGGCAGGACATCTATATCGGAACAGAGGATGATATTACCGCGCGGTTCGTTGAAGAGGAGATCCGCTACCTCACGTTCTCCTACGAAGCCAATCAGGGTGAGTTCAGCCTGACCATGCCCCAACAGCGCGTCTATCTGATGGATACCGATACGACCGTCGAGTTGATTGCTGCTCACCTGGCAAACCAGTGCAAGCAACAACACCCCGATGATGAGATCCGCGTGAAGGCATTTGAGGGCGTCGGCAAGGGTGCTATTGCTGCACGCTGATAGCGAAGCTTGGCCGGGCGCTTTCTGCGCGCCCGCACGCCCCTGAGCCGACCCTTTCCTGAAGACATAAAAAAACCGCCCGAATGGGCGGTTTTTTGTGACTGATCCGCAGGACTAGTACGGTTCAGTCAGGAACCTTGCCGATACTGCCGGCACGATTCCGAAGTGGCGTCCCCTAGGGGGTTCGAACCCCTGTTGCCGCCGTGAAAGGGCGGAGTCCTAGGCCACTAGACGAAGGGGACTAGAAAAATTGGTGGAGCCAAGGAGGATCGAACTCCTGACCTCAACGCTGCCAGCGTTGCGCTCTCCCAGCTGAGCTATGGCCCCGTCAACGGAGGCGTATATTAGTGACCCCCCCCTATGTCGTCAACCCCTTGCCCTGACTTTTTTCAAGGGAATGACGACATTGCCTTCAAATACCTATGCGCCTGCCTGATTTTCACTCAACGCAGCGTATTCTTTTTCTACTCGCTTGGTCTCTTTTTTAGAGAACCCACCCAGCAACTGTAATGCGTGGCGCAAACGGGCACGGGTCATATCCGGACCAAGCTGCGCCATTGAATCCATAACCGACCAGGAATTAGGCGTACCCGCAATGGCAACAAAAACCGGGAACATGAAATCCCCCATTTTAAGCTCCATCGCCTTTGCCAGACCTTTTACGTCGGCAAAGATGTTGTCCTTCGTCCAGTGCCGTTGCGCTTCCAGGCGCCAGAGCGTGAACTGCAGCACTCGCAGCACCTGCCCCTCTTCGAGCTTGTTGTGCCTGAAGCTTTCAGCGGTCAGGTCCAGCATGCCGGCAAACATGAAATTCGCCATCGGGGCGACATCACTGAACACTTCTGCCCTGCCCTTGATGTGTGGCACCAGACCAGCCAACGACTCGCGATTGAACCACCACTGCTGCAGACGATCCATAAAAGCGGCATCGTCCAGATTTTCACGTAACCACAAACCGTTCAGCCAACGCAGCTTTTCAACATCAAATACCGGCCCGCCGAGGGAAACACGCTGGATATCGAAATGATCGATCATTTCCTGCAGCGTGAACTTTTCGCGCTCATCCGGCATCGACCAGCCCATGCGACCCAGATAGTTGAGCACCGCTTCGGGCAGGAAGCCCATACGCTCATAAAAATTGATGCTGGTCGGGTTCTTGCGCTTCGACAGCTTGCTCTTGTCCGGGTTACGCAGCAACGGCAAGTGGCACAGCACCGGCATATCCCAACCGAAATACTTGTACAGCAGCTGGTGCTTGGGAGCAGAGTTAATCCATTCCTCACCACGCAGCACGTGAGTGATCTCCATCAGGTGATCATCGACAACATTAGCCAGGTGGTAAGTTGGCATACCATCGGATTTAAGCAGAATCTGGCAATCGACTTGTGACCACTCGATCTCCACCTTGCCGCGCAGCATATCGTCAATGACGCATACGCCCTCATCCGGCACCTTCATACGGATCACGTGTGCTTCGCCGGCCGCCAACCGCGCTTTCACTTCTTCGGCAGGCAATTCGAGATCACCTTTAATACCGGGATTCAGGCCCTGCGCCTTGCGGTCTTCGCGAATCTGATCCAACTCTTGCGGCGTGCGAAAACAATAGAACGCGTGCCCACTCTCGATTAACTGCTCGGCGTAAGCCCGGTAGTCATCCTTGCGCTCCGACTGGCGGTAAGGACCGTGCGGACCGCCAACATCCGGACCTTCATCCCACTCCAGCCCAAGCCAGCGCAGCGCATCCAGAATATCCTTCTCGGATTCACCGGTACTCCGCGCCTGATCGGTATCTTCGATCCGTAGAATGAATTGCCCACCATGCTGACGTGCAAAGCACTGGTTAAACAAGGCAACATAAGCTGTGCCAACGTGCGGATCACCGGTAGGAGATGGTGCAATGCGGGTACGAACGGTCATGAGGATATCCTGTTATGGGAACCGGCCAGAGCTTAGAAAAGGTATTCAGTCACCGGTCGCAAGAAATTCGAAGCGCGCATTATAACGTCATGAAAAAGGAATCGCATGACATCAGCACGACAAATACTCCGGATTGAAATGGCCCCGCCTTCCTCCCGTTATAGAAAAACATCACACCATCGGTTTACTCTAATATTGATACATTATAACATTTCTAAAAATGACAGCGAACAGGACGCATCATGAACCGCTTTTCAGGCTCGGCACTTGCCATTCTTTTAACTCTTGCACTTCTACCCCTACATGCGGTCGCGGCACCGCTCAAGATCGTGACTTCCATCAAACCGATTACGCTGATGGTTCGCGCCATAGCGCCGGAATCGGCACTGGTGACCACCCTGATCCCTGCCGGAGCAAGCCCTCATACTTATCAGCTACGCCCGTCCGACCGTCAGGCTTTAGCCGATGCTGACCTCATTTTCTGGGTAGGCCCTGATATGGAGCTCTTTCTGGACCGCATACTCAGCAGCACTGAGCTGGCACCCAAATCCCACCAACTGATGAGTGAAATGGTCATAGCCGATGATCAAGAGCATAGGCACCATGATGAACATGAGAATCACGACAGTCATGGTAGCGAAGACGGTCATCATCACAACGGTGTAGACCCGCACATCTGGCTGGATCCTGAGGCTGCATTGGGCATGACGACCATTATCGAGCAGGCTCTGGTCGGCGTCGCCGATGATGCACCCAGCAGCGAAGCGGATGGCATCGCCCAGCGACTGCAGCAGTTTGAAGCTCAGTTGAATGAAAAAGAGACAAAAATCCGCAAGCAACTCACTCAACTGGACGCTGTTGATATCTTTACCTATCACGATGCTTTCCGTCGCTTTGCCGAACATTACGGCATGACGATAGCAGGCGCACTGACCATTACTCCGGAAAAGACCCCTGGGGCTAAACACATGCAGGACATTCAGAACAGGCTCCACGCGGCGCACCATCCCTGCCTGATGACCGAGCCACAGTTCAACCGGGACTGGTGGCAAAGCCTGTCCGAAGGAATTGATATCACGATCGTTACCTGGGATCCGCTGGCATCGGATATCGCCGACTCGCGCAATGGCTATGTGGAGTTTCAGCAATCGCTGGCCGATGCGGCGCTGAAGTGCCTACCAAAGTAGGCTTAGCATCACCGGCATCGTGAACATAGCCAGCAGTGTCTGTCCGCTGATTATCCCGGCCATTAGTGACGCATCACCCCCCAGTTGCCGGGCCAGAATATACGCAGATGATGCTGTTGGCAGCGCTGCCAGCAGAATAACCACTTTTACAATCAGGCCTTCGAGACCGAAAAGCGACGCCAGAGCAGCAGCCAAAACAGGGAACACACACAGCTTGAGCACTGATGAAACCGCAATCGGCATAGAGGCGCCCCGCAGTGCTTTCAATTGCAATCCCGCCCCTACTGTCAACAGCCCCAGGGGCAACGCCATACTGCTAAGCGGGGCAAGGAAACCAACGAGCAATGGGTGAAAGCCCAGCCCAACAAAGCCCCATACAGCACCGGCCAGCGAGCCAATGATCAGAGGGTTGCGGATAATTGTCCCGAAAACAGACCGCCATTGAACCGGCCCCTGCCCTATTACCAGCGCGAACATCAGAATACAGAGCAGGTTAAGCAACGGGATCATGAGCGCGATTGCCACAGCAAACAGGGACAATGCCTCGTCACCCAGCAACAAACCGGCGGCCGCCAACCCGACAAAAGTGTTGAACCTCAGACTCCCCTGGAACACCGAACTGAAAACTGTGCCCGGCCATTTCCAGGACAGTTGAATCACCACAACCAGCAACGTCATCACACCCACTAGCGCAAAGACCACAAACAGTAGCTGACCGTAGGCAGATGGCGGTATTGAAGCCGAACCCAGCTTGAACACCAGCATCGCAGGAAAAAGCACGTAGTAGGTAAAGCGCTCCGCCAGCGGCCAGAAACCATCTCCGGGAAAATGCATCCGCCGAAGAAACTGCCCCAGCAGTATCAACGCGAAGACCGGCACCAGTGCCTGAAGAACCACATCCACCCGATTTTTCTCCTGCAATCAATCGTTAAACATCACATAGCCGGAACCGTTACGGTGACCCGAAGTTGCCCAGTGTATCAGGTGGCCGCTATTGCCGGGGGCGCAGCAGGCTGACACTTTTCGCTCATTTTTTATTCACAGAACAACGCGCTATAATGCCGCCCCTGAAATCGACCCGGGTCGATCAACGCCGTGTTCACCAACCGATACCTGAAGGCAAACGTAATGGCAGTGCCGGATACACAGAATGCTACCCCCATAGCCTCCGCAGATACGGCACCTTTGAGTCGCCGCTTTTCTGTGGCGCCGATGATGGACTGGACTACCCCGGCCTACCGTTACTTTGCCCGCCTGATCTCACGTCACACATTGCTCTACACTGAAATGGTGACAACCGGCGCGCTGATTCATGGCGATACCGGCCGATTCCTGCGCCACAGCGCAGCAGAGTATCCGCTGGCGCTGCAACTGGGCGGCAGCAAGCCTGATGAGCTGGCGCACTGCGCCGGGCTGGCCGAAGCCTATGGCTTCAGCGAAGTAAACCTCAATGTCGGCTGCCCCAGTGACCGGGTGCAGAACAACATGATTGGCGCCTGCCTGATGGCCCATCCGGACCTTGTTGCGGAAGGCGTCAGCGCCATGCGCCAGGCGACTTCACTGCCCGTCACGGTCAAGCATCGCATTGGCATCGATGGCAGGGAATCATTCGACCAGCTCTGTGAGTTCGTGGAAAAAGTCGCAGCGGCAGGTTGCGAAACTTTCATCGTGCATGCCCGCATTGCCGTGCTGGAAGGTCTGAGCCCAAAGGAAAACCGGGACATACCGCCGCTTAAGTACGACTGGGTTTACGCGCTCAAACAACGGTATCCGCAGCTTGAAATCATCATCAACGGCGGCATTCAATCGATGGAAGACACAACCCGGCATCTTGAACAGGTTGATGGCGTAATGGTGGGTCGCGAGGCCTATCACAACCCCTGGATGCTGGCTCAGGTTGACCCGATGCTGTTTGGCACTAACGCACCGCTTGCCAGCAGACACGATGTACTGCGAAGCATGCTCCCCTACATCCGTTCTGAGCTTGAGCGCGGCGTGATGCTGGGCCACATTACCCGGCACATTCTGGGCCTGTTCCACGGCTGTGCTGGCGGTAAACAATTCCGCCGCTACATTAGCGAAAACGCCCACAAAAAAGGCGCCGGGATAGAGGTGGTCGAGAATGCCATGCTCAAAGTTCCCGAAGAAAATGAGCCCGCATCACTGGCCTGCGCGGCAATCTGAGCAGATGGCGGCAAGGTTTTATTACGCCGCTGACCCGAACCTGAAAAAAGCGTCATCCTGCTGATCACCTCCGTCAATTCCCCGCCCTGTCGCTCTTGTTCAGGCGCGGGCAGATCGCTATTGTAGTCCCAAGGAGCCACATGATGCTGGCACCAAGTAATCTACTGTCAGGACGATAGCCGATATGAGCAATAAACTGGAACAGCTGAAAGCCATGACCACCGTGGTTGCCGATACCGGCGATCTTGAAGCCATTGCCCAGTGGCGCCCGGTCGATGCAACAACCAACCCCTCGTTGCTACTGAAAGCGGCTGACCTGCCAACCTATCGCCCCATGCTTGATGCGGCCATCAATTATGCTCAACAACAGTCCGGCTCGGACATCGAGACCCTGGCTCATGCCACTGATTATCTCGCCGTTCAGGCAGGGCAGAAAATTCTGGAATTGATCCCCGGCGTGGTCTCAACAGAAGTGGACGCACGGCTGTCATTCGACACCCAGGCCACCGTCGACAAAGCGCGCCACCTGATTGCGCTATATGACCAGATTGGCGTCGACACCAGCCGGGTGCTGATCAAAATAGCGGCTACTTGGGAAGGTATTCGCGCCGCAGAAATTCTTGAGAAGGAAGGCATTCGCTGCAATCTTACCCTGCTGTTTTCTTTTACCCAGGCAGTCGCCTGCGCCGAAGCGGGGGCCTTCCTGATTTCACCCTTTGTTGGCAGGATTCTGGATTGGCACCTGAAGCAGTCCGGCAAAACCGCCTACCCGGCAGCAGAAGACCCGGGCGTGCTGTCCGTCACCCGCATATACAACTACCTGAAAACCCACAACTACAACACCGTTGTAATGGGCGCCAGCTTCAGGAACACGGGTGAAATCGAAGAGTTGGCCGGTTGCGATCGCCTGACAATAAGCCCTGCACTGCTGGAGGAACTCCAGAACGATAAGGGTGACCTGGCGCGCCAGCTGTCTCCTGAGACAGCCGCTTCTGCTGAATCAAAGCTGATGTTGCCCGAGCGGGATTTCCGCTGGGGTATGAATGAAGATGCGATGGCTACCGAAAAGCTGGCTGAGGGCATTCGCAAGTTTGCCGCTGACCAGGTTGAACTGGAGCTGCGCGTACAAAAAATTGCCAAGGTCGCCTGATAATGTTTGATGTATTGAAGAAGATGTTTGGATCGGATAACGGGTCACCCCCCGCAAAACCCGATGCCAACCAATTGGCTGTTGCTGCGACGGCACTCATGGTGCAACTTGCCCGGGTTGACTCATCCGAAGATGACATTGAACTGGACACCATTGCCGAGTGCGCAACGCGATCCAAACAGGTTTCCGATACAGAAGCACAAGCGATTGTGGCCGATGCCCGTGCTATCGCTGACGACGCCACCTCCCTCTACGAATTTACCGAGCTGCTGAATGATAACCTTGATCAGCAGGGCAAAGCCGAGATTCTCGAAAGTATCTGGCGAGTTGCTTTTGCCGACGGGCGTATCGATAAGTACGAGGAGCAGTTGATTCGCCGGATTGCGGATCTGCTCCACCTCAACCACCGTGAATACATGGAGTGCCGGCACCGCGCTGAGCAGTCCACTTCCTCCTGAAGGAGACCGACATGCTCGCCATTCTGCACCCTGACACCCAGCTCGATAGCCCTGAGTACAAACATACGCTTGAGTTCCTGAAAAACCTGCCGGGTGTCACCCTGCGCGTTCATGAAATCCAGGGTGCGCAAAAAAAGCTGACTGAGATCTACCTGTTGGGCGATACAAAGTCGCTCAGCAAGGAAGAAATCGCTGCGTTGCCGGCGGTTGAACGGGTCATCCGCATCTCTGACGACTACCGGATTCTCGGGCGCCATCATGACGAACAACGCCAGACCGGTTTCACCTACAATGGCGTGCACTTCGATCAGGATAACCTGCACGTATTTGCGGGCCTGTGTGCCGTCGACAATGCCGAGCATGTCGATATCATGATGCGGGCACTGGCCGAACACGGTCAGGTATGCACCCGGATGGGGGCCTACAAACCCCGCACCAATCCTTACTCCTTTCAGGGGCACGGCAAGGCCTGCCTGCCTTATGTGTTCGAAAATGCCGGCAAACACGGCATCAAAGTGGTCGCCATGGAAATCACCCATGAGAGCCACATCGAAGAAATTGACACCTGCCTCGAAAAGCTCGGACGCCCCACCGGCGTTATGCTGCAGGTTGGCACCCGCAACACGCAGAACTTCGAGTTACTGAAAGCTATCGGTCGCCAGCGGGAGTACCCGGTGCTCCTGAAACGCGGCTTTGGCATCACCCTGAACGAGTCTCTGAACGCGGCGGAATATCTGGCCAGCGAAGGCAATGCCAACGTTATATTCTGCCTTCGGGGCATGAAAACCGAAGCCGGACTACCCCATCGCAACATGGTCGACTTTGCCCATGTACCGACGGTCAAACGCCTGACCCGGATGCCCGTTTGTGTAGATCCTTCGCATTCAGTCGGTAACCGTGATCTCGCGCCCGATGGCATATCAGACGTCATGCACGCAACGGCTCAAGGCGTTATCGCAGGTGCCAACATGGTATTGGTGGATTTCCACCCGAAGCCGGAGAAAGCGCTTGTGGATGGCCCACAGGCACTGCTGATGGATGAACTTCCCTACTTCCTGGAAGATATTTCGCTGTGTCATGATACCTGGCGCAAACGCGAACAGATTTACCAGCGCGCCAAAGGCTGAGTTCCGCAGGAAACGCTCAGGGGCTTCTGCGAAATGACACCAGCAACCACCAGATCACTTTTCCCGTCAGGGCGACAGGTTTAACAGGCAATGATTATATACGGACACCGAGGTGCCAGAGGCGAAGCTCCCGAGAATACCCTCCCAGGCTTCAAGGCTGCCTACAGCAATGGCATCCGACATTTCGAACTGGACATACTGCTATCAGGCGATGGCATCCCTGTCGTTAATCATGACACCACAACTGATCGCACGACCGGCGTCAGCGGCAAAGTTGGCAATATGACCGCCAAGGCGCTTTCGGAACTGGATGCCCGCAAGAACACGACGCCATGGTCGCGCCCCTGCGGCATACCGACGTTGCAGGAAGTGTTCGACGTGTGCCCTGATTTCCAGCATCTTCAGCTGGAAGTCAAACCGGATCAGCAGCAGCGGATGAACATCCTCTGCAACCGCCTTGTGGAGCTTATCCAGCGCAACCACTGGCATGAGCGGGTTACCATCACGTCGTCAGACAGCTGGTTCCTGAGGGAAGCCAAACGACGTGACCGTCACTTGAAAACCGGCCTTGTGTTCGACAAGCGCTTTCCGAACCCGGTAAAAAGCGCCATCAAACTGGGCTGCGACTACCTTTGCCTCAACTCCCGACTATGCTCAACCGCTGTCGTCGAAGCTGCCCACAAGGCATCTTTACATGTGTCTGTCTGGACGGTAAACCGCATACACGACATGCTCGAACTGGAAAAAATGGGCGTGGACAGCATCATCACCGACTACCCCACCAGCACCCTCATGTACTTTGACAACCGTCCGGGCATCGCCGGCTCACGCATGCCCAAGCGCGTTGAGAAAGACCCTGAGAGCATCACAGGAACAACCACAACGAGCTAACCGTTAGCCCTGTCAGTTAGCCAGAAGCAACAATGCCCCGGCACACTGAGTGTGCCGGGGCATTGTTTATTGCAGGTAAGCGATTGCCATAGCTCTGGCGAAATCCAGAGGATCAGAAAATACGGTTAAGACCATTCAACGCCGCTACCCGATATGCTTCAGCCATCGTTGGGTAGTTGAACGTCGTGTTGATGAAATAGTTCAGTGAATTCGCTTCACCTTCCTGGTTCATAATAGCCTGACCGATGTGAACAATTTCTGCCGCCTGGTCACCGAAGCAGTGAATACCCAGAATCTGGCGGGTTTCGCGATGAAATAGTATCTTCAACATTCCTACCGCTTCACCGGTAATCTGAGCTCGAGCCAGATCCTTGAAAAAAGCCTGCCCCACTTCATAAGGCACTTTTGCTTCCGTCAGCTCGCGCTCTGTTTTACCTACCGAGCTTATCTCCGGAATCGTATAGATCCCGGTAGGCACATCCGACACATAGCGGAAATAATCATCTCCCACCAGATCAGACGACGCTGACCGCCCCTGATCATAGGCTGCACTGGCCAGACTCGGCCAACCAATGACATCACCAACAGCGTAGATGCCGTCAACCGAGGTCTGATAGTGCTCATTCACAGCCAGCTGACCGCGCCCGTTAGGCTCCAGACCCACACTTTCAAGGTTCAGCTTGTCAGTGTTACCGCTACGCCCGTTGCACCACAGAAATGCATCGGCACGGATTTTCTTACCAGACTGAAGACTCAGAATCACACCGTTATCGTCACCCTCAACGGATTCGTACTGCTCGTTATGACGAACCAGAACACCGTTATTGCGCAGGTGATAACTCAGTGCATCAGAGATTTCGTCGTCCAGGAATGACAGCAAACGGTTACCGGGGTTAATCAAATCAACCTTGACGCCCAGACCGGCAAATATCGAAGCATACTCACTGCCGATGACACCCGCGCCGTATATGATCAGCGTGCGAGGCGTGTGGGACAGTTTGAGGATCGAATCGCTGTTATAAATCCGGTGATGTCGAAAGTTAACATCAGGCGGCAAATAAGGGCGAGAGCCAGTGGCAATCACCACTGTTCGGGCATGAAGTACGTCATCACCTTTACCGCCTTTTACCTCTACCCTGTTGGCATCGAGAAAAGAGGCGCGTCCGCCGTACAGGTCCACCCGGTTGCGGGCGTAAAACTGGGTGCGAAGCTTGACCTGCTTGCCCATGACCTTTTCAGCGTTCTGCAATACACGGGGGAAAGAGAACCAACGCGGCTCGCCGATATCCCGGAACATCACATTGGTGTTAAAGGTAATAATCTGTTTGACGGAATGTCTGAGCGCCTTGGACGGAATGGTTCCCCAGTGTGTGCAGTTACCGCCAACAGTGGGTTTGTCTTCAACGACCGCCACCCGCTTGCCATGCTTGGCCGCGTTCATTGCCGCGCCCTCGCCTGCAGGGCCGGCGCCGATGACGACAACGTCGTAATGATGTTCTGCCATACGCGCAGTGACTCCTTATCTCCGTCACAAATTGACTATCGTGTAATTACCAGGCGGGGACGCTACCGGCGATGCAGTTGGCCACAACTCCCTGGCGAGAGTGGACGGGGTCAGCTCGCGTCTTTATCGGCGTTATAGGCCAGCGACTCAGCATTCTCAGTCTTCGCGGCCAACGCTGCCACGCGCTCATTCTCTTCTTCGCACTTCTTGTCATCACCCCCGCAAATATCGCAGGCGCCAACCATTCCCAGCGCTCCGATACCGCCACAGGTACCACTGATCGGCTTACGGCCCATCAGTACGCCAATGGACATACCGGCAAGCAGAATACCGACTATCAGGAAAACCAGAAGAAACGTACCCATAACGTACCTCCGTTTATTGCATCAGATAAGAGGAAAAGGCCGGCGTATAGCGCGTTTCAAAGCCTTTATCACTCCTGTAAACAAAGTATGCGGCGATATCGTGCCTGACTGCAAACTCGTAGCCGCGTTTTTCACCCTTCACATTCAAAGCCGTCGCCATGGCATCAGCCGTCATGCAATCGTCGCTAATTACGGAAACCGACGCCAACTTGTGAGTAATCGGGCGACCGGTCGACGGATCAATGGTATGGGAATAGCGCTTGCCGTTCGATTCGTAATAGTTCCGATAGTCGCCGGACGTCGCCATGGATTTATTCTCCAATGCGACAATGCTTTGTACCGTTTCAGCCTCGGATACAGGCTTCTCGATCGCAAGCCGCCAGACTTCGCCTGATGGCTTCTTGCCGCGAGAGCGAACTTCGCCCCCGATCTCAACCAGATACGACTCGATGCCCTGAGCCTCAAGGTAGTGGCCAACCGCATCAACGCCAAACCCCTTGGCAATGGCTGACATATCGAGATAAAGCTTCTCACGGGAGCGGATAGCATGAGGCGACGTCTGCAACTCAAGCTTCTGGTAGCCGGTTTCAGCCAATCTCCTGGCTAGCAAATCCGGGTCAGGCACCTTGTCCGGACGCGCTTCCGGGCCAAAACCCCAGAGATTCACAACCGGACCAATCGTGATATCAAAGGCGCCGTCACTGAGTTCACTGATCCGCCGGGACTCTTTCAATACCGTGTAGAAAGAGTCGGAAACAGGGAACCAACGGTCACCATCGGCGTGCTGATTAAAACGGGAAAGTTCCGAATCATCACGCCAGGTCGACATTGATGCATCTACGTCTTCCAGCTCATCGATAATCCCGCCGGCGATCGCCTCCATTCGCTCCTTGTCGTCAGACATCACCACCTTTACGTGGTATTGAGTACCGAATACCGGACCACTGATTTCCCAGATTTCTTCATCAGGCTGAAACGAACAGCCCGCCAGGGCGGCGATGCTGAACAGCATCACTACCAAGGCGGGCCGGATCATGCAGGATTTCATGCGGTTAAATTAGCCCCCGAAGTCATCCAGCATAATGTTTTCGTCTTCCACACCCATGTCTTTCAGCATCTTGATAACAGATGCGTTCATGATCGGTGGCCCGCACATGTAGAACTCGCAATCTTCAGGTGCAGGATGGTCCTTGAGATACTGATCGTACAGGACATTGTGGATAAACCCTGTCGGGCCTTCCCAATTGTCATTCGGCTGTGGATCAGAGAGGGCAACATGCCACTCGAAGTTCTCATTATCCTTCGCCAGGTCATCAAAATCTTCGACGTAGAACATCTCGCGCACGCTACGGGCGCCGTACCAGAAGCTGATTTTCCGGCTCGAGTTCAGACGCTTGAGCTGATCAAAGATGTGCGAGCGCATCGGCGCCATACCGGCACCACCACCCACAAACACCATTTCCGCTTCGGTCTTCTTGGCGAAGAATTCACCAAACGGACCGAATACAGTGATCTTGTCACCTGGCTTGAGGTTAAAGACGTAGGAGGACATCAGCCCTGGCGGGTGATCAGTTCCCGGCGGCGGTGTCGCCACACGAATATTGAACTTGAGAACGCCTTTCTCTTCCGGGTAGTTGGCCATGGAGTAGGCACGAATGACCTCCTCCTTGTTGACGGCCTTGAAACGCCAGAGATCGTGCTTGTCCCAATCTTCGCGGAACTCCTCTTCGATATCGAAGTTCTTGTAATCGATATCGTATTCGGGACATTCCAGCTGGACATAACCGCCTGCGCGGAAGTCAACTTCTTCACCCTCAGGAAGCTCAAGTACCAGCTCCTTGATGAAGGTCGCGACGTTATGGTTGGACTTGACAGTGCATTCCCATTTCTTGACGCCGAAGAACTCTTCCGGCACTTCGATTTTCATGTCCTGTTTAACCGGCACCTGACATGACAAGCGCCAGCCTTCCCGCTCTTCACGGTTGGTGAAGTGGGTTTTTTCAGTCGCCAGCATTGAGCCGCCGCCATCAAGCACTTTGCACTTGCACTGGGCGCAGGTACCGCCGCCACCGCAGGCCGACGACAGGAAGATGCCGTTGCCCGCCAATGTATTGAGCAATTTGCCGCCCGCTTCAGTGGACACCGTATGCTCAGGATCGTCATTGATCTCAATCGTTACTGCGCCGGTACTTACCAGCCGTGAACGCGCTGCCAGAATCACCGCCACGAGCGCAAGCACGATGACGGTAAACATGACCACGCCGAGAATAATTTCTGTATTCATGGTCTCGCCTTAATCGTTAATTACCGTGGTCCGGTTGATTTACAGTGAAATTCCGGAGAAAGACATAAAGCCCAGCGACATCAGGCCAACCGTGATAAAGGTAATACCCAGGCCACGCAGGCCTTCAGGCACATCGCTGTACTTCAGCTTTTCCCGGATACCCGCCAGCGCGACAATTGCCAGCGCCCAGCCAAGACCAGCACCAAAACCATAAACAAGACTTTCACCAAAAGTGTAGTCCCGCTCAACCATGAACAGTGACGCACCCATGATCGCGCAGTTAACCGTGATCAGTGGCAGAAACACGCCCAAAGCGGCATAGAGCGCAGGGATATACTTGTCCAGTACCATTTCCATGATCTGAACGATCGCCGCGATTACGCCGATATAGGTCAGCAGGCCAAGGAAGCTGAGATCAACTTCAGGCAAACCAGCCCAGGCCAGCGCACCTTCGCGCAGCAGGCCGTTATAGATCAGGTTGTTCACCGGCACAGTGACTGTCAGTACCACGACTACCGCGATACCCAGACCAATAGCGGCTTCAATCTTCTTGGAAATCGCCAGGAAGGTACACATCCCCAGGAAGAACGCCAGCGCCATGTTTTCAACAAACACGGCCTTCAGGATCAGACTGATATAGTGTTCCATCAGAACGCCTCCCGGGTCTTGTGGCGGGACATTTTGTAATCAGCCTCTTCAACCTGATCGCCTTTCCAGGCCCGCAGGCCCCAGATCGACAAACCGATGATGAAGAAGGCACTCGGTGGAAGCAGCATCAAGCCATTTGGCTGGTACCAACCGCCGTCATTGACGACCGGCATCAGGGTAATGCCGAATAGCGAACCCGAGCCCAGCAATTCACGGAAAAAGGCAATGACGATCAACATGATCGAGTAGCCCAGCCCGTTACCCACACCGTCAAGGAAACTGAGCACCGGTCCGTTCTGCATTGCAAAGCCTTCTGCACGGCCCATTACAATACAGTTGGTGATGATCAGGCCAACAAATACCGAAAGCTGCTTACTGATTTCGTAGGCAAACGCTTTCAGAATCTGGTCCACCACGATAACCAGTGACGCGATAATCGTCATCTGAACGATGATCCGGATGCTGTTCGGGATCTGGGATCGCACCACCGAGACAAACATACTGGAGAAAGCGGTTACCGCAATGACCGACGCACACATAACCAGTGTGACGTTCAGGCTGCTGGTTACCGCCAGCGCCGAACAGATACCGAGGATCTGCAGGGCGATAGGGTTATTATTGAAAATCGGTTCGAAAAGAACCTGCTTGGCAGTCACTTCAGCCACGATCAGACCTCCCCTTCACGAAGTTTATTGAGGTACGGTGCGAAGCCACGCTCACCCATCCAGAAGTTAACCAGATGCTGTACACCGCGACTGGTCAGCGTCGCGCCCGAAAGCGCATCAACCTTGTGCTCACTGTTGGGGGCGCTGGCATCTACGCCACCCTTGACCAGCTGAATCATCGGTTCGCTCTTGTCTTCACCATAGACCTTTTTATCAGGCCACTGGCTTTTCCACTTTGGATTATCGACTTCACCACCGAGCCCCGGTGTTTCGGCGTGAGAGTAAAAGCCCAGACCTTCAATGGTATTGGCATCTCCCTTAAGCGAAACGAACCCGTACAACGTGGACCAGAGGCCATATCCGTGGATCGGTAGCACAACGCGCTGAAGCTCGCCGTCCTTTTCCAGCACGAACACCTTGGCCACATCGGCCTGGCGCTTGATACCCGCAGGATCATTCGAGGAGTTCAATTTCTCCGATAGCGCCGGATCCGCAGCAGCACGACGTTGATCGTAGCTCATCGCGTCCTTTGCCTGAACGCTTGCAGGATCGACATATTCGCCGGTCTTCAGATCAACCAGCTTTACTTCAAAACGCTGGAATTCATGTTCAATATCATCTGCCGTAGCACCCGGCTCAAGCATTCCGGCTGCCGCAAGGATGTTGGTTTTCATGTCCAGGTTGCGGTTCGTGACCTGGGCCGGCTTGAGAATAACGGCGGCCGCAGACACCACCACTGAACAGACGATGCACAATGCAAGCGCGACAGTAAGTGTTCTAAGAGCAGTCTCTTTGCGTTTAGCCACGAGCGAGCCTCCGTTTGATATTGGCCTGCACGACGAAATGATCCATCAGCGGCGCAAACAGGTTGCCGAACAGAATCGCCAGCATGATCCCTTCCGGGAAGGCCGGGTTAACCACACGGATAAGTACCGTCATAAGGCCAACAAGGATACCGAACGTCCACTTGCCGGTGTTGGTCATGGCCGACGATACGGGATCTGTCGCCATGAACATCATGCCGAACGCGAAGCCACCCAGAACCAAATGCCAGTGCGGAGGCACAGCAAACATGGGGTTGGACTCAGAGCCGATTGCGTTCATCAGCAACGATGTCGCAATCATGCCAATCATCACACCACCCACGATTCGGTAGGAGGCGATCTTCATCATCAGCAGCACACCCCCGCCGATCAGAATGGCCAGCGTTGAGGTTTCACCAATAGAGCCCTGAATCGTACCCAGGAATGCCGACGTCCAGCTGACTGACTGCTGAACAACATCCAGACCCGCAACAGCCGCTTCACCCAGAGGGGTCGCTCCACTGAAGCCATCGATAGCTGTCCAGACTGTGTCGCCTGACATCTGCGCAGGATAAGCAAAATAAAGAAACGCACGACCACTCAGTGCCGGGTTCAGGAAGTTCTTGCCAGTACCGCCGAATACTTCCTTGCCAATCACCACACCAAAGGTAATACCCAGAGCCACCTGCCACAGTGGAATGGTCGGTGGGCAGATAAGAGCAAACAGGATGGATGTGACGAAGAAACCCTCGTTAACCTCATGACGACGCACCGTGGCAAACAGGACTTCCCAGAAGCCCCCCACGATGAATGTCACCGCATAGACCGGAACGAAGTAGGCTGCACCGTAAATCATATTGTCCCAGATGCTACCGGGATCATTACCTGCCAGTGCAGAAATAAAGGCAGTGCGCAGACCACCGTCGCCCATCAGGGCATCCGGATTGCTGAGCAGGAAGTTATTGGCCTGATAGCCAATATTCCACATACCAAAGAACATCGCCGGCCAAACGCAAAGCCAGACTGTGATCATAATGCGCTTCAGGTCTACACCATCGCGCACATGAGCAGTCGTGGACGTTACCTTGCCTGGTGTGTAGAAAATTGTATCGACCGCTTCGTACAACGCATACCAGCGCTCGTACTTGCCACCTTTTTCAAAGTGGTGCTCGATACCATGGAGGAACTCTTTCAATGCCATGCGATTAGCCCTCGATCTCAATGCGGGTCAGGTTCTGACGGAGAATGGGGCCGTACTCGTACTTACCAGGGCAAACAAAGGTGCACAATGCCAGATCTTCTTCGTCCAGCTCCATGCAACCCAGCTTCTGCGCCATTTCGGTATCGCCCACGATCAGCGAACGCAGCAATTGAGTCGGCAGGATATCCAGCGGCATCACTTCTTCATAGGACCCTACTGGCACCATCGCCCGCTCACTACCGTTGGTGGTTGTTGTGAAATCAAACAACTTACCGGCAGCCAGCTTTGACAGGTAGATATTCAGCTTGGAGAACTTGCGGGTACCCGGCGACAGCCAACCCATAAATTCGCGCTCATTACCCTCTTCGAGCAGACTGATCTGGTTGGCAAAACGCCCCAGATACGCGCACGGCCCGCGGCCAGTCCGGCCACCGAAGACGGAGCCCGAAATCGCTCTGACATCGGTTGCAGAATCAAACTCGCCTTTGAGCAGCTCGTCCAGATTCGCACCCACACGAGTGCGGACCAGGCGAGGCTTGGTCGCTTTCGGGCCTGCAATGGCAACAATGCGCTCAGCCGGCACTTCACCAGTGACAAACAGGCGCCCAATTGCCATCACATCCTGATAGCCAATAGACCAGACAACCTTGTCACCTCCAACCGGATCAAGGTAGTGGATATGAGTGCCCGTGTTACCGGCAGGATGAACGCCATCGAACTGTTGCACTTCGATCTGTTCAACCTTGGGTACTGAAACGCCCGACTCCGGCTTGCCGCAGACAAACACCTTGCCATTGGTCAATTTGGCGATAACAGCGAGGCCGTTCTCGAACGACGCAGGATCATCTTTGATGATAACGGTGGGATCAGCGGCCAGCGGGTTTGTATCCATAACCGATACAAATATTGAGTGAGGCGCAGTGTCGATCGCAGGGACTTTGCTGTAAGGGCGCGTTTTGAACAGCGTCCACAGACCAGACTCGACCAGGTTATCCACCACCTGCTGGCGTTCCAGCGACGCAAGCTGTGAGGCCTCGTAGCGGGCGAAAGTTTCGGCGTCATCCTGATCGTCCATCTCGATCACGACAGACTGAAACACACGGCGCTCACCGCGGTTAATGACTTTAACAACACCGGCGGCCGGTGAGGTATAGCGTACACCCTCGGTCTTCTTATCCGTAAACAGCAGCGAGCCGCGCTTGACGCGCTCTCCTTCCTGAACCGCCATGGTCGGCTTCATACCGTTATAGTCAAATCCGATGAGCGCTACTTTGCGCACAGGGTTGGCTTCGGTAATCTTTTGCTCAGGAGCGCCGCTGATGGGAAGATCCAGGCCTTTTTTGATCTTGATCATTAGCCTCATCCAATCATCAGAAACTTTCAGTCGGTTTTTTACGTCTGACGTATTACTTCAACCATTACCGAAATCAAAAGAAAATAACCTCAAGACCGGCGTTATCAGGCAACTGATGGAAATCCGGACGTAATGGCAAGTTAAAATATTGGCAATCAGACGCACCTAAAATCGCGCCAATTATAGAGAGTCAGGCGTTTTATTTCCACCAGCACAACGGATACTTTATGCGTAGACGCCTGAGGATGACGATAGCGGCTATCCTTCGAAAACACCAAAAAAAACGCCCCGCAAGCACTCAGGCCAGCGGGGCGTTTTTTGAATCGACCAGACCGGAACATGGCCCAGGTCGGTATTTTAGCGAACTCGTGCCGGATAGATCGGGTAGTTCACGCCAGCCATCTGGTTGACCACGCGAATAACCTGGGCGCTGTATCCTGCTTCGTTGTCGTACCAAACATAGAGGATCAGGCGCTTGCCGTTTGCGATCGTCGCCTGCGCATCAACGATGCCAGCATGTCGGGAGCCCACGAAGTCGGTAGACACCACCTCCGGTGAGTTCACGAAATCGATCTGCTTCTGCAACTCGGAGTGCAGCGCCATCTCGCGCAGGTAATCGTTAACAGCCTCGACATTGACATCCTTTTCCAGGTTCAGGTTCAGGATTGCCATGGAGACGTTCGGGGTCGGAACCCGAATCGCGTTACCGCTCAACTTACCCTTCAGTTCAGGCAGCGCTTTGGCGACGGCTTTCGCAGCACCTGTCTCGGTAATTACCATGTTCAGTGGCGCACTGCGTCCGCGACGCTGCCCCTTGTGGTAGTTGTCGATCAGGTTCTGGTCATTGGTGTAGGAGTGAACCGTTTCTACGTGACCGTCGATAATGCTGAATTCATCATGGATAGCTTTCAACACTGGGGTGATAGCATTAGTCGTACAAGAGGCCGCTGACAGGATACGGTCGTCATTGGTGATTTCACCGTTGTTGATCCCGTAAACGATGTTCTTGATATTGCCCTTGCCCGGCGCCGTCAACAGAACCCGTGACACACCTTTGGACTTCAGATGAAGGCCAAGACCCTCTTCGTCACGCCACTTACCGGTGTTGTCGATCACGATCGCATTGTTGATACCGTAATCGTTGTAGTTAACCTTGTCCGGCCCATCGGAGTAGATCACCTTGATAAAGTTACCATTGGCAATCAGAGCGCAGTTTTCCTCGTCAACCGTGATGGAACCATTGAAAGGACCATGAACGGAATCGCGACGCAGCAAACTGGCACGCTTTTCCAGATCATTGTCTGCGCCACCCTGGCGCACAACGATGGCACGCAGGCGCAGGTTGTTTCCGCCGCCGGCTTTCTCAACCAGGATACGCGCCAGCAAGCGGCCGATACGACCAAAACCGTAAAGCACGATATCCTTGGTGCCGTTTTCTGCGTCTTCCTGAGATTCTTCAGAATGCTTGCCAATCACATCAGGGATTTCATCACGCAGGAATTGCTCGACAGTGCGGTCGCCACCCTGCTCCATGAAACGGACGGTCAGCTTGCCGATGTCGATATGAGCGCGCCCCAGATCCAACCGGTCCAACGCCTCCAGCAGCGGCAATGTATCGCACACTGACAATTCACTGTTCTCGACCTGGCGCACAAACCGGTGAGCGCGGAGGATACCGATCACAGACTGGTTAATGATCGCCCGGCCGTACACTGAAGTAACCACGTTGTTCTTCCGGTACAGGCGGCCGATCAGGGGAATCATTGCCTCGGCAATTGATTCTCGCTTGGTCCAGTCGGACAGGTGCTCGTTCATCTGTTCGTGACTCACGCGTAAACCTCTAAAGTTAGCTCTGGATTGGCGGACGCCAGATACTCGGCCGCCCCGATAAAATGGGCGCTTATTATCCAATTTAAAAAACGCCGGAACAAGCCCATTGCGTGGACTTAACGTGAACGCGTCATGACAGCGCATAACACGACCGTTAGAATGACCGACCATTTAGCTTAACGAAGCCAGTCGGCACACCGCCCCGCGGGACGTGAAAGCCGGCACACTTAATCGACTCAGGATTGCGTATACGTCATGACCCAGGCCGCTGCAGACCGCTTTCTTATCGCTCCGGCAATGCCCGAACGCCCTTCAGACCACAACATCTGGAGTGGCCTGCATGGCAGCAGCCAGGCGTTGGCGATCTGTGAAGCCGCGCAGACACACGCCGGCCTGACCCTGATTATCACCACCTCCACGGATGAAGCGATCCGCCTGGAACAGGCGCTGCGCTTCTTTCTCGGCCTGCCACCGGACGACGATCTGGCAGCGACCGCTTCGCAGGGGCTGGAACTGCTATCGCTGCCGGACTGGGAAACCCTGCCGTACGATATGTTCTCGCCCCACCAGGACATTATTTCCCGACGCATCAGGACACTTCATCGGCTACCACGCACGCAACGCGGCCTGCTCGTCGTGCCCGCCAGAACTCTATTGCACCGCCTGGCACCACCATCGTTCCTGCAAGGCAATACGCTGCTACTGGAAATCGGTCAAACCCTGGACATTGCAACCTGGCGCCACCAGCTGGAATCCGCCGGTTATCGCCATGCCGAGAACGTCTATGAGCATGGCGAGTACGCCGTTCGCGGGGCGATTCTCGATATCTTCCCGATGGGCGCCACTCTGCCTTATCGCATCGACCTGTTTGACAATGAAATCGAGACACTGAGAACTTTCGATCCCGAATCCCAGCGCTCGATTGATCGTATTGAGCGGATCGAACTCCTGCCTGCCAACGAATTCCCCTGGCATAAAGAAGCGCGTTCAGCCTTTCGTAACCACTGGTTCGAGCACTTCCCTCGGGCCGACAAGGATGCCCCTATCTACAGCGATGTCAGCCAGGGAATAACACCGCCGGGCATTGAGTATTACCTGCCGCTGTTTTTCGACGATACAGCGACCCTGTTTGACTACCTCCCTGCACAAACCCGCGTCTTCACTTCCGCGGGCCTGGAAGATGCCATTGATCATGCTCGCGAGGAAGCCGAGCTGCGTTACGAGGATCGACGCCACGACCTGATGCGCCCCATCCTGGAGCCGCGCCTGTTGTTTATGGCGAAGGAAGAGTGCTTCGGCCAGATCAAGCAGTTTCCGCGGGTAACCGTTCACGCCGATCCGGTCGGCGCCGGAGCGCGAGAAACAACGTGCGATACCCAGCCACTGCCCGCAATTGCGATTGACGGTAAAGCCAGCGATCCGGCAAGAAGCCTGAAAGCGTTTGTCTCGGACTTCGGCGGCCGGATATTGCTGTGCGTCGAGTCCGCAGGCCGGCGCGAGGCGCTGATTGATAATCTGACCGAGTTCGGTGTCCGGCCGACGCCAACGGAAAGCTGGGAAGCGTTTGTGGCGAGCGACACCCCTCTGGCGATTACTGTGGCACCGCTGGAAGCCGGGCTTCAAATGAACGCGCACAGGATCGCGCTGATCACCGAAACGGAGCTCTACGGCGAGCGGGTGCTGCAGCAGCGTCGAAGGGAGAAGCCTACCGAACTCAATGACGCGGGCTACCGTGATCTTTCCGAACTGCGTATTGGCTCGCCAGTGGTTCACATCGATCACGGTGTCGGGCGCTATCAGGGCCTCCAGACCATTGCCGTTGATAACGACAATGCCGAGGAGTTTCTGACTCTCGAATACGCCAACAATGCAAAGCTATACGTCCCGGTTGCCAGCCTCCACCTGATCTCACGTTATGCAGGTACCGACAATGAGCTGGCGCCGCTGCACAAGCTGGGCACCGATCGTTGGAGCCAGGCGAAGCAGAAAGCGCTAGAGAAAATCCGCGACACCGCAGCAGAACTGCTCGACGTATACGCACGCAGGGAAGCCCGCAAAGGGTTTGTGTTTGAACATCCCGGCGAGGCCTACCGTGCATTCTCCGCTGGTTTCCCTTTCGAGGAAACACCGGATCAACAGGTCGCCATTGAAGCGGTCCTCGAGGACATGACCAGCGAACAACCGATGGACCGACTGGTGTGTGGCGACGTTGGCTTTGGCAAAACCGAAGTCGCCATGCGGGCTGCGTTTATCGCGACTTTTTCCGGCAAGCAGGTTGCCGTATTGGTCCCTACAACCCTGCTAGCCCAGCAACATTATGAATCCTTCCGGGACCGCTTTGCTGATACCGCCGTTAACGTCGAGTTGCTGAGCCGCTTCAGAAGCAGCAAGCAAACCAGCCAAACACTCGAAAACGCGAACGCCGGAAAAGCCGATATCGTGATTGGCACTCACAAACTGATTCAGAGCGATGTCCGGTTCAAAAACCTGGGGCTGGTCATCATTGATGAGGAACACCGGTTTGGCGTCCAGCAAAAGGAAAAGCTAAAGGCCTTGCGGGCCGAGGTCGATATGCTGACGCTGACGGCCACCCCCATCCCCCGAACACTCAACATGGCAATGGGGCATCTGCGTGACCTGTCGATTATCGCCACCCCGCCGGCTCGCCGGCTCTCGGTCAAGACATTTGTCCGTCAGCGAGAGGACGCGATGGTGAAGGAAGCGGTCCTGCGTGAGATTCTGCGGGGCGGTCAGGTGTACTTTCTGCACAATGAGGTCAGTTCTATTGAAAAAGCTGCGGCAGATCTGCGGGAGCTCATCCCGGAAGCACGGGTAGGTGTAGCGCACGGTCAAATGCGCGAACGTGAGCTGGAACAGATCATGTCGGACTTCTACCACAAACGCTTCAATGTATTGGTATGCTCCACCATCATCGAGACCGGCATCGACATCCCGAGCGCCAATACCATTATTATCGAACGGGCGGACAAGTTCGGCCTCGCCCAACTACACCAGCTGCGAGGCCGTGTCGGCCGCTCTCACCATCAGGCATATGCCTATCTGCTAACCCCGCCACCCAAAAGCATTAGCAAGGATGCCGAGAAGCGGCTGGAAGCCATTTCGGGCGCGCAGGATCTGGGTGCAGGCTTTATGCTGGCCACCCAGGACATGGAAATTCGCGGCGCCGGTGAATTGCTCGGTGAAGAGCAAAGCGGCCAGATTGAGAGTATCGGCTTTACCCTCTACATGGATCTACTGGACGAAGCGGTCAAAGCCATCCGCGATGGCCGCACACCCAACGCTGAACTGCCGTTGAGTCACGGCACCGAGATCAACCTGCGCATTCCCGCGCTGATTCCGGACGATTATCTGCCGGACGTCCACAATCGCCTGATGCTGTACAAGCGCATTGCCAGCGCCAAAAATCAGGATGAACTGAAAGAACTCCAGGTCGAGATGATCGACCGCTTCGGTCTGCTGCCTGATCAGGCCAAAAACCTCATCAGGCAAACGCAGTTACGCATTCGCGCTGATCTGTTGGGTATCCAGAAAATCGATGCCGGCAATGAATGGGGCCGACTGGAATTCGGCAATACCACATCCGTTGACCCGTTAATTCTTGTCCAGAAAGTTCAGCAAGCGCCCCAATCCTATAAACTCGAGGGTGCAAATACCTTCCGCTTCAAGCTGAAGGACACCACGACCGATGGTAAACTGGCCGGCGTTGCCGACATGCTGAGCGAACTGGAGCAGAAAAAGTCCGCTTGAGTGAAGGCCATCTGAATGCCGCCTTTGGCCCGCTACGCAGGCCTACAAACGGGAGTACAAAGTGTTAAATAAAGTGTGGAATCGATGGTTGGCCCTGGCTGTTCTGGGCATTTCATTCAGCGCCGCCGCCCCTCAGGCCTGGGCAGCCGACTTATACCGTGCCGAGTTTGTATTGTTCGAGCGTCTCGCTGCGGATTCGGGCATTGATGAGCAAATGGAAACCCGCCAACCCGAATCTCCGGTAAATGCAGACAAGATGCTGTGGGTTGTGGACGGTAACGGCCAAGCCAATACCAGCATGCAACTGGTCCCCCGTAGCGGTCTGTACCTGCGGAGCTCGGCTGCTCGACTGGAAAATAGCGGTCGCTTCAAGGTATTGATGGCGAAGGGCTGGGTTCAGTCATTCCCCCCCAACTACAAGGGCCAGCCTTTACGCGTTTCGGTAGGCGATCTGATACCGGGCAGCGACAAGCGCCAGATAGAGGGGTATATCAATGTCGACCGGTTGCGCTACCTGCACGTCACCGCACACCTGAACAACTGGCAAGCGGCCACCGCGTCCAAGCCGCCTGCAGATACCAACCAAACAGGCAGCGACGCGAGCAACAGCCCGTACACGGCCGCCCAGACTGGCGCTGCAGATGCTCCGCTAACAACGGCAACGGCGAGCGACAAGGCCCAGCTGCTGACCTGGTTACACGAAACCCGTCGCATGCGCAGCGGCGAGATCCATTATCTGGACTCCCCGACAATCGGTTTGCTGGTTTACTTTCAGCCACTCAAAAGCAACTGATTCCTGCGCCGGCATCGCAAGTGCAGGCCTTTACGATGCAATGAACCGGGCCAGCATGGCCCGGACACCCGACATCCCTTCGTCAATTGCCGCCTGAATTTCATCCATCGTAATGATGTGATCCGACTTACCTGCCGCCCAGTTCACCACCAGTGCCAGACAGGCATAATCAATGTCAAGTTCCGCCGCCAGTGCGGCCTCCGGCATACCGGTCATGCCGATCAGATGGCAGCCGTCGCGCTCCATGCGTGCCACCTCGGCCGCCGTTTCGAGTCGGGGCCCCTGCGTCGCGGCGTACACACCAAAATCGACGCAAGACACCCCTTCATCTTGAGCGGCCGCTTTCAGGGCGCTGCGAAGCGTCTCGGTATAGGGATGGGTAAAATCAATATGGGTAACATGCTCCAGTTCGGCATCCACAACGGACTCGAAGAACGTATGCCCTCTGCCCCAGGTGTAATCGATTAGCTGATCCGGTATTACGATCTGGGCAGGCCCCATGGCTGCGTGAATACCCCCAACAGCATTCACCCCGACAATGGCAGTAGCACCTGCGTGCTTGAGTGCCCAGATATTGGCGCGGTAGTTCACCTGATGCGGCGGATACCGGTGGGGATTACCATGGCGAGCAAGGAACACAACAGGTACACCGCCCAACTTACCGCTAACCAACGGGGCTGACGGCATCCCCCACGGCGTTTCAACAACCTGCTCGCCCGTAATTTCCAGCCCTTCGAGTTCGGTCAGGCCGGTACCACCAATAATGCCAATCAGGGTCGTGTTAACCGGGGTGTCGTGCGCCATCAGTCGGCATCTCCGTATGTAGTCCGATTTGCCTTGGTTTTTGCCTTGTAATCGGAAAGCTTGTCGCCGTCGTCATGATAGTTGGGGCGCTCTTCGCCATCCTGATTATCACTCTCGTCACCGCCCTTTTCTGTACGGGCTTCCTGCTGCCTTTCGTTGTTATCTTCGCTGTCGCGACTATCGTCTTCGCCACTGTCGTTTTCAGCGCTCTCCTGGGCATCGTTCGAGGCACTATTCTTCTCCAGCCGAACGGCATCCGCCAAATGCAGAGTGCGGGTCGGGAAGGCGATCTCAGCACCGTAACTCGCGATAATTTCACTGATCTGCAGCAGCACGTCCTGCTTTATCGCATGGTATTTCACCCACTCGACAGTCTTGGTGAATGAGTAAATCATGATCTCCAGGGACGACTCATGAAACCCCAGGAAATTGACGATAAGCGTTTGCTGGGCATCAATTTCCTCATGATTTTCCAGCATTTCCCGAATGTCATGAACAATCGACCCCATGTCGCCGACATCCACGTAACGGATCCCGATGGTTTCGCTGATTCGGCGATTGGTCATGCGTGAGGGGTTTTCAACAGAGATACTGGTAAACACCGCATTCGGGACATATAACGGGCGTTTGTCGAACGTTCGAATGGTAGTCAGACGCCAGCCAATATGCTCAACCGTGCCTTCAATTTCCTGATCAGGCGAGCGCACCCAATCACCCACTTTGAACGGCCGGTCCAGATAGACCATCAAGCCGCCAAAGAAGTTGGCCAGCAAGTCCTTGGCAGCAAAACCGATGGCAATACCACCGATACCACCAAAAGCCAGAACGCCGGAAATACTGTAGCCAAGCGTCTGCATGACGATGAGCGCAGCGGTAATGACCACAGCCGACCGTGCCAGCTTGCTCACTGCCAGCACCGTTGTGTAATCCATCGGCTGCTTCATTTTGGCAGGCGATGCCAGTATGCCTTCAGCCTGCTTCACAAAGCGCAGGAGCACCCAGACCAGAATCCAGATTAGCCCGAGTTTCAGGATGGTATCGTTCGCCTTGAACACCTCGGCTTCAGAATATTTGTAAGCAATTTCGGCAGCCCAGTAGACGCCCTGCAACCAGACAAATCCGACTGCGGGTTTGCGAAGTGCGTGCAGGAAGGCGTCATCCCAGAGGTTGTTAGTGCGATTAAACTTGCGTTCCAGCGCGTAAACGATCCGACTGACGATGAAGGCCACCAGTGCGGTGAGCAGGACCATCGCAAAGATCGCAAGCGCCACTCTCCATTCCAGAGACAAGAGATTGAAATTCTGGATCCAGCTATCGATCTTATCTGGTGTTTGCTCCAAACCATTTCTCCTGAAACAACGACTGTTTAACTCGCCACAAGCGATGGCACATGGCATCTAAAGAATTGGACCTGCAAATCGGCATCTCGCCGAATTGAATCCTCTGCTAACCGGGGGTATTTCTATCGATTGATGTCTACGGAGACGCCCGCTCCCACACTATCAAAGAGAACAATCACCTCATCCATGCGCATCCGGATGCATCCGTGGGACAGCGGCACACCCATTGGCTCCGAATCCGGCGTCCCGTGAATGTAGATATAACGTCGCATTGAATCCACATCCCCGCCGCGGTTTACACCCGGCTCCAAACCACAGAGCCAGAGAATGCGAGACAGAATCCAGTCCCTGTTCGGGGAGGACTTACCCAGTTCCGGAGTGTAGATCTCGCCCGTTGGACGACGGCCGATAAAGACCGCCCCGGGCATCTCACCTTCGCCAATTCTGGCGCGGATGTAATGGCGCCCCAGTGGCGTGCAGCCCGACCCGTTTTGTTCGCCCGCGCCATTAAGCGCTGTTGATATGGCAAACGTCGTTTCCGAACCGTCAGCAGCATAAGCAATCAACTGCTGGCGATCGAGACTGATGTCTATATGTTCCGTTGGTAGCACTTGGGAAACCCCGGGCGGTATCTGCAAAGACCGCCAATCATACGTTAGCGGGGCACAGATTACCCGAGTCAACAACAGGCAGGCAAACACAGAAGCAGGGGTCGTCCCGGGGAAAATCCCGGGGTTACATAAGGGTTATCGGTGGCCGGCCGTTAACCACGGCGAGGACAAGCCCTGGACAGCTCAGGCCGTCCGGGACATGGCGACAGGATCAGGTGCCTGAAGCCCCGCTGCCAGGAACGGTACCAGACGTGCCGCAATTTCCTGAACAGTGGTATCCACACCCAACTTGTTTTCGAGTATTTCTCTCAGGGCGTCACTACTGGACATCGTAAACGCGGTCGCTCCCAGCATGAACTGAATGCGCCAGTATCGATCCACTGCCGTCATGTGGGGTGAGGCATCTTTCAGCAAGCGCATAAAACGGCCAAATGGCTCGCTGTACTCCTGCTCCAGAAACTTGCGCAAATGCCCTTGTGACTGGGTATAGGCAAGGCCAAGCAGACGCATGAAAATGGAAATGCCCTTTTCATTACGATGCGGCATACGCACCGCGCTCTCGGTCAGCGCCCACAACGTCTGATCCAGTGTCGCAGGTTTACCGGCACACTTGAGCTCAAGTTCATCAAAGGCTTTCTCGAGCGTTGCTGAAAAAGGCGTCAGGAAGCGAGCAAACACTGCGTGAATCAACGCGTTCTTTGAGCCAAAATGGTAATTGACTGCCGCGAGATTCACGTTAGCCTTGCTTGTGATCATGCGCAGTGACGTCTCGGAAAAGCCCCGCTCTGCGAAAAGCTCTTCAGCCGCATCAAGAATGCGATCTACGGTATCGGATTGGGCCATAACAGTACGCCAGTGACAATTGAGCAAACATTTGTTTAAAACATACGTTTGACTATCAGGCTTGTCAAGAAATCCGCTCCCCTACCTGTTTAATCCGATATTTCAACAGGCGCGACATCTGCACATTTTCTGCGCGCCCGCATCAAAATCATGTTCAATATTCCATAAAAAAAGCGCCCGAGGTATCCCCGGGCGCTTTTCCAACGCAGCCTTATCTTTCAGTACCGAAACACGAACTACTTATCCATAGATGTTGACGCGATGCGATGGATGCTGAGGTCTGCACCCTCAAACTCATCTTCTTCAGTCATTCGAATCGCGCTGATGACATTGACCAGTCCGTAAACAATCAGACCGCCCACAAACGCAATCACCACGCCCGCCAGCGAACCCGCAACCTGAGCACCAAAACTGACACCACCGAGCCCGCCCAATGCGCTTTGACCGAAAATACCAGCCGCAATACCACCCCAGACGCCGCAAATACCGTGCAAAGGCCAAACACCGAGAACATCGTCCAGTCGGGTAACCCGATTCTGGGCCCATTCGAACAGGTACACGAACAGAGCACCCGCGACACCGCCGGTCACCAGAGCGCCAATTGGATGCATCAGATCTGATCCTGCGCACACCGCGACAAGACCGGCAAGCGGACCGTTGTGAATAAACCCGGGATCCTTTCTGCCCACCAGCATAGAGACCACA
This sequence comes from Marinobacter sp. V032, assembly GCF_052645435.1. Classification (NCBI taxonomy): domain Bacteria; kingdom Pseudomonadati; phylum Pseudomonadota; class Gammaproteobacteria; order Pseudomonadales; family Marinobacteraceae; genus Marinobacter; species Marinobacter sp. V032. Next base: position 2,057,908 of record NZ_JBQXYE010000001.1, on the reverse strand, counting down.
ATACCGCCCACCATCGCCATGAGGCTGTTGACCGCCACCAGACCACTGATGCCGTCGAGCGTTTGTGCTGACATCACGTTAAAACCAAACCAGCCAACCGTGAGAATCCAGGCACCCAGCGCCAGAAACGGAATATTGGAAGGCGCAAACGCGACCACTCGCCCGTTGCGGTAACGGCCGCGACGCGCACCCAGCACCAGTACTGCCGCCAGCGCAATCCAGCCGCCGACCGCATGAACCACAACGGAGCCCGCAAAATCATGAAAACCGAAACCGAATACAGCTTCAAGCCACGACTGAAAGCCGTAGTTGCCGTTCCACACAATGCCCTCGAAAAACGGATACACAAACGCGACGATCAGCGAAGAGGCCGCCAGCATGGGGTAAAACCGCGCACGTTCGGCGATACCGCCCGACACTATCGCGGGAATGGCTGCAGCAAACGTGAGCAAAAAGAAAAACTTGACCAGTTCGTAGCCGTTTGTCTCTGTGAGCACCGTTGCGCTGGCAAAGAAATTGGATTGGTACGCCACTGTGTAACCAACAAAGAAATACGCCAGCGTTGATACGCCAAAGTCCGTCATGATTTTCACCAGCGCATTCACCTGGTTTTTATGACGAACAGTTCCCACCTCCAGGAACGCAAAGCCGGCGTGCATCGCCAGCACCATGATCGCGCCCAGCAACAGGAAAAAGGTATTCGTGCTGCTCAACAGCGTCTCAACTGCACTGGTCATTGCTACTGCATCTTCCACGGTTATCAGGCTCCCGTCTGTTTTATTCATTAGAAGCGCCCCGCCCGAAAACCGACTCAGGTCGGCATCGTTTATGTGCATTCAACGGGACGCTCCATGCATCAACAATGCACATATATACAAAAAATGTTCCATGCTGGAACACTTTTAGTTCGCTCAGTCAGTTATGAGTTATAAGCAGGAAGCTTGAATAGCAGATAGGTATTACGGGGCATCAAAAGGCACTAACTTAGTGCGTTATCGCAGGAATAATGGTCTGACGCACAATTATGGAACAGGCTCGAAAGGTAAAGCAGCGGTTTAAAACAAACGAGGTTTCAGGCGTCAGGTTTCGGTTCAGGCACGGTCATCGACGCAACATCAGCTGTATCATCCTTTAGCTCAGGCTCTATCCAGCCTTTGTCGACAGACAGCTGGTGGCCCTGGAAATAGGCATTCTGAAGACGCTCATAGGCCTTCTCGGCCTCAAGCATGTAAATCAGATACAACCGGATGTGTTTGCGGTGACGTAACTGGCGAGCCAGCACACGTTGCTCCGAGAGACGTATCAGCGTGTTGAAGCGCTGGGATTTCAGAGCCGGGTTTTGCTCACTCATCATGGCGCACTGCCAGGCCAGTCCTTCGTTGCCCTCGAGATGCTGAATATGGCTGCGCGCTTCTTTTAGCCTGCGTTGGCGCTGGATAACCAGGTCCAAATGACTCGGTTTGTCACTGAATAGCCGGCGCACGGCGGGTATCCCTGCAAGCAACACCAGCACCAGAGCACCGAAGCCCGTACCCGCTATCCACGCAGGCACCAGGCCCGGCACTCCCGCCAGAAACACAATCGCAGTAAGCGTCGCCGAGAATAGCCACAGATCCCGACGGCGCCGGGCTGCAGCCATCGCGAAGTCATCGGGCCAATCAGGCATCGCCAAAGTATTGAATTCAAGCAGCAGCACTCGCTCACATTGGCGAATGAGCCGACGATTGTTGTGCTGGCGAGACATTACCGTGGTTTTTTCGTCCACTTCGTGGTCGGTACCGCCATCCGCAGTGACAGCAGACTGGTCATCTATCTGAAGCGGGTCAGTTGATGATTCAACTGGGACCTTGGCAGCCGCATTGTTGTTGGCATCCGCCACGGGAGGGGCCGGTGGCACTGGATCAGCCGGGCGCCCAGGCTGCAATACCGGCGAGCGCTTTGCCTGCGTACCCGTGCCTGCCATATCAGCCTCCAGTGCTTCAGCCATTTTGAATGCCATTTTTTACCTTGAATTACTTCGCGTCAGTCAACAATACCCATTTCGGGAATTACTAAACAGGTTATCGGTAAAGGCCGGGATTTCTTGAGTAAAAGCACGACGGTTATGCGTAGGTCGCTTGGCAGCACTGAGCCACACCGCTATTCTACAGCCTTTAAATTTACCCGCTGGAGCCGTCATGTTTACCGGTATTGTTCAGGGCAAAGCCCGCGTTGACTCGATTATCAGCCGTCCAGGACTGAACACTTTGGTGATCGAACTGCCGGCAGCCTACACCGACCACGTGGCTATTGGCGCGTCCGTGGCAATCAACGGCACCTGCCTCACGGTCACCCGCCAGGAAGGCAACCGGCTCTGGTTTGACGCCATGCAGGAAACCCTTCAACTCACTACGCTGGGCGATCTTGCGGACAACGCCACCGTTAATTTTGAGCGGGCCGCGCGCATTGGCGACGAAATCGGCGGGCACCTCCTGTCCGGCCATATTCACACCACCGCCGAGGTGGTGAAAATCGAGCGTCCGGAGAATAATTGCACGCTGTATTTCAAGGTGCCGCAGGCGTGGATGAAGTATGTGTTTGCAAAAGGTTATATAGCAGTGAATGGCGCCAGCCTCACCATCGGCGCGGTAACGGAGGACACCTTTAACGTACACCTGATTCCAGAAACATTGCGGATGACCACCTTCGGAGAGTTCAAAGAGGGGGATCAGGTCAATCTCGAGATCGATAGTCAGACCCAAACTATCGTGGATACGCTAGCCCGCATGGGTTACACCGGCCCGGCTGCGGTTTAGGAAACCGCTGGTAGCGTCTATTGGCGAGCGACTAGCTTTCGCGCCTCCAACACCACAAATTTAGGATCGGAGGCGCGCTGTTCAACCCGGACAAAGTCCTTCTTCAGCTTGGCGTGATAGCCAAGATGGCGATTACCGACAACCAGCAACGCCCCGCCCGAATTCAACGCCTTTGATGCCTGCCTGAACATTCTCAGCGCGATATGATCTCCGACTGTTCCGCCTTCGTGAAAAGGCGGATTGCACAGAATCAGGTCGTAATGCTCACCCTGCGGCACGCCATCGGTATGATAAAATCTGGCACACGCTTCAACAGCGAGCCGTTCCAAGTTTCCTCGGGCACTGGCAATGGCCTGACTCGATACATCCGCAAAATCCACAGCGAGATCTGGCCGCTGAATCAACGCAGACAGGCCCAAAACGCCATTTCCGCACCCGAGATCCAGAATACGGGCGCCTGGCGTAAGCCGCGCAACCGCTCCGGCTACCTGAGGCAGAAACACCCGTGTGCCAATATCCAACCGCTCGCGCGCAAACACCGCCGGCATGCCCAGCAAAGAAGCCTCTTCTGATGCCGCGGCATTCCCTGTAAATGACGGCAGCACATAGCCTTTGTTCAAGTTCGCCCAACCTTCCAGGCCCGCTTCACCGCGAGCAGCGACAATCACTCTCGCCTTACGTTTGGCCCGCTGAGGCTCGTTTGACCCCATCAGCTTCGCAAACAGATCAGCACAGCGATCCGGCAAATGTTTGATCATGCCGCCCGCCACCACACGGCCCTGCGGGCTCAATATCGTATTACTCCATCGCAGGAGATATTCCAGATAATCCAGCTGGCGCGGAATTTTCAGCAAGATCAGGTCAAATGGCCCTTCCGGTGGCGCCTGCCAATTCAGGGCGGCGGGTACCGGCAATTGATTAGGGCCGGCATTTTTACGCAATGCCTGAGGTAAAAGCGCACTGTCTGCAATACTTGCAGGTGCCATGTCGTTCAATGCCAGCGTCAGGGCACCAAAAGCATCGTCGATAATCGCAAGCGCGCCCGGAGCGATGTGATGGGTCGTAATATGAGCGTCAGTATATTCAAGCAACAACTCATCGGCAGCATCCCACGCCCGCAAATCCCGGCCCCCGCGCCCCGGGCGCTCGAGCTCAAGCAGGTGTTCGCCACATTCAAACCGGTTGTCAGACGCCAACATACCCTCCCCAGGACTTCACGCCATCGCCCGAGAGACACCGCTCGATGTCGCACTAGGCTGAATATTCTAAAAATGATCGCTATCTTACCTTTAAATTCAGTCTGTGCCGCGATCCAGTTGATTATCAAAGTCACGATCGACAACCAATCAACGCCTGGATCAAAGCAAACAGAGACTGGCAGATCCCCATCAGTGCAGGCCACAAAACCGCCCACTGATCCGAAACGCAGAGGCAAGACGATCATGTTGCAGGATTCATTTAAATCAGGGCTCGAGAGCTTCAATGCCGCACGCGACAAGGTGACCAACACGTTGCGTCCGCAGCTTGATAGCGCCAGCATTGAGCTCAAAAAAGTGCTGCGAGAACTGGGCGTTGAATCCAGCGAACCCCAGTCACTGAGAGACATCGTCAGCCAGATTCGCGGTCACAATCCCTCTTTACGCAAACTGTCGCTGAGATTGGACCTGGCAACATACGATCTCCGCAAAAAACTGTGGTGGAACGCCAACATGATGTCCGCCTACATCATGGATCATGCCGAGCGCACCTATGAGCTGGAGCTCAAACCAAAGTTCTCACACTATCGCTCCACCGCTGAATCCCGCGCCAAATCACTGATCGACCAGATCCGGGACTTCCGTCCAGCAGCCAAACCTGCGGACAGTCAATCCGACTGAGGCGCAACGAAAGCCATGATGATTACAGGTTGCGCTCCTGACATATCGGAAGCAGACCTCTTCGCCCCTCCACCCCAGGGGCTTTTTTTTATCTTTATGAAAAGCCTCCGATCTGCGCCACAGATGACCTTGCAGCTTAACTCTGAGAAACTGGTACTCACGCATACCCAACGTTAAGCGTGGGCTTTAGTCACGCCAACTTCCGCAAAAGGCACCTCGATGACCCAACACCCGAAAACCGTTTCCGCTTCAGCAATCGACGGCTATGTGTACAAGGTTTTCCCTAACGATCTAAACGCCCACCAGACGGCTTTCGGCGGTATGATTATGGCGCACTGTGACCGGCTTTCACTGGTGGTTGCGGAGCGGCATTCCGGAAGAGTCTGCGTAACGGCGGCTGTCGATTCGCTGCAATTCAGAGCGCCGGCAAAAGGCAATGACACGCTGCTTTTCAAGGCGTCAGTCAACCGCAGCTGGCACTCATCGATGGAGATAGGGGTGCGGGTGATTGCCGAGAACAGCTACACCGGGGAGGAACGGCATATTGTCTCCGCCTACTCCACATTTGTTGCACTCGATGAAGACGGCAAAACGATTGAGGTGCCCGAGGTGCTGCCCGAAACCGAGGCCCAGAAACGCCGGTTCTCGGAAGCCGACATGCGCCGCACCGGCCGCTTGGAGATGCGCAAACAGCTGAAGCGCTCTCGGGACCAGCAACGTTAATCTGACTTCCAAATCTATACGCGGCTTGCGGGTTGGCTGGATGAGCGGTTCGTGCCGGCCAGCGAAGCGATGCCACCTGACGCTTGCGTGGGCTGCCTGTCAGGCGTTCGTGCCGGTTCGCACTCGACCACATGTGGCCGCTCCGACCAGTGCAGAATCTCCAGGCTACCATCAAAGCTCTCGGTCAGCGCGGTGCAATGCTCAACCCAGTCGCCGTCGTTGCAGTAAAGTCCGCTACTACCCTGCCTGAAGCCCGCCGAATGGATGTGACCACAAATGAAACCATCGTACTGACCGCGCTCTGCTGCCATGAGCGCCGCCGTCTCGAATCGCTGGATAAAGTCCTTGGCTTTACCTATCCGTGACTTCATCCAGGCAGCGAGAGACCAGTAGGGTTTGTTTCGCATCCGCCGCCAAACGTTGAACCAGCGATTGAGCCTGAGCAAAAGACCGTGGGCCCGGTCCCCTACCAGTAGCATTAACGGACTGCAGCGCATAACCTGATCGAACTGATCACCGTGACACACCACAAATCGCCGACCATCCGCTGTGGTGTGTACCGCTTTTTGCTGTAATGAAATACCGGCCAGTGTCTGCCCGCAAAAATTACGCAGGAACTCATCGTGATTTCCCGGCACATAAATGACCCGCGTACCTTCTGCCGCAAGCCTGACAAGACATCGAATCACAGCTTGGTGTGATCTGGGAAAATGGACCCGCTTCTGCATAGCGATCAGATCGATGATATCGCCGACCAGGTAAAGCGTTTCACACTGTACGTTATCCAGAAAGTCCAGCAGGTATTCCGCCTGACAATCGGGTGATCCCAGGTGTACATCCGAAATAAAAACGCTGCGGTACTGGTGCATCGGCCCTTTCCCCGTCTCAGATGCCCTGACCGGCGGAGGCATGCCCCGCACAGGCCTTGCGTAAAACCCTGATCAACACGACAGGTTTAGCGTCGCGTGATCCGGTGACAGGGAAATGACATTTCGCAGACAATTACATGACCGTCACTCACGCAGCCGCGCCTCCGGGTGACGCCTGAGCTCCACAGGCCTATGCTGTATGGAGAAGCGAAAAGATACTTCTGAAGGCCATTCATCTGACGACACGACCTAGCGTATCCGCGCAGACGGAGGTTCCATGCTACTGAAGCATATAAGCACCCACCATCTTGTAGAAGTGGACGATCTGACAGCCCTGACCAATCCATTTACACAGGACGTCACCGGGCAGTTTTTATGGGGCGAGGAAATTCAGGAACCAGAGAAATTCAACAAGCAGTCACTCAGCTTTCCCTCTGGAGAACAGCTGCCGCACTGCTGGTGGGACGCACACTATCAGGAGGAAGCCCGCATTCTGCACCGGCCAACAGCGACAGAGCGCACGCCAGGATACTACGGCGCCTGACAATACGTTTTTTTCAACAGGACGATTGAAGTGCCGGAGTCCTGGCTAACATCGGATTCAGGGCGCTGGCTCTGAGCCAGCGCCGGCGACATCAAACCGGTCGCGGAATAGTCAGCACCTCACCGAAGGTCACGTACTCCCCCCCACCGAGACGCCCGATCGGATCAGCGCCCTTGGCATCAATACGGAACCGGCCTTTCTCATCCTGTTTACCAACCGCATCATCAACATACAGCTTGCTGACTTGCGCAAAGATGACGGATTGCCGCTTATTCCCCATCTCCTGAAGTTGATATAGCTCACAGGCCAGCGCAATACGGCAGTCCGCCAGACGCGGAAGCTCAAAACCATCAAACGGTACGGTTGCCAAGCGGTTTTCCGACACCTCAGACACCCCGAAAGGCGAGGTGCGGGACGTCTCGGTCATGGCTTTGGCCATATCCTCGTGGGCGATATGAACCACGAATTTCTTGCGCTCTTCGATATTGACCCGGGTATCCTTGAAATCACCATCAGGCTTACGCCCTACCGACAGCATGATAATCGGGGGATCCGCAGTGATCGCCGTGAAAAACGAAAAGGGCGCGAGGTTGTAATCACCATCGGGATTTTCGGACAGCACCCACGCCACCGGGCGCGGAATCAAAGACTGCGTCATGCAGTGATATGCGCTGTCGGCGGACAAGTTTTCAAAATCAATAATCATCCGGCATTCCTTCCGTCATCAGACCGCAATTAGCGGCGGTATGCTCGATATACGTTAAAGCGACGATCTTCGGCCAGTATCTCACAAGGCCCGACGTAACGCCGGATCCAGTCAAGATAAGGCAGGAACCGGTTGGCTACCAGCCTCAGCTCGCCCCCTTTTTCCAAGTGTTGAGCAGCAGAGCGGATAAAGGATTCGGTCATGGTTGTATCTGTTCTGATGCCAGCATGGAATGGCGGATTACTCACCAGCAGCTGATACCGGCCCTCAACGTCGCTCAATCCGTCAGAAGCCCATGCCCGCGCTTCAACACCGTCGTCCAGACGCGCGAAGGTGGCTTCGGCACAGGCGACGGCCTGGCTTTGCACATCCACCGCATCCACTCTTAAATTGGGCACCTGGCTGGCCAGCCAGGCGCCGATAACGCCAGCGCCGCAGGCAAAATCGAGAACCGGGCCCACGGGTAACTTGTCAAAGGTGGATAGTAGCAGCGCCGTGCCATCATCCAGCCGGCCGTCACTGAAGATACCCGGCAGCCCGGCCACATCCACAGACGTACCACTGGCTTCAATGGTGTGCCACTGCTGCCAGTCATCAAGCCGGAAAGCCTGTGCCCCTTCGGGTGCGGCGCCTTCCCAAACCTGACAATGCCGGGCACTGTCCGTTTTGAAAGCCTGTGGCAAGGCGGTCTTGAAAATCTTGGCGCCGCCACTGATTCCTTCCTTTTTCTCACCAATCAACATCAGCGTGCCACCGGCTTTCGCAAGATGCTGTGCAAGTGCAAGCCGCATTTCCAGCTCCGGGCGTGACTTCGGCATGAACACCACCACGCAATCAAATGCGCTTTCCGCCAACGCTTCGCTGCTGGAACCAAACACCGGCTGCCAGCGGCTCAGCGCGCTCCAGCCGCCATAGATGCCAAAGTGATCAGTCTGCACCAGACCACCATCACACGGCAGGCTTGCCAGTACCGCCGCATCGGACAAACCAAGCAACGCCACCTGACCGGACAGAGAATCACGGTTGCGGAGCAAAGCCTCATGGGTGTTCAGCATGAAATTGGTAACTCTTTTAAGTGGTGAAAGATGAGCAGAGGTTCTGACGCAGGCGCGCCGGAGCTGTATTGTGCGGTACTTCAGAGGGTGTTGCAAAAACGTCGCGACGACATTCTGCAACACCGATTTTGCGACCGGGCAACCTGATTCTCCGACAGGGTTCACCGAGCCCAGGCCGCGCAAGATTACGCTCGTGGTGCACCGCACCTCTACTCGCCGTTGTACTGGAACGTCAAATTCCGGTAATAGCGGGCGACGATCATCGGTGAATCCGGCACGTCAAACCGCGGCACCGACCTGATCGCCTGCAGAGCACTGGCATCGAGCAATACATTGCCGCTGGAGCGCTGGATTTTGGCCGACAACAGGTAGCCTTCAAGATCTATCGTAAAGACAATGATGCCCTCCTGATAGCTTTGGGCACCCAACGGCCTTCTGAAGCGCTGATTCACCTGGGCCAGCATGCGCCGAAGGAAACGGTTTTTCATTTCGATCCTTCGACTCTCAACATCGCTTTCCGGCGAACCCGCGTTAATTCCCGCCAGCTTCTCATCCGAGAGTTGATCCATCCCCTTGGGTGTTTCGGATTCGGTATCAGCGGGCTTGGGCCGGGAACCCTCTTTAGTCGACGTCACCGGTGGCGCCTGGGCTGATTTTCTGTCGGGTTTGCCCTCTGCAAACCGGGTCGGGTCAGATTCCTTTTCGGCCAGCTTTGGCGCAGGCTTGTCCTGTTTGCCCTTCACAGGCTCCTTCTGCACCGGCGCCTTGAAATCGGTGCCCTGGAGATCGTTCTTGTCGGCATTGTCCCTCGGCAAGTGAGCCTGCTGCGTTTCCGGCTTTGGTTTGGGTTTCTGACTGGGCTTGGGCTGCTTTGGCGCTGGAGGCTCGGGCGGTGGCGGCTGAATCAACTGGACCGCGACAGTATGATGCATCGATTCAGCTTCAGACGAAGGCTCCCAGAGGCGATCCTGAAACACTAAAAACAGCGCAATATGAACCACAACGCTTAGTGCGAGAATATAGCCAAAGGGCGCTCGTTTTTTCGGGCGGGGATCATCGCTTGAAGCAAGCAGAGGCGGTACCGTCATCATCAAAACGCTGAAAAGATAAGTCGAACGGGCCGCCTAATGATTTTCAGACGCCCGGTATCCTGCCAAACAAGACATCATCTTTTCATACTGCACAGCATCTTTCCACGCTACTGAGGCAGCGCCGGAGATGTAAGGTCAGGCGTTATAGAAAGCCGAAATACAGAATTCCAGCGAAGGATAAACCGGGAACAACAAAAAGAAACGGAGTTGGGAAATCAGCCGCCACTGGCGACTGCTATTTGTAGCGCGCGACTATCCCGACCTGCAGCGCATCCTGTGGTGACATATCCCAGTCATCTGGAAGCGTTTCATTGTTGGCAGCCACCGCCGATTTTGGTGTTACGGCTCCAGGCGCCATTGGGCGAGATGTTGACTGTGCAGACTTTCTCTCTTTCAGCTTGCTCATTACTTGCTGTAGTTTTTCTTTCATTGCACTGACCTCTTGCGCCATCAACCAACCAATAGGGCGGTGACTGCATCCGATGGCGACGATGCTCATGTAACCCGTTGCCACATCATTATCCCTACTTGAGCGGGACTTTTTAGTGAACTGTTTCACGCGATTTTACACTTTGCAATTCAATGCAATAGGTAACATCAAGTTACACTTAAGGTAAGATACTGATTTAATTTATTTATTATTGGCATTCGGAATAAAAGCCACGGATCCCGGCGGCCAATTGTAAAATCCACAGCCTGAACCGGACGCACCAACCACTCCCCGGTTATCACACCATCAAACCCGCAATCAGCGCGTAATAGGCAGGTTGAAGGCGGGAAAGTCGCCACTCCTCAGGGCTACGCTGGTCAGGCAAGTTTTTCAGCAAAGCGACAAGATGGCGTGCAGCCCCCTGCCCTTCTGCCAAGGGATCTGTTGAAATCGCCGGATAGCGACAGGCGTCGGGAATGTATTCAGGATAAGAAAGCCGGTCAGGGGCCAGCGGAAGGCAGCCCGCTGCCATCGCCTCAAGCATCGATAGCCCCTGAAAATCGTGTGTTGCGGTCGATATAACGATATCTGCGGTCGTCAACAACCGATCATAACTCGCCCGGTCTGGCAAAAATCCCCAGTGTGTAATCCGTTCCGCAAAGCGCTGCTGGATGTCATTAAATTCAGCGGGCTCGCGACGGAATTGTTCGCCCACCACGCTTAGTGTGAACGGCTGCCCCATTGCCTCCAATTCTGCCAACAGAGCCAGCAGCCGGTCAGGTCCTTTGTCGTATTCCCGACGGTGATTCCACAACAGATGTGGACACGCCGAATTGATCCGCCTTGGCGCACCAAACAGCGCGTCATCAATCGGCACCGGCAGCACAGTGGATTTCGCATCAATGCGGTCAGCCACACCGTGTGGAACGGCATCCGGCAGTTTGCCGAGCAAACGATTGATACCGTCCAGAAAACTGCGTCGATTCCAGTCACTGTTAAACGCCACACGCTCGGCTGACAAGGCGCTGTATAGATTGACCATAAGAGGATCCACACTACTGTGCTGATCCCCCGAATCCGGGTAGGCAAACTGGTTTTCGTGCATGTAAAGAAGAACCGGCACGTCACGCAGTGCGGGATGCAACGCGCGAATGCCCGCAACGTCTACCATCGACGTTGCCACCACGAGATCCCACCGCTCCTGCATTGCGGGTTCATCAAGCCAGCTCAAAGCGTTTCCGCGAATACGCCAGCGAAAATAGCGCGGCGGCAAAGTCAGCGCTGTCCAGTCAAACGCCGGCTGCGTGGCAACCAACTGTTCTCGCCAGCGCCGATGGCTACCGGCGTCGTAACCGGACAACAACAAGATACGGGGACGCGCTTGCGTAGACGCAGCTGCAGGCGTTTGCTCAGACGAAGGTGGGTGAGGCTCAGGCATTGGCAGAGTGTACCGAATGCTCGTGCGGAACGCTTGGGCTGTTGTAAAGAGCCAGTGCCAGGTGCCCGGGTTCTGCATCGGTACGAAGGTCATTTTGAAAAACTTGTCTTCACCCGCAGGCGTCCTTCACCATGAGGATTACACCGCGAAAAGCACATTCGAATGCCCGGGTACATTGCAAGCACATTGAAAGTGATCAGGATTGGGCTGACTTTCCTCAGCCGAATTCCACCAACCATCAGGTGACGCCCCTGTACGATCTCAAGATCAGTAATCGTTTTATCCAGCTACCGGCCCATTTTTACAGCCGGGTTGACCCCATGCCGCTGCGCCAGCCAACGCTTGTCTGCTTCAATGATGAGCTGGCGCAGGATATGGGCATTGACCCAACGGCCAAAGACACCTGGACCGAGATTGGAGCTGGTCAGGTATTGCTGGAGGGTATGGAGCCACTGGCCATGAAATACACCGGCCATCAGTTCGGCATGTACAACCCTGACCTGGGGGACGGTCGTGGATTGCTTTTGTGGGAGAGCATTGGCCCTGATGGTCGCCATTGGGACTGGCACCTCAAGGGCGCCGGGAAAACGCCCTACTCCCGCTTTGGCGACGGTCGCGCCGTCTTGCGCTCGACCCTTCGGGAATACCTGTGCAGTGAAGCCATGCACTACCTTGGCATCCCCACGACCCGCGCCCTGTTTATGGTAAGCGCCAAAGACCCTGTCATGCGGGAATCCATCGAATCCGCTGCGACACTGATGCGGGTAGCCCAAAGCCACATCCGCTTCGGGCATTTCGAGTACGCGGCTTACCATCAGGGGCCGGACGCCGTTCGCACACTACTTGATCACACGATTGACATGCACTTCCCTGAGCTGCTCGACCTGCCCCAGCCAGACCGCTATGTAAGATGGCTGGGGGACGTTGCAGCCCGCACCGCCCGCCTGATTGCCCGCTGGCAGGCCGTCGGTTTCTGTCATGGCGTGATGAACTCGGACAACATGTCGGTTATCGGTGACACTTTTGATTATGGGCCTTTCGCCTTCCTTGATGATTTTGACGCAGGTTACATCTGCAACCATACCGATCAGGGTGGCCGCTACGCCTACAACCGCCAACCTCAAATCGGCTTTATCAATTGCCAATTGCTGGCCCAGTCGCTCAACGGTGTCATCAATGAAGACGATCTGCGACGCGCGCTGCGCCGATATGAAACCACTTACAATGCCGAATTCGAATCACTGATGACGCAGAAGCTGGGCCTCTATCGCAGCGCAGAGGAAGATGGCCAGGACATGGCGCTGGTGATGGAAATGTTCAGCATGCTGCATGAGCACCATATCGACTTCACCCTGTTTTTCCGGGGGTTGTCGACTCGTCACAGCCTCGGAGACGCCCCTGTGCGGGACTTGTTTGTGGACCGCAGCGTCGCCGATAAATGGCTTGGCCACTATGACGAGCGCCTTGCATTTGAAACCCTGCCGGCTGCCGAGCGTGAGAAAGCGATGCGTGCTGTGAACCCCCGATTCATCCTGCGCAACTATCTGGCGCAGGAAGCGATACAGGACGCTCAGCAAGGGGACTACAGCACCGCGCACAAGCTGATTGAAGTACTCAAGCACCCCTATGACGAACAACCGGATAATAGCCGCTACGCCGTGCAACCACCCGACTGGGGCCAGCACATGGAAATCAGCTGCTCATCCTGACACTGATCAGATGAAAGGAACGTCATCGAAGGTACCTTGAAAAACACCCTGATTGACAAGAGGTCCGTTTCAGGACATCCCGGTTTTACGTTTCACGGGATAGCCAGAACGCACGATTGTCCTCACCAACGGGATACAGGAGACACATCATGACGGCTCAATATATTGAACATCCCGATATCAAAACCGTTGAAATTGTAGTGGATGGCAAATTCACCGCAGATGATCTGAACACGATGGTGCCAAAGATGAAGGCCTTTATAGAGCAGCACGGTAAGGTCAAGGTACTGGAAATCGTCCGCGACTTCGGCGGATTCGATTTCGCTGCCCTCAAAGACGGCATCAAGTTTGATATGGAGCACCTGAAAGACTATAGCCATTGCGCCGTCGTCTCAGACAGCGGCTGGGTCGGCCCCGTCGCCCGGGTGATGTCAAAGTTTCTTGATCTGGAAGTGCGCGTTTTCAAGGCCAGCGAAGAACCTGACGCTCGCGCGTGGATTGCACAGGTATAAACAGAACATTCAGAAGCAAATAAAAACGGGGCTCGAAAGCCCCGTTTTTATCGCAATCCACCGATACTAAACGTTCGGATCAGACAGCTTTGGCTGCGATAATTTTATCGTGCCATTCGACCGGACCGGTCTGGTGCACTGACGTACCGCGAGAGTCAACGGCAACCGTCACCGGCATGTCCTCTACTTCAAACTCGTAGATCGCTTCCATTCCCAGCTCTTCAAAGGCCACCACATTGGCCGCCTTGATCGCTTTGGATACAAGGTAAGCTGATCCGCCGACCGCCATCAGGTAAACCGCGCCAAATTCCTTGATCGCATCTATCGCTACCTGGCCGCGCTCCGCCTTGCCGATCATACCGGTCAAGCCGGTTTTCTCGAGCATAGTGCGGGTGAACTTGTCCATCCGTGTTGCGGTAGTCGGACCTGCAGGACCCACCACTTCTTCACGTACCGGATCAACCGGGCCTACGTAGTAGATAAAGCGGCCTTTGAGATCAACCGGCAGCTCTTCGCCGCGCTCAATCATATCGACCATTTTCTTGTGGGCCGCATCACGACCGGTAAGCATCTTGCCTGAAAGCAGAACGGTTTCGCCCGGCTGCCAGTCTTTGACGTCTTCCGGCGTTACGGTATCGAGGTTCACGCGACGTACGCTATCGCCAACTTCCCAGGTGATTTCCGGCCAGTCATCCAGGCTCGGCGGGGTTTGCAGCGAAGGGCCGGAGCCATCCAGCACAAAGTGCGCATGCCGGGTTGCAGCGCAGTTCGGGATAATGGCCACCGGTTTGTTGGCCGCGTGAGTCGGATAGTCCTTCACCTTTACATCCAGTACGGTCGTCAGACCGCCAAGACCCTGTGCGCCAATACCCAGATCATTAACCTTTTCGAACAATTCCAGACGTAACTCTTCAGCACGATTGGAAGCACCGCGCGCCTGCAGATCATGAATATCGATCGGATCGAGCAGTGATTCCTTGGCCATCTCCATCGCTTTCTCGGCGGTACCGCCGATACCAATCCCCAGCATGCCTGGCGGACACCAACCGGCTCCCATCTGCGGCACCATTTTAAGCACCCAGTCAACGACCGAGTCAGACGGATTCAGCATGGCGAACTTGGATTTTGCTTCAGACCCACCGCCCTTGGCCGCGACGTGAACATCCACCGTATTACCTGGAACCAGCTTGTAATGGATGATCGCAGGTGTGTTGTCCTTGGTGTTCTCACGCTTGCCGTCGGGATCGGCCAGAATAGAAGCGCGCAGTACGTTATCCGGATTCATGTAAGCACGGCGAACACCTTCATTGATGATGTCATCGAGCGCCATATCGGCATCCCACTGAACATCCATACCCACGGTGACAAACACCGTCACAATTCCGGTGTCCTGACACAGCGGTCGCTTGCCCTGTGCGCACATTCTGGAATTGATCAGGATCTGGGCCATCGCGTCCTTGGCAGCCTGCGACTCTTCCTTTTTATAGGCTTCATACACACCCTGGATAAAATCCTTCGGGTGGTAATAGGAGATAAACTGCAGTGCATCAGCAACGCTTTCGATCAGGTCGTCCTGGCGAATCACTGTGGTCATATCGGCTCTCATCAGTTTTTTGGGTCTATCTGCGGTCACCAGCGATGCGACAGCCATTGCCGCCCGATGATCCGGAAAAGTGCGCCATAGTTTACCCGAATCAGTGAATGGAATCAGCGGTGATCTGAATCCCAAAGCCTCGCCCTGGGCAAGAACGATTACCCTCAGGTCCCGAATAGCACAAAACCGGCATCCACGGTTTGTATTGGGCAGCGTGACGGCGGCCACAGAATACGTCGATGTACTCGACAAACCACCGCCCGGCTTCTATTTTTCAGGGAGGTCAAACCTTCTGTTGCCAAATGGCATAGGAGCAGAATCACACTTTAGAGCGATCAACAGGTTTATCTTTCTTTCGCTATAGTCAGAATCACAGAAACCTTTAATAAGTGCGTGCTGGGGAATGTCGCTGCTTCCCTGAGGTTTTCAGACAAGACAGGTGACTGACAGAAGGCTTGCGGAAAATACCGTACCGGTCAGCACCGACAATAACGATACAACAACAGAGAAAGGTTCCATCCATGTTCAAAAAAACGCTATTGGCCCTCGCCGTGGCTTCTTCCGTTGGTCTGACTGGCTGCCTTGATGACGGCTCAAGCGGGAAGAATGCGAATCCGGATTATAAGATCGATGACACTACGATTGATCGCAGCATTGTTCGCCCCTTGTACAACCCGAACCCACTTGCCGCAGACGAAGGTGATAACGCAGCCGCGTTCCCGATCAACTCCGATTTGATTTTGTTGCTTGGCGCGACCCAAAGCGCAAACTATGACTTCACGGGTCTGTCCACAGGTAGCACACCAGCCGATGACGCAGTCAACCGACTGTCAGGTTTTTCTACCAGCGGCGCATTTAATATTCCTTTCGACGGTGAGCTGAACCCGGCGACAGTAGCAGCGAATCAGACTGTTTTCTTACTTCCGCTAAACGTAAAAGATGCTATCGACGGCCTACCTGGTGCTTTACCAAACACAAATCCATCTTCTATCGATGCAACCGCCCCTTTCCTGCCACCGACATCTGATGCCCAGGCAAGCTTTCGCGCAGAAGTCATCAGTCAAGATGGTGGAAAAAACAATGCGATTCGCGTAGTACCACTTGAACCTCTTGCGGAATATCAAAAATATCTCGTTGTCGTAACGAACAGCGTCAAAGGTGCAAATGGCAAGCCTATCGAGCGGTCAACGGCAGACGTCAACCTTGCGAACGGCGTGCTCGGCAATGCTGCACTGGCCAATGTTAAAACTATTCTGGCAACGTCTGACAAACTCGCTAATGGCTTCTTGCAGCAAAGCAGCATTCCGGGCGCTTCGGCACTGGCTTACACCTTTACCACGAACCGCGATGCTGACGTGCTTCGTGCTATGACTGGCCCTGGGCCCTCGACCTATCTTGGCGACCTGGGACAGAAAATTGGATTTACTGCCCAACTCAAAGCAGTAAGGGACAACTACCCGACACTGAATTTTTCCCAGCTAACCGCCAAACTTCAGGATCTCGGCGCCAAAGCCGCCCAGATTCAGGCTGATCCCAGCTTTGCAAGTCAATTGACTGCACAGGAACTTGCAGCCATAACGGCACTTGGGCAAGCACAAGCACAAACGCAGCCCGCTGCGATCCAAGCTGCTATCGCGAGTCAAGTCGGAAAAACAATCCATATCCCGCAACCGCGACCAGCATTTTTCTATCCCTCTACGTCCGCGGCAAGCTTAGCTACAATTGCCGGCATTGGTGCAGCTGATAACACCAACCCTATTTTCATGGCATCCCAGCAGGTTCGGGTATCGCAGGGCGCTATCGCTCTGCCGTACTTCCAACAACTGCCCGGTGACGGCGGTCAAGGCATCGTAACCGGCAGCTGGAAAGGCAGCACCAGCCTTGAAACAGCGCTAAACGATGAGTTAGCGGGGGCAGGCAATACCGTATTCCAGTTCCTCCGCGACATTGATGGTCAACTGAACGTCAATGGTTACTTCCCGTTCCCGCAGCAAAATGCAACGGTTGCAGTGCCTGTCGTGGTTTACCACCCAGCTCCCGGAACGATAGGTGTGGAGCGCCCAGCAAGCTGTAATAGCACTACTCAACCAAACGGCATCACCATCTTCCAGCACGGCATTACTGTTGATCGTAGCGTCTCAATGCTGCCGGGCATACTGCTAGCAAACCAAGCCTGCCAGGCGGTTGTGGCAATTGACCAACCCTTGCATGGTTTGGCAGGAGCCGCACCTGGCACAGTCGCCGGCCTAACTGAGCTGGATGAGACCACGCTGAAAGCAACCATCGCGTCGCTTTCGCAACCGGTGCAAGATGCGTTGGCCCCAATCGTCAACGCTGACTATATTGGAGAGCGGCACTTTAACTACACTGCAAACGCGTCGCTTCAGCCTGTAGCTGCCGACACCGCTAACGTGTCGTCAGGCAGCCTGTTCATCAACCCGCTAAACATGATGAACAGCAACGACAACTTACGTCAGGGTGTTGTTGATTTATTGAACCTGAGCATTTCTGCACAAATTTTCACACTTGACGGAACTCCGAACACCCTTGCCGGATTGCCTACGCACTTTGTCGGCCACTCTCTCGGCGGCATTTCGGGTACTACGTTCTCAGCACTAGCAGATAACGCAGTACTGAATGGCACACTAAACGGCTTGCTTGACCAAGCAATGTCACCAGTAGACTTCCCATCACTGAACACTGTTGCACTGCACAACACTGGCGGCCAGGTAACCCGGCTGATCGAAAACTCACCAGCCTTCTCCGGCCAGATTCTTGGCGGGCTTGCGCAGGCTGGGGTTAATCAGGGCACAGCGAACTTCGAAAGCTTCTTCTACGTATTCCAGTCAGTTGTTGATTCAACCGACCCGGTATCCTTTGCAAAGGACTTCGGCGATAGCACCACCAGCGTCGCACCGACAAACATCTTGCTGAGCGAAGTTGTGGGCGACACCACCGTGCCTAACGAAGCCAACGTGAACCCATTGGGTAACGCACTATCCGCGCCACTCACCGGCACCGAGCCGTTGATGGCACTGATTGATCTCGGCGCAGAAGATCCAGACGGCAAACTGTCGGACGGCAACGGCGTATCGCTTGTGGAAATGGGCTCAATAGCAGGCGAAGGCGCTTTGCCAGCGGCCTCTTTCTTTGTGGGCACCAACCCTTGTACCGACGCCAATCACGGCACTTTCGTCGCACCCCTGACACCTGCGAATCCTGACGATGCAAGGTGCCCAGCGGGATCAAACACAACTCGCGCGTTCGCCGAAATGGTTCGGCAAACCGTGCTGGCGATCAATGGCGCGCCTGTGCTGACAACCCTTCCGAGCGGTGCTGCCGACACAGCCGTTCTTGGGGAAAGCAACACGGTTGAAAGTGCTCTAGATCAAGATAAATAAAAGCATCATAAGCACCAGCTAGATAGTCTAAAGCTGAACAACCAAGCCCTTTAACGAAAGTTAAAGGGCTTTTTTAATCTCATTTAAAAGCCCCAAAATAGTGCAACGCTTAACACAAAAAACGAACTATGCTTCGCATATAATCTGTAAAGACCCCATTCAATAATAAAAACGGCTGTCTAATGCCCCCAGATCCAGATTTCCCGAACTCAACAACTGAATCCGAAGTATTGTCGTCACATCGCGTCGCAGAAGAGCAACGTCTCAGACTTCGCCGCCTGGGTATGTCGTTTTTGTCATACCAGGTGACGTTTGCTGTGGTTGTCATGTTCTGGTTCCAATCACTATTACCGTTTTCAGTCGTCGTTCAGTTTTTTATCGCGTCACTGCTGATCAACGGTGCCTTTTTTACTCTGATCAAAACCAATTTCAATCTTCGACTGAAAGATCCCGCCCTGACTGCCTTGCAAATTGTGGCATCTGCCATGCCACCGCTATGGGTGATGTACTTTCTGGAAGCGGCCCAGGCGCGTACGATATTTCTGCTGATTGCGGTAGTGCCGGCGCTATACGGTATTCTCGCACTCAAAACCCGTGATTTTTTCGTTGTTGCGGGCTGCTTTGTTCTGGCATATGCCGGGCTTGTCTTTGCACTGTGGATGACAAAGCCGGAAATTCTGGACGTGTCTCTGGAGTTGGTTCAGATATTCGCCTACTTCCTTGTTATGGCGCAGATCGCCATGATCGGAGGCTTCATCAGCGGCCTGCGCGGTAAGCTCAGGAAGAAGAACCAGGAGCTCAAACATGCCGTGGCCCGCATCAATGAATTGGTGAACATCGATGAACTGACCGGGGTCTGCAACCGTCGTAAACTGTTCGCGGTATTAACCGAAGAGGCCAACAGGTTCAGTCGCACCCATGGCCCTTTCAGTGTGTGCATTCTGGATATTGATTTCTTCAAGCAGGTAAACGACACCTTCGGGCATCAGGCCGGCGATCAGATTCTCAAAGAAGTCGCACAAACTGTTCACAAGGGCCTCAGGCAAATTGACTGTTTTGGCCGGTACGGCGGGGAGGAATTCCTGATGATTTTGCCCCAGACCATACTGGAAGGCGCCGAGATAAAAGCGGAACGGGTGCGCGCCGATATCGCCGCGCTGCGCTTCAACGGCATTGAGCCTGAATTCTCGGTCACGATATCCATTGGCGTTGCTCAATGCCGAGAGGGCGAAGACACTGAAGATACCATTGCCCGGGCCGATCAGGCGCTCTACAGCGCAAAGCAGAACGGTCGCAACAGGGTCGCCCGCGAAACACCGGCATCAACCGAGTCGGTACTTACGCAACAAAGCACTAATGGATAGCGCTAGAACGCTAACGACACCTGGCATATAGCGCTGCAGAGTGCCTGCTTCCAACTAAAAAGCCGGCTACCCAAGGGCAGCCGGCTTTCTCATTTCACATCAGTATTACAGCCCGCTATCAGTCGCTGGTAATCGTAGTTTCACCTTGCGGTAGCAGATTCGCCATAATCTCCGATTCAGAGAACAACAGTTTGCGGTAATTCTTGTCAGAATAGCGCTGACTCTGGTCCTCAAAGTACGGTGACATTTCATCACTCGACTGAGAATAGCTCACCAGTCCATAGGCTTCGGGCCCCTGGTCAGTAAATTCCAGACCAAAATGCCAACTAGTGCCGCGCGCAATATTCCATCCTTCCCCTGAGTTACTGGAAAGGCCCGCCGCAAAGCGGCTACCCGACGCGCTGTTGTACTCCGGCGTGTTGATGCGCGGAATGATCGTATCCTCAGCAAAATCTGAGTCGACAACACCAATCGCGTTGAACGCACCGTCTACATTGCCATCACCACCGTGCCAGGGAATTTTTGCCCCCTGAGTCATGGCGCTGGCAAGCGGACTGCCTGGCGGCACGCTGCCTGAAGGCTGGTAATACTGCACATCACCAAGTTTCGCATCGTATGCAATGCCGGCTTCATCCAGCACTGTCAGCCCCGCAGCCAGCGCCTGGAGCATCTGGTCATCCCCTGTTCCTTTGTTGTCTGCAGAAGGGTCAGCGGGGGTATTAACCGGGTCAGCCGAATTGAAGGCGGTTTGCAGATCGTCCGGAAAGCTACGCCTGTATATGTCAATAAAGGCACGGAACGTATGAGCGCCAGTGCTATCAAGCCCGTATGTTCCATTCCAGTTTTTCAAAGCGTCACAGCCTGCAGTCACTGCGCGAGATCCTCCACCCGGCGGCGCAACAACCGGGTCTGCTGGCAGTAACGCCGTGGGTACGGTGACATTCGTGCCACCAATCAAGTCGCACCGTTGCAGAAGCTCACCCAGAAATTGCTCCGAATACCAGGCGCGGTCGTTCCAGATAGCGCCAATGAGATCTTTCGCGCCAAACTTGCCATCCTGCCCCGCCGGTGCCGGCGTATTCACATCCAGGCCGTGATCCATTGGGTTTTGCAGCATTTTGATGCCAAGGCGAGTACGTGGATTAATTTCGGTTTTCTCGGAACCAAACATCGGAGAGTAGCCGGTCAGGAATGCTGCCGGGTTGGTTGACCAGTAACTGCTGTTCGAGTTCTGGACAAAATCCGAACGCAGCAGTTTGGGCTTGGCGTCGTATGGCGCTAGGCCATTACACTCTCCTTCGACCCAGTCATCAAACCCACGAGAACCATCCAGCAAGGTCAGCCCGTTATCGAACAACTGAGCGTAAGCTGCACTGGCACTGCGTTTGAAGTTGATCAACGCGATCGACTTTTCAGACAGGTTGGGCACCGAACTGCTATCGATATAGAAAGCATTACCTTGGTCATCGGCATAGGTTGAGTTGGTCCAAAGCGTGGAGCCACAGTTTCTGAAGACATCCTGGAATTCTTGCAGGTTGGATGCGCGACTCATTTGCAGCCAGGTATCCAGCAGACCACTGGTATTGGCGTTAGCATCGCGATAGGTGTATGCCACCGTTGTGCCTTGGGAATTGACGCCACCCCAGGCCGGCAACCCGCCGCCGGTTACAGCATCAGCTGCCAACATTGGGCCGTACTCGGAAAAATAGAATTTCCGCTCCAGAACCGTTGGGGTTGCAGTACCATTGGCCACCTCAATCTGGAAGGTTTTGCTGGTGATCGGCTTTTCTTCCCCGTCTTTGATATAGGTCATCTCGTCGCCGGACTTGAGCGTCAACTCATACATCGTAAAACGGCGACTGGTGGTAACAGTATGCGACCAGGCCAGGTTTTCGTTGAAATTGATCAGCGGAATGGCAGTACCCAGCAAGCCCGCGCCGTTGATATTCAGATAGCCGGGAACGGTCATCTGCACCTGATACAACCGACGATGGCCCGTATATGGGAAGTGGGGGTTGGCAAGAAGTGCACCCCGGCCCTGCTCTGTCATATCGCCGCCGATACCCCAGGCATTACTGGCAAGACCCGTCTCGTTGTAATTAGTGCGACTTGAGGCATAGCGCTTGGCTTTCTCGGCCACGCCAACTGGATCAAAGTCTTTTTCTGTCATCGACTTTGCAATCACCGGCGTGGGAGCTGGCGACCCACTTGGCGGAACCGCGACAAAAACAGCACCGGTGGCAAAGAGTGCGCCACTCGCGTACTGCCCGACAATGCGATAGTGCGCCAGAAGATCCGTTGGTTCGATTTCCTTGACCCACGGCTGATTGCGGCATTCCGCCGGCAAGTCGGTCGCCGGAGTATCGGCAATATATTTGTTATAGCCCGCGGTAAAGCCATCAATCATTGCGCGGCTTTCCGGTGACAGATTGGCGTAGTCACGTTGGGCACCGCCCAAAATATCCTGTGCTTTATAGGAGAAATCGTTGATGACGTTCATGAAGTCACCGGAGCCCAGTACAGCGTCGGGCCCAAAGTATTTTGATCGCTCACTGCGAGCCTTAACGATAGCTTCCGCCAAAAGACAGACGTTGTCCTGCGCCTGAGCGTAGCCCGAACCGAAGGCAGCTGAAGACAAATCGTCAGCCTTGATATGGGGGACGCCATTTGTCGTGCGCCGTATTGTGGCCTTTAACTGACCGTTCTCAGGCGTTAAAGGATCAACGCTCGCCGAACCCCCACCTGAGGAGCTGTCATCACCACACCCACTCAACAATAAACTGCCTGCAACCGCCAGCCCCAGAACACGAAGGTGCCCCCGAGAGGAGCCACCAAGCCCCAACCTTTTGTATTTCATTGTTATCTTCCATTTTTTGATTGTTGATCTTTAGAAGAGGTCGTCATAGACCAAAGTTCAGGCTAGCAGAAGTCATCAACGGCTCACACAAAAACGTGAGCAATTGTTCAGTCTTTACTGTTTCAGACTGTAACAAGATGATTTATATAATATTTAGGATAGAAAACCATTTAAGCAAGGCTCAGCTTTTTACTATGGGGCGCAAGCTTGAAATGGAGAAAGATAGAAAGATAGAGAGCAAAAGACGTGTTGTGAGCGCAGAGAAGTGACGAGGTTGTCAAAAACCTGGGGAATCTGACGCGCCGCCAGATTCCCCAATCGAACTTTAGCCCGGCTTACGACCTTTGCCGGCCGCAATACGCAGGCGCAGCGCGTTCAGCTTGATAAAGCCGGCCGCATCTTTCTGGTCATAGGCGCCTTGATCTTCTTCGAAGGTGGCAATTTTTTCGTCGAACAGTGAGTCGTCGGATTTACGACCCACGACGTCTACGTTGCCTTTATAGAGTTTCAGGCGAACAACACCATTCACGTGAATCTGGGTCTGGTCGATCAGTGCCTGCATCGCTTCACGCTCTGGCGACCACCAATAACCGTTGTAGATCACTTCGGCGTAGCGTGGCATCAGGCTATCTTTGAGATGCGCGACTTCGCGGTCCAGAGTGATGGACTCGATACCGCGGTGAGCACGCAACATGATAGTGCCGCCCGGGGTTTCGTAGCAGCCACGCGACTTCATGCCAACATAACGGTTCTCAACAATGTCGAGACGACCGATACCATTATCGCCGCCGACCTTGTTCAGTTTCGCCAACACCTCGTGGGGCTTCAACGCTTCACCGTCGATAGCGACGATGTCGCCTTTTTCGTAGGTCAGCTCAATGTAGGTTGGCGTATCCGGGGCTTTTTCCGGTGATACGCTCCAACGCCACATATCTTCTTCGGCTTCGGCCCAAGGGTCTTCCAGCACCATGCCTTCATAGGAAATATGCAGCAGGTTGGCATCCATGGAGTAAGGCGATTTGCCCTTCTTCATCTCAACCGGGATATCGCGCTCGGCACAGTATGCCAGCAGCTTCTCACGGGAATTCAGATCCCATTCACGCCATGGCGCAATAACGTGCACACCAGGCTTCAGTGCATAGGCGCCCAGTTCGAAACGTACCTGATCGTTCCCCTTGCCAGTCGCACCATGAGAGATAGCGTCTGCGCCGGTTTCGTTGGCAATGTCGATCAGATACTTGGAGATCAGCGGGCGGGCGATGGAGGTACCCAGCAGGTACTCGCCTTCATAGACGGTATTCGCACGGAACATGGGGAACACGAAGTCGCGCACGAATTCTTCTCGCAGGTCTTCGATGTAGATTTCTTTGACACCCAATGCCTCTGCCTTGGCGCGGGCAGGTTCAACTTCTTCGCCCTGGCCCAAATCCGCAGTGAAGGTCACTACTTCGCAGTTATAGGTATCTTGCAGCCAGCGTACGATTACCGAGGTATCAAGCCCTCCGGAATACGCCAGTACAACCTTTTTGATGTCTGACATGCCCATGCTCCGCGTCGATCAGAAATGAGTGAATAACGCCAAACAACGCAACAAACTGCCGCTTTTGACGCCTTCATTACTTTAGAAAGGGCGCTATTGTACGGCAGCTCAGCGCTGCATCCAATTGGCAGAAGGAATTAGCGCCCTTTTCAGAGCGCTTTCAGACGTAT
Organism: Marinobacter sp. V032; assembly: GCF_052645435.1. Classification (NCBI taxonomy): domain Bacteria; kingdom Pseudomonadati; phylum Pseudomonadota; class Gammaproteobacteria; order Pseudomonadales; family Marinobacteraceae; genus Marinobacter; species Marinobacter sp. V032. The sequence continues at coordinate 2,033,233 of NZ_JBQXYE010000001.1, read as the reverse complement.
TCGGGCGTTTTATTGCGGTGGTTCAGCGGTGCTTGGGGCCAGTATCACCCATTTTTTCGGGGATCGGCATCCGCTTCAGCCCTTTGCAGTCCGCGCCGCTCACCTTCCCGCTCAAGCCGGACGGTAGTGCGACGGTTCTCCGCCGGGCGAGACGACGCCGGGTAACGTTCGCCATGGTAACGAGTGATGATCTTCTCGCTGTCGATACCGCCCTGCTGGACGAGGTATTCAGTTACTGCATTGGCCCGCTCTTCTGACAGGCTGCGGTTATGAATGCGGGATCCACTGCTATCTGTGTGGCCGTCGACATAAATTTTGCTGATGCTGGGGTCAGCTTGGATAAACAGGATAATCATATCCAAACGATTGTAATCGGCGTCATTGAGGACAGCGCTATCCAGCGAGAAGTGAATTTTTGAGCGCTGGATCTGATCGTAATTGACCGGCAACAGGCTGGCGACGCAGGTCTGGTAGTCACCGTAGTTTGCGGCGAAATTAATATTGGAAACCCTCACCCGCACCGGATCGCTGCTGTACCAGGCTGTGCGCGTTACCGTTGGCGACATGCCGGACATCAAGCCTTGCACCATCGCCATGCTGCGCAGTGGATCAACCGTTACCGCCCGACGCTCACGGGAAACCGCAACTTTGCCCAGTGGCTGAGGATCAACTCCGGGGCGCCAACTGGGTGCCTCCACCACAAGTTCGCCGTTGCCCGGTTTCATTAATTTGCCGTCGGACTCCAGATAGAATGTCAGCCGTTCCCCGGCCCGGTGCTGGAACACCGCGCGACCATAGCCCGGAACCTGATGCGTCAAGGTGCAACTGAACACCGATGAACTCAGGTACCACTCACTGTTTTCAATGCCGGCACCGTATGTCTGCGCAATGCTACCGGATGCAGGTGCCAGCATTAAAGCGCTGACAACAATAGGGCGAATGATTGATTTCATGCGATATGCCAGGGTTCGCAGGTGTATTGGGATACCTGCTTAACGACCCGGCTCCGGATATCTTTAGTGAGGAGAACAAAAAGTAACACGGTAATCGGATCGTCATCAGACCAGCGCGATCAGGGCCAGGCCTTCCGGGTATCAAGACAGGGCAATTCGTCCCCGGTGTCTGATATACTGCGCAGCACCAGACTGTGACCAAGGAACCCTGCGCTAACGATGTCCACTACGCTGACGATTACCCGACCTGACGACTGGCACCTTCACGTGCGCGATGGTGACGCACTTGCCGACACCGTGCCGGCTTCCGCCCGCTGTTTTCGTCGCGCGATCATCATGCCTAACCTGGTGCCGCCGGTTCTCAATGCTGAGCAGGCCATCGGGTATCGCAACCGCATTCTCGCGGCTCTGCCGCAGGGAGCCGATTTTGATCCGCTGGTCACGCTGTATCTCACAGAGCAAACCACTGCCGCTGATATACACGCCGCAAAAACGGCAGGTGTTGTAGCAGCCAAACTCTACCCGGCCGGCGCAACTACCAACTCGGCCTCGGGCGTCACCGATATTCGCAACATTGACGCCGCACTACAGGCCATGAGCGATAGCGGCATGTTGTTGCTGGTACACGGCGAAGTAACCGATGCCGACATCGATATTTTTGATCGGGAAAAGGTGTTTCTGGAACGCGTCCTCGCCCCGACTCTTGAGCGCTTTCCCGACCTTAAGGTGGTGCTCGAGCACATCACCACTGCGGACTCCGCCGAATTTGTGACCAACAGCACAAGCAATCTGGCCGCCACCATTACGCCCCAGCACCTGCTGTACAACCGCAACCACATGCTGGTCGGAGGCATTCGCCCACACCTCTACTGCCTGCCTATTCTCAAGCGCCAGCGCCATCAGCAGGCCCTGCAGGATGCCGTTGTAAGCGGCGACCGCCGCTTCTTTCTCGGTACGGATTCAGCCCCGCACGACACCAGTAAGAAGGAAACAAGCTGTGGTTGCGCCGGCTGTTTCTCCGCCAGCAGCGCCATTGAGTTATACGCAGAGGCATTTGAAGATTTGGGCGTGCTGGACAAGCTTGAAGCCTTTGCCAGTTTCAACGGCCCTGATTTCTACGGCCTGCCACGCAATACCGATACCATTACGCTGGTGCGTGAGCCCTGGACAGTGCCGGCTACCCTGCCGCTGGGTTCGGGCACAATTACACCATTGCGTGCCGGCGAGTCTGTTCGCTGGCGCCTTGCCTAAAATTCGCTAACAGTAAGGGTCTTCAGTGACTGAGGAAGAGAATCTGACCTCCCCCATGGCCGCACGTTTTCGCGGGTTCCTGCCGGTAGTCGTAGACGTCGAAACCGGCGGTTTCAACTCACAGACCGATGCCCTGCTGGAAGTGGCCGCCGTTCTGATCGAGATGGATGACGACGGTATGCTGCGTCGCGGCGACACCATCGCTTACCAGGTTCATCCTTTTGACAATGCTAATCTCGAGCAGTCTGCACTCGACTTTACCGGCATTGACCCCTGGGATCCCGAGCGGGACGCCGTACATGAAATGGATGCGCTGAATGACCTGTTTGGCCCGATCCGCAAGGCCATCAAGCATCAGGGTTGTAAACGCGCGGTACTGGTCGGCCACAACGCAACCTTCGACCATAACTTCCTGTTTGCTGCGTCTGATCGTTGTGGCATCAAGCGCAACCCATTCCACCCGTTCTCCACCTTTGACACCGCAACTCTGGCGGGCCTGGCGTACGGCCACACGGTCCTGGCACGCGCGTGTAAACTTGCAGGCATTCCTTTCAGTAGTCGTGAAGCACACTCAGCGGCGTACGATGCAGAGAAAACAGCTGATCTGTTCTGCGGCATCGTGAATCGCTGGAAGGAGCTGGGTGGTTTTCCGCCACCGCCAGTTGAAGAAGCGCCCGTTGACGAAGAAAGCGCTGACGCTGATAAAGCCTGAATCAGACTTCTGCAAACAAACAATCCCGCCAACGCGGGATTTTTTATTAGCCCAGATACGCTGATGCCATGTCTTTGAATGCAAAAAGGCCGGTGCATATGCACCGGCCTTTTGGGTTTTCAACGATAAATCAAAGCTTACCAGTAGATGCCGCGCATAATTGCAGCGAACGCCACCTGCTCGGATGAAACCTTCGGCTTTTCGCCAGACTTGGAGCCCGACGCTGCTGCAGTATCCGGGAACATCCGGTAACCGGAGTTCATCACAATCTCACCCAGCTTCGGCGCAATGGCGTGCAGCACCTGCGCAAAAGTGCCCAGACGAGTCGCAATGCGCTTGGGCCGGTAGATGATTGCCTCAGCCACCATGTCGGCCGCTTCCTCCGGGGTCAACGTCGGCACCGAGTCATAGATCTTGGTCGGCGCGATCATCGGAGTTTTGACCAGTGGCATGTTAATGGTGGTAAAGGTCACGTTGCGATCAGACCACTCCGCCGCCGCACAACGGCTGAATGCATCAAGTGCAGACTTGGATGCGACATACGCCGAGAAGCGCGGTGCGTTGGTGAGCACGCCAATAGATGAAATATTCACCACATGACCACGACGGCGCTCTAGCATAGCCGGCGCAAAACCCATGATCAGACGAACAGAACCGAAGTAGTTCAGTTGCATTGTGCGTTCAAAATCGTGGAAACGGTCGAAGGCAAGATCAAGTGAACGACGAATCGAACGACCTGCGTTATTGACCAGAACATCGACGTGACCGTGGTTATCCAACACGGTGTGCACGAAGCGATCGCACTCTTCCATATCGGAAAAGTCGCACTGATACGGATGCACGCTGGCGCCACGGGATTCCAGCTCGGCTGCCACTTCGTGCAGACGCTCCGGCTTGCGGGCGCCAATGACCAGAATGGCACCGGCATCTGCCAGTTTCTGAGCGGTTGCCAAACCGATACCGGATGTTGCCCCTGTGACAACGCAAACCCGACCTTCAACCGTGCCACGCAGGGTACGATCCTTGAACAGATCGGGGTCGAGGTGACGCTCCCAGTAATCCCAGATCACCGGCGAATAGTCCGGCAAACGGGGCACTTCGATGCCGGTGCCCTGGAGCACGCGCTCCGTCTCACGGGCATCGAATCGGGTCGGATAGTTAATAAATGACATCACCGACGGCGGAATGCCCATATCGTCCAGAACTGCGCTGGTCAGACGCTTGACCGGTGGCAGGTTCTTCAGGCTCTGGCGAATAAATGGCGGAATAAAACCGAACATGCGGTTATCAATTCGCATCGCCATGCGGGGGGCGTGGCCCGCTTCGCTGAAGATATTGAGGATTTCACCCACCTTGTACGGGTCAGAATCAACCAGATGGAAGCAGTTACCGTCTTCGCCTTCAACGTGGGCGATATGATCCAGCGCGTTCACCACGAAATCGACCGGCACAATATTCAGGCGGCCACCTTCAATACCGATTGTTGGCATCCACTGCGGCAGAGCGCCACGGATTTTCTGGATCATCTTGAAGAAATAGTAAGGGCCATCGACCTTATCCATTTCACCCGTTTTCGAGTGGCCAATGACCATACCCGGGCGATAAATGCGGAACGGGACTTTGCAGGCATCGCGGACCAGCTTTTCCGAATCGTGTTTGGTGCGCAGGTATGGATGATTGAGCTTTTCCGCTTCCTCGAACATGTCTTCGCGGAAGGTGCCTTTGAACATACCCGCCGCAGCAATAGACGACACATGATGAAAACAACCGGCTGACATGGCTTCAGCCGCATTCAGCGCCTGCTGCGTGCCATCGATATTGGTTGCGATCTGTGAGGCCTCATCAGCCCCCATGTCATATACAGCAGCCAGATGGAAAAAGTGATCCACCTTGCCCTTCAAACCGCCAAGAACGGCCGAATCAATCCCCAGATTGGGCTGAGTAAGATCACCAACGACGGCTTTGACCCGGCTTTCGTTGTCACCCCAGCGTTCGCGCAAAACATTCAGCTTCTCAACGGACTCTTTACGCACCAGCACGTGAACCGTGCCACCCCGCTTCAACAGTTTGTCGATCAGAAAGCGACCAATAAAGCCGGTTCCACCCGTCAGGAAATAATCCATACTTTGCCCATCCGTTATTACTATTGTTCAATTTATTAGGGTTCCGCGCGCCCTCTGCCGGGTCGCGTACACCATCCCTGAAGTCGGTGGAATTCTACTCCAACAGATTCCCCAAGTACCGGAATTTATTAGAGCAATTACTCACCAGACCCCTGTTTTTATTAGAGTATTTATTCAAATAACCTGAATTCACTAAACCGGACAAACGTCGAACAGCGTTCAATAATCGCGGGCGCCGGCCACTGAAAAGCCTAGCACAGGGTTGAGCTGCCGTGAGATCGATTCTGGCACACTGGCGGCATCCGCCAATAGCAGCCAATTCAAGCAGATTGCAACGACGTCACGATCAGCATAACCGTATGCATTGAAGCGACGACGATGCCATAATTCGCAGCCTGTGAACTTTTAAGGAGCACACCATGTCTGAGAAAGACGCCAATTCCGAGCGTTACATCAAGATTGCCCGCGCCTGCCTGCGCGCAATCAACAACTCAGGACCGAGTGAGCAAAGCCGTGAAGAGAAAGTTCAACTGGTGTATGACGCAATTGATGATGCGTTCCAACACGAGTTTGAAGACTATCGCCAATCGCTCGCCGTCATGAGCACGGTGCTTGAACGCATTGCATCAGGTCAGCTGGATGCAGAAGCCGCTGCCGATCTTGCGCGCAAAACGCTGGGCAAATCCGGCTATAACGCAATCAACAAACCGGTTCACTGACCCCGTTGGCTTAACCGTTGTGCTAAAGAGCACTGCAATCTCATTGAAGACAGCGCCGGCCCACACCTGAGCCGGCGCGCCATTCAAAACAAACTGCCGCAAGAGGATTTCCGTGTTGATCAGCCGCGTCCATGCCGCCCGCTTCTCTGTCCGCTCAACCCTCACTCAATGCTTGTTAACCCTGTTTTTTGTCGCATTCAGCAGCAGCCTCTGGGCCGCCGTCGACCCGGTCAAAAGCCCCAACGACAGCAACAGTTACCGGTTTATTGAGTTGGACAATGGCCTGAAAGCATTGCTGATATCCGATCCTGATGCAGACAAGGCCGCCGCGGCGCTTAACGTTGCAGTGGGCAGCGGCGATGACCCGGTGGGACGCGAAGGCATTGCGCACTTCCTGGAACACATGCTGTTCCTCGGCACCAAGAAATATCCCAAGCCGGGCGAGTACCAGCAGTTTATTGCGAGCCACGGTGGCAATCACAATGCATTTACCGCATTCCAGGACACCAACTATTTCTTCGATATTCAGGCTGATTCATTGGAGCCTGCGCTGGACCGGTTTGCCCAACAGTTCTCAGCACCGCTATTCACGGCCGATCTGGTAGACAGGGAAAAGAATGCCGTCAACTCGGAGTACTCCTCCAAGCTGAAGGACGATGGCCGCCGCTTTTACTCAGCAGAGAAAGCCACCTTCAACCCTGAGCATCCTCTTAGCCATTTTGCCGTTGGCAGTCTGGATACACTGGCGGACCGGCCTGACTCGCCTGTTCGGGATGACCTGGTCGCTTTCTGGAAGGCCCACTATTCAGCCAACCTGATGACGCTCGTGGTTTACGGCAAGCAATCTCTTGGCGATCTGGAGAAAATGGTTCGTCCCCGATTCTCGGCGATTGAGAACCGCCAGCTGTCTGCCACCGAACATACGCAGCCAATGTATGCCCCCGGATTCTTGCCAGCCCTGTTGCAGGTGCAATCGCTGAAAGAAGTCCGGCAGCTCGAGCTAAGCTTCCCGTTGCCATCTCAGCGTGATGATTATGCAGACAAGCCAACCGGTTATATTGCCAACCTGTTGGGCCACGAAGGCCAGGGCAGCCTGCTCAATGTATTAAAAAATGCGGGCCTGGCCGAGCGCCTCTCAGCGGGCCAGGGGCAAGACACCGGCCACGAGGCAACACTTAACATCCAGATGTCCCTCACACCGAAAGGTTTGGAGCGCTGGCAGTCTGTAGTTGACCTGACGTTCGACTACATCGAGATGATTCGCAACGAGGGCATCAAACAACAGTATTTCGATGAAATCAGCCAACTCTCGGAAACCGCTTTCCGTTTTCAGGAAGCCTCCTCGCCAATTGGCAAGGTCAGTGGGCTGGCAATGCAAATGCAGGATGTCGCGCCAAAAGACATCTTGCAGGCACCTTACATGATGGAATCGTATGCGCCGCAAAAGTACGCGAAAGTGCTCGACCGACTGAACCGGAACAATGTGCGGATCTCTATCCTGTCGCAGCAGCCTTTAGCTGACGACGCGCCCCATACCGAACGATACGATACCGTCTATCAGGTCAAATCCCTGAAAGACACTGAGCTGGCAAAAGCCCCTGAGGAGCTGGTCAGCGAGCTAAAATCACCCGAGCCCAACCCGTTTATTCCAGAGAATTTCGACATGGTGACAGGCGACACCATGGATAAGCCGATGCTACTGAAAGGCTCGGGCGAGCCAACGCTCTGGTATGCCCGCGACAAGCAATTCAATACCCCTAAAGCTAACGTGTACATGAGCCTTCGCTCGCCACTTACCCACGATTCAGCACGAGGCCAGGTACTGACGCAACTTCTGGTGGACAGCATTCAGGACAATCTCAATGCCTACGCCTACCCGGCTCAACTTGCCGGCCTTGATTACGCGGTCTACTCGCACTTGCGCGGCATCACCCTAAGGGTCGGCGGCTATAATGACAAACTGCATGTACTGATGCGCCGGATTATGGGCCAGGTCGCTCACCCGGAAATCGCCGAAGACCGCTTTGAGATCAATCGCGACCGTCTGCTGGAGAGTCTGCGTAACGAGAAAAAGCAGAAGCCGGTGCAACAGGCTACCTCCGAACTCCAGTCAGCGCTGATCGAAGGCGCCTGGTCCGCCGAGGATCAACTAGCCGAGGCAAAGACCGTCACGCTTGAGGAGTTACGTGCCTTCGCAGACAAGTTCCTTGACCAGATCGATCCGGTCATGCTCGCCCACGGCAACCTCACCGAAGCGGCCGCGATTAATCTCCAGCAACAGGCCCATGCGCTGCTGCTGGAAGACAGCACCATCGCCAAGGTGCCCCGTAGCGGTGTGCGCCAACTACCTGAAGAACTGACGGACATCGCTCTGCAAGTTGATCATCCGGACACCGGCTACGCGCTTTATATTCAGGGGAACTCCACCCGTTTCGCAGAACGCGCCCGCTACCAGTTGCTGGCCCAGATCATCGGCACACCTTTCTACGAAAGCATCCGCACACAGCAGCAGCTGGGCTACATTGTCTCCGGCTCTTCCTTCGAAATGCTTGAAGTACCTGCTCTGGGCTTTATGGTGCAATCACCATCGGCCGATATGAAGGCTATTGATAGCGCCGTCGATAAGTTTCTGAACGATTTTGAAGCGCAGCTCACCGGCCTCAGCGAGAAAGATCTGGATCGGGAGAAACAGGCCGTAATCAGCCAGTTACTGGAGCGGGACCGCCAGCTTGGCGAGATTTCAGAACGCTACTGGCGCGAGATTGATCGCGGCGCGACCGGGTTCGACAGTCGCGAGAAGCTGGCTGATGCGATTCGTGGCACCGAACTGGACGATCTGATCACGCTCTATAAAAAGACCATCAAGCCCAGGCAACACGCATTGCGGGTATTCACCGCCACCGAAGCGCCGGATACTGAAGAACAAAGTGACGCCTTGCGTAGCGCGCCTTTCGTTTATTGATAAGAATTAGTGGGGAGAAACTCGCCCGTGTAGCCGAAGCTTCGGCTACACGGGCGCACTGTGACTATTCGCTCAACCAAACACCTGCTTCATTTTATCGGCAGTTGGCTGTTCGATAACCCCCTTCTCGGTGACAATTGCATCAATCAGGCTGGCTGGCGTCACATCAAAAACCGGGTTGAACACCTCAACGTGCTCCGGTGCAATAGCAACGCCCCTCACCGATCGTACTTCGGTGCCGTCCCGTTCCTCAATCGGAATAGCCTCACCTGACGCCAGCGCCATATCCACAGTGCTGGAGGGCGCTACGACCATGAACTTCACATTGTGATGACGGGCCAGAATCGACAGCGAATAGGTGCCGATCTTGTTCGCCACATCACCGTTGGCTGTAATCCGGTCGGCACCGACAATCACCCAGCGCACTTCCCCCTGACGCAAGATCTGGGCTGCGGCGCTGTCGGCATTCAGGATCACCGGAATACCTTCCTGCTGAAGCTCCCACGCCGTCAGCCGACTGCCCTGTAACCAGGGGCGTGTTTCGTCGGCGTACACATGGGTCAAGCGCCCTGCCCGCCACAGACTGCGCACCACGCCCAATGCAGTGCCGTAGCCTCCGGTCGCCAGCGCGCCGGTATTGCAGTGGGTAAGCACGGCAAATTTGCCTTCCCCCATGATATCCAATGCATGGCGCCCCATCAGTCGGTTGGCAGCGACATCTTCAGCATGAATCGCTTCTGCTTCTCCTGTCAGGCCGGCAATAGCATCGGCACAGCTGGCGCAGCTTTGAAGGCGCGAGCGCATGCGATCAAGCGCCCAGAACAGATTGACTGCGGTAGGACGGGACGCCGCCAGCACGTCGATTGCATCGACGATACTCTGCTTCCAGACGGGACTCTGGACTGCCCCTCTCGCCGCCAGGACGACACCATAAGCGGCACTGATACCGATAGCCGGCGCACCGCGAACCACCATGTCCCGAATCGCGTCAGCGACGATGCGGGGATCGCTGTATGTCAGCCAGACTTCCTGCTCGGGCAACAGACGCTGATCCAGCAGGGCAAGGTGATCGCCATGCCAGAGAATTGCGAGGGTACCGAGATCGTTGTCTGAGATAGAAGGCGTATCAACGGGGTTCATGGGTAATTGCAGTCCTGCCAGAAAGGTCGTCCGGAAATGGAGCGTTGAATCGATTATAACGAGAAGGGCGCAGCCTAAGGAACCTCTGCGGCTGGTTCATACCTGACGTGATCGCTATACTGGCGAGCATATTCGGGCGTCGTAGCTGAGTGCGCCCTCCAACGCATTTTAGCGCGCAGCAAGCGCTGCGTCGCGCCATCAGGAAACGCATGACTGCTGACACCATCACCGCCGTCGATACCCGCATCAACGCTCGCTGGCTCATTCCTGTTGTGCCGGCAGGCGTGGTACTCGAGCATCAGGCCCTGCTGATCCAGGGCGACAGGATTGAAGCCATCGCTCCACAGGCCGAAGCCGATCAACGCTATCGTGCCCGGGAAACGGTAGATCTGCCGCTTCATGCCATCATGCCGGGATTGGTCAACGCCCACGGCCACGCCGCCATGTCGCTGTTCCGGGGTATGGCCGATGACCTGCCCCTGATGACCTGGCTGAACGAGCACATCTGGCCAGCAGAAGGCAAGTTCATCAGCAGCGAGTTCATTGCTGACGGCACTCGGTTGGCGATCGCTGAAATGCTACGCACCGGCACTACCTGTTTTTCGGATATGTACTTCTTCCCCGAAGTAGCGGCCCAAGTCGCATCCGACATCGGCATTCGTGGCCAGATCTGTTTCCCTGTGCTCGACTTCCCAACGCCTTGGGGCAGCGGACCGGATGAATACCTGAGCAAAGGCGCAGCGCTTGCCGAACAGTGGGCGGGCGATCCTTACATCCGCATCGCAATCGGGCCTCATGCGCCCTATACCGTCTCGGATGAACCGCTCAAGGCCATTGTAAAACTGGCAAAGCAAAAGCAGATTGCCATCCAGATTCACTTGCATGAAACCGCATTTGAGGTCGCCGAGGCCCTCGAGAAAACCGGCCTGCGGCCGAGTCAGCGCCTGGCCGATATAGGCCTGCTGTCGCCGGCGACCCAGTGTGTTCATATGACGCAGGTTGATGATACAGACCTCGATCTGATCAAGAACAGCGGTGCTCACATCATTCATTGTCCGGAATCCAATCTGAAGCTCGCCAGCGGGTTCTGCCCGGTTGATCGTATTCAGAAAGCCGGCATCAATGTTGCGATCGGTACCGATGGCGCGGCCAGCAACAACGATCACAACCTCTTCGGTGAACTCAATACCGCAGCCTTGATTGCCAAGGCCGTTGCCGATGATGCAGCAGCCCTGTCGGCTCACGAAGCGCTGGCCATGGCCACGATAAATGGTGCAAAAGCACTGGGCCGTGAAAATGAAATCGGCTCGCTGGAAGCCGGCAAACTGGCCGATGTCATTGCGCTCGATCTGAGCGACCCCTTTTGCCAACCAATCTACGACCCCGTCTCCCATCTGGTGTACAGCCAGTACGGCCGTGAACTCAGCCATAGCTGGATCGGGGGTATTCCTCAGGTTCAGGATGGCAAGCTGACCCGTATTGATGTGCCCGATCTGATGCTGAAAGTCGATCAGTGGGCCTGTAAAATAAAGAACAGCTGAATTTATCTGATACTGAGCCAGTCCTCATAGGAAAGCAGAGAATGACCGAGCAAAACGTAGACCGGAACGAGATTGCCAAGTTTGAGGCGCTGGCCAGCCGCTGGTGGGATCCCGGCAGCGAGTTCAAACCGCTTCACGAAATCAACCCGCTGCGACTGAACTATATTGACGAGCGAGCACCTCTGCCCGGCCGGAAAGTGCTGGATGTCGGCTGCGGCGGCGGCTTGCTGAGTGAAGGCATGGCGTTGCGAGGCGCCCATGTGACCGGAATCGATATGGGCGAAGCACCGCTTTCAGTGGCCCGCCTGCACGGCCTGGAATCCGGCATCAAAGTCGATTATCGGCAGATCACCATTGAAGAACTGGCCGCTGATCCGGAACACGCCGGACAATACGATGCCATAACCTGCCTGGAAATGCTGGAGCATGTCCCCGAGCCCGCCTCCATTATCCAGGCATGCGCCAAACTCCTGCGCCCCGGTGGAGACCTGTTTGTGTCGACCATCAATCGCAACCCGAAATCCTTCCTGTTTGCGATTGTCGGAGCAGAGTATGTGCTCAACATGCTCCCCAAGGGCACCCACGAATGGCGCAAGTTTATCCGGCCATCCGAAATGTCCGAGTTTCTGCGCAAAGCAGAATTCGATGTGCAGGATCTCACCGGTATGACCTACAACCCGGTCACCCGGATCTATAAGCTCGGGCGCGACGTGGATGTAAACTATCTGATGCACGCCAAGCTGGACGCCATTGCCGGCAATACAGCATCCGAGACAGCATCAGCGTGACCCGCCCAAGCTCGGTATTGTTTGATCTCGACGGCACGCTGATCGATACCGCACCGGATTTTGTGCGCTGTCTCAATGTGATTCGCAAGCGCTACGGGCTCCGTGCCCTGCCGGAGCACCAGATCCGTGAAGTGGTGTCTGAGGGCGCGCGGGCTATGATTCTGCTGGGCTTTGATCTGTCGCCAGATGATGAAGACTACTTCGATCGCCACAGTGAGTTCCTCGACCTTTACGAGGATGAAGTGGCCGTCGACACGCGTCTTTTCCCCGGCATGGACGCGGTGCTTGATACCCTGGAAGACAATGGCATCCCCTGGGGCATCGTGACCAACAAACCACGGCGTTTCAGCGTGCCGCTGCTGCACGCTTTGCACCTGCACGACCGCTGCGACGCGCTGGTTTGCCCGGATGATGTTGAACATCGCAAACCTCACCCTGAATCACTGCAGCTGGCCTGCCACCTGATGGGCGTGAGCACTGAAGGTGGCATCTACGTGGGCGATCATATCCGTGACATCGAAGCAGGCAGGCGAGCGGGCATGAAAACCATTGCAGCGCGTTACGGCTATATTCAGCACCCGGGCGTCATTGCAGAGTGGAACGCGGATATCATTATCGACTCAGCCAGAGAACTGGAAGCATTGCTCACGGCGTCCTGACATCGCGACGCCGCTGACAACACCTAAACAATTTGATGACGTATCACTGACTGGTAATCTGATCGTTACCGCACGATTTTCTGGTCACTATTTTCGGGACGATTCAACATGCAAGACTACAGCGCACCTGCAGACCTACTGAAAAATCGCATCATTCTGGTGACCGGTGCTGGCGACGGTATCGGCCGTTGTGCTGCCAAAACCTATGCTGCACATGGCGCAACCGTGATTCTGCTGGGTCGGACCATCAGCAAACTTGAAGCTATCTACGATGAAATTGAAGCCGCAGGTTACCCGCAGCCGGCGATTGTGCCGCTTAATCTGGACGGCGCCGTAGCAAAAGACTACGAAGATGTTGCCATGACCATTGAGGAATCCTTCGGTCGTCTCGACGGCATCCTGCACAATGCGGCTCTGCTGGGGCAGCGCACGCCTGTGGAAATGTATGACCCGGCCACCTGGGATCAGATCATGCGGGTCAACGTTACGGCGCCTTTCCTGCTGACCCGGGCACTGATTCCCGCTTTGCGACAGTCAAGTGACGCCTCAATCGTCTTCACTTCATCCAGTGTGGGCCGCAAAGCCAAAGCCTATTGGGGTGCCTATTCGGTGTCCAAGTTCGCGCTGGAAGGTCTGAGCCAGTTGCTCGCCAATGAACTTGATGACGAGCGCCACAATGTGCGCGTCAACAGCCTGAACCCCGGCGCAACCCGCACCAACATGCGCGCCCACGCATACCCGGCTGAGAATCCAGCCAGCAATCCGACGCCTGAAGACATTATGCCCGCGTACCTTTACCTCATGGGCCCAGACAGTGCCGGTGTCACAGGCCAACAACTGGATGCACGATAACAATGGAACTGGTTTTCTACACCACTGAAAAGTGCCACCTCTGTGAACTCGCTGAAGAACTGATGGTGCAAACGCCGATGGATCCGCCCATACCGGTGGATGTGGTCGACATAGCCCAATCCCCTGCGCTGGTTGAGCGCTACGGCACCCGAATTCCCGTGCTGCAGCGCACTGACACCCAACAGGAGCTCGACTGGCCATTTACCCAGGCCGAGTTAATGGCCTTTCTGGGTTCTATGCACTGAGACACTCACTAATCACACTATAGTGATTCACAATTACCCAGCTTTTTTACGTTAGTTTAAGCTATAGCATCTTTCAGGAATTCAAAGAGGATATCCCGCCATGCTGATGGTGATTTCACCAGCAAAGAATCTCGACTTTGAAAGCCCTCTGGCCACCGGTACATACACTCAGCCGGCCTTTCTTGATGATGCCTGCGAGTTGATCGACCAACTCAAACCGCTGGAGCCACATCAGGTCAGCAACCTGATGCATATCAGCGAAAAACTGGGCCAATTAAATGCCGACCGCTTCAGTCAGTGGCATACACCATTCACACCTGATAACGCCCGGCCCGCCATACTGGCATTTAATGGTGATGTGTATACCGGCCTGAACGCTCCGGACTTTTCCGAAGACGATTTTGCCTTCGCCCAGAACCACCTGCGGATACTGTCCGGTCTTTACGGACTTCTCAAACCACTCGATTTAATGCAGCCTTACCGCCTTGAAATGGGGACCCGGTTTGAGAACACGCGTGGCAAGGATCTGTATGCCTTCTGGGGTGACACCATCACCAACGCGCTGAATGATGCGAATGATAGCGGCGTACTGATTAACCTGGCGTCCAACGAATATTTCAAAAGCGTCAGGAAAAAATCGCTCAATGCCCGTATCATCACGCCTCAGTTCAAAGACTGGAAAAACGGCCAGTACAAGATGATCAGCTTTTATGCCAAAAAGGCCCGCGGCCTGATGTGCGCCTACGCCATCAAAAACCGTATCACCGCGCCGGACGACCTGAAGCAGTTCGATTACGACGGCTATCGCTTCAGTGACGAACAATCCAGCGGCGACAACTGGGTATTCCTCCGCGACGCCCAGGCCTGATCACAAGCACGGCTCCCTTAATATCCCGGCAATACCGGACGACAAACACTGTTCGGGCGCCCTCCTTCTGCGCCCGGAAACACGGAGTATTTGATGAACGAAGCGCTTTTTTCTGAAATTTCGATGTACGTGTTACTGACAGCACTGATCGCGTTTATGGGATTTATCGTTTTTGATCTCGCCAAAAAATCCAAAGCCGGCCGCTTTGGCACTTTCATTCTGTTCACTGCGCTGGGCGCCGGGGTGGTGGGCTTCATTATCAAAACCGTGATGGTCGAGGTGGTACAGATATAAGGCGCCGCCCTTCGCCGACCGTCAAACCTTTTACTTTAATTGCCAACAACAGGACACGATGTCATGTGGTTCCGTAACGCCCGAATTTACCGTTTTACCAAGCCTTTCTCAGTCGATATCGCAGACCTTGAAGCCAAGCTCGAAGCCGATGCCTTTACCCCCTGTGGTTCGCAAGACACTTTCAAACAAGGCTGGGTCTCGCCACTGGGTCGCCATGGTCAGCTAAAGGTACACAGCGCCAACGGCTACCATCTAATTGCTCTGCGCAAGGAAGAAAAAGTACTGCCGGCTGCTGTCATAAAAGAAGCCGTCACCGAGCAGGTCGAACAGATCGAAGCCGAACAGATGCGTAAAGTGGCTCGCAAAGAAAAAGAGGAAATCAAAGAGCAGGTGACCCAGGAGATGCTGCCGCGGGCCTTTACCAAATCCCGCCGCACCTTTGCCTATCTGGCGCCTCAGGACGGCTTCATGATCGTCGATACGGCTTCCGACAAGCAGGCAGAAGAAATCGCGACAACATTGCGCAAGGCGATTGGATCATTGCCCATTCGCCCACCTGCACTTGAGCAAGCCCCCGCATTTACCTTTTCAGGCTGGCTAAGCGAGACCATCGACATCCCTTCTGCCGTTACGCTGGGCGATGAATGCGAACTCAAGGATACCGGTGAAGAAGGCGGCGTCGTGCGCTCCAAAGGCATTGACCTGCTGGGCGATGAAATCCGCAATCACCTGAACGCCGGCATGCAGGTCACCAAGCTGTCTCTGACCTGGGACGACAACCTGTCGTTCGTACTGGACGAAGAGCTGACCCTGCGCCGCCTCAAGTTCGGCGAAACGCTCCAGGAAAAGCTGGACGATATCGACGCGGACGATGCTGCGGCGAAGTTTGATGCGTCATTCACACTGATGACGCTGGAGCTGGCCCAGATGATCCCGGCGTTGCTTGAGGCACTCGGCGGCGAAGACCGCTCGGCCATTATCGACGAAGCCTGAGGGCCGTCATCGGTCGTGAAGGTTAATAACGTGAAGGGAGCCAAACGGCTCCCTTTTTTGCGTCATCTCCAATCGGCATTATCGCCCTTTCAGGCGCTCTCGCTGCCAGTCTTTCTGTGGTTCGTTGAGCTGAAGACGCAAATCAATGACGTCTTCTTCGATATTGTACTTGGCCTCAAATCCCAGTCGTTTCGCCAATGCCAGCATTGGCCGGTTATCCGGTAATACATTACCGATCATCTCAACCGTACCCCGGTTGCGGCAGTAATCAATCAATTTTTGCATCAGGCTGAAACCCAGCCCTTCGCCCGCCAGCTTATCCTGCACCATGACAGCAAACTCGCATTGAAGGTTGTCAGCGTCCGTCCAGCCTCGCACGGTACCCAACGTTTCCTCGCCAACCCCCTCTTCCCGTTGGGCGTTGGCGATAAAGACCATTTCCCGGTCGTAGTCGATCTGAACCATCTGAGCGACATCTTCATGGGAGAAGTGCTTTCGGTACTGGAAAAAACGGTAGCGGATAGACTCAGGTGACTGTTGGTGATGGAAGTCTCTGTGTGTGGGCTCGTCTTCTGCCAGCACGGGCCGGACAATCACCTTGCGGCCGGATTTGGGCAGGACCAGCCACTCCTCCAGCTCTCGCGGATACGGCTGAATAATCGGCCGGCCCGGCTTGTCTGCCAGGTCAATCGCAACATCAACTGCCACGGCCCCGTCGCGACTGAACAAGAGCGGCAAAATTTCCAGCCCACGAATATGAGGAATATCGATAACGATCTGCGACAGCGTCACCAGGGTTTCGCACACGGCACGAATATCTTCTTCAGGCTGCAGGCTGTATTCCCGAAGCAGACGGTACATGTAAGTGCGGCGCAGCAACTCTTTCGCCAGCACCATATTCAATGGCGGCAAGGCGATCTGTCGATCGGTACGCACATTGACGCTGGCGCCGGCGGCACCACAGACCACCAGCGGTCCGAAGACCGGGTCGCGCGTGATCCCCACGCTGAACGCAATGCCCCCCAGATGTTGATAAGTCCGCTGCACTGCGAATCCCAGAAATCCGCTGCTGGGGTAATGCGCCCGATACTCTTCCAGTAGCACCCGACAGGAATCGATGATGGCGTTTTCGCTATTGAGCCCCTGGATCGTCGCTTTATACCGGCCCCGACCTGACTGCTCCTCCATAAAGGGATGGCAACCGCGTTCATGGATCAGCGTAATGTCGATTGGCCGGCGCTCAACCTGGAATGTCTCAAGCACGCCATCCACGTCATCGCAGTAGAGTGTGTTGACTGTGCGCAAGCCGTAATCCTGAATCACCGCCCGCGCTTCACTGTTCGACAAGTGATTGCGACCGGAGCGATGCGCTTTCATAACGATTTTGCGGGCTGTTGAACGGTCCAGATAATGATCGGTAAATGATTCCGGCGTTTCGCGCAGCAAGCGCTGAACCCGCTGGTGATTCACGTGCTGCATAAACGCCGTCACAGCTTTCTCGGGAGAGAAAAACGACGGAATGCCCACTCGATAGAACTCGTCCCGGGCATCCAGCACCGTGCTTTGCCCCAGCCAGCAGGTAAAGATGTTCAGTCGCGTGCCTTTGCTGGCCTGCACTACAGAGTCAGCAATATGAAGGCTGTCTTCGGTCAGGCTCGGGGCATACATCACCAGCACGTTGGACACATTCGAGTCTTTAGCCAATACCCTCAGCGTATCCGCGTACAGCGTCGGTGAAGCATCGTAGCCCAGATCGATCGGGTTCTTGCGGGTCCAGTACGAGGGCATCAATTTGGCCAACGCCTCAATGGTATCGTTTGAGAGACTGGCCAGCTCCCCCCCCAAAGCCGACAGGCGATCAACTGACAGCACCCCCGGGCCCACGCCGTTTGCCATAATCACCAACTCTTCCCTGCGCACCGGGCGCATTCGGGTGAGTGACTCAAGCGCATCGAACATTTGGCCGAGGCCATCCACTCGCAAGACGCCCGCCCGTCGCAGAACGGCATCGTAGATCGGATCTGTTCGCGAGATACCCATCGGCAGCTGTACCGGCATCCATTCGGATTCCGGTACACGTCCGCTTTTGACGGCAATAACCGGCTTGGTTCGGGAGGCCACTCGCACCGCCGACACGAACCGGCGAGGGTCCGGAATATTCTCGATATGCAGCAAGATGGCCCGACAACTGGGGTCCTGGGCCAGATAATCGATCAGATCATCGTGACCGATATCCATCCCATCGCCCAGAGTCAGAAAGTGAGAAAAGCCGACGCCACGAGCGAAAGCCCAGTCGATAATTGAGCTGGCGATCGTGCCGGACTGCCCCACAAACGCAACCTTTCCGGGCAGAGCGCCCATATGGGCATAGGTGGCGTTCATGCTGCGCGACGGCACCATCAACCCGATCGTGTTGGGCCCCAGAATACGAATGCCATATTCCCGCCCGGCATCGCGCACGGAATACATCAGCGGCTGGCCGGTTTTACTGTGTGCACGGGACATACCACCGGTCATGACTATCGCCGTTTTGACACCGGCTTCGCCGAGCTGACGCACCATGCGGGGTACGGTTTCAGGAGGGGTACAGATAATCGCCAGATCCGGTGAAATTGGCATCTTTGAGACTTTATGGAAGCACTTAACCCCGTGCACTGTCTCGTAGTCATTGCGGTTAATAACCATAAGATCACCGGGAAAACCGCCGGACATCAGGTTTCGCAGCACCATCCCGCCCAGGTTGGTGGCGCGCTCGGAAGCCCCCACAATCACAATGGACCCGGGATTAAACAGGCTTTCCAGATAACGTGTGCCCACAACGTGCTCCCTATAAACCAAATATCATCTTGATGACTCTGATCGTAAAGGGAAAGTCGGACAAATCAATGTCGTTCTGATAAATATACCGGCAATCAACGAATTTAATGCGCGTATGAGCTAGCTTAAAGAAGCGCAGCGCAATAGCGACAAGACTGATACCATGGCCTTAAACGGCATGGGGCTTGAACGGCCGCCCGGATTGGACCTGCATTTTATGACAACCGCTTTTTTTTCCCACGATGACTTCCAGAAACACAATATGGGGGCTGAACACCCCGAGTCACCGGAGCGTCTTATCGCGATTATCAGCTATCTGGCTGATATGAACCTGGGCAGTGAACTGGACTGGGTGCGACCGGAAGAAATCACTCGGGATCAGCTCCTTAAAGTACACCCGGAAACCTATTTACGGCAGCTCGATATGATGCAGCCAACCCAGGGCCGGGTTTTCACTGATCCTGACACCGCGATGATGCCCCATACCCTGCGTGCTGCGCGGCTCGCTGCCGGCGCCAATGTGCAAGCCGTTGATATGGTGCTGTCAGGCCAGGCAACCAACGCCTTCATCGCGGCGCGACCACCGGGTCATCACGCTGAGCGCGGCAAATCGATGGGGTTCTGTTTTTACAACAACATCGCGCTGGCAGCGTACCATGCCCTCACCTTTCATGGACTTGAGCGGGTTGCGATAGTGGATTTTGATGTGCACCAGGGCAACGGTACCGTCGATATCGTTCAGGGAGATGAGCGAATCCTGATGTGCTCCAGCTTCCAGCACCCTTTCTACCCACACTCCCACGTGTACCGTCAGCCCGAGAACATTATCAATAGCCCTATCATGGCGGGCACATCAGCCAGCGATTACCGCAAGAAAGTGGAAGCCGACTGGTTGCATAAACTTCAGGATTTCAAACCGCAACTGGTGCTGGTCTCGGCCGGTTTCGACTCTCACAAGCTCGACCCGATGGCGAATCTTGAACTGGAATCGGCGGATTATCGCTGGTTGACCGATATGCTCACCAGCGTCGCTCATGACACGGCGAATGACCGAATCGTCTCAACACTCGAAGGTGGCTATCATCTAAAAGCACTGGCAGAGGGTACCGGTGCGCATCTGGAAGGATTGGTTGCGGCGGGTTAGGCACAAAAGCGGAAGTTCCCTATCAGGAGCTTCCGCTTTCAAACAGACCTGCCAGTGCTTTGAACTCAGACAGCAGCCTGCTGCTGATTCCCCGCTGCCTGCTCACGAATGCCATCCCAGCCATCTTTAACCTGGCGCAGCAACCGGCCTACTTCATCCAGCTTACCCGCATCGTTGTGACGATTGGCTTCGAAAAGGGTCCGCTCCATATAGTCATACAGCCCTTCAAGATTAGCAGCCAGTTCCCCGCCCTTTTCGAAATCAAGAAAACTGCGCAGACCGCCGATAATCTCGATTGCCTTGCTGATCAGGCGACCTTTGCCTTCGTAGTCATTTGCCTGCATGCGGGCCTTGGCCATATTGATTCGCTCCAGGGCACCGTTATACAAAAGCTGAATCAGCTTGTGCGGGTCCGCATCGGTGATGCTGGTCTGTGTGTTAACGCTCTGGTAAGCCTGCAAACCGTTCATAAGTAACCTCTGCTACGATCCTGTGCGCGGATCAATTGCTGTTGTTCTGTGGTGCCAGCGCTTCAAGCTGCTGGGTAACGTAATCCCGAGTGCTGTTGAGCTTGGCAATCAATGAATCGGCCGCCGAGAACTGGGCAACCAGCCGCTCCCGGTAGGACTCAATACGTTCATTCAACTGAACGCGATCTTCAGCGATGCTCGCCAGTTCGTCCTGCAGCGTGTCTGTGCGCGTTTCAATAGCGCCATCCGCACCAACAATGCTGGTGACCAGATCGACAGCCCTGCCACCGACACCCTCTATAAATGTGAAACTGCCACGTGGACCTGTTGAACCACCGGTAATCTTGATCTCGAGTCCCGCTGCCGAGCCGTTGCCATCAACGAAAAGGTTTTGCCCTTCGCCGGTGGCTTGCTGTCCGCCGACAGTACCGGCCACATCTTTACCCGGAGTACCGGTCTGGACGCTCAGGCCAAGATCAGCCGCGCTATTGGTATCAACGGCCGTAAGGCTGACGTTTGAATTGCTGCCATAAGAACCGGATGAGAATGACAACGCCCCTGTTGCCGCATCCACACCAACCGTGATGGACTTCCCCGATGCACTTAAAGCGCTGCTGTTATCAAGCTGAGACTGAATCTGTGTAGCAAGTTCTTCACGGGTATAGGTACCGGCTGCCAACTTGATACTTACCGAGGTTTCACCATCAACCTTGAATGAGAGCGCATCATTGTCATCATTGATCGTAACGTTACCAGTGCCAGCACTCGCGCCCTGAAGCGAACCTTGTGTCGCGATCTGGGTAATGTTGACAGCGAAATCGCCGGCTTCTGTGTTAATTCCGCTACGGACAAATTCGATCTGCTCATCCGATGCGCGGCCCTGCTCTGCGAACAATGCGGTCACATCGTCTGGATTCTGTTTCAGCTGCGTCTCAAATTTCTCGCGATCAAACGTCAGTGCACCGGTTTTGTAGTCGGTGGTAATGCCGACATCGGCCAGCGTGCGTACCGAGGCATTTTCGAGGCCAGGCACCACACGGGTTAACACCTCACGCATCTGGCTCTGAATGGTTCGAATCGTCGCATCGCCGGATAACAACCCACCCTGCTGGGTTTCCGAGTTGTAACCCGACAGCGCCTTGACGGTGTCCTGCAGTGTGTTGAACTTCTCAACGAAGGTAGCCACGCGATCTGCAACTGCAGACGTGTCCTGTGCAACTTTGACTGTTGAGGTAACCCCTTCAGCCTTCACTTCAAAGGACAAGCCGTCGATGACGTTTTCGATGGTGTTGGTCGGCCGGGAAATCGTGATGCCATTCACCTGAACCACGGCATCCTGAGCAGCAACGGTTTCGGTCAGATTGCTGGTAGTGGCGTTAAACGCAAACTGGGACAGGCCCGAGGCGTCCGTGTTGTCGCTATCTGAATCATTAACAGTGATTTCGATGGCGTTGTCGATGCCGGTCTCTTCAGACGACAGCACCAGGCGGAAACCGTTACCGGTATCAACAACACCTGCGGTCGCACCCACGCCGGCGTCATTGATCGCGTTCGCCAGACCTTGCAGCGTATTGTTGGAACCGTCGACTGTGATGGTTTTGGATTCGCCACCGACATTCAAAGTGATCGATCCGGTGCCAATCGATGTCGCATCTTTGTCGGCAAACGTACCGGAAGCAAGCGACTGGGACTGAGCCAGACTGTCGACCTTGACCGTGTAATTGCCGCGGCTCGCTTTCGAACTGTCCAGCGTCACTGTGACGTCATCATTTGAAGACGAAGCAGAAAAAGATTTGAGATTGTCAGGCGAACTCAGCTGACGCATGGGCAGGCGCAGTTCTGTGACGGCACTCTTCAGTGTGCCGTAGGCTGAAATAAGAGCCTCCGCGCGCTGCTGATTAAAGTCCAACCGGTTATCTGACGTCTGACGCTCAGCCGCAACCAGCTGATCAATCAAATCTGACGTCAAAACCCCTGAACCAATACCGACTGAAGAAATACCTGCCATAACGAATGCCTCCTCAAGAAGGCGTGCTACCCATTTAATTACGTATCGGCGGCTAACGGCAAAACTTTGCCTCCGACCACCGCATTTTTGTAACAAACTGTGCCGGCCAATAAAAATATAGTACGCCTGACCCGCTTGAGCCGCCACGTCGCGATCAACACAAAGGTTATTTGCGCCTCTGCTATATAAAACCGGCCAGAGGCCTATGACCTTAGCCCGTTTAAAAACAAAACACCGCCGGCTTCTCACGAAGGCGGCGGTGCTGAAATACCGTCATTTAATACCGGAATGCAACCGGCAAGGCTTCACACTTCGATATTAAATAACGTCAGCGGTTCATCCTGCTGCAATTTTTCTGCCAACCTCAAAGCCACATCATCAGGAATCTGGCGAATAACTTTGTCCGTCTGCTGATCAACAACCCGGACAATGGTCTTGCCTGAGCCGTTATCGACCTCAAAATGAAGATCGCGCTGAACGGTTTGCACAAAGTCATTAAGCTGGGATACCGCCTGATTGAGCGATTCCCCCTGCACCTTCTGCTTATCCTCCTGCGCTGATGCCGATGTTGTCGGCGGCGCCAGGGACATCACAGTCGATGCGGCTGACTCCTGGACTCGAGCGGAAGGCTTGACTCCTTCTGCCTGAGGTGACGTGGACGCCCGAGCCGGTACCTTGGTCGAAACCAGGGTCAGATCCGTGCTGTTCAGGTTTACGTCATTCATAGCTCACCTCACTCTCCAGAAACGGCGGAAGCCGGCTCCCCTCTATTTAGAGTGGAAGCCGGCCGGTGCCGCTATGCCCCTGTTACTGCAGGAGAGACAGAACCTGCTGTGGACGGGCGTTAGCCTGTGCCAGTACCGAGATACCTGCTTGCTGCAGTACCTGAGACTTGGCCAGCTTGGCGGTCTCTGAAGCGAAGTCCGCATCCAGAATCCGGCTCTGTGCTGCTGACAGGTTCTCAGAAGTAGTCGCAATCGCATCGATAGTCGATGTGAAGCGGTTCTGGATCGCACCCAAATCAGCTCGCTGGCTGTTGATAGTGCTCAGAGCTGCGTCGATAGTGTCGATTGCAGCGTTAGCGCCCTCGGTAGTGGTGATGTCGATGGCCGCTACCGATTGCAACTGCCCGCCTTTAGCCGCACTGATAACTTCGGCACTAGCACCGGAAACGCTAAATGCACTAGATGAGCTGTATTCAACCGCACCAGTGATCAGCGTATTGTTTGCAGCGCCATCCAAATCCGTTGTAGAACCAACAGTGGTGCCGTCAGGGTCAAGGACATTTACGGTTACACTTGTATCTGCTGAATCGGTCGTGAAGTTCTGAATCGCGACATTTGAACCAGTAGAATTTTCAAGTTTTATCGTATCGTTTTCTACAACTGCAGTAACACCAGTTGTCGCGGATGCATCGTTGATGGCTGCAGCCAAGGTGCCCAAATCTCCGCCACCTACAGTTGCCGCGATGCTAACACTTTTCCCTTCATCACCAATCAAGTCAAAACTAACCGTTCCGTCACCGATACTGCTCAAAGTAGCTGAAGTGCTCGCTTTCGCTTCTACGCCAGTACTAGCCGTCTTCGCATTTACTGCTGTCGCGATGTCGGCTGCAGAAGCACCAGCTCCGATCGCAACTGTTTCGGAAGCACCGTTGCCTGAGATGGTGAGATTTTCTCCCGTTACACCGTTAGTGGTGGGCGCAGTTGCGTTGGCCGCTGTCGCATTTCTCAGAAGCGTCCCTTCAGAGTCAGCAGTGTAGTTACCGATATCAGTACCGCGAGCACTGCTCAAAGATACGTTGATAGTCTGGTTAGCGTTAGCGCCAACCTGGAACTGGGCGTTAGCGAAATCACCGTTCAGCAGCGTTTGGCCGTTGAAGTTGGTGGTGTCCGCAACACGGTTCAGCTCAGCCTGCAGCTGGGTAACCTCAGCCTGCAGTGATTTACGGTCTGAAGCAGAGTTGGTGTCGTTAGCTGACTGTACTGACAGTTCACGGATACGCTGAAGCAGATCGCCTGCCTGACCCAGAGCGCCTTCAGCAGTCTGTGCCAGCGAGATGCCGTCGTTCGCGTTACGCTGAGCAACACCCAGGCCACGAACCTGTGTATCAAAGCGTGAAGAGATAGCCAGACCAGCCGCATCGTCTTTGGCTGAGTTGATACGCAGACCTGAAGACAGACGCTCAAGAGCCTGATCAGACAGTGACTGAGATTTGCTCAAGTTGTTCTGAGCGGAAAGTGATGCAACGTTAGTGTTGATACCGAGAGCCATGATGCTTCTCCTAAACCTGTTTAGTTTCTCTTGAAAGAGGTCAGGCGCCCGGTCATTTGGTTTGGTACGCCGCCCTGCTGAAATGCTTAACGGCCCTGATTAAGAATCCTTTAGGTGGGTTTAGCGATTATATTGTTAAAGAATGTAATTCCCTCTCAACATCCTCTAAAAGCGGGGAATAAAGCGGCAATGCTCTGCCGAATTTCCGTCGCCCCGTCGCTCAAACCCGCTTCATTAAAAACCTGAAAATCAATATTTTTCAATATATTAAAAACAAAAAACAAAAACTGGCACGATTTAAGCTTTAAGCCCTGCAAACGGTAATTCCATGAATTCAGGCCGGTAGGGCGTCCTTTTGATCGGGCACTTGGCTTCCGGCTTCTCTTTTAGAGTAAGGAGAACACCATGCCTCAGATCATCAATACTAATACGGCGTCGCTGAATGCTCAGCGCAACCTGAACAGCACCCAGCGTGATTCGGATACAGCATTGCAGCGCCTTTCTTCAGGTCTGCGTATCAACTCAGCCAAAGACGATGCGGCTGGTCTGGCGATCTCCGAGCGCTTCACGTCGCAAATAGATGGCCTCAACCAGGCTATCCGTAATGCCAATGACGGCATCTCGCTGGCACAGACCGCAGAGGGCGCGCTGGGCGAATCAGGCAATATTCTGCAGC
Organism: Marinobacter sp. V032; assembly: GCF_052645435.1. Lineage (NCBI taxonomy): Bacteria > Pseudomonadati > Pseudomonadota > Gammaproteobacteria > Pseudomonadales > Marinobacteraceae > Marinobacter > Marinobacter sp. V032. The sequence goes on along the minus strand of NZ_JBQXYE010000001.1, from coordinate 2,007,744 downwards.
GAATCCGTGAACTGGCTGTTCAGTCGGCCAACGCCACAAACTCGGCCTCTGACCGTCGTGCTTTGCAGTCCGAGGTCAACCAGCTCAAGCAGGAACTCGAGCGCGTTGCGACGACAACCGAGTTTAACGGGCTGAAGCTGCTGGATGGCTCGTTCCAGGCGCAGAAATTCCAGGCTGGCGCCAACGAGAATCAGACAATTTCAGTATCGATTGCGGGCGCCAAAACCACCGATCTGGCAAACAATACCGCTGATGCCGCCAACACAACGGCTCGCGTGGGCACCGGCTCCTCGCTGGCAGCTGCGGCTGATGCCACTGCAGCAAACGGCATCGGCGGGCAAGACCTGACGATATCCAGCTCGCTAGGCAATGCCACGGTGACAATTGCCGCCGGCGATACGGCGGCCGAGATCGCAGCCAACATCAACAGCAAGATCGAGACAACAGGCGTCGAAGCCAAGGCGCGGACAACTGCTGAACTCTTCAATCTCGGCGGCACTGGCACCGTCTCCATGACAATTTCCAGTGGCGGCGAGAAAGCCACTGTCTCTGCACAGATTGATGACGTCACTGACCTGAGCCCTCTGGCACGAGAAATCAATTCGGCTGCGGGTAAAACGGGCATCACCGCCGAAGTACAAGATGGTCGCCTGATATTCACTCAGGAAGAAGGTAAAGACATTCTGGTTGAAGATTTTTCAACCAATGCCGGTACCGCAACCGCAAGCTTCAAAGGTGAGGCAGAAGCCGATGGCGACGCGATAACACTGAGTGGCGCACCTGCCTCGACCACCGACAGCACCCGTGTCTCAGGTCAGATCACCTTTGACTCGTCATCCAGCTTTGCAGTGTCATCAAGTATTACAGCTGCAGCTGGCAGCATTCTCGATACCGCTGCGGCGAATACAGCAGTTGGTTCCACAACTGAAGACGTGAGCGGTATCGATATCAGCACCTTCCAGGGTGCTACGGATGCACTCGCAATTGTAGACGCAGCACTCGAATCCATCAGTGGCATTCGAGCTGATCTCGGTGCGGCACAGAACCGGCTGGAATCCACTATCGCGAATCTGAGCACCACGTCCGAGAATCTCTCGTCCGCCCGCTCCCGTATCCGCGATGCGGACTTTGCTGCCGAAACCGCAGAGCTTGCCCGTACCCAGGTACTGCAATCTGCCGGCCTGTCGGTACTGGCCCAGGCAAATGCCCGGCCACAGCAGGTATTGCAGTTGCTGCAGGGCTAATTCCGCAGGCAACAGGCACCCACAAAACGGTCAGCACTTGCTGGCCGTTTTTTTGTTTCAAGCCCCGCCAACTTCAGACAATCCCATTAATTATTAAATAGTTAAAAGCATTCCTCTCAGACCAATAACTGGCACACCTTTCGCTACACCCTCATTAACCACTGCATAAAACATTCAACACTGCAGATTATTGCCGCTTCAGATAAACGCGGCGCGGAACAGACGAGGTGATCCATGCACGCTCAGCATCAAACTCAACAGTCAGTACAGAACAAGGCCGAGATTGCCCGCCTGTTGCTTCAGGCCAATGACGCCTATGGCGAATCCAACAACCCTCGCCAGCGTTACGCGCGTCGTCTTGAGGCCCGGCAGGAGAGCCGCGAGCTGCTTGAGAAGATTGCGACCATGGCGCCTGATAATGCGGCAGTCTACGGCCTGCTGGGCCGGATCGAAATGGACGAGGGACGGCTGGATCGCGCACAGCTGCTATTTAACCAGAGCCTGTCGATTAATCCGGACCAGGCCCAGCAATACACCAACCTGGGCTACTGGGCGCTGACATCTGACCGCCCTGCTCTGGCTGAGCAGTATTTTCAGGAAGCCCTGAACCGTGACCGGCAATCCGCCGCCGCCTTCTGCGGCATTGCCCATGCCAAGCGCCAGCAGGGCCAGTTTGATGTAGCCTATCTGCACTACCGCAAACTGGTTCAGCTTGATCTGAACTGGCCGTCGGTTTTCAGCGGCATGGCCACCTGCGCCAGCCATCTGTCAGTTGATCGTGCCGATACGGAACTGGCTCAGGATGCCATCCGGTTGCTGCAGCGTTCAGATTTGCCGCATCAGGTCCTGGGGGGCTTCGTCGCGGGGATCATCCGCCAGCAATACGATCTGGACAACCCCGCTGCCCGCATCATTCTTGATGCCGCCAGTGATGATGAACTGTTGCTGCTGGCTCTGGAAAAGACCCTGATGCCGGATGTCGCGGTTGAAGACCTGATTACACTGCTGCGTCACGCCATTCTTGTTGAAGTTGCCCAAACAGCAGACTTGCGTGAAGAATTGCATCGCCTTGTCATGGCACTTGCGCTTTACGCCGATCGCACTGGCTACGCACTGCTGACCGGCGAGCAGGAATCCGCGCTGGTGGATACGATCAACAACAGCATCGCCGCCCAGTTTGCGCTGGGAGAATCCATGAACGCGATCGCAGGATCACTGATGATCAGTGCCATGTACGGCGCTCTTTTTCATCAGTCATTCGCGCCGTCAGTCGGCCAGTGGAATCTGACCGAGTGGCCCGTCGGCCTGCAATCATTGATGGCCGCCAGCTACTATCACCGGGCGACTGAAGAATCCATCAAGCAGCAATTCGACGAGAAAGCAGGCGAACTTGCACTGGCCCGCGCCGATGTGCCACAAGCCTGGCCAAGCTGGACCCGACTGACGACTCACCCTGAGACCAGCCTCAAATCACTGATGAAAGTGCGACTGGGCCTGGACGACATCGCCATGCCGGAGACCGCTCGCATCATGATTTGCGGTGCAGATTCCGGTCAGCGCGCGCTGGAACTGGCCACTTGCCTCAACGATGTCGAAATCATCGCCGTGGATGAGTCACTGTCCAACATCGCCCGAGCCGGTCGCCAGGCTCAGGATCGGGGGCTCGAGAACATCGTGTTCTGGCCCTGGTCACTGGCTCAGCGCTTTATCGCCGACGGCCACAAAGTGCAGTGGATCGAGATTGGCCGCCTGCCATCGACAGCAATGACCGAGACATCCCTGGCCGCCATTATTCAGGACGCAGCCGCACAGGATACCGTGGTGCACCTGCATACCTGCCCGACCGGACAGCTGCCCGTCGACAGACACCTGCGGGAACTGATTGAACAGCATGATCTGCCTGCAACGAGCGCATCACTGCGTCGGTTACGCCGAATGGTATTGAATAATGCGCAGGATCCGGTTTGGGCCGATCTGCTTAAAGAGGAAGACTTCTTCGGACTGGGCGGCTGCCATAGCCGATGGTTCCGGCCGCAGGATAGCCGTCAGCTCGAGACTGTGATGGCCATGCTCTGCAACGAAGTGGACTGGAAACTGGTGCGTGCCCAGGACAATGATGGGCACACGCTGTCACTGGGCCCGGTTCAGAAACAACTGCATGCAGAAGCCTCGGGCAACAGCGTGCAGAGCGTTGTGGGTCAGCCGCTGACGCTGTACTTCACGAAGCGGCGCTAAACGCTACCTGCCGATTCAGCTGGGCGCGGTTTTCTCCTCAAGAAACCGCGCCCAATCTTCAGGCTCATCCACATCCCATCTTGGCTCAGCCAGCGCGACTGAATAGCCGGCAGTCTTCAGCTTTTCCACTGTTTGCTCCAACGCCATCGGCGTCCCCCACGCCACATCAGCCAACGTTTGCGGCAACGGCCTGCGAGCGCCTATCAGCACAAACCCACCGTCATCGGACGGCCCAAGCACAACATCAACGTTAGCCAGCAACTCAAACGCAGTTTGAATATGCGCAGGATCAACCGACGGACAATCGCTGCCAACAATCATGACTTCGCGGGCAGAGGCCAGACTTTCTTCGATCGCGCGGCGCATACGCTCACCCAGCGAGTGGCCATTCTGAATGTACTCGGGAACTTCGGCGTTTCTCAGGCGATCAAGTATCGGCCCGGCAGGCTCTGTTGAGGCAGGTGCGGCACGGTCCCACCAAAAGCTGACGGGAATACCTGTCGCTGCAAGATTCGCAAGCACCGCACACGTCAGTTCGATATGCGCCTGCATGGCACCGCCATCACCCAGTGCGACTGCCAGGCGGGTTTTTACCCGACCCGGTTCTGGCCACTTGGCGAACTGGATCAGCAATCGGTTGGGATCAGCCGCGGTCTTTGGGGTAAGCATCAGGATAATAGGCCCTGGCAAGTGAGTGTGGGTCATCTCCCCGCCAATAGCGCCAGCGAAGGCGCCACATCAGAAAGATTGTGCGCCACGGCCCATGCTTCTCCCAGCGTCGGCTGTCGGTAACCACCGGATCACTGATACAAAATGGCCGTGACAGGGCAAGCAATTGCCGGCTCAATGCGACATCTTCCATTAGCGGCATGGGAGCATAACCGCCCGCGTCGTGAAATGCCGCTCGCCGTGCAAAAATCGCCTGATCGCCCGTGGCAATACCGGTGAGGCGGGAGCGACGGTTCATAAACCAGCTAATCACCCGAAAGAGCGTGCGCTGGCCGGAAAGCCGCACATCGAAACGGCCCCAGAGTGAATCACTCTGAACAAAACGGGAAAGGTGCTCAAGCGCAACCTCCGGCAGGCGGGTATCCGCATGAAGAAATAGCAGCACCTCACCACCTGCGATGCTGGCGCCGGCATTCATTTGCGATGCGCGTCCAGCCGGGGCTTTCACCAGCCGGTCGCATAGCGGTTCTGCGAGCGCAGCCGTCTGGTCCGTACTGCCGCCATCCGCCACAATAATCTGATGGCCCAGCGCCCGGATATCCTGAAGCCGATCAAGCGCGGCAACCACGCCTTCGGCTTCATTGAGAACCGGCATAACAATAGTGAGGTGTAATGGCAGGGACACCGGTGACGTACTCCGACAGGTAACAGCAAAGCCAATAAGGTATCAGGGAAGCCGGGTTTCAACCACTGATGTAAACCCCACGGTTGAGCGAAAAGCGCCGCATGGGTATGATACCGGCCTCTTGCCCCAGTAGCTCAGCTGGATAGAGCAGCCCCCTCCTAAGGGGCAGGTCAGAGGTTCGAATCCTCTCTGGGGCACCATTTCAAGCGATATCCCGTTTCCCGCCCTTTGCTCATCGCCAGTTAAAGAAAAACATCGATTTCTGATAGTGCGCCCGTGTAGCTGAAGCTTCAGCTTTCGAGCAGCACGAAGGGCTGCCAGATGTTGCGTGCGATTCAGGAGCCTAACGGATCCACCAAAGCTGAAGCTTCGGCTACAAAAACTTGTCGGCACTCAGCTCTGGCGGACAAACCTTATCAGCCCGCTTTACCATCCGCCCTCGGGCTACTCAAAATGAGTGTGTAGCGCAGCAGAAAAATGACGAACGCGATTTCCCACAACAGCGCAGACAAGCCTATCCCCGGCGACCAGGGCAGTCCTCCCAGAGCGGTGATCACCCGAACAACTGCCGCCAGCTGAATCGCGATAAAAGCGAGCACCATGCCGCCGGGCAACTGAAGTGGCCGGCCCGTGTGGCCCAACGAAACCCGCGCAATAACACCCAAAATCAAACTGCCGATCACACCTACACCTGCGGCGTGGCTCCAGGCGGTCGGCGCCCAGCCGAATACCAGATGCCCTGCCATCAGTATCAGCGCAACCGGTATCCACAGCAGTGAGAGGTGCAGAATCCAGAGCAACGGTTCACTCCGCGCGGCCCAGCCGTGCCACCCCGTCAATCGCTCCAGCATCAGTATCGCGGACGTTAAAGCAAACAGCACTTCACCCCAGCGCCATCCAATAACGAGCATGGCCAGCAACAGCAGCAGGCTTACAAGAGTTGCGAGATCAGTTCGGGGCGACACCTTGACTAGATCCGCATTACCACCATTCTGACGCAACCAGCCGGCGGTAAAGGCCGGCGTGATACGCCCGCCGATAATTCCGGCCAGCGCCATAGCAAGCACCAATGCGCCATCGACATAATTGATATGCAGGGTATTCACGAACGCAATCTGCATGACCCAGAGCAGGCCCAGCACCACCAGAATGACGTTATGTCGTTTCTGCCCGGAACGCAGGATCCGCCAGCCAGCATCCAGCATTATCAGCGGCAGAAACAGTAGGTTTACGGCCTGCACCAGCCAAAACGGCAAATCGCCGCCGAATGCGAGGAGCAAGCGGCCAGCCAGCCATACCAACCAGAACAACATGAGCGGTACACCTTGCATGCGCTCTGTTTTTGTCCAGACGCACACCGCTGTCAGCAGGAACCCGGCGATCGCCGCCGTCAAAAAGCCGAACAGCATTTCATGCAGATGCCAGTAGAGTCCCGGTAGCGCGGTTGGCAATATCCACTTGCCGGTCACCACCATGACCCATACCGGCACAACAACAATCGCCAACACAGCCAGCGAGAGAAAGAAGATTCTGAAGGGATAGGCAAACAACAAGGTCAGTCGAGGATCAGCGTTTTCTCCGGAAGGCATTGCACGGATACTCCAGGTGAAAAATAATGAGTGGCCAAACGGCATGATGGCGGCTTACAACGGCGAGCCCAAAGGGGCTAAAGCACTGGCCGCATCACTGCCGATCAATCAAGAGAACCGGTAAATGCATTGGTACTCCGTTCTGAAAACGATCCACGTTTCCGCAGCGTTTCTCACCGCAAGCCTTTTCGTGCTGAGACTCGGGCTTGATGCGACAGGCAAAACCGGCTGGCGGAGAACGGCTTTACGCTGGATTCCCCACCTGAACGACACCCTATTGTTAGGCGCCGCTATTGGTTTGTTGCTGGTTAGCGGCTGGTCGCCACTGGTCCATTATTGGCTCTCCGCAAAGATCATCGTTCTTATCGGCTATATTGTAGCTGGCAGAATGGCCATGAGCGCAGATCGTCCGCGTCGCGCCCGCATGATCGCGGCGCTGGCAGCGATACTGCAGCTCGCACTCATTTTTGCGCTGGCAATTACCAAACCGGCTCTGCATACCTGACTGAACATGCCGCTCTCAGCACGGCGCCACTGCGCCCTTGCGAGCCTAGTACCACCAGGTCAAAAGCACACAGCTGACATAAAACACGACGAACCCTATCAATGCGCCGTTGACGCTGCCGGTCAGATCAATCGACGAACCGTATGCGACAACATCCACTGACAATGATGGTTGAGTCTATCCGGCCCGGTAATTCAGGCAACGACCTGCCGAACGACCGGGGCGATGAATTGGTGCATCTAACCCTCTGAGAGAACAACATTCCCCAAAGACCCGCGTCGGATATCCGGTTAAACTACTGTCTTTGAAGTCCATAACTGCAGAGATCCATGAACAGGCCAGCCGTTCAACTATGTTATCGCGCACTGGCGTACATTAGCGTTGCGCTTGCTGCGGCCGGCGTTGTCCTCCCCTTGCTCCCTACAACCCCTTTTGTCCTGCTTGCAGCCTGGGCGGCCAGCAAAGGTTCACCTGAATTTGAGCTGTGGCTGCACAACCACCGAATTTACGGGCCGATTATCCAAAACTGGCGCGATCATCGTGCAGTGCCACGCAAAGCCAAATGGCTGGCCTTTATAATGCTGCTATTCAGTTGGAGCATTCTTTACTGGACGGGCGCTCCGACGCCCCTGCTCGTTGCTTCTGGTCTATTCTTTACCGGCCTGACACTGTTTCTGGCCTCCAGGCCTTCGGTGTAAGGCAACCGGCCCTCCTGCCCATAAACAGGTTGCCAATATGTAGTGAGGCTGGAAGCGGAGGTTTGAGGTAGGCTAGTGTCCAGTCTGATGAATACGTCAGAAACCAGAGCCACGAAGACATCATTTTGCTCCCGAGGTTGTCGGATGATAGAAAGGAAGCGCGCCACCGGTGGAAGTCCCCACGCTTTGCAACAATTGCCACGCCTGTTTACTCCGCTTCTGCTTGTTTTACTGGTGTTGCTGGCCCCGTTTTTTGCAGCGCCGGTAGCCGCTCAATCAAATGAGAAAAGCCTGTCGACGGGCGAAGACACGCCGGTGGTCGCCGACACATCGATCAGCCAGCTCAAGGCCAGCATTGAATCCGTAAAGCAGCGACGGGAAACCCTGTCCCGGAACTACGAGAAACTGGCAGACGATTACGAATCCCTCAAATCACACCTAGACGCCCTCCACGACGACGTGCCACCGGAGCTCGGGGAACTGTTGCGACACCGCCGCGACCGACTGACCGAAATCATCAGTGACAATCAGTTCAATCCCTCACTCAATCGGGAAATTACCCAAGCACGACTGACACTGCTCGAGCTGGAAGACATGACCGGTCCGGTGCAGGTGGAGGAGAAGGCCAACGAGCCCAGCGAAGCCGTTATAAAACAAAAAATAGCGCTCGTTGAAGAGCAGATTAAAGAACTGGAAGCGCTACGAAAGGTGTTTAACGAGGCAACGGCGAAAAGCCAACAGTACCTTGAGTTACTGGATGAACACCTGTTCTGGCTACCCAATGTAGAGCCCTTCAGTTGGGATACATTCACTGAACTCGCCGATGCATGGGTCTGGCTGCTTAAGAAGGTGTCTACCACTCGGCTGATTGATCCCAACACCCTATCGTTCACTGAAAAAGCAAAGGCGATTGGCGGCACTGTAATCGTCATACTGCTCTTTTCCCTTCGTCGCCGCTGGAAACGGGTTCTTAAGGTACTGGCGCCCCGTATCGGTAACGTCGGTAACGACAACTTCGGACTGACACTCAGGGCCTTGCTGGCAACCTTGGGGCTGTCACTCTCCTGGGCACTTCTGGTCGCAGCGCTATCTATTGTTATCAATGACGACACCGCCTTTACCAAAGCGTTGTCATTGGGAACCCGGCAGGCCGCCTACGTCATATTCCTGCTGTCACTACTTTCCAATATTTGCCGGCCCAACGGGCTGGGCGAAGTCCATTTCCGCTGGCGTCCGGAAACGCTAAAGGCCGTCCGTATAGGCGTTCCCTTGCTATTGGTCGTGCTGGTGCCCGCCACAGTTCTGACCGCTTTGGCGGAAAGCGCAGTCGCTGAAAACTACAGGGGCAGCCTTGGACGCATCGCTTTTATCATGGCATCGATCCAACTGGCTTACTTCGCGCATATCGTCCTGCGCACCAAACGCAAAGCCACCGATCAACACCCACCACCGAAATGGATCAAGGTTGTGCATCCTGCCGCCGTGACGCTGCCAATTCTTATATTGGCACTGTCTCTTGCCGGCTATCACTACAGCGCTCTTACGCTGGAAGGCACACTGTTTATCTCGGTGTGCTGGATTTTGCTGGTGGTGTTGGTCTACTACATTGCCCTGAGGGCCGTGGCGGTAAACGAACGGCGAATGACACTAGCGCGCCTGCGGGCCGAGCGAGCCGCGGCCAAGGCACAGGATGAATCCCGGGAAGCCGCAGAAAACGCGGGCGAAGGTGTACCGGAATCCCTTGATATTCCGCAGATGGATCTTGACGACATCAGTGATCAGGCTCACGCCCTGTTGGGCATGTTCGCCCTGTTCGCAGCCGTTATTGGTCTGTGGATGCTCTGGTCTAACGTTTTCCCGGCGTTCAATGCGCTTGAGGACATCACCCTGTGGACCGTGGCTGCGGTCGATGGCAACCCCGATAACGCTACCGTCATCACAATGCAGGGCGTCGCCTTCGCGCTCGGAATTGCATTTGCTACTTTCTTTGCCGCTCGTAACCTGCCCGGCATGCTTGAAGTGGCCTTTCTCAGCCGGATCGAGATGTCACCCGGTACCGGCTATGCGATCACAACCATTTGCCGCTACATCATTGTGATGGTTGGCGTTACGGTTGCTCTGGGGCTGCTGGGAGCAGAGTGGTCCAAGCTACAGTGGCTGGTCGCAGCTCTGGGCGTTGGGCTGGGCTTTGGTCTGCAGGAAATTGTGGCCAACTTTATATCGGGCATCATGATCCTGTTTGAGCGCCCTATCCGCGTTGGCGACACCGTTACCGTCGGGGATCAGACCGGCACGGTGTCGCGGATCCGCATCCGCGCAACCACCATTACCGGGTGGGACCGCAAGGAACAGATCATCCCCAACAAGACGTTCGTCACCGAACAGCTGACAAACTGGACCCTGTCAGATCCTATCACCCGGGTGATCGTGAAAGTCGGTGTCGCCTACGCGTCGGATATAGATCAGGTTCAGCAGATTCTTGAAGAGGTCGTGCTGGCAAATGAGCGGGTGATCAACGATCCACCTCCGGCTGTTTTCTGTGTGTCATTCAATAGCAGCAATATCCAGTTTGAAGTCCGGGCCTTCGTTAAGAGCATGATGGATATTCTGCCGCTGACCCACGAACTGCATTCGTCAACGCACCAGGCCCTCAATGCTGCAGGTGTGGCGATAGCTTATCCACAGCTCGACATGCATGTGCGCTCAATACCAGAAGATTTAAAGGGGCTTACCGGGCCTAAAGTCGACGGCAACAAAGATAACGATAGTGATGGAAACGCCACTACCAAAGACAACCGCAAGGACGAAGACGTCTGATCCCCCATCAGGCAGACGTCAAGTTGGCCCGAAACCTGCTGTGACATGATAAAGACCCCATTATGTTCCGCTTCGGAACCGCAGGATCAGCATCATGTCATTGCTCGCATCACTGGCCAAAGCCAGCGCCAGCTTCCAACAAGCCACCGAAAATCGCGCCAGCCGTCAGGCTGCTGCGACCAGTAGTAGCAAGGCTGCGGCCGCTACCGAGACGGCTTCGAATGACGACAGCGTGACCCTCAATGGTGGCCAGGAACGCAAGCCCTCTGCCCGCTTGACGGTTAACCAGTACAAACAGAACGTGGGGCAGGATCATGCCTTCGTACGGGAAACACTGCGGCACAAACTTGCCGAGTACAGTTTGAATCCGGCAACGCGGATCAGCGTCGAAAAGCACACAACCGGCGAGGTTAAGCTACAAGCCTTGATGCCGGAAAACACACGTACCCAGATCGAGAAAGACCTCAATAACAACAAGGCTTTCCGCGAGGCGTTTAACCGGTTGAGCGTGAATGAGCCTACAGTCGCGTTTGTGGATACCGCGCTACGACTGAATCAGGCTTATGGGGTCAGTAACTCTTTGCTTGATCAGATGGTGAGCGAGAATCAGCAATTCAATGGCCTTCAGGATCTGGTTCACCGCTATGACAGCCTGCGTCAGACTGTCAACGCGGAACAGATGGCAGCTGCCGGCATGAGCCCACAGTACGCTTTTAATCTGAACGCCCGGGCGTAAGCGCCCACCAACGCGAGTTTACGCTGCATCACTGAAACGGCGCAGGATCACCCTTACCTACTCGGGTCACTTCGGGTGCATCACCGCAGAAATTGACCACGGTTGTTGCCTCAAGTCCGCAGAAACCGCCATCAATAATCAAGTCCAGCTCGTGCTCAAGGGTCTCGCGGATATCGTAGGGATCCGTCATCGGCTCGTCATCGCCCGGCAAAATCAGCGTACTGCTCATGATCGGCTCACCCAATTCCGCCAGCAACGCCTGAACGATCGCGTTATCAGGAACCCGCAAACCGATGGTCCGGCGCTTCGGATGAAGCAGCCGCCGCGGCACTTCCGTGGTGGCATCCAAAATGAAGGTGTAAGCACCGGGAGTGAAATTCTTGAGCAAACGGTACTGGGTGTTATCGACCTTGGCATACTGGCCGATGTCCGAAAGATCCCGACACATCAGTGTAAAATTGTGCTTGTCATCCAGGCGGCGAATACGCTTGATGCGATCAGTTGCCTGTTTGTCTTCCAACTGACAGCCAATCGCGTAGGCCGAATCAGTGGGGTAAACGATAACCCCGCCTTTGCGCAGAATATCGACCGCCTGTTTGATCAGCCTCAATTGCGGCGTCTCGGGGTGAATCTGGAAAAACTGACTCATAGATAATCCCTACTGAAATGGGTCAATGAAAACGGGATCCGCGTTAAGCTCAGGCGTGGTCGTGTTTCGAACCACCCATACAGTTGGGTGACGACGGCGCAACAGCCTGGCGCGCTTGCCATTCATCCGGCGTATAGAGGTGCAGCGCAAGGGCATGAACGCCCCCCTGTATCTCGTCATTCAGTACTTTGTAGATCGCCTGATGACGCTTAACCTTGTTTTCACCCTCAAACTGGCCCGATACGAGCGTCACCTTGAAGTGAGTCTCGGAATTGGGCGGCACGCTGTGCTTGTGGCTTTCGTTTTCTACCGCAAGCAGTTCGCTCTGATAAGCAGCACCCAACTTGGATTCGATAGCCGCTTTTACGGGCATCTGTACCTCAGACATTATAGATCTCCCATCCCGGTTTGTTTCGGCATTGTGTTTATTATACAGCATTAACAGAGAGTTCCATCACGGAGCTACATCAGTGCGCGCGCGGGGTTTCATCGCCCCCCTTGACAGTCTGCCGCCCCTTCGCCATCTTCCAACGCCTGCTGTTGTGGAACCATTTTGATCATGCGTTTGTTTATCGCCGAAAAACCCAGCCTCGGCCGCGCCATCGCCGCCGCACTACCCGGCCCTGTAACCAAGGGTTCCGGCTGGCTGCAATGTGGCGACGCTGTCTACGTGAGTTGGTGCATTGGCCACCTGCTCGAGCCTGCCGAACCTGCGCATTACAACCCCGGCTGGCAACAATGGCGGCTGGCTGATCTACCCATGGTTCCCGCACCCTGGGCCCTGACCCCCAAGGACAGCGTCAAAACTCAACTCGACGTACTGGGATCGCTTCTGGGCAAGGCCGAGAGCATCGTGCATGCCGGCGACCCTGACCGAGAAGGCCAACTGCTTGTCGATGAAGTCTTGCGCTACTTCAAGGTAAAGCTTCCGGTGGAACGATTGCTGATCAACGACCTGACGCCTGCGGCCGTTGCCCGATCACTCTCCCAACTGCAGGATAACCGCGCCTTCCGGCAACTATCCCATTCGGCGCTCGCCCGCCAGCGGGCCGACTGGCTCTACGGCATCAACCTGACCCGTGCCTATACCCTCCGCTACCGTCAGCTCGGCGGGCAAGGCGTTTACTCTGTTGGCAGGGTGCAGACACCGGTGCTCGGCCTGGTGGTCGAGCGCGATAAAACCATAGCGGAATTCACTCCCAAACCGTTTTACAGCCTGACGATCACCTGCGCCGGAGTGGATGGTGAAACCACCGAATTCACTGCACGTTGGCGGCCTGACGATCGTTTCAGCGACAAAATGGATGATGAAAGCCGGGTACTGGATCGCGCGACAGCAGAGTCAGTCGCCGATGCGGTCAAAAACCAGCAGGGCGCCATTACCGACGCCCGTTTCCGGGAGCGGGACGAAGCAGCGCCTCTGCCGCTGTCCCTGTCCGCTCTGCAAATTGAAGCAGGCCGGCTACACGGGCTCAGCGCCAAACAGGTACTGGATATCGCCCAGAACCTGTACGAGAAACACCAGTTAATCACCTACCCGCGTTCCGATTGCCGCTACCTGCCGGTAGAGCACTTTGCCCAGCGCAAAGAGGTGGTCGCTGCACTGGCAACCGTCGCCCCAACGCTGGCGCCTGCTGCCGCACAGGCCGACTTTCAGCGCCACTCCCGTGCCTGGGACGACAGCAAAGTGGATGCGCACCATGCCATTATTCCCACTGCGCGTCGGCGTCCGTCCGGGAACCTGTCAAGGGCCGAGCACCAGATCTACGAGCTGATCAGCCGTTACTACCTGATGCAGTTCTATGACGATGCCATCCATCGTGAAGGTCGGCTGGACCTGACCATCGCCAGCCATGCCTTCAGAGCCAGTGAAACCGGGGTGGTGAGGCAGGGCTGGAAAGTACTCGAGCCACGCAAAAAAGAAACTCAGGAAAAATCGGCCCGTCCGCTGCCTCGCCTTGAGAGCGGCGCCGCCGTTACATGTAAGCATACTGCCATCAAAGACCGGCAGACCCAGCCACCCAGCCATTTCACCGACGGCACACTGTTGTCCGCCATGACCAACATTGCGCGCTTTGTAGCAGATGCGGAATTGCGCAAGACGCTGCGCGAGACCGACGGACTGGGCACCGAAGCCACGCGAGCCAGTATTCTGGAAACCCTGTTCCGCCGGGAGTTTCTGGTTCGGGAAGGGCGGCACATCAAAGCGACAGCTAAAGGCCATGATCTGATCGAGGCATTGCCTGCGAACGTCGCCCAGCCGGATATGACCGCCATCTGGGAAGCCACACTGGAAGGTATCCGCCGTGGCGAAGCCGACCCCCGTGCCTTTCTGGCATCCGTGCAATCACAGATCACCGATCTCATAGCTTCAGTCAACGCTGCACAGCCATTGCGCAGTCAAGAGACGCAAGATCCGGCAACAAACAACACAACGCCGTCCCAGCCGTTTACAGCCAGCCCGGACAGCAACGGTATTCACTGCCCCCGTTGCCGTGCGCCGATGCGCAGCCGGGAAGGTCCTTACGGCGCATTCTGGGCCTGCACGCGCTACCCTGACTGCAAGGGTACCCGGGCCATCGAAAACGACAACAAGCAAGGTGACGGAGCCGAGCAAGCGCCGGTCCCCTGCCCCGCCTGCTATTCTCCGCTTGTGCGCAGAAACGGCAAAAAAGGCTGGTTCTGGGGCTGCAGTAATTATCCTGGCTGCCGACAAACAGTAAGTGACGATAACGGCAAGCCTGGCCGGCCGCACTGAGCGCCCAGGCCCAATGCTCACCGACATTGTGTCGAACGCAGTGCTTCGTTAACCATACGCAACATAATGACACTGAACAGGCTGCGTCATTTTGTCAGAATGTCGGCTAGACTGGCGCCTTGCCTACCCGCAGGAGAAACTTGAATGCGAATTGCGTTACTGGAAGATGAGCCGGAACAGGCCCGGAATATTGTCACTCTGCTAAGCGACAACCAGCATAGCTGCGAGAGCTTTCAAACCGGTCAGTCGTTCCTCAGTGCCGTCACCCACCGCAGTTATGATTTGCTGATCCTTGACTGGCAGATTCCGGATTCATCCGGCATTGAAGTGCTGCGCCACGTACGCGCCCAATTGAACTGGCCCATCCCGGTGATCTTTCTCACCCAACGGGACAGCGAACAGGACATCGTCCAGGCACTCGATGCCGGTGCCGACGACTACCTGTCAAAACCGGCCCGACCGGCTGAACTGCTCGCCCGCATCAGCGCGCTGGCCCGTCGCACTCAGCCTGATGTTGATCGGCCGGTGCTCGAATACGGCCATTTCAGAATCGATACCAAATCGCGCACGATCCACCTGCGGAACGAGCTGCTAACGCTGACGGACAAGGATTTTGACCTCACGCTTTTCCTGTTTCAGAACCAGGGCCGTCTGCTGACCCGCGAAATGTTGCTCGAGCGTGTTTGGGGCGTCACCCGGGATATTAATACCCGCACGGTCGACACGCACATGAGCCGCCTGAGACGGCGCCTCGGCGTTAAACCGGAAAACGGTTTCCGGATCAAAACCATTTATCAACGCGGATACCGGCTTGAAACCATGGATGAGCAGCCTTCAGAAGACGCGGTATCTGACGATATTACGCACTCAGATTAATCATGCTCATCAGTTCGGACTCAACCGGTATATGTTAAAGGTATTGTATTCACTGCCATTGCACGCAGTTTTAGCTCTGGCTTTGTGCCTCCCTGCTGCACTTCATGCAGAGTTACCTGTCGCCCAGGGATCATCAACCGGATCCTATCTGCAGGCTACCGGGACCCGCACAGCCGACTGGACTTATACCCTGAGACCGGATGAAACTCTCGGCCAGATTTCAAAGCGACTGCTGGGCAACGGGCACACTCTCGCCTCGCTCACCCGGTACAACAGCATTGGTGACCCTTCAGCTGTAATGCCAGGCGAGTCGATCCGCATTCCTCTTAATTGGCTGGAAAAGCAGCCAGAACCCGCTGTCGCACTTGCTGTGACCGGTTCAGCGCAGCACCTTGAAGGCGTCAGCGGCAAGCGCCGAACACTCAAGCCACAAATGCAAATCAGGGCCGGCGACGAAGTGTCCACCCAATCCGGCAGTGCGGTGATTCAATTGGCCAATGGCTCACTGATCCGCATGGGGCAGGATAGCCACCTCATCTTCAATCGCCTGACCCGATACGGCAAAACGGGCATGGTCGATACTCTGATGCGCCTCGAGCGCGGTAGCCTTGAAGCCGATGTCGAAGCACTGACTGAAAATGGTTCCCGCTTTGAAATCGATACGCCCTCTGCCATTGCAGCCGTTCGGGGAACCGCTTTCAAGCTCCAGACCGGAAAAGGCATAACACAACTGCAGGTGACCGAGGGCAAAGTGGCTTTTGGCCCACCAGGCCGCACTTTGCCAGTACCTGCCGGTTACAGCGCCACCGCGGGCAAGGGTACGCAAAGCGCTGTGGATATCCGCAAGCTTCCTGCTGCGCCTGAAATGGCACCCTTGCCGGCGAACGCCAGCCGCCTGCCGCTCGACATTAAATGGCAGCCCGTTGCCGGGGCCAGCCGCTATCAGCTCGATATATATGACAGCGCTTCCGGGCGCTGGGTGGCCCGCGAACAGTCCGTGAACCCCGAACTGACACTCAAGCATCTGGACAACGGCAAATACGACATCAAACTCGCCGCGATCGGCGCCAGCGGTATCTCTGGCATGCCCAGTGAACAGACAATCAAGCTGCAGCAACAGGCTAAAGCTGCCAACTTGGTTGCACCGGCGGCAGATGACAAGATTGACGACGATGTCCCCGACTTTAGCTGGGCATACACCGGCGACAACGAACTGGGCCGTGTTGAAATTTCAGACTCTGATGATTTTTCCAACCTCGTCGCATCCAGCGAATGGGCCCCCGATAGCAACGCCATTCTTACCCGCGCGCTATCCCCGGGCGAATATTTCTGGCGTGTCGTAACACTTGCCGGAGGTGACTCGAAAGCCACCTCAACCGCCAGAAAACTCATTATTAACGGTACGTTGGAGCCTGCGAAGATCATTAACGTAAACTACGTGGATAGCCAGGTGCGCATCTTCTGGCAACGTGTCGCCAAGGCAGACAAATATCAATTACAACTCTCTGAAGACCCTGCTTTTCAAAACATCATCAAGGAAGCAAACGTCACCGATACCACAGCGGCCTTGCGCCTCATTCCCGGAAGACGGTATTTTGTGCGCTTAAAAGCGCTTTCTGATGGGCCCATTAATGGTCGTTGGGGATCTGGCAGGGAGCTTTTTGTTAACTGATCCGCCTCTGTTTGCGGACTGCTATAAGCGATATTCATGTTCAGGGAATGGCTTCGAGTCACGCAAACAGCCTGGAAACTGGCCCTCCCCCTTATTCTGATTATTTTTGCGCTGAATGCCGCCGGCATTCCCCAGCGCGTTGATCTATGGATTTACGACACCCTGACACTGGGCTCCCCAGCCTCTCCGTCTCCTGACCTTGAGCTTGTGGCTGTTGACGAAAAAAGCCTGCGAGAGCTGGGACGCTGGCCGTGGCCTCGAAAGCTGCACGCCGAGTTGATCGACAAGCTTACCGATGCCAGGGCCCGAGTCGTCGTGTTTGATGTACTGTTCAGCGAACAAAGTGACGACGACAGCCTCCTGGCCAACGCCATGCAGCGAAATGGCAAGGTCGTCTTGCCCGTGCATATCTTTCCTTCGTCAGCCAATCAGCCGCTTTCAGAGCAATTACCGACACCACCTCTGACACGATCAGCCGGCGCGCTGGGCCACGCCCACGTCGAGCTCGATAATGATGGGATCGCTCGCGGCCTCTATCTATACAGCGGTCTTGGTGATGCCTTGTGGCCCGCCATCTCCCTGGCCGCAGCGCGGCTCGCCGGTGACAGCGTGCCCACTCCTTTAATTCCGGACGGCAACACCTCGGCTTTTGTGAACGTACGCAGCCAGTACGTTTTTGTGCCGCTTTCCGGCAGGGCCGGCGCTCTGCCGACCACTTCCTACAGCGACATACTGAACGGACAGGCCGACATGTCCCGCTTCAAGGATAAAGTGGTTTTTATAGGCGCGACCGCGCCCGGGTTCGGTGATGTGCTACCGACACCACTGTCCGGGCTGGCAACGCCCATGTCGGGAGTTGAGTTTCACGCCAATACCTATTCAGCCATTGCCCAGCAGCGACTGATTCAGCGTCTGCCGCCGTACCAGACGCTGCTGCTTGTCATTATTACGATTGTATTCATCAGCTTCGCCTTGCCACGCTTAAAGCCTGCCCACACTCTATGGGTGTGCCTGATGTCCAGCGCGTTACTGCTGTTATTCTCGAACCTCCTATATCGTCACCTGAACATATGGGTACCGATATCCGAGGCGTTACTGGTTCCGCTGATCGCCTATCCGCTGTGGAGCACTCGGCGCCTGACACTGCTGAATACTTTTCTGAACCGGCAACTGGACTTGTTGGGGCGGGATCCCGGACTCGGGCTCCGCGAACCTCAAAACCAGCAACCCCAGAGAATCCTGGCGGATCTATACCAACTCCTCAATGCAGAAGGATGCTGGCTATCCCAGGGCGACGTCATTATCCGGCAGGAAGTGCTGAGTGCAGCTGATATTCCCCGGTTCTCCGATACCGGGCGCTGGTTTCATTCAGGGGATCAAAGCTGGATCCGGATTTCCCGGGGCAACCGCATATTTGAGCTTGGCCTGATACTGCCTCAGAGCCTGACCCGTGAAGCCAGCCGACGCTATCTTCAGCGCCTAAATCTGGATCATCCCGTGTCATTGAGTCATTCCGAAAAAGACCATACCACCGAGATGATCGGCGCCCGGATCGAGCGTGTACGCGGGGCCATTGAGACACTCACAGACATGCGCGAGTTTATCGGCCGGGGTTTTGAACGGATGCCGGATGGCGTCATCGTTACTGATGCTCTGGCGACCATTCAGTTCGTGAACGGCCATATTGAGGAATGGTTTGGCGAACCCAGGCCGAGCCTTATCGGCATGTCGCTGACCAGCCTCCTTAACGCCCACGACCCACGCGAGTCATCACCCTGGCAGGATACTATCGCCGATACCCTGACGCTGCGCCAAACCCGCACCGTCGATCTGCGTGTCAAAAACCTCGATCTGCTGATTCACCTGGCGCCGTTCAGTATGTCCGACAGCGACCAGCACGGCATCATCGCCAACATCTCCAACATCTCGGAACTGCGCGAACAACAACGCCAGCACCGGGAAGCCATCGACTTCATCTCCCACGATGTCCGTTCGCCACTGGTGTCACAGCTCGCACTTATTGCCCAACTCAAACGCAGCCCCGAATCCATTGGTCCGGACCAGCTGGAACAGCTCGGCAACCTCGCCCGCCGCAGTTACCAGTTAGCGGAAGAATTTGTGCAGCTGGCGCGAGCCGAGCAGCTCACCGAAACCCGTTTTTACGACTGCGAGTTCTTATCCGTCGTGGAAAACGCCCGGGACAGTGTCAGCGAGCAAGCTTTGTCGAAAGGGATTCACCTTGAATTAAATGACTCTGAGGATTTCTGGCTCAGGGGCAATGCCGAGCTTCTTGAGCGCGCGATCATCAATCTACTCACCAACGCCGTTCAATACAGCCCTTCAGGTTCTACGGTTAATATTCAGGTATTCAGGGCGGGGCATCAGGTCTGCCTGACCGTGACCGACGAAGGCAGTGGTATCGCGAAACACGAACTACCTCATCTGTTTGACCGTTACCGCAGACAAAAAAGCAGTGAACTGTCGGGCAACCGCGGTGCCGGACTGGGGCTGTCATTTGTAAAGGTTGTAGTTGACAAACATCGGGGCGAGATTGAAATTGTATCCGCCGAGGGAGAAGGGTCCGCCTTTACGCTAAGACTGCCCATTGCAGACCCTCTCGCAATGTCAGAGCCCACGCCTTCATCAAGCCTGGGCGATAGCGAATAACACGTCCCTAGATAGACTTGCTGACGACAGCTGATAACGGGCTTGATAGATTTTCGGTATCCAGCACGCGAATAGCAAAATACCAGTCTCCCTCACTCAGCCCATCAACGGTATAGCTCATTACGCTGGCATCATTGATGACGACGCGTTGATTCAACTCATTGGCATTGCGACCGTACACGATCTCGTAGCCCTTAAGCTCGCCCATAGACAAGCTTTCGCCATTGATCCGGGTCAGCGGAGCCGTCCAGCTCAAACGCGCCACAGCGGCTTCTGGTGCTGCCTCATGAAGCGAGGCATAGAACTGCTGTGTGCGCTCGGAGACATCAGCCAAAGCCGACAAGGCGCCGGGATCGATAACACTCTCTTTAAGACCTTCAGACAGCACCGCCGCCTCAAGAACCAGATCATCAACCGACGGCCCACTGGCTTCACCAGACAGCTGGCCATTTACCTGAATCGCCTGCTCACTGGCACTCAGCACCTCTTCAATGGACTGCCACCTGTCACCGTCAACCATCGCCAGAAAAGCAGCATTAATTACCGCCAACTGAATAGCATCTGTACTGCCGGAGAAGCCATTCAAACGAACAAGATCCGGCGGCGGCAACTGCAGCGTACCCGGACGCAAGCCGAATGACGATTCCATCTCTTGATAAGCACGAACCAGCTGACCAGCGCTGAGCCCTTCTGCCGAGTGCTCTGCCAGCGCTACCGCAAGCGTTGATAATGGTGTGATATAGACATCGCGGGACTGGTCCACATTGATGGCCGCCCGCAAACGGAAGTCGGACTGCAACGGGAAAGTCTCCCCAAATGCCACAGCGTCCGGCGTACCGGCCATGCAGGTGGGCACCACATCGCACGTCATTCGGGTTTGATTCGTGGCAGCCAACTCAATCAGCACCCAACCTGAAGCAGATTCACTGATAGGTAGTTGAAACTGTCCCTGCTGATCAGTCAGTACCGCGCCACCCAACTGCGCTCCAGCCACAAACCGGTTAGTGTCGTCATCTTTTTCAAGACGCCATGCTGTGACCTGGCCATCACGAATAACACCTTTGATCGCACCACCATTCAGTACAATGCCTTGAGCGCCACCGGATTCGACATCTGATCCGGCATTGCCAGCGACCGCTACAGTGTCGGAAGAACCCCCGCCGCCACACCCTGCGAGCAGCAGAGAGAATAAGGCGCCAACGACAACTGCTTTTGACGATTTTATGGTGCTAAATGACATAATAAGTGACCGATTTACTGACGTTTCAAGGTCACTTTAGAGGATCAAGATGTTAAATGGTGTGTTTTACGTCATTTTATAGGCTACTTTTTCGCCATTTTTTTGACTAACAACTGAAAAGAAAGAGCCAGCAGCATGCCCAACCTGCCCGACAAACCAGCCCCTGGACAACGCAAAAGCACCAGCATCACCGTCACCCGTTTTATCGCCGAAAAGCACACTGACGAGGTGGCTAGCTTATATATTGAGTCAGTTAAAAAACTGGGCGCGTCCCACTATAGCCAGCGGGAAATTGACACCTGGCAAACCTGGGCGCACAACAAATCAATTGTCACGAGTACGCTTCGGGAAGGCGAAACCCTACTAGCCTGGGACAGCGGAATCATTGCAGGGTTTGCCCAGCGCTCACCCGCCAACCGGATTAACATGCTCTACACTCATCCTGCCTATGCCCGCCAGGGCATCGCCTCGAAACTCCTGCATTGTTTAACAAATCACGCCATTTACGACGGAGTGCCAGAGCTGCTCGCCCACGCAAGCCGAGTGTCCCGGGCAATCTTTGAACAACAAGGGTTCACTTGCGGCGGAGAGGAATGGGTAGAGCGAAGGGACGTGCGTATACAGCGGTTTTTGATGTTAAAACAGCTCTAAAAGCCCAGCAGGGAAATACATAGAAACCTAAAGGGCGAACGGAAACCGGCTCAGCAATGGGAACAGGAACACCACAAGAGGCACTGATTTTACGTATTCCACAAAGCAAAAAAGCCCGATCAATTGACCGGGCTTTTTCAATAATGGTAGCGGGGGCTGGATTCGAACCAACGACCTTCGGGTTATGAGCCCGACGAGCTACCAGACTGCTCCACCCCGCATCAAAACTTTTACCTTTCAGCCTGAAAGACTCTGGCTTTCTATCAGACTTTCACGCTTGCGCATGACTATATGGTAGCGGGGGCTGGATTCGAACCAACGACCTTCGGGTTATGAGCCCGACGAGCTACCAGACTGCTCCACCCCGCATCAAAACTAGTTACTGATAACTACCAGAGCAAATGTTTGCGTCGCCGCCCTGATCTCAGTGGCGCGAACTATACGGAGTTGGACGAGAGCTGTCAATTGATTCGCCAAAAAACCCTGTAGATTTCGGCGACTACGTACTCTTAGGCCTCCCGGACTTGCGCAATACCGGGTAACACGCTATTCAGGTAGCGCGATACTTTTTTACAGCAACTGGAAAGATGATGGCGCAGCCCGATAACAAGAACGATATCCAGAACCTTGAGCACCTGATCCAGCAGGCGCGACGAAACGAAGCGATTGCACTCAAGCTTTTCGAAATTGAGCTTGGCATGCTGAAAGCATCGGAACTCTCAGAATTTACAGACAGACTCACCGAACAGGTCCGTGATCGATTTCAACTTGATGATGCCTGGTTTGCTTTTATCGACATTGAAGAAAACAGACGCATCATGGCACTAATGAGTGATCAGGGCGCACTTTCAGAGCGACTTTTATGCCCCTCAGGTGAGCTAAAAGCCCTTACTGCGACCAACCATTCGCCGATACTCAGCAGCACCATGGGCCATCTGCAAAAGCTGACGCCTGGCCACTTGCGGGACACTATAAAATCAACTGCACTACTGCCTCTGGAAATGGAAAACCGGATCATTGGCGCCCTGATCCTGGGCTCATCCGACCCGCAGCGTTACACCGCTGATATGGCATCGTTTTTCCTGGAGCAACTCGCTGTAAAAACATCAGCGGGTCTCACCAGCATCTGGGCGCGCGAACAACTCCGCCAGCTCGCAACACGCGATCCGCTTACCGGCCTCAGAAACCGGCGCGATATGGAAGCAGCGCTTGAGCAGGAACTGGGGCGATCAAAACGTTACGGCCTGCCGATGGCGCTTATGTTTTTTGATCTGGATGATTTCAAACAGATTAACGACAACTGGGGCCATGAGACCGGAGACGCCTGCCTGGTCCACGTGGCGCAACGACTTGAATCTTTCTTGCGCAGAGATGACAGCCTTTTCCGCTTTGCAGGTGACGAATTTGTTGCCCTGCTACCCGGGCAATCGGAAGCCAGCGCAGAGCAGATCGCACAGAGGATGCAGGAAGCCCTGAGCAGCACGCCGCTGCATACTCAGAATGCTGCAATCGTTATTTCATTCAGTTACGGCGTTGCCTGCATCAAGCCCGAAGACAATGTTAAGCCTGATGAACTGATCAGAACGGCCGACCAACGCCTGTACGAGATGAAACGTAATCCGGACCGAGCAAATACCGCGCAGAACTCATCTTTATAACTCGAATAGATCTTCAGGAAATGCGCCCTCTTCAACACGCGCAATACCGACGGATGCCAGTGCCTCACTGACAGGTCGAAACGATCGTCGATGTATAGGCGTGACGCCCAAGGTGTTCAGAGCGTCCACGTGAGCCGGTGTAGGATAGCCTTTGTGCCCCGCAAGACCATACCCAGGGTACAACGCATCCATTGCCTGCATTTCCCGATCCCGGGTCACTTTCGCCAGGATCGATGCGGCGCTTATTGCAGCAACGCGACTATCCCCTTTGACGACCGGTTCGCTTGGCCATTGCCATCGGGGGCAACGATTGCCGTCAACCAGCACGTATTCGGGCTCCCGGTGCAGCCCGTTCACAGCCCGCTCCATTGCCAGCATCGTTGCCTGATAGATATTAAGCGCGTCAATTTCATCCACTTCACAACGCCCCAGGCTCCAGGACAGGGCCTGATCCACGATCAGCTCAAACAGCCGTTCACGCCGCTTCTCAGTAAGCTTTTTGGAATCCATTAACCCGTCAATGGGACGCTCTGGATCGAGAATCACCGCGGCGGTAACCACTGGTCCGGCCAATGGGCCACGCCCCACCTCGTCAACACCAGCCAGCAACGGGCCATTGTATGCGCACTCAAAAGCTGCACCTGTCAGGTCAAGCGCCATGATTCGCTGCCTCGATCAGTGGCACCAGCGCCTCAGCGGCACGTTCATTGGCGTTTTGACGCAGCTGGTCGTGTATTTCGCAGAAGGCCTGATGGAGCGAATCAACACCTCCATCTGGCTGAAGCCAGTCCAACACAGCCTGCCCGAGCGCTTCAGGCGTCGCGTTATCCTGTAGTAACTCCGGCACCAACTCACGCTGAGCCAGCAGATTGGGCAAGGAAACATAAGGCACTTTCACCAGTTTGGTGGCGATATAGTAGGTCAGCCCACTCAGGCGGTACCCGACAACCATCGGCTTTTTAAGCAGCATCGCCTCTAATGTTGCCGTACCAGAGGCCAGCAACACCACATCCGCCGCTGCCATCACCTCTCGGGAGCGCCCAAGAACCAACGTTACAGGCAGCTTCACCTCGAGCTCTTCAAGCATCTCGTTCAGCTGCTTCTGTCGGGCGCGATTCACGCAAGGGATCACCAACTGGAGATCTGGTTGCCGCTCCTGCAACCACCTCGCCGCTGACAGGAACAACATGCCAAGCCGGGAAACTTCACCGGCTCGGCTACCAGGTAAAACCGCCAGTACCGTGCGATTCCGGTCGAGCCCAAGCGCATCACGTGCAGCATCGGTATCCGGCTGCATGGGTACGGCATCCGCCAGAGGGTGCCCGACAAAGGCAACGGGAACATCGTGCTCTTGATAAAAGCGCGCTTCGAATGGGAACAGCGTCAGCATCTTGTCGACAGCGCGGGCGATCTTGAAAATACGCTTGCGCCGCCAGGCCCATACCGAAGGGCTGACATAGTGTGCTGTTTTTATCCCGGCTTCCCGTAGCTGGAGCTCCAGCCCAATGGTGAAGTCGGGAGAGTCAATACCA
Organism: Marinobacter sp. V032; assembly: GCF_052645435.1. Lineage (NCBI taxonomy): Bacteria > Pseudomonadati > Pseudomonadota > Gammaproteobacteria > Pseudomonadales > Marinobacteraceae > Marinobacter > Marinobacter sp. V032. The sequence continues at coordinate 1,982,863 of NZ_JBQXYE010000001.1, read as the reverse complement.
ATGAAGACATCGGGGCGGGTCGTTAGAAAAAAAGAACGAACGCGTTTGCGGATAGCCACAAGCTCGCGGATACGGCCGAGCACTTCCACCAGCCCCATAACCGACAAGCGGTCCATCGGCACTAGCGAGTGAAAGCCGGCCGCTTCCATTTCCTCACCACCAATGCCGATAAAACGGGCATTGGGGTAACGCTTGCGCAGCGAGCGAACCAGGCCGGCTCCCAGTATATCCCCGGAAGCTTCACCGGCAACGATGCCGATGGTCAGTACCCTGTCACTCACTGGCGATACCACACCGGCGGGTTCAAGTGTCGCCGTTATGTCCGCCAATGCGGTGTTGGTTAAAAGACTCACTGCCCAGTCACTATCTGACGATACCCCGATGGGCATTTCGAAGAGAGGCTATCAGGGGTGCGACTTCTTTTACGTCCGCGTAGTCTCTTTCAAGCGCCTCAATCGCCTGGACCAGAGTCAGACCCTGACGGTAGATAACCTTGTAGGCGCGACGTAATTCGGAAATAACGTCTTTGGAATAACCTCGACGCTTCAGGCCTTCAACATTCAACCCATGCGCCGATGCCGACTGGCCACTGGCCATGACATAGGTGGGAATATCCTTCAGCACGATGCTGCCGCCGGCACTCATACTATAGGCGCCCACATGGCAGAACTGATGCACCATTGTGCCACCGCCCAGAATCGCCCAATCACCCACTGAAACATGGCCCGCCAGCGTCGCGCAATTTGCAAGAATGGTGTTGTTGCCAATGACACAGTCGTGGGCCACATGCACATAAGCCATCAACAGATTGTCGTTGCCTATGCGTGTCTCACCCTGATCCTGAACAGTACCGCGATGGATCGTGCAGTTTTCCCGAATAACGTTATTGTCGCCAATGACGAGCGTCGTTGGCTCACCAGCGTATTTCTTGTCCTGGCACTCCTCACCCACGCTGGAAAACTGAAAAATGCGGTTGCCACGACCGATCACCGTCGGCCCCTTGATCACAACATGAGACAGTATTTCAGTGTCATCGCCAATCTCAACGCCTGGCCCCACATAACTCCAGGGTCCGACAGTGACGTTCCGACCCAACTTGGCAGCAGGATCAACAATTGCCTGAGGATGGACTCCCGACCATACCTGTGATGCCATCAAACTTCTCTCTCAGCGGTCATGATTTCAGCAACGCAAGCCACTTCAGAGCCTACCAGTGCCCGGCACTCAAACTTCCAGATACCGTGTTTATCAGTCACGAAACGTGACTCCAGTCGCAACTGATCTCCCGGCACAACCGGGCGCTTGAAGCGCACTTTGCTAGAGCCTGCCAGGTAATGCACGACCCCGTCTGAAGGTTTCTTGCCCGCAGTGACAAAACCAAGAATACCGGACAACTGCGCCATGGCTTCAATAATCAAAACGCCCGGCATGATCGGCTTGCCGGGGAAATGCCCCAGAAAAAACTCCTCATTTATCGAGACATTCTTGTAGCCTACAATCGTCTCTCCCTTGACCACCTCATCAACCCTGTCGACTAACAGGAATGGGTAGCGGTGGGGCAAAAACTCCATGATTTCTTCGATGTACATCATCAGGTACCGGCCTCAGGCTCGTTTAAGCATTTTTATCCAACTTGCGCAGTCGCTTCGCCAAATCATCCAACTGACGGAATCGCACTGCATTTTTTTGCCACCTTCGGTTTGTATCCACTGGTACGCCGGACGAATAGACCCCTGGCTCAGGCAAATCACGGGTGACCATAGTCATGCCGGTCAGGTGGACCTGGTCACCAACCTTGAGATGGCCGGAGATTCCGCTCGCTCCCCCGAATACACAGTGTCGCCCGATCGTTGTGCTGCCTGCCACACCAACAAACGCCGCCATCGCCGTATGATCGCCAACGGACACGTTGTGTGCAATCTGAACCAGATTATCAAGCTTCACGCCATTGCCAATGACCGTATCATCCAGCGCGCCGCGATCGATTGTCGTATTGGCACCAACTTCAACGTCATCGCCAAGTATGACCCGGCCGATTTGCGCAATCCGGTGCCAGACGCCTTTCTCGTTGGCAAACCCGAACCCCAGCGAGCCAATTACAGCACCACTCAGGATCAGACAGCGCTTGCCCAGCTCAACCCCGTGATAAAGCGTTACTCGCGCATCCAGGGTAGAGCCATCACCAATGCGACAACCGGACCCAATAACGCTGCCAGCGCCAATTGTCACATTCTCTCCAATCAACGCTTCCGCCTCGATCACCACGTTAGGGCCGACAGAGGCAGTCGGTGCAACTTTTGCGGATGCATCGATAACTGCAGAAGGGTGAATGCCCGCTGGCGCTCGGGGCGCAGGATCAAACCAGTGACTCAGCTGAGCATAGCCGAGATAGGGATTATCAAGTAACAGGACATTGGTCGGACACTGCTCAGCGGCGGACGGAGCAACAATAACCGCCGACGCCTTCGTTGTCTGCAGGTAGCGCGCATAGGACGGATTTGCGAGGAAACTAACATCCCCCTCCTGCGCCGACTGCAGGGTGGCAATACCGCGAATTTCCGTCGCAGCATCGCCCCTAAGTGTTGCACCAAGCGCCTGAGCAATATCGCCCAGCGAATGGGATATTCTTTTCATGGAGTTCTCCGCCCTGCCTGAATCGGGCTGGCGCACAGTTACAGAACGATTACTTGTTCAGCTTTTTGATCAGCTCTTCTGTCAGATCCATATCTGGCTTGGAATAAACCACCGCTTCGCTAGGCAGTACCAGATCCAGATCATGTTCTTTCAGCAGCGCTTTAACAGCCTCGTCTACTTTTGGGCGTGCCTCTTCAAGGAAGGCCTGCTTACGGCCATTAACAGACGAATCCAGGCGCTGCTTCAGGTAATTGAATTCCTGAACCTTTTCTTTGAACTTGCTACCCAGTTCATTGCGCTCGGTTTCATTCATCATAGCACCGTCTTTTTCAAGGCGTTCTTTCAGCTTGCGTGCTTCTTCCTGAGCATCACGAACCTTGGCCTCGTCATCAGAAAACTCGGACTGGAGCTTCTTACTGAACACCTGGGCGCTATCTGAGGAAAACAGCGCACGACGCAGATCAACCACGCCAATATTAGTATCCGCCAGAGCGGGTGCGGCGATGACAATTGCCATAACGGCCAGTATCAGTTTTTTCATCATGTTGTGAGCTCCTGCTTACTTTCGTCTTATAGTTAATAATGCACTTAAATCTCGCCAGCCGCCGAGTGATCAGAAACTCTGACCAAGTGAGAACTGGAAGACCTGCGTTTCATCGCCGGATTTATCGTTCAGCGGTTTCGCCAAACTGAATGCCAGCGGCCCGATTGCGGTGATCCATTGGAAACCGACACCTGCTGACAACCTGATTTCATCCAATGCCGGATCGTAACCGCGATCCACGTCAAAGACCTGACCACCGTCGATGAAGAACGCCGTTCTCATAGAGCGAGAGTCACCGGCGAACGGTGTAGGGAAGATCAGCTCAAGGCTGCCCTCAGTGAGCAGATTGCCGCCGAATGGATCCGGTTCTGTCACGTCATTCACGTTGTTGGTGGCAAGAGGCCCAAGAGAGTTCGCCTCGTAACCACGCACCGAGCCATAACCACCAGCAAAGAAATGCTCGTAAAACGGCATCACCGTCGCATCGCCATACCCGTCACCGTACCCTATATCGGTTCTCGCTCTGAAAACCCAGGTCTCAGCATTGTTAATCGGCTGGAAGAAATTGGTGCGATGATTGATTTTGTAGTACGTCAGGTCACTGCCGGGAACAGCCAGATCAACTGAGAGCGAATGACTAAAGCCCCGCGTCGGCAACACGCCCCTGTTCAGGGTGTTCCGGCTCCATGAGCCTGTCAGGAAGTAACTGTTGAAGCGATTGCCCTCTTCGTTAACGAAGTCTTCAACCTCTACAGCAGGAAATTGATTCGTTTTGACCTTGGTGTGGGTATAGCCCACTCCAAAATTCAGGCGGGTCACGCTATCGATCGGATAACCGAATGTCATGCGTCCGCCATACTCATCAAGCAGGAAGGATGAAATATCCTGCTCCTCGAAGTCTGTCTGGCGGGCAAACAGGCTGAAACCACGGCTCACACCGTCAACCGTGTAGTACGGATTGGTATAAGAGAAGTTCGCGCTTTTGATTGAATCACTGAAGTTTGCGCCAACCGATACCCGCTTGCCTGAGCCAAAGAAATTATTCTCTGACACACTCGCACCCAGAATAATCCCCGACACCTGTGAGAAACCAACAGAGGCAGAGAGACTGCCCGTTGGCTGCTCTTCTACGGTGTAATTAACGTCAATCTGGTCTTCTTCACCGGGTACGCGAACAGTTTCAACGTCGACGGTTTTGAAGAAACCAAGCCGCTCCAGTTTGGTCTTGGAGTATTCAATCAGATCTGTTGAGGCAACGCCCCCTTCCATCTGGACCATTTCCTGACGAAGCACTTCGTCGCGCGAGGATACGTTGCCACGGAAGTTGATCCGGCGTACGTATGCCCTTTTGCCTGGCTCAACATAAAAAGTGATGGACGCCGTATTGTCGTCTGCGGTTTCGGGAACCGCGTTTACATTGGCAAATGTGTAACCTTCACGCCCGAGGCGCCGGGACAGCGCTTCCGATGTAGCGGTCAATTGTTGCTGTGAAAACACATCACCCGGGCCCATTTTGATCAGCTTGCGCAGGTCTTCTTCCGGCAGGATCAGCTCGCCGCGCAGCTTAATATCGGAAATGGTGTAGCGGGGACCTTCGTTTACGGAGAGGGTGATGAAAACATCTTTCTTGTCTGGTGAGATCGAAACCTGGCTGGATTCTACGTTGAAATCAATGTAGCCCCGATCCAGATACCAGGATCGCAGGCTTTCAAGATCGCCGCTAAGTCGCTCGCGCGCATATTTATCCGCGCTGGTAATGGACGTCCACCAATCAGATGTTTCCAGTTCAAACAGGTTGAGAAGTTCTTCGTCGCCGAACGCGTCGTTGCCAATAATATTAATGTGACGAATGGAGGCGACTTCGCCTTCCTTGATATCGAGCTTTATCGCGACCCGGTTACGGGGCAGCGTCTCAGCCGTAGCTTTAACCCTTGCGCTATAGCGCCCCTGCGCGACATAGGACCGAAGAATCTCGAGCTCCAGTCGTTCCAGCGTGGCACGCTTAAAAACCTGACCTTCCTTCAGTCCGGCACTGTCCAGCGCCTCTTTCAGCATGTCCGTCTCGATGGCTTTGTTGCCCTCGATGTCGATCGAGCTGATGGCAGGGCGCTCCTTTACAGACAGAACCAGCACGTCATCGTCACGACTGGCACTCAAATCTGTAAACAACCCGGTTCGGAACAGGCTTTTTATCGCGCTGGCCAGCGACACATCGTCAACAGGCTGACCTATATCGATGGAAAATGCACCGAAGACCGTGCCGGCGGAAACCCGCTGCAGTCCTTCCACTTCAATATCGGACACGACAAATTCGTCGGCCAGAGCCGTTGGCAGAACCCCAGCAGTCGAGATGAGGCCCAACGCCAAACTCAGAAGAGAACGTCTCATTCAGTTAATTCGCCTGTTTATGCGCGTACGGAAGGTGGCAATTCTCACAACCGCATCAGGTCGTTGTAAAGAGCAAACACCATCAATGTAAGAATCATTGCCATACCAATTCGTAATCCAACGGCCTGAACCTGTTCCGACAGCGGCTTGCGACGTATCGCCTCGAGGCTGTAAAACAGGATATGACCACCATCAAGTACGGGTACTGGCAACAGGTTAAGTACCCCAAGGCTAACGCTCAGGTAGGCCAGAAAACGAACAAAGCCCTCGAATCCTGACCGTACACTCGCTTCAGCTACGCGGGCAATGGTAATCGGGCCGCTAAGATTATTCAAAGACAGCAGCCCGGTAATCATCTTCTTGATCGCGACAAGTGTCAGGCGGGTATCAGCCCACGTCTCGCCCACAGCTTCCGGAATGGCCTCAAAAACGCCGTAACGGTTTTTTCTGACCAAACCTTCAGGCCACTCGATTGGCGCTGCGCCAGCCCCGATCAATCCAATAACTTCTCCGTTATCAGCCTCGTGCCGTTTCGGCGTCACAGTAATCGTGCGTGGCTGACCCTCACGCATGATATCAAGCGTAAGGGATACGCCTGGCGATGCCTGCACTGTCTTGACCAAGGCAAACCAGCCATCCACCGGCTCGCCGTTGATCCGCAACACTTCGTCGCCCGACTGCAGGCCGGCGCTCTCTGCCCGGCCTCCGGGCAAAATCTCGCCAAGCACTGACGGCACATCCGGCCGGTAAGGCTGTATGCCAAACAGTGAAATGGGATTGGGTTCATCGGTGTCCAGCCGCCAGCCGTTCAACTCGGCCTGCCGCTCGACAACATTATTATCTTTTCTGAGAGACATGTTGATCGGGCCGAACTCACCGGCCCGCTCAAGCAACAAGCCTCCGATATCGCGCCAATCCGTCACTTTCTCACCATCAATGGCGAGAATTTCCATACCGGACTCTAACCCCATCCGCTCGGCAATACTGTCTGACTCGATATCCCCAACCACCGGAGCAAGCGTGCTGAAGCCGACAACACTCAAAACCCAGTAGGCAAATATCGCAAAGATAAAGTTGGCAGCAGGCCCAGCGGCGGCAATCGCAATGCGTTTGCCTGGGGATTTCTGAGTGAATGCTTCGGAAAGCTGGTCCTCGGGAACCGGACCTTCCCGCTCATCGAGCATTTTGACGTAGCCGCCCAGCGGAATGGCAGCGATAGCAAATTCAGTCCCCTTCCGGTCATACCAGGAGAACATCGGCTTGCCGAAGCCAACAGAAAAGCGTAACACACGCACACCGCACTTTCTGGCCACCCAAAAATGACCGTACTCATGAATGGTGACGAGAATGCCCAGCGTAACAATGAGTGCGAGAGCCGATTCTATGAACTGCATGACACTCCAGAATAATAAAAAGTCAGGACGACCCAGGACAGCAACTTGATCAGACCGCCATGCGGCCAATCCGTTCCAGTGCAAATGCCCGGGATTCACGATCCTTGTCAAAGATCACGTCAAAATCCGTGGCAGACGTTGAAGGCAAAGCCGATAATGCTTCTTCAATAATTACAGGGATGTCGGTAAAACGCAGCCGCCCTTTCAGAAAAGCGGCCACAGCCACTTCATTTGCCGCGTTCAACACGGCCGGGCTGGTCCCGCCCTGATCAAAGGCTTCTGCCGCCAGCCTCAAGCAGGGAAACCGCTCAAGATCAGGCCGCTCGAAATGGAAACGCCCCAAAGCGAACAAATCGAGCGAGGCAACGCCGGCATCGATTCGTTCCGGCCATGCCAACCCATTGGCTATCGGCGTCCGCATATCGGGGCTTCCCAACTGGGCAAGCACCGAACCGTCCACATACTCTACCATTGAATGAATAATACTTTCGGGATGAACATGGACCTCGATCTGGCTGGGTGATGTATTGAACAGCCAGCAGGCTTCTATGAGCTCAAGCCCTTTATTCATAAGGGTTGCTGAATCGACAGATATTTTCTGCCCCATGCTCCAGTTGGGATGAGCACAGGCCTGCTCAGGGGTTACGCCAGCCAAGCTGCTCAAGCCTGTGTTTCTGAAGGGACCGCCCGATGCGGTCAGGAGGATGCGGCGCACGCCGGCACCGGTCATATCGCGCGCCAGAGCAGGCGGCAAACACTGGAATATCGCATTGTGCTCGCTGTCAATCGGCAGCAGCTCCGCTCCGGATTGCGCCACAGCGTCCATAAACAAGGCGCCTGACATCACCAGTGCTTCTTTGTTTGCGAGCAACACCCGCTTGCCTGCACGCACAGCCGCCAGAGTAGGTTCAAGTCCCGCTGCCCCGACAATTGCCGCCATCACGGTATCGGCCTCCGCCGACTGAGCAACAGCAACGAGACCTTCTCGCCCCGCGAGTACCTCGACACCCAGATCAGCTGGCAGTCGTGAACGCAGCGTGACCGCGGCCTCTGCGTCGGCCATAACGGCCACCTTGGGGCGATGTTGGCGGCATAGCGCCACCATCTCATCGACTCGACTGCTGGCCGTCAATGCAAATATCTCAAAACGATCCGGGTGCCGCTGAATCACATCCAGCGTGCTCAAACCTATGGAGCCTGTGGCGCCAAGAATGGCAACTGATCGCCGGCCTGAACCGGCGTATTGGTTCGCGCTGGAGCTTGGACCCGTCATGCCAATGCGCTCGCCTGCAGCCATCCCAGTAGCGTGATACCAAGGGCAAATACCGGAATAGCGGCCGTGAGACTGTCAATACGATCCATAATACCGCCATGCCCGGGCAGCAACTGACTGCTGTCTTTTATCCCCCTGAAACGCTTCAGCATGCTTTCCAGAAGATCGCCCAACACAGACACCGCACCTGTCACGACGCTTATTACCACCAGCAGGGCTCCGGACTGCAGATCACAGCCAATCACCAGTCCCACAATGACAGCCAGGGCGATGACAGCAGCCAAACCGCCCCAGACACCTGCCCAGGATTTGCCCGGACTGACCCGTGGCGCCAGCTTGGCCTTACCAAAGGCGCGACCCGCAAAATAGGCGCCAATATCAGCCACCCATACGATGCAAAATACATAGAGCAAAAGCAGCAGATTATTATCAAGACTGGCTAACTGGAATTGACCGGAGCGCAAATGATTAAGCCCCACCCAGGCGGGTACCAGCACCAGCAACCCCATTACCAGTCGCACAACGATCGGTGACCAGAGCGCGCTTCCAGCCGGATAAGAACGAACCAGCAGCAAGGCAACACACCACCATACGGCCGATCCAATCAACACTGAATTCGCAGTGGCGTGGAGCAGCCAGAAAAGAATCAACGCGGTCACGGCAGCGTAAGCTACCCGGGCAACCTGCTGGGTCAAACCGGCCATATTGGCCCACTCCCAGGCACCTATCGAAATGATAATGCCGGTAAACAGGGCGAAGCCAAGCGGAGGCAGGAAGAAAATGCAGCCGATCGCAATCGGGGCAAGAATTAATGCGGTAATTACACGGGTCTTGAGCACAAGGGGGCTCGCTCTTTTATCGTTGTCAGTTCGTGGAGCCTATTGCAGCGCGCTGTTCCAGCTGATCATCAGTCTGGCCAAACCGGCGCTTACGACCGGCATACGCTTCAAGCGCGGCAAGCATTTCATTTTCATTGAAGTCAGGCCAGTACACTTCTGAAAAATAGAATTCGGTATAGGCAAGATGCCAGAGCATGAAATTGCTGATGCGCTGCTCTCCAGCTGTCCGGATCATCAGATCAGGCATCGGCAACTCGCCGATGCACAGCTGCGCCTGCAGCCTTTCTTCAGTGATGTCTTCAGGCTGCAACTGCCCATCTTTTACCTGTTGCGCCAACACCCGGCTAGCTTGGGCGATATCCCATTGCCCACCGTAATTTGCTGCAATCACCAGCGTCATGCGGGTGTTGCTTTCGGTCAAGGTCTCGGCTCGCTGCATATGTTCCTGCAGTTTGGGGCTGAAAGCACTGCGATCACCGATTATCCGCAGCCGGATATTGTTCCGGTGCAGCTTTTTGACCTCACGCTCCAGCGCCAACAGAAACAAACGCATCAAGGCGGATACTTCATCTTTCGGACGGCGCCAGTTTTCGCTACTGAATGCGAACAGGGTCAGTACCTCCACCCCTTGTCGAGCGCAGGTTTCAACTGCCGCCTTAACGGCATTAACACCCGCCTTGTGGCCCGCGACACCGGCCAGCAAGTGCTGCTTCGCCCAGCGGTTATTCCCATCCATTATGATAGCGACATGACGAGGCCGAGCACTCGCAGCTACCGGAATCTTGGCGGATATACTTTCCGTCATGCCTTCCCCTAATACGTCTCGGGGGCTTCAGCGTGCTTATTTGCCCACACCCTGACAGCCCCCGCTTTAAAAATTCAACCTATATCGATAATGGCCGAACTCAGACTTCCATCAAATCGTCTTCTTTGCTCTTGAGCATCGTTTCGATTTCAGCGATGAAGCGGTCAGTCAGTTTCTGTACTTCTTCCTGACCTTTGCGCTCTTCATCTTCGGTAATCTCTTTTTCCTTGAGCAGCTCTTTCAGGTCGGCGTTAGCATCGCGACGGGCATTCCGGACCGATACACGGCCATGCTCAGCATCCGCTTTGGCCTGCTTGACCATTTCACGACGGGTTTCCTGTGTCAGCATTGGCATCGGAACCCGAATGACATCGCCGTTGCTGGACGGATTAAGCCCCAGATCCGACATCATGATCGCCTTTTCGATGGCGGGCGCCAGATTCTTCTCCCAAGGCGCAACAGCCAAAGTACGCGAATCTTCAACATTGACCGCCGCAACCTGCTTTAGCGGCGTGTCCTGGCCGTAGTAATTGACCATCACGCTGTCGAGGATCGCTGGGTGAGCGCGCCCTGTCCGAATTTTGTTAAATGCAGCGTGCAGAGATTCCAGGCTTTTCTTCATGCGCTGTTCAGCATCTGACTTAATTTCGTTGATCACGGTTTATTCCTCAATTCAGTCCGTTTGCCGGTCAGCCTGGTTCAGATCAAACCGGCCATTTCCGGCATTCTATCAGTATTCGCTTTATTCGATGAGAGTGCCTTCAGGCTCACCCACCACAATGCGTGTCAGCGCGCCGGGCTTATTCATATTGAAAACCCTTACCGGCATCCCCTGGTCACGACACAGACAGATAGCAGTCAGATCCATCACACCCAACTTTTTATCCAATACCTCATCGTAGGTCAGACGTTCGTATTTTTCTGCTGTTGGATCCTTGACCGGATCAGCAGAGTAAACGCCATCAACCTTCGTGGCTTTCAACACCACGTCCGCCTCAATCTCGATACCACGCAGGCAAGCGGCAGAGTCAGTGGTGAAAAACGGGTTACCGGTACCGGCACAGAATATCACGACGTCACCATCCTTGAGGTCCCGGAATGCCCGACGGCGGTCATAATGCTCCACAATACCGCTCATCGGAATCGCAGACATGACCCGCGTGCGGATATTCGAGCGCTCGAGCGCGTCCCGCATGGCCAGACCATTCATCATTGTGGCCAGCATGCCCATGTGATCGCCGGTAACACGATCCATACCAACGGCGCTCAGCGCTGCACCCCGAAATAGATTACCACCACCGATAACCAGGCCAACCTGTACACCAATACCGATTAACGCGCCGATCTCCAGCGCCATACGATCAAGTACCTTGGGGTCAATTCCGAAATCCTGCTCGCCCATCAGTGCTTCACCACTGAGCTTGAGAAGAACGCGTTTGTATTTGGGCTGGGTCTGAGAATTCTTTGGCATTGCGAGGGATCCCCTTACTGGCGTCCGTGCGGACGGTGACAAAGCGGATGCATCAGAGCAGATTAGCCAATCCTTGTTGCAGGACAACTGGCATCACCTGGATCAGGGTTGCATGCGAGATATCCCGAAGCACGGAGCATCTCGCATGCAACCCATGCGCACCGGGTGGCGCACACGGGTTACAACAACGGTCAGGCCTTGCCTGTACCCGCTGCTGCCGCAACTTCAGCAGCAAAATCAACTTCTTCTTTCTCGATACCTTCACCAACTTCAAGGCGAATAAAACCGGAAAGTTCGGCACCTTCTGCTTTCAACAGCGCACCAACGGTCTGATCAGGGTTTTTAACGAACGGCTGATCAACCAGGCTGTTTTCTTTCAGGAACTTCTGGATGCGGCCAGTCATCATTTTCTCAACGATTTCTGACGGCTTGCCTTCCATGTCAGGCTGGGCACGAATAATGTCTTTTTCGCGCTCGACTTCTTCCTGAGGCATATCTTCTGCCTTGCCCACACGTGGGTTAACGGCAGCGACGTGCATCGCAACATCACGAGCAGTGTCAGCAGAACCGGCAGTCACTGCGACAACAGACGCGATTTTGTTTGTGCTATGAACATAACCTGCAACCACAGCGCCTTCGATTCTGACGATACGACGTACGGTAATGTTTTCACCAATCTTCTGAACCAGCGCTTCACGCTTGGCTTCAAGATCACCTTCCATCAGCTTGGCAACGTCGGTTTCGCCGTTCTTAACAGCAACTGCCAGTACGTCATTCGCAAAGTTGAGGAAGTTATCATCACGTGCAACGAAGTCAGTTTCCGAATTCACTTCCAGGATAGTGGCGCTCTTGTTGTCATCGGCAACACTCAGCACAGCCACGCCTTCAGCAGCGGTACGACCTGCTTTCTTGGCCGCTTTCAGGCCAGATGATTTACGCAGCTCGTCGATCGCCTGCTCAACACTACCACCCGCCTCAACGAGTGCCTTTTTGCACTCCATCATGCCAAGACCGGTACGCTCACGCAGTTCTTTGACCATTGCAGCAGTAATAGCAGCCATGTTCAGTCCTCTCGTTTCAATATCAGAAGAAGGCCCCGGCATTACCGGAGCACTCTATTAAAATTCAACGCAGAGCAAAAAACGTTGCCTTTTTGGCAATTCGCCCTGCCTGTTTGCCGTCTGCAGCGAGGATTAAGCATTCAACCCCCCTGACCACAGATCCCTTTAACCAATTGCGGTATTACGCTTACAAAAAAGGGGGACTCAGCCCCCCTTTTCGATGCTGAATCTGAATCAGCTCAACCACAGCGATTATTCAGCTGCAGGTGCGTCCTTCTCTTCTTCGCTCACTTCAACAAACTCATCCGCACCAGTGCCGGCGGTTGCACCTTCCAGGCAGGTATCAGCAATCGCTTTCACGTAGATCTGAACCGCACGGATCGCGTCATCGTTACCTGGAATCACGTAATCGATGCCGTCTGGATCACTGTTGGTATCAACAACACCAATAACAGGAATGCCCAGCTTGTTGGCTTCTTTGATAGCAATCCGCTCGTGGTCAACGTCGATAACAAACAGTGCGTCAGGAAGACCACCCATATCCTTGATACCGCCGATGCTGCGCTCAAGCTTTTCCATTTCACGCGTGCGTTCGAGCGCTTCTTTCTTGGTCAGCTTGTCGAATGTACCGTCCTGGCTCTGGGACTCAAGATCACGGTAGCGACGGATAGACTGACGGATCGTCTTGTAGTTGGTCAGCATGCCACCCAACCAGCGATGGTTGACGTAGGGCTGACCTGCGCGCAGTGCTTCTTCTTTAATGATCTTCGCAGCGGCGCGTTTGGTACCAACAAAGAGAACCTTGTTCTTGCTTTCAGAAAGCTGACGAACAAAAGTCAGCGCTTCTTCCATTGCAGGAACAGTCTGCTCCAGGTTGATGATATGAATCTTGTTGCGGGCGCCGAAGATGAACTTCGACATTTTCGGGTTCCAGTAACGTGTCTGGTGACCGAAGTGTGCGCCTGCCTTCAGCAGGTCACGCATGCTTACTTGTGCCATTTTAAATACCTATATACGAACTTTGGGTTAGTCCTCCACGCGTCCAATTGCCCAACCCTGCTGCCATAAGACTTGGCAGGGCACCCTGGGTCAACGTGTCGACGCATGTGCGATTTAGCTGAGCAGCGCTCTGGAAAAGCCTGTTTCGAAGACTGATCTCAGAGTCGTTGCGGGAGCCATTACGGCTTCAGCGGGCGCGTTTATACCATAAAAAGCCAGAAAAGCGCCACCAGTTTATTAAGCACTTCCCGAAATTCAGACACTTGAGCGGAGCACCTCAAGCCCTCTGAAGCAGCCGCCGGGCGCCATCCTTTATGGGCAATCGGGCGCAGGCCAGGCAGCCAACCTCACGCGTATAAATAGATAGCGTCCAACTCAAATCAAAGAGCCACCTTGTACCCGCGCACCCACCTCCCTAAAATGTGAACTTGACTCAGACGAATTGGAACCCCGGAAAATGCAGGTATCGATTAAAACTCCCGAAGAAATCGAAAAAATGCGCGTAGCCGGCCGACTGGCTGCCGATGTTCTTGAAATGATCGGCGAACACGTCAAACCGGGTGTGACCACGGAAGAGCTGGACCGGATCTGCCACGACTATATTGTTAACGAGCAGAAGGCTATACCGGCCCCCCTGAACTACAAGGGGTTTCCGAAATCCGTCTGCACCTCTGTCAACCACGTGGTGTGCCACGGCATTCCCAGCAGTAAAAAAGTGCTTAAAAACGGTGATATCATCAATATTGATGTCACTGTCATCAAAGATGAGTATCACGGCGACACCAGTAAGATGTTTTTTGTCGGCGAACCCAAAATCGCTGCCGAGCGCCTGGTCAGAATCACCCAGGAGTGCCTCTATAAAGGTATGGAACTGGTCAAGCCGGGTGCACGCCTGGGAGACATCGGTCACGTTATTCAGCAACACGCCGAGAAAAACCGTTTCTCCGTGGTGCGTGACTACTGCGGACACGGCATTGGCCGCGTATTTCATGAAGAGCCTCAGGTAATGCATTACGGTCGCCCCGGCACCGGCCTGGAGCTCAAAGAAGGCATGACGTTTACGATTGAGCCCATGATCAATCAGGGCAAATACCAGTGCAAACTGCTGCCCGATGACTGGACTGTTGTCACCAAGGATCACAAGCTCTCAGCACAGTGGGAACATACGATTCTGGTAACGGCTGATGGCTATGAAGTGCTGACCAAGCGACCGGATGAACCATTCTGAACGCCATCTGACTAACGCCTGCGTATGCCCATGACCCTTGCCGGCATTCAGTGCCGGCCTTCTATCAGCCTTTGAGGCAACGAACACGATGGCAATAGCCGACGCTCTGGACACCGAAAGCCTGGAAGCTCAAATTGCCGCGGCGCCTTCCCCAATTGGCCCTGCCCGCAAGGCTTTGAAAGCTGCATACGAAGAGCATGCCAAGGCGTTTACCAACGGGGCCGACGTCAGAGAGCTGGTTTTGGCCCGAGCCCTCACCGTTGACCGCATTCTGAGCCTGCTATGGCAACGCTACCCGTTCAGCGAATCCAGTGACATTGCCCTGATAGCTGTTGGCGGCTACGGGCGTTGCGAACTGCACCCACATTCCGACATCGACTTGCTCATCCTCACACGTCGCGATGTCAGTGAAGAATGGCAGGAAGACCTCTCCACCTTTATCACCCTGCTCTGGGACCTGAAGCTCGATATCGGCCATAGTGTACGCAGCATTGACGAATGCCTGACTGCCGCCAGAGGCGATGTCACCATTCTCACCAACCTGCTCGAAACCCGCACGATCGCGGGACCGGACAACCTGCGCTCCGCGCTGAGCCACCAGATATACTCTGATAACGTCAGCGAAGACCGGGCATATTTTATTGCCAAACGGGAAGAACAGCGCAGGCGCCACGAAAAATACGGCGACACCGAGTACAACCTGGAGCCCAACATCAAGGGTTCTCCTGGCGGGCTAAGAGACATCCAGACCATCGGCTGGATCACCAAACGCCACTTCGGACTTGAATCAACTGCCGATTTGACCCGATTCAGCATCCTCACAGAAGAGGAATACCAGATCCTGCTGGGCGGTGAAAATTTCCTCTGGCGCCTTCGATACGGCCTGCAACTGATCTCGGACCGCAATGAAAACCGCCTGCTCTTTGATCACCAGCGGGCACTCGCGCAAATGCTGGGCTATCACGACGAAGACAAGCGGCTTGGCGTCGAAATCATGATGCAGGAGTACTACCGTACCGTCCTCGCACTAGCCGAGCTCACAGACGTCATTCTTCAGTACTACGACGAGGCTATCCTGGAATCCGCCGAGGCGGATGACATTCGCCCGATCAACAAGCGCTTCCAGATCCGCAACCGCTATATCGAGGCTGTCAACAATCAGGTTTTTGCGTACGCGCCCTATGCCTTGATGGAAATCTTTGTCCTCATGGCGCAAAACCCCGATATCCGGGGCATCCGGGCCACAACAATCCGCTCACTAAGGGCCCACCGGCACCTGATTGACGACGCCTTTCGCTCCGACCTTGCGGTCACCACGCTGTTTATGGAGCTACTCAGAACCCCTCATGCGCTTGACCAGACCCTGTCGGCCATGAAGAAGTACAATGTATTGGGGCGATATCTGCCGGAGTTTGGCAATATTATCGGCCAGATGCAGTACGACCTGTTCCATATCTTTACCGTTGATGCCCACACCATGCGGGTAATCCGGAATATGGTCCAGATGAGCAGCGAGGACGCGCTCACCCATTACCCATTAGCTTCCCGCCTGCTCCACCGGCTCCCCAAACTCGAAAACCTCTATATTGCCGGCCTTTATCACGATATTGCGAAAGGGCGCGGCGGCGATCATTCAGAGCTGGGTGCAGAAGACGCGGAGCTGTTCTGCGAACGCCACCATCTCAGCCAAAGGGACACGCAACTCATTGCCTGGCTGGTGGAAAACCACCTGCTGATGTCGATGACGGCCCAGCGCAAAGATATTTCGGACCCGGATATCATTCACGCCTTTGCGCGCGCCGTGCCATCGCAAATCCACCTCGATTATCTCTACGTGTTAACGGTCTGCGACATCAGCGCAACCAATCCGAAGCTCTGGAATACCTGGCGAGCGTCACTTCTGCGCCAGCTCTACATTGAAACCAAGCGCGCACTGCGACGCGGCACTGAAACGCCAATCGACCGCAGCGAGTGGGTTCAGGCCACGCAATCTGAAGCCCGGGAAATCCTCCTCGCCCAAAACATCAGCGACGACCAGATTGATGCCGTCTGGAATGTCATGGATGAGGACTATTTCCTTCAGGATTCCACCGTCGATATCGCCTGGCAGACAGCCGCCATCATTCGCCACGGCGGCAACCCCGACCCGCTGGTGATGATTCGTGACACCCGCGGCGGCCCAACTGATGGCTACTCGCAAATCGTCATTTATATGAATGACCGGGCCGCCCTTTTTGCAGCGACGACTGCGGTACTGGAGCAACTCAACCTCAACATTGTTGATGCCAGAATCAGCAGCAGTGAAGGGCCGTATTCGGTCAGCGCCTACATCGTTCTCGACGACAAAGGTCAGCCGCTGGGCAAAGACCAGGCCCGCAAGGAGCGCGTCCGCCAGCGCCTGATTGAAGAATTGGACGATCCGGACGATTACCCGGACATCATCCATCGCCGCACACCTCGGCAGCTCAAACATTTCTCGTTTCCGACCCAGGTGACCTTCTCCAATGATACGGTCAATCAGCGCACCGTCATGGAGCTCATCACCCCGGACCGCCCCGGCCTGCTCGCGAGAGTCGGCAGCATTCTGTTCGAAAACAATGTGCGGCTGACAAACGCCAAAATCGCTACGCTGGGCGAAAGGGTCGAGGACGTTTTCTTCATTACCGACGACGCGGGTGATCCGATCAGCGATCCGGCGACTTGCCAGGCGCTACAGGATGACCTCTGCAGCCAGCTGGACGATCACGTCGGAATATAATTTTTTTCAGAGATACAGGCGCCATGAATCCGAATCTAGACCGACTGCACCCCTATCCGTTTGAGAAACTGGCGGAGCTCAAGGCCGGCATTGTGCCACCGGCTAATCTGCCACCGATCGCACTCTCGATCGGCGAGCCCAAGCACCCGGCGCCGGATTTCGTCAAACAGGTTGTCAGCGACAACCTGGGTAAACTGGCGAACTACCCCACCACCAAAGGCACCGAGGCGCTACGCGAAGCCATCGCAAACTGGGCAACCCGGCGCTTCAATCTAAAGCCCGGCTCGCTGTCCGCTGCGAGCCATGTCATTCCCGTTAATGGCACGCGCGAAGCCATCTTCTCTTTGGTTCAGGCCACCATCAATCCTGTCGCGAATGCGACTGTCGTCAGCCCGAACCCGTTCTACCAGGTCTATGAAGGCGCCGCATTTCTCGCAGGCGCAACTCCACACTATCTGCCCTGCGCGGCTGACAATCATTTCATTCCGGACTTTGAAGCCGTTGAGGACAAGGTCTGGCAGCAATGCCAGATACTTTTTCTGTGCTCTCCCGGCAACCCGAGTGGCGCGGTTATCCCCAGAGCCACGCTCAAACGTCTGATTGAACTTGCCGACCGTTTTGATTTTATTATCGCCTCGGATGAGTGCTATTCAGAGCTCTACCCTGATGAAAACAATCCACCGGAAGGGCTGCTCGAAACCTGCGCCGCCATTGGCCGCGACGACTACGCCCGTTGTATTGTTTTTCACAGCCTGTCCAAACGCAGCAATTTACCCGGGCTGAGATCCGGCTTCGTCGCCGGCGATGCACGGATTCTGGCAGATTACCTTCGCTACCGAACCTATCACGGCTCGGCGATGCCTATTCAGCACCAGTTGGCGAGTATCGCCGCATGGGACGATGAAGCCCACGTTGCTGAAAACCGGGCCGCTTACCGTGCCAAGTTTGACGCCGTAGTCCCCATTCTGTCCGAGGTCATGCGGGTCGCAGCGCCGGATGCCGGTTTTTACCTCTGGCCAGAAACACCCTATGCGGACGATCGCTTTGCCCGGGATCTTGCTGAACAGCAAAATGTGCATGTTCTCCCCGGTCGCTACCTTTCCCGGGAAACTGACGGCCATAACCCGGGTGAGAATCGTATCCGCATGGCACTTGTGGCACCGCTTGAGGAATGCGTGGAGGCGGCAAAGCGGATCCGGAACTTCATACTGAATTCAACGACATAAGCCTGGAACAGACCGACAGATGACTGACAGCATCAATATTTACGGCATCAAGAACTGCGACACCGTCAAAAAAGCGCTGAAATGGCTCGACGCCAACGAGAAACCGTACACCTTCCACGACTTCAAAAAGGAACCACCAACGGCGACCCAACTTGCAACCTGGGAAAAGCAGGTTGGCTGGGAAACCCTGCTTAACCGTCGCGGAACCACCTGGCGTAAATTGCCGGACGCCATTCGTGATAACATTGCCCGCGATTCTGCGCTCGTCGTCATGGAAGAGAACCCTTCGGCCATCAAGCGCCCAGTGGTCGAGAGCCATGATTCCGTTATGGTCGGGTTTGACGATCAGCAGTGGCGGACACAGCTTTAAGTAACAGATACAAGCGGGGCGGCATTTCAATGCGCACGGCCATGAGCCTCGCGTGGCGCCGGATTCAGCAGCAACTTCTCGAGGCAGGCCCGCACGATAAAGCAGGCACCTAACGACACGTTTACTGACACAGGAGCAGTTTCAACATGAGCTTTGCATTTGGCATTGGCATCGGCACACAAAACCACAAGGGCGAATGGCTGGAGACTTACTACCAGCAACCGCTGTATATGCCCGATGCCATCATCGTTGAAATTGCCAGCAATACATTAGGCTATAGTGGCGGCAATCAGGCTATCGAACCCAGCACTGAGCAGCTGACGGCTTTCGCTGAAGGCCTGAAAGGCGCGGGCCGGGATGATCTGGCCAAACTGGCACACAAGGCCGCCACCAGCGCAAGCCCGGCTGTTGTCACACTATTGGACAGCGACGACAGTGCGTCCAGCACACCGGAAGTCTATCTGAAGCTGCATTTGATATCGCACCGTTTGGTCAAACCCCATGGCCTCAAGCTAGACGGTATTTTCGGACTGCTACCTAACATCGCCTGGACCAACGAAGGCCCGATTGATCTGGATGAACTACCAGAACACCAACTGGATGCACGTATCGCAGGCCGCACTCTGGAAGTAAAATCGGTCGACAAGTTCCCCCAAATGACTGACTACGTTGTTCCCCGTGGCGTGCGCATCGCCGATACCGCTCGTGTGCGCCTTGGCGCCTACGTGGGAGAAGGCACGACTGTCATGCATGAAGGCTTTATCAACTTCAATGCGGGCACCGAAGGTACCAGCATGATTGAGGGTCGTATCTCCGCTGGAGTTATGGTCGGGAAAGGCTCGGATCTGGGCGGCGGCTGCTCCACCATGGGGACACTTTCTGGCGGCGGCAATATAATTATTGCGGTGGGTGAAAACTGCCTGATCGGCGCAAATGCAGGCATTGGCATCCCGCTGGGTGACCGCAATACGGTCGAGGCAGGTCTTTACATCACCGCCGGCACCAAGATTGCTCTGCTTGATGAAAACAACGCGCTGGTTCAGACCGTCAAGGCCCGTGACCTGGCCAACAAGCCAGATCTGCTATTCCGTCGCAACTCACAGAATGGCGCAGTTGAATGCAAAACCAACAAAACGGCTATCGAGTTGAATGAGGCGTTACACGCCAACAACTGATTAATGAGCCACCCGAGTTATCCGGACAGAACCCTTACCTTTCTGTTCGGGTGACGTCCTCGCCAGCCTCAAAACCGGATTTCTGGATGCCTGACTCTCCTACCCTTCAGCTTACAATCGACCTGATCCGCCGCCAATCCGTCACCCCCAGCGATGCGGGCTGTCAGGATCAGCTCATGTCTCGCCTTTCCAGGCTGGGCTTTGTCGACGAGCGACTGCATTTCGGTGACGTTGAAAACCTGTGGGCCCGAAAAGGCAGTGACGGCCCGCTTCTGGCCTTCGCCGGCCACACAGACGTCGTCCCCACCGGCCCCGAGAAAAACTGGTCCGTACCGCCGTTTGAACCCGCCATTCGTGACGGCTACCTATACGGTCGCGGCGCTGCGGATATGAAGGGAAGTCTTGCCGCCTTTGTCACTGCCTGCGAACGCTTTGTCGCCCGCTGCCCAGACCATAAAGGCTCTATCGCATTGCTGATTACCAGCGACGAAGAAGGACCAGCACACGACGGCACCGTTAAAGTCATTGAGGCACTGGAAGCAAGAAACGAAAAAATCGACTGGTGCCTCATAGGCGAACCCTCCAGCACCCATGAGGTCGGGGACATTATCAAAAACGGTCGCCGGGGCTCACTCCATGGCTACCTTACCGTACAAGGCATTCAGGGCCACGTTGCTTATCCGCACCTTGCAGAAAATCCGGTTCACAGGGCAGCGCCAGCACTTGACGAGCTAGCTCAGACCGAATGGGACCAAGGCAACGAGTTCTTCCCGGCGACAACGTTCCAGATTACCAAAATAGAGGCCGGCACCGGCAGTAACGTCATACCGGGTGAGATGCTGGTGCACTTCAACTTCCGTTACTGCACTGAAAACACGTCAGAAAGCCTCCAACAAAAGGTTGCTGAAGTACTGGAGCGGCACAATCTGAAATATGACCTGCTGTGGCACCTTAGCGGCGAACCCTTCCTGACAGAAAAAGGCGCACTCGTTAACGCCGCCTCTGCAGCTATCAAACATGTCACCGGCCGGGACACTCAGCTGTCGACTTCAGGAGGGACTTCTGACGGACGCTTTATTGCACCGACCGGTGCCCAGGTTGTTGAGCTAGGCCCAGTCAATGCCACCATCCACAAAATCGATGAGTGCGTAAAAGCGGACGATCTGGACACGCTGTCGGAAATATACGAACGTTTGCTAGAAGAACTTCTGAGCTGACAGCCAACCCAAATGATCGCTGTCGCCGCCCTTGAAGCTCTGACTTCAATAATGGGGCGGCGGCGTTTCATCTTCCTCGCTGCGGATATTGGAAGGCGAGAGATCAGACACCTGCTTGTTGAGCCGCTTCTTGGCTTCCCATAACAGCCGGATATCCAGTTCCTGCTGGGCGACCTGATCATTCAGCGTCGCGATCATATCGTCCTGGAACGCCACCCGCGTCTCCAAATCATTCATTCGGGCTTCAAGTTGTTCCAATGTCATGTGACCCATTACGCTTCTTACCTGTATACGGGGTGGGTAGGTTGCTGACTTATCTGGTATCATGCGGCGCTTGCAGGGAAGGCAACACAGTCACCCGCCACCCTGCTTTTCCACGCCTGAGCGTTTATTTTACGTGAAATCAGGCTGTTATTGTTTATTGATTGATGGAGATTTAGTCGTCAAATGCGTAATCCAAAAAAAGCGATTCTCGTTGCTCTGCTAATCGCGATTCCCGCTCCTCTTATTCTGGCGTTTTGCCTGCTGAGTTTCACACCGGAGCTTTTCCAGATCCTTTCAACAAACGGTTCCAATGACGTTGCAGACAACCCTGCATTCGTGCTGGGAAGCGATCAAGGCATCCTGGCTTATATCATCGCTCTGGTGCTCTTTGGCCTGACAGGCTTCCTGACGGTGCTGTTCGCCCAGAAAGGTCGTCAGCAAGCAGCTCGCCGTCCGGCACAATCATCCTCCTCGCAATACAGCGATGACGAAGAAGACAGTGACTACGGCCCTGAAGGTGATGAAGAGGGTTCCGTTAAATGGTTCAACGTGAAGAAGGGCTTTGGCTTTATTGTGCGTGATAGTGGCGACGAAGTCTTCGTTCACTTCCGTGCCATTCGTGGTCGCGGCCGTCGCGTGCTCCGCCAGGGGCAACTGGTACGTTTCAACGTTGTTGACGCGGACAAAGGCCTTCAGGCAGACAACGTCAGCATTCTGGAAGACTAAGAGCCCGCTATTGGCTTTTTGAATGCTCTGTTCGGGGGATGCGTTACAACAACGCCTCCCCCGAATTTCGTTTAGCCTGTTGCTTTACTGTTCTAAATTGAGCCTAAACGCTATCAAAGGATGACTGGCCAAACCTTCGGGGTATTCTCTTTAATTCCAAACGACTTTCTGTTCACCTCGCTCGTCGATCCGCCACCATTTTTCCTCCTCAACCGGATCCCCTTCTTTCCAGTCACCGGGACTGCAGCGGACCTCAACTGCCATAGCACCCCACGCACTGCGGGCGCACTCAATATCCGTATCCCACGGAAGCACCTCGCCCTCAAGTACGACACTGGAAAAGTGTTTGGAAAACGCCTCCGGGTAGACACTGATGCGAACAGGCACACCTTGAAGACGCCCCTTCCCTTTGAGCACACCTTTGACGCCAATCGACTCCAACTCAATTTGGTCAAGCTCCTGAGCCAGCCAAACTTTTAAGCCACTCTCGGTTAAGCCGCGAATATAGATTTCGAGATCGACCATCACTACCTTCTTCCATTGGAACAACAACTACAGCAAGATCCTGCGAACCTCACCCATCGACCCACATCATGCCCCAGGGTGCTCTCATCAGCAATCCAGGGTGTCTATGAGACGCCTGGACCGGCATCACATCTCAGAAAGGGAACGGAGTCGCTCACGCTCAATGGAATCGCCGGTTAGCTGATTAAAATACCCTGCCCGATGCTGTTCTCGCCAATCCACTTCATAAGCCGCTTTTGCTAAATCCAATTCAGCAATCGTTCGCTGCATATCCGCAGTATCATAACCTCTAGCCTGAGCAACAATCAGTTCCCGATGCGCATCACGCAATTGCTGATTTAGCGCCCGGAGCACCTCCGGCCCCTGCTTTGCCAGAATAGTTTTTCTAGCTGCTGCCGCTTCCAAAAGCCGTAATGATGCGCCCGGCGTCAGATTATCATTCCGGGCATGACCCAAGGCTGCAAGCTCAAGGGCGCAGGGCGTCATTTCGATATTCCATCGACGCTCGATACCAGGCTGATGCTCCCGGAGAATGGCCAGACGTTCTGATGCACTGTTCTGAGGCATCCGAACGGGAAGCAATTGCCGCCCTGTGTGCGCCGCCAACTGTTCGTCAAACGCACCTTCGGTAAAAGGGCTTGCCAATAGAATTGCCCCTTCGAATCCCGGAATCAGTGTGCTTGCGAGGTTCCCGGGATCGGATAACAGTATCATCAGATCCCGCGGCGATACGTTGTCGAGAATCAGCACCGGGGATGAGTCGTCATTCCGAGTCACCTTGTTCGGTAACACCGCAGCCTGTGACGACATCACCTCAAGCTCACGTCGCAAGTCGATCCAAATACACTGCAATGGCCAGCGGTCCAGATGACGCTTTAAAAATGTAGTTTTTCCACTGCCGGGCAATCCGTGGAGCCAGACAATAGCGCTCGGATCACTCGTAAGTAAAACCGCGAGATCATCTGCGAAACGGGAATACGTAGGGGGGATCGGCGCAAACATCAGGTCGCCATTTTCTTTCTTGTCGCCGCTCGACACCACAGGTTTCCGGGCGGAGCAGCTTTGTGGCGCGCCCAACAGCAATCGACTCTTTTGCCAGTCCATAATAGATGAAGTCCTTTTCCTGCAACACATACTATCCGTAGAGGGAACAGCACATCCTGTGCGTACATTACCTCTCCGGAACACATTTACCCATCAGACTTGATGTGAGGGCTGCTGACCGCAACGGGCATCACACCCGATTATAGGTGTCCGCAAACCGGACGATATCATCCTCACCTAAATAACTACCGGTCTGAACCTCGATCAACTCCAACGGAATCACGCCCGGGTTAGAGAGCCGGTGCTGAAATCCAAGCGGAATATAAGTCGATTGGTCTTCCGTTAACATGATGTGTTCTTCACCCCGAACCACGTTGGCAGTGCCTTTGACGACAATCCAGTGTTCTGCCCGGTGATGATGCTTCTGAAGCGACAAGGACGCGCCGGGATTAACCGTGATGCGCTTTACCTGAAAGCGCTCACCCATCGCTATCCCTTCATAGGTACCCCAGGGGCGATGCACTTTCTTGTGAAAGCGATGCTCGTCCCGCCCTTGGGCTTTCACCTGGGCAACCAATCGCTTGACGTCCTGAACGCGATTGCGATCAGCTACCAGAACCACATCGTCGGTCTCAACAATCACGTGGTCGGTCACGCCCAACGCTGCAATCAATCGCCCTTCGGAGTGGATATAGGATCCGGAAACATCCTCGATAATGACATCACCGCGGCATACATTCCCCTGCTCATCCTGAGGCTGAATTTCCCATAGCGCAGACCAGGAACCGACATCACTCCATCCCGCATCCAAAGGCACGACAACAGCATCGTCGGTCTTTTCCATCACCGCATAATCAATTGAGTTATCAGGGCAAATTTCAAACGCAGCCTTGTCAACGCGAATAAAATCGAGATCGCCTTCACGGCCAGCAAAGGCACGCTCGCATGCATCGAGGATATCAGGCTGGTACTTGCCGAGCTCTTCCAGATAACGGTCTGCGCGAAACATGAACATGCCGCTATTCCAGAAATACCCCCCTTCATCAAGATACTGTTGCGCGGTCGCTTCATCGGGCTTTTCCACAAATCCAGAGACTTCAAGAAAGCCACCGGACTCTTCGCCCGCACGAATATAGCCGTAGCCGGTATGCGCAGATGTCGGGACGACACCAAAGGTCACCAATTTACCATCACGCGCCGCTTTCGACCCGATAGCCACGGAAGCCTTGAAAGCCTCCAGGTCTTTCAGGACGTGATCTGACGGCATAACCAGCAATAACTCATCCGGCGCCCCACTTTGTGCAGCTAATGCAGCCAACGCGATCGCAGGTGCCGTGTTGCGGCCTGCCGGCTCAAGCACAATCGAATCCGCCCTGTCTCCGGCCAACCTCTGCATATGCGCCGCGACAACGAACCGATGCTCTTCGTTGGTAACTGCCATTACCCGCGCAGACTCATCGACTGAAAGTCCACGCAACAGGGTTTCGGAGAGCAGCGTCTCGTCTGAGACAACGGGCAGAAACTGCTTGGGATAGGTTTCGCGGGAAAGAGGCCACAGCCGGGTACCGGAGCCGCCGGAAAGGATGACAGCAAGCATAGTGCGTCCTTGTCTGAAGTAATCCCTGAATTCTAACGCAAAGCGGGAGGCAAATGCTCACATCCAATGCGCACTACCCCGGCACAGACGGCCGGGGCAGTTTCTTGCAGACTCAGTTCTGTTGCCAGCCCTGAACCGCTTCCTTACCGTACTTCTCGCGCCACTCGTTCAGCGTTTTGTGGTTGCCACCACGAGTCTGAACGGTTTCGCCGGAGTGAGGGTTTTTATATGTCTTCAACGGACGCTTGGGCCGAGAAGAGGCGCCCTCTGCTTTGACAGATGATACTGAAGGGTCAATTGCACCCAGGACCTGCAATACATCTTTTGCGGACTTGTTATATTCATCCATCAAGCCACGAATCTTTTCTTCAAACTCGAGTTCGTGCTTAAGCGAACTATCATCTTCGAGCCGGCGCAGTTCCTCTGCGAGCTTATCCATAAGCTGCTTTTTCTGGTAGTAGTCGTTAATCTTTGCCATGGATATTACCTTCTACGTCAAAAGACATGGATCTTGATACTCAACATTTGAAATCGAATAAAATCGATACCGGAAACTGAGTCCGCAAATGATAAGTCAAGGCACCAAATAGATCAAACTTAATCACAATAATAGCCAAGGGTATTATTTACCGTTATTTAATCATAAAAAATGAAACACGCACAAAAAAGCGAGCCCCTAAGCTCGCTCTTTTAAACCTAACAATAACATCAATTTTTCTGGATCAAATAGTCATCACAACCTTAGATCAGAATCCGCTTTGTTCAGCACCCCTTTCAGATCATAAAGCACACCACGGGGCTTCAGGTAAGAGCGGAGCGCTGCAGCGCCCATTTCAGAATAATCCCGATGCGGAACAGCCAATATAACAGCATCATAGTCACCGGATTGGGGATCAAAACAAAGCGAAAGACCGTATTCGTGTTCAGCCTCTTCATTGTTCGCCCAAGGATCTGCGACATCTATCTTGCAACCGAAATCTTCAAGTTCACGGATTACATCAATTACTTTGGTATTGCGCAAATCCGGACAGTTTTCCTTGAACGTCAGCCCTAACACCAAGACCCGCGAATCCGCAATTGTCTGGCCAGACCGAATCATAGCCTTAATCAGAGACGATGCAGCATAAGCCCCCATCCCGTCGTTTACCCGACGACCGGCCAATATCATCTCAGGGTGATAACCCACAGCTTGTGCTTTATGGGTTAAATAATAAGGATCGACACCGATACAATGACCACCGACCAAACCAGGCTTGAATGGTAAAAAATTCCACTTGGTGCCAGCCGCAGCCAGCACTTCATGCGTGTCGATTCCCATGCGCGAAAATATCATCGACAACTCATTCATTAACGCAATATTGACATCGCGTTGAGTGTTTTCAATAACTTTAGCCGCTTCAGCCACCCTTATAGACGTTGCTTTATAGGTCCCAGCGGTAATCACGCTCGCATAAAGTGCATCAATCTCATCTGCAATATCGGGCGTTGATCCGGAAGTGACTTTTTTGATGGATGTAACCCGATGCTCCTTATCCCCGGGATTAATGCGCTCAGGACTATAGCCAGCATAGAAATCCTTGTTAAATACAAGTTCGGATACTCGCTCAAGAATCGGCACACAAACCTCTTCCGTTGCTCCAGGATAAACGGTGGACTCGTATATGACGATGTCGCCCGATTTCAACACCTTCCCGATGGTCTCGCTGGCCTTCACCAACGGTGTCAAATCCGGCGATTTGAATTCATCAATCGGCGTAGGCACTGTCACGATAAAAATCTGGCAATCGCTGATCTCCTCAATAACCGAAGTAAACGTTAAGCCATCTGCAGCATTGAGCTCTTCTCGCGATACTTCCAGAGTAGCGTCAACGCCTTCATTCAACTCAGCGATACGTTTTGAATTAATATCAAAACCTTTAACAGTGTGCTTTTCGCCAAAGGCCGCCGCCAACGGCAACCCGACGTAGCCCAATCCAATAACGGCTAACTTTTTCATCTAGATTCCATTCCTTTTCAATTTAGCCTTCACGATGAGCTCATTCATTACGCAGCGCACCAAATCTTTTAGGTGCTTACTGAAATAGCCACACCGGGGATGTTTTTTGACTTTTTTACCACCAAAAATTCAAACAGTTCCGCGTTCATGCACAATAAATAAATCATTATTTATTAAAGGTCAGGCGACTCACTTTCGCACTGACCGGCACTTCGGAGGCTGCAGCGTCATCCACACGACACCACACCAGATCTGAGACATCGCTATTAGGCTGATAACCCGTCGGCGCTGTTTTAAGAACATCAATTACCGTACCGCAGTCAAATGCCTGGCTTGCAGCTGTCAACTGTGCCAGCAGTTGCTCAACCTCAGCCCACGGCAAGGACACCTCTCGCGCCATCATAATACGCGGGTGCGCCGTGCCTTGCGGGTTATCCCCAATGAGCAGCTCTTCGAAAAGTTTCTCTCCGGGACGCAATCCACTGAAGACTATCTCAATATCACCTTCAGGTTTCTTTTCCGTCTTTTCTACCAGCCCCATCAGGCTCACCATCTTGCGCGCGAGATCGGCAATTCTAACAGGCTCTCCCATATCCAGGACGAACACCTCGCCGCCCTGCCCCATGCTGCCGGCCTGCAACACCAACTGACTTGCTTCAGGAATCGTCATGAAATAACGGATGATATCGGGATGGGTTACGGTGACAGGCCCCCCATCACGAATCTGGTCTCTAAACAAAGGCACGACCGATCCAGATGAGCCCAACACATTCCCGAAGCGAACCATTGAAAAATGAGTATTCGTTTGTCGCTGGGCCAATCCTTGCAAAACAAGCTCCGCAAGCCGCTTGGTAGCACCCATAACATTGGTCGGTCTCACCGCCTTATCCGTTGATATCAGTACAAACCGCTCAACTCCGGCTGCGATTGCCGCCTCCGCCGTGTGCCAGGTACCAAACGTATTATTCTGCACCCCTTCAATGATGTTCTGCTCAACCAGCGGAACATGTTTGTAAGCCGCTGCGTGATAAACAATCTGTGTACCAAAGGCGCGCATGGCGGATTCGCATCGACGCCGATGCACGACCGATCCGAGCACTGGGTGAATCTCGACCGCCAAACCCTCTATCGAATTGATAGACTCTAATTCCTTTTCAATCGAATAGAGC
This sequence comes from Marinobacter sp. V032, assembly GCF_052645435.1. Classification (NCBI taxonomy): domain Bacteria; kingdom Pseudomonadati; phylum Pseudomonadota; class Gammaproteobacteria; order Pseudomonadales; family Marinobacteraceae; genus Marinobacter; species Marinobacter sp. V032. The sequence goes on along the minus strand of NZ_JBQXYE010000001.1, from coordinate 1,954,160 downwards.
GCAAATTCTGAGCGCTCAAACAACACAAGCACTTTGGGTTTGTGGCGAAGAATCTGTCGACAGAGTTCGGAGCCAATCGACCCACCAGCGCCTGTCACCATAACGGATTTACCAAACAAGCTCCGCGCCACAATCGCAGCATCAGGCTGGACCGGCTCACGCCCTAATAGATCTTCGATTTCAAGGTCTCGAATATCGTTTATGCGCGCTTGCCCCGCTACCAACTCAGACATTGAGGGCACAGTTTGAACGGGGATAGACAAAGGCTCTAATTGTTTCAAGAGCGCCTTGCGGTCAACCTTGGTATTGACATCCAGTGCAAGCAGAAGGCGCTGCACCCTGTAACGCGTCATGTTTTTTTCAATGTGTTCAATACTGACAACTGGCAAACCATTAACCATCGATTTATGGTTCGACGGTTCAAACGTCACAAAAACAACTGGTCTAAACTCGGTGCCTTGCGATAGGGCTGAAGCCAGCTGCATGCCCGTTTCACCTGCGCCAATAATCGCTACAGATTCCTTGGAGCGCTGAAGAGGACGATTCACCAGTGCACGCACGCCGAGCCGTGTCCCAGCGACAAACACAAAAGCCAACGCGCCGTAGATAATTGGCACTGAACGCGGCACGAAAACCTGAAACAGATACCCCAGAACAATCAGCGAAAGGCTTGACCACACCACACCATAGGTAATCGTCAATAACGCCTGATCACCCATATAGCGAATTACTGCACGGTAGAGGCCGAGGCGAATGAAGACCACGATGGTGAATGCAACGGAGACAGTTGAAACTATAAATTGGTCGGCACTGGGAAGCCAAAGTTGGTGCTCCAGTCGAAGAGCGTATGCAGCCCAAATTGCGAAAAACAAGAAAAACACATCAGAGGCTACAGAGATGATTCGCTTATAGACACGCGGGAACCCTAAAAAATATTGAAGCATAATCAGCCCTTTATTCGATCACCAGCACCCTTGCCCAGCACCGTCATCGCTATGTATTTAAAATAGGCGCCCAAGGTGAGGGTTGCGAGCATCTTCGCGTCTGTTTCAGCAAGTAAGACTGGGGTAGACATATCGATATTATTAACTTGCGCCAGACCGGTGATGCCGGGTCGAGCTTTCAACACACCACGACGCTCGCGCTCTACTATCAACTCCTCTTGATTGAACAAGCAGGGGCGCGGTCCTACCAAGCTCATATCTCCTTTAATAACATTCCATAACTGAGGCAACTCATCCAACTTGGTTCGACGTAAAAAATGACCAAATTTGGTGATAGATGAACTGTTTGCCAAGTGACTGGCAACAGAAGAAGTATCAACAGCCATCGTGCGGAATTTGACCAGAGTGAAGGGATATCTATCCCGCCCCACACGCTCCTGCTTAAAAATGGGGAAACCGGTATCGAATAGACCAATAATATAAAGTGAAAGCAAAACTGGGAACCCGAGAACTAAGCCCGCCAAGGAAAGTGAAAAATCAAAAAAACGCTGCACAAATTAATCCCGTTTCGGTTCAAAACAACGCTCAAGGCTTTGCTGAAGCGTCAGCGGTGGCATCCAACCCAAGCGTTCTCTAGTATAACTAATATCCACTTGAAGAGAACCGAGTAGTTGTTGCGCCACGTTTTTCTTCCCCAATAAAGTAGCGCCCCACTTTAGCAACACTGAAGGAACAGGAACCAAGCATGTGTGCCTACCCATAGCATTCGCAACCGATCGTAGCAATTCTGTAGTTGATAAATCCTCTCCATCGCTTACGAGAAAGGTTTGGTTAGCAGCGGCGGGATGATCTATGCAGGTAACAATAAGACTCACTAGATTATCGATACCAACAAGTGAACGTTTATTACGAACAGCACCCAGCGGCAACGGCACCCCTTTTTTTACCCAGCGGACTAGCGACGCAAAACTACCTCGAGCGTAAAACCCATACACTAACGGTGGCCGTATAATAACAACCTCCATCCCGGTAGCATTAGCAATCTTCATTAATCCAACCTCTGCTTCATATTTCGACTTGGTGTAGCCATTATGGGGATCAGCATCATCGCACACTTTAAATGGTTTTTTACTCTCTACACCTAAGACCCCAACACTACTAATAAATATAAAGCGTTGAACTCCATTATCGAACGCTTGTTGGGCTAAGTTTAATGTACCTTTAACATTCACCTCGCTATAAAGATAAAGCAAATCATCACTCGCCCCCCCCCCTTGATGAGCTACTGCTGCCGTATGTATTACAACTTCCTGTCCGGTCAAAGCATCACTCCAGTCGGTGCAACCATCAATTACATTAATATTTGAATGACTGCCACCAACATCCTTCCTTCCAACAGTACTAAATAGATGGGAACATTCACTTCTAATGACAGCTTGAGCTATAAATCCAGACGCCCCGCTTACCAAGCATTTCAATGCAGCCTCCCCTCTATTGCATTTTTAAAAATATCTTCTAAAGAATCAAATATACGTTCTCTTGAGAAATTATTGTTAGCATATAAAGTCCCGTTTCCTCCAATTTTTTCTAAAGTATTTTTATCAAACTCAGATAAACTCACAATACACATTGCAAGGGAAGTAAAGTCACCAGAATCACACGAAAACCCGCAATTTGAAACTTCTATTAACTTTGCCCCCTCCCCATCTAGCATAGCCAATACTGGCAACCCTGCCATCATATATGATTGAATTTTTCCAGGAATAGTTCTTGATGATATATAATCTTTATTTAGTGTGACCAATGCCATATCTACTTTTGAGTAATATTCAGGCATCAAGCTAAGTGGCTGCCTACCATAAAAATTAAAAAATGCACAAAGGTCATTTTTTATAACCTCACCTTCAAACCAAGCCCTCTTACTACCATCTCCAACGATATCAAAAACTACATTACATTTTTTTGACTTCAATATCTTTGCGCACTCAACTAACGACGCCAAATCCTGGGCTTCACCGAGATTTCCAGCAAATATTATTCTGAAGCAATCATTATTTCTGTCAGACACCTCTACATTGTCGAAAAGCCTTTCCGCCCAATTAGGAAAAAGCTTTAAAAAAGCCGAGCCCTTGTTATATTTATCAACAGACTTTAAATAAGATTCAGTTTGCCCCAATATAACATCGCAGCGCTGATAAATATATGAAACGAGACGCCCTAAAACATTTAAAGCAAAAGATCCTTTCACCTTATTTACTGCAATCAATGATTCCGGCCAAAGATCAAGAGACCACATCACTAGTGGAATTTTGCGTTTTTTCTTAAATACTATTGCTGGTAACGCTACTGTTATTGGTGAAAGCTGACAACAAAAAACAATATCGAAATCAATTTTTTTTAACTTTAAAGAACCTAAAAAAATTGCGGAAATAGCGTAAGAAATATAGTTAAGTACTAATGAAAAAGAGTTTTTTCCTCTCGAAATTAGAGGAACACGAACGATATTTATGTCCCCAATACTCTTATATGAACTCGGATCCCTTTTGTATTCGGTATATACTTTTCCTTCAGGATAATTAGGGTGCCCTGTAAGAACGGTGACTTTATGCCCCCGCTCCGAAAGTCCCTCACACAGATCATTTATTCGAAAATTCTCTGGCCAAAAATATTGCGTCACTACCAAAATATTCATATCAATATTTTTTCCAAATTATACGATTCACGTAATCGGTATAGCTGTGAATAATACGAACCACTTTCTCGGATACATTAGGCATGCTGTAATCAGCCACCAATCGTAGCGTGCGATCAGTATCACCATGAGCCTGAGTCTCCAGAATTCCCAGTCCCTGCCGAACCCTCTCAGAATCAAGGCCCACCATCATTACTGCCGCCTCTTCCATACCCTCAGGACGCTCATGAGCCTCACGGAGATTCAGCGCAGGGAAGTTCAGAATCGAAGACTCCTCATTGATAGTACCGCTGTCCGACAAAACTGCTCTTGCAGAAAGCTGAAGTTTTATATAATCGTGAAAACCTAACGGCTTTAACAACTGCACCTGGGAGTGAAATACTGAACCAGTGTTATTGATGCGATTCTGAGTGCGCGGATGAGTAGATACAATCACCGGAACGTCATAATCTTCCGCAACGCTGTTCAGCGTTTCAACGAGCTTATTGAACGAGCGCTCAGACTCTATATTTTCTTCACGGTGCGCACTTACAACAAAATACTCGCGCGCCCTTAAACCCAGCCGCTGGAGCACATCCGAAGCATCTATTTGTACCCGGTAGTGGCTCAACACCTCAAACATTGGGCTGCCGGTTTTAATGACCTGATCCGGGGGTACCCCTTCGCGCAACAGGTAATCGCGCGCAATCGCGCTGTAGGTTAGATTAATATCCGCAGTATGATCAACGATGCGACGATTTGTCTCTTCTGGTACTCGCTGATCAAAGCAGCGGTTACCAGCCTCCATGTGAAAGATAGGCACTTTACGGCGTTTTGCCGGAATAACCGACAAACAGCTATTGGTATCACCAAGCACTAACAAGGCCTCTGGATTCACGTCCTCCAGGACCTCATCCACTGCAGAGATAAGGTTACCAATAGTGTTAGCTGCACTCTTACTACCATCGGCACTGTTAAGAAAATAGTCCGGCTTACGTATATTTAGATCGTCGAAAAACACCTGATTCAGTTCATAATCGTAATTCTGACCAGTATGGACCAAAGTATGTTCGCAAAACTGATCCAGCTGGGCAAAGACGCGGGAAAGGCGAATTATTTCAGGGCGCGTACCCACAACCGTCATTACTTTAAGTTTCTTCATAGCAAGAGCTGCACTCAATTATTTTTTGACCAAATTCCAGATACACATGCGGGAAACTAAAGCGGACAAGCAAAAGTATCCGGATTGTCCCTATTAAAAATCTCGTTGGCCCAAAGCATGACTACCAATTCATCATCACCGATGTTCGTAATGTCATGGGTCCAGCCCGGCACCGTTTCCACAATCTCCGCCTGCTCGCCCTCAGTGGTCAGCTCATACTCTTCGCCCGTCTGAACTTGGCGAAATTTGAAGCGGGCCTTACCCTTAATGACCAAGAATTTCTCAGTTTTGGAGTGATGATAATGCCCGCCGCGTGTAACTCCGGGGTGAGCGGTAAAATAGGAAAACTGGCCACAGTCCGGTGTTTTGAGCATCTCAACAAAAACACCACGGGCGTCGCCATGCCGGGGAACAATATAGGAAAAGCTTTCCGGCGGTAGAAAACTGAGGTAGGTCGAGTGCAACGCCCTCACCAAACCTTGCCCTACCCGTTCCGTAATCAACGATTCTCGGCTACATTTAAATGCACGTATGGTTTCAGCTAGAGTGCCAACAGTGATCGTATATTGAGGCTGAACCTGCTCAAAACCTTCAAAGTCTGGGTTCGGACGAGCACCATCCAGTAGTTGCAGAAAACGATTAATCACGTCGTCTACATAAACCAACGAAACCTCCGCATTAGCATTATTAACCTGAACGGGCCGGTCGCGAGCTATGTTATGACAAAAGGTTGCAACAGCAGAGTTGTAGTTCGGGCGCGACCACTTACCGAAAACATTTGGTAAGCGGAAAATGTATAGCGGAAACTCCCCTTCATCTGCGGAATTCTTCGCTTCAATTTCGCCATTCCGCTTACTAATACCATAGTCGTTATCAATAGCAGCCTGAGTAGACGACGTAATAAGCAGGGGTATTTTCTCTCCTGTTTTTTTTGCCCTCAACATCAACATCCGGCCGATTTTGGCAGTCAGGTCTGTATTGCCTTCCGTGAACTCGCTTACATTTTGAGGGCGATTCACTCCGGCTAAATGAAATACAAAATCTGATTTTAGAAGCGCTTCACAAAGATCATCATCGGAAGACTCGCGAGTAATGAGAGAAACCCCAACATCTCGCCTTTCTGACAAATGCTGTCGCAGATTTCTGCCGATAAAACCGTTTGCTCCCGTAATTACCACCCGCATAAAATCAGTCCTGAGGTTCCGCGTCTTCGCCTTTAGCAATAGCTTGAATAAAACCCAGCTTCATCAGTAATTGCTGCATGCCAGCTTTATCCAGCCTGACGGTATTGTGGGAATTATAGTCAACCGCTTCAGAGATCCCCTTTTCTCCCTGTTCGACATATTTTCCATAGTTTAAGTCTCGCAGGTCTGGGGGAAGACGGTAATAACCTTCAAGCTCTTCCGCTGATACCATTTCCTCACGACTGAGTAAAGCTTCAAATAATTTCTCTCCGTGACGAGTCCCGATTACGCGTACTTCATGCTTCGGAACACCTAGCAGCTCCGTGAGTGCATAGGCCAAAGTTTCAATAGTTGCAGCCGGAGCTTTCTGAACAAAAATTTCGCCGGAATTTCCATGTTCAAAAGCAAACAAAACCAGATCGACTGCGTCATCAAGCGTCATCATGAACCGGGTCATATGCGGATCTGTAATCGTGATAGGTATACCCGCCTTAATCTGATCAACGAACAATGGAATAACGGAGCCCCTGGAAGCCATCACGTTTCCGTAACGAGTGCAACAGATCACCGTTTGATCGCTGGATCGAGACTTAGCAACGACTACTTTTTCCATCATTGCCTTCGAAATACCCATAGCATTAATTGGATAAACCGCTTTATCTGTACTAAGGCACACTACCCGCTTGACACCGCACGCGATGGCAGCTTCAAGAACATTCTCCGTGCCAAGCACATTGGTCTTTACCGCCTCCATAGGATGGAATTCGCAAGAAGGCACCTGTTTGAGCGCGGCAGCGTGATATATAAAGTCAGCGCCCCGAACGGCGTTCAAAACAGACTGGTAATCACGTACATCGCCGATATAAAATTTTAACTTAGGGTTATTATACCGTTTACGCATGTCGTCTTGCTTCTTTTCGTCCCGACTGAGAATTCGAATTTCGGCAAGGTCAGATTTCAGGAAGCGGCGGAGCACAGCATTGCCAAAGGAGCCAGTACCGCCGGTAATTAGTAAAATTCGGTTATTAAACATAGCACCTTACTTTATTTTAGAATGCATTAACCTCAAAAACACTACCATTAACTACAATAATTTTTGATGCTTGCCTTGATACTTTCAACTTCTTTGCAATCAAAAAACTGATTTTCAAATTCTGAAAACCATCTATCTAAAAAGGTGATTTTTCTAAAAAACCGATCAACATGATATTTTTTTGAGAACACATATAAAGCGAAAACACCAAAGGCTCCAAATGAGATCAATTTTGCCTTTAAAACACTAATTTTAGATACATCAAATCTTGCAACCGGTTCGGCACCTAAAAGTGAAGAAGCAAATCCAACCAATTTATCCGATGCAATATCGCCACTTATATTATCGTAATAGGCTAAAACATCCGAACTTTTCAAAGGAAAGTTCTTCTCAGAATTAAATTTAAAAGATTTAAGGAATTCTTCTTTCGTTGTGATGAATTTCGCCTTTTTTAGCAAAACACTATCAAAGTTATCTGGCAAAGTACACGGGCGTAAAATCTGATACATCTTATTTAAATAGTGCGACTCTACTACTGTAGTTGAGTACCAAGACAGTATTATATCAGACGCCATTATCCATTGCTTCGCAGAGCCGTACGACACGACTCGGAAATTTCGATACTCATCCTCTAATTGATTAACAACAGCTAAGCTAAGCTCATCAGGATGAGGCCTGTAGATAAAATTCTTGTTTGGATTGGCGAGCAAAGCTGCCTCTAACCAGGAAATTATATGGTTCCTTGATTCCGTATGAATATAAACAAAATCACTAAGATTTGACCCAGAAACCGTTTCATTCATGCGTAATCGATAAGGGGAAATATCCGCATATGTAAAGCTGGAAAGAAATAAAACCCAATCCGAATCAAAACCTATTGAGAATCTTTCACCTAACTCCTTCTTTATATTCAGACAAACGTCATGACTGGCTCGACTCATCAAATCCAAATGAGGTGCACCGATCATCAGTAGGCGGTCCTCTGGAACTCCGAAATTTACCAGTCGAGTAGCCGTCTCACTACCCCAGCACACATGAAACCCATTTTTTGCGCTGGCCGATGGATTGTGGTGCCCGAGCTTTTCCCATTTATCCGAAAGAACTTGCTCATACTGAAGATTGATTATGGCCTTTGGCCTTCCATATCTTGCAATAAGTCGAGCGACACTAAGATCATTATATAAATGAGGTACTACTAAAATATCCGGAGCACCCTTAAAAAGATTAAAGTCAAAGCCCCAATAGAACTGAGTGATTCGGCAATCTATACCCGCTTCAAGAAATTTACTCTGCAGCAGAATAGCCGTTTCAAGCTCGCGATTTTTTCGCTCATAAATTACAAGTATATTAGGAGAATTAATTTTTGATTTCATATCAACCGATATCTCTTACCAAAAAACAATCTATTTATAAAACCCAAAACAAAAAAAGAAAAAACAATAAAATTCAAATAAGAAAAACCATAAGCAGGTATTACCGGCGATAGAAAAACAACAAATAATAAGTAGATAGAAAAGCCCAAGGCCCAGCCTCGAACTCTTGAACGACTTTTAAAAAAAAGAAGGCAAAAGCCAAACAGAATGCCAATTATAGTGGATAAAAAAGCCAACCCTAAAAACCCAAAATCATAATATATAGCAGCGGGCAACGAAACAAAGGCTCCCACGTCGGAGAAAGCGCCTTGCTCAAGCGGGCTTTCAATTATTTTCAACCTTGCCAATATCACGCTGAATGGATATAAAAAGTAACTTCCTGGCATGTAAACCAAATCCGGAATTGCCTGCGCAGTCCATTGCCCGTGCACAAGATAGGAGGAGATATAAAGGAACAATAGCTCTATGTCCGAAGAGCTTTGAACTGCATATCCTTCCACAAATTTTCCCTGTAAACCATCAACAGCCCTAACCAGCAACACACTAAGATCCACATGCCCCATTGATGCGCTTGACTTTATGATTTTTGCAACATAGAAAAAAGCAACAAAAGATAGGCAAACACATAGAAAGCTCACTTTAATCCATGTTTTTACATTTATACGATCATTCCTTAAAGCTAATGCGATAACAACGATAACAATAACTAGCAGTATATTACTTCGCCCACCATTTAAAGCAGCATGAAAAAAGACAACAGAGAGAAATAGAGCAAAATATAGAAAGAAAGAAGCAGCTTTAAAAAACCTCGAATTTACGATCAGAAAAAAGATTCCAACAAAACAAAAAGGAACTAAAATATTACCAAAAACACTGAAAAAAGACCCGCCATCAGATGCTAACCATTCGTAACGTGCGGCTCGAAGTCCCTTCGAATAGTCTATGCCTCTGACGAAAACCCTGTCATATCCGACTAATGCACCGCCAACAATAGACGCGACACAGCAGTACATTACGTTTTTCTTTGCACACCTGATTTGGAATTCCGTGAACTCTGAGCAATGTTCTATAGCTCTTGATTTGAAAATCAAAAAGCTAACAATGGACACTACGCTGAAAAAAATAAGATTTATGAAAAACAAAAAAACGTAATTAGAATTTTTTGCCTCTACAGGCAACAAAACAACAGCTAAAAAAACAATAACATTAATTATAATAAAAATTAGGTAAATTCTCCTAGATTCAGGAGTGAAAACTCTACCTTCTTTTAAAACAGAAGAACTAAACAGTGAACGCATCGTCAACTATTAAATTTTGACTGCAGATGAATTGAGAAAGATCAGACAGTAGAAAACTAACGGCCCCCACAATACTACTTTTATCTAGCATTCCCTTTGATCGACAATAGGAATTGTAAGCACTTACGAAAATCTCATCTTGCTTGTCCAACAATCCACCGGGGCTCACAGCATTAACCCTAAATTCCGTACCTTTCATAAAAGCAGTGAAGTAAGAGTTAAGATGTAAAAGTGCGGATTTGATAGCGGCATATTCGACTGGCATAGTCATATCTGTTTTATTATATATGTCAAATCTTGGAGCTATAACACCATATATAGATGAGAGGTTGACAAGTGAAAAAGGCTCTCCGCTTTCTTTTGCATAACAGGCACACTGTTGCATAAATAAAAAATAGCCACCCAGATGCAACCCTACGTTCTCACAAAAGTCCTCATACGTAACATCTAATGCCTTTCGTCCATAATTCTCATTGCGCGGGTAAGCTGTGTTGACTGCACCGTCAATACGCTTCCACTTCTGTTCGGCGATAGTAAATACTTCTCCAACCGCATCCTTATCGGTAATATCAATCTCTAGTGGAAGAACTTGGTCTTGCCCAAGTTCCTGCGCCAAAGGATCAACCAAATGTTGCTTGATATCGGCAGCAATCACTCTCGCCCCCTCACGCACCACAGACCGAACAATTTCACGACCAAGCAATCCGCCTGCACCAACGATCAAAATAACTTTATTTTCCAGTAACATTGCAAGCCTCTGTATAGAGCAATTCCGCAAACTTAAAGTCCAGGTTGTCATCTATATCAACTGCCCGCTGCTTTGGCACGATAACCGATCTAACCTTACCATCGAAAAGTGAACTCTTTTCAGCGATGAACGTTTTAGTAAGAACATAAGCCACTGTTGTTATATCGAAAGCTTCTGGGGCGTCCTGGCGCCTGAAAATCCCGCCATCTGGCATCAGGATTTTAGATATCCCATCAGGTGCCCTCGATACCATATTAAAGAACGGGCTCCGGGATGCGGGTGTCACCGTTATAACCGCGTCCGTATCAGTTGTTAGAGCATTTAGAGCAGCCAGCACGTCGTCGCTGGAACGTAAGGGGCTCGTTGCTGGCAGACTAAGAAAAACATCAAATTCTTCTCCGGCATCTTCAACATGACGGATCGCATGCCGCCACGCTTCCCACTCCGGTGATGTATCCCCCGCCAACTCTTCGGGGCGGTTGATCACCTCAGCACCGTAGATCTCCGCCACTTTCTTAATCTCTGCATCATCAGTTGATACAAATATCTTTGATACCTGAGGTAGTTTTTTTGCTATATTTATCGAATGACCAATTAATGGCACGCCACCAATTGGCAATAAATTCTTTCCGGGCAGCCCTTTGGACCCTCCTCTGGCGAATACAAACGCAAATATCTTTTTCACGACACACTCTCCACGTCAACCCAGGCGGACTGTTCGCTGGACGCCCTAATAGATTCAACAAGACTCATTACTCTCATGGCAGAATTCAGCGTCGACTCAAAAGTTGCTTTGCCGTGAACAAAGTCGACAAATGCATTCACCTGATCAATGTACATTTGATTCCTATCATACGACGGCTCTGCACAAACCTGTTCAATAACCCCGTTCGGCCGCAGAAGCTTTACATCATTGTACATCAGGTCCCAAACAATGGTCCCTAGCTCCCCGACCGCCTTGAAACTTCTGCTAGCTTGCCGCTGAAGAAAATCCAAATGAATATGAGCTATTAGACCATCTCGCCGCTCTAGCAAAGCCTCCACAGTGTCTTCAACATCGGTCTCCAAGGCTCCAGTGCTACGCATGACCCCTAACGACCGAGAAAATGGCCCAAAAAACCAATTGATATAATCGAGTTCGTGGCTCAACTCAAGCAACGCTCCGCCACCCAAATCCTTTCTCGCAGACACGCCGGTACGGTAATCGCTTTCCGGCCGCCAATCTGGAAGGTATTGACCAACTTCAACAAAGACCGTGCTGACTTTGCCAATAGCTTCTTCGTCCAAAAGCCTTTTTACTATTCTAGCGGCGGGCATAAACCTAAGATTATAGGCAACCCCGATACAGGAACTGAATTGCGTCAGTCTGAAGGCCTCAAGCTCAGTGCGCAATACACACAAGGGCTTCTCAATAAGCACCGGTATATTTGCGGCCAGTAGCTGATTTGCGTGGTTGAGATGGTAAGATGCCGGTGACGCTACGATGGCAAAATCCGGTGCCATGCTTATAGCAATATCCAAATTGGCTGCCACGCTTGAAGCACCAACTTCTGAGGCGTTTACCTTTCTGCCAGTAGAACTCACACAGACTACCGATGAATCAGGGAACTGCTGACGCAGGTTTTTGATATGTCTTTTGGCTATACTTCCGCTGCCAACCACTAGGGCGGTCTTCAGGTGCGCACTGGTCATAAGAGATCGACTTCTTTTTGTGCTTTTTTGAAGTCGTCCATCTTACCAATATCTAGCCAGTACTCATGTACAGGAAACATCGATATTTTTTGATTTGTAGCCATCTGTTGTTCAAGTAACGTGGGCATATCCACCCGCCGACCTTTTTCAACCGCATGCACTAACTCTGGCGATACGACATAGATTCCGGCATTGATGAAGCACTTCTGAACTGGTTTTTCCTCCATGCTGCAGATGTAGGTACCGTCTGTCTGGACAACCCCGTATGGAATCTGGTGTTCGTACTCGCGAACGCACATTGTCGCCACGCTGCCTTGGTCCACATGGAAATCAAGCAACCCTCGATAGTTCACCGTGGTGAGCAAGTCTCCGTTCATCATAATTAACGGCAGATCAATACTGCTTTTTGGCAGCAAGCCTAGAGCACCACCAGTTCCAAGCGGCTCATCTTCGTGTACGTATTCAATTGATACCCCCCATTGAGAGCCATCACCAAAGTGCTCGTGAATCATTTCCGGAAGATAGTGAGTAGAAATAAAGAACCGGGAGAAACCTGCATTAGCTAGGCTCTCGAGAATCAATTCCAAAATGGGCTTGTCCCCTACTTTAAGTAGCGGTTTTGGGCATTCATTGGTCAGTGGTCGTAGGCGTGTACCGAAACCACCCGCCATCAGGAATACCGGGTTTCGGACAGTCCGCCGCTCCACCAAGCCATGGAGAGTTTCCAGACCTACCACGCGACCTCTAGCATCAACGATCGGGATCTGCAGCAATTCCAGGTTTTCCATGACAGAAAGCATTTTATCCCTAGACCAATCAGCGTCTGCAACGTGCGGAGTTCGGCACATCACTTCCTTTACGGGTGCGTCCAAGGGAATATGTTTTAATAGGGCACGACGAATGTCACCGTCGGTCAGTGTTCCTATTAACCTTTGATCATTTGTTACAATCAGGGCAATTCGTAACCCGCCTTTATCGAGCACCGAAATGGCTTGTTCCAGCGCGATATCCGGTCGAATCAGAATGTTTTGCCACTTTTTCATGTGTCAGGTATTCCGTTTATGAAATGAAAATCATCTATAAGATACTCAGAGAACATCTCTGGTCACGAGCGCCCCAGCTTTGACCATTTTGCTCGCCGCTACATTCACGGCCTGTATTATCGTAGCACCAGCGCCTATAAAACTGCCGTCACCAACTCGCAGATCACCACACAGTGTTGCCCCTGGGGCCAAGTGGCAATGGGAGCCTACCTGTGAATCATGATCAACAGAACTGCAGGTATTAACAATTGTATTAATACCAATGTTCGCACCCGGCTGAATCACTGCTCCTGCCATTATCTGCGCCCCCTGATCCACTAAAGCATGGGAAGAAACCCAGGCAGCGGGATGAATCAGCGGGGGGAAAAAGAAACCCATTGCGGCAAACCGGTTGAATACATCTCGACGGAGCCCGCTCCCGGGAAGCATACCGATACCATTGAGCAAAAAGACGCTCTCCGAATCCTGGTAAGATAGGTGCTCGTCCCCCCCCAAAACCTTGAGTCCGTTCCAGTGTTGTTCGCCTTTCGCCTCAAACTTTGGGTCACAGACTCCCAGTATGGTGGCACCACAAACCTCTGCGAGCTCCTGCACGACTTTCGCGTGCCCGCCGGCTCCGATCAAAATACAGTGTTTTCCTTGGAGATCAGCCATTGGCTTGACATTCACTCTGGCACATCTCCCTTTTGATAGGATTCTGGCGCAGCCTTACCTACCATACCCCAAAGCGATACTGGAGTAAGGCCTCTCCCGCAACGCGCAGTCGTTAAAGACCTTCGCTTAATTCTTGTGCCTCTTTCTACTGGTTCACTAAAGATTACCTGTTGCCGAGCAGCCTGACGGGTATCCCACTCGCTAGGTTGTGGTTTTTTAACGCCGCTGCCCATGGCCAACTCAATGTCTCGAACATTGCTGACCAATTCCGTGAGCTCACCCGGCTCCAGAGATGCCTTGTGATCCGGCCCTGGTAAAGTGCGGTCCAGTGTAAAGTGCTTTTCTATGACACTTGCCCCCAACGCTACCGCTGCGATTGGTATAACGAGACCTTGAGTATGGTCAGAGTAACCGACAGGCAAACCGAAAGCGTTCTTGAGGGTACCAATAGCCGATAGATTTACTTCTTTCATCGGCGTGGGATACTGGGAAGTACAATGGAGCAACGACACTCGACTATTCAAACATACGTGCGCATCCGGCGTACTCCAAAAATGCCAGACCTGCTCCATACTTTCCGGTTCCCCATCGTGAGCGTAGCCGTATGCGACAATCGCGAGCGCCTGCTCAACTTCACTCAGCGTTGCCATCCCCGTCGAAATAATTAGCTCCTTGCCAGTTTGTGCAAATGCCAGCAGCAAGGGACCATTCGTAATTTCCCCAGACGGGACTTTGTAAAACGGTAAGTCCAATGTCTGTAGGAATGCGAGACTTTGTAAATCGAAGGCAGTTGATATAAACGTAATACCAAGCTCATCTGCATAACGTTGCAGATCAGCATGCCATTCGGCCGGCAACTCGAGTTTCTTTAACATTGCTAACTGGCTTTCCAAAACATCGGTAGTGGCCTGCTGATACTTGGCCTTTGGAGCCGTCAGTGCTGCTAGCCGCTCCGCGTTGAATGTTTGGAACTTTACCGCGTCAGCGCCGGACTCCGCCGCTACTTTAATTAACTGGAAAGCCATGTGACGATTGCCGTTATGGTTGACTCCAGCCTCTGCTATCACTCGTACCATTGGATTTTATTCCTCAAGAGGCGCAGGGATATCGTAGAACACCTTGGGTCGAAAGGGCTGTTGTTCCCGCAAAACATCAACAATTTTCGTCGATGTTTCACCGTTACCGTAAGGATTCTCACAGGTCTCAGAAATACGTTGCGCCTGGGGTGACAGCGCCTTATTAATCGCCATCCGGATATTTTCAAGACTGGTTCCCGCATGCAGGACTGAATCTGCCGCCAGACGCCCCTTTTGGCGGACACCAATATTAACTGTGGGCGTCCCGAGCGAAGGTACCTCGATGATTCCACTGGACGAGTTACCGATGACAGCATCACTCAGGTCTACCGCACTCAGGTAACACTGCATACCCAGCGACTGCACAGCATACACTCTACTCGCGCGCTCGCGTGCGTAGCGCTCGATAGCCTTAATCAAGCGGTAGCCCCCGTTGTCGGAATTCGGATAGGTAAGAATCACTTGGTGTGCGGGAAACTCATCAAGCGCTTTCAGGAGGTTATCTAAGGTTTGGTCGCTGTTTTCGTCCCCGGCGGTGACGGGATGGAAGGTAACCAGAAGAAACGGTTGCTTGAGGGTGATATTAAACTTCTGGTTTATTTCGGAAAGCGTGACCCGAGGCACTGTCCGAATATTTTCTAAACCCAAAGCGCCTACGTTCCAGACAAGTTCCGGAAATTCTCCCATCTGAATCACACGTTTACGATAATCCTCGCATGCAACAAAATGGTAGTGCGACAACTTAGTAATTGCGTGACGTATCGGGTCGTCATATGCCCCTTCAGTGAGTTCCCCCCCGTGCAGGTGAGCGATTGGAATACGCATCACTACAGCCACCTGGGCAATCGCCAAAGCCTCATAACGATCCCCCAAAATTACCAGGCAGTCAGGGCGTAAACGCTCCAAAGCATCAGCAAAACCTATCGCGCCGACACCCATAGACTTGGCAACGCCGCAGCTTGAATCAGAGGCCAGAAGCATTTCAACCTTCGCATCGATAACAAACCCATCCGCTTCGATGGCCCGCCAAGTTTCTCCAAATTGCGGCGAAAGGTGCATACCGCTAACAATAAGCTGCAATTCGAGTTCTGGATGGCCCTTCAACTTCAAAAGTAGAGGATACAGCAGCCCATAGTCTGCGCGCGTTCCTGTAAATATCGCAATTTTTTTCATAGCTTATCTGGCTTCACACCGCTGGGAAGATTGACAAGACGCTGAGCTATGCTCCGTGAGGTATTGAGTTTTCCCCGCGTGCAATTCTCGTACATTGGAAGATCACACATTAATTGCCATACAGGCCGCGTCATTACGCTGTTGGCATTGGTCAGTTCGATTAAATGATCTCTTGATTCGTGATCTGGACATAGCACAGCGTTTAACCAAAAATTGCTCGTACAGTCTTCAGGTTCGTCAACGAACTGAAGCTCAGTCCCTTTAAGAAGCTGCCTGTATTCGGCTGCCAAAGCACGCTTTTCAGCAAGAAACCCGGGCAGCTGCTCCATTTGCGCGACACCTAGAGCTGAGTTGATATTAGGCAATCGGTAGTTGAAACCAACTTCATCGTGAACGTACTCAAAGGAGTGAGGCTTCTTTGCCGTCGTCGTCAAATGCTTTGCGCGCTCCGCAGTTTTACTATCGCAAAGAATCATGCCACCACCACCTGTAGTGATAATTTTGTTCCCGTTAAAACTCACAGCAGCCAACTTTCCGAATGTACCTGTGTGCCTGCCCTTATAGAAACTCCCCAGCGATTCAGCAGCGTCTTCGACAAGCGTGATATTCCAACGACCACAAACCCGAACAAGTCCAGCCAGATTTGACGGATGTCCGAAAGTATGCATCGGCAAACAAGCAGAAATTAGGCGCCCAGTCTCCCGCTCAACGCAATTTCCTGATGAATCTAAATCCGCGTGCACTTGCAGCCACTCATCTAAAGCAGTCGGGCAAAGGCCAAGATTGGTTTCATCAACATCAACGAACACTGGCTCGGCGCCGCAATACTTGATGGCATTGCAGGTTGCAACGAACGTGAGGGCCTGGGTAATGACCAAATCACCGGGAGACACCCCCGCCAGTTTAAGGCAAACGTGAAGAGCGGCCGTGCCATTCACAGTAGCTACGGCTGACTCGCTACCAGTATATGCTGCGAGATCTTGTTCAAAGCGACTCACGTACGCACCAACACTAGAGACAAACGTCGAAGCAATTGTATTTGCCACGTAGGCCTGTTCGTTACCCTTGAATACAGGTGCATGCAACGGTATAAATTCGTTGGTTCCGTAATAGTTCTTTACAAATTCAACCAGCCGATTTACCGACACTTCAGACATTGTAGATACCAGCTTTGTAGTGCTTAAGGTTGCCTGCCTTGGCAAACCAATCAATTGTTTTTTGAAGTCCGTCTTCGATGGAATGCTCCGGCAAAAAACCAGTCAACGTTTGAATCTTTGAGTTGTCCCCCCACAACCGGAACACTTCCGACTTGCCAGGACGGAGGCGCTGGTCTTCCGTAATAAATTCAACATCGCTATTCATTAGTTTCTTAATAAGATTCAATGTGTCGCCAACAGAAATTTCATAATTAGATGCAATATTAACCGTTTCCCCCACAGTTTTCTCCGAATTGGCTAGCGCCAAGAACCCTCGGCAGGTGTCTTCTACGTAATTAAAGTCTCTGGTTGGAGATACGTCTCCAAGTTTGATAGATTTCTCTCCAGCAGCGATCTGGGTAATAATGGTGGGAATTACTGCTCGAGCGGATTGGCGGGGGCCATAGGTATTAAACGGGCGAGCTACGGTAACCGGCAGGTCAAATGCGTTGTAAAAGCTCATTGCCATGGCATCAGCAGCAATTTTGGAGGCACTATAAGGAGATTGCGGCTGAACCGGGTGTTTTTCGTCGATCGGCACGTATTGAGCTGTTCCGTAGACCTCACTGGTGGAGGTATGAATTACTCGTTTCACACCATTGTCCAAGGCAGCTTGGCAGATATTCAAGGTGCCTTTAACGTTAGTATCCACATAGCTGTCTGGTGCTACATAGGAATATGGAATCGCAATCAACGCTGCCAGATGATAGACAATGTCTATGCCCTTAGTAATATGTTTGCAGTAATGGGGATCACGCACATCGCCGTTAAGAACCTCGACCTGCCCTAGGCAATCGATGTTTTCAAGCCATCCCCAGTAATTGAAAGAGTTGTACTGTGATAGCGCTTTTACCTTGTAGCCCTCACGCACCAAAAGTTCAGTGAGATGAGAACCGATAAAGCCATCCGCCCCGGTGATCAAAACCGTTTCATTATTCATAGTGTTCTTCCAATTCTGCCATTTTCAAGTAACTGACTGTGACTCAAGCTGAAGCTCGCGTCGTACATTCATCCACTTACAGTATTTTAATCCGCTGGCAACCACACTTCCTACAATCATCGAAGCGGTGACAGCCCAATAAGAAGAGTGTTGAGCTAACAAAAATAGTGAAACTCCAGCCGAAACTAATCCCGTCAAGTTTGCTGTCACAATATCCCGATCCCTAGCAGTAGCATACAAGCCAAATTGAAACACATACCCAACTATAAACAAGGCTACCGCAACAATAATCGTCAGAAAAAGCATTATGTTTTCAGCATACACAGGCTCATCAATGTAAGGAAAAATTACGACTCCGGCAGTCGACGCACCTAGTACTAAAATAGAAAGCCATAGCACTGACTGTTTCCGCAAATCTTGATAAGCGCGCTCAAATTCCTCAAAGTTATTCTGTTTGTATGACTTCATCATTTTCGGGTAGTAGAAAACAAATACGCCTGACTCCATGAATGAAAGCATTGCCGAGGCAACCCCCATATACACGCTATAAGCACCTAATAATGCCAGGTTATTCAAACCTTCAAATGCATATCGATCAAATGTAAAAAGTGATTTCACTGCTACCGAAGAAATCAGAAGAGGTACCGCAACCAAAATTCCATGCCGAAGCCACTTCAAGTCAATCCGTTTAAGTACCCCCGACCAATTCAAGCGTAGCAGCGGAACCACTCCGATTGCCGTGGCCACTGAGGCGCCAAGCATCCAAAACACCATTAGCGCATTGATATTTCTAAGTTCTGGATCAAGCCACATAGAAAATGTGAACAACACGGCCCAGAGCGCCTGCTTGGTAAAAATAACTACCGTCGCTAACAAAGGGCGCCCAATGACAACTAAAAGGCGTGTTAACTCCGTAGATAAATGTTCAAGAACAACTAACAGCAGAAAATAGACAAAAATTTCCCAAGGGAGCATCTCTAACCAGAAGAAAACACTGAATGCAGGGAGAACCAAAACGTACATTAATACGAAAAAAAAAGCCTGACTCATGAGCAACCCAGACCACTCACTCTTAGGACGAGCTACTATATCCCGGGTACTGAAGGTGTAAAATTCAATCCCAACGAAATAAATGGAGTAAGCTACAGTTACCGCAACTAAACCATAGAGCCCTACCGTTTCCGGAGGCAAAAACACAGCTAAAGAAAGAATAAATATAAACTTTATGCCAAGAGTCAAACCTCTAAGGCCAAAATTGAGGAGTCGAGCTGTCATTTATTGTAAGGCTCCCAGCCCGAGTCTTCGTTTATACTCCACAAATGACATTCCTTTTTCTCGAAACTCTTCCCTTTCTAGCACATCACAATGCCCTGGTATTAAAGCAGCTGATGACTACCGATCCTGAGTAACGTCAAACACGCTGCCCTACGACTGCGTACCGAACTCGCCCAAAAAACTCAGCCATAAATACAAAAAAAACGCCGGCTATTAGCGCTAGCAATATCGACATCGCAACGATGAGAGCTCGCTTCGGACCTATTGGCTCACTGCCCTCTCTCGCGACGGTCAAGTTCGAGGTGTCAGTCAAAGAATCTAGTTTGCCCTGAAGGCTTATCTGCCGCTCGTATGCTGCGGCCAGCGCGTTTCCGCCATTGTCGCTGGACATCAACTGTTCGATTACGCGGTGCGTGGCCGTCAGGCTTTGTTCGAGTGACGCCTTTTTCTGCTTAATCTTAGTCTGGAGGCTTTCCTGTATACTATCCAACAAAAACTGGTGCAGCGCAGTGACTGGATCTTTTGCATCGCTCGTAGCTTCTGATTCAAGCCTGATCAAACCGGTCCCTTCAGGGTTAGTAAGCACTACATCAATGCCTAGCGCCTGCCCATGTTTCTTGTAGTAGGTTGCTTTTGCTTCCGGCAGCCACTGGGACTTGATCACCGCAATGGTGGTCGCAGGTAACTCAAGGTATTCGTTTGAAGATAACTTAGCGGTCTGAAAAAGGCTCACATACTGATATTGAGCTGGCGCTAGTAGCGCCCACACCATGCCAACGCCAAAAACCAACACGAATACGATATAAAAGTATCGGCGACGACGAACGAGCACCGCAGCTAACTCCACAAGACTAATCTCATCATCATGTAAGGCTGTGTGATCAGAGCGAGCGTTCATTCAACTACCTAAGTAAAGAGGGGCTAAATCGAAAATCCGGTGGAGTTTACGCTATGCATGGGAAGTTTGCAGTTACCAGTCGTTTAGACTCTTCTGACCGCTATTATGCGGGCAGGCATCAGGGATTTTTAACGAATGCGCGGATGAACACAGCGAAAACGCCGAGCATTCCACCCAAAATAATTGACAGTAAAACACCCAGCACCCGCTTCGGTCCGCTGCTTTCCTGGGGCACAACTGCAGGATCAATTGTTCTAAACACATATTCCGGCTGCGCATTTGCCAACATGACCGTGCGAGTCTCACTCTCAATCAACTGATAGAAAACCTGCTGCATGCCCGCAACACTGGTCTGCTCGAGCTGGGTTTCAAGGTAATCGATACGGGCGTTTGCAGCAGCAATGTCCTGCACACGGAGGCGCACATTCAGATCGGCGACTAGCCAGTCAACCCACTGTTTAGCGACCGGCGGCGATTGACTTTTTATTGTAACAGTCACCATTCCCGAGTCTTTACTTTCACTAACCGACATGATCTCACGGAAACGTTTGACGAGATCCCAATCTGTGGGCTGGAAACTCCGTCCGTCAGGTCCCTCATTCCATTGGCCGGCCGAAGTATTATAGATCTCGGCATCGTACTGCCACTTTCCAGCCTCCCGATCCCACCCATCGGTCGCCATTAGAGGTACTGCCAGATGGTGCCGATGAACAAACTCCGTCAAAAACAATCGTGATTTAAGCACTTCAAGTGCAATTGCCGTTTTATCAGCCCCTCCCCCGGCACCAATATTGATACCTGCCAAGCTTGCCAGCCCGCCAAACTGACCTGCCAGTTTGCTCAGGCTACCGCCATCATCACCTGAAACTGGTGCCAGCGTGGCCTGCGCTGTATAAATATCCGGCTTTGTTAACGCCAGGGATATGCCGCCCAAGGCAAACAGGCAAGTTGTTACAATGATTAACCACTTACCAGCCCAAACAGTCTTAATGAGCTCTCTGAGATCAATTTCATCGTCAATATCGCGATACTGGACGGAAGTCACTTGCTGATTCATAGAACTAAAGATTCCCTACTGCCGCTGCACCCAGACCAATCTGGTAGAAGATTTGGCTGACATCAGTCCACAATTCGAGCTGATTCAGGCGATCAACATCAATCGGAACAATAACGGTATCGCCAGCCTCCATCTCCTGGCTGCGACCACCAAACCATTGACTACTCTCCGGCAACATCACTGAGCCATCGGCTTTGACGACATAAACCCGGTCAACATCGGCCTGGCGCGTGAACCCACCACTACGCTCGAGATAATCGTCAACGGTTAGCCCATCCAGCTGGAGGTGACTGGTCGGAAACTGTACTTCGCCAAAAACGCTAACAGACTGCGGAATTGTAGGAACGGTAAGTCTATCACCATCCTGTAACTGGATCGGGGTGTAAGCTTCATTACCAATAACCTGCGCAAGATCGATCACCATTCGACCAACAGGTCGGGCACTCTGAACATCCTTGAGAAGCCCCTCTACCTGCTCGATCTTCTCAGACCCGCCCCTACGTCCGCCTTCAAGCTGGACACCAAGAAGATCACCCTGAAGTCGATCCTCAGCCTCTTCAAGCCGCTGCAGCTCAAGCAATCTCAACTTTGCGCGAGTGAACACAGCACCTCGAGGGAATGCATTCCCTGTTACGCCCCCGGCTCGTACTAAAACGTCTCTTAGAGTTTCCCCCAACCCGAAGGTATAACTACCGGGATATACAACTTCCCCTGCCAGGATAATAGAGCGCGTTTTATCAAAATCAGGTATTGGCTTGATCAGAATACTGTCACGACCTTGGAGCTCAGGCGCAGGCTCACCCCTGAGAACCGCCGCCAGATCCAGCTCCTGAATCTGTGTCCGCGCAACGCCATCGTTGCCTATGCTATTTCGCGCCAGCTCTGCGGTATAGAGGGAAGCGGTATCGTTTAGCCCACCTGCAAGCAGAATGGCATCCTGCAACGAATGGGTTTGCGGGAGCGGATATTCTCCCGGGTAATTTACAGGGCCACTAATACTGAACGTCTGCTGCTGCTCTTCAGGCGTGGCCTGCGCTTTGATTTGCCGAAGCACAGGTTTGAAGAGCACCTCTCGATTACCTGCCTCGGTATCGGTAAGCTTGCCTGCATCAGTAAATACCAACACCTGGTCCCGCTCTTCAAGAGCGATGTTGGCTGCGCTTTCTGGATTAGTGAGCGCTTCTCTCAATCTGACACTACTGACCGAAATCCGGCCGGTGGCCTTATCTGTACGTACGACGGCCGCCACCTGACGGTCGGCACTTTCTTTTAAATCAGCTCCAAGGTTTCTGATGAGCTCATTTAAGCGCATGCCCGGCACCCAGGCGTAGCTGCCCGGACGCACCGCGGCACCTTTGAGTGCCACATACATTCCCACCATATCCGATACCGACGCTACATCAACATGGTCGCCGGAACGCATCAGCATCTGCCTGCCCTTGGAGCTTGTTAGATCCGCACTTTTGACGACGCGTACGTAGTCACTGCCTGTTCTCTCAATTCTGATTTTTTGACGATAGGCTTTTGGTGTCATTCCTCCAGCAAGCTCGATAACAGACTGGAGAGCCGCCCGCTCGTTGAGCTCATAGAGCGCCGGACGATAGACCTCCCCTTCAACCGCTATTCTGGGTCCAACAGGGGGAATGAAAACCACATCACCAGCTTGTAGCCGATCATCACCAGATGTATCACCTTTCAGCAGCAAGTCGTAGAGATCGAGCGTGCTGACAAGTTTGCCGTTACGTTTATGGGCGATTTTACGAAGCGATCCTGAAGTGCGAACACCACCGGAAACAAACAGCGCATTGGTGACTGTCGACAGTGAACTGACTGTGTATGCCCCCGGGTGACGGGCCTCACCAAGTATAAACACGCGAATACTTCGCAACTCACCCAGCCCCACACTGGCGCGCACGCCAATGTACTGCTCTGATACCAAATTTTCGATTCGGGCGCGCGCATCATCAAACGACTGACCTGCCAGAGACAAGGGACCATGCTGAGGAAATTCGATAGTGCCGCTCCGGGAGATCGGAAGCGCGAACGTCTTGTTCTCTTTGCCCCACAACTGGACGGTAATGACATCGCCCGGCCCCAAAACATAGTTATTGGGGATGGGGATCTCAGTAACCGGCGCAAAGGTGCTGGGACTGCCTGCGAACAAATCATAGCCATAGGGCTTAAGATTGTTTTCTGCCCCCTTTTCAGGGCCATTCTCGTCAGACTCTGATTCTTCAATGTGGCGAGGCATTGCGTCCTGATCGCCAAAATTTTCATTCAGTGGCGTCACCACATTGATATGCTTGGGGGCCTTATTTGATCCCTGCCGACCGCGAAGCTCGTCCAGATCAATGCCATACCGGCGCGCTAACGATTCCTGCTGCGCTTCAGGCAGTGACTGAAATTGCTCAATCTGGGATGCCGTAATCGACTGCGCTATCGCAGTCGAAGGCATTACAAGAACCATTGAAATAATAATGCGTTGCCAAAAAGTCACGTATTTACAGCCTGCGATAGTCTATAAGTCAAAAAAAGGGGTTAAAACCGGTACCGCCACGAAGCAGCGAGCGACCAACGGTCCTTTTCGCCCCCCATCAGCTGAATATTGTTATCAGCAATCTGTCCAGACAGATCTAGCCATCCGTTCAACACCTCAGTGCCGAAGCTAATCTTTGCCAACGCGACTCTCTGATTTGATACCGGCACAGCGTAATAGATGCTGTCATCTGGACTCACTGCGCGGTAGGCACCATCTATGTTCAGATCTGCCCAGGTTAGCGTTAACCCGAGGTTGCTACCCCCGGCAAAAAACTGATAGCCGCCCAACGTAAGGGCTTTGGCGTCGCCATCGAAGCTCGACCCCGTGCTGCGACCGTAATATCGGTAACCGCTCTGATAGATCGAGTGGTCATAGGTGATGTTGGGCATCGCTTCGCCAATAAAGTCGTCCGCGAGGGTATTGGCGTACTCAATAAACCATTGCTGTTCATGACGGCCCAGCTGCGACGTCAAGTCAGTGCCCAGCAACCACGACTTCCTTGCCGGGAAGGCGCCCGCTTCATCCTCGCCCATCAGTTGCAGGTATACGCCCGCCGTTTGACGCCCAATGCCGAAGCCATACCGCGCATCAATACTGCCCAACTGATTGCCGGGATCGTTCGCCTGCCCGTCCTGGCCGTTGTCCCTGCCAATCAAAGCATGTCCAAGAGAGCGCAGGGTTTCGGGTCGCCCCTCACCGCCCCACTGAATCATTCTGGAGAAACCAATATCCAGACCGTCAATAGGCCTGAAAGTCAGCCGCATACCAATCAGCCGGGCATCAGGAATAGCCCGCTCCTCTTCAAGCTGACCCGCCAATACCGTTAATTGCCAAGGTCCAATCCAGCTAAGCCAGCGTGACTCGGGTGCCGTAGCTTCTTTCCTGTTAAGCCATACAGCAGGAACCGGACGCGCGTTGCTGGAAAGCACAAGACTCGATTGCCAACCCGGCCCCCACCAACGGTCTATGGCACCCACACCAAAGACCCAGTTCGCCGCGGTACCGGCGAGATAAGAGCCGTCAAAACGAAGTGACTTGCCGTCCTCAGGATTGAGAACCCCGGCACTACTAATGCCGGCAGCCCAGGCATCGCCCTGCCATTGCACGTCCGCATCCAGCGTAGCGTTATCTCTCGGCGCACTCTGAAAATCTCTTACGAAGCCTGGATCCGTCGTGCCTGACAAACGAACCTCTCCCCTGAACCCTACCGCCGACTGCGCATGACGCTCAAAGCCCAAATATGCTTTACCCGCCCCAATCGACGGTATATCGCTATCCACCGATTCTGAATCAAGAGCCGAGCCAGCATCCGCCCACATCATCGGCCAGGTTGATACTGTGCGATTCAGATGCCCCCGGTCTGCCAGTTTCTGCAATGCATAGCGCGCCCGTATATCGCCAGGCGACAACCAGGGAGCAGCAGATATTTGCTGAACAAACAAACAACCGAAAATACAGCCCGCAAAAAACGAAATCCGTGCTTTCATATCAATCCTGAACGCGGGCCGAACGAAAACATCACACCGCTTTCACACTATGTGCAGCACTGCGACATGAAGCTAAAGATAGGGAGCTATTCTAAAGACTTGGTAAGGATCAACAAGGGTATGAAAGGACAATTCAGGCATGGGACTGTAATATCTAGTAAAACGCGTAGTTCAGCGCATAATGGTTAAATGTAGAGACTAGAAGTCATCGTCAAAGCGAACAGCCACTCGGCAAATAGGCAGATTTCCATGTGCTTACATTGGCCGCGTTGTCAATTACGCAACTCCAGACACCGTTAGCCGTCCTTTCCAGGCGAATAGCCGTGCCTGCCAAATAAGGATGCACATCGCCCCCCAATGTCACTTCGATGTGACCCGTCCCGTCATCGTTCAGGGTAACGATATCGGTTGCAGCATTGCCGGCCATTAAGTTTGATGGCACAAAGCCAATTTCCGAATTAACAATAGCGTCATCACCTAAAGCCAGCCGCTCCTCGACGGGCACCCTATATATACTCACCTCTCCGTACGCGAGCTTAATCTGAGTGGTGACTATATAGTCTTGGTACGACGGGATTGCGATGACAGCAAGTATGCCGATAATCGCAACCACGATCATCAATTCAATCAGCGTAAACCCGGAGTAGGACTTCATATTTTGTTCTCGAATGTTTTATTCAGAAAACAAAGCAATATTAGGGCCGATACAGAGAAGTACAGGTTGTGAAAAAGACCAAAATAGCTCAAATCCAATCAGACTTCACATAACCGAATTTAATAAACCACGATGCTTCTCTTTCTAGGAATTTTGGTTTCACGTAACGGGTGGAGCACCGTCACTGATCTTGATAACGTTCATGCCATCCAGGACAGTGATCATGCCCGTCAGCCCAGAAACGAGGGCCATAGCTAAGATTAACAACGCCTTCTGGCGATACCAGAAGCTCTCGCTGAAGGATGAGATCTGCCTTAACTCCCCATAGTGTTATCGTCAGAAACAAAATCAGAGCAGTTACATATATGCTCTGACGCCACCGCAATGCTTGGCCATTCAGCGGAATAAAGCTTCCCTGAGAAAATGCATGCAAAGCCCAGCCAAACATCCATATAATCAGCAGTTGCTGCAACGGACCAATAATCATGCCCTCCATCATGCTGGCTGAAACGGCGACCACAAGCGTTGCAAACAAAGAAAACTGGAGCGGGCTCGCATACCCGCTAGTACGCAGGTGGCGCACTAGGGCGACAAACATTAATAAAGCTAGTGCCAAACTTAGCAGGGTCATGAATATACCCCACTCGGAGAGAAGCTGAAGTAACAAGTTGTGAGGAGTCGCTACCAACTCATCGGTGAAGCAAGCAAACGCCCCGGGGCCATTCCCCAACCAAGGGTGTTGAATAAAATGCTGCCAAGCACCCGACCATAACTCTAACCGCCCACTACTAGAGGCACGAACGAAGCTCATACTGCCACCGCCCCAAAAGGGAGCATTCAAATACCAGGCAACACCGCCCCTCAGAAATAAAAACACCAACACACCACCAGCAAACTGCTTAGCTAACACCTTGAACCAACCCAAAGTGCCCCGCCCACCTACAAACCCGAGCACCAGCAAGGCAAAAGGTAACACTACCAATGCCGAGCGCGTTCCGGTAAACAGCAGCAACCCCCACCAGAGCATGGCCGTCAGCCCAATAAAACGTCGCCACCCGGTAGAGCTCATCTGCAACCAGGCTCCCGGCAGAATAAGCAGGGTCAGAAGCTGCAATTCAGCGAAAATACGCACATTTACGAAAGCACCGAAAACCACGCGAGGGTCTACGCCGCTGATTGAAAGGCTAAGCAGCAACCCTTCCAGCACAATCAAAGAACAACCAAAACAAAACAGCACTAAACCGATATAAGCCGCTCGGTCAAAACTTACGGCACCGGCATACTGTCTGGTCTTTGCTACCACAAAAATAGCCATCAAAAGCGCTGAATACTGCAAACCTTCCCGCACTGCCAACCAAGAATTATCGGCTTGCCAAATCACCAATAGCATGATCAACAACAATCCCAGAGCCAGCTTTGACCAAATCCGCCCCCAACGGAAGCGAATCGGCAAAGCTACACCCGCACACAACAGGCAGCCCAAAAGAACAATCTCGAAATACCGCTGAGCGTTATAGGCAAAGCCAGGCTTCCAGCCCAGATAACCAAAACAAGCCACCAGCCAAATGCACAGCAGTACAGGCAGCAATAATTTAGAGAAGCGCAGCTTGAAGTTGTTAACACTCATTTGATAATTTCAGCTTGATTTTTTATCTGCATCGACAAAATAGTTTCACCCCGAGGGGCCAACCCTTTCTCAATGCAATTCGCAATCTCGGTAATTTCGCCGGGAGAGAGAACTTCAGCCAGCAAACTGTGGTCGAGCATAATCGGCCCGGAAGAGGGGTAGCGATAGGCCGCTTGCTCTGCCACCTTGCAAGCTTCACGCATATCTTGCTTTAGAATCAGTAAGGAAAATTCGCGCAGCACCACAAGGTCCCGCGGTTGCCAAGCTTTCATTCTGCGCACTTCTTGCAATTGCCAGTCAATATTGGCGGCCTCTGGAGCAAAGTCCCGGTACTTTCTGAGAACGGCATAAGGTCCCATCAGGCTATCGTTTGCCAGAAAAGCCAAAGCTTGGTAATCCTGCTTGTCGCGCTGAGAATTCAGGGCGACATCCACAATGCGACTGTATTGATAACCTACATTGACCAGAAGCGCTAGCACCATCAACAATCCACAAATACCCGCCACCGGCTTAAGCCACTTCGAATCCCCTTTGAGCTCTTTGACGTCAAAAAGATTGGTCATCAACAGGCAAAGCAACACCAAAAACCAGAGGTTCCACAACGGGAATTCAAGGTTGCTGTGAATAAATAGAAGACCAATCGCCCCTATGGAGAAAAATCGGCGTAAATTCATGGGCGCTTTCAATGCTGCCAACGCAATGCTTACAACAAAGGCAACTAAGACAACCAACCCCACCAAGCCAAACTCTACAAATATCATGCTGAAAAGATTGTGAGAATGCAGCCACGTACCTGCAATCAGACCTTCCGGTGGCAGCAACATATCAGCATGATAGGAAAACGCCGGATAATGGCCCGGACCTACTCCGAAAAACCATTGGGACACTGAAAAGGTATCCATTACGGAAAACAGTTTAACTAGCTCTGTTAGCCTTGCACCGTCGTGAAAGACATCCCTGCCTGCCAGCGACACTACTGAACTTCCATCCAACAGACCGAAAGAAACCAGCGCTTCACGAAGGGGCTGATTGAGCAAAGGAGCCACAAACAACAAAATAACAACCAGGACAACACCCCGTAACAGCATTCTGCTAGCACCGAGCGTGTCTTCAGCCCGGTAACGCGACAAGTAGCTGACAAAAATCAATGCCAGAAGCCCTGTCACCATCAGCCACGACATACGCGAAGCAGCAGAGGCTAATGTCCAACCAAATATCAAGATACTGGCATACCACCAGCCTTTCCGCTCCTTTCTGGAAAACACCACGGCACCGGCCAACAAACCTAGCCAGCATGTCGTTGTGGTTAAATTAGACTGCCCCCAAACGCCGGATAGCCGTCCGCCGCCAGGTTCCACCCACGAGAATACCAGCGTTAGTAATCCATAGTATTTCAGCAGACTCATGGCCGCATAAATAAAGCAGCCAGCCCATAAAAAATGACTTAGGGTGTTATAAAATTTTTGCGGGTCATAAGCTTTGAGTTCACTTGCAGCCACCAGCGCCATAACGCAAACGATGAAGGCAATCAGATACCAGCGCCACGCAGTCTCATAGGCGTAACTATTCAGCGCTACAGACACAGCCAAAACAGCCAACAGCCCAAGAAAGAGAAAAACTGCAGTATTGAAGCGAAAAGTGGAATCGCGTCTGGTCAGCAACATGATCCCGAAAAAAAGACCAACACAAAACAAGGTTAAGCCAGCAGACATCGCGGACGGCAGAGGCCAGACCTTAAACACCCCGAAGGCAGGGGTCAGCATAAAAACCAACAAGACTGGCACTAGAAGAAACGTGGAACGGGCGGTTTTTGCTTTGAATTGGACCATTTATTCTTACCAAAAACGTAGTGAAAAAACTCTACTAACCAAGGGGTTGCCCGACAACGAAAAAGGCCCGGTAATCGCAACCGGGCCTTTTTACGTCATGTCAGTATTAAATCAACATCTGACATTCTTAGTTACTCGCTGGGCATCCTGATGGAGCATAGGAGTTGCTCCAACCACCAGTATTATCAGTTTTGCCGGTAACCGCACATGTCCACTGCCCCTCATCAGATCGTGAGAGAACCACGTTTGCATCTGCAACCGCAGCACTAGCATTTTTACCCATGATACCAGTGATTGTACCCTGGCCTTTATTGGCAGCCGCGAAGTCCAGCTTAAACCCGGTGTTGTCATCACCGCCGTTCTTAAGCAAATCTGAACCAGTGAAGCCAACGGCATCCTTGGTACCAGAAGGGTATTCGCCTCGCATCAACTGCTCTTCTACAGAGGTTTTCAGCGCAGAAATCTCACCTACAACACGAGTAACCTGTGAACGGGCGATGTAATCCTGATACTGCGGAATAGCGATCGCAGCAAGAATACCGATGATCGCAACAACGATCATCAATTCGATAAGGGTGAAACCCTTTTGAGCGTGGTTCATCTGAATGCTTTTCATTGGCAACCTCAATTATTCGTTTGGTTTTCAGTTGGACCCGGCTACCGGTTCGCATTTCCCGTAACCGCGACGAGCCTGAAATTGTTAAAGCAGAATGCATGCCAACCATTAAAAACAGCTGATATGTACTTATTTTCAACAAGTTAACGCTTACACGAGCTGTTATAATTTCACGATATTTGACAATACTGCCGAATCTGGTCGGTAGGTGACGCGTTTTGTCACCTTGATTTGGGCGCTTGCTTTTGCCGCTTTCAAAATAGTCCCGCCCCATCTAGACTTGAGCGTATTCACTTTCCAGCAACTTATAGAAAGTACGCCCTTTATGCCCCCAAACAATCAGAACGTTACGCTTACCGGCCTTGCTCGTCGCTTTGTTGAAGACGGCCTCATTGAAGAATCTGTTGCACGTGATGCATTTATTCAGGCGTCTAACAACAAAATTCCGCTAATAACCTATCTGGTGCAGAACAACCTGGCCGACAGTCGGGGCCTCGCTTTTTCTGCGGCAATGGAGTTCGGTGTTTCTGTTTTGGATATGTCGTCCTTTTCGCCAGACATGCTTCCTGAGAAAATTGTCGACGAAAAACTGATCCGCAAACACAACGCTTTGCCACTATTCAAGCGAGGCAAACGACTTTTCATCGCGGTATCAGACCCAACCAACATCCAGGCCCTTGACGAGATAAAGTTCAATACAGGCCTCAGCACAGATGCCGTGCTCGTCGACGATGCAAAACTCAGGGAAGCAATCGAGCGTTTTCTTGCATCCAGCGAGTCGTCAATGGGCGACCTTGACGATAGTGATCTTGAAGATATCGATATTGATGGTGGCGAAGAAGACAAAGACGACGGCGCAACAGTGGCAGCCGAAGTTGATGACGCGCCCATCGTAAAATATGTCAATAAGATTCTGCTGGATGCTATTCGTGGCGGCGCTTCAGATATTCACTTTGAACCCTACGAAAAAGCATATCGAGTGCGTTACCGGACGGATGGCATCCTGAAAGAAATGTCGAAGCCCTCTATAAAGCTGGCGCCCAAAATTTCTGCCCGCGTCAAGATCATGGCTCAACTGGACATTTCAGAGCGCCGCGTCCCCCAGGATGGCCGGATCAAGATGAAGCTATCCAAAACCAAGGCGATTGATTTCCGGGTCAACACCCTCCCCACGCTGTGGGGCGAAAAGATCGTTTTACGAATCCTCGATCCCAGCCAGGCAAAACTGGGCATCGACGTTCTTGGCTACGAGGATGACCAAAAGCAACTATACATGGATGCGCTGGCGCAACCTCAGGGAATGATACTGGTTACCGGCCCTACCGGTTCCGGTAAAACCGTATCGCTCTATACCGGCTTGAACATCCTGAACACCGAAGAGCGCAACATCTCAACGGCGGAAGATCCTGCGGAAATCAACCTCGAGGGCGTCAATCAGGTAAACGTAAACACCAAAGTAGGCCTCGGCTTTGCCGAAGCGTTGAGAGCATTCCTTCGTCAGGATCCCGACATCATCATGGTGGGCGAGATTCGGGATCTGGAGACAGCCAACATTGCAATTAAAGCGGCGCAAACCGGTCACCTTGTCCTCTCGACTCTTCACACCAACAGTGCGGCAGAAACCCTGACCCGAATGATGAACATGGGTGTACCCGCGTTCAACATCGCAACGTCTGTAACGCTGATTATTGCTCAGCGGCTGGGTCGACGGCTTTGTAGCTGTAAGGAAACGGCGGACATTCCAAAAGACGTTCTTTTGGCCGAAGGCTTCACAGAGCAACAAATTGAAACAGGCTTTACTTTGTACCGCCCCAAAGGCTGTGATAAATGCACTGGAGGCTATAAAGGCCGCGTGGGTATTTATGAGGTTGTGAAGATCACCGAGACACTGGCAAACATGATTATGGAAGAAGCCAGTTCGATCAAGATCGCAAAGCAGGCACAGGCGGAAGGTTTCGCTAGCTTGAGACAATCAGCCCTCGAAAAGGTCATCCAGGGCGTTACCAGTCTGGAAGAAGCGAATCGCGTCACGAAGGATTAAACATGGCAGAGAAAGCGCAAAAATTATCTACCTTTATCTGGGAAGGTAAAGACCGAAAAGGCAACAAAACCAAGGGAGAGGTGTCGGGCACCAACTTGGCTATTGTAAAAGCCCAGCTCCGCAAGCAAGGGATCATGCCGGGCAAGGTCAAGAAGAAACCAAAACCATTGTTTGGGGGCAGTAAAAAGGTCTCGCCTTTTGATATCGCTATGTTGACGCGTCAATTGGCAACGATGATGAAAGCGGGCGTGCCGCTGGTTCAGAGTTTCGACATCGTCGCGGACGGTTTGGATCACAAAGGACTGCAAGAGCTAGTCATCGCTATTCGCAATGACGTCGCGGCAGGCACTAGTTTCGCCGGAGCACTGCGCAAGCACCCTAAACACTTCGACGACCTCTACTGCAACCTGGTTGATTCCGGTGAGCGCGCGGGTGCCCTTGAGCAAATGCTGGATCGCGTCGCAGCATATCTCGAAAAAACCGAAGGCCTTAAGAAGAAAGTCAAAAAGGCTATGACCTATCCTATCGCAGTTGTGGTTGTCGCATTAATCGTGACAGCCATTCTTTTGGTC
The DNA here is from genome assembly GCF_052645435.1 of Marinobacter sp. V032. Lineage (NCBI taxonomy): Bacteria > Pseudomonadati > Pseudomonadota > Gammaproteobacteria > Pseudomonadales > Marinobacteraceae > Marinobacter > Marinobacter sp. V032. The sequence continues at coordinate 1,921,377 of NZ_JBQXYE010000001.1, read as the reverse complement.
AAAGTCGTTCCACAATTTGAGAGCCTTTTCCAAGGCTTTGGTGCTGACCTTCCCGTCTTCACTCAGATGGTCGTGCATTTATCTGAATGGATGCAATCCTACTGGTTTATCGTGCTCTTAGGCATTGTTAGCGTTGTCTTCCTGTTTAAAGAGTCCGTGAGACGCTCACAAAAGTTTTCAGACATGGTTGATAAAATCATTCTAAAAATTCCGGTAATGGGTGAAATTATCGACAAATCAGCGGTAGCCAAATTCGGACGGGTGCTCTCCACTACCTTTGCCGCAGGTGTTCCTCTTGTCGACGCTCTTGATTCTGTTGCCGGTGCTACAGGTAATGCGGTTTACCGGGATGCCGTCAACCAAGTTAAAAACGAAGTTTCCAGCGGCACTCAATTACAAGCCGCAATGCGCCAGACCGATGTTTTCCCGGTAATGGCTGTACAACTGACAGCTATCGGTGAAGAGTCCGGTAACCTGGATGAAATGCTGTCTAAAGTTGCTGACCATTACGAAGGCGTCGTAGATGACATGGTGGACAATCTGACTGCATTGATGGAACCAATGATCATGTCAGTGCTTGGCGTACTCGTAGGTGGTCTTATCATCGCGATGTACCTGCCTATTTTCCAGATGGGTCAGGTTGTAGGCGGCTAGTTTTCGTCAATCAAGTATTTGGGCTTGCGTGTGTGCAATTCTTGCAAGCACGTAAGCCCAGCCCCACCAAACTCGCAAACACTCTGAGATTCCATGGCTGAACTTTCTGCTTTCCTGAACCTCCCCTGGCTGCTCTACCCCCTCCTGGCCATCTTTTCTCTGTGCGTCGGCAGCTTCCTGAACGTCGTCATTCTGCGCTTGCCGAAAATGATGCAACAGGACTGGCGCTGCCAGTGCGAAGAATTTTTGGAGTTGCCGGAATCGCAGCGCTCAGCACCAAAGAAAATAACGCTGTCGTCACCGAATTCCTCCTGCCCTGGCTGTGGCCACGAAATCAAGCCGTGGGAAAATATTCCGGTTATCAGCTACCTGCTGCTGCGAGGCAAATGCGCGTCCTGCAAGGCCCCTATATCTATCCGCTATCCGATTATCGAGGCGGTGACAGCTGTGCTGTCGATGTTCACTGTATGCGTGCTTGGCGCTGATCTGAACAGCTTTTGGGCCCTGTTACTGCTTTGGTCGCTGATCGCCCTGACGGTCATCGATTTCGACACTCAGCTGTTGCCAGACAGCATCACGTTGCCGTTACTCTGGCTCGGGCTAATACTGAACTACTTTGGCATATTCACCGACTTTGAGAGCGCCTTTTGGGGCGCAATAGCCGGCTATCTGTCCTTGTGGTCCGTTTACTGGCTGTTCAAGCTGATTACTGGTAAGGAAGGTATGGGGCATGGTGATTTCAAGCTGTTGGGTGCGCTTGGTGCCTGGCTTGGCTGGCAACTGCTGCCCGCGATCATATTGCTCTCGTCGCTGGTCGGTGCGGTCATTGGCATCAGCCTGATACTGTTCAAGGGCCACGGTCGTGAAGTGCCGATTCCCTTTGGCCCCTACCTTGCCATCGCCGGCGCAATTGCCCTTTGGTTTGGGCCGGAGATACAGCAGATCTGGTTCACCTATCTTGGTGCCTGACCCACCCCTGATCGCATTATTTTGAAGGTTTCACCGAATTTTAAAGGCTTCGCAGATTTATGAAAGTTGTCGGCTTAACCGGTGGTATTGGCAGCGGCAAATCCACGATCGCCGCACGCTTCAAGCAGCTTGGGGTTCATGCTGTGGATGCCGATGATGTCGCTCGTGAGGTTGTGGAACCTGGCAGGCCGGCACTCGCCGCCATTGCAGCGCATTTTGGGGATGCTATTCTACTTCCTGACGGTGCGTTAAATCGCGCAGCGTTGCGCCAGATCGTGTTTGAAACGCCAGAAGAACGAGACTGGTTGGAGAAGCTGCTGCATCCGATCATCCGTGACGAATTGCTACGCCAGCTCTGGATAACCCCCGACCGCTCGCCCCCCGCCGAATACCAACACCAATACGTGCTGCTGGTTTCGCCTCTGCTTCTGGAGACGGATCAGCACAACATAGTGGAAAGCGTTATCGTGATAGACGTCCCGGTCGAGGTTCAGATTGCACGAACAATGCAACGGGATAAGAATGATCGCGCCCAGGTAGAACGCATTATCAACGCCCAGATCTCGCGGGAAGAACGACTAAAAAGAGCGGACTTCATTATTGATAATGCGCAGCCAGCTTCATTGGCAATCGATGCGGTTGACGACCTGCATTACCGCCTGAACTCCCGAGCGAAAACCTGACGTGATGCGATGGCACGTATTTCGGAACCATTTCCATCCAAAACGTCTCGACTGGATCTGCCTACTATGCGCAGCAGGCTTTACTGCGCCGGTATCAGCCTTAACACCTGACGAAGAAGAGCCCCTGACAGCGCCGCTGAAAGTTGAATCTCTGCCCGACAACTTCTACACGTTCGAGCCTGATGAAACCACATACACTGATCAAAGCTCCTGGTGGCTAAACTTTTCAGAGTGGATCATCGCGCAACGGGAAATGCGCTCAGTACAAGTGCAATCAGTCGGCGCATGGGCGGACAGGACGCTGTCGGGCGACACCCGCGCCCTCCCCCTTAACGAAAGCTACCTTCGGCTCGGGATAGCCACTACCTCTGAAACCGGAGATTTGGCTCAAATCGAGCCAGAAGCCCGATTCAGACTGGATCTACCGACAGCAAAGGAAAAGCTCAGGCTCGTCGTAGAAAGCGACAGCGAAGAAACCACATCGCTGGGCGAACGGGATCGCGACCGGCAACTTGTCGACAGTGAGCGATCTGACAATGAGGCTACAGGTGCTCTTCGCTACCTGACAGACATCACAGACACACTCAATATCAGCAACGATGTGGGTGCCCGGCTGCACTTCCCACCCGATGCATTCTGGCGCTTACGCTCCACCGCAACATTTGATCTTGATGCAAACTGGCAGCTCGGCGTCGATCAACGGATCTACTATTTCCATCAGGACGGCTGGGGCGAAAGCACCTATCTCGGATTCAGTCGCGGTATCGGGCCATGGGACTTCATCAGCTCATCCGAACTACGCTGGATACACAGCGACAGGCAGTTTGAATTTTCACAGATTTTCAGTTTGTATCAGCGGCTCAATAACCGAGCCGAGCTGAACCCACGGGTTGGCATTCTCGGAGAAAGCCAACCCGGGTGGCGCACGACCGAGTACTTTGGCGATCTGACTTATCGCTATCGCCTGTTCAGCACCTGGTTATACGCAGAGGCAATACCCGCCATCAACTTCACTCGGGAAGAGAGCTTCGACAGCATTACATCTCTGACCCTTCGGATTGAAATGTTCTTCTCAGGTGATATCAAGTGAGCAGGCACCCATCCATGCCTGCGTCAGCCGCGCTGACGCTGACCCCTATCGCAGTCACACGATCCTGCTTCAAAGACAAGTTTGGTGTTCCTCGCCAACCGGGTTTGACCCGACACGCCTGGGCAGATCTGGTGATTCAGCCGCCCTTTGACCGAGAGGATGCGTTTCGTGGACTGGAAGACTGCAGCCATATATGGCTCACGTTCCAGTTTCATGCAGCGGTTAGAGCCGAGTGGCGACCAACCATCAGGCCACCTCGACTGGGTGGCAACAAGAAGGTTGGCGTGTTTGCCAGTCGCTCTCCATTCCGCCCCAACAGCCTTGGACTATCCGTTGTCCGCAACGAAGGGCTACGGCGGGAAAAGGGTCAGTTAATATTACGTATCCGGGAACACGATCTCATTGAGGGAACGCCGATCCTCGATATCAAACCTTACCTGCCTTTCGCCGACGCCCTGCCCGATGCTCATCTGGCCTGGGCCGCCGAACCACCGACCACGCGTCTACCCGTTGAATTCGCGGAAACGGCGGAAGCCGAACTGAGGGCAATCGATGAAAAGCAATGTCCGGATTTCAGATCGCTGATTGAAGACGTGGTGTCATACGACCCCCGCCCTTCATTTCGCAGGGGGCGCGATGAACAGCGGATCTACGGAGCCCATCTATACGGCTACAATGTTCGGTTCCGATTTGACGATATTGCCGTCACCGTTCTGACTGTAACTTTGTTAGACTAAGTAGTATCAATAGGGAAACCCGTCACGCTAATAAAGCGGGTTCACATGCTGATTTTGATTGCGTCGCAATAATAGTATCCATCACAGGGAAGCGGTCACGTGGCATTAAAATCATTTCTCAGTCAATTTGGCGTGCGCCCGCTGGCAGCGCGACTGCTGGGTTATGTTCTCCTGTTCAGCTTCGTGCTTTCGCTTATCGCCAGTGCGGCGCAGATGACGGGTGAGTTTGAGCGACGCAAAACCGAGGTGTCCGAGCTACAGAACAGGGCGGCGGAAATGCTCAGCCCGATCCTTGGCAATGACCTTTGGATGCTGGACAACCGGGCCATCAAGACCAGTCTGGATGGTTTACTCGCATTCCCTTCAATCCAGTTCGCTGAAGTGATCACCGAAACCGGGGAGCGCTACACCGCAGGGCGCCCCGTTGAAGGCGATGACATCACACAGCGTTACGATATCGCACTCAAGACCTCACAGCGTGCCCCCAACACGCCGCTTGGCACCCTGACCATTTCGTCTTCCCTGAACCGGATGCATCAGGATGTCATCGCCAGAGGCCTGATTCTGCTGCTGTTTCAGAGCATCATTGTGATGTTCGGCACGCTGGGTCTCCTGCTGATCGTGCGGCAGACATTGACGCGCCACCTCGAAGCTATCGCCGCTTACATCAAACGACTCAACTTTGATGCTCTGATCGCGCCCTTGAAACTTCGCCGCAAACCACCTGCAAGAGCTGACGAATTAAGCGAAGTGGAGCAGGCCCTGAACATCATGCGAATGCAGATGCTCGAAGAGGCACAAACCCTGCGCCAATCCAGCATTCGTTCACAGGGTGAGCGGGACGAGGCGGTGCGGGCCAACCATGCCAAAAACCTGTTTCTGGCGAACGTCAGTCACGAATTACGCACCCCCCTGCAGTCAGTACTGGGTTACGCCAGCCTGCTGGAGGATACAACGCTGGATCAGGAGCAACAGGACTACGTTCAGACTCTGCAAACGTCAGCCGAAAACCTGTCTGCAATCATCAACGACTTGCTTGATATATCGAGCATGGAAGCCGGCAAGATGGTGCTCGAAAACATTCCATTCGATCTCAGGGATACGCTCAACGATCTGGTGGTCATGCTGGGCGCCCGAGCTAGAGAAAAAGGGCTGGCGTTCGAGCTCAGGATTGATGAAAACCTCCCGGAAAACCTTCGGGGAGACCCGATACGCTTGCGCCAGATTCTGCTTAACCTGACATCCAACGCGATCAAGTTTACGGATTCAGGACACGTACTGATCAGCCTTGAAGTGCTTGGCCGAGAGGGCGATGCAATCCAGGTGCGCGTCGCCGTAGAAGATACCGGTATCGGTATACCCAGCGACGACCTACCCCTTGTTTATGAGCCGTATGTGCAGCTGGGCCAGCGTGTTCGCAGGCAACTTCCTGGCGCAGGCCTTGGCCTGACGATCTGCCGACAGCTCATAAACCTGATGGGCGGAAAACTCGATGTCGAAAGCCGGCCCGGGGAAGGATCAACGTTCTGGATTGAGCTTGATCTCGCCGTTGCCCCGGCAGGCACCACCCGTGTGCGCCAGGATACCCGGATGATTCGGGGCAAGCGCGTGCTGGTCGTTGATTCTTATGCCCTGTCACGCAAAATCACGCTGGAAATGCTGTCACGGTTCGAGGTTGATATCGATGCAGTGAAGTCTGCCGCCGAAGCCATCGTCGCGTTGCGCCAGAGCAGTGAAAATGACTCCCCGTTCGACGCCGTCCTGCTTGATGGTTTTGTGCCGGACATGGACAGCGATCTGCTGTGCCAGCAGATTCGCGAGAACCCCCAATGGAAAGCTACCCGCATACTCGTGCTTTCATCCAACCCGCAACGGGGCGACGCCGAGCACTTCCGGCAAGCGGGCGCCGACGGGTTTCTCAGTAAATCACTGCGCGAATCCTGTCTCAGCCCTATTCTCCATCAGTTGTTTGTTGATCAACGCAACGGCGAACGGTCATTCCTCACCCGATTTTCGCTCCAGCCTGGCCCCGAGCAACGCTCACGGCGGCCTCAACCCGCACAACGCATGAAGGTGCTGCTGGTAGAGGATAATCCAGTCAACCGCACGCTGACCCGGCGCCTGCTCGAAAAGCTGGGTTGTGACGTCACCACCGCCAACGACGGAGAAGCCGCACTTGGCCTGCTGCAATGGCATCGTTTTGACATGATCTTTATGGATTGCGTGATGCCCAAGGTGGATGGTTTCGAAGCCACCCGACGTTTACGCAAGTTGGAAAACGAGCGCGAACTCAGCCATGTACCCGTGGTTGCGCTAACCGCAAGCGCTATGGAACAGGACGAAGAAAAATGCCGGCATGCCGGCATGGATGCTTTTGTGGCGAAACCTGTCAATATGGAGATGCTGCGAGCAATCCTTGATCAGTTCTGCCAGAGTGCAATTGACGTCTGAGCTGTTAACATTAGGGCTCAATATCGGAACCGGAGCCAGAACAGAACGTCATGTTAGCCACCTGCCCTACCTGCAAAAAAGAAGTTGAATGGGATACCAGCAATCCCCACCGGCCTTTCTGCTGTGAGCGATGCAAGCTGATCGACCTTGGTGCCTGGGCCAACGAAGATTTTCGAATACCAGCGGAGCCCGCCGACCCGGAAGACCTGCGATCAGGCGATGATCAACCAGACGACTTTACCCACTAACTAATAAGCCTGGCCTGAGAACGGCAAGTGCACAGCATGGCTTGTTTGCACCATGGCGACCCTATGCTCGCTCGCCAACGCAATAGCCGAGCTTTCCTAACTGTAACCAAACCCTTATTGAGCAGCCTGTCAACGGCAGATACCATGATCCGCTGACTCGCCAAGAATGTACTAAAAACGTATCACAAGAGGTAAACCCATGAATTACAGCCGCCTTTCAGTACTGGCGCTTTCACTGGCAGTAACACCAGTTATGGCCGCTGACTTTGACCTCAGCCTCACCAATGACTCGGCCAAAGGCCAGGTCAACTTCCTGCCGATTAACGCCGACATGCAGGCGGGCGCTGGCTATACCTACCACGAAGGTAGCCGGCATATCGTAAATCTGGACTTGCATGCTCAGGGCCGAACTGCACTGGGTAACTTGCCTACAACCGCTGGCATCGGTGTCAAAGCGCTGGGCTGGGACGATGACGACCTGGATGGCGGTGCCGTGGGTATCGGCGGGTTCGCTACCGTTAACATCCCCAACGTGCCTGGCCTGTCGGTTAACGGCGCGCTGCACTACGCCCCCAACATCCTGTCTTTCGGCGACTCCGAAGACATGACCAGCCTCGAAGCCCGGGTCAGCTACCGCGTAATCCGCAATGCTGAGGTTTTCGGTGGCTACCGTTACCTGAACACAGATCTGGATCCGCACGGCGACATCAACCTCGATGAAGGCGTCATGGCCGGTATCAAACTGTACTTCTAAGCGATTAATCGCCCCTTAGAGAGTGCAGCAAAACCTCGCGAACACCGACGTTTTGCTGCACTCACTTTGCCATCGGCGCCTTTACCGATGGCAATTCTGTGCCCCGCCTCACTGTCCTGCTCCCCCGCCACTGCTAGACTTTTCGAAAACCCATAAAAAGGTCTTCCGGCTGTGATTTCAGCGCTTGCACGTTCTTTTTCAGTGATTACTATCGCCATCGTTCTTACCGCCTGCAGCAGTGCCGGCGATGATGCCGTCAAAGAGGCCGGCAGTCGCGAGAACAGCTTTCCCGGAGCCAAGAATCCGGGCAGCGACTTCTCTGAGACAAGCACCGGCGACACCAGCAACGCCAACGGCCTCGCCAGAAATGAAGTCAGGATCACCGTTGAAGTGCCGGAGCATATGGCGCCAGAAGGACCGCTCTCACGGCGAAACCTGCACCTGGTTCAGCCTGACAGTGTGCGCGTTTACAAAACAGATCAGAATCTGAGAGCGCTATCCTCCGTAGACGTCACGACGCGCACAGATGATGACGGATTCAACATCATCGGCTTTCCCAATGGCCAGCCACTGGGACCCGATGTGCTGATTGAGGTCAGCTACCAGGGGCAAACCATTCGTGCCTTTGCTACCGACAATGATCGTGACATCAAGGTCAATCCGTTTTCCGAGTACCTGGTGATCGAGGGGCTTGGCGGCTACACCGAGCTGCAATTTGAACAAGCGATGGCGTGTGTCAACAGCACAGACTCAACGAACCTCTGCATCAATAAATATATCTGGTCAACGCTGGCTGATCAGGTCCAGGATTTTGAAATCGACATCCCCGACAATACCGGTTTCAACAGCGCAGTTGCCCTACTCGGCCAGCGAGCCGATTTCGCCCGTTATGTGAGCGAGATGGCTAAAATTATCCTGATTACACCCGCCGATACGAGCACAATTTCAGGCGATTCCGTTAACATGAACACCGTCTTTCATGGCTTGGAGCTCGGCATAACCGGCACGGGAACCTCCGGCCCCGGGCGCTGGGGCATTCGCCGAAGCGCCGAAGAACGGGTTGAAGTCAACGGCGTAGGGTATGTCTATCCCGGTCTATCGATGTCATCCCTTGGCGCTTTCGGCATAACCGCCACCTTCCTGGCCAGCGATATCCCCTACCAGCGTGCGACCCTGACACAATTTTCGGCGGCAAATTCAGTCTACCTCGGTCCAGACAACTGGGATATCAACAGCCACGCGACTACCGCAGTGCCCGGTAGCATCAAAAATGATACACAGCTGCTTGCGGGGCTGTCCGTACTTCAGACCATCACTAACAAAAACAGCGCCAAAATTATTGGCTGGACGCGCAACCCCTACCGACTCGACGCTTTGGTTGTCGGAGGAAAAGACGATCCGCAAGCTTTGGTCTCGGGTTACTTTTCGGCGGGCAGATCACTTGAACTGAAAGCGGACAATGGTGGCTACCAGCGCGGTGATCAACTTGAGGAATATTTCGTTTCCATTTTCGATTTATCGTTCACCAAAAGTGACGATTTCCAGATCAGCACTCTGAGTTCAAATTACAACGTGATCAGTTTCTCGACCCAACTTGGTGACCCGGTCACACCGTTCAGAACAGAATCCATGCTCGGAACCTGGTCCGGCTCCGGTGGCAGCTTTACGCAAACCGCCAGTGCCGAGGAAATCAACCGCAGCGCCAATGGCACGGTCACGTCCGCATCACCAAACCGAGACGGGCCGGCAAACGTCAGCAACCAGACATCACAGCTATCAGATGGCGACAAAAATACCGGCCGCCTGTCACTTGATTCATCCGCTATCGGTCAAGTTGGCGCAAGTCAGCCCGATGGTAGCCTTCTTGCCTTCAACCTCGATAATCCGGTTAACGGAGACGGGGTATTGATAGCACTCAAAGCCGGCAACCAGCCACCGGAGGCGGACAGAAACTATCGCCTGCAGGGAACAATCGTTGGGCTTAATGATGACAAGCAGATCCTCCAACACATCGACGGTGGGCAACTCTCAATCGGCACCGCAGGTGACGCCACAGTCTCGCTGGCCGGTTTTGAGGTGACCCAGACCGTCAGCACTCAGATGCTCGAGCGCCCCCATGCCCTGACCACGACGACAGACGCAGACCTGACATTCACCTTTACCAGTGGGGCGACGCCTCAACTTGTAATGACCAAAACCGGAGGCGCCTCGCCCTATCTCCAGGGATTTGTCTCCGAAGACGGATCGCTCCTGATGTTGCAAATCAGGGAAAGGCTCCCCTCCGGTGACGAGTATCTCGGACTGCTGATTGGCGTGCTTGAAGCGCCATAATGCGCAGTCCAAGGTTTTCAGGAGCGATTCAACTGGCACTGCTGCGGTTACAAGCGCTAACCGGCTTTTTAACCAGTACCTGTTACAATTAGCGTCATACTGACAGTAACGGGAGAGCGGGATGACGGCAGGCACTAAACTGACAGCCATGGTGGCTTCGTTCGCAATAGCCTTTATCTGGGGAACGATTCACGAGCCGTTTCCAGACATCCCCATGGATCAGGAAGATGTTGTACTGGATGCTCTCCCGCCGCTACCGAACTGGGCGCGTGCAGAATTGCCAGACTTTACAAACACCGCCAATACAGCTGAAAAAAAGGCCGCATTTTTCTCGTTTCTTTACCCGAGAATCGCTCTGGCCAACACCCGTGTCTTGATGCAACGGGATATGTTGGAAGCGCTGGAGCGAAAGGACGAACTCTCGACCGAGGATAAAGCCTGGCTTCAGCGTCAGGCAAAACGACTTCGTATCGACAGTGCGCCGGGATCAGCCGAGATGTTTGAAATGCTTGATCGCCGAATGGATGTCATTTCACCCTCTCTGATTATGGCCCAGGCTGCTAATGAATCGGCCTGGGGTACCTCGCGCTTTGCCCGCAAAGGCAATAACCTGTTCGGTCAATGGTGCTTCTCGGAAGGTTGTGGGCTGGTGCCGCTTCATCGGATTGAAGGGGCCAGTCACGAAGTGGCGAGCTTCGACTCACCCTATGAATCTATCCGCGCCTATATTACCAATATCAATCGTCATCCGAGCTACCGCGCATTGCGTAATACACGCGAACAGGCGCGAAGCAAGGACAAGTTCCCCAGCGGAGATGTACTGGCGCAGGGGTTGATTGGTTATTCCGAGCGAGGATCTGACTATGTCAGGGAAATCCAGCAGATGATCCATCACAACAACCTCGGTTATTATGACAAGCAATACCAGAAACTGGTGGGCCGGGATGCGTCCGTTACCGGCTTGTTGCAACTGGCCACCGGTGACGAAAGCACTCTGACGCCAGGCGGTATCGCCAAAAACGAAGGTTAATTGTGAAAACACCCGAACCTGACCAGTTGGTGCCTTGGGCATCACATTATTCGGAAACCGGTTTCTGGGGCAAACTGGCCCATCGCACCAAGCAGCTTGGGCGGCGCCCGGCGGAACTCGGTCTGACGCTGTTCTACACGCTACGCGAGCCAGGCACTCCTACCTGGTGCAAGGCGGTGATATCCGGCAGCCTTGGCTATTTTATCAGCCTGATAGATGCGGTCCCCGACCTCACGCCTGTACTGGGTTACACCGATGACGTGTCAGTGATGATCGCCTCTCTCGCAATACTTGGCGCTCATGTCACGCCGGATATACGGCATCGCGCCCGCCATCGCGCCGACACCATTTTTGGCAAACAAGATAGCGCCTCGACTTCCGATAACACTGCCTAGCCGGAGATATCCGACAGATGCTTAAGTCCCTTCCCGCGACGCTCAAAGGTTGTCTCGCGGTGACACTGATAATTCTCGTCACACTGACACTGCTACCAATCCTGTTGCTCTTTGCCTTTATCAAATTACTTGTGCCGGTGACGGTTATCCGAAAATACTGCACTGTCATTGTGAACTGGATCGCCTATATCTGGCTTGGCTTCAACAATCTTCTCGCCGACACGCTCCACCATATTGAATGGCAGATTGAGGGTCACGAATCACTATCCCGCTCCAACTGGTATCTTGTGACCTGCAACCATCAGTCCTGGGCAGATATTCCGGCCATACAGCACGCTCTGAACAGCCGTATTCCACTGATGAAGTTCTTCCTCAAGCAACAGTTGATCTGGGTGCCTTTGTTAGGTGTTGCCTGGTGGGCTCTCGATTTTCCGTTCATGCGCCGCTTTACCCGTGAGCAAGTTGCAAAGAACCCTGCACTAAAAGGCAAAGACCTCGAAACCACGCGTCGGGCCTGCGAGAAGTTTGAGCACACTCCGGTTACCGTATTCAACTTTATGGAAGGCACCCGGTTCACACCTGCCAAACACAAACAGCAGAACTCACCTTATCGACACCTGCTCAAGCCAAGGGCCGGTGGAACGGCATTTGTATTGAGCGCAATGGGTGACATCCTGCATCAACTGCTGGACGTCACCATTGTCTATCCGAAAAAAAAGCACAGTTTCTGGGATTATCTGTGTGGGCGCATCCATCGCATCGTGATTCATATCCGCACGATCGATATCCCCCCCAGGTTTTTAGGAATGGATTACCAGAATGACGTGAACATAAGAGAGGAATTTCAGCAGTGGATCAGTGATATCTGGTCCCAAAAGGACCAGCGTATTATGCAAATCATGCAGTCAGAGAACATGCCTGACGCCTGACCCTTTGCACGTAGCTGGCTTGTTGTTGACAACCGGGGCACTTGGGGCCCCGGATTAGCCGCACACTTTCGTTAGAGAACGGCTAGAGGACGCCCAGCTCTCGAGCCCTTACGATAGCCTGAGTACGTGAGCGTACATTCAACTTCGCATTGATCCGACGGGCGTGGGTTTTGACCGTATGCAGCGATATGTGGAGCCGGTCCGCAATATCCTGGTTCGACAACCCTGTGGCGATCAACTCAAGCACGCCGCGTTCCCGATCACTGATGGGTTCAGCCAGCTCGGCTGAATGGCCATGCTCTGGTGTCTCCTCAACACTAAACAGAGTGCGTAGCGCATCATAGAACCCGGATTCTGTGCCGCTTGCCAGAACCTTTGGCAACAACGTGCGCAACTCACGCCCCAACTCGATAAACGGGCTCAGGTAATGCTCACGCGCCGCTTCCTGCATGGCAATACGCAAGGTGACCAGCGCTTTGTCAGGTTTGCCGGACCGGTCGTAAATCAGTGCCTGGAGAATGCCCGCGTAAATCACATGCCCCAATGGCGCAGACCCGCCTTCAACACCATCAATCGCGTCACCATTACGAAATGCCGTTAGCTTTGTCTGAGCCTCAGCCAGCTCTTTGCGGGCAATACACAGCCGAATCTCCATCGCATCCAAAAGCCCCGGCAACATGGGAAACAATTCCGGCACCCACTCATCCCTGTTGTTACGCTTCAAGTTTCGCAACGCAACATCAACGTGCTCCTTCTGGTCACTGTGCAACCAACAGGATACTTTCAGCGCTTCCAGCGCAGGACGATAAGCGGGCTCATCAACCTGCCACAGTTGCATTGTACGTTCCGCCTGACCAATCCAGCTGAAGGCCTGCTCCAGCTCACCGCGGGATTTCGCCAGCATGGCACGCAACCCCATATTCAGCAGCAAGCCCAAATCACGACACTGTTCGGCCTGCCGGGCAGATCGCTTCAACCAGGATTCCGCCTCGTCCCTGCGCCCTTGATGCCAGAGCACCAGCGCCAGACAAAGCTGCAGACGACTCTCGCCCACCCTGGGCGGCTGATACGGTGCGTTCACCGCCACTTCCAGGCCATGCCTCAACAGGGTCTCGGCTCGCTTGAGATAGCCCTTGCCCAACTCGATCCTGGCATGATCATACACAGCCAGCATCTCGCAACCTGCATCGCCGGACTCCCTCGCCAACCGTGTGGCGATACGATTGGCCGTGCGCGCTTCACCAAACTGCAATGTTGCGGTCAAGGCGCTTGAGCGCACCATTAATGACATCAACCGCGTATGGTCAGAAATGGTGTCATCCGCCAACGCACGATCAGCCCAGCTTATCGAATTCGCAACATCCCCCTTTCCGCGAAGAATGAAGGCCCGAAGCGTGGCCAGACGCCCTGCGAGCGCATCGGCATCGTGCTCCGGTATGCCTTCCAACAGCTTTTCCGCCTGGGAAAACTGACCGCCAATAGCATGAACCCAACCGTACACCAGACGAAGGCGTGGACTGCGTTCAAGTAAATTAAGGGGTAGTTGCCGGCGCCAACTCAGTAACGCGCCGGTGTCCTGGCCCGCCAGCAATGCTTCAGATCCTGATGCGGCGATTTCAAGTGCGCGCTCTGCATTCTGGGCCCGAAGTGCATAGGTTAATGCTTCCGAGCGATCCCCTTGGGACTCGAACCACTCGCTGGCCCTCAGCGCCCGCTGGCTTCGCCCTGCAACACCTTTGGTCAGAAGCCAGTCGCGAAACAAAGGATTAAATTTATACCAGTGGCCCTTACCCGTGACCGGCCAAAGCGGCAATCCACTAGCTGAAAATGCCGATGGCGAATGCGTCGTCGAGACGTCATCGGTCATCGCATGGTACAAGGCGTCGCTGATGAGATCGGGTTCGGCCATGTGATAGAGCGCGGTGTGATCTCTCTTTTCCGAAGGGCTCAACAGCGCGTCATTAAAAAAGCGGCGAACGCTCGGGCTATCGGAAATGGAGTGCGCCATCTGCGTAACGTTGCTCAATTCCAGCCTGTAGAGCTGGAGCGGCGTCAGCCAACCTTCGGTTAAATGGCAGATGTGCTCAAGCGCTGTGGAGGTCATCAGCCCCTGATTTTTCTCATTCTCAAATAAAGCATCGGTCTCACTTACACTCAACGCCAGTTCATCAACCCCCAGTCTTTTCAGGCGGCCATCAAGTGAGAGTGTGTGGGTAGCAAATGAAACCTGCTCATTTGAAATCAGCACAAGTGCGAGAGTTGACGGCAACTCGGCGATCAACTGCTCGACCAGTGCCCGAGTAATCGGATGCCCCAACAGATGCACGTCATCAAGCACGAGACTGGCTGGCAAGCCATCACGCTGAGCGGCGCGATCCCGCTGGTATCCCTGAAGAATCAGCGAAACGAGGTCAGAGTACCCTCCGCTCCCAACGGATTGGCGACCAAAAGAACTATCCTGACGCAAGGAAATGGCCAGCAGGCTGAGCAGGCGCATGGGATCATCATCCCTCGGCTCAAGCGTCAGCCAAGCGACGTCAGATGTTGCTTCAGTATCGATTGCGGCAAGAACGGCCTGGGTTTTGCCAAAGCCACAAGGTGCCTCCAGCAGCAGAACCTGGCCGGACTGTATACCTTGTTTAATGTGGTGGGTTAGTTGATGGCGCTCGAGTCTATTGCGCAGTATTGCCGGGAAACGGATTCGACTCGCAAGAATATCCCATATTAAATCACCGGACTGCGCACCCCGTGCCAGCCCCGAAAAATCGTCGTTGGCCGCGCGTACGTCGTGGATACTTTTCAAGACATGCCCCAATTGAAATCGTGCGATTCAGGCCAATCACACAAAAGTGATGTCGTAACATTCGTTATCCTTATTATTTTTATGGTCGGTTATATGTTGGCATTCAGTATTCTGCGATACCTTCGTGGCAACCCGACTCTACTTTAGTCGCACTAGGTTAATACAAAGCAAGCGCTCGGCGCAAAGAGGATAGCTCAGGGGCTTCGTTAAACAATGTGAAACATCGTAAGTATCTTTTTCAAAACACAAAAAAAGCCCTCGCGGTTAAGCGAGGGCCTTGATGCACAGCAGTAAAAGCAGACTGCTATTTACCGCGTACCTGCACGGCGCAGTGCCGCAGGTGTGTACTCGCGAGAGTTCCGCTCAACACCGAACTGGTACGGGTTCTCTTCTTCGTTGGTCAGACCCAGCGCGATGTAGCGTCCGGACAACGTGTCGTACAGCACTTCGATTGCATACCATGGAATGTTGTGATCATAGAACTGCATCGCATGGGCTTCAGCCACTCGCCAGAGCTCACCACGACCATCGTAATGATCGATCACAGACGCCTGCCATGTGTCCTCATCGACATAGAAGTCACGCGTGGCATAGATATGACGCTCTCCACTCTTAAGCGTTGCGCGTACGTGCCATACACGATGCAGCTCATAACGGGTCAGCTCCTGATTGATGTGACCGGCCTTCACGATCTGGTCATATTTCAGGTTACGGTCAACCAGCTCGTAGGAGTTGTATGGGATATACATCTCCTTCTTGCCCACCAGCTCCCAGTCGTAACGGTCAGGCGAGCCGTTGTACATGTCGAAGTTGTCTGAGGTCCGCAAACCGTCAGCCGCAGTACCTGGTCCGTCATAAGCAACCTGAGGTGCCCGGCGAACACGACGCTGGCCCGCGTTATAGACCCACGCACGACGTGGCTCCTTGACCTGGTTGATGGTCTCGTGAACCAGCAGGACGTTACCCGCCAGACGCGCTGGACCGGTGATAGCCTGCTTGAAGTAGAACAGTACGTTCTGGTCTTCATCTGGGTTGTAGTCAGCCAGTGCCACACGCCAGGTCAGCTCATCCTGGAAACGCACGACGCTGTAGTTACCATCAGCCGTTGGCGTTACCTGGCCCACGTTTCGGGTTACCGAACCACCACGATAGCGGGTGATATGGTTCCAGATAACTTCCAGACCGTTTTGCGGAACCGGGAACGGAATGCCATCAGCATAATTTTCCATGCCGTTGCCGCTCGGAATCAGGTTTGTCTTGGTCGAGTTTTCCTTCGCAAGATCATAAACCGACTGCGGATAGGCAGCTGTTCGACGTGTCTTGTAGACGGGAATGAAGTAATCATCGTACTTCTTGATCATCTTCACCTGGCCCGGCGACAGCTTGTCAGCGTATTGATCAACATTGCTCTGATCGATACGGAAAAGCTCTTTGTCATCAGGGAATGGGTTGATGTAGATACCATCATTCTTGTACCCGGAAGGGCTGGATGTCATCCCGCCATCCCAAGCCGGAATGGTATCGCCATTTCCCGCTTTCTCGGCACCAATCGGTGTCAGGGAATTTCCCAGCTTATCAGCTTCCTGCTGGGACACAGCGGCATAGGCGCTGCCACTTGCAAGTGTCGCCGCGAGAATACCGCTGATAAATAACGTCTTGTTTAATTTCATTTAAATTACCTCGTTATACGAATTCAGGCCGATCAGAAGGACATTGACACACTGGCACTGACGTTATCGCGATCGGTTAACTCGTTATACGGTTTGCCGCCGAAATAGTTCGTATATCCAATATTTGCACTGTAACGATTCTGGTAGACACCGGTAACCGACAGACCCACAGCCTTCTGGCCTTCGCTAAAGTTACCGCCAGGCGATGGCGCGTAACCCTGAACATCGTGCGACAACGCGAGCTGCGGGCTCAGGTTGATGCCTGCAAATACGTTCGGGTAATCCCATACAAACCGGGCGCGGTAACCCCAGGAGAAGGATGTAGTAAAGCCATCGTTATTACAGTATTTGGTGTTGATGTTGAGCGCTGTGCCGGTAGAGCCACTGCCATCACAAGCGCCACCAGGCAACTCGCCAATACCGAAAGTGCCGGAGCGACCGTAACGCGCTTCGTCGTAATCAGGCAGACCGTGAACATAGGTACCGCCCACTTCACCGACAAATGTCAGACGGCTTGCACCCATCACTTGATCGAAGAACTTGATCAGAGTCATCTGTGCCTGGGATACCTTGAAGCGGTCGTAGCCGTCGTTATCCTTGCCAGACGGATCAGCACCACCGGATTCCTCCAGACGCTGCTGCTCGAGCAAACTCGCAGGCTCGCCGGTTTCAGGGTTAGTCAGCTGCAGACCACCGTAAATCAGCTCAAACGCGCTCCACTGCAGCGGCATGTTGTCGCGGAAGCTATATTCCGCACCCAGCGACCAGCCACCCGGAATCGTGGTATTGATACTGATACCGTAGAGGTTAATCGCTTCAGGATACTCAACGTAGTAAGTCGGGAACTGCTGACCATTCGCGGGATCATTCACCTTACCGCTAATGTAAGGCAAACGGCTGTGGTAACGGATGTAGTAGAAGCCCAATTCAGAATCATTCAGCTCCGGCACATACCAGCGCATTGCTGCACCGAACTGGTCCGTATCATCCGGCTCGCGATCACCTTCACGGTTGGAGATAAAGCCCTGTGCATACGCCTGTGAATCAGGGAGCTGACCGGCCAGTAACACCGGGCCACAGCCATCTGCCGCAAAATCGTTGGTCGAGAAGAACGTGCCGCAATCATCCGGGCGAACCTTTTCCCATGATGTTTGCAGGAATGCTTCCAGGGTGATGTTTTCGGTGAGACCAAGTGAGGTGTAAAGCATCTCAACTGGAAGCAGCGCATCCTTCAGTTCAGCACCTGGCGCCCGGATTGCGTTAACGTCAACCGGGTTAATTGTGTTGATACCGCCCTGGATGAAGGTACTTTCGCCCCAGCTGACGACCTGCTTACCGTAGCGAACGCTCAATGGCATGTCGCCTACGTACCAGTCGGTAAAGATATAGGCGTCGAGGAACTCGGCACCAGACGCATTGTCATCCGCGGCTTCGTTCAGCTGACGCTGCTGCCCGACCGGATCAACTGCCATGTCGCCATCTTTAAGTTTGAAGTCGTAGTAGTAACGGCCACGAACAAAACCACCCACACGCGTCAGTACGTCACTGTCGGTGTAGTAGTTGAGATAGAGCTCGGTGGTACCTTTGGCAATCTGGCTGTAGGTATCACCCTTGTCGAAGTTCAGGTTGCCGTCGTCAAAGTTGTTACTGGACGAACCGATATTGGCGTTCGCTCCACCCGGCGCATATGACGGCCCCAGGTTACCCTGTGCAATCAGACGCTTGTCCTGTTCCTCGACACGCCAACCGGCACCAACAGTCAAAGTGGTATCGAGGGAAGCTTCAACGTCGCCCAAATAAAACTGGAAAGCGGCGACCGGGGTAGACAGGGTCGCAGTTATGGCTGCAGCCAGAGGCAACTTTGCCCATTGCTGCCGCTGATGTGTTTTTCTTGTCATTGGAAGGCTACTCCATTGTTGTTCTGAGTCGCTGCTCTATTTATTGGTCTTCACGATGTCGGAGACTCCACGCACAGTGCTCGTGATGGTGGCACTATAGCTAAGGCGGCGGGACGCTTTGATCAGTCAAAAGTATGATTTTACTGACAACCCCCGCCAGGAGGCTTCGAAAACAGGCATTGTCGACTTGAAACCCTTATAAACAGGGGATCCCGATTTCAAAATCACTATAGTCGCTAATTTGAAGGGCAACCAGTTGGCCGGCAAAGGATTAAGCGGAACCAGGTAGCAAAAATCAAATCGGAATATTTAACTAACCTCAGATCAGCCCTATTGGCAGTCTGGCCACTAAACGGGCGGTACCTTGAATGTACCGCCGCGAGGATTGCACGCGCGCCCTTTAGAGCAAACGCAAAAGGCGCGCAAACAGCACTATCAGATCACTTCAATCGCCATAGCGGTTGCTTCGCCGCCACCAATACACAGGGCCGCAACGCCACGTTTTTTACCCTGGCGCTTGAGCGCATGCATCAATGTCACAATCAGCCGGGAGCCGGTCGATCCCACAGGATGCCCCTGGGCACAGGCCCCGCCATAAATGTTGACCTTGGCAGGGTCCAGTTCCAGTTCACGAATAGGCATCATCGCGACCATCGCAAATGCTTCGTTGATTTCAAACAGGTCCACGTCATCTTTGGCCCACCCTGTCTTCTCGAACAAGGTTTTGATCGCACCCACTGGCGCGCAGGTAAACTCCGAAGGATGCTGAGAGTGGGTAGAATGCGCCACAATCCGTGCCATTGGCGTCAGCCCACGTCTTGCTGCTTCGGACTCCGTCATCAGGACAAGCGCAGACGCGCCATCGGAAATAGAGGATGCGTTTGCCGCCGTCACAGTGCCGTCTTTCTTGAAGGCCGGACGCAGCGTCGGAATCTTTTCCAGATTGGCGTTCAGTGGCTGCTCATCATCCTCAACAACCGTTTCACCCTTCCGGGTCTTAACGGTAACGGAAATAATTTCCTCTTTTAACACGCCATCCTTGATCGCTTGCTGCGCACGTTTGAGGGACGATATGGCGTAGTCATCCATCTCTTCGCGGGTATACCCTTTCTGGTCAGCAACATCCTGGGCAAAGGACCCCATCAGGCGGCCGGTTTCTGCATCTTCCAGACCATCGAGGAACATGTGGTCCTGCGGCGCAGCGCCCGGCCCCATGCGATAGCCCTGCCGCACGTTCTGCAGGATATACGGCGCGTTTGACATACTTTCCATACCGCCGGCAACCATAATGTTGTTAGTGCCGGCCTTGATCAGATCGTGTGCCAGCATGGTCGCCTTCATCCCGGAACCGCACAGCTTGTTGATGGTTGTGGCGCCGGTACTGTCAGGTAGTCCGGCCTGACGCATGGCCTGACGAGCTGGCCCCTGCTTGAGCCCTGCCGGGAGCACGTTACCAAAAATCACTTCCTGAACATCTTCCGGCTGAAGCGAAGCCCGCCGCACAGCTTCGGCGATACTGACTGCACCCAATTCGATCGCACTGACAGTGCTCAGACTGCCCTGAAAACCACCCATTGGCGTACGCACACCGCTTACAATAACGACATTTTCCTGACTCATCTGCATGCTCTCTTCGTCTGATTTAGATGTCCCGGACCTGCGCGTACGATTCTTCGCCGTTTTCGCAGATGGACCTGCTTCGTGTTATTGCACCAATCGCATCCTCACGCCCGGTGCGGTGCTTCCAAATACTCCCTGGATTGCATTTCAAGCAATCGGGATTCTGTCCTCTCAAACTCAAAGCCCAGACGCCCCCCGGCGTACAACTCATGAATAGGGGCTTCCGCCGATATAATGACTTTGACGTTACGGTCGTAAAACTCATCAATCATGTTGATAAAACGACGGGCCTGATCATCTTTCTCATTGCCCAGTACCGGAACATTGCTGATCAGAATGGCATGAAACTCCCGGGCCAACTCAATGTAATCGTTCTGACTACGTGGCCCATCACACAGCGCCGAAAATTCAAACCAGGCCACATCGTCCGCGTGAGCCAGCGCCTTGATGGCACGGCCATTCACATCGAGATTCAACGAATGTGAGCAGCCGTCCAGTGCAAGCCCTTTGAAGCTTCGCTCCAGGCTCTCTTTAGCGGCAGCATCCAGCGGCGAATGAAAAAGTTCAGCTTGCTCCAAGGTGCGCAACCGGTAATCAACACCCCCATCGACATTGACGACGTCGGTATACTTTTTGACCAAATCAATTGCCGGCAAAAACCGCGCACGCTGCAAACCATTCTTGTACAACCCGTCGGGCTCAATATTCGAGGTGCAGACGAGCGAAACGCCCTGCTCGAACAACGTATCAAGTAAGGTGGCCAAAATCATGGCATCGCCAATATCCGACACAAAAAATTCGTCAAAACAAATAACGGCGGCCTCATCCGCAAATCGCTTGCCTACGGTTTCCAGAGGATTCTTGGTGCCTTTAAGCGATTTCAGCTCGTTGTGAACCCGTTGCATAAAGCGATGGAAATGTACGCGCATCTTGCGCTCAAACGGCAACGACTCGAAAAAGGTGTCCATCAGGTAGGTTTTACCACGCCCCACACCACCCCAAAAATAGAGGCCTGTGACAGGTTCAACCTTGCCCCCACGCAGTTTGCGCACGAGGCGAGACTTGGTCTTTTTGCGCTGGCTTTCAGAAAGGACAAGTTTGTCGTAAAGTGCCTGCAGGCGTTTGACTGCATCGGCCTGTGCGGCGTCTTTCTCAAAGCCTTCTTTCTGGAGGTCTTGCTGATAGCGTTCCCATGGGGTCATGCTGCGCGCTCTTGTCTCGCTCAATGGATGAGATCGGTAAATATGGCGGCGTATTATCGCCGATTTTGATTTTTTTCTCCATTGCGACATTTATACCGGTTACCGACGCCACCCAGCACCAAGGGTCTATTCGACGATTGGAGGGGGAATGGGGCATGTGCGATGTCCCGGGCAAACGGTATACTTGAACACTATACAAATTTGAACTCAGGGCCATGGAACGTATGACGACATTAATCCTGATTGCTTCAGCGACCCTTATTGTCGGGCTCGTCATTGGCTTGCTCGTAGGGCGCTCAGGGCAAAGCACCAGTCTGCGCCAGCGCCGACTGGAGCAGCAGATTGACGAGCTACGCAGCGAATACACCCGCTACCAGGCACAAGTCAACGAACACTTTATGGAGTCTGCGCACATGATGCGCCGGTTGAATGATGTCTATCGCGACATCAATCAACACATGGCCCGTGGCGCCAACCGTTTGTGTCACGACGAAGACTGGCTCGACGAACTCGAAAAACAGAACGACACGGCGCGCCTGGCCGGGCACAAGAATGATGACGGGTTTGAGCCTCCACGGGACTACGCACCGCGCAGCGACCCGAAAGAAAAAGGTACGCTCGCCGAGGACTTCGGTCTCAAGGAGCGTCAGGCAGAAAAAGAAAAGAACTGAATAGCGACTGGCGTTGACCCCGTTTAAACCAGCCGGTTAAACGGGGTTATCAATATCGATAAACCGGTGCTCAATGCCGGTCACATCTGCAATTTTCTGCCCTAGTGCCTGTACGCCATAACGCTCGGTCGCGTGGTGACCGGCCGCGTAGTAATGCACACCGCACTCTTGCGCTGTATGAAACGTGGGTTCCGATATTTCCCCGCTTATGAACGCATCAGCACCGGACGCGATAGCATCGCCCAAAAAGCCTTGCGCGGCACCGGTACACCAGGCCACACGACGAATCTCCGACTTACCCTTTCCAACCCGCAGCGATTGACGCTCAAGCCGATGGGAAAGATGTTCAGAGAAGGCATCTGGCGACATCGGCGAAGGCAGATCACCAAGCCAGAGCAAGCCGCGGTCTGAGCTGACGGCAGCCGGATTCGTGATACCCAACACATCCGCAAGCTGACGATTGTTACCGAGCTCCGGGTGCGCATCCAAAGGCAGGTGGTAGGCCAAAAGGCTGATATCGTGACCAAGAAGAGCCTGTAGCCGGCGCTTCTTCATGCCCTGAATTCGCTGGTCTTCACCTTTCCAGAAGTAGCCGTGATGCACCAGAATCATGTCCGCCTGTTCGGCAATGGCGGCATCGATCAATGCCTGGGAGGCTGTGACGCCGGTAATAATCCGGCGCACCTGCTCTTTGCCTTCAACCTGCAAGCCATTCGGGCAGTAGTCCTGAAAGCGTTCAGGTTCCAGCCACGACTCAACCAGCGATACGATGTCATTCCGATGAGCAGTTGTGGTCATCTTTATGTCTCCTTAACGTGGTCGGATTAAAGGCATGCGCATTCAGGTGATCAATCAATGCTGGCCTTCAGACAATGTCGGGAAGCGCATCCAGCAAGGCGGCATTTTGCGCTTCAGAACCAATCGTAATACGCAGAAAATCACCAATTCGCGGCTTCTGGAAGTGGCGCACAATGATGCTGCGCTGACGCAGAGCGGCGGCCAGATCGGCACCCTTGTGATCAGGATGACGCGCCAACACGAAATTGGCGGCCGAGGGTATGACGTCAAACCCCAGCGACTCCAACCCTGTGGCCACACGCTCTCGCTCAGCGATAACATAGTCGCAAGCAGACTTGAACCAGGCCTCGTCCTCAAAGGCCGCCACTGCGCCCGCCAGCGCCAGACGATCAACAGGGTAGGAATTAAAGCTGTTCTTCACGCGCTCAAGCGCATCAATCAGATCCGCATGACCGACTGCAAACCCGACTCGCAGACCAGCCAAAGAGCGCGACTTGGATAGCGTCTGCGTCACCAGCAAATTGGGATAGCGATCGATAAGCTTGATAGCCGTCTCGCCACCAAAATCAATGTAGGCTTCATCCACCACAACCACCGAATCTGTGTTGTGCTGCAGCAGTGTTTCAATATCAGACAGCGGCAACAGGCGCCCGGTGGGCGCGTTGGGATTGGGGAATATCACGCCGCCATTGGGTTGACGATAATCCTCAACCCTCAACACAAAATCATCATCCAGCGGCACCGCTTGACCTTCAATCTGGTAGAGCCCGCAGTACACAGGATAAAAACTGTAAGTCACATCGGGATACAGCAAGGGTTGTCCGTGTTGGAACAAACCAAAGAAGATATGGGCCAGCACTTCGTCTGAGCCATTGCCCACGAACACCTGAGACGGCGTCACTTTGTGGTAGTCAGCAATGACGCTCTTGAGAGCATCGCTGTTCGGATCAGGATACAGACGCAATGAATCATTCAGCTCCGCTTTAATCGCACCAATCACCTTTGGCGACGGTCCGAGCGGATGCTCGTTGGTATTGAGCTTGATCAGATCCTTTATCTTCGGCTGTTCGCCGGGTACGTATGGCACCAGCTCTCTGACAATAGGGCTCCAGTAACGACTCATCAGATCACCTCAGCGCTTGTCATCGTTGATACGGTATTCAGCGGAACGCGCATGGGCGGTTAACCCCTCGCCACGCGCAAGCACTGACGCCACCCGCCCCATCCGGTCGGCGCCCTGAGCCGAAAATCCGATGATGGAAGAGCGTTTCTGGAAATCATACACCCCCAGCGGCGACGAGAATCGGGCTGTGCCAGAGGTGGGAAGCACGTGATTGGGACCGGCGCAGTAGTCACCCAAAGCTTCTGCAGTATAGCGTCCCATAAAGATTGCCCCGGCGTGACGAATTGAAGGCAGCAGCGCTTCAGGATCTGCAACCGACAATTCGAGGTGCTCAGGCGCGATCCTGTTGCTCACCTCTGCCGCTTGGGCGAGGTCTTTAACATGAATCAGCGCCGCTCGATCCGAAATCGAAGTGGCGATGATTGCAGCCCGCTCCATGGTCGGCAGCAACCGACGAATGCTTTCTTCCACCTTGTCGAGAAACGCGCTGTCCGGGCTGATCAGAATGGACTGGGCCTGTTCGTCGTGCTCGGCCTGAGAGAACAGATCCATTGCAATCCAGTCGGGATCAGTTTCACCGTCGCAGATCACCAGAATTTCGGACGGGCCGGCGATCATATCGATACCCACAGTGCCGAACACCTCTCGCTTTGCCGTAGCAACAAAGATATTGCCGGGACCGACAATTTTATCTACCCGCGGCACCGTCTGGGTACCATACGCCAACGCGGCCACAGCCTGGGCACCCCCGACAGTAAACACCCGGTCAACGTTTGCGATACAGGCCGCCGCCAACACCAGATCATTCACCACACCGCCGGGAGTCGGTACAACCATGATCACTTCGGCAACACCCGCCACCTTGGCTGGAATCGCATTCATCAGCACCGACGACGGATAGGCGGCCTTACCGCCAGGAACGTACAAACCCGCGCGATCAAGGGGTGTTACTTTTTGACCGAGCACCGTGCCGTCTTCATCCTGATACTGCCAGGACGGCGCATTCTGGTGCTCATGGTATTCGCGCACCCGACGGGCTGCGGATTCAAGCGCCGCTCGCTGATCCTGCGGAATGATATCCAAAGCCTGCTCGAGCCTGCTGCGGGGTATTTCCAGCTCGGCTACGGAATCCACCTGCAACTGATCAAACTTGGCCGTGAACTCCAGCAGCGCTTCATCGCCCCGGGTTTTGACCTCTTCAAGAATATGTCGAACTGACGCATTAACCTGATGATCCACACTGTCTTCCCAGGCCAGCAGCCTGGATAGCGCAGTATCAAAATCAGCCTGTCCGGCCGAAAGCCGCGTAAGGGTAACGTCAGTCATAACAGATCCTCTCGGGATACAAACAAAAGCGATGCAAGGCGGCGCTTGTGGCACCGCCCGTGTTCAATCAGCGCGACGGCGGTTAACCGCCTCGCCCAGCTGCTCAATGATAGGATGGAGCTTTTGGTGCTTCATTTTCATGGAGGCACGGTTTGCCACCAGGCGGGTACTGATATGAGCGATGTGCTCGCGAGGCTCAAGCCCGTTTGCTTTCAGGGTATTACCGGTATCAACAATATCCACAATCTCGTCGGCCAGATTCAGGATAGGTGCCAGTTCCATCGCACCGTACAGCTTGATGATATCTGCCTGTCTACCCTGCGATGCATAGTACTGACGCGCCAGATTGACGAACTTGGTCGCAACCCGCAGTCGCCCGGCAGGTGATACTTTCCCAACCGGCCCGGCGGTCATCAAACGGCAGCGTGCGATATTCAGATCCAGAGGCTCGTACAGGCCAGCACCGCCGTGCTCCATCAAAACGTCCTTGCCGGTTACGCCCAGGTCTGCGCCACCATACTGAACATAGGTCGGCACATCAGTAGCGCGGATAATCAGCAACCGGACGCTCGGATCGGTTGTTGGAAAGACCAGCTTTCTGGACTTCTCGATATCATCAACAGGCTCAATGCCTGCCTCAGACAGCAGCGGCAGCGTTTCTTTCAGGATGCGGCCCTTGGAAAGCGCAATGGTAATACTGTCAGTCATAATTCTTCCAAATCAGAATATCAGGCGGGCAGCCGTCGAATCGTTCCACCCAGAAGCTGAAGTTTCTCTTCGATGCACTCATAACCGCGGTCAATATGGTAAATGCGGTCAACAATTGTATCGCCATCGGCCACAAGCCCCGCAATGACCAGGCTCGCTGAGGCGCGCAGGTCCGTTGCCATAACCGGCGCGCCTGTCAGATGGTCAACACCCTTGATAATAACGGTATTGCCTTCAACGGTGATGTCAGCGCCCATCCGGATCAGCTCCTGAATATGCATGAACCGGTTTTCAAACACCGTCTCGGTAATCATACCAGTGCCTTCTGCAACCGCATTCATAGCGGCAAACTGGGCCTGCATATCGGTCGGGAACGCCGGATAAGGCGCTGTCTTGACGCTCACAGCACGCGGACGATTGCCTTTCATGTCCAACTCGATCCAGTCTTTGCCGGTCGAAATGTGAGCCCCTGCCTCGTGCAGCTTGATTAACACGGATTCAAGCAAGTCTTCGCGGGTGTCTTTGAGCTTGACCCGACCACCGGTGGCCGCAGCTGCCACAAGATAGGTACCCGTCTCGACCCGGTCAGGCAGTACGTTATAGGTGCAGCCGTGCAAACGCTCAACGCCATTGATTTCAATCGTGGCCGTGCCCTGCCCTTTGATATCTGCACCCATCGCGATCAGACATTCGGCCAGATCAACAACCTCCGGCTCGCGCGCGGCATTCTCAAGGATGGTTTTGCCGTCAGCCAGGGCCGCAGCCATCATCAGGTTTTCGGTGCCGGTGACGGTCACCATATCAAGGAAAATATGGGCACCTTTCAAGCGACCATTCGTACGGGCCTTGATATAGCCATTCTCAACCTTGATCTCCGCGCCCATCTGTTCCAGGCCGTGGATATGCAAATTGACCGGACGGCTGCCGATGGCACAACCACCGGGCAACGAGACTTCTGCCTCACCGAAATGCGCCAGCATGGGTCCGAGCACCAGAATCGATGCGCGCATGGTTTTAACCAGCTCATACGGCGCGTGAAATTCCTTGATGGTGTTGGCGTGAATTTCAACGCTCATTTTCTCGTCGATCAGCAACTCAACACCCATGCGCCCCAACAACTCGATCATCGTTGTGACATCATTCAGGTGGGGTAAGTTGCCAACGGTCACTGGCTCGTCCGCGAGCAAGGTCGCGGCCAGAATCGGCAATGCGGAGTTCTTCGCACCGGAAATCCGGATTTCACCGTCCAGAGGCTTACGTCCGCGGATGAGTAGTTTGTCCACTGTTATGATCCTGTATGAATGACATCAACTGATTGAGTGTTCAGGCCAGATGGCCTGACGATATGCATGGCACTGAAGCTTGGCAACGAGCTTAAGCTCAACCCTCGCGAGCTGCCCACTGAGCCGGAGTAAACGCCTTGATTGTCAGGGCGTGAATCGTGCCCTCTGCCAACTGTTCATTGAGAGCGCCGTAGATCAGCTGTTGCTTTTTGACCGGTGACATACCTTCAAATCGATCGCCAACAGCAACAACCAGATAATGATTGCCATCATTTTGCACCTGGATCTCACAGTCTGGCAGTTCTTTGCGAACCAATGCTGCTACTTCATCAGCCTGCATGTTATGACCTTAAATTGGTGATGGATGGGAGCCACCACTCGACAATACGCATCCGAAGTCGTGGCTCTAGATAGATTCAGAAGCGGAATTGTATCTAATTCCAGAGGCAGGCTAAACAAGAGATAACGAAAGGGCCCTGATTCATCACCAGGGCTTCGAGTCAGAGCGAAGCCAGACCCGGCAAATGCCCGGCCACACGGCTCATTGTTGCAAGCGCCACCAGGCGCTCATTCGCACCGGAAAAGCGTAAGTCTACTCCCTTCTCAGCAGCAAACCGCTGCCAGCAAAGCAAAAGCGACAACAGCATACTGTTGGCATTTTCAACTCCGGCAAGATCTATCTCGCAACGGCGCTCCTGACACCGGGCCAGCGCCTTCTCGCCATCAGCCCGGAGCTGAACCACCTCCGGGCCGATAACCTTGCCGGAGAAGCGAAGCACACCACTCTCATCTGCGGCCAGCGAGGCAAGCCCTCTTTCCGGCGACGATGCGCTCACTTTTTCTCGACCTCTTCATCAAGCTTCAACTCTTTAACCGCTTCGGTCCAATCGTCAATCACGGCCTGGACGTTGTTCCGCTTCTCTTCCATCTCCTGGGCAAACCGGTCGCGGAATGCCAGGCCAATATTGACACCCTCGACAATCACGTTTTCCATCATCCAGTCACCACTGTCTGCGACATACATGGAGTAAGTCACCGGATAACGATTACCGGATGCCGTCCGGACTTCAAGCTGCACGGAGGCGCGCTGATCATTGCCGGGGTTAACTTCAGCCGATTTCACGTCAATCGTGAAATTGTCCGCCTCAACCAACGCTTTTGCGTAACTATCGAAGAGGCTGCGCTTAAAGGTTTCAACGAATTCGTCCCGCTGTTCTTTCGAGGCCTGACGCGCGTAACGCCCCATAACCCGGGCCGCTATTCGGCGGAAATCAACAAAATCACCCAGGGCCTCATCCATGCTCCGATAGAAAGCTTCCGGATCTTTGCTATACAGAGAACGCTCCTTGTGGAGCTTATTCACCAGCTTCTGGGTGCTGTCATCAACATACTGGCGCAGCTCTTCGCTGGCCGAAGCCGGCAACGCCGTCATGACACCCATCGCCAGCGTCAGCAATATCGCCCACACCCGTGTGATCATTCTCATATCCTGCTCCTTCGATTCATTCCGGCCGTTTCATGGCGATGCATTTGCCGCCAGCAAAGACTACTTGCCTGACGCGAAATTACTGATCAGCCGCTCTATATTGAGCGCAGACTGAGTTCCGTAAAAAGTATCGCCCTGTTTCATGTACGTTTCATCGGCGCCAACCGATACATCGATATACTTCTCACCCAGCAGTCCTGCCGTCCGGATAATCGCAGAACTGTCGCTCGGAATGATGTCAACCGACTCATTGATCGCCATCTCCACACGCGCCTGATAGGTTTCAGGATCGAGCTGGATATCCGTTATGCGACCGATTGTCACGCCCGCCAAAGACACCTGTCCCCGAACCGACAACCCTCCGATATCATTAAAGTTGGCATACACCCGGTAGCTGGACTCTGCCGATTTTGGTGACAACCCGCTGACCTGCAAAGCCAGAACCAGCAAGGCTCCCAACCCAACCAGCACAAAACCACCGACTACAATTTCAACTGTTCTCTGACGCATCAGATATCTCCGAACATGACTGCGGTAAGAATAAAGTCCAGGCCCAACACCGCCAGCGACGAGTAAACGACGGTCTTGGTTGTCGCCGAACTGATGCCTTCCGAAGTAGGTACGCTGTCATATCCCTGATAGACAGCAATCCAGGTACATACAAATCCGAAGACAATGCTTTTGATGATGCCGTTGACGACATCTTCACCAAAATCCACTGACGACTGCATGTTAGCCCAGTAAGACCCTTCAAAGACCCCCAGCCAGTCAACGCCAACCAACATACCGCCCCAGATACCGACGACCGAAAAGATCATCGCCAGCAGAGGCATACTGATAAAACCTGCCCAGAAACGGGGAGCGATTACCCGGCGCAATGGGTCCACGCCCATCATTTCCATGCTGGAGAGCTGCTCTGTCGCTTTCATCAGGCCAATTTCAGCTGTCAGAGCCGAACCGGCCCGGCCCGCAAACAGCAGTGCAGTCACCACTGGCCCCAGTTCGCGCACCAGTGTCAGCGCCACCATCTGGCCAATCGCCTGCTCCGAGCCGTAGTCTGAAAGAATATTAAACCCCTGCAGCCCCAGCACCATGCCAATAAACAGACCTGAGACCACAATAATGGCCAAGGACAGCACGCCAACGGCGTAGAGTTGCTTGACCAGCAGCGGAAATCCCGTCGCAATCTGAGGCACCGCGAACAGACTGCGAAACAGGAACTCTGTAGCACGCCCAAGGGATGCCAGTGTGTCGAGGGCGCCCCGGCCGAACAATGCAATTCGGTTAATCATGATCGCTCTCCACTGCGAGCAGCGACATTAAGGTCATCGCCAATATCCGCTGCTGCGTAATGGAATGGCACCGGCCCGTCAGGC
Source organism: Marinobacter sp. V032 (assembly GCF_052645435.1). Lineage (NCBI taxonomy): Bacteria > Pseudomonadati > Pseudomonadota > Gammaproteobacteria > Pseudomonadales > Marinobacteraceae > Marinobacter > Marinobacter sp. V032. The sequence continues at coordinate 1,891,142 of NZ_JBQXYE010000001.1, read as the reverse complement.
AGACCCTGCAAAAATTGCTGCACCCGCTCGGACGGATTGTCACGCAACTCATCCGCCGTCCCTGATCCGATCACCTTGCCATTGGATACGATGCAAGCGTAATGACAGATGCTCAAAGACTCCGGCACATCATGGGAAACAAGCACGCTCGTGAGCCCCATGGTTACATTCAGCTGGCGAATCATTTCCACCAGCACGCCTTTAGCGATCGGATCCTGGCCGGTAAAAGGCTCGTCGTACATGATCAGCTCGGGATCCAGCACAATACTTCTGGCAAGCGCCACCCGGCGCGTCATACCGCCGGAAAGCTCGGACGGCATCAGATCACGCGCGCCACGCAGGCCGACGGCTTCGAGCTTCATCAGCACCACATCGCGAATCATGTCTTCCGGTAAATCCGTATGAACGCGCAGCGGAAAGGCAACGTTTTCAAACGCACTCAGATCAGAAAACAGGGCGCCACTCTGAAACAGCATGCCCATCCGCTTGCGCAGCGTATAGAGCGCAGCACGACTGATCTTGTGAACCGGATGACCATCAACAAGAATAGAACCGCTGTCGGGCTTCAGCTGACCGCCAATAAGTTTGAGGAGGGTTGTTTTACCGGTGCCGCTCGGACCCATGATGGCGGTCACCTTACCTCGAGGGATATCCAGCGAGAGCCCGTCAAAGATGCGACGGTTGCCTCGACTGAAAACGAGATCGCGGATTTCAATGTAAGCAGACTGTGCTGTCATCCAAGACTATCCTGTTGGGCAGGCGCACCCCGTAAATGCGGCGGCAGTTTACCAGATTCTTCCCTAACGCGATGCTGATGCGGGACAACGTGAAATACCCGTTAAATTCTCGATATTTCCCGTATACAAACCCATCAACGCTATCACCCGGGCACGCATCCCGAGAGAGACGTGCGGTACATTATGCCAACTTGGCTACAAGCTCAAACCGAAAATCCTGAGCATTTCGACCAGTATGACTAATCAACTGTGGCAACAGCAAAATTTGCAAAGGCCAAAACCAGACGCGCCGCTGTTGCGACTCGCGGAGATCTGCCGCACAATTCCGCCCTTTCCTGAAGCGACACGGGCACACTGCTAAGTCGGTGATCGCAGCCAAAACTACGGGACCACTCAATGTCACTACTCCCTTACATCGGCGCCATCATTGCCGGCCTGCTGCTGCTTGTCTGGAGTGCCGATCGTTTTGTTGAAGGCGCTGTGGCTCTGGCGCGAAATTCCGGCATGTCACCCATGTTGATCGGCCTGACCATCGTCGCATTCGGCACTTCCGCCCCGGAGATGCTGGTCTCCGCAACAGCGGCGTTGACCGACGCCCCCGCTCTGGCTGTCGGCAACGCGCTGGGATCGAACATCGCCAATATCGGCCTGGTATTGGGAATCACAACCCTGGTTGCGCCAATACCCCTGAACAAGACGGTGCTGACGCGTGAGCTCCCGATTCTGCTCGCCGTCACGGTACTGGCTTTGATTTTACTGTTGGACCAGAGCCTGACGCCGCTTGACGGCATCCTTTTCCTTGCCATGCTCGCTGCGGCCCTGTTTCTCATGAGCCGAAAAGGCAAAGAGGGTGAAGCGAAAGAAGTCATTGAAGAGGTGGAGGGTGTGCCTGCCATGTCGGCCGGCAAGGCCTCCCTGCTGTTTGGCATCGGCCTGGGCGCGTTAATTGTCAGCTCCCGCATACTCGTTTGGGGTGCGACCGAACTGGCATTAACGATGGGCGTCAGTGAGCTGATTATCGGCCTGACCATTGTCGCCATCGGCACCAGCCTGCCAGAGCTGGCGGCGTCTGTCGCCAGTGCTCTCAAGGGGCATCATGATGTCGCACTGGGCAACATCATTGGCTCCAACCTCTTCAATCTGCTTGCAGTGCTTGCGATGCCAGCCCTGCTGAATCCGCTGCACATTGATCTGGACGTGCTCTACCGCGATTACGGCACCATGGCCGGGCTCACCGTCCTGCTTGCCCTGTTCGCCTATGGCATGCGCAAAAAGGGCAAACTGGCGCGGTTTGAAGGTGGTATACTGTTGGCCTGCTATATTGCCTACACGGTCGTGCTCTACAACGTCGCTCGATAAGGATTGCCTTTGTTATGACAACCTCTTTTATCGACTCTGCCCTGCAATCGATTGCCATTCAGCGAGAAGCGATCGAAGCACTCTCTGACCAGATTGATGACACCTTTACCAAAGCGTGCGAAGTCATCATGGCATGCAAGGGACGCGTTGTCGTAACCGGGATGGGAAAGTCCGGCCATATTGGCAACAAGATTGCCGCAACCCTGGCCAGCACCGGCACGCCCTCTTTTTTTGTCCACCCCGGCGAAGCCAGTCATGGGGATCTGGGCATGATCACAAGCCAGGATGTCGTGATCGCAATTTCAAATTCCGGCAAAACGGCGGAAGTACTGACGATTCTGCCACTCATCAAACGCATGGGCGCGCCACTGATCAGCATGACGGGCGATCCCGATTCTGTGCTGGCACGGGAGGCGATCGCCAACCTGGACGTGAGCGTACCCAAGGAAGCCTGCCCGCTCGGCCTCGCGCCCACCAGCAGCACGACAGCTACACTGGTCATGGGAGATGCACTGGCCGTATCTCTGCTGGAAGCACGAGGCTTCAGCGCCGAAGACTTTGCGTTTTCCCATCCCGGCGGCAGCCTGGGCAGGCGCCTGCTGCTTCGCGTTTCCGATATTATGCATACGGGCGATCGCATTCCGCGAGTCAAACCCGATACGCTACTGGGTCGCGCCTTGCTCGAAATATCGCAAAAAGGCCTCGGCATGACCACCGTGGTTGATGACAGCGGCATGCTGGTCGGCATATATACCGACGGCGACTTGCGGCGGACACTTGATCGCAATCTGGACATTCACCATACCGCCATCCATGACGTCATGACGGTAAACGGCAAAACGATCCATGACGATCAGCTCGCGGCCGAAGCGCTGAATTTGATGGAGGAGCTGAAGATTAACGCCCTGCCCGTAATCAGTCGCTCCGGTGAACTGGTTGGCGCTATCAACATGCACGACCTGCTCCGTGCAGGCGTCATCTGATCAACATACTGATAAGATCATAAACACCCCGATCCCGCCATCGGGTACAGTTCAGCTATTAAGGATCCAGTTAATGGAGCGTCCACTGCCTGACGACCTGATTTCAAAAGCGGCACAAATCCGTCTGCTCGCGCTCGATGTCGATGGCGTCATGACCGATGGCCGGCTGTTTTTCTCAGCTCAGGGCGACGAGCTCAAAGCGTTCCACAGCCTGGACGGGCACGGGATCAAACAGCTCAAAAAGGCGGGCATCGACGTGGCGATCATTACCGGCCGCAACTCCCCCCTCACGGCTCGCCGGGCAGCGGATCTGGGAATCACACTGCTGCAGCAAGGACGGGAGGATAAAGCCAAGGCTCTGATCGAACTGCTCGCAGAACTGGGCCTTCAGCCAGAAGCCGCGGCCTACATGGGAGACGATTTACCTGACCTCGGCGCTATCCAGATTGCAGGTCTGGGCGTTTCGGTCCCTAACGGTCACTGGTACGTCCGCGAGCATGCCGACTATTGTACCGAGTTGGCCGGAGGTGAAGGCGCCGTCCGCGAACTGTGCGACCTGATCCTGCAGGCTCAGAACAAGTTGGCCGACATGCACCTGCACTATCATGAGCCTGAGGCCTGACCATGATCTTCGGCCCCCTGAGCAGGGTACGACTGCGGAACACGGCTATCGGTATCGTCGCCGTGGCACTGGTCGCGCTGGTATGGAAAAGCGGTGACCACAGCAATATCGCCCCGACGTCCGATCTGCGTGGGCCGAAAGAACCCGACAGTTTTATCGTCAACGGCGAATACCGCTCATTCGATCAGACAGGCCATACATCGGCAGTAATCACCAGCCCCCGCATTGAGCAGTTTGAAGCGCAGAATACGGCGCACATGCAGGAGCCCCGTGCCCGCATGATTGATACCCAGTCAGGCCAACCCTGGACACTGCGCGCTGACGAAGGCGATTATCAGCTCAACGAGGATGTAGTCGATCTATCCGGAAACGTTGTCATCACCCGCACCGTCGGCGGCAGCACTGAAAGCCAGCTTAAGACCGAGAGCCTGACACTGGATAACAAACAACGCATTGTGCACACTGATGCACCGGTCGTGATGACTGACCCTAGCGGCGTCACCCGTGCGACCGGCATGAAAGCATGGATTGATGAGCGGATCGTAGAGCTCAATTCACAAGTGGAAGGACAGTATGAGTCGTCATCACCGCGCTAAGCGCCTGGCAGCCTGCACTCTCACCGCACTGACCATCGCAGCAGCGAACACCCCGGTCTTTGCCTTTGACCTCAACTCTGACAGCCCGATCAAAGTGAGCGCTGACAAGGCAAGACTGGACGACGGCCAGGGCCGCGCCGTGTATACGGGCGATGTCGTCGTCCGTCAGGATGCCACTGAATTGACTGCAGACAAGGTCGTTCTGATCCGAACTGACGGCCTGCTTGACCAGATCGAGGCCTTTGGCAAGCCGGCTCACTACACCCAGCCAAAAGCCGGAGAAACGGCCGCAACGGATGCCGAGGCGGAAAAGATTACCTACATGGCGGGCGAAAACCGTATTCTGTTCGAAGACAAAGCCGTAATTCGCCAGGCCGGCAACGTATTCAAGGGTGAACGCATTGATTACGATACGGCGAAGCGCATCGTCACGGCCGAAGGTAGTCGAAACGGCGAGAGCAATGGCCGGGTCGAGATGGTCATTCAGCCCAACAAGGTTAAATCAGATGGCAAGGGGGACGGCAATTAATGGCTATTCTCCGCGCCAGCAATCTCGCCAAGAGCTACAAACACGTCAATGTTGTCAAAGATGTGTCACTGGAAATTCGCAGCGGGGAAATCGTCGGTTTGCTGGGCCCTAATGGCGCGGGCAAGACCACCTGCTTTTACATGATTGTCGGCCTCGTCAATGCAGACAAAGGCCGCATCAACATTGACGACAGGGATATCACCCCGCTACCGATGCACGGTCGCGCTCGCGCAGGTATCGGATACCTGCCCCAGGAAGCATCGGTTTTTCGCAAGCTCACCGTGCACGACAACATCATGGCGATTCTTGAAACCCGCAGCGCACTCAGCCGCGCTGAACGGGAGTCGCAACTGGAAACCCTGCTTGAAGAGTTCCATATCACCCATATTCGCGACAGCCTCGGCATGGCCCTGTCCGGCGGTGAGCGACGGCGAGTCGAAATTGCCCGGGCACTGGCCATGGAGCCTGCATTTATTCTGCTTGACGAGCCTTTCGCCGGCGTTGACCCCATCTCCGTCAGCGACATCAAACAAATCATTCGCCATTTACGGGACAAAGGCATCGGTGTACTGATTACCGATCATAACGTGCGGGAAACGCTCGATATTTGTGAGAATGCCTACATCGTGAGCGGTGGGCACATTATTGCCTCCGGCCATTCCGACGACATCCTCTCCAATCAGCAAGTTAAAGAGGTCTACCTTGGCGATGAGTTCAGGCTCTGAGCCACAGGGTTCACAGCAGATGAATAGCATGTCAGGCTGTCGCATAATGCTGCAGGGCGGGTAAACTCAACAGGGGATGCAAAACGTCGCACGCGACGGTCAGGCGGAACCTGAATTTTCGAAAAAGCGGAACCGTTTCAGCTCAGGCATTGTCATTGGCATATCCATAGCAGTAAACTTCGGCAAAGAATTTGCTTGTTCTGCCAAGTCGCCACTTTGCAACACTTTTTTCCTGGCCCCGCATGATGTCGGGTGCGACCTGGCCCGAACACACCAAGTAGCCAAGGGTGACGGGAATAAATCGATGGTAATGAAAGCTTCGCTTCAGCTGAAGCTCGGTCAACAACTCACGATGACCCCGCAACTGCAACAAGCCATACGCTTGCTGCAGCTTTCGACGTTAGATCTCCAGCAGGAAATCCAGCAAGCACTGGAATCCAATCCTATGCTGGAAACCTCGGAAGACGATGACAACTCCCCTGAACACAACCAGGACGACGAGCGCGGTGAAAATAACACCGACTCCGATCACAGCGCCGATGACAGCACGCCCGATCAACCTGAGCCCACGATGCCGGAAGATCCTGAATGGGAAGCACCCTCGGACGAACCGGACTGGCTGAAGGAAACACAGGCTGATATCCCCGAAGATCTGCCCGTCGACACGGCATGGGACGATATTTACCAGTCTGCTCCGGCCCCCGCATCGCGTGGCGATGACGATGACGACTCCGATTTCGAATCCCGCAACTCCCCTGCGGAGACACTGCAGGATCACCTGCTCTGGCAATTGAATCTGACCCCCATGAGCGAGCGGGACCAGGCTATTGCCCATGCCCTGATGGATTCGGTTGATTCCCGCGGCTACCTGACTACCTCTCTGGATGACATCCACTCCGGCCTGTCCGACGACGCTGACGAAGACCCACTCGAGCTTGATGAGGTCGAGGCTGTGCTGCGCCGCCTCCAGCACTTTGATCCCCCGGGCGTGTTTGCTCGCGATTTGCAGGAATGCCTGCTGATCCAGCTTGGTCAACTCCCTCCGGATACCCCGTGGCTTCCACAGGCACGCCTTGTAATCAGTCACTACATCAACCTGCTCGGCAATCGGGATTATGCCCAACTGCTGCGCAGGAGCCGGTTGACGGAGGAGCAGCTCAAAGCGGTGCTGGCGCTGATCCAGACCCTTACACCACGTCCGGGCGATGCATTGGACAGCGTAGAGCCTGACTATGTGGTGCCGGATGTCGTGGTCACCAAGGTCAAGGATCGCTGGCGAGTTGAGCTGAATCCTGAAATTGCACCACGCATTCGTGTCAATGCGGGCTATGCTGCATTAATAAAGCGAGCAGATTCCAGCGCCGACAACACCTATATGCGGGATCAATTGCAGGAGGCGAAGTGGTTCATAAAGAGTCTTCAAAGTCGCAACGAGACGCTATTGAAGGTGGCAACGCGCATTGTTGAACATCAGCAGGGCTTTCTGGATATCGGCGAGGAGGCCATGAAGCCTCTGATTCTGTCGGATATTGCCCAGGCAGTGGGCATGCATGAGTCCACAATATCCCGTGTAACGACACAGAAATACATGCACACTCCGCGGGGAATATTTGAGCTGAAGTACTTTTTCTCCAGCCATGTCAGTACCAATGAAGGTGGAGAGTGTTCGTCTACTGCAATCCGTGCCATGATCAAGAAACTGGTAGCGGCAGAGACACCAAAAAAGCCGCTCAGCGACAGTAAAATTGCCACATTGCTCGGCGAGCAAGGCATACAGGTCGCGCGCCGCACAGTCGCCAAGTATCGGGAAGCGATGCATATACCGCCGTCCAACGAGCGGAAGCGGCTGGTCTGAAATTGACGCCTGCCCCGGGTGAGACTGGGCAGCAAAGGATTCAAAGCGTTCGTCACACGACGAGCACCGTTTGCCAGGCGGACAACCCGCTCTGGCACTCTCGACAACAGGAGAAGCCTATGCAACTCAACATCTCAGGTCACCATGTCGAACTCTCACCCGCTCTGAAAGATTATGTCGATGGCAAGTTCGAAAAACTCGAACGTCATTGCGATGACATCACAAATTGCCAGGTCACTTTATCCGTTGAGAAGCTTCGCCAGACCGCAGAGGCCACTCTTCACGTCGTCGGTGGCGAGATTCACGCAAAAGCCGAAGACGAAGACATGTACGCAGCGATCGATTCGCTGGTAGACAAACTTGATCGACAGCTCCTGAAACACAAGGAAAAGACTGTCGCCCGAATGCACGGCGCCGGTCACCGGTAGTCGTTTTATAACAGGAAAGCATTCCATCCATGACGGAAACAGCACTGACAATCACCTCAATCCTGGCTCCCGAGCTCACCCTTTGTGGTGTGCCGGGAACCAGTAAGAAGCGAATTCTTGAGCTGATAGCGGAACAGGTCACCCGCCAGCATCCCGAGCTCGAGGAACCCCAGATTTTTAATAACCTGGTGTCTCGCGAGCGACTGGGAAGCACCGGAATCGGCCAGGGCATTGCTATCCCTCATTGCCGGCTTGAAGGCTGTCAGGGCGTTATCGGTGCATTGATAACACTTGAAGAAGGTGTTGCCTTTGACGCCATCGACAATCAGCCCGTCGACTTGTTGTTCGCACTGATTGTTCCCAAGGAAGCCACCAGCGAACACCTGGAATTATTGAGCCAGCTTGCCGAAAAATTCAATGACCGCTCCTTCTGCGAGAAGCTACGGCGCTGCGAAACATCAGCGGCGCTGTTCGATGCGATGACTCAAACGGCCTGACATCGCCTTCAGCCCAAAACAGAGACCAATCTTCAGTGATTGAGGGTCACAGACTCAATAAAGGCTCCCTATGAAACTCATCATCGTCAGCGGGCGTTCCGGCTCCGGCAAAAGCACCGCTCTTCATGTGCTGGAGGATCTCGGCTTTTACTGTATCGACAACCTTCCTATTGGCCTCCTTTTTCCTTTGACCGAAGAGGCAGAAGGCACCGAACTCAAAAAGGTGCGTAATATTGCCGTCAGCATTGATGCCCGGAACCTGTCTGCAGAAATCGCCAATTTCGAAGCCATCCATGAACGCCTGAACAAGGCCGCCATGAAAGTCGAGCTGGTCTTCCTGGACGCCACGGACCAATCGCTGCTGCAGCGTTTTCACGCGACACGACGCAAGCACCCGCTGAGTGATGGCAGCACCTCGCTGCGCGAAGCCATCGCCGATGAGAAGCGTTTACTGGAGCCATTGGCCCGTCTCGCCGACCTGCACATTGATACCACCGAGCTCTCGATGTACGAGCTCAGAGACATGATCAAACAGCGCGTTGTCGGGCGGCGTGAACAGGATCTAGCCCTGCTGTTCCAGTCTTTCGGCTTCAAACACGGCGTACCGGTAGACTCAGATTATGTGTTCGATGTTCGCTGTCTACCCAACCCCTACTGGGACACCAGCCTGCGGAAATTCACCGGCGCCGACGCCGAAGTTCAGACCTTTCTCGAGGCACAACCCGCCACGATAAAGATGCTGGACGACCTGACGCGCTTTCTTGAAAACTGGCTACCCGCATTTCGCAGCAGCAATCGCAGCTACATGACCATCTCTATCGGCTGCACCGGTGGCCAACACCGATCGGTGTATATCTGCGAAAAGCTGAGCGCCTATTTTCGTGAAGACTACGCCAACATTCAGGTGCGCCATACCGAACTACCTCACCTGAACGCAACGTCACCCCAGGACCCCGCATGATCCGCTCCACCATCACGATCATCAACAAGCTGGGCCTTCACGCCAGAGCCGCAGCAAAACTGGTCACTACCGCTTCCGCCTATGAAAGCTCAGTACACATCCTCAAGGGTGACCGTGAAGTTGACGGCAAAAGTATTATGTCGGTGATGATGCTGGCCGCCAGCCGCGGCACCGATATCACGCTGATAATTGATGGTCCTGACGAGCAGCAGGCACTTGAGGCTCTAACAGCTCTGATAAACGACTATTTCGGGGAAGGCGAGTAGTCCAAACGGCCTGAATAAGGAATCTGGCGGGTTTCACCTATACTGAATTCTCACGTCTGCAACGTAAGTCCGCTATAATAAATAAATTTCCGGAGCGGCTCCGCCCGATTCTCCAACCGCCGTCACGGCCTTACGGCCCGTAATCATGGGTGATTCATGTCAGATGCACTCGAAAACAGCCAAGCCAGGCAGCGCCTCCGTTCGCTCGGAGAAGCGCTGGATAGCGGTGCCTTGCAGCAGGTCGCGCGCATCCTCAATGGTGGACTGAGCCCGAGTGACATTGCCCACCTGCTTGAATCTTCGCCTCCACGCCAAAGGGCACTGCTGTGGAATCTGGTAGACAAAAGCCTTGAAGGTGAAGTTCTCCAGTACCTGAACGATGACATTCGAGGCTACTTCCTGAGCAAGTTGAACGCTCAGGAACTGGCCACGATCATCGAAGATTTTGAATCAGACGATCTCGCTGACTTACTTCAGCAGCTACCGGATACGGTCATCCAGGAAGTCCTCGACACAATGGACGACCAGGATCGGCAGCGGGTAGAGGAAGTACTGTCCTACCCGGAGGACACGGCCGGCGGCCTGATGAACACGGACACCATCACGGTGCGCCCTGATCTCAGCATTGATGTTGTTCTGCGCTATCTTCGCAGACACCGATCCTTGCCGCCCATGACCGACAGCCTGATTGTCGTCAGTCGACGTGATGAATTTGTCGGCGTGCTGCCGATAACCAAAATGCTGGTCTCCAGCCCGAGCGCCACCGTCCGCGAAGTCATGGACACCGATATCGAACCTATCCCGGTTTTGATGGCCGACACTCAGGTGGCAACCCTGTTCGAACGGTATGACCTGATATCAGCGCCAGTGGTTGGCGACAACGGCAAGCTGCTCGGCCGGATCACTATCGATGACGTGGTCGACGTTATCCGCGAGGATGCCGACCACTCGCTGATGAGCATGGCCGGTTTGGACGAAGATGAAGATACCTTTGCCCCAGTGATAAAGACCACTCGGCGGCGCGCCGTCTGGCTCGGCATCAATCTCATCACCGCCTTTATTGCCTCGTCGGTCATCGGCCTGTTTGAAGGCACTATCGAAAAAGTGGTGGCCCTCGCCGTCTTGATGCCGATTGTGGCAAGCATGGGCGGCATCGCTGGCAGCCAGACATTGACGCTGGTTATTCGAGGCATGGCTGTCGGCCAGATCAGTGGCGCGAACGTGGCCTGGCTGCTCCACCGGGAATTTTGGGTTGGCGCGCTTAATGGCCTGCTCTGGGCCGTGGTCGTTTCGGTCGCCGCAACACTCTGGTTTGGTGACCCCATGATTGGCCTGGTCATCGCCGCTGCGCTGATCATTAACCTTATTGCAGCAGCGCTGGTTGGCACCATGCTGCCGCTGTTCCTGAAATCACGTAATATTGACCCAGCGCTTGCTGGTGGCGTCATCCTGACCACCGTTACCGACGTCGTCGGGTTTATGGCCTTCCTCGGCCTCGCAACGCTGCTATACGCCTAAGGAATCAGAGTAGACAGCATGACTACAGACAGCAATGAACATGACGGCGATGAGCTGTACAAGAGTAAAAGTGAACTCAAACGGGAAATGCATGCTCTGCAGGATTTCGGTAAGCGGCTCATGGAACTGAAGCCGGAGCAGCTGGCGCCGTTGAAGATGAGCGACACCTTGCGTACAGCGATCGAAGAATCCCGCCGTATACGCCAGAACGAAGCCCGACGTCGACACCTCCAATATGTTGGCAAGGTTGTACGCCAGGAAAACGATCTCGATGAGCTCATGCGCTCTGTAGAAGCCTACGATTCAGGCAGCGCCGAACATACACGTCGCCAGCATCTTGCTGAGCGCTGGCGCGACCGTCTGATCAGCGAAGGCGACTCGATTGTCGGTGAGTTTCTAACCTACTGCCCTTCTGCCGATATTCAGCACCTGCGCAACCTGTCACGCAATGCCAGAATGGACGCCAAAAAAGGCAAGAACACCGGCCACAGCACCAAGCTGTTCCGTTATCTGCGCGAGTGTATAGACGAGCACGACGCCTGACGCATGCGGACTTCACTCCCACACCGCCGGTCAAAGCCGACGGTGTGACCATACCGGCATGCGTTCACGGGTATGGGCTGTGCGCTCCTGATCCAGCTCAGCAACCGCTGCCGTGGCACCCTCACTGACTTCGGCAACCATTGCCCCCCAGGCGTCGACAATCATCGAGTGTCCGTAAGTACGGCGTTTGGCGTCATGCTCACCGCCTTGTCCGGCCGCGACCATCCAGACCTGATTTTCAATTGCCCTGGCCCGGATCAGTGGATGCCAATGCGCCAACCCGGTCTGGTAGGTGAAGGCACTTGGCAAGGTCACCCACTCCGCGCCGCGCGCCCTCAGTGCCCGAAAAAGTTCCGGGAACCGCAGGTCATAACAAATCGCGAGGCCCAGTTTCCCCAAAGGTGTATCGACCGTGACCACGTCCTCACCAGGCTCGAAGGTATCGGACTCCCGATAGTTGCCTTGCGCATCATTTACTTGCGCATCGAACAGATGGATCTTGTCGTAGCGGGCAACTTCCTCCCCGGATTCGTTGTAAACAAGGCAGGCCGCTCGCACCCGATGATCCAGAACATCGCCGTTTGGGCGCGCAGCGATGGGGATAGAGCCGCCCACAATCCAGAGTTTAAGTCGTCTCGCCTCTTCCGCAAGAAAACGGCGAATCCGTCCCTCCGGCGTGCGCTCGCCCTGCCCTACAATGAGCATCTGGCTGGTATTCAAAACCGCGAAATTCTCCGGCAGCACCGCGACGACCGCACCTTTTTGACGGGCCGATTCCAATAGCTCGCGAGCTTTTTCCAGATTCACATCCAGGTCATACCCGCTCACCATTTGCAGCACTGCAACCTGTCTGGTCGTCATCATCCACACTCCTGAATTAGCGGAAAAGCTCGGTTGTTACTCGCCTTTGACCTTCAATATTCGCCGGCCCAATCCGGGTTCAGGTTCGAAATTCAGTTGCCTGTATCGAACACATTCCGAAGATTAACTTCAGGCTGATCCCAGGTACCACCTACAGAATAAGTTGCACTGGTCAGTTTACTCAACGGATCGCCCAACACCTTGTCCAATACGAACAACGCACCGCCAATCGGTGCTGAGGCACCCATCAGGATAGCGGCTAGCGGCAGGTTCTGGGTCAACGGCAGTACCACGACCAGACGCATATCCAGACCTTCTGATGCCAGATCCGTGGTCCCCGTGAGTTTGAAAGCACCGGAGGGGCCCACTATCTGAAGCTCCGGATCCCATTTCAGAACGCCTGACTCCAATAACGCCTTGCCTGAAATGGCATCAAATGCCACGCCGGCTTCGTATAGATCAGAGAAATCCAGCTTGAGCCGTCGCCAAAGTGTATCGGAATTCAGAATGCCAAAAACCCGGAATATCTGCGCCGTATTATTGCCTTCCAGGATGACGCCGTCGTCAATCCGAAAGCTGAGATCACCATTGGTATTGGTGGCGGCGGCATCACCCGGCGCTCCCAGCCACTGCAGATTGGCATCAACACGTGCCTTTTCACTTTTAAGCGGTACAGAGCCATTCAGCCAGGGGCTAATGTCCGCCAGGTTCTCACCGGCGATTTCGCCTTTCACCTCTGTCGTTTCTAGACCACTGCGTATACCCCAGTTCAGGGAGCCTTTCACCACAAGCGTGCCGACACTGCCCTGAATATCCCGAATACTCAGGTTGTCATCACTGGGCCTGACCAGCAATGACCAGGCGCCGAAATCACGCTGGTTGAGGGTAAGCGAATTGACGGATAAGTTAACGTCTGGCCAATCTCCAACGCCTCTCTCCTCGAAAATCACCACCGGCTCTTCAGCCGTATCCGCTTCCGTGGACGCCTGCTTTACCAGTGCTATCTTCTCGAGATTGACACTAATAGGCTTTCTGTCAGCTGGAAGACGTACCTGACCGGCCACATCGGGCCCCTGGAGATCAAGCGCCCACCCTTCCGTATCCGGAGTCGCGGTCAGAGAAACATCACTGAAGGACTGCCCCATGCCCATTATCTTGCCGAAGGTCAGCGCAATCTTGTGCAGCCAGGTATAGTCGCCAGCAGCCAGGTCGCCCTTGACCGGTTCAGGGCTGTACTTCTCGATTGCCGCCTGCCACTGCTCCAGATCCAGCCTTTCAACAGGGCCTACAATATCCAGGCCTCGCGTTTCAGGTAACACGGTCGGATCCGCACCAAACTCGACTCTACCGCGATCAAACTGTTCGCCTTGCCAACGCAGGCGATAAGCTAAACGATTACTCCAGCGGCCCGAGACCTCAATGGCGTCGTCGTCAGTCCACTTGAGAAGGGCATTCAGTGGCGCCTGCTCACCGACCGACTTGCCTACCGGCATGGGCCAGTCAATCGCGACGTTCGATAGCGACGACTCCACGGTGAATGAACGGGCGCTATCGGGCGTCACGTCGAGACGCGCACTGTAATGCGCTCGTCCGCTGATACCCGGCAGGGCAGGAAAATCCAGCTCGGGAGGCAGGTTGGCCAGGTCAATACGGCCTTTCTGGATAATCCTCAGCGCCTCCGAATCCTTCAGGCGCGACAGGTTAATGTCTACTGATGAACCAAGAAAGCGTGCTTTGACCGGCTCGGCCCCAAAACCGGTAGCAGAAGTGTAATCCACTTTGCCTTCGATCCCCGTCCAGGCCAATATCGAATCGCCATAGGCGACGCGGCCATCGCGCACACCAACGGACAAGTCGAGGTCGGTATCCACATTGTCGCCAAGAGTCAGCCCCAGATCGAGGTCAAGATGAAACTGACCCGCTATCGCCAACTTCTGCATTGCGCTTCCCGCAGACTCGCCAAGTGGTGAGTGCGCAAGCCAGTACTGCAGCCCTTCCTCATTGAAATCAGCAGCAGCCTTAATTTTCAGCGATACCGGGTCGGCATCACCATCGACGAATACCTCTGCATCCGATAATGGCAAGGTGCCCACATCTGCCTTATCAAGCCTGATATGGGCCAAACCGTTGTGGACCACCACCACACCAGCCGCTCCTTCTACTTCAGGCCAGGCCTCATCATATTTCAAACGGGTATCATTGAAGCTAAAGCGCATTGAGGTGGTAAAGCTGCCAGGGGGAGAACCCTCGTTCACCTGACCGTGTCCGTAAAATACCCCGTCTTCAACATTGGCCTGGGATATTGCGGTGCTGATCCAATTGTAGAATTCCCGGTTCACTTCTTTGGCGGGGATAAAATCCGCAACCATTCCAGCTGTACCATTGCGAGTCCCGACGCGAAGAGAGAGCGTGTCGTCACCCTGCTGATTCAACTCCAATTCAAAGGCACCTTCGAGCGACGTCTTTTCCTGATAAGTCATTGCTATGTCGTCGGCCCAAACCCGCGTTTGCTGCCCATCCATTTGCCAGTTGACCTGAGTGCGCACAGTATCCAGCGTCCATCCATCAAGGTATAACTCGGGAAAATCCAGTGTCATATTCCGAGTATCAACACTGACCTGCCCACCAGACTGATCAAGCGTCAGGGTGCCGTTTACACCCGATGCAGCCGGCGCGCCGTCATAGGCCGCAACGGACACATCGCTCAGGGTTCCGGACAAGTGGTACTGCCCAAATTCAGAATCACTATCCAGAGTGACATCCGCAAGCGTCCCGGCCGGCCGGTAATTACCCAGCGCCTGCCTGACCGCATCCACCGGCGCCATGGCCGCGGCCATATCGGATAAAACGCCAAGTGGCAGGGCTTCAACCTTTACCATCCAATCGTCGTTGCGGATGACTTGCAGATCCAGCGGGGCAACATGCCGACCGGTCCAACGCCAGGTCAGGTCTTCAATATCCAACTGCCAGCGCTCCCCCTCTTGCCGTCGCCAGCCTACCCGGGCGCTGACCGACTCCAGCGGGGCCTGTGTTTGATTCTGGGCTCTGACCTGCAAATGCGGTATCAACACTTTGGCATTAACGGCTTCCAGCTCTCCCTCACTGAAGTGCAGCCACGCCTCCCCGCCCACATCGAACCCCATGATGGCCATTTCGCGCCAGTTATAGCGCTGTATCAGCGAATCAAACAAGCGTCCGGAATCAACGCTGACGTAGAGTCGGCCGTCAAAATCACCGCGGAAAAAATGAGCCCCCTCGAGGTAAAAACGGGCCAATTGTGTGGTCGCACCAGGCTGCATTGCCCGACCGTAAGCGCTGAATGTACCGCCAATGTAATGCAGATTCACTTGTGGAATGAAGAACGTCTGGGGCTCCTGACCTGGCACGTTCAGGCCCAGACGCACCTGATTCAGACGGATCGACGGGTCAGAAAGAATATCACCAAGGAGATTGATCCATTGCCGGGGCCCGCCTGAACTCGACTCACCGTCCAGCAATGAAGCGCGGGCTAATGGGATACCATCAATGGAAATCGCGCCGGAGGGAAGCTGTTCAATTGCGATATCAAGGCTGCTGGCCGTCAAATCACCAAAGACAAGTCGACCACGAAGCAGCGAAATCAGGCTATCCAGTCGCACGTGGACGTCGCCGACGCGGGCCACCACACGTTCATTCTGGACAGGATCATGAACTTCCAGATCCCTTAGCCGAAGCACGGGGTCCAGTATTTGCCATTGCCCCTCAAGGGAGCCGATAGTCACCGGCTGCCCCAGGCGCTCGGAAAGCAGCGCTTCTACATCACTGCGGTAGTCGTCCACCGAGCCCAGCAACTGGCGACCGATACCGACGTAAAGCGCCAGCACCACGAGTATGACCATCACCAGCAGCCAAACCGTATTGGCCACCAGGAGCAGCCCGCGGGTGAGCAGCGAATGCCGACTTTCCTGTGTCTGAGGTGTTGATCCCATGAATAAGCTCAATCGCCGGCGGCGTTACCTGCCCTCAGCAAGCCAGTGAAAGCGTGCCGTCAGATGCCTCACAGCAACACCACATCATACTGTTCCTGACTGTAAAACGGCTCGACCTGAAACTTGATGGACTTACCGATAAAGGTTTCCAGATCTGCGACGTTATCGGATTCTTCATCCAGCAACCGGTCAACGACCGACTGGGATGCCATCACCAGATAGCTTTCCGCTTCGTAAGCCCGGTTTACCCTCAGAATTTCCCGGAAAATTTCAAAGCACACCGTTTCACTGGTTTTCAGGAAGCCTCGGCCGTCACAGATCGGGCAGGGCTCACACAATACCTGCCCCAGGCTCTCGGTCGTCCGCTTGCGGGTCATTTCAACCAGCCCGAGCTCTGACACACCGGTGATTTTGGTTTTAGCGTGATCCCGCTCGAGCATCTTTTCCAGCATTCTGTGGACCTGACGCTGGTGCTCAAGATCTTCCATGTCGATGAAATCAATAATAATGATGCCGCCAAGATTGCGCAGCCTCAACTGACGACTGATCGCTCTTGCCGCTTCCAGGTTCGTCTTGAAGATCGTCTCTTCAAGATTACGATGCCCGACAAAGGCCCCGGTATTGATATCGATCGTCGTCATGGCTTCGGTTTGGTCGATAATGACATAACCGCCAGATTTGAGCTGCACTTTGCGACTCAGTGCCTTCTGGATTTCATCTTCGACGCTATATAGATCAAAAATCGGGCGTTCGCCGGGATAGTATTCAACCTTGTCCGCAAACTCGGTGACAAACTCCTCTACGAACGCGATCACCCGCTGATGACTCTCACGGGAATCAATTCTGACTTTTTCGGTCTGGGGGCGGATGAGATCGCGTATAGTGCGAATAAACAACGGCAGGTCTTGGTAGATCACCGAGGGTACTGACCCGGTCGAGGTGCGATCCACCACAGACTGATACAGGCGGTGCAGATATTTCATATCGCCCAGCAAATCAGCTTCTGCCGCACCCTCTGCAGCGGTCCGGATGATGTAACCTCCGGACATCTCGCCAAAGGCCTCCGCGCCCTGCTCGACAAGCGACTTCAGCCTCGCACGCTCTGCGTCGTCCTCGATACGCTGGGAAATGCCGACGTGCTTCACTTCAGGCATGAAAACCAGGTAGCGCGAAGGGATCGACAGCTGCGTGGTCAACCGGGCACCTTTGGTGCCAATAGGATCTTTAGTAACCTGTACAACCAGCGACTGGCCTTCGCGTAGCAAGGTACGGATGTCGGGCACTGATCGGGAGACGTCTGCAGATGAATCATCGCCATTACTGACCGGCATCACATCAGATGCGTGAATGAACGCCGCCCGTTCCAGTCCGATATCGACGAACGCGGCTTCCATTCCCGGCAATACCCTTACCACTTTACCCTTGTAGATATTGCCAACAATGCCTTTACGACTGGCTCGCTCGATATAGGCTTCCTGCAGCATCCCGTTTTCAACCAGGGCCACACGCGTCTCAACCGGCGTCACATTGATCAGGATCTCTTCGCTCATACCGACGTCCCCGTCTCTGCATTTAACGCCGTTGGCTTCCAGTAATGCCATACCGGCTGGCCCGCTTCTTCAAATAGTTCTGCTGTTTCCTGCAACGGAAGACCAACCACTGCGCTATAGCTTCCCCACAGACCATCAACAAATACACCGCCTCTGCCCTGGATGCCGTAACCGCCGGCTTTGTCCAGAGGCTCCCCAGTCTGCCAGTAGGCCGCTATCTCAGCGGGTGTTATTTCGCGAAAGCGCACCTCGGTGACGACTACCCGGGCGTAACAGCCGTGGACACCGGCCAGGGCGACCGCTGTCATTACCCGGTGGGTGTGGCCCGATAAGCGCGCCAACATTGCGCTGGCATCGGCTTCGGTTACGGGCTTGCCCATAATCTCGTCATCGAGCACCACCGTGGTATCAGAACCGATGACCAGGCTGTCAGAGTCTGTTGCCAGCGCCAGGCCGGCTTCCGCTTTCTGGCGCGCAAGCCGCTCAACATAATGGTCTGCGCGCTCGTCTTGCAGAGGGGTTTCGTCAATATTGACCGGCAACACCGAGAACGAGAGCCCGATTTGCTCCAGTAACTCCCGGCGACGCGGGGAGGCGGATGCGAGTACAACGGGTCGCATAATATTATTGTCCTGTTATCACGTCGGTTAGCGATTTAGTCGATCAAGAATGCCACAGACAAATGGCCAGACCAGAGCACTGGTGACGGCGGGAAAAAGATAAGTGAAGCCAGGGTCATCTGCCCCCAGCACCTGATTAACGAAATGCACAAACATCTGATTAATACTCAGCAGCAAGAACACCATCATGCATTGCTGAGGCAAGGGAAACATCCGAAGACGCTGGTGGGTTGTGAGCACAAGAAAGGCAACCAGGCTCATTGCAAACGCGTTTATACCCATCGGGCCTGATTCAAGCACGTCCAGGAACAAACCAAGACACCATGCGACCAGCACCCCAAAACGGTTGGGCGCGCGGAATGTCCAGTAGAACACAATCAGGCCAAGCCACTCAGGCCTCAGGATCAACCAGTCGACGGGAAAGAGGGAAATACTCAGAACCAGCGCAAGCAGTGTACTGACGAAAAACACAGGGTAACTGATCACAGCAAGACTCATTGAACTCCCCCTGACTGCGTTTCGTCGCCATCTGGCATGCTGTCTTCCTGGCTATCATCCGACCGAAAGCCCTTGTGCTGGAAGACCACCAGCACCAGCTCGCTTCGATTGAGTTTTGCCGAAGGCTTCGCCTGTATTTCAGCGAACGGCTCACCCGGCTCGCTGCGAATAAGCGTCACCTGCGCCACCGGATAGCCTTTCGGGAAGCGCCCACCGAGCCCCGAACTCACGAGGGTGTCGCCTTCTCTGATATCGGCTGTATCAGGCACGTGAACCAACTCCAAACGGTCAACACTACCGGTACCTAACAGGATCGCCCGCACGCCACTGCGCAATACTTCCACAGGCACTGCGTGGCTGCTATCCGAGACCAGCAATACACGGGAATTGAAACGATTTGTCTGAATCACCTGCCCCATCAAGCCGTTGGCATCGAGAATGGCCTGACCTTCCGTAACCCCGTCTCGAGTTCCCTTGTTGATGATCACCTCGTGGGAGAACGGGTCAGGCGAAACTCCGATGATATCGGCCACCACCACCGTTTCATCCAACTGTTCCGAGGCGCTTTTCAGACTCCTCAGCTCAATATTGTCGGCTGCAAGGGAGGCGTACTTGATCGACCGACGCTCCAGAATCAGCAACTTGGCCTTCAGTGATTCGTTCTCTTCGACCAGCTCATCACGGCTGGTAAACACCTCATCGTTCCAGCGCGAGAGACTGTCCGGCACATGCCCCAGCCACACCACGGGCGTCAACGCAGTGCCAATCCAGCTGCGCATGTCATCCACACGATGAAAGCGGGCATCGAGAATAATCAGGGCAAGGGAAAGCACAGCCGCCAGAAACAGCCTGAAGCTGGGGATCGGCCCCCTGACAAAGATGGTCTTAATAGTTCAAATCTCCCCACTCAAAACGACAACCGCCGCTGCGACGAATCGACAGCGGCGGCTCAATACTGCAGCTTCCCTCGGGTGACTGCATATGATCTGTGCCAGAAGGCGCTATCAGCCTTCGTGGGAATACATGCCGATTCCACCGCGGTCGATCACGTCAAGCGCTTTGCCGCCGCCCCGGGCCACGCAGGTGAGCGGATCTTCAGCAACAATAACGGGCAGGCCGGTTTCTTCGCTCAGTAACTTATCCAGACCGCGAAGCAAGGCGCCGCCACCGGTCAAAACAATGCCGCGCTCGGCAATGTCAGATGCCAGCTCAGGTGGCGACTGCTCCAAAGCACTTTTCACTGTTTGTACAATCTGCGCCAGAGATTCCTGCAACGCTTCGAGAATTTCTTCGCTGTTCAGGGTAAAGGCTCGCGGCACACCCTCTGCCAGATTGCGACCACGCACATCAATTTCACGAATCTCTACGCCCTCGTAGGCACAACCGATTTCGTGCTTGATGCGCTCAGCGGTCGATTCACCAATCAGGCTGCCATAATTGCGACGGACATACGTCACAATGGCTTCATCGAACTTGTCGCCACCCACGCGGACCGATTCGGCGTAGACGATGCCGTTGAGTGAAATGATCGCGATCTCAGTAGTGCCGCCCCCGATATCCACAATCATCGAGCCGCTGGCCTCCTCAACCGGCAGCCCGGCACCAATGGCTGCCGCCATGGGCTCTTCAATCAGAAACACCTCGCGCGCGCCGGCGCCCATCGCCGATTCACGAATGGCCTTGCGCTCGACCTGGGTTGATTTGCTGGGCACACACACCAGAACACGGGGGCTTGGTGTGATAAAGCTGTTTTCATGCACCTTGTGAATAAAGTGCTGCAACATTTTCTCTGTCACGACGAAATCGGCGATCACACCGTCTTTCAGCGGGCGGATGGCGGTGATATTACCCGGCGTGCGACCCAGCATGCGCTTGGCTTCACCACCCACTGCAGCCACCATCTTCTGGGCATTATTGGTGCGGATAGCAACAACCGAAGGCTCATTGAGCACAATGCCCCGGTCACGGACGTAAATCAGCGTATTGGCTGTCCCCAGATCGATAGAGAGATCACTGGAAAAAAGACCACGGATTTTCTTGATGAGCATTAGCGTATTTTCAACCTGAGAAAGCTGTCGCGAAATGAATGCGGCAACTTTAGCAGCGGGCAGGTACTCAGGCAAGGTGCAGACAGGCCCGAAGCGGCGTCATGTCTGCCAAATGACGATAATGACACCCTTTCGCCACCTGGATAATGAAATATCGTCATGACGGCCCGACTGAGGGGCCACTAAAATTTCAACGGCACGCTCTGTTAATGGCACTCCCGATTAAAGCGCAATCTGTTAACATACTGCGCGACTGGTTGAACCTGTTACTGGAGACGTTACGTGTCAATATCCCGCGAGGACATCGAAAAAGTCGCCGTGCTTGCACGCATCCGGCTTGAAGACAATCAGGTTGAAGCGCTTGAAAAAGACCTTGGCAACATCCTGAATCTTGTGGATCAGCTGCAAGCGGCCGATACCGCCGACGTAGAACCACTGGCACATCCCCTGGACGCCGTTCAGCGCCTGCGCGCCGATCAGGTCACCGAAATTGACCAGCGCGAAGCCTTCCAGAAGATTGCCCCGGCGACCGAAGATGGTCTCTATCTGGTACCGCGCGTTATCGAATGACCTTTTGACTCCCCGATTCATAGCTGATCGACGCACTCCGACTGTCATGGACACGCATTATGCATAACAAGACTGTTGCCGAACTGGCCCGCGACCTGTCGCAAGGCACCTACTCAAGTGTTGAGTTGACGCAACACTTCCTGAATCGCATCAAGCAGGAAGACACCCGCTACAACAGCTTTATTACGGTTACCGAAGATGACGCCCTGCGCGATGCCAAAGCGGCAGACGAACGCCGAAGCAAAGGCGAAGCCACGCCCTGGACCGGTATTCCGTTCGCGCACAAAGACATTTTCTGCACCAACGGTGTTCGCACCACCTGCGCATCGAAAATGCTCGAAAACTTTGTGCCGCCCTATGACGCGACCGTAACTGCACGCTTTCGTGATGCGGGGGCGGTATGCCTGGGTAAAACCAACATGGATGAGTTCGCCATGGGCTCATCAACCGAAAACAGTCACTTCGGGGCGACCACCAACCCCTGGGGCGAAAAACTCGTCCCCGGCGGTTCTTCCGGCGGCTCCGCTGCTGCAGTCGCAGCGCGCCTGACGCCAGCAGCAACAGCGACCGATACGGGTGGCTCCATTCGCCAGCCTGCTGCTTTCTGTGGCATCACTGGCCTCAAGCCAACCTACGGCCGCGTCTCGCGCTACGGCATGATCGCCTTCGCCTCCAGCCTGGATCAGGGCGGCACCATGAGCCGCACGGCAGAAGATAGCGCTATGATGCTCAATGTGATGGCCGGCTTTGACCCCAAAGACTCAACCTCTGTCGATCAGCCCGTGCCTGATTACACTGCAAACCTGAACGCCCCGCTCAAGGGATTGCGGGTGGGCCTGCCCAAAGAGTACTTCTCGGACCAGCTCGACCCCGTTATGGCCCAGACCGTGCGCGACGCCGTGCGCGAATACGAAGCTCTAGGCGCGACAGTTAAAGAGATCTCGCTACCCAATACTCATCTTGCGATCGCTGCTTACTACGTGATTGCACCGGCCGAGGCGTCCGCCAACCTGTCCCGCTTTGACGGGGTGCGTTATGGCTACCGCTGCGACAATCCGAAAGATCTGATGGATCTGTATACCCGCACCCGGGCTGAAGGCTTTGGATCAGAGGTCAAACGTCGGATACTGGTGGGCAGCTACGCCCTGTCTGCCGGTTTCTTTGATGCCTATTACCTCAAGGCCCAGAAAGTTCGGCGCCTGATTCAGCAAGACTTTGTCGAAGCCTTCAAATCCGTCGACATCATCATGAGCCCTTCTACCCCGAGTCCGGCCTTTGCTCTTGGCTCGAATACCGACGATCCGGTCAAAATGTACCTTGAAGACATTTTCACCATCGCCATTAACCTGGCGGGCGTGCCGGCAATGTCGATTCCAGCTGGCCAGATCAAGGGCCTGCCGGTCGGGCTTCAGCTGATTGGCAATTATTTTGACGAAGCTCGCCTGCTCAATGCAGCCCATCAATTCCAGCAAGCTACCGACTGGCATCAACAGTCGCCGGCTGGCTGAATCACGACGTCAAATCCTGCAGTCTGGCGGCTGCAGGACAGGAGGATGACATACCATGCAATGGGAAGTTGTGATCGGGCTGGAAATTCATGTTCAGCTCGCAACCCAAACCAAGATCTTCTCCGGCAGCAGCACCGCCTACGGTGCTGAACCGAATACCCAGGCCAGCGCTGTCGATCTCGCGATGCCGGGCACCCTGCCGGTCGCCAATGAGCAGGCATTCCGTTACGCCACCATGTTCGGCCTTGCAATTGATGCCGAGATAAACCGCCGTTCTGTTTTCGAGCGCAAGAACTACTTTTACCCGGATCTGCCCAAGGGCTACCAGACTACGCAACTGGCAGAGCCGATTGTCGGCTCCGGCCATGTGGATGTTCAGCTGGCAGACGGCACCGAAAAGCGGGTTCGCATTCATCATGCTCATCTCGAAGAAGATGCCGGCAAGTCTCTCCATGAGGACTACCACGGCATGTCAGGCATCGACCTGAACCGGGCCGGAACACCACTGATCGAAATCGTGACCGAACCGGACATGCGCAGCGCCGAGGAAGCCGTCGCCTTCGCCCGTAAACTTCACGGACTGGTGACATCACTGGGCATCTGTGACGGCGATATGTCTCAGGGGTCACTGCGCTTTGACGTCAACATTTCAGTGCGCCCCGAAGGTGAAGAAAAGCTCGGCACCCGCACGGAAACCAAGAACCTGAACTCTTTCCGCTTTATGGAAAGCGCCATCCACCACGAAGTGGAGCGCCAGATCGACATCCTTGAAGATGGCGGCACGATTGTGCAGGAAACCCGTCTTTACAACGGTGATCGCAACGAAAGCAAATCCATGCGCAGCAAGGAAGAAGCTAACGACTACCGCTACTTCCCATGCCCTGATTTGCTGCCGGTGGTGATCGATGATGCGTTTATCGACAGTCTGCGCGCGCAAATGCCCGAACTGCCGGACGCCAAGAAGACGCGCTTCCAGGTTGAATACGCTCTATCCGATTACGACGCCAATCTTGTCAGCAGTAATTCGGCTATAGCGGATTA
Source organism: Marinobacter sp. V032 (assembly GCF_052645435.1). Classification (NCBI taxonomy): domain Bacteria; kingdom Pseudomonadati; phylum Pseudomonadota; class Gammaproteobacteria; order Pseudomonadales; family Marinobacteraceae; genus Marinobacter; species Marinobacter sp. V032. The sequence goes on along the minus strand of NZ_JBQXYE010000001.1, from coordinate 1,866,859 downwards.
TTTTGAGCAAACGGCAAAGGTAGGCGGTGACGCCAAGCTGGCAGCCAACTGGATTCTTGGCGAACTCAGCGCGCGCCTCAACGCGGAAGACCGCAGCTTCAGAAACTGCCCGGTACCCGCCGAGCGACTGGGGCAACTGGTGCAGCGCATCAGCGACAACACGCTGTCATCATCTGGCGCGAAGAAAGTATTTGAACTGCTATGGAATGGCGAAAGCGCAGATGTAGATGAGCTGATTGAGCGCGAAGGCCTCAAACAGGTATCTGATACAGGAGAACTGGAAAAGCTGGTCGACTCTGTTCTGGCTGACATGCCGGAGCAAATTGAACAGTATCAGTCCGCAGATCCTGGCAAGCGCAAAAAACTGATGGGTGGCTTTATGGGCCCTCTGATGAAAGCCTCAAAAGGTCAGGGCAACCCCAAAGTTCTTACCGAAATCCTCAAGAAAAAACTGGGCGACTAACGCTGCCAACTCACTGTCGGGTGCGCATAAAATGCACCTGACAGTGAGACCCTTGCCACAAACTGACACCCCTTACGCCGACATAAGCGACACACCGCTTGCGCTTTCGCTGTAAACAATTATGCTTTCAATGTGTTATCGAATTCTTTTCTGAGCCACTCGAGAGCAAGCGGTTAACTTTGGCTCAGATTGCAAACGTACTGACAACAAAATAAAAGTTTTAATGCGCATGGGTACAATGAACGCTCCGGCATCAACCACATTCAGCGGCATCAAAAGCATGGCCGGTAAAAACAACCTTCGTCAGCAACAGCGCGTCTCTACCAACATCGAGGTCACTGTTTGCAACCCGAATGGCAACCAACTGGTTTGCCACACGGCCAATCTGTCTCGCGCGGGAATGCTGGTTGAATGCGACAGCGACCATGTTCGCGACATTCTCCCCGGCAACTCGCCCATTGCCCCCAAAAAGACCGTGGCGCTGGATGTGAAATTTGCCGTACCCGTGGTGAGTGTTCAGTCAGTCAACATCGAAGCAAGCTGCGAAATCATTCATGTCCGCAGGGTATCGAAAAACCGCTTCCAACTCGGCTTGCAGTTCACCGGATTTAACGGCAACGGCCATGACTATGTGGATCAATACGTCAGCCGCCAGCTCCTGAGGAGCTAAACATACGTCAAGCGAGAAACACTCAAGCACTCCCCAAGCTCGCCCGCTATTGACCATCACCCGCCCGCCCACTTTGGCATATTGTTATGCCTCTAAACTCTAGCAGAGCGGCTTCTTATGCCCTCTCACTCTCTGGTATAGTTTCGCACCATCATATAAGGGTTCCTCCCGAGTAAGTTCGGGCATTCCCGGTCGGACACGTGTCCGAGTTAACCGTATTCATTTGCACACCCTGCAACCGGTATCTGGATAATGACCACCTATAATCTGACGCACCTCAAGCAGCTCGAAGCCGAAAGCATCCATATTATTCGGGAAGTGGCAGCGGAGTTCGACAACCCTGTCATGCTCTACTCCGTCGGCAAGGATTCCTCTGTCATGCTCCACCTGGCGAGGAAGGCGTTCTATCCGGGCAAACTTCCTTTCCCGCTGCTGCATGTGGATACCACCTGGAAGTTTCGGGAAATGATTGAGTTCCGTGACAAACAGGCGAAAAAGTTTGATCTGGACCTGATTGTCCATATCAATCAGGACGGCGTCGACGCCGGCATTGGCCCGTTCACTCACGGCAGCGCCAAACACACCGACGTCATGAAAACCCAGAGCCTCAAGCAGGCATTGAACAAGTACAAGTTCGATGCCGCCTTCGGCGGGGCCCGTCGCGACGAAGAGAAGTCGCGCGCTAAAGAGCGTGTTTACTCGTTTCGCGACAAGTACCATCGCTGGGATCCGAAAAACCAGCGGCCAGAGCTTTGGAACACGTATAACGGCAAAATAAACAAGGGCGAAAGCATTCGTGTTTTCCCGCTGTCCAACTGGACCGAGCTGGATATTTGGCAGTACATCTACCTGGAAAACATTGAGATCGTCCCGCTGTACTACTCGGCCGAGCGCCCTGTGGTTAACCGTGACGGAACGCTGATCATGGTTGACGACGATCGTATGCCAATGGAACCCGGTGAAAAGCCGATGATGAAATCAGTCCGCTTCCGCACATTGGGCTGCTACCCGCTAACCGGCGCCATTGAGTCCGAAGCTGACAAGCTCACCGATATCATCCAGGAAATGCTGTTGGCGAAGAGCTCCGAACGCGAGGGGCGGGTCATCGACCATGATTCCGCGGGCTCCATGGAGCAGAAGAAACGCGAAGGGTATTTCTGAGGCTGGCTGTATCCGTGCCAAAGCGGACGCCGCGCAAACACTGCTATTTTGATTAGCCGACAGTATTTACGGGATCTGAACCACCATGTCACATCAGTCTGAACTCATCGCTGAAGATATTCATGCCTACCTCAAGCAGCATGAAGAAAAGGAGCTGCTGCGCCTGTTGACCTGCGGCAGCGTTGACGATGGCAAGAGCACGCTGATCGGCCGCCTGCTCCACGACACCAAGATGATCTATGAAGATCACATGGCCAGCTTGAAAACCGACAGTGCCAAGATGGGCACAACCGGTGAAAAGCTCGATCTGGCCCTGCTGGTTGACGGCCTGCAAGCGGAGCGTGAGCAAGGCATTACTATCGATGTCGCTTATCGTTACTTCTCTACCGACAAGCGCAAGTTCATTATCGCGGACACCCCGGGCCACGAGCAGTACACCCGCAACATGGCGACAGGCGCATCAACTGCGCAACTGGCGATCATGATGATTGATGCCCGCCACGGTATTTTGACCCAGACACGTCGCCACTCTTTTATCGCGTCGCTGCTGGGCATCAAGCACATCGTGGTGGCCGTCAACAAGATGGACCTGGTGGATTACAGCGAAGCCCGTTTTGAAGAAATCAAACAAGACTACCTGGCGTTTGCCGACAAGCTTGGCCTTCGGGACGTGCGCTTTGTACCGATTTCAGCACTGGAAGGCGACAATGTCGTCAACCGCAGCAACAACACGCCCTGGTTCACTGGCCAGCCAATGATGGAGATTCTGGAAACCGTTGAAGTCGGCCGGGACAAGAACCTGGAGCACTTCCGCTTTCCGGTTCAGTACGTCAACCGCCCCAACCTTGATTTCCGCGGCTTCTGCGGCACGATTGCCTCAGGCGTTATTCGCCCCGGCGACAGCATCATGGCACTGCCCTCCCGGCGCACCAGCACTGTCAAAGAGATCGTGACATTCGATGGCAACGTTGAAAGTGCTTACATCGATCAGGCGGTCACGCTCACGCTGGAAGACGAAATCGACGTCAGCCGTGGTGACATGTTGGTCAAGCCCGAGGATGAGCCCCTGGTCAGCAACCGGTTCAACGCACACCTCGTGTGGATGACAGATACGCCGATGGCGACCGGACGCCTGTATGACATCAAACTCGGGCCGACTTTCACATCCGGAACCGTTACTGCGGTCAACCACCAGATCGACGTCAACTCACTGGAGACAAACGATCAGCGCGATACCCTGGAGCTGAACGAGATCGGCCAATGCGAGATCACACTGAGCCAGCCCGTTGCCTTTGATGCATACCCCCGCAACCGGGCGACCGGCGCATTCATTGTAATTGACCGCCTGACAAACGTGACCATCGGTGCCGGCATGATCAGCGGTCTTGCCAACGATAGCGACAACGGTCTTCAACCCGTCAGCAGCGAAGAGCGCGCCCGGCGCCTGGCCCAGCAACCGCTGATTATTGGTTGCGCGGGCGCTCAGGCTATCGAACTGGCCACCGCCATCGAGCGCAAACTGTTTGAACTTGGACGCACCAGCGTCGTTCTGACTCAGGAGAACGCGGGGGACGCTGATGATCGACGCCGCACCGCACAGTTGCTGACCGTGCACGGTTTGATTGCCGTCGCCGTCAACATCGGCGACGACATTGCGGGTATAGTGGCGACGGCAGACGCCGACAGCGACCTTGTCGCCACCGCAGATAGCGTGACCCGGGAGCTGATCAGCAAAAAACGGATCTGATCCCACATTCGCGTCTGAAAAGAGTAAAATAGAAAGTAGAATCCCGACGGCCATGAGCATCCGAACGCATTGCGTTACGAGCTGCTCATGGCCGCTCGCGTTTTAACGACCTGAATCAGAGATCCCCCGAAGGGCAGAGAGAACTCATGGCCATCAAACACCTACGCACGACCTTTGCCAGCCAGATGCAACCCGGGCAACCCGCTCAAGTAAGACCCGGCAAAGCACTTAGCGAACCCGGCGGCGATTACGAAGGCCTGCACAAGCAACTCAAGCGACTGTTTAATGCCAAGCCCGGCAAAAAATACGGCCGCTTCAGTGATGACATTGGCGAGAATCCGGTGAGCGCATGGCTCCGCGACTACCTCGAAGGCAAACAGGGTTTTGAAGCCCTGACCGATCGCCTGTTCGGCCAGTGGCAGGAGCTTCTCACCAACAGCCAGGAAGAATACATCGGCCACCTTTTATTTGTGCACGAGGCGCTGGCTGATGGAGAAGTCATCTACCTGTTTGCACTGGAGAGCGACAGCGCCCTGCGCCTGGACCACGAGCAGTCACTGGATGTGACGGATGTACTCAGCCTGTCCCGGCTCAATCTGGCCCTGCGGCTTGAAGTCGACAACTGGATCGGTGACCACCCGTCAGAGAACTGCCTGACAATGATCCATACCCGTGGCACTGGCGAACCCGGCGAGCTGTTTATCAAGCTGTGCGGTTTCACCAATCAGGTCGATGTGGAAAAAGAAACCCTGACGTTCCTGGATGCTGTAGAAGCCTTCGCCAGTCAGACCGAAGAGCCCGAGAAAGCGGGCAAGGTAAGATCGCGCGCCTATGAATTCTGCAAGGAGCAGCATGCACTGGGCGAACCGGTGGCGATTGAAGCATTGTCAGGCTACCTGGACGAAGACCAGCCAGAGCGTTTCAAACAGTTCGCGTCAGAGAAACAGGACCTGCCTCAGGATACGGTGCTGCATCCGGATCACCGCAAAGTGAAAAAGCTGGTGCGTATTTCCGGTTCCGGCGGTGGCATGAGCGTTTCCTTCTCGTCAGACCTCGTTAACCAGGCGGTTTACTACGACAAGAATACCGATGCGTTGACCATCACCCGATTGCCAAAAGCCTTGCGGGAACAGCTACAACGCTACCTGGATGGACGTGAAAGCAGCTCCGAATAATACGGCAGTAACAGGGCGGCTCACCTTGGCCGCCCTGTTACCCCTATCGACAACTACATCGCCCTGAACGAAAACTCACTCCCCGGTCACCAAGCCCGGATCGGGAAAATCTGCCGCGGATTTTCGCTGCCGGTTTTTTCGAATCTCACGCACCCCTGCCATCCAGTTCACACCATCAACAAGGTCTCCGGTATCCGGATCGAAAGGTGGATACGGTAGTCGCCTGTCGTCGCAATAGCGGGTAATCTGCGGCTGACACCAGCGAAACAGCAATCGATTGTACTCTTCAGGCGGCATCCGGCTGACCTCGAACATGCCAGCCTCAGAACGCTGGCGCTGTGCCTCGGCCAGAATAATGGCGCAGGCGGCCGAAACATTGAGGGATTCGACCATTCCCATCATCGGCACGACAACATGCTCATCAGCAGCGTCCGCTGCGGACTGACTGACACCGCCAACCTCGTTACCCAATACCAACACGCAGGGTCGGGTGAAATCCACGTCACGATAATCGACCGCACGATCAGAAAACTGGGCGGCATAGATCGCATGCCCGGATTGGCGCAAGTCACCAATTGCCGACATCATATCCGGGTGGGTGTACGTCGTGACCCAATGATGGCTGCCACCGGTCGTCTTACGAAAGGCGCGATAGCCCTCCCTGGGCCAAACCGCATGCATATTCGCGACACCAAAGGCGTCACAGGAGCGAATAATCGCCGATACATTACGCGGCTTGTGTATCTGGTCTGTGAGCACCCGCAAATCCGGCTGGCGACGATCGAGTGTGCCCTTGATGCGGGCAAGTCTTTCTGGCGTCATGAGATTGTTCGTTAATCTTTTGAGCGGTTACGGTGCACAGAACCGGGAAACGGGGTGACGGCATTTTTGACACGACCCAGCGACTGACTTTTATCAGCCAACTCGACCTCATCAATACGCACGACGGCATTCATCGGGATGTAGGTTCGCTCGACACCATCAAACTCGGTGCGTAGTTTTTCCTGTGACGGATCAACGAGCACCTGACTGCGCTCGCCGAACGTCAGCTCTTCTACTTCGAGAAAACCGAACATTTCGCTGGGAAATACATGCCCGGCGTAAATTTCGTACACATCGTCCTGATTATAAAAAATAATCTTGTAGCACTTTTTCACAGCCATCCAACACTCCGGTAACAATCGATAGCCCGCTGCGCGGACTTCCCGCGGCCGCAGAACCCAAAACGGTTACGGATAATACCACGTGAGACCGGAACGCCGAATCGTGATAATACCTGCCGGCACTGGTTGCCGTTTGATCAGACCGTTATAATGCCGAGTTCTCCGGGAATCCTTACACCCACCGACCTGATTGAGTTACATGACCAAAAAGCTGTTTATTAAAACCCATGGCTGCCAGATGAATGAATACGACTCATCTCGGATGGCTGATCTGCTGAAATCAGGAGAAGAGGTCGAGATGACCGATAATCCTGACGATGCCGACATTCTCCTGCTTAATACCTGTTCCATTCGTGAAAAAGCGCAGGACAAGGTGTTTCATCAGCTGGGCCGCTGGAAAAAACTCAAAAAGCGCAAACCGGAACTGGTCATCGGTGTGGGGGGATGCGTGGCCAGTCAGGAAGGTCAGGCGATTATCGACCGCGCGCCTTACGTTGATCTGGTATTCGGCCCTCAGACCCTGCACCGCCTTCCGGAGATGATCGTTGAATCCCGTAATGGAGGCGTCGGTGTCGTGGATATCTCCTTCCCCGAGATCGAGAAATTCGACAACCTGCCCTCACCCGGGGCTGACGGCCCGTCAGCATTCGTATCGATCATGGAAGGCTGCAGCAAATATTGTACGTTCTGTGTCGTACCCTATACCCGTGGCGAAGAAGTCAGTCGTCCGCTGGACGATGTCATCGCCGAGGTTGCCCACCTCGCCAGCCAGAATGTGCGCGAGATCAACCTGTTGGGCCAGAACGTCAATGCATACCAGGGTGAGACGCACGACGGCGATACTGTCGACCTGGCCGAACTCATTGCCATGGTCGCCACTATCGACGGCATTGATCGCATCCGGTTCACTACGTCGCATCCGGTTGAATTCTCGGATTCCCTGATTGAGTGTTTCGCTCAGGTACCGGAACTGGTCAGCCACCTGCACTTGCCGGTGCAGAGCGGCTCGGACCGCATTCTGGCAGCGATGAAGCGTGGCCACACCGCGCTGGAATACAAATCAAAGCTGCGCCGTATAAAAGCCATACGGCCGGACATCAGCTTCTCGTCTGATTTCATTATCGGCTTTCCGGGTGAAACCGATAAGGACTTCGAAGCCACAATGAAGCTGATCAGCGATATCGGCTTTGATGCCTCATTCAGCTTCGTATACAGCCAGCGGCCAGGCACGCCTGCGTCGGACTTGCCTGACGATACGCCGATGGACGTAAAGAAAGAGCGGCTGAGCATTCTCCAGCAACGTATCAACCAGCATGTCTTCGAGATCAGTCGCCGCATGGTGGGGTCGACCCAGCGGATTCTGGTGACCGGTCTGTCCAAGAAAGACCCTGGCGAATACTCCGGACGCACCGAGAACAACCGTATCGTCAACTTCCGTACGGATAATCCCGATGTCGTCGGCCACTTTATCGACGTTGAAATTGTCGAAGCCTTCCCCAATTCTTTAAGGGGTAATCCTGTTGATGATCTGCTGCACTGAATCGCCGATCATCCACACCGATACCTGCGCCTTTAACGGGCGCAGCCATTTCCTGTTATGCGTGAGGAATGCTTGAACAGCGACAACGCCAAACAATTTGATCTCAAACCCGCCGACACCCGCCGCCTCGCGGCCGTATGCGGACAATTTGATGAACACCTGAAGCACATTGAACGCCGGATGAGCGTACGCATCGGCTATCGGGGCCAGCATTTCCGCATTGAAGGCGAAACCGAGCGGGCCAACGCCGCGGCAGAAATCATCCGCCACCTTTATCGGGAAACCGAAGCACTGACTGATATTTCGCCGGACATGGTGCATCTGTTCATCCGCGAATCAGGCTTTGAACGCCTGCCGGATGCGCGCCCCTATGACGGCTCGCAGATCATCATTAAAACACCCAAGTTGCAGGCCCGCCCGCGAGGCGAGAATCAACAGCGCTACGTGCACAGCGTGCGCACTCATGACGTCAATTTTGGTATTGGCCCTGCTGGCACCGGCAAGACATGGCTGGCCGTTGCTTGCGCTGTGGAAGCGCTGAAAGACGAGCAGGTCAAGCGCATCATGCTGGTTCGCCCGGCTGTGGAAGCAGGCGAAAAGCTAGGCTTTCTTCCTGGTGATCTGGCACAGAAGGTCGATCCCTATCTCCGCCCCCTTTACGACGCACTGTATGAGATGCTGGGATTCGAACAGGTCACCAAGCTGATCGAGAAAAGCGTGATCGAAATTGCGCCGCTTGCCTTCATGCGCGGCCGCACACTGAATAATGCGTTTATTATTCTCGATGAAAGCCAGAACACCACCCGCGAGCAGATGAAGATGTTTCTGACCCGGATCGGTTTTGGTTCTACCGCAGTCATCACCGGCGATACCACTCAGGTCGATCTACCCAAGGGACAACAGTCCGGGCTGGTTCAGGCCACGGCAATACTGGAAAATGTCCCCGGTATCGGATTTACCCACTTCGGTGCCAAAGACGTGGTTCGCCATCCGCTGGTTCAGCGCATTGTTGAAGCCTACGATGGTCATGATGCCAGCCTCTCAAGTGGCGGGCGCGATCAGTGAGTGACCTTGCAGTTGATCTCCAGATCGCGTCCGAGGCAACTGATTTACCCGGCGAAGCAGAACTGTCCAGATGGGCTTCCCTGGCCTGGCTGGGCGAAGCCCCGTCCGAAGTCACCATCCGGATTGTCGATGAATCGGAAAGCACCGAGTTGAACGGCCAGTACCGTCAAAAACACCGCCCGACCAATGTACTGTCCTTTCCCTTTGAGCAGCCGGAAGGTATAACAGTGCCCCTGGCAGGCGATCTGGTGATTTGTGCCAGCGTTGTCGCCCGGGAAGCCGGTGAACAACATAAAAGCCGCGACGCCCACTGGGCACACATGGTTATTCATGGCATGCTCCATTTGCAGGGGTATGATCATATCGACGACAGGGATGCCGACATCATGGAAGCCACGGAAATCAGGCTTTTACATGAACTCGGCTTTAGCAATCCCTACATTACAGAGGAAACGGATCAGGACTCATGAGCGACGATCACTCGAGTCGCAGTCAGGGCAACAAGTCCTGGCTGGAGCGCATATCTCAGGCTTTTTCCAACGAGCCAGAATCCATCACCGATATCCTTGAGATTCTCAGGGATGCAGAAGATCACAACATCATCGATGCTGATGCCATGAGCATTATCGAGGGGGCCATGCAGGTCACCGATATGCGCGCCGATGAAATCATGATTCCCCGGTCCCAGATGGTCACCGTCAAGGCCAGCACCGATCCGAAATCATTCCTGACGGAAATCATGGACTCGGCGCACAGCCGCTTCCCGGTTATCGGAGACAGCCAGGACGACGTGATTGGCGTGCTCCTGGCCAAGGATCTGCTGCCACTCGCACTGAACAATGACCTCAGCTGGAGCAAAATCCGCGAGGTGCTGCGTCCGCCGACCTTCGTACCGGAAAGCAAACGCCTGAACCAACTGTTAAAAGAGTTCAAGGAAACCCGCAACCACATGGCGATCGTCGTAGACGAGTACGGCGGCACCGCGGGACTGATCACCATTGAAGATGTGTTGGAGCAAATCGTCGGCGAGATAGAAGATGAACACGACTTCGACGAAGAAACCCACATCAAGGCACGTGCCGACGGCAATTACGCGGTCAAGGCAGTGACCTCGGTTGAGGACTTTAACGAGTTCTTTGACTGCAAGCTTGACGAAGAAGACTTCGACACGATCGGAGGCCTGGTACTCAAAGAGTTCGGGCACCTGCCTCGTCGCGGCGAAGAAACCAGCTTTGGCGGATTTCAGTTCACGATTCTGAACGCGGATAATCGCGTTATCCGGCTGATTCAGGTCCGCCGTCATGAATCATGACCACAATACGCCGCTGAACCTCTGGCGTGCCATTGCCCTGATCGTTGCGGGGGCACTTCAGACCCTCACATTTTCACCGTTTGACCTGACGGTAATCGGCCCTCTGTCGATCCTGTTGGCGCTGTTTGCAGTCATACCGGTTACCGGTCAGCACCTGTTTCGCGCCGGCTGGCTGCTGGGCGTGGGCCTGTTTGGCAGTGGCGCCTCCTGGGTCTACATCAGCATCAGCCAATACGGCAACACCTCGGTTCTGGTGTCGGTCATCCTGACGGCGCTATTCGTGGCCGGCCTTGGGCTGTTCCACGGCCTGACTTTCTGGGCCTGGGGCAAGGTTGCCCGCGACCGCAAAATCCATCGGCTCATTCTGTTCCCCGCTTTCTGGGTTCTGGGCGACTGGCTGCGAAGCTGGTTCCTGACCGGATTCCCGTGGTTGTACCTGGGCACCGCGCAGGTTGATGGGCCGCTGGCAAACCTGGCCCCTGTTGTTGGTGTCTATGGCGTGACGATGGTGATTGTCGCAACTGGCGTGGTGCTCTATGCACTAATCCCGGCGATCCGACAGAAGCGGCGCGGCGCCATTTTGCTGCTGTCGCTTTCCCTCATTGTTCCCTGGGCTCTTACGCCGGCGCTGAAAGACACCAGCTGGACCGATCGGGCAGACAAACCGCTATCGGTCGCTGCCATGCAAGGCAATATTCCCCAGCTCATCAAATGGGACCCCGAATTCATGCAGCACCAGATGGAAACCTATCTGGCGCTGACGTCCCCCCATTGGGAACGTGACCTGATTCTCTGGCCGGAAACCGCCATACCCATCACCCAGAATCAGGCCGGCCCATTGATTGACATGATTGCGAAGCGACTGGGGCCGGACTCAACCCTGATCACCGGCATCCCCTGGTATGGGTTCAGCGATGAGCTGGAAGACTTCACGTACCGCAACAGCATTATGGCCATTGGCGCCGGTGAAGGCATGTACTTCAAGCAGCGACTGGTGCCGTTTGGTGAATATGTGCCTTTGCAGAATTGGCTCCGCGGCCTGATCGGCTTCTTTGACCTGCCCATGTCGAGTTTCTCGCGGGGGCCAGAAAACCAGTCGCCGCTGACTGCCGGTGACGACAAGGTGATGCCCTTTATCTGTTACGAAATCGCCTATCCCGATTTCGTCGCCCGTAACGCCTGGAATACCGACCTGTTGATTACCATCAGCAACGATGGCTGGTTCGGACATTCGATCGGCCCCCTGCAGCATTTACAGATGGCGCGCATGCGGGCGTTGGAAACAGGCCGTTTTGTGCTGCGAGGCACCAACAACGGGGTCACAGCCATTATCGATGATCACGGCCAGATCACGGCTCAGATCCCGCAGTTCGAAAAAGGCGTCATGCTGGGAGAGGTGTACACAGTGACAGGCAAAACGCCGTACATGGCAACCGGCTCCTGGCCGGTACTGACGCTGGCGATGATCCTGATCGTATTTGCCAGACCACGGGCGCTGCCGAAGCCCTCCCGCCAGACACACGCGGGCTGAGCGCGGCGCTCAGCCTTTTGGCAAATACGCATTACGGCCAACCAGACTGCAGAACTGAACCGTTCAGCGCTGCTATTCCGGTGAAACCTTCCCGCTCACTTCGGGATCATGAGGCCAGCGCGCCGTGATGCGTTCAAAGTAATGTGAACTGCAGGCGTCACAGGGGTTGAGATGACTGGTCTCCACCAGGCACACCATATGCCCGCAGGCAAGGCAGCGCAGCACACCGGCGGTGGCAATCTCGCCACTGATGTACTGTCCCGGGTCATGGTGTAGCTTGTGATCAAGCTCAAGCGTCTCAAGCCGGGTCTTGTCCGCGATAGAAAACAGCAAATCGGCCAACTGGCGTTCTATCAGCGCCAGATCGAGTCGCAACCACTCACTGACGCCATCCCCGGTTTCCTCTACGAAGTTCATCAGGTGGGCGATATCCCGCTTGACGTAGGCGCCCAGCAGATCAATTTCCTCGCGGGTCATCTCTTCAAGTTCAAGCTCGAACTCGACTGCTTCGTCGATACTGTCACGCAGGGTATCCCAGCTTTTTCGCTCCACTGAATTGAGCCGTGTTTCGACCCTCTCCAGCATCCGGTTGTATGCTCGCAGAGCCTGTCCTGAAAACTCGTGTTTTTGCTGTTCACTCATGACAATCGCCTCGTGTTGCCCCGGCTACTCCGGAAAGCGACAGTGCAGAATCGCACGGGAAGCTCTCCTGACCCTTCAAGTTTGACACAAACCCGGGCACCCTGCCGGCGAAGTGAGTTACGATCCTGTAGGCGTTTGCTGCAACAGGCTACCTGTCCGCTGCTGTGTGCGGTAAAATACGCCATCTTCCGCTGACAGATCGTTTGCCGCACTGCAAACCTTCAGGGACAACTCCACATCGACAGATTGACACAGGGTAACCTCAGTAATGGCTGGAATGGACGAGCAATATCGCCCGCAGGATATCGAGAAAAAAGCCCAACAGTTCTGGGAAACCAATCAGACCTTCTCGGTTAAAGATGAGCCGGGCAAACCCAAATACTACTGCCTGTCGATGTTCCCCTACCCCAGCGGCAAGCTGCACATGGGCCACGTCCGCAACTACACCATCGGCGATGTCGTCAGCCGCTATCAGCGCATGCTGGGCAAAAATGTCATGCAGCCCATGGGTTGGGATGCTTTTGGTTTGCCCGCAGAAAATGCGGCCGTCAAGAACAAGTCAGCGCCGGCCAAGTGGACCTACTCCAATATCGAATACATGAAAAACCAGCTACGCCAGCTCGGTTTTGGTTATGACTGGAAGCGTGAATTCGCCACCTGCCGACCCGAATATTACAAGTGGGAACAGTGGTTCTTCACCAAGCTGTACGAGAAAGGCCTGGTCTACAAGAAGATGGCGACCGTCAACTGGGACCCGATTGACCAGACTGTGCTGGCGAACGAGCAGGTCGTCGATGGCCGCGGCTGGCGCTCAGGTGCACTGGTCGAGCAGAAAAAGATCCCCCAGTGGTTTATCAAAATCACCGACTACGCCGAAGAGCTGCTGAACGATCTGGATCAGCTTGAAGAGTGGCCTGACCAGGTGCGTACCATGCAGCGTAACTGGATCGGCAAATCCACCGGCGTCGAGCTGACGTTTGCCCTCAAGGACCGGGACGATGCGCTGGAGGTTTACACCACCCGCCCCGACACGCTGATGGGCGTGACCTACATGGCGGTGTCTGCTGAGCATCCTCTGGCGCAAGCCGCAGCGGAGCGCAACAAGGAAGTCGCCGCCTTCGCCGAAAGCTGCCGCAACAACAAGGTGGCAGAGGCGGATCTTGCGACCATGGAGAAGCTGGGCATCGATACCGGCTTTAAAGCCATTCATCCGCTGACTCACGATCTGGTGCCGGTATTCATCGCCAACTTCGTGTTGACCGACTATGGCACTGGCGCTTTGATGGCTGTTCCTGCTCATGATGAGCGCGACCACGAATTTGCCGTCAAATACCAGCTACCGATTCGTCAGGTTGTGTCGCCCAACGATCACCGTGAAATCGACACCCAGGAAGCCGCTTTCCCGGAGAAAGGCTTCCTTGTTAATTCAGGTACATACAACGGCCTGACCAGCGAAGAAGCCTTTGATGCCATTGCTGACTATCTTGAGCAGAACGGCATAGGTGCACGCAAGGTCAATTATCGCCTGCGCGACTGGGGCGTATCCCGTCAGCGTTACTGGGGCGCACCGATCCCCATGATGACTCTCGACGACGGTACCGAAATGCCCGTGCCAGAAGATCAGCTGCCGGTGCGGTTGCCTGAAGATGTGGAGATGGACGGCGTAAAATCGCCAATCAAGGCCGATCCCGAGTGGGCCAGAACCACCTATAACGGCCAGCCCGCAACCCTGGAAACCGATACCTTTGACACCTTCATGGAGTCATCCTGGTACTATGCCCGCTTCTGCAGCCCCGACTACGACAAGGGTATGCTCGACCCTGCCGCTGCCAACTACTGGCTGCCGGTTGATCAGTATATCGGCGGCATCGAACACGCGATTCTGCACCTGCTTTACGCACGCTTCTTCCACAAGCTGCTCCGCGACGTAGGGCTGGTTGAAAGCTCGGAACCCTTCAAGCGCCTGCTTTGTCAGGGCATGGTACTGGCCGAAACCTATTTCCGTGAAGACGATAGCGGCGGCAAGGAATGGATCTCGCCGGCAGACGTTACCGTCGAACGCAATGACAAGGGACAGGTAACCAGCGCCAGCCATATTGGCGATGGCCAGCCGGTCCAGTCTGGCGGCATCTCCAAGATGTCGAAGTCGAAGAACAACGGCATAGATCCGCAATCCATCATTGATCAGCACGGCGCCGACACGGTGCGCCTGTTCATGATGTTCGCCGCGCCACCGGAGCAATCGCTGGAATGGTCTGACAGCGGCGTAGAAGGTGCTCACCGCTTCCTCAAGCGTCTCTGGCGCATGGTCACTGAACATTCGGCTAACAGCGGTACAACAGCTATAGATCCAGCTTCACTGACAGACCATCAGCGGGATATTCGCCGCAAGACGCACGAGACCATTGACCGGGTCAGCAAAGATGTCAGCCAGCGACTGGTATTCAACACGGCTATTGCCGCAGTCATGGAGCTTTTGAACGAAGTCAGCAAACTGAACGATGGCAGCGCCGAAGACTACCCGGTTGTTCAGGAAGCACTGGATACCGCGGTATTGTTGCTCTCGCCGATTACGCCCCATATCTGCCACACACTATGGGAAATGCTGGGCCATGAGACCGCAGTAGTGGACGCATCCTGGCCAGAAGCGGACGCAGACGCGATGGTCCGCTCCACCCTGCAGGTGGTCTTCCAGGTGAACGGTAAAGTGCGCTCAAAAGCTGATGTGCCTGCTGATATCCAGAAAGACGCCCTTGAATCGCTGGCGCTGGCTGACGAGAACGTCAAACGATTCACCGACGACAAAACCGTGCGCAAGGTTATTGTGGTGCCCGGCAAGCTCGTCAATATCGTCGCCAACTGATCGATGGCGCCGGGTGTTTGGCATCCGGCGCCGTTTCCACATTGCACGTTACCGGCAGGGAGCAGCGTACATGCCTCACAACCGCCACCACCTCAATCCGTTGTTGAACTCCGCAACAATCGCAGCGATGTGCGCGGTGCTCGCAGGATGTGGCTTTCAGCTGCGCGGCGCACCACCCGTATCAGAAGCCATGCAGCCGCTCAGTGTTGAATGCGACAGCTCGATCCCGTTCGACCTGTGTGATGCGATCAAAACCCAGTTTAATGAGGGTGAGATCGCGCTGGTGCCTGCTGACGAGGCAAAGTATCAGATCAAACTCAAGAATTTCTCGGAAGTGCGCCGCGCCAGCGCCATTCAGCTAGACGCTTCGGCGGCGGAGTATGATGTTCGCCAGAAGGTATTGATGGATGTCATCAGCGCTGATGACATCCCGGCACTGGCGAATGCCGAGGTGCGCTCCAGTGATATCTACAAATATGACGACACCAACGTGCTGGCCAAGCGTCGCGAGGAAGAAGACCTTCGCGAGAAGCTCTATCAGCGCATTGCCCAGCAGGTTATATTCCGGCTCGCTCCGCTAACCCCCCAGCGGCTGGAAGCTATCCGCAGTGAATATGAAGCCAATCAAAAGCAGTCGGAAAACGGCACCAGCGCGCCTGACGACACCGCGCCGGAAACCCAATGAAAACAACGCCGGCTCAGCTCGATCAGGCCTTGTCCAGAGGGCTCGCGCCAGTCTATCTGGTGTCGGGAGACGAGCCCCTGCTGGTTGACGAGTGCTGCGACCGCATTCGCAAAGCTGCACGGAATGCCGGCTTTAATGACCGCCTCACCTTTCATGCTGATCGAGGTCTCAACTGGAATCAGGTCAACGAGGAGCTCAATGCCCTGTCGTTGTTTGCCGAACAGCGACGTATCGAGATACACCTCCCCACCGGTAAGCTGGGCGACGGGCGCCCGGTTGTGGAGCAGATGCTGCAGTCTCCACCCGACGATATTATTCTGATCCTGATCAGCACCAAGCTCGATGCGGCTGAAATCCGCCGTAAATGGTATAAACAGCTCGTCGACAAAGGCGTGCATGTTCCGGTCTGGCCAGTCGAGCCGGACAAGTTCCCAGGCTGGCTACAGCAGCGCGCACGGGCACAGGGGCTGACGCTGACACAAGGCGCTCTCGATGAGTTGTCGGAACGACTGGAAGGCAACCTCCTCGCCGCCAATCAGGAAATGGCCAGGCTGGCGCTGTTATCCCCTGACAAAACCATCGACGAAAACATTGTCAGCCAGGCGGTAGAGGATAGCGCCCGCTTCAACGTATTCGAACTGGTGGCCGACATCATGCTGGGCAAAGCCGCCCAAGCCCAACGGATCATCGGGGCTTTGCAACAGGAAGCTGACAGCCCTCTCGGACTGCTTGCCATTCTCAGCCGGGATCTCCGCATGGCCGCACGCCTGCAGCAGGCCATGGCACAGGGTGAACAGTCCAGACAGTTCTTCCGCTCACAGAACGTGCGGCAACCACAGCGCATGAAACAACTCGAGCAAGCTGCTCGCAGGCTGCATCCGGAACAACTGCGCCGTGCCATTCTCCGCTGCAGTGACATTGACCGAAGCGCCAAAGGGTTTGACCCACTTTCACCCTGGCATCATCTCCGCTCACTGACTCAGGAACTGTCAGTTCGCCGCTGACGCTCCACTACCCTCTTGGTTGATACCTCAAGTCCCCGGGCGCATCGTTAAAAGGATCGGGCCATATGGGGGCTATCGCTCATGAGGTGGAAAGAAAAACTGAAAAGACTCGCCCGCGCGACTCGACACCAGCGGGACGCAATACACCTGCAGCTTCATCTCGCTCACCAGAATCCAAGAGATGAATGGGAAGATCTTGAGCGGGACTGGGAACGTTTTCGCCACAAGCTCAGGCAGATCCTGCACAACGCCGCACAGGCAATGGATAAGACCCTCCGTGTGACACACAAAGGCGGCAGGAATTTACGGCAAGTATACGAAAATTGGCACCGGCGACTATTGTAAACTGATTCGGAAAGCGACATATTCAGGATCAAGCCACCGAACACAGGCTGGCTTAAAACACCAGAAAGGCATCAGGTAACAACACCTGGCGCCTTGAACACTGGCAGGGTTTGTTGCGGGTATGACTGTCGGAAGGCCCGATCTGCTATGCCATTTGCGCTGTACAGAGGTTACAACGTAACCATGAGATGCATACTCAAGAGTTGTTCAAGTTTCCTGATTGCGTTCTGCCTGGCGGGCACTGCTTATGGGCAAGACGGCCAAACCACATTCAGTGACCCGGAAAAAACCGTTCAGGACGTGTTCTGGAAGCAACTCTACGCGGAGGGAGGGAAAACCTTTTTCTGCGGGAAGACATTTTCAAACAAAGGTTTTTTGATCACCCAGGGCTATATCTACCCTCTTGCCCACATCCGAAGCACACTTAAATGCGGCACCCTGTCGCAATGCGAGAAAGACGAACACTACCGCTATATCGCATCAGACCTCCACAACATGATCCCGGTACAAAGCAGTGTCGAACTGTGGCGCCGCAATGCGAGCTATGCCCAGCTGACTGAAAATCAGCCCACCGAAAAATGCGACATTCGCGCCACTCTGCGTGAAATAGAGCCACCGAATGCAGTAAAAGGTGATGTCGCCCGCGCGGTTGCCTACATGGCAAAAACCTACCATCTACCGCTGACAACTGCGCCGCAGATTCTGATCCAGTGGAGCAACGATGACCCACCTGACGAGCATGAACTGCAAATCAATACGCTGATTGAAAACCTGCAGGGCAACAGTAACCCGTTTGTCACTGACCCTGCCCAGATAACCCGCATTTCAGACCTGGTACTTTAATCCCTGGCGCGTTGAATTACTGCCGCAGTCCTGCCAAACATAAAAAAGCCGCATACCAGAACAGTATGCGGCTTTTTTGTCAGACTGATCCTGAGATCAGAACTCTTCTGCGGTCAGATCCATCATGGCATCACTTCCGCTACGAATACCTTCCGCCAGTGATACTGTTTTCGGCAACAGACGGTTAAAGTAGAAACGTGCGGTTTTCAGCTTGCCGGTATAGAAACCTGAGCTGTCGGCTTCTGCCTTCGGAGCAGCTGCTTTGACTATCCGGGCCCACATATAGGCCAACGCGGTGAGACCAAACAGGTCAAGATAATCGACAGATGCCGCACCCACTTCATTCGGGTCCTCAGCTGACGCATTGATGACATGCTCGGTGACATCCGACAGACGCTCCAGCGCAGCCGCCAAAGGCTCAAGGTATGGACGCAGCGTTGCATCCCCGCTGTTCGCCTCAATGAACTCCGCCACATCCTGCGCGAACAGTTCGTAGAAGCGCCCCTGGTTCGCCACTACCTTACGGCCCATCAGATCCAGCGCCTGAATACCGTTAGTTCCCTCGTAAATCTGGGTGATCCGCACGTCGCGAACCAATTGCTCCTGACCCCATTCACGAATGAAGCCATGGCCGCCAAACACCTGCTGACCGATGATGCAGGCTTCCAGACCGCGGTCTGTCAGAAACGCCTTGGCCACAGGCGTCAGCAACGCCACCATACCCTCAGCATGCTCGCGACGGGCATCATCCTCGGCATACTTGGCGATATCGAGCCATTGCGCCACGTAGGTTGAGAACGCTCGACCGCCTTCTACATAGCCTTTCATGGTCAACAGCATGCGGCGTACGTCCGGATGCACAATGATCGGATCAGCTGCCTTGTCAGCATTCTGCGCACCAGTCGGGGCACGACTCTGTATCCGGTCAAGCGCGTAGGCCCGAGCACTCTGCAGTGATGCTTCGGCTGCACCAACGCCCTGAATCCCCACGCCCAAACGCTCGTAGTTCATCATGGTGAACATGGCGTTCAAACCCTTGTTCGGCTCGCCGATCAACCAGCCGGTGGCTTCGTCGAAGTTCATCACGCAGGTTGCCGAACCCTTGATTCCCATTTTCTTTTCAATCGAACCACAGGACAGGCTGTTGTGCTCGCCCAAGGAACCATCGTCGTTCACCAGCAGCTTGGGCACCAGGAACAACGAAATACCCTTCGGCCCTTTGGGAGCATCCGGCAGCTTCGCCAGTACGAGATGGATGATGTTCTCAGCCATATCGTGCTCGCCCCAAGTAATAAAGATCTTGGTGCCAGTGATCTTGTATGAACCATCGTCATTGGGAACTGCTTTTGAACGGATAATGCCTAGATCAGTACCGGCATGAGGCTCGGTCAGATCCATCGCCCCGGACCAGACGCCCGAATACATGTTTGGCAGGTACTTTTCTTTAAGTGCCTCGCTACCATGGGCATTCAGCGCCAGGCAGGCGCCGGCCGTCAGCATTGGCGCAAGTCCGAAAGCGATGTTTGCACCCTGCAGCATTTCTTCAAACTGGGCCACCAGCGTCTTGGGCATCCCCATACCACCAAAATCGGGGTTGCCACCCAGGCAGTTCCAGCCACCTTCAACGATTGTCTGGTAGGCCTCGCGGAACCCTTCTGGCGAGGTTACGACGCCATCATTCCACTGGCAGCCTTGCTCATCACCTTCGCGATTCAGTGGCGCGATAACGCCGCTTGTGATCTTGCCCGCCTCTTCGATGATGGCGTCAGCCGTTTCCGGATCAACGTTCTCGGCAACCTTCGGGAGCGATGCCCAGAGTGACGGGGCATCAAACACTTCGTTCAGTACAAATCGGATATCGCGCAATGGCGCCTGATAATCAGCCATTTAATAATCCTCTGTCAGTGTGCGTGGGCGATCTAGCAGTCTAATAATTGGGGATGATTTTACCGCAATTCAGGCGGTAACTCATTTCGCATTACCCCGAGTACCGAGATAAGGCAATATTAAAAAAAAAGGCCCGCCTCAATTGAGTACGGGCCCGTTCTGCCTTACAGAGACATCACATCAGAATGCGAATGCGTCTTCCGGCATATCCATCAAAGTGTCAGAACCGGCCAGCATGGTTTCGGCATGCCCCTTGGTGCGTGGCAGCAGACGCTTGAAGTAGAAGCGTGCAGTCAACACCTTGGCGTTGTAGAAAGCTTCTTCCTGAGTGCCTTCAGCCATCTTGTCCAGCGCCACCTTGGCCATCTGGGCCCACAGGTAAGCGAAGACCGCATAGCCCGAGTACATCAGGTAGTCGACGGAAGCCGAACCCACCTCATCACGGTTCTTCATAGCGTTCATGCCCACTTTCATGGTCAGATCGCCCCACTCCTTGTTGAGTGCCTGCAGCGGCTCAACAAACTCCTTCAACTGTTCGTTGTCAGCATTTTCCTTGCAGAAAACGTGGACCTTTTTGGTGAAGACTTTCAGCGCTTCGCCTTGGGTCATCAGTACTTTACGGCCCAGCAGATCCAGTGCCTGGATACCAGTAGTGCCTTCATAAATCATACCGATGCGGGAATCACGAACGTTCTGCTCCATGCCCCACTCAGCGATGTAACCGTGACCACCAAATACCTGCATCCCCAGGTTGGCAGACTCATAACCGATCTCGGTCAAGAATGCCTTGGCAATTGGTGTCAGGAAACCAAGCAGCTCGTCGGCTTCTTTGCGCTCTTCTTCAGTCTTGCCGCTGTGAACGATGTCCACCTGCTGGGCCGCCAGATAAATCAGGGCGCGGGCACCTTCCGCCACGCTCTTCTGGGTCAGCAGCATACGGCGCACGTCAGGGTGCACAATAATCGGATCAGCCGGGCCGTCGGTGTTCTTGGGACCGGTCAATGAACGCATCGCCAGACGGTCTTTGGAGTATGCCAGTGAGCCCTGGAAGCCCAGCTCAGCGGAACCCAGCCCCTGGATAGCAGTACCGATACGAGCAGTGTTCATGAAGGTGAACATGCAGTTGAGGCCTTTGTTCTCAGGCCCGATCAGCCAGCCTTTAGCGCCGTCAAAGTTCATCACGCAGGTCGCGTTACCGTGAATACCCATCTTGTGCTCAAGGGAGCCACAGCTTACGGCGTTACGCTCACCCACGCTGCCATCTTCATTAGGCAGGAACTTGGGAACGATAAACAGTGAGATACCCTTGGTACCTTCAGGCGCGCCCGGCAGACGTGCCAGAACGATATGAACAATGTTCTCCGCCATGTCGTGCTCACCGGCAGAGATGAAAATTTTGGTGCCGGAGATGCTGTAGCTTCCATCGGCGTTAGGCTCAGCCTTGGAACGCAGAATACCGAGGTCGGAACCACAGTGAGGCTCGGTCAGACACATAGTGCCTGTCCACTCACCACTGATAAGACGCGTCAGGTAAGTTTGCTTCTGCTTTTCGGAACCGTGCGCTTCAATCGTGTTAGTCGCACCGTGGCTCAGACCCGGATACATGCCCCAGGACCAGTTAGACGTACCAACCATCTCGCTGATAACGATCCCGATAGAGTTAGGCAGCCCCTGGCCACCGTAATTCGGGTCAGCGGTCATTGAAGCCCAGCCACCTTCAACATACTGCTGATAGGCCTCTTTAAAGCCAGTCGGCGTTTTAACGCCTTCTGCGCTCCAGGTACATCCTTCGTTATCGCCCACGGCATTCAGTGGTGAAAGTACCTGCTCACAAAACTTGGCACCTTCCTGAATGATGGCATCAACCATATCCGGAGTCGCGTCTTCAGCGCCTTCCAGGCCAGCATAGTGCTGCTCGCTGTTCAGCAGCTCGTTCATTACAAACTTGATTTCACGCAGGGGCGCTTTGTATTCAGGCATGGAATTCACCTCAGTTCTCGGTTGTGTCTGTCTCCAATACGACAGAGCACCAGCCTTGGTTTTACTCGTAGGTAATCGCAGTTGCGCTACCTGTTAATTAAACGGTTGTTTGAAACATACGTTTGCAGCCATTCTATTGTCAAGAGGCTAACCACTAATTTGTGTTGCTTTAGGCAACCGAATTAGTGGTTAATTATAGGAATCAATGAGTTGAGAAAAGTCAGGCGGTGGCCTGAAAAGAGGGGCTATCAGGGACAGGGTCCGTATTACCGAGGTCAGAAATACGCTGATAGGTCGAAGTCCGGCTTTCATCTGCGCCGTTCAGCGCGCTTTTTTCACCGTCCTCGTCGGCACTGTCTAGCGCCGTTTTATCTTCGCTTTTTTCAGCCGCCAGCTCGAGCTGCGCCTTTAACATAATCTGCATCGCCTTTGCAGCGACCTGCCGATCCTGCGATGAAGGCTCGGCTGGCGCCAGTGCAGCAGCCTGCACCACACGCATTTTATCAATAGTCGCTTGCGGATTATTGGCAACGGCGGCGATATCGATGGGCACCTCTCCACCAACCGCGTACTGGGCACCATCCGGACCGCGCTCGTAACTGTAGCTTGCCGCACCAGCATGCTGGCCACCCACACTTTGATGGGCGGCCTCATGGGCTCGAACCTCACGATCACGTGCTTTCAGGGCTTGCAGTTGCTGAAGTTCGGCTTCCTCAAGCTCCCGCCGCACACCTTTAGCCTGATCCGTTTCGCTTTTGTCACCGGGGCGCTCAGCATCCGATTTGGCAGATACCGGCCTGGCGGTCTGGAGCTCATCTTTTTGAGTGACGACAGCTGAATTGGAAGCGACAGCAGAAGGACCGCCGTAGTGCGTTACGCCAGGATAAAGAGAAGATGAAGTGGAAAAAGCGACAGACATGGCTCGCAAGTCCGAATTAAGTGTCAAGCCATGATGTCGAGAAGAGAACCGAGTGTTTCATCGGCTGTTTTCACAACCTGAGCAGAAGCTTCGACACTTCTGGAGTATAACTTCAAATCGACGATGGGCTCAGCCAAACCACCGCTTCCGGCAATGGCGCTTTCACCGCCGGTACCCTGCGGGCCATCAACACCTGATCGGGCGATACGCTTGGCAGCATTTTCCGCGCCGGCAATACCGTCCTGAATACCTTTCACGCCAATCGCGAAACTGTTATTGATGTTACTGCTGATCATATGGCCACCGCTGATTAAACCATTACCTCAAGTTGACCAGATTTCTGTTCAAAAATCAATCAGCGGTCGAATATCCAGATTCAGTGCCAGCGCGGCAGGGTCCGGCTCAGCCTGCCAGGGTAAATCACCCAGAAAGGGCGCCCGCAGGTGGCTTTTCAGATAGTCAAGATTCTCGGCCTCACGCGCCATAGGCTCTCTGGTTGGCCGGTTACCAACCCAGCCCGCCAGCACCAGACCGTCATTTCGAATAGCTTCGGCCGTTAACAAAGCGTGGTTAATACACCCCAACTGAAGCGGCACAACCATAACCACGGGCAACTGCATTTCCTGAGCAACCCGGGAATAGGTTTCACGGTCATTCAGTGGTACTCGCCAGCCCCCAGCTCCTTCAACCAGAAACAGCTCGGCCGGGCGCATCTGAAACCCGCGACACAGGCCAACCAACCGCTGAGAGGAAAGCTGCCGACCCGCTTCCTGCGCTGCAATATGGGGCGCAATCGCAGGCAACATGGCAATCGGGTTAATCTGCTCGTAGGGCACGCGCTCTGACATGGCCGCCTGCAACATCAGAGCATCATCGTTGCGAAGCCCCTCAGGCGTCTCTTCGCAACCTGAAGCAACGGGTTTCATTGCCAGTGTTCTCAACCCCCGACTGTTAGCCGCATGCAATAAGGCCGCGGTAACCAGGGTTTTACCGACACCTGTATCAGTGCCGGTGATAAAATAACTGCGTTTACCCATGACTACTGTTCACTCTTATGCGCTCTTTCACTTATATGTCAGGCGGCTGATTCAGGCGATAACTGCCGGCACGCTGCCAGTGCATTCAGCAATCTATCGAGATGCGCCTCGTTGTGTGAGGCACTGAATGTTACCCGCAACCGCGACTCCCCTTCCGGCACTGTTGGCGGCCTGATGGCAGTAACCCAGATGCCGCGTGCCTCCAGAGCCTTGCTCAACGCAAGCGCCGACCACGCATCACCGACCAGGATTGGCTGAATAGGCGTCGCTGAAGGCATTAAAGTGAAACCGAGGCGGCTCGCCTCTGAGCGGAAGCGGTCAATCAAATGCTTCAGATGGACGCGGCGATCATTTGCCTGCTCCAGCAATGCCACACTGGTACAGCTTGCATAAGCGACAGCCGGCGGCATCGCCGTCGTGTATATATAGGTGCGCGCTTTTTGTACCAGATAATCGGTCAGTAGCGAAGAGCCGGCCACGAAAGCACCACTTGTACCAAACGCTTTGCCCAATGTTCCGATGACAAGCGGAACATCCGCCTCATCCAATCCGAAATGCGCTACCGTGCCGCGCCCTTCCGGGCCGAGACAGCCAAAACCGTGCGCATCGTCTACGATCAGCAGCGCATCGTGTGCCCGGCACACTGCCGCCAACTCTGGCAAAGGCGCCAGGTCGCCATCCATACTGAACACACCATCCGTAACCACCAGCTTGTGGCCCTCGGTTTCCGCCAACTGGCGCTCCAGATCACCAACATCCGCATGGGCGTACTGACGGATTGTGGCCCGGCTCAGCTTGCACCCATCAATAATTGAAGCGTGGTTGAGCCGGTCCGAGAAAACGGTATCCCCCCGACCAGCCAATGCACTGATTACGCCCATGTTGGCCATGTAGCCCGTGGAAAAAAACAGGGCAGACTCGCGCTGCGAAAAAGTGGCCAGCGCCTCTTCCAGTTGATGATGAGCCGCGTGATGACCACAGATCAGGTGCGATGCAGCGCCACCCAGCCCTGCAGTGCCAAGCGACTCTCGCAACGTCTTGATAGTGGCAGGGTGGTTGGCCAGCCCCAGGTAGTCATTGCTACAGAAGGACAACACCGGCCGGCCCTCAACCACCATTTCCGGCTGCTGAGGGCTCTCTACCTGACGGCGCCAGCGATACAGCCCCTGCTCCCGCCGTTTATCCAGCTCCGCTTTAAAGTCGCGCACAGCCAGCCTCAGGCGGTTTCGCGACGATCGGCGTCGGCATCGTAGAACAGGTGACGGTTGCGCTCGTCTTCGATCGCGGTAACAAGCCCTGCCGCTTGCTCCTCTTCGGTATGGGCCTGTTCACGCTGCTCGGGACGGATCCCCAGACGCTTGAAAAGCTGACGATCGTGGTCTGCTTCAGGGTTCGATGTGGTCAGCAACTTCTCACCGTAGAAGATGGAGTTGGCGCCGGCCAGGAAACACAGTGCCTGCATCTGGTCATTCATTTGCTCACGTCCCGCCGATAGCCGGACGTGAGATTCCGGCATCAGGATACGTGCGACGGCGATGGTGCGGATGAATTCAAACGGGTCCAGATCGTCAACGTTTTCCAGCGGCGTGCCCGCCACTTTAACCAGCATATTGATCGGCACACTCTCAGGGTGATGAGGCAAGTTGGCAAGCTGCATCAGCAGTCCTGCACGATCATCAAGATCTTCGCCCATACCCATGATGCCGCCGCAACATACCTTCATCCCCGCCTTGCGCACGTTATCGAGCGTGTGCAGGCGATCGGCATAGGTGCGGGTGGTAATGATGTGGTTGTAGTACTTCTCGGAAGTGTCGAGATTGTGATTGTAATAATCCAGTCCGGCACCAGCCAGTTCGCCTGCCTGGTCTTCATTGAGCATGCCAAGCGTCATGCAGGTTTCGAGCCCCAGGGATTTAACCTGGCGCACCATATCAAGCACGTAGGGCATGTCCTTTTTCGTTGGGCTCCGCCAGGCCGCTCCCATGCAGAAGCGTGACGCCCCTTTGCTTTTGGCTGCACGGGCTTCCTCTATCACCTTTTCAATTTCCAGCAGCCGCTCCTTTTCCAGGCCCGTGTTGTAATGGCCGCTCTGGGGACAGTATTTGCAATCTTCCGGGCAGGCTCCGGTCTTGATCGACAACAGTGTGCTCACCTGCACCTCGTTTGGATCAAAATGTTCGCGATGAACGCTCTGAGCCCTGAAAACAAGATCATTGAACGGTAAAGCAAACAGATCGCGAATATCGGACAGTGACCAGTCGTGACGAAGGTGAGTAGCAGTCATGGGATTTTCCTGTTGGTTCCTGACCTTCGAGCCACTAACCTGTGCAGCCGGACTCTGGTCATTTCTGTTCATGGATTGAACGCATGATAAATTGCCTGACCCATCTGTCAACCTTGGTTAACGGATTGGTTAACAACTTTCTCCAGGTTAACAGCCCGTGTATTGGCTGTCTCACAACAACATCCGCCTCCGGACTGTGCCCGGCTTGCACCGCGTCACTGCCGGCCAACAGTTCGCCATGCGGGCAGTGCGGGCTGCCACTGCCCTCTATCGAATCCAGCCAGGGCACGGCTCTCTGCGGCCCCTGCATTGCCAGTCCTCCTGCTTTTGACCGAGTCGTCGCCCCCTGGATTTACGGTTTTCCGGTCAATGCTGCTATCAGCCGCTTCAAGTACAACAGCCAACGGGCACTGGGTCGGCCGTTAGCCATTGCACTCGCCAGCACGATTCGCCAACAGGGCAAGCGTCTGCCCGACGCCTTGGTGCCGGTTCCCATGCATTCGGGGAAGTTGCGCAAACGGGGATTTAATCAGGCTGAGGAAATAGCCATCTGGCTGTCAGAACAACTGGACGTGCCCGTGATTGAAGGGGTACTTAAAAGAACCCGGCGCAGCGATGCTCAATCGGGCCTGAACCGTCAGCGCCGGCTCACCAATCTGAAGGGCGCGTTTGCAGTGAAGCAGTCGGTGCCGGAATACATTGCTCTGGTTGACGATGTTATGACCACTGGCGCCACTGTTGAGGAATTATCTCGGCTTCTGCGGCGCCATGGCGTGAAACGCATCGACATTTGGGTGATCGCCAGAACGCCGCGTGAACCGCACGAACAGTGACCGCCACCTTGAGTCTTCAGGTATCAATCAACTGTGCAACATGACGGGCAATCGCCAAGCTGGCCGTCAGACCGGGGGACTCAATACCCAGCAGCTGCACTGCACCTTTTAGCCCATGGACTTGCGGCCCCTGGATCAGAAAATCATGAAAACCGGAATCCGCCGGTCCCAGTTTTGGCCTCACTCCCGCATAAGCGGGCTGCAAGCGGGTTTCATCCAACCCGGGCCACCAACGGGCAATACTGTTTGCAAAGGCTGTTCTGCGATCGCTATCTACTGCATATTCCGGTTTCTCTATCCACTCGACATCCGGGCCAAATCGCGCCTGCCCCGCGATATCCAGTGTCAGGTGAACACCCAGCCCACCCGGTTCGGGTACCGGGTACACCAGCGTACTGAAGGGATGGCGGCCGACATAGCTGAAGTAATTCCCCTTGGCAAAATGCGCCTCAGGACGCCCGCCTTCAGGGTAGCCCTGCCAGTGATCCAGCAAATCAATGGCTTCGAGCCCTGCGGCATTCACGATCTGGCCCGCTTCCAGAATGCAGGGCGCCTGCCCACCTACCAACACCTCGTGAAGTACATCGCCGGACGACACTTTGCTGGTCACTGCGCTGACCGGCGCATGGCAAATCACCAGCCCGCCGGCCGCCTCCAGATCAGTCAGCAATGCCAGCATCAGTCCGTGGCTATCCACTATGCCGGTCGTGGGCGAATACAGACCCGCAACCGCACGCACATCCGGCAAAGCATTCCTTAATACCCGACCGTCATCCAGCGATACCGGCACACCACAGGCTTGCGCCCTCCCTGCAATGGTCTCCAGCGCCGCAAGCTGCCGGGTATCAGACGCAATAATCCACTTTCCGGTCTGACGACAGGGAATATTCCGCGCCTCGGCATAGCGATACAGCAGATCACGACCTTCAACGCAAAAACGAGCTTTCAATGAATCCGGTGGATAATAGAGCCCCGCATGAATCACTTCACTGTTACGCGAGGAAGTCCCTTCGCCCCAATGAGCACCTGCTTCAAGCACGAACACACTGCGGCCCGAAAGCGCGATCTCCCGGGCACACGCCAGCCCGATGACGCCGGCGCCAATGATTACGGTGTCTGTCGAATAACGTTCCAGTGCCATATGGGGTACCTGACTGCAGTTGATTCAGATCATGGTGAACTCATACCAATGGCCACCAAAGTCCATCGGAGTCATTGCCTCTGTAATGCTATCATTACGCGCCGAAGATCAAGAGAGCCAACAAAAGAGTCACCGAATCACCACAGGAGGTATTCGTGCGGGAAGCCTTGAACGCTCGCCATCTGGCCATGGCCGGCCTGGTGCTCACGACCCTTTTCTGGGCAGGCAATGCGCTGGTTGCCAGAGCAACACACGAATCCATCCCGCCTTTTGCGCTATCGTTCTGGCGCTGGTTTATACCAACAATCTACCTTCTGCCCTTCACCCTGAAAGCCATCAGCCGCTACAGGGATGAACTGAAAAAACATTGGATTGAAGTAATCGCCCTCGCCTTCTTCAGCGTCGGCGCATACAACACCATCCTGTATCTCGCAGCCCAAAGCACGGGCGCCATCAACATTGCGCTGGTCAGCTCGACCATGCCGCTGATGATTGTTCTGTTTTCAGCCTTGATACTCCGGGAGCTCCCAGGGCGGATGCAACTGATCGGTCTGATTGCGGCATTTTGTGGCGTCATCGTTATCCTCACTCGGGCAAACCCTGAACGCCTGACGAACGTCGCGTTTAATCGCGGTGATCTTTTGATGGTCCTCTCAATCTCCAGCTGGGCGCTCTACTCTGTTCTGATCAAGCGTTGGCCGCTGAATATCCCGCTGTTCCCGCTTTTATGCATACTGATTACGCTGGGAACGCCCATGATATTCCCGTTCTATTTGTGGGAGCTCAATACTGAAGGCGGGTTCGATCTGACATCTGGCAACGTGGCCGCACTGCTGTACGTTGGCACGTTGCCCAGTGTGGCGGCCTATTTCCTCTGGAACAACGGAATAAAGACGCTGGGCCCTGGCACGACAGGCCTGTTTGCTTACCTGATCCCCGTATTCTCAGCACTGATCGCAGTCCCGGCGCTGGGGGAAACCATAGAGCCCTATCACGCTATCGGCGGCGCTTTCGTATTGGTCGGCCTCATTGCGTCGTCGTGGCAGAATCGGACCCGAAAGCCGACGTGCAGAACAGGCCCCTGACACCGACAACCCGGCTGCATTCAAGGGAGCTGCGCATCCGTATCCAAAGACGGTATACTGCACCTTTATATCTTGCCGGCAAGGAGTGCTCTGGGAGATGTCCGACAGAAAGCAATTCATGATCGTCATGCTGGTGGCTGCCATCTTTGTGGGCTGGCTTGGCTGGCGCGGCGTTGAAGTTATTACCCTGAACGACCGGTTGCAGGAAGACGCCGCACTTAAAGAATACCCCTACCTGTTCCGGGTGCTGCGTGTTGATGGCGACACTGCCATCATGAGTTCACCCCGCTCGTTCGATATCAGCACCCGTGAAGCACTGAAAACCCTTTTTCCTGGCATGCGCTCACTCAGCGACAACCATCGGGACTGGCAACGCGCAGAGCGACAATTTGCCCACCTGCAAGCCCGCGCCGGCACATTAATTACGCTGGACAGCCGGATTGACCGGGTGCGCTGGGAACTCGACGAGAACTGGTATCATCTTGCCGAAATGAAAGAACGACTGGCAAAGCGGCATTAGGCAAGCGCCTGATTGCTGAGAGACACCCCTCGCCTGTGGTATATTTCGCCACCAGAACTCACGTGGCGACGCTTTATGTCTGACTTACCCCAATCACGTCATCCCTATGACGCGCTTACCCCCGACACCCTGCTCGACGCCATGGAAGCAGCGGGCTTCGTGATCAACGGACGCCTGTTCGCACTTAACAGCTATGAGAACCGCGTGTATCAGGTCGGCATCGAAGACGGACCGTCAGTGATCGCCAAGTTTTACCGACCGGGGCGCTGGTCACTGGAGCAGATTCAGGAAGAGCACAGCTTTTCGCTGGAACTGGTGGATGCCGATATCCCGGTCGTTGCGCCTTCAGTAATGAACAACGGCCGCACGCTCGGAGAGCATGCCGGATTTCAGTTCGCGGTATTTCCACAACGAGGCGGGCAAGCCCCGGATACCAGCGAACCGGATATGCTCTGGCGCCTGGGCCAGTGGCTTGGGCAACTGCATAACGTTGGCGCGCAACGTCCATTTGCGGAGCGCCCCACGCTTGATCTGATCCCGGCCCTGCGGCGCGAAGCCACCTTTCTGACCGATAGCGACCTGATCCCGAGCGACCTTCGACCTGCCTGGGATTCGCTGATCCCTGATCTGATTGATAATTGTGAAAAGCGGGTTGCCGATGCGGGACCTGTCGATTCGATTCGCCTGCACGGCGATTGCCACGCGGGTAACATCCTCGTCCGGGATGAGCAGATGCTGTTTGTAGACCTTGATGACTGCCGCCAGGGCCCTGCTATCCAGGATCTCTGGTTGCTACTCAACGGTGATGATGCCAGCCGATCTGCACAGTTTGCTGAACTGCTGGAAGGCTATGAAACCTTTCGGGACTTCAATCGCCGCGAGCGCTTTCTGATTGAACCCTTGCGTTGCTACCGACAAATCGCCCACGCCGCGTGGCTTGCCCGACGCTGGGACGATCCGGCATTCCCCAGGTTCTTCCCCTGGTTTGTTCAGCCACGCTTCTGGTCCGACCAGATTCTGGCACTGAGGGAGCAGCTTGGCGCATTACAGGCACCACCAATTAATCTGATGGGACAATATTAGTAATGAGTGAAAGTGAACGTCGCTACAGCGCCCGTGCCCTTCTGGTCACCGGCTTTATTTGCATCGTCGGCACCATCGTCGCACTTGAAAGTACCGGGCGGCTGGCCCACACCGATGACAAGGCGGAAGTCCCGGTCGGCGAGTTCAAAGCCATTTACGTGGGTCCACGGGAAGAATACAGCATGTCCCCCAAGCCTTCTGAACTGCATGCCGACTGTTATCAAGGCTACCTTGCCGTGGGCTCGGATACCGACAGCACCCTGACCGGCGTGCTGGTGGATTACAAAAACAGGGGCATTCGCTGCGCACCCCGCCCCACGATACCCGAGATTATACCACCGGGGTCCGAAGCCATCGCGCATCCCCCAGTCAGTCAACCGGGAAAGAAAAATGACCCGTCACAGTAAAGACGACAACCCGCGACCATTATTTGAAACCGACCGTATCTATACCGACACCCAGTCAAAAGGTGGCGACTTCCGGTTTGACTCGGCCGTAGCGCGGGTCTTTCCTGACATGATCAGGCGTTCTGTTCCTGGCTATACCACCATCATCCCAATGATTGGTGTGATCACCGAACGCTACGTTCAGGATGGCAGCAATTGCTACGATCTTGGCTGCTCACTGGGCGCTTCCACACTGGCCATGCGCCATGGTGTCGCCAACCGGAACAGCAAGGTCATCGGGGTCGATAACTCCGCGGACATGATTGAGCGCTGCCGTCACTTCATCGCACTGGACGATGACACGGCTGAAGTCGAACTGCGTTGTGATGACGTGCTCGATACGCCAATCGAGAATACGTCGGTCACCACACTGAACTTCACCCTTCAGTTTATCGATCCGGACCGCCGACAAGACCTGTTACAGCGGATAGCCAGCGCAACACGGCCCGGCGGGGCCCTGATTCTCTCCGAGAAGATCCGGTTCGAAGACGAGAGCGAGCAAACCGCACAAACCAACCTGCATCACGACTTCAAACGTGCGAACGGCTACTCCGACCTCGAAATCAGCCAGAAACGGTCTGCCCTTGAACAGGTGCTGATCCCGGAAACAATTGATGCGCTAAAGCATCGACTGACAGACGCCGGCTTTGATCAAGTGATGCTCTGGTATCAGTGTTTTAATTTCGTCTCTTTACTGGCCGTCAAACGCGCCTGATACTTGGAAACGTCTGATCAGGTCCATTGTCGACACTGCACATCGGACACGCCACTTAACCACTATTTCCTGAACGAGCTCTTACCGTGTTTGACTGGAAACAACGCTACCAACCGCTGCTGACAGATCTGGAAAGTGAAGGCAAAGCTGACTGGGCCAACCAGATCAGTGATCAGCTCTATCGCCGCTTCGAGAGCAATCCTCATGGCGATATCACGCGCTGGCATAGTGCATTGAAACAATTGCCGGTGCTGCACAACGTTGATGCAGACATGAACAGCGCGGCGATCACGCTATCGACGGAAGGGGGGCTCAGCGATCAGCAACGTGCTGACCTCGAAACCGGCTTGCGCGGGCTGATGCCCTGGCGAAAAGGGCCTTTCTCGTTCTTTGGCCTGGATATCGACACTGAATGGCGCTCGGACTGGAAATGGGATCGCGTCGCGCCTTATTTGAGTGATCTGGAGGGACGCCGCATCCTGGATGTTGGCTGCGGTTCAGGCTACCACTGCTGGCGCATGGCCGGTGCGGGTGCACGTCAGGTAATTGGCGTCGATCCCGGACTTCTGTTCCTGATGCAGTTCTTCAGCGTCAAAGACTACCTGAACGCTCCCCACGTGCACATGCTTCCCTGTCGACTGGAAGATCTTCCACCGGCGCTCAACTATTTCGACACGACCTTTTCCATGGGCGTGCTCTACCACCGCCGCTCGCCGCTTGATCACCTCCTGGAATTGCGCGACACCCTGAAAGACGGCGGAGAGCTGGTTCTAGAGACCCTGGTTGTGGATGGGCCGGAAGGCTACAGCCTGATGCCCGAGGATCGGTATGGCATGATGCGTAACGTCTGGTTTCTGCCCAGTTGCGACACGTTGATGCGTTGGCTGGAGCGCACAGGATTCCGCAATGCACGAGTGGTCGATGTTACCGCCACCAGCACCGAAGAGCAGCGCTCGACCGACTGGATGCGGTTTCAATCTCTGGAAGACTTCCTGGATCCGATTGACCCGACCAAAACCGTTGAGGGATATCCGGGACCACTCAGAGCCACCATCGTGGCCGAGAAATAAACAAACAGGCACAAAAAAGGCGGCATCGAAATTTATCGTTGCCGCCTTTTTTATTGGCTCAATGCGATGCCAGAGCTACCAACTCTGGCTATTGAGCTCAGTTTTCGCCGAAAGGATGACGCAAAACAATCGTTTCAACCCGATCCGGGCCGGTCGAAATGATATCGATCGGCGCTTCGATCTGCTGCTCGATGAAGCGAATGTAGGCCAACGCATTAGCCGGAAGCTGATCCATGCTGGTCAGGCCCACAGTGCTCTCGCTCCAGCCGGGGATCTCTTCGTATACCGGCTCGATATCGGCGTAATCGTCACAGCCGATAGGCGGACGATGAAGCTCGCCGTTCGGGGTGCGGTAGCCAACACACACCTTAACCGTGTCCATGCCGTCGAGCACGTCCAGCTTGGTCAGACAGATACCGGATACACTGTTGATCTGGATAGCATGGCGCAGTGCCACAGCATCGAACCAGCCACAACGACGGGCACGGCCAGTGGTGGTGCCGAATTCACGACCTTTCTCAGCCAGATGCTTGCCGCAGTCGTCAAACAGCTCGGTCGGGAATGGGCCGGAACCGACACGGGTTGTGTATGCCTTGGTGATCCCCAGGACATAATCCAGGAACAGCGGGCCAAAGCCGCTACCCGTAGCTGTGCCGCCCGCCGTGGTATTGGAGGAAGTAACGTACGGATAGGTACCGAGATCAATATCCAGCAACGAACCCTGAGCACCCTCGAACAGGATATGCTCGCCGCGCTTGCGCAGATCGTGCAGGATATCGGTGACATCCGCCGCCATAGGCACGATTTCCTTACCCATTTCGCGAAGGTCTGCCAGCGCCTGATCAACATCTACGGCGTCTTCTCCGTAGTATTCTGTCAACACGAAGTTATGGAACTTCATGATTTCGCGAAGGCGTTCTTCAAAGACAGCGTCGTTACACAGATCGCCAACACGTAACCCTCGACGGGAAACCTTGTCTTCATAGGCGGGGCCGATACCACGACCGGTCGTCCCGATCTTGTCGTTTCCGCGCGCCTTTTCACGGGCGACGTCAATGCGCACGTGAGTTGGCAGCAACAGCGGACAGGCCAGGCTGATGCGCAGGCGATCGCGAACCGCAACACCGGCCGCTTCCAGCTCACGCACTTCCTTCAGCAATGCTTCGGGCGACAGGACCACACCATTACCAATCAGGCAGGAGACATGCTCACGCAGAATACCTGACGGAATCAGATGCAGTGCCGTCTTCTTGCCTTCGATAACCAATGTATGACCGGCGTTATGGCCACCCTGAAAGCGTGCTACCGCAGAAACCTGATCAGTGAGCAGGTCAACAATCTTACCCTTGCCTTCATCACCCCATTGGGTGCCGAGTACCACTACATTCTTACCCATGATTCTCTCTCAATCCTGCCCGCATGTTGGCCGGACACGGTTATCCATTCAAAGACTCAACGACCCATTGGCCGTCCCGTTTAATCAACTGCCGGTCACAACCACGCGTTTCCGGAGACACATCACCGTCATCAGGCAGCGCCTGCAAAACTGTTTCTGTACGTCGTAATTCGGTTATTGCCGCTTGCAACCCGGCCTCTGCAACTGCAGGCGCCCAGATCTTGCCCTGGCTGCTTTTCTGTGAGCGCTGCCCCAGCGCGACCAAGGCTCGAATATCTGCGCTGAAACCGGTCGCAGGGCGTGCGCGCCCGAAGTCTTCGCCGATAGCGTCATAACGACCACCTTGTGCCACCGCCTGACCGTGGTCTGGCGAATAGGCACCAAACACCAGCCCGGTGTGATAGTTGTAGCCGCGCAATTCACAAAAGTCGAAACCCAGACTGACTTCCGGATAAGCTTCCGCGATCGCCTCGGATGCCACTGTCAACTCGTCAAGCGCCTTTAGCGCCTGCTCCGGCGCACCAGCCAGTACTTTGCGCGCCTGAGCCAGCACCTCCGGGCCACCGCTGAGGCGAGCTAATTCCCGAAGGCGGGCTGCGGGCGTACCAGCCGTATAATCACCCAGCAACTCGTCGAGCTCGGGCACAGATTTACGGCGCATGGCATCAAAAATGGCCAGCTCGGTATCGCGGTCGAGATTAGCGGCTGAGATCAGTTGCTGATAGATCGCAACATGAGCCAGGTCCAGATGCACTCTGGGAAGTCCCGCAATCCGCATCGTCTCCAGCATCAACCGGATCACTTCCAGATCGGCCTCAGCAGAGGCGCTGCCAAACAGCTCACAGCCCGCCTGTATCGGCGTCCGACCGGTTAGCATATGCTGGGGACGGGTATGCAGCACATGGCCGGCATAACACAGTCGCGTGACCCCATCCTGCCGCAAGGTATGCGCATCAATGCGAGCAGCTTGTGGGGTCATATCCGCCCGCACTCCCATCATGCGGCCGGTCAGTTGATCGGTCAGCTTGAAGGTTTGGAGTGCCAGGTCGTTCCCCGTCCCGGTTAACAGGGATTCGAGGTACTCAATCAGAGGAGGAATTACCAGCTGATAGCCCCAGCGCTGATAGTTATCCATGATTTCGCGGCGCAGGGATTCTATCTGGCCGGCTAGTGGCGGAAGAATATCTTCCACACCATCAGGCAGTAACCAGCGATCGGATGCAGTCATTGGTCTCGCAACGTCAGTTCTTCACCCGCCGGCGGCAGGTCGCAGAATTTAGGATTCAAAGCAGAAAAGGAAACACAAAACCCGGCAATTCTACACATTTGAGCGACACAAAAAAACCGGAGTGCGGCGACACACTCCGGTTTATTTTGGCTGACGGAACGATTTAACCGTTCCGTACCTTGTCAGGGCTGGCTAACCTCGCCGTTCTGGTCGCCAAGGTAACGCATGAAATCGCTCTTCGAATCGATCACCATGATATCGCCCTGGCCCGAGAAGGTCTCGGAATACGCCGTCAAGCTGCGGTAGAAACGATAAAACTCTTCATCGTTCTGGTAGGCCTTCGCGTAAATCGCAGCCGCCTCACCGTCACCTTCACCACGGGTTTCCTCTGCCTTGGCAAAGGCTTCCGCTAGCACAACGGTATGCTGACGATCGGCATCTGCACGGATACCTTCAGCCAACTCACGCCCGCGGGAACGAAATTCCTGAGCGAGCTTCTGGCGCTCAGTCTGCATCCGGCGGTAAACCGCCTCACTGACTGACTGCGGCAGTTCGATTGCCTTAACCCGGATATCGAGCACCTTGACGCCCAACTCGTCCACGACCGTTTCGTCGATACGTGCCACCAGCTTTTGCATCAACTCATCACGCTGGCCTGAAACCACCTCGTGCATGGTGCGAACACCAAATTCATCACGCAGGCCGTTATCAACCCGTGAGGACAGCAGCGATACCGCCCGCAACTCGTCACCACCCGTTGTACGATAGAACTCGTCCACATCCTCAATCTTCCACGCGATGTAGGAGTCAACGTCCAGCGGCTTCTTCTCGATGGTCAGATACTGGCGCGATGGCAGGTCATTGGTCATAACCCGGACATCAAACTCACGCACCTGATCGATCACGGGCACCTTGAAATGCAGGCCGGCCGTGATGTTGGTTTCAATCAACTCACCAAAGCGCAATAGAACGCCACGGTGGGTTTCAGGAATAATGTAAACACTTGAGGACACGATCAGCACAACAATCAGTGCGCCGGCTAGCCCCAGAACTGCTTTAGGACTCATAATTAACGCCCCTTCCGCGAACTTGAGTTGTTGTTGCGCATCCGGATTTCCTGAACCACCTGATCCGTCAACTGCTGGATATCAGCGCCAGAATCGGACGAGGCGCCATCAGACGACCCTGATGAACCGCTGGTCTTGTTGCGCGTGCGAGTCAGCTGATCAAGCGGCAGATACATCATATTGTTGCCGCCTTCGGCATCAACCAGAACCTTGCTGGTACTGGAGAACACGTTCTGCATGGTATCCAGATACATCCGGTCACGGGTGACCTGCGGCGCGTCTTTATACACATTCAGGAGTGCCAGGAAACGAGCGGTTTCACCCCGCGCCCTCTCGGTCACTTCCTGCTTGTACGCCATCGCTTCTTCAAGTCGACGCTGTGCACGGCCGCGGGCTTCCGGCACGACCTTGTTGCGGTAAGTTTCAGCTTCTTCCACCAGGCGCTGCTCGTCTTCCTTCGCGCGCTGCACTTCCCTGAACGACTCCTGAACCTGTGACGGCGGCGACGTATCCTCGACGTTAACCTTGACGATCTGCAGACCGGTTCCGTACTTCACAAGGAACGACTGCAAGCGCTGCTCAACGTTGATTGCCAGCGCCGCGCGACCTTCAGTCAGCACCTGATCAAGCTCGGAGCTGCCGACTTCATGGCGCAGCGCACTATCAGTTGCAAACGCAAGCGCCTGGTTCGAGTCGCGAACATTGAGCACGTAATCACGTGCATTTTCGACGCGATACTGAACCTGCAAATCGATGGACACCAGATTTTCATCCTGTGTCAGCATCTGGCCCTGGGACTCGGCATTCCGGACGCTGGTCACCCGTACCTTGGTGAC
This sequence comes from Marinobacter sp. V032, assembly GCF_052645435.1. NCBI lineage: Bacteria > Pseudomonadati > Pseudomonadota > Gammaproteobacteria > Pseudomonadales > Marinobacteraceae > Marinobacter > Marinobacter sp. V032. The sequence goes on along the minus strand of NZ_JBQXYE010000001.1, from coordinate 1,829,123 downwards.
ATTGTCGATAATGGGCACTTTGAACCGAAGGCCCGGATTTTCAGTGGTGTGATACTTGCCGAAGCGAAGTACAACCGCCCTCTCCTGCTCATCAACGGTATAGAACGACTGGAACAGGATGAAGCCAACAAACACGATAGCAACGATCGCCAGTATAGCCCCGAAGCCAGTGCTGCCGGAGCCGCCGCCGTTCGCGCCGCCACCGGAATCACCACGTCCTTTCTTGCCACCCAGCAGCTTGTTCAGCTTATCGAGACCCTTTTTCAGCGCCTCATCAAGGTCCGGCGGCCCCTGATCATTGCCACGACGTCCCCCATTTCCCCAGGGATCATTGTCGTTTCGGTTACCACCCGGTTCATTCCAGGCCATAGTTCTCTCCGTTCGCAAACTCATCGAATGGGTGCAAATACTAGGGATTAATACGACGTCCGGCAATACCGAAACGTCTTTTGTACCCGGCGCACGCTCATCAGTGCCCGTATATCTGCAAATGCTAGCTGTTATCTGCAAACCGGATATTTTCGGCCTGCATCTTGGCTTTACTTAATATCTGGTACCAATCGCGGGATTGCAGACGCACCTCTACAACCGTGTCGCCATCATCCCGGTACTCTTCACCTATCACCGCGCCGGCCTCATGCAGCAAAGCCCGTAGCTTGCCATCTTGCGGCCCAAGCAGGACATCGAGATGAATAACATCCTCCGCCAACCGTTCGACGATCGCATCGAACAATTGCGGGATGCCTTCGCCAGTGATGGCTGACACCCACACCCGCACAGGAACACCTTCATCGTTCCTGTCCACGCGCGACTGGAAGCCTTCCAGCAAATCGACTTTGTTGTAAACCTGAAGCATCGGCACTTCATCAGCCCCGATTTCCAGCAACACATCCTCGACCTGCTCGATATTCTCATCCCGGCGTTCGTCGGCACAGTCAATGATATGCAACAGCAACGAGGCTTCAGTGGTTTCCTCAAGCGTCGCCCGGAATGCTTCGACCAGTTTGTGCGGCAAATGCCGGATAAAGCCGACCGTATCCGCCATCACTACCGGGCCGATATCCGGCAAGTCCAGTCTCCGCAGCGTTGGATCGAGTGTCGCGAACAATTGGTCAGCCGCATACACCGATGCAGTCGTAACATGATTAAACAGCGTCGATTTGCCGGCATTGGTATAGCCTACCAGCGATACTGTCGGGATATCCGCCCGCTTGCGAGCCCGTCGCCCCTGATCCCGTTGTCGGCGGACTTTCTCAAGCCGGCGGTGTATCGATTTGATACGCGCGCGTAGGAGACGGCGATCCGTTTCAAGCTGCGTTTCACCCGGACCCCGCATCCCGATACCGCCTTTCTGGCGCTCAAGATGCGTCCACCCCCGGATCAGGCGGGTCGCCATATGATCCAGCTGTGCGAGCTCCACCTGAAGCTTGCCCTCATGCGTGCGGGCTCGCTGGGCAAAAATGTCGAGAATCACGCCCGTGCGATCAAGCACCCGGCACTTCAGCTCGCGCTCAAGATTTCGTTCCTGGCTGGGGCTCAGAGCATGATTAAACAATACGACATCAGCCTCCGCGACTTCGCGGGCTGCGCGGATCTCATCGAGCTTCCCCTGCCCGACAAACAGGCGGGAACTCGGCTGGTTCCGGGATCCTGTCACTGTATCGACGGTTTCAACACCGGCCGAACGGACAAGCTCAATGAACTCACCAAGGTCTTCGGATTCGCTTTGGGAAGATGAAAACTCGATGTGAACGATAACCGCTCGTTCACCAACGTCTGGACGCTCAAACAAGGAGCAGAGTCTCCAAATAAAACAGAGGATGGGTACCGCAAGGCGCGTTCTGTACACTCTGCGTGACAGCTAACCGCGCATCTGAAAAACCAACCGGCATCATGACTGATACCGGCAGTTTACAGCAACACCAGACCGCCATCAGGCTTCGATTTCACCATCAGCGTTCTGTTGCGGGATACGGACATTACGGGCCGGCACGACAGTTGAGATTGCGTGCTTATAGACCATCTGGCTCACAGTATTTTTGAGCAGAATAACAAATTGATCAAATGACTCAATTTGTCCCTGCAGCTTGATACCGTTTACCAGGAATATGGAAACCGGGATGCGCTCCTTGCGTAATGCATTGAGGTAAGGGTCTTGTAACGAGTGCCCTTTTGACATGTTATCTTCTCCTGTTTTTAATATCAGATCGTCAATAAATCATAAGCGGATGATAGCACCGACAACGGCATCTGCACTTAACATCCATCGTAAGTCCAAGAAAAAGAACACGTTGCGCCGGACTCAAGAACACTTCGCCTCACTATTGCAGTATAGGGGCGCTTGGGCACTCGAGTCACCTTAACTCGCAATGCCTAACTCAATGTGGTGCGGGATTGAAGGATTTTCAAGGCGCTGGATGCAGATCCTGTGCTTTCACTGTCAAGCCAATGCACATCAGACCACTTCCTTAACCACGTCAACTGCCGCTTTGCCAGCTGTCGCGTCGCCGCAATCCCTTTGGCCACAAAGGTTTCGTAATCTGTCTCTCCGTCGAGCCAGGACCAGGCCTGTCGATAACCGACACACCGAATAGACGGCAGATCCGGATGGAGATCGTTTCGGTTATAAAGTGCTCTGACCTCATCAACGAAGCCAAGTTCCAACATTTTTTCAAATCGCTGCTGAATACGGTGATGCAAGACAGCGCGATCAGTCGGCGCAATCGCGTACTGCACAACAGTATACGGAAGCCCACCGGGTGCGTCTGCCTGCCAACGGGTCCTATAAGGGAAATCCCCTGCTTCGGCAGTACTACCTTCCTGATCGCCGGTTGCCGACCAAGCTTCAGATATCGGTTTACCTGAAATATAGACCACCTCAAGCGCCCGCAACAGCCGCTGCCGGTTATTGGGGTGGATCGCTGCTGCAGCCACTGGGTCCCGCTGCTTCAGCTCTTCATGCAGCGCCGACCACCCTTCGTCACGCGCCCGCGCCTCAAGCCTGGCGCGCAACTCCGGATCCGCCGAAGGCAAGTCCGCCATGCCATGCAGCAATGCTTTGTAGTACATCATGGTGCCACCCACCAGGAGTGGAATGCGCCCGCGCGAAGTAATATCGCCCATTTCAACCAATGCATCCCGTCGAAAATCCGCAGCGGAGTAGGTTTCAGCAGGATCACAGATATCGATCAGGCGATGTGGCGCTCGCGCAAGCTCATCGGCAGAAGGTTTGGCAGTGCCAATGTCCATCCGGCGGTAGATCATGGCCGAATCAACACTGATGATATCGCACGGCAAGCGTTCACAGAGCTCGATGGCAAGATCCGTTTTACCGGCGGCCGTAGGGCCCATCAGAAAGATAGCCGGAGGTAGCGCATGAGCATCGCCCATTGCCTCAACGCCCACGCAGGAACAGTTTATCGAGTTCGCCCATGGTCACCAGCGTCCAGGTCGGCCGGCCGTGGTTACACTGGCCGCTGCGCTCGGTGGCTTCCATATCCCGCAACAAGGCGTTCATTTCCGGGATAGTAAGCTGACGATTAGCCCGCACCGAGCCGTGACAGGCCATAGTGCCCAGCAATTCGTTGGTGACGGCTTTAACGCGGTCTGACTGGCCATTCTCGACCAGATCGGACACCACATCCCGGACCAGTTGCTCGGTATCCGCGCCGCGTAACAGCGCGGGGATCTGGCGTACCACCAGCGTTTCCGGCCCCATACGTTCAATCTGCAATCCCAGCAGTTGTAATTCAGCCGCATGAGCCTCGGCAACACTTGCTTCGCGCTGACTCACCGCCAGTGTCAGAGGCACCAACAAAGGCTGGCTTTTGAGGTCTTGAGCATCGAGCGCGATTTTCATCCGCTCATAGGTGATCCGCTCATGGGCCGCGTGCATATCCACCACAATCATCCCCTGGCGGGACTGAGCCAGAATATAAATGCCGTGCAGCTGCGCAATCGCATAGCCGAGAGTTGGCTCATGATCGCTGTCGTGGGCTGGCGTAATATCGCCTGCCACATACGGGGATGGCGCCGCCATCGACCCGAAACCACCCTGGGCGCCGTAGGATGATGCCTCCGCTGTGGCGGCCGTTTCAGTGGTGCCGCCACCGTTCAGCGACTGGTAAAACCCCATCTGATCCTGCGCCTGCCAGGCAATGGGCTGACTCGGCTGATAGCCTCCACCGGAAGAGGCTGGATAGGGCGTTCCCTGCGAGCCAGTCGTGTGTGACTGATGCCCCACTTCGCGACTCATCGATTGTGCTACCGCGCCGTGCATATGATCTTCCGGCTTCACATCACCCAGCGCGCGGTGCAGCGTCCGGAAAATAAAATCGTGAACCAGCCGGCCATCTCGGAACCTGACTTCATGCTTGGTTGGATGCACGTTAACGTCGACGTTGGCAGGGTCCACTTCCAGGTACAGCACGAACGCGGGCTGACGATTGTTATAGAGCACGTCACGATAGGCCTGACGAACAGCATGCGCCACCAACCGGTCCTTGATGACCCGATGGTTCACGAAGAAATATTGCAGGTCGGCCTGACTGCGGGAGAAGGTTGGCAGTGCCACCCACCCCCAAAGCCGAAGCCCCGAGGCTTCGGCATCAATCACCACTGCGTTGTCGATGAACTGCTGTCCGCAGAGCGCACCAACGCGGCGCTCCCGGTCGAGCTGACTTTCAGCCGGACGCAGGCTCTGAACAGTGCGCTGGTTATGACGCAGAGTAAACCCGGTTTCGAAACGGGCCAACGCCTGGCGTTTGATACATTCCTCGACATGACCGAATTCGGTTTTTTCAGTTCGCAGAAACTTTCGGCGGGCAGGTGTATTAAAGAAAAGATCCCGGACTTCAACTGTTGTCCCTACCGGATGCGCCGCAGGTGACACCTTCGCGTCCATATCGCGACCTTCAACCTCGACCCGCGACGCCGCTTCCGCACCTTCAGTTTTCGAGGTCAACGCCAGCCGGGAAACCGAACTGATACTGGCAAGCGCCTCACCACGAAACCCAAGCGACGCTACCGCTTCGAGATCTTCCAGGTCGACAATTTTACTGGTGGCATGACGACTCAACGCTAACGGCAAGTCGTTCTCTGCGATGCCGGAGCCGGTATCCCGCACTCTAATCAGCTTCACACCACCTTGTTCAACCTCAACATCAACCCGGTCAGCGCCTGCGTCCAGCGCGTTTTCAACGAGTTCTTTCACTACAGAGGCAGGTCGTTCAACGACCTCGCCAGCAGCAATCTGGTTGGCGAGGCGGGGGCTGAGCAATCGAATGGCGGGCATACAGGAAACACCAGGCTTCAGTAAGTCGGATTTGCCAGCAATGATAACAGACGCTTGCGATCGAATGCGCTAGCAGTAGCCGGTGATTCACGGGAAAACCAGAATTTCGTTACTTCAGGAATCATGCAGAATCAGCGATACCGAAACGGCAAATGCCGCAAGGTCGCTGATTCCGGAAGAGAAAACACCAGCCCATCAGGTGGTGGGGATTTTGATCGTTTGCCCGATCACAACCTGATCGCCCTTCAAGCCGTTAAGCTGTTTGATGCGACTGACTGTTGTGGCGTTGCGCCGGGCAAGATCCGACAGGGTGTCACCGCGCTGAACCCGATAGGAGGACAGCCCTCCGGCCGATTTCCCCTGACGTTTCTGCCAGGCCAGATAGGTGCCTGGCGGCGGGGTATCGTTGAAATACGATTGCACACCACGGGAGATCGCATGGGCAAGCTTGCTCCGGTAGCTGGCCGACAGCAGCTTACGTTCTTCCTGCGGGTTAGAAATAAATCCGGCCTCAACCAGAATCGATGGTATATCAGGCGATTTCAGCACCACGAATGCTGCCTGCTCAACACCGGGCTTGTGCAGCGTCGCGACACTGCCGAGGTTGCGCAAAACGTAGCTGCCAACACCCACGCTGGCGTTAATACTGGCTGTCATGGACAGATCCAGCAACACGCCAGCCAATACCTCGTTCTTGTCGCCCAGTGACACGCCACCAACGCCGCCAATCAAATCAGAGCGATTTTCATTACGCGCCAGCCAGCGCGCGGTCTCACTGGTTGCGCCCCGCTGAGACAAAGCAAAAACGGAAGCGCCACGAGGCTGTGATGTTCTGAACGCATCAGCGTGAACCGAAATAAACAGGTCGGCATTTTCCTTTCGTGCCAACAAGGTACGGCTGCGCAAATCGATGTAGTAGTCCCCGTCGCGGGTCAGCTTCGCTGTGTAGCCCGGGATAGATGATATGGCGTCTTTAAGCTGGTGCGCCAATTTCAGCACCACGTCTTTTTCCCGCGTGCCGCCAGGGCCGGATGCGCCAGGATCCTCGCCGCCGTGGCCGGCGTCGATCATGACGATAATATCCCGCTTGCTGTCATTGCTCTCAGAAAGCACCGGTTTGCTGGACGGCTTTTGAGCAGGCGCGTTTTCGTTGATCAGATCGACTACCAGCCGATGACCATATTCCTGATTTGGCGCCAATTGGAAGCTACGGGGCTTCACATCGGATGCCAGATCAAGGACGACCCGCAAATCGTTGCCATTCCGACGCGCACTTCGAATACGCTTGATCGGACTGCCGTCCAGATCGAGGCGGTCCAAAGCTACCTTCAGCGAGGTGTCCTTGATATCGATAACCAGACGGGACGGGTTTTCCAGCGCGAATACTGAATGTTCAACGCTGCTCCCCAGATCCAGCACCAGACGCGTATGGTCCGGCGCAGGCCAGACTCTGGCGCTGTTGACAGCCGTCTGGGCATGGGCAAGCGATGCTGCGCCCAACAGTAATGTCAGTTGCACGGCCATTATCTTTCTAAGAATGTGATTCATACCTCGACTCACTTTCTGATCATCCGTTCATGTGCGGAGTACCGCAGGTCGTTGGCAGAAAAACACCAACATGTCGCGTTCCAGCTAAAGCATTCTGCAGAGGCGGTGACACAAGCGTTCAGTCGATCAGTCAACTGTCCAGCCATGACTCAACGCCTCCCTGAATTCGTTCATAAGCGCCTGCCCCTGCACTGACGCCGCGGTCAGTGTCATCCGGCGGCCGGCGGCCTCTACTTTTAATTCGATCTGGCAATCCGCAGGCGGCAATACGCCCTGCCCCCGCTCAGGCCACTCAATCAGGCACAGAGCGTCACCAAACAGGTAATCCCGTATGCCCATATACTCCAACTCTTCCGGATCGCCCAGCCGATAGAGGTCAAAATGGAAAACCGGCGGCTGCAGGTCTTCGTAGGGCTCAACCAGCGTGTAGGTCGGGCTTTTTACGGCCCCTTCATGGCCGAGCGCACGAATGAAACCTCGGCTGAGTGTGGTCTTGCCCGCTCCCAAATCGCCTACAAGATGAATCACCATGCCTGTTTCCAGCGTTCTTACCGCTTGAACCAGCAAGGCACCGACCTGTTCGGTTGCTACCGAGTCAGGCAGGTGAACAGACAGTGTTTCAATCCTCATTGTTGAATCCGCCATCTCTACTGAAACCCCAACGGAATCAACACGCCTTCGGCTTCGCCCAACACACGGGGGATGCGATCAATTAAATCCATCGGCAGCATCCCCATAAATCCGGTTTCCAGCGCAGCGCGATCGGCCGCCTCGCCATGCAGGCTTGCGCCAGTGATTGTGGCGTCAGATACCGACATCCCCTGCACGACAAGCGCGCCGATAATGCCGGAGAGCACGTCACCCATACCTGCTGTTGCCATTCCGGGATTTCCCCCCTGCACCAGCGCAGGCACGGCAAGCGTGTCGGCATACACCAGGGTGCCGGCGCCCTTCAGCAACACCACACCGCCGTACTGTTTCTGTAACCGCACCACAGCGCTTAATCGGTCCTGCATCACCGCTGAAGTGTCTTCACCCAACATGCGCGCTGCTTCGCCTGGGTGTGGCGTCAGGATCCAGTTCTGCTTGCGCCCGGGCGCTCTGGCAGAGAGCATATTAAGCGCATCAGCATCCATCAGCACCGGACCATTGAATTGCATGATTCGCTGGAGCATTTGCTGCCCCCATGCCCCTTGCCCCGCACCGGGCCCGAACACCACGCCGTCTGCACTGTTGAGCAGCGCGTCAAGATCATTGCCATGCGTCAGGCCATGCACCATAAGGGAGGGGCATCGCGCCAACGCAGCACTGACATGCTCTGGCCTCGTCGCAAGCGTTACCAGCCCTGCACCCGAGCGTGCCGCTGCTTCGGCTGCCAACAGCCCTGCGCCACCAAAACCTCTCTCGCCGGCCACCACCAGCAAGTGACCGCAATCTCCTTTGTGGGCACCACGACGGCGCACCGGCAGATCTGCAGCCATACCAGACCAGTCGACACGTCGGGCAACCGGCTCAACAGTGGCATAAGCTTTGTCCGGCACCCCCAGATCGTCGAACAACACATCGCCGACGTAATCCGGCCCCAAACCGGTCAACAGGCCGGCCTTGAGCCCGATAAAGGTCACCGTGACCTTGGCTCGAACCGCATCGCCGGCTACAGAGCCCGTACTGGCATCCAGCCCGGACGGCACGTCCACCGCAAGCACAGGGCGGGCTGCAGCATTAACCGTGGGCACCAACTGGTCGAATGGTGCCCTCAAGGGGCCACTGATACCGGTTCCGAGCATAGCGTCAACAATCGCATCAGCAGTCGACAGTTGAGACGCCAGGCCTGACAGATCATTCTCATCCACAGCCTGCACAACAACACCGGTTTCCACTGCTTCATGATGAGCAGCCAGCGCATCGCCCGTCAGCCTGGTAACGGGTGATACAGCAAAACACAACACTGTCATTCCCTGACGCACAGCCGAAGCAGCGATCAGGTAGCCGTCTCCACCATTATTTCCGGCGCCACAAAGTACCGCTACGGTCGACGCATCCGGCCAGTGCCTGCACAGTTGACGAAACGCGGAACGGGCCGCCTGATGCATCAGATCGAACCCCGGAATTCCATACTTTTCAATCGCATAGCGATCAAGCAGGCGAACGCCATCTGCAGCGTACAGGCTCTCTGGTAAACTATGAGTTCCAACAGCGCACATGGGTCTGAGAACACCTCGGGCCACACTTAAAACAGAATCCGGTTGAACTACACCGGCCAGATGCCTGTTAAGCATAGCAAAATGATGGAAAAGGTCATAACTTAATCAATGTTAACCAAAACGCTCGAATCATTACCGGCAAAAATTCGCCTGTGGGCTGAGGAACTTGGCTTCCAACAAGTCGGCATTACCTATGCCGAAACAGGCAAGCATGGCGCTCATTTACAGGACTGGCTGGCTGCGGGAAAACACGGCGAAATGGGTTACATGGCCGATCATGGTGACAAGCGACATCGCCCGGAACAGCTACTGCCGGGCACAGAGCGGGTCATTTCTCTGCGAATGGATTATCTGCCGTCGCCCGACAATCCGGCGAAAACACTGGCCAATCGGGACAAAGCCTACATCTCCCGCTACACGCTGGGCCGGGACTATCACAAACTGGTGCGAAAGCGACTTGCCCAACTCGCCAAGCGTATTGACGAGGCCCTCGAGGGGCATCAGCATCGCGCATTTGTCGACAGCGCGCCGGTGCTCGAACGCGCGCTGGCCCAGAGAGCCGGCCTCGGCTGGTTCGGCAAGAACACCATGCTGATCAACCCCAAAGCCGGGTCTTTCTTTTTTCTCGGCGAAATTTTTACCAGCGCCCCACTTCCGGTAGACGAGCCGTTTGAAAAGGAACATTGCGGCAGCTGTGCCGCATGCCTTGATATCTGCCCGACGGATGCCTTCGACGGCGCCCACCAACTGGATGCGCGGCGCTGCATCAGCTACCTGACGATTGAGCTCAAGGGTTCGATCCCGGTGGAGTTGCGCAGCAAGATGGGAAATCGGGTGTTTGGCTGTGACGACTGCCAGCTCATCTGCCCCTGGAACAAATTCAGCACTCCAACCGACGAGGAGGACTTTCAACCCCGGCACGAGCTGGACAACAGCGAACTGGCGACGCTGTTTCTGTGGTCCGAGGAAGAATTCCTCAAGCGAACGGAAGGTTCCGCGATCAGGCGCACAGGCTATGAAGGCTGGTTGCGTAACCTCGCGGTAGGGCTGGGCAACGCGCCGACGACCATACCTGTCGTTGAAGCGCTGCGCCAGCGAGCTGATCACCCGTCAGAACTGGTCAGAGAGCATGTGCACTGGGCGTTGGAACGCCACGGCATAGCGGCCTGAGCCCAGCAGATCACAACTTGAAAAAGGTCTCGCGATAATGCCGGAGTTCGTTGATCGAATCACGAATATCATCCAGTGCAAGATGCGATCCTTTCTTGGTCACGCCCTCCAGTACATCTGGCCGCCAGCGACGCGCCAGCTCCTTGATTGAGCTGACATCCAGGTTGCGGTAATGGAAGAACGCCTCCAGCGCCGGCATGTAACGCACAAGAAAGCGCCGATCCTGACCGATACTGTTGCCGCAGAGCGGCGACTGTCCGGCCTCAAGATGCTCTTTGAGAAACGCAATCGTCTGCTGCTCCGCATCCGCTTCTGAAATTCGGCTTTCCCGAACCCGACGTGTCAGACCGCTGTCGCCGTGGGTGCGGGTGCACCACTCGTCCATGCCGCTCAGCACCTCGTCAGACTGATGAATCGCAAGCACCGGACCTTCTGCGACCAGATTCAGATCGGAATCCGTAACAATCGTGGCTATTTCAATAACCCGTTCTTTCTCCGGATCCAGTCCGGTCATTTCCAGATCAATCCACACCAGACGGTCTGATGACGCCATTCGTTCTCTCCCGCAAAAAATTCGATGCCGGTCGCCCCGGCCTGAATATTGATTATTCCGACACCTCGACTAAACGGTGTTTCAGGACGCATCTCAAACAGATGCGCCTTATTCACAGCTTCGTCGGTAACAGGTGGTATGATGGCACAATTGATCGATTATGCTGAACAGGAGTAGTGAAACGGTGGTTGTGGTGAATGGCTAAACGACGCCTTAACAGACAGCAGAAATGGCGGATTGAGAAGGTTCAGGGCGAGCGGGCTGCCCGGGCCACGCGCACCGAGCGCAACATTGACCGCCAGCTTCAGTCAGGGGAACTGGGCGACGAGCAGACTGGTCTTATCATCGCTCACTTTGGCAAGCAGATCGATGTGGAGGCGCTGGAAGGTGAGCGACACGGCGAGATCATGCGCTGTCATGTGCGCACCAACCTTGAGGCGCTGGTTACCGGCGACCGCGTAATCTGGCGCCCGGGAGCTTCAGATCTTGGGGTTATTGTCGCACTTCAGAAGCGTAGCAGCCTGTTACAACGCCCCGACAAATTCGGTCAGCTCAAGCCGGTAGCGGCGAATATCAATCGCGTCATTCTGGTGATCGCGCCAGAGCCGGAACCTCATGACAACCTCATCGACCGTTATCTGGTCGCCGCTGAAAACTGCGACATTGAGCCCGTCATCCTGCTTAACAAAGCCGACTTGCTGACAGACGCCAACCGCCTCCAGATCGACGCCTTGCTGGAACGCTACACGTCACTTGGCTACACGGTCGCGATCACGTCGACCAAATCCAAAACCGAGATTGACGCCAGCATCGAAGCACTGCTGACTGACCGCACGAGCATTTTCGTCGGGCAATCCGGGGTGGGTAAATCGTCGATTATCAACCAACTGTTACCGGACGCCGCACTGAAAGTCGGGGAAGTCTCGCAGAGCACCGGCAAAGGCGTGCACACCACAACCACTGCCCGACTGTTTCACCTGAGCTGCGACGGCACACTGATTGATTCACCGGGCATCCGCGAATTCGGTCTTTGGCACATGTCAGTCGAGCAGCTTCAATTCGGCTTTCGGGAAATTCGGCCGCTGATTGGCCACTGCAAGTTCAGAAACTGCCGGCACCAGTCAGAGCCCGGCTGTGCGATTACCGAAGCTGCCGAAAACGGCACCATCAGCATCCAGCGGATGCAGAGTTTCAAGCGGATCTATGCGGAAATGGAGCAGTCTGACTGGCAGGCGTCAACCACGGACACTACCAGCTGACGTCATTTGGATCTGTGTCTGGCTCACCCTTGAACCAGGCACCGGATTCGAGCTTCTTGCGGGCTTCTTCTGATTCAGCTTCGCTCGGCAGCGTGAGATCGATCAGTGGCTGGGCATCAGCCCCCGAATCGGCCTGAATACCATCGGCTGTTTTCTTGTTGAGCACGATAATGGCAATACGGCGATTCACTGGTGCCCGGGAATTGTCTTTATCAAACAGAACCGAATCACTTAACCCCACCACTCGACCAATCTGCTCCGCCCGAACGCCACCCGCTACCAAAGCACGCCGGGCAGTGTTCGCCCGCTCAGAGGACAATTCCCAGTTGGTATAGCCTGGACGGCCCACGAAAGGCGAAGAATCGGTGTGGCCGGTGATGCTGAGCTTGTTGGTCACAGCACCCAGCGGCTTGGCAAGTTCAAACAGGATATCCTGGGAATAGTACTTCAGGCGGGCACTGCCGCTGTCGAACATCGGTCGCTGGGAACGATCGACAATCTGGATACGGAGCCCCTCATCGGTGATGTCAATTAACAGCTGATCCTTGAACTTCTGGAGGGTCTCGCTGCTCTCGATCTGGTCTTTGAGATCCTGAAACAACGTCTGCATCTGCCGCTGCTCGAGTGAATCCGCCAGCTCCTCAATTTTCTGGTCTTCCAGCCGAATTTCGTTGTCCGCCACATCAGCACTGGTCGAATCGACAACCGATGCACTGCCCCCGAGATCAATCGGATTCCGACTGGCTGCCTCCATGAACCCGACGGGATCCTTGAAATAGCCCTCAATAGCCTGCTTCTCGGCGTCCGAGGCTGAGCTGGTCAACCAGAGCACCAAAAAAAACGCCATCATCGCTGTCGCAAAATCGGCAAACGCAACTTTCCAGGCACCGCCGTGATGGCCGCCGGAAACTTTTTTGACGCGCTTGACGATAATCGGCTGTTCTTCCACCGCTAACCTCTACTTAACATGATGGTGGAACGACTACTTGGAGCGCACGTGATCATTCAGCTCCTGAAACCCCGGTCGTTTGTCACTAGGCAAGGCCTTGCGCCCAAACTCAATCGCCATTTGCGGTGCCTGGCCGGACACCGTCGCGATAATGGCAGCCTTGGCACATGCGTAGGCCCGGAGTTCGTACTGCGCCTGATGTTCCATCGCGGTCGACGCTGGCCCAACAAAGCCGTAGGCCGCCCAGATACCCATGAAAGTACCCACCAGCGCTGCCGCCACGTGCAGGCCGATCAATTCAGGTGGCCCGCCCAGGGATCCCATGGTAATGACGATCCCCAATACAGCCGCCACAATACCCAGGCCCGGCAGGGCGTCAGAGACTTTTGACAGGGCATGGGAAGGCTCAAGCAATTCGTGCTCGCGGTTATCCAGCTCGGTGTCCATCAAGCCTTCCAGCTCATGGGGCGCCATGTTGCCGGAGCTGATAATACGCAGGTAATCAGTCACAAACGCGAGCAAATGCTCGGATTTCATCACCGCCGGATAGCGCGTAAATATCTGACTCTCACCCGGGTTATCAATATCCTCCTCAATCGCCATAACCCCCTGTTTACGGGATTTGTCAAAAACGTCATACAGCAGACTGAGAAGATCCATATAGAAGGCTTTATTGAACGGCGACCCCGTTAACAGCCGCATGACCCCACCGAAGGTTTCCTTGATGGTGTGCATTGGGTTGGAAATGATGAAGGCGCCGAGGGCCGCACCAAAAATAATCAGCATCTCCAGCGGTTGCCAGAGCGCCATGATTTCACCATGGGCCAACACATACCCGCCTAATACACAGGCAATAACAATGATCGAACCGAGGATTAATGCCATATCGGTTTAGAGCGCCCCCACCACAAGGATTCGCGGCCCCTGTAAGGTACCGTTTAAATTATTGTCTGTTTTCAGACTACTCGACAGCACAGTAAATCATAATGGCGCCTTCTGATCTGTAGCGATCTGTAGTCTTCTGTTTTGATCCGTAGCGATCAAAAGCGCCCGCTGATAACCCGATAGCTGTTTTGCAGATTTGCCGGAATCATAGCAAGTGCCGGAAACTATCGCTAAAAAATAGCCATCGCCACCCACCGTTCACAACCATTATTCTATTACTATAGTCCGTCATGTGGCTGGCAAACTCATCTGACCCGCCTTCGGGCGTTCTGTTAGACTATGCCGGCAATTTCAGCCCACATTAACACTGGCCCGCCCGGCTCCCGTGTTCTGTACAAGCAGCGCGAGAATCATCATGCACGATCTGCCACTGGTAATCGAACCAGACCAGCTTGAACCTTTACTGACCGAGCCCGACATCCTGCTTGTCGATCTTTGTCACCCCGAGCGCTATGCCAGCGGGCACATCCCCGGCGCGGTGTATGTTCACCCCCATGAAACCCAGCTTGGCCTCCCACCAGCTCCCGGTGCACTGCCCTCGTTAGCCGCACTGAAAGAGCTGACAAGCCGCCTGGGTATGACACCTGACACCCATGTGGTCGTTTACGACGACGAAGGCGGTGGCTGGGCCGGTCGCTTTATCTGGCTGCTCGACTGTATCGGCCATCAACACTACAGCTACCTCAACGGTGGCTGGCTGGCCTGGCAAGCAGAAGAGCTGGAGCTGACGACCGACGCGCCCGATCCGAAGCCTACAGACTATACGTTCGAACTCCAGAAACAGCCTGATGCGAGCCTGCAGGACATCATCTCGGGACTGGATTCCGGCACGCAGATCATCTGGGATGCGCGATCCCCGGCTGAATACCATGGCCAGCGCATTGCGGCCGCCAAATCCGGTCATATTCCCGGCGCCCGCAATCTTGAATGGACCCAGGCGATGGACCCGGCTCGCGAATTCCGGCTCCGACCCGAAGCAGAGCTCCGTTCAATGCTGCACGCCGTCGGCATTGAGCCGACCAAAACAGTGATAACCCATTGCCAGACCCATCACCGCTCCGGCCTCACGTATCTGGTCGGCAAAGTGTTGGGCTACCCCAACATCCGCGCCTACGCCGGGTCCTGGGCGGAATGGGGCAATCATCCTGACACTCCCGTGGAGAAGTAAACCTGATGCGAGACCAGCTCTTTGTAATGAGCCAGTACCTGACACCCCAACTGGGGTTGTCGCGTCTGGCCGGACGACTGGCCGATAATGATCGTATGCCTGAAATGAAAAACCGCGTCATCCGCTGGTTCATCAAGCGCTATGGCGTCGATATGAGTGAAGCCCTCAACCCCGATCCTGAGTCTTACGCCACTTTCAACGACTTTTTCACCCGCGCCCTGAAGCCGGGTGTACGGACGATTGATAGCGATGCACAGACGATGGCCAGCCCTGTCGATGGCGCTATCAGCCAACTCGGAACGATTGAGGATGGCCGGATATTCCAGGCCAAAGGACAGTCGTTCAATCTGATAGAACTGCTGGGGGGGGATAGCCAGCGCGCCAAGCCTTTCGAGAATGGCGAGTTTGCCACCATCTATCTTGCTCCAAAGGATTATCACCGCATTCACATGCCGCTGGCGGGCACCTTGCGTGAGATGGTTTACGTTCCCGGCCGCTTATTTTCGGTCAACCCTGTCACGGCAGCGAATGTCCCCAATCTGTTTGCCCGCAACGAAAGGGTGGTGACCACCTTTGATACCGAGTGGGGCCCGATGGCCATGGTGCACGTCGGCGCGATGATCGTAGGCAGCGTGGAAACCACATGGGCCGGCATTGTGGCACCCAACGGCGCTCAGGCGGGCGAGTTATCAGCTGTAGACTATTCCGGCGAAGCACCGATTGCCTTTGAGAAAGGTGACGAAATGGGTCGATTCAGGCTTGGCTCAACCGTGGTGCTACTGATGCCCAAAGGCACCATGCAATGGTCCGAACAACTGAAAGCAGAAACCGTGTTGCGAATGGGTGAGGCAATTGCCCGTAAGGGCGACTGAGGCTGAGCGCAGCAGGTTTGCAACAACCTTTCACGCCCGCTCTATTGGAAAGGCCATCACGTCACTGATGGCCTTTTTCTTGAGCCCACACATGAGCAGGCGATCCAGTCCGAGCGCGACACCGGCGCAATCCGGCAGCCCAGAGTCCAGCGCAGCCATCAGATTCTCATCAATAGGCATCTCAACCTTTCCAGCCAATCGACGCGCCCGGTTGTCAGCGACAAACCGCCGCCGCTGCTCGGCGACGTCTGTCAGTTCCCAATAGCCATTACAGAGTTCGACGCCACTCAGATATAGCTCAAAGCGATGCGCAACAGGGAATCCATCAACAATTCGGGTTCGAGCCAATGCCGCCTGACTTGCCGGATAATCATGGACAAATACCGCAGGCCGTGACCGCAAGGCAGGCTCGATACAATGGGTCATCAGAATATCGAGGCACGCATCGCGGTCCAGATCGGCCGCAAAACCGGCATCTCCTGCTGCCTCTCCCGCCAAGCGACGCAGGCTTTTCACATCCGCCAGCATTGGATCGACGTCCAGGATTTCCAGAAACAACTGACGATAGGGCACGCGCTCGGGCACGGCAATCCCAAGCCAACCTGAGACAAGCTCGCCGACCTCATCCATCAGTGCATGATCGTTAAATCCGGGGCGGTACCATTCAAGCAATGAAAATTCGGGATTGTGGCGGGGGCCACGCTCGCCATCACGAAAACCACGAAACACCTGATAAATCGCACCACTGCCACAGGCCAGCAAGCGCTTCATATGATATTCAGGGGATGTCTGGAGAAAGCACTGGCCACCGGAAAAACAAGGCGCAGGGCGGGTATCGACAGAGACACTGTCAATATGGATATCAGATACCCCGTGGCGCGCCATCACTGGCGTTTCCACCTCCAGCACATCACGGGCATCAAAGAACTGACGGACGAAGCTCAGTAGCTTCGCCCGCTCGCGCAGCGCATCCAGGGAAGCTATTGACTGCCAGCTGTCATCAGGACACATACGCGCTCCGGATCCGGATCAATCAGCTCTTCACGCGGCTGACGTATTCACCGGAACGGGTATCCACTTTCAGCATTTCGCCGATCACGATGAACAGCGGCACGCTTACCACAGCGCCAGTCGACAACGTTGCCGGCTTGGTGCCGCCCTGCGCGGTGTCGCCTTTCATACCTGGATCGGTATCCACGACTTCAAGCTCAACAAAGTTAGGCGGTGACACAGACAAAGGCGCGCCGTTATACAGGGTCACAGTGTAGACGTCCTGCTCTTTGAGCCACTTTAGTGAATCACTGACAGCCTTCTCATCGGCCGGGTACTGCTCGAACGAACCGTCCGTGACCATGAAATGCCAGAACTCGCCATCGGTATACAGATATTCCATCTCCTGCTCGACAACATCCGCGCCTTCCAGCGTTTCACCGGACTTGAATGTGCGATCCCACACCCGGTTGTTGTTCAGGTTACGCAACCGCACCCGGTTAAATGCCTGACCTTTGCCGGGCTTTACAAACTCGTTCTCGAGAATGGTACAAGGATCGCCGTCGAGCAAAACCTTAAGACCGCTGCGGAATTCATTGGTAGAATACGAAGCCATGAAAATCTCACCTGAAATATCGCTGTTAGAAAATCAAAGGGGCTCATGATACAGCGAACCGCTGCTTCTGTAGAAGCCCGTCACGCCCCAGATTCCGGTTTAACCTGGCAGCAGGCTCTGGCCACGGCCATTAATCGCCCGGAAACACTGCTCGCGGAACTCGGCTTGAGCCCGTCATTACTGACCGGCGCTCAGGATGGCCATCGCCTGTTCAATATTCGGGTACCCCGGCCTTATCTGGACAGAATCACCCCTGGCGATCCCAACGACCCTCTCCTGCGACAGGTATTGCCGCTGGATCAGGAGTCCGAAACACCTGCCGGCTATATCACCGACCCGCTGCAGGAAGCGAATCACACGCCCCAACAGGGATTGATACGCAAATACCGGAGCCGCGCTTTGCTGATGGTCACCGGCACCTGCGCAATAAACTGCCGCTATTGTTTCCGTCGACACTTTCCCTACGGGGAACACCGGATGTCGCCTGACGGGCGAGAGCAGGCACTGGACACGCTGCGCAACAGCCCGGAAATCAACGAAGTGATCTTTAGTGGCGGCGACCCGCTGGCAGTCAATGATCAACTGCTGGCCCAATGGGTGTCAGCAATCGAGGCCATTCCGCATATCCGACGCCTTCGAATACACTCCCGCTTACCCGTGGTTATTCCCCAGCGTGTGGATGACCAATTGATCACTTGGCTTGGCGGCAGTCGTCTGCAGAAGGTAGTGGTTTTACACATCAACCACGCCCGGGAAATCGATGATGCCGTCAAACAGGCTGCACAGAGGTTACAGACTGCCGGCGCCACCCTGCTGAATCAGAGTGTTATCCTGCGCGGCGTAAACGATTCTGCCGGTACACTGGCCGAGCTGAGCGAAGCACTTTTTGATGCCGGCATACTCCCGTATTACCTCCACGCTTTCGATCCCGTTGCCGGCGCAGCCCATTTTGACGTACCTGACGATGAAGCCCGAGCCATTGTGGCGGAACTGACGGCACAACTTCCCGGCTTTCTGGTGCCGAAACTGGTTCGGGAAATCCCCGGAAAGCCCAGCAAGACGCCACTGAATTTTTGAAGCGCACTGACCTGCCCTTGCGTCAGCTGCGCGCCACAGAGTAAAAAAGAGCAGAAAACTGCCAAGCACACCAAAAATTTCGTAATTTTTTGTTAAACAATGTCAAGTCAGCAGATTCTGGCTTTCTGAAATGCCTTTGCTATTTTAAAGTCAGTAGGTGGGTATTCATAACGACATGTAATTCCGGTCTTTTCTTTTCGCGTTAACAGCCACCGGTAAACCGCGCGATCAGGGCAACATATTACAAAAGCAAACATCTGCCCAAGCCAGGGAGCCGTAAGAAAGGTATGACACTGAAACCTGATCTGACACTACCGGAACAGAAGATCGCCAGCCTTTCCTTCTGCGACGCGACACCGAAAGCCTTTGCAAAATGGATTGGCGCACTGCCGATCGCAAATATTGGCGAGACCTCCCGACGCCTTTATCACGCCATTATTGAGCTGAATCAACTGATGATTGCGCCACAGCAGCGACTGGCGCTGCTGGAACTGGTTCGGCCTCGCATTACCTTCGTTTGCCGCGAGCTCTCCCGTCACTACCTCGGACTCGCAATCGCTCTGCCCGAAAAGCAGCGCAAAATCGCCAACCTGTCCCAGGCCCTGCAACTGCACTTGGCAAATGGATATAAAACCAGTCTGATCGAATTGCTTGATGCCGGCTCCATCGACAAAAACCGGAAATCGATTGCGATGGCCAGCCATCGCGTGATCAGTGATCTCGGCCAGACCATCTTGCGAGCTCAGCAACTCTACTGCCCAAGCCCCTCCAAAAGCTGGCTCGAGTGTCACCGGGTTTACCGCTTTGCCACGAGAAACAAGCTCGCCGATATTGCGATTGAAGACGAAGACCTGATGCACCGCAAAGCCAGTACCATCAGCGACGCCTACAAGCGCATCGTGCTGCTGGGCTGCTGTCGCCCCAATCAGCTGCGCCAGAACGAACTGGTGAACGCTTACGAGCTGTTTGAAAACTGGACAGATCGCGTGGATTGCAGCGTCGAGAGTCTGGGCAGCGCCTTGTTCGTCATCAACCTGGAACGCGATGCCGCCCCCATCTATCGCAGCCTGCTACAAGACGATGCCGGCGGCGACTGCATCGGATTTGACACCGTCGCGCTCTCAACCGAAATTGCCGAGCATCTGCATGCCAAACAGAACCGTCACGGTGGTAACAGCGATTTTGAAGTACCGCTCAATGTTTCCGACAACCTGCTCACCCACCTGAGCCAGGCACTTGGCATCCTTACCAAGCGCAATTTCAAACGCATTCACAGCCAGGGCGCGCTGCAGGTCTGTGTCGGTCTGTCAGCAGCGCACTATTACATTGCGGGCGAGAAAACCTTCAAGCAGTTTGTGGCCAGTGGCGAGACAAAGCCAACAGAAGATGACGAAGAAGAGAACCAGTTTCTCAGCCGCGCACGTCGCCGAAACGATGCCTGGGCAAACGCCCCCGATGCCACCCCGATTGACGACGTACTCTCGACTTCGGCCGACACACCCATTACCTTCCGCGGCGCGGGCGGTTCGGTGGAAACCGAGGGGCACCGGGTCACTCAGCACAAGATTTACCGCACGCCTCTGGTTAACACCAGCCCTGGCGGTTATTGCGTCAGCTGGGAAAGCGAGATGCCACCATCGCTGCAAACCGGCGAAGTGCTCGCAGTTCGTGAGCAGGATTCGCACCCCTGGAGTGTCGCGGTAGTGCGCTGGATTCGCCAGCTTCGGTCTCAGGGCACCCAGATCGGTATCGAATTACTGGCTCCCAACGCATCACCCTGTGGCGTACGACTGATCCAAAAAGTCGGCAACAGCAGTGAGTACCTCCGCGGGCTCCTGCTACCGGAAGTCAGCGCTATCGACCAACCACCGACATTGATTACGCCTCGCCTTCCCTTCCAGCAGGGTAGCCGCATCATGCTGCTGCAGAGCGGCCGGGAAGATAGCGGTCAATTATCCAAGCGAACAGCTGCAACCGGCAGCATTAGCCAGTTCGAACTACGCCTTCAGAACCGCAGCACCACACCGGACATTGATCCCACCAATCGCAGTGGTAATACGACCGAAGACGAGTTCGACTCTCTTTGGCCATCCCTGTAAGATTTTTAGGCTAGGCTAAGGAGTGTTCTGTTCGCAAAAACACGAGCAGAACACTTACTTACGTCCTGAAGTCACCAAGTGAAACACTACGCAACACTGATTTCAGGCATACTACGACCAAGTCCATAAGAATTTAATCACCCGCGTGCCGCTGACAACGACCGGCAACGGGTCTGCGCGAGATGGTTTACGAATGCAGAAGAAGAATACGACTGTTCATCTGCTGATCCTTGATCCTTCCCAAAATGATGCTGAAGTTCTGGTCAGCCTGCTCCGAAACTCAGGCAGGGCGGCCCGCGCCCATCGCGTCACGTCCGAGGAAGATCTCGAAGAAGCTCTGCGAACCAGTAACTGGGATCTGATGCTGGCCCGGGATATCGAGCAGGATGTGTCACCAGACTCTGCCCTGAATCTGATCAAGCGGCTCGACAAGGACATTCCCGTCATACTGCTGACACCTGATTTTGATCGCGAGCGCACCGTCGCTGTCATGAAGATGGGCGCCAAAGCGACTGTACCGGCGGATTACTCCGATCTGATCATGCTGACGGTTAACCGCGAATTGGCAAGCCTGAGCGAACGCCATCAACGCCGCACGCTTGAATCCCACCTGCGGGAATCCGAACAGCGCTGCCAGCTTCTACTTGAAAGTTCGAAAGATGCCATCGCCTATATCAATGACGGCATGCATATCTATGCCAACCAGTCCTATATGGACTTCTTCGGCTATGACGACATTGATGAGCTGATGTGCATTCCGTTGCTGGACACACTGAACTCCGGCAGCCACAGCGCCTACAAGGAGTTCATGAAGGCGTTTGCCGAGCACAAAGAGGACGGCATGTCGCTCAAGTGCACGGCGAAACGCAGCGATGACACCGAGTTGGACATCATCATCAAGGTCTCCGCTGCAACCTATGACGGCGAGCCCTGCACTCAAGTCGTTGTGCTGCCGGAGCAAAACAACGCCGAACTGGAAGAAAAACTCAAACAAATCAGCAGCCAGGACCTCCTGACCGGCCTTTATAACCGTCAGCATCTGATGGACGTGCTAGGCAAGGTTATTGTAACGGCCGGTGAGAACAACCAGACCGGCGGACTCGCCTACATTGCGCTGGATGACTTTATGCAGGTCAAAAGCCAGCTCGGCATTGCCGGGGCGGATCTGCTGCTGGGCGACATTGCCAACATCCTGCGTGACAAGGTCGGCGATGATATGACGCTTGCGCGCCTCAGCGATGATGCATTCGGGCTGCTGTCCCTGCCCTGCCAGGAAACCAAGCTGGCTGAAATCAGTGAATCAGTCCGCAAAGCGGTTGAAGATCATCTGTTTGAAATCTCCGGCAAGACAATCCAGCTCACCGTCAGTATCGGCATTGCTGCCATCACAGAGAATTCCCCCAAGGCAGCCGATCTTCTCGGTCGTGCCCATACCGCGTCGTCCGAAGTATGCAAAATGGAAGGCCACGAAAAAGGCAACGGCGTTCTGGTCTATAACCCTGCCGCATACGAAGCGCTCGATGAAAGCAATTCAATCGAGGCGATCCAGAAGGCACTCGACGAAGACCGCTTCCGTCTTCTGTACCAACCCATTATCAACCTGCGTGGTGAGGGTGAAGAGCATTACGAAGCATTCGTCAGGATGCTCAACAAGGACAACGAGGAAGTGTCTCCGTACGACTTCCTGCCACCTGCAGGCCCCAGTGATACCGCGATCAAAATTGATCGCTGGGTGGTGCTTAAAACTATCAAGCACCTGGCCAGCCATCGGGCAAAAGGCCACGACACCCGTCTGTTCCTCAACGTCACCGGCGAAACCATTCAGGACAAGACTTTCAGCGCCTGGCTGAGTGTCGCCCTCAAGGCAGCGAGACTGCCCGGCGATGCACTGGTCTTCCAGCTTCGTGAGGGTGATACCAACAACTACATGAAGCAGGCAAAGGAGTTCGCCAAGTCATTACACGAACTGCACTGCAAAGTATCAATATCCCAGTTTGGCTGTGCCCTGAACCCGTTCAACACACTCAAGCACGTTGATGTGGACTACGTGAAAATCGACGGATCCTTTACTGAAGAGATTCAGAAGAGTGAAGAAGTCAAAGATGAAATCAAGGAGATGGTCAAATCGCTGCAGAGTTCTGGCAAGCTCACGATCATCCCGCTGGTTGAAAACGCGGCCGTTCTGGCCACCTTATGGCAGGCTGGCGTGAACTATATTCAGGGTTACTACCTGCAAGCGCCGGTTCCTGAGATGGACTACGACTTTGGCGATCAATAAGTAGACCTGATGCTTCAACGTTAAGTGGCTGACCGGAACAACCCGGTCAGCCACTTTCATGTCGTCCACACCGCTTTAGCTTTTCAGAGCCTGTCCGG
The DNA here is from genome assembly GCF_052645435.1 of Marinobacter sp. V032. NCBI lineage: Bacteria > Pseudomonadati > Pseudomonadota > Gammaproteobacteria > Pseudomonadales > Marinobacteraceae > Marinobacter > Marinobacter sp. V032. The sequence continues at coordinate 1,806,004 of NZ_JBQXYE010000001.1, read as the reverse complement.
TTTCACTTTCGCGGAAACCAATCAGATACAGAATCGCATCGAGACCCAACGTCGAAATCGAGTGGCGTGCGGATTCCTTCACGAGCGGTTTCGCCCGGAAGGCGATTCCCAGACCGGCCTGACTCAGCATCGGCAAATCGTTGGCTCCATCACCCACTGCGATAACCTGCTCAGGCGATACGCCTTCCTTTTCTGCAATTTCCCGCAGCAATTCCGCCTTGCGCCGACCATCAACAATAGTTCCGGACACGCGACCGGTCACCTTGCCGTCTTCAATTTCCAGATGGTTGGCATAGACATAGTCAATGCCCAGCTTCGCCTGCAGGTGTTGTGCGAAGTAGGTGAAGCCACCTGACAAAATCGCCGTGCGGTACCCCAGAGCTTTAAGGCTTCGAATCAGGTGTTCGGCCCCCTCTGTCAGCTTGAGGCGGGCGGCAATCGCTACCAACACACTCTCATCAAGCCCTTTTAAAAGTGCCAGACGCTCGGCAAAGCTCGCACTGAAATCAAGCTCGCCCTGCATGGCACGCTCGGTGATCTCTGCAACCTGAGGACCGACGCCTGCTTCCAGCGCCAACTCGTCGATGACTTCAGCCTCAATGAGCGTTGAGTCCATATCAAACACAACCAGACGGCGGTTGCGCCGGAATATCGTGTCTTCCTGGAAGGCGATATCGACATTCATCTCGCCGGCAATCCGCAGAAAATCCGAACGCAGAGACTCCAGGTTACCCGGCGTACCACGTACCGAAAACTCCACACAGGCAATGCGATTATCCGCCGGATTCAGGGAGGGCCGCGCAGACAAGCGGCTGATATTGTCGATATTCAGGCCGTGCTCAACGGTGATGGCCGATACCCGGGCGATCTGCTCAGCTTTGATATCCCGGGACAGCAACGTCACGATGTAACATGCACGGTTGCGCCCTGCAGCCCACTGCAGATACTCGTCTTCGCTAACCGGAGCGAAATGCACCTGCAGATCCAGTGAATGCAGACGAAACAGCAGATCACGAATCACCTGCGGTGCATCTTTTTCGTTCGGGATTTCGACCAGAATGCCCCAGGTCAGATGGTCGTGGATAACAGCCTGCCCGATATCCAGAATACGGACATCGTATTGACCCATAATGCCCGTGATTTCAGACGTCAGACCCGGCTTGTCCCTGCCCGATACGTTGATCAGTACAAGCTCACTCACTGTCGTTGTTTCCTTCTTCTGAGGTCACAAGGTCGGCTGCAGCGGCCACCACTTCGAGCGAGTCAACGCGCTGCAAGCCTCGAGGCAACTTGTGCCCCCGACGACCGCGCTCACCCAGATAATGCTCAAGATCGCTGAACTGGAGTGACATCTTGCGTTTGCCCGCCTGAATCACAAGCTGGTCCACCGGACGGAACACGGCAAACGCCACGACAAACTCCTCACGGGACTGGACTCGTGCGGAAGGAATACTGATGATCTTGTTACCCTTGCCTTTGGCCAATTCGGGCAACTCTGCCAGCGGGAAGACCAGCATGCGGCCCTCATTGGTGATCGCTACAAGGTACTGGTCTTCACCTGCACTCACCGGCATCGGCGGCATGATTCGCGCGCCCTTGGGCACTGACACCACCGCTTTGCCATTCCGGTTCTTACTGATCATGCTTTCCAGCGTGGACACAAAGCCGTAACCGCCATCTGTAACCAGCAATACCTGTTGTGCCGGCTCTCCCATCAAAACACCTGAAAAAGTGGCGCCGGGCGGCGGATTAATGCGACCTGACAAGGGCTCACCCTGTCCGCGAGCGGAGGGCAGGCTGTGGGCCATCAAAGAGTAGGCCCGACCGGTGGAGTCGAGGAAAATCGCCTGCTGGTTATTGCGCCCTTTTGCCTGAAGCGCGTAGCGATCACCGGATTTGTAACTCAGACCGGCAGGATCAATATCGTGCCCCTTGGCCGCTCGCACCCAGGCCTTCTCGGAAAGGACGACGGTCACCGGATCGTTGGAGACAAGATCAATTTCACTGAACGCACGAGCCTCACCACGCTCAACCAGCGGCGAACGGCGGTCATCACCAAAGGTCTCTGCGTCCGCAAGCAATTCAGTCTTGATCAGTTTCCGCAACTTCGATTCAGAACCGAGCGTGCCTTGCAGATAATCACGCTCAATCGCCAACTCGTCCTGCTCTCCCCTGATCTTCATTTCCTCGAGCTTGGCCAGGTGGCGCAATTTAAGCTCGAGAATCGCTTCAGCCTGATCTTCCGACAGTCCAAAACGGCGAATCAACTCGGCCTTGGGCTTGTCCTCATAGCGGATAATTTCGATCACTTCGTCGATATTCAGGTAGGCGATCAACAGACCTTCCAGAATATGCAAACGCGCCAGTACCTTATCCAGACGGAATTGCAGTCGACGACGAACGGTCGTTGTGCGGTAGCTCAGCCACTCTGCAAGCATGGTGCGCAGGTCTTTCACCTGCGGACGGCCGTCTATACCGATCATGTTGAGGTTGACCCGGTAACTCTTCTCGAGATCGGTGCTGGCAAACAGGTGCGCCATCAGGCCTTCAAAATCGACCCGACTGGAACGCGGCACGATCACCAGCCGTGTCGGGTTTTCGTGATCGGATTCATCTCGCAGATCTGCCACCATCGGCAGTTTTTTGGCCTGCATCTGATGGGCTATCTGCTCAAGCACACGGGCGCCGGAAACCTGATGCGGCAGCTCATTGACAATAATTTCGCCGTTTTCCTTGATCCAGCGCGCCCGCATCCGCAGCGAACCGCGGCCGGTCTTGTACATCTGGAGCAGGTCTTTGCGCGGCGTGATGATTTCAGCGTAGGTTGGAAAATCCGGTCCCTTTACGTGCTCGCACAATTGCTCAACCGTCGCTTCCGGCTCATCCAGCAGCCGCACGCAGGCAGCGGTGACTTCACGCACGTTGTGGGGCGGGATATCGGTGGCCATGCCCACGGCGATACCCGTGGTGCCGTTGAGCAGCACATGGGGTAGCCGTGCAGGCAGAGTTGAGGGCTCGTCCATCGTACCATCGAAATTGGGCACCCAATCGACTGTGCCCTGCCCCAACTCACTCAGCAGGGCCTCGGCAAACGGCGCAAGACGAGACTCGGTGTAACGCATCGCAGCGAAAGACTTGGGATCATCAGGCGAGCCCCAGTTACCCTGCCCATCCACCAGTGGATAGCGATACGAGAACGGCTGGGCCATCAGCACCATTGCCTCATAGCAAGCGCTGTCACCATGGGGGTGGAACTTACCCAGCACGTCACCGACCGTACGTGCAGATTTTTTGTATTTGGCTGTCGCCTTCAGACCCAGCTCGGACATCGCATAAATAATCCGCCGCTGAACCGGCTTCAGACCATCGCCGACATGGGGCAACGCCCGGTCGAGAATGACGTACATGGAATAATCGAGATACGCCTTCTCGGTATAATCCCGTAATGAAACGCGCTCAAAACCTTCGTCGGTCGTCTGAAACTCTGGCATAGAAGCCTCTTTGCTGCCCGGTTGTCTTTCAAATTCGGCCTGTGCGCCGATCGCCCAAATTCCGGCGAGCGGCCATTATAGGAACCCCAGACCGATCACACCAACCCTTGCGGTCGGTTGATTGCTATTTTCTGACTATAAATAGCGGAATCCACGAATGGAGCCGGAATCTTAGTCTCTCTATTCTTTCCCGACTGGTGCGCTGATCAACAAACCACCAGTTGCTGCATATCCCATCCGTATAAGCTTGACCGGGGTGGGGTATCCGGAACTCATGCAGGTATCGTTTTCTATCGGGGTCATTCAGTACTTTTATGCGAACAGATACACTGAAACTCTTATTAAAGGCCTGCGGCCGGGCGTTCATGACCGCCTGCATCAATGCAGCACTGGCGCTGGGGCTGATGTTCCTCGTTGAATTTGCTATCAGCGGCACCTGGAACCCCGCCCCCATCTACGTTTATGCCGGTCTTCTGATCTGGGTCGTGGTATTCAGCGGCCAGATTTTCCGCCAATACCGTCTCTGCCAGTGTGACCACGCCCAGCATTAGACCATGCCCCGGTAAACATCTGCCCTCTCATCACCATCAGGCTCCCCACCAAATCCTGAATATCACGCAAGTCTTGCGATGGTTGCTATTCTGACAATACAGATAACAATAACCTGTATCGGAGAGCACGTATGTCGCTCATTAGTAAACTGGGTTTCAAGACCAAGATCGTTCTTCCGTTTGCTTTAACAGCGCTGGCCATTGTCGGGCTTGGCGTAATGAACCTTGTGACCACACAGGTTTTTGTCAACGACACGGCACGTCTCACCGAGAACTACCAGCCTGCTGTCAGCGCTGCCTTGAACGCCGATCGCGACCTCTACCAGGCCTACACCGCCCAACAAAATCTCATTTTTGCCGCGCAATCCGGCAACCCGACTGACAGCCTTCTTAAAGACTTCGAGGAAAATGCCCAGCAGGCGCTAGACCGCATGTCGACAGTCAAAAACCTGCTGGCTGCCAATAACATCAAAGCAGAACTCAATGGCTTCGAGCAGGATTACAAGCGCTGGAAAACAGCAGCCGATCAGGTTAACGCCATGGCCACCAATGGCCAGGCGCAAGCGGCCCGGGACACGCTTCAGGCAACGGCGCTGCCCCTATTCTCGTCTTTGAGACAGCACTACGATGTCGCTGGTGCATTTGCCGATGAGCAAGCGCTGATAACGGCACAAGCGGCCACTGCCCAGGGGAATCGCAGCATGATGATCACGGTGGTGATCACAGTGCTCGTGCTGGCTGTCAGCGGCATAATATTCCTGATCAGTATACGGCTGATTGGCGGCGCCATGAACGAACTGCGCCGTCGACTGAACGATATTGCCGAAGGCGAAGGCGATCTGAGCCACCGGGTTCCGGTAGAACTGGACGACGATCTCGGTCGCCTGTCCGCAAGCGTCAATGCGGTACTCGGCAACCTGCAAGCCATGGTCCGTGAAATAAAGACACTGTCGACAGAACTGAGCCAGGGTGCCGGGCAACTTGAAACGGCCGCCAGCGAGAACAGCGAGGGCATTACCCAGCAGACCGATGCAATCACCCAGGTCGCAACCGCCATCAACGAAATGCAAAGTGCCATCGAAGAAGTCGCCGGCAACGCATCAACTGCTGCAGAAGTCACTCACAGCGCGCAGCAAAACGCCGAGTCAGGCGCACGCATCATTCAGAATTCATCCCAGGAAGTCCATCGTCTGTCAGAGCAGATCAAAACAGCGGTCGATGTCATCCGCAAACTATCTGAAGATTCGAGCAACATCACATCAGTACTCGATGTGATACGGGGTGTTGCCGAACAAACCAACCTGCTGGCGCTCAATGCGGCTATTGAAGCAGCGCGGGCCGGCGAACAGGGGCGCGGTTTTGCTGTTGTGGCCGACGAAGTGCGAACGCTGGCCCAACGCACCCAGGAATCAACTGCTGATATCCAGTCGATGATCACCACACTGCAAACCGGCGTATCGAATATCGTGTCCGTCATGGAACAGGGCAACGAACAGGCCACTCAAACGGTCAAGCTGTCCAGCGAAGCTGAGCGGGAACTGGGCGCCATTCTGGGCGCGATGAACAGCATCAGCGACGTTAATGCCAGCGTGGCATCTGCCACAGAAGAGCAGACTCAAGTGGTGGACGAGATCAATCGCAGCATTGTTCGCATCAACGATCTCGCCCAAAGCAGCGATGAACGGTCAACGGAAATCAATCAGATCAGCCAATTGCTGGCCGGCTATGCCACAACTCTCGACACCCAGGTCGGTCGCTGTCGGGTGTAACATATAGCGCCACAACGAAAAACACCGCCATATGGCGGTGTTTTTTATCAGCGGCTCTTTCGATTTACTGACGAACGCCTTCAATCGAAATAATCATTTCCAGTGTCTTGGATGACGGGCCGAGGTCCTTGTCGATACCGAAATCAGCCAGACGCAGCTCGGTTTCAGCTTCAAAGCCCATGCGGTAGCCACCCCAGGGATCCTTGCCATGACCGATCATCTCCGCTTCTAGGGTAATTTCCTTTGTGACGCCGTGAAGGGTCAGGTCGCCGATGATATCGGCTTCATCACCGTCGTCATCCATCACGATGCGCTTGCTTTTGAATGTCGCTTCCGGAAACTCGCCAGTCGCAAGGAAATCGTCGCTGCGGATATGCTTGTCCCGCTCAGCGTGGTTGGTATCGACACTTTCGGTGTCGATGGAGACCTCTACCGAGCTGTTGCCAGGGTTCTCGGCATCGTATTTGAACTGGCCGTCAAACTCGTTAAAGCGGCCGTAAAGCCAGCTGTACCCCAAGTGCGAAATCTTGAACATCACAAACTGGTGATTACCTTTCTTGTCGAACGCATAAGTACCGCTTGCTTCATCAGCAGCCTGAACGCCACCAACCATGGCCAACGATACCGCCGACGATAACGCGAGTTGCTTCAACATAGTCCTTCTCCTAAACGCTTTTGGGTTACGTGAATATCGAGTTGTCTGACGTTGTCAGTTATCTTCTGCGGGATATTCCCAGCATACGCCGCAAGGTATCGTCCCGATCAATAATGTGATGTTTCAGTGCCCCCGCACCATGAATGACAGCTAGCACGAGCAGCCCCCAGGTTGCCCAGTAATGCACCAGGCCTGCCGTATCTTCCAGCCCTTTCTGTCGACCAGTCAGTGACGGCACAGTAAACCAGTTAAATACGTCAATACCTGAGTTATCAGCTGTTGAAATCAGATAACCACTTACCATGGCCACCAGAATCAGTAGGTAAAGCACGCCGTGAGCAACCTTTGCACTGACCTTCTCCCAGCGTTTGTGGTTGGACAATGAATGCGGCACTGGTGAAACAAGACGCCAAAGCAGCCTGAGTAGCACCATAGCAAACAGTAAGAGGCCAATGCTCTTATGGATATGCGGCGCCGAACGATACCAGCTGTCGTAATAGGTCAAATCAACCATATAAGTTCCCAGCGCGAACAGCCCGAAGACAGCCAGCGCTACCACCCAGTGCAGAACAATACTGACCCAGCCGTATCGGTCAGCAGTATTTACGACGGGTGCAGACATAGTGCGCTTCCTTTGCATCAATGGAGGATCCGGGGCGTTGGCGCCGCTGGCGAGTGCCTTAAGCATAGTAAAAAGCATACACCGCAATGCCAAGGTGAATATTTTGGATACCTCAATCAGAAAAACTGACCAATACCACCACACCAATACTGGACAGATGTACTCTTAACCAACACTAAACCATAGTCTTATAGGGATATTACGGATTGTGATCGAGCGACTAAACTCCGATTATTGCAACCATAGACGACGCTGTTGGAGTGCACGCAAACACTTACCAGCAGCCGGTTTTCAAACAAGTCATTAATGAACAATAAAGGAGTGAAAGCAATGGAAATCGAATTTGACGAAAACGTCGTAATCCCAAGCAATAACTGATATCCCGCGGTAAAGTTGTGGGCCGAAACGGTGTATTGTCTCATCGCCGTAGGGCCCGCCGCCCCCTCAGAACAACCTTTCCAGCTACCAAGTTACTGAAAGCGTTTTAATTTTTACGTATTTTTACCGGGTTTTACTGGTGCCACCTCCCCTTATTTGGCATTCTCCAGTGGCTGAGTGGCTTCAAAGCGACCACATTTTCAGCGTACACCTGTCACTTACTTCGCTTTCTACATCGATTATCGATAAGCAACCGTCGTAGCCATAATGTCGAAGCAGGCCTCAAACAGCAGTATGGGACAAGAGCTGGAGTTACTGACTCCTATGCTCGACCATCATCCTTATGGGTGGTCGGCCAGCTTTCAGGGCCTGACTCTACGTACTGCACTCCAGCCCATATTCAGCATTTCCCATAAGCGCATCGTAGGCTATGAAGCACTCATCCGCGCTTTCGATAACGACAATGTCAGCGTCTTGCCGATGCACCTTTTCCAGCTACCGGCGTCTGACCCTGAAAACGTCTTGCTGGACAGGCTTTGCCGTTACCTGCATGTGCAGAACTTTGCTTCGCTGACCGACGAAGTAAACTGGTTGTTCCTCAACGTTTCACCCCGAGTAGTCGCCACCGGCAAACAACGCGACTCCTTCTTTGGCCAGCTGCTCCAGCGCACCGGTTTTCCACCCCACCGCATCGTCGTCGAAATTGTAGAACAGCCGACAGATGACGCCGAGCTGTTGCGCGAAACCGTCAATTACTACAAGGAGCTCGGCTGCCTGACGGCCATTGATGATTTTGGAGCCGGACACTCCAATTTCGAGCGGATATGGAACCTGGCGCCCGATATCGTCAAACTTGATCGCCAGATTCTGACCCGCGCCACCGACGACAAGCGGGCGCGACAGATTCTCAACGGTATTGTGTCACTGCTCCACCAATCCGGCTGTCTGGTGCTGCTTGAGGGCGTTGAAACCCGAGAACAGGCCATGATCGCTATTGATGGCGGGGTAGATTTTGTGCAGGGATTTTTCTTCCAACGCCCGGGACTGGAGCTGGAAGAAGTCATCAAAACAGTGTCGGATTTCGACTCTTTACTGAGTGACTACAAGATCAGCAACCAGGCCCAGCTTGATCCGACTCACGAAATAACCAGCTTCTTTGGTCGCCTGTTCATGAGTTCCGTGTCGTCACTTCGGGAGGGTATGTACTTCGATGCCGCGTGTCATGACCTGTCGAACCATCCAACGGTGTCACGCTGCTATCTGATCAACGAGCTTGGCGTGCAAATAGAAGATACGCTGACATCAGAAAAACTGGTCGATGCCTTTGACCCCCGCTTCCGGCCACTGGAAAACACCTCCAACGCCGACTGGTTCCGCCAGCATTATCTCCGCCAGGCACTAAACCAGCCGGAGCAACTGCAAGTGACACCGCCGTACCTTTCGGTCACTGGCGCCTATATGTGCGTCACGCTCTCGTTTGCGTTTCATCTCAATGACGAGATCAAAGTACTCTGCTGCGACATCCTCGCCCGCTGACACTGATTGCATGAGCCCAAAAACGGGGCTCATGGCTTGAACACTATAGAGCCAAGCAAGCCGGAGCTGCTGATCAATGTAACGGAATACAGCAGAATCGATCAGCCCCCACTAAACCGGGACGTCTGCCATATTGCCGTAGGCTTCCAGCCACACCTTGCGATCAGACGCCCGCTTTTTACCCAGCAGCATATCCATGCGCTCGTCCGTGCCGTCATCATCTTCAAGCGTAAGCATCACCAGCCTGCGGGTATCCGGCGCCATGGTGGTTTCACGCAGTTGCAGGGGGTTCATTTCACCCAGGCCCTTGAAGCGTGTAACCGAAATCTTGCCACGGCGTTTTTCCGCTTCAATTCGATCCAGAATGCCCTGCTTCTCGTGTTCGTCCAGGGCATAGAATGTCTCTTTCCCCAAATCGACCCGGTACAGCGGCGGCATAGCGACAAATACATGACCGGCCGCGACCAGAGGCCTGAAATGCTTAACAAACAAGGCACATAGCAGCGTCGCGATATGCAGGCCGTCTGAGTCCGCATCGGCAAGAATGCAGATCTTGTTATAGCGCAGGCCGTCAATCTGATCCGAGGCCGGGTCTACACCAATCGCAACCGCGATATCATGAACTTCCTGGGAGGCCAGTATTTCACCCGAATCCACTTCCCAGGTATTCAGAATTTTGCCCCGCAGCGGCATAACCGCCTGAAACTCGCGGTCACGGGCCTGCTTGGCAGAACCACCTGCAGAATCCCCTTCCACCAGAAACAGTTCAGAGCGCTGAGCGTCAACGCCGGAACAGTCCGCAAGTTTGCCGGGCAGCGCTGGCCCCTGGGTGATTTTCTTGCGGGCCACTTTGCGGCTCGCTTTGAGACGACGCTGGGCGTTGTTGATAAACAGCTCCGCCAGCGCCTCGGCAATATCAGTGTGCTGGTTCAGCCACAGGCTGAAAGCATCTTTGACTACGCCGGAGACAAACGCGGCGGCTTCCCGGGATGACAGACGCTCTTTGGTCTGACCGGAGAACTGCGGCTCCTGCATTTTGAAAGACAGCACATAGCTGCACCGGTCCCAGATATCTTCCGGCGACAATCGCACGCCCCGGGGCAACAGATTGCGGAACTCACAGAATTCGCGCATAGCTTCCAGCAAACCGGTCCGCAAACCGTTCACATGGGTGCCACCTTGAGCCGTCGGGATAAGGTTGACGTAACTCTCCATCAGCGCTTCGCCATCTTCCGGTAGCCACTGAATGGCCCAGTCCACTTCTTCCTTGTTGCCCGCCATCGAGCCGGTAAAAGGCTCCGCTGGAATCAGTTCAATATCCGCCAGTGCGCTGCGCAGGTAATCCCGCAGGCCGTCTTCGTAGCACCATTCATCCTTTTCGCCGGACGATTGCTGCAAAAATGTCACCGTCAATCCCGGACACAAAACCGCTTTGGCGCGCAAGTTGTGACGCAAGCGGCTCACCGAGAACTTCGGGCTATCGAAATAGGATACATCCGGCGTAAAGGTCAGGCGGGTGCCGGTGTTGCGTTTGCCTACGGTATCGACCACCGCCAAATCAGTCAGTTTATGTCCGTTGGCAAAAGTCATGCTATGGAGCTGACCATCGCGCTTGATGGCCACTTCCAGATGACTGGACAGCGCATTCACGACCGATACGCCAACCCCGTGGAGGCCACCGGAAAAATTGTAGTTTCCTTCAGAGAACTTGCCGCCGGCATGCAGCCGGGTAAGGATCAGCTCGACACCAGGCACGCCGTGTTCACGGTGCATATCAACCGGCATCCCCCGGCCGTCATCTTCAACTGACAGCGAGCCGTCACTGTGCAGAGTGACATCAATACGCTTGGCGTGACCTGCAAGGGCTTCGTCGACACTGTTGTCGATCACTTCCTGAGCCAGATGATTGGGCCGTGAGGTATCGGTATACATACCCGGGCGTTTGCGTACCGGGTCAAGACCACTGAGGACTTCAATCGCGTCGGCGTTGTACTGCTTCTGGCTCATAGGGTATCTCTGGATCGATCTGTTCACGAAGCTTGGGAAAACAATGTGCGGGCACAAGGACCGCTGCCCGGCCATACCGCAGACACTAGCTTAGGGATTCAACGGCAAAGATCAACGGTTGTTTTGTAGGTGACGGGTGAATCCGTTGATTGGCAGCGCAGACTACTGCGGGTGCGACCGCCGTACCGGGAAAGGTGGCTCGCCGGTCACCACCAACTCACGCCATCCCTGGGCCGGAATTTCAAGCACCACGCAGGGTGTTGTCAGGGCCTGGGTGACCATCGCATCCGGCGCAGGTCGACGCTGGCTGACCGCAATCGAGAGTTGCTGATCGTTCAGCTCGGCATTATTAAACGTGATGCTATAGCCACCGGTATTGCGCTTACCCATACTCGCCACCAGCAACCAGCGATCGGGCTGATCTGGCCATGCGGGCAACCGGGCCCCCAGCGAGTCCGAGAAGCGCGCCCAATCAGAAGCCGATGTCGCCAACACCAGCCCGGGAGCCGTAAACCCGCAATGCGCCATTGAGGCCACGGCTTTTACAGGCGAAGTTGCCCCCCCTGCATTCCCATGAGTTCCAGAATCGCCAGAGGCCACGCAAGCCACTAACCCCAAAGCAGACACGACCAACATCATGGCGGTTTTCAGGTTGTCCGGTATCACCGTAATCTCCTTTCTGAACGCTGGGTGTCAGCGTCAGACAGGTCTTCAGGGCTCATCAGCCGATAACCTTTGAAATCAACACGCGGCAACATCGGATTCCCTTTCGCCTGGTCATCCAGGGCCTGACTTTCCAGCTCAGGGCGACGGTAACTGGTAGTCAACACCAGCCCCTGCAACTTGTCTCCCCCAACACTGATGGGCTGCGGCAACCCATTGGTAGGGTACTCCGCACAGGCTTCACCCGATTCGCAGATAAAGCCATTGTTATCCGTATCTGCCCCTGCCACCAGAATGTAGTCGCCGTCAGGCACCTCATCAAAACTGAAATTGTATCGGCCTTTGACGACATCAGCCACGCGCTGATCTTCGACAATACCTGAATTGTCAGCTCTGACGAGCAACACAAAATGCCGACCGGCATCGCGGGCCTCAGCGGGATCTCCCAACTGCACGTTGACGGGCAGATCCAGGGTTTGCCGGCCTGTTTCATTTTGATACGAGACGGTGACAACCGCTTGCTTGGCCTGTGAGGCGTCCAACACCCGGGCATTCAGCACAGCATCACCGGTGGTGGTCGAACGGGTAACCTCAAGCCAATCGGGCGACGCATCAATCGACAGGGTATCCAACACATTCTGGCTACTGTCCTGGGGTACCACGCGCAATGTCAGACTGGCGTCCGTGACCGAACCATCAAACTGGAACCCGTTCGGGTAGGCCGACAGGAAGGTGCCCAACCCTCCGCCTGAGGCAGCATCGACGGCCTTGAGCGCATTGATGAGACCATAGCCGTACTCGGCTCGGCTGCCCACCGTGTCTGTGATAGCGCCCTGCCGCAGGTATTCGCGAAACTCTGCCAATGACAGCGTCGGCAATCGCTCTTTCATTAAAGCCAGAACGCCAGCCACATGAGGTGTTGCCATCGAGGTGCCCTGCAAACCGGCATAGCCCGGACTGAACTGATTTTCAGACTGCTGCCCCCAGGCACTGACGACCACATCAGCCACCCCATCGCTGTTGCCGTCCCGGGATGAATCCCCACCCGGAGCAACCAGGTCAATCCAGTTGCCAAAGTTGGAGTAGCCTGCACGCACCCGCCCCCCGTCAACGGCGCCGACTCCGATAACATTGTCGAACGCCGCCGGATAGACCGGGATGCTGTTGCCATCGTTACCGGCCGCGGCCACTATCAGAATTCCCGCATTGGCCGCACGGTTAATCGCCGCTTCAAGCTGACTGCTGCGGCCGGTGCTGCCCAGGCTGAGGTTCATGATCTGGGGGCGCTGCGATGCAGGCAAAGCCGCAAGTGAATCAATGGCGGCGATGAGATCTGAGCTGGAGCCTTCACTATTTTTACCCAGCACCCGGATCGGCATCACCTTGGCAAACGGCGCGACACCGAGACCTCCTTCCGTGTTATCAAGCGCCGCGATAGTGCCGGCAACATGGGTGCCGTGGAAACTGGGCAGCGTAAACCGGTCTTCAGTTCCGGGATTCGCCGGGTTGCCATCGCGGCCCGCTGTGCCGTCATTATCCAGCTCGCCCGACACAAAATCGGAGGCGCTGAGAATCAGAAGATTTGACTTGTCACCGTCATCCAGATCCGGGTGCCAATTGCCACCGCTCAACGGCGTGCGGCTGAACAAGCCCGTATCAAGCACCGCGACCCGTACATTATCCCCCGGCCTTGGCACAGCCTGCCAGGCCGTGGGCAAACTGATCAGGGAGTAGTGCCACTGACGATTGAACAAAGGATCGTCGATCGAGTTGACCGCCAGCGCCCGGTACAGATAGTTGGGTTCAGCGCTGATCACTCCCGGCATGCCGCGCAGTGAGCGAATCCAGTCAAGCGTCTCCCGCTTTTCTGCTGCGGTGTTGGCCGCTGACGTGAAGGTGCGCACCTGTGCTTGCCCTGTGCCAGAACGCCGTATGCGCCAGACATCATGGCCAAGGTAATCCTTCTCAGCAGACGGGGACAGCGCATCAAGCGATGCCGTGGTTTGAGCTGGCGCCGCCATTGTCACCAGCGCCTCACCAGGCACCCAATCGGGTGACGCATAACTGAGACTTGATGACGTCGCATCGATAGATGACGACACGGAGATGACATACCGGAACGGAATACCGGACAACGCCCTCAAGCGCAGCTCATAGATTGCAGGGTCAGAGCCGGCATCTGGCGACACGGTAACTGGCAGGTTGCTTGAAACAGGCCGCTGTGGGCGCGACTCGCCACTGGGAGCAAGTTCCACCGAAGCGCTCACGGGAAAGCCCAGCGACGCGTCTTCAACGTCAAAGATCTGAACCGTTACGACCTGATCTTCAGTCAGCGTCAATCGGTAGCTGTCTAGTTGATCGCGGTAATAATCCAGCCCCGATTGCGGATAGACGCCATTGGTGGCGCTGAGGTATCCACCAACAACCGTTGGGCTGGGCAGGCTTTGAGGCGTGGTCGCGTTATCAACGGCATTGCCACTGAAAATATCGTCAGCCGTATCACTGTCGACGCGGGTACGCGCCTCAATCGCAATACTGCCACTGATGTCAGGACCGGTCTCATCGCTTGACGAGCCCCCCCCGCAACCGCCGATCAGCGACGCACCAAGTGCGACGCCAATGAACCACAGTGTGGCTCGCGTAAACTTGCCATCCCTATTCATGCAGGGCTGTCTCCCGGTATTGTGCGTGCCTGAAGCATAGCAATTCCATCCAGCCCTCTCCGTCAGTCTTTGTAGGGAAACCGTCAAGAAATACGACACCGTGCTGGTAACAGATGCAAAAAAACCGCTACCCGGGCATCCGGATAGCGGTTTTTACAACGCCGGCTTCATGTCAGCTATAGAAGAACATCGGCACAAAGGCCACGATAAGCAGCGTGGTTCCCATTACCAGCAATGGTAACAACAGCCGTTCATAACGGTGCCAGAACGAGCCGGTACTCTCTGCGGCCAAGACTTCAGTCTCCCCCACCACCTGCCGGGTAAGCAGGTGATTGAGTGCCACCGGCGGGCTTAAATACCCCAGCTCAAACGCCACCAGACACACCAGCCAGAAGTGGAGCGGATCGATACCGAGATCCATCGCCGCCTGGGCAATGGTCGCCGACACCAGAATAACCGCGCCAAAGGGATCCATAATCATGCCGATAAAAGTCAGCATGAACACAATCACCAGCATGACCAGCCATGGGTTGGTGAGGGATTCCGGGAAAATCATGTGGACCACGCCGGAACGCTCCAGAATGCCGCCCAGACAAACGGAACACCCCATCAGTGCCAGCAAGGCGCCGATATGAACAGCCGAATCGCTCGCAGCTGCCGTGCTGCGACTCCAGAACGCCCGCGAGCGGGTGACTTCTGAAGGGCGATTGTCGGTGCTGGCATCAAGAAAAACCAACGCCAGCATGACAATTGGCAGAATCATCGGTGCACTGTATTCGTTGAAGCTCAGCCCCAGCACAACCCGGATCAGGCCGATCACAAACGCAGCTGTCAGTACGTAAGGCAACAACGGCAACAGTCGGCGGCCGGCTTCAGCGAATGCGCCTTCCTGAGGCCGTGGTTTCCAGTTGCCCTGGGTCTTGCAGACGATCAACGAGAACAATGACGCCGACCCCATGAAAACCCAGAAGCCCCAGCCGTACATTTCACTGGTGGTGACCTCCTTGTTGAGCGCGGCGACCACCACAATCAGCAAACAGGGATTCAGCACCACCCCCATACTGCCGGACATGGCCGTTGTCGCCAGCGAAAGCTGCCGGCCTGCACCGGCCTTGCGAAGTTCGTCGTAGATGACGCCGCCAACAGCGAGGATGAAGATACCGGACGCACCGGTAAACGCAGTCGGGAAAGCCGTTGCGAAGATGATCAGCGATGCCAGCGCCGGTGCCGGCAGGCGGAAGGGCTGAATCACATTGAGTAGCAGATCCGGCAGCCGGGTCTGCTTGAGCATCATCCCGACAAGCACGTACAGACCGATGTTAATGAACATCGACGCCAGGTTCGTCATCTGGCCGAAATAGATCGCCAGCCCCGAGCTGTAACCATCCACGAAGTAGAAGTACACCATGGCAATAATGCCCATCTGGCTGTACAACGGCACCACGAGGAAAGAAGAAGGCGTCAGACCGCCGGCACGCACTCGCTCGGGAATCTTGAACAGCCGGTAGATATTAATTGCCATGAACAGCGCGAACACCCCCGCCCACGCGTACTGCAACTCCAGCATCGTGCCCGAGGCATGGCCGGCCCCCAGTCTTCCGGCGTAGGAAGTCAGTGAATAGACCATCAAGCTATTCACGACCAATTGCGCAGCCTGGGACAGCTTCCATTCAGCCCGGTTTTTGGGCAATCTCAGGGCAATATGATCGGCATCAAACGCTGACACCATCGCGGCCAGCGCGAACAGCCCGAGAAACAGGAACTTGGTGAGATCGATATTATCCAGTAACCAGTCAGCAATGCCCTGCTCGACGGTTTTGAACACCGTCAATGCAGGCGTAATGTTGTCCTGATTCTCAGCGAACATGGCGTGCTTTTTCTGGCACAGCTCCAGGTTCTTTCGATAACTCTCACGCAGCTTGTCGGCATCGGGAGGGGATGAAAACAGCTCGTCCGGATCCGGCGTGTACTCGCTCATCCTTTTCTGGACGGCGGCCTCAACATCCATATCGACATTGCAGTCTGGCTCGGAAGCCCAGGGGTTAAGCAAGTAATAGTTGGGCCAGGTCTGCTCGCCCACCCACAGCATCCGGGAATGCAGCGAACTACCCATACCCAGCAACAGGGTAAATACCAGGAGTGCCAGCAGGATCACCCCGTGCATGCGATGCACGGGGTACAACGTTTTGATCCCACTGGACGACATCGCGCGCCAGTTCATGATGAGTACCCGCCCTTATTCGCGATTGGAAGCGGTGCACTCTGACGAGCCAGGATTGCTCGCACAGCGTACCTTACTCAGTAACCCCATCATTTTCGGATCATACACTTCGGGCGCACCGTTTTTGCCGTCCCTCAGTTCAAGACGGTTCTCGCGGAACATTTCCTGGTAGCCCTGAACATCAGCATCGGAAATATGCACCCACTGTTCATCAGGAATCGCAGCTTCACTACGCTTCACCAGCCCCATCGCCTGGCCGTACATACCCCAAACCACCTCGCGGGAGGCTTGAGCGGTTTTTTCGTCAAACACGCCGTCCTTTGCCACCAATTGAACAGTAAGCTGGGCCAGCGGGTAATCCACAACGCCACCCTTGTCGCCAACGCCCTTGTAGAGCTCCAGCGCCTCGTAGGCGAACGCCGGAGCATAGGCGGTATCAACCGAGCCGTTGTTGAACTTGCCGGCAAAATTGGTGATATCCGATGGCACCACGGTCGCCTTGACGAAGTTCACCATGTGAATCGCGTCTTTCTGGTAATCCAGCGTGGCCATGCGCTTGCCGGCAAGATCACCCGCGCTGTCAATCGAGCGGTCGTTAACGAACAGGTAGCCGGCACCAGCGGGCGCGATACCCACGATTTCGTATTCTCCCTGCTTCATCAGCTTGGCAGCCTTGGGCTGAGCCAGCGTGGCCAACACAGTATGCAGGTCATCGTATGTCGGGATAGCGCCAACAGCGCTGATTGAGCCGGTAAACCGGTTGAATTGACGGGTCCGCAAATCTGTGGCGGCCAGTACATCACATTGCCCGGACTGGAAATCACCCAGTGCCACACCCTCATCGGTATAGGGTTTGAGTTTCAGATCAACACCATGCCCTTTCATTTCAAGGGCGTAGTCTTTCAGCAGATTGTAGATATCACCGTTGGCGCCAATGACGTCAAACACACACATGCTTTTCGTGTCAGCCTGCGCCACGGGCGCACTCAACGCCATGGTGGCAGCAACGGCCGATGTGCCCAGTGCTTGTTTAAGAGTCGTTTTATTCAGGAACATCATGGAATCTCCAAATGACTTGTTGTGATTATTAACGTGTCAGGATTGTGTGAGCGCCGCCCCTGCTCCCCTTGCCGGGGTCGCAACAACGGACGCACGCCCAATGCATCAGTCAGAGTAAGTCGTCCAAATCCATCACATCGGCATCCGACGCGCTGTCCGGACTCATCTTTCCGAAATGGGTGCGCGGTGTGCGATAGCCATATTCGGCGGACCAGTACTTGTCAGACACATGCAGGATCACAGCGCTGCCAATTTCATCGACCAGGCGATAGTCTTCGCTCTTCTTGATTGTTTTTTCAGACGCCGCAAAGCGGGCAATCACATCCTTGATGACATCCTGTCGCCCCTGGGTTTCTGCCGCGACCGCTTCGAGCGCCATTGAAGCCCGGAAACCCGCTTTTACGCCGAGTTCTGAACTGTTCTCAAGCAACTCCCAGGGATCCGGCGACATGGCCGGGCGGGTATCCGGGATCAGCAGCCAGACATTGGCGCGAATGGCGTTGGGGATGCCACCCCATTTCTCGTTATCAACGCACTGGGCCGCACGCTCAGCCTGTGGCGCAATATCTTTGGGAACACCCGCTTGCCCGCCGGAACCCGTGTCATTGGTGATCGCCTGGAGGCCTGTCAAAACGCCCAGAAGGAATGTCAGCTCATCCTGATCTTCGTAAAGGAACGGGCACTCTGCATTCGCATCCGAAGGATCATATTCATAGGCCCGCATCGCCCGATGGAAGGCTTCCAGCCGGCGGCTGGCTGTCAGCCCATACCAGCGCTTGGCCTGGATACGTGCGTCTTTTGCTTCTGGCACATCACCCTGAAAGTTGGCTCTCAGGTAACGGAGCTCCTGCTCCCAGGCCTCCTGTTCTGAACAGTTTGCTGCCAACAGTTGCAGCAGTGAGCCGGTGGTATCAGGCGCATCCGTGACCCGGTTAAATGAGTACACCAGTGGGTCCAGTCCTTCGCCCAGTCGGCAGGCCATGTCGGCATCCGACATCTGCATCACGTAGGGTGTCGCCTCTGATTCCGAATAGCCTGTCAGCACGACACCGGTAGTCTGATAAACCGGGTTGTATCCACAGCCACCGAGAATGGCGAGACATGCGACCAGAAAGAGACCTTTTCCGGCACGGCCGACCGCCGCTTTTCCGAGGGAATTTGGAGAGTGCATTCGCGATCCTTTCACTGTTTGTTATTGTCGATCAGGAGTCGGTCAACCTTCTGTTTCGGGCTAAACGCGCCCCGGTAACAAAAGGTAACTCCACAAGCTGATTGCAGGATGCGACGCATTTCATCGTGAGTGAATGACCTGATTGCCGGTAAATCAGGCCAATCAGGCCAATCAGGCCAACACGAAAGCGACATACCCAAGGGGTAACCTGCCTGAAAGGAAACGGCGGGAAGCAGTAAAAAGATTCAGGAAAGAACGGAAAAACCGATAGATCACGCCGGATTCCGCTGAAGTGTGGAGCCAGGAAAAACCTTGCATAACGCCTGGCTGCTTTTCCAAAAACATCACTGAAGAGCCCGCAAATCATGACGCGCCTATCAGGCTAACTGGAGCATTGCCATCACTTGATCGGCCAATTGATCCAGGGTGATGGGGCCATCCTGGCGATACCAGGTCACGGTCCAACTCAGCGCCCCCGTGAGCATTCGGCGAACAATGAACGGATCAGCGTTTACCCCACCGGACTGTTTCAACTCACCCAGCACATCAAGCCAGATTTTCTCGTAGACGTCCCGCAACTTGAGAATATCGCTTTGGGCATCGACCGACAGGCTCCGCCACTCAAACACCAGCACGGCCATCGCCTCACCGGTCTGCCCGTTGATCGATTCCAGTTCACAGCGCACCAGTGCCCTTAGCCGGTCAACAGGCGCCTGAGCCTCCGCCACCGCGTGGCGCATCAGTGCCGTGTTCAGCAGTATTGTCTCGACCATCACCGCCTTAAGAATCTCTTCTTTGGTGCGAAAGTGATGAAACAGACTGCCGGACTGGATACCGATTGCAGCCGCCAGATCACGCACGGTTGTGCGCTCATAGCCCTTGTCGCGGAACAGCCTTGCCGCTTCTCTGAGTAACCGACCCCGCGCGCCATTCGGATCTGAAATGACATTATCGGCAACCAACTGGGCGAAGATTGATTTAGGGGTCACTGAGTAAATTCCGTTCAAAGGTGAATAGGGACGCAAGCAGGCATGGCAGCGCCTGCTGACGATTGTAACCCGAAGCCGGCTATTTACAAACCAAGCGCTTGCTTGGTATTGTCATTTGCACGCTGTCCCATGTTGGCTCAACCCTTCGAGGAACCCATGACTGACACCACCAAAACCCTGCGAATCGGCTGCTCTGCTGCCTTCTGGGGAGATACCGAAACCGCCGCCAGACAACTGGTTGAAAAGGGCAATCTCGACTACCTCGTATCGGATTATCTGGCCGAAATCACCCTGTCGATCATGGCCGGCCAGCGCATGAAGGACCCCAAAGCAGGCTACGCCCGGGATTTTGTGCAGACGGTTATGGGACCGCTATTAAGCGACATCCAGTCCCGGGGCATCAAAGTCATCAGCAACGCCGGCGGTGTTAATCCCAAAGCCTGCCGCGATGCATTGCAGGCACTGTGCGAAGCACAGGGCATTGATCTGAAGATCGCTCTGGTGCTGGGCGACGACCTGCTCCCTGCCAAGAAGCAACTCGCTGATCAGGATATTCGCGAGATGACCACAGGCGACGCGATGCCGCCGATGATGGTCAGCCTCAATGCTTATCTGGGGGCACCTGGGCTGGTGGCCGCACTGGATGCAGGGGCCGACATTATTATTACCGGGCGTATTGCCGACAGTGCGTTGGTGTTGGCGCCGCTGGTTCATGAATTCGGCTGGGCCTGGGATGATTACGACAAACTGGCCCAGGGCAGCCTCGCCGGACATCTGGTCGAGTGCGGTGCGCAAGCCACCGGCGGCAACTTTACCGACTGGGAAGACGTTGCCGACGGCTACGCTGATATGGGCTTCCCGATTGTTGAAGTCAGTGCCAAAGGTGACTTCATAATTACCAAGCCGGACGACACCGGCGGCAAGGTCAGCCGCGGAACCGTGGCGGAA
The DNA here is from genome assembly GCF_052645435.1 of Marinobacter sp. V032. Lineage (NCBI taxonomy): Bacteria > Pseudomonadati > Pseudomonadota > Gammaproteobacteria > Pseudomonadales > Marinobacteraceae > Marinobacter > Marinobacter sp. V032. Next base: position 1,785,281 of record NZ_JBQXYE010000001.1, on the reverse strand, counting down.
CAGCTCGTATACGAGATCGGCGACCCGCGCGCCTACCTGTTGCCAGATGTGACCTGCGATTTCACCGGCGTCACCCTTACCGAAACCGGGCCGGACCAGGTTAAAGTCGTCGGCGCCAAAGGACTCGCGCCGACAGATACCTACAAAGCCTCCGGCACCTGGCCTGACGGCCACAAGTGCACCGTCACCTTCCTGATCGGCGGCATTGACGCCCGACGCAAAGCCGACGCTGTAGCAAAAGCCATTCTCGCCAAGACATCCGCTCTCTTTGAAGCACGCGGCCTGGCACCCTACTCTGAAACCTGTGTTGAACTGCTAGGTACCGAAGCCACTTACGGCGACCACTCAAGTGCAGGAGCCTGCCGGGAAGTGGTGGTCAAAATCAGCGTGGCACACCCCAAGAAAGAAGCGCTTGTGCTCTTCTCGCGGGAGATCGCCCAGGCCGCGACCGGCATGGCGCCCGGCCTGACAGGCATCGTCGGTGGCCGGCCAACCGTGTGGCCAAAGATTCGCCTTTATTCCTGTCTGGTGCCGAAAGATCAGCTCAACGTCAGTATCGAGATCAACGGCGAGACATCACCTGTCAGCATTCGCACCGAAGGCGCGCCGTTATCCGATCTGCCTGCCGCACCGTCTTCAGGACACGCACCTGCCACTGACACCCGCGTTCGCCTGATCGATCTGGCCTGGGCTCGCAGTGGTGACAAGGGCGATCACAGCAACATCGGTGTAGTCGCGCGGCACCCCGACTACGCGCCCTTCATAGAAGCCGCACTCACTCCCGAAGCCGTCGCCGAGTGGATGCGCCATGTCTTGCATCCCGATAACGGACGCGTGGCCCGCTGGGCCCTGCCCGGCATCAACGGCTTCAACTTTTTGCTGGAGCACAGTCTGGGCGGCGGCGGTGTCGCCAGCCTGAGGATCGATCCGCAGGGCAAGGCGTTTGCCCAACAACTTCTGGAGATGCCAGTGCCGATTGCAAAAGCGGCATTACGTTCAGAAACAGCACACTCAGGGACTGCATCATGAGCTATCAATCCATTCTTCGGGCCGGACTGTTTGAAGGCCAAACCATCATCGTCACTGGCGGTGGCTCGGGTATCGGGCGCTGCACAGCCCACGAGCTGGCGTCACTGGGCGCCCATGTTGTGCTGGTCGGACGCAAGCAGGACAAGCTGGACACCGTACTGGCCGAAATCATAGAGGATGGCGGCAACGCCTCGGCCTACGCCTGCGATATCCGCGAAGAGGAAAAGGTTGCGGCCACCGTGCGTGAAATCGTCAAACAGCGAGGCCAGATCCACGGACTGGTCAACAATGCGGGCGGGCAGTTTCCATCGCCGCTGGCCTCCATCAATCAGAAAGGCTGGGAAACCGTGGTCCGGACCAATCTGACCGGTGGCTTTCTGATGGCGCGCGAAGCCTATAACCAGAGCATGTCCAAAAACGGCGGCGCCATTGTCAACATCGTCGCCGACATGTGGGGCGGCATGCCCGGCATGGGGCATTCCGGTGCAGCACGTTCCGGCATGGTCAACTTCACCCAGACCGCGTCGGTGGAATGGGGCACCTCGGGCGTGCGCGTGAATGCCGTCGCTCCCGGCTGGATTGCCTCCAGCGGCATGGATACCTATCCCGAACAGATGAAACAGTGGATCCGCGGACTGGCGGACGCCGTGCCCCTCAAACGCATCGGCACAGAAGCGGAAGTCAGCGCCGCCATCTGTTTCCTGCTCTGTCCCGGCGCGGCCTTTATCAATGGTGACACCTTGCGAATTGATGGCGGAGGCTCGCAGGGCGGGCGCGTCTGGCCGCTACCGAAAGCAAAAAACAACGCGCCCTTTAACGGCTTTCATCGCGCTACAGCGCCCAAAGTACTGAGCGACGACTGAGGACGGACCGCATGCAGATTCTGGAATCCGCGATAGATCCCCAATCGGCCGAGTTTGCCGAAAACACAGCTGCCACCCAAGCTCATATCGACCTGTTTCGGGAAGTGGAGCACAAGGTTCTGGCGCTGGCCGAAGCTGCTCGGGAGAAGTTCACCAAAAAAGACAAGCTGCTGCCAAGAGAGCGGATTAACCGCTTGCTGGATCGCGGGACCCCCTTTCTCGAACTCTGCTCGCTCGCCGGCTATAAGATGTACGACGACAAAGACGGCAGCATGGCCGGCGGCGGCATCATCGCAGGTATCGGTTCGGTCAGTGGCATTCGCTGCCTCGTAGTCGCCAGCAACAGCGCAATTAAGGGGGGCACCATTACGCCGGCCGGGCTCGACAAAACCCTGCGCCTGCAGCAGATCGCGATGGAGAACAAACTGCCGGTGGTGTCCTTGTCCGAAAGCGGCGGCGCCAACCTGAATTATGCCACCGATATCTTTGTGCTTGGCGCTAGAGGCTTTGCCAATCAGGCGCGCATGTCGGCTACGGGTATTCCGCAAGTGACGGTAGTACACGGCAACGCCACCGCCGGCGGGGCCTATCAGCCAGGCTTGTCCGACTATGTGATTGTGGTGCGCAACAAGGCCAAGATGTTTCTCGCAGGCCCGCCGCTGCTGAAAGCGGCCACCGGCGAAATCGCCACCGATGAGGAACTCGGCGGCGCTGAAATGCATGCCGAAATTGCGGGCACGGCCGAATACCTGGCCGAGAACGATGCCGACGCTATCCGCGAGGCCCGGGATGTAATGGATGCGCTGGCATGGAATGAAACACTGGCGCCAGCCAGAGAGGTTGAGTGGGAAGAGCCACGCTACTCTCCCGACGAACTGCCCGGCGTGATCCCGGCCGATCCCAAAAAACCGTATGACGTGCGGGAAATCGTCGCCCGGATTGCCGATGGCTCCCGTTTTCAGGATTTCAAAGCAGCCTACGACGATCAGACCGTTTGCGGCACGATCCGGTTGTGCGGTCACCGGGTTGGCATTATCGGCAACAACGGGCCAATCACGCCCGCCGGTGCAACCAAGGCCAGTCAGTTTATCCAACTGTGTGATCAGGCCGGCACGCCGTTGCTGTTCTTGCACAACACCACCGGTTTCATGGTCGGCACTCACGCCGAGCAGAATGGCATCATCAAACATGGTTCGAAGATGATTCAGGCTGTCGCCAATTGTCGCGTGCCCAAGCTGGCCGTGGTGGTCGGCGGCTCATATGGCGCCGGTAACTATGCCATGTGCGGGCGCGGTCTGGACCCGCGTTTTATTTTCGCCTGGCCTAACAGCCGCACCGCCGTGATGGGTCCGGCTCAGGCCGGCAAGGTCATGCGTATCGTTGCGGAAGACAAGCAACGCCGCGCCGGTATCGAGCCGGAGGCCAAGACGCTGGATTTCCTTGAACAAGCCACTGCCAAGAAACTTGAAGACGGCTCCACCGCGTTATTCGGCACCGCCCGCCTCTGGGATGACGGTCTGATCGACCCGCGCGACACCCGCAAGGTGCTGGCGATGGCGCTATCTGTCATAAGAGAAGCAGAACGACGGGAATTGCGGCCAAACAGCTACGGCGTCGCACGATTTTAATTTTGAGCCTTCAAATAAAAAACGCCACCACAGGCACACAGAATCAGGGTGAGATCACATGCTATTTACTGAAGAACATAACGCCTTACGTAAAACCGTCCGCGACTTCGTAGAAAAGGAAATCAACCCGCACTGCGACGAATGGGAAAAGGCCGGCGAATTCCCGATCCACGACGTTTTCAAAAAACTCGGCAACCTCGGGCTGCTGGGCATTCACAAACCCGAAGCCTATGGCGGAATGGGGCTGGACTACAGCTACAACCTGGTGGTCGCCGAAGAGCTCGGCATGGCCCACTGCGGCGGCGTTCCTCTGGCCATTGGCGTACAGACCGACATGTGCACCCCAGCCCTCAGTCGTTTTGGTTCGGATGCCCTGAAGCAGGAATTCCTGACACCTGCCATCGCAGGTGACAGCGTGGGCTGCATCGGCGTCAGTGAAGTGGGCGCAGGGTCTGACGTCGCCGGCCTCAAGACCACCGCACGCAAAGACGGCGACGACTACATCATCAACGGCGCCAAGATGTGGATCACCAACTCCCCGAGTGCAGACTTTATCTGCCTACTGGCAAACACCTCTGACGACAAGCCCCACAAAAACAAATCGCTAATTATCGTGCCGATGAACAGCCCGGGCATTTCGCTCTCGACCAAACTGGACAAACTGGGTATGCGCTCGTCGGAAACCGCTCAGGTGTTCTTCGATGATGTGCGGGTGCCGCAACGCAACAGAATCGGCGCCGAAGGCACCGGCTTTATGATGCAGATGGTGCAGTTCCAGGAAGAGCGCATGTGGGGCGCGGCCAACGTGATCAAGGCGCTCGAGCTTTGCATCGAGAAAACCATTGAATACTGCCGCGAGCGGGAAACCTTCGGCCAGCCACTGATCAACAACCAGTACATCCATTTCCGTCTGGCCGAGCTGCAAACCGAAGTGGAAGCCCTGCGCGCCCTCACCTATCAGGCCTGCGAGCTCCACATCCAGGGCAAGGACGTGACCAAGCTGGCATCAATGGCCAAGCTCAAGGCCGGCCGTCTGGGCCGTGAAGTCACCGACAGCTGCCTGCAATACTGGGGCGGCATGGGCTTCATGTGGGACAACCCGCTGTCCCGCTCCTACAGGGACGTGCGTCTGGTCTCCATTGGCGGCGGTGCTGACGAAATCATGCTCGGCATCATCTGCAAGCTTATGGGCATTCTGCCCGGCAAGCGCAAAGATTGAATGGAGCCCCGTCATGATTCAGCTACCGGAATGCGAAACCCTCAGCTTGCGGCACGATGGCCCTGCACTGCATGTCACGCTGAACCGGCCCGACAGCCGCAACGCCATGAGCCTGATCATGGTGCGGGAACTGACAGCGGTATTTGACCAGATCGCGAATGAACCGGCGATACGCGCTGTATTGCTGCGCGGCGCCGGCGGTCATTTCTGTGCAGGTGGCGACATACGCGACATGGCCGCCGCCCGAGCCGCCAAAGCCGAACCGGGCCAGGATTCGTTTCGGGACCTGAACCGGGCGTTTGGCGAGATGATTCAGCAAGTCAACGAGGCGCCACAGCTGGTTATTGCGGTGTTGGAAGGCGCGGTGATGGGTGGCGGCTTCGGTTTGGCCTGTGTATCAGACATCGCCATTGCCCGCGACAGTGCCCGCTTTGCCATGCCCGAAACCAGTCTGGGCATCATCCCGGCGCAAATTGCGCCTTTTGTGGTTGAACGCATTGGTTTAACACAAGCGCGCCGGCTGGCGTTGCTCGGATTGCGTATTGAGGGTGCAGAAGCCCAACAGCTGGGAATCGTTCATCACGTGGAAGGCAGCGATAGCGCGATAGAGGAACGGGTTGCGGACACCTTGAAACAGATCACCCGTTGCGCGCCCCACGCCACTGCCGCAACCAAAGCGCTACTGCACCGGGTTGGCAAAGAATCCATGACCGGCTTGCTCGACAGCGCCGCCGATCAGTTCGCCTGTGCCGTTCGCAGTAACGAAGGCGCGGAAGGCACGATGGCTTTTATGCAAAAGCGCTCACCGGCCTGGGCGCAACCGGTCGATGACCAATGACACAGTTTCACCCGCCAGCAGGAGCCGGCTCATGATCCGAAAAATTCTGATTGCCAATCGCGGTGAAATCGCAGTGCGGGTGATGAAAACCGCAAAGGCGCTGGGCTACCGGACGGTTGCCGTATACAGCGATGCTGATCGCGACGCGCTGCATGTCCAAACAGCAGATGAAGCTGTTCATATCGGCCCGTCGTCGGTCGGCGAATCCTACCTGCGCCAGGATGCCATCCTTGAAGCCGCCCGCAAAACCGGTGCCGATGCCATTCATCCCGGCTACGGATTCCTTTCCGAGAACGCGGACTTTGCAACAGCTTGCGAACAGGCAGGCCTGGTCTTTATCGGCCCACCCGCTGCGGCTATTGAACTTATGGGCAGCAAGCGCCGGTCGAAAATCGCCATGCAAGAGGCAGGTGTGCCTGTCGTGCCGGGCTTCGAAGCTGCTAATGCCAGCGACGATCAGCTTATTGAAGCGGCCGCTTCTGTTGGTCTGCCGGTGATGATCAAAGCCTCTGCCGGCGGTGGCGGTCGCGGTATGCGGCTGGTGCACGAAGCCAGCCACCTGGCCGATCAGATTCAGCGCGCCCGCTCCGAAGCAAAAAACGCGTTCGGCGATGACGAACTGATTCTGGAAAAAGCCGTCATCGAACCTCGCCATATCGAAATCCAGGTCTTCGCCGACACCCAGGGTAATGCGGTGTATCTGGGCGAACGGGATTGCTCCATTCAGCGCCGCCACCAGAAAGTCGTCGAGGAAGCACCCTCCCCGTTTATGACACCGGAGCTCCGCGCTGCCATGGGGGAAGCGGCCGTTCAGGCGGCCAAAGCCTGCCAGTATGTGGGTGCCGGCACCGTTGAATTTCTGGTGGATAGCGAACGTAATTTTTACTTCCTGGAGATGAATACCCGCCTGCAGGTGGAGCATCCGGTTACCGAACTGATTACCGGACAGGATCTGGTGGCCTGGCAGCTGCGGGTTGCCGAAGGTCGGCCACTGCCGCTGACGCAGGATCAGATTAGCCTCACCGGACACGCCATTGAAGTCCGGCTCTATGCCGAAGATCCGGCGGACAATTTCATGCCCCAGACCGGCATGCTTGAACGCTATGCACTCGCCGCAGTTGATGGCGTGCGTTATGACAGTGGCGTCCAGCAGGGCGATACTGTGTCACCCTTCTATGATCCGATGCTGGCGAAAGTGATCGCCTACGGCGAGGACCGCGCCGATGCCCAGCGCCGCTTGCTGCGCGCACTTGAGGACTCGCAAATCTTCGGCGTGACTACCAACCGGCATTTCCTGAGCCGCGTCGTTGCGCATCCGGTATTTACCGCAGGAGACGCGACAACCGCATTTCTTGAGCAGGATTTTGCAGAAGACGAGTCACTGCAATCACCCGCACCCACACCGCGTGAGCTGGCGCTCGCATCGCTGCTTCTGGCACGGACGGATACAGTGGATTCAGACACACCGCACTGGAGCAATAGCCCGGCAACGCCAATGCCATTGACGCTGGAAATCAACGACGTGCCCTACACCGTCACACTGCTTCAGCAAGGTGACCAGGTAACCCTCAAGCACGGTGACGACGCGACAGCACTGACCGTCGTATCCCTGAGCGACACCCGGCTGGACTTTATCGACAATGGGGTTCGTCAACATTGCCAATATCAGCGCCGGGACGATCACCTATATTTGCAGCAGCTCAGCCGCTCCCTGTGTGTTCGGGATACCACACACGCGCCGGTTTCCGGCATCGCGGGCGCCGCGTCGGATCAGGTTCTGGCCAGTATGGACGGGGCAATCATTGACGTGCGGGCTGCCGAAGGTGCTCAGATCAGCAAAGGCGACACACTGGTTATCCTCGAGGCAATGAAAATGGAGCATCCGTTGATTGCCGATCGGGATGGCATTGTCGCCAAGGTACACGTGAGTACCGGCACACAAGTCAAACGCCGACAGTTACTGGTTGAACTGGCAAGCGAAAACACTGACACGGCAGCGGACACCGCAAAGGAAGCAACATCATGAGCACTCTGGCAGGAAGAACAGTTTTTATTACCGGCGGTAGCCGGGGTATCGGACGCGCGATTGCGCTGGCCTGCGCGCGCGAAGGTGCCAACATTGTGATCGCAGCCAAAACCGACACGCAGCACCCGAAACTACCCGGCACCATTCATACTGTCGCCGAAGAAGTAGAAGCCGCGGGCGGGCGGGCCCTGGCGCTGGTACTTGATGTACGGGACGAAGACGCTGTTAAAGCCAGAATCGATGAGGCCGGAGCGCATTTTGGCGGCATCGACGCACTGGTCAACAATGCCGGCGCCATCCAGTTACAGGGCGTAGAGCAGCTATCAGTCAAACGCTACGACCTGATGCATCAGGTCAATGCACGAGCCGTATTCAACTGCAGTCAGGCTGCTTTGCCCTGGCTCAAGAAATCGGCACAGGGCCACATTTTGAGCCTGTCGCCACCGCTAAACCTGGCGCCGAAGTGGTTTGCGCAATACGGTGCCTATACGACAACCAAATACGCCATGACAATGCTCACACTTGGCATGGCAGAAGAATTCAAACGTTACGGCATCGCGGTCAACGCGCTCTGGCCGAAAACACTGATCTCTACCGCTGCAATTGAACATGGCATTGGTGGCGCTGCAATGATGGCCCAGGGCCGCAAGCCGGAGATCATGGCTGATGCCGCAGTCGCGATACTGAACCGGACCCAGGAAACCCTGACCGGCCAGACACTGATAGATGAAGACATGTTACGCCAGGACGGCGTGACTGATTTCGAGGGATACCGCTACGCCGCTGGCGACAAACCGCTGCTGCCGGATCTCTTTCTCGACTAGCGCACTGGCTGTCCATAAGTGCCTGGTCTAAGCAGAGGTTCCCGAACCCATAACAACACCATGGACCGCACATGAGCCAAGACACTATTTCAGCACGTGACATTGTTCGTCAGATACCCGGCGTGATGCGCCGGGCGCCTAATATCGTCAAAGGGTTGTATTACTACTCCCTCAAGAACAATAAAAAAGAGCTGACGCTTGGCTCACTAATTGAACGCAACGCCGAAAAATACGGCGCTCGACCGGCCATTCTCTACGAAGACCGGCGCCTCTCGTATACCGAATTCAATGCCTGGGCCAACAGGATAGCCCACTACCTTCGCTCTCAGGGGCTTGGACGGGGTGACAGCATCGCCCTGTTTCTGGAGAACCGGCCGGAGCTGTTAGCCATTGTCGCCGGCGCCGCCAAGCTGGGTGTTGCCTGCGCCATGCTTAACACCTCCCAAAAGGGCAAAGTGCTGGAGCACAGCATCAATCTGATTGCCCCCCAAATGATTGTTGTGGGCGAGGAATTACAGGCCCCGTTTGAAAGCATCCGCGACAAGATCACCTTCGGTCACAGCCAGCCCTATCTGTTCCTGGCCGATACCGACACCTTAAAAGATGTGGGCCAGACTCCCGACGGCTATATCAACCTGGCCGAAAAAGTCAGCCAATATACGGGCACCAATCCCACCGTTACCGATCGCCCTACCATGGGCGACACGGCAATTTACCTGTTCACATCCGGCACGACTGGCTTGCCCAAAGCCGCTCCGGGTTCGCATCGGAAATTCGTCAAAGCCTACGGCGGCTTTGGCCTGATGTCGCTCAACATGGGCCCCAGCGATGTACTTTACTGCACCCTGCCCCTCTACCACGGCACCGGGCTGCTGGTATGCTGGGGTTCTGTCCTGGCCGGTGGCTCAGCCATCGCCATGCGCCGAAAGTTCTCAGCCAGCGCATTCTGGGATGATGTGCGCAAATACGGCGCCACCACCTTCGGCTATGTTGGCGAGCTTTGCCGGTACCTGTTGAACCAGCCACCGAGCGACAATGATCGGCACCATTCCCTGCAGAAGATGATCGGTAATGGCTTGCGCCCCTCCATCTGGAAGCCGTTCAAGGATCGCTTCGGCATCGAAACCGTCGCCGAACTGTATGCCTCCAGTGAAGGCAACATCGGATTCAGCAACTTCTTCAACATGGAAAATACGGTCGGCTTCTCCACCGCCCCCTACGCCCTGGTAAAATTCCACGACGGCACCCGCGATCCGGTGCGCAATGCCAAAGGCTATGTGGAGAAGGTCAAAACCGGCGAGCCAGGTCTGCTACTGGGTGAAATCACAGCAAAATGGTCATTCGAGGGCTACACCCAAAAAGAAGCCACCGAAAAATCCATCCTTCGAGACGCGTTCAAGAAAGGCGACCAGTGGTTTAACACCGGCGACGTGTTGCGTGAGATCGGGTGCGGCCACCTGCAGTTTGTCGACCGCATGGGCGATACCTATCGCTGGAAAGGCGAAAACGTCTCCACCACCGAAGTCGAAAACATTATCGATGCCTCCGGCCTGACAGAAGAAGCCATCGTTTACGGCGTTGAAATCCCCGGCACCAACGGCAAAGCCGGCATGGTGACACTGGTGCCTCAGATGCAGGATAACCAGACCGGTATCCACGACTTCGATGCGGATAAGCTGTTCAGCTACCTGCAAGAAAACCTGCCCGCCTACGCCATCCCCGTGTTTGTGCGTGTTACCCGCGGCATCGAAAAAACCGGCACGTTCAAATACAAGAAAGTGGACCTGAAAAATGCCGGCTACAGCCTCGATAAGGATGACGATGATGTTTATGTCTGGCTGCCGCGCACAGAGAGCTATACGCGGCTGGACAATGAGCTATTGAAGAAAATAGATGGGGGTGGCGTCAGTTTTTGATGCAAGTGCGTACCGGGCGGCTCTGGAAACCGCCCGGTACGCGTTGATCAGAGGAAAGGGGTATAAGCGCCTGATAGACGTTTAGAGCCCATCAACTCTCTCCACCTACCCTCGCAGCACGCGCGGCATGCAGTTTCTTATAGCTTTCGATCAGACGCTGGTGTTTCTCCAGGCCTTCCAACTGCATGTTGGTTGGCGTGAGGCCGTGGAAGCGTACGCTGCCGTTTACTGAGCCAATAACAGATTCCATCGTCTTTTCACCGAACATGCGGCTGAAGTTGACCTGGTAGTCGCTTAACGCCATTTCGTCGTCGAGGGTAACTTCCAGTACGGCGTTGACCCCGCGGTAGAACAGGTTGCGTTCAACAGTGTTGTCATTGAACTGGAGGAAGGCTTCGACCCGTTCGAGGGCTTCTTCATGCTGCTGCAGCGCAAGATTGATCAGGAGCTTCAGCTCGAGAATGGTGAGCTGGCCCCAAACGGTATTTTCATCAAACTCGATGCCGATTAGGGTGATGATGTCGGCATAGTCATCCATCTGGCTTTCTTCCAGACGTTCCAGCAGATCGCCCAGTTGCTCATCACTCAGCGAATGCAGGTTGAGGATATCTTCACGGTAGTCCAGCGCTTTGTTGGTGTTGTCCCAAACCAGATCATCGGCGGGATACACTTCGGAATAGCCGGGCACCAGAATGCGACAGACCGGAGCACCCAGGTCTTCATAAACAGCGGTGTAGACCTCTTTACCCATATCTTTGAGGATATTGAACAGGCAGGCCGCTTCCTCCTCGTTGGTGCCCGAGAAATCCCATTCAGTGAAAGCGTAATCCTCTTTGGCACTGAAGAAACGCCAGGACACCACACCAGTCGAATCAATAAAGTGTTCAACAAAGTTGTTCGGCTCAGACACAGCAAGGCTGTTAAACGTCGGCGGCGGCACGTCGTTGAGGCCTTCAAAACTGCGGCCCTGCAGCAATTCGGTGAGGCTTCGCTCCAACGCCACTTCCATACTCGGGTGCGCTCCGAAAGACGCGAAAACACCGCCGGTTCTCGGGTTCATCAGGGTCACACAGGCTACCGGGAACTGGCCGCCAAGGGAGGCATCTTTAACCAGCACAGGATAGCCTTGCGCCTCAAGCGCCTTAACGCCTTCCAGAATATTCGGATACTTGGCCAGCACTTGCTCGGGAACATCGGGCAGCGCCAGTTCCTCTTCAATGATCTGTTTTTTGACTGCCCGCTCAAAAATCTCTGACAGGCACTGCACCTGTGCTTCGTACAAGGTGTTACCGGCACTCATCCCGTTGCTGAGAAAAAGGTTTTCGATCAGGTTTGAGGGGAAATAGACCACCTCGCCGTCTGACTGCCGCACAAAGGGCAGCGAGCAGATACCGCGCTCGACTTTACCGGAGTTGGTATCGATCAGGTTGGAGCCGACCAGCTCGTCGTCGGGGTTGTAGATCGCCAGGCAATGGTCATCCAGAATGCCCTCGGGCAGCGCATCATCCGGCCCCGGCTTGAACCACCGTTCGTTCGGATAGTGAACGAACTCACTGTTGGCAATTTCCTCACCAAAGAACTGGTCGTTGTAGAAGAAGTTGCAATTGAGGCGCTCAATAAATTCGCCCAACGCAGAGCAGAGCGCACTTTCCTTGGTGGCACCTTTGCCATTGGTAAAGCACGCAGGAGAAGCCGCATCACGAATATGCAGCGACCACACATGAGGCACGATATTGCGCCAGGAGGCAATCTCGATCTTCATGCCCAGATCCGCCAGAATGGCGGTCATATTGGCGATAGTCTGCTCGAGGGGAAGATCCTTGCCTTCAATATAAGTGCTCGTATCACCCTCAGGCTTGGTCATGAGCAATGCCTGGGCATCTGAACCCAGACTTTCTACGGTTTCAATCTGAAATTCCGGGCCGGTTTGCACCACCTTCTTGACCGTACAGCGATCAATCGACCGCAATATGCCCTGCCGGTCTTTATCGGAGATGTCTTCCGGTAACTCGACCTCGATCCTGAAAATCTGGTTATAGCGGTTTTCAGGGTCCACGATGTTGTTCTGGGACAGGCGAATGTTCTCGGTCGGAATATCCCGCGCCAGGCAATAAACCCGAACGAAATAGGCCGCACAAAGCGCTGAGGATGCCAGAAAGTAATCAAACGGGCTGGGCGCGGAACCATCACCCTTGTAGCGGATAGGCTGGTCAGTAACGACGGTGAAGTCATCAAACTTGGCTTCAAGTCTGAGGTTGTCGAGAAAGTTGACGTTGATTTCCATTACGAGGGTACCCGGGTTTGAAGAATTTGGCGCGCCTTAGCGTTAACGGGGACATTATCCAGTTTTTGCGGGCATTCGTCTTGGGTAGTCGTTCAGGGAATGACACCAACCCGCTGATGCTGCATTCGCACCCTGTCGCAATCCTTGGCCCCAACACTGTATTGTGGAGCAGGCGGGCCCTGCAGACCGGCTTTCTTTATTCAGAGATACCCGTGAGCCAACCGGGACTCGTTTCCCATTTGAACTTCAACCCTCGGATACAATGCTGTGAGCACACCTCATCGAAACACCAGGCGCCAAGCCAAGCCGATTCGCAAACAACTGCACCCTCGGAACCGGCATAATCAAGGCTATGATTTTCCAATACTCGCTAAAAGCTATCCGCCACTAGCCCGACATGTAAAAGAAAACGCCCACGGCAACCTTTCAATCGAATTTGCGGATCCACTGGCGGTAAAGGCTCTGAATGCCGCAATACTGGAACACGACTACAGCATCACTGGCTGGGACATCCCGGAAGGCGCGCTTTGTCCACCCATCCCCGGCAGAGTCGACTACATCCACTACATCGCTGAGTTGCTCGGGGTTGATGCGCCGACTGCCAAGCACCGTCATTCCCAACCCGGCATCACCCTCCTCGATATTGGAACCGGCGCCAGCGGTATTTATCCGCTATTGGCCTGCCAGATATACGGCTGGCATTGTGTGGGGAGTGATATCAATGCCCAGTCGCTTGAAAACGTAGCCGCGATTATCGGGCTGAACCCCACACTAAAAGACCGCTTCACATTGCGTATGCAACAGGATAAACACCGGATTTTTGACGGGATTATTCAAGCAGGAGAATGGTTTGATGTCAGCGTTTGCAACCCACCTTTCCACGCTTCGCAAGATGAAGCGCTCAAAAGCAGCCAACTTAAACTCGGCAACCTTGCCCGCAATCGTGGTGCCGCGACCTCGGCCTCAACCACTCTGAATTTTGGCGGCCTGGGGGCTGAGCTTTGGTGCAACGGCGGTGAAAACCTGTTTCTTAAAAAGCTGATCAAAGAAAGCCAGATGTTTGCAGCTCAATGCCGGTGGTTTACTAGCCTCGTGTCAAAAATTGACAACGTGAAGCCTGCCAGAAAGCTGATTCACAAGCTTGGCGCGACCGATATACGGGAAATCGAAATGAAACAGGGAAACAAAGTGACGAGAATACTGGCCTGGACGTTTATCTGAATCCTGGTTGGCACTGAAGCAGCCCTGACTTTCAGGTTACGAGAGTAAGGATTCATAAATGGCAAGATCAGCCGCTGAGAAACAGCAGAACACCACAGACTCGATCTCGCCACGGTCGGACAGAAAACCCCTTACAGCGGAAACCGCCACTTCTGACGCCGCTTCTATTGGATAGCCATAGACGCCGGTACTGATACATGGAAATGCGATAGAGCGAGCGCCAGCCGCTGCCGCGACTTCCAGGGATCGCCTGTAGCAAGAGGTCAGCCGTTCCGGCTCACCCTGTCGTCCACCCTGCCAAACGGGGCCGACAGTATGGATGATGAATGTGGCTGGCAAGCGATAGCCCTGCGTCAGCTTGGCATCTCCTACCTTGCAGCCACCAAGCAAACGGCACTGTGCCAGCAGTTCCGGGCCCGCGGCTCTATGAATTGCGCCATCAACGCCACCACCCCCGAGAAGTGATGAGTTCGCGGCATTAACAATGGCATCAACCTGCAGTCTGGTGATATCGCCTTGCGTCGCGCTCAGGTTCATCGGTTGGCCTGCCTGCTTTACCTTTGTGCCAGCGTATAGTCGATCGCCGCACATACCGCAGCAACCTGCGCGGCATTGCATTGCTCGGTGGTCACACGGGGGCTGTCGGGATAGACCTCGGTGGTGGTCCTGCACGGCGCTTTAGTGATACTTGCGCACAGCCCCAGCTTCTTTAGCGGGTAATGAATGACACCCCGGGACACGACCGGTGAACCAAAGATCTCGCCGCTGTCATCAGCCGGAGCAATATGGGTCACCTGCTCCACGGCCTCGATTATTGCCTTCTGGAATTCGGGCTGCGGGTTTTCGCTATCATCAACCAGATAAAAACCGTCGGGAATTCCACCAGGCTCGAACACCTTGCCATCTCGGGCGGCCAGCGCGGGGCGGAACTCGGATTCGTCGGTATCGGTGGTCTCGTGCAAGTCGATATGCAGTATTGCCCGATCGCGGATGGGACCCACCAATCGCGTAAGTGCCGCCGACTCCTCAGCTTTGCCGTCATCGCGGAATGAGCGGTTAGGATCAACTGCGTTCCGGTTCCAGCGATGGATGCGCTCGTAAGCCCAGGGGCTGACACAGGGCGCGACCAGCAAATTGACGCGGCCTGCATAATCCGCCGCATGTTGATCAACGAACTGAAGCGCACCGTGTACACCGCTGGTTTCATAGCCGTGTACCCCGCCCGTTATCAAGACGACCGGCAGATCATCACGCCAGTCGCGGCTCCGCATCGCCATCAACGGATAACGCTCGGGGCCATAGTCCAGGCAACCATACTGTTCCACGTCAAAGCGTGAGCGCAGGCGCTCGATCACCGCCAACACCTCGGACTCATAACTGCGCTTCCGGGTCTGACGCGACAACCACTCAGCGCGTTCCGCATCGCCCCAAGGCGTTCCGGGCGTGCCGATTGGATAGGGTGCGGGAGCCGTGCTCATATCGATTTTTCTCCAGTGATGGCCAATGCAGGCGGGCATTCTAGCATCCGCGCCCAAGCTGGCAATCGGGGCTGATGTTGTTTCAGGGCAGATCCCCTAGCAGCAGCAACTCATCCTCAACCGAACGTTTTCATAACTTTGCAACGCTCTTCTCACCCGCCGCCTCGAAGCTGCGAAGCGGCGAAAAACCACTCGCTGTGTAGCCGATGGTCAGGCATCTCCCCATTCATACCAGGGAACATGCCAGCCATGAACTTCTCTCACTTGCAGTAGTTTAGAACAGCCCTGGCAGCGAGCTGTAAAGTGACGTTCATACAGGCTGACTTTGACCTCTGACTTTACAATGTAGAGGAAGCCACAAACCGCCTCCTTCTCCGGGTCAAAGAAGTTCTGCCCGATATAAAGCCTGCACCGGCAGACCCCATTGCAGGTATCTTCAATATACCCAAAGGCCAATTCCGTATCTTTAGCATTTCGATGGAGCATGCCTCCCATGTCCACCGATGCCAGAATCTCGCGGAATTTCGGCAAGTAATCCTTTAGCTCTGCAAATACTTCACGATTGTTCGACCGAAGAATCTCCCAAGTGGCTTCCCTTATTGCACCAGAATCCTTGGTCTGGAACTTATCGATGATCTTACGTGCCTGCATTTTCTCGCCTGACGCTGTTGTTTAGCGACACCCCGACTGGGCGCTCGGTGGAGGCCGCAGACCGAAACGCCCTATGACAATCGGTTAGAAATCTATGCTCTGGTCGCCAGTGTAGATTATTGGATCTTGCGGACAGCTACCGTCTCCAGTCATCGAATCGTACTGAGTAATGATCTCAGACCAGAAGATGTTAGCCTCCATCGCGCTTTCGATTTCTGCTAAACCGTGCTCTTGAACAGCTTGCTCAATAACACAACCGCACAGCTTGTAGAGTTGGGGCAGAAAACTTCCGAATATTTCTTCTTTTTCTAGATTCAGATACCCACTCTCCCCATCGTTGAGCTCTTGATCGTAAAGCATTAAATAGTTGTGCTGCGCAATGTCTTTGAGACATGCCATTTTTAAATCGAACGTTTTAATGGCGACCTTGTGATCCTTTACTTGCGCCACGACAGGAGCCATTGGAATAGACGTCAGAATGGTAACGATAGCGAGGTAACGCAAAATTGAACTCCTTTTCCAAGGCCCGGCTTGCCCCCCCTGGTTTGAAGCGCCAACGAGAAAGCGGGCGACTGGGGCGCAGAGCAGGCCCCCTCGTCCTAAGGGAAACGACATGTATTTCTATGTACTTACCACTGAACCAAAACGTCTTGTATTTTAGATGTATCTAAATCAAAACCTATTGCCCAAAACGCCTTGAAATTACTTTTACTGTATTTGACTTTCCAGAGTGTAAATTTTGAGTCAGCCCTCATTAGAGTATCTATGGACTCGATACTCTCTATATCACCCATTTCCTTCTCTATGTCATCGCACATTTTCATGTACATACTTTCTGTTATCTTTCCTTCATCATCAGGATCTTTCGGCGGCATAGACATTTCCTGAAGAGCACGATAGTTCTTTCCATCATGCAGTTTGATTAGTCGCTCAGCCAATTCAGCTTCCTGGTTAGTGATCATGTGACTACACTCTCCCTGATTGCACATCACGGTCTGAAATCGCGGCTACGAGTGGATCCGGCTCATCAATTAAGCAGTCATCACAGCCCCTACATTTGTTTACCTTAAAACATTGACGTTTTTTCAATCTCGGTACCGCAATAAAGGCAACTGAAGTGCCTTGGCGAAACCGTCCGCGAGCAAGATTTACACTTGTTTGACGGGGCAAACTTTCCATTTGCCTTCCCATCGCGAAGATCAATTTCCTCAATCTTGTCGAGTAGCATCTTTTTACTGAAACCGACTTCTTCAAGTAACTCACCCATTGCCATACATACCAATGACAAATGATCGATCTTGGCTTCAAGATGTCTGATATTTAGCTGATTATCTGTAGACTTTCTCTTGGCTTGGAGAATCCCTTGTTTTGCTTCCAGGCTCCCCTGTTGAATTCGATACTGTTGAAATATGTCGAAAAGATCCATGAAATCCTCAGGCTGTTAAAGCGGGTAAAAGTGCGACGACACCATCGTAGTGGCGTCCAGCGGACATCGGCCGCGTGCTGATAGGTTGAGTTATATCTAGCTGGTATCCACTTCAGACTCGCGCTCACCGCGTAGCACCCAATATAGCAGTGGGCCTGCAGACACAAAAACCGCTGTCAGAATGAAAAACGGGACGAGATAGACCATGAAATGGAGCCAAAAGCGCAATGGAATGGGCGTCGCCGTGCCTGCATTGGTTATGCATTTTCGGCAACACCGAAGTACCGATATGCCTTGAATCCAAACAGATATACACAAAAAATTAGAGCCCAAACACCTGAAAACAGAAAATGCAGCTGAAGGTGTCTTTGCTACGGAATTCCGGTCTCCAAGTACAGAACACCATACTGAATAACTGGAAAAATAATGATGGCCGGGACAGCCCATACCATTTTTCTGAAAATAGCCCAGGCCAGTGCCAGATGTATTAATCCCATCGCCGCTGCCAAGATCGGCGACTTTATAGCGACGCCACCTATACTGGGCGAGACAGCCGGGAAAACTATTGCAACGATCTGCAACAGTCCCAATGCCCCAGCTGCCAAACAAGCAACTCTCAAGACAAGAGGAATGGAGCCCACCCGGTTGAAAATAGTAACCGTACTCACCCAGTTAGACCTCTATAGTGCACAACGCTAAGCGCACCGGTGACTTTGACGTAGCGAAGCGGAGACAAAGGCATCCGAGTGACGCGCCTGGTTAGCTGCTTCCAAGCATGTACGCACGAAGCTGCCGCTCCTCTCGCATGACATAGAGGACGAAAACCCGCTTCTGATCCCCTCGATAGAAAATACGACACGGTGGGGCCACTACCTCCCTGTATACCGAATTTGGGAGCTCTGGGGGAATTCGTCCGGATTGGGGAAAATCATCTAAACGCTCAGTCTTATTGAAAACCTCTTGCACCAGGTTGCTTGCAGCTGCAGGATTATCCAGATCAATGTACTCAGCGATGGCATCCAGTGCTTGCAGGGCGGGCTCTGTCCAGATTACTTCAGCCACTTACTCATTTTCTCCCTAGCCTCACCTTGACTGTACGTTCTTCCCTCAAGTACAGCACGCTCTCCCCGAGAGAGCCCCTCAAGCAGCTCAAGTCGACGCTGCATAAACTCATAATCCTGCACATCGATAAGATAGGCGGATGGCTGACCATGCTCCGTGATCAGTATCGGTTCTTTAGACAAGTGCAGATCAGCCAGAATTTTTGTGGCTTGGCGTTTGAGGTTCGTAACAAGCTCAACTTTCATGGGGTTCACCCTGAATCAGACTTATAGTGACACTATAGTATCACTTCTCAAATGAAGAAATCACAGCTAACGCCTTGGGTAAGCCGCCGGGACGGAGCGCAGCGTAGTACCGGTCGGCTTCACCAACTGGTTAAATTTCAATGGTACTCGTCCATTTCTGAGGTCGCCTCTATGGCTTTGCCAATTATCCCGCCGGCTTCTTCGATCATATTGTCATACCAAACCAAAACGTCAGCCGGGCCTTTATGCACAGCGGGCTCAGTTTTGAGCTTGGATAATTCCGAGACAAGCTCTTTTTGAAGGAACGCTAGGGCGTTCAGAGCAGAATCAAAACTAGGTATATCGATTTGCTGTAGAGAAGTGTCGGTATGAGCGACAACCTTGTTTCTGAATGAGAGCAATTGCTTGTTGTATTTTTTAAACTCACGCTTTTCGAGGCTCAGTTCTTTGCAGAGCCTAGTGCGGAACGAACATGGATCGTTGACTATTTTCTTCCAGTGCAGATCTTCACTCTGTGCGCCAAAACATTTCGACCATGCAGTAACAAAGTGTTCGATATGAACTGACTTGGTAGATTTCCAAAACAGGTTCGGCCGGTCATCTGTAATTCCGCTAGAGATAATTCGGAAGTATGCGAGGGATCGGATGGCTCCATGAATATTATGCAGTTGTCTGTCGATTAACCTGAGCTTTTCGCCCTCTGACATTACCTTTTCCTGTTTCTTTGTCATGTTCTCATCATCCTGACCGAGAGCAGATTTAACGCCCGCCATCACCGGTGGCAAAACCGCAGCGAAGCGGAGGTTTTGGCATCCGGTGCATGGCTTGGTTATGTGATTTCATGTTGCTTAAGGACTCTGAATTCTTTGATGGTCGACGGCCACAGAATGACTTTGTAAAAGTCATCAGCGTCTTCCCACTCTGTATCTATCGAATCCAGGCCTTTTGCCAATGACAGGGCGGCATATTGGCCTTTAGGTAGCTCAATTCGCTTGGCATCAGGTAGATAATCTGTGCACCCGAATACTGCGCATTTGCCTGATGGAAAATTTACGTGACCAAGTGAGGCATGATCCCAGTCTTCGAGATTGATGGTTGGTTCGTGGGTTACGACCTCCACAGCCAAACTGACGTCAACGTTCCGAAAGGTGCCAATTGCGAGAGTTCTTTCCGAAACTCCGAGCTTTGCATCCAAGGCCTGATCCGTCCAAATTTCCGACGTATCATCCTCCGCATTCTCATCCATTAAATACAACTGGAAGTAGTCTGCAAAAAGTTCAAACTGGTGAACGGTCATGATTCTCTCATTTTACACATAACAGTGGTTAGATAGAGCGCTTCCTTATTGCATATCCATGACTGCTTCATGATTACGGAAAAAGATAGAACGCGTTACCTACCTAAAAGTTGATAAAACAAAAGCTTAGCCGGTCACCTCACGCTTCGCCATGTAATCATCTGACTTCTATGATTCGCTCACACAATCGTACTGTATAAACATGCGGATTCTAAGGCGATACATTTATCGCAGGTAGTGTGATTAGGGAATTGGCAATACCGGCTCTGGCTTCAGAAATGCTGCCGGATCAACCGGGCCGCCGGAGTAGATGCCGAAGTGGAGGTGTGGGGGTGTGGTTCTGGCGTTGCCGGTGTTGCCGACGTAGCCGATGATGTCGCCTTTTTCGATTTTTTCGCCGGATTCAATCGCGAATGAGTCCAGGTGGGCATAGTAGTAGCGTGCACTTCCAAAGCCGAAAATGCCGCCTGATAACCACACGTGGTTGCCGCCGATACCGCTGGTACCGGTTCGAACGCTACCATCGATTACCGCTATCACGGGCGTCCCTCTTTTGGCAAAGATGTCCACGCCGTGGTGCTCCCGGGCACCGCCATCGCGCGGTGCGCCAAAGCTGCTGCCTATATCACGCTGTGAAGCGCCTTCAACAGGGAATGGTAGAGAGCCACCGCTGGCGATAGCCAACGAATACTCTACCCTGCCAAAAAGCTCCGGTTGGAGGACAATGCGATAGTCACCGGCACGGGACACCACACGGTTGTGGGTTGCGCCACTGGCATCCAGTTCCGAGATGGTTGACCAGGCATCGTCACCTTTGCGCTTTTCAAGGCTGGCATAAAGCCGGCTGCCTGAAGTATCGGTGCGGGTGAGTTGCCAAGTCAGTTTTTCGCCACGCTTAAGCGTCGTCTGGTAGACGTGCGCTTCAACCTTATCGTCGGCAAAGGTTTCAGACGTACGGTACTGATCACCAATTCGAAAAGGCTGTTCGCCCGCCCGGGCAACCGCCCCGGCCCATTGTTGGCCCAGCGGGCTGTCTGAGAGGCCAGCGAGGCGCAAGCGCCAGACAAACAGGTCCCGCGGTGACCAGCCGAGCATATCGAATGCGACATAATGAGCGGCGCTGACGCTGCTTTCTGTTGCGTTCTGCCGCAGGTCTTCCCGACTCACCAGAAGAACAACAAGCGAGACCAACACGCCAAACAAGAGCCAGGGCCGTTTTGCGCGTCTGGCAGGCTTCGCCGGGGACGGGCCAACGTACGCGGCATCCTTCTGAGCGCCGTCAGGCGCCGGCGTTGATTCGTCGTCGTGTGTTTTTGATGGATCACTCATACCAACACACGCTGTATTGCCGTCGTGGATTGTTAGTCATGACTGAATCTACGATGAAATTGAAAAACTGGTGCTATGGGTACAGCAACTTACTGCTCGTACAGTTCCAGCGGCAGATCATCAGGATCGCTAAAGAAGGTGTACCGCTTGCCGGTGTACTCATCAATACGAACAGGTTCAACCTCGACGCCGGTGGCAGTCAACTGAGCCACCACATCGTCAATTGACGAGACCGAAAAGGCCAGATGGCGGAGGCCCTGTGCTTCAGGGTAGCTGGGTCTTGGCGGACGATCGGGGAAAGAAAAGAGCTCCACCTGGCTGCCATCTGGCAGCTTTAAATCCAGCTTGTAGGAATCACGCGCCTGCCGGTAGTTCTCGGCGATCACTTCAAGGCCGAGTACGGATACATAGAAGTGCTTCGACTTTTCGTAATCGGAACAAATAATGGCGGCGTGGTGAATGCCGTTTAACATCAGCGGCCTCTTCTTTGGTGGTATGGATCATTCAGCTTAATTTTAAGCCTAACGCGAGTGAGGCGGGGGCGTCAGTTTAATTCGGCGAAATGCGCGTGAACCTGCCGATTTCAGCAAACTCCAGAACCCAAAAGCCGCCGGGCAGTTTCCTGCCGCGGCGGCTTTTGGGTAGGCCGGCGCATTACCGGCCACATCAGCAATACGATCAACCCACTTTCAAAACGATCTTGCCCTTGGCACGACGTTCAGTCAGTGCATTGAGTGCACCGACGTAATCCTCAAACTCAAACACTTCGCTTATGGCGGGTTTGATCTTGCCTTCGCTGTAGAGCTTCAGCAGGTCCATCATGTTCTGGTTGCTGACTTCCGGTTCCTGGCGGGTGAAAGTGCCCCAGAAGACCCCAACAACAGAGCACCCTTTGAGCAGCGTCAGGTTGGCCGGGATTTTGGGAATCTCACCGGCAGCAAAGCCGATAATCAGGTGCCGCCCGTTCCAGGCCATGGCCCGCAGCGCCTGTTCGGTAAAGTCACCGCCGACGGGGTCGTAGACCACGTCAACGCCCTTGTTTTTGGTCAGTTTCTTGATGGTGTCTTTCAGCGGCTCTTCGGTGTAGTTAATGAGTTCGTCTGCACCGGCCTGTTTCGCCACCTCCAGCTTTTCCGCTGTGCTGGCTGCCGCAATAACGTGCGCGCCCATTGCCTTGCCCAGCTCAACTGTTGCCAGCCCGACACCGCCACTGGCGCCCAGCACCAACAGGGTTTCACCCGGCTGGATGTTGGCCCGTTGTTTGAGTGCGTGGTATGAGGTGCCGTATACCATGGTGAATGCGGCCGCTTCTTCGTCGCTCATGCCGTCAGGAATGGGCAGCAGGTTGGCTTCAGCAGCCACGATTTCTTCCGAAAAAGCGCCAAAGCCGGTGAGGCCCATTACTCGGTCGCCTTTTTTGAAGCGGGTGACTTTCTCGCCTACTTCCAGCACTTCGCCGGCCATTTCACCACCGGGAGAGAAAGGCATGGAAGGTTTGATCTGGTACTTGCCTTCAATGATGAGGGTGTCCGGAAAGTTAAGGCCAGCCGCCTTCACCCGGATTTTAACGCCACTGCCCTTGGCGACGGGTGATGCAATGTCTTCAATCACCAGCGTATCCGCCGGGCCGTATTCCTTACACAGAATCGCGCGCATGATTCCCCTCTCTGATTGATTCACAATGTTGGACAGGTCAAGCTAATGCTGTTTTTAAAATGAAGCAAATGAATAAGAGTTATTGAGCCCGATTAGCCATATTAATATCTTTTCCCCCGCCAAGATGGAGAACGCAGATTGAACAAATGGTCGATTGCATGGATTGTCGTATTTGCGGCGGTATTGATCTGGTCTGGCATCGCGCCTTTTGATCGCATCACCTGGATATTGGAAGTGTTGCCTGCGGTGCTTGGGTTTATTGCGCTTGGGCTCACCCGCAACCGTTTCCCGCTGACGCCCCTGCTCTATGGTTTGATTCTTTTCCATTGCGTGGTCTTGATGGTGGGTGGCCACTACACCTACGCCGAGGTGCCGTTTTTCGACTGGCTGTCTGAAGTATTTGGCTGGGACCGGAATAACTATGACAAGCTGGGGCACTTTACCCAGGGCTTTGTGCCGGTGCTGATTGCCCGGGAAATCGTGCTGCGCAAGAATGTCATCCGCGGCCGGGCATGGACCCACTTTTTCGTGGTCTGTTTTGCACTGGCGTTCAGCGCCTTCTACGAGCTGATCGAATGGTGGGTCGCGTTGGCCAGCGGTGAGGACGCCGAGGCCTTTCTTGGCACCCAGGGTTATATCTGGGACACCCAATCCGATATGTTGTGGTGCCTGAGTGGCGCCATTATTGCGGTGGCCCTGCTATCACGGCTGCAGGATCGTCAGATCGCGCGTATCAGGGGGCTGGAAACGCCATAAAACGGTTACATCCAACGGGGTGATCGGCGGTCAGTTTTACGGTATCCTGCGCGCCTGAAATCGGGGCTGACCGCCCCGGCGATCCTTCATCAAACACCCCGAAGACACCCGTGCCCGATATTATTTACATCCTCGAAATGGTTGGTATTGTCGCCTTTGCCGTCTCCGGCATGATTGCCGCCCGCAATACCAACATGGATCCGGTTGGGATCTTCACCATCGCCTTCGTTACCGCTCTTGGTGGCGGCACCCTGCGCGATCTGATCATGGACAATCATCCGCTGTACTGGATCAAGCATCAGGAGCAGCCGATCCTGATTCTGGCGATGGCCATTATTTTCAGTTTTTGCCGACCGCTCAGACGCCTCCGTGAATCCAACATCGTGTTGCCCGACGCAGTGGGGCTGGGCGTTTTTTCGATCCTCGGCGCCCAGTTGGCGCTTGATCTCGGTCATTCCTGGTTCATCGCCTCGCTGCTGGGTGTCATGACCGGCACTTTCGGTGGCGCACTGCGGGATACCCTGTGCAACGAGGTGCCGTTTATATTCCGCAAGGACCAGATATACGCATCGATTTCGTTTGCCGGTTGCTGGCTCTATTTCGTCTGCCAATGGGCGCTGCACAGCGATACGCTGGCGCTGGTAATTGGCCTGTCGTTTATCGTCATTGTCCGTTTACTGGCCGTACGATTTGATATTCGCCTGCAGAGGGATGCGCAGGCGCACTAAGGGAAACGCCCGGCAATGGAACGCCAGCCAGGATAGAATCCGGACGGTCGATTGGCCAAATCCGGTACGAAAGCTAAAGTTTCTTCCACAACGCATTCACATTGCTCAAGGCTGACCCATGTTCGAAAAACTGTTCAAGCTGCAGGCACACGGCACCAATGTGCGCCGAGAAGTCATTGCCGGTTTTACCACTTTCCTGACCATGGCCTACATTATTGTGGTCAACCCCAGCATCCTGTCGGCTACCGGCATGGACTATGGTGCTGTGTTTGTCGCGACGTGTCTGGCGGCCACTATCGGCACCATGATCATGGGGTTGTGGGCCAATTACCCGATCGCACTGGCGCCGGGCATGGGGCTGAACGCCTTCTTCTCGTTCACCGTGGTCGGCAGTATGGGCTACAGCTGGCAGGTGGCGCTGGGCGCTGTGTTCCTGTCGGGTCTGATCTTCTTCCTGCTGAGCATTTTCCGCATCCGTGAATGGATTATCGACAGCATCCCCCTGTCATTGCGGTTCGGTATCTCGGCGGGTATCGGTTTCTTTCTGGCGCTGATTGCCTTCAAGAACGCCGGCGTGGTTGTCGACAACCCGGCCACGCTGGTCGGTCTGGGCGATCTCAAAACACCGGAAAGCCTGTTGTTTCTGGGCGGTTTCATCCTGATCTGTGCACTGTCTTATCGTCGCGTTACCGGCGCGGTGATGATTGGCATTATTGCCGTTACCGTCATCGCCATGATGATGGGGCTGGTTGAATACAAAGGCTTCTTTTCGGCGCCGCCAAGCCTGGCTCCCACATTTATGCAGCTGGATATCGCCGGCGCGCTGAATGTGGGCCTGCTCAGTATCGTGTTTGCATTTCTGTTTGTGGATCTGTTTGATACGTCCGGCACGCTTATCGGCGCTGCTCAACGCGGCGGTCTGCTGGATAAAGACGGCAAACTGCCACGGCTGGGCAGGGCCCTGATGTCGGATTCGGTCGCGACCATGTCCGGCGCGGCACTCGGTACCTCCACCACCACCAGCTATATCGAATCAACTGCCGGTATTTCTGCCGGTGGCCGGACCGGTTTGACGTCCGTCGTTGTGGCCCTGCTGTTTCTGGCCTGCTTGCTGCTATCCCCTATCGCCAGCATTATTCCGGCCTATGCAACGGCTCCGGCGCTGCTTTACGTGGCGGTACTGATGACCAGCGGCCTGAAACTGATTGACTGGGACGACATCACCGATGCCGCCCCTGCGGTCGTGACGGCGCTGATGATGCCGCTGACCTTCTCCATCGCCAACGGCATCGCGCTGGGCTTTATCACCTATGCCGTGCTCAAGGCGCTCAGCGGTCGCTGGTCTCACCTGAACGCCAGCATTGTAATTATCGCGGTCATCTTCATTCTGAAATTCATTTTCCTGGGCGAATGACAGCAACTGGTCACCACGTTATCACCGTCGTGACCGCCTCTTCCCCGTGATTCAAGCAGGCAAGACCATGGATTACTTCTCCGAAAGCATCAAAAAAGCCATTCGTACCGTGCCGGACTGGCCCAAGCCCGGCGTGCAGTTCCGTGATATCACCACGGTATTGCAGGATCGCACCGCGTTCCGGAAACTGATTGATGCCTTTGTGCACCGCTACCACGGCCACGAAATTGACGCCGTCGCGGCGGTTGACGCCCGGGGCTTCATCATTGGCTCGGCGCTGGCTTACGAGCTGAACGCCAGCCTCGTGCTGGTACGCAAGAAGGGCAAATTGCCCTTTGATACGCTGGTTGAAGACTACGAACTGGAATACGGCACAGCCTCGGTCGAACTGCATAAAGACGCTTTCAAGCCGGGTGACCGGGTTGTGCTGATCGATGATCTGATTGCCACTGGCGGCACCATGCTGGCGGCAACCCGGTTGATTCGTCGTATTGGTGCGGACATTATTGAAGTCGCGGCGATGATCGACCTGCCCGATCTGGGCGGCTCCGAAAAACTCAAAGCCGAGGGGCTGGAAGTCTATACTGTATGTTCGTTTGACGGCGATTAGACACGTGCCATCGCGCGTCCAGCCGTTTCTCACACATCCATTAAGGCAGGTGTAGCATGCTCCTCTACCATCATTGCTGGCACACCGGAAATGCGATTGATCTCCCGCTCGGCAAGATTGTATGTGTCGGGCGCAACTATGCAGCTCATGCCCGCGAGCTCAACAACCCGATTCCTGATGAGCCGCTGCTCTTCATTAAGCCGGCAACGGCGGCAGTGGCTTTCGAAGCACCGATCAAACTTCCTGAAAAGCTGGGGTCGGTGCATTTCGAAACCGAACTGGCGATACTGATCGATAAACCCCTTACCCATGCAACAGAAGCGAAGGTTCGCGAGGCCATCGCGGGCTACGGGCTGGCGCTGGACCTCACCCTGAGAGACGTCCAGAGCAAGCTCAAAGAAAAAGGCCAGCCATGGGAGCGGGCCAAGGGGTTTGATGGTTCCTGCCCGCTGACGCCCTTTGTGCCGGCGGAGAACTTTGATGACCACGACGACATCACCTTCTCTCTCGATATCGACGATGAACGCCAGCAGACAGGCACGACGCACGACATGCTGTTTCCGATGATAAGGCTGATCGCCCACATGAGCGAAAGCTTCACGCTGCTCCCCGGCGATGTCATTCTCACCGGCACACCCGAAGGTGTGGGCCCACTGGCATCCGGGCAGACGTTATTGCTGAAACTTGCCGATGAGCTTACTGTCGAAACCACGGTAGTCTGAATACCCGGCCTGGTCTGGGCCGGCGGTATATTCTGAATACAAAGCAATCAAAGCCCTTTTAGTCAGACCGGCTTTGTGGGCATAGTTGGCTTTCAGCGCCGCACATTCAAACCCGGCGCACCTTTTTCAGAACCAACGAGTTCAGAACCAACGAGCGCTTCATGGCTAAAAAACCAGTGACATCCCGCAGCGGCCGCTTTTTCAAGCTGGCCGGCATGACCGCATCCGTGGCCGGGCAATACGCCGGCCAGCGGGCCAGACGCCTGGTCGGGCGCCCCCAGGATGAAGCAGCAAAAAGCGAGAACTACACGCGCATGGCCGGCCAGATTGCCGACACCCTCGGGGAACTGAAAGGCGCGGTGATGAAGGTCGGTCAGATCGCATCACAAACCCAGGATTTTCTGCCCAAAGAGTTTTCTGATGCGCTTCAGAAACTTCAAAAAGAAGCGCCTCCAATGCCATTTGAGGTGATCGTCGGGCAAATTGAAGAGGAACTCGGCAAACCCCTGGGTGAGAGTTTCGAATACCTTCAGGAACAACCCTACGCTGCGGCGTCTATCGGCCAAGTCCACCGGGCACGGCTTCACACTGGCCAGGATGTGATCGTCAAAGTCCAGTACCCCGGCGTGGACAAGTCCTGCGATTCCGACCTGCGCCAATTACGCACAGCGCTGAGGCTCGGCGGATTGCTGAAGATGCCGAAAGAAAGCGTCGACCAACTGTTCGGCGAGATCCGTGAGCGCCTCCATGAGGAGCTGGACTACGAAAACGAAGCCCGTAACATCGTTCTGTTCCGGGACTTTCACGCCGACGACCCCTACGTTGTTATCCCCGACGTGATCGCCAGCCACTCGACACGGCGGGTGCTGACCATGGAACTGGTCGAAGGTGACCACATCAGCGAAGTGACTGCCGAGGCGTATGATCAGGCCACCGTCAATGCGATCGGCCACCGTATTTTCACCACCATGGCGGATCAGTTGTTCCGCTTCCAGTGTATCCACGGGGACCCACACGCCGGCAACTTTGCATTTCGCCCGGACGGTTCTCTGGTCATGTACGACTTCGGCTGCGTCAAAAAGCTGAAGCCCGGGATCGTCGATGCCTACCGTAAAGCGCTTATGGCGGCACTGGATGAAGACTACGAGGCACTCGACAAACACCTGATCGACCTTGGCGCACGGGTCGAGTCAAAACCCGCTATCGAAGAGGCTTATTACGCCATGTGGCGGGACATTCTGATCACGCCCTTTGTGACCGATCAGCCTTATGATTTCATGGCATCCGATATCCACAAGGATGTGGCGGCCAAAACCCCCACGGTGTTCAAATATCTGGATTCCTTCAAACCACCGGTGGAAAGTATTTTCATCGACCGGATGATCGCCGGGCATTACTGGATGATGAAACGGCTCGGGGTTCAGGCTGCATTCCGTGATGAACTGGTGCAATACCTCGGCGAGTCGCATCGCACCAGCCAAAATCAAAGCGGATAGAAGGGCCAATAATTATTCTGCTGCCCTCATCATTTGCTATTCATTTGCAATCATTGCCCTTAAACCGTTTCATAGGGGGAACACTCGGCACAGAGACCTATTCTCTGTGACAGATGCCCGCTTACTGTTGCGGCACTCACAACAGCGCTGATGGAGATCTGCCATGACAAACGCATCCCCCGGCACACCCGGGCAGCCCGAAAACCAGATGGACGAAGATGCCATCGCCTTTGCTCAAGGTATTTTTGAGCTGGCGCGTAATGGCGGGACCAAACTGCTGGACCCCCTGCTCACCGCAGGTGTGCCCATCAATATGCGCACCAGTAAAGGTGACACGCTGCTGATGCTGGCCTGCTACAACGGCCATGAAGAAACCGCCAGAATGCTTCTCGAACGCGGCGCCGATCCGGATATTGAAAACGACAACATGCAAACCCCACTGGCGGGTGTTGTGTACAAAGGCGAGATGGGAATTGTTGATCTGTTGCTGGATCATGATGCGAAAGTGGATGGCCGCCCGGAAGGCGCCAAAACACCACTAATGTACGCTGCAATGTTCAACCGCCCCGAGATGGTAAAAAAGCTGCTTGAATGCGGGGCTGATATCAACGCTCAGGATGCCGACGGCAACACCGCTTTGTCGCTCGCAACGGCGATGGGGTCCACTGAGGTGCTCGAACTGATTCAGCAATAGCGTCCGGGCGTTCATCGCTATTCATTTATTATCAAGAGTGAGAGTTGAGGTTCATTGTGATCCTCCTTTCACTCGGCCTGCCAAACCGTCCGATATTCTGGCGGCAGTTCACCCGGGAAGATTGATACAGCCTATTTTTCTGCCTCCGAACCCGGAGGTGAAACGTACTCGGTAACAGACGTCGTACGCCAGAACGGAACAGATCAAAAACAACGACCCGGAAGGTCATAAAGCGGATGGGTGGGAAAAGCGTGGCAATGGAAACCGATACGTTTGATTACGAAGCCTGCATACGTGCCTGTGCTTCCAGAAATAAAAAGGCTTTGCGCGATTTGTACCTTGAGGAAGGCAATCGCCTCATGGGCGTTGTTTTCAATATTGTGAAAAACCGCTCCACCGCCGAAGATCTGATCCACGATCTGTTTCTGAAGATCTGGCAGAAGGCCCATACCTTCGATCCATCCAGGGGCAATGGGCGAAGCTGGATCTACTCTATCGCCCGACATCTCGCGCTTGATTCGATCCGGTTCTCGAAACGCCAGGTGACTCAGGATTTTCCTATCGACGATATCCCTGACACCCGCGATAGTGGCTGGTACGAGAGAGTCAACTCAACACACTGGGGCATGGGAAATCACCGGATACAGGACTGCATCATGGCACTGGAGCCCGAGCGTCGATCCTGTATTTACCACGCCTATGTCAACGGCTACTCACAGAGCGAAATCAGTGATCTGCTAGGTGCTCCGCTGGGCAGTGTGAAGTCATGGATCAAGCGTAGTCTGCTGGCTTTACGGGAGTGCCTCGGATGACTGACAGAATCAATGATGTGCCGCCGTTTGAGCTGGCCGGCGAGTATGTGCTGGGCACGCTGGCTGAAGCTGAACGCAGAGCGGTTATTGAGCGTCTGGAATCCGACCCGGAACTGGCGGAACTGGTCGTCTATTGGGAAAACAGACTGGTGCCTTTATGCGACACCGTCGATCCTCTGCCGCTTCCGGATACAGTATGGAACCGCATAGATGACAGTGTGACCTCCGAACAGACGTCAGCTCGCCCTGCAACCGAAGCCAAACCACAGCGCCAACAGGCAAGCTGGTGGCACAACCTGGCCTTGTGGCGCGGCCTGACGGCTGCGGGCTTTGCAATGGCGCTGATGTTCGGCGTCGCACTTGTCATCCAGCAGCCGCAAACAAGCTACATGGTGGTGCTGGCAACGCCTGACGGCCACGCGCCCGGATGGGTTGTAAAGGCCAGCAATCGCCGCTCACTGAAGC
This sequence comes from Marinobacter sp. V032, assembly GCF_052645435.1. Classification (NCBI taxonomy): domain Bacteria; kingdom Pseudomonadati; phylum Pseudomonadota; class Gammaproteobacteria; order Pseudomonadales; family Marinobacteraceae; genus Marinobacter; species Marinobacter sp. V032. The sequence continues at coordinate 1,754,592 of NZ_JBQXYE010000001.1, read as the reverse complement.
TCCAGGCGTTGGGCAGCTTTGAAGTGCCCGAAGGCAAGGCTCTGGAATTCTGGACCAAGGCGGATGACTGGAAGGGGCCTGTGTCGCTCGGGCTTGTAAAACCCGGACAGACGCTGGAGATCAATCTGGATCAGTTGCCGCCGCTTGAAGACAACCAGCTGTTCGAAATTACATTGGAAGATGAAGCCGGCTCCCCCATCGGTCGCCCCACCGGGCCAATCGAATATATCGGGCGCGCCGTGCCCTTCTGATCGACAACACGCTGAACGAAGAACGCCCGGACATCTGCCGGGCGTTCTTCGTTTCGGTGAGGGATTTATTCAGGCATCAGCACGATGGACTCCGGAGCCGTCGCCGCTACGCTATCACTAGGCGCAACGTTGCCAATCATGGCCGCATCGGTGAGGAAGTTCTTCCACACCTGGATCTGACCATTGATCTTCTCGGCCACGTACAGGTCCTGGCCATCAAACGCGATATCGACCGGATTACCCAGCCCTGTCAGGTCGGAGCCGTCACCCGGGTTGGCAATTCGCTTGCCAACATTGGTCACGCCATTGGCCGTCGATGCCGCGGGAATAGTCTCAAGCGCCCCGTCGTTATCCACACCACCTGCGCCAACATCCGCCAGAATCAACGTGTCAGACGACTGGTCGTAACGGATGCCGTGAAGGTTCGTAGGCGCCGCGAAAGGCGTTCCTCCTGAAGCCGGCGTAATCGTACGATCGATACCCCCTGCCCCCATGTCCTGGGAGAAATCATCATAGACTGCCACGGTGCCATTGGTCAGCGCCACGTACAGCGTATCGCCTGACGGGTCATAGTCAGAATCCCAGGGCGCCACACCACCGGTGCTGACAGTAACAGGTGCCGCGTTGCCGCTGGCACAGGCGCTGAACACCAGAACCTCCGCGCCACCATTTTCCGCCACTATCATCAGGCCAAGATCATCCGCCAACTCAATACCCTTGGGCGACATCAAGCGGGTAGCCGCGCCAGTGATGATGCGATCACGGTTTGCGTCAAAATTATCACGTGCACCGAGCGCACCAATCACCGCGATACCGCTGTTGGCTGTGGTGCCGTCATCGAAGGTGATATAAGCGTTGCCGTCGCGATCAAGCGTGACGTTTTCAGCACTCGCGAGGTTTGAATCGAACGCCAGTGCAGGGGCCGAGGCCAGTGTGCGGGCGTTGGTGAACAGCTGGCCAGATGTGGCCGAGCCGGTTGCGGGATTGCTCGTAGTCAACACCTTGTACACAGTGGCCGGATCGACAATATCCGTAACGCCTGGAGCTGGGTCAGCTTCCGGCACAACAGCCAGTGACTCGGGCGCTGGCGTATCCAGGATCAGATCCGCCGCAACATCGCCGCCGCTCCGGCTGAAGATATTCTGGTAAACGAGTACAGCGCCACCGCCGTTGGCTTTTTCGGCAACCCGAAGATCAGTGCCGTCCAACTGCAGGTCAACCGGATTGCCAAGGCGTGTGTTGGGGCCCTTGAAAGTGGTCGCTGCAGTAATCTGGCCATCCGCGGAGCTGGCGTTGTCGATAACATAGAGTTTGCCGTCGTCAGCAGAACCGGCCGCGCCAACATCGCCAATGACCAGACGATCACCCTGGGCGTCATAATCAATACCGTGCAGGTTCACCGAGGCCTCGCCATCGCCATCAACCACCGTGAAGGTACGGTTCGCTCCACCGACACCACGGTTTGCGGCAAAGGCATCAAACACTGCAACGGATCCGTCAACCTGAGCGACGAAAAGGCGATCTGACGCATCATCGTAAACCAGATCCCAGGCATTGGCCGCGAGTGCCACGGTCGCCACCGGTGCAACATTTCCCGAGGCCGAAGCGCCCATCAAGAGCAAGGTACTGGCACCATTATTGGCGACTACGACAAGGCCTTCGCTGGCAATGGTCGCGATGCCTTTAGGACTGGCGAAGGTGGTGTTGGCGCCGGCAATTTCGTAGCTGGCGTCTCCTGTCATACGCGTGGCCGCATTACAGGCGGTCACCAGATTACCGGTGCTGCCAAGATCTCCGGCCTGTACAAGACCACCCGCTTTATTTACCAACAGTCCCTCGTTAGCGCCGGTGGTATAGGTATTCAGCAGACCAAGATCCTCATCCCGTACCCGCACATTGGTATCAGTCGAACTGTTGCTGGCTACAAAGACAGTCGCCGGGGTGAAGTCAGGCGCGCCGCCCGTTACCGGGCCATCATTATCGTTATCATCGTCCGAACCACAGCCGGAAAGCCCCACAATCAAGCCGGAAACCGACAGTGCGAGCAGTGTCTTCTTCGGCCATTTTCCCTGTTCTGAAAGGTGGTTAGGTTTCATAGCGTCATCCTCGAAATATTGTTATGGATCCGAGCTGGCGATATCCCGCCAGCTCGGGCTCTCGAGGGGACTACTCAGAAGTACTCAAATCGGAGGCAGTTATTTTAAATAAAGTAAAAACATCACATGGCAGAAAACAAGTTTTCGCGCCCACTCGGGTTTACCGGTGAGCACACGGCGCTACCGTTTCAGCCTTTCAGCGTGAACTGTTTGATATCAGGCCGACCCGCCAGCAAGCCCTTGAGACCGGCGCCCAGTTCCTTCAGGTGCTCGCGATGCTCGGCAAGGGCATCCTCATCTGTGTATTGCTCGTAGATCAGTACCGTGTCCGCATCATCAACAGACTGGTGCACCAGATAGCAATGGTTGCCCGCTTCCTTCTCTACTTCCACGGCGATTTTTGTCATCGCGTCAGCTAACGCGTCACCATTGCCTGGCGTTGCGGTCATCATTGCGGTAATCACGATCATGGACGGTCTCCGGTTACTGGATTTAAGGGAACAACATCGTCGCACAGGCTATTAACACGCGCCAGGAAGACCTGATCGTCTCCTGCCCAACTACTGCGATCCCTTGCGCCGCAAGCCTTGCAGGTACATACCCTTAGGTTGTTAACAACGTTATCCACTGGATTTGTGGACAACCTGTGGTCACAGAAACAGCAACCTGCTGAACAAGTAACCGATTTCGGTTCGATGTACGTATGTTTCCCAGCCTTGCTAATCGTAATCAACACCCTACCTTGTACAGAGGCCAATGAAATTGGCAACATGATTGTTTCATCACAACCGGAGCCTGACGATGACCGACGACACCTACACGCCACCAAAAGTCTGGAAATGGGATTCTGAAAGCGGCGGCAAGTTTGCAAGCATCAACCGCCCGATAGCCGGCCCGACCCACGACAAGGCGCTCTCGGTAGGTAAACATCCGCTGCAGCTTTATTCTCTGGCAACACCCAATGGCGTCAAGGTCACGGTCATGCTGGAAGAGCTGCTGGAAAGCGGCATCAGCGATGCAGAATATGATGCATATCTGGTGAACATTTCAGACGGTGAGCAGTTTGGCAGCGGGTTTGTTGAAGTGAACCCGAACTCCAAAATCCCGGCAATGGTCGATTACAGCCAGAATCCGCCGCAACGTATCTTCGAGTCCGGTTCGATTCTGCTTTATCTGGCGGAAAAGTTCGGGGCATTTATCCCCAAGGATATCGCCGGGCGAACAGAGTGTCTGTCATGGCTGTTCTGGCAGATGGGTAGCGCCCCCATGCTGGGCGGTGGCTTCGGTCATTTCTATGCCTACGCACCGGAAAAATACGAGTACCCGATTAACCGCTACGCCATGGAAGTGAAGCGACAGCTTGATGTGCTTGACCGCCAACTGGCAAACAACCAGTACATTGCCGGGGACGAATACACGATTGCCGACATGGCGATCTGGCCCTGGTACGGCGCACTGGTGCTCAACCGCGTGTATGACGCAGCCGAGTTCCTCGAAGCTCACACCTACACTCACGTGGTGCGCTGGGCCAAAGCCATTGATGAGCGGCCGGCCGTTCAACGCGGACGCATGGTCAACCGGGCCTGGGGCGAGCCTAATGAACAACTTCGCGAACGCCACGATGCCAGTGACTTCGAGCTGAAAACCCAGGACAAGATCGATCCGGAAGGCTGATCTTCGACTTCGGATCGTCAAACTAAAAAGGGCCGCATAAGCGGCCCTTTTTTACAGTGCGTCCAGATTACGCTGAAGCCGCTGTCTGTACCTCTTCCTCCGCCTGCTTGCGCAGCAGAAACCGCTGAATCTTGCCGCTGGACGTTTTCGGTAGCTCGTCCACAAACTCAATCTCACGCGGATAGGAGTGCGTCGATAAGCGTGTGCGCACATGCTGCCGCAACTGCTCTGCCAGATCATCCACACCATCGTAATCCGGATGGGTGACAACAAACGCTTTGACGATGGTGCCGCGCTTTTCGTCCGGTTTACCTACTACGGCGCTCTCAATCACCGACGGGTGTTCCAACAATGAACTTTCCACTTCGGCAGGGCCAATCCGGTAGCCGGCTGAGGCAATGATGTCGTCATCCCGACCGGTGTACGAATGCGAGCCGTCGCCATTGCTGACCACCATGTCGCCTGTCAGGTAGTACCTGCCGTGGAATGGCATCTTTTCATTCCAGGTGTAGCCCTGGAAAAAGTGAAGCGGTGAATTCTCCATATCAACCGCCAGCTCACCGGTTTCACCCGCCGCGACTTCGTTGAACTCGGCATCCAGCGCCACCAGCCGGTAACCGGGAATCTGGTAACCCATGCTGGCATCGCGATGCGGATGTCCCAGCTCGTGGAAATTGGCGGAGGTCATGCCGGTTTCGGTCTGGCCGTAGTGATCGCAGACACGGCATTCAAAGGCTCGCTGCACCCAGCTGATCACTTCCGGATTAAGCGGTTCACCGGCACTGCTGGCGACGCGGAGGCTGATCCCGGGATAGTTGGCAATCAGTTTTTCATTGGCCTTGAGCAAGCGATAGGCCGTGGGTGCCGCTGCCAGGTTGGTGATATTGAATTTACGCAGAAATTCCAGCGTATTGTCTGCGGTAAATCCCGCTTCGTTGAAATGCGTTGTGCACCCAAGCAACAGCGGGCCGACAATGGCGTAATACAGTCCATAGGCCCAACCGGGATCAGCCACGTTCCAGAAGTTATCCGTCTGGCGCAGCCCCACGGCGTAGCGCATATACATCCAGAAGGCAGGCAGTGCCTTCGCGGGTACCGCAACACCTTTTGCCTTGCCGGTAGTGCCTGAAGTGAACATTTGCAGGAACGGGTCCGCTGCACCGATTTTTACCGGTTCAAATTCGCTCGACTGAGCCGCCAGCGTGGATTCGAACAGATGATCTGCCTGAGCGCCCAGTGGATCATCAGCCTCGGCCACCAGCATGGTCGCCGGCACGTTCGTTACATCTGCCAGCTTGGCCCACTGTTCGGTATTGGTCACCACCAGGCGTGTGTTGGCTTTGCCAAACCGGTACTCAATGGCACCAGAGCCAAAAGCCGTGAACAACGGCTGATAAACCGCACCGGCACGGAGTGTGCCCAGAACGCAAATCAGCAATTCCGGGGTGCGGGGCAACAGGCACGCTACCCGATCGCCCTTGCCGATGCCCTGCGACGACAGGAAATTGGCAAACTGGGCTGACCGGCGTTTCAGTTCGGCGAAAGTCATCTCACCGGTACGCCCATCTGCCCGGGCGTAGCGCAAACCCACCCACTCGGGATCGGCCGCATGACGGTCACAGATCTCTTCGCAGACATTGAGGCCTTCGTTAAAATCACCGGTGAAATTCTGTAAGATCGAATCCACCGAAAAGTTTTTCACAAAGTCGTCGTAGCTTGTCTCGTTCGAAGACGAATTGGTTTCGTTCATAGATCAGCCTGTTGAATTTGTTTTAATGACGTATTGGCGAAGCTCTCTCGCCGTCACCTTTGAAACGGCGTTTGAATCAGGTTAAGCAAACGGCTTATAGAACAGAATGACCGTAATCGGCAGATAACTTGACAAGTTTTGCAACCGGCAGCGCACATGAAAAACCTGACGTTCTCCTCGCACTACGCCCGCTCCATTCTCCATGGCCTGGAGAAAAACGGCTGCGCTGCCGACGACCTGCTGATTCGCCGGGGTATTGATCCCGACGTGATACGTCAGCCCAAGGCGCGGGTGCCGACAGACCAGTTCATTCGACTGTTCCGGCTGGCCTGGAAGGAGTTGGACGACGAGTTTATGGGGCGCACCACCCTGCCGTGCCGGGTCGGCCACTTTCATCTGATGGGGTCGCTGGTGATTCATTGCGACAACCTGGAGCAGGTGATTCGCCAGAGCATCCGCTGCTACACGCTGTTTTCGGACGATATCCGGATTGAACTGGACACCACCGGCGATGAGGCGGAACTCAGCCTGACCCATCGACGCCCGGAACTGGACCCGGACAATTTTCTGGTGGAATGGCTACTGCTCGTCTGGCATCGGCTCGTGGGCTGGCTGATTGGCCGGAAAATCGTGCTGAGTCACGCCACCTTTACCCATTCCCTGCCGCAGCATTTTGACGAATACCGGTTCGTCTTTCCCTGCCAGTGCCATTTTGACGAGCAGCGCAACAGCCTTTTTTTCAGCAAGAACTACCTGACCATGCCGGTCACCCGAAGCGAAGCGGAACTGGATGAGTTTATCGAAAGCTCACCGCGCGACCTGTTGATCTGGACCGACGAGGACAACAGCACCACCACTCAGGTAAGGCAGCTGCTGGAAAATTCGGAAGAGAGCAAGTTGCCCAATCTGGACTGGATATCCGAGCAGCTTCACATGACCTCCTACACCCTGTGCCGGAAGCTGAAAGCGGAAGGTAGCTCGTACCAGAAGATCAAAGACAATCTGCGGCGGGATCAGGCAGTGATTATGCTGACCCGGCAGAATCTGACAGTGGCGGAAATTTCAACACACCTCGGTTTTGCCGAGCCCGGCGCCTTCTCCCGTGCGTTTAAACACTGGACCGGGCTTAGCCCGCTGGCGTATCGCCAGCAGGATCATTGAGCGTTACAGAAGCTCAACGGCAACCGCAGTGCCTTCACCGCCACCAATACACAGTGACGCCACACCTCGCTTGAGGCCCCGTTCCTGCAGTGCGTTGATCAGCGTGACCAGAATACGTGAACCGGATGAGCCAATCGGATGCCCCAGTGCACAGGCGCCGCCGTAGACATTGACCTTCTCTTCATCCAGTCCCAGTTGCTGAATCGCCAATAGCGAAACCACAGCAAAGGCCTCGTTGATCTCGAACAGGTCCACATCATCTTTCGACCAACCGGCCCTGTTGAGCACTTTCTCGATCGCGCCAATCGGTGCCAGGGTGAACTCCGCAGGCAGACGGGCATGGGTTGCGTGAGCCACGATGCGTGCCAGAGGCTTCAACCCGCGCTCTCCGGCTTCCGCTTCCGTTGTCAGCACCAGCGCCGAGGCACCGTCGCTGATGGAACTGGCGTTGGCCGCCGTCACCGTGCCGTCTTTGCTGAAGGCCGGCTTGAGAGTCGGAATTTTATCGGGGCGGGCATTGCCCGGTTGTTCGTCTGTATCGACAACGGTATCGCCACCGCGCCCGGGAACAGTGACCGGAACAATCTCTTTGGCGAACCAGCCGTTTTTGATCGCTTCAAGTGAGCGATTGAGCGATTGGATGGCAAAAGCATCCATGGTTTCCCGATCAATCTTGTACTCATCAGCACTGCGCTGGGCAAACACGCCCATCAGGCCACCTTCATAGGCATCTTCCAGGCCGTCGAGGAACATTGAGTCCATCACCTGCCCGTGCCCCATGCGCATACCGCCGCGCGCCTTGGGCAGCAGGTACGGAGCCTGGCTCATGTTCTCCATGCCGCCGGCGATCATGATCTTGTTAGTGCCTGCCTTGATCTGGTCGTGGGCCATGATCACCGCCTGCATGCCGGAGCCGCACATCTTGTTCACAGTGGTGCAGCCAGATGCGTCCGGAATACCTGCGGCTCTCGACGCCTGACGTGCAGGCGCCTGCCCCAGACCGGCGGGCAATACGCAGCCCATGACCACTTCATTGATATCAGCCGGCTTCAACCCTGAACGCTCGATCGCAGCCTTGATGGAAACCGCGCCCAGCTCAGGGGAACGCACTGAACTCAATGACCCGAGCATACCGCCCATGGGTGTACGGGCCGCGCCCGCGATAACAACAGCATTGTCAGACATAATCTGTTCTCCCCGGATAGTCGCGCGACAAACGCGCTATCCTCTGTTCAGTAAAAATAATCGCGTTACCGGCCCAGCAATGAGCGAGCGATCACCTCTTTCATGACTTCTGATGTGCCGCCGTATATCCGCTGCACCCGGGCATCGGTGAACGCGCGGGAAATCGGATATTCCGTGGTGTAGCCGTAGCCACCGAACAGTTGCAGGCAGCCGTCAGCCACTCTGCACTGCATTTCAGTGGCGCTGTATTTGGCCATTGAGGCGGTGGCTGCATCCAGCTCGCCGCGCTCGTATTCAGCGATGCACTGATCCACGAAGGCCTTGTTGATGCGGTAGTCGGTTTCCATCTCGGCGATGCGGAAGCGGGTGTTCTGGAGCTGCTTCAGTTTCTGGCCGAACAACTCGCGCTCATCCACATAACTGAACGTCAGATCCAGCGCTCCGCGCGCGGCTGCGACGCCAATGGCGCCTATCACCAATCGCTCCCGCGGCAATTCCTGCATCAGGTAGGCAAAGCCTTTACCTTCTTCTCCCAACAATGCAGATTTGGGAATGCGCATGTCGGAGAAAAACAGTTCGGATGTGTCGCCACAGTGCTGGCCTATCTTGTCGAGGTTACGGCCGACGCTGAAGCCTTCCAGCGAAGTGTCCACCAGAAACAGGCTGATACCACGGGCACCGGCACTGGGATCGGTCTTGGCCGCGACAATCACCATATCGGCATGCTGGCCGTTGGTAATAAAAGTCTTGGACCCATTAAGGATATAGTCATCGCCGTCGGCTACTGCACTGGTGCGCATGGCCTGCAGGTCACTGCCGGCGCCGGGTTCGGTCATGGCGATGGCACCTACTGCTTCGCCGGACACCATCTTCGGCAGCCACTGCTGCTTCTGCTCGTCATTACCCAAGTGGCTCAGATAGGGCGCAACGATATCCGAGTGAACCATTACATTGGTGGCCAGTGCACCAAAGCCCATCCGCGCCAGCTCGGCGCCAACAACGACCGAATAGTTGAACGGCGCATCGCAACCGCCGTTCTCTTCGGCAACGTCAACACACAACATGCCCGCATCACCCAGGGTGTTCCACAATTTGCGGGGCACAATGCCGTCCTCGTCCCATTGCTCGTAATGGGGGCGCACTTCAGCTTCCAGGGCCTTGACGACCATGTCGCGGAATAGTGCCAGCTCTTCAGAATCACGGTTACTCATAGTCTGTCTCCCGGTGACCGGCCTTATTTCGGCGCCATGCGTAATGCGCAATCCAGACGGATCACTTCGCCATTCAGAATCGGGTTCTTCACCATCTGCTCAACCAACATGCCGAACTCCGCCGGCTTGCCCAGCCGCTGCGGGAATGGCAATGTCGCCGCCAGACTGTCCTGAACGTTCTGGGGCATGCCTTCCATCATCGGCGTCATAAACAGACCCGGCGCAATAGTGTTGACGCGGATGCCCTGACGGGCCAGTTCACGAGCGGCCTGCAGCGTCATCGCCACAACCCCGCCTTTGGAGGCACTGTACGCCACCTGGCCGATCTGGCCTTCGTAAGCCGCAACGGATGCAGTAGAAACAATTATCCCACGCTCGCCATCAGCATTGGGCTCGCGCTCAGCCATGTCTGCCGCAGCCAGACGCATGATGTTGAAGGTGCCGATCAGGTTGACCTGAATCACCTTGCTGAAACTATCCAGCGGCATCGGGCCTTCCTTGCCAAGGATCTTGGCGGCAGGCGCAATACCCGCACAGTTCACCGCGATTCCGCAGGGGCCGTGGGCTTCCCGCGCGGCAGCAAGCGCCGCTTCTGCGCTTTCGGCAGAGGACACATCGCAGCGCACGAAGATGCCGCCAATGTCAGCAGCAACCTGTTGGCCGCGCTCTTCGTTCAAATCGAGAATCGCAACCTTGCAACCTTCAGCCGCCAGCGCCCGGGCCGCGCCCTCACCCAGACCAGAGGCACCGCCGGTAACAATTGCGGGGACATTTTTGAATTCCATTGTTCACTCCTGTTATGGGCATATATCGACGTGCGTGCCGCAATGGCAGCACGCGAAAAAGACATAACCAGAGTGTGTCGCAGTCACGGCGGGGTAGCCATGACATATTCAGGCAGGATATTTGTTAAAAAATGCGGCGATTGATCAATTCGTCACAACGGCCGGTTGCCGAAGCGAGCGCAACATGAGGATCACACTCACCGCTGAGCATGCCGCCATTGCCAGCACGACCGCCAGCAAGGTATGCGGCAGGAATGCGGACAGCGCGCTGAGCGTGCCGGCGATACCGAACTGGGCAGCTCCCAGCAGAGCGGCTGCGGTGCCACCATTGGTAGGGAAATACTCCATAAAGCAGGCCTGAATATTGGGAGTGATAGCCCCCATCGCGCCGATGGCCATCATCATCGCAGCCAGGAAACCATACATCCCCCAATCCATTACCGTCGCCAGAATCAACAACAGCACACCCACGCCCTGGAGAGCCGTTGCCAGGCGCAACACCTGCAAAGACGTCAGCCGCGACAGCAGCGCCCGGTTGGTGAGATTCAGGCAGAACATGGCGACGATATTGGCGCCGAACAACAGGGCAAAGGCGTCTTCCGTTTGCTCAAAGTGGATCTGGTAGATAAAAGAGGCATAGGTGATAAACAGCATCATCATCGAGAAGGACCCCGCCTGCCACGCGATAAACGGCAAGGCCGGTTTGGTCCGCAGCACATTCAGATACCGCTGAAGCAAAGGGATGGGAGGCTGGGGTGCACCGCTTGATGCAGGCTTTTCGCGAAACACGGTCCGCATCAGCAGCGGCACGAGTGCAACAGCGTATACCGCCAGAAAGATGAAAATGATGCCCCAATGCCCCAGCTTGAGCAGCGCACTGCCAATACTGGGCGCAATACCGGGCGCTACCACCATAATCAGCCCGATCAACGAAAACAGCTTGGCTGCTTGCTGGCCGTGCACCCTGTCACGCACCAACGCCGGTACCGATACCAGCACCCAACCCGCGCCGATAGCCTGCAGTGCGCGCCCTCCGAGCAACACACTGAGGGTTTGAGTCTGGGACAGGATCAGACTCGCCACAACAAACACTCCCAGCCCGGCGAACAGGATGGGTTTACGGCCAAAACGGTCTGACAAGGCCCCACCGATCAACTGACCAAAAGCCAGAGCAAAGATGTACACCGACACACTCAGGGAGACCGACTGCATGTCGACACCCAAGGTCTGGGCGATTGCCGGAAACGCCGGCAGGTAGGTATCAACAGAGAAAGGCCCGAGCATAATGGTCGCGGCCAGCGCAAACACGAGACTCAGGGGAACTTGCGCACGATCACTCATCAGTATCAGCTTCCTGAGACAAAAATTAGCCAGCTAATATATCGGTGACCACCCATCGCTTCAATCGCGGATAGCACAGACTTGCCCGAGGCGATGATCTTTGTACAAAGTAAAATTCAGGCAGCAATATCCCCTGATTTGGCCGCCAATCACCGCAATTATTGCAAAATGGAAATCCAACAACCCGTCCAAAGGTTAGTCGACTCCGCCGCTCCCCGTTAACATCGTCTGGTTAATACACTGAACGATGCAGCTAACTATCTGAAAACAAGGTAGTTGCGCACTGAATCACACCCCATTCACAAGAAGGTAAGTGTTTTGGTCTACAGGGAAGAGATTGACGGACTAAGGGCCCTGGCAGTGTTGCCGGTTATCCTCTTTCACGCTGGTATCAGTGGTTTCAGCGGTGGTTACGTCGGGGTGGACATCTTTTTTGTGATCAGTGGCTATCTGATCACATCGATCATTCTTGAAGAACTCAAAAATGACAAATTTTCCATAGTCAGTTTTTACGAACGCAGGGCCCGCCGAATACTCCCTGCTCTCTCTGCGGTGCTACTGTTAACCACCATTGCCGCCTATATTCTGATGCCTGCGCCACTGCTGAAATCCTACGGCCAAAGCCTGGTATCGGTGGTGACATTTTCATCCAATGTTTTTTTCTATCTGACCAACGGCTACTTCTCGACAGCCTCGGATGAAAAGCCGCTGCTGCACACCTGGAGTCTCGCCGTGGAAGAGCAGTACTACCTGTTTTTCCCGGTGATGGTGTCGCTGCTGTGGGCCTGGGGCAAAAAATGGCTGATGGCGGTCATCGTCTTTATCGCCGCTGCGTCTCTTGGACTATCCCAGTACCTTGCATCCAAACAGGCAGTGGACGCCAACTTCTACCTGATCTTCAGCCGCGCCTGGGAGTTGTTCTTCGGTTCAATTATCGCCTTTTTGCCCTCACAGCGGGATGACGACAACAAAGCCGTTCTCAACAATGTGATGGGTTTGCTGGGGCTGGCTTTCATCGCCTATGCCATCGTGATGTTTGATCACAGCACGCCCTTCCCCAGCGTCTATACGCTACTTCCGGTGCTGGGTGCCTGCATGATCATCCAGTTCTGCAACGGTCGCAGCCTCGTGGGCAAACTGCTTTCAATACGCGTGTTCGTCTTTATCGGGCTGTTGTCATACTCCATGTATCTCTGGCACCAGCCGATCTTTGCCTTTATCCGCCTGAAAACCATTGGCGAACCGGGGCTTATGGTATTTGCCCTCGCCATCGCGGCCACTATCGTGCTGGCCTATATCAGCTGGAAGTACATTGAAGCGCCGTTCCGCAATAAACGGGCAATCCCACGAGCTGCGATCTTCCGCTATTCAGCTGTCGCGCTATCGCTGTTTATGGCGGCGGGCCTGGTGGGGCATTTCGACAACGGCATCAGCGAAAGGTTTGATCGACCGATTGATACGGCCTCGGCCGCCTTCAGCCCCAAGCGGGAGAAATGTCACACCAGCGGCGCGGATTATAAAGGGCCTGATGATGCCTGCCGGTACTTCAACGACAACGTAACCTGGGCCACGCTAGGCGACAGCCACACCGTGGAACCCGCTTATGCTCTCGCCAGGCGTTTGGATGAAACCGGTGAAGGGTTGGTGCAGATGAGTTTCAGCCACTGTCCGCCCGCACTCGATTTCGAGATCAAGGAGCCGGGTTGCACCCGGTGGCTGAATGATTCCGTGCAGTACCTCGAGCAACATGATGACATCAGGAATGTCGTCGTGGGATTCCGCCATAGCGCCTATCTTTTCGGCGATCAGCTCGACAGCTATCCGGAAGTGCCTGACGGAGATCCGATATTTGAAGTGGCCGGTCAGACAACGCTCGTCACGAACGCGGAAGCACGAAAACTGTATTGGCAAAGCTTTTCACAGCTGATTCACCGCCTGCTGGAAGCGGGCAAGAATGTATATGTTGTCTACCCGACACCTGAGTTACCGACTCATGTAGTGAAGGCGATGACGCCAGCGACGATTTTCGATGATGAGCCGACGCTGGATACGCGAAAAACCACAACGGAAAACTGGTATAAGGCACGCAACAGCGAAGCCTTGCGCCAACTGGCGACACTCCCGTATGGCACCAGGCTTCACGCTATCAAGCCTGAATCCATATTTTGCGAGCAGGGGTACTGCCCCGCCACAAAAGATGGCAAGGCCCTGTATTTTGACGATGACCATCTCAGCGTAACCGGTGGCGGTCTGGTGGCAGATGCCATCATCAGCGCCCAAGAACGCCTTGGCGACGGCCCTGATTTCAGTGGCCCCTTCCCGATTGTCGTGGATACCTCCCGCAAGGCGCGCAGCACAGCCAGTTTACTTTGACACTCACTGGCCCAATTTTTTATAGGGCCGCAGCTTGCAACCATGCGGGTCAGACGCTTCGAGATCCGCATGGCTGAGCAATTTTGTTCAATACCCATACCCGCCGACACCGTCAGACTGTCGCCTTTAACCAGACCCAAGGCTACTCAATGACCCTGTCGCTACTGCTTCCCATGTCGACCTTCGCCCTGGCGGCATCAATATCCCCCGGCCCGGTCAATCTGATCTGCCTGAGCAGCGGCGCGCGTTATCGTCCGGCTACTGGCCTTGTTTTTGTGAGTGGCGCGACCGTCGGTTTTATCGCGCTTTTTATCTCCGTTGGGCTTGGGCTTCACTCGCTACTGGCCGTGATCCCCGGCTTTAATCAGACGCTGGAACTGGCCGGCATTGGCTTCCTGCTCTACCTCAGCTACCGCCTGTTTTCGGATAACGGTCGCATTCCCGATAACCCGGACCACAAAGCGCCGGGTTTTATGACCGGTGCGCTGATGCAGTGGCTTAATCCCAAAGCCTGGCTCGCGTCGGCATCCGGCATCAGCGCCTACACAGCGGGCGCTGACATCCCGCAGATACTGGCGTTTGCTGCGATTTACGCTCCCATCTGCTGGTTGTCACTGGGAAGCTGGGTATTTGCGGGGGCATTTCTGAAGCGCTATGTCGAGCGCCCGGTTATTCTGCGCACGATCAACCGGCTACTGGCGATTCTGCTTGCTGCCAGTTGTCTGTGGCTGCTATTTGATCTCTGACGCCTGCCCTGTCAAAGGTGAGCGGTATTGGTGAGGCGTTGCGGCCACCAATCGTTTGAATACCCGCTGAAAATGCGGCTGATCAGCGAATCCGGCATTAAGTGCCGCCTCGGCGATGGGCGTGCCTCGTTTCAACTCTCGTTGTCCGACTTGCACTCTGCGGTTAATCAGATAGGCGTGGGGCGTAAGCCCGAAATACTGTTTGAATGCGCGGATCAGGTAGCCGGCGGAATACCCCGTACGCTGGCACAAATCATCCAGTGACAGGTCTTCAGTGCAGTGGGCATCAAGGTAGGTCGCCAGTTGCTGAAGCTTTTCGGGTGTATTGCCATCGGCCGGCGGGCGCCGGTCGGAGGCGCCGGAGATAGCAGGCAGCAAACCCGAGAGAAAACGAATCAGGCGGGACTGTTTGTCGATCAGCTCAGCGTTCGGGTTAAGCAAGCAGGCCGCCAGTTCACAAAAGCCGTTGAAGTATTGGGGAGTGGTCAGCAAGTCGCAGGGGATGTCTTGCCAGATCGCCTCACCGGTCAACCCCAGATCATATCGCAACTGCGCCAGCCATCCGGCATCCAGATACAGCATCAGATAAGCCCAGGGCTGATTGTCGATGGGGTTACAAGCATGCACGCATTCCGGGTTCATAAATACCAGCGTGCCGGTACTCACCTGATAACGACGATCACCGCAGACAAATGTGCTCTGCCCCCCAGTAATAGCCCCCATCGACCACTGGATATGGGTGTGCGGCTCATAGCACACCATCCGACCGTCCTCGACGCTTCGCAACTCAGCGTAAGGCATGCGCGGATCACGCCAGAAAACAGGTTTGGTAACTGGGGGCATTGAATCTCCAGGGCGTTGACGCAGTGACAACAGACCTCATATCAGTTATTTATGCGCAGATCGACAGCTGCCATCGAAACCCCGACACTGCGATCAGTTGCTCACCAGCGCATAATCCAGTTCGGTCGCCCGCTGATAAGCCTCGCGTGCACGGATGCGTTCCGCATACGCCTGGAATACCGGGCGTTTCTTGACAGTACCGAACTCAATAGTCTCTCGCCGGGTTTTCCGGAGGCGAATAGGTATTGTGCTTAAAATAATCCTCATTCAGCACCGTCACAACCTCCTCATAGAGCCCCGCAAACCGGCTTTCGGCGTCTGCAAGCACAGCTTTCAGTGCCGGATCCGGCTCTTCTTCCGACATAATCTGCGCCTGAAACTTCAACTGATCAAGCAAACCTGAGAGGGACAGCAACAATCGACGCTCAAACACATGCCCTGTTTTGCCGATCACCGGCGCCAGGTCCTTAAGATTCGCGCTGCTCTGCAGCTCACGCTTCTTGGCTTCCAGGTCAGGCAAGGGTTTCAGGTCGATTTTAATTGCGGGGAATTCTTCGGTAATGCGTTCCAGATCACGTGTTAACTTGGTGGCATAGTCCGAGATGTCGGTGACGGTCTTCTCTACCCGATCACTTTCGACCTTGGCATAGAGCAGTTTATCCATGTTCTGGATGCCGGATACGGCGTCGTACAGGAGGCTGTATCCCTCATTAAGCTCTTTGCGCTGAGCGGCAGTCGCCTGTTCATCCGCGTGCGACGTATCCGGGGTGGCGCACCCCTGCAACATTAACGCCGCCAAGAGGCAGACCATCACGCACCTTAAAGACGTGCTTCTGGACAGCAAGGTTAAATTCACGCTCCATACGCTGCTCATTGGGCCGTCTCCTTTTCGCCAGATGTTTGCCGGCGATTATCACTTTGCGACGCGTCGGCATAGGCATCGACTTTGAAAAAGCGCCGGTTAAGCACCCTGAACGTCTCCTCGTAGAGCGATTCCAGATGAGCATGGGCGTCATTCATAAACGCTGCCCGTTGCTCGCTATAGGGTTCCTCCGCCTCGGCAATGACCTGAGTCAGATGGCGCAGCGAGTTCAGTCCACCGGAAAGTGTCAGCAATAAGGTACGCTCAAAGTCGGGGCCGGTGCGCCCTACCAGCGGCGCAAAACTTTTGATCCGGGCCTTGGTTGCAGCAGTGACTGTTTTGCGTTCGATCGCCGGCAAAGGCTCCAGGTCCAGCCGAATTGCGGGATAGTCCTGGGCCAGTTGTTGTAGTCCTTGCGCCAGATAGCCCAGGTAGTCGGCAATGTCGTCCACTACCTGCTGAGTGTCATCACTTTCCAGCTTCACATCGAGCAACAAATCGGCATGACTCAGCGCGGACACATCGCCATAAAGCAGGCTGTAGCCTTCATTGAGGGCTTTCTGCTCAGCATTGGTCTGAGCCTGTGAAGACAAACTGATTAGCAGCATGCCAATCGCTAGCAAAGCGCTCCAGGCGACGCGCTTTGTTCCGGGTTTTAACATGAGATGGGCCTTGGTTGCACAAGCGTCACTCCGCGCTGTTTCAGGGGAGGCTTAAAGATCCAAACATTGTTTTCAGCCGCACAACCGCATCTGCGGCTTGTTAGCTGATAACAGGTTGGACAAAAATAGCAGAGATCACGCCATTCAGGATGCCTCTATGTTTATCGTTTTCAGCGCAATCCATAATTGGCTGCAGATGATTGCCAAGGTAGGTCGCATTTCCTCAAGCCAGATCTCTTTGTTTGTCCGCTATTCCTGAAATTCCTTAATCTACTGAGCCCTTGAGGGCATTGAAAGCAACCGAACCCACTCCAACACCCCTTCACTCGCTCCCTTACGAATCACCCGTGCACGGGACACATTTGCTTCACCGGGATCAATCACAGTAATGGGGACATGGCTTTCTACGAAGTCGACAAGCCCTGCGGCGGGATAAACCTGCAGCGAGGTGCCGACAATCAGCACGTGGTCGGCAGTGGCGACAGCTTCGGCGGCGGTTTCAATCATGGGGACGGCTTCGCCGAACCAGACGATATTGGGGCGGAGCTGGCTGCCATGTTCACACAGATCGCCCATTTCGATTTTGCCGTAGCCGATATCGTAGATGGCGTGTTCCAGCTTGGAGCTGCGGGCTTGTTTCAGTTGGCCGTGGAGGTGCACAACATGCGTCGAGCCCGCACGTTCGTGCAGATCGTCCACGTTCTGGGTGACGATGGTGATGCGGTAGTCTTTTTCCAGATCAGCCAGGGCCTTGTGGGCCGCGTTGGGCTGAGCACTTTCCAGTTGGCTGCGACGCTCGTTGTAGAAACGCAGAACGAGTTCCGGGTTGCGCTGGAAGGCCTCCGGTGTTGCAACATCGTAGACGTCGTGATTTTCCCAGAGTCCGCCGTTGTCACGGAAGGTTTTGAGGCCGCTTTCGGCACTCATACCCGCGCCGGTCAGTACCACAATATGATCGCGCATCTAAGGAACCTCTGATTAAGTCTGTGCTGAGCATGATCGTGCTTTTGGTCGACTTTAGCATTCTGAAGGCGCGCGGGGGGAACTGCTTGAGGCGAAAAAACGGTGAGCGGGGGATACGGAGCGAGATTCAAATAGCAGCCGGGCTGGTACCCGGCTGCCGTCAGGCAATACCCGGATGTCAGTCGAAAATCTTGCCGGGATTGATGATGCCGCTGGGATCAAACACCTGCTTGATGCCCCTGAGATAGGCGATCTCGGTTTCACTGCGAGTGTAGTGCAAATACGGCTTTTTGGTCATGCCAACGCCATGCTCTGCAGACACACTGCCCTGATAACGTTCGACAATCTCGAATACCCATTTATTGACCTGCTGACACTTCTCGAAGAAGTCTTCGTTGGCCATGCCTTCCGGCTTGAGTATGTTGAGGTGCAGGTTGCCGTCGCCGATGTGACCGAACCAGATAATCTCGAAATCCGGGTAGTGTTCATTCACCACCGCGTCGATTTCCTGCAGGAAGCCCGGCACTTTGGACACTACCACCGAAATATCATTCTTGTAGGGCGTGCGCGGTGCAATGGATTCGGAAATCCGCTCGCGAAGCTGCCACAGGTTGTTGGCCTGGGTCTCGCTCTGGCTGATAACACCATCCAATACCCATCCGCTCTCTACGCATTGCTCGAACAAGGTCATGGCGTCATCCATCACCTGATCGGATACCGCTTCAAATTCCAGCAGCGCATAGTAAGGCGCTTCGGTTTCAAATGGTGCCTGTACCTGACCGTGAGCGAGCACGTGTTGCATTGCTTCGTGAGAGAAGAATTCGTAAGCCGTCAGGTCAATCTGCTTCTGGAAGGTCTGCAGCACGTCCATGGTGTTTGTCAGATCGCCAAGACCCAGCACCAGAACGGTCAGGTTATCGGGCTTGCGGGTCAGCTTCATTGTGGCTTCAGTGATAAAACCCAACGTGCCCTCGGCGCCGATAAACAGGTGGCGCAGATCATAGCCGGTGTTGTTCTTTTCCAGATCTTTGTTCAGCTCCAGAATATCGCCCTTGCCGGTGACGACAGTTAAACCGGCCACCCAGTCGCGGCTCATGCCGTAGCGAATAACCTTGATGCCGCCGGCATTGGTGGACAGGTTGCCACCGAGTTGGCTGGAGCCCGCAGATGCGAAGTCGACCGGATAATATAGGTCGTTGTCTTCAGCAAAGGTTTGCAGCTGTTCGGTGATAACACCCGCCTGGCAGCGCACAGTGCGGTCGCTGGCGCTGAAATCAACGATTTGGTTCATGTAATCAAATGCCACCACCACTTCGCCATTTGCGGCCACAGCGCCCGCGCTCAAGCCGGTACGCCCGCCTGACGGCACCAGCGCCACCTGATTTTCATTGGCAAATTGAACCAGTGCCTGCACCTGTGCTGTGGTCTTGGGAAAAACAATTGCCACCGGGCTGGGCGCGTAGATCTTGGTCCAGTCCTTGCCGTAGTTATTGAGGTCGTCAGGGTCGGTCAGGACCTTGCCTTGATCCACAAGGGTCTTGAGTGCGGCAACAATCTGGTCGGCAGTCATGGAAATCACGGTCTCACAAATAGGTAGAGGGCGGCGTTTTTACTGAATGCATTGTTGAATGATTCAGATCACCGAACACAATGTTAAACAGGGGGATTATGGTATCATACCCGCCCTATTCTGCGAGCCCGCCCGCCTGGTGTCGGGTGCGAACACTTTAGAGGGTGTTGCAAAACGCAGCGAGCGAAGGTCAGGCAAGACGGATATTCATAAGAAACCGCGAAAAAGCGCAGTTTACGCATGGTAAATGAGCATTTTGAGCGGATATCCAGCGCCGCATGACCGAGCGCAGTAGTTTTGCAACACCCTCTTCACTTTACGCGACGAAAGGTCTGGAAACCCATGGCAAATACGTCTCTCGACAAAAGCAAGATCAAGATCCTGCTATTGGAAGGTGTGCATCAGTCCGCTCTGGATACACTGCACGAAGCGGGCTATACCAACATCGATTATCTGACTCACTCGCTGGGTGACGCAGAACTAAAAGAAAGAATCGCTGACGCGCATTTCGTCGGTATCCGTTCACGGACCCAGCTGACCGAAGAAGTGTTCGAAGCGGCCAGCAAGCTGGTTGCGGTCGGTTGCTTCTGCATCGGCACCAACCAGGTCAACCTGAAAGCCGCCACCCGTCGCGGCGTTGCCGTATTTAACGCGCCTTTCTCGAACACCCGCAGCGTAGCTGAACTGGTTCTGGCTCAGGCTATATTGCTGCTGCGTGGCATTCCTGAAAAGAACGCCAGCGCGCATCGTGGCGGCTGGATCAAGTCAGCCAAAGACAGCTACGAAATCCGCGGCAAGAAGCTGGGCATTATCGGTTACGGCAACATCGGCACCCAGTTCAGCGTGCTGGCCGAATCACTGGGCATGCAGGTTTACTTCTACGATGTAGTATCCAAGCTGTCCATCGGTAACGCGACTCAGGTGGGTTCACTGAAAGAACTACTGAACATCAGTGATGTTGTCAGCTTGCACGTGCCTGAAACGCCCGCCACCAAATACATGTTCGGTGCAGAGCAGCTGGCGCAGATGAAACCCGGCAGCATCCTGATGAACGCTTCGCGCGGCACCGTAGTTGATATCGAAGCGCTGGCGGAAACACTGAAAAGCGGCAAGTTGCTAGGCGCGGCAATTGACGTCTTCCCAGTTGAGCCCAAGTCCAACGATGAGGAATTCGTTTCACCTCTGCGTGAATTCGACAATGTCATCCTGACACCGCATATCGGTGGTTCTACCATCGAAGCGCAGGAAAATATCGGGCGTGAAGTGGCCGAGAAACTGGCGATGTACAGCGATAACGGAACCACCGTATCGTCTGTCAACTTCCCTGAAGTGGCACTGCCATCGCATCCGAACCAGCACCGTCTGCTGCACGTTCACGAGAACATTCCGGGCGTCATGTCCGAAATCAACAGCGTGTTCTCCGACAACGGCATCAACATCTGTGGTCAGTACCTGCGTACCCAGGAAGACATTGGCTACGTGGTTATGGATGTTGATAAGGCCTACGGCGAGCTGGCACTTGAGAAGCTCAAGTCGGTCAAGGGCACGATTCGCTGCCGCGTATTGTTCTGATTCTTCTGGCAAGTGCGCAATATACTTGCGCACTTGCTGCCTGATCAGACAGTTACGGCACGATTTGTTCCGAACGAACAAAAAAAGGGCGGCACCTGCAGTTAACAGGGCCGCCCTTTTTTTAATCTGGAATCAATCGACTTACTGTGTCGGCACCAGATTCAGCTCAACCCGACGGTTTTGTTCACGCCCGGACGCCGTCTCGTTTGATGCGATAGGGTTACGCTCGCCATAACCGGTGGCGCGGGTGCGTGACGACTGAATACCCTGATTCAGCAGGAAGTCACGAACCGAACCGGCACGCTGCTCGCTTAACAACTGGTTGTAGGACGCAGAACCGCTGCTATCTGTGTGCCCTTCAATGTTGATGATGGTTTCATCAAACTCTTCAAGCACCAATGCCACAGAATCCAGAACACCGGTAAACGACGACTTGATCGTCGACTTGTTCACGTCAAACGTGATGTTGCCTGGCATGATCAGATCGATCTGATTGCCGTTGCGCACAACGCGAACGCCGGTGCCTTCCAGCTGCTGGCGTAACTTGGATTCCTGACGGTCCATGTAGTAGCCAATACCGCCACCTGCCGCGCCACCGGCAGCAGCGCCAATCAGCGCACCTTTACCCCGGTCGCTTTTACTGGAGGTTGCAGCACCAATGGCGGCACCGGAGAGAGCGCCAATCACACTACCTTTGGTCGCATTGGATACTTTTTCTTCCCCGCTGTAAGGGTCGTAGGTCATGCAGCCACTCAGGGTGACACCCGCGACCATAATCGCCGTCATTGTTTTTTTCATTCAACTTCTCCTTACTTGGCTATCGATCAGTGTGATGCTGGCGCAAACTAGCTTGCTTTCGAGTAGGCATCACAATGCTTTCTGAATGCATCGATCGTCACATTGAACACGCTTGCCTGAAGATCGGGCGCCTCGTTGACGAGGTGATGCCGACCGTCAGGCAAACGGCGTTCGGTTACTTCTGAAAACTTGTTTTTGATAATCCGCAGGTTGTGCTGCCAATCGACCGTCATGTCCTTTTCACCCTGAATGACCGTCACCGGGAAGTTAACCGGTTGCGCCTGCTCAATCTGCGGTACCCACTCCCTCAGCGCCGACACCCAGTCCACATGTACAGACCGGGCCTGAAGCGGGTCTTTCTCTCGCAAAAAGCGGAGGAAGCGGCCACTGCCGCTATTTTCCGAAAACATTCGGCGCCAGCGCGTCACAAACGGCCTCGCCACACTGTGTAATAACTTGGCACCAATCCATCCTACCGGCCGAACCAGCGGCGCCAGGAGCACAACGTGCCGAAACACCGCCCTGTCATGCGGTACTTCCGACAACAGGTAGTCAATCAGGATGCCGCCACCGGTGCTTTGACCCACGCCAAACCAGGGCTCTGGCACTTTACCCCGTGCGACGTTGATTACATCCCGCAAAACCGCCTGATATTCACCAAAGCTGCCGATCGCTGCAGGTGTGCCGCTGGACAACCCATGTCCCGGCTGATCGTAGGCCAATACGCTGAAGCCTGCCGCGAGGCAACGATCAATCAACTGGCTGTAGAGGCCAACATGATCAAAATAACCATGGAGGATAAAGACAGTGCCGCGTGATTTCGGCAACTTGAAGTAATGAATCGCCACCCGGTGCTCGTCGCTTTGCAAAATGCCAAGCGCATATTTAACCTCAGGATGCTCCACCCACAGATCCAGTCCATAGAAGCGACAATAGGATGCCGCTTCTTCATTGAGCTCATCAGCACGGGTGCCGTCTATGCCTTCGAGTGAGAACTCAGTCAGCGACTTGATAACAGACGCGCGCTCCCACTCCGGCATTTCAGGACTATCGGATTTCCAATACACAGTTATCAGCCATATGAATCTGATTTTAGGGAACCGCGTTCCCGTGTGCAGTTACAACTCTGTCATATCCCTCGATCAGAGCCTTGCGAAGGTGCCTAGATTAGCACAATTCAGCCCGTTTCCAGCTATGATCGCCGTCATGAATCACCTCAAAAAGAACACATCAGCCAGACCAAATAGCGCTTAATTTCAGGGCAGTGTTAGGCCACTATAGGTATTCGTTTCTCACGGAAGCCGCAGTTACGGGAGCCCGAAATGCAGCAGACTATCTTACAGGCGGCACTACGCACCACGATGCAGGCGTTGGTCAAGCCAGTTCTGACACCCGCTATACCCGTGTCCTTGCAGCGCACACTCATTCGTCAGGCCTACCGCGCCTCAATACCGCCACGAAGAACGGCATTCTCTTCAGGCAGTATCAAGGGCATTCCCTATCAGCAGGTAACCTGCAATCCGAATGGACGCCGTGCGATCCTGTACCTTCATGGCGGCGCCTATATCATTGGTTCTTCTGAAACCCATCGCGGAATAACGGGGCACATCGCAAAAGCGACCGGTTGTGCGCTATTTGTGCCTGATTATCGACTGGCACCGGAGCACCCTTACCCTGCTGCTGTAGATGATGCACTATTGATGTACCAGCATTTGCTGGCACTGGATTACAGCCCTGAGGATATTTCTGTTGTCGGCGACTCTGCAGGTGGCGGACTCGCGATTGCACTCGCTCTGCGCCTCAAGGCTGAGCAACTGCCCTTACCGTCATCGCTGGTGGTGATGTCCCCCTGGGTCGATCTGACCCACCAGCAATTACACGTGCCAGATGCCGAACCCGTGCTACAGGTGCGCTGGATCAAAAACGCCGCCACGTTGTATAGCAACGGCATGCCGCTGAGCGAGCCCATGATTTCGCCGGTTTATGGTGACCTCTCCGGTTTGCCGCCACTGCTAATCCAGGTCGGCAGTCAGGAAATTCTGCTTAATGATGCCAAGCGCCTTGCCGAAAAAGCGAAAGTCGACGGCGTAAAGGTAACACTGACGGAACATGCCAAACTCTGGCATGTGTTTCAGATCCATGCGGGTGTGCTAGCCGAAGCCACCCATGCTATTAACGCCCTTGCCAGGCATATCGAGGAGCATTCCCCATCATGAAGTTCATGTTGATCACCGGCGCAGGCGCCGGCATAGGCGCTGCCACCGCGCGACTGTTTGCGAACCAGGGCTGGACACTGGGCCTGACCGACATTGACGCCGGCGCTATTGCAACAATGGCCGACGAACTGGGAAGCAGGCACTGGTATAGCACGCTGGACGTGACCGACAGCGCGGCGGTGAGTGAAGCCGTCAACGCCTTTGGAGACTTCTCCAGCGGCAGATTGAATGTGCTGTTCAACTGCGCGGGCATTCTCCGGGTGGGGAATTTCGAGTCTATTCCGGCTGACGAGCATAAGCGGGTTATTGATATCAATGTGATGGGCACGATCAACATGTGCCAGCAGGCGTTTTCATTGCTCAGAAACACCCCGTCAGCGCGGGTAATCAACATGAGCTCGGCTTCGGCCCTTTATGGCACGCCTCATTTTGCCAGCTACTCGGCTTCCAAGTTTGCAGTGCGTGGCCTGACCGAAGCGCTGAACCTGGAATGGAAGGCTCACGACATCCTGGTGCAGGATATGATGCCGCCATTTGTTAAGACCCACATGGTGTCGAGCCAGACATTTGAAGCGCCGATTATTCAGCGGCTCGGCGTCAACCTGAACGCGGAGGATATCGCCACCGCCGTCTGGTCTGCCTGTCAGGGCAACGACGTCCACAATCCTGTAAGCCTGCAATTCAAGTCACTGATGTTCAGCAACAAATGGCTACCTACAGGATTTACCCGCCAGTTGCTCGGACTGCTCAGCAAACCCTGAGCACTAGAGCGCTATATCCGACAGTTTGAGTTGCCCTGTGACCAGTGCATCTTTGCGGTTGCGGGGCCAGCGTTTCACAGCATATTCAAGCCGCGAGGCGCGCGAACGATCTCCCACCGCCTCGTGAAACACTAGCTCCAACGGCCCTTTGCCCCACAAGCTGCGGGCCCCTTTCGGCCGGCCGGCCTGATGCTCCGCAAAGCGCCGGTCAACATCGGTTGAAATACCGGTGTAAAGCGCACCCGTGCGCGTGCGCACCAGATACAGATACCAGCGTGTCATGGCTGCGCAGCCTTCAGGGAGCGGCGTCGGCCGCCCTGCTGCACCCACAACCCGGCCACGATCAGTACCAGGCCGATATAGGTGGACGACAGAATCTGCTCACCCAGAATGAAGTGGATGAATATCAGTGACAGAAAGGGCGAAATAAAGATCAGGTTGCTGACCTGGGACGTGTTCTCTGCTTTTTTCATAGCGTACATCCACAACACGAACGCTATCCCCATCTCAAAGACACCAACATAAACCGATGCAGCAAAAGCAGTGCCTGAAGCTGTGGGTAAACCATCCGTCATCAGACAGAAGATCACAATAAACGGAAGACCGAACAGAAAGTTCAGGAACAAACCAACCATCGGATCCCGAGTGTCCCTGGTATTGATGATCCAGTAGGATGCCCAAACCAACGTACTGGCCAGCGCCATGGCCACGCCCACGGGATCGGAAAACTGCAGCCCGAGAACATCGCCCCGGGTCGCGATCACGACCACACCGCTATAGCAAATCAACCCCGCCACAATATCCGACAGTGCCAGGCGCTGCCCCAAAAAGGGTACCGATAGATAGGCCAATGCCAGCGCCCAAGTGTAGTTCAATGGCTGGGCTTCCTGGGCAGGTAAGCGATCAAAAGCACCGAACAACACAAAATAGTAGAGACAGGGGTTGAGTAACCCCATCAGTACTGAACCGGCATATTGACGACGGGTCAGCGAGAACACATATTTGAGTCGCCCCTGCAGCGTCAGCACAACAGCGAGCACCAGAACCGACGTTGTACAGGCGATTACCATTAACTGGGCCGGGCTCATTTCCCGCAGGGAAAGCTTGAAAGCAGTCGCGACAGTCGACCACAACAACACTGTGGCGCCACCGAACAGCAAGGCCTGCTTCTGATTTTTCATAACGCTCCCGGATCAATCGTGGGTCATCTGCCTAAACACCCGACAGATTCTGTTCAATGCATGACGCGGTGAAGTTTGCATATCGCAGACAGGGAAGCCAAGTTGAAATTCACCTGGGGCGCTGCAACCCGCATAAACAGAGAGCTGGCGCCAATTCTTTCCTGGATATGTGTAATTCTTAATTTGTAGGTTTTTGGCAGCATGGCAAAGTGACTTCCAAGCCGATTCGGATGGGCCGTCGCTGAAGGATACTGTGCCATCCGGATAGTTGCTTAAACCAACTCCATGAAGGAGATTTTCCATGAAAACGCTTATGACTTCAGTAGCCCTTTCCGCCGCTCTGCTTGTGGGTGGCCCGGCAATCGCCCAGGAAACACAGAACCAGGGTAATCAAACCCCTGCAGCGACAGGCACCCAGAAGAAGAACTACTCCGATCAGGAACTGAAAAAGTTCGTTGAAGTTCAGGAAAACATCGGTTCAATCCGGGACGAGTTCATTCCCAAGATTGAGGAAGCAGAATCCCAGGCCGCTGCTCAAGAACTCCAGATGAAGGCGAATGACAAGATGGTCGCCGCGATTCAGGAAGAAGGCATGGATATCCCTACCTATAATGCCATCGCAACAGCGTATAACAGCGAACCGCAGGTTCGGAACCGGGTTGACGCGCTGATGTAATCGCGTCGCACTCAGGCCAGACCTGACACAAAAAACCCCGCCTTGAGCGGGGTTTTTTGTGTCTTCGTCACTTCTATCAAGGTGCTTGTGACTACTGCATCAGACCCGGCAGGAACAACGCAATCTGCGGGAAGACGATCAGCAGTACTGTCGACAGTAGCAGCAGACAGATAAACGGCGGCGTCCCTCGTATCACTTCCAGATAGGGTCGCCTGAATATGGCCACCGCCGTAAATATATCGCAGCCGAATGGCGGCGTTGCCGAACCAATCGCAGCCTGCAGTGTGACGAGCGTACCGACCAACACCGGGTCAATGCCCGCCGCAGCCACTGCGGGTGCAAAGATAGGCGTCAGAATCAGGATGACCACAATCGGGTCGACAAACATGCAACCCACAAAGTACGACACCGAGATCAGCGCCAGAATCATGTAGGGACTGTCTGCCGCGTTCGCGACGACATCACCCAACAACAGATCCGGGATCTTGGCGAACGAAATAACCCATGAAAACGCCGTGCCTGCCGCAACCAGTATAAAGACCACCGCCGTGATCAGGCCGGTAGACAAGGCCACCTGAGGCAAATCGCTCATGCGTACCTGGCGGAAAATCACCATTTCAAGGATCAGGGCATAGGCAACCGACATTGCCGCGGCTTCGGTCGGGCTGAAAGTACCGGAGTAGATACCGCCGATAATAATGACCGGGAAACCCATCGGCAGTATGGCCTTTTTAAGCGCAGTTAATCGTTCCGCACGCGTTGCCTTGGGCAAGACCGGAATTTTCAGCTTGATCGAAAGGTAATAACAGTAAACGGAGAACAACAGAAGAATCAGCAGCCCGGGACCAATACCGGCAATAAACAGATCCCCCACCGATGTTCCGGACACCACGCCGTAAATAATCATGCCGATCGAGGGAGGAATCAGCAGGGCAATATCACTGGCGTTGATGATCAGCGCCATCGTGAACTTGTCAGAATAGCCGGCCTCGAGCAGCTTCGGCCTCAAGGGCTGACCCATTGCCACAACCGTTGCCTGGGTTGAACCTGACACCGCACCGAACAGCGTGCAGGATACCGCCGTCGTCATCGGCAAACCGCCACGCAAATGACCAACAAACTTGGAAACCAGATCAAGCAGACGATCCGCTGTGTGCCCCTTGATCATGATATCCGCAGCCAGGATGAACATGGGCACCGCAACCAGAACGCTCTGGGAAATGCCGCCGATCATCTGCTGGATCATGACGGACCCTTCGAGGAAAGGAAACTGGGTAAACAAAAGCAGCATGGAGCCCACTAGCAGAGGCACCATCATCGGGTAGCCCATCAACAGGAACACCACCATTACGACGGCAACAACGACCGACATCGATGCAGTGGATAGCCCGCCCAGGCCGATAAATTCCATCAGCTTATCCATTGGGTTTCTCCTTGTCGGCGGACTTGTGATCATCCTCGTCGAAATGCGCCATATCGCTGGGCATGCCCGTTTCGGCGGCTATCTCGTCAAGCTCGTCTTCATATTCGTCCGGGTTGTGCCACGATAACCATGCGCCCGGACTGATCAGGTTGCGGATACCGGCCAGCAAAAACTGCGCAGCGCCAACGATCAGACCAACGGGGACAATCAGATAGGGAATCCATAACGGGAACTGCAGGGAGGGCATGACGCGCCCAGAGGTTTTCAGGTTGCTGACGTAGTCGATAGCGTAAACAGCAAGCAGAGCAAGCAAGGCGCTGGACGTGAAACTCACGATCGTCAGCAACACTTTCTGGCCTGTTTCCGGAAGCAGGTCGTGCAGGGCGGACACTCGAATATGTCGCGCATTTCTGACCCCGTGCCCGACCCCGACAAAGGTCACGATAACAACGAGAATCTGAGCCAACTCATCCGCGAAAGAAAGACTCTGCCCCAAATTCCGGAAAATGACATTGGCGATGGTGACCGCTGCCATTAAAAGAATACCGACTATCAAAACACCCTGTTCCACGACGTTAAGACCGGTATCAAGCCAACTGAAGACGCCTTTTCGGGCAGTCTTTTCAGGCTTCGGTCCGTCGGACGCGCCCCTGGTTTCAGCCATGGTTTCGCTCCATTTTATTTTCAGGTGAATACAGTATACGTTGTAATAGATGGCAGAATTCAAGAAATATGTCTATTTGATAGTGTGTTAAGGTTTAAAAGTTGGATTGAACCCAAAGGAGAAAAAAAGATGACAAAGCTCACCCGCTGGCTGGGAAGCCTGACCGTTCTGATGGCATTCGGACTTGCCGGATGCTCAGATTCAGGCGACAGCGCCAACAACGAAGCAACTAATCAACAGGAGTCCTCGAGCTCTTCGGAAACCGCCGATGCGAAAAGCGAACCGGTGACCTGGCGCTTTGCGCTGGAAGAAATCGAAGGCAGTGTTCAGGACGCTTACGCCAAAGAATTCAAGCGCGAAGTTGAAGAAGAATCTGACGGTCAGATCAAAATCGAGATCTACCCTTACGGTTCACTGGGTACCTCATCGCAGCTGACCGAACTGGTTCAGCAAGGGGCGGTTGAACTCGCATTCGCCTCTCCGGGCCACCTCGCATCCGTCATCCCTGAAGTCGGTATTTTCACACTGCACTTCGTGCTTTCCGATGACAACGACGTCAACAAGAAAGTACTGTCGAGCGACAAGGTGCACGATCTGTTTGCCGACCGTTATGCGTCACAGGGCCTTGAGCTGCTGAGCATTGTGCCTGAGGGCTGGATGGTCTGGACCGGCTCCAAGCCACTGCGCACCCCTGCCGATTTTGCAGACTTCAAGATGCGCACCATGACCTCGCCGATTCTGACTGAATCGTATAAGGCCTACGGTGCAAACCCGACTCCAATGCCTTATTCCGAGGTATACAGCGGCCTGCAGCTGAAGCAGATCGACGGTCAGGTGAACCCGATTTTTGCAATCGAAGAAATGAGCTTCTACGAAGTTCAGGATTCCATGACCATCGCAAAGCACGCGCAGTTCATCGCAACAGTGATTTCAAACAAGAAGTGGTATGACGCCCTGCCTGAAGAGCAGCGCAAGGCACTCGATGCAGCTCGGGACAACCTGGTGGATTACATCTACGACAAGCAGGCCGAGTTCAACGAGACCCGTCTTGAGAAAATCAAGGAAAACAGCGATATCAATATCATCGAGCTGACTGACGAGGAGCGTGATGCGTTCCGTAAAGCCAGCATGGGTGTTCGCGATATCTATCTGGAAGCTGCCGGCGATCGCGGCAAGGAAGTGCTGGACACCATCACTTCAATGGTAAAAGAAGAGGAAGGTAAAGCCGGAGAGTAATTCACTGACCGGTTTTGCAACTCAAAAGGCGTGACCTTCGGGTCACGCCTTTTTTGTGCTCGCTCGAGGCAGCCAAGCGCTTCATTAAACGCCTGTGTCAGTTGATTTCGCGAGCCTTGAATGTCACCAGTGTGTGGCCTTCATCGTCCATCAGGTATAACCGGTCCCCTTCAATCGCAAAACGACGCGTTTCATCAAGTGCTTTGAAATACTCGGCCTCAATCTCGGATCGAGCCGGACACATCATCCGTGTCGATGCCAGAGGCCCCAGGGCCAGATGATCGCCGCGGCGATCGTAATCACCATTGAACCGGTTGCAACCCGCAAAGCCTGACGCCTTGCCCTCACGGTTCAATTGAAGCTCCAACTCCCGCTGCCCCTGCTCCGGCGCCACTGTCATTTCACCCAACCGGGTTGCCGACCAGTATGTACCCGGCAATGCCGTGCCCGGACACCGTGACTTCAGCCCGGCAGCCGCTCCTTCTACAGACGCCACTTTGAGGTGAAGCGTGTCGTCACCGCCATCCGGAGCATCGTCCATGACCCAATGCCCCTGTACGCGAACCGCGGCGCTCTCGGGCGGCTGCTTGCCTGTTTCACGGTAAAATGCTTCCAGCGCGGGGTATGCCTCTTCCATTGCGACAGGCAGATGCCGCCGAATTCGCGAATCATATGCCAGAGGTGCATCAGCCATGGTCATGAAGCAGACGTCCATTGGCCGATCCTGTTCGATGGGATCGGTATCATCATCGTACTCCAGAGCTACGGCACCGCCCCGGCCACTCAGCATTAGCGTGTTGTCCCGTGTCAGACCCAGTTCCGAGTGACGATTGCCATCGTCCACCAGAACCACCTGACCCGTACCGGGCACAAATTGCCATAGCCCGCGCGTCACCTGCGGTTGATCGCCAGAAAGCCCGGTTCCACGCTCATACACATGGTTCGGGTGAAGCACCCAGACCCTATCGCCATCCGGTGTCGAGTAGGTGCCCGGCTGCAGCTGGGGCGGGGACACAGCGGCATCCGACTCATTCTGTCCGGCGGACGTCGCGCAGCCACTCAGGACTGAAACCGCAAAACCCAGTGTCAGACTGCACAATAGGATTTTCATGTGGTCTCCTCATCACGATAAAAGATTCTGTTGCTGATATACCAACCCGTGGTTACGTCTCGCCCGCCATCACGGGTGCCGTTACCTGCCGAACATTCATTTGTCTCAGCACCGCCTTGCCCCTGATCGTAAGGTCGGAAATAAACTGAAACTGATCACGAGGATCAACCGGGTAGGCCTTCAGCCGGTAACAGGTGCCCCAGGGCCGCTCCGACAACACCACGATGACGGGCTGGTAGGTTTTCGTCCAGGGGCTGGTAAAGGCAACATCCCGCAGCCGCGCCTTGACCTCGGCAGCATCATGCTCCGGGTCGAGGTAAAACTCGGCAACGCACATCAGGTTGCCGGTACCGTCGTTACCGTTAGCTATCAGGGACGACCACAACTTGCCATGCGGAATCACAACCGCGGTGTCGTCAGGCGTTACGATGACGGCCGCGCGAGTGCCGATCGAACGCACTTCGCCATACTGGCCATCCACTTCAATCCAGTCACCCGGACGGTAAGGCATTTCGTAAAGTGTCACGATCCCGGCAATCAGGCTGTTGGCGTAATCCTTGAACGCGAAACCTAACGCCAGGGCCAACGCGCCGAACACCGCGACCAGATTTTCAAAGGTCGGCTCCAGCAGAATCGGCACAATAAGAATGATCACGCCAAGAATGATCACCAGGCGCAAAAGCGGGACAGCCGCCAGAATATAAAGGCGAGGCTTGCCGGAAAAGCGCGAGGCAATGCCCGGCAGGATTTTCTGAACGCCCAGAATGAATAACCAGGCCACCGCAATCAGAATAGCCGCGTCGACAATTGCCCCCGACGTGATGGCATCCAGTGCGTCTTTGAGTCCTAAATCACCCATGTCGGTATACGCCTTTTGACTGAGTGTGTGCGTTAAAAGCCATCAACCATAAACCCTTCAGAAAGCAGATAGCGCCGTATCGCCGGATAACCTTTAGGGGTCACAAACCAGCCACGGGCATGGGAAGTGACCAGTTCGGCACGCCTCAATGAGTGCAGGCAGATGCCGACATCGTCGGCACTCAGGCCAGTGGTAATCTCCAGCCGCTCGTTATCCAGCCCTCCATGCAACAACATTGAGTGGAGCAGGAAAGCCAGCGGCCGGGATTCTCCCGGCGGCAGACTGGGCAGGCTCACCTGAGACCAGGGAATTACCCAGCCATGCTGGTAACCGTTAACGACTGCCTTTGGCTTCTCAGATGTCCGGTCACCCTCGCAGTCACTGCCGTCCTGAAGCACCGCTTCGTCCAGATCGTCTTCCGGTTCCGTACGCAACGAATCCCGCCAGACAGCCCAGGCCACTTCCGGAATACCCCGCGACCAACTCGCCAGATCTCTGAGGAAAGTACTGACCTTTTGCGCCCGCTTGTTACTGCCGTTTTTATGCGCGTCATCCAGCGGCGTCACAACCCAGCTGCCGTTGGTTGTGAGCCGGAAATGGACCTCAGTCTGCGATTGATACTGGCTGAGATCACGAAACCACTGCCCTAGCCGGGCGTGGTCGTAAGCCTGAGGGGTCAGTACCGCAAAACGCAGCTCGGGCATCAGATGTGACCAGTATTTCCAGGTCCAGCTTGAGCTGCCCACTATGCCTTTACCCAACTCTCCTGAAGCCGCCGCGCCAAGCAATCGGCGAATCAGCCGAAGGCCGGTTGGCGTTCTTAGCCAGCAATGGGCCAGTTCCGGCAACACCCACGGTGTATCCCCTTCGAACTGGGACCACCATTTTTGTGCGTCCTCTGCCCGATGGATACTGTAGCTCTCCGGCGGCTCAATCAGTTTCCAGCCGCGATCGCGGCACAGAGTCTCAAGAGATGTCTGAACGCCGGTGAATGGCGGGGCCACCAGAAAACTCACCGGTTGAGTATCGGCCCAGCGTTGCTGCCAGCTATCTATGGCATCGGCAAAGCCGGCCAGTTCCCGATTCCATTCTGGCGGTGGCGTCCAGCGCGCGAGACGGCGCTTCGACAGAGGCTTCAGTTTCTCGGCATCCTGGGCCGGGCTATCCTCCAGCCAAGTGCTCTGGCGAATACGGGTGACGAAAGCCTTGATCCCATCGGCCAGGGTGCGTTGCACAGAAGACACAGGAATCGACCATTGATCACGCGCAACCAGTATCGGTGGTTGCTCTTTTTTCTGATCGTCCGTCATCCGCTAAGAGCTCCGGCACGTTTGGCAATCTGGCCACATATATATGTACCAGCCAGCACCTTGCCATCTGCAGTTGAGAGAAAAATAGAGGGCACCTCGCTGTTCTCCGTTTCGCGCATCGGGTCGCCTATTCGGGCACGACCCATTCCAGCTTGTGTTTCGCCGCGATAGCGCCGCTATTGATTACCTCGTTCAATAGCGCATCCAGGGTCTCGGCCCATTCCCAGGGCGGGTTGACCAGCAACAGACCTGATCCACGCATTCCCCGTGGCGGGTGGGTATCGAGCACAAACTGACTATGCAGTATTTTGCGCACCGGCCCTGCCTGCAGCCGCGAAATCATCTGCTGGTACTGGGCTTCCGGTAATACCGGATACCAGACAAGGTAGACCCCGTGACGGCAACGTTGCCACGCCTTCTGGATGGTTTCGGCAGTGCGGGGGTAGTCTTCCTTGATTTCGTACGGAGGATCAATGAGGGTAAACAGTCGCGGCTCACGTGGCGGCAACCCTGCCAGCAGACCTTTAAAACCGTCACCCACGACCACCTTCACTTTGTGAGTGCGAGCCCAGTCCTGCAGGCGACTGCTCTCGGAGCTGTGCAGCTCAAACGCGGTAACGCGATCCTGCGAGCGGGCAAGACTGCTGAGCCAGGCGGGCGAGCCCGGGTAGTGGCGAATGCGGACATCGGTTCTCTTGACGCCGATCACCGACCAGATGTCTCGCCAAAGCGGATTCCGCAGGCCATTCCGGCATTGCCAGAGCTGCTGGAAACCGGCATCCGCCTCTTTGGTTTTGCGCGCGTAGTCGCCCTCAAGATCGTAGCGCGCACTGCCCGCATGTGTATCAAAGCAGGCGATCGCGGTGGGCTTGCGCTGCAGCAACTGAAGCGCAACCAATAACCCAATATGTTTGTGAACGTCCGCGAAATTACCCGCGTGAAAAGCATGTAGATAACTCAGCATTCAGAGACCTGGATTCAGTGATAATACAAGGGCTTCATTAAGCACGAAGACACGCGGAGCAGCAACTGCCCTGGTGCACGGGGATCCCGGATATCAGATGAGCATCAGAACATTGTCGATTGCAAATGATGAGTGCAGAGATATAATCGCAATGCAAATGACTATTATTTATCTTATTCACTCGAGTTTTACAGGGAGAAAACCATGGTGGCGCGCCATCCGCTCAAGTCATTGACCGTTGCTATCGCAGTGACGTCGCTTACCGCATGCAGCTCAGGAGGAGACTCTGCGCAAGCAAACGCTGAAAGAGCGACCGGCACGGTCACTGAAAACGCTGTTATCAAAAACTACGCGGATATCGCTTACGCCAACTATCAGGATGCGCTGACAACCGCCAAGGCACTGAATGACGCAACCGATGCCCTGATCGAAAATCCCGACAGCGAGACTCTCAAGGCTGCAAAAGAGGCCTGGCTGGCTTCTCGTGTCCCCTACCAGCAAAGCGAAGTTTTCCGCTTCGGTAACGCAGTCGTGGATGACTGGGAAGGTCAGCTCAACGCCTGGCCGCTGGATGAAGGACTTATTGATTACGTCGAAGCCGACGACTATCAACATGAACTGGGCAACGGCGGCGCAACCGTCAATATTATCGCCAGCACCGAAATTAACGTCGGCGGCGAAGCCCTGGATGTCAGCACCCTTACTCCAGAACTGCTGGCAAACCTGAACGAAGTCGGCGGTTCCGAAGCAAACGTTGCCACCGGCTACCACGCCATTGAGTTTCTGCTGTGGGGTCAGGATCTTAACGGATTCAAGGCTGGTAACGGCGAGCGTCCGGTAACCGACTATGCCCAGGGTGAAGCCTGTACTCACGGCAATTGTGACCGTCGTGCAGCCTACCTGGATGCCGTCACCGACCTGCTGGTAAGCGATCTGGAATGGATGGTAGCCCAGTGGGCACCGGATCAGGACGGAAACTACCGCAGCGAACTGCTGGCGATGGAGTCCGGCGAAGTTATCCAGAAAATGCTGTTTGGCATGGGTTCGCTTTCATTGGGCGAACTGGCAGGCGAGCGCATGAAGGTTGCACTGGAAGCCAACTCGTTTGAAGACGAGCATGACTGCTTCAGTGACAACACACACAACTCTCACCTGTACGACGCGGTCGGTGTCCGCAACATCTACAACGGTCAGTACAGTCGTGTAGATGGCAGCACCGTCAGCGGCCCGTCTCTGTCAGATCTGGTGGCTAAAACACAACCAGAGCTGGACAAGTCCCTCAAGTCCGAGCTTGACGCGTCGGTCAACGCGCTTGAAGACATGAAAAAATCCGCAGAGGCGGCTGACGGCATGACCTTCGATATGATGATCGCTCCTGGCAACGATAAGGGCGCCGAGCTGATCAACACCGCCATCGCGGCACTGGTTAAACAGACCGGTTCTATCGAAAAAGCCTCTGCTGAACTGGGTGTCGAATCGTTGGCTCCGGATGATGCCGGCCACACGTTCTGAAGCACCACCAGGCGACAACCTGCGCAAGCTCCGTTATCCTTGCGCAGGCGTTTTTGCAAGAACGACTAGCAAACAACAAAGGTCCGGCTTAAACCCCGGACTTTTGTCGTTTGCAGACACTACATTTAAACCCGTGCCTCGATTCCCGGGCCTGCAGTTGGTCAAACCATGAGATTCAGATTTCCGATCACCGCCACATTCTCCCTTGGCATCCTGACGCTGCTGGCCAATATGGCACCGGCTACCGCAGCCCCCGAGTATCCGGTTCAGGACACACCGCAGACCGGTGGTCAGGGCAGCGTATCCCAGAAGGACCACAATGCGTTTTCGTTGCCTCAAAGCAACCTGCCAATGACCAAACGGCTGGACTTCAGCGTGGGCAACAGTTTCTTTCGCAACCCCTGGGTAGAAGCGCCATCCAGCACTGAAGCGCGGGACGGACTTGGCCCCCTGTTCAACACCAATACCTGCCAAGGCTGCCATATCAAGGATGGCCGCGGCCACCCGCCAGCGGGTGATGCCCCCTCCGTCTCCCTGTTTTTACGGCTGTCAGTACCGGCCGATCCTGAAAAGGACGCCGACACCCTGCGCTTGAACGGCGTCGTGCCGGCCCCGGTTTATGGTGGTCAATTACAGACCTCAGCCATCTCCGGAATGAAGCCCGAGGCCGACATGATCGTGAGCTGGGAGCCGCTGGAGAAAAGCTTCGCAGACGGCACCACCGTGACCTTGCGCCGCCCGGTTTACACTATCGAGAACCCTAACTATGGCCCCATTCCCGAGAACCTGCTGACCTCCCCAAGAGTTGCGCCCCCGATGATCGGGATGGGGTTGATCGCTGCCATACCGGAAGCCGATCTACTGGCCAATGCTGACCCGGATGACAGTGACGGGGATGGGCTTTCCGGACGCCCCAATCAGGTGTGGGACAAAGCTGCCAATAAAACGACGATCGGCCGATTCGGCTGGAAGGCAGGCGAACCTACCGTGATGCAACAGAGCATGGGCGCCTTTGCCGGCGATATGGGGCTGACATCTGCCCTGTCTCCTACCACCGACTGCACCGAAAGCCAGGACTGCGGACGCCTGCCTGATGGCGGGGCACCGGAAGTCAGCGACAAGATTGCCAACTTTGTTGCGTTCTACGCCAGCAGTCTGGCAGTTCCGGAGCGTCGCGACCTGAATGCCCCGGCGGTTCAGAAGGGAGCTGCGCTATTCAACGCCACCGGTTGCGCGGGATGCCACACGCCACGACATAAAACAGGCGCAGTGGAAGACCGGCCTGACCTGAGTCAACAGGTTATCTGGCCATACACCGACCTGCTGTTGCACGATATGGGCCCTGAACTGGCCGACAACCGCCCGGAATTTGAGGCGACTGGGCAGGAATGGCGCACACCGCCCCTGTGGGGGCTGGGTCTGGCACTGGATGTCAATCCACAGGCGGGTTTCCTGCATGACGGTCGGGCACGCAACCCGGAAGAAGCCATACTCTGGCACGGCGGCGAAGCCAAGCCCGCGGCTGACCGCTATCGCAAGCTCGACAAAACACAACGCGACGCGCTGATAGAGTTCCTTAATTCGCTGTGACAGGAGAATTCCAAATGACAGGCTTGAAACAGGCCGCCATTCGAGGGCTGGCATGTGCAATACTAATCCTGCCTGGCATCGTCTCGGCGCAAGACGAATCCCCTCGTCAGCAATGGCAGAAAGGCATTACTGCTGCCTATAGTGATCTGGCGTCGACATCCCAATCACTGGCAAATACCACCCGACGCTATTGTCAGGCGCCCAGCGATGCCGGCCGAACAACATTAGTTGATAGCTGGCGCAAGGCTTACACCGCCTGGCAGGCCGTCCGGTACGTGGATTTCGGCCCTATCGAACAGAATAGTCGCGCGTGGCAACTGCAGTTCTGGCCCGATTCAAAAAACCTGATCGCCCGTAAAGCCAATTACTGGCTAGGCCAGGACGCCCCGGTCACGGCTGAACAGGTCAATAGCGACAGCGTCGCACTGCAAGGCTTTCCGGCAATGGAATACCTGCTATTCGATCAGCAGCCAGCGAAACGCGGCCACGCCCTGCCAGAAGCGCAAGCCTGCTCGCTGGCCGTAGCCATTGCAGAGCACATCCAGACCACCTCCCAGTCCCTGAGCGACGATTGGGCAGCATTTGCACCGCACTACGTTGAAGGCGAGCAATATACCGCTACCACCGTGAAAGCCGCATTGAACGGCGTCGAGATCATTCAGGACAAACGTCTCGCCGCCCCCATGGGACTGCGTGGCAATGGTTCTCGCAACGGCTACCTGGCGGACGCCTGGCGCAGCGGCGAATCACTGACCACCATCAAGGCCAGTATCAAGGGGCTGCAAACATCGTTTTTGCCGGGCGCGGTGACACTGCTCAAGCAAAACGATCAGGCCAAGCTGGCGACCAAGCTCAGCCGTCAGTTTGAACGCACGCTAAAAGAGTTCGATGCGCTGCCCCACGCCCTGGCACCCTTGCTCGAAACTGATGACGGCTATCGCCAGTTGCAAGGGCTTTTCATCGAAGTCAGCCAGCTGGATCAGATCATCAATAACAATGTGGCGCCAGCGCTGGGTATTACCCGAGGCTTCAACTCCAGCGATGGGGACTGACCCATGCTCAACCGGCGGCTATTTCTTCAGGGCAGTCTTGCCACAGCGGCACTCGGCGCGTTCGGTGGTCTGACCGGCTGTGCCGCATCGCTTCAGAAGCAAACAGCCCCGGCATCCAGGTTGTATCTCAGCGCTGTGGATAATGAGGACGGTGCCCACCTTATCGCGGGTATCGACAGCGCCGGCAAGACCCGCTTTCAACTGCCGGTAAGCGATCGCTGTCATGGCGGCTGTGCCCACCCGGGCCAGCAGCAGGCTGTGGTGTTTGCCCGCCGCCCCGGTCGTCATTTCTATGTTATTGATACCGCCAGCGGCAAGATTCACAAGACGGTGGAAGCCGGCCCTGAATATCACTTCTATGGCCACGGCGTGTTCAGTACTGACGGTCGTTATCTTTATGTCACCGTGAACCACTTCATCAGCGGCGACGGATTTATTCGAGTGTACGATGCCGGTAACGACTATCAGGTGGTCGACAACTTTGCGGTCGATGGCATCGGCCCCCACGAACTCCGGCTTCACCCCGATGGTGAAACCCTGATCATTGCGCTCGGCGGTATCAAGACCCACCCAGACTATGACCGGATAAAGCTTAATCTGGACACCATGAAGCCGGCGTTGCTGCTGATGGACCGCCATAGCGGCCGCATTAACCAGCGATATACGCCCTCGCACCATCAGCTCAGCTGTCGTCATCTTGATGTGAGCCCGGAAGGCGTGGTGATCGCCGGCTACCAGTATCAGGGCCCGGAGTGGGAAACACCCCCACTGATCGCCCGACTGGACACCCGCAACGGCGAATTCAGTGAAATCGCGCTGCCCTCCGACCTGCAAGCTAGTCTGAACAATTACACGGCCAGCATTGCCATCAGCCCCAATGCCCCTCACGCGGCGATAACCGCGCCCCGCGGCCATAGGGTAGTGTTGATAAATTACATGACCGGCGCGTTAATCCGCACGGCTGAAGTACATGATGTCGCCGGCGCTCTGCCGGATGATCAAGACGGATTTATAGTGTCCTCCGGCCAGGGCGGTGTGTTTCATGTCACGCCTCAATCAGATGCTATTTCAGCACTCGGTCACTACCGCTTTCACTGGGACAACCACCTGACGCTGGCAAGTTAAGATCCCCTGAAAGACCTCTGATTGCGCCTGTTGGCAACTCCGCAACGCTTGATCAGAGGTTCGCTGGCTGTGTCGCTTTTGAAGGGCCACCAGGGCTGATATCCTTGCTCTACTTTTGATTCTCACCCGGAGCCCGCTCTTGTCCGACAAGCATCCCGATGCTGCAAGCCAGTTATACTCGCTGATCGCCAATGAAGAAGACGCCCGTGTCTGCACCGACATTTCCGATGGCGCCTGCCATGACGTACCACGTAATTTCTTCCTGATACTCGGCAGTCTGGTGCTGACCAAACTCGGTGATCTGCTGATCAGTCCCAAAACCGTTCTCGCCTGGCTCCTCGGTGCCATCGGCGCTCCTGGGCTTGTGGCCTGGCTGGTGCCAATTCGCGAATCAGGCTCGCTGATTCCGCAAATGGTAATTGGCGCCTGGGTGCGGCAAAAGCCGGTGCGCAAATGGTTCTGGGTGGGTGGCAGTTTCGGGCAGGCGCTTAGCGTGGCGGGCATGGCAGCAAGCGTTTGGTTCATGACAGGCACAGCAGCGGGTGCCGGTGTCATTGGCTGCCTGATTCTGTTCTCCCTGGGCCGCGGGTTCTGCTCGGTAGCGATGAAAGATGTGCAGGGCAAATGCGTGCCCAAAACCCGCCGGGGTCGACTGTCTGGCCTTGCAACGACGATCGGCGGCTCTGCGACGGTTGCCCTGACTATGCTGCTATTTTGGAATCAGGGCGATCCCTCCACCGGATTCTATGTGATGCTGCTTTTGCTGGCGGCCTCTCTGTGGGTGATCGCCGGGATACTGTTTGCCGGTATCGACGAGGAACCCGGCGCCACCAGCGGCGGGGGCAGCGCACTGACGGAAGCGATCAAAAGCCTGTCGTTACTGAGGGATGACGCGCCGTTCCGGCATTTCGTGATCACGCGTGCTCTGCTGCTGTGCTCCGCACTCGCCTCACCTTATTTTGTGTTGTTGGCGCAGCAGCAAGGCAACAGCAGCTGGTTGCTGGGCGGCTTCCTGCTCGCCAGCAGCCTGGCCAGTTCAGTCAGCGCGACAATCTGGGGTTGGATGGCCGACCGATCCAGCCGACAGGTGATCATTCGTGGTGCCGCAATCGCCAGCGCTGTGTGCGTGGTCGTCGGCGGCCTCAACCTGCTCGCAAGCGATGCGATTGTCTCGCCCTGGTTTTATCCCGGTGCGTTCTTTGTGCTGAGCATCGCCCATGCCGGCGTTCGGCTGGGCCGAAAAACCTACCTGGTTGATATGGCCGGGGGAAACAAGCGGACGGATTATACCGCCGTCAGCAATACCGTGATCGGCGTGCTGTTACTCGTTACAGGAGGGCTTAGCGCATTGGCTTCACTGATCTCGCCCGGAGCCGTGATCATCATGCTCGGCGCTATGGGTGTGGCGGGCACCATAAGCGGTATTCGATTGAAGGAAGTGGAGTGAACCGCCGCTCTGGTGATCCACGGCGATCCTGTTCTGTCTACCAGGCGCTGGATCAGGGGGTCTTGCCGTCATTCAGTGCCAGCGCGCCTTTCACGATCCGGTAAATCACCCAAATCGAAATCCCCAGCAGAATAAACCAGCCGATGATAAAGGGAGCGGTGATAATACCGATCACGCTCCACAGCAATCCGATCCAGAATGTTTTGATCTGCCAGCGAAAATGCGGCTCAACCCAGGTACCGGTCACTTCATCCAGTTTCACGTAATTGATGATCACGCCAACCAGCCCTGTTATTCCACCGACGAAAAAAGAGACCGCCTGCAGAATGTAGACGGCCACGGCGATATTTCGGTTCGGCTCCTTGCGCAGGTCATGAGCGGCAGGTTCAACGGTTTGAATGTCTGGTTCAGTCAAAATGAGGCCCTTTGATTCATCTTCATGTCTCTGAATTATAGAAGATGATAGCGGTCCCATCGTCAGGAATTATGCTGATCGCGCACCTGCTGAACGTTAGAGCCCATTGATCACCAGATGCAGCGCGATCATCAGCATCATCAATGAAATAATGCCATCGATAATGCGCCAGGCCAGCGGCTTGGTCAGTACCGGTGCCAGCATTGCCCCGCCCCATGCAAGCATCGCGAACCACATCACTGATGCACTGGTCGCGCCGGCAACAAACACCATCGG
Source organism: Marinobacter sp. V032 (assembly GCF_052645435.1). Lineage (NCBI taxonomy): Bacteria > Pseudomonadati > Pseudomonadota > Gammaproteobacteria > Pseudomonadales > Marinobacteraceae > Marinobacter > Marinobacter sp. V032. Next base: position 1,712,931 of record NZ_JBQXYE010000001.1, on the reverse strand, counting down.
ATCCGATTGCTGGGCGCCGATTGAAGGTATCAACAACAGGGTATCGAGGTAGACCTGCGGATTCAGTAGCGTTACTGCGAGCGTCGTCGCAATCACAGCCCCCAGACTCCGACGATCGTCACCCCCGACAGAAAGCGCTCCCCGCCCCTTCGCAGCGCGCAAAAATGCGGTAAATGACAGCCAGAAGAGAAACGCCACACCTGCCCAGCGCAGAATTTCCAACGCCGAAGGAGCCGCCACCAAAGCCGCACTCACACCCAGCATGCCGGCCGTAAACAACAGGGCATCAGTGCTCATGCACAGGACGGCGGACCACCAGTGATGCTCACGTCGAAAGGCCTGTCCGAGCACATAGGCATTCTGGGCACCGATCGCAATGATGATGCCGCCGCAGACCACCAACCCTGTCAGATAACTTTGTAGCATTTCCGCCTCCGTTTGATTCAGAAGGCAAGCTTAGGTCATTCCAGCTATACTAAAAAATCATCCTACTAATACTGCATTAATTTTTCTTATGCTGGACTACAAACTACTTGAAGCACTGACCACCGTCATCGAAGCCGGTGGTTTTGAACGGGCAGGCTTGGTGCTCGGCCTCTCACAATCAGCTGTCTCACAGCGTATCAAGCTGCTTGAATCACGCCTTGGCCAGCCCGTGCTGACCCGTCACCCTTCATTGCAGGCCACAGTTGCGGGGCAGCGCCTGTTAAACCATATGCAACAGGTGCAACTGCTGGAACGGGATCTTCGGCGCCAGATTCCGGCGCTCTCCGCTGACCGGACACGCCTGAGAATCGCGCTCAATGCCGATTCACTGGCGACCTGGTGGGCAGATGCGATCGGTGATTTTTGCCAGGCAGAAGGCCTGTTACTTGATATGGTCATTGAGGATCAGGATATCGGCCTGCGCAGGATGCGTGACGGGGATGTCGCCGCCTGCCTGTGCAGCAGTGATCAACCGGTAGCAGGCGCACGCTGCGTGGCGCTGGGCCAGATGCCCTACCGCGCACTCGCGCGTCCTGACTATATCGACCGCTACTTCCCCGAGGGTCCGACACCCGCCGCTTTCCAGGAAGCGCCGGCCATCGTGTTTGGCCCCCATGACCAGTTGCAACATCGGTTTCTGGCGCAGTGCGGCTATCACGGGCGCTTTCCCTACCATCTGTGCCCGTCGTCGGAGGGATTTATCAGACTGGCAACGGCAGGCATGGGCTACGGCATGATTCCGGATATTCAAGCCAGACTCGCTGACCCTGATGGCACTCTGGCCAACCTTTCAGCCAACCATACCGTCACCGTAAAGCTCTATTGGCACTACTGGCGCCACAGCGGTGAGTTTATGGAAAGCCTTACCCTGACGCTGATTCAGGATGCCCGCCAGCGTCTACAACCACTGACCTGAAGCATGAAATCAATGCTCGGCATTGGGTTTGTAGCCCAACCTGAATCCGCCCCAGTGACGACCATTCACGTAAATCGGGACTGAAAGGTCATGCATGATTTCACCGGTATCCCGGCGATAGGTCTGCAGCAACATATCCTGAGTATGGCTGCCACAACGAATACCAGTGCGGTCGTTGAAGAGCCGTTTGCTGCGGCTCTTGATCAGATCCACCTTCGGGTCCCCCGTCTGCTCGTCTGCAAAGGCCCGGTTATGGGTTGGCACATAGCCGTCCGGGGCAGCCGCTATTGCAAACACCAGCGCCTGATGAGATTTCACCACCGGTTCCTGGATGTCGTGGAGATGGGTGTCAGTGAAACGATCAAAGCCACTGTGGTATTTTTGAGGCTGGGTGCCCGGCACCGGTACGCGATCCCGATCAAATAGCTGGGCCTCGCTCAACGTCCCGTTGGCCAGAGCCTGCTCAAAGATTCGCCCAATCTGATCCGCACCATCCCGCGCCTTGGCATAGAAAAACCGGTGGTAACTGGTCTCGCTGTTCAGTGCGAAGGCTGCATTGGATTGTTCTGCCACATCCATTAATTTGGCAGCTTGTTTCGCGAGTGTCGATACCCCGGCATCACTCTCCGTTATATCGTCACGCAGGCTTTCAATCGCCTCAAACATCTGTTGCAGACTGGCCTCGTTGTTCTGATCGCCTTTGGCGATGCTGGCAATCTGTTGTTGCACGTCGTCGGTTTGGCGGCGGATATCGTCAAGCCGCTCCCCCACTTTTTCCACTGAACCCAGGCCGCTATCAATGCTGGATGCCAGCGTCTCGATCTGAGACACAATCACGGCGGTATCCGCCCTGAGCGCCTGCAGAGTATCGCCGACTTCCCGAGTCGCCTCTGACGTCCGGCCCGCCAGCTGCCTGACCTCATCCGCGACAACAGCAAAACCCCGGCCCTGCTCACCGGCTCTTGCAGCCTCGATCGCGGCATTCAGCGCCAGCAGATTGGTTTGTTCGGCAATGGACTCGATAACGCTGGTGACACCCTGGATTTTCTCGGTTTTGTCATTCAGATCCTTGATATGACCCAGTGTTTCAGAGGATTGCTGGTGCACCCGACGCACGTCGTCGATCGCGCTTCCCAGCGCATCCCGGCCGCCAACACTGAGCAGACTGGCGTGACTTGCCATCCTCGCGCCTTCCGTTGCCTGGCCTGCCGAGTGGCGCACCGTCTCTGTAATCTGGCCAGCGTACTCCGCCATCTGCGCGGTGCTGGCAACCTGAGCATCCAGCCGCGCTTTTAGCGCGTCTGCTGCAAACGACACCTCTGCCGCAGAGATCGCATTGGCATCCGCACCTGATGCCAATGCGTCCACCAACAGTCGCCCCGTTCTGGCTTCGCTCACCAGCCCGGGGCAGAAGCCGGTAACGGGGTTGGGGGACTCCCAGTCACCCTCTTCCAGGCTGCGGAAACCTCTATCCAGGGGATCGAGCACGCGCAGGATCAACAACAATGTTGCCAACCCCATACCTATAATGATGCCCACCACCAGCGATGCGTAATCAAGGCCCATTACTGGCGCAATAAAATAACCGCCAACTGCCAGAACCAACACTCCGATAGCGGCCGAGTTGATAGCGGGACGTGTAATAAATCTCATCGACACTGCCTTTCCCTCTGAATAACACCCGAAACGACATGGATACGGATGCGCGTAAAACGCTACATGACATACAGGATAGGCAAATTTTGGAATAACGGGGAAAGTCTTGTGGCGAGATGGCAGAAATTAACCGGCGGGGAAGTCTATCGGCCTAGTGTGCCAGATCGGGAATACCCTGCAGGAAGCCACCCACACGCTCGGCCATGGCGTCCCGATTCATAAAGTCGAGGTCGTTGGTATTGAGATGCAGGGAACGGCCACGACGCAAAAGGTTGCCGCTGCTATCCTGCATTTCGAAAACCAGATGACCCGATTCTACAATGCCGCTCTGGGGCCTGATATTGCCCGTGGTCTGCAGCTGGATACTGATTGTCAGCGCCTTGCTATCAGCTTCCTGACGATACCCCTTAGCCGTCATTTGAGAGACCACTTCCTTTTCAATCTCGCGCAGCAAAGACGTGCGACCGGCAACCGGTGTGACCTGTGTAGAGAAAGTGCTGATGCCTTCAGGCAAGGGTTTGATAGGTGATTCCAGATTCATGGACGGGGTAGGGTTCAGCCCGCAGGCAGCCAAACTGAAAATCATCAAAATGATAAAGGCTAGTCGGCAGACAGCGCCTGATGGTGACTTTTTGGGGCTTTGATATGAAAGGTGGGGAGAGAAAGCACCAGAGAAGCGCCTGGCGGCGCTCCCCCGGAAAATAGCGATCAACTTACTGGTTGGTCGCGTCATCGTAGCCTTCTTCGATGGCATCGCCAGTTTCTTCAGCTGCATCTTCAACAGCTTCGCCGGCTTCTTCAGCGCCTTCTTTGGTGTTTTCCCAAGCGCTATCTTCCTGGCCAGTCATCTTCTCAGCGCCTTCCTCCATGGAATCGCCTGCATCTTCGGCCATTTCACCGGTATTTTCGGCAGCCTGGTCAATAGACTCGCCCATATCTTCTGCGGGTGAATCATCCTGGCTACAACCGACCAGTGCCAGACCCATCATAACTGCAAACATACCCGCGATTAACTTCTTCATGTGATGTCCCTCTGCTAAATAAAAATTCCAAAGTGATTTATCGTCACTGCGCCAATAGTGTAGGGGTAGGCTGCATAGCAAAACAATAAACACGCGATTACGTTTTTTTTAATAATCACAGAATCTTAGCGATTTTCGACTGCGGCTATCACTCATTGAACTGAACCAGAGGCGGGCGTGACAGGCTTTCCCTCCACCAGAATCAAATGATCCAGGCGAATCAACTGCCCCCTTCCCAGTAACAAAAACTCATCACCGGCCCGGGTAAACACGTCTTTAATTCGATCATGATAGGTCTGAATCTGGCCGGATTCGTCCCTGAAGACGATTTCTACGAGACGTTGGAAGGTCGCAACTTCAAGCAGCGCGTCGTGAGCCGCACAGTCAATGGGCTGGTAGTGTTGGTTCATGGACATCCTTATCACTGAGTATCATCCGATGGAAACCGGCCCGGGTATCGCGCTGCTGCGCTTTTCCGGGCCGGCATCAGTCTCTCAGTCTGGTTCAGGAGTCCAGCATTTGCCACCAGGATTAAGTGACGCACTACCGAATGAGATCAAAACCACTCGGGTTTCATTTCGAGGCAGGTATTGTCACGATTCTCCAGCAGCACAATATCCTGCGCTACAGTGGGCAACTCCCAGTGGAAGAAATACTGGGCCGCCTGCATCTTGCCTTCATAGAAGGCCCGCTCGGCCTCGGTCAGGCTGGCCTGCAGATACTGCTCGGCCACATTGGCCTGTCGCAACCACATCCACGCCACGGTGATGTGACCAAACAGGTGCAGGTAGCAACCGGCATTCGCCAGCACACCATCTGGCCCCTCTTTCATCAGCGCCGCGCCCAGATCCTGGGTGACCTTGACCGCACGCTGAAGGGTTTCGCTCAGTGATAGCGCCCACTGCTGACAACGGGGACTGGTCGCCCCTTCCAGATCCACCTGCATGGCCTGCATCATCAGTTGCAACCCGAGGCTCTTGTCCTGCCATACCTTGCGCCCCAGCAGATCCAGCGCCTGTATCCCGTTCGTGCCCTCGTGAATCGGGTTCAGGCGGTTGTCGCGCCAGCACTGCTCAACCGGGTATTCACGGGTATAGCCTGCTCCGCCGTATACCTGTATCGCCAGATCATTGGCTTTGGGGCCGTACTCTGAGGGCCAGGCTTTCATGATCGGCGTCAGCAGATCCAGCAGTTTACCCGCGTGCATCCGCTTTTCAGGGTCGGGGTGGGTGTTCTGATCATCCACCAGTCTCGCGCCGTAAAGGCATAATGCCAGACCGCCCTCGCTGTAGGCCTTCTGGGCCAGCAACATGCGGCGCACATCGGCATGCTCGATCAACGCGACCGGCGGACTGGTCGGGTCCGATTCGGACGGCTTACGCCCCTGCAGGCGCTCGCGGGCATACTCAAGGCTGTGCAGATACCCTCGATATCCGATTACCGCGGCCCCATAGCCGACACCCAGACGTGCTTCATTCATCATCTGGAACATGTACTTGAGGCCCTGGTGTGCCTCGCCAACCAGATAGCCATGACAAGGCGCATCATCACCAAAGCTCAGTGCGGTTGAGGTGGTGCCGCGATAACCCAGCTTGTGGATCAGGCCCGCCAGCGCGACGCCGTTGCGTCCGAGCACGTTGCCCTCGTCGTCGGTAAGAAACTTCGGCACGATAAACAGCGAAATACCTTTCACACCCGGAGGTGCCCCCTTGATCTTGGCCAGCACCAGATGAACGATATTGTCTGTTATGGACTGCTCACCACCGGAGATATAGATCTTGGCGCCCTTGATCAGATAGTGGCCTTCATCCGTGGGCGTCGCAGAGGTGCGAATATCACTCAGGGAAGAGCCTGCGTGAGGTTCAGTCAACGCCATGGTGCCGCTATAACGGCCATCCAGCATGGGCGGTAGATACTTCAGGCGCTGGGATTCGGAACCAAAGATACGAATCAGGTTCGCCGCAGCCGTGGTCAGAAAAGCATAGCCCGCGGTGCCTGGATTGGCAGCCGTAAAAAAGCCGTTGCAAGCTGCCATAACCGTTTCAGGCAACTGCATGCCACCCAGATCATAGTCATACCGGCCCGTCAGAAAACCCGCCTCGGCATAGGCATCAAAGGCCTCTTTCACCTGGGGAATCATTTCGACCTGACCGTTCACAAACTGGGGTTCGTTCTTGTCCGCTTCACTGTTATGGGGCGCAAACTTGTCCCGTGCGATCTTGTCTGCTGTCTCGATCACGGCATCAAAGGTTTCACGGCTGTGCTCGTTATAGCGCTCGCGGTCGCATAGCGAGCCAGTATCCAGCACGTCGTAAAGCAGAAATTCGAGGTCGCGGCGATCAATCAGGGTATCGGTCATCGGGAGTTGGCCTTATACGGAATCTTGAGAGTAATGTGGTCGTCACTTGAGCGTAATACGCCATCGGTCTGGCACTCGGACAGACACAGCATCGGCGCTGGCGTTGCAATTGGGGCAGTTTCGCTTCACCAGGAAGCCGTTTATCTCCCAAGAATCGCACAACAGGGGTTTGGTGAAAACCGTCACATCTGACACAATATTGGTTAAATTCGCCAATCTGCCCGATATCGATGCCATGCAACGCGTCACCATTGTAGGTTTTCCCGGCGCGCTTGCCAGCACCATTACCGGCATGATGGATCTTTTCCAGTTGGCCGGTGTGACCTGGGCGCGGATTCAGGGCTCCGAACCCCACCAACGTTTCAGTGTGGAGCTGCTAACACTGGACGGTGCGCCCTGCCGCTGCCTGAACGGTATATCGCTGATTGCCCACGGCAGCCTTGCGGACCATCCGCCGGGCGACCTTGTGCTCGTCCCAACCATTGGCGGCCCGATAGAGAAAACCCTGGCCGAGGCCGGCCCGATTCTCGGCTGGCTGAATCAGCAAGCCATCGCCGGCTCGACAATCGCCAGCAACTGCACCGGTGCCTTTCTGCTAGGCGAAGCCGGGCTGCTCGACGGTAAAAAGGCAACCACCCACTGGGGTTTCAGTGACCTGTTCCGACAACGTTTTCCGGCTGTTGACTGCCACCCCGAGCAACTGGTCACCGTAGACGGCTCAATTGCATGCGCCGGAGGCGGCACCGCCTGGTGGGATCTGGGGATTTTGTTGATCGAACGATTCGCAGGCGCTCAGGTCGCAAGAGAACTGGCCAAAGCGTTTGTCGTCGATGCCGGTCGTCGTAGCCAGGCCCCCTACTCCGCCATGCAGACCAAACGCTATCATCAGGATGATACGATCCTGGCACTGCAGGACTGGCTGGATACCCACTACGCCTATCCTGTGACGACGGATGATCTGGTGCAGCAAAGCGGCCTCAGTAGCCGGTCTCTCCTAAGGCGATTCAAAGCCGCCACCGGCGATACTCCGCACCGCTATCTGCAACTACTGCGCATAGAGGCTGCGCGTCACTTGTTGGAGACCACGCCCTGCCCGGTCGAGCAGGTCACCCATAAGGTGGGTTATGACGATGTCAGCTCGTTTACCCGTCTGTTCAAACGCGTCACCGGACTGCCACCCAACGTCTACCGCTCACGCTTTGGTCGCTGATTCCCTGAGCAGTGAAGTGAACGCCTGAGCCGCAGGCGACAAGGGTCGGCTGGTGTATTCCAGCTCATACAGCGGCCGGCTGATCTTCGACGTCCCTGGCAGACGCACTTCAACGACCCGTTCCAGCGTAATCAGATCACTCACAACCGCGCGGGGGAGCATCGCGAGTCCCAAGCCACTGGCCACTGCCCGGGCGATCGCTTCGTTGCTACCGATCTCGATTCGGCGATCCGGCACCACACCGCAATCGCTCAGCAAACCCCGCACAACGTCCCGGGTGCCTGAACCCGGTTCCCGCTCTATCCAGCACTGACTTGTCAGCGTTTCGATACTGATATCTTCGAGCCCCAAAGACGGGGGCGCTATTACAGTCAGGGGATCATCAAGCCAGGGCCGACAGCGCATGCGTGAATCACTCACTTCCCCTTCGACCAGTGCCACATCAACCTGACAGTCAATCAGCGCCTGGCGAACGGATTCGGTATTGCCCACTTTCACCTGCAAATCGATATCGGGATTTGATTCAGCGAAGCGGCCCAGCACCGGCGCCAGCCAGTAGCCGGCAATCGTACTGCTTGCTCCCACGACCAACGCGCCACGCTTGAGCCCCAGCCGCGCATGGAGATCATCAACAGCGGCCTTTTCCAGCGCAAACAGCCCTCTGGCGTGTTCAAAAAGAACCGCACCATTGGTGGTCAACTGCACCCCCTGTTGACGTCGACCGGCTCCCTGGGCCCGTTCTATGAGGCCGATGTCCAACTGATGTTCGAGCTCCCGCACCCCTTTTGACACAGCAGGCTGGCTGATACACAGCACGTCAGCCGCCCGCGAAAAACTCCGTTCCACCGCGACCGTGTAGAAAATCCTGAGCAGGTGCAGGTTCATAGCTATAACCCTGAGTTATTCCAAAATGATAAAAGGATATTCGATTAGCGAATAACAGAATCTTAAAATGATGACTCAACGCTGATCAACCCGATCCTGGCTTTACAGCGTGTATAAGAGGACTTCTATCATGTTTGCGAAAATTGCAGCCTCAGCCCACAACCCTGTTCCGCTGCTACGACACGCCGATTACTGGGGCGGCATTGGCCTGGTGACGGTCATCGCCCTTTGCAGCCTGGCATTCGCAGACTCACACTGGGCGTCACAGCTTGGCCTGAGCGCACTGACGATCGCGGTTGTGATTGGCATGATTGCCGGCAATACCTTTTTCCCCAGAATAGCGGACAAGGCGGCAGCCGGCGTCGATTTTTCCAAAAACAGCCTGCTTCGCCTCGGCGTGGTGCTTTACGGCTTTCGCATCACCTTCCAGCAAATCGCCGGCGTCGGCATGACCGGCTTTATAACTGACATGGCCACACTGAGCCTTACCTTTGGTCTGGCTCTGCTTGTCGGCCTGAAGCTTCTGAAGATGGACCGTGAAACTGCGCTGCTGATCGGCACCGGCAGCTCAATCTGCGGCGCCGCCGCTATCATGGCGGCCGAACCGGTGGTCCGGGCACAGGCTCATAAAGTCTCTGTTGCGGTCGCAACTGTCGTTGTATTTGGCACGCTGAGCATGTTTCTTTACCCGCTGCTCTATCCCCTGCTGGGCCTGTCTGATCACGCCTACGGCATTTTTGTCGGCTCAACGGTGCACGAAGTGGCACAGGTGGTGGCAGCAGGCAGCGCGGTGAGCGATACCGCAGCCAATACTGCCATTATCGAGAAGATGCTGAGAGTCATGATGCTCGCTCCCTTCCTGGTCGGCCTCAGCCTGTTCCTTGCAAAAGGCAAGAAAACCGATGGAAACGGCAGAAAAACCAATACCGCAGCGCGAATCACAATCCCCTGGTTTGCTGTTCTGTTTGTGGTCGCCAGCGGCATTCATTCTCTCAACATTGTGCCCGAGGCGACCGTGGCCATGCTGAACACCTTCGACACTCTGCTGTTGACCATGGCAATGGCGGCACTGGGACTGAGAACTCACATCGGGGCGATCAGACAGGCGGGTATCCGCCCGCTACTACTCGGCGCGATCCTGTTTGTTTTTCTGGTGGTGGGCGGTTATGGCATCAACCTCGCCGTGGCGGCTATAGGCTGAACAACACCGTTAACGGAGGGGCTGGCGTGCATCTGAATTCAGATGCACGCCAGCATGGTATTGAAAGCGGCGATCAAAGAGCCGCCGCGACTTCCGTGCCCTGACGAATGGCGCGTTTGGCGTCAAGCTCTTCAGCCAGATCGGCACCACCAATCAAGTGGGATTGAATGCCGGCCTGCGCCAATTGGTCATGCAATTCACGGAACGACTCCTGCCCTGCGCACAACACCACATGATCGACAGCCAAGACCCGTTTCTCCTTTGATTCGCCATCTTTGCTGGTGACCGTGATGTGCAATCCTTCGTCATCAATCCGGTCGTAACTGCAGCCACCGAACATTTCGACATCCCGGTGTTTCAGGCTGTTGCGATGCACCCAGCCGGAGGTTTTACCCAGCCCGCCACCGACCTTGCTGGTTTTGCGCTGCATCAGATAAATCTTGCGCGGCGATGACATGGGCAGACGCTCTGCCAGACCACCCGGGCCTTCAAATTCAGAGTTCACACCCCATTCCTGCTGCCAATGCTCGACACTGATCTGCTCACCTTCCGGGTGACGACCTGCATCATGAGTAAGAAACTCACTGACGTCGAAGCCAATACCGCCAGCACCGATCACAGCAACCGATTGGCCGACTTCCACGTTATTGCGCAGCACGTCCAGGTAGCCCAACACCTTCGGATGGTCGATTCCGTCAATTTGTGGCGTGCGCGGCTTAACACCCGTCGCGATCACCACCTCATCGAAACCTTCAATGCTCAGTGTGTCGATATCTACACGGGTATTCAGGCGCAAATCGATGTCCAGTATCTCGATCTGGCGACGGTAATAGCGCAGGGTTTCGTAAAACTCTTCTTTTCCCGGTATCCGCTTGGCATAGTTGAACTGCCCGCCAATATCGCCATCAGCCTCAAACAAACTGACGTGGTGGCCACGCTTCGCTGCTGTAGTGGCTGCCGCCAGGCCCGCAGGACCGGCGCCCACCACCGCCACACGCTTCTGTACCGGAGCAACTGTCAGCAACAGCTCCGTTTCGTGGCAGGCACGTGGATTGACCAGACAGGATGCCCGCTTCGCCTTGAACACGTGATCAAGACAGGCCTGATTGCAGGCGATACAGGTGTTGATTTCGTCGGAGCGGTTCTGTTCCGCCTTGCGGACGAACTCGGAGTCCGCCAGCAACGGTCGCGCCATCGACACCATATCCGCCTTGCCGGCGGCCAGAATGTCTTCGCCCTTCTCCGGAGTATTGATGCGGTTGGTCGTGCAGACCGGAATATCCACTTCACCGTAAAACTTGGCAGTGACATCCGCAAAACCACCGCGCGGAACCGATGTCACAATCGTCGGGACCCGTGCCTCATGCCAGCCAATACCGGTATTGATGATCGTGGCGCCGGCTTTTTCGATTGCCTTGCCCAGCATCACCACCTGATCCCAGGTCTGGCCCCCTTCGACCAGATCCAGCATCGACAGGCGGTAGATAATGATGAACTCCGGCCCGACCGCTTCGCGCATGCGGCTGACAATCTCAATGGGCAGCTGCATCCGGTTTTCAAACGGACCGCCCCACTTGTCGGTTCGCTTGTTGGTTCGCTCACACAGGAACTGGTTAATAAAATAACCTTCCGACCCCATCACCTCGACACCGTCATAACCGGCAAATTTCGCCAATTTCGCTGCGCTGACGAAGTCGTCAATCTGCTTGTCGACACCTTTAGTCGATAGCGCACGTGCTTTGAACGGGCTGATCGGCGCCTTGGTAGCAGACGCCGAAACAATGAAAGGCTGATAGCCATAGCGCCCGGCATGGAGCAGCTGCATGCAGATCTTGCCACCTGCCTCATGCACCGCACCCGTTACCTGTCTGTGCAGAAACGCCGTCGCCCGGTTGTTCATGGTCGACGCCAGCGGCGATAGCTGACCGACAAAGTTCGGTGAAAAGCCGCCGGTCACCATCAGCCCGACACCGCCTTCGGCGCGTTCAGCAAAATAACGAGACAGCTTGTGGATATTCCAGAACCTGTCTTCAAGACCTGTGTGCATAGAGCCCATCAGCACGCGGTTTTTAAGTTCGGTGAAACCTAGATCCAGCGGTTTGAGCAGATTGGGATAGGGTGTCGTCATATTTATTCTCTGTGCGATTCTCATCAGTTGGGTGACGTCTGAAAAAGGCGCCTGAATCCATATGAGACTGTATTGGGAAATCTTCAGAAGCGCCTTGGGGGCATGTTAGCATAGCCAACCTACGACTATTGGCTAAGGATCAGGACATGAGCAAGCAAGATTCAGATCGGGTAATACTGGATATCGACAACGGCATTGCAACGGTCACCCTGAACCGCCCCGACAAGTACAACGGGCTGGATATGCCCATGTTCGAAGCCATTACCGCAACCGCTCGTAAACTGAAGAAGGAGCGCCAGGTAAGAGCGATCGTACTGAAAGGCAACGGCGATGCATTCTGCTCAGGCCTGGATGTTAAAACCGTCAGCAAGAACCCGTTGAACTTTCTCAAACTACTGGCCAAGCCTGGCCGCCGGATCAGCAACCTGGCTCAGGACGTTGGCTATCTGTGGCGCGACGTGCCGGCGCCGGTGATTGTCGCCACCCACGGCTATTGCTTTGGTGGTGGTTTCCAGATTGCACTGGGCGCAGATTTCCGGTTCACCACGGCGAATTGTGAGTTTTCGATCATGGAGGCCAAGTGGGGACTTATTCCGGATATGAGCCTGACGGTGACATTGCCTGAGCTGATCAGTATTGATCTGGCAAAAGAGCTGACCATGACAGCTCGCCGGTTTACAGGCACCGAAGCAAAAGAGATGGGGCTGGTAAGCCGGGTCTGTGATGATCCTGTTGCCGAAGCTTACGCATTTGCAGAGACGCTGGCTCAGCAATCGCCGGACGCTGTAGCCGCCGCCAAATTGCTGTTTAACCGTGCCTGGACTGCTGATGACAAAACCGCGCTGAACTGGGAAACACGCCTGCAGAAAAAGATCATCGCCCGCACAAACCAGCGTACGGCTATTGCCCGAAATTCCGGTCAGCCGGAAAAGGCCTATGATGACAGACGATCATTCTGATGTGCCTTGTTTCAAGCACCGAAAAATAAACTCGACAGGCTAGATAGAGGGTTTCCGGAAGGAACTACGCCCTCGGCAAGATGCCGAAGGCGTAGGTATTGTCGGCATTAAAATGCCGAACGTCTCGAATGCAAGACTACTGCATTTTGCCTTTTTCAAACTCTTCCCGGCTGATGGCGCCGTCACCGTCAGTATCTCTGTCCATCATCATCCGGTTCCGCTCAGCTTCGGATTCAGCATTGCCTGCAGCGGTGTCACCGTAGATACCAAGCTCGTCTTCGCTGATCTGCCCGTCTTTGTTGGTGTCGAGCTTCTCGAACGTCACGCCATGCATGTTTTTGTGCTCTGTACCCATCGCAGATTCCTTGGGCGTAGCACGATCTGCTTTACTTTCACCACTTGCACTCATGTTGTCAGCTGCAAATGCTGCAGGTGCCAAAAGAGTTGCTGAAAGAATTGATGTCAGGGCCATGTTTCTGATCTTCATAAGGTATCTCCTTTAAGCCTTTTTTCGATCCGATATTGACCAATGCGGCGCCGTAAGTGTTTAACTGGTCGCCGGTCGGTGACAGCGCGAAAAATGCCAGACTCGCAAAATGCAGTGCGAAGCCTGAAATGCTTTTCGCGCCTTCCCGGATGCCACGAGAGTCTACGATCCTTTTTCCCTGGTGGATCTTTCGCGGCCTCCGATAACTTTCATTTAAGGCGCTACAGCCGGATTTGGCTAGTGAAACTTGCTTAACACGGTATTAATAAACTCTCGAAGCTCAATTGGACACACCAGCTCGAACCGCCGCTTTGTGAGTTGAATCGCTTGACCTGAGTAGTCCGCCAAGTATCATCTTCTTTTCTTTCCATTTAACGGAGCAATCATGATCGCCAGGCCCTGTGCTTTTGCCAGCCCCGATCGCGATCCCGGTGCCTTTTTTCCAGTGCAACCGGGCCGTCTTCCCTACTTTCAGGATCCTCCCGGAATCCGTTGATTCTGATGCTGTGCCAAACCTGTGCACGGTCGACGCCTGGAAGCTAAACTCAGGCTGCCCCATTGTGTTCAATGCTGAACACCCGAAAAATCTAAAATAACGAGGTTGAAATGACCCTTGCGCTGGTCGTTCTATTGCCTTTTTTAGGCGCAATTGTAGCTCCGTTGTTTGCCCAGGCGGGCAGGACAGCAATCGCGATAGCATCGTCGCTTCCGCCAATCGTGGCACTTGCCGCGCTCTATCCTCACTGGTCGACGCTTGCTGCGGGCGGCGTACTGGTCCAGACACATGAGTGGCTGCCAGCAATCGGGTTATCGCTGAGCTTCCGCCTGGACGGCCTGTCGCTGCTGTTCGCGTTGTTGATCCTGGTTATTGGCGTGCTGATAATCCTCTACGCCCGCTACTACCTGAAAAAACACGAAAATGTCGGCAAGTTTTACTCCCTGCTGCTGCTCTTTATGGGATCCATGCTGGGGATTGTGCTATCAAGCAACCTGTTGCTGATGCTGATTTTCTGGGAGCTGACCAGCGTGGTGTCATTCCTGCTGATCAGCTTCTGGAACTACAAACAGGATGCCCGTCGCGGTGCCCGTATGGCGCTCGCCGTGACCGGTGGCGGGGGACTCGCGCTGCTGGCCGGTGTATTGCTGCTGGGTCAGATCGTGGGCAGCTACGAGCTGGATGATGTGCTGGCAGCAGCCGATACCATCAAGGCCAGCTCGCTCTACCCCGTGGCCCTGACGCTGGTGTTGCTGGGGGCCTTCACAAAATCTGCCCAGTTCCCGTTCCATTTCTGGCTACCTCACGCCATGCAGGCACCAACGCCGGTTTCCGCCTATCTACATTCGGCAACCATGGTAAAGGCCGGCATCTTCCTGATGGCGCGGCTCTACCCGGCTTTGGCGGGCACGGAACTGTGGTTCTACATGGTCAGCTTTACCGGCATGGCAACGCTGCTGATCGGCGCATACACCGCCCTTTTCAAGCACGACCTCAAGGGGTTGCTGGCCCATTCGACGGTCAGTCATCTGGGCCTGATCACCTTGCTGTTCGGTATGGGCACCAAACTGGCAGCCATTGCAGCGGTTTTCCATGTTATTAACCACGCCACCTTCAAGGCGTCATTGTTCATGGCCGCAGGGATCATCGATCATGAAACCGGCACCCGTGATATGCGGCGGATTAATGGCCTCTGGCAGTTCATGCCCCATACCGCAACGCTGGCCATGGTGGCCGCAGCCTCAATGGCCGGCGTGCCCTTGCTGAACGGGTTCCTGAGCAAGGAAATGTTTTTTGCCGAATCGCTGAATCTCAACCTGCCGGGCATATGGGCCTATCTGCCACCGGTCGTTGCAACACTCGCCGGGGTCTTCGCGGTCGCGTATTCCGCGCGCTTTATTCACGACGTCTTTTTCAATGGCAAACCGGTAGATCTGCCGATTTACCCCCCCCATGAACCACCCCGTTACATGAAAATTCCGGTCGAGATACTGGTATTTGCCTGCGTAATGGTGGGGGTTTTCCCAACCTTTGCGATTGGTCCACTGCTCTATGCTGCGGCGGAGGCAACTCTGGCGGGTCCGGTACCCGAGTACCATCTGACAATCGTGCACGGCTTTAACCTGCCGCTGCTCATGAGTTTTCTTGCGTTCTTCCTTGGCTTGCTGATGTACACCCAGCGCCAGCGGTTCTTCGACTTCCACGCCCGCTTCCGCGAAATCGACGAGAAAGCAGTGTTCGAGGCGGCAGTGTCACGGGTGGTTGAGTGGGCCCGCCGGTTTATCGAAGTGCTCGAGAATGGCTCATTGCAGCGCTACGTATTGTTGCTGTTGCTGGCCACGCTTGCTGTGACGATCGTTCCCATCACGTCGCTGGGGTTCAATGTTGGCAGTTTGGGCATCAGCCCGATTGACCTGCCCACAACTGTCGGCTCACTGATCCTGACCGGCTGCGCACTCGGCGCTGCTGCCATGCACCGGGAACGTTTGTACGCGCTGATTCTGCTCAGTGTTGTGGGGCTGATGGTGGCACTGACCTTCGCCCGTTTCTCTGCACCGGATCTGGCGATGACGCAACTGTCCGTTGAAGTCGTGACTATCGTGCTGTTGATGCTGGCGTTGTATTACCTGCCATCCTGGACACCGCGCGAGGCAAGCCTGTTCCGCCGCTGGCGCGATGCCATTATTGCGCTGGTTGCCGGCAGCGGCATGTTCCTGATCACGTTGGCGATGCTCACCCGACCATTGGATTCCATCTCACGGTACTTCCTCGAGAACAGTGTTGAAGGCGGCGGTGGCAGCAATGTCGTGAACGTGATTCTGGTGGACTTCCGGGGCTTCGATACCCTGGGTGAAATTACGGTGCTGGCCATTGCGGCACTCGGCATCTACGCGATGCTGCGGGAAACCAAGCTCACTGCACCACCGACAGATGGTCAGGGACATCCCTGGTCGACGGATGCCCACCCGACCATATTGAAGCAGATTTCACGCCCGCTATTACCGCTGGCGCTGATGGTCTCAGCCTTTATATTCCTGCGCGGTCACAATATGCCGGGCGGTGGTTTTATAGCCGGACTGATCACAGCGGTTGCCATCATTCTCCAGTACATTGCCAGCGGCATGACCTGGAGCCATCAGCGGATGCCGTTCAATCTACAGACGCCGGTGGCGCTTGGCCTGTTTATCGCTACGGCAACTGGCCTGGCGAGCTTCGCTTTCGGCTATCCATTCCTGACATCAACCTTCAGTCACATCCACTGGCCGGTGGTGGGCGATTTTGAGCTGGCCTCCGCCATGGCGTTTGATATCGGGGTTTATCTCACCGTCGTCGGCGCCACTTTGATGATTCTGGCCAGCCTTGGCCGACTGACCAATCAGTCCGAAGTCAAACCGGGAGCCTATTGATATGGAGATTCTTTTCGCCCTGATCATCGGCTCGCTCACGGCCTCCGGTGTCTTTCTCGTCCTGCGGGCACGTACCTTTCCGGTCGTCGTTGGACTCACTTTGCTGTCATACGGGGTCAACCTGTTCCTGTTTGCCTCCGGGCGTCTGGCAACGGGTGCCCAACCCATTATTGGCAGCACTGAAACCTACACCGATCCGCTGCCACAGGCGCTGGTACTGACCGCGATCGTGATCGGCTTCGCCATGACGGCCTTTGTCGTGGTGCTGGCACTTCGCAGTCAAGCCGACACGGAGGATGACCACGTCAACGGCAAGATCGAAGCGACGCCGCCTGTGGATACTGAAGAACACGCGGAGGATGCCCGATGAATCACTGGTTGACCGCACCCATTGTTCTACCGCTGTTGGGTGGCCTTCTCCAGATCTTTATGGGCTACGCACCTCTGGGCTTGCGCCGCACGCTTGGCCTGGCAACAACCACCCTGTTGCTCGTGGTTTCGATCGCTTTGCTCATGCTGGCAGACGACGGCGCTTACCGTGCATACGCTTTCGGCAACTGGGCGCCCCCTTTTGGCATTGTGCTGGTGCTTGACCGACTTGCGGCGCTGATGCTGGTTGTGACCTCGGTGCTGGCACTGTTCTGCCACATCTACTCCACTCGTGGAACAGATGCAGTGGGGCGCCATTTCCACGCCCTTTTCCTGTTCCAGCTGATGGGGCTGAACATTGCCTTCCTGACCGGTGACCTGTTCAATCTGTTTGTCGCCTTTGAAGTGCTGCTGATCGCCTCATACGGCCTGTTGATGCATGGTGGTGGCACTATTCGCACCATACCGGGACTGCACTATGTCGTGCTCAACCTGATCGGTTCGTCACTGTTCCTGATCAGCGCAGGCATGCTCTACAGCGTGCTGGGCACCCTCAATCTGGCGGACCTGGCGGTCAAGGTGCCACAGGTCAGTGGTTCCGATCAGGTCGTGGTTCAGGCCGCGGGAATGCTGCTGCTGATTGTGTTCGCGCTTAAAGCCGCCGTTCTCCCACTTTGCTTCTGGCTGCCACAAGCCTATTCCACGGCAACCGCACCAGTCGCGGCACTGTTTTCGGTAATGACCAAAGTGGGCATCTACGCCATTCTCAGGGTATATAGCCTGGTATTCGGCGATGATGCCGGGGCGCTTGCACACCTGGGAATGGACTGGCTGTTCCCCTTGTCACTGCTAACCCTGGCGTTTGGTGTAATCGGTGCGCTCAGCGCCCAAAGCCTTCGCCGCCTGACCGCCTGGCAAGTCATTATTTCGGTCGGCACGCTGTTGGCAGCGCTCAGTCTGACATCTGTTGCCGGCACCTCGGCGGCACTGTTTTATCTGATTAACACCACCTGGGTGGTCGGCGGCATGTTCCTGGTCGCAGATCTGGTGGCACGCCAGCGCGGTTCTGTGGAGGACCGAATTGTCACCGCGCCCCGCATGCGTAGCCGAACCCTGCTGAGTGTGTTCTTTCTGTTCGGTGCTATCGCTTGCGCCGGGCTACCGCCGCTAAGCGGTTTCTTTGCCAAGGTACTGATCCTGCAGGCGGTCACACCCGGCTGGACCATGGCATGGTTGTGGGGCGTCATTATGGTAGGCAGCTTCCTGACGCTGATCGCCTACAGCCGTGCGGGCAGTATTGTTTTCTGGCGCAATGTCGAAGGTCACGTCAAGGATCCGGGCAGACTGACATTGCCCGTGACGGTATCCGCTGGTGCCTTGATCGCCACCAGTATTGTGATTGTCGCCATGGCTGGCCCCATCAGCCGCTATACGGATGCGACAGCACAACAGCTGCACACACCGTCAGCGTATATTGAGATTCTGGATACGCCGCAGGTCAATGGGGGGAGCGAGCAATGATAAAAGGACGCTTCGGTTTGCCGATGCCCATTCTGAGCCTGGCACTTTTTCTGGTCTGGCAGGCACTGAATGACGGCGTAACGGGTGGCAGCGTGGTGATGGGGTTATTGCTGGCCTGGCTGCTGCCGCTCGCCACACGTAATTTCTGGCCAGACCGGCCAGGCATCAAACATCCCTTGCGCTTCAGTTTTTATGTGGTGCGGGTTGTGTTCGACATTATTGTTGCCAGCGCTGAAGTGGCGCTGATCGTCATGATTCCCGGCCGCCAGCCCAAAACGGCGTTCGTCTCGTTCCCGCTGGAGCTTGAGCATCCGTTGGCGATCTCCACCCTGGCGAGCACGATTTCACTGACGCCGGGCACCGTCAGCGCGGACATCAGTGACGACAACACCCTGCTGCTGATTCATGTGCTGGATCTGGACGACGAAGCCAAGCTGATTGAAACCATCAAGCGCCGGTACGAACGGCCACTGAGGGAGATTTTCTCATGATCGCCATAGCCCTGAAGATCACAATTGTCATGGTGTCGCTGGCCGTGGCCCTGAATGTCTACCGGCTGGTCAAGGGGCCGGATGCGCCGGATAGAATCCTGGCACTGGACAGTCTGTCTATCAACGCCATCGCCCTCATTCTGTTGCTGGGGATATCCATCAATTCGCGGCTGTATATCGAATCCGCACTGTTGATCGCCGTCATGGGATTTATTGGCACCGTGGCGCTGGCGAAATACCTCAAGCGCGGCAGTGTTATTGAATAGCCCGGCCACACCGGAACTTAAATGGAGAACAGCAAATGAATCCAATACTGGAAACCGTAATTGCGGTATTGATGGTATCCGGCGGCGCGTTTACACTCGCCGGCGCTATCGGGCTGGCGCGACTGCAGGACTTTTACTCCCGGCTGCACGCACCAACCAAAGCCACCACGGTGGGGGTAGGCAGCATCACCCTGAGTTCCATGATCTACTTCATGGCAACAACAGGCGCGCTGGCTCTCAATGAAGGGCTGATCATGGTGTTCCTGTTCCTGACAGCGCCGATCAGTGCCAACATGCTCGCCAAGGCCGCCATGCATCTGCGGGTGCAACAGGCCGAGAACACCAAAGGGCAAGCCTGGGATCAGTAGCTCAAACGGCTGAGCCACTGAAAAAAAGCGCCCGCCAGATCATGACGAGCAATGTCAGCAAAAGCGCACCGAACACCCCGATCAGCGAATAGAGTAACCAGGGGCGACGCTGTTTCTGCGGGTTCAGCTTTCTCTCGATGTGCTCATGCAACATCGCAGCGTTGCGGTTGTTCGCTTTCCACATTACGTCGAAAGCGTCGCCCACCAGCGGAATCAGTCCCACTACAAATTCAATCAGCACATTGCCAGCCATTCGTATGACCTGGCGTGGCCCGGCACCCACTTTTACAGCTTCAACCATCAGGTAAAGCGACAACAACAAGCCTGCCGCATCGCCAATACCCGGCAGCAGGCCGATCAGTGGATCAATGCCAAAGCGAATCTTGGTAAAGGGTATCCGGAACTGGCTATCCAGCAATCGGGCAGTGCCGTCGATTCGGGCCAGTGCCCTTTCATAACGCGCTTTATCAGCAGGATCGGGGGTGCTGTTTACAGGCATAAATTTCATCCGGATTTGATCATTTTCACGTATAGTAGGCCATCCAAAATTCAGGAGACATGACTATGTTGAAAGTAAACGAGTATTTCGAAGGTAATGCCAAGTCCATCTCCTTCCAGACAGCGACTCTGCCGGCCACCGTTGGCGTCATCAGCCCGGGCGAATACGAGTTCGGCACTACCAAGAAAGAAACAATGACCGTCGTCAGTGGCGCATTGACTGTACTGCTTCCGGGCATGGACACCTGGATGACTTACGCTGCAGGTGAGAGCTTTGAGATCGCCGGTCAGGCCAGTTTCAAGGCGAAGTCTGATATCGACACCGCATACCTGTGCACCTACGAATAACCTGATTGCGACAACGTTAAAACATAACGACTTTCGCCGTGCTCCCTCCCCGGGGCACGGCGACTTTGCTAAACCGATCACCTGCAGAACACCCTCTGCACCTTACCCCCGCCAAAACACTCCGCCCTCTGCCTTTCTGCCGCAAACCGAGACGCTCCGCATTGAATTTCAATGCAAAATACACCCTTTGCCTTTTCAGAAAACTGTGTCAGATTACGCATTCAAGCCAAAATAAAACTCACGTTCGCAATAACAGAGGGTTGTTTCAAAATGGCCAATACAAAAATAATTCCACCGGCGAAAGGGGCTTACAATTACCCTCTTCTGATCAAGCAGATCCTGCTTTCCGGTCCACGTTACGCGCCCAATGAAAAAATCGTCTATGCCGATCGCAGCGAGTACAGCTACAGCGATCTGGTTGACCGCATTCACCGCCTGGCCAACGTCCTGACCGACGCCGGTGTAAAGCCGGGTGACACAGTCGCGGTACTGGATTGGGATACGCCACGCTATCTTGAATGCTTTTTCGCGATTCCGATGATCGGTGCTGTGCTGCACACGGTGAACGTGCGCCTGTCGCCTGAGCAGGTGGTTTACACCATGAACCACGCCGAGGACGACCTGGTGCTGGTGCATGATGACTTCGTACCGCTGCTTGAGCAGGTCAGCAACGACCTGCAAACCGTCAAAGGGTATATACAGCTCACCGACAACGACAAGGCGGCCGACACCAGCCTGAAGTCCAAAGGCGAATATGAAGCACTGATCAGCAAGGCCGGCGATCACTTCGACTTTCCGGACTTTGACGAGAACAGCATCGCCACAACCTTCTACACCACCGGCACCACCGGCAACCCGAAAGGGGTTTTCTTCAGCCACCGGCAGTTGGTGCTCCATACGATGGCACAAGCAGGCACGCTCGGATTCAGCGACCAGATGCCAATGCTGCGTTCATCCAGCGTTTATATGCCGATCACGCCGATGTTCCACGTGCATGCCTGGGGTGTGCCATACGCCGCCACCATGCTGGGCATCAAGCAGATCTACCCGGGCCGTTACGAGCCTGAGCTGCTGGTCAAGTTGCTGAAGGAGCACAACGTCACCTTCTCGCACTGTGTCCCCACCATCATGCAGATGATGCTTGCCACAGATGCAATCAAGACTGCGGATCTCAGCAACTGGCATGTGCTCATCGGTGGCAGCGCGCTCACCGAAGGTCTGTGCCGCGCCGGCGCGAAGCTGGGCATTCGCATGTATACCGGTTATGGCATGTCCGAAACAGCGCCACTGCTGTGTTCAACTTTCCTCACCGAAGAAGACGGCAAGCTGCCTCTGGAAGACCAGATCAGCAAACGCATCAAAACCGGTATCGCCGGTCCAATGGTGGAGTTGCAGATTATCGATCCTGAGGGCAAGCCCCTTCCCCATGATGGAGAAACAAAGGGTGAAGTGGTTACCCGGGCTCCCTGGCTGACCCAGGGCTACCTCAAAGAGCCGGAAAAAGGTGAAGAACTCTGGAAAGGCGGTTGGTTGCATACCGGCGACGTGGCCACCATTGATCCTGATGGCACGCTGATTATTCGCGATCGCATAAAAGACGTGATCAAGACCGGTGGCGAGTGGCTGTCGTCTCTCGATCTCGAGAACCTGATCAGCCAGCACCCGTCAGTTGCCGGTACAGCCGTGGTCGGCGTCCCCGATGAAAAGTGGGGTGAACGCCCACACGCATTGGTGATGCTGAATCAGGGTGAAACCGCGACTGTTGAGGATATCCAGGCGCACTTGCAACAGTTTGTCGATAGCGGTGACATTAACAAATGGGCCATTCCGCAGCAGATCGACTTTGTTGATGACATTCCCAAAACCAGTGTGGGCAAGATCAACAAGAAACTGATCCGCGATCAACTCCACTGACCGTCATGCCCCGGCCAATCTGGCCGGGGCTCACGCCCCTCACTGATCCCTTTCAAAACTTTAACCGCACAAGTACTTTAAATTTGCTCTCCTTAACCGCATATTGAGTATATAAATTTATCAAGACGTACCCGCCCATCTCAGATCAAACGTCGGAGTTTTCATGAGTACCATCCTCAAACGTTTTCTTATCGTCTCCAGCCTTTACCTGCTCGCACCGACAGCCAACGCTCTGGATCTAGGCACCAAACTGAACACAGGTGCACTGGACCTGCCGCAACAGTCTGTCAAAGTCTCTGGCGAGGCCCAGCAATTGGTCGGCACGCTGCAGGAACAGCTGGGCGTCACTAAAACCCAGGCTGCAGGCGGCACTGGAGCCCTGTTGCAACTTGCACAAAACCAGCTCGACGGGAACTCGTTCAGCCAGGTGACTGACAGCGTTTCCGGACTGAGCGGTCTTCTCGGCGGAGGATCCGGAGGCAGCGGCAGCCTGCTGAGTTCAGCGCTGTCCAATATTTCATCAATGGATGGAGTAGAAAAGGCTTTCAGCGCCCTGGGTCTGCAAAGCGGCGCCATTGAGCAGTTTGCCCCGATTGTACTCGGCTTCCTGAAAGAACAGGGGCTGGGAGCCGACATCATTGGCAACCTGTCATCGCTGTGGGGCGTAGGCAGCTAACATTGTAAATAAGAAGGGGCGACATAGTCGCCCCTTCTTATTTGATCAACTGCGCTGATCCAAAACCCGTCTTATGATCTGTCGCCGTGTTTGCTGGCCCGCATCCTCAGCGTGCTGCATGCCACGACTTCGAGCTTCGTCGCGGGCAGACCCCGACACCACACCCGTAAAGTAATCAACCACTGCCCCCTGATACGCCTTGAATGGACCGTCACAGCTTGCCTGTGCGGCTTCGGCTATATCTGATGGCGGCGCAGACTCGATATGAACATAGGGATCTGCTGCTGCAACCATACAATTCTGGTAGGTACCAAACCGCCCCTGCAGTTCATTCTTCAGTGCCTGCTTTTGCTCATCATTGACGCTGGGAGACAAAGCGGCACAAGCACCCAACATGGCAGCCATCGCGGTAATACCAGCACCACGGGCGCACCGTTTTGGCCACCGACCAGGGGTTCGAGTCTCAGGCGAATGCATATTCCCCTCCTTTTTCCAGCCCGCGCTGGTAAGCCGGCAGCGCCTGGAAACGTTTAACATAGTTGCGGATCGCCGGCCGGTTGCGACCTACAATGCCACGGGCCAGTGATGCCTCCAGCGGAAAACTCATCTGAATATCCGCCGCGCTCATTTTATCGCCCAGAAACCACTCGTTTTTGGCAAGGTGGGCTTCAACGAAATCCATGTGGGTCTTGATTCGGGGACTGATAAACGAGCTCATCGTTTTGTCTGCAATACCCTTGGCGACGGGTTTAATAAGAAACGGCATCGGATTCGTTTTGATTTTCTCGAACACCAACTTCAGCAACAGCGGCGGCATCAGCGATCCTTCAGCGTAATGCAGCCAGTACGCATGATCGATCCACTGTTGAGTACCGGGAGCCGGCAACCACTCGCCTTTGCCATAAGTATGGGCCAGGTAATCCACAATTGCTCCGGACTCCGCAATCGTCAGGTCGCCATCGGTAATAACCGGAGATTTACCCAATGGATGGACCTCCCGAAGGCTGTCCGGCGCCTGCATCGTCTTGGGATCACGCTCATAACGTTTAATCTCATAGGGCACTTCGAGCTCCTCCAGCATCCACAAAATCCGTTGTGAGCGGGAGTTATTCAGGTGATGAACCGTGATCATGATTGTCTCCATTTGAATTTCAATACGAATTCGGCTGGTGGGTTCTTTCGAACCGCGACCGCTTTCAGATCACCGCATCCAGAAAATAGTCCCCTTACCCGCGACCCGATGCCACCTGCTCACGCGCCACGCCGGGCAGCAATCACCAGGCCAATGCCACCCAGAATCGTGAAAGACGACACGACCAGCCGCATTGTCACTGGCTCTGATACCAGCAACACACCGAGCACCGAAGCAATAACCGGCACTGACAACTGGACGGTCGCGGCGGTCGTGGCAGTGATAGCGGGCAGAATACGGTACCAAAGCACATAGCCCAACCCCGAAGCCAGCGCGCCTGACCCCACCGCAAGCAAAACACCGTTCAAACTGGCGTGCCAACCGGACATCGTAAGCAACCAGACCAGTACAGCAAGAGGCAATGCCCAAAGGAAGTTTTCGGCGGACGCCTGTATCGGGCTGGAAACACCTTTGCCCCGAAGCGAATAAACACCCCAGGCGACCCCTGACAGGGCCATCAGCACCGCGCCCTTTAGTGGTGGCGCCGTTACTCCGGGGGAAACCAGATAACACAGCCCGGCGATTGCCAGCGCTGACCCGACCCACTGTACCGGAGAAGGCCGTTCACCTTTAGCGACGCCCCACCCCACCATCGTCAACTGCACCATGCCAAACAGGATCAAGGCCCCGGTTCCGGTATGCAACGACACATAAGCAAAGGAGAAACACAGTGCATACACCACCAGCATGACACCGGACAACCACTGTCGCGGGCGAGACTCAGCAGCACCTGATGAAGAGCGGCGATTAAACCGGACAATCATCCAGAGCATAAGCGCCCCGGATGCCAGCCGGATCAGTGTATAGCTTCCCGGATCAATTGCCTCCGAGCCCAGTGCGAGTCGGCCCAGCACTGAGTTGGAGGCGAACGCCAGCATTGCCAGGGTGATCAATAGCAACAGGCGGGCATCAAACCTTTCCGTCACTTGATCTCCTTGGAACGTCCGAAAAAGCGGATGAACAATGGGAAGGCAGACCGCCGACAATACAACGGATTCGCCGAAGGTTTGCTCATTGATTAAAGTCCGGTGAAAGCAAAATCAACTTCCGGCTTGCGCCCGGAAATGATATCGGTGAGGCCGGCAGCCGAGCCACAGGAGTGCGTCCAGCCCAAGGTACCGTGACCGGTATTGAGGAAGAGATTGCGATAGCGGGTCCGCCCCACGTAGGGCACGTTGGAAGGCGTTGTCGGTCGCAACCCCGTCCAGAATGATGCCTGATCCCAGTGGCCACCTTCCGGCATCAGCTCGGCGCTGCGACGCACAATCGCCTGACAACGCTTGATGTTCAGGTCACGACTGTACCCCGTCAGCTCCGCGGTGCCCGCAACCCGCAAGCGGTCTCCCAGACGCGAATACACCAGCTTGTACTGGTCATCAGTAAGACTGACTTTGAATGCGGCCGCCTCATCTTTAACGGGCACCGTAATGGAATACCCTTTGGCCGGGTAAATGCGCAAGCCAATGCCCAACGGCTTTGCCACGATCGGGCTATAGCTTCCCAGGCTGAGCACATAGCTATCAGCTCTCAACGTGGTATGGGCACCGTTATTGACAGTATGCACGCCGGTAATTTCACTGGCATTCCTCTCAATGCCGACCACCTCGGTGTTATAGAGGAAAGTGACACCTGCCGCTTCCGCTTTGGCAGCGAGTTCCTGGGTGAACTTGCAGGCGTCGCCAGATTCGTCTTCAGCGGTATAGGTCGCTCCGACAATACGGTGTCGGGCGGGAGCCAGAGCAGGCTCAAGTTCGATTGCCTTCTCAGTGCTGATAACTTCCCGCTGGCATCCCAGCTCACACATGATACGAGTGGGTTCAAGCGCGCCGTCAAACTCTTTTTGATCGGTATAGAAGTGCAGGATGCCCTTCTCAAGCTGGTCATAGTGCAGGCCGGTTTCCTTTCGCAGCGCCTGCAGTTTTGCCCGACTGTAAGTGCCAATATTCACCATCTGGCGAATGTTGTAGCGGGTACGCTCAGGCGTACACTCACGCAGGAAACTCAGGCCCCAGAGCCATTGCGCCGGATCCATACGCAAGTGAAACAGAAGCGGCGCTTCTGGCTGGTTCAGCCATTTCAAAACTTTCAGCGGAGCGGACGGATTGGCCCAGGGTTCCGCGTGGGATACCGAGACCTGCCCACCGTTGGCATAACTGGTTTCCAGTGCCGCACGGGACTGCCGCTCTATGACCGTCACGTCATGCCCGGCCTGCTTCAGGAACCATGCGGTTGTTGTGCCCACAACACCGGCCCCCAGAACCAGAATATGCATCAGACCACTCCTTTAACGAAAAGATTGTTTGATTCGCCGGCTAATCCTAACGGCTAACCCGCATCAACACTCAACTCCGAGCACAGCAAAAACTATTCCACTGATTTTTGCTGTGCCGGCTTGCGATGCTTCCGGTAGATTGTCCGAACCCAATCCATGACAGGGCGATCTTCAAAAGCGGCACAAAATTCAGTGAATGCCTCAGGCATTTCAACGGGGGGTTGAAACGGCGCTTCCGGCGGCTGTGCCAGCGGCGCCAAAAGTGCAGCAGCCGTCAGATCCGCAACCGTGAACCGGTCACCCACCAGATACGCGGCGTCTTTGAGCCTGGCATCGAGCCGATCCAGAGCCTCGTTCAAACGCACCAGGCTGCTGTCGTAGCCCCGCTGGTTGATCCTCATGCCTTCCTTCATCGCCCGAATAACCATGGGCTGACTGGTGCGGAATGCCATTCGGCCGACGGCCCCCTGACCTCGTGTCAGTATTTCAAACATCAGCCGGGTGTTGTCAATCAGATGAAAGTAGGCTGTGCGCCTCAGGTGCGGGCCAATCTCCCGATCAGCAAACGCGGCCCATTCCAGTGCATCTTCAAATTCGCTGTCGTCCACCGGATACAAAGCGGGCGCTGACGGCAGTCGTTCTTCCAGCGTTTGAATAATGACATCTGATCCCGCGATATACCGATTGTCCATTTTCAGAACCGGCACCTTGTTCTGGCGGGTACGGCGAAAGATGACGGGCAAATGAAAGAGCGGAAGCAGATCGCGCGTCGTGTAATCAATGTGTTTGAAATCGAGCGCCCAGCGCACTTTTTCACAGTAAGGTGAAACGGGAAACTGATAGAGCGTGGGGTGCGGCATAAATGGCAATCCTGTTGATGTTCTCTTTACGGCGCACGCGTCTGCTGCGTTATGAGGCGAACTTCAGCCTCCTGCCTTTTTTACAGTCCAGCCTTTCTGTTGAAGCAAGGGGAGCAGGAGGTCCCGGTGATCGCCCTGAATCTCCACCACACCGTCCTTGACGGTACCGCCAGTGCCGCATTTTGCCTTCAGGGTTTTAGCGTATGCCTTGAGTTCTTTCTCGGCTAACGGAATTCCGGTTATCAGGGTTACACCCTTGCCTTTTCGGCCCTTGGTTTCCCTGCTGAGCCGCACTACACCGTCACCCGTTGCAGGCGCACTGTTTTTGCATTCACATGCGGTGACAGGCTGACGACAGCCCGGGCACATTCGCCCTTGCTCGGTCGAAAATACCAGCCCGCCTTCGTGTTTGTTCTTCACTGCCAAACTCCCGATATGTCAGTCATTTCCAGGCTGATGTCAGGATCCGATAAACCAGAACAGGAACGCCATGAAAAATCCGCGGCGATAACGTTGATCCGCAAGCTCTGTCAGGTGCGCCGGACCGCTGGTATCGCGGGATGCCAGTCCCGGCGCGATGGAGTCATCCACCAGGTCAGAACGGTCTTCATTCAGAATCGATTCTGCCCGCTGACAGTAGGCTTCGTCGACCTGAAGGCGAACCCCGCCCATGGCATCGCTGTACAGCCATTGCATATTGATAGTGTGCTCATCCATGACAAGGGCATCAATACCTTCGGATTCCAGCCGTGCCCGAGCCACATGAGCTTCGAAAGGTAAGCTATAGCGTGCGATTGTCACCCAACTCATATCGCCACCTGCCTGTCCGTTGTGAGAAAGACTCCCAAGGCTTGCAGAACCGCCAACCAACTTATTGAGCGCCGCTTTACAACGGCGGGTACTTCTCAAACATAGCCGCAACGACTTCATCAATTAATTCGCTACGCGCTTCCGGAGACTGTCTCTCGTTGAGGTAACGGCGACTGATACCACTCCAGATCACGCGTTCAGTCTGGCGATCGACAAGATCAACGACCAGCTTGCCTTCCTTGACCTGCCGAACTTCAGGCGCGGTGGATACACCAAAGCCAAAGTTCCCCCGGCCCAGGCCTAGCCCGTAGGTGAAACCGCTGGATTCCAATTTTTCGGCATCTTCAACCCGGTAACTCACCAGCAGGTCCGCACTGTCTTGCGGTGCTTCCTGCATCGATTCCTGCTCCAGTTCGCGCTTGACAGCCGCCTCTACCCGGCCGCTATCAAGACTCATAAAATCGTTGCTGGCATCCTTCTCGGCGAAGGCCCAGGTCTTGTAACTGGCGAACGACGCAGATGAATCGTAATCGGTTGTCACTGAGCTGGCGCAACCTGTGAGCGCAACCACTCCCAGCAAAACAATCAACTGAAATGCGTGCTTTTGATACGCCATTGCTGCCCGAAACATAAACTCTCCCCGAAAACTGAATTGGATCTCTTTAATCTTACACCAGAGCTGCGCTTACCGACTGCTTACAAACCTGAAATACACGCCCGCTGGTCTAATGACAGATACGAACGCTAGTGGGTTTCGGAGGCATCAATACCTTCAGCGTTACAGAATTCAAAGAAAGTGCCATGAACTTCTTCCGGTATCGCGACCGCCATCGTGACCTCTTCACCATAGTTCACGGTGACAACCTCCGCCTCATGCACTGAGCACCAGTGGCGCACCGGCTGTTCGCTGGCAAAGCCAAGGCGAAGCCGAACGCTGCGGGTCTGTCGAAAGGTCTGACGGGGCACCTCTGACAAGACCGCCTCGGTAGCACCGGCGTAGGCACGAACCAGGCCACCGGCACCCAGTTTCACTCCGCCAAAGTAGCGAATAACCACCACCATGACGTCCCCCATGTCCTTGTGTTGAATGACATTCAGAATGGGCTTTCCGGCGGTACCTGACGGCTCACCGTCATCATTCATCGCGGCTTGGGTAGCTGCCCCCGGACGACCAATCTGATAGGCCCAGCAATGGTGTCTTGCGTCTGGATAATCCAGCCTGGCCTGCGCCAGAAATGCCATCGCGTCCTCGCGACTGGAAACGGCCGTGACACGGGCAATGAAGCGACTCTTCTTGATTTCGATTTCGCGCTCAAGCGATGATGCGGGAATGGGATAGTCTTTCTGCATAGCATCCTTGAAGTGATGGCTGCCAGTACGGCAATGACAGATTTCAGCTTAACAGCCCGAAGGAAAAACTGACATGCGCGGCACCGATGACAACAACGATTCCGAAACTGAATACGACGAGGATTCAGGCCCTCAAGCCCCCGGTACCGCAGGTGAGGCTCGAATCGTCAAAGCCGGCTGCGGTATCCGGTTTGAAGAAGATCAGCTCAGTGACGGTATTGCTTTCGACGGTGTTGAAGCGCTCAAGCCGACTGTTCCCGAAGACGATGCCTAGACAAACAGAGGCCAGGACAGGCGTACTTCCAATCCGCCCATGTCGCTGTTAACCGCATCAATCTGACCATCGTGGGCCTGCATGATATCGCGGGAAATCGCCAGCCCCAGCCCCCAGCCCTGTCCGCCACGCGCCTGATCGGAACGGAAGAACGGCTCAAACAGGTTAACCAGATCCTCACTGGCCACTCCCGGCCCCTCATCCCGAATGGTGCAGACCAGCGAGTGTGCTTCAACCGTCAGGTTCAGGTGGACCTTGTGCTCGGGTAGCGTGTGGTCCAGCGCGTTCTGCAGGACATTGTCCAGGGCCCGATAAATCAACCCGCTATCCCCCAGAACGGTTGCCTTGCGCGCGTCTTCATCCATCGTCAGCTGACAATCCACGCTGCGCTGCTCGGCGTAGTCAGCCGCGCCCTGCAGCACATCATTCAACACGCGGACAAAGCGTACCGGCTCGCGGGCAATTGCCTGGCCTTTTTCGCTCAGCCGATAAAGCGTCAGAATCTGCGACGTCATGGCTTCAATGCGTTCATTTTGGCGCAGGATAGTGGCCATCAAATCGGCATCATGCCCGGCATCGCCAGCCAATTCTATTGCCACCCGCTGGCGTGCCAGGGGCGTTCGAAGATCATGGGAAATGTCCCGCAGTAATTGCTGTTGCCGGGAAAGCAACGTGCAAAGCCGGTCTGTCATGGCATTGAACGCGCTGGCCAGTGCTCCGATCTCATCACGGCGATTGGCCACAGCATCATCTACCCGCAACGACATGTCACCCACTGCTATTGCCTGAGCCGTCGCCTCGACTTTACGCAGCGGCCGGCTGATGTGGCGCGCTATCCACCAGCACGCCAATGTAATCATCAGGAAGGTCATCGCCATCTCAAACGACCGAAGCATACGCGGGCCCAGCCATCCGCTGCTGTCTCCACGCTGCCAGATCATCATTCGATAGCCTGCCGGGGCATCAATTACTGCCGGACGCTGCGGCGGAAAACCATGACGCAGATGCTTGCCGAATCGTCCGGGTTTGGTGTTCTCCTGTTCATCGCTATCGACCAGTATCAGGTAAAGCGATTCACGCTCTCCGATCCGGTGCAGTATGTCACGGGCACCGCGCCTGTCGCCGGATGCTTTCAGCTCAGCCGCCTGCCGGGCAACCTGTGCCAGATCATCCCGCTGTTCAAGCTGGACCCGTTCCCGGCGTGACAGCTCATGAAGCGCCATGTTGCTGGCCACTACAGCAACCGCCATGGCAATCCATATAAGCAAAAAAATGCGCCAGAACAACGGCAATGTCAGCCTACGCTTCATACCGGGCTCCGGTAGCTGTAACCGAGCCCGCGAACGGTCTCGATACGTGAGTTATCGCCAGCATCCAGCTTACGTCGCAAATTACTGACGTGCATATCCAGCGTTCGGTCATGGGGCGTCAGCCGCCGGCCGAGCGCCCACTGCATCAAATCCGTTTTGCGTACAACGGTGCCGGCACGACTGAGCAGCACCTGAAGAATCTCGTATTCGGTTGCCGTCAGCTCAACAGGCTGGTCATTCTGAAACACCCGCCGCTGCTCTGCCTCAATACGCAGATCACCCACGATCTGGGATTTCTCGATGTCCGACTCCTGATCCCAGGCCACCCGGCGCAATGTCGCCTGAATCCTTGCCACCAGCTCCCGCGGATTGCAGGGTTTGGGAATATAGTCATCAGCCCCGACTTCAAAGCCGACAATGCGATCAGTTTCCTCGCCCCTTGCTGTCAACAGGATGACCGGCAGACGGGTTTTGGCCCGCAACCGGCGCAGCACATCAAGGCCGTTGATATCCGGCAACATGATATCCAGCACGACCATATCGACCAGCTCGTCCTGGGCCAACGCGAGACCATCTTCACCGTTGGCCGCTTCGCGCACCACAAACCCCTGACTGACCAGGTAACGGGTCAGCAGGCTGCGTAATTCGTCATCATCTTCCACCAGCAGAATACGATCCTGCATGCAGATACTCCCACGGCAATTCGTTAAATCGGAGTCAAGTTTATCACGCCCGATTTCAGGCACTTCCAGCCTTTACCTAACCTTTACACAGCGCTGACAGAACCTGACACAACACAGCGTAGTCTGAATCTCGAAGCAAGACAGTCCGAACATCATCGGCTGCATCCTGATAAACAACGGAGATCATTATGAAAGCAATTTCCCGCCATAAACTGATTCTGCCAATGGCCCTCGCAGCCTCCCTTCTGGTCAGCCCGCTGGCATGGTCAGGAGATCACGAAAACTGTGACAAGGAGCCTCGCCATGGCAAGCACGATCAGCGCGATCGTAAAGAAATGATGGAGCATCGCTTTGATCATATGGCCGAGCGCCTGAACCTGACTGAAAAACAGCGTGATGAGATGCGTGCGATCTTCAAGAAAGGCCATGAAGAGCGCAAAGCACAATTCGAGAAGCGGCGTGAAGACCGACCTGAAATGCTCAGTGGTGATCCGGCCAGCAGTGATTTCAAATCTCAGGTCGCGGCTGCAGCAGACAAGGCAGCTGAATCAGCTCGCGATCGTGTTCAGGCGAAAGCTGACGCCTATGCTGCGATTTACCAGGTTCTGAACGCCGAGCAGCGCGAAACCTGGGCCAAAATGCAGGCCGAACGCAAGGAAAGAAAAGGTGACCGTGACCATGGCCCACGCCACGATTAATGGTGTGCTTTCATTTCCGGGCGTGAACGATATCGGCTGAATAGCGTATGGTTATACCTCCTGCTCATTCAAGAAGGCTGCGTATAACCTACCATGACAGACGTATTCGAAAGCAACACCGGACAACCGGTGTTGCACCTTCGCTCGCTGGCGTCCATTGACGCCATCAGCGAAGCCGAATGGGACCATTTCAGTGGCACCCGCTCACCTTTCCTCAGACACCGTTTCCTGTCAGCACTGGAGCACAGCCAATGCACCAGCGCGAAATCCGGCTGGACACCCGCTCACCTTGAGGTACTGCTGGACGGCGACCGTGTAGGCGTCATTCCCGCCTATCTCAAATCCCACTCAATGGGCGAGTATGTTTTTGACTGGGCCTGGGCCGACGCCTACGAGCGTTACGGTATGGCCTATTATCCCAAGCTGCTCATGGCCGTTCCGTTCACCCCCTCCCAGGGGCCGCGCTTGCTGATCAATCCCGATGCCCGTGAGCGGATTACGCCAACCCAATTGCATCAGGCGCTGGAGAATGTCGCCGCCGCATTAGGCTGTCATTCCTGGCATCTGCTTTTTCCGAACGCGCATGATCAGGCACTGCTGCAAGCCCCGGGCACGCTTCACCGGCTCGGCTGCCAGTTCCATTGGTTTAACCGGGATTACGCCTGCTTTGAAGATTTTCTCGCTACGCTGACATCCCGCAAAAGGAAATCCATTCGCAAGGAGCGCCGCCAGATTGAGGATCAGGGCATTCAGTTCGCCCACTTTCCTGGCGAATATCTCACCGACACGGTGCTGGATGCGTTCTATGTGTTTTATCAGGCTACCTATCTCAAACGTGGCCAACGTCCGTACCTGAACCGTGAGTTTTTTGCGCTGCTCAGAGAAAACCAACCAGAGCAACTGCACGTTATCATGGCGATTCAGGGTGACCGCATGATCGCCGGCGCCCTGTTTCTGATGGGCGACGACACCCTTTACGGTCGCTATTGGGGATGCCTTGAGGAATACCAGCACCTGCATTTCGAAACCTGTTATTACCAGGGTATCGAGCTGGCGATAAAGAAAGGTTTCCGCTGCTTTGACGCCGGCGCGCAGGGCGAACACAAACTGGTGAGAGGTTTCGAACCCCAACTGACGCACTCCTGGCACTGGGTTGAACACCCCGGGTTTCAGGAAGCGATAGAACGCTTTGTGGAGGAAGAAGCCGAAGGCATTATCGGCTATAAAAACGCGGCACTTGAGGCGCTCCCCTACAGAAAAACTGACGGTGATGTAAAAACGCCTGAGTAAATTAATTGCAGAAAAAGGTTGCCTGCCTCTTTGGGCTCAGGTTACATTTCGATCATCTGTTAACGTTTGTGGTCTAAAGATCCGTTTATGACATTCCAATCTTTCGTCGTGATTATGAAGCTAGTCCTGGTGGTCGTCGTGCCAACCGGGGGCTTCTGCGTGAACGAGAGGATGAACTAGACACCACATCCAGACTGAACACTCAAAAGCCCCCGGCACCGCAAGGTCCCGGGGGCTTTTTTTTGCACTGAAATCTGAACACACCGCACACGACAACAAAAGGGAACCATCGTGAACGCTGCACAGCACATACTGAAAACACTGAAACGCCATCACATCGATACCGTTTTTGGCTATCCCGGCGGCTGCATTATGCCGCTGTACGATGCCCTGGTGTCAGATGAGGTCATTGGTGACGTGGACGGTATCCAGCATGTGCTCTGTCGACACGAACAGGGTTGCGCCCTGGCCGCAGACGGTTATGCCCGGGCAAGCGGGAAGGTCGGCGTCTGCATTGCTACGTCCGGCCCGGGAGCAACCAACCTGATCACCGGCGTGGCGAACGCCCACCGTGATTCGATCCCGATGCTGGTAATCACCGGCCAGGTACCCCGCAGCCTGATCGGCACGGATGCGTTCCAGGAAACGGACGTTCTTGGCATGACGCTGGGCATCGTAAAGCACAGCTACCTTGTGACCTCGGCAGACGACGTGCCGCATGTTATGGAACAGGCACTGGCACTTGCGACCTCTGGAAGACCGGGACCGGTCTGGGTTGATATCCCCAAAGACATCTTGCTGGCAGACACCAGCGAACAGGCCCATACCTGCAAGCAGCCGACTGCGGCAGAAGCGCTCGACACCGACGCAACCGCACAAGCTATCGATCTGCTCAGCAACGCAAAACGGCCGCTGATCTACAGCGGCGGCGGCGTGAGTCTGGCTCAGGCAGAGGCGGCCTTCAGACAATTTGCGAGTAAAACAGCCATACCCAACGTGGTAACGCTGAAGGGAATCGGAAATCCTGGCAATGCCAACCCGGATCAGCTCGGCATGCTCGGTATGCACGGCTCCCGCGCAGCGAATCTGGCCGTTGATGCCTGCGATCTGTTGCTGGTCATCGGCGCACGACTGGACGATCGGGCCACCGGCAAGCTCAGCGGGTTTGCGCCAAACGCACGGATGATCCATATCGATGCTGACCCTGCCGAATTGGGCAAGCTGCGTCAGGCTGAAGTCACGCTTCGCGGCGACCTTGGCAGGATTCTCGATACGCTGACGGAATCACTCGCGCCCTGCTCTGCCGAGCTCACCGATTGGCGGCAGCAATGCCGTACCTGGAGGACAACCTACGGCTTCAAAGCCGCCAGTAACGATGAGCCGTATGCGCCGATCTCCGGGCCGGCGTTTATTCGTCAACTATCCGAGATTACGCCGGATGACACCACGATCGCCTGCGACGTCGGGCAGCATCAGATGTGGGTGGCCCAATATTTCGACTTTAACCACCCCCGCAATCACCTGACCAGTGGCGGCCTGGGCACCATGGGGTACGGTCTGCCAGCTGCTATTGGCGCCCAGTTTGCCCGCCCCGGCCATCCGGTTATCAATGTCAGCGGTGATGGCTCATTCATGATGAATGCCCAGGAACTGGCCACCATCAGGCGTCACCGGTTACCGGTGAAAATCATCATCATGGATAATCAATGCCTGGGCATGGTGCGCCAGCAGCAAGAGCTGTTCTACGACAACAGGGAAAGCCAGATCAATCTGGACGACAACCCCGATTTTGTCGCCCTGGCCCGGGCCTTTGACATACCCGCGCTGCATGTCGACCGCTCAGAACAAGTGCGTCGGGGCATTGAAACCATTCTGGCCTACGACGGCCCGATGCTGCTTCACGTAGCCATCGCCAGGGAAGATAACGTCTGGCCGATCGTAAAGCCGGGTGAATCAAACCGGGAAATGCTGGATGCATCGATTATTCAACGCCAAACCAACATGACTGAAAAAATGCCATTGAGAGGGACCATCGCATGAACGCTTCAGACCCTATTATCAGCCATCGAATGCAATGTCGTATGGATGCCGAACCGGCGGCACTGGAGCGGCTGTGTCAGGTGGTGCGGATCCGCGGCTTCACGATTGAGAAGATGCAGGTGCAGATGGGGCGGGGAGTTCTGGATATCGAGCTGACGGTCAAAGGTGAGCGTGCCGTCCAGATGCTGGCCAGTCAGTTGGAAAAACTACAGACGGTCACAGGGCTCACGCTGGGCGAAGAACGGTCGACCGGTCAGTTACAGCACAGCGCCTGATCCGCAAACAGCGGGATCCCGTAGGTTGATCCCGCTGTTTGTCAGGCTATTCCCCTGCGACCGAACGGTAACCGGAAGCTGCCTGCTTGTGTTCGCGCGAGCGTTCCAGCAGCTCACGCTGGAGTTCTTTCAGCTTCTCGAAGTAATCTAGAAGTGGCGATTCGGAGATATCCAGTGATCGACGGTTTTCAACAAAGGCTTTCTGTTGCTCACGGATCTCGTCGAGCTTCTCAAGTGCAGCTCGGATCGTTTCAGCCCGGGCCGCTTCCAAAGCAGACGGCTGCGCCTCCTGAGCGTCCGGCATTGCCGGTGTCGCGACATTGCCTGCATCGCTTTGGTCCACCAGATCAATCTCTTCCAACGTGCGCACATCGCCATCGGTGGTGAGATAAATGCCGGTTCCCTTGATCTGTCCCAGTGGCACGCCCTGGCTGCTGGTGAGCGTGTATTGGTCTTCGGCGTTATCAACATAAAGCGCCTTCACGCCCACTTCTTCAAGTGACCTGAGTTCTTCGTTACCGTCTGCGGTCTGCACCCAGACTTTGAGCTGGCTGAAGATGGCGTCGTTCTCGTCAATCCAGCGATTGCCGTCATCATCGTACTGCGCCAGCTCACCAAAACCGGAGCCGCTTTG
The DNA here is from genome assembly GCF_052645435.1 of Marinobacter sp. V032. NCBI lineage: Bacteria > Pseudomonadati > Pseudomonadota > Gammaproteobacteria > Pseudomonadales > Marinobacteraceae > Marinobacter > Marinobacter sp. V032. The sequence continues at coordinate 1,676,081 of NZ_JBQXYE010000001.1, read as the reverse complement.
TGGGCCGAACAGTTCACTGCCGTCATCCACCGTGCCGTTGTCGTTGCGATCAAATACCAGATACCCGCTTCCGCTGCCGAGTTGGGCCAGCGACTCGTTGTCGCCATCGCCGTCCAGATCAAAGTCAAACAGGGTATCCGTCAGATGTGCCGTGTCAGCACCAAAGTTGATCACTAACGGATCAGTCGCCGGGCGCTCTTCGATTCGCAGTGATTCGCTGTACTCATACTGACGGCTTTGGGACTGCCGCAAGGACAAGCTGAATTCAATGCTCTCGCCGTCGCTGGTCTGGATGGAACCGGTGGCCGTCACCATTCGGGACTGAGACTGCGACACAAAGGTATATTGCCCGGCCGAAACCGAGAGGCTGCCGCCCGCAGTGCTGGCAGCGGGGGCCCCCAGTGCGGCGCGACTGATCGAGATCGCTTGCTGACCGCTTACCAGAAATGACGTGGCTTGCTGAGCAAAGGCCTCCGACACAAAGTTCCGTGACCCGCCTGAGCCTGTTGATACTGAGGAAGAACTGCTGAAGGCGTTGGTATCGCGGGAAGAATAGCGATACGTCGCATCACGGCTGATGTCGATTGCCTGCCCGTTCCGGGGCGACACTCCACCTGACCCTTGATTGATACGAAGCTGGCTCTGATCAATAAAAGACGACTGCCGGCTGTTTTGAGAAAGAAAATTAATCTGGCTGTTAGTGATCATGAGCCGGACCCCGAGAATAGTTAGGATGCTTCTATTATCGGCAGGATCGGGCAAATCTTGAGCTTTTTTATGCTCAATAAACACCAGCGGGGTTAATGAGGTAGCGTCTGGATGCGAATACTCCAGGCAAGGACGGCCAGTTACTTGCCTGGATCAGGTCAGAGGCGTTCAGGCCATAAAGCGACGGCGTAATCCAAGCCCGATTAGGCCCAGCCCCAACAATGCCAGAGGTGCAGGCTCCGGTACTTCGTTAGGATTATCTGGGTCACCCGCACCCTGACAGCCGGGCGCGGTGGGGTTGGCATCACAGAAGTCGATTGTTTCCTGAAGCTTGGCTGTCGCAAACATGTCCACAAAGTCGCTAACAACCTGCGAATCAGTGGTGTTCAGCCCATTGAGATCAAACACCTGACCACCATGATTGGTCGCCAGATCACCAATTGAGGTAACAGTGCTACTTCCGCTCAGTACGGCATTATAAAGCGCGTTGCTATCTGTCAGCAGTTGGTCAATTGATGCAAAGGTTACAGCATTTCCGCCGATTGTACCGGCAAATGTGCTGTCTCCATTTGATGGCTCATCAGTAAATATTATGAAATTTTTCAACGCATTAGATCGGAAGCTAAACAGATCACCTTGATCGTCCAGCGCATTGAGAGCGTAGGCTGAAGCCGTGTATGCCGGCTCAGTACCGCCACTTGTAAGCAGCCCTTGAGCCGCCGTAGCAAATGACGCAGGATCAGTAAGATCCGTCAGCGTTCTGGGCTTTACTTGGGAATTGCCGTAGCCAACAAGACCGTATTGAGCATCAACGCCTCCGGCAGACAGAATGGACGCAAACTGCCCGATATTCGTCCTGAGGTTTGCTTGCACATTACCCATTGACCCCGATTCATCAACAATCATGACGATATCGGTAAGAATAATGGAATGCGCCGCCGGCGCTGAGATCGAAAGTGCGGCTCCCGAAAGCGCTGCACCAAACCAGGTATGAATTTTCATGTCACTCTCCATCGTTTTATGAAAATACCCCGATATACAGCCTTTCAGGATAACTACGTCGCTTTCTGGCAGGAGCATAATCCTGACCATCGATTTAAAACGCGACCTAAAACAGGGAGATAAAAAATGAACACCGTGCCACATCCAACAGCACCGTTAACTATTTCGACAGGCACCGGCACCCCGAAATGAAAATGCCGCCTAAGCTAAGCCTCGGCGGCATCTGGCAATGCTTGAAAACGGATGTGGTCAGAAGCTATAGCCAACCTTTGCTTCAACTGAGCGCTCTGCGCCAAACCAACAGTTCAGCCCGTCAAAGCAGGAGTAATAGCGCTCATCCAACAGGTTGTTGACCGACAGCCCCACGGTGGCGCCACGCAAGGCTGTGCTGGCGTATCCCAGATCATAGCCCAATGCGATGTCCAACAATGTGGCATCGGGTACTTTGTCGGTATTGAGCGCATCCAGCTCAGCTTCACCGATGTAGCGCACCCCCATCCCTGCCCGGGTGCCGGCCAGCACGCCATCAAAGAAGGTATAGTCGGCCCAGGCGGAGATAAGCTGTTCCGGCACCCAGACCGGGGTTTTGCCCTCAAGGCCACTGTTGTCCTCGGTCACTTCCACATCCTGGTAGGTGTAGTTGAATGACAACATCAGGCTATCAATCGGTCGGGTGCTGGCTTCAAGCTCAACGCCCTGAGAGCGCACTTCACCGGTCTGGATTTTGTCATAGGCTGTACCGCTCGGGTCCCGGGTCGGCACTTTCTGTTTGTCGATGCGATAGACGGCAGCCGACAGGGAGGTCTTGTCATCTGGCGTGTGATACTTCACACCTGTTTCCCACTGCTGTGCGGTCGAGGGCTCAAACCGATCGCCCGAGCTGTCAACGCCGGTCAGTGGCTCAAAGCTTTCTGCATAGCTCAGGAAAGGCGAGATGCCATTATTGAATTCATACAGCGCACCCGCGCGGAACGAGACGTTTTCTTCTGAATCTTTCACATCAATCGGCGCGCCGTATTGGCGACCCTGTTCTTTACCCTCATACCGGTCATAACGAGCACCGGCAATCAGGACCAGTTGATCGATCCGAACCTGATCCTGCAGATAAAAGCCCAGCTGTTCCTTCGACAGGTCAAAGTCACTCGAGTAGCCAGACGCCGCGAAGTCCAGCGAGTCCGGATCAATCTGGTAATAATCCGGCGCGAACAGATCAATTGAAGGGGCCGCTGCATCTTCGTATTTGATGTTGGAATCGAGGTACAGGTAATCAATCCCGACCAGCAGGTTATGCTCCAGCGCACCGGTATCAAACAGACCTGACAGCTGGTTATCCACCGTAACGCCACGGGTTGCTTCATCCGTCAGATAGGCACGTCGACCCAACGTGCGCATATCCGCTGCAAGAGCCGTGCTGTATGTGTTCTCCTGATAGGCCGTCGCATCGGTGTAGCGGAAATTGTGGAGAAAGGTCCAGCTGTCATTAAAGCGATGGTTGATCTTGTAACCGACCATCGCGACTTCCCGCTCGTACAGATCCCAGTTGGCGTCACCGGAAAAACTGTCAACCGGCAGCTCGCCATTGGGGTTGTCCTGAAACAGTCCTTCCGCCGGCAGCGTGCTGTACACCCCCATCTCCGGGTCTTTCTGGTAATAGGCGTTAAAATTAATCAGCGTGTCGTCACTGAGCTGCCAGTCAACAGACGGCGCGATCATCACGCGCTCTTCTTCAGAGGTTTTCGCTTGTCCGTCTTTCTGGCGGGCAAGCCCGACCACGCTGTATGACAGATCAGAATCCCCCAGCTGCCCCGTACTTTCGAAGCTGCCTTCCAGCAAGTTATTGGTGCCGGTCGCCATTTCAACATGGTTATAACGCTCGGTGCTGGGCGACTTGCCAATCAGATTCACCATCCCTCCGGGGGGCATTGAGCCGTAGAGTGATGAGGTCGGCCCTTTGAACACCTCGATTTGCTCAACCGCCATCAGGTCGATCTGGGGCTGCAGGTTCCAGTCGTTATACAGCAGCTGCAGACCGTCATAATAATTCTGGTAATTGATGAAACCGCGGATATTGAACAGATCTGAACGGGTAACCGCCCCGCCCCGAAGCTCGGTGTTCACGCCGGGGGAATAGCGCAGCGCACTGGCAACCGAAGTGGCGTCCCGCATTTCGAGCCCCTCACGATCCAGCACAGTGATGCTCTGGGGGGTTTCTTCCGGGGTCAGCGCTGTTTTGGTTGCGGTATTGCGGTAGGTATCGCCATAAACAGTCAATGTCTCCAGCGAAACGGATTCATCGCCTTCAGCTGCATGGGCTGCTGTCGATATGACGGCCAGCACTGCCACAGACAACACAGAACGCTGGAAAAGGGGTCGGGTAATCATGGAATCTACTGCTCCTGAATGAACGCACAACGTCTTTTTAAATAATAATGATTCCCATTATAGTTTTTAGAGCCCGGCCACACTTAACCAAATGGTGCATGAAGCAGGCACCAAGCCAAGGCTAAAAAAGGACTAGACGGACAGGTTTAACCGAGCGGACTGACAGGGAGAGGGCTCAACAGGCACCCAGTACTCCATTCGAGTAGGAGCCCCTTGCAAACGGGAGGCGCCCGTAGAAGGCGGGTAGATTTCCAGGTCAAAACCATAGCGACCCCGGTATCCGGAGGCTGGCAACCAGTGATGGATAAACCACTCCAGGGTTTTCTCAAGCGCTGCAAGCGGCCCTTGAAACGGGATCACCGCATACTGCTGGGCCGGCACGGTGAGGCTGCGCAAACCGACGCGCTCCGCAGATGTCAGCTGATCAGATTCCAGCGCTGCCCAATACGGAAAGCTCGCGCCGCTATCCATTGCCTGACTCACATCGAGCACACCAATTAACGGCGACGCCGAAGGCTGAATGCCTTTAGCCAATAACTGCTGCCACAAAGCGGGCACCTTGGTAGAGAAATCCGGTGCCGACGAGAAGAGTCCGTTCACTTGATCACATAAACCGACAACCTCGAAGGCCGGGCGGGACTCCAGCCGGATCTGCAACATACGAGGAGTCAATTCCGCCGGTGGCAGTGGCAACTCATCGAAGGTAATCGGCATGCGCATGCTCACCCACTGCCCCCGTCGCCGATAGAACCCGGGCGTGCAGCCGAACATCTGGCGAAAACTGCGGCTGAAGCTGATTTCCGAATCAAACCCGCATGTCAACGCAATATCCAGTTGCCGTTGATCACTTGCCAGTAATAGCTCGGCTGCCCGGCTGAGTCGCAGTTCCCGCACGTATTGCGCAACCGACAAACCGGTGTGAGCCGCAAAGACACGTTGAAACTGCCAGCGAGACCAGCCTGCGCGGGCCGCCAGCGCAACCACCGATAGGGACTCATCCAGATGCCCGTGAATGAAACACAAGGCGTCTTCGATACGATTCAGTGACGTTTCGGTGGCAGGTGATGGCATCGTGAGGTGCAATTAACCGCAGAATTAGGAGTAGGCTCACTCTACCGTAATCAGAATCATTTGCAACTCGCTCTCATCGGTCCGGATAGTTGCGCACAGCCATTCAAGGCACAGCATTTGCGTGAAGACTTCAGGTATCTCATCCGAGGCCAGTAATCGCATCCAGTTGGAGCAACACGGGGCAATGCACCGCGCAGAGGCACCATGAACGCGCGTTCACAATGTCAGCCCGGCGTTCTGCTATTGTTACTCCATATGTTGTCAGACGACATGTCCAGGGAGTGGATTGACGATGTACGGTAAACTTGAATCTTTGCGCGGGGTAGCCGCACTGCTGGTGGTGCTTTACCACTCCAGCTTCAGTTTCGGCGACCGCTCTGTTGCTTTCGTTGGCAATAGCTACCTGTTTGTCGACTTCTTTTTCATCCTTTCGGGCTTTGTGATGGCTCTTGCCTACGGCGATCGCGTTGGCCGCGATATGCCGTTCTGGCGTTACATCGCCCTGCGACTCGGCCGTATCTATCCGCTCCACCTGTTCATGCTGTTGGCATGGGTGCCCTATATTCTGGTCAAGCAGTACCTGTACAACGCCGGTTTCGGCGGCAGCGACCCTTCAGAGAAGGCCAACCTGGCGTCCTTTGTATCCAACCTTCTCCTGATTCACGGAATGGGGCTGCACGATTATGTCAGTTGGAACTTCCCGAGCTGGAGCATCAGCGTCGAGCTTTTTGCCTATGTGGCGTTTTACGCGATTACGGTGACATTCGATCGCTCCCGGAATCTCTATATCCCCGCCATCATATCCCTCACCTGCTATGCCTTTATCTTCAGTCTTGACAGGCCCGACATCGATTACAGCTACGACTATGGTTTCTTTCGCTGTCTGGGCTCGTTCTATCTGGGGGTATTTCTGTTCAGGCTGGGGCTCGACCGGCGACCTTTTGAGTCAGCTGCGGCAATGAGTGTATTGGAAGTGGTCTCAGTGGCTTTCCTGATCACAGCCGTTAGTCTGGTCAAAGTCGACGAGTTCTTCTCCGCCCTGTCACTGATGAGTTTTGCGGGTGTGTTGGTGGTATTTTCGTTCTCTACCAGCGGCATTCTCGGGCGCCTGCTTGAAACATCAGCTTTGCGAAACCTGGGAATCTGGTCCTACTCGGTCTATCTGGTACACGGGTTGGTGTTGGCGGGCTTTCACAACGTGTTCGAGTATGTTCTGAAGGTGGATATCGATGCCGCGATGGGCGTTAAATCCCTGTTTATCAATGCGCTGGCACTGGCGATCACTATCGCAGTATCCCGCTACACCTATATCCACATCGAGAAGCGCTTCCGCGATCAGGTGAAGGCCTGGATCAACAACAAGACTCCGACAGCCTCAGGTCCAAAAGCGCCCGGAGTCGTTGCCGGCTGAAAGCCACGGGAAAGCGTCAGTCGGACTGGGTGTTTTCTTTACCTTCACGAATGGTCTCAGTGGCATCGGCCCATTCCTCGGCATCAGCTTGAGGATTCTCGTGCTCTTCAGCTCGAGACGGCCTGAAACACAACGTCGCCAGAATCGGAAAATGATCTGACCCCACATCGGCCAGGCGTTCCATATGACTCAGCGTGAAGTGTTCGCTGACAAAAATGTGATCAAGCGGCCAGCGCATAAACCAGTGGTGAGCATGGAAAGTACTGAACATTCCGCGGCCCCGACGAGGGTCCAGCATGCCACTGACTCGACAGAACTGGCGGGTCGTACGTGACCAGGCCACATCGTTGAGGTCGCCCGCAACCATAGTGGGTTCGCCATCTTTATGAATTTCCTTCCCGACCAGCAACAGCTCAGCATCCCGCCAGAGGGACTCCTCGCTTTCACTCGGCGCAGGGGGTCTGGGATGCAGGGCGTGAAACTTTACCCGCTCGCCGTTTTTCAGTCTGAGCCAGGTATGGATTGAGGGAATATCATCCTGAATCAGCCAGCTGACTTCCGTTTCTTCGAGCTCAAGCCGCGAATAGAGGTGCATGCCGTAAAGGTTATCGAGCGGTATGCGCACGGCATGAGGCCAGTCTTCCGCCAGCGCTTCGTCCAACTGCTGCTGCCACCAGTCATCACTTTCCAGTGTCAGCACGACGTCCGGCTGATGCTGTTTGATATGCGCGATCAACGCGGGTGCGTCGCGATTGGGGGTTAACACATTGGAAATCAGCAATGTGATACAGCGCTCTTCCTGCCCCGGTTCCGACGCCTGAACCTGAAGGGGCCACAAACGCGTATAAGGCGCTATGCGCCAGCATTGCCAGAGCAGCACACCCAGCCCGATCAGCGCTGAGGGTATTTGCCAGGGCGCCTCACTCCAAACCGAGCAGACCAGCACCAGCAGGGCCAGCGCCGCAATCTGCACACGAGGAAATTCACAGGCACGGACCCACCAGTCATGCACAGGTACCCGTGCCAAAACGGTGACGGCCAACACCACAATAGCGACACCGAAAACGATCAGACTGAACAAGTGATTCTCCGATTATGCAATCGAGTCAACGACACCACCATCGACCCTCAAGGCTGCGCCAGTGGTAGCCGACGACTGTTTGGAGCAGGCGTACACAATCATGTTGGCGACCTCCTCTACTCTGGCCGCACGCTGAATTATAGATGAGGGCCGCTGCGCCATCACAAAGTCTTTGCCTGCCTGTTCGATCGAAACGCCGCGTTTGTCGGCATCGTCTTTCAGCATGCCTTCGACTCCCTCGCTTAACGTCGGCCCTGGCAACACGGCGTTGACGGTCACGCCGGTACCGGCCATGCGCTTGGCCAGTCCGCGGGAAATCCCGAGCACAGCCGTCTTGGTAAACCCGTAATGGATCATGTCAGCAGGAATGTTGAGACCGGATTCGGAAGACAGAAAAATCACCCGGCCCCAGCCGGCCTTTTCCATATCGGGAAGATAGGCACGGGAAAGACGAACCCCCGACATCACATTAATATCGAAGAACCGCTGCCATTCGTCGTCGGGAATATCAAAAAAGTCCTGCGGGCCGAAAATGCCCACATTATTGACCAGAATATCGCATCCCGGCTCTGCCTTAAGCAGCGCTTCGCAGCCGGATGAAGCGCCGAGATCTGCCGCCACACCCCGAACCTCGGCATCAGGCACACTGGCCTTTACCTCAGCAACAGCAGCATCAACATCGGCCTGTTTCCGACCATTGACGATCACGGTGGCCCCGGCAGCGGCCAGTCCCTGCGCGGTCGCAAGCCCGATACCCTTGGTTGAACCTGTCACAATTGCGGTTTTTCCGTTCAGATCAATCTGCATGGGAACTCCTTAATGTGAAGGGGGATATGTAAAAACGCTATCAATCACAATCGGGTCCGGGTTGCGCAGATTCAACCGGAGATATCTGGCCTTAGACTAAAGTATGCCGATTCCAGGTGGCGGCCGAAAACTCAGGCCAGCCCCTTCCAGAGCCCGACACAACTGATCAGCAAGAGCACACAACCCAGTAACCGGAAGAACACCGGCGTTTCTGCTGTCAACATTTTCTCGTGGAACCGCAAGCCAATGATGTGTCCGATCGCTGCACAGGGCAGCAGCCACAGGTGGTGGATCAACTGCAGATCCACATCGGCATAGATAAACGCCGCCATCTTGATTGTGACCAGAATGAACCAGAGCGCAAACAGCGTGTCCCTCAGTTTTTCTTTCGGCAGATGCTGGGCCACAACGGCAATGATCAGCGGCGCGCCAATAAGGGAGGTGCCGCTGATGTACCCGCCCAGCATCAGGAAGATCGTATCCACCACTTTGCTGTTACTGCGAAAGGGCCGATTCAGAATATAGGACACCGCATAGAGCGACACGATGCCGAAGATGATCGCGCTCATGATATTGGCGGGCAGCGTCAGCAGGCCGAAAACGCCAATCAGCTTGGGCACAATCATGATACCCAGAATGCGCCACAGGTAAGGCCAGTCGACGGTGCCCCCCTCCGGTCGGCTGGCCGCTTTCGGTCCCCGGTTATTCACCACAATCGTCAGTGACGAGAACACCAGCAGATGCACCGCGATCAGCGGCAGGAATATCAGCGGGTCATTGACCACCAGCAACAGAAACGGCAAAGACAACACCGCGCCGCCAAACCCCAGCCCTGAGCGGACAAAGCCGCTCCAGACAAAAATGAGCCCAATTAACACATACTGAAAAAGTGACAGATCTGCCATGGTGTCCTAGCTTGGAAAAGTGCGATCAAAAAACGACCGAGTTTAATCATCCACACAATGGATTGATACCCACTGATTGAGGTGCGTCATGACAGGCACCGGGAACTTAGCTTGATCCCGAACACTGTCGAGGCACCCTTTTAAGCAGTCGCCAGGAAGGACAGGCTCGAGTGAGTGTTCAGAGTAGTGGTACCGATCCGGTTACCCTGACCGAACCAGACATCCAGCATGCGGACAGTGAGGTTACCTGCCTGCAAGGCCACGCTGTGGTTCTGGTTTGCGAGCATGCGTCAAATCACATTCCGGACGAATTCCATTCGCTCGGTCTCAGTCACGAGCAACAACTCAGCCATATCGCCTGGGATCCGGGTGCCCTGGGCGTCGCGCGGCATATTGCTGACATGGCAAGCGCGACACTGGTCGACTGTAAAACCTCCCGCCTGGTTTATGACTGCAACCGCCCACCGGACGCGCCGGATGCCATGCCGCAGCAGAGCGAAATCCACCGCATCCCCGGTAACCAGAAGCTGACAGATCGCGATCGCCAGTACCGCATTGATCACTACTACAGGCCATTTGAACAGCGTGTGGTGACGGCATTATCCCAGGCAGCGGCTACCGGATTGCCCGTGGTGATTGTCACCATCCATAGCTTTACCCCGGTCTACCGCGGCCATCAGCGCAGCACCCAAATTGGCATTTTGCACGACAGTGACACCCGGCTGGCTGACTCATTATTGCGCACGGCAGACCGCCACACCCCTTTATTGGTTCACCGTAATCAACCCTATAGCCCCACTGATGGCGTCACCCATACCTTACTGCGCCATGGCATAGAAAATGCCTTTATGAATGTGATGATCGAGATCCGCAATGATTTGATCACCTCGGAACACCAACAGCAGGCTATGGCTGTGATGTTATCGGGTTGGCTCACTCACGCATTGAACGAGGTCGGATGATGTCGCCTTTCGTCAGCGGGTATATTCGCTTTGTGGACGCAGTGAACTACCGCATCGGCCGGTTTGTGATGTACGGCATTTTCATCATGGTCGGCATTCTGCTGTGGTCATCCATCTCAAAAACGTTCTTCCTGCCATCGCTATGGACCCTGGAAGCCGCCCAGTTTGCCATGGTGGCCTATTACATCCTGGGTGGGCCCTACTCGATTCAGCTCGGCTCCAATGTGCGGATGGACCTGTTCTATGGCGACTGGTCCGTTCGCAAAAAAGCCTGGTTTGATGTGTTTACCGTGCTGGTGCTGGTTTTCTATCTCGGCGTGCTGCTCTATGGCGCCTGGGACAGCACCAGCTATTCACTTCAGTATGGCGAGCGCAGCCCGTCTGCGTGGCGCCCGTATATGTGGCCGATCAAGATGGTGATGTGCGTCGGCTTCGCGCTCATGTTGTTGCAGGCGGTGTCTGAACTGTTCAAGGACATTGCACGCATTCGGGGAGAAGACGTCTGATGTCTTACGATCTCATCGCCATTTTCATGTTTGCCTCCATGATGCTGATGCTGATGACCGGCCAGCGCGTCTTCGGCGCGATCGGCGCTGTGGCCGCCGCTGCGGCATTGGCTCTGTGGGGCACGGGGGGCTCCGACATCCCCTTCTCGTCTGCGATGAAATTGATGAACTGGTATCCGCTACTGACCCTGCCGATGTTCATCTTCATGGGTTATGTGCTGTCGGAATCCAAGATCGCCGATGATCTGTACAAAATGTTCCATGTCTGGATGGGGCCGGTACACGGAGGGCTCGCCATTGGCACCATCGGTTTGATGGTGCTGGTGTCGGCGATGAACGGATTGTCCGTCGCCGGCATGGCGATTGGCGCGACCATCGCCCTGCCCGAGCTCCTGCGGCGGGGCTACGACAAGCGCATGGTGACCGGCGTCATACAGGCCGGCTCGTCACTGGGCATACTGGTGCCACCGTCGGTAGTACTGGTGCTCTATGCCATGATCGCACGGCAACCGGTCGGCCAGCTCTGGCTTGCAGGCGTTGTGCCGGGACTGATTATGGCGGCGATGTTCATTATCTATATCGCAGTGCGCTGTCGTATGCAGCCAGAGCTGGGGCCGGTTTTACCAGAAGAAGAGCGTCAGGTGAGCCTCGGCGAAAAACTGCGCCTGCTGCGGGCCGGAATTCTGCCGATCGTGATATTTGCCACCATGATGGTGCCCTTCGTCAAAGGCTGGACCAGCCTGGTGGAGAGTTCGGCGATTGGCGCCATGGCGGCCTTCGTGGCGGCGATCATCAAGCGCCGGATGAATCGCAAGGTGTTTGAAGTTTCGGTACGCCAGACCCTGGCGATTTCCTGCATGTTCATGTGGATCATTCTCGCTGCCTTGGGCTTCGGCGCAGTGTTTGATGGATTGGGTGCGGTCAAGGCAATCGAAACCCTGTTTACCGAGCAGCTCGGCCTCAACCCCTGGATGATTCTGATCCTGATGCAGCTCTCATTCCTGCTGATGGGCACCTTTCTGGACGACACCGCCATGCTGGTGATCGTCGCACCGCTCTATGTGCCGCTAGTCGGCGCACTGGGGTTCGACCTGGTCTGGTACGGCATTCTGTACACCATCACCACGCAGATCGCCTATATGACCCCTCCGTTTGGCTACAACCTGTTTCTGATGCGCGCCATGGCACCACCCGAGATCAGCCTGCGCGACATCTATGGCTCTATCTTCCCGTTTGTCTGCGTCATGCTGGTCGCACTGGCGTTGATTATGGCGTTTCCCCAGATCGCACTCTGGTTGCCGGAAACCGTCTATAACAAGTAAACGACGAACGGATTGGAGCAAGCGTTATAAAACGAGTGAGCGGGCAAGCGCCCTTTCGGTCGAGAACGAGTGTTGAGCAACACCCCGGAAGCAACCCCGCTTCCATAACAAGCGTCAGTCAAGGAGAGCACCATGACCACAAGACGTAAGTTCCTAGCATCCGCAGCCGCTATGGCGGGCGCAGCCGCGCTTACTCCCCCCAAACTCTATGCCCAGCAACCCAAAATACGATGGCGATTGCAAACCTACGCCGGGCCGGCGCTCGCCGAGCATGTCATCAAACCTGCGATCGACAGCTTCAACCGCATCGCCGGAAACGAGATGCAGATCGAGCTCTATTTTGCCGATCAACTGGTCCCCACCGGCGAACTCTTCCGGGCGATGCAGAAAGGCACCATCGATGCGGTGCAGTCTGATGATGACTCCATGGCATCCCCCACCGAAGTAACCGTTTTCGGCGGCTACTTCCCCTTTGCCAGCCGCTACTCACTGGATGTACCAGTGCTGTTCAACCAGTACGGGCTCAACGAAATCTGGGACCAGGAGTATTCCAAAGTCGGCGTAAAACACCTGTCTGCCGGTGCCTGGGATCCCTGCCATTTTGCCACCAAGGAACCGATCAACAGCCTGGCGGATCTCAAAGGCAAGCGCGTGTTCACCTTCCCCACGGCGGGCCGGTTCATGAGCCAGTTCGGCGTGGTGCCGGTGCAGTTGCCTTGGGAAGACATTGAAGTCGCGGTTCAGACCGGTGAGCTCGACGGCATCGCCTGGTCCGGCATCACCGAGGACTACACGGTCGGCTGGGCGGATGTCACCAACTACTTCCTCACCAACAACATTTCCGGCGCCTGGGCAGGCTCGTTCTTCGCCAACATGGACCGATACAACGAACTGCCCGATCACCTGAAAGAACTGCTCAAGCTGACAATGGACAGTTCACACTACTACCGGCAGTGGTGGTACTGGGGCGGCGAAGCCAAGCTGCGTACTGACGGCAGCAAGATGAAGCTGACCACCATCCCGGATGCTGAGTGGGCGGAAGTCGAGAAGGCGGCCCACACCTTCTGGGATGAAATCGCAAAGGAGTCGGAAACCAAGGCGAAGGTGGTGAAAATCCTCAAAGAGTACAACGCAAAAATGGAGAAGGCGGGGAGGCCTTATCGTTACACCTGATTTGCTGTGCAAACCTGTCGCGTTCAGGGGCGATGGCCATGGGTCTGATACGCCCCTGAACGCCCTGAATCTGTACTTCCAGAACAACAGACTTTCCGGAGCCGTGAGATGGCAGCTCAACTGTCCTTTAGAGAACTGAAGAAGTGCGTCGAAGACGGCACGATTGATACGGTCGTCGGCGCGATCCCGGATATGCAGGGGCGCCTCATGGGCAAGCGTTTCCAGGCGCAGTATTTTATCGACACCGCATGGGAAGAATCCCACTGCTGCAAATACCTGGTGGCGACCGACCTCGAAATGACCACCGTTGAGGACTACGCGTCCACCAGCTGGTCTGCCGGCTACGGCGACTATGTGATGAAGCCGGATCTAACCACCCTGCGTAAGTTGCCCTGGCTGGAAGGCACGGCATTTGTACTGTGCGACCTGATCGATCACGTGACCCACGAGCCCGTGCCTCACTCGCCCCGCGCCGTCCTGAAAAAACAGCTTGAACGTCTATCGGCCATGGGTCTGCAGATGACCACGGCTACCGAACTGGAGTTTTTCATCTTCCGCGAAACCTTCGAAGATATGCAGAAGCGCCAGTATCACCAGATGACACCCGTCAGTCCGTACAACGAGGATTACCACATTTTCCAGACCACCCGGGAGGAAGATGTCATGCGGCCAATCCGCAACGGGCTCTTCGACGCAGGCATAGATGTCGAAAGCAGCAAGGGCGAAGCGGATGCCGGCCAGGCCGAACTGAACATCCACTACTCCGATCCGCTGAACATGGCCGACACCCACGTGCTGGTCAAAAACTCGGTTAAGGAAATCGCCTGGCAACACGGCCGCAGCGTCACGTTTATGGCCAAGTGGAGCCACAACGCCGCCGGCTCTTCCAGCCATATCCACCAGTCCCTGTCAGACAAAGACGGCAAATCGGTGTTCTACGATCCAAACGGCACCCACGGCATGTCCGAAACAATGGAGCATGCGCTGGCCGGGCTGCTGAAGCACGCCAACGAGACCACGCTCTTTCTTGCGCCCTATATCAATTCCTACAAACGTTTTGCAGCGGGTACCTTTGCCCCCACCAGCACCGTCTGGTCGGTGGACAACCGCACGGCGGGCTACCGGGTTGTCGCACCGGACTCCGAAGCTGTAAGAGTCGAGTGCCGCATTGGAGGCTCAGATCTCAACCCGTATCTGGCGCTGGCCTCACAGATTGCAGCGACCATCGCGGGCGTTGAAGGCAAGTTGAAACTCGAACCCGAATTCTCCGGCAATGCTTATGGTGCTGAATCAGAACGCAGCATTCCTGCCACGCTGCGCGCCGCAACCGAAGCGCTGCGTCACTCCACCATGCTGCGCGAAGCCATGGGGGATGATGTCATTGATCATTACGTCCGCGCAGCCGAGTGGGAACAGGAAGATTTCGACCGAGTAGTCACCGATTACGAAGTCAAACGGGGATTTGAACAGGCCTGAGGATACGCCGGCGCAGTCACCCTACCAAAAGGAGCAGGACAGTTTTATGAGTGCAACGATTCAATGCCTATCGCCCATCGACGGCTCGGTTTATGTCGAGCGCCCCACCCTGTCTCTTGAGGCCGCAACCGTTGCGGTTTCTGCCGCTAAAGCGGCGCAACCGGCCTGGGCGGCCCTGCCACTGGAAGAACGGATTGCACGGGTGCGCGACGGTATCGCCCGCCTCGGTGAGATGAATACCGACATCGTTGAAAAGCTGGCCTGGCAAATGGGGCGACCGGTGCGCTATGGCGGCGAATTTGGCGGTGTGAATGAACGCGCCAGCATGATGGCTGATCTTGCAGAAGAAGGACTGGCGCCCATCGAAATCGAAAATAACGAGGCGTTTCGCCGCTACATCAAGCGGGAACCTCACGGCGTTGTGCTGGTTGTCGCGCCCTGGAACTACCCTTACATGACGGCGATCAACACCGTGGTACCGGCCCTCATCGCCGGCAACGCCGTGTTCCTCAAGCACGCATCGCAAACACCGCTGGTAGGGGAACATATTGCCAGTGCATTTCATGCGGCCGGAGTGCCGGAGGCGATATTCCAGAATGTGTTCCTGTCCCACGACACCACCTCTGCCCTGATCGCCGACAAGGCCTTTGGCTTCGTCAACTTCACCGGTTCAGTGGGTGGTGGCCAGGCAATGGAGGTGGCCGCTGCGGGCACCTTCACCGGTCTCGGACTGGAGCTTGGCGGCAAAGACCCCGGCTATGTCATGGAGGATGCCGATCTGGATGCGGCGGTGGATACGTTGATCGACGGTGCCATGTTCAACTCCGGCCAATGCTGCTGCGGGATTGAGCGCATCTATGTCGCCGAAAGCCTGTTTGATGCCTTTGTCGAAAAAGCCGTTGCGATTGTCAGTGCCTACAAGTTGGGCAATCCGCTGGATGAACAGACCACGCTCGGACCGATGGCCCACACCCGGTTTGCGGATCTGGTTCGCGAACAGACCGCAGAGGCAGTGGCGGCTGGCGCGAAGGCCCTGATCGACCCATCGCTCTTTCCCGATCAGGGCGGCGCCTACCTGATGCCCCAGATTCTTGTGGATGTCGATCACTCCATGCGCGTGATGCGGGAAGAATCCTTCGGGCCGGTAGTGGGCATCATGAAAGTCAAAAACGACGACGAAGCCATTGCCCTGATGAACGACAGCGAATTTGGCCTGACCGCATCGCTGTGGACACAGGACATCGACCGCGCTGAGCGTATTGCCAACCAGATTGAAACCGGCACGGTATTTATGAACCGCTGCGACTATCTGGACCCGGCACTGTGCTGGACCGGTTGTAAAAATACCGGCCGCGGTGGCGGGCTGTCAGTGATTGGCTACCACAACCTGACCCGACCCAAATCCTTCTATCTCAAAAGGGGCTGATAATGACTGTTACCGCAAACTGGTCTTACCCCACCGCCATGCGTTTCGGCGCGGGTCGGATCGCTGAAATTGGTGAATGCTGCGCGGCAGCTGGTATTAAAAAGCCCTTGTTGGTGACGGATAGCGGGCTTGCAAGTCTGCCGATCACCCAGAGAACGCTTGATCTGATGGAACGCGCCGGACTGGGCCGCGCCATGTTTTCGGAGGTGGACCCCAACCCCACTGAAATCAATATGGAAGCCGGCCTGAAAGTCTATCGCGACGGCGGCCACGACGGAGTGATCGCCTTCGGCGGCGGTTCCGGACTCGACCTTGGCAAACTACTGGCATTTATGGCAGGTCAGACCCGGCCAGTGTGGGACTTCGAGGATATCGGTGACTGGTGGACCCGGGCCAATGCCGATGCTATCGCGCCCATCATCGCTGTGCCGACAACGGCCGGAACCGGCTCAGAGGTTGGGCGGGCCAGCGTGATAGTGAACAGTCAGACCCATGTGAAGAAGATTATTTTTCATCCCAAAATTCTCCCGGCGATCGTGATTTCAGATCCGGAACTCACTGTCGGCATGCCACCGTTCATCACCGCTGGCACGGGTATGGATGCATTTATTCATTGTTTCGAGGCCTTCTGCTCACCTCACTTCCATCCCATGAGTCAGGGCATTGCGCTGGAGGGCATGCGCCTGGTGAAGGAAAACCTGCCACGAGTCTACGAGGATGCCGGTGATATTGAAGCCCGGGGCAACATGCTGGTCGCCGCCGCTATGGGAGCCGTCGCCTTCCAGAAGGGGTTGGGGGCTACCCATGCGGTCTCCCATTCGGTCGGCGCGATTTACAACACCCATCACGGCATGACCAACGCAGTCGTTCTGCCCTCTGTCATCAAGATGAACCACCCCGCCATCGAAAACCGGGTGATCGACATTACCCATTACCTCGGCATTGCCGGCGGGTTCGACGGCTTTACCCGTTTCATCATGACATTGCGGGAAACGCTCAAAGTACCCGAGCGGCTTCGGGATATGGGCGTGGGAACAGACCGGATTGACGAGATGACCAAAATGGCACTGGAAGACCCAAGCGCAGGCGGCAACCCGATCAAGATGACCCCAGAAAATACCCGCGCTTTGTTTGAAGCCTGTATCTGATAGCGAAAGGTCAGTGGCTGCGCTCTAAGGCGTGTACCAGTCACCGGAAGCCACGAAGTGGGGGTTCAGCACATCCTGCTTGCCGTAGAGTAGTGGGCTGCCATCAAGCTGGCACACCTTGCCACCGGCTGCCGCCAGCACCGCCTGAGCGGCACCGGTGTCCCATTCGCTGGTTGGTCCCAGCCGCGGGTAGATATCCGCTGCGCCTTCAGCAATACGACAGAACTTCAGTGAACTGCCCGCCTGCATTAGCCGGTGACTCCCCAGCGCATCGATAAACTTGCGGGTATCCTCATTAAGATGACTCTTACTTGCCATCACCCTTTTCTGATCCGGCGGCACAGCCACCTGGATAGGCCGGGTCTGACCCCGGCTATCACGCTTCCAGGCGCCCTTACCCAGCACGCCCCAGAATGCTTCACCCAATGCAGGCGCTGTGACCACGCCCAGTATCGGCACCCCGTTTTCGATCAGTGCGATATTAACCGTAAACTCACCCGTGCGACTGACAAAATCCTTGGTGCCATCAATCGGATCGACCAGCCAGAACCGGTGCCAGCCTTTACGCTCGTCCCAGGGCGCATTGGCGGATTCTTCCGACAACACCGGAATATCACCTGCCAGTTCAGCCAGTCCGTTTACGATAATATGGTGAGACGCCAGATCAGCCGAAGTCACAGGCGACTCATCGGCCTTGTGATCAACCTCGAAATCCGTCTGGTAAATGGCCATGACTTTCTGGCTGGCAAGATCGGCGAGTTTCAGGAGTGCAGGAAAGTAGGAGGAAACCGGCGTCATTAGAGCCCCATTGGCAGATTGGCTGAATCCGTTCAGTCTAACGAAAGTCAGCCAGTGCTGCGATTGCCGGTTACGGTTGTCGGCCAAGATTGTCGACTACCATGGGGTAGGGAAATCAGATACGGCCATTGTCCTCGATGTCAGCATGGTCTGCACCGGCCATCTGCGCCCGGCCACAATGCAACATGTCAGACGACTGCAACCACTTCTGGTCAGGGTAATAGGTAAAAACAAACTGACCGCCTTTGAGGTTATCCACGACTCTGCGGATGATTTTCTGGCTTACTGCCGGGCACCCCAGGCTGCGACCGATACGGCCATAGTTTGCGATCCAGGACGGATCAACATAATCGGCGCCATGAATCACAATGGCACGCTGACGGGCGAGATCATTAACGCCGGACTCCAGACCATCCAGCCGCAACGAATAGCCGTGCTTGCCGCGATAGGTTTCACTGGCCTGAAACAGCCCGATGCTCGACTGGTGACTGCCCTCTACATTGGAGAACGCAGTCGCCATGTTGTCACCGGAATTCCTGCCATGAGCCACCAGATCACGCAGCACCAGCGCCCCGGATTTCAGATCAAAAATCCAGAGTCGCCGCTCGGTTGACGGCAGCGAAAAATCGATTACGGCCAAGCGCTGAGGCTGTTCGAGGCCGCTGCTGATAGCGCACTGAGATGCCTGCAGCGCATTTTTCAGCACGCCCTTGTTCAGGTTGGGCGCCGACTTGCTCAGATTGGCCAACAGGGCATCGTTGAAAACGCCGGCTTGAGCCGACGCAGAAAACTGGAATGCAAACAGAACGCTCATTGCGATTGCCAACAGACTGCAGGGGCGTTTGTTCGTCATTGCTTTACCTTTCAGACATTAAAGTGATCAGACTGGGCGATCAGATCACTGAACGCGCAGGGCTATTGAATTCTTAAATCTCGCCGAGGTAGTCTGGATTTCTGAACCAACGTACTAGACTAGATAAACAGGCTGATTATTTTTTAAGCAACTCGGTTTCTATAGTTTTCGGTGCAATTTGGCCACGATCGGAACTAAGAGAAGCTGGCGATCGATCGCACGAGATTGCAGGCCAAGGATGGCGCATTCTAACAAGGATTTGCGTGATGCCAATTCAATTGTACAAATTTCATACAAAACAGAGCGTTTGGCAACGCTTCCTGAGATGCGCTCTGATATTGCCATTGTTTCTCGCATGGACGCCGACTGCTCTTGCCCTGCATCGAATCGATCCCGATGTCTGCGAAACCCTGCCGGCTATCTCCGAGTTTCATCAGCAAGCATTGACTCAATTCGAATTGCAGACACAGGGGTTGGCGCTTTGGCGTGATCCTGCGCAGCTGGATGCTTTATTAAGCCAATTGATTGCAGTTGCTGACGACGGCCTTGATCCGCTCGATTACCACTTTGAAGAGCTGGCCCATGCCCGTTCCCACCTGGCCACATGGGGGCAGTTAGGGCGTTGCGATATCAAGCTTGCGACCGATGCTTACCTGCTGGCGCTTTCAGACCTGCATTACGGCAGAGCCCGCATACAGGGCACTGACGCCGTCTGGCAGGCGCCGCAGTTCACCCGTCCGCCGCAGCCAGCTCAACTTGTGACCATTGCACTTCAAGGGCTGTCGGATCTGCCGCTTGCCTTTAATGAAGCGCGTCCGCAGCTACCCCGCTATCTGAACCTGCGCAATGCCTATCGCATAGCACGCGATAATCTGCCGTCACAGTGGCCGGAAGTGCCTCCCGGGCCAACACTTGAAGAAAGTGATCTGTCAGATCGCGTCATGGCACTGCGGGCGCGCCTGGAGGCCGAACGCTATATCGCGATGCCCGTCACCGCCTCACCCACACAGGCCACCGACGCCGCTTCACCTTCAGCCGCCTCTGTAGCCGCAGCTCAACGATTTGATCCACAGCTGACCGCTGCTGTGGAGGCGTTTCAGCAACGGCATGGCCTTGAGGTTGACGGCAAGGTGGGCAAAGGTACGCTGGCGGCCCTCAATGTCACGCCGGCCGAGCGCCTGGAGCAGATCAAGGCCAATCTGGAACGCCTGCGCTGGCTGGCACAGGACATGGGGCGGGATGCGAATCGCAACCTGTTGCTGGTGGATATTGCCGGAGCTCGTCTGGAGCTCTACGAAAAGGGACAGCTGAGCTGGACCGGCCGGGCTCAGGTCGGAAGGCCCACGCGGGAAACCCCCGAACTTAAATCCATGATTACGCACGTCACGGTCAACCCTACCTGGAATATTCCACGTAGCATTTTCCTGAAAGACGCCCTGCCGTCGATCATGCGTGACCCTCTTTACCTGAGCAAACGCAATATCCGGGTCTACAACTCGACCGGCGACGAACTGGATCCGCTCGTTGTCGACTGGCAAAACCCGAAGAACCTGTCACTGAAGCAGGACCCCGGCCCCGGCAACGCACTGGGTGAGGTGGTAATCCGGTTTTCCAATCCATTCGCTGTGTACCTGCACGACACGCCTTCCTCCGGACTATTCAATACATCGCAGCGGTTTTACAGTTCCGGTTGCGTGCGGGTAGAGGGTGCAATGGAGCTAACCCGCAAGCTGTTTGCCAGCGGGTCGGCTGAACAGATGGCACAATTTGAAGCGGCCAAGGCATCCGGCTTATCCCGCAATGTGCACCTGCCCAAAGGCGTTTATGTTGTTTTGGCGTACTGGACCGCAGAAGCCAATCAGGCAGGGGAAATCTCGTTCAGACCCGATGTCTATCACAGCGATGGCTCGCTGCTGGCGATGCTGGACAACTGACTCCCGTCTCCCCAAAAAACCGGCCACCGCCAGCCACTCAAGCAAGTGTATGATTATTAATGGGTTATAATTTTAACTCAGGGTATAGTGACGACAGACATCAATCCGTGGTGTGATAGTGGCCGGATTCCAAACGGCTGACATAAGGCATCTGGAAGGCCCAAACAAGAAACCTGGCCCGAACCCTGTTCACAGATTCCTGACGGAACTCAAAGCGCCAGCGGCTTTTATACAAATTCAGTGTGGTGACCCAATTGGCATTTCTCAGTGGCAGACTGAGCCAGCGCCTGGCGCTGTGCGCAGTAGCAGTGCTACTTCCCTTCTTCTTCGTGGGTGGCCCCGACTGGGCCTCTGACCCCCTGTACAAGTCGGCGTGGAATCTCGGTCACATTCTGTTCTTTGGAACACTGACGCTCGCCATTCGACCCCACCAGTGGCTGGATGGATGGCGCCTGTGGCTGGCCAGCACTACAGCGGCATTGATCGCGGGCTGTATCATTGAGCTGCTTCAGGGCGACCTGGGTCGCCAGAGTGATATTCAGGATGTGTTCCGCAACCTGATTGGCATGTGGTTGGTGATGTCATGGGTGAGTCCGCTCTCGTTCAACAACGCCCCCGCACCAATCAACCTCGCCATTAAATGGCTGATGCGGGCCGGCGCGATCCTGCTGCTGGCATTTCAGCTTCAAGCGGTATTCGATGTCGCTCGCCAGCAATACCGGATTGCCCACCAATTGCCCCTGGTTTACGACTTCAACACCACCGGTGCCTGGCGTTACTGGAGCGGGGATGTGTGGCTGGCGGAGCAACATACAGAAAATGCCCGCTACAGCCTCAGGCTGAAATTGAGCACGGACCACTACTCAGGCACCACGTTGCATAACCTGCCGGCAAACTGGACAGATTATGATCGCCTGTACATTGCAATGTACAACCCCGCCTCAACGCCAATAACGCTCAGTTTGCGCATCAACGATTTGGCACACGACCGGGGCGATAATGCCTTCGAAGATCGCTATAACACCAAGCTGACTCTCAAGCCCGGCGTCAATCATTTCCACATTCGCCTGGACGCGGTTAAAACTGCGCCCGCAACCCGCGAAATGGATATGGACGATATTCGCAGGTTGGTTATATTCACCACGCAACTGGATAAACCCAGAACGGTGTTTGTGACCGGCCTGAAGCTCGAAAAGACTGAAAAGCATGACCATGAACAGATCAAACAGGAAACGGATTGAACGGCACTGTTAACGTGACCATCCACATGCCCGCCAGCCGCGCCTAGAGTGAATTGGCGGTGAAGGTATCGCAGACGTTGACATCACCGGACTCGAATCCTTTCCTGAACCAGCGCACGCGCTGTTCCGAACTGCCATGGGTAAAACTGTCCGGCACGACTTGCCCGCCGCCCTGTTTCTGCAAGCGGTCATCCCCGATGGAGGATGCAGCGGTCAGCGCTTCCTCCAGATCCCCTTCTTCCAGCAACTGACGTTCGGTCCTGGCATGATGCCCCCAGACACCGGCGAAACAGTCGGCTTGTAACTCCTGGCGCACAGACAGAGCATTGACCTCAGCTTCGCTTCTGCCCTGCCCGGCTTGCTGCACTTTTTCGCTGATACCCAGCAAGGTTTGTACGTGGTGTCCCACTTCGTGGGCGATCACATAGGCCTGGGCGAAATCGCCCGGCGCCCCGTAACGGCTGCTCAGATCCTGAAAAAAGGAAAGATCCAGATAAACCTGTTTGTCTCCGGGACAGTAAAACGGCCCGACAGCCGAACTGGCTGTGCCACAGGCCGAGTTTACCCGACCCGAAAACAGCACAAGCGTCGGTTCCTGGTAATGTCCGCCAAGCTGGTTAAAAACGGTTTGCCAGGTATCCTCGGTATCGGCCAGCACCACTGAAACAAACTGCGTCATCTCCTGTTCCTGAGGGGTCAGCTCGCGCGAAGACTGTTCGGTGTTGGTACCGCCACCGCCAAACAACATTGGTAGCAGATCAATGCCCAGAAACCGGCTGCCGACAATCACGACAACGGCCACCACCAGCACAATGCGCCCGACTTTACTTCTCAGCATCATCGGCAAGAAACGCAGCAACACCATGGCGCCCGCGCCCGAAGATGCGTAGCCCGGTGACTCTCCCCGCCGGTCCTGAACGTTTGAACTTTGTCGCCTGCCTCGCCAACGCATGTCACTGTCTCCTTCAATCACAGCATCAGGGCCCGACGACAACTGCGCGGGCTGCTTGTTTACTATAGGCCAGTTCAACGAAAGCAGACGCAGGAACGCAGGAATTTAAGACTGATATAACCGGTTTGCTCAGCCGGCCGTTAACGCAGCCAGCGTTTCGCCAATACGGGCATTCAGTTTGAGATCGACGATGCTGTCAGCGCGGGTGCGCCCCATGTTCAGGGTTGCGATAGGCTTGTGCCAGTCCCGGGCATAGCGGCAGAAACGAAAACCCGAATACACCATTAATGATGATCCGATAACCAGCAGGCCATCGCTGGACTTGAGCGCATCCAGAGAAGCGGTTACCCGGTGTTTGGGAACATAATCACCAAAGAACACCACATCCGGTTTGAGGATTCCGCCGCAGGCGGGGCAATTCGCAACTCTGAAGCTTTCAAAATCCACCTCCAGATCCGCATCGCCGTCCGGTGCGGCTTCCGCTGTGTAGGCGCCGAACGCAGGATTAAGGTCAGCGCAACGCGCATGCACCTCATCCCGGTCGCAGCGATAACCGCAGTCCATGCAGAGCACCTGATCCGCCCGACCGTGAAGATCCGTGACCCGATCACTGCCGGCCCGCTGATGCAGCCGATCAACATTCTGGGTTACCACCAGACTGCAGTGCGCTCGGCGTTCAAGCTCAGCCACATGAAAATGGGCCGGGTTGGGTTTGGCATTCCGGATCATCGGCCAGCCGATAAGGCTACGCCCCCAGTAGCGCTGGCGCACATCTGAACGGTTCATGAATTCCTGATGCTGAACCGGCTGCCGACGTTTCCAGGCGCCGTCTCCGTCACGGTAATCGGGGATGCCGGAATCGGTGCTGACACCAGCACCGGTCAGAACAAGGAGATTGGGGTAACGCCGGATGAACTCAGCCAGCCGAGAGGCCGCCATTTCAGGGGCCTGGAGTTCAGGCGCAGGCCCATCCAGAGGCATTCTGATGGCGTGAGCAGGGTGCTTTTTGGCAGACATACAGCAAGCTCCGGTTAAATCAGAGTCGTCGCTTACTCTAGTGCCACTGCCGCCGAAACCGCAATGACAAAAAGCGCCGCAGGCGATCAGCCTGCGGATACCCATCATTGAGCAGGTGAGTGCTCCCAGCCCTCAACGGTCATCACCGCGGGCTCCCGGGAGACCAGTACTCTGCCGTCACGAACCGACGCCATCACAGGTGACTGGTTCAGCAACACGTCATAGGGCGTGGCTCCGTGGAGTACAACACAACGGGCAGGCAAACCTTTTTCGATGCCATACTGGTCCAGATTCAGAACAGCAGCGCCGTTGTGAGTGATGATCTCCAGCGATGTTTCAATCCGATCCGTACCGAGCATATGACAGGCGTGCAGCCCCACGTCCAGCGTACGCAGCAGGTTGCCATTGCCCATCGGATACCAGGGGTCTCGTATCGAATCCTGGCCCATCGCAACTTTAAGGCCCGCATCCAGCAATTCTGGCACCCGCGTGATGCCACGGCGTTTGGGATAGCCGTCAAAACGGCCCTGCAGGTGAAGGTTTTCGGTCGGCAAGGCAACAAAGCGCAGATTGGATTTCTGTAACAAGCGGAACAACCGGCTGCAGTAGGCCTCATTATAGGAATGCATCGCACAGGTATGGCTGGCGGTCACGCGCTCACCGTATCCACGCTTCAGCGCTTCTGCAGCCAATACCTCCAGAAAGCGCGAATTGGGGTCATCAATTTCATCACAGTGCACATCCACAAGGCTGTCGGTTGCTTCCGCCAGAGCCATCAGTTTCTGTACCGACTCGACACCGTAGTCACGGGTAAACTCGAAATGCGGTATCCCGCCTACAACGTCAGCACCCAACGCCACGGCCCGTTTCATCAGTTCGATACCGTTGGGAAATGACAGAATACCTTCCTGAGGAAACGCTACGATCTGCAGGTCGATGAAATTCCGAACCCGTTTACGCACCTCCAGCATGCCTTTCAGTGCGGTCAGTGTCGGGTCGGTCACATCCACATGGGTCCGGACATACTGAATACCGTGAGCCGCAAACAGTTTGAGGGTCTGCTCCGCCCGGTTGATGACATCGTCGTGTGTGAGCATTGGTTTGCGCTCAGACCAGCATTCGATACCTTCAAACAGGGTGCCGCTGCGATTCCAGCGGGGTTCCCCCGCAGTCAGTGCGGCATCAAGGTGGATATGAGGCTCTACGAACGGCGGGCAAACCAGGTTGCCGCCGGCATCCAGTTCGTTGTCTTCCACGGGGGCCCGCTCACCCAGCGGTTGAATATCCGCAAAACGACCCTCCTGGATCCGTATCCTGTGCAGGCCGTCAAGGCCACTCAGACGAGCGTTGGTAATGGCATTGGGTTGGAACATTACGGGGCATCTCCGATGTCTGTTGTGTCGCTGTGCGCGCGCAATAGCGCCCGCGCTAAAATCAGCGTTTCCATGTCTGACACACTTGACGGACTGAGGCCCGTCAAACGAAAGAGTTTATTGAGGCGGTATCTGACCGAGTTGCGGTGGCTGCCGAGTGCCGCGGCCGTCGCTGTCAGGTTGCCACCGTTAACAAGCCAGGCATCAAGCATCGGGGACAACTGCTCAAGCAGATCAAGCTGTTGACCAACGCAAGGTGCAATCAACTGGCGCAAAGCTTCCGGATTACCGATCCGGGCCTGCAACCGGACACTCAACGCTGCCGGTTCCGGAACGGCTGTGCGTTGCTCGGCGGCGATAATCTCTCGACTGATAACCTCGGTCACCGTGACCATCGGCAACGAGTAAGGTTGTTCCAACAGCGGAAGCTCCAGATCATCCGCAAGTCTCATCAGGGTCGACGGTAGCTGACCGATATAAGCGTCGCCGGTTAAAATAACCAGTCCCGCAATGCCTGCTTCAATTCCCTCATAAAGCAATTCCGAGAGATTATCAGGGCTCCGGTGGCGGCCAATTCCGGTGACAAAAACCAACTCACCACCTTTAACCCAGGGTTTGAAGGAGCGATTCTCCGCCACGTAGGGCCAGCGGATCCGTCGTTGCAGACCGCAAGCGCCTGCCCTCAGCCTGATCGCATCCAGGCCCGGGAGATGCGGTATCTGGTCACAGGTTAACGCCATAATTTACGTCGCATTCACCTGGGATTCACGGCGCGCCTTAACGCCGTCACAGGCAATGAAAAAGAGCGTATAGGCCATCCCCGCTACAATCACGCCCACCACCGGTGCAACCCAGGGCGACGTATAAGCCGCAAATGATCCCACTCCGTAGGCTGCCAGCCCGATATAATTGAACGCAGGCAGCGGCGCCTGTGCAATGTCCGGATACCGGCCCCGGTAAGCGACAACAAAGTTAGCCATGATCACGCCACCAATGGGGGGAATAAAGGTCCCCAGCAGAATCAGGAAGGGAATCAGCCACTCATACATACCGAGCACAGCCAGCAGGGTGCCAATGCCAGCACCTACCAGGGTAACCATCTTGCGCCGACGTGTTCGCAGCAGGTTACAGCCAGCCACCGCGAAGTTATAAACCGTGTTGTCCTGAGTCGTCCAGAGGTTGAGAAACAGCATCAGGATACCCAGCGTGGCCAACCCTTGGGCTACCATAATGTCGACGATATCCGCCTGTTGATAGACCAGAGCGCCAAAGGCCCCGACCAGTGTCATCAAGCCATTACCCACGAAAAACGCAGCCAGCGTTGCCCAGACTGCCGACTTCCCGGAACGGGCAAACCGCGTCCAGTTAGTGGCCTGGGTGCCGCCACTCACAAAGGTACCGAAAACCAGTGTGATCGCCGCAGCGATACTGAGATCACTGGTGGGGGCTATCGCAGTCAGTCCCGCCAGCCCTCCTGCATCCGATGTCGCAATCGTCATGCTGACAGCGATCAGGATAATCATCGCCGGCACCGCAAAGCGGGACAGCATCTCCAATCCCTTGTAGCCGATAAAGGCACTGATACAGAAGCCGAAGCCAAATACCACCATCAATGGCAGCGTCCAGGATTCGGACAGGCCTGTCATTTTCACCAGCAACATGGCCATGGTGGCCGTTCCCCAGGCATACCAGCCGATCTGGGTAAACCCGAGGATAATGTCAGACAACTTGCTGCCGATCTGACCAAAAGCAAACCGGCTCATCAACGCGGTGTTAAGGCCGGATTTTGCTGCGATATAGCCCAACCCTGCGGCGTAAAGTCCCAACAACAGATTGCCGATGGCAAGCACCCAGAGCATCGATGAAAAGTCGAACGCTGTGCCGACTGTCCCACCGGCCCACATCGTCGCTGTAAAGAAAGTAAATCCCAGCAGGACCAGCCCCATGGACCAGAGGCTTTTCCTCGCTGAAAGAGGCACTGCCGATAGCGGATAATCCTGCTCTTCGGGTGTCGGTGAATGGTTCATCAGTGTTTTCTCCAGTGGCGTTTTCAGTATCTGTTATCCACATTGGCAATGCCTGTGCCAGAAGCCACTGTTGCGTTCATTTCATCCCGTCACACGCCTTGAATTTGTGCGCATTGCACAACTGCACATTCAATCAACGCTATCGTCGTGCAACTGCGCACCTTATCAATGCAAATTTGGGCCACCTGCATCAACCCGGTGCAACATCCAAAATGCGCTCAGGTTGTTGCTGCGAATGGATAAATCAACAAGACGGTTTGTAAGTGTATTCCCGGTATTCAGCCGCCCTTTTTTGTGCCTATACTGAGTTATAGCAATTGGAACGCTTTGAGTTAAAGGAGCGAAAAGCAGGTTTCATGATGACGAGCGCACTGACGTATCGCGCTACTTTACTGGCGACGATAATCACACTGCTGTTTTTGGGCATGACGCTATCAAAGTCCGTCAGCCTTCCGGGCGCGCCTATGGCGGTCGGTTACAGTGTCGATATATCCGGCGACGATCCGTCATCCGCTCCGCTGGATGCAGCACCACCTACCCCCGATACATTCTCCGTACTGGCCGTTTCCGCAAGCGAGCCCCTATCGGATTATGCTGACGACCCTGGCATTCGCCCACGGATCCTGAGTTATCCGGTATTACCGCAAGGCCCTCCTCACACAGCCTGATATTGCGCACTACCCGCTGACCGGTTGGTACCGACTATGGCTCACAGCCTATGTTGAGCCGTCAACACCTTGTACCGACCTGACAGATCAGCTTTCTGCAAACCAGGATTTGTGAGGAATACCATGAACGCAGCACTCAACACGCCGTACCGCAACATCCCTACCGAAGAACTACTGGGCAGCCCTCGAATCGCCTACCCTGACACCCAGGCATCACTGACACTGGACGACCCGGCAACTGAAGTCATGGTCGATTTCAGGGCTTCCCGCCCATCGGTCATCAGTGGCGATCTCCCCCTTCACGACGCCCGCGCGTTGATGAGGACCACAGAGGAATCGATAAAGCTGGTGGTCAATCGTGCCGGCGAATTCGTCGGGATCATCACTCTCAAGGATTTTCTGGGTAAAAAGGCGCTGGCCAAGGCACACGCCATGTCGGTAAGGCTTGATGCAGTTCAGGTCAAAGACATTATGCAGCGCACCAGCCAGTTGCCGAGCATCCATACCCGGCACCTGCGTAACGTGAAGGTGGGCGATATAGTCGAAACCTTCAATCAGGCTCAGTCGGAGCACTTCCTGATCTTCGAGAATGATAGTGAACACCCCGACAGAAGCTGTCTGCGCGGCTTGATTTCAGCCAGTGATGTGGCATTGCGGCTGAATATCTCGCTGGAGAGTATGGCCCGTGCAAAATCCTTTTCGGACATTGTGCATGCAGTAAACGGCACCTTCGACTGAGTCAGGACAGCTCACAACAAGCTGGCCCCCTGTGGGCCAGCGGCCTCTCGTTGAGAGGAATCCGTCTCGCCACACCGATTGCAGATTCACGTCACTGTCCAGAAACTGACGCCCCAAGCCACCAACCAGACCTGTTGTTCCGGTTCGCGGGCAGATCCCCACTTGTTTTGCGGCGCATCCAGACCTAATCTCACAGGGGGTATTCAGGATTTGCCCTTGTCCATCCACGGAAAAGGAGATTGCATCATGCCCGCAGACGGAGTGACATCCATCCTTCTTGTTGTATCAACCGCGACAGTCAAAGATGCTGGCTCTGACATGTTTTTTGAGCTCATCATCCCCGAACTGGCGTCGACCGAATCACCGGCCCCCACTGCTCCTGGCGACACCGGAATATACACACTCCCGGCAAACGGCTCCAAAACCATTGACCAGATCTCGCCGACTGACATCACCATCAGCGCGGATATGCCCAATGGTGACAATGCCTGGTTACCCGCATCCCTGTATCTGCTCGCCAAAACAGATACATCGGACTATCAGCTGGTGTGCGGTATTCCACAATGGCCGAGCCAGATCTGGATCAGCGAGGACCAAAGTGCCCACACATTACCACCGGCCTTTCCGGCCATTTCACTGCAGAATGTACTGGACGCCCGCAACCCGTTCTGAGGCCAAAACAACGGGGCATGCCCACTTTTTCCAAACCGGCCTTTAGCGTAACTGACTATCTTTGCTCCCACGGCGGTTATAACCACTAACCGCCGTCTGTTCTTTGTCATGCTGACTCTGACACGCCACGCACAACCGAACCCCCGGAAGCGCTTCACGCCGCGCCTGGGGGATTTCCGCATCGCACTCCTCGCAGTGGGTCAGACTTTCACCTGCCGGAAGCTGGCTGCGGGCTCGCTCGAGCCCATCTTTTACGGTGCTATCAATCTGATCCTGAACCGCGCCGTCTTTTGACCATCCGCCTGCCATAACGCCCTCCTTCGAAGATCAGCTGAGATGAAGGTAAAAACATGCCAACGACGAGTCAGCATAGAGTGCTCTAAAGCATGATGACAGCCCTGTGGAAATTTGTAAGCGAGCCCGCAAAAAAAGCAATTTGGTACTAAGGTTCATTAGTAACCGAACGTTTTCCCAGTGGTGTGAAACAAACGACTCGACACATCGTAGAAATACCAATGACAACAAAAGAAAGCACAATGAAACCCCACCGGCGGTTAAAAATTGCGGGCCTGACCGCAGGATTGGTCATTCTGGTGCTGCTCGCCGTATTGTGCACGGTCGCCGTCGTCCAGATTCAAGCCGGCATTACCGCCTACGTCAGTGGCCAGAGCATCTGGTCAAGAGCCCAGGTACGCACTGCAGTGCACTTTGAGCAATACGCCCAGACTGGTAACACCGAGCAGCTACGGATTGCACAGCGAGCGCTCGGAATTCTGTTGGCCGACAGGGATGCCAGAATCGCGGCTCTGGCACCGACGCTGGACCTTGATGCCGCGAGACAATATTTTCTGGATGGTCAGAACCATCCCGATAACGTCGATCGTATGATCTGGCTATTCCGTTACTTCTCCGATTTCGGAGCGTTCAAAGAGGCCGCAAAAGTCTGGCGAGATTCTGACCCCTACCTGGATCGACTCAATCAAATCGGCGAAGCACTTCAGCAGGAATGGGAAGCCGCCGACACTGATCCGGCACGCATCAAAGCCCTGGAATCCCAACTGGCCGATATCAGCCTGCAGCTTCAGAATTTCACGTTGAAGTTCAGGCTTGCAATGGGTGAAGCCGCGCGCTGGTCAGCTTCCTTTCTTTCTATTGCCAGTACCGTTTATCTTGCATTGTTGGCATCGCTGGCATGGCTGCTGGCATGGCGACTTATGCGAGAGTTGCGAAGAACCGAGCAGAAGTTCAGCGCCATCTTCGCTCAGACCGCCGTAGGTATTACCCAGTTAGATCTCGCCGGGCGCATCGTCGATATCAACCCGGCAACCTGCACTATTCTCGAGCGCTCTTTTGACAGCGTGATGAGTGCCTCCTACAAGTCTCTGGTTCACCCTGACGACTGGGAACTCGGCCAACAGCAATACCATCAGGTACTGGAAGGAACACGTAATAGCTACACCGTTGAGCAGCGCATGCTGAAAGGAAGTGGCGATCATCTCTGGGCCCGGCTGACCGTTTCGATGGTGAGAAACACCGTTCATGCCGAAACCTACCTCATTGTCATGCTCGAAGATATTTCAGAATCGCGGCGACTGGCCAGCGAGCTCAGTTTCCAGGCAACCCACGATTCTCTTACCGGCCTGCTGAATCGCAGGGCTTTCGAATACCGCCTTGTCAGAACACTCAACCGTGCCCGGGCAGATAATAGTTATCATGCGCTGCTCTTTATCGATCTTGATCAATTCAAAGTGGTTAACGACACCTCAGGACATAGCGCCGGTGATCAGTTGCTTCGTCAGGTCGCCGAAGTGTCCCGTGAAGCGCTGCGCGAAGGCGATATTCTGGCTCGGCTGGGCGGAGATGAGTTTGGCGTTATTCTGGAAAATTGCAGCCTGGAGATTGCAGCAACGGTTGCAGAAAAACTACGCAGCACTCTGGAGAAAACAGCATTCAGGTGGGAAAAAGAACACCATGCCATTGGTTGTAGCATTGGCGTTATCCCCATCACCGAAGAGACTGCCGACATTAACAGCTTGATGCGAGCCGTCGATATCGCGTGCTACATGGCAAAGGATGAAGGCCGCAACCGTGTCTACGTTTCGACAGCGGACGACCAGCAACTAGTCGCCCAGCGGGGACAAATGGAATGGCTCAACCGCATCCAGAGCGCACTAAAAGAGCACCGTTTTTTCCTGGACGCACAGATTATTTCTCCTGCCACTTCAAACGGGGGATCGCACGGGCTTCGATATGAGGTCCTGATCAGGCTAACGAATGAAGCCGGCGATGTTGTGCCTCCCTCTGCTTTTCTTCCCGCGGCCGAAAAATTTGGTGTAATCAGCAAGATTGATCGATGGGTAATTGCTGAAGCCATTCGCAAACTGTCAGAAACACCGGATCATCTCCAGGTTCTGGAGGCCTGCCACATTAATCTTTCAGGGCGTTCATTCGATCAGGCAGACTTCGCTGACTACGTTGTAGATCAGATACAGCGTTATAGAGTGCCAGCAAACAAATTATGCTTCGAAATCACTGAAACCGCTGCTGTCCATAGCCTTGTGGATGTAGAGCGATTTATGGCCCGGCTTTCAAAACTCGGTTGCACCTTCGCTTTGGATGACTTTGGTACCGGTCTGTCTTCGTTCAGCTATCTTCGGCGTTTGCCTGTCGATTGCCTCAAAATTGATGGTGCTTTTGTGCGGGACATCGCCACAGATGACACTGATCTGGCTATGGTCAGGGCGATTAACGATATCGGTCACACGTTGGACAAAATCACTATCGCAGAATTTGTTGAAAACGACGAAACCGCGACACTACTTGGCGAGATGGGGGTTGATTACCTGCAAGGATTCGGCTTGCATCGTCCCTGTCGCTTTGACGAGCTGCTGGCAGAACGCCCAGAAATCGGGCGTACAGCTCAACCCCAGAGTCGTCAGAGCCTGCGCTGAAAAGGAGCTGCAAGCTAAAACCAGATCAGTTTCTTCCGTAAAGCCTCGGCCGTTCGTATCGGAAAAAACCGCTCTCTTCTTCTTTGCGGATGGTTTCAGCCTCTGCTTCGAAGTATTCCTGACGGAGATCTTCAACAGCCTTATCGAGCTCCGGCCCTTGAAGATTCTGCGCCAACTGGTTGCGCTCTTCCATGTACGCATTTCCGTTATTCCAACGCTTTTCGCGCCGCGCATCGTGCTTGGCAAGGTTGTCCACCTGTGCCTCGGAAAAACCCATTTGCCGGCGCATATCATTGATTTTCTGCTGCCGCGCTTCCGGCGACATTGTCCGCAGTTTGCTTTGCACTGATTCAAAACCGAAATAAGTCTGAGCCACGACCCCCTGATTTACCGCTGCAGCCTGTACGCCCGCGCCATAGGTTTCATCCAAAGCGGTCTTGAGCTGGTACAGAGTCTCATCCAACGAGTTGATCTTCGACTGATCCAGCGCTTGCATAGCCTGCTGCACCTTTTGCTGTTTCTGAGCCCAGGCTTCCTGTTCATCGGCCCAGATAATGGCCGCATCATCGCCAAACATTGCGCGTCGCTTGCTCCAGAGTGCGCCGTTACGCTCCATCTCGGATAGCGCTGACAGCGCCAACTGGTTCTCGGCAAGCCAATACTCATACTCGGCCATGCGTTTCACAGTCACCAGGATATCTGCGGCATAGTCAGGAAACGCAGTCTGCACGATGCTGGCAAAAATCACCCAGCCATTGTCAGGGTACCGAGCCAGAACATCGCTTAACGTGTCCAGCAACATGGCCTGGGTTCGCTTGCTCTGAATGGTTTCGCCGTAGGCTTTCAACAGCGCAATCGCCTGTTCATCAATATAACGCCGGGTAGCCGAGTCCAGCGCTGAGGAATCCGCCGCCGTGGCGGGTTGGGTATTTGCACTCAGGGCTGCTGCATTAACGGGCGGCTCACTGGCCGGTTCTGAAACCTGATCGGCAGGCATCTCACCGACCATCTTGCTGAAAAGAGGAGACGTCACGAATGCCGCCGCGGCACACGCCACTACAACGCCGGCTGCCAGAACGATTCGCTTCATAGTGTGGATCTGTCACTGATTGGAGTAGAGAAGCAGGCGACGACATGCATCGTCGCCTGCCAGGGACACTTACAATAAGGGCTGCAGTTTTGGCCAAACCAGATTCGCCAGTTTCCTGGAGCCACCAGTATCGGGGTGGATGCCGTCGATGATGATATCGCTGTCATTGATTGACGAGCGAGGATCAACAAACTGACAGTTTACGACACTGTTGCTGCACGCCTGGGAAAGACGCATATCCCCGTAATCAACCGCCTCTTCCATGCTGTCGAGCAGGAAAATGCCATTCTTGGTGTAGTAGTACCCGAGGTAGATGACGTTATCGACGCCATCGGCATTCATGTCATTCAGCAGGTTTACCGCTTCGACGTAGATGTCATCGATAAACGCCTTGCACTTGGAGCTAAGGCGACCGAACTGATACCACTGGGTTTTGCAGTTTTCCGGATCCAGCGCTATCGCAGGAATCAGGATATCGTTCCCACCACCGTCCATCACAATCGTATCGATGTTGGGGTTGTCCGAGCGGGCAACACTGTATTGATCAACCACGGAGGTGGCCAGAAAACCACCCGACAATTCAGCTCCAGAGAGCGTATAGCGACGGAACGTCTGGCCTGCCTTGTCTTCCAGGAAATCCTGAAGTTTTCCCGACAGCGCGAATATGGAATCACCCAGCGTGACGACCTGATCATTGTCTGCGTCAGTCACCCGCGGGTTGCTCAGCAGACTGCCGGCACCACCGCACCCGGTCAGGGTTGCCGCCAGTACCAATGCAGCAGATGCTTTGAAGAACGATTTAAGAGTAAGAGCGGGCAGAAATTGCCCAAATCCGGTTGAGACCTTGTCCATTGTCATTCCCTTTGTCATGTTTGTTGTCTTTGTTGTTATAACTTCTGGAACTGCACTTCTTATATTGTCTGACAACTACCAGACCAACCTAACAAAAGTACTGGTTCCGGAAATGGAAACTGGTTAACAAACAGACAAAACAATGGTATTTCATCCCTGGCATTGGCCTCCCAAGACAATTCTTTTGTCTTTTACGGCAAAATTCTGGCCGATCTTTTTATAGATATCCCCCAGTCTGGCTTTTCAGTGCAATTCGGATCCACCTCTCGTTTGAAGAGGATGGCGCAATCAGCAACTACATCTGGCGCCGTTTGACACTGCACTTCGGGCAAACCGCTGCTAGCGTTGAGCCACATCAAACATGCCTTGGGCAATCAAGCGAAACGGAGGTCGCGGGCCTGTAACAATCGCCTGCCAGAATCCCATTCCTGCTCACCAGAGCTATAAAAAACAACCGCGTACAGGATCAGACATGAAACCACTTTCAAGACGGGATTTTCTGAAAGCATCGGCCCTCAGTATGGGCGCAGTGGTGATATCAACAGGACTGGCAGGCTGCCTTTCGTCCAGCGATGACGATGACCGGAGCGTTGCGTTCACCCACGGCGTAGCCAGTGGCGACCCGCTTCAGGATGGCATCATGCTCTGGACCCGAGTAAAGCCGGAAAACGCAGATCCGGTCACCGTTGACTGGGAAGTCGCGACCGACGCCGGATTCAGCAGCCTGACCCACTCTGGCAGCACGCAAGCCAACGCTGCGCACGACTTTATCGTCAAGGTTGACGTGCGCAATCTCGCCCCGGGGCAAACGGTTTACTTCCGGTTCAGGGCGGCAGGCAAGACATCACCAACCGGCGCCACCCGCACGCTACCTGCTGGCGATGTAAGCGAAGTCAGCTTCGCGGTTATGTCGTGCGCCAATTACCCTGCCGGCTATTTCCATGTTTACGCCGAGGCCGCCAAGGAAGAGAAGCTGGACGCGGTTATTCACCTGGGCGACTACATCTATGAATACGGTGCGGGAGGCTACGCAACTGAAGATGCCGAAGCGCTTGGCCGCACACTGCCCGCTGACAACAGTAACGAACTCCTGACACTGGCAGATTACCGCAAGCGCTATGCGCTGTACCGCAGCGATCCGGACCTGCAAAACCTCCATGCCGCTGCCCCGTTTATCTCCGTGTGGGATGACCACGAAGTAGCCAACGATGCCTGGCGTGAAGGCGCCGAAAACCACAATGCGGATGAAGGCGACTACACGGCCCGCAAGCTGGGTGCATTGCAGGCCTATTTCGAGTGGACGCCGATACGGCCGGTTTCCGAGGGCAACGAATCCGTCATCTACCGTAGTTTCAACTACGGCAACCTGGTGTCTCTGCACATGATGGACACCCGCATTATCGGGCGCGACGAGCAGTTATCCTACGCGAACTACCTCACGGGCTCAGGCATTGATAGCGCCC
Organism: Marinobacter sp. V032; assembly: GCF_052645435.1. NCBI lineage: Bacteria > Pseudomonadati > Pseudomonadota > Gammaproteobacteria > Pseudomonadales > Marinobacteraceae > Marinobacter > Marinobacter sp. V032. The sequence goes on along the minus strand of NZ_JBQXYE010000001.1, from coordinate 1,640,072 downwards.
GCTTCACTGCCGACCTGACCGATAGCAACCGCACCATGCTGGGCGCGGAGCAGTTGGGCTGGGTGCAAAATGCAATAGGCGGCTCAACCGCAACCTGGCAGGTACTGGGCCAGCAGGTGCTCATGGGACGCATGAACCTGCCGGCCGAACTGCTGAGCGGCTTTCTGGACCCCAGTCCGGCCATACTGGCGCTGTTTCAGGAACTCGCAATTCTCAAAGCACGCTACCTGCAGGGCGATCCCAGCCTGACAGCAGGCGAGATTGCACGCGTCGAAACCGTCCTGCCCTACAACCTGGATGCCTGGGACGGCTACGTCTACGAACGTGAGACACTGCTGGAAACGGCCCGCGCCACCAACAAGAATCTGGTGGTACTGGCAGGCGACACGCACAACGCCTGGGCCAGCGATCTGAAAACGGTGGGTGGTGAACAGGTTGGCGTCGAGTTTGCGACCTCATCGGTCAGCTCTCCCGGGCTGGAAGAATACCTCGGTTTGCCTGAAGACCAGATTGCCGGCGCCGAGCAGGCTATCGCCCTGCTGGTGGACGATCTTAAATACGTGAACGTGAACCAGCGGGGCTACATGATGGTGACCTTCACGCCTGACGAAGCGCGCGCAGACTGGCGCTTTGTCAGTACCATCAAGGATAAGGATTACGGGTTGGACACCGCCCGCGCGCAATCTTTGACAACGCTTCCGGGAGCGGGCAATCGCAAGATTGTCATCGGTGGAAGTGGAAGTACGACACCGACAAGCTGAAACGACTCACTGCCGGATCAAGCTTGGTCCTGATCCGGCAGTTCCCTCACATCAAAGCGACAACTGCATGTTATCCCGTGCGACCGAGACAGACGCCGGCAGCGGGTTGTTCATCAGCCAGCAATCCATTTCGTGGCCTATATGCGTTAGCAGGGTTTTCTTAGGCTTCAGTATATCGATCAGCCGTTTCACTTCATTCCAGTCATTGTGGTTACGCGGCAATGACTGCTCCGGTGCGTGTGTACAATCGATGATCAACAGTTCCACCTGCCACGCCTGCAGAAACGCCACCGTCTCGTCGGGTAAGCCAACCGTGTCGGTCAGATAGGCGATATGCACGCCGGCGGCGTCAATGCCATAGCCCTGACAGAGTTTGGAGTGGTTCAACGGAACAGGATAGAAGCCGAGCCCTTCAACATCGAAACGTCGAAACAGCGGCTGGGGCGTCTGAAACTGCAAAATGCCAGGATGCTTGAACAGGTCATCACAGCCATCCGGATCATCCGGCCCAAAAACCGGAACCTCGCAGTTCACACCCCATCGCAATGGAAACAGCCCCGCCACATGGTCCATGTGGTAGTGGGTCAGTAAGATGGCATCCACTGTTCCCGGCGGAAACCGCTCTCGCAAATCATGCTGACCGGCGTCGATCAGGATTCTGGCACTGTTATGTTCCAGACTGATACTGCAAGCGGTGCGCCGGTATTCCGGCTGCTTCAGTGCCCGCTCACAGGCACAACACTGGCAGCCGTAAAGCGGCACCTGGCGGGCATCGCCAGTCCCCAGAAATGTCAGCTTCATTGAGCGGCGGCGCCAGCGGGAGCAGGCTCCTGCCCTTCGACAATAGCCAGCAAGCCACTAACGGCTTCTGACAAGGGGCCATCGTTGGTCAGCACCCGTGCTGATGCAGGAATAACATCATCAAGTAAAGCGGCACGGGTAATCCGCTGTTCGATCGCCACGGCAGACTCCCGGCCACGGGCGGTGAGCCGATCACGCAGCACCGACGGGTCGACCTTTATCCAGACCGTCACCAGTTGCGGACCGTACTGGGCGATGGCGTCCTGCAGATAAGCCCGCGATCCATTGACGATCACATTCAGCCCCTGAGCCAGCCAGCGATCAATTTCGGTGCTGATACCATACTGGTGCCCATTCGCCGTCCATGCCATGCAGAATTCGCCTAGAATCCGCCGCTGATGGAACTCCTCATCCGTCAGCGCGACGTGATCTTCGCCTTCCGGGTCTGGCTTGCGGGTGATATAGCGATGGGCCACCCGGCAGCCATGCTCCTGTCTGAGCTTCTCTCGAAAGCCGGCGATAATCGAATCCTTGCCAGCACCGGAAGCGCCTACCACGTAGAACAGTTTTCCCGGTGTCGGCCTGTTCGCTTCCGTCATTCAGAATACCCTCTGGCCTTGTTTCCACACCTGCCGGATCAACGGATGCGTGTCCCGCTTGACCCAGATCAGATCTGCACGTTTACCCTGCTCTATCACCCCTCGGTCTCCAAGCCCGACGCAGCGCGCCGGTGTTGTGCTCACGGTACGCATTGCCTTAGGCATATCATAGTCGTTATCCAACTCGACGAGTTTGAATGCAGCATCCAGCAGGCTGGCAGGATAATAATCGGATGACAGGATATCCAGCACCCCTGCGCCGGCCAGATCAGCTGCTGCGACGTTACCTGAGTGGGACCCGCCCCTGACGATATTCGGCGCCCCCATCAACACGCTTAGACCGCGATCATGGGATGCACGAGCCGCTTCGACTGTTGTCGGGAATTCAGCCACAGCCATGTTATAGCTCGCCGATTCCTGAACGTGATCCACGGTTGCATCGTCATGACTCGCCACTGGAATCCTGCGCTGACGACAGCCCTCTACAATAGTGGAACGGTAGCTATCGCTGAATTGGGCGCTGGCGGCTTTCTGGCGCACAATAAACTGCTCCAGCTCCGCATCCGTCATGCCGTATTTGCCCTGGTAATACTCGCGGTATTTTTCTTCTTTCGCGAACTGCCGCTGTCCGGGCGAGTGATCCATGATGGAAATCAGCCGAACCAGCGGATGATCGACCAGCGACTCAAACAATTCCAGTGTGCCTTCATAACTGACTTCACAGCGCAGGTGCAGAAAGTGATCAGCCCGGTGGATACGATCATTCTCAGCGCTGTGAAGCGCTGAAACCATAGTCTGCAAGTTGTCCAGCCGACGACTGTTCTGCATCACATCACCCAGCGACAACGCATCAAACACGGTGGTAATCCCGGCGGCGACAATCTGGGCATCATGGGTGGTTACTGCTGAGCGCGCAGGCCAGGTAACCCCGGGGCGCGGCGTGAAATACTTTTCGAGATTATCGGTGTGCAGTTCGACCATACCGGGCACCAGATAGTCCCCGTCACAGTCGATGGCACCCGGCGCTTGCGAGCGGCCGGTCGTAATATCGGCAATAGTGCCATCAGCACCGATGACAACCGTACCGGTGACCATTTCGTCGGCGAGCACCACCTGGGCGTTCGTCAGTACTTGCTGTTCCATATCCTTATCCTCCGGCAACCCCGACCCCGTATCCGGGCTCAGGTCATATCAATCAGTCGATCCGCAACATCACTGCGTACATCGTCGTCGTGGAAGATGCCGACAATGGCGGCGCCGTTCGCCTTGGCTTCCGTGATCAGTTCGATCACCACCTGACGGTTGGCGGCATCCAGCGAGGCTGTCGGCTCGTCCAGCAACAGGATCGGCAGCTTTGCGATAAAGCCCCGTGCGATATTGACCCGCTGCTGCTCCCCACCCGAGAAAGTTGAGGGCGACAGGTTCCAAAGGCGCTCCGGAATATTCAGGCGTTCCAGCAGCGCCTTGGCTGCAGCACTGGCCTGTTCCCGGCCCACGCCTTTGCGACGCAATGGCTCCATCACCACATCCAGAGTGCTGACCCGTGGAATGACCCGCAGGAACTGGCTGACATAACCGATGGTCTGGTCACGCAGGCGGAGAATGTCGCGAGGCTCGGCAACGGCGATATTGATCCGCTCATCACCGCTACCCAGCCATATCTGGCCGCTGTGGACCTTGTAATTGGCATAAAGCGAGCGCATCAGCGTGCTCTTGCCACTGCCAGAATTACCGTGCAGCGCGACACATTCGCCGGCGTTGACCTGAAACGACACGTTATCCAGTACGGTGAAGCTGACACCGCCCTGATTGTGCAGCGTGAAGGTTTTAGTCAGATTCTGAACATCAATCATTGCAGTCATAAGTAATCCGATCGCCTGTCTGCTGAGTGTTGGCTGGCCATCATGGCGCGAGCACCGATGACACCAGAAGCTGGGTATAGGGATGCTGGGGGTCGTCCAGAATCTGATCGGTCAGCCCCTGCTCCACCACTTCGCCCCGCCGCATTACCATCAGCCGATGCGACAACAAACGCGCCACCGCCAGATCGTGGGTGACGATGACCACAGACAGGTTCATGTCCATCACCAGATTGCGCAGCAGGTCCAGCAGCCTTGCCTGCACCGACACGTCCAGCCCACCTGTCGGCTCATCCATGAAGACCAGGCGCGGATGGGTCACCAGATTCCGGGCTATCTGCAATCGCTGCTGCATACCGCCGGAGAAGGTCGATGGGTTGTCGTCGATCCGGTCTTCGTCAATCTCAACCGCTTTCAGCCATTCGAGACCGCGTTTGCGAAGCTGCTGATAATGACGATCACCGACCGCCATCAACCGCTCGCCTATGTTGGCCCCGGCACTGACCCGCATCCGCAGGCCGTCCTGAGGATGCTGGTGGACCACACCCCAATCACTGCGCAATAGCTGGCGCCGACGGAACTCCGGTAGCTGGTAGACATCCATCAGTTGCTGCTCACTGTTGAGGTACAGCAACTCGCCCCTGTCTGGCGCAAGTCGCGCAGAAAGGGTTTTCAACAGCGTCGTTTTGCCGGAGCCGGATTCGCCCACAATGCCCAACACCTCGCCCGGATGAAGATCAAAGCTGACGTCATGACAGCCTTTGCCCGGCGCGTAGAGTTTGGTGAGATTGCGTACGCTCAGCACCGGCTGCTCAGTAGCGGTAGTCCGCTCAATCGTTTGTGCAGGTTGGTTCATGACAGCACCTCCTGAGTCTTTGCCGGCGATGCGGCCGCCTGAACACCTTCGGCCTCAACCCGCGTGCGGCAGTAATCGGTATCCGAGCACACAAACAAGCGTCCGCCCTGATCGTCTGTCACCACTTCATCCAGGAAACTTTCCGAAGCGCCGCAGATATCGCAGTGGTGGTCCCAGCGCTGGATCTCGAACGGATAATCCTCGAAATCGAGACTCTCCACATCGGTAAAAGGGGGCACCGCGTAGATGCGTTTTTCCCGTCCAGCACCAAACAGCTGCAGCGCAGGTGACTGGTGCATTTTCGGGTTATCAAATTTGGGTATCGGTGACGGGTCCATTACATAGCGTCCGTTCACCTTCACCGGATAGGCGTATGCGGTGGCGATATGGCCGAAATGGGCGATGTCTTCATAGAGTTTGACGTGCATGACGCCGTACTCCTGCAATGCGTGCATTTTCCGGGTTTCGGTTTCGCTGGGTTCGATAAACCGCAGCGGCTCGGGGATCGGCACCTGATAGACCAGGATCTGGCCTTCGCTCAGCGGCGTTTCGGGAATCCGATGGCGGGTCTGAATCACCGTGGCGTCGCAAGTCTTCTCAGTGGTGTCCACGCCGGTGGTGGTGACAAAGAAGCGCCGGATGCTGACCGCGTTGGTTGTGTCATCCGCGCCTTGGTCGATCACCTTTAACACGTCATCGCTACCGATGACCGCCGCCGTCACCTGAATACCGCCCGTGCCCCACCCGTAGGGCAATGGCATCTCCCGGCCCCCGAACGGCACCTGATAACCCGGCACCGCAACGGCCTTTAGCAATGCCCGGCGCAGCATCCGTTTGGTCTGCTCGTCGAGGTAGGCGAAGTTGTAGCCTTCCGGGCTCGCCGTTTCGCTGCTCACATGTTCGTGGCGATCAGCATTCATGACGTCACCTCCGTGGCGGTGGTTGCTGTATTGGTTTTTGCGGCGGGCCGGTTGCTGCCGTGCTCCTCGAACTCCTTGCGCAGTTTGCGCAGCAATTCCAGCTCGGACTGGAAGTCCACGTAGTGAGGCAGTTTCAGGTGACTGACAAAGCCATTGGATTCAACGTTGTCGCAATGAGACAGCACAAACTCTTCGTTCTGGGCAGGTGAATCACGCTCTTCATCGAACTCGGCGGCACGAAGGGAACGGTCGACCAGCGCCATGGCCATGGCCTTGCGTTCACATTGACCGAAGCCCAGCCCGTATCCACGGGTAAACTGCGGCGCGCGGTCTTTGGAGCCCACAAACTGGTTGATCATTTCGGACTCGGTCAGTTCGATATCGCCAATATCGATGGCAAATCCCAGTTCCTCGGGCACAATCTCAACCGCCACATAACCCTGACGGATCTCACCGGCGAATGGATGGTTACGGCCATATCCACGCTGCGTGGAGTAAGCCAGCGCCAGCAGGAAGCCTTCGTCGCCGCGCGCCAGCGCCTGCAGCCGTATAGCACGATCTGCGGGATAATCGAGCGGCTCACGGGTCAGATCCCCCGGCTGCTCGTTCTCAGGCTTTGCGCTTTCGATCAGGCCTTCGCTGTTAAGCATCTCCAGTACCCGGGGGCACGGCGCCACCGATTCGTCTGCGGCGGCAGGTTCTTCCGACGAGGCCCGTTCAGCCACGTCAGATTCTGCCTCGCCCTCAGCCAGCAGCTTGAAGTCGAGCAGACGGTGGGTGTAGTCGTAGGTTGAGCCAAGCACTTGCCCACCTGGCACATCCTTGAAAGTGGCGGAAATACGACGCTGCACCAGCATGTCGCCGGTATTGACCGGCGAGGTCACAGCCAGCCGGGGCAAGGTCGTCCGATAGGCGCGTAGCAGGAAGATCGCTTCCATTAAATCGCCGCTGGCCTGCTTGACGGCCAGTGCCGCCAGCTCGGGGTCATAGACCGAGCCTTCAGTCATTACCCGGTCCACCGCCAGTTTCATTTGTTCCCTGATTTGCGCCACGCTGAGTGCGGCCTGCCGGGTATCGCCCCGACGACGGCGCGCCAACAGGTTATGGGCGTGATCAATGGCCTTTTCGCCACCTTTTACTGCGACATACATTGGGTATCCTCCCCTGCGGTTGCCGCGCGGTTTGTCAGCGTGCTTACCTGCGTTGAACGCGGCAGTGCGACCAGATCAGCACCGCACGTCAGCATAAAATCCACTCCCAACGGGTAGCGCTGGTGGTTGTCTTCAAACAAGCGGCGGTGGTCAGACGTCAGTCCCTGTACCCGAACTCCCTTACGGGCCTTGATGCCAGGCCCGGAAAGCACCAGCAGGTCAGGATGCGCCTCATCTACCGATGCCACTTCGAGGGCAGGTACCTCGACAATCAGGGTCGCGGAGGTATGAGGGTTGATATCCTCGCCTGCGCTGAAACGATCGAGACCGTTGAGTTCACTCAGGCTGAGCATCACGAAGTCGGCTTCTGACGCGTTTTCCGCCAGCCGGCAGCCACAATGGAAGCGCAGGTTATCGATCAGTGCCGGGCTGCTGATACCGGGGCTGATCCAGACACTGGTTTCCTGATCCAGCAGTGTCAGCGCCGTCGCAAAAGCAGCGGTTTGTGATGTTGACGACGCCTGCCCCGAATCACTGGCGTACAGGGTGTCAAAACTGACGCAGGTGCCCGGCTCGGACATTGCCCGCATCAGTTTGCGGAAAGCCTGTTGTGACTGAAGCACCGGATTCGCATACGGAACCCACAGGTGATGGGTGCTGATAGCGGTCATCACGCTTCTCCTCTGACCAGGGTAAAGAAGTCCACTTTGGTGCCCGCTACGTCCCGCGACAGGGCATTGCGATCGGCAGTCCATTGCGCGTGCAGGGGCTGAATACAATCGCTCATTAGCGCGGCATACCGATCGTCGTTCTGTAACAGCGCATCAAACACTGCGGCCAGTTCTGCGTGGCGCTTGCTACGCCCCCTGACGTATCCAAAACCTGCTGTACCGTCATCAAGCTGCACCACACAGCGGGACAAGGTCATCTCACCCAGGTTGAATGCCTGGCCACCGCTACCCGCACGCCCCTGAACCATGGCTAACCCCACCTCCGGTGCGCGTACCTTGCGATATTCGGGCTGTTCCGGCAGGCCCGCCCAGTGGGCTTCCAGCGATTCCAGCTGCGCTCTCGCCAACACCCCCATCCAGAACTGCCTGTTTGTTTGTTCCTGCATCGCGACTGATCCCCTTAATTCATTCTGTCTGGCAACCGGTGATGCCTTACCGGGCAGATTCAATTTTCATTTCAAATACATCGGAGCGGCTGCGCGATACCGAGTACTCCACGATCGCGTTCTCGCCCCACAAGGTGTTGTTGGATTTCACCACCACCAGCGGCAGTTGCCGTGGGCAATGCAGCAAACGCGCCTCGGAAGCTGTTGGCAGGCTGGCGCCCACCAGACATTGGCGTCGCTGAATCCGCAATCCGTAGTGCGCTTCAATAAAAGCGTGTAGCGAGCCGCTTTTAAAACCCTCCCCAATGCCCGGCAACAGGGCGTCCAGCAAGTAATGACTGATGACGCATATAGGCTGGTCATCCACACAACGCAGGGTGTCGATCCGGGTCACGTCCGCATCCGGTGCAACCCGCATTCTGGCTGCCAGTTTTGAATCAACCCGCATGGTCTGCACTGATATCACCTTGCAACTGGGGTGAAGCCCCTGTTCTTCCAGCGTTTCGGTAAAACGACCCCGGGCACCGATGCTGTATTCGATACGGTTGTTGACCACCATCGTTCCCTTGCCGTGCTGGCGCAGCACCAATCCCGCGTTCACCAGTTCATCAATCGCACGCCGAACCGTATGCCGGTTGATTGAAAACCGGCCCGCCAGCGTGGCCTCCGAGGGCAGGAAATCGCCGTTGGAAAAACCGGAGCGGATTTCCGATTCCAGTGTTCTGGCAACCTCTTGGTATACCGTCATCAGTCTGAGTCCTTGTCTGTCGGGGACTAGATGTCTATACAAGTCTGGACGGCAAACGCCCGATGAACGCGAGTGTTGCGCCAAGGCGCAACACTCATCAGATAAAGCGCTTGCGGATGCGTTGTGACATCACGTCCAACAGCGTCACGGTAATCACAATCACGATCATCACGGCGCAGGTCTGCGCGAACATAAAGCCGCGAATGCTTTCCCAGAGGATGACCCCGATGCCACCAGCGCCCACCATGCCCACGACCGTGGCCGAGCGAACGTTGGATTCGAACCGGTAGAGCGAGTAGGAAATCCACAGCGGCAACACCTGTGGAATGACGCCGTAAATCACTTCCTGCAAGGCGGATGCACCGGTCGCCCGAATACCCTCAACGGGCCCCGGCTCGATGGCTTCAACCGCTTCCGAATAAAGCTTTGCGAGAACACCGGTGGTATGGATAAACAGTGCCAGCACCCCCGCAAAGGGCCCCAGCCCGACCGCAACAACAAACAACATGGCAAAGACCATCTCGTTAATCGCACGGAAGGCGTCCATCAACCGGCGCACCGGCTGATAGACCCACCAGGGCACAATGTTCTCGGACGACAGAATCGCCAACGGCACTGCACAGACAATGGCGAGCACTGTGCCCCAGACCGCGATCTGAATCGTGATCAGCATCTGGTTGACGTAGTACTGCCAATCCGAGAAATCCGGTGGAAAGAAGTCAGCCGCGAACTCCGCCATGTTGCCGGCATCGCTCCAAAGTGCGGCGGGCCGCATTTCTGCGCCCTCCCACGACCAGGCAAGGACTGCGAAAAAGATTGCCCAGACCAGCCAATGACTCCAGTGCGGCTTCGGGACGGAAACGTCCATCGTGGCGGCGTTCTGCATGCTGACGTTCCCCATCATTATTGACGCGCGTCCAGTGCCGCCAGACGGCGTTCAAGACCGGCCAGTTCAGCATTCAGAGAGGCGATTTTCTGCGATTTCTCGTCTTTGGACAGCGCGTCATCCTGCTCTACCGCCAGACGCTGCTTGAACAGCACAAGCTGGCGAATCGGCAGCAACTGGTCGTCACTGGAAGCCTTGAATGGCGCCCACTGGAGATCAGCCAGGGTTTTCGCTTCGTCCTCGTTACCGTCAGTGCCGTACTCCATAAAGAAATCGTAGACTTTGCCTTTCACGTTCTCTGGCAGGTTCTTGCGCCATACAATCGGATCAGCCGGGATCAGCGGCGACTTCCAGATCACTTTGATCTGCTTCGCCTTTTCTGGGTTGGTCACTTCCAGGCGCGCAAAGCTTTCAGTGTTGTTGGTCGCCACATCGACCTGGCCATTGGCTACGGCCAACAGGTTGGTTTCATGACTGGAGTTCAGCATTCTTTTGAACGCGGTTTTCGGATCCACTTCATTTACTGCAAACACATAGTAAGCAGGCACCAGATAGCCCGATGTAGAGTTGGGATCGCCGTTACCGAAGATCAGGTCCTTGCTGTTTTCCAGCATGTCGTCAACGTCGTTCAGCTTGCTGTCTTTGCTGGTAATCAGGAGGCTCCAGTAACCGGGGTTGCCGGATACGTCGACGGTCTGGGCAAAGATTTCACCGCCCGCACGATCAACCGCTTCCATAGCAGACTTGTTGCCGTACCAGGCGATATCCACTTTGTCGAAGCGCATACCCTGAATAATGCCGGCGTAGTCAGGTGCGAAGAACGGCTTTACTTCCATGCCCAGCTTTTCTTCCATGTCGTCCAGGAACGGTTCCCAGATGGTTTTCAGGTTCTGGCTGGATTCGGTCGAGATGATGCCGAAGTTCAGAACTTTCATTTCGTCGTCCGCCTGGACATTCAGCGACGTCACCGACGCGAGCATGACAGCACTCGTGACGATGCCTTTGATCACACGGTTAAACATGAGCGTTTCCTTTCGTTTCTGAGTTAGCGGGGTTTGCTTTTTTGTGGCGGACGCGGGCGTCCTTATTCAGCGCATATCAGGCTCAGCTGGCCTGAAGCAGCGCCAAAGCATTGGCTCTCGATTGCTCGATACTCTCGGGAGTCGGGGTATCTGCGAGGTTGGTCTGGAAGTCGATCAGTCCACCGTAGATGGACTGCAATAGCTGGTCGGTCAACTGCGAGGCGGGGCCATCGAAGTAAAGCTCGCCGGTACGCAGGGCAACCGCGCGTTCACAATAACTGCGGGCATACTCAACTTGATGGAGCGTCACGATGACAGTCTTGCCGTCGGTCTTATGGATGTCCTTGAGGGTGTCCATAACAATTCGTGCGGATTCTGGATCGAGCGAAGCGATCGGCTCGTCAGCCAGAATCACCTCAGCCTTTTGGACCAGTGCGCGGGCGATTGCCACACGCTGCTGCTGGCCGCCGGAAAGACTGTCTGCACGCTGATGGGCAAAACTGTCCATACCGACGCGTGCTAACGCTTCCATGGCCATCCGGCGCTCCGTTCGCGAAAAAAGCCCCAGACTGCCCCGACTATGAGAAATCCGCCCCAGCAACCCCATCAGGACATTGCGCAGAACCGACATGCGATTAACCAGATTGAACTGCTGGAAGATATAGCCGATATCTGAGCGGTTCTTGCGAATACGGGCGCCCAGTCGTCCTTCCCGCTGGATCACACTCCCCATCACCGAAACCGCAGCGCCGACCTTACGATCACAGCAGGTCAGGCCTGCAATGTGACGCATCAGCGTTGATTTACCGGAGCCTGATGGCCCTATCAGCGCGACCATTTCGCCACGGGCCACACTCAGGTCCACCCCGTTCAACGCGGGTGCCGCCTTGCCAAATGTTTTACGCAATGAGGTAATTTCAACGACCGGGCTCATAAGCATCTCTCACTGATCACAGGTATCCATGGGAGCGGTCTGGCCGCCCGACTTGTCTAGACAATCATGGTGAGAGGACGTGACAGTTCGAAGTCGGGCATGTGAAAAAATGATGATGGTGAGATGACAGCCTCAAGTAATGGAAAGCGGCATGGGTCTCTCGGACTCTACGTAGTTGATAGAAGCAACCACATGAAATATAGTTGACAATATCAACCTCATGGAGATTGAAATGCAAAACCTGTCACTCAGCGAACCACTACACCGGTTAACGCATGCCTACAAATCCGGGCTGCGACGTGCGATTCGCGAGAGCCAGATAACGCTTCCGATCACCCATATCCGTGCGCTTAAACGTATCAATGCGGTCACCGACTGCACGGCACATTCCATTGTTCAGCACATCCAGCGCGATAAGGCTCAGATTACCCGCGTACTGAACGAACTACTGGCCAATGGCTTGATCATAAAATCCGATAATCCTAACGACCGTCGTAGCCAGCTTTTGAAACTGACTCCCGCAGGCGATCAGATGCTTGAACAGATTCAAGCGCTGGAAAAAGAAACGACGGCACTGATGACGAAAGGCATGAAACAGACCGATGTTGATCTGTTCATTCGGCTCGCCAATACCCTGGCAGATAATCTGTCAGGCGGCCCGCTGGAAAACCCCATCAAACAGGAGGATGCCTGAATCATGGCAAAGCCAGCTCCCAGAGAACTGGACGTTATTCGTTCAGCCTACGTTACCCCTCACATGCTGCGTGTCACGCTCGGCGGCGAGAACATCACAACCCTGCCCGAAGGCCAGGCCAGCGCTTACGTTAAGTTGATTTTCCCCCAGCCTGCAGAGGCCCGCCCCTTAATGCGGACCTACACTATCCGCCATCAGCGGAAGGACGAAATCGATATCGATTTCATGATTCACGATGAAGCGGGACCAGCGTCCGGTTGGGCCCAAACAACCCGCCCCGGCGATCGCATTCTTGTCGGCGGCCCCGGCGCCCGGAAACTGATCAACCCCGATGCAGACTGGTTCGTACTGGCCGGTGATATGACGGCATTGCCGGCGATTAGCGTCAATATCGAGCTACTCCCGGAAAACGCCCGGGGCTATGCGGTCATTGAAGTGCTCGACGAACGTGATATTCAGGATCTACCAAAGCCGGCTGGATTCGACATTCACTGGGTCGTCAATCCGAAACCCGATTCGTCGCGGTCGGTGATTCTTGAACGGCTGCAGCAATTGCCCCGGCTCGAAGGCGAGCCGTCGGTCTGGATAGCCTGCGAGTTCAGCAATATGCGTCAACTCCGGCAGGAATTTAAACAGGAGCGAGAGACCCCGAAGAGCCACCTTTACATATCCAGCTATTGGAAAATGGGCAGCAGCGAAGATCAGCACAAGCTGGCCAAGCGAGAGGACGCTGAGCAGGCACCTGCCTGAACCGTATGATCTGAATCGCCTTTTTCAGGCGAACGGCGGATAACAAAGTGCTAAGCTGGTATGAGCCGGGGCCAGTTTAGCCATCCCATCAGACGTTGCTGCAAAACCACTGTGCTCGTACGCATTTTGCGGCATCCTCTCTGGCCTCACATTCAACCGAATTCCGAGCCAGGGGCGTCCCCGCGAGTCGGGGAGCCTGTCAGGGAGATTTGTGCTCAACCGTCGACCCATCCGTGCCACGCTGACCGTCAGCTACATCCTTTTCAATACCTCTGCAGCGTTGGCTGCCGAGGATTCAGCCAATAGTCCGCAGAACACCGCTGCAGAAGAGCAGATGCTGATTCAGGTGACCTCCCCCCGACTCACCCGAAACCTCTACGAAACGCCCGCCGCAGTGACAGTGGTTGACGCGCCCGAGATACAGCAGGGTCAGCAACGCCTGCAACTCGACGAATCACTCAACAACGTGCCGGGGCTGTTTTTCCAGAACCAGTTCAATTTCGCGCAAGGGTTAAGGCTTTCAACCCGTGGCTTTGGTGCGCGCTCACCCTTTGGAATTAGGGGAATCTACATACAGGTGGATGATATTCCCTACACGCTACCTGATGGCCAGTCGCAAATTGATGCCCTGAGCCTTGATTCTGCCCAGCGTATCGAAATCATCCGGGGGCCGTCTTCCGTGCAATATGGCAATTCCGCCGGCGGTGTTATCGACGTGACCACCGCACGTGGTGATGAGTCGCCTTCCGGCGGCGCAGTCAAACTGGACGCCGGCAGCGATGGGTATCGTAAAGGCACGCTGCAAGCGAACGGCAACTGGGATGATTACGCCGCCAGCACCACCTTCTCATGGCTCGATTATGACGGCTATCGTCAACAGAGTGCGGTACAGCAAGGGTTGCTCAACTCCCGGCTGACTCACCGATGGTCAGAAGGACAACGGCTAACAGCGACACTGAACTTGTTGGAAACGCCGGAGGCAGAAGACCCCGGCGGCCTTACTCAAGCCCAGGTAGATGAGGACCGCCAGCAGGCGGCGCGCTTCTCAAACCTGCTGGATGCTGGCCAGACGGTGAGTCAGCAAACAGTCGGGTTGCTTTATGAAGACCCGGCGCTGCTGCCCGGCGAGCTGCGGGTCAGTACCTTTTTCAGCCTGCGGGATTTTGAACAGCAACTACCCTTTCCCGGCAGCAGCCTGATCGGTTACGACCGGCGGTTTTATGGTGCCAGCACGCAATACCAGGACGACGCACAAGTCATCAGCCTGCCACTGCACTATGTTGTGGGCGTTGATATCGACCGGCAGTCAGACAAGCGCCGGCGTTATACGGTGTCGGCTTCGGGCCAGACAACCGGCCAGACTCAGCAGGAAACCCAGAACGCGACGGCCACAGGGCTTTTCGCTCAGGGCGATCTGGAGCTGACGCCAGCCGTTACCTTCTCACTCGGCGGCCGCTATGATCATCTGCGCTTGTCTATCGATGACAAGCAGCTTGATGATGGCAACGATTCGGGCAGCCGCACATTTGAAGAGTTCAGTGGCGTGACCGGATTAAGTTACCGCTTTGCCAAAAATCATCAGGCTTATATGACCGTCGGGACTGCTTTTGAGTCGCCCACCTTTACCGAGTTCGCCAACCCTGATGGCGGCGGTGGATTCAATCCGGACATCGAACCGCAAACAGCATTGAACCGGGAGATCGGCTTGCGGGGCACGTTTAATCCCGCGGTAGCCTACGAAGTAGCCTTGTTCTCAATCACAGTCGATGACGAGATTCTGCCGTTTGAACAGAACGGGCGCACCTTCTACGAGAATGCCGGAAAAACCCAGCGGGACGGGATCGAGTTAGGCGTGACCTGGGACATCAACTACGCCTGGCAGATCGACAGCGCCCTGACCCTGGCAGACTATCGCCTCAAGGATTTTGTTGATGAACAGGGCAACAACGCTGACGGCAACCGCTTACCCGGCCTGCCAAACGAGCAATGGGTAACTGAATTCAGGTGGCGATCTACCGGCCAGCGCTTTGCTGCACTTGAAGTCCAGTACACCGGTAACCTCTATGCCGAGAACAGCAACCAGACCAAAGTGAGCGACTACTGGTTGCTGGGACTGAGGGCCGGGGACAGCGTGAATCTGGGTAACCAGGCGCTGAGTCTGTATGGCGGTATTCGTAATCTGCTTGATGAAGACTACTTCGGCAACATCCGGATCAACGCCAATTCCGACAGGCCAGTGGACCAAAGGGGATATTTCGAGCCAGCGCCGGGAAGAACGATTTACGGCGGCGTATCGCTCGCGTTCTGATAACCCGGGTTTATATAACGCAGAGTTACCTCGCATAGGCGAAATAACTCTGCGCTCCTGACCAGCTTACTGACAGGGTTTCGGCAGGTACTTAACAACCGCATTCTGGCCGTAGCACACCCACTCGATATTGCCTTCATCGACGCTGGGTTCCAACACGATGTACTGGGATTCACCATCGGCATCAATGCCCATTTCCGCGGCCACAACACCACCGTCGTAGACATCAATCTCGTAGTTATTGGGGAGATCTGCCAATACCGGGTCGGCGTAACCCATCGACTGCATCGTCTCCGGCCACTCACTGCGCTCGGAAGCATAGGCTGTAACCGCTTCCTGCACAGTTTGCGCGGTGCTGTAGGCCGTCTGGTAGCGGGCCCGCTGGATATAGTCCTGATAGGCGGGAATGGCGACCGCCGCCAGTATGCCGATCACCGCCACCATAACGAACACGGATGCAACACCCCCTCCGGCACCAAGGCGTGGTACAAACAGGGACAGGAACCAGGCAAAACCATGACGACGCGGCAGCTTTACGGGCACACCCTGATAAGCAGCAATCGCTGTCGCCATTCGCTTGGTCAGCCAAGGGTAGTCGCCGGTCAGCTCATTGAACGACATCCAGAAACCATTCGTCGCTTCAACCTGCCCCAAAAAGGCATCAACATTTAGCGTTTTCCATCGGGTATCGCCTGCGGAAATCGCCGCAATGGCCATCTTGATATCATCTTCGGAGTCACAGCAGGCTACGCCGTAGCGATCGCAGGTGTATTCCTCGGCACGCCGCAAGGCAGGGCCGAGTACCGGCAGAATCGAAGCCGGCATAACAAAGCTCCGCCAGGTCAGGTGCTTGCGATGTATGTGGCCGAGTTCGTGACCAATGTAAAAATCAATCGCGCCGGGTTGGTCATCCAGCGCATCCACCACATCAGTAAACAACACCACGAAGTGCCGACCGCGGAATTTTGTCGCCAGTGCATTGAAAAAATCGGCTCGCAGCAAGTAGGCCTCGGGAACCTCTTTCAACCCCACCCGCTCGCATCCTCGAACCAGCTTTGCGTACAAATCCGGGTATTGCTCTTCGCTGATCTTGACGCCTGATCCCTTCAAATGGGAGATAAAGGCCGAGTGAGCAAACAGAAAAATCAGATACCCCAGCGCCAGATAAATCAACACAATGCCGATTGTTCCCAGCACCACAGCCAGCCAGAAAATCGAAGACAGCGCGATCGCAATGCCGAGCAACGGCTTCTCGTGCTTATAAACCAAATCCATTTATAGCCACTCCATTCATGCTTTTCTTAATGTGGTGTCGAAATGCATCGAAAACACGCAAAAACGACGAGCCGAATAGTAGTGGAATATCACCATGAAAACCGTAAAAAAATGATACAGACCAGCTTGCGACACGGTATCACCAACAAGACGACCGACCTTGTTGTCTGCAATAATCCCGCGCCATGAGACTCGATCGATTTATCTGCAAACACACCCACCACAGCCACAAGACCTCCCGTCTTTTGATTGTGCGCGGTCACGTGCAGGTTGATCTCGAAATCGAGCGGGACCCACTGAAAGAAGTCGGCCAGTTTTCGACCATTCAACTCGACGACAATCTGCTACAACAAAAAACCGCTCACTACCTGATGCTGCACAAGCCGGTAGGTTATCTGAGCGCCACTCGCGACCCGCAACACCCCACAGTCATCGACCTGATGGCACCCGCTTTGCGGCCGATACTCCATATCGGCGGCCGGCTTGATCGCAGCACTTCCGGGCTACTGATTCTGACCAACGACGGACTCTGGTCGCGGCGACTAACCGAACCCAAAGAGAAAATCCCCAAGGTCTATCATGTTCGCACCGCGAGTCCGATAACCCAGGATACCCATTCCCGCTTTGCAGACGGCATTTACCTGGCCTACGAAGATCTGACCACGTCCCCAGCCGAACTTGAGCAACTGGGCGACTGCGAGGCCCGGCTGACCATCTATGAAGGGCGCTACCATCAGGTCAAGCGGATGTTCACTGCGGTTGGGAACCGGATCACGTCACTGCATCGTGAGCGCATGGGCGAGATAAGGCTGGATGATCAGCTCGCACCAGGGGAGTCGAGAGCACTGACGACCTGTGAAATAACTTCTGTGAAGTGATGCCTGAAGCCGCGTCATACAAGGCGGTCCTCCCCTTTCTCAATCCGGCAGCTACGACCAATAGTTAGGTACGTAATTATTGCTACAACCGTTTCGAAATCGTTCGAGTCCATGGATACTGAAGCCCTTTTTCACTCACCTATCGCCCTCAAGGACGCAATGACTGCTTCAACAGACTCCGTCTCACATAACCATTCCAAGGGCACGGTTCTGCTGATCGAATTTGCCCTGGCGATGGGGGGCTTTGCCATTGGCACCGGTGAGTTCACGATTATGGGGCTCATGCCCAACATGGCACAGGATCTTGCCATCACCGAGCCTCAGGTTGGCCATGTGATCAGCGCCTACGCCCTTGGTGTAGTGGTCGGCGCGCCTCTGCTGGCGATTATCGGCGCACGCTTTATGCGGCGAAAGTTGCTTATCGCGCTGATGGGCTTCTTTGCATTGGGGAATCTTGCCAGTGCGCTGGCACCCGGTTATGAATCGCTGATGATCTACCGTTTTATTGCCGGCCTGCCCCACGGCGCCTATTTTGGCGTTGCGGCATTGGTTGCGGCCTCCTTGGTGCCGGTCAATCAGCGGGCCAAGGCGGTCAGTCGGGTGATGCTCGGTCTCACGTTCGCGATGCTGGTGGGTAATCCATTGGCCACCTGGCTGGGTCAGTTGATGGACTGGCGCTATGCCTTTGGCTTTGTCGGCAGTATTGCCGTGCTGACCATGCTGCTGGTTTTCCTGTTCCTCCCGGTAAACAAAGATGAACCTCGCAGCAACCCCATCAAAGAGCTCAAATCGTTCAATCGGCCCCAGGTTTGGTTGGCGCTGGCCATCGGCTCAATCGGCTTTGCCGGGATGTTCTGCGTGTTCAGTTACCTGGCCCCCACGCTGCTCGAAGTCACCAAGGTCAGCAAAGGCTGGATTCCGTTTGCACTGGCCGCCTTCGGGATGGGGGGTATCGTTGGCAATCTGGCCGGTGGCTGGCTCTTTGACCGGCTAAAATTCAAAGCCGTCGGCTGGATACTCATCTGGAGCACGGCCGTTCTGATGCTGTACCCGCTCGCCAGCGGCGCTATCTGGAGCATGCTGATTGCATCGTTTGCTATTGGCACCATGGTCGCACTGGCCACCCCGCTCCAGACTCACCTGATGGACATTGCCGGTGACGCGCAGACGCTGGCCGCCGCGTCCAATCATGCTGCCTTCAATATCGCGAACGCGTTGGGGCCGTGGCTGGGCGGCATTGCGATTACGGCAGGGCTGGGCTGGACATCAACAGGTTACGTTGGAGCCGCCATGGCGGTCGCAGGATTACTGGTCTTCTTGATAGCCTGGAAACAGCAAAGAGGTGGGCAGCAACCGGAAGAATCGGTGCCCGTAGCCGGCGAACAGCGCGCCTGAACACTCTCCCCCGCCAAGGCAAAATCAGATAGGAGGGAACAAGGATTTGCGGAAAACAGCGCTCACGCCGCTTTTCGGAAATCCTCGGACCGCACCTGTTTGTCCCGCTTACGGCTATATCGTGTTTTGTCTTTTACGACCTGCATTTGATACAGCGGCGAACGCAAATCGCGCTGGACCTGGCTGTGTTGTGTGGGTGTTCTTTTCTTGCGGGCCATAAGCCTGTTCCCTCTTGGTAACACTGTTTTTAGTCTGGGTTTACCTTGCATCGCTAAACCTTCGGTCAGCGGGTGAGATGATAGTAGTCGACCTGGGCTTCCGCCAATAAGTAATTTTCTCTCGGCAGCCCCTCCTTGCATGAACTGGTGCCAAAGCACGCGGAAACCACCTTTCTGAATTGAATAGCAGCGCTGACTCTGCATAGGGATAAACCGGAATGGGGTATCGACGTATACCTGTCTTTCCCGAAAGACCCTAGCATTTAAAGACCAACTAAATACCTTTTATTTCAACAATTTGAAAAAATGTTAAATTTGCACATTCTGGCATCCCTATTGATGCCGAAAGCGTATTTAACACGTCAATTCAACTTTATTGTCCTTACGTAGCGAGCTGAGCCAGCACATGTTCTTCACAAAACACAAACAGGAACTTGAGTCACAAACTGCTCACATCAACGAGTTGAAGGCCACCCTGGGGGCAATTGAAGACGCCGTCGCACTGATCGAATTTACACCCGATGGCGTTATTCAATCCGCAAACAAATTGTTTCTCGACACCGTCGGCTACCGTGAAGATGAGATCAAAGGCCAGCACCACCGGCTATTCTGCGAAAGCCATTACCAGCAGACGTCACAGTACAGAAACTTCTGGGCCAGCCTTCGTAGCGGACAGCATCATAGCGGGCACTTCCCACGCATCACCAAAGACGGCCGGAAGATCTGGCTTGAAGCGACTTACTTTCCGGTAAAGAACCAGAACGGCATCGTCTGGAAGGTGATCAAGATCGCCTCAGACGTCACATCTGAACACGAACGTATCAACGATCAACAGGCGGTGTTCGCGGCTATTAACCGCTCAATGGCGGTAATCGAGTTCAAGCCCGATGGCACCATTATTACCGCCAACAAGAACTTTTCGGATGCTGTGGGCTATTCGCTTGAGCAATTAAAAGGGCAACACCACCGAATGCTCTGTCCCGAGTCATTCAACCGGGAGAACCCGAATTTCTGGAACGAGCTGGCCAGAGGTCAGCTCAAGTCAGGACAGTTCGAACGGATCGCCGCAGACGGCTCGACCATCTGGCTGGAAGCATCCTATAACCCGATACTGGATGAACAGGGCAATACTGAAAAGGTGATCAAGTTCGCCAGCGACATCACGGATTATATCCGCCAGGGCAATCGCACCGCAGAGGCCGCTGAGGTTGCATTCTCCACGGCAGAGAAGACGGCGGACAGCGCCACTCAGGCCGAAGCCTCGTTGCATAAATCCATCCAGACATCCGACCAGATCAACAATCGGATCAACGATGCCAAACAGGTCATTGAGCTGCTTAGCAATCAGTCGCAAAATATCGAGCGCATCGTCGGAACAATCGCCGCCATCGCTGACCAAACCAATTTGCTGGCACTGAATGCGGCAATTGAGGCTGCCCGTGCGGGCGAGCAAGGTCGGGGATTCGCAGTGGTAGCGGATGAAGTAAGGCAACTCGCAGGCCGGACCGGTGAATCGACATCGGAAATTGCAAACGTCATCCACGCCAATGTTGAGCTGACAACCCGGGTTCTCAATAGCATTGAGGAAGTAGCGAGTGTCGCCAGAGAAGGCCAGGATCAGGTGAGCAGTGTTGAATCCATAGTCGCAGAGATCAACACCGGAGCCAAACACGTGCTTGAGTCCATTGCCGCCATCAGGCGCTAGTGCCGAACCCGGCTATGGCGGTCACAGGCATTGGCCTGTGGCCGCCCGGTTGATCAGTTCCCGTTTTTTTCGCCGCTGACCCGCCAGATCACATTACCCACATCGTCAGCGACCAATAAGCCGCCACGATTGTCTATGGCAACGCCCACCGGGCGGCCCTGGGCTTTTTCGTCATCGTTGAGAAATCCGGTGAGTACATCCACTGGCTGCCCATCAGGCTTGCCGTCGGTGAACGGCACGAAAATCACCTTGTAGCCGCTACGGGGCTCTCGATTCCAGGAACCGTGCTGGCCCACAAACATCCCATTGCTGAATTGCTCCGGCAGGTGACTGCCCTTTGCGGAGGCCAGGCCTAATGACGCCGTATGCGGCCCAAGGGCATAATCCGGTTTCAGGGCGCTGGCGACCTTTTCCGGGTTCTGCGGTTCAACGCGTTCGTCCACGTGCTTGCCGTAGTAACTGTAAGGCCAGCCGAAAAACTCGCCTTCGCTGATCGATGTCATGTAGTCAGGCACCAGATCGCTGCCGATTTCATCCCGCTCGTTGACAGCCACCCAAAGCTCGCCTGCTTCTTGTGACCAGGCCATACCAACAGGATTCCGCAGACCGCTGGCAAAGATGCGGTGGTCACCCGTAGCGGGATCAATCGCCCACACGGCCGCCCGACCTTCTTCCTTATCCAGTCCGTTTTCGCCCACGTTGCTGTTGGAACCCACGCCAACGTAAAGCGTTTTGCCATCGGGGCTCGCGATCAGGCTTTTGGTCCAGTGATGATTCAGTTTGCCGGCGGGCAACTCAACCACGGTCTCACCTTTGGCACTGATCTGGTTCTGCCCTTCCTCGTAGGGATAACGCACGACCGCATCAGTATTCGCGACGTAGAAATCGTTCCCTACCAACGCCATGCCGAACGGAGAGTTCAGATCCTTGAGAAAGGTGGAACGCTCATCGGCAACACCGTCTTTGTCGGTATCACGCAATAGCGTTATACGGTTGGCGCTCTCGCCGCCAGCACCCGCGTCCGCCATGATTTGCTTGGCGATCCAGCCCTTGATGCCGCCCCCCTCCTTCGGCGGTGAATTGGTTTCAGCAACCAGCACATCACCGTTGGGTAGCACATACAGCCAGCGGGGATGATCAAGTTTGGTTGCAAATGCCACCACCCGGGTGCCGGCGACAGCGTCCGGCATGCCGCCATCCGACCAGCCCACGGCTTCGGCGGTATTCACTGTAGGGATCAGCGACTCATTAGGCGCTGGCAGCTTCGGGTCTGGCCCGGTGCCTTCTGACACCGATAGCTTTGCGGTGTCGGAACACGCTGTTGTCGCATACAAAAGACCTGCGACGAGCCCCAAACGCATGACATAGCGCATGCTGATTTCCCTCCCTAGGTTGATAAGACGGTACTCTTAACGGCAACGATAGCACTTATTTCGACGCGAGCATCTTTACGAAAAATGAACATCGATAGATGTGTCGCCCGTCGGCACAGACACGATCGCACTTTCGGAAAACGACTCGACTCACTGGATGCAGTGCGAGAGGATAAACCCACACATTCAGCGATCACCGACGGACATCATGACGACAACCTATCGATCCGGCCCGATAATCACATCTCTTCTGGATACCGACTGGTACAAACTGACCATGATGCAGGGCGCCCATCACCGTTACCCGAACGCCAGTGTCACCTGGGAATTCCGCAGCCGTAATGCTGAAGATCTGGAACCCTACGTCGGCGCGATTCGGGATCAGATCGATATGCTCGCCGACATCAAACTGACCCGGGAAGAATCAGACTATCTGAGTCGTTTTCCCTACATGTCGCCGGACTTTATCCGGTTTCTGGAGCTGTTCCGGTTCCGACCGGAGTACGTTGATGTGCGCATGGAGGATGATGAACTCTGCATCCTGATCGACGGCCCCTGGACTCACAGCATCCTGTTTGAAATTGTGGTGCTGGCTATCATCAGCGAAGTCCGCAACAAGGCGCTCTATCCTGACGTTGAAATTGAGCAGGCGCGTGGCCAGCTACATCAAAAACTGGAGAAATTGCAACAGGATTACTCGGCGGAGCAGCTAGCCGGGTTCAATCTCGCGGATTTCGGAACCCGGCGACGCCTTTCCCAACCGGTCCATGAAGCCATTGCAGGCATATTGAAGGTAGATTTTCCCGGCAATTTTGTCGGCACCAGCAACGTTGATATCGCCCGCCGGCTGGAGATTGCACCCATGGGCACCATGGCCCACGAATGGGTGATGGCCCACCAGCAACTCGGGAGCCGGTTGGTCGACAGCCAGCGCACAGCACTTGAAGCCTGGGTGCAGGAGTACCGGGGCCATCTAGGCGTGGCGCTGACCGACACCATCAATCTCGACGCGTTCCTGGACGATTTTGATCTCTATTTCGCCAAGCTGTTTGATGGCCTGCGGCATGACAGTGGCGACCCGATGGTGTTCGCTGAAAAGTGTATCGCCCACTACCGCAAACTCGGCATCGACCCGCTCACCAAAACGCTGATTTTCAGTGATGCGCTAACGCTCGAAAAAGCCATGGCAATCAAGTCTGCCCTGGAAAACCGGATCAGGACTAGTTTCGGCATCGGCACCAGCCTCACCTGTGACGTGCCCGGCGTGAAGCCCATGAACATGGTACTCAAAATGGTGTCGTGCAATGGCCAGCCTGTGGCCAAGATTTCGGATGAGCCAGGCAAGACCATGAGCCGGGACGCCGAGTTTGTCAGCTACCTGAAAAGCGTGTTCGATCGCAGGCACTAACCAACTGACCCGCGCCCGGTTTGTCAGATCACGCCGTTTATAATCGCTTTCATGATCAGTTCTTCCGGCATATCGGTCGTTCGAATCACCGAAATCCGTGACCGAACATCTTTACCTGTCAGCACGATCATCGAGTGCTGTTTACCAATTGCCCAGTAACCTGTACCTCTATGGGTCGAGAAAATGCGGATTTCGTAGGGATCAACCGTCTGTTCCATTCTCTTGCGCTCAACCTCCACCCACTCCTCTGCAAACAGACCGTGGCCTTTGTCTGCGCGTTTCACAGAGAATAGATAACGCGGCCAATCATGCATATTGGCGCCGGGAAAGCCCGCTTGCTCACCGGTCACCTGCTTGACCGAGAAGCTGGCACCATCCGCCAGCATGAATACCAAACCGCCTGTGACACCAATCCGGGCATTCGACAGCACGTCCAGCGGAATCTGTAAGTGGCCGATTTCACCCGTCTGGAATTCAACAGTTTCCTGGTAGGCAAGGTGCGGGTAGCGCACTTTTACAATGGGTGCAGCATGCAATGCGCTGCACCCGAACACGGCAATGCCGAGGGCAAGCAATAGTCCCTTATTCACGTCATGATCCCTATGTTAATCATCCTTGATGAACGGAGATTACAGTGAGCGGCGCCTGCTTTCCAACCGCCCATTCCGTTCCCTCTGTGTGGCCGGCGCATTACCGATATTTATGTGATCCAGCCCTCGAATTCATTCAGGATAGAGTAGAAGCACTCAGGGGTAATCGAGACGAGGACGTCACCATGAGCCAGCATGACCATCAACCACTCTCTTTCATCAATCCCGAAGGTCTTTACGACCCGACCGAAAACGGCTATTCCCATGTGGCAGTGATCGCGCCAGGCAGTCGGTTAATCCATATCGCAGGCCAGGGCGGCGAGAACGCAAAAGGCGAACTACCGGAAGACTTTCACTTACAGGTGCGCTGGGCCATCGGCAACCTGAAAACAGCCGTGAATTCGGCGGGCGCCGAGCTTCGTGATATCGCCAAGATTACCGTGCTTATAGTCGATCACTCCGAAGAGCGTCTTGGGGTTTTGAGCGCCGAGCTTTCAGAAGCTTGGGGCGAGGCGCCGAAACCGACCTGCACACTGATTCCCGTGCCACGCCTGGCACTTGACGGCATGCTGTTTGAAATTGAAGCCGTTGCAGTAGCACCAAAACACCCTGAATCAAGCGTCACATCCGGCTAGCCAGGCCGTTATAAAAAGCCCTTCCGGTTCATGAATGAATTGTCACCCTGCTGCCTTTTCCAGAATACGGAATTAGCGCTAGCCTGAGTATGAGGCTCTATATACTCGGTGAGGGAGGATCAGGGTATGGAAGAAAATGTCGCACAGGACCGGCACCACGGAGGACTCACCCCGGCCAGAACAATCGGCCTGATACTGGGCCCGTTGTTCCTGCTGGCCACATTGGTGATAACGCCACCGGAAGGCATGGACATCGCAGCGTGGCATGCGCTGGGGCTCATGTTGTTAATGGCGACCTGGTGGTCCACCGAAGCGATCCCTATTCCTGTCACCGCGCTGGTGCCCATCTGCCTGATTCCCGCATTGGGTATAGGCTCAGTAAAAGACGCCACAACCCCTTACGCCAATCCGATCATTTTCCTTTTTCTAGGCGGCTTCGCGCTGGGCTTGGCGATGCAGCGCTGGGATCTCCACAAGCGAATCGCGCTGAAAACGTTGTTGGCGGTTGGCAGTCAGCCCAAGCGCCAGATTGCGGGTTTTATAGCCGCTACCGCCTTTTTGAGCATGTGGGTCAGCAACACGGCGACCAGCATCATGATGCTGCCGATCGGGCTATCGGTCATCAATATGCAGGAAGGAAACGACACCGAAGCCTCGCGCCGATTCGCTACCCGCATGCTACTCGCGATTGCCTATGCGGCCAGCGTGGGCGGTATTGCAACGCTGATCGGCACGCCGCCCAACGCACTCCTCGCGGCCTACCTGGCCGACAACCATGACATTGAAATAGGGTTCGCCCAGTGGATGCTGATTGGCGTTCCCATTGCCGCCACGATGCTGCTGGTGATTTGGTGGTGGCTGACACGAGGCGATCTCGGTAAGGACAACAGCGCAGATGCAGACCAGCTAATTCGTGAGCAACTGAACAAGCTGGGGCCGATGGGACGTGGCGAAAAGCTGATTCTGATGGTGTTCACCCTGACCGCCGCAACCTGGATATTCCAGCCCCTGCTCTCGGCCAGCCTGCTGCCATGGCTCAACGACACCGTTATTGCGATCGGCGCTGCTGTCGCACTGTTCCTGATCCCGGTGAATCTTTCGAAGCGAGAGTTCATCATGGATTGGGAAACCGCTGAAAATATCCCCTGGGGCGTTTTACTGCTGTTTGGCGGCGGCTTGTCACTGGCGGGCGCCATTAGCAGTTCGGGACTGGCTGAGTGGATAGCGGAAAACCTGTCGATCGTCGGCGCGCTGCCCATGATTCTGATGGTGGCACTGGTTACCACCGTTATCATTTTCCTGACGGAAGTGACCAGCAACACGGCCACCGCTGCTGCCTTTTTGCCGCTGATGGGTGCATTGGCCGTCTCGCAGGACGCGGCCCCCCACCTGCTGGCAGTGCCGGCTGCGATTGCGGCCAGCTGCGCCTTTATGATGCCGGTCGCAACGCCGCCAAACGCCATCGTATTCGGCAGTGGTCATATGCGTATCGGCGATATGATCAGTGCCGGGTTTGCATTGAATATCGCCGGTATTCTGGTCGTCACTTTGCTCGGCTATATGCTGATGGGCTGGGTGTTCGGCGGATAGTATTGCTCCAGAGAGGCAAATACCCTCTCACCTCAGGCGTCTCTGGACAGCAGCCTCCGCCCCACTCAACCAAATGGGGCGTAGGCTGTGTGGAGGATCTTCTCGCCTGCTGCAAAGGTTAAGTTAGACTTTTCCCATTGCAGATCAACACACCATGACGGATCCGATTGTTATTGTGGGCGGCGCATCGCTGGATACCATTATCCATCTTGATACCTTGCCCACCGGCGAGCCACAAACCCTGTGGCCAAGAGAAAGCTACAAGGCTGTCGGCAGCACGGGAGCCGGCAAAGCGCTTAACCTTGCCGCCCTGGATTACCCCGTTGTCTTGCACACCCTGCTGGGGCGCGATGCAGAAGGTGAACACATCCGTCGCCACCTCAATCGCAGCAACATTACACTCTTGGTAGATGAGACAGATGCACCCACAGAGCAACATACCAACCTGATGGCTGCTGACGGCGGGCGCATTTCCCTTTTTACCCAACCACCGGCCGCACCGGAGAATCTAGACTGGCGCCCCGTTGAGGACGCCATGGCCCGGGCATGCTGCGTGGTTATCAATATTCTCGCTTATACCCTGCCGGCCCTGGCGATTGCCAAACAGCGCGCAATACCGCTATGGACAGATTTGCATGACTACGATGGCAAAACGCCCTATCACCAGCCATTCATTGATGCCGCCGAGGTGTTGTTTCTGTCCAGCGACAGACTGCCCGATTACCGGGCCTTTATGGCCTCGCAAATCGCGAACGGGAAGACGCTGGTGGTTTGCACACACGGTGACAGGGGCGCGACCTTGCTTAGTCACACAGGCGAGTGGATAGAACAACCGGCATTGAAAGTCGCCCGGGCTGTCGACACCAATGGTGCCGGCGACGCTTTTTTCAGCGGATTTCTTGCGGCCTACCTGAAAGGCGCCCCCCTGGCCAGATGCATGCTGAGTGCAGCCGCATCAGGTGCCGCTTGCGTGATGTCTCGCGACCTGGTGGGAGCGGACCCACGAACCTTGATGCCCTGATCCATGCTTGCAGACACGTCGATTGCCAGCACTCACGCCACGGGCCGACTGGCCCGACAAAGGTGTCAGCCCTCAGCTCCGAGGACTTTCTTGATCGTCAGGCCCTGTACCAGTATTGAAAACACCACGACCACGTAAGCCATCGGCAGAATCAGATCACGCTCCGGCCCCACCGGCAGGGAGAGGGCAAGCGCCACCGAAATGCCACCTTTCAGACCACCCCAGGTCAGTGCTTTTATCGGATTGGGTTTGAATTCCCTGAAGGGCTTCAATCCCATCACCGGCACGCCCACCGCTACCAGCCGCGCCAACAGCCCAAGCGGAATGGCGGCAAGTCCGGCCCAGAGCACAGGGAGTTCGAATGTGACAATCAGCAGTTCAAGACCAATCAACAGAAACAGTACCGCGTTCAACAGTTCGTCGACCATTTCCCAGAAGGTATCGAGCTGCTGCTCCGTCTTCTTTGACATGGCAAACGCACGCCCCTGATTGCCGATCATCAAACCTGCGACCACCACTGCAAGCGGACCGGACATGTGCAACCGACTCGCAAGCGCATAGCCACCCGCCACCAGCGCCACGGTAATGAGGACTTCAACCTGATAATTATCCAGGTGCTTGAGCATGTGATAACCCAGCAATCCCAACAGGAAGCCAAGCACCAGGCCACCCACTGCCTCCTGCAGAAAAAGTTCACCAATGCTTGCAAACGTGGCCTCACGCTCACCTGATGCAATGCCGAGAATGGCAATGAACATCACTACGGCAACACCATCGTTAAACAGGGATTCGCCGGCGATTTTGGTTGTAAGGCTCTCCGGTGCATCGACCGACTTGAGAATGGCCATCACCGCAACCGGATCAGTTGGCGCGATCACCGCACCAAACAGAAGGCAATAGATAAAGGGCAATGGAATGCCCAGCCACTCCAGCACATACCACATCGCCCCGCCCACCAGAAAGGTTGTGAGCACAACACCGAAGGTGGCCAGCAACGCGACCAGCCATTTCTGGTCTGCGAGTTCCTCAAGATTCACATGAAGAGCACCGGCAAACAGCAGAAAGCTCAAAAGACCATTCAGCAGTGTCTGACCAAGATCGGCGCCCCCTACCAACTGTTCTGCCCAGTCCGCCAAGCCGGTCATTCCGAGTTGATTGAGCCCGATCAACACCAGAGAAAATACCAGCGAAAATGCCATGACGGCGATACTGGTGGGCAAGCCAATATAGCGGGCATTGATATAACTGAAAAAGGCCGAGAGGCTCAGCAGGATCGCGATAATCTCGAATAACGACATCTTGTCTTCCACATCCCTGTAGCAGTGACTGGCGGGTTCGGGGCGCGCTGATCGGAGCCCCAACACCACTTTGCATTTTTGTTGAGGAAAGAGGAAGCTAACGAAAATATTAGTTCTGCGTTGAGCGCGACAGCGAGCACTGGCGATTGCCAGGCGGTTTCTGGCTGCACCTGTCGCAAGGACCAGAATAGCCTCAAATCGCTAACACCTGCAGTCAGGGGGCACCGTGACCACCAGTTGTATTATCAAACATTTCGAACACTACTCACCGCTAACAGACAACGATAAACGGCTACTCGACACGCTTGAAGAAAGCCCCGAAACCTACCCGAAGAACGCCCACATCTGGAAACCGGGTGACGTTGCCGATCACTTTTATACGCTCAGCAGCGGGTGGGCCTATACCTACCGGGACATGGAAGATGGCAGTCGGCAGGTTCTCGACATCTATATCCCAGGCGATGTTATCGGACTCAGGGAACTGGCGTTCGAGAAACAGATTACCGGCCTTTACCTGCTGACCGACGCCCAGCTTTGTGCATTTCCGAAAACCCGGCTGACAGAGGTTTTTTCAGAATCTTTATTGCTTTCTACTATTTTCTTCATCATTACATCAGTCGATCAGGCGATTCTACTTGAGCGTCTGGTAAATCTCGGGCGCCGCTCGGCCCGCCAGAAACTTGCGCATTTTCTGCTGGAAATCTCGACACGGCTTTACAAAACCAACGTCGATATCGATAACCCATTAAAGCTTCCCCTGTCACAAACCCTGCTGGCTGACGCCCTTGGCTTGAGCGCCGTGCACGTGAACAGAACCTTCAAGGCTCTCAAGGAGGAACACCTCATAAGCGCAACCAATGGATCGGTTCAACTGCTCGACATCGCCGGCCTCAAAGAAGCGGCCGGTTTTGATCCGGAGTATCTGGCCGAGAATGTCTCCGGACTGCTTCAGCACGTTCGAAAGATGCAGCGTCAGATGGAAGCTGGCGCTCGAAGCGATACGGCAGTCAGAGCCCATCAAAGCTGAAGAGAGTGTTGAAGAATGACGGCAATCGATCGTGACCGGCTCGCTGCACTGGCAGCCTGCCCCCATATACACAAAGGCCGTTACCGCAACATTGAACGTGTAAAAACACACGGTTTTGGCGACTTTCTGAAGTGGCAACTGGCGCCGGGCAAACGGTTTCCACCGGGGAAGCGCTACCCACTGATCAAACCGGATTCCGCTACACTCAATCAGCCAACTGACGCCCCCCAACTCACCTGGCTGGGTCATGCCTCCTTTCTGTTCCAGTTTCGCGGTATCAACGTGCTGACTGATCCCGTGTTATCGGAACGAGCCAGTCCGTTCCGGTTTGTCGGCCCCAAGCGCTACACTCCGCCCGCGCTGACGGTCAGTCAGATGCCCGATATCCACCTTGTGCTGATTTCCCATAATCATTACGACCACCTGGATGAAGAGGTCGTCCGCCAGCTCCACAAACGGTTTGGCGATGCCCTGCGTTTTTGCGTGCCGATGGGCTTGAAAAGCTGGTTCGCAAAGCGGGGCATACACAACGTTGTCGAGTTGGGCTGGTGGCAAGCGGAGAAACTGTCGGACACCGAAGAAGTCTTTTGCCTGCCCACACAGCACTTCTCGGGCAGGGGCGCGCACGATGGCAACAAATCCCTGTGGTGTAGCTGGTTGCTGGAAATAGACGGCTACCGACTCTATTTCGCTGGCGATACCGGCTACGGCAACATCTTTGGCCAGTTTGGCGAGCTGTTCGCTCCGATTGATTTGGCACTGTTACCCATCGGAGCCTACAACCCGCGCTGGTTCATGTCGCCTGTCCATGTGGACCCGGAAGAAGCGGTCCGTATCCATCAGGATATTGGCGCCCGACAGTCTGTCGCCATGCACTGGGGCACGTTTGTGCTGACAGATGAGGCGATGGACGAACCGCCCCGTCGCCTCCGGCAAGCACTCAATGATTGGGCACTGGATCAGGACTGTTTTATCGTCATGCAGCATGGCGAAACCCGAACCTTCGATTAATCAGGCCCGGCTCTAAAGCCGCACAAACCGGGGCAGCAGCATCAGCGATACACCGATCACCACCATCAGAAGCGAGTCAGACACCGCGTAGGGAAACAATATCAACGTCAGGCCGGCATAGCGCGCGACAATATGATCCTGGCGCCGACCGTAGACAAAATAGCCGATGCCGATCGAGCCAAACACAAGCCCCCAAATCAGTGGTGCAGTATCAGTCACAGGAATCCCCCAGAATCCAGGCGCTAATTTACCAGGCCAGCCAGATCACATGGCGCGCGCCCTTGCCAGGCTTATGGGCCCTCACCGTCACGGCCTCAGCGGCCAGGCCGGCCCGGCGAAGACGCTCGGTAAACTCCGGCGCCTGACCCGCAGACCAATACGCCAATATACCCTCTGGAGTTAGCGCTGCGTGCGCCGCTTCAATGCCGGCCACTGAATAAATCCAGTCGTTCTCTTTTCGCGTCAGGCCCTCGGGGCCGTTATCGACATCCAGCAGAATTGCATCGTAAACGCCGGTTTGCTCTTGCAGCAGCTGTCCCACATCTCCCACATGCACCCGGGCACGGGGATCCGACAATGGATAGCCAGCCGCTGAACCAAGTGGCCCGCGATTCCACTCGACAACCTCGGGCACCAGCTCGGCAACGGTGACTTCCGCATCGTCACCCAGCGCACCAAGCGCGGCGGCAAGGGTGAACCCCATGCCCAGCCCACCAATCAGGACCTTCGGCGCGGGCTGATCAGCAATCCGCTCACACGCCAGTGTCGCCAACGCATCCTCGGAGCCGTGCAGGCGGCTGTTCATCAGCTCACCGGTGCTGCCGGCAATCTTGATCGAGAATTCATCATTGCGCTGCAGCAATCGCAACTGCGTCCCCTTGCCGGGAATCGTCGCGGTGCCGATTAGATCAAAACGGGCCATAATGCCTCTAAGCGGAAGGATTAATTGATCGCGATAGTAACCTGTTGCTGTCGTGGCGGCGAACCTGATTCCGCTAGATCCGTCAGGAAACAGTTGATATAACGATTACTATCCACAAGAGCTCCGGGGCACGTACCACTATGGCGGATATCCTGCCTTTCAAAAGGCCAACCAAAAAGGCACCACGAAAAGGACTCTGTCAGCACGATATTCACAAATGGGTGGTGTGCACCGAGAAAAAGTTTGATGTTAAACAAGGCGAGCTGGTCACGGTTTACCGTTGTGAACGTTGCGGCAAGCAGAAAGTGAAGGCGCACTAAACCATTCTCTCAGGAGTCCACAATGCTGGAGATGAAACCCGAATGCGAGCGTTGCCAGACGCTACTCAGGCCAATGGACCCGGCACATATCTGCTCATACGAATGCACGTTTTGTGATAAATGCCGTACCGAAATGGCATCGGTTTGCCCGAATTGCGGAGGTGAACTGGTAAGACGCCCCCACCGCACTCTGGACGATAATGCCAGGGACTAACTAAGCGCACTGGAACCCAGCCGGAAGAAGGCTGCGATGCCGTTGTCATCGCGCATAAAGCCTGTTTTGGTAGCTGACAATAACAATGTGCTAAATGCATATGACAGCATCAACATCCTCATCTAAGTTGTATACATCGTCTGTACTCAAGCGCTTGGCTTGTAATCTGCCGTCCAGCGCTTACTAAGCCTTTAAGGGAAATGGAGGCTTGTATACATGGAAAACAGGAATCTCTTCGCGTTCGAGCTCGATGACCGCTCCAGCAAACATAAAACGCCCCCTCCTGATATTCAGTTGCACTGGAAAGTTTTGAGTGTTGACGACAACCCGCATTATCAGCAATCGCTGGCATTTGCCCTGAACAACGTCAGGATTCTGGGCCGCCCGGTGACGTTAATCACAACCGACTCGGCGACAAAAGCCTCACGCATTATGAGGGACACGCCCGATATTGCCGTGGCTTTACTGGACGTTGTAATGGAAACGGATGATGCCGGGCTCCGCCTGGTGAATACCATTCGGGAAACTCTGGACAACCAATTGACTCGTATCGTGCTGGTGACGGGACAGCCAGGAATGGCACCGCGTCTCGATGTTATGGAAGCGTTCGATATCGACGACTACTGGAACAAGACCGAACTCACACATGACCATCTGATCTCAATGCTTTCCGGCAATCTACGGTCGTGGCGCAAGGCGGCCGAGCTTGAAGAAGCACGCAGCGGGCTGGAGCAGCTGGTAAATGCATGCCAGGCAATCACCTATAAGAGGTACCTGACCGAGCTGACTCGCACTGCGCTCCAACACCTGGGCTCTCTGGCCGGTACAACCGATGGTATTGTTTGTCTCCATCGCAGCAAACTATCAAATCTGGATGGCGCCGTTATCATCGCAGCGTCGGGTTCCTTGCAGCCAACCATGGGACAGACACTGGCTGAAGCGGAGCCCCTGCTGCCATTGCCGCTGATTGCACGGGCGGCAGAACAAAAGTCCCATATCAGTGACCAGAGCTATCACCTGTTCTACTTTGCAAATCCGGATATAAACGACGTCGAGTACTTTATAGTCCTCGAGCGGGCCAGAACCGATGCCAAACAGACCGACTGGAATCTGCTCAGTGTTTTTACCGAGCAGGTGGCAACAGGGTTTGCCAACGTTTCCCTGTTAAACCGACTATCAGAAACTGCTTACACGGATCTGGCTCTCGGTTGCGCGAATCGCAGCAAGCTTTTGGTGGAACTCAAGCGTTACACACTGCGACCCGATATCCGCTGTCGACTTCTCATTACGACGCTTGTGCAGCTTCAGGACATCATTTTTTCGCTGGGCGAAGACTTCCTCAATCAGCTCCTCCGGGGCATGTTGGACAGGCTTAAAGAACAGTTCCCCGGCAGCTTTATAGCGCGTCACGAACGTGGTGGCTTCGCTATG
The DNA here is from genome assembly GCF_052645435.1 of Marinobacter sp. V032. Classification (NCBI taxonomy): domain Bacteria; kingdom Pseudomonadati; phylum Pseudomonadota; class Gammaproteobacteria; order Pseudomonadales; family Marinobacteraceae; genus Marinobacter; species Marinobacter sp. V032. Next base: position 1,606,355 of record NZ_JBQXYE010000001.1, on the reverse strand, counting down.
TTGCTGACTGGAAGTGAAGACCTCAGCCAACCCAGCCTGCACGCCATGTTCGACAATCCACTGACCATCGACTCGGGCCAGCACACAGTGCTTGCAAGCTTTGCGGTGGTAACGCTGGGGGCTGCTTCGAACCTTCAACCTACTCAGTTGCTATCACTGGCGGAGGGGCACCTGAATCACGCTTTCCACACAGGTAAATTTTTTATTGAGTACAAACCTGAACTCCAGGAACAAATTACCCAGAGCTATCAACTGCTCAATGAGCTCCGCGTAGCCCTGAATGAACAACAACTATTTATCTTGCTTCAACCTAAAGTGCGATTACGTGACACACGGATTGTTGGCTTCGAAGCGCTTGTGCGGTGGCAACATCCCGATGGCAGGATAATCTTGCCTGCGGACTTCATTCATGTCGCCGAAACCTCGGGCCTTATTGAAACCTTGGGGAGGCAAGTACTTCATGCTACCTGTGTCGCGGCGAAGGCGCTGGAAAATGCAGGGTTCAGATTGCCGGTATCATTTAATGCGTCCGGGACAGAGCTGGCAAAACCCGGCTATTTTGACCAGGTACTTTCGATTATCGCATTACACAATTTATCGCCGTCGCAACTTGATCTCGAAATTACTGAAACCCAGGCTATGCAGGAATTTTCTGACATCCGCCGTGGACTGCTGAACCTTATAGATAAAGGTTCAAAGGTTAGCATTGATGACTTCGGTACTGGTTATTCATCACTTGAATACGTCACACGTCTTGCGGCGACAACACTAAAAATCGATCGTAGCTTCATCAGCGGCATGAACGAGCCTAGAGGTGAAGAAGTTGTTGAGCTTATTTTGCGATTAAGCCGGCGGTTCGAACTTGAAGTGGTTGCTGAGGGGATAGAAACAAAAGCTCAAATGGAAAGCCTGCAAGCTAAAGGCTGCGAGACAGGACAGGGTTACTACTTCGCACGGCCTATGCCTGTGGCCGAGGCGATTGAATGGGCGGCTAATAATTTGTCCAGCTAATGTCCGGAGAGACAAAAATGGCGGTTGACGCACAAACCAGCCTGCTCAGCAGGTTTAACGCACACAGGGCCCGGTTCGAAACTTTTTATCCGGTGTGGGTGCCATTTGCCTGTATTGTAATTCTCTCGTCGATACTTGCTTACCAAAAATTACTGGATCTCCGTCTTTCGCCCTATCGGACCAGCCAACAGATGGTCATCAAAGAAGCGAATGGTACACTTGTACGTGAGCTCGGTTATCTCACGCGGATCCCCAGACTATTAAAACTCAACCCTGACGTACGCGCAGCGCTCGACCAAGCAAACGCTCTGGATCTGGAGCGTCTCGGCCAGGAGTTTTCCTATTTTTCAAAGCTGTCGCCACTCATTTCCCAGATCCGCTGGCTCGACGCGGATGGAAATGAACGCGCTCGCATCAATGTATCAGCAGGGTCCCCTGTCATTGTGCCAACGGATGAACTTCAGGTTAAGGCCGACCGTTATTACTTCACTGAAGCGCTCAAAATGCCTGAGGGGCACGTCTATGTTTCACCGATAGATCTTAATATCGAAAACAACGTCATTGTCGAACCCTTCCAGCCCACATTTCGTGCGGCTATCAAAACAGGTAAGAGCGAGGGCCTTCACCTTGGCGTGCTTGTGGTCAATTATAGCCTGGAATCCTTACTCAACACTTTACGCCAGATCAGTCCCCAAGGGATTAACTATCAGCTCATAGACGAACGTGGTTACTGGCTAATCAACCATAATCGCAGGCTGCAATGGGGCCGACATCGGGACAAGCCGGAACTAAGAATCAGCGAATATTATCCGGAAGTCTGGCAATTACTTCAGCGACAGTCTGCCGGCCATGCCGCTATCGCAGACGCCAAGATCTGGTCATATAGTGTTGTGCCCATAGCCCTTTCGACGTCACCGGGAGGTCATCTCTATAGTCTTACGACCACCCACGCCGATACGGCAAACCATATTCAGTTCACGACAAGGCTCACGATTCTGTTGTTATGCGCTGCTTTGTTGATTTTCGGTGCCATAATTGCGTGGCGAATGGAAAGAGCCCGACGCAGAGAAAGACGACTCAGTCAGGCCCTGGCATCCGAAAAGGCCGAGTTGCTGATGGCCTGCGATGATTTACTTGCCTCAAAAAAACGCTCTGAAGCTCTGCAATACGAGCTGATCGAAGCCAGAAAACTTTCTTCGCTGGGAATGATGGTGGCTGGCGTAGCGCATGAACTTAATACTCCTGCTGGTGGTGCGCTTATGAGCATCAACAGCCTCAAAGCTAATCAAGCTCAGCTCCAGCTTGAAGTTGCCCGAGGTATCACCAAAGAACACTTCGATGGGTTCATGGAGCGCTATCGAGAGGGGCTTAGGCTTGCGGAGCACAACGTTGAACGAATCATTGAATTAATAAAGAGTTTCAGGCGCCTTGCAATTGATCGGGCAAACGAATCTGTTCAGCGATTTTACCTATTTGAACAAGTTGAAGATCTGGTCCTTTCTCTCCAACCGCGACTGGAGAAAACCAATATCCAGATCATCACGCAAATACCGAAAACATTGGTACTGGAGTCCTATCCTGGCATCATTTCCCAAGTGCTACAAAACTTGATTGACAACGCAGCGCTGCACGGCATCGGTCTCGAAGGCACAGGCAAAATCTGGATCAAGGCCAGACCCCTTGAAGGCAATGATTTGATCATCCAGGTAAAAGACAACGGACGGGGTATTGATCTGGACATCCAGAAGCAGATCTTTGATCCGTTTGTCACTTCAGGTCGTGGTAAAGGCCATACCGGGCTGGGCATGCATCTGGTCTACCAGTGGGTAACGCAGGAATTGCAGGGTAAACTGAAAATAAAATCAGGTCCCGGCGGCGGCACGCAGGTGACCATCCGTATCAAACAGAAGATGTCTTATCGATCAGGCTCATTAAATTAAACCGCTTGCCCATTCCGGGCGCTTTTGACTCTCACCTTACCGACACTAGAGCTTCCGGCTTTTTATTTTTTTCTACTTGCATGCTTTCGGGATAAAACCAAACCGGGCGACTTCCCTTTTCCAGGAAGCCGCCATTAAACGATCAACTGGCGCGACCAAATACCCGCTCCAGAAATCCCGAGGTGCGTACGCCCGGTATGGGCAACGACGGCGCCTCTGTCATGGCTTCTCGCCAGAAACGTTCAGGGTCGTCCAGGTGCGCGGCTCTTGCCCTTTCCGAATCATTGAACGAGTTATGCTCGCCTGAAAAGCCCAAGGCCACCAGTTCGCGAGTCCAAAGGTAAATGGCCGATCGGATAACCCGTAGCACGTCGACATAAGATTCCCGGCTAACCGTGATCGCCAGTTCCGCACTCAGGTTGATTTGCGCCTGTAGCGCCAGCATCTGATCCGGTGGAAAGGCGATTTGCTGCCCACTGCCTTTCTTGCATTTCATGCAGAACCGCTCCAGCGTTTTGACGCCGTCAGGCAGATCGCGATGGCCGTGCTCGAGCTTCTGTTTGTCATTCACCGGCGCCGGGATCCAGCCGTACTGAGGGGACTTGGCAACAATATGGCCCACCACATCACGACGAAAATCCGGCAGTGCCGCTCCTTCGTCGTATCCTTCGAATTCTGTGCGAAACCAGGACGACATTTTCCTGTGGCGAAACATCATAGCCAGCGTAATGGCGGCTGGCATAATTTCCATCAGTTCGTCGCTGGCATCCTGAACACGCTGTTCCAGATCATCAACGGGGGCGCTCATCTACTTGTCCTCTTCCTGAAGAACCGCTCCGGTAGCCATTTGCGATCAACCGGTACGGTGATTTGTTGTTGTGAATAAGGCTTCGCAGGAGAAGTCTTTGGTCAAAAAGTAGGCTGAAGCAGGCCATCTCTCCGTTGCAAATTGGTTGCAGTCCGTAACTGCACGTAAATGGTGCACGATTTGTTGAGAACATTCAGCGACTTTACGAAAACCCTCTTTTTGTGCAATCAAAATGGCTGCCCCGTTTTCGCCTGGCCCCTGGATCGATAAGCATCGTGCGTACCGTCACCATCGCTTACACTTTTGCCATTGCTTTACATTTAAACAGCGCCGCACTATAGGCCCGTAGAGCAGTACAATAAGCCGGACTGGCGGCTCCCTAGCGTTCAACGAGGTATTCCATCATCGCTTTTCACCCCAGACTGTCACTACCGCTCCATCTGCGTATTGCGGGGAGTTTTGCGTTGCTGGCTATTGTGATGGGAGCCATGCTGACCGGGTTTTATCAATCCAAAACTGAATCCCTCGTGATGGATACCGCCCACACGTTGTTTGATCAGGCTGCCACCAAAATCACTCTGGCGTTCCAGAAAACATATCGGCCTGTACAGGAGCTGACCAGCGTACTGTCTCGAGCCCCTCAAACCAGCAACCCGTCATTAGCTGCGCGGAAGAACACACTTCCGGTATTTATAAGTGCTTTGCAGAGGCAACCGGAAACCGTCGCCATCTCCATTGGCTACGACAACGGTGATTACTTCATTGTACGGGCCGCGGCTTCAGAAAAACTTCGCACCGTCTTCGAGGCGCCCGCCGGAACGGTCTACATCGCCGACCACCTGGTGCAAGCCGACAACGGCAACGCATTGATGACACGGCAATTCCTGAACGATGATCAGATCGTTATTGAGGAACGACGCCTGGACCCGATGGTTTATGATCCGCGCACCCGTCCCTGGTTCACGGCCGCGATGGCAACAGATGAGATTGTCATGACCGAGCCCTATGCGTTTTTCTTCTTCCGCCAACCGGGGTTGACCGTCGCCCGACAGACCGAAGACGGCAAGGCAGTTGTCGCCTCGGATATCACACTTGAATCCCTTTCGGGCACACTCAACAGCCTGAGCATTTCTCCCAGCGCCCACTCTGTACTCTATCTTCCAAACGGCACCGCAATGGCCTACAGCGACGGCTCAAAGATGGTGGTGACAACCCGGGAAAACCAGTCCCGGATTGCCCAGGTCGATGAGTTGGACATTCCGGTGATGCTCAGCCTCGATGGCGAGAATCCAATAGAGCCGCCTGAGGGCTGGATGGAGAACACCGTCGTGTTGCCGCTGACCGACCAGCTTCAGCCACGCCTGACCATTGCGGCCCCCAGCCGCGAGATTCTGGGTAGTTCCTACCTTGCGTGGCACGATGCCTTATGGACGGCCATCGCAATCATTGCACTGTCGTTGCCGTTGACCTGGTTGATCGCCAGATCAGTATCCGGCCCAATCAGAGCATTGCGTACAGCAGTCGGTCACGTATCGGAGGGTAACTTCGATTTTCATTTGCCGGATGCCAAGCGTCGCGATGAAGTCGGCGAACTGACCCGCGCCTTTCGTTCAATGCGCACGTCTTTGCGCCAGCACATAGAAGAGCTCAAGCAAACCACAGCCGCCAAAGAGCGCCTTGAAAGTGAGCTGGAGATCGCCCGGGAAATCCAGATGAGTATGGTGCCCGGCGATGGAGAACTGAATCGACAGCTCCGCAACTGGGACATGGCCGCTACACTCCGGCCCGCTCGCGCCGTGGGCGGCGATCTGTTTGATATAGCCGAGCTCCCGGATGGCAAGCTACTGGTCACAGTGGGCGATGTTTCGGACAAGGGCGTTCCTGCCGCTTTGTTTATGGCGCGTACTGTTTCATTGATGAAGCTGCTTTACGGTCAGGGGCATTCATTGCAACACCTGATGCATGAGCTCAATCAGCATCTGGCACTCGACAACGAGAGCTGCATGTTTGTCACCTTACTGTGCCTGATTGTCGACACCGACACCGGCGCTATCGAAATGTCGTCAGCCGGTCACAGCCCTCCCGTGCTGGTCAGTGAACACCAGGCACAACTGCTGGAGATGGAGAACGGCCCTCCAATGGGCATTCATGAAGATATCGACTTTCCATGCTGCCAGGCATCACTTCCTGTCGGTTGCTCTCTGATCCTCTACACTGACGGGGTCACCGAAGCCTTTAGCCCGAATCGAGAGGAATTTGGCGAAGACCGTATGCTGGCTTCTCTGGCGGCGATTGGCTCCCCTGACAGTAACGAGTCAGTCCGGGGATTGCTGGATGCGGTAACCCGGTTTGCCGCAGATGCAGATCAATCTGACGACATCACGGTGCTGGCACTGAAACGCTTATGACAGAATTGACGCCCAGAATGCAGATAACAGCCGAAACGGAATTGCCCAATGCCATGAACTGGCTGGACCGCCATCTCACCGGTCCCGCCGCTGATATTCAAAGCGATCTCAAGGTTGTGCTGGATGAACAGCTGGCGAACATTTTCAGTTATGGCGTCATTGATGAGCAGGCGATAGAGGTGCGGCTTGAGCTGGATATTCAAGATGACGCGCTGCAGCTACGCATCATCGATAACGGGCTTGCATTCAACCCTCTACAGAATGATATCGATACCGACTTTCCGAACATCGAAGACCGCCCAATCGGCGGCCTCGGCCTGCTGCTTATGCGGGAGCTCACCGATTCTCAGCATTACCAGCGCCAGGACAACCTTAATATCCTGGAACTGACCCGTTACCTTCCCCAAACATAAAAAGGACAAGACACGTGCCGCTTACTATCGACATTCAATCGCCCGGCCCGACAGCCATCAAGGTGTCCCTGACCGGTTCCCTCGACAGCCAGACAACACCCGAACTTGAAGCCGCCCTGAACCAGGCCATGACGGACCAGACACAATCCGTGGCGTTTGATATGGGCGGCGTCGATTTCATCAGTTCCGCCGGTTTGCGCGTCATTTTCAAAACCCTGAAGCGGGTGAAAAAGCACGGCGGCAAGGTGAGCGTGTCCCGAATGTCAGAAGGCGTCAGGAAGGTATTTGAAATCGTAAAGGTGCTGCCGGATCTGGAAGTTTTCGCCAGCGAGGAGGAAATGGACGAGTATCTGGCCGCAATCCAGAACGCAACGCGTTAAGACAAGCGCCAGTTCAAACAGTGTGCGGGCGCCCTCTATCAAACAGGTTGGTTACGATCCATCAGTGCCCGGGAACGGGCTAAATGACCTTCTTGCGCAACCAGGCCGAGATGGCCTCACCCACAATGACCAGCACCACAATCGCGATCAGTACCGTCGCCACGGTACGCCAGTCAAGCGTATCGATAGCGCCCTGCAGAATCACCCCGATGCCGCCCGCACCGACCAGGCCAAGCACTGTGGATTCCCGCAGGTTGATATCCCAACGCAAAACGCTCACCGCAAAAAACGCCGGCACGACCTGCGGCACAATGGCGTAGAGGATGACTTTTGCGTGAGATGCGCCAGTCGCTTCCAGTGCTTCGACGGGCTTGCGATCAATCTCTTCAATCGCTTCACCTATCAGCTTGCCCAGAAAACCGACCGACCGGAACATGATCGCGACAATGCCAGCCACGACGCCCGGGCCAAATATCGCCACAAACAGCAATGCCCAGATCAGGGTATTCACCGAGCGGCTCGAGACCAGAATAAAACGCCCCAGCCACAGCGTGGCCTTATTGGGTGTCGTATTCTGCGCTGAAATGTAGGCGACCGGTAATGACACCACGACCGCCAGCACTGTGGCGATGGTTGCGATGTTTACCGTTTCAATGAGCGCCCACACGATGGCATGAATGCTGGAAAAATCCGGCGGCACCATACGGCTGAGCAGGTCCGCAATCTGCACCGGGGCATCCCACACCCAGGGCCAGATGATATCGATGGTGGCCACCGACCAGAACACCGCCAGCGCCACTGCGGCCATGCTGGCGAAACGGATCCAGCGCTGTCGGGGGCTATATCGCGTCCAGGCGCGATCGGCTACAGATTGAGTCACCAGATATTTCTCCGAATACGGCCACTTACCGCTTCGCTGACAAGAATCGCCGCGATAATCACGATGGTAATGGCAAGTGCAAAGTCGTAGTCATAACGGCCAAATGCGTTCATCAGGGTTGAGCCGATACCACCGGCACCCACAATGCCGACGACCGCCGACGCGCGCAGGTTACTGTCAAGCTGATACATCGCCAGGCCGATCTGACGCGGCATGATTTGCGGCAGCACAGCGTACTGAAGCATGGCAAGGTGGCCTGTGCCGGTACTTCTCAAGGCCTCAAGTTGCCCCATGTCGATTTCCTCGATGCGCTCGGCCAGCATCTTGGCCACAAAGCCTATCGAGTAAAGCGTCAGCGTCAGTATGCCCGCCACCGGGCCGAACCCCACGGCCTTCACAAAGAGGATCGCGACGATGACCGGGTGAAAGCTGCGGGCAAAAATGATCAGGCCCCGGCCCAGCAGGTACACCGGCTTCGCTGCAATGTTGCGTGCCGCCATAAACGCGATCGGGACGCTCAGTAACACTCCCAGCAAAGTCGAGACGATGGCAATTTTCAGGCTTTCCAGAAAGCCATCGATCAGCAGCTCACTGCGGGAAAAATTGGGCGGAAAAGCGCCGGAGAATATGCGGGCTGCACGCTCCATCCCCTGAGCGACGCGATCCCAGTCGAATGGCAGGGTATAGAGCGCCCACACGGCATAGCCGACACAGGCGACCAGCATCACCCAGCGAACGATCGGGTTGCGAATAAACGGCGGCTTGCGCCAGGCACGATGAACGGCGCTGTCGCTCATGACACCACCGGTTGCGACGGTGTTTTACCCTCGCCCTGCTCTTCCGACTGGGTGCCACTGTAGACCTCACCCATGGCTTGTTCATCAAGATCAGCAGGCGTGCCATCAAAAATCAGCCGTCCAAAGCGCATACCCACAATTCGCTGGGTAAACTCTTTGGCTTCATTGACGTTGTGAATATTGATCAACACGGGCAGTTTGAACTCGGCAGCAAGATTCTGGAGCAACTCCATAATCTGCCGTGAACTGACGGGATCCAGCGAGGCCGTGGGTTCATCCGCCAGCAGGATTTCCGGCTCCTGCATCAAGGCCCGCACCACCCCTACTCGCTGGCGCTCGCCACCGGAAAGCTCATCTGCGCGCTTGTCGGCATAGTGAGCAATGCCAACCCGCTCCATCAGGTGAAACGCGCGATCAATATCTTCTGCGGGATAACGGCGCAGTGCGGCACGCCAATACGGGATATAGCCGAGCCGGCCGCACTGGACGTTTTCCATTACCGTGAGGCGATCAACCAGATTGAAGCCCTGAAAAATCATGCCGATATGGCGCCGCGCATGGCGCAGGTCATTGTGCCTGAGCCCTGTGAGTTCAACGCCATTCAACTCAATGCTGCCGGACGTCGGTTCGACCAGCCGGTTGATGCAACGCAGCAAGGTGCTCTTACCGGCTCCGGAAGCGCCAATTATCGACACCACGGATTCGTCGGGCACTTCAAGATTCAGATCACGGAGCACCGGCTCTCCGTTGCCATACCGTTTAACGAGGTTACTGATTTTTAGCATACTGCTGTCTCTGGTTCGAAACACTGCCGCTGCGCCACAGGGAGTCGCAGCGCAGCGGTGCCGGATAGATAGAAGGTGGGGCTTACTTGAGGTTTTCCTTGGTGTAAGTCACGCCGTTGGCTTGCTGGATATCACGGATGATTTCCCAGTCGTCCTTGTACGTGATCGGCACAAACTTGGTGACGCCCTTGAACTCTTCACCCAGAGCCGTGCCTTTCATGTTGAAGCTGAAAAAGGCTTCCTTGATCTTCTCGGCCAGTTCCGGCTTCAGGCTGTGCGAGTAGGTGTACGACGTTGTCGGGAAAGACTTCGACTCATAAATGATCTTGACCTCTTCCGGATCAAACAGATCACGCTGGGCCATCCGGTCAACGACCTCTGACGCCACCGGTGCGGCATCGTAATCGCCTGCCACTACGCCCAGCATCGACTGATCGTGGGAGCCGGAATACACCACTTCGTAATCATCGCCCGGCACGATGCCCTCTTTGGGGAACAGCGCGCGAGGTGCCTGGTTGCCGGAATTCGATGTCGGCGAGGTATGCGCTACCCGCTTGCCTTTCAAATCTTCCATCGTGTCGATGCCGCTGTCTTTGCGGGTATACAACTGGAGCTTGTAACCAAACGAGCCATCATCCGATCCCATGATCGCAAAAGGCACCGCGCCGCCCAGATTAACCGCAAACGGTGTGGGGCCCGTCGAGTAGCCGGCGATATGGATGCGATTACTGCGCATGGCTTCAATTTCGGCAGAGTTGGATTGCACAGCGAAGAAGCGCACGTCCTTGCCGGTTACGTCACTGAGGTGCTTGATGAAAGGCTTCCAGATATCAGCGTAGATCGCAGGATCCTCAACCGGTGTATAGGCGAATACCAACGTATCAGGGTCAATCTGATCGGCACTATTAGTCGGGGTATCGGCAACCAGGTCGCCATCAGCATCACAGTATATTTCGGCTAACTGGCCGCGGTTCTTGCAGTCAGCTGCGGTCGCAGAGCCGGGTAGAATCAGGCCGGCAAGCAAGAGCGATGACAGCCAAAGCGGTGCAGAGCGGGTAACACGAGACAAAGGTAATGGCATAAGACTGACTCCTTTCCCTGTTGATTTTGTTGTTGTGATTTTTAGGAATGCGTTTTCAAGATTACTCAGCATAGTTGGCTTTCACAATCCCTGCTCTTATACCCATTGTCTAATTGACGGACTCAATTCACTTTCCATGAATATCGGTTCAAAGCTTGGCCAAATGGACACTGGCACCCACATAGGCCTCTGTGTAAGCATGGTTGCTTTTCCGCGACCGATGGCCACAGCGGCGCAACCAGCAGGTAGCCAATGTTCGAAGGACTCAATATTGTCTGGCAGGGATCGATTGCCAGCTTTCTGGCCGGTATGGGAACCAGCCTTGGCGCTCTGGGCGTATTCCTGGTGCGTACGCTGTCGATCCGGCTGCAGGATGCACTGCTGAGCGCCGCCGCGGGCGTGATGCTGGCCGCTTCATTTTTCTCATTGCTATTACCGGGAATTGAGTACGGGGAAGCCCTGACCGGTCATACCTGGATTGCTGCCCTTATCGTCATTGCCGGACTATCAATGGGCGCAGTGACCCTGTATATCATTCATCAACGCCTGCCCCACGAACACTTCATGCTCGGACGTGAAGGTCCTGAAGGTGCGCATATCCGCCGGATCTGGCTATTTATCGTTGCGATCACGCTTCATAACTTTCCCGAAGGCATGGCGGTCGGTGTCGGCTTTGGCGGCGGTAATACGGGGAACGGTATTGCGCTGGCGATAGGCATTGGTCTTCAGAACATTCCGGAAGGTCTGGCTGTTGCCGTATCACTACTTGGCATTCAGTACAGCCGACTGCAGGCCTTTTCGATTGCCGTACTGACAGGGCTGGTCGAGCCCATCGGCGGGATATTCGGAGCCGCCATGGTGTGGCTGGCGGAGCCTATCATGCCGTGGACGCTGGGTTTCGCAGCCGGCGCCATGCTGTTTATTATCAGTGACGAAATCATTCCTGAAACCCATAACAACCGGAACAAAACCCTGGCCACATTTTCACTGCTGGGCGGTTTTTCCGTGATGATGTTTCTGGATGCAACGCTCGGCTGAACCACGCTCTACCCACGTCTACTTCACAGCATTTCCCCTTTACTAACGAGCCCTTACAGGCGCGTCCCACCGTACCTGCCGCCCCCGTCACTTCATGACGAAATCAAAACGATTTACAACCTATGTTAATAAGCCATGCGAACGAACCATGTCATGATTAACAACCAGCCAAGTGATCCTGTTTTAGGTTCGTCAACGACCATTGGAACTTGACCATCACTATTGCTAATGCACTTTTCAGCGATGCCCTTGGCAAGGAACGAACGTTATGAAAAAGGACGCCACTACCCGGGCAACCGGTCAGGTATCAGAAGCCGAAATCATCTGTTCAGAGCTCGCCGTTTCAGCAGGCGATTACCACAAAGCAATCGAATTACTTTGGTCCCAGTCTGCGATCGACGACGCCAAAGCAAGTGTGGCTTCACGCATTTTGCTCGGTGCTTACGATCCGACAAATTGGGGTATTACATTCTGCGACCTGGGTTCGCTGGATTATCCCCTGCTGAAAGCAGCTCTGATTGTCATACGCGGCCGACTGGTGCTCGGTATTGAGCCACACACTGTCATTTCGAATGGTCCGGCGCGCTTCCGCCAACTGATAGAGCGAAGCTATCCGCGACATCTAAAGATTGCCCAGTGAATCAGCAGCAGTTGCCATTCAGGCAGTTTTTATCGGTGCTTTGGCTGATCGCCGTCTGGCTTGGTGCTCAAGCCATACTGAATTCAATGTCGGGTGAGTACACACAGGTTGAAACCAGCCCAACCCGGCCAAGCGGATACGAGGCGCAAGCCAGCACCACAATACAGCCTCTGTGCTCATGCGGTTCGGTTGGGCAGGTAAACCGTGCAACCGGCATTGAACAACCGGCCTGTCCGGAAAACGCAAACCGCACATGCGAAGCGTTTTAGCGTGCGCTAACACAAGACATCGGAATTGGCCCATTGGAAGACACACAGCCAGGCCACAAATAACTGATCAGATTATATCGAGGCAGGAGTCCCCTTTTGGAACCGAGTTGTATCATCAGACATTTTGAGCACTACTCTCCATTGGGAGAGAGTGACAAGGCTCTTCTGGATTCCCTTGAGAAAACCCCGAAAACCTACCGTAAAAATACAGCCGTGTGGCACCAGGGTTCCCCCTGCGAGGACTTCTATACGGTAAAACAGGGCTGGGCTTATTCTTTCAGGAACATGGAAGATGGCTCACGGCAGGTGCTCGATATTTACGTGCCGGGTGACATTGTAGGACTACGTGAGCTTGCCTTTGAGAAGCGAATCACCGGTTTGATGGCGCTATCCGATGCCACGCTCTGCCCTTTTCCGAAAGCCAGACTGATGGAAGTGTTTTCTGAATCGCTTCTGCTGTGCAGCATCTTCTTTATGGTGAGCTCGGCCGACCAGGCACTGCTGCTGGCGCGACTGGTGAACTTTGGTCGTCGCTCCGCCCGACAAAAGCTCGCTCACTTGCTGCTCGAGGTATCCAAGCGCCTTGAAAAAACCAACTACGATTCCCGCAATCCTCTCAGGCTGCCGCTAACCCAGGCGCTACTCGCTGATGCGCTGGGCCTTAGTGTGGTGCATGTTAACCGGGTGTTTCGTGAGCTTCGGGACGAAGGGCTGATCAGTTCGGCTGCCGGTGAAGTCGAATTGCTCGATATCAAAGGCCTGAGCAAAGTCGCGTGTTTTGAGGCTGATTATCTTGAAGAAAATGACGTGCTTATGATTCAGCACGCACGCGATGTTCAATCACGCGTCGGCCATCCCCTTGACGCAGCGCAGACCGATCAGGAACTGACCCACTCCACGAAGTAAGTCCGATCAGGTTGCCCTGTTGATTGCTTCAAACGCTGCGGCCAGTTTGCCCCATCCAGTCAGGGGCCCATACTCACCAAAAGAGTGAGTTAAAGGCCCCTGATACTCAGATACTGTTTCGGCGCTTTTCGTTCTCGTCAGCTTCGACTTCTCTTTCCGCGTTATCCCAGGCTTCAGACAAGCCTTCATAGGCGCTGGAGAACCCTTTCTTCATTCGTCCCCATGCGGTGGACGAGCTGTCTTTGAGGCGTTCATACCAGTCGCCCACCTTTTCACGCTGGGCACGTAAGGCATCCAGACTCTCGCGGGTCTGTTCGCGGGTGGCGTCGCTCATCGCGTCCCAGTCTTCCGCCACACGTTTCTCGAGGGTTGCGATCCGCTCGTCGAGTACCTCAAGTGTATCGCTGATCGAGCGAGCAGCTTCGTCCCGCTGCTCGGCGGTGTAGTTTTTCAGTTTTTCAGCCAGCGCCCGGGTGTCCTGCTTCAGTTCTTCAACCGACGGCGGCGTATTCTCCGCTTCCGCGCTTGCCAGCATCGGAGTAGCCAGGGCTATCGCAGCCAGCACAGCAGCCCTTGACCAGCGTGTCGTTCGACGAGATGTCATATCGTTTTCCTGTTGCTCAATCCGTTTATATGAGGGATACACTGAGAATAGCCTCTTGTTGGTAGCAACCTCCAGCCCTGACACGCTATATAGGGAGCTATTCAAATGCCATGCGGCGCACTATGATGGAAACACATTCACTGTAACAATCGGGACGCTTGTGCTGTCGCTGAACCTTCATCTTCTGTCTGCGTTTATCCCGACATTTTTCGTCGTTTCCATTACGCCGGGAATGTGTATGACTCTGGCGCTATCGCTGGGCATCACAATCGGTGTGCGTCGCGCAATGTGGATGATGGCGGGTGAACTGGTCGGTGTCGCACTGGTCGCGACCTCTGCGGCCGTCGGTGTCGCCGCATTCATGCTGAAATACCCGACGGCATTCATTTTGTTCAAGTATGCCGGCGGCCTCTACCTGGCCTGGCTGGGCATCCAACTCTGGCGCTCACGAGGCAAGCTGGCCATGCCCGAAACCGATGCCCCTGCGCCGACATCATCCAGAGTACAGCTCGCTATTCAGGGTTTTGTCACAGCAATCGCCAATCCCAAGGGTTGGGCTTTTTTTGTCGCACTGCTGCCGCCGTTTATCGACAGCGATTTGCCCATGGCGCCTCAGTTGACTGTGTTGATCCTGATTATTCTGTGTCTGGAGTTTATTTGCCTGCAGCTTTATGCCCACGGTGGAAAAAAGCTGAGTCAGGCGTTGCGGCGTGGTGCCGGCGTTCGCGTGATGAACAGAATTGCCGGCACCTTGATGATTATGGTGGGCGGCTGGTTGGCGCTGGCCTGAGGTTTCAGCTCTTTTCAGCGGCGCCTCGCAGCATTGCCTGCAACAGCTCATCGGCATCAAACTTGGTCAGCGCTTCATCGGCTCCCACCTGAGTGGCGTAGCTTACACTCATTTCGCTGTTCAGTGACGTGTGGAGAATGATGTACGGCTGAACTTTCAACGTCGGGTTATCGCGCACGCTAAACGCCAGTTCGTAGCCATCCAGCCCGGGCATTTCGATATCGCTGACCAGAATGTGGATCGGCTGCTGATCCCTGTCCGCCTCCAGCATGGTGTCCAGCGCTCGCTGGCCGTTCGACGTTACCTGATACGGAATATCCTTGCTGTCGAGTACGTCTGACAGCTGCTTTCGGGCGACTTTGGAGTCATCCACCAACAGAATATTCATTGCCCTCAAGGCTTCCCGCTGCACGTCTGTCAGCACCACTGACGCCAGGTCTCCGCTTTGGGGGTACACCAGCGAAAGCAACAATTCCACATCAAGCAATTGCACCAGCTGCCCTTCGAGATCCAGCAAGCCAGTAACAAACGCCCGACTGCCCAACGCTGACGGTGGCGGCTGAACCTGCTGCCAGTCTGCTTCGACAATCTTGTCGACACTGCGCACGACGAAGCCGATTTCCTTACGCTGGATATCGGTAATGATGATTGAGCTGGTCTTGCATTCTTCCGCCGTTAACGGGCGATAGCCGACGGCAGCGGCCATATCAATCACTGGCACCGCGGAACCGCGAAACATAAGCGTGCCGATAACAGACGGATGACTGTGCGGCAGTTGAGTCAGCGACGTGAACGACATGATTTCACGGATCTTGAGAGTGCCGATAGCAAACGACTTCTGCCCTCCCAGACCGAACAACAGTAATTTCTGATAGTGATTACTTCGATTGGATTTCAATGTCGTGAGTCCTGAATAAAGCTGTCGCTATTGCCGGAGACATACCGGCAATAGCGGGTCACAAGATAACACCCATCATTACCAACCGGCCTGTTGATCCCGTGTCGTCCTGACGCAAATAATGGGGTAAGGGTTACACTTGAACTTAATACGCCATCGTCACGATATCAATTGCCGTTTGTATCGCCGTCATCATCATGTCCTGTTCCGGTGATGATTGGCATACAGCGCGAGGAAAATGTCTATGGTGCAGCAACTTCCCAATGAGTCCGGCATACGCCTCCTGCTCGCACCTAACCGGTCGCTGAGCTGGCGAGGCAATGTCCGGATCTGGTTGGTGCTGTGCGCTGTGTCCCTGTTAATCAGCATCGGCATGCTGACGGCAGGTGCCTGGGTTGTCCTGCCGTTTGCCGGTCTTGAAGTGCTTGCGGTAGGCGCGGGGTTTTATTACACCGCCAGGCAATGTCAGCGTCAGGAAGTGCTGACGTTCAGCGATAACAACCTCAGGTTGGAGAAGGGGGTTAACCATATAGAAGCGTCGTGGGATCTTCCCCGACATTACACTCGTCTGAAAATGACCGAACCGCGGCATGTCTGGACACCGCGACGTCTGTTTCTTGTCTGCCGTGACCTCGAAATCCCCCTCGCCCCTTTTCTCAACCTGGACGACATCAAAGCCCTGACAAGGATTCTCGAACGGGAAGGTCTTCGCATACAACATCAGCCAGTCACCAGCGTGTTTTGACGCGCCCGACCCACACTATCCTGACGGCAGTAAATGCGACAACGGCAGTTCCGTGGTTTGCTTCATGGTTTCCATCACAAAACTGGAACTGACATCGGAAAGATCGGCCCGGATCAGCTTTTTATAAAGCCGGTCATAATCCGGCATATCTGTGACCACCGCCTTGATCAGGTAATCCAGATCACCGCTCATGCGATAGACTTCCAGCACCTCCGGAATATCCCCCAGCACCGCACGAAAATTGGCGGCCCACTGATCATTGTGCTGATTGGTGCGGATCGAGATATACACCGTGAGCGGCAGGTTTACCTTGTCCGGGTTCAGCAGGGTGACGCGCTGGCGAATCACCTCTGCCTGCTCCAGTTTCTGAATGCGGCGCCAGCAGGCCGATTTCGACATACCCACCTGTTCGGCCAACTCGCCCACTGACAATGCAGCATTCCGCTGAAGCAACTCCAGTATCTGCCGATCCGATTTATCGAACGCCATAGCTCTTGATACTCCCGGTTTCGCTTTTGCTTCTCATGCCAATAAGAGAAACAAAATTTCGATTATGAAAAGTATAATGGCATGTTTTTTCGATTTTCGCAGGAGTCTCCGCTCATTCAGGCACAATGTGCGCCGCACGCTGCTTTAAACTGGGTTTATTCCCAGATAACAGCGGCGGCCATCATGACCTTACTCACAGACATCATCCGAAACTCAATTATCGGCGAACGCGCATTAATCCCAACGCCGTTCGGTGACAAACCACTGGTGTATGCCGACTACACCGCGTCGGGCCGTTCGTTGACGCTGATTGAGGACTATATTCGGAATCAGGTCATGCCCTGGTACGCCAACACGCATACTGAAACGTCCTTTACCGGTGCTCAATCCACCGCATTGCGGGAGCAGGCTCGGCAGCAGGTGCGCTCCGCTGTTAACGGCACTGATGATGACAAGGTAATCTTCTGCGGATCAGGTGCCACGGCAGCGATAGACAAGCTGATCGACGTGCTGAATCTGCGTCTGCCGGCAGACCTGAATACCCGATACAAACTGGAAGACGTTATCCCGGAGCCTGAGCGGCCGGTGGTGTTCATCGGCCCCTACGAACACCATTCCAACGAGTTGCCCTGGCGGGAAAGCATTGCCGATGTGGTACGGATCCCGCTATGCCGCAACGGGCAGCTTGATGGCAGCGCACTTGAGAAAGCGCTGCTCCGCTACAGCGATCGCACCCTGAAAATCGGCAGCTTCTCCGCCGCATCCAATGTCACCGGCATCAAGACTCACGTGGACGCGGTCACCCGCCTGCTTCACCAACACGGCGCCTTGGCGTTCTGGGATTACGCGGCCGCCGGTCCTTATGTCGGAATCGATATGACAGGAAGCGTGACCGCCGAAGGCGACAGCCACAAAGATGCTGTCTTTCTCTCCCCTCACAAGTTTGTGGGCGGGCCCGGCACGCCCGGCGTGCTGATCGCCAAACGCCACCTTTTCAAAAACCGGGTGCCGGCAGTACCGGGTGGCGGAACGGTTGCCTACGTGACCCCGGATGATCATCGCTATACTGATGACATTGAACGCCGCGAAGAAGGCGGCACCCCCGCCATTATCGAATCGATTCGGGCCGGGCTGGTGTTCCGATTACAGCAGCAAGTAGGCACCGACACGATCGAGGCACTGGAAACGGATTTTATGCGCAGGGCCCGTGAGCGCTGGTCCGCTTTCGACAATATCGAGATACTGGGTCCTGATGACGCCCCACAGCTTTCGATCGCTTCGCTTCGAATCAAGCATCAGGGCAAAGACCTGCACTATGGCTTTGTCGTCGCGTTGCTCAACGACCTTTTCGGTATTCAGGCACGAGGCGGCTGCTCGTGCGCTGGCCCCTACGGGCACGCATTGCTCAATATGGATATGACGTACAGCCGTGCTTTGGACAGACAGGTGATCGCCGGCCATATGATTCTGCGCCCCGGCTGGGTGCGGCTCAATTTCAATTACTTCATTGATGAGTCGACATTCGAGTACCTGATACGCGCAGTCGAACTGGTGGCTGAACACGGCTGGCGACTGCTGCCCTATTACGCGTTTGATACGCAGGCCAATGTCTGGCGCTATCAGGGAAGCGAAACCCCGTTAATCACGCAGTGGCAAGATATCGATTTTGAGGAAATGGTTAAGCGTTCCCCGGGCGCTCCAGCGACGGCCGACAAAACGCTGCCTGACTACCTGGCAATGGCTGAGAAAACCCTGACGGATACCCGAGACCAGGCAACCGTTTATTCGCTTGAATTGCCCGAAGAAGCCGAGGCACTGCGATGGTTTGCGTTACCGCAGGAAGCAGCACGCGCCTTTTGAATCTGGCAAAACCCTACCGGCGGGGCACTTACCCCATGTGCTCCGCCCGCTCAACCCGACACTCGTAAGAGCCCATTTCCAGCGAACGACACACCCAGGGCCGTTTTTCGTAGATCGTACACATCATCGTGTTGCGGTCGAGCGCCGCGCACCAGCCGTCATCCAGGCGCGCCATGGTCTGCCCGCCGTAGTCGTCCTCCTCGATAAAACGGTCCGGCACGCCTGTGTCACTGATCAGCATCACTTCCAGTCGACAGCAGCACGCCAGGCAGTTCGAGCAACTGACCGCAGGATCGATATCAATGGTCGCATCAACAACTGCAATAGTGGAAACGATGGCAGACACCTCGTGATACGGCATTGCCGCAGCGGGCCGGAGAGTCGGAATAAACCGGGCGTATTGGAAGGCACGTTACCACAGGGCGGAATAATCGGGACAGTTCGAATCGCATGTGACCGCCCGGATTTCAGGCGTTACCTGGCTGATTCTGACGATCGCCCCATCACCAGCACCGCCAGCACGGCAGAGCCGACCATCAGCAACACGGCAACAGCGTTCAGCACGGGCGTCGACCCTTCACGCAAACGATTGAACAGGGCGACGGTCAGCGGCGTATCGCTACCGGTGAGCATCACCGTGGTGTTGAAGTTCTCGAAGGACATCAGAAATGCCATCGCGGCGGCGCCGAATATCGACGGCAACAGCCAGGGCAATGTCACGGTAAACCAGGCCACAACCGGCGTTGCCCCAAGGTTGAGAGCGGCTTCTTCCAGTTGTCGATCAAACTTGCGCAGGCGAGCCGCGATCACCAGCGTGCAAAGGGTCGTGATAAACGCCACCTGCCCGCCAACCACCAGAGGCAGTCCCGGACGGAATACATCCAGCTCGATCCCCCAGAGACTCGACGCATCGTTGGCCATGCCGCTGTAGAACACCAGAATCGAAACACCGAGAATCACCCCGGGAATCACCAGCGGCAGCAGCATGATCACATACAGCAACTCCTTCCCGCGAAATTCCAGCCGTTCGAACAGAATCGCATTCAGGCACCCCAGCGCAACACTGATAAGCGTTACCCAGAAAGCAACGATCACGCTCACCCACAGCGCGGACAACAGACCGTCATCATGGAACAGGCCTGTCCTTCCGCTGCCTTCAGCGAAGTACCAGTCCAGCGTAAACCCTTTCCAGGGCAGTGAGGGAAATGACGCATCATTGAAAGCAAATGCAGCCGTCACCAGCAGTGGCAGCGAGAGGTAGACAAAGAACACCAGCAGATAGGTCAGGTAGAGCCCGTCAAATGACGAGGAACGAGGTACAGATCGAATCATCAGCCCATCACCTTACGCAACGACTGACCGGTCAGCCGCAGCCCCAGCCAGACCATTACCGACGACAGCACCAGCAACAACACACCCAAAGCGGCGCCCTGCTCCCAATTGAAGCGTGTAATGAACTGGGTGAAAATCTGACCGGTAAACCAGGCACTGTCTTTACCTCCCATCAGAATGGGCGTCAGGTAGCTCCCGAGCGTCAGCATAAACACCACAATACTGCCCGAGACGACGCCCGGCATCGCCCATGGCACCACCACTTCGCGCAGCACCGTGAAGTGATTGCCGCCAAGATCGTAGCCCGCCTCGACCAGATTGTCGTCCATGCCTTCCAGCGTGGTTACCAGCGGCACCAGCATAAACAGCAACCCGTTGTAGACCAGCCCGATAATCACCGCGACATCGTTGTAGAGCATTTCAACCGGTCCATCAGCGAAGCCGAGATACTGCAACCAGGTGCTGAACAACCCGCTTTCGCGCAGCAGGATCATCCAACCGTAAGTGCGCACAAGCTCGCTGGCCCAGAAGGGAATCAGGCAGGCAAAAAACAGCAAGCCTTTGGCTCGGCCCCGGGCCAGTTTGGCGATGTACCAGGCAATCGGAAAGGCAATGATCAGGGTCAGAAAAGTCGTGAAAAGCGACATCAATCCGGTTCTGAGGAAGGTTCGCCAATAGTAGGATTCGCTGAAAAAGTTCTGGTACTGCTGCACACCCCAACTGATGGTGTCCCAGCTTTCACGCACCTGGAACGACACTCGCAGCATCTGCAGGTGCGGAAGCAATACCAGCAACAGAATCCATAGCGCAAAAGGCGTAATCAGCAGGCACAGCGACAAGCGGCTGGCACTGGCATTCATGTACCCGCCTCCGCAAACACCGTGGCCAACTGCGGATTCCAACTCAGATCGATGGCGGATTCCGGCGCGACGCGCCCGACGGATCCGTCCTGCGGCAATCGGGCAAACAGAGTCTGCCCGGAAGCCTCGGCCTCGACCCGGCTGTTGGCACCGTCAAACAGAGTGGTCGTTACGGAAGCCCTTAGACTGGCGTAGCCGGTGGCCGCAGCGGGTGTAAGCATCAGGGATTCGGGGCGAATAAACAGGTTCGCCCGCTGGCCCACTTTCAATCCGGGAAACGCCAGTTTGCCGGAGACGCGCTCCCCGCTTGCCAGCAGCAGTTCGGCAATCCCCTCCTGCAACCCGACAACTTCGCCCGAGAGACGGTTATTGTCGCCCACAAAATCGGCGACAAAGGGCGTCTCAGGTGCACGGTAGAGGGTTTCCGGCGGCGCTACCTGATCGAACTGGCCATTGCGCATAACCGCCACCTGATCAGACATCACCATGGCTTCAGACTGATCGTGCGTGATGTAGACGAAGGTGGTGCCAAATGCCTTTTGCAAATGCTTGAGCTCGATTTTCATCTGCTCACGCAGTTTGAGATCGAGCGCTCCCAGCGGCTCGTCCAGCAACAGCAGTGTCGGCTCCAACACCAGACAGCGGGCCAATGCTACCCGTTGGCGCTGTCCGCCACTGAGCTGCTGCGGATTGCGACTTTCCAGGCCGGGCAAACCCACCTGTTCGAGCACACGCGCAACCCGCTTGCTGCGCTCGGCAGCCGGGACTTTCTTTCGGCGCAAGCCGTAGCCGATGTTGTCACCCACTGACATTGTCGGAAACAACGCCAGATGCTGAAACACCATGTTGACCGGTCGACGGTTTGGCGGCACCTCGTTCATCCGCTGACCGCGGATATGGATATCGCCTTCATCCGGGCGATCAAACCCCGCCAGCAACCGAAGCAAGGTGGTTTTACCGCAACCCGAAGGTCCCAGAATTGAGAAGAACGTCCCCGCAGGGACGTCGAGTGACACCCGATCCACCGCAGCATGGCTGCCAAAACGGCGGATCAGGTCAGTGCAGAAGAGGTCTGAATCCATTCCCATCCGGATCAGTTCGCCGCCTGCACGCGATCAAGCACCTGCCCTTCCATGGCTTCCAGTCCCGGCGGAACCGGTGGGTACCATTTGATGTTGTTGAGTGCGTCTTCGTTGAAGCTTTGGCGATAGGCATCACGCAGCTCGGCTGTAACAAATTCATCGGCGCCTTTGGCTGCAGTGAAGTTACCGGACTGGTTGGTGATTTTCGCGGCGATTTCCGGCTGCATCACAAAGTTAATCCACTTGTAGGCGGCATCTTCGTTCTCACCCCGGCGCGGCAGCGCGAAGGTATCGATCCAGCCCAATGCGCCGGATGTGGGGGCCACAAAACTGATGGCCGGATTCTCGGCATTCAGCTTCCAGCCGCCGGCATCCCATGCCATCGCCGCCTTTATTTCGCCGGAGCGGAGCAGCGCCAGCAGTTGATCACCGCCGGTCCAGTAGGTTTTGACGTTGCCTTTGCAGTCGATCAGTTTCTTTTCAACCTTGGCAAGAATCGACTGGTATTTCTGCTCATCGTTATAGGCAGCAAAAGGATCTTCACCCATCGCAAACGCAAACCCGATCAGGGTCGGGCGCTTAAGCCGGTAGCTGACCCTGCCGGCAACCGCAGGGTCACACAAGTCCGTGTAGTCCTTGACGGTGTCCTCAACCTCTCCGTTCACGATCAGCCCACTGGTGCCCCAAACCGCAGGCACACCGTAGGATTTCCCATCCAGCGCAGTGGCCTCTTTGGTGGCTTTCATCATTGAAGGCTGCACACGGGCAGCATCCACTTTGCTGTAATCAATCGGGCGATAGATATTGAACTGGCGCTGTACACCGACAATACGATCCTGGCTGGGTTGCGCCAGATCAAAACCGGCGCCGCCGGTTGCCCGCAACTTGGAGATCATGTCTTCGTTATTGGATAGCGTGACTTTGACATCGATACCCGTTTCTTCCTCGAACTGGGCGACCACATCATCAGGCGCGTAGCCACCCCAGGTGATCAACCGCAACTCTTCGGCTGTGGCCGAAACCGACAACAACGCAGCGGCAACACCGGCGGCAACTTTCATAAGGCGAAAACGGGACGTCCCTTGCTTGCTGACCATACCTTTTCCTTGTTTCTGGGGTTGAGTACGCTAACCAATAAAAGCGACACAGGTATCAGAAAGTTATAGACCATATGTTTCAGTTTTGTGAAGTCGCGGGTGCAAAACCTCGGGAGGGCAAATACATAGAGGGATCAGTCAATCAGGCGGGGCGCCCGACAGCGCTGAGGGCTGCCGGGCTTTGCAAAGCATCAATTGTTCAATGTGGTGTACACCAGAGATGACATATCGGTGTTGGCCGAATTCGGCACTTCGATGTACCGGTCGCCAGAACCCCAGAGCTGCCACCAGGCCCGCTTGTTATAACTACGACTGGCGAAATCCACCTGCAAGCCATTTAGCGTGGTGTTGTTGACCACCGGCACCGAGATATTGCCGACTTCGCTACCCAATACACCACTGTGAGTCACGTCCTCGTTCATCAGCACCGGATAGTGATTCCAGTAGAGGCTGTCGGGCGCATCCTGACTGGACACCTTGCCGGCAAGGCTGAGATTCGAGACACAGGAATCGATGGCATTGGACGATGCAGAACCACAGGATGAGTGCGTCGGAACAACGCCATCATCGGTTCCGTCGATAAACGGCTTGGTCACCCCACCGTAGGACGCGCCACCTGCAACAAACCGCAGTCGGGGAATATCATTCGGGCTGACCGCCAGATTGCGGGCCACGTTGGTTTGCAGATCGTTGACAACACCCAGCTTGCCCGGCTCGGGATCAATACCGGTAAACAGCCGAACGGCCGCCTTGACCGGCGCCAGGTACCAGCTGTCGTTGTATGCAACGCTGACCGCCAGATCGGCCAGATCCGTACCACCACCGGCGCCGGAGAAGTCCAGAGACGCCAGTATCTTCAGGGGAGGCAGGCCATCGGCGGCCAACCACCGGGCCTGATTGTCGAGCATGTAGCGGGTTACCAGATCACCGGTTGAATGCGACACGACGATGCAGTAGTCATCACATAGCCCTTGCTGGGCAATGGATTTGATTTGGTTATAGGCCTGCTGGGCAATTGCACCTTCAACCCGACCATCGCTACCCCAATCGATACGGGCCTCCGACCGGGATAACCAGAAGGTACGCCAATAGTCTTCGCCATTGGCTTTGACTTCGTTCAGGTCTGCCGGCGGGTTTGCCAGGTCTTCTTGCTGGAATCCGTGGATCAGGACCACATTGTGCCCGGCCACCTGCGCCATCGCGGCAGTTGAGCAAAAGGCTGCCGCCAGGGCAACCGCTAGTGTTGGCTTTCTCATGTTGTTCTCCGTCTGTGTTGCAGTCTTGTTGTTATTGGTCCTCCGGGAATCCGGAGCTTGCACTCAGTACGGCACGGTCCGGTTCCTCTGTTTTCACACAGGGCCTCGACCGCGGCGTATCAGCCGCCAACCGCCAGCTTTCTCAGTAAGGCTGCTCGCTGCACTGATTCGGGGTCCCTCGCGGGAGTGTCCTTGAGATCGTCCAGGCCCGAGGCCTTGAACTCGAAACCTTCTTCCGGGCCGAAAGCATAATCGGTGCGATCACCGGGGCGTGCGGGTAATCGCCGTATCTGCAAACCCTTCAACTGCATAACCGGCGCATCAGGCTGGCCGGCCAGTACCGTCCCATGGGCCTTGAGATCAATGGTTGCGCTTGATCCATCCAGACGTTGTTCGTGGCTGAGATGTGCAACCGGGCGCTCGCCGACGTAAAGGTTGGCGCTCAGCGCAAAGTAGCCGGAAGCGTCCGGTTTGAACCGGACCGGAATCACCAGATTATTGTTCTCGATGAAGGGCGATTCGACGCCGCCAAAATCGCCCAGATAGGGCTCGATGGTCAGGGTCGACACATGACGGATCGGTTTTCCGTCAATGCGGGCCTCAACGATCAAACGGTATTCGCCCGGTTCATGATCACTTTCCAGCATGCCTTCAAAAAACCCGTCCGGAGTCCTCTCAAGCGTCGAGGAACCGGAGTCGTCCCCATCCTGCGACTCGAGTCGTGCGGTGGCCTGATCGCCCACAACCATGGTGCCGTTCAGCGTCGCCACGACCAGAATGTCCTCGCCCCGGGTAAAACGGTATTTTTCGAGACTGACAGAAAAACGCCCTTCCCCCGCCAGTGGCAGAACAACCGGCTCATAGTGATTGCCGGCATAGGCCTCCGCCTGTTCAGCACTAAGGGGAATGGAGTAACGGGGATAACGGGTACTCGCTTCATATCGGCTGGCCACTTGCGCGAACATGAATCGAACCGCATCGTCTGGCCGCGTCTTGACCGACGAAGGAACAGGGGGAGCGGGCACTGCTGCAGGCGTAGTGAAAGTTGATGCTGGCTGATGTGCAGCCTTTGCCGTGGCAATAACCGTCCGCTGGTCAGGCGATGCTGACAGCAAATAACCGATACCGACAGCAGTGCCGATAGCAGCCATAACCCAGAACGGGCCACGAAGGCGCATTTACTTCACCTCTACGTCCACTGAATGGAGTTGGGAACCTCTACTACACTAGTAGCTGGAAGCGACGGCACGCCAAATTTCCGCCGATATCAGCGAATGAAAAGTGACCCAAGTCACACTTTAGAGTGAGCACCTACAAGCCGGCGAAGGTCTTTAGTCTGCGCATTGCCGCTTCGAATGAAGGCGAGGTAATGCACCCCGGGGTGCTTTTGTTGTTAACCTGAGGGTAATGGACGCAAGCCGCCATGTGCGGACGTCCTTCATTCGCCCTTTATTTGAGAATCAGGGAGTACTGTCGATGGATCTTCTACGTATTCTGATCGCAATTCTTTTACCCCCGCTGGGCGTGTTCCTGCAGGTAGGCATAGGGAAACACTTCTGGATCAATATTTTGCTGACGCTGCTGGGCTATATTCCGGGCATTGTTCATGCCGTATGGGTCATTGCGAAGAAGTAGGTTTTGCAGAGGCCGGCCTGACAGGACAGGCTGGCCGATTCCGCGCCAACTCAGCTCCCCTTGCGATATGAACGCTACCTTGGTGCTGGTTCCCCAGGTCGCTCCCGGGATTGCCAGGCCGACCAGGAATAGAGCGCCAGTGCAGTCCAGATCATAATGAAACTGATCAGCTGGATCAGGCTGATGGCCTCTCCGAACACAAACAGTGCAATGAAGAACTGCAACGTCGGGTTGATGTACATCAGGAAGCCTACAGTCGACAATCTCAGTCGGCGGGCAGCGCCGGCAAACGCCAGCAAGGGCAGCGCGGTAATCACGCCACTGGCCACCAGCAAGAACGTGGTGCTGGCATTGGCGGTAAAGTGTGACATGCCGGCATAATCCAGTCCCGCCAGCGCAATCAGCCCGACCGGCAGCAGCAATAGCGTTTCAACAAACAACCCGGACAAACCATCCAGCGCCACCTGTTTGCGCAGCAAGCCATAGGTGCCGAAGGTGGTTGCCAGTATCAAACTGATCCAGGGCACACTTCCGAGCATCACCAACTGCAACAGTATCCCGCAACCGGCCAGCGTCACCGCAACAACCTGCAAACGCGCCATCCGTTCGCTCAGTACCAGCATGCCCAGCGCCACGTTCACCAGTGGCGTCAGAAAATAACCCAGGCTGGCCTGCAGGACGTGATGAGTTTCAACCGCGTAGATATAAAGCCCCCAGTTGGTCGCAATCAGTATCGCGCAACCGAGCACACGACCGAGTTTTCGGGGCTCCATAAGCGCCGCTTTTACCGGGCGCCAGCGCCTGAGCACTGTGATCACAAACGCCAGGAATACGCAGGACCAGATGATGCGGTGAAACAGGATTTCGTAGGCAGGCACATTCTGGAACAGCGCAAAAAACAGGGGGAAACAACCCCACATCGTGTAGGCGCCAAGACCAAAAAATATGCCTTTGGTCGCTTCCGGGGTAGTGGTTTTCATAGCGCGACTCTTGGGGAAAGACCCACTAATCTAACACACGGTAATCACGAAAAACCGGAACAGTCAGCCCCCGATTGACCAGTACAGATAACCGGGCTGACGTATGCGGAACCTATACAGTTTCGAAGCGAGCAGTCTGGATGAGTGTCGGGCCAGGCATACTGAAATATTCCCCCTGGGAGTACTCGATACCCAGCTCCACTACCTTCGCCTGCACGGCCTCACTGTGGACAAACTCCGCCACAACTTTGATACCGAGACTGCGGGCAAACTGAACAATGCCCTTGGTTACCAGATAGGCTGTGTGGTCTTGCGCCAGATACCGGATCAGGCTGCCATCGATCTTGATGATATCGATGTTCAACTGCAACAGATGGGAGAAGTTGGAATAGCCGGTGCCGAAATCGTCAATCGCAATCTGGCAACCGAACGGTTTGATCTTCTCGATAAAGCGGAAGACCTCACTGTAGTTTTCGATCCCGTCCGATTCGAGGATTTCGAAAATCACACGCTGGCCCACGTTGCTCTGTTTCAGGTGCCGGAGAATTAACTCCAGTATTTCCGGATCCACGATATCGGCATACGACAGGTTGATCGCGAACTCATAAGGTTCTTTGGCAAACGCCGCAAATGACTTTTCAATCATGACGCGCGTGATGTGCCGGTTGAGCCTCAACTTGTTGGCAACTCCGATGAACTGTCCTGCGGCAACCACCCCATGCTCATCATCGGGCATTCTCACCAGGCATTCGTATTTGGTTATGCGTTTTTGCTGGTTGTCATAGATCGGCTGGAAATGTGGAACCAGCGCGTTCTTCTCGAGCGCATTTTTCAATCGAAGCGCCCAGTAGAGATTTTGCTCGTACCCCTTCTCCACTTTCTGAAGCTGATCGTAGAACAGATAATTCCGCATTTGCTCGCGGGCCTGATGGACCGCGATGGTGGCCTGGCTCAGCAGTTTATCCGGCGAGGCATCGCTTTCCTTGGCTTGCCGGAACGCGATACCGGCGCTGGCATCCAGGCTTAGAGGCTGCTGTTGCCAATAGATACGCTTTTCACGCAGGAAGTCGGTCAGTTCCTCGGTAAATCGTCGGACCCTGCTTTCGGTTGCCATCGGCCCCAGCAGTGCAAACTCGTCACCCGCCACCCGGTAAACAGACAAAGCAGCGCCGAAAACGCGGGAATGGCTCCCCACAAATTCAGTCATATGCCTGGCCATCGCCAGCAACACGTGATCGCCACAGTCGTTGCCGAACAGGCTGTTGATCTCCTTGAATCGATCAAGGTTTACAACAATGAGGCAAGCATCATCACGATCGCCAAGATCTTTGAGAATACGGGTGCGGTTTGGCAGTCCGGTCAGATGGTCAGTGTAAGATATCTGCAGCTCGCGCATCAGCAGCACAATCCGGTAAAGCAGATAAAGACTCAGCACCAGCAATACCGATCCGGTGATAATCAGAATGCGGTAGTTGATGTCACGCATCGGAATCAGCACCCTGTCTATCTCGTCTCGAGGGACGCCGGCGCCATACACCATCCCGGCAGGCGTCGCTGCGTAATACAGTTCGTAGACGCGGCCTTCGACTTCAATTGCCTTGTTCTGCATACGCTGTCGCTGAGCCGAGGCATCCCTAAGCGCGGTCGTATCCGGCGCGTCGGTCGAAAGGTTTTCTGCCAGAATGGCATCAATGATTTTCTGTTCCAGTACCGGGTCATCACCCTCGCTAAGACTCGAGAGGTTGCGATTGTTTCGATCGTTCAGAAACGAAAAACTGTTGTCGGTCACTTCCACACGGCTGACCAGATCTACAATCTGCTCTGAGGCCCAGTCCATTCTGGCGACACCGATATAATGACCGGCTGCGTCGTACATCGGACTGGCCAGCGTCAGAATCGCTTTCTCGGTATCAAAATCGAAATACACCGGCGACCAGAAAACCCGATGAGTGGCAGAATCACCGAGCGGGCTATCCCCTAGGGTCAGCGCAAACCAACGTTCACTCCGAATACTGTCGGCGCTGCCTGCGGCGTCAACACCGGTGAAATCCTTCGGCCCGGAAGACCCTGTCAGGTACACCGAGTGCGTATTGCCTTCAGCGGCCAGCACTCCGGGTGCATACCACAGGCCAGCACCGGATACGCCGTCTGCAGCCGTCAGATGTGCCTTCAGAGAGGTTCCAAGCTGGCGTTGCAATGCCTTGCGTTCGTCGACATCTCCGCTGGCATTCTCTGCCAATCGTGCAAAGGTTTCACCGATTGCTGCCAATCCTTCGATGTTGCGCTGCAACGCAATCTGACGGGCATCAATACGAGTAAGGCTGGCAATAAAGACATCCCGAATCTGCTCGCGCCTGAGTTCATACATCGCCTGCTGCGAGTAGCTCAGATTCAGGTGTGACAACAACAGCATGCCGACAAAAAACAGGAGGGTTAAGAGCGCCAGCAGCCACATAATCGAATGCATGGCGTAATTGCTGCGCCAAAACTTCAGACGCAGGCGACCCAGATTTGTGCGCACGGACCAGCCGGCCGGAGGCTTAATGGATATTGGCATCAGAGCTTGCGGTCACGACATCGTTCATTCGCGCTTTTGCCCCGGCATGACCGAGGCTTGCGGCCTTTTCGAACCACAGAGCGGCTTTCGCCTGATCAGCGCCTACTCCGTGCCCCTGGGAATAAAGTTCACCAAGAAGGTTGGCAGCGTCGCCGGACTCCGGGGCTGCCAGCGTCGCCCAGCGGTATGCATTCCCGTAGTCTCGCAGGGCGTTGGAAATAAGCGCCATATTGGTTTGAGCTCGCACATTGCCTGCATCTGCCGGGGCATGACACGCTTCAAGGGCGCTCGAAAAATTACGGATCGCGGTGAGCAGATAACAGTCGTTCAATTGCTTTCTGAGCGCCTCATCCATTGGCTGCTCCGCGGCTACCGATTCGGCAGGCACAGGTTCCGCCGGTTCTGGTGCAACCTGGGCAGCAACGGGTTTCTCAACGGGGTCAGCGGGCGCGACATTTAACAGGGCAACACGCTCGGCATATGTAGCCACATCTGCCGGGCACGACAGCGTGTAACCGGCACGGTACCGCGCAAGCCGATCAGCGGAGACAGGTTTTTCGGCGTAACGGGAAGCAATCACGGCGCAACGACGGTCCCGTTCTTCAGCAACCACCGCACGCAGGTCTGCCTTGGCGGGATCCCCTTCAACGTCGCGCATGTAAGCAGTAAGCGGATCAATATAAGGTTGGTCGAACAGTGCCTTCAGCTCTGCATTGTTCTCAACAACGGGGTTGGGCTGGCCTATTTTTCCCAGCGCCTGCCCGGTTCGATGAAAAAACTCGGACGACGAGCTAAACAGCCCCTTGTCCTGAAGATTGGCACAACCCGTTAAAAAGGTCAGCAGAGTGAGAGAGACCAGCAATCGGTACATCAGTATTCACCAGAAAAAGTGGCCGCAAAATGTAAAAAAACAGATAACACAACAATGATCCAAAGTTCTGACCAAAAGAGACATTCAACCGGATACTAGTCCGTAGCGATGATCATAGTTCATAACACATGACATAATAGTTCATTATCTGACGCTTTCACTGCCATCTCGGCGGCGGGTAATCGTCACCATTGGACACCGAAACCCACAACGACGCGATTCCCGCACGTTTTTAGTTCCGACTCCGCGCTCTCAGCTCACTTGTGAACTATTGAAAAATTTTTGCCCGAGTGTCGAAAGAGGGTCGCTAAACCGATCTAACGCCCTTCAAAGAAACGCGCGCTGAGACAGACCTCCCATCAAGCGCGAAACCGATTGAGTGGGAGCATCAGGCCCCGTATTATTCCGTTTTATATAATTTCACGTTTCAGGATTACTAATGAGCGAGCAGGAAGCCGGCGCCCATCCCCCCCATCCATCCTACGCCAACGATGAGATCAGTCTGGTTGATATAGCGAAAGTCTTAATCCGGAGAAAAGCCTGGATTATCAGCCTTTTCCTCATCTGCTTACTCGGTTCTGTGGGTCTTGCACTGGTCAAGGATCGCCACTACACCTACACCACCAGCATCCTGGTAGGCGAGTTCGGATTGGACAAATACGTCTCGTCGGCAAAACAGGCCAAAAGTGTGCTCGACAGCCGTATCGTTCCGGTGATTGAAAGGCAGTTTGTCGACAAGCGGAATATTGAGCAGATTCCTTTTGAAACCTCTGTCATGGCAGACGAAGGCAACAATTTCGTCACGCTGCAATCAAAAGCGACAGAGGACAAGCGGTCGCTGGTTGCCGAGTTCCATGAGTCCATGGCATCCGCTCTGACACGTGACCATAACGAGAAGCTGTCGTTGCTGGAAAAAGAGAGTGACATGCGCCTGCAGGCCTTGCGTGTCTCTTATGAAACAGAGCAGCGTCAACTGGAAGAACTTCGAAAACTGCTGGCAACCTCAACCGAATCCGTCGACAAAGCGGAGGCAGAAGAACAGGTGAGAGCCAACTCACAAGGCGCTAGCGGCAACATGGAAGCCACCCTGACCAGCTCCAACAACAAGCTGACATTTATGCTCAGCCAAATGCAGCTGACACAACAACTAAGTGAACGTGAAAACCGGGTAAACGAGCTTCAAAGCGATATTAACGAGGAAGAACTGAAGCGCTCGTGGATCAAACCCACCCGCACAGCCAACCTTGCCACCGCGTCAATCAGACCATCAGGCACCGGCAAGGCGCTCATTGTCGCCTTGGGTGCGATGCTGGGCCTCATGCTAGGCGTGTTTGCGGCTTTCTTCGCAGAGTTCGTCGGTCGGGTCAGACAGGTATCCGAGTAATCACATTTCACTGCGCCAGGGCCGGGAAATTTCAGGTGTCCGCCTTTTCCCCTGACAGCACTCCCAGCAGCGTTTGCGTGTGCTCTACCGCCTCGGCTCCCAGATTGGTCAGGTAGCCTCCGTCGTCCTGAGTGATCAGACCCTTTTGAAACAATCGCTCTGCCGCCATTACCATCTCGGGGGCAGCGGAGTGCTGATGGACCTTGATGCCTTCCTGGCTGGATGACGAGTTGAACAGGGCCAGAAGATTCAGTTCAGCGAGATGATCAGGCGAAAACGGCATTGTCTTACCTCGAATTGTTGTTAGTGGCACTTAACAGTTCTATACGAGATTGCGTCATTCCACAAAGTTAAATTCCCACCCAGACTGCCCTCACCCTTTTGCCGGATGCAACACCCACAGCCTGCATTCCATTTCGGTGCACACCGCCCTGAATCAGGGCGGTGTGGCCTGCTTATAATTTAAAACTCCTTTATTTTCAACAAACTAACTTATGGCACAGCTATTGCTGAATATCTAGCGAATGCCAGACGGGCTTCGCTGTTGCCAGTACGCGGCCAGACTCTGGCATTCAACAGTGAAAATTGAGCAAAGGCGCTCATTGCAACGTGTTTAACGGTGCAGTGGGCGTTTTTTTTGCCCGTTTTGACCGAAAGCCCAAACAGAAGCGTTACTCATAAAAGCGACCCGAGAGAGACCTGCGTGACACGTGACAGGCGCATCTCCTCACTGTTGTGGCCTGGCATGAAAGGACAGATCCAGGGTACCTGACTGCCAAGCCCCTTCGCTCTTCACCCAGAGGAATAGATTATGTCTTATTTGGTTCCATCCGAATTTGTCACCAAGATGGTCGACGCAGGTGAATCCAAGATTCACATGTCGACCCGAGACACCCTGATTCGCGCCTTTATGGCCGGTGCCATTCTTGCGCTTGCTGCGGTTTTTGCGATCACTATCGCGGTGCAGACCGGCAACTTCCTGATCGGCGCCATTCTCTTTCCTGTTGGGTTTTGCATGCTCTATCTGATGGGATTTGACCTGCTAACCGGTGTTTTCATGCTGACCCCGCTGGCATTGTTGGACAAGCGACCGGGCGTCAACGTAAACGGTATCCTGAGAAACTGGGGACTGGTATTTGTGGGCAACTTTGCCGGTGCACTGACCGTTGCCTTCATGATGGCCTTCGTCTTTACCTACGGCTTCAATGTCGAGCCGGGTGCAGTGGGTGCCAAGATCGCAACGATCGGTGAAGCCCGCACTCTGGGGTATGCCGAATACGGTGCCGCGGGCTGGGCGACTATCTTCATCCGCGGCATGCTGTGCAACTGGATGGTATCCCTGGGTGTTGTCGGCGCGATGGTATCAACCAACGTAGGTGGCAAGGTCATCGCAATGTGGATGCCGATCATGCTGTTCTTCTATATGGGCTTTGAACACTCAGTCGTGAATATGTTCCTGTTCCCTTCCGCGATGATTATGGGAGGACAATTCTCGGTTATGGATTATCTGATCTGGAACGAGATCCCGACTGCGCTGGGCAACCTTGTGGGCGGCATCGCATTCACTGGCCTGACCCTGTACACCACTCACGTCCGCACCGCTGCAAAGCGTCGCGTTGTGGGTGAGCGTGTTGCGGCATAACTGATAGCGCCCAACGACATCACTACTAGCGGACCACGGCTTAGCGGCCGTGGTCCGGATTCTGGATCGCACATGAGCCGTCAGCTGAAAGTATCGGTAGGACAGCATTCCGATAAAGGTCGCAAGGCTTCCAATCAGGACTTTCACGGCTGCTATATCCCCGACGAACCCCAGCTCAGCATGAAGGGCATTGCCTTCGCCATGGCAGACGGCATCAGCAGCAGCCACGTCAGTCATATCGCCAGCGAAACCGCAGTCAAAAGCTTTCTGGATGACTACTTCTGCACGTCCGAAGCCTGGTCCGTCAAACAATCGGTTCAGCGCGTCATCAATGCCACAAACTCCTGGCTTCACTCACAAACACTGAACAGTCCTGCCCGTTATGACAAAGACAAGGGGTATATCTGCACCCTCAGTGCGCTGGTCATAAAAGCGGCAACGGCACACCTGTTTCATGTGGGCGATACCCGCATATATCGCTTGCAGGATAAAGGTCTTGAACAACTCACCCACGATCACCGCCTGTGGGTTTCACAGGAAAAAAGCCACCTGAGCCGGGCCCTGGGGATTGATGCCATATTAGAGCTGGATCACCAGACCCTGCCGGTTTCCGTCGGCGATATTTACTTGCTGGCGACTGACGGCGTATACGAACACACAGACGCCGAATTTATCCGGGGCGCCATTGAGCGCTACCCTGACGACCTTAACGAGGCCGCAAGATCGATTGTTGATCAGGCTTACCAGCAAGGCAGCGCTGACAACCTCAGCATTCAGATTGTACGGGTAGATGCATTACCGCAGGACGCGTCCCACTCCCTTCAACACCAGATTGATCAACTGCCCTTTCCACCGGTGCTCGAAGCGCGAGCAAGTTTCGACGGCTATACCATTCTCCGCGAGCTGCACGCCACCAGCCGAAGCCATGTGTATCTGGCTCAGGATGATGAGACCGGCATTCAAGTCGTACTCAAGAGCCCGTCTATCGATCTGCGTGGCGACCCGCACTACCTCGAACACTTCCTGATGGAAGAATGGATTGCCCGGCGGGTCAACAGTGCTCACGTGCTCTCAACCGGCCCGCAGACGCGCTCGCGCAACTACCTCTATACCGTTGCCGAATTCATTGACGGACAAACGCTCAAACAGTGGCTGACCGACACCCCCAAACCTGACCTTGAAGCGGTTCGAAGCATTATTGAACAGGTCGCCAAGGGACTTTACGCGTTGCATCGTATGGAGATCCTGCATCAGGATATCCGTCCGGAAAACATCATGATTGACGCCAACGGCACAGTGAAAATCATTGATTTCGGATCAGCCCGAGTGGCCGGGATCGTGGAGGCAAGCACGCGCAGTGAACAAAGCGATATTCCCGGCACCGCCCTTTACATGGCGCCGGAATATTTTATGGGTGAAGTAGGCACGGTGCAGTCGGATATCTATTCACTGGGCGTACTGACCTATCACATGCTGACAGGCGCATTCCCCTACGGCACTCAGGTTTCCCGTTCACGCACGGCCGCGGCCCAACGCCGCCTGACCTATCGCTCAGCGTTGGACGATGAACGTGAAATTCCGGCCTGGATTGACGAAACCCTGCGCCGTGCCGTGCATCCAAATCCGGACAAGCGCTACCAGGAACTGTCCGAGTTCACCTTCGACATGCGCCAGCCCAACAGGGCCTACCTCAACAAAACCCGGCCACCGCTTCTGGAGCGGAACCCGGTTTTGTTCTGGCAAGGGATATCGGCGGTTCTGGCAATGATTATCGTCATGTTGCTGAGCCGTTAAAAAGGCCGGCAACCCCGGTTACTCTTCAGCAGGGGTAGGACGAATCAGAATCTCATTGACGTCCACATGACGCGGCTGGGAGACGGCATAGATAACGGCGCGAGCGATATCTTCGTCTACCAGTGCGTGCTTGGGCTTTTCATCAAAAAAAGCGGTATCCACCATCCCCGGTTCAATCAGTGTCACCCGCACACCACTACCTCGCAGCTCCTCACGCAGGCCATAACCAATAGCACTCACGGCCCACTTGGTGGCGCTGTACATTGAGCCCGGAATCGTCGCACGACCAGCAGCCGAGCCGGTAAGCAGTACATGCCCCTTCGACTTGCGTATCGCTGGCAATGCCGCCTGGAGTGTCAGGCCGACGCCGTATACATTGGTCAGAATCATGTCCCGCCAGGCTTCGTGGTCGGCCTCGCTGAAGCCGCCCGGGGATCCACCGCGGCCGGCATTGGCGAAGACCGCATCGAGTCGGCCAAATGCCTCAGTGACCTGAGCGACCATCGCTTTTTGCTGGTCAAAATCCTGCACATCGCATTGCAATGCCAACGCCCGTTCGGGCCCACCGAGTTCATCCTGCAAAGCCTTGAGCTTGTCTGCCGATCGCGCAGCGAGTGCCACGCGGTATCCGGCTTTTGCAGCAGCACGGGCGGTTGCAGCGCCGATACCGGAGGACGCGCCGGTAATCAGAATCACGTTGTTCTGGCTTTCGTTTGTCATAGTGCCTCCCTGGATCGAAATTACGTTTAGCGTTACGACTATGCACCTCGAGGTTGTACGTGTCACATCACCTGATCGGTTTTCCCACCTGGCACAAGGCGGTCATCAGGCGTTACTGTATTCAGGTGCAATTAATTGTCAGGTCGCAAGTCCATTACATTCCGGAGGAAACATGTCCGAATCACCTGTCACCACCCAATGGATCGACATCACCAGCACCGATGGCCAGACTTTCAATGGCTACCTGGCCCTTCCCCCTGGCGGCAGTGGCCCCGGCATTGTGCTGATTCAGGAAATTTTCGGCGTTAATCGTCATATCCGCAGCGTGGCCGAGCAGTACGCTCAGGATGGCTACGTCGTCCTGGCCCCGGATGTATTCTGGCGCCAGGAGCCAGGCGTTGAGCTGGCCTACGACGGCGAGGATATGGACAAGGCCCGGAAGCTGGTGCAGCAGATTGATTTCTCGACTGCGGTTGATGATCTCGCCTGCGCCACACAGACGTTACGGCATCAGCCACAATGTGAAGGCGAAGTTGCAGCAATCGGCTACTGCATGGGCGGCATACTGGCGTATCTCGCCGCACTCGGCGCCGGTGTCGATCGCGCCGCCAGCTTCTATCCCGGCGGTATCGCCAATCATCTCGACAAGGCTGCCGAACTGAAGGTACCGGTCCAGTTCCACTTCGCCGGCAATGACAGCCACATTACCGGCGCACATGTGGAGCAAACCCGCGCCGCCTTCAGTGATCGTGATGACGTCGCTGTGTTCGTCTATGACGGTGCCGAACACGGCTTTAACTGCTGGGCCCGCAACAGCTACCAACGCCACGCTGCAGCACTGTCGCATGGTCGGGTTCTGAGCTTTCTGGAAAGCGGGGACTAGTGTCCCCGTTTGGTTAACTCGTTAATCTACCGGGACACTAGGACGATACCCGGTTGTCTTCGATCCATCGACCCGCCCTGCGGGCCTCCTCTTCGTGTGCCTCGTCGCGCCAGGGTTCCTGCAGGGCAGCGTCATACCAGGCGCGCATCGAAGGGAGAGCCAACAGGCGCTCGGCATACGCCATGCTCTCCGGCGACAGCGACAAACCATAGGTCCGGACTCTAAAGGCGACCGGCGCATAGAAGGCATCAACCGCAGTGAAACTGTCCCCAGCGAGGAAAGGCCCGCCAAAATGCGAGAGTCCCTGCTGCCACACGGCATCAAGCCGGCTGACTTCGCTTTTCAGCCCTTCTGGCCAGGGGCCGGTTTCGATCAGCAAACCGCAGTTCATGGTGCAAAAATCACGCATTACCGGAAAACCCGAGTGCATTTCCGCCGCAGCACTGCGGGCCCAGGCTCTGGCCTCACGGCTGCTGGGCCAGACTTCCGGCTTAATTTCCGCCAGATATTCCGCAATGGCCAAAGAATCCCAAACCAGCACATCGCCATCCTTCAGGTAAGGCACTTTTCGCGAAGGTGATCCGGCAAATACTGACTGCGGATCGTGCTTTTCGGAAAAAGGCGAGAGTTGCTCGTCAAATGGAATGGCAAGCTCGTGCATCAATACCCATGGACGCAGCGACCAGGACGAGTAGTTCTTGTTGGCAATGGCAAGTTCGAGCATGGCGTAATCAACCTCAGGACAGGTAGGTTCAGAAGAAGTAATAGCGAATCAACTGCAGTACGATCAATAACCCCATCAGAGGGAAAAGAAACCGGGTGATGTTGCCATAATCGCGAGGTTCACCTTGCTTCTCTGTTTTTTTCGCGTGCTTTTCCATAAACGGCACCAATACGACAAGCGCGAGAATCAGCACGGTGATGATCGCCAACAAGTTCATCATGGACAAAACTCCAGCGATGGGTTTGGACAGGGACAATCGTTTACCCCCGAACCATTGCAGCATGTCCCCGTGACCGGGTAAAGAACGATTGGCAGGCGCAACCCGGTGCCTTAGGCTTTTTACTAATGGTACATGCGCCACATTCCTTCGTATCCTAGTGATTAGTCCGGCAGACGTTCTATTTGATCCACTGCATTACATTGAGGCCTTATGAATCCGACCATCGAACTACTCAACTCTCACCGGTCCATCCGGAAATTCAAGGACCAGAAAATTCCGCAGGATCTGTTTGAAACGATCATCCGAGCCGGCCAAAGTGCCGCAACATCCAGTCATGTTCAGGCCTACTCCATCATTCATGTGGTCAACCCGGAGAATCGGGCAAAACTGGTCGAACTGACAGGCGGCCAGACCTATGTCGCTGATTCTTCAGATTTCCTGGTGTTCTGTGCCGATATGAAACGCCCAACTGAAGCCGCTGAGCGTGCGGGAGCAGAGGTCGTGCGGGGCATGATGGAGCAACTGCTGGTCGCCAGCGTCGATACAGCCCTGATGGCTCAGAATATTGCGGTTGCCGCAGAATCAGAGCAACTTGGCATCTGTTATATCGGCGGAATCCGGAACCACCCCGCAGATGTGAGCGAAATCCTGCGGCTGCCCGAGCATGTGTACCCGGTATTTGGAATGTGCCTGGGTTACCCGGACCAGAACCCCGAAGTCAAACCCCGCCTGCCACTGGCATCGATTCTCAAAGAAGATTACTACCACGACGAGCAGGACCTGGCTCAAATAGGCGCATTCGATGACACCATGCGCACCTACTATCTGGAGCGTACCGGAGGCAACAAGGAAACCAACTGGTCAGAGCAGCTCAAACCCTTGTTTACTTCGAAGCTGCGCCCTCACATGAGCAGCTTCCTCAAAGCCCGAGGGTTTGAGATGAAATAACGCCAGGACGGCAATAAAACGAAAGCCGGTCTACCCGAGCAGGTAGGCCGGCTTTAATTCAAGTTCAATCCTGCAGGTTACTGCTCCGCTGCCTTCAGCTCATCCAGCGCCTGATCCAACACCTCAACGGAATTGCCATGCTTGCCCTGTTTATGAAGGGCCAAACCTTTGTCGCGCAGGGTCTCGATTCGCTCTCGGGTTTCACTATCAAGATCAACGGTGGCCAGCTGGTCATCGATTTTCTTAACCAGTGACGGGCAATGGGATGCCAGCACCGGGCTGCTCAGCAGCATGCTGACCACTACAGCAATTACATAACGCATATCTCATTCCTCCATGACGAGCGTGTCAAAACCAGTCTACGCTTACCTGAGCAGCATCGAAATCGTTTATTTTATGACCACTCATCGCAATCCCGGGAGTAAGGCGGGCGATCTCGGACAAAGACGTTTAAATGAGAACCCGGCAGCAGAACGCGAAACGTAACATTTTTTCCACAAATCAAGGCGTTTCTTCTAAAGTTCAAAGTCGTATCATTCAACATTGAAAATGTTCAGGACAGGCGGACGATTCTCAGGAATCGAACCGACGAAGAGACAGCAATGACGCAAGGCAAACGGACCTTTTTACCCTGGTTAACCACACTGGCACTGATTGTCGCGATGCCCGCCATGGCGGATGGCGTCAAGCGCATCATGCATGCTGATGGCACGGTGGAGTTCACCAACGTAAAAGGTAACAGTCAGAAGCGAGCCTCGACCAAAAATGAAGTCGTGTTCCGCTACAAGGATGACAACGGCGTGGTTGCTTTTAGTGGCACTCGCCCCAGCAACACCGACGTCGATGTGATTCACTTCTACTGTTATGCCTGCGATCCGAACTCTCGCGTCAACTGGCATACCACAC
The DNA here is from genome assembly GCF_052645435.1 of Marinobacter sp. V032. Taxonomy (NCBI): domain Bacteria; kingdom Pseudomonadati; phylum Pseudomonadota; class Gammaproteobacteria; order Pseudomonadales; family Marinobacteraceae; genus Marinobacter; species Marinobacter sp. V032. The sequence goes on along the minus strand of NZ_JBQXYE010000001.1, from coordinate 1,566,722 downwards.
CGTTGTACCGCAAACCTTTCAGTGACGAAATCAAAACCGCGGCCACCGAGTTCGGAGTGGATCCGGCGCTGGTACGGGCTGTGATTCATGCCGAATCCGCCTTCAACCCCGCCGCTTTATCGCCTAAAGGTGCGCAGGGGCTGATGCAGTTGATGCCGGCCACCGCAATGGAACTGGGTGTCAAAAATGCGATGATGGCCACCGATAATATTCGCGGCGGAGTCAATTACCTGGCCCTTATGCTCAAGCGCTTCAACGGTGACATTAGCCTCGCTGCGGCAGCCTATAATGCGGGCCCCGGAGCCGTATCGAAGTACAATGGCATACCTCCTTATGCCGAAACCAAGGCCTACGTGAAACGCGTGGGCATTCTCCGCGACCGTTACGCCACCAGATAGATACCACCTTTAACGTCACGCACCGGCCGTCCGGATTGCCTCGGGGCGTGCCGATTCTTTCCAGCCAGTCATGCCCTCGGCTTCTGCCACCGTATTGGCCGTGCGCTCAAATGTAAGCGCGATGCGTTCGAACATCCCTTCAGCAATAAGCGTTTGGTGATCAGCTTCCACATCGGCATGAGCTGCACGAATAGCGCGCAGCAACTGGGCGCTCACCACCCGGAAATCCGTGTTTACGCCACCTTTTGAGGACATCAGGTAACTGTCAGCCAGCGCAACCTGCCACTGGTTCAGCAACACGTTGACGGCAGGCGTGCGGTGTTTTTGCAGTAGCCGCCGCAGACGCATGGACACATGCCCGAGGTTGAGGCCGGTAAAACCGAGATCGGTCATGTATCGGTGCGGACTGCCGGTTTCCTGATCATAGTTGGCAAGCCTCAGCAAACGGTCTCCCATGCGACCGTTAAACCAGTCTTCCGGCCTGGCGTGGTGATCAATGTTCGTCAGGTCCTTCGCTGTTGAGATCAGTAAACGCCGCTGCATCCGTTTGCCATCAGGCGGTGTGATCAGCTTGAAGATCCAGTAAAGCAGACTCATGCCAACGAACAGCCCCAGCGCAATACTGACCGCCGTGTCAGCATGGAATTCCATATGATTGGTGGGCTGGGTAATGACGGTAAACGGTACGCAAAAGCCAAGTCCGTAAGGCAAGGTCGCGCGGTTAGGCAGGGTGAGCAGGCCCACAAAATAGGGGCCTGCGAGCACCAACACCAGCATCTCGAAATCGCCACTGGTCTGGGACAGCAGGAAAACACCAAAGAACAGGGCCGCAGGAATGGCTGCGATCGCACCCAGCATCAATCGCCGCAACACGACCATCAGCGTAACCGGTGAGAAGCGGGCAAACATGATCGAATAGACCACCGGCAGTATCATCAGCATGATCGCTGCGGGGCTGGCCGATAGCACCCAAAGGATAGCGCCCATCATGAAAACAACGGCGGTACGAAAACCGTTGACGATGCCGATAAGCGGGTCCCGATGGGTCTCCAGCTTGGGCGCTTTGAGCAGTGTTCGATCCCGGTTTTCGAGCGCGTTATATGCCCGTAAGGCGATGACAAGATCAGCCACCAGTTCCAGCGATGTCTGGGTCAGACGACTGACGATTGCAGGCTCATCAACATACTCCGAGCGCAGGCTCAGCAGGGTGCGACGCAGGGTCTGAGCCAGTTTGTAGCTTTCCTCGTAGCTGTTCGCTTCGGCGATGCGATGGAAGTAAAGGCGCATTTCACCGAGCAGTTCGTTAAATGCCGGCGTCACCAGTTCCGCATGATTGCGCTGGAAGCGCCCCAGAATCTGTATCACCGCGAGCAACGACATGATCTTGTTACACAGCAAGTTTGCCGCACGCCCCCTGCCCGGTCCCTCGGTGCCTTCATAAACAACGGCACTGGAATCGTCATTGAGCGCGATGAGGGACTCCAGAATGACATCTGCCAGCTGATGGCGATCGTCCCTTGCGCTCTCCGGATCCAGCTGCAATCGCAGGTAATCCAGCGTCTTGTTGATCACACTGCGGGCATGATCTCGCAGTACATCTTTGACCTTTAGTGGCCACAGCAGCCGGCTCACCAGCAGCGCACACAAAGCGCCCACTGCGATTTCGCTGATCCGCGCCTGGGCGATCTCGAAAATAGCCGGGCTATCGACTGTTCTCGCATCGGCCATAACCAGCACGACAATCAGGCCAGCGCTCATACCCGCCATCGCGAAGGCATATATAAAATTGGTGTTGTGGACCGTTGAGGATGCAGCCGAATTCAGTCCGATCCAGGTGGTCAAACAGATCAGGGCTGCGACCGGATAAGGCATCAGAAATGCGAGGATCAGAATCCCGACACCGGCGCCGACGATCGAGCCGAATATCTGGCAAAGCGCCTTCTCGATGACCAGGCCGCTCTGAGGGCGAATCTGGAGAAATACCGCAGAAACCAGCGCCCAGTAGGGACGATCCAACTGAAGATACATCGACACGTAAAGCGCCAATGCCATGGAGATCACGCCTTTGATGGCATAGATCACCGACCTGCGGTCCGGCGTCAGGAGTTGGGCGAGTAGCGGGTGCACTGGCGTCAGCTCCGCCGGTTATCGGGGTTCGAGATCGATTGAGACCGTCATACCGGCACTGATGTGAATTCCCTCCGGCAGCGGTTCCAGTTTGATATCAACGGGAATGCGCTGCGCAAGGCGTACCCAGTTAAACGCCTGCTGCACCTGGGGAAGCTGCTGGCTGTTGCTGGTGTTATTGGTGTCAGCGATGCCTTTGGCGATACTGACCACCTCGCCATCCAGCTTGTGGCCACCTCCCATCAGGGTTATTCGCGCCTTCTGGCCCACCTGGACACGCTGCAACTTGGTTTCTTCAAAATAGCCGGTGACGTATAACGAATCACTTTTGATAACCGACATCACGGTATTTCCGCGGCTCACATAATTGCCTTCACGCAGGGTGAGGTTGCTGATTGTGCCGTCTTCAGGCGCGATCACGCGGGTACGCTCCAGATCCAGTCGGGCACTGTTCAGCTCAGCTTTCGCCACGTCGTAGGCGGCCTTTGCCGAGGCGGTGTGGATGCGATAGGTTTCCAGATCCTCTTCGCTGATAGCGCTGCGGCCGGTCAGCTTCTCGCGGCGCTGATACTGGTGCCGGGCCAACTCCCAAGCGATGCGCTTTTGCTCCGCCTGCGCCTCGGTTTCCTCGATTCTGGCCTGATAACGCGCGGCATCGATTTCAAACAGGAGATCTCCCTTGGCCACCTGCTGATTATTTGCCAGGTGCATCTGCGTCACCCAACCCGACACATCCGGCGCGATGGTGATAATGTCCGCCCGCACCCGGCCATCCCGGGTCCAGGGCGAATACATATAATGATTCCACGCCCAGTGCCCCGCCACCACAGCAACGACAACCACCAATAATGTCACGCCTATACGAAGCACCTTATTCATAACTCCGTTTCAACTCCCGAAAAAATAAATGATGAGCGCGAGATAGCACACATAAAGCCCCACATCGAACCAGGCTTCCTTCCAGATATACCGCCGCCAGTCCAGGTGGTGTAGTGCCAGCCGGGTGACGGACGCCAGTACAAACGCCATTGGTATCATGACCACCAATGGACTGAACAACATGCCGCCAAATCCCAGTTCGTGAAGCATCAGTGCCTTGTCATCGTCATAGGGTTTATTTCCAGCGAAAACACCCTGAAGGAATCGATCGCATAACCTGCGAATTATTCAGAAGCGCTCGCCAATCTGGATAAAGACAACGGCATCGCTGTCGCCGGTGTAAGCGACGTCCAGTCCGAGATTGAGCGGTTTATCCGGCGTTGTCTGCCAGCGAATACCCCCGCCGATACTGAACGCCGTCTCACCCGACAGTATGCGGTCAGCCTTGTCACTGACCCAGCCGTAGTCGTAAAAACCAACAACCGACCAGCGGGCCCTGAATTGATAGCGCGACTCGATGCTGAGCTTCAGGGCACCGTCGTCCATATAACGCCCCCGATCGTAGCCACGAACGCCCGGAGACGCGAGCATGAAAAACGGGATATCGCCTGCACCGGTTTCGTAATAGGCATTGCTGGCAACCACCAGCTTTGGCGACACCGGAAAATAATTACTCAGGTACGCCGTGGTCTTGCTGAAACTGAAATCACTTCCCAGATCGTCCCCATAATAAAAGGAGCTGATGCCAAAGTCCGCACCCCGGGTAGGATAGTAATTGTTATCGCGGGAATCGTAGGTCAGGGTCAGCCCCAGCCCCGATATCAGAATATTTTTGCCAACGGCTGGCAGAGTCGGCACCAGCGAGCTGAAGTCGAGCGTTACATCGCCCTGACCATAAACGTAAGCGGGCCCCAAAAACCAGTGTTCCGTGCCCGGCAAACGCCACTGCGCGCGGGCAAACCCAACATCAGCATCGAGACTGTAACCAACGGGGTTGCTGGCCAACAGCCCTCCTCCACCGGAACCGAAGTACTTCAGTTGCAACGAGCCCTTCCCCGCTGCCGCCATGAGCCGCAAACTGTCATCGTAAAGGTAAGTCTTGTGGAACAGGCCCGCAAACCAGCTGTCGGTGTCTGTGTACATCAGGCCCAGGCCCGTGGTGGCATTGGGCGAATCATCACTGTTGCCTCGCGCCGGGTGAAGATAAAGAACGGCCAGCTGCAGGCCGGTACCCAGAGTCGGATTTGAAATAGGTATGGGCGCCACCACCCAGTTACCTTTGTCGATATTGGGTGCCAGCTGACTGCTCTCTGTCGAATCCACAAATGCGTCAGGCTCATCAATTGCGTTTGCACGGAATGCCAATGACAGCAGTCCAACGGTGAGTAAAATGCTATAGCGTGTCATGTGGATCAAGATCCCCATTGAACAGCGACATCAGAACCGAACAACCAGTGACGAAATGAAGGACTCCCGAGTGCCGATAAAGCCGTTGTACTCGGCAGTCCATGACAGTCGAGGGCTGACGTCCCAGTTGAAACCGGTAACCAGAGCCCAGCGGTCTTTATTACGTTGCTTGATGCGATATTCCAGCTGAATATCCGTTTTGGGAACGATGAGCGTCCCGTTCACCGTATTTCGACTATCCAGATAGTTTCCGCCTGCAAACAGCGAGAGACGCCCCAGCCGGTTCAACTGGAACGCGTGCCCCCCTCGCGGCGTAATGGTGAGCGAGCGCCCATATGCCACTGCATTGTTGGGCTCCGAATAGGTAATGTTGATAGGCAATGCCACAAACCAGTCGTGCCAGCCACCGGCAAGTACGGTGCCCGCCCCGTAGGTAATCGGACTGACGCCGGTACGGATGGGCAGCGTCACGTTGCGACCTTCCAGAACCAGACAGCTAACAGGCTTGATCACTTTGCTGCAGTCCTTCCCTGCCTGGCTGAGTAGCGCATCGCCATCTACCAGCACATTCATCTGGATGTCGCCATCGACCTGCCCGAACATGGCGAACACATTCATGAAGGGAAACAGCCAGGCATCCACCTTGATCTGCGTGGTCCGCAGCTCAGTGGCCGTGTCATTAAACGCGACGAATTCGTAGGGTTTGGGCTCGGTGCCGTTGAAGCCGACCATCAAGTCGGTAAGCGTCATTTCCTGATCAACATCCGCAATGGTGATACCGATTCCGTACGGGTTCGGCAGATTGAATCCTAAATCCACGACGTCCTGAGCCAGAAAAGGCAAACGATGGGGCCACTTTCGCGGTGCTGCCTCGGTTTGCCTGCTGGGGGAACCGGCCCCCAGAGTGGGGAAGCTGATCGTCGCAAGCCCCGTATCCGTCAGTTCCTGATTTACATTCAGGTGGGTTATGCCGACCCCTGCAACAGCTGCAGCACCGGATTCGCTTCGAGCGAGCACTTCGAGATCACCGTCGGCCAGTATATAGGCGCTGCTGGTATCCCCTAGAGCGCCGCCAAGGCTGGGTTGAAACACCCAGCGGCCCCGCTGCAACTGGTCCAGCATATCCTCAGTCTTGACGATCGCCAGGTATTCGGCCTCAACTGAACCCAGCCCCACACCGACATTCAGGCTGGTGCCGTCGAGATAGGTTCGGGTGCGGCGTTGCTGATCATAAAGCACACATGCGCTTGAAGCGCTTCCGAGGGCGGCCACCATCAAAGTGGTGGCGTTGCACACCATATAGCCAGGCGCAGCCGCCAGCTCTTTGGCAATGGCGGCATCTTCTTCAATAAACCGCTGCAACGACTCCTGGGCCGCGATATCAAGCTCATCCCGCACTCTGTCCCGGTCCTCCACCGGAACAGAACTGCAGCCGGAAGCCAGACCAGCAATACAAGCTGCCGCCCCCCAATACCTGAGGTCGCTGATAGCACGCCGCCAACTTGAGCCCATTGTGTCCACGCCAGCCATCACTCCCCGCCGAATTCCTTTTAATACAAAACACTATAGTTGAATTCCGGACGGTTGCCGGGAGGAATAAGATGCCCGGCGATACTTACCAGGCCGGCAGGCGCCAGCCAAATTCGATACGCCATAGATCGAAGTCGGGGCTGGAGCCCAGACCGTCGCCCACCAGTTCGTAGTGGTCAAAGCCACCGGAAACAAATAACTGCTCACCGATGTCGTAACGCAGGCCCACGCCCATGCCGTAGGTAAAGAAGGTGTCGTCATAGGTCTCGTAATACCGGGAGCAGATATAGCCGTACCAGGGGTCCCACCAACAGACGCCTGAAGGTACATCGTCGGACACGATATTCGAATCAATATATGTCCACCCGAGCCCGCCACGCACATAAGGGGTCAGCGGGCCGGGAAGGAAATTCCAGGCGCCATATAGATGACCGTTAAACACGTCCAGTTCCGAGTCGATCGTTTCCTGGCCACCCCCTTCAACATTGATGGTCGCCTTATAGTCGGGATAGAAAAACGACAGGTCTGCCCCGAACTGCAGGTGCTCATTAACATGATAGGAACCGCCAAATGCCATCCCAACTGCAGAATCGATATCGACGCTCGATCCGTTGCTGCCGTTGCTCTTCTCACTGAAGTTGCCCAACATCTGAATGGACATGTCCCAGCGCTCCGCCCTTTTGGCCTGAACAGCCATTGAACACACAACACCCAGGATCAGAATCACCAGAGTACAGAATTTCACGATCCACTCTCCTTCTGATTAAGCCAACAGCGCAAGAGCGCCCAGGCACCTTTAACTATTAAAATAGTGAACCTGGCGGAGAATGGAAATGTGTGATGACAGCCGCGTACGACACAGCACCGGATTGGCGCCGGTTCACCAGACCGCAAGCAAGGCGCCAACCCCCAGTACAGCGCTGCCACCCACCTCGGCGACAATCAACAGCACCATAAAGATCACCATCAGTACCGGAGGCAATGTCCTGCGCCCCACCCTGTGCGGTTTGCGCAGCTGATTACTGGTGTCTTTCAGCACCCCGTGCACCACATAACTGGCAATTGCGAACGCGAAAAAAGACAGCGCCGAAGCTGCAGCCGCTGTATTAAGCCATTGGGGAAACACACTGTAAGTTGCAAACCACCCGAGCAACATGGCTGCAAAGCTGTACATCAGGGAGCTGCGATGCGCGACATCGACATAGCGTGGTGCGACCGCTCTGGGGCTCGCTGCCATGCAGGCATATTTCCAGATACCGGTGAGCAAACCGGTCATAAAGAAAATAAAGGCAGCCGTCAGGCACAATTTTTCTGCGATTGTCATGATACTGTTTCCATTTATTTTTGATCGAGTCTATCGACAACCGAATTTAAAATCCTGTGTTTACAGGCCTTTCCTGGGCCACCGCCAGCCTCTCCGCAGATAGCAGACCAATTTTCTTGATCTTGGGTCGGGCATCAGCTAATGATAGAGCCACTATTCTTCTATCGAGCATCACCGTGTTCAGATCAATGCCCATGCAACTGTCAGATACTGCGTCATCGCCAGCCCCAGTGCTCCGGGTGATGCGCTGCTGCTTCGCTCTCTTCCATTCTTCTCGCTGAATCCGCACCTGCATCGTCGGATTCGGCGATGACATCGACCCCAGCCCACCAACCAACGAGCAAGCATTCAACGAGAATTGAGAGATCACTATGTCCGACAGACCCGCAATTACCATTACCCAACAGGATCACGACCGACTCTGGGTCATGCTCGAAAGGCAAGCAGCCGATACTGAAACAACGATTGGGCTTGAAGAAGAGTTGTCCCGCGCCACTCTTGTGCCGGCCGGAAACTTGCCTGCCAACATCGTAGCCATGAACTCGACTGTCCGGTTTATGAACGAAGACAACCAGCGCGAACATGAACTGAAGCTGGTCTACCCTTCTGACGCCAAAGGTGCCGAAGGCTGTGTATCCATTCTCGCACCTGCCGGTTCGGCCCTGCTGGGGCTAAGCGTGGGTGACAGGATCGAATGGCCGGTGAACGGGAGAAATATGCTGCACCTGAAAATCATTCAGGTGACCGACTCGTCACAGCCTGCCGTGTGAATTTTGTGGCAGGCCGCAAGCAACGCGGACACCTCAATTGACGTGAGGTGTCCTGGCTTGCACCAAAGCCGGTGGGCAGAGAAGCAACGCCGCCTGTCAACGATGCGTTATCGCTAAAATCAGGCGCGACTCAGAAACCGGCGTTCATCGACGTTGATCTTGATGCGGTCACCGGTGGAGATATGTTCCGGCACCTGCACCACCAGACCGGTCGTCAGGGTTGCCGGCTTGGTTCTGGCGGTGGCTGAACCACCCTTGAGGGAAGGATCTGTCTCTACGATTTCCAGATCAACCGTGGGGGGCAGCCCAAGCGCTACGGGTGAGTCACTGACCAGAATCACTGTCACGCCCTGAGTTTCTTCACTGATGAACAACAGTTCTTCTGCAATGACTTCCCTGTTGAGGCTGTATTGAGTGAAGTCTTCAGTATCCATGAAGACGAACTCATCACCATCCGCGTAGGAAAACGTAGCAGGACGCCGGGTAAGATCCGCCAGCGTCAACATGTCTGAATCCTTGAAGGTCTGGTCGATTTTATTGTTCGTCACAACATCGTACATCCGCATACGGTAGAGACTTCCACCAGCACGACCTTGTGGTACTGAACGCTCGATATCCCTCACGAAGTAGACCCGACCCTCAAACTCAACTGCCGAGTTCTTCTTGATTTCACTTGCTTTTGGCATCTTCCAAAACTCCAGAATTTTAATCAGACAGAGATCGACCGACACAATGCGATCACCGACTACACAACCGCCCTCACGCGATGCTTTCACCGGTATGCTGATATACCACGAAGACACAGTCCAGGCGATAGTGGATCGATAACCGTATTCGAAAACAGCCCGGTTTGAGCATGCCTCAGGCGTCTTGCGAAATAAGGGGAACGTCCTATTCTGGAAATCATCAGAACAGGCAAAATAGATGGCTGAACAATCCGAACCCCGTTTCTAACTTTCATTCATCCCATGCCATGGAGTTCACATGCACAAGGATACGCCCCAACATTACGGCACCATCAGCCGGCTGTTTCACTGGAGCACTGCGCTTCTCTTGCTCTGGCAGTTCACCACAGCGTTCGGGCATCTCCTGCTGGATGACACGCCCGTTGGGGATTTCCTATGGAGTAGCCACAAACCTACAGGGCTGGTAATTATCGTACTGATCACGATCAGATTAGCCTGGGCATTGTGGACCCATCCCCGCCGCCCAGCCGCGATCAATCAGCTCGCAGCGTATGGCCACTACGCTCTTTATGCACTGATGCTACTCATACCCGCACTCGCGCTGTTGCGACAGTATGGTTCAGGAAGGAGCTTTACACCTTTCGGGATACCGCTAATGCCGGGCTTTGAAGGCGAAGCCATTGAATGGATGACCTTGCCCGCTAACGTGCTGCACAGCTGGCTGGGATGGCTTCTGTTGGCGATGATCGCAGGGCACATCATGATGGCCCGGGCGCACCGGCGTAGCGGGGATGTCAACGTACTGGAAAGAATGGCATCGAAACGCTAATCCAGAGCGCTACTACCAAACCGCCATCCGGGCGCTACCCGAGCGCCCGCACCATTGCCGCCACCAATTGAGTCTGGCGGCGATAGCCATTCTTGCCCAACAGGCTCTTGATATACTGGCGAACGGTGTGAACTGAAATCGAGAGCTCTTCAGCGATGGATTCTGCCGTCATCCCCTGAGCCAGAAGAGATGCTGTGCGCGCTTCAGCGGGGGTACACTGGAAAAGCTCCTGCAGCCGGTTCTGGTCAACCGGGTTCGCGGCATTAAACAGCACCAGCTCCGCCAAAGCGCCGTGATGATTATTCTCACCCTCAACTAATGGTGTAAGACAGATCGCGATACGTTCATCGTCGGTTTCGTCAAACAACGTGATGATGTCCTGAATACCGTGCCGGGCGTTGAATATACTGGTGACAATTGCACTCTCGAGTTTACGGTTGAAGCGGGCATGCCGGCTTTTGAGCCTTTGCTCCTGTGAATCCGTCACGAACAACCCGGGATGCATAGCCAGCACGACCTCGGCCGCCGCATTGCATTGCACCACCTGTGCGACTTCGTTGAACACAATCATCGGTTTGGAAACGTGGTTCAGGGCAGCGGAGAGGTTCTCGCTATCACCCTTGGAGTGATAAAGCTTTTGATGAAGTTTCACTGCATTTTCAATATGCGGCGCCAGCATATTCATCTGCAGCAGTTCCGTCTCTGTATAAGGCCCTTCATCCCGATGGCGGTTGGTCATGAATACGATCTGGGATTCATCGTTACGGCAAACCAGCATTCCGGCGCTGTCACCAAGACCGGCTTCCTCTGCCCAGACACGGCTCTGCTCCCCCATCATCGCCATAAAATCCACATTGGGATCGCCTCCGGTAAATGAACCAAACTGGCGTGGCGACAGCGCAGTATATTTCAGCAGAGCTTCATCCTGCTGGGGTAAGTCACTATTGATGTACCACTGCTCGAAGCCGTCAGGATAGCCGAACGTCCAGCCATAGATCATCCGGATCGGCGCGTTGGTTAGACCAAGGAGGCCGCCTTGAAGACACCTGAAATGGGATTTGAAAGCATCGAAGAAGGGGTGAAAGCCGCTATTGGAGTTCAGGCAACCATAAAGTGCTGCCACGAGCTGATCGTAGCCAGCGAAGTCATCGAGACCGAAGGCAAATGCGTCGTGCGCCTGCACTTCGCCTCGGTTTGGAGGCACGTCGCCGGCGAACATTTCTTTATCATGAGCCATGACAGGGTAGTGTTTGCGCTAGGGGTTGACGTCAGGCGCCTTCCGGCGCCACTGATGTCCACATTATAGGCAAACCGTAGCATTTATGGCCACACCCGGCCGACTGCGGCTTCAAGCACGCTGCATTCAACGAATTCAGCCCGACGCCAATGTGTCCAGCGATGCCACTGATCGCGACATAAACGGGTTTATGTCACATGCTTCTTCTCGGTTTTCGCAATAATCGAGGTGCACACCAGATCCCCCGTAACATTGAGCCCGGTGGCGCCCATGCCAACCAGCGCATCAATGGAGACCAGCAATGCGACCGTCTCGATCGGCAAGCCTACCTGAGCAAAAACGGTTGCGATCATCACGATGCCAGCACCCGGCACACCGGCAGTGCCGATTGAGGTCAAGGTGCCGATCAGCACGATCTCAATCATGGTCATGAGATCCAGTGGTATACCCACCACGTTGGCAGCGAAAACAGCGGAAATCGCGATACGAATCGCAGCGCCATCCATATTGACGGTGGCCCCGAGTGGAAGACTAACGCCATAAATTTGCTTCGGAATTCCCAGGCGCCGAGCAGCATCCAGAGTAAGTGGCAAAGTGCCTGAACTGCTCTGCGTTGCGAAGGCCGTTGCCATCGGTGTGCGCGCTTCACGGAAAAAATCAGTCAGCCGCACACCGAATGCGCGCATCAGTCCACAATAAACCACTAGATGGACGGCCAGCGCGATATACAGCACAAGCACCATATCGCCCAGTGCCAGAATGGTGTCGGTACCCTGTTCTCCCGCCGTCTTTGCGACAATTGCGAAAACACCGATCGGCACGTATTGAAGGACACCCGCCATCACCTTCAGCGTAATTTCGTTGAGTGCTTCGATCACACGATAAAGCTGGTCGCCCAACGCCGCATGCTTGTCAGACTCACGCACCTTCAGCAAGGCAATACCGAAAACAATAGCGGTGAAAATAATCCCCAGCAGATTCGGCTCAGCAAAAGCGCCGAAAATATTGGTCGGCACAATACTGAGCAGCACTTTCACAAATCCCGGGTTCTCAGGCACCTCGATCTCGGCATTTTCATCCAGCGTCATGCCGCTGCCCGGCTCAAACAGGGAGGCCACAACCAGGCCGACAATCATCGCAAGGGCGGATGTGAGGACATAGAAACCCAACAACTTGCGCCCGACACGCCCCATACTGCCAATGCTCGCCTGATTGATACCGACCAGCAGGGTGAACAACACAATCGGCACAATCAGAAACTTCAGCAGCCTCAGCAGCAACTCACCAAACGGCGCCAGCCAATCGGCAACCTGTGGCCCACCAATCAGGCCCACCACCACGCCCAGCACCAGGGCGATACTGACTCGCAGAATCAACGATGAATTCAAGTAGATGTTCAGCAGAGCCCTCATTCCGCAGCTCCCCCGTCGCAAGAAAAAAACAGCACCATAACGCGGCCCCAATCAAAGATGCCGATGATTGTGGTGGATATCGTCAGGCGGGTAAACAGGAAACGCCTGATAGCTCGCCGGATTATCGCCGGTACACCACGCCCGGTTGAGGAAACAGGAGCCGTTCGTATAGCTACTCCATTGCCCCATCCATTGCATTTCAGAATTCGGAGCTACACTGGTTTATAGAGAAATCCTTCGACGACTGCCAAGTCCCGGAGACTCCATTGATAGAACGAAGAGCATTATCGCTGGTCATGCTGAGTATCCTCCCGCTATCCATTTCAGCCGCCCCGCAAGAGGGAGATAACGCTGAGTCCAACGGGAAGATGAGCAGCAAGTGGCTGGTCGCGCCCGTACTGAGCAACGGCCCCAAACTTGGGCTTTCAGGCGGGGTAAGTGTCAACTATCTCAACCAGTTCGATGGTAGCTCTCCTGCTTCGATGACAGGGCTATCAACAAAGTATTCGGATACGGATTCGTGGACGGCATTTCTATACAACCGATCGTATTGGGACAACGATAGCAAGCGGTTCGTAGGGGTGATCGGCCAGGCCGAGACCAAAAATGATTACAACGATTACCTGGGGCAAGGGCCGGCATCTGTGGATACGCACTTTCAGATGTACTACGCCCGTTACCAACAGCGGGTTTCCGGTTCGGACTGGTTTGTCGGCGGGAGCTATGTCTACACCAACATTAACCCTCAAGCCGCTGACGATGCCACAAACGTCATCATGACGGAGTTCGATATTGGTGAGGCGTACAGCGCAGGCCTGGGGTTGAACATCAACTTTGATACCCGTGACAACCTGATGAATCCCAAAACCGGTTCCAACTTTGAAACCGCCATAACAGCTTTTAACGATGCATTTGGGGGCGACAACAATTATTGGGCTTACAACGTCCAGTATTCCTATTTTCAGGCCATCAGCGATCGTTTGCTGATCGCTTACGATACGGGCGTGCTCTCAACACCTGACGCGCCGACGGCGTCCCAAGCTACCACTCGACGGTTCCGTGGTTATACCCCGGGAGAAAACAGTGCCGAAAACTCGTTATGGGGTCAGGTCGAAGTTCGGTACGTTTTACGCCCTCGTTGGGAACTAGCGGGATTCACGGGCACCACAACGCTGTTCGATTCGGACAACGACCTGAATGAATCTGAAAACTGGTACCCCATGGTGGGACTTGGCGGCCGTTACATTATGGATCCGAAAAGTCAGACCATTCTTCGATTGGATTACGCGGTGGGCAAGGCAAACAATCAGGGGTTATATCTGAGCCTGGGTCAGCCGTTCTGATGCCTCATTCAAACAAAAAACCGGCCGCGTAGCGCGCCGGCTTTTTTGTTTTGGACGTCTGGTTGATCACAAATGAAAAACCAGTGGGTTCAGACTTAACCTGCCAGCCCCAATGCTTGCGCATCGTCTTCAATACAACGATCGAGCAATGCCAAATAGTCCGCTTTCGTTTTGAGCTTGGTTTGCGCATGGGCTCGCATGTTCAGCTGCTGGAACTGGCCTGCGACGGCTTTTGCATGCGCCATCAATTGCTCAGGTGCGACAACCTTATCAAGGAATCCGGCAGTCACGGCATCTTCAGGGCTGAAAATTTCAGCGTTGATCACCGAACGGTAGAAGTGCGACGGCGTCAGGCGATGGCGCGCGATTTCAATACCCGCATGATGCATGGTCATACCGATCATCACTTCGTTAAGGCCCAGTTTGAAATCACCTTCAACGCCGATGCGATAGTCGACAGACAGCAGGATAAACGCACCCTTTGCAATGGCATGACCACTACAGGCACCAATTACCGGCAAGGGGAAAGCAGCCAATCGACGCGTCAAGGTCGAGCCGACTTTGACCAGCGCAGACGCTTCCTTTGCGCCCTTCTGCATTTCTTTCAGGTCATAACCGCCGGAAAAAATACCCGGCTGTCCGGTCAGGATCACCACCGCCTTGTCCTGTTCGGCGCGATCGAGCGCAGCATTCAGCGCCTCAAACACCTCATGGCTCAGAGCGTTTGCCTTGCCGTTATTAATGATAATCGTTGCCACGCCATCGTTCAGTTGGTAATCAACCAGATCAGTCACAAGCCTGCCCTCTTTTTTCGGTTTCGTTTTGATCCGTTGAACTGTGCCACCTTATTGCGGTTGCCTCAATCCAATATGCGAGAAGCCGGGGATTGTAACTGACCTTGCGCGCGAATTTCAGGCGACGTGATCTCCGCCTGACCGAAAGGATGTCGCTGGCCGGCACAGCGAGCGCCGGCGAATCGATACCGTCAATAGATTCGATACCAGGTTTGGGCTATGGTTATTGCCAATTACGTCAATGATAACCAAGGACAGGCAGTGGTCAATCCATCCACACCTATACCCACTCCCGGCCAGCGCACTTCCCCGCTGCCAGATGAACTCGCCCTGATCCACACACTTTATGCAGCGCTGACGGCCAAAGACGGTTTCCATGATTTCCTCGAAGCACTGACCACCGCAATCAACGGCGTTGCAGCACAGCTTGTGGTGGCCCGCAAACAACCACTGCAGATAGATCACCTGTGGCACCATGGTTTGTCCGATGAATTCCTGAGCTGGTACCTGGACAACAACATGATCGCTCAGGACGTTGTCACCAATCATGCGACCTTCCAGCCCCCAGGCCTGTTCCACTCGGCGTTACCATTACTACCCGACTTCCAGCCAGACAAGGACTACTCCCGCTGGGAAAATGATCAGGATATGCTGGACACCGCCTGGCTTGTAGTGGATAGCACCGACGCTCACACCTTTTTACTGTGCGTTCAGCGAACCGTGGCCCAGGGCCCTTACCTTGATACTGAACTTCGGGGGCTCAACCGGCTGGTACCGCATATTCGCCAGGCGGTGCAACTTCACCGACAGTTGGATCTGAGGCACCAGATCGTGTCCTCACTCGCAACCGTGATTGATCTTCTGCCCGACCCCACCTTTGTACTCGATACGTCGGGATCGGTCGTGTGTTCCAATAACGCTGCGCAAACACTGATCACCCAGGAGCGCAGCCTTGCGATCGAGGATGATCGTTTCAACTTCACGGAGAGCCATCTTCAGGATGCCTTTTTCAGGGCATCCGTGAGAATCGTGCGTTCGAGTATGGGTAAGGAGGACTACTTCAGCGAAACGCTTTTCCTTGAGCGCCCGGGCCGAATGCCACTCGCGTTCGTGATCAGACCCATCGAAAGCCAGGAACTGACAGCCGGCGGCGCACTGATCACCGTGTACGATCCCGTAAAAAGACCATTGCCGTCAGCGGAACATATTGCCATTTATTTCTCATTAACCCACGCGGAGGCGCAGGTGTGTGAGGGATTGGTCAAAGGTATGGACGTTCAGGGGATCTCTGCTTTCTACGGAAGGGCCGTGTCCACTGTGCGGTTTCAGATCAAGCAGGTATTCCAGAAAACAGGATGCTCCCGGCAGGGCGAGCTGATCAGCAGAATTCTATCGGCGCTACTGCGTTGAATCGCACAAAGGCAATGCGCAAACTGCAGCTCACCATTTGCAGCCTGCCCAACAAGACAGGAAAATGAACCGCGCGGTTACCTTTTAGGCGAACATTCCCCATGTCTCAACCTGATTATCTTGGCAGTGCCAATCCACGGCTGGTGCTCTATCTGCCCCATCGACCGAATAGCCTGGCAGAAATTGCGAACGCACCTTGTGCAAACACACTGGTCGCTGCCAACTCCAATCATTGGCGCAAGATCGTTAATCTGTTAGCCAAGATCACCAGTCCTGTGGAGGACCATTGGCGTGAATTCAGGGATGCGGCGCTATTCCGGCAAACTGCGCTTTGCTTTCGTCCCGAATTGTTGATGACTGACGGCTGGCACTGGATTGGTGGAAAAGACAACCTGCAGCGTTTTGGCGCTCTGCACTGCAATACGCAGCCGCTGACGGAGTGCGCGGAAGTGTCGATCGATATTGAGAAACGACTATTGCTGACGCCCTATCCGGATTACCGACAGCTCAGCAACAAAGTGGTCAGTCAAATCCGCGCGGCGCTGGTCAGTCAGAGGTTTTATAGCGGCTCCCCCTCATGACCCTGCCCTATTTCCTAGGCTGCCCGCAATGGCAGGATCCAAGCTGGAACACATCACTGCCATCAGGCGGATATCCGCTAGAGCGCTATGCGAAAATCCTCAATAGCGTTGAGGGCAACACCACGTTTTATGCAACACCCAGCCAGGACCAATGCCGCCAGTGGCGGGCGCAGGTGCCCGACGACTTCAGGTTCGTATTGAAGTTTCCCCGGCGCATCACCCATGAACGGCTGCTTGCCGGACCTGGCTCAGAGGTGCTTGATTTTCTTGAGATCGTAGCGCCACTCAATGACGTTCTCGGCCCTTTCCTGCTTCAACTCCCTGCCGCTTTCGGGCCAGAGCACCTGAAAAATCTCTGGCGGTTTATTGAGGCACTGCCTGCTCCGCTAAGCTGCACCGTCGAAGTCCGGCATAGCGCGTTTTTCAGTAAAGGCGAAGCGGAAAAATCGCTGAATCGGGGATTAATGGAGCGGAACATCAGCCGCGTCTGCCTCGATAGTCGGGCACTCTTCTCCGCGGCGCCGGATAACGAGACCATCCGTGATGCCCAGCGCAAGAAACCACGAGTTCCAGTACACCTGCTGCCTGTCGATGCACCACCGGTGATCCGTTATATCGGACACCCTGATCTTGAGAGCAATCGTCGTTTTCTGGCCCCATGGGTTGAACGTGTCGGAAACTGGATCGAGGAAGGGCGGCAGCCGTTTGTTTTTATGCACATGCCGGATAACGGCGATGCCCTGTTCCTGGCTGCGCTATGGAGCGAGTTGCTGAACAAGAGGCTACCTCAGCTGGAAGCACTGGATCTTAACGAAAAAAAGCCCCAGATGGGGCTATTCTAGTCCGCTTAAAAATGGGTTGGAGGCCACAAGCGAATGCGCGCCCTCAGGCTCGCACATCAACCAGGCTGCCCAGATTGGAGTTGGCACTGGTAGGAGTCGGTGCCGTTGCGGTGACACTATCCAGTAATTGAAGGACGCCAGACTGCGCCATGTCCTGAGCGGATTTAAGCACACTGATCTGTACCTGCTCCCTGAGCTGGCTCTGGCTCAGCTGCGTGCTGAAGCTGGCGATCGAAGCTACGTCCACAATAGACTCCTGTGAAAGTCGGGGTTAACGCGATACCAGCCAATAGACCCAAAAAACCGCGCCTCACTGGCTAAATTATAACCACCTCGTGCTTCAATAAAACCCCATTTCGACTACCCTTTCAAATCATTACATCCACTTACACGTTGAGGTCCGCACTACCATGACCACGTCATTTACCCTTGCCACTAGCAGTCTGTTACTTATCGTCGTGGGTGTCTCGACCTCAACTCTGGCTGACGACACAACGCCCGCGCTCCGCGACTGCTCCGCAAAAATTGCCGAGATCCAGACACAACTTGACCATGCCAATGCTCAGGGCAACCAATCCCGGATTGCCGGGCTTGAGCGAGCACTGGCAGGCGCACAAAACTGTGACGACCAACAGTTGCGAGAGAACGCCCTACAGGACATTGAAGAGGCGAAAGCCAAAGTGCGCGAGCGGCGCCAGGAACTTCAGGAAGAACGCGAAGACGGTGACGCCGACGATATACGCAAGGCCGAACGCAAACTCCGTGAAGCCGAAGAAGAATTGGCTGAACTGGCGCGTCCTGCGGAGCAGGACTGACAACTATCGTTCCCGGTCGAGACTTTGCACCGTGAGATCCAACGCTTTCTGCATATCAAGCCGGGCGGAGTGCCCAACATCAGGGTCATCCAGATTGTTCTCGCGCTCAGAAGGCAGAATCGGTGACGTCAGGTCATCCGCATCAGCGGGCTCGAAGTCATATTCCTCACCAATCGTCATCGCACTGCGGCGCAATAACATGCGTAATTGCTCTGGCGACAGCTCCGGATCAATCGACATCATTCCGGCAAGCAATCCTGTCACCAGCGGCGTCGCGTACGAGGTGCCGCAATGCACCTCGCCGGGTTCGTCCGGCTTCGCGGTCGAGCCATGGGCGCAGGCCGCCGCTGTAATATCAACCCGCATATCAATGTTCGAGGCTTTGCGCTTGATGGCGTAATCGGGATCATCCACGTCCAGCCTAGTCTCTTTGTTCAACTCGTGGGCGCCCACGACGAACAATTGTTCCGTGACAAATGAAGACGGCAGGCGATACTCATCCCGGCTCGAATAAGACGACGCGTTACCGGCAGAATTCACTACGACAACATCAGGGTGTTCACGTCGCAGCCAAAGGAAAAACTCTTCCAGTAGCTCTTCATAGCCACTCATCGCGAGGCCGGAGCGGACCAGCGAGTCCACTTCATTCCCTTCAATATTAACCGCTCCGATACGATGGAGCCCCCAGCTCCAATTGAGCACCCGCACGCCATCTTCCACAAGGTTGACCGAAGCAGCGATATTGGCAGTGATGCCGGCATCAGAACCCCGTTCAACAATCACGTCAAAGCCTGGACTTGCGGAATCAAGCCCCCGGAGAAAGCCAGTGTTTCCACCGTTATCCCAACCAGCCGCGAGGATACCTGTCACCGTTGTGCCGTGATCTGCGGGGTTATCTGCATCGCGGGCAAAAACGCAGGTTCGGAGCTTGCCCGCATGACAGTTGCCGAGATAATCCTCAAAGTCCGGTGTATCGAAATCCACATCGCGTTCAATCACACCTACCTTTATCGGGTGCGTCTTTATCGCAGCATTGTTCTGCTTCAAGCGGCGCGTGTAATAGTTCACGCCATCAAGAAAACGGTTCGCAGTCCATTCTTTCTGGTCAGCCTCCGGTAACCTGTCACTTTCACCCTGCTCATCAGTCAACCGATTGTCTTCAGGACTCGTTTCCTCGATTACCACAGCATCAACACTCACCTCACCTCCCATGCGGAGAATAAGCGCGTCGCGCTCAGTCAGGTCCGAAACGGGCAGCCTGAGTTGGTAGAGGTTTAACGGTGGAATAGCGCCGACAATCCGCGCATCGAACTTCTCGGCAAGACGTTGTGCCTCCTCGGCACCGTTATAGCTCTCCTCAATAATAATGCTGATCAGATCCACATAGGTTGTCAGGCCATCCATATTCTTGGCGACTTCGTCCTGAGTAGCCGCCACGACATGACTGCCCGCCAGGCTCAGCCAGACAGGATTGCTCTCCACATCATTCCGCTCCAGCCACAGTGGGCCACTCTCATTGTCAGTGGATGAAAGCGACACGGTTAGCTGGCCATCGTCGACGCTAACCTTGCCTTCAGGTATCTGGTTGCCATCCAGCATAACCTTGGGGATTTCGCCCTTGAGTCCCGTAACGTTCAGACAAAAGGTTACCATCGCTGACTCAGGCGACTTGTTGCAGCGCTCGATGTGCTGGACACGCAACTGATCCCCCAGCGCAGTGGAGCTGACCAGCAGGCAGATCATGGTCTGCAGCCATCGAACGAACCCAAAGTGTGCGCTACCCATAAATAAATCCCATGATCCACAGCCTCCTATTGTACGCGCAGGCTAGCGCCCATTTTGTTTGAAACCCATTGTTCAATATCAGGAATAAACGCGCTGACCAACTCAGCAACTTTACAGAAGCGATCCGTCTAAGTGGGCAAGGTTGCACATGTTTCATGGACGGGGCATATCAACTTCGATCAAAAAAGACGCAAAACCGTCCCGAATTAGCACAATTTTCAGTCAAATTTACCCCTTTCAGTCACTTTTTACCGTTTTGGCAAATAAAACCTGCATATCACTGCTACTCTTATATGCGATGGAAAGCCTACATAAACGGTCGCAGCGAATGCCGACCTGACAAACCGGAGGAACATTCATGGCAATTGGTATTTGGATCAGTCTGCTTCTGTATTTTGCGCTGATGCTAGGCATCGGGTTTTATGCGTGGCGCAAGTCAACCGCATCGTCGGAAGACTACATGCTGGGCGGGCGTAATCTTAGCCCCGCAGTAGCCGCTCTCTCTGCGGGCGCTTCGGATATGAGTGGCTGGCTGCTCCTGGGTCTGCCTGGGGCCTTGTACGCAACCGGGCTGGTAGAAGCCTGGATTGGTATCGGTCTTTTCGTCGGGGCACTGGTTAACTGGATCGTTGTCGCGCCACGCCTGCGTGAGCAGACGGAACGCTACGGCAACAGTCTGACGATCCCCCAGTTTCTGGCCAATCGATTCCCCAGCAGAGCCATGGCACTGAGAACCGTGTCTGCAATCATCATCGTTGTGTTTTTCGCGGTGTATACCGCATCGGGCCTTGTTGCCGGGGGTAAGCTGTTCGCCAGTGCATTTGGCGGGCTTATCGATTCCTCTACCTTCAGCGATTATTCCATCGGCATCTGGCTGACATTGGGTATCGTTCTGACCTATACCGTCATCGGCGGTTTTCTCGCGGTCAGCCTGACGGACTTTGTGCAAGGCTGCATCATGATGCTGGCACTGGTCATTATGCCTGCGGTCGTTCTGTTCGGCAGCGGCGGTGGTGGCCTCGAGCAGGCATCTGAAACGCTGGCCAGCATTGACCCTAACTTCCTGTCCTGGACGCACGGCCTCACCTTTATAGGATTCCTGTCGGCGGTCACCTGGGGGCTTGGGTATTTCGGGCAGCCGCATATTATCGTGCGGTTTATGGCCGTTCGCTCAGTACGCGAAGTCTCGACCGCCCGTAATATCGGTATGAGCTGGATGGCCATTTCGCTGATCGGCGCCATCTGCCTGGGCGTATTTGGTCGCGCTTATGCGGTTCGCAATGGTCTGGACGTTGGCGATTCGGAAACCATCTTTATCGTGCTGGCTGACCTGTTGTTCCATCCGCTGGTAACAGGCTTCCTGTATGCGGCACTGCTCGCGGCCATCATGAGTACCATTTCAAGCCAATTGCTGGTGTCTTCATCTTCACTAACCGAAGACTTCTACCGGCTGTTCCTCCGCAAGGAAGCGACCGATAGCGAAAGTGTGACTGTAGGACGTGTCTGCGTGCTGCTGGTGGGCATCGTGGCGGCATTCATTGCGGGCGACCCTGACTCAGAAGTTCTGGGACTGGTCAGTAACGCATGGGCCGGCTTTGGTGCCGCGTTCGGGCCATTGATGATTCTGTCGCTGACCTGGCCGCGCATGTCAGGCACTGGCGCAGTCGCCGGCCTGGTCGTTGGCGCAGTTACCGTTATCGCCTGGATCTCACTGGGCTGGAACAGCAGCTTCATGGGTGGACCTGGCGTATACGAGATCATCCCGGGCTTCATTGCGGCCTGGATTGCGATCGTTGTTGTGAGCCTTGCCACGCAATCAACCGGCGAGTTCCAACCGATTGATTCACACTAATCCGTGAATCCGCAGTCTCCCGTGGCTCCGTTGAGTCACGGGAGACTCACCCTCTACTACTCTCCCTTCTCTGAAGTCTCCTGCATAAACCTCAATCAAAGTAGTCCTGCATCCACTCAAACAGTTTTTCTGTGGTCATTTCCGAGAGCGCCATTTTCTTGAATTCATCCCCCGCCTCATCTTCAATCATCACAAACTGATACAGCAGCGCGCCCGGGTGCTCATCGTGCAATATCAGCGTGATGCGCCGCTGCGTGCGCAGGCAATCAATGGTCATGGCATCAGCAGGAATGCCTACATCACGCATGCCACGGCGCACACCGACCACCGGATTGATATGTTGATGCGCCTGCTGGATGCGGGCATGCGCATCACTGGCCATATCGGAAAGGGCTTTCAAAGGATCTTCGGACATTCTGACTAACCTGCACTGTCGTTGCATTCATGTCGTTGCATTTAACCACAATCAATGCTCATGACGCTTTGACTGCAGGATCAGCACCACCCATAAGCAAAGTAGGCAGGTAGCCACAAACCGTCTTCATGACGGAACCGGAACACAAAAAAGGGCAGATTGATTTAGCGTCAATCTGCCCTTTTGAACTTCCTTTTAAATCAGAGCATCAACATCCTGTCGACGCCCTGTTCAGCGCGACGGTTACATCGCGGCTTTTTTCGGTGTCATGACAGGCCACCATGGATCGAATTCGACAAGCACCGAACGGAACTCGTCAAACTTGGCTGAATCGCCATCCAGTGATGCTTCGCCAGACCCCACCATGTCCTTCAACGTTGTTTTGCCAAGCAGGACATCATTGAAGTCTTCACGCGTGGTTTTGATCGTCAGATCCGCATCATCCAGCAGCTTCTTGTGATAATTCAGAACGCCGTTCTCAAGCGTTACCGAATAGTCTTCCTTGGTATCCGTCAGCGAGAAGTTCATGCTGATTTTCTTACCCGCTGCTTTCATACCATCGACGTGAATGGCCACGAAATCGAGGTACATGGGGATCGTCATGGAGCCCACAATATCAGGCGAGCTTGTATTCGTAACTGGCAGTTCCTGAACACCATTACGCAACTCTTTCGCACCCGTCAGGTAAAAGTTACGCCATTGGCCATTCTCGGCCTGATAGCCCAATTGAGTCAGGGCATCCGCCATCAGGTCCTTCGCCTTCTGGTTATCCGGTTGTGCCATAACAAGCTTGTCCAGCACTTGCGCTACCCAGCGATACTCGCCGGCATCGTAGTCCTTCTTGGCCTTCTGGATAATCGCGTCTGCGCCTCCCATATAGTCTACGAACTTCTTGCCAGCTTCAGTTGGCGGCAGGGGATGCAAGCGCGCCGCGTTGCCGTCGAACCAGCCCAGATAGAAGTTCCACACTGCTTTCACGTTGTGGTTCAGGCTGCCGTAATAGCCTCGGTTCGGCCAGTATTCGCCCAGTTCCGGCGGGAGCTCGACCATTTCCGCTGCCTCTACCATGTTGTAGCCTTGGTTAGCCAGACGAAGGGTTTGGTCATTGAGGTACTTATACAGGTCACGTTGTTTCTTGAACTGCTCAACGATCTTGTCCTGTCCCCAGGTTGGCCAGTGGTGAGGCGCGAACAGCACTTCGGCCTTGTCACCCCAGCGCTGCAGAGCGGCATCAATATAGCCTGACCATGCACGGGCATCCCGAACCTTGGCACCACGAAGAGTGTAAAGGTTGTGCATGGTGTGGTTCACATCCTCTGCCGGGCAAAGCGCCTTCAGCTCTGGAATATAGAACAGCATTTCGGCTGGCGCTTCACTGCCGGGTGCCATCATGAACTCGAACGTCAAGCCGTCAATTTTAAGGGTATGATTTTCGTCATTGATAATGTCTGTCGGTTCAATCAGGGTCGGGGTGCCTGTTGAGGTCGACAGCCCCAAGCCGGTACCAAGGCCGCCCTTCGGACCTTTGTCAATCAGGTTGCCGTACATATAACCGGCACGACGCGACATCGTGTTGCCGGCAAATACGTTTTCGCTGACCGCTTCCTCCGTGAAGCCCTCCGGAGCAATAATCTTGATTTTTCCGGCTTTCACCGCGTCGCCGTCAGCGACGCCCCGCACACCGCCGAAGTGGTCGATGTGACTGTGGGTATAAATGACCGCCACAACAGGCTTGTCACCACGGTGCTCGCGATAAAGCTCGAGACCCGCTTTCGCGGTTTCGGCCGATATGTTCGGATCCACGACGATAATGCCGGTGTCGCCTTCAATGAAACTGATGTTGGTCAGATCGTTGTTACGCACCTGATAGATACGCGGCGTGACTTCATACAACCCCGTCTTGAGCAACAGTTGTAACTGGCGCCACAAACTGGGGTTGGCAGTGGCTGGCGCCTCTGAGTCTATGGCAAACGAGAACTGGCTCAAATCCCAGACCGGCTTACCGTCCTTACCCTTGATGACACCATCATTGGGTATGGGCGCGATAAAGCCCTTGTCAGCGTCTTTAAAGTCTTGCTTGTCATTAAACGGCAGCGTCTCCAACACCTTCTGGTTTGCTGCTTTGGTGGTTTCCGTAGCCTCATCCTGCGCGGCCATCAGCCCGCCGGATGTTACCGTACAGACAAGAAAACTAACCGCACAAATTGCTTTGCCAAGCTTCGATTTCTGACCATAACATCCCATCATCAACTCTCCTGGAGATTCTCAGTTTTTATTGATTGCGCTGTCATTTGCACAGGCGCCGACTCGATAGTTGAGCCGCAACGCTAGCTCACCGCGACAACCAGACCCCTTCCACCGTTTACGTCTGGCAATATAAAGAAATCACCAGACTCTTCCGGGTGGAACAGCCTTCCAACGGCATAAGTGACATTTCTTGCAATAGCCCAGGTCGCCCCATTTCACTGCTCCAGGATTACCGGCACTATCGGCGAAACAGCCATCCATACCTCAGAACTGATTGCTGAATTCATTCCAACAAAGCTCACGCCCCACAGGCGCTCTTGGTGCACAGCTGGACTACCCAGCCGCCGAATTGCTTTCAAATTACATGTCGTATTTTTTAGCGTAGTACCGGTTTATGACATTTGCACAATATTTTACATTCCTGAAATTCATATAATTTTGCACCGATTTGGTGCTGATTTACCGGGAGGGTTCTTGGGTCTAGTCGATGGATTAAGAGAATGCATGTCGGGCACCCAACAGGCATTTGAAACCGGTGTGCGGGGATAACCATCAGGAAATGGCAAAGCGTATCGAGACAGCTGGAGTACCAAACAATTCGGTGTGCCAGATGCCGTGGAAGGTTTCAGTTGCAGAAATCGCAACAGGTTGTATAGGCGCCCCTTGTTACCTCTGCATCAGAATATGTTCAAAGTCCTTAAGCGCTGCCGCAGCCGTTGCGAGCGGCCCGGCCTTGCAGATAGCGACAACCTCACCCATTGCATCGGTCTCTACCCTGATCGCTTTCATTTTCGCGTTGATATGTGCAAACGGATGATCCTGCTCATAGGTTCTAAGCCTGACGCCCGCAGTCACACCACACTCGCTCACAACAATCTCCCCCACAAGCTTTGGCACCACGCCTGCGGCTTTCCAGGACTCGATATCGCCGCGCGTGATGTTGTCGATACCCTCACGCTCAATGTCGTCAAAGGTGAGGTCAGCACCGAGTGCTGCGTTGGCAAGCAACATGATTTTGCAGGTGGTGTCCCAGCCTTCCATATCGAAGCGGGGATCAGGCTCTGCCATTCCAAGGCGCTGCGCTTCGGCCACGCAATCCGCCAAACCGTGGCCTTGCATCATTCGGTTCAATACAAAATTGGTTGTTGCAGTCAGAATACCCTCGACCTTCAGTACCCGACATCCTGCGAGGTTATGCTCGAGCAGATCCAGCGTCGGGAGAGAGGTCGCCGTCGCGCCGCTGAACTTGAGAGCGACATTATGCTGGCCAGCCAGAACACGCAGTCCCTTCAAATCGAAAATCAACGCGCCCTTGGAAATAGCGATGGCATGCCTGTCGTGCGCAAGCGCAGAACGCATGTATTGATACGCCGGGCCGCCAGTGACGAAATCGGTCGGGCCTGCGTCGATTACCACCGATGCATTCGTGGATTCGATGAACTCGACACCCGTGAGCCCAGCCTGAAGATCTTGCCGGGCTGGCGCATAGGGCCCGGCCAAGCCTTCCGACGCATACAATCCCGCGCGAGAAGTGCACACAGCAGTCAGCCGAACATCCGCCCCATATCGCTCTGCGTAGTGTGATCGTCGCTGCCACAACAGTTCGGCAACGGCCCGACCCACTGTGCCGAACCCCGTAATGGCGATGTTCCATCGTTGCATTCCGACTCCCCTATGCGTTTATTTCGCACTCAGCATAGCGGGGTTTGCGAACGACATGAATTGGCGTGTGGTGACATCAGTTCAGGCGAGTGACCAGGTGACGGTTCTATTCCGCCTTTATTACGCGGTTTGGAACGGAGGCGTGCGGCTTTAAACCGGGTGTCATTCAGATCGCGGTCGTGATTCACAAAGAAACAGGGAGGACTCAAACTATAGAAGCCAGCCCTCGCTGAGCTGACTGGCTTCTATCAAGCTCAATTACTCAGAAGGCGTAGCCGAGGCTAAGCGCGATATTGTTTATAGTGTGGTCATAGTCAACGCTATTGAGCGTGCCATCAAACGTCAGATTGGTGTACTCCAGCGCAACGCGGATATTGGTGCTCGCACGATACTCAGCACCTGCGCCATAGTAGAAGTCGATGCCGTCGTCACTGAGCTTGTAAACCTCGCCCGGGAGTGAACTGTCACTTTCCTCAACATCGTAGTTCCACCGTGAAGCGCCCGCGCGCCCGAACAACGAGAAGCCATTGCGGATCGGCAAACTCGCTTTCAAGCCAGCATTCACGGACGACGTTGTCACTTTCTCAGTGATGGTATCGCCGAACGGATCAATAAAGCTGTCTTCCATCTCTCCATAGTGAATATAGGAAAGTTCCGCCGCCACGTACTCGTTGAATGCATAGGCGGCTCTGAGCCCCAATGAGAGGCTGTTTCCGGAAACGGAGGTGACGTCTCCGATTTCGGTTTCCTGATCAGCATTTCCCAATAAAAAATCGACGGAGAAACCGGTTTCTGCTGAAACATTTGCTGAAAAGAAAAACAGCGCGCCTGCCGCGACAACATACTTTTTCATACTATTCCTTTAACAATCACTTTTAAAAACCGTGCTTACCCGCGCTGAAATAGCGTGGTTCATTGCGTTAGTGCTTACTCACTCCAACAGCATAATCACCGTCGATCTTGACCTGAGTATAGGCATTGTCGCCCTCTTGATAAGACCACAACTCGTTCCAGCCTTCGTTATCGCTGTCAGTCAAAACGAAATAGCGGTTGCCCAGAACAAAGCCCTTATCAACGGAGCTGCTGAATGTATGCTGTGGAGTGAAAACATCGGTTGCGCTGTTAAGGCTGGAGACCACATAGCCATCAGTATTGTTACCGGTCACCGCGATGATCTGGTCATCGTAAACATACAGGAATGCCGAATCCTCGGAGCTGTGAATCATCTTGGTAGTCGCTTCGGTACCCTGGGTCCGCCAAATATCGACGGTTGCGGCACCTTCTTTTCGTGCCACAAAAAACGCGGTGTTACCAACGCTGACGAGGCTGGATATAGAGGTAGAGCCGGGATACAGATCCTTGATCATCCGGGTGCCAGCCTGAGTGCCATCGCTGGCCCATATTTCAGTATTGCGATAGACAGTATCACTATTATCGTCGGCCGCATTATCGGCCCGGAAAACGAAATAATCTCCCACGCTGACAAGGTTGCGAATGTCTGCATTGCTGTCTGAATAGAGCGTCTCGTTGATATCCGCAAACACCTGTGTGCCCGCCGGGGTGCCATCGCTCTTGTAGAGAACATAACCTTTGCCACCGTCAATGTAGTCACCCGCGCTGGCCCGAAAGTAGAGACTGCCTTTAAAGGCCAGGGCAAAGTCGGCACTGAAACCATCTACCCAGGTCACATTGGAGTCAATCAATTGGTCGTTATCCGCCGTGCCGAGGCCAGCAAAGACTTTCGAGCCGGTCCCACTGGCGTGATCGTCAACATTCGAATAGAAGATGAGCTGACCGTTATACTCCAAGAACTGCCCTGGTGAAGCATGGTCAATGTTCGAGTTACGTGTGTTGACCACGAATTCAGGGCCGGTGCTTTCATCTACAAATTTCCAGAGTGCCGTTGCCTGATAGGCATTGCTCTGCCCCTGAAAGTAGAGCGCATTCTTGTAAATGATCCCCTTGTTGCCGACAAAACCAGCATAACCGCCAGAAAACAGATCCTTGATGATGTAGGTACCGTCACTTGTCCCGTCGGTACGCCAAAGCTCCCTGCCCTCGAGATTCGTTGTCGCGGTGAAATAGGTAATGCCACCCAGCTCGCCCTGTATGGCGCCTCCTCCATCGAATTCACGAACCAACTCTGCTGAACCGTCACTGCCGAAGTTATAGAGTCCCGGTTGCTTGGTGTTCAGGTTGGTCAGTATTTTGAATGCATAGACCGTCTGCTCAACCTCATCTTCTTCGGGGTTGTCACCACCCGACACCGAATCATCGTTATCCCCGCAGGCAGTCAACACCAGCAATGCCAAACACAAGAGCGCATATCGCACGAACAGGTTTGCTGAACCGTCTTTGTTTTTCATATCGTCCTCGTTATAAAACAACAGGGGGCTGCGGCATGCACAGCCTCTCCCAGCGCTTGTCAGGGCATTTGGATGCCAAAAGCTCATTCGCCCGGTAGAGACACCGGACACTCAGTTAATCGCAATGCGCAGGAGAGAAACGGAATAAACGACGGCGCACAGTACTCGGATGGCAAGGTACACATCTGGCTGCTACGCCTTGAAAATGCGGGCCTTTTCACGCCAAAAGATAGTCGCTTGCGGATACGCGGTCTGTAGGCAAATTGTTGCGGTTATGTCTGTTTTTATGACACAACTATGGAATAAAGTGATGGACACCCCCTGTCAGTCAGGCGTGCTCCACATCAAACGGACCATGATAACCAGCAATCGCTCGCGTATGATGGACGCCTCTTACGTGGTCGAATACCGATCCTTCCCGATATCAACCAAGGAGACTTCCATGATCTGGACTGTTTATTTATCTGGCGAAATCCATACCGATTGGCGTGAACAGATTCAGGCTGGAGCTGAAGCAGCGGGATTGCCGGTGGAATTCACCGCGCCTGTCACTGATCACGCAGCCAGTGACGCTGCAGGTGATGTGCTGGGCAAGCCGGACGTGCCTTTCTGGCGTGATCACCAGTCGTCAAAGGTCAACGGTATTCGTACCAAAACACTTTTGGAACAATGCGACCTGGCCGTCATCCGCTTTGGCGACAAGTACAAGCAATGGAATGCAGCCTTTGATGCGGGGTTTTGTGCCGCTATGGGCACCCCCTACATCACCCTCCACAATGACGACATTATCCACCCCCTGAAAGAAGTGGATGCATCCGCCATGGCCTGGGCGCAAACGCCGGAGCAAGTGGTTGAGGTGTTGAAGTACGTTATTACGGCGCGGTAAAACGCGAAATCGGGACGGGATGATCAGTGCGTCGAATTCATCCCGTCCCGGCTAACGTAAAAGCGTCTTGAATTGAACAAAGCAAAGGGCAGTTACGCCTGCCCTGATTTCGCTGCTGCGTAGGCCACCACGAAGGCCGCTTCCTGAAACATTTTGAGTCCGGTATCAGCAAAGTCGATAGGCAGCGGGTTGGCAGCCAGTGTCGATTTGATGAGCGCAGGCGGGTACAGGGAAACTTTCAAGTACTTGCCTGGAATCAACTGGATCGCGGCCTCCAGCTTGAAGCTGATAGCGCCTCCGGCAAATTTACCTTTGGGCATCCGCTCTTTTATCGCGACCTTTTTCACGCCGTATTCCGCCATCAGCTCCGCAAACGAGGTCTGAAAATCCCGCAGATCTTCACGGGTGTGATTCTTCTTTAGCGTTAGCTTGCGTACTTTGCTATCTGGGAGACTGAACTGCCCCTGGTCAAGATTGAGAAAGCAGACGACAGCATCGCTACCGGTCAATTCAACACCGCAAATAATCATAAAAAGCCCTTTCTAACCGCAACACTTCTTGAACTTGAGGCCACTGCCACAGCTGCAGGGATCATTACGCGATGGCACCTTACTCTGCGTCACCGGCGCGCCCTTGTTCAATATTGCCGTCAATTCACCGATGGATTCGACCGCCCCTTCACTCGTATCAAGCCTGATATCCGCATGCAGCTGCGCTTCGGCAACCAGCGCTTCGACTTCCTGCTTGCGCGCATCACTGGTAACGACAAGTGCTAGCGGGTATTTCCTGCTCCCACTCTTTTTTACAGCATCGGGCTGATAGCCACCGTAGGCCGTATGATGCTGACGGGCATCCTGCCTACCTTTGAAGAAAAATTTATCTGACATGCTGAAATCCTGATGAGGAGGGTGGCCCTCTTGAGCGCAATGGTTAACTCTTCATGAGCTCAGGGCGTTGGCGACATAATACGCTGAAGCGCGGTGCATTGCCGCAAATCAGTGCATCAAGCTCATTTGAGCTTCACCATAGTGTTTCGACAAAAAGATGCACCTGCAGTGCGTTTGCAACGCGGCCGAGGGGAAAGCGCATACTGTCTAACGATATTAGATTCAGCGGGCGCCAGCTCAGTACGTAAAGACACTCAGACGGCAACACCGCTAATTGGCAAAACCTCTTGCCCAAGCCAGACAGTGCTGAGGGAGGGACCTTCGGGCTGGATATCTGCACAGGTATCATACCGCATCACTTCACTGGCTCCGCACCGCACCATAAGACGACCTGACGAGGCGCCAGCACCCCAAAGCACGACAACGTTGGTTATGTCCCCTGAGGAGTCAGCCTGCGTTGACTCAATCTCTATTTTGGCTGTGTAGCCCCTGGCACTCAGCCATTGGAGCGCTGCTATCTCGGCACACTGCTCTACTGGCTTCAGCTCCGGATTACCCCGATAGCAGGGCAGATAGGGGCAATCGTGAGACTCTGCTTCGAGGAAGGGCAAAATGTCGTCTGGCGCAATGCGGCCGTACTTTCGGTTGGCAGGAAAAACAATAGCGCTGGTTGCGAGCCGACAACCACCAAGATGTGAGCTCTGCCAAACGTCAAAGCGGTAGCCATTGAGGTTCACCGCATGCTCCAAAGATTTGAACGTAGCATAGCCAAACCTGGCACAGCACTTGTCCTTTTTGCCGTGAGTGCAGCATAAAACGAGAGGGGCGCTCATCGGAATGGGGAGCCAGGGCTCAATCGATGCACTCGTATTCAGGGCTTTTAGAAATGCCGGCAGCTCGTTCCGGGTCAAATCCAGTTGCAGATTCTCTGGTATCAGAAAAACCCGATGCTGCTCGGGTGACTGTTGCTCACGATGAATGAGATTGACCCGGCGACCGGATTCAACAACAGCTTCAATGCCGTCAATAACGTCCGGGGCCATATCTTTGGCTCTACGCAGACTGCGCAGCCATTTCCCGCTCGGCCAGCTGATCAAAAGATTACGCTGTGCATGAGCACCGGTTCCGGCCAGTGGATCACCGACCTTCTCGCTCTCAACAGCACAAAACACTCGGTTAGGCATAAGCAACAAACTTCGTCATAAATTCTCTAATGCGAGCCACGCCTAAGACGCAACACAAGAGTTCAACGGCACTGGGGTGGGCGCTGTTCGCCGAGCTTTAGGTATACAAACAGGTCGACCGCTTTCCGGATCGATGAGTATATGGCTGTCCAGATCAAATACCTGTTTCAGATTGGCCGCTGTGAAGACTTGATCCGGCGACCCCAAATACTCAATTTTGCCCGCATTCAACATAACAATTGTATCGGCATAGGCCGCCGCGAGATTGAGGTCATGCAAAACAATCAGCAGTGTTCGGCCTTTGTCATGGGCCAGGCTTACCAGCAGCTCAAGCAGATCTACCTGCACTTTGAGATCAAGAAAGGTGGTGGGTTCATCCAGCAAGATCAGGTCAGTTTCCTGAGCCAGCACCATCGCTATCCAGCAGCGCTGACGCTGCCCCCCTGATAGCGCATCAACCGGGCGATCGGCAAATCCGGCAACATCAGCGATATCCATCGCCTCACTGACGGCAATTTCATCCCGCTTCGACCATTGTTTCCAGAGCGACTGATAGGGAAAACGACCAAGATTAACCAGTTCTCTGACGGTCAAACCTTCGGGTGCGGTAGAGCTTTGAGGGAGCATGCCCAAACGCTGGGCCACGGAGCGCGTGGATTGCCTGTGTATTGAGTGACCATCCAGTATGACGCCACCAGCCCTGGGCTCTATAGTACGGGCCAATGTTTTGAGCAAGGTGGATTTGCCACTACCATTCGGCCCCAAAAGGACCGTCACCTTACCGTCTTCTACCTGAAAATCCACGCTGCGAAGGATCAGGTTATCGTTGTAGGCAACATCCAGTCCTTGCCCTTCCAGGCGGCAGTTCATATCGGTTTTCCGGGGCGAAGCCATAGACGCTATCGAAATCAGTTAAACGGTGATGGTATTATTTATCATTCTCATTTTCAATTAAGCGGAAGTCCGACCAACACCCATGCCATCCCTTTTGTTGACACACGGTCGCCCACGCACCGCTTGGTCACTTGCATCGATAATCCACGTCATGTTTGTGATGACCCTGTTCACCGGTTTTTCTAGCGCGACTCATGGACAGCCATCCGAAGCCATGGATCAGACAAACACTGTGGACCACCCCAAACATAGCCAGATCGCACCCAAAAGGGTGGTCACACTGTTCCAGGGCGCAACCGATAACGCCGTGGCTTTGGGCCTGAAACCGGTAGGCGTCGTTGAGTCGTGGACAGAGCAGCCAATGTACCATTACTTGCGACCGTACCTTGAAGGTGTCCATTATCTGGGACTGGAAACTCAACCTGATCTGGAATCCATTGCCTGGTTAAACCCGGATCTCATTGTTGGAGAAAGGAGTCGCCACCAGCTCATATCCCCTCTGCTCTCCCGTATCGCCCACACCGTTATTGCGGATCAGCTTTACGACTTCAAAGCGCTACTCAAGCTCATGGGACAGGCAGCTGGCCGTGAGCACAAAGCAGATGAGCTGCTGGCGTGCTGGCAGGTTCGCGTTGAAGACTTCCGCATGAAGATGGCCTCCCGACTGGGGGAAAGATGGCCGCAGAAGGTGTCGGTAATCCGCTTCCGGGGCGCCAGCGCCCGCATCTACTACGGCGGATTTGCCCGCTCAGTTCTCGATGAACTGGGCTTCACCCGGCCAGAATCACAACGACAATCCGGTTGGGGGATTAATCTGACGAGCCAGGAAAGTATCCCCGCCATGGATGCGGAGGCCATCTTTGTATTTATGGTCGAATCCAACCCTTCCGTCATGGAAACCTACCGCACCTGGACCCGGCACCCTCTGTGGCAGCAACTTGAAGCCGCAAGGTCAAAGCAGATCTATAAAGTTGATCCGGTGACGTGGAACATGGGCGGTGGTTATTTGGCCGCCAACAACCTGCTGGACGAACTCTACGCTCACTATTCTCTTGAGCCGCTGAACCAGGCTCAGGAATGCTGCACATGCTGACGTCAACATCAGGCAAGCTTGCAGGTCTGGCGATAGCATTACTGCTGGTCGTGATGAGCTTCGCCGGCAGTCTCGCTTTTGGGCAGTTTGCAACATCGTTCTCTACACTGATGCGCGCGCTGTTAGCCTATGACCCCGCCTCCACCAGCCACCTCATTATTGTGACCGAAAGATTGCCACGCGCGATCGTGGCGGTATTGGTAGGCGCCAGCCTGGCCGTCTCCGGCGCGCTGATGCAGTCACTGACCCGGAACGCACTGGCATCTCCCGGCATATTGGGTATCAACGCAGGTGCCATGCTGTTCGTGGTGATCAGTGCAGCCTTCTTTACCGATAACGTACCGGCGTCACTTATTTGGGCGGCCTTTATGGGAGCGGCAACTGCAGGCAGCATTGTCTACTTCCTCGGACGGGAGCCAGGGGCCGGCAGCTCGCCGCTGCGCACAGTACTCGCAGGTGTTGCGGTATCAGCCCTGTTTGTCTCGTTCGCGCAAGGTTTACTGGTGGTCAATCAGGAGCGGTTCGGAAGTCTGGTTTTCTGGCTGGCCGGTTCTGTTTCCGGACGGGGGCTCGATATGCTCTGGCCAATGCTGCCGCTGTTCGCTGGCGCTTCTGTGATCTGTGTATTCCTCACCCGCCAACTCAATGTCCTGTCACTCGACGATGAAGTGGTTCGGGCGCTTGGTCAACGTACGGGACTCGTCAGGCTTACCGCCGGTCTCGTCGTGATAGTGCTGTCGGGTGCATCAGTCGCTCTCGCCGGAATGATTGGCTTTATCGGACTAATCGTGCCCCATATCACCCGTGGCGTATTTGGCCGGGACCACCGATGGTTACTCCCCGGATGCACGTTGCTTGGGGCCTCTCTTTTGCTGATTGCTGACACCGCCGCACGGTTTGTTATCCCTCCACAGGAAGTACCTGTAGGTGTTATGACTGCCCTGCTGGGAGCCCCGCTGTTCCTCTATCTGGCCAGCCGCAGGAGCCAGTCGTTATGAGCAACACCGTGATCGTGTTAAGAACCCGGAGTGAACGACTGACTCTTCGTTTATCACGGCATACCCTGTTTGTCGTAGCTGCACTCGGTACAGCCCTTCTTGGCAGCGCATTTGTTTCTCTGTGCCTTGGCAGTCATTCAACCTCGCCGGCAAACGTATTTCAGGCTCTGGTATCACCACATGAAAGTGACATTGCGCTGATCGTCCGCGAAATCCGGCTACCAAGGGTTTTGTTGGCTATTCTGGTTGGCGCCGCACTTGGCGTGGCCGGTCTAGTTTTGCAGGGACTGGTGCGCAATCCGCTTGCATCACCGGACGTCATCGGCATTACCAGTGGCGCATCGGCGGCCGCCGTGTTCCTGCTTACGATAGGCGGTGCCGCTCAAGGCAGCCCCTTAATACCCGTCGTTGCCATTGCCGGCGCCTTCGCGGTGGCGCTGACCATTCTGACGGTGGCATGGATAAAGCATGCCACTCCCGGGCAACTTATACTCGTGGGTATAGGCATCGCATCGGCTATGGGCGCGCTCATTACGCTAATGATCGTTACGAGCCCAGACACTACAGCGATGAATGCGTACCTCTGGCTAACCGGCAGCCTCTATGCTGCGCAATGGGGCGACGTACTGGGATTGCTGCCGTGGGTGGCAGTTTTTCTTCCGTTGGCGCTAAGCCGTGCACGCCATCTGGACATTATGGCTATGGGTGACGACATGGCCACCAGTCTTGGAAGCGCCCTGAATCTAAATCGGCTGGTTTTACTGTTAGCAGCGGTCGCACTTGCCGGTTCAGCTGTCGCGTTCGCCGGTGGCCTGAGCTTTATAGGACTTGTTGCCCCTCATATGGCCCGTAACCTGAGCCGGTCAGGATCTGCTGGATTAATACTTATAGCCGCTATGGTGGGCGCTCTGATGCTACTGCTTGCCGACATCATCGGTAGGATCGGGTTTGCCCCGAGAGATTTGCCTGCGGGTGTCTTTGTGGCCTGTATCGGCGCACCCTATTTTGTCTATCAATTGCATCGCCTGAGGCGTTGAGACTCCAAAACCGACGCGCCGCCGATCATGTAAGCTCGATCGGCGGCGCGTCCGGTTCTCAACTCCACTTAAAAATCGACAGCATACCCAAGCGTCACTGTTCGCCCTCTGCCTGTGAAGTAGTATTCATCACTTACCCGCGCAGCCTGTGAGTAATACGTGATGTAGTCTTTATCAGTCAGGTTCTCAATCCCCAGACTCACACGCCCTTTAGGCAACCGGTATGCCATGGATGCGTCCACCAGCGTGTAGCCATCGAACTCCAGTTCGGGATCATCAGTGCTGCGATCAAGGTAGTGGAACAGCTGCAAACGAGTGCTCAAACGACTTGTCCAGGCGCTGCTCCAGCCCGCCCGAATGGTATCTGGAGCAATATTAAGGCCCGTCAGATCAGTATCAACGGAACCGTCTCCATCGGTATCGGATTCACCTTCGGCATGGGTGTAACTCAGTGTCAGGTTGTGAGCGTCGCTCACTCGCGCTTCACCACTGATCTCAACGCCCTTGATCTCAGTTTTTTCACGGTTTCCTACCCAGACCCCGTTAACCTCACTCAACCGTTCACCAAGATCGGAGTATGACTCGTAATAGCTGATCTCCAGCTTGTATCGATCCCAATTGAACCGAGTGCCGATCTCACGGTTATCCGTCACGATGGGTTCGAGCGTGAGAAGCGTATCGACGTCCTGGCCCGGGGTGTCGATTCCGCGCAGGACCCGGCCGACGTCCGGCATACCGAAACCTTCAGAGTAGTTGCCGTAAACCTGCGCCCAGTCCGTTACGTCATATACCAGCCCGGCATTGAACAGGGTCTCCTCAAAATCCGGACTACCACCATTAACTGTCACGCCGTCTTGCGTAACATTGCTTCGATCAATCGTTTGATAGGTGTCGACGTTTAGCTTGGCATACTCATGACGCGCACCACCATGGAACGTCAGGTTATCGGTAATGGCCAGATCACCCTGAAGAAACAACGCCAGATTGCGAAATTGCGATTCAGGCACATAAGTGCGCCCGGTGTGGACCAGCACTTGTTCGGTTTCATCCTGAAGCACATCAAGGCCGGTTGTAAGAGTCAGGTGGTCATCGAACATACCATCCCTTACAAGCGTAAACTTGCCCCCGATCTTGTCTGACTTATTACGCGTCTGGTCATACTGCGTATCGTTATTGCCGTCCAAATAGGGAAAGAAAGGTGTTGTTGCAAACTGCGCGCGGAACGTCTGGCTGTATAGCTGGGCATCGAGTTGATTGCCATACCAGTCCCCATGGCTATACGACAGACGAGCAGTAGTGACTTCGTTGTATCCGGGATCGCCAACTGGCGTGCCTTTCTCCGCCGTCGTCGGAATACCTGCATCCCGGTCACCCACAACCGGGATGTAATCCCCGTTTCCTTCAAGCTCGAAGTGATTCACAAAGAACTCAACATTCTGTTCGTCATCAATCCAGTAGCCCAGCTTCGCCAATACGTCATAACTGGTCGAGTTTTGAATCTCACCCGGATAGGCAATCCCGACCAGCTCATCATTCCCGTCATAGTAGACACCGCGTTCCTGAATAGTGGCGCCGGCGAGATAATCCCACTTCCCCTTTTGTCCGCTGAGTCGATAGTTCGCCTTGTAGCCAAGGCCATCTGACTGAACGTCGTCGTCAGTTGTCATCTGAACTTCGGCATGCTGGTTCAATGTGTCGGTGCCAGGCCGCTTCGTGACGAAGTTGATGATCCCTCCAGTCGCGCCCAGACCATGCTCAGCACTGGCGCCGTAGATAACCTCAATTCGCTCAACCATGCTCAAATCAATTGTGTAACTGGAACGGGCACTGTCCCTTAGGGGATTCGACTGGGGTACGCCATCAATCAGGAACTGGGCGGTACGTCCGCGCAGCGTCTCGCCGGCGTTGGACATTTTTTGCCGACTGGGTGAGTACGAAGGGATCAGATTGCTCAGCACCTGGCCGGGATCGCTGGTGATCGCCAGTTGCTGTTCAATATCCTCGCGGGTGATGATCTTCACCTTCTGCGGTGTTTCACCCTCAACACTTTTATTTCGTGTGGCAGATACCACAATCGGTGCCAGATTGGTTGCAGAGGTGCCAGTTTCGGAAAAGGCGGTGGAGGGCAAAAATCCAGACATGAAGGGCGCTAACCAGAGAATTCGCAGCTTCGGTACAGCAGTCATCTTTATTCTGTTCCTTATCATTTAAGACGTGTGGCGCAACCCACAAAAGCATGGGACTGCAAACCGCATTCTAAATGATAATTGTTATTATTTATACCGGAGCCATAAATGGTTTTTAGCGGCCCCTCTGGTATCGGAGGACCAACGATTTTGGATACAACCTGATGAATAGCGAATCAAAGCGGTGGAGTGAGGCGCAAGAAAAATGAAATAACGGCGGAAACATATAATGTGGACAATATAACCGTCGCGATCTGACGATAGTCACGTCCACGATGCGCTTAGTCGGCGCTTCCCTTTATCTCTCGCTTCATCCCATACATAGCGGCATCGGCACTGCGTAACAGGCACTCGGCGTCAGTGCCGTCATCGGGATAAAGCGCGGTGCCAATGCTAAACACTGCCGAAAAGCTGTGCCCATTGAACTCTATAGGGGTGGCCATCACATCGCGAATTTTCTGTACTGTTGTGGCGACTGATTCCGGGTCGTTAATGCCTGTCAGCAGTATCGTAAATTCGTCGCCCCCCATCCGGGCCACGGTATCGGATGCCCGCGTGCACTGTTCAAGCCGACGCGAGACCTCACACAATATGCGATCACCTGCCTCGTGACCGCAGGTATCGTTTATTCGCTTGAAACCATTGAGATCCAGATACAGAAGCGCCACCTGCCCCTCGTCTCGCTGAGCCACGCGGAGCGCTGTTTCCAACCGGTCGTAGAATAACGGGCGATTGGTTAGCCCGGTGAGCGCATCATGATGAGCAATAAACCGCAGGTCTTCTTCTGCCTTTTTACGTTCGATGACTGTTGAAATCTGGGTCGCCACAAAATCCAGCAGGTCCCGATCCTCTTCAGTGTAATGCTCAGCTGCCGACTGGCTCTCGATAACCACCGCGCCCAGGCAACGACCGCCCGACACCAGAGGTACGCCCAACCAGTTAGCCTCTTCAGGTCGTTGCACCACTGCTCCACCCTGACCGGGGCGCAACACATCACGAGTGGCCAGCAAAGACCGGCCCGATCCGATCACTTCAGCAATCGCTGTGCCTGCCTGCAGCGGCCCTTCCATCCATGCAAACACCCGGTCTTTTGGGGCGTAAGGATACGACAGCGCGTCATTGGCAAAGTCGTAGAACGTCACATAAAGATCATCTGTCGACAGCAGTTCACCGACGACCTGGTGAACTTCCTGACACAGTGACCGCAGGCTTTCAGTCACATGCGCTGCCTGAGAAATACGGTACAGAGCGTCCCGCATTTGATCCGCCTGCCGCAGCTTTGTCACATCCCGCGCCACTGCGATACGGACTTTGTTTTCCGCTGACCAGCGGGCCGACCACAAGACATGGACGATCTTGCCTTCTTTGTGCAGATAACGGTTTTCGAAATCGATATGGGAGTTGCCGCTCATAACTGCCTTGGCAGCCTCCAGCGTGCGCTCCAGATCTTCTGGATAAACAAGGTCCATCAACTGGGTGCCAACTAACTCTTCCGGAGTGTAGCCCAGCATGCCCTCGCACGCGTCACTGATAAAAGCGACGTTCCCGGCCTCATCCACAACGACGATAAGATCGAGAACAAGGTTCAATAGTTTGGGAAATAGTGCTTCAAGATCGACAGGCATACGTCAGTTTTACCCGTAAAGTGCTTCGGAGTCGGCCTGCTTTCCTACACTGCGCAGAAGAGCCTGTATTAAAAACTTTAGCAGAAAGTCTACGCAGGAAGCCGAACAGATTTCTTTAGACATCCCGATCCATGCCTACAAGGTTAGTGTGGCAGCGAGCAAAGCCCGCCCGGAACGTTCAATACCCAGTCACGAATGGCGAGAATCGTTGGATCCAGCTGCCGGTTTTCCGGATAAACCAGATAAAACGGCTTACCTTCAAGCTCTGGACCGAAAGGCTGTACCAGCCGCCCTTCTGCCAACTCATCCTCAATCAACTGTCGGCTCATTAACGCCACGCCCTGACCACCAATAGCAGCGGAGATGGCGTGGGTCTCATCGGAGAAGATGAGTCCGGCACTCACATCCAGCCCCGGCACCTGCGCCTGCTTTTGCCAGCCGGTCCAATCCACGGGCGACACCGACGCTACCTGGGGGCGGAAGTGAATCAGTGAGTGTTTCGGCAGGTCTGCCACATTGTGCAGCTCCAGGTGAGGGCTGCAGGCTGGAACGAACGTGTTATCAAACAGTTTCTCTGCCACCACCCCCGGCCAGCTCCCATCGCCATAGCGAATCGCAAGATCTGCCGTCACCCCATCCAGTGCCGCCACCTCATGAGAAGCATGGAAGCGCAGGTCAATGCCCGGATGCGAGTCCCTCAACATACACACCCAGGAAAGCAACCACCGAACGGCGACTGCTGGTGTCGTGGAGAGCGTAACTGACTGGCGCGTTGGCGTCGTTTTCAAGCGATCAACAACGTTGCTGATGTTATCGAACGACATTTCCAGCACTTGTTGCAACTCTCGCCCCTGAGGCGTCAATTCAAGCTGGCGTGGTTTGCGCACAAACAGCGACACTCCCAACGCCTCTTCCAGACTCCGGATCTGGTGACTGATGGCGGTGGCGGTCACAGAAAGCTCTTGCGCAGCGTGTTTGGCGCTCTCATGGCGGGCAGCAGCTTCGAAAGCCCGCAGGGCAGACAAAGAAGGTAAGCGACGAGCACTCATAACTGAAATTGTCTCATCTATAAGTGAAAGAAATGATCATTTGCCGCTCAATTAAGCGCGGCGATAAGCTGAGTTTGCTGTCAATTACAGATGAATTCAACTCATATATTAAGGAGAGATAAGATGCCTCATATCCTGCAAATCGATGCCAGCGCACGCCCGGGCTTTGCCGGTACAGATGAACACGGGTCCCACAGCCGCAAACTTACCCATCTATTCGTTAGCGAGTGGCAAAAACGGCATCCAAAAGATACCCTTACCAAACGGGATGTGGGCTTAAATCCACCATCGTTCATTACCCGGGACTGGATTCAATCCGCATTCACATCTTCGGAAAATCAGGAACCCTGGATGACGAAGATCCTGGCCGAAAGCGACCAATTGATTGACGAACTCATCGTCGCGGACATTCTGGTGATTGGCGCGCCGCTGTATAACTTCGGCATGCCCGCAGCGCTAAAAGCCTGGGTCGACCTGGTGGTGCGCATGGGCCGTACAGTGGACTACGATCCCACCACACCGGAGGCTCCTTTCACTCCGCTGCTTGCAGACCGGCCGCGCCACGCGATTATCCTTTCCTCCCGGGGAGGAGCTGGTTTTGGCCCGGGCCAGGCATTGGCCCACATGAATCACCTTGAACCCGGCTTGACGACTGTGCTCGAATTTATCGGCATCACCAATGTCCATCAGATTGCCGTGGAAGATCAGGAAGCAGGAGGTGAGCTACTCGCCGCATCCGTCGCGGATGCGGAACGTCAGGTGGGAGAGCTGGTGACAGCGCTACAAGCAGCCTTTCAGGTCGCGCCCGAACCCGAGATGGCGTGCTGAGATTTCGGCAAGCAACGACGCTCTTCCTGTCCCACCGATATTGGCGGCAACGCAACCGTATGTTCGTTGCCGCACAGGACTGGGCTGAAGAGCAGACAATACGAAATCGCCGGCCACCAGACCCGACGTGTTTATGCCGCCCGCGCAGAACCGTCACCGGCCTGAACCGATTGCTCGAAATCCTTGGCCGACAACTGCCACTCTTCGCCCTCATAATAAGCTCGCACTCGCGGGTTCATCACTCGAAACCAAAGTGGTGGAATGAGCGCCAGCACATACATACCGGCGTATCCCGTCGGCAACTGAGGTGCACCATCGTAATGACGCAACACCTGATAACGCCGGCTCGGGAAGGCGTGGTGATCCGAATGCCGCTGCAAGTGAAACAGCCCCATATTGGTGACCAGATAGTTGCTGTTCCAGGAGTGTGCTGGCGTGGTGCGTTCGTACCGTCCGTTCGCGAGTTTGCGGCGGTGTAAACCGTAGTGCTCCACGTAGTTGATAATCTCCAGCGTGGTGAAGCTCATCCAACTAACGCCCAGATAAAAAGCCAGCCCGGCCCAACCAAACATTTCGAAGGCCGTCAAAGCAAATCCAACACTCACGGCATTCCACCAGATCAGTTCATTACGCCAGTGCAGGGCCGGCAGGCCCAGACGGGACAGGCGCACGGCTTCCAGCTTCCAGGCATTGCGCACGTTGTGGAGATAAGCCCGTGGCAAAAAGTGGTAAAGGCTCTGCCCGTAACGGGACGACGAGGCATCTTCCGGCGTGGAGACCGTGACATGATGACCTCGCACATGCTCTACCTTGAAACCGGCGTAGCAAACCGAGGCGTATAACAAACCTCCGGCCGACCGCTCAAGTCGACTGCGGCGATGAATCAGTTCATGCCCGACATTGATCGAGAGGATGGCACTGACAATACCGCAAGAGAGGATCCAGCCGACCTGCCCTGCCAGTGAAAACTGAGCCGTATTGGCAAACACCCAGGCGCCAAACGCAAGCACGGCGAGTTGCGCCGGGACCGCCATCAGCGTCAGGAATGCATACCAGCGCTGCCCCGACAGCAGCTTCACCTCGGATTCGGACGGGTTAGATGCATCGGTTCCGACCAGGTGATCAACAATCGGCAAAATGCCGAAAATTACAAACAGCGGCCACCAGGCATACAGGTCCCAGTGCC
Organism: Marinobacter sp. V032; assembly: GCF_052645435.1. Lineage (NCBI taxonomy): Bacteria > Pseudomonadati > Pseudomonadota > Gammaproteobacteria > Pseudomonadales > Marinobacteraceae > Marinobacter > Marinobacter sp. V032. The sequence continues at coordinate 1,524,158 of NZ_JBQXYE010000001.1, read as the reverse complement.
CCGAAGACTGCATGCTCTGCCAGGCGTTGTATGGCAGCAAAGCCACTGCAAACACCAGCAGGAACAGCGCCTTTTTCAAAGTAATCATGACTCGCGAAGGCAGCCTGGAAAACATACATCACCTCTGTCAGTAAATGTCGTTTTTGACAGGCCCACTTTGAGCGAATGCGTTAGGGCCTGCAGGTTGCCAATTGACAGATTGCTGTCATTTTCAGACACTGATTCAAACAAACAAAACAATAAAGGCCCGGCGATGGACACCCCGCAAGTGCAGGCCTCAACGGCTGCGCGCTACATCCACAGCCTGTGCAAATTGCTCGCCCAAGCCGGCGACCCCGTTGATCATCTGCTCGACGGCACCGGGCTGAGCACTGAAGCACTTCAGAGCCCGGGTCGGTATGTTCATCATGATGCCCTTGACCGGTTCCTGCTGAATGTGGAGCAACAAACCCGTGAAAAACTGCCGGGTGTCCTGCTGGGCCATCATCTTAATATCAGCGCGCACGGTGCCGCCGGTTATGCGGGCCTGACCACTGCCAATGCAGGCAAAGCCATAGAAGTCGCCATTCGCTACTTCCCGCTTATCACCTCACTGGTAACACTGGACCTCAATCGCACCGGGAGTTGCGCCCAACTCCAGATCATCCCGGCACCCGGCATCTCGTCACGCACTGAACAATTTATACTGCATACCTTGCTGGCCAGCTTCGACGTAATGGGGCGTTTTCTGATGGGTGATCTGAAGCTGGAAGCGGCCCTGACATGCTCTGAGCAGAAAGAGCTGAGAGCGCGCCTCAGCCCGGCCATCCATGACATTGTGTTCGATCAGCCAGATGCCTTTTTTTCGATCCCCGAAACACAGCTCGAGGTGCCATTTGCGCTTGCAGACCAGAGCGCTCACGAGCGGGCCATCGAACAGTGCGAGCGAGAGCTCAAGTCGCTTAACAACCAGAGAAGTCTGGCAGGACGATTGCTCGAACTGCTAACCCAAGACTCTGCCCCGATGCGTAATCAGGAGGCCATCGCCGCTCAGCTCGGCATGTCATCTCGCACATTGCACCGACGACTGCAAAATGAGAGCGCCAGTTTTCGCGACCTGGTGCAAACCGCACGCATGACGCGAGCCAAACACTATCTGGTGAATGACCGGTTTAGCGTGACTGAAACGGCCTATCGGCTGGATTACCAGGATTCGGCCAATTTCACCCGGGCCTTTCGAAAAGCAACGGGGATGACGCCTTCGGAGTATCTGCGTCAACAGAACGCCTGACATCGCAACGGCTTGATCTGATATTGTCCAACCCGCCAGTTCACGGCAATGCAAAATCATGGCGTTTACGGAAAGCTGCCCGCCAGTCACCATTGTTATCAACAGGAATCGACCTTCATGCCTCATGTTGCCCCGACATCCCGAGCGCCTTCGGTCGCACTGACATTGCTCGGTCTGATGCTCGTTGCACTGAACCTGCGACCCGCGTTAACCAGCGTTTCGCCAGTGCTCTCCCAAATCGGCGACAGCCTGTCATTGTCATCCTCCGGGCAAGGTATTCTGACGACCTTGCCCGTGCTGTTTCTGGGGCTGCTTGCACCCGTAGCGCCTTTGGCGGCAAGACGTCTTGGCGTGGACAGAACCGTACTGGCGGCCGTGATCGTGCTTGCGCTGGCTCTGCTTGTGCGCCCGTATGCCGGCATCACAGGTTTGTTCATCGGCACGGTTATCGCCGGTGGCTGTATCGGCGTGATGGGGGTCTTGCTGCCGGGTATTGTCAAACGCGATTTCTCCCGCTCGGCCAGCCTGCTAACCGGTGTTTACACCGCCGTACTCTGCCTGGGAGCCTCCGCCGCTGCCGGCGCGACCGAGCCAATGCGCATCGCCTTTGGCAATGACTGGCAGGCCGCATTGGCGATATGGATGGTGCCGGCGGTGATCGCCGCAGTCATCTGGTGGTGTCAACTCGATGGCAAGCACGTGCCCAAAACCCACATCAAACCCGAACGGTCACTGTTCCGCGATCGCCTGGCCTGGCAGGTCACGCTCTATATGGGGTTACAGTCATCCCTCGCCTACTCGGTTTTTGGCTGGCTGCCAACGATTTTACAGGACCGAGGATTGTCACCCGTCGACGCCGGACTGGGGCTTTCCGTGTCCATACTGACCCAGATTTCAACTGCCATTGCTTTCCCCTGGATCAGCAGCCACATGCGAGATCAACGTGCGATGTTGGCGCTTGCCGTTATATTGACCGTCAGCGGTATAGCCGGTTGTATTTATGCCCCCATCAGCGGCGTGTGGTTCTGGGCCGTTATATTGGGGCTCGGCCAGGGCGGCACTTTCAGCATGGCGCTTACCTTACTGGCAGTCAGGGCCCGCGATGCGGATATGGCCGCACGTTTATCCGGCATGGCGCAGGGCGTCGGTTACACCATGGCCGCAATCGGCCCATTGGCGCTGGGCTTGCTGCACGATGCATTCGACGACTGGCAGGTCGCCGGCATATTTTTGGGGGCTATTGGCATAGCGGCACTGGGGTTTGGAATAGCTGCAGGGCGGGATCGGTATGTTGGGGAGTCGGCGGAGAGCTGCTAGTTACGTTGGCTGCAGGGCTGGAAGGCCCCCCGCAAAATAGGGGCCGAATGAATCCTGATAGAGAATAGATCCCACTAATCGGTGACGGCATGAGCTTCAGGTAAGCATAGATACCTTCAGCCACATGCCCGTGGCGTTCATTTTTGCTTTCGAAACCTCAGACCCAACGCGAGCAGCGGGAGAAGCAATACGAACCAATCCATTCCACCAATCCCACCTTTCCTTCCTGAGCGGTTGCTTGCTGTATCGGAAAGAACCGCCGCTTCCAGAACCGCAATTTCAGCTTCAGCTGAGTCCAGTAATGCCTCGAGCTCATCCATAAGTCTGCTTTGTTCCTGAAACAGACCAATATCCAACTGCGACTTGGTGAGCACATCGGAGTCAGCAATTGCAGCCGCCACATGAACCAGGCGACGGCGTAGTTCGGCGCTTCCAAGACTCACTTGACCATCCGCAAATTCTGCCCCGGCCCCCAAGGCAACGCCGCTTCCAGTAGTGCCACCAAGCACAACACTGTCTACCTGCAAGAACTGCCGGACTGGCAAGCAGTTCTGTAAATTGTTTTCTATAGGCGACCCTTCGGGAATGGTTCCCACAACAGTATTGGGAGCAGCTGGGCAGTCGTAGTCCGGGGCTGTGCCATCACTTAATACCGTGTAGCTGTTAATGCTTTGCTGATTGATATAGAAAGCATTTAATCCGCCATTCGCAGATTGATTAGCCTCCATTCGCCACGACTGACCGACTCCACCGTCAAAGTACCCATTGGGCAATACTTTACGCACGGTTGCACCAGCAGCGGCCGAGGTGTCATACCAGCGAATACGCAAATTATTTTCTTTGAGCTTCAGCGCTCCCGAAGAGAAAACTTCACCGCTAACACAATCAACGCCTACACAAAGATTGCCTTGCACGATCAGGTCATCGGTTTTCACCTGATCGGCGTAAGAAGGCAGTGATACCAAGGTACATAGCGCAAATACGCCAAACTGAAAAATTCTCATTAGCTGGATTCCTGACTGAACGGCTGAAATCAATTGGCTTGGGTCGCAACGGCCTCAAGGCGCGTTACGAGATCCGATAGCCGAGTTTCCAGTCCGGAAAGGCGAGTATCCAGCGCCTCCACATCACCTGAAACGGAAGTTGTAGCGGTCGTCTTAAATGCATTGAACTGGGCCAAACTCACCGCATCACTATCATCGACCCCATCAGCTACGTGAGTCACCCTGCGCTCGCTGCCCAAATCACCCACAGAAACCGCTTCGGCAACGATTGCAGCGCCGGCCCCCAAAGCAACATCCCCGTCTGCGGAGATCACCAAAGCGTCGAGGTTGTGGGTCAGGTTTTTGATGAAGAAAGTCGTAGGTGTTGCGGAACCACCATCAGTAATACCAACGCTCCAGTCGTCACCCGGGAAGCTTGCGGAGCCACTGGTGTCTTGAAATTCAATTTGAGGCGTCGGTGATTGAAGACGCAGGGTATCAAAATCGAATTCGATATCCGCGACGCAACCCTCACCCGCACAGAGGCTCGCCTGCACGATCAGATCGTCCGCAATCGTTTCATCTGCAGTTGTAATAACGGGAAAAGACAGTAAGACGGCAGAGGCAAAAATATAACACTTTTGCATTTAATTATTCCTTATCCATTTAATGAGAGCTTGTAACCGGTGCCGTCCGACTCAATAATAATGAGCCTTTCCGCGCTTTAAACTGGAACGAGTATGCAGCCCACTTATATCAGGAAGCTAATAAATACTTGTTATTTTGCGTGTCGAAATATATCCAAGACCACAAACAGTAAATGAGTTTGCATATATTGGCTGGGGAGCCATTTCAGGGCACGGCAGCTCTTTAAGTTTTCACTCAGGTCAGCAATTGGGTGCTGGCAGCAGAGCCCGATATGCCGAAAAAACAGAACAGAATCGGTATGGGGAGGGGAGATAAGTCGCGGTTTTACTTACGTCATTCATCATCCCCCGAACGCCTGGCCGGGGGATGACGAGCAAGTATCAATCGAAGTGGTTAGCGGAGATACCGCGAGAAGAACCATACTGTTGCCAAACAGCCATAGCCTCGCCATTAGCACCAACAGCCAATCTCGGATTCTCGCCTGATTCGCTGTCCGATTGAATCAGGATATCAGAGCCCCAGCTTGCGCTGGCGGAAGCATAGCGATTTGCGTGAATGGTAGTGTTACCCGAACCATCTTCCTCACTCCACACTGCTAACGCGTTACCATTCGCATCCATGGCTACTTGCGGAAGAAAGGCATCAACACTGCTGGTTTCAATTTCAACGGCACCACTCCAACTGTCATCAGCGATGGTATAACGTTTCGCGAAAACGCTCACGACCGTTGGAGCATTCGCCTGGAACCATACCACCAGGGCATTCCCACTGGGATCAATAGCCACATCCGGGTTGTCGGCAAAAAAATCAGCCTCATCTAGCAAGATCTCGCCGCTCCACATTTCCTTAGCTGCGGAGTAGCGATTGGCATAGACGCGATTCACAGAGTTGAATCTCTGACCCCACACCACCAAAATGTTTCCGCTTGCATCGATGGCCGCTTGCCCCTCGTAGACACTCGTACTTAGGTTTTCGAGCGACACGGGCGTTCCCCAGCTCTTAGTAGCTACCGTATAGCGGTTCGCATAGAGATCACCACTCTCACTCCACACAGCGACAGCATCGCCATTCGCAGCAACAGCCAAATCCGACGGATCATCTATTGTCTAGGCCTCGGGTTTAATGCCGGAGGCGGTCACGATGACAGACGTTCGATTGACTGGAGGGTGTCGAGCGATTAAAGCAGCAACGGGCTTGCGCCTTACAGCCTACTGAACAGCGTAAGCCGACTCGGATATGTTGTACTTGCTCAGGAGCGCCTGACGCTGATCGCGCGTTTGTTCTAATGCTGACTGGAAGCGCTGGATCAAGGCGTCGGGGGTCTCTTTATGAAAAGCGATGAAGTTTCCTTCTGAACTGACCCTTACCACCACGTGAAAGTCACCGGTTGAGTATTGCTCCCTTTCAACAACCTGCTGAAACCCTGAGAGCGACATCAATATCAAATCCACGCGCTTCCGAGAGAGCATTTCCAGCAACTGCTTTCTTGTCGTCACCGAACTGATATGCGCCTCGGGATGTTTTGATGCCAACAATTCCTGGTGGGTGACATCATTTATTACCACGGCCACATCCAAATCAGAGGCATCGGCCAGTGATGTGATCGTCCTGTCAAAATCACGCCGCGCGATGAGCACGTGATGGGCAACAAAAATCGGCCCGATCCATTTGAACAGTGATTTCCGCTCCGGCGTGCGAGACATGGTGAAAAGCACGGATCCCGGTTGCTGGAGCACCTCACGATAGCCCCTCGCCCAAGGCACTATGTTGATACGCTGCTCTGCCACGCCCATCTGCTTCCACATCAGACGCAGGCTATCCACCGTCAGCCCCGTCACTTCCCCGTTTTCGAGATAGTTTGCCGGCGCATAATCTTCAGCATAATAAGTCAGACTTTCCGGCGTCCAGGCGTTAACAGGCTCCTCGCCCCGGGCGTCAACAGCCCTAGCCATAACTAACACCATCACGGAAACAAGCAATACAGGGAAAGACGACAGTGTCATAACGCGACCACATCATGTTTACGGAAACTACGTACAAGGGCAGTTTAGCAGCTTGCATTTTAACTGCTAATTACGCCCCGACAACCGCAACAGATCTGCTTTCGATGGCTCTACCGTTGACCACGCACGCCTGAACTACAACTCCTCCAGTCTGGGTGGTTGGCCAACTTTTACTTCGGTGAGGTTCTCTTGTGTTAAGCCTCGGTATAGCGCGAACATCATCGCAAACACCAATATAAACATCGGCAAGCCAACTACCGTGATGACCTGCTGCAGCGCAGTGAGCCCCGCGTCACCTGCAAGCACGATAAGCATGGCCGCCAGCACGCCTTCCGAAACGCCCCAGAATACCCGCTGATGCCAGGGGCCCGGATCAGCGGTGCCCGTGCACAACATATCGACCACAAGCGAGGCTGAGTCCGAGGACGTCGCGAAGAAAATTGCCACGATCACCACCGCCAGTCCCTTGATCAGTGTGGCCGCCGGGAAGTGATCAAAAAACGCGAACATGGCCAGCGGAATGCTCTCTTCCACCGCCGCTGACAGTGACCCCGCCTGCGCGCCAAGAGCAGCGCGGGCATCCGCTCCGATACCGTCAATTTCCATTGCTGACCAGCCGTAGATAGCGAACCAGACGAGCGTAAAAATAGACGGGGCAAACAGAACCCCGAGTACGAATTCGCGAATGGTGCGACCCCGTGAAATTCGTGCCACAAAGATTCCGACGAACGGAGACCAGGTCACGGTCCAGGCCCAGTAGAACACCGTCCAGTTACCCTGCCAGCCCCAGCCGCCCTGCTCGTGTGTATACTCCGCCAGTGCATCGTTCCAGAACGCCAACGGCAATATATTGGAAATATAAAGCCCGAAGGTCTCAACAATAGCGCGCAACAGGAAGACGGTTGATCCCGCTATCAACACGAAGAGCATGAGCCCGATCGCCATGGCAATGTTGATGTTGGATAGCAGCTTCACGCCCTTATCAAGCCCCGCCACGATAGAACACACGGCGACAGTCGTGAGTGCCGTAATAATGAGCACCTTGGTTGTGACCGTCTCCGGCACACCGAACAACTCGGAAAGCCCGGCATTGATCTGCTGAGTCCCCAGCCCGACGGACACGGCGACACCAAACAAGGTGCCGAGCACAGCAAAAATATCGAGTGTTTTGCCGACAGGGCCGTAAATCCGGTCGCCGATCAGCGAATAGAAGACCGAGCTGAAACGCATCGGCAGGTTATAGCGATAGATAAAGTAAGCGAACGCCAGCCCCGGTAACGTAAAGATCGCCCAGGTATGAAGCCCCAGATGATAAATCGCGAATCCCATGGCATCGTCAGCCGCTTCCACGGTGAACGCCGCGACATCGGGCCGCGGTGGCGTGGAGAAGTGCGAAATAGGTTCAGCCACGCCCCAGAACATCAGCACGGTGCCAATGCCGCCTGCAAACAGCATGGTGAACCATGACGCATTGCCATAGTCCGGCTTTGCATCGTTACCGCCAAGACGGATTGCACCGTAACGACTGAACGCCACCCAGAGCAAAAACACCACCCAACTGGTTACGCCGAAGATGAAAAACCAGCCCAGGTTGGTGACGATCCATGCTCGCCCGGCGCCGAAGGCTTCGCCTATTGCTTCAGGTGCCAGCAATAGCGCCGCCAGAAAGATGACCATAATGCCGGCGGAAACGAAAAATATGGTCGGGTCTGTCCTCAAACCAAGCCTTTGCGCGAGCTTTTCCATTAGCGGTCTCCTTTTGATTAATTGAAAGGTAGGCCGCTTCTACGGAACTGGGCAAATTACACTCTGCAAGTCACAACATAATGCCCTGAAATTGCTACCAAATAGCAGGGAAATAAATTTCAGGATCAACACCTGACAGCTTCCAGCAAGCTACTGTCAAAGCCCTCTTTCGCCAACAAAACCGAGGGCAACAAAAAATTTGGACAAATGACCAAAACAAGTGATCTACTCTTGTCATGCGCGTCGAAACTTCAAGACTGAATCCGGCGCGTGCCTGTCCTTATCCAACAACAAAAGAGGGAGAGGTCATGACCTTTGACTACGTAATTGTGGGCGGTGGCTCCGCCGGGGCTGTTCTGGCATCCCGACTAAGCGAAGATTCGGATGTGACGGTTTGCCTGCTCGAAGCGGGCAGCAACAAAGACCATATGCTGATCCGGACGCCGGCCGGCGTGGTGGCGATGATGCCTGGCCATGGCAAGATCAATAACTGGGCATTCAATACCGAGCCTCAGCCGGGGCTGGGCGGTCGCATCGGTTATCAACCCCGTGGCAGAGGCCTTGGGGGGTCGAGCCTGATAAACGCCATGCTCTATGTGCGCGGCCATCGGGAAGATTACGATGACTGGGTTAAACAGGGCTGCACCGGTTGGGGCTGGGATGATGTCCTGCCTTACTTCCGCAAGGCTGAAAACAACGAGCATGGCGAAAACGCATTCCATGGCGCTGACGGCCCCCTTCATGTCAGTGATCAGAACTCTCCCCGTCCCATATCACGTGCATTTGTTGAGGCTGCCAAACAATGCGGCCATGCCGCTACCGATGACTTCAACGATGGCGACAACGAAGGTGTCGGGCTCTACCAGGTCACCCAGTTCCACAGCCGCGAACGCGAAGGTCAGCGCTGCTCTACCGCTGCCGCATACCTGCATCCAATCAGGGACACGCGCCCCAACCTGACGATCCTCACGGATGCCCATGCAACCCGCATTACTTTCGAGGGCAAACGGGCAACAGGTGTTGCGTATCGCCAAAAAGGTCAGGATGGACAAGTAACGGCTAAACGTGAGGTTCTGCTGGCTGCCGGCGCATTTGGCTCGCCCCAGTTGCTTCAGCTATCCGGTGTGGGGCGCCCGGAAGACATCAAGCCGCATGGTATTGAAACGCATCATGAGCTCCCCGGCGTCGGGCAGAACCTGCAGGATCATCTGGACTTTATTCTGGCCTATAAGACCCGCGACACCGACAACTTCGGCTTCGGTGGGCAAGCCGTCGGCAACATGATCAGGGCATTGAAGGAATGGCGGCGAGATGGCTCCGGCTTGCTGTCGTCGCCCTTTGCCGAGGGTGCGGCCTTCCTGAAATCAGATCCGTCACTGGATCGCCCGGATTTGCAGCTCCACTTTGTTGTGTCGATCGTCGATGACCATGCCCGAAAACTGCATTGGGGTTATGGCTTCAGTTGTCATGTCTGCAACCTGCACCCCAAATCAAGGGGGCGGGTATTCCTGCATAGCAGTGATCCAACAGCAGCTCCGGCGATTGACCCGCAGTTCCTGGCTGAACGCAGTGACCTGGAGGTCACCATCAAGGGCGCGAAGCTAACCCGCGAGATCCTGGAAGCCCCTGCCATGGAGCCGTTCCGGTACAAGGAGCTATTCGGTATTCATGGTGATTTGAGCGACAACGAATGGGAGCAGCACATCCGGTCCCGAGCGGACACCATCTATCACCCCATCGGCACCTGCAAAATGGGCACAGACGAGATGGCGGTTGTGGATCCCGAGTTGAAAGTCCATGGGCTTGACGGGCTACGCGTCGTTGATGCCTCCGTCATGCCGACCTTGGTAAGCGGTAATACCAACGCCCCCACAATCATGATTGCCGAGCGGATAGCGGATCTGATTCGCGGCCGTCTGGCACCTTAACGCTTTAGACCGGAGCTAAAACATGACCAGTCAGAAACAAGAAGAAGCCCTGACGGATCGCAACGCCCCAAACGAAAACCCGTTCCCCGCTGTCGAACAGGCGGTCGCTTCGCTGGTGTCGGCCCGTGATACCTGGGCCCGCACTTCCATAGCCGAACGCATCAGCATTCTGGAGGACATTCGCACTGCGCTTGACGGTGTAGCGCCGGCATGGGTCGACTCGGCAGCCAAAGCCAAGCAGCTTCCGACCGATTCACCACTGGTCGGTGAAGAATGGACATCCGGGCCCTATGCTCTCATGGGCGCCTGCAACGGCCTGATTGAAACGCTTTCAGGTATGCCCGGTAAAACCTTTCTGGATCAGATACCGCTGCGTAGTCTGCCGAATGGCCAGACCGCTGCACGAGTGACACCGCATTCCGTTTGGGATCAACTGCTGCTCTCCGGAGTGACGGCCGAGGTCTGGATGAAACCCGGTATCGATGCCAGCAATCTCGCCAACCACACCGCCCAAAGCTACGACCAACCAGCAGAGCAACGTACCGGGCGTGTAGCGCTGGTGCTGGGGGCCGGGAATATTGCCGCCATCGCACCACTGGATGCATTCCAGAAGCTCTTTGTTGAACACCAGGTCGTGGTATTGAAGATGAACCCGGTCAACGATTACCTGACGCCCCACCTTGAGCAGGCATTGCGCCCACTGATAGAGCGGGACGCCCTGCGCATTGTTACCGGGGGTGGAGACGTCGGTGCCTGGCTTACCAATCACCCGAGCGTGGAAGAAATCCATATTACCGGAGCGGAATCGACTCACGACGCCATCGTCTGGGGCACCGGCGCAGAGGGCCAGGCCAACCGCGAGGCCGGCACCCCGAAAATCGACAAGCGCATCACGTCCGAACTTGGCGCCGTCTGCCCGACAATTGTTGTGCCGGGCCCCTGGTCACCGGCCGATGTGCAGTTCCAGGCCGAGCATATTGCCACCCAAAAGCTTCACAACTCGGGTTTCAATTGTGTCGCCTGCCAGGCCCTGATCATGCCCGATGGCTGGGACCAGTCCGCGTCATTGCTGGATGCGGTTCAGCGCATCATCGGACAGTCTTCACGCCCGGCCTATTACCCGGGAGCCGAGGATCGGCTTGAGCAATTCGCCAGCCAGGCCGCTCAACCAACGCGTATCAGCAGAGGCAAGGCACCAGCGGTGGTGATGAACGACCTGGACGACGCCCCCTGGTTCTGTAACAACGAGGTATTCGCACCCGCGCTTTCGATTAAAAGACTGCCGGGTAGCAACGCTGAGCAATACCTGCTCGACGCCATCGAGTTTGCCAACAATGAGCTGCACGGCACGCTGGGTGCCAATGTGTTGATACATCCCGCCACAATCCGCGAGATCGGGCGTGACCGGTTCGAGGAAATCCTCGCCGAGCTTCGCTACGGCACCATTGCGATCAACGCCTGGACGGGGCTGGGCTTTTTGATGACCGCTTGCCCCTGGGGCGCGTTCCCCGGTCACACGCTGGATGATGCCCAGAGCGGCATCGGCACGGTACACAACACCTTCATGTTCGATGCAGCTGAACGCACCGTCGTTGAAGCACCGTTCCGGCCATTCCCCCGCTCAATGCTGGGCGGGCAGTTCAGCCTGCTGCCCCGACCACCCTGGTTTATCACTAACCGGCGTTCTCATCACATCGGCCGCCTGCTCACGCAGTTCCAGTATCGACCTGCATGGCACCGGCTTCCCCGCATTTTCTATCACGCCCTTTTGGGATAAGGTGCACGGCTTTGCCGGACGGGCGCCCCGCGCGTCGTCCGGTAGCCAGGAGAAACAGAGTCATGACGAGCGCAGTTTCCGAAAAGCTCCAACGCCGCACAGAGCGCAAGGAGCTTAAACGGGAGGAGAAAAAAGCCCAGATCGCGACAAGCGCGCAGCTGGTTCTGCAGGAATTGGGATACGCCAATACCAGCTTGCGGGACATTGCGGCCAGAGCGGACCTCTCGCTTGGGTCTCTTCATTATTATTTTGAAGACCGCACCCAGCTGATCCTGTATTGCGTTCGGGCGTACAAGACCACGTTCTCGGAGCGGTTGCAGGCATCGATTGCCCATGCCTCCGGTCGTGACGCCATCATTGACGCATTTGCCGAATCACTGACGACATCCATTATCGAAGATGCCACCACTCACCGTCTCTGGTACGACATCCGGGTACAGGCCCTGTTTGACCCGGTCTTCCGACCGGTTGTCGAAGAGATCGAAACCATGTTGATCAATGCCGTCGACGTGGCCGCGGACAAGGCAGGGGTCAGCGACCCGGCACTCAGCACCTACGGCTACCCCATGATCGACGGCCTGTTCCGCTTCCACATGCAGAACGCCATCTCCGGTAACGGTTTGCCCCGAGACCGCCTTGTCGAAGAGATGCGTCGCGCATTGGCGCGCATTTTCTAGCGGGCTCGCTTAATTCTGCGGGCTCCTCACCCTGCCCCTGCCAACTTCGCCCCCTGCTCCACGCGCCTTTTGCGGCGCGACTTTGACCTGTTTTTACCTTAAAACCTGTCGGTTCATACCAATCTCTGTGAGAGACTCGCTATCGAAAATGGAAAGCCATTGGCAAAGGACGCCCAGCCTTAATTAATAAATACAAAAGGAAAAGGTGCGATGAAAAAACTGCTAATTACTCTGTTTGTCATTCTGATCAGCCACACCGCGTTAGCGGATGGCAAGAACGAAGGTATCACCTGCCTGAACAACGACCAGTGGGTTAAAGCCCAGTGGGGCGATCGCAGCAATTCAAACCGGTCACAATGGTTCCAGGCAACCAAATCCGCACCGGGAAATCCCGCTAACTCCGGCTTCGATACCGGTTGCATGGGGCGATGCGGCGAAGGATGTGGCAGTGATAATGGCGCCGGCTTTTACACCAAGGACTGCATGGATCACGATGCCTGCGCTTTCTATGATAGCGAGTTCGGGGGCGCCTTCGATCGGGACTGCGGTGATGAATGGCGTCAGGCAGCCGATGATTTCAGCTTCGGTCAGGCCTGCCGCTTGGGCTCCAAGTAAAACCGGATAACTCAGATGGTCTACGGGTATAAACCCTTTTACATCCTCGCTGGCCTGCTAATCTGTGCAGCCAGCCTGTTCTGGCTGCTGCTCCATGAGGAGCAGCAGCCGGCGCCAGCCCCCCACAAAACCATTACCGTAGTGCCGAAGCCGTCGTCAATTGACCGCCAATCGGTAACCGGTGCAGTTGTCATGAAACCCAAACAAACTGCCGTCTCCAATGAGCCCGCCTGCGATCATGTATCCACCCGTGAGCAGGCGCTCAATGACTGGTATCGGGCCAATGGGTTTCCCTACCAGAGCGGACATACCAAGGGTATGCGGGACGATATTCTTCAGCTTCACGGCATGTCTGCCGGCCAACTCACCCGCCTAGCGCAGGTCGGATCAGCAAGCGCCATGACGGTGCTGGCCCAACGCCAACTGAACGCGGCCATGCCGGGGGCAGGGTTTCTGGCTGACAAAATCTACAATGCAGATGAAACAGTCGCAATCCCAGAGTCGAATTCCGATATAGACACAGACGCGTCAATGGAAAACGGTATCCACTGGGCACGACAGGCGGCTCTCAACGGCCAGGTATACGCTCTGAGTTTGCTGGCCCGAGCGTATCAATGGAAACTGCTTAACACTGAAACAGGTACACCTGAAACTGATTCCCTCCAGCCTCAATTGATCGCCAAGTACCTCGCCTATCGGACGCTCTGGCACGATGCCCTGGGGCTGAGCACCGAAGACGAGCAGCCCATACCGGAACTGACAGCGCCGCCATCAAGCGATGTTATGGACGATGCAGAAATGCAAATGCGTAAGTTCATGGAGGATCGCCGTCGACTGGGTTACGCCCCGCGTCTTTCCAGCGCACCGCCGGCTGTGTCAACCTGCTTCGAATAATCAGTTGCCAGCCTGCACGCCCACGGCACATCCAGCTTACTCAGAACCCCTGCCCCAACAGGCCCAATACACCGAGCACAATCAGATAGGCCGCCACGATATAGTTAAGCAGGCGCGGAAAGAACAGTATGGCCACGCCGGCGCCCAGAGTGATCAACGGCGCCAGTTCGAGATGAAGCGTCATACAATGACTCCTTATTGAGTATCCCGGATCAGGGACAAGGATAAATGTGACGTGTCGCCTTAACCGACAAATCGTCCACTACTCCAAGCCTAGCAAAACGATATGCTCCGCTGTGTTAACCCTGCCTTGCCATTTTTTTAGCTTTTCTGATTCCATCTGACACAGCAGACCGAATCATAAACAGCAGACAGAGGTTCATCTGCGTCACACTATTTGAGAAAAGACTGATTGAGGACGCCGTATTCTCTTGAGTCGAACCCCTCCATGCCAGTCGAGTCACTCCGGATAACCAGCATGAACTGCTAGAAACATATCAGGTCATTCATTCAAAAAAGCACTTGAAACCGCCGCAATCATGGCCACGAAAAGGGGCATAGACCATGCCGTTATAAGCAGTTGCATCGCATCTTTTTCAAAAGACGCCATCGCAGTCACATGCATTTCAGCAAGCGTATGTTTTCGCATTTTCAACAAAACAACCAGCGTCAGTACCAGATAGAACAGCGCAAACGCCAACCCAGTACGATAACTTGTAACCTCTTTCGTGCCCGGCGGATAAGCGATCGAAAAGACAATCAGGCCAAAAGCGCCGCATAAGTATAAAAGCGTGGATCCATACTTACCCGTCAACGACCATAAAGCGGGAAACATTTGGATCAGGAGTTTTTCATCTTCGCTTTTTGCGCTGTACAACGAGCGCGCGAAATATGGCCTTAGTCTGGATACCGCGAAACTCAGCCTGAGGTAGCGCCGGAGAAACGGCAGTATCAAAAGCGCAAAAGCGACCCAAACATCCATTCCAAATTGCGGAATAGTCCAGCCGGTCAAATGAGAGACCCACTCGATCAGAACCCCGGTCCACACCCGATAAAACTCAACACCGTTAACGAGGAAACCCTTAAGCTCAATAATGGTTTCCCCAATTGACGCAACGGACAGCAATCCAATCAAGCCAAAAATTGATGAGAGCAACCGACCCGCCCGGGTTTTGACGGTCCATTGGTTAGTGGCATCTATCAGCTTTTTCAGGTCTTCTGATGCATCCATGCAGCATGTCTTCCATGAAGCGGGATCAATTCCCCCTAAAATGCATTTAGCCATGAGCCCGGCGAAAGTGGGACATATTTATTCCGATACTCGCCATGATCAATCAGACGCATGTCTCTTCAAGATCCGCTATAAGCCGCCACCCGGGGCGTAATGTCCTTTCACCCAGTGTCTCAGGTTCCGCCTCAAATCCCGATAAACAACTTTTCCGTGACGGCCCTTACAGGCGACTAGCAACACTGTCGCAGGCATCGAGTTCAAATCGATCATTGACCGTTGCCTCGCAAATCCAGCAAACTTTTCGCCACACTCACTCCAGAGCAAGCAGACGATGCCGGCATCTGTGAAAAACCGGATTCTATTTCGGTCGAAGCGCCTGAATATCTATCTCGTGCGCTACCCTGAAGGCCATAAAGTCGGGCCTCACATTGATATGGTCGAGCAGGGGAAGCTATACAAGCTCAACTGCGTATTGGTAAAGCCCAAAACCGGCGGGGAATTCGTGTGCGAGAAAAACGTATTCAACCTGTTCGGGCGACTCATCCTGTTCCGTCCCGATCTCTATCAGCATCGCGTGGAAAAGATCCAGCGTGGAAACCGATGGCTGCTCAGTTTCGCGCTAAGCGCATGACGAACTGGCAGACGTGCAGGTAACGGCACAAACACGCTGATCAACTATCCGTCCAATCCGGCTTGCGCTTATCCAGAAAAGCGCAGATGCCTTCTTGGGCATCATTAGCCTTGAGGTTCTCGGCCATCACATTGGAAGTGAATGCATACGCCTCGTTCAGAGGCATTTCCAGCTGCCGGTAAAACGCCTCTTTGCCGACTTTCAGGGTATGTCCGGATTTATCTGCAATTGTCCGCGCGATCCGGTAGACCGTTTCGTCCAGCTGCGATTCTTCTACAACACGGTTCACGAGCCCAATCTGCTCGGCCCTCTCGGCGCTGACCATCTCGCCGGTCAGCAGCATTTCCATCGCATGCTTACGCGAAACATTCCGGGACAGCGCTACCATCGGCGTAGAACAGAACAGCCCAATGTTGACGCCGGGCGTCGCAAACCGGGCGCTGCTGGCCGCTACCGCAAGATCGCAACTGGCAACCAGCTGGCAGCCTGCGGCGGTTGCAACACCCGCCACCCGGGCAATCACCGGTTTGGGAAGCATTATGATCTGCTGCATCACCTTGCTGCACTGGTTAAACAGGGCCAGCTGAAAATCCGCGTCACCAAACTGTTCACGGATTTCCCTGAGGTCATGCCCTGCGCAAAACACCTTGCCCTGCGCCGCAATCACTACAACCCGGGTGTCCGCATCCGCAGCAATACTGTCCAACTCAACAGACAAAGCTTCGAGCATTGCCATCGACAGGCTGTTGTGCCGCTCCGGTTGGCTCAGGGTCAGCGTGGTAATCCCTCCATCTGTATTTTTGCGGACCAGCGGTTCCTGTTCTTTTACGGCGCGCGACATTCGGCCCCCTCCTCTCGACGAGTTCTGTTGTCCCAGTTGGTATTGCCAGTATTGGTCAAACGAAGGGCGCTGTCGAAGCCACTTTCGTAGTATCGAAGTGGCCCACCAAAGTTGGGGATGACCTCACTATTCTTGACTGAGGAATTGATTCAAACCCGATCTTTAGCGTTCAGTTCTGATTATCCCGCATCTCTTTATCACCGCAGTTTTCAGTCCATGGCACGCAACGTTTTTACCCAAACTGTAATGTTCATGCCGTTTAATGACTCTCAGTCACTGCAAGGTTCCTCTTCATTCTGAACCTTCCAACACATTCAACAGCGGCGTATCGACGTTCAAAACTGCCACCAGCAGCTGGCGCTACCCAGAATGGGCGACTAATATTTTGATGTCTTTTGCACAGAGTTCTTTAACGAGTTTGCAGGTGAAACGCCTGCAAACCTGTCCGCGCAACCGTGAGCTCGTTATATCTCAGCAAACCAGGAGACTTACCCGTGATCAAAAGGTTCATGATACTGCTATCAGCGAGCTGGCTGTTGGCGCCAACAGGGGCGTTTGCCCAACAAGACAAACCCAATATTCTGGTAATTTGGGGCGACGATATTGGCACTGAGAACATCAGCTTCAATAACCGCGGCATGATGGGATACGAAACACCCAATATCGACCGCATCGCCCACGAAGGCGTGTCCTTCACTGACTATTATGCCCAACAGTCCTGCACGGCCGGGCGAGCCGCCTTCGTCGGCGGGATGACACCAGTTCGTACCGGTATGACTAAGGTTGGCCTACCCGGTGCAAAAGAGGGCTGGCAGGAAACCGATATCACCATCGCTGCTGTCATGAAATCCCTTGGCTACGCCACGGGGCAATTTGGCAAGAATCATTTCGGCGACCGGGATGAGCACTTGCCAACCAATAATGGCTTCGACGAGTTCTTCGGCAACCTCTACCACCTCAACGCGGAAGAAGAGCCCGAGCATCGTGATTACCCGGGAGACTATGTCTTGCCCAGCGGAGAGACCTTCGCGGAGAAATGGGGCCCACGTGGTGTGCTTAAAGCGAAAGCCAATGGTGACGGCACACAAACCATCGAGAACACCGGACCGCTGACCAAAAAGCGCATGGAGACTATCGATGATGAAACCGTGGCGGCCGCAAAAGACTTCATCAAACGGCAGCACGACGCAGGCAAGCCGTTTTTCACTTGGTGGAATGCCACGCGCATGCACTTCCGCACCCACGTCAAGGAAGAGAATACGGGCATCAGTGGACCAAGTGGCAATGAATATCACGACGGCATGGTCGAACACGACCGACATGTTGGCGAGCTGCTCGATCTCATCGATGAACTCGGCATCGCGGATGACACCATCGTGTTCTATTCGACAGACAACGGCCCGCATTACAACACCTGGCCGGATGCTGGCACCACGCCGTTCCGCAGTGAAAAGAACTCAAACTGGGAAGGCGCCTACCGTGTCCCAGCCTTTGTCCGCTGGCCGGAGCACTTCCCTGCCGGGCAAACGCTGAACGGTCTCGTCGCTCATGAGGACTGGCTACCTACCTTTGCAGCCGCAGCAGGAAAAGACGATATCAAGGAAGACCTGCTCGACGGTTACAAGGCCATCGGACGCACCTACAAAAATCACATCGACGGCTACGACATGACCGAATATCTGTCCAAAGCCGGCAGTTTCAAAACGATTAACGACAACATCGCTGCATCTCCGCGCAAGGAGTTCTGGTACTTCAACGATGACGGCCAGATGGTCGCGATCCGCATGTCAGACTGGAAAGCCGTGTTCTATGAAAACCGGGCACAAGCCTTTGAAGTCTGGCGGGAGCCGTTTACAGAACTGCGCGTACCGCTGCTGTTCAACCTTCGCCGCGACCCGTTCGAGAAGGCACAGCACAACGCAAACACATACAACGACTGGTTTCTGGATCACGCCTTTATCCTGGTTCCAATGCAGGCAGCGGCGGCCCAGTTCGCCCAGACATTCGTTGATTACCCACCGAGCCAAAAGCCAGGTTCATTCAACCTCAATGGTGTTGTAGAGAAACTGAAGGAAACTGGCGGCGCACGCTGATCAGCCAGGTTCTCATTGAAGCGCGCCCTGCGATGGGCGCGCTTCCTTTCCGAGAAAGCCATTCATATCGAACCTCACGAAGTCGCAGTACTTCCCCGGACAATCACATCGCCCTGGCGAATAACCCGAAGGGCATGGCCTTCAATACGTAACTCAGCGGAGTCCACGGCCACCAGGGCACATAAGCACGGCGTTTTTCGGATTCGATCGCTTTCACAAGCGCTTTCACACCGGTGTTCAGATCCACCCGGAAAGGCGCGTTTTTAGTGTCGCGATTGATATCGGTGAGGATATACCCGGGCATGATATTGGTGACATTTATCGGCGTGCCTCGCGTATCCAGCTGCAGACCCTCTGCCAGCGTGGCAACAGCTGCTTTGGTGGCGGCGTAGACGTTCATTGAACCACGGAAACCGCGCACGCCACTGACCGACGACATCAACACCAGATGGCCGCTGTTCTGTTCCCTGAAAATCGCCATCGCCGCCTCGCTCTGGGCAATAGCCGCCACAAAATTGGTCTCCGCCGTTTGGCGATTGGCCTCAAAGTGCCCGCGGCCGATCGGCTGGGAACTGCCGATGCCGGCATTCACCACCACCCGGTCAAGACTTCCCAGTTCATGCCGGAAACCCTGAAACACGTCGAATACCTGATCGTACTCAGCCACATCCAACCCACGAACCAATACCCGGATCTCCGGATAGGCCTGCTGCAGCTCACGCTGCAATGCTTCAAGCTTGCCAGCCCTGCGGGCGCAGAGCGCCAGATTGCAGCCTTTGGCCGCCCACTCACGGGCCATACCTTCGCCGAGTCCGGTGCTGGCGCCGGTGATCAGAATATTCTGTCGCATTGGTGGTGCCTTGTTGTTATCGAAAGGACTGCCATTTAATCAGACTGGCAAGGCACAGCAAAAGGCCAGATGCGCCACAATCTGCGTTCGTTCGGTGTTGTGTCGCGCCGTTGGGCTGATTCCTAGCGGGTTATGGACCACTGAAAAGCGTACACCAGGATACAATGTGGGAGGGATTTATGAATCTGAAAACCGGCCAACTGGCGCCACTTATTGCGTCACTCACGCCAACCGCTTTTTGGTGTGACGTTGGTCAAAGATTAAATTTATCGAACAATGTCGATCTTTAATGCGGCTGTGCGACAAGGCTATGGAGGCCGGCCACATCATTCAAGGAGAAACCGCCATGAATCATCCCAAAAACACTATCTGCCTGTGGTACAACGGCGACGCCGAGGAAGCCGCCCGTTTTTATGCAGACACCTTTCCCGACTCTTCAGTCGATGCGGTGCATCATGCCCCGGGGGATTATCCGGCAGGCTCGGAAGGCGATGTGCTGACTGTTGAGTTCACGGTTCTGGGCATTCCCTGCCTCGGACTGAACGGTGGCGATGCATTCAGGCATTGCGAGGCTTTTTCATTTCAGGTGGCCACCGCCAATCAGGAAGAAACCGATCGTTACTGGAACGCGATTGTCAGTAATGGCGGAGAAGAGAGCGCCTGCGGCTGGTGTAAAGACAAGTGGGGCCTGTCCTGGCAGATTACGCCGGTCGTGTTGACGGAGGCAATCACCGACCCAGACCCCGCGGCCGCGAAACGGGCATTCGAGGCCATGATGCAGATGGGCAAAATTGATGTCGCCACCATTGAAGCGGCAAGGCGGGGCTAAGCCGAGTCAGTAAAAAGCCTCTATCCAGAGGACCTTAAGCGTCGCGGCGAGTCAGACCGAACTGATTTCAGTTAAACTCCCTGTCTACCCTTTACAGCACGGCAACGTGCTTCAGGAACGATGATGACAGAGGACACTGAGCGCCCTGCCCGGGGACTCGCCCGCATTAAAGAACTGACGCTACGCCTGATCCATTCCAAGCATGCTTACTGGGGGTTAGGACTCGCATCTTTCCTCGAATCCATCATTATTCCGATCCCGTTAGAGGCCGTTCTCATTCCTTTGATGCAGGCCCGACGCAATCATATATTCCTTCTCAGCACGATTGCCCTGCTCGGCTGCCTGGCAGGTGCGACGGTCGGCTACCTCGTCGGCTATTTTGTATTTGATGCCATAGGGCAACAACTTGTGGCGATGGTGTCCACCCCCGAACAATTCGAGCAAGTCCGCATGCGGATGGAGCAGGATGGGTTCTGGTTTATCCTGAGTGTCGGCGTTATTCCGATTCCGTTTCAGATCGCCATGCTGGCCGCTGGCGCCACCAGCTATTCGTTCTTCCTGTTTATGCTCGCGTCAGCCTTGTCCCGCGCACTGCGATACTATGGCCTCGGGCTGCTGGTCTTCATTGCCGGTAATCAGGCACAGGCTATTTTCGAACGTCACAAAGTCAAAGCAACCATCGTGCTGACCGCCGTGGTGCTGGTGATTTGGGGAAGCTCGATACTGGGAGGTTAAATCCGGGAGACCAGCCATCAGACCCACTCCACTGGCTGGTGCCGATCCACTTGCCTTTCAGCAGGCTTCGGTTTCGACAGTCGTTGCCGGTTCGAAAACACGGGCCAGGTGTTTCTGGTAGGCGATCTGGTGGCCGGCAATATCGGGTGCCTTGATAACATCATTGGCGAGGAATGTCGGCAATGCGCTCATCCCCAGAAACTCCATCGCCTTATGAACCGGGAAGTAGACGGCATCAACACCGCGGCCCTCGAAGAAATTACCGGGTTCTTCAAAGGCTTCCCGAGGGGCATTCCACGTAAGCGACAGCATGTATTGCTTGCCTTGCAGAAGCCCACCGCTACCGTACTGAAGGCTGGGGTCTGTGCGTGAGCGGCCATCGCTGGCATACAAGCTCCCATGGCCCCCGGTGAGCACTTCGTCCAGGTAGCGTTTGACGGTCCAGGGGGTACCCATCCACCAGCCGGGCATCTGGAAGATCAGAACATCAGCCCAGAGCCATTTATCTACCTCTACTTCAATATCGAAACCATCGTCGATACGGGTCTCCTGCAACTGATGGCCTTGTTCAGCCAGGAGCGCGCGGGCGCTATCATGCAGGGTATCGTTGTATCGACCGCCGGAATGAGCAAATGCCTTGCCGCCATTAAGTAGAAGAATGTTCATATATTTCCGTGCTCCAGTTCTGCGTGCAGTTCGTCTATTTAGTATGAGGTAGACTGCTCGGCATACGGGCTATCGATTGCACGCCACCTTCTCGCATGACAGAAGAGTATTTGAGCAGCGTGGAGCTCGTACTGCGTGCCGAACCTATCAAGTGGGTGCATTTTGCTCCGGCTGTTTTGTTTTATAAATAACGCTAAAATAGAAACACTTTTGCATTATTCGCAATAATCGAAGAGCTGAGAGCTGATGGGAGGCTGAATTGCGGAGTCGCTCGGAAGACCTTGAATTGCTGATAGCCGTCGTCGATTGTGGTGGCTTCAGTGCCGCCGCCAGACAACTGGACGTACCGGTGGCGAAGGTGTCGCGTGCGATACAGCGCCTGGAGCTGCAGCTTGAAACGCCGCTGCTCAATCGCACCACTCGAAGCGTGACCCTTACGAGCGAGGGTCGCGCTTTTGTCGACCGGATCCGCGAAGGTCTGGGCCTGCTAACCGAGGCGGAGGAGGCAATGCGCCAAAGCCGCGAGCGCCCCAGCGGCACCCTTCGAGTGGACGCGGCCACGCCCTTCCTGCTGCACCAGTTGGTCCCGTTGATCGGCCGCTTTTGCCAGGCATATCCGGGGATTGAGCTCGAACTCACCGCTTCGGAAGGCATTATCAATCTACTGGAGCAACGCACCGACATGGCGATCCGCATTGGCGGACTCGAGGACTCAACGCTGCATGCCCGCCCCCTCGGGCGCTCGCCATTACAGCTGGTGGCAAGTCCGCGTTACCTGGAACGGCACGGCGTCCCGGTAAGCCCCGCCGCCCTGCGTGACCACCGACTGCTGGGATTTATAAACGCCGGCAACCTCAATTATTGGCCCGTGGCAGGACTACCTCAAACAAGCGCCAACATTAAGACTCAGGTGAACACCTCAAGCGGGGAAGTGATGCGCCAGCTCTGTATTGCCGGTGAGGGCATTGCATGCCTGTCACGTTTCATGATCCAGGACGACCTTGCGCAGGGCCGGCTGGTCAGCCTGATGGCGGATCGCATTATCAGTCCCAACTCCCGCGAGCAGGTCCAGGCAGTCTATTACCGCAGCACAGCGCTCTCATCACGCATTACGGCCTTTCTCGATTTCATCGCGCCTCGCCTTCAGCTGCAGTGATAGTAGTACTCTGCAGTAATCTGCGTGGACTACCAGCACCCCTGGTCACACATCAGGGAGACCTGGTCGCCAACATGCATCACACCTCAACGTCTACTCTGCCGGTCGGCTAGCATTCCTGCCTACAAATCGCTGACGGATCGAATGTAAATCCGGCTGCCCTTTAGTGCCACAAAGCTTTAGATGTCAGTAGGTTGCACAAAACCGGTGCGATTTTATTGGTACATCATGAATTTTAGGCCGCTGTAGTGCGCTCTCGTGTTTAGCGCTATTCAATCCGCGTCACTCTCATCCTTGTATATCCGCAATTTATTGAAAAATATCACTTAATTATTTCTGGCATAAAAGCTGCGCTCGCTTGAATCCTTTGTTTCATAAATTAAAACGGTGAGCCACATGTTTCAGGAAAAAACAGAGGGTAATGACGCGCTTGCGATTGTCGGGAGCGATAAAAAGCGCTGGGGCTGGTTTGAAATTTTCAACATCTGGGCGAATGACATTCAAAGCCTGTTTGGCTACACACTGGTCGCTTCATTATTTATAAGTTACGGCGTAACAGGCTGGACCGCCTTTGCGGGATTGATCACCGCTGGCCTGATGGTCATGTTTCTGGTCAATATCTCAGGTCGAGCGGGGGTCGATTACGGCATCCCCTATCCGGTTCTAGCGCGCGCCAGCATGGGAACCCAGGGTGCAAAGCTTGCCGCAATATTGCGCGCAATCGTCGCCGTGTTCTGGTTTGGCGTACAAACCTACTTCGCTTCAACAGCCTTGAATCTGCTATTGGTCACCCTGACCGGCGCGCCCGGGGGCGAACTCTACTTTGGCATGACGCTGCTGGGCTGGTTCTCTTTTATTATCGTCTGGATACTTCA
The DNA here is from genome assembly GCF_052645435.1 of Marinobacter sp. V032. Classification (NCBI taxonomy): domain Bacteria; kingdom Pseudomonadati; phylum Pseudomonadota; class Gammaproteobacteria; order Pseudomonadales; family Marinobacteraceae; genus Marinobacter; species Marinobacter sp. V032. The sequence goes on along the minus strand of NZ_JBQXYE010000001.1, from coordinate 1,500,393 downwards.
GATGGTGATCTTTTCGCGCAGCATGGATTGGGTGAAAAAATTTCTGAACCTCGCCGGGCCGTTTGTGTATGCCGTTATGATTGGGCTACTGGTTGTGCTGTGGCAAAAGGCAGACGGTCAACTGCTCTCCTCTGCAAACTCGATTTTCCAGAACCCGAACGCGAGTTTTGGAACTGAGTTGAGCGGATTTATCGCTATTGTGGGCACGATGGTGGCGTATTTTGCAGCCGTTATGATCAACTTCAGTGATTTCTCAAGATTTGCCCGCGATCGTAAGTCAGTCGTGATGGGGAACCTTGCCGGCCTGCCATTCAACATGGTTTTCTTTTCTGCATTAGCGCTTCTCATTACTGCGGGCGCGGCAGTGGTCTATGGAGAGCAACTCACCAATCCCACCGCGATCGTTGAAAAAGCAGATAGTGCCGTGTTGAGCGTTATCGCAGCCATCACTTTTTTCGCCGCTACGGTGGGCATCAATCTTGTCGCCAACTTTATCCCCGCAGTCAACGGCATTGCGAACCTGTCGCCTTCAAAAATCAGCTTCCAGAAAGCCGGCATGATCACGTCGTTGTTTGCACTGGTGATCGGTGCACTTTGGACCAGTTTTATAAGCCAAGTGGGGATAGGCGCCTTTGTGAACACATTGGGTGCAACCCTGGCCCCTTTGTACGGGATTATGGTGGTTGACTATTATCTGGTGCGGAAACAGAAGCTGAATACCGACGCGCTCTACGACGAATCATCCTCCAGTTGTTATTTCTTCAAGCAAGGCTGGAACAACACCGCACTCGTTGCATTTGCGATTGGCGCGGTGTTCTCGGTAGCGACGGTATGGGTTGATGCGCTTGCTCAACTTTCAGGCTACGCATGGCTCTTGGGCGCACTATTGGGCGGGCTGCTATATCAATGGCTTAGCAAAAAGACACTGGTGGCCATGCCTGTTGAGGCTGTTAATTAAGCGAAGCGCTGGCCTGATGATCTGCCGGTTTGCACGGGAGCCCCTTATAAGGTGTGCTCCCGCATCTTAACCAGAATATGAAGTTTTCTACCACAGAGGATGACTGAGGCAGATCGGTTTCAGTTTACACGCCTCGCGCCCACCAAAAACCCGCCCCCAATCTCTACTTTATGATTCTCAATGATGCCCGCCAGGCCCATGCGCGTGGCCGTGTGCTATTTCACTTGGATCGGCATCGCGCACTTCGGTGATGTCGATATCGAATGTCAGCGTTCTGCCAGCCATCGGATGGTTGGTGTCGACATCGACGAACTTGTGACCCACCTTTACGACCACCACATGGCGCGGTCCCTGATCGGTCTGTACCTGGGCGACCATGCCCGGCTTCCAGCGTTTGGCGCCACGCAGGTGTTTGAGCGGCACACGCTGCATGGCGTCGGCTTTGCGCGGGCCGTAGGCTTTATCCGGGGTGATGGTGACACTGAAGCTTTCGCCTGCATCGCGGCCCTCAAGGGCTTCTTCCACGCCTCGGACAACACCGCCGTGGCCATGCAGATAAGCGTTCGGCTCGCCACCATGAGAACTTTCAATAACCTTGCCTTGTTCGTCACTGACGCTGTAGTGGAACAAGACCACGTGATTCTTTTCGATTGGCATAGGGTTCTCCGCGCCAGTTAAAGGTAGGCCATTATAGCCGGCTGAGACGTTGACTCCAGTCGGCACTTTTGTTCGGGCCTTCTCTAACGCGACGGGCAAGAATTGCACTTGTCCCGGCTCTTCAACAAACACAGTGCCAGGCCCAACCCCGCGCAAGCGATCAGGCCCGGGAACCTTAACCCAAAAGCCACCTAACAGATTCGTGATTAACTGTCGGGTGTGTAGGGCTCAGGAGCAGGAAACGGCACCGGGGGTTCGTCCTTGAGGGATTGCTGGAACTCCAGCACACGCTCGGTGACGGCGGGAAATACCCAGGTCAGGTTTTGCGCGCCTGTGTTGTTCGCACCCCCGGTGATTCCGAACAGTTCTTTCGGGTCTCTGATCAGGTTGTGCACTCGAGGGAAGTTGTGGGCGACCGGGGTATCGAACATGCTGTCCTGTTTCCAGTAATGCACTTTGAAGTTCCGCCACTTGTATGACTGCAGGCGACTTCCGTTATAAGCCGGGAAACCCTCCCGAGCGGATTTTTCCGTTTGCCCGGTAAAGAAGGGCAGCTGATCGACTCCGTCAATCATACGGTCGTCCGGCACCTTGAAGCCTGCAGCATTGGCCAGGGTCGGCATCATGTCGACCATATGCACAATCTCATTACTGACCCCGCCCTCCGGCACATGGCCTGGCCAACGAATGAGAAAGGGTGTCCGTAACGACCCTTCCAGTGTGGTGAAATAAAACCCGCGCCAGTAGCCCGCAGTGCCGAAGTGATTCGGGGCTTCTTCAGGGCCATTGTCACTGGTCCAGATTACGATGGTGTTGTCGCGAAGCCCGAGCCTGTCGATGGCGTCCAACACCTGGCCTGCGTTGTGGTCCACCTCCGCCAACATATCCGCCCAGCGTCCATTGCCCGTTTTGCCCTCAAAATCGGGATGCGGTATTGCAGGAAGATGAGACTGTGTATAGGGGAGATAGAGGAAAAAGGGATCGCCGGCATCCTTGGCCTGCTCCATGAAATCAATGGCGCGCTCCGTCAGTTCCCGGTCAATCAGTGGGCGGGTGCTCAAATTGTAGTCTTTAACGGCTACAGGCGTTTCACCGCGCTTGGCTTCAACTATTTTGGGCGCTTTTACCACTTCAGGGTCGTAGCCAAACTGTGAGGTGTATTGTGATTCATCGGTGGTGTTTGCAATACCGTACCAGCTGTCAAACCCCTGATCTGTGGGGTACCGGCCTTCCTGTTCACCGAGGTGCCATTTACCGAACATGCCGGTGCGATACCCCGCCTCTGACATGAGTTCGGCGATGGTTACCTCCCATCCCACAAGACCATAGGGCAACCCCCACACAACCTTGGTAGTGCCGGACCGAATCGGATGCCTGCCTGTCATCAGTGCAGAGCGGGTGGGCGTACATTGGGGTTCTACATTGAAGTTCAGCAGCCGGGTGCCTTCTGCAGCCAGCGCATCCAGGCGAGGCGTTTCCGCACCGCGAAGCGCTCCACCTCCGTAAACGCCAATTTCGCCCCAACCGAGGTTGTCCATCATCATAAAGACAACGTTCGGCTTGGCATTATCCTGTGCCCAGGCAAATGGCATCGCCAGCGCGTTGAAAAGAATGATCAGCCCAACGCTTTTAAATCGCTTCATTGCATTTCCCTCTACTGGCTCAATGGTTCGATGCAGCGTTACCAACTTAGGTGAGTTACCGAAAGTATAGTCAAAGGGGCAAAACTGGCTTGAATCAAATCGAAAAGACGCTCTGCCTGATAGCGCTCAGGCGCGCGGTAGGCCACTTGAACTGATCGCATCGACTACCGCGCTGGCTGAGCAGACTGCCGACTCCAGCAGCGGCACGCCTTCGTAGGCCCAGGAGCCGCAGAAGAACACTTTGCGGCCGGGCTGGCGATGCCATTGAACCAGCGCCTCGTGAACCCGGGCAGTGCCGGAGTCGACAACGGCGCGATCCAGCGGCACCCGGGCGAGCACCTTGTCCGGGGCCGGATCGAACAGCGGGTTCCAGGTCTGGAAAACCGGGGCCTTGCCCGCAAGCGTAGGCTCCACTTTGTTGACCCAGACTGTAAACATGGGCTTTTCCAGCGCTTCGTCCATCTGGAAATTCAACGCGGTCCAGTCCTGTTTCTTCGTGGGCATGAAGCGCGCGTCCTGGTGGACCCAGAGCTCGCCGGAGTCGAATCCGATGCCTTCCAGCAGTTCCCGCTCGTGCCCGAACTGCGCGTCATCCAGAAAGCTCAGCTCATTGGCCTGGGTCGCCACAATCGCCCGATCAAACACGCCACCTTCGCCCCGCTGGTTGCAGACCTTCACCCCCTCCCCGATTTCTTCAACCTGCACCACGGGACTGCCGGAATACAGCGGCAGATCTTTTATCAGTTTCTCGACCAGCGCCGACGTACCGCCCTTCAGGCGACGGATGTGGGCGCCGTGGAGTGTGCTGTCGAGCAGCGAGAGTAGCTGCGCCGCAGGCCAGTCGAGCAGATGTTTCTCCTCGCAGGTGCAAATAGTGGTGAGTATTGGCAACACCAGCCCACGCCAGAACAAGGGGTCAAAATCATGCTGCTCGAGGATTTCACCCAAGGTGGCGCCGTTATTCTCGCGCTCAAGCCGGCGCGTAAGACGTTTAAGTTGCCAGATGCCCCGCCCCATGCGCAGTGCACGGCCATTCAGATAACGCAGGGAACCAATAGAGGGCCAACCCAGAACCGGCACCTTCCCGCCGCTACGAAACCAGGTATGACGATTGGTCCAACTGCACGAAGCATCGAGGCCAATTTCGAAGGTGCCAACGCCTACCTCACTGGCGAGCTGGAGCAGGCTTGGCCAGGAATCCGCACTCATCACGCGCAAAGGCACATCCACCAGACCGCCATCCACCGTGAGGGCGTGGGCATCCATCCCATGGCGTTTACTGGCTTCAAATACGGTGACATCGTGGCCGGCGAGACGCGCCCGGTAAGCCGCCGCCAGCCCCGCCATACCACTACCTATGACTGCAATGGAGTAAGTCATCAGGCACCCTTGTCTAACATTTGCTTAAAGCGTAACAGCTTCCGCAGGCGTCACACCTCATTCGCCTTGCGATAGCTACCCTGATAATCAAAGATCCGATCCTGCACCTGCCAGTAATGCTTCTGTTTGCGGGCAATCACAAAATCCGGTGCGGGCAACAAGGTTTGTATCCCGAGCACCTCTTCAAGGTTACTGAACACTTGCGGGGCCTGGCTGTTCGCCAAACGTCGTCCAAATAGTCTGTTGAAAACGTTGCGCTGTGCCGGCTTGCTGAAATCAAAAGACTCACTGAGCTCTTCCCCGTCTTCACCGTGATAGGTGATTCTCAGCTTGCTGTCGGTTTTGCCGCTATAGGCGCTTAAGGTGGTACCAGCGCAACGGATTACCATGGCATCTTTCAGTTTCAGGGCATTTTTTAACTGATCATCCGGGTCGATAATGGCTTTTTTACACTGCTGGCAGTTACGGGCCGCAATATCATTTTCGCTGCCGCAGTGTGGGCACTCCTTGAAACGAAAACGGTAATCGCACTGTTCAGGGCGACTGCTCCTGGCTGCAGCTCCATCCTCTTCAGCAGGCTCCAACAGCCCCTGGCAACGGCGTCCGTAATGCTCGGTAACGCGGCCTTCACTATCAGTTATGCCCCAGAAGATATTGGCAAACCCACAGCCCGGGCAGAATACCTGCACCGGCTCGCTATCCGGATTCGGCTTCTTCTCCCCTACTTCGGGGTGATACAGGTTGACCCTGTTGCCGGCGTAATCAATCACCAGACACGTCTGCTTACCTTCATCCAGACGAAGCCCGCGTCCCACGATCTGCTGATACAGGCTGACCGACTGGGTGGGTCGAAGAATGGCGATACAGTCCACATGGGGCGCATCAAAGCCGGTGGTGAGTACGGATACATTCACAAGGTACTTTAATTGCCGCTGTTTAAAGCGCTGGATCAGCAGATCCCGCTCGTTCTGAACGGTCGCACCGGTGATCAAGGCGGTCTGGTGTTCCGGCAGATAACCGGTGATTTCACGCGCATGATCCACGGTTGCCGCAAAAATCATCACCGCCTGACGCTCAACCGCCAGCTCCATCACCTGCTCAATGATGGCGCGGGTTACACGCTTGTGCTTGCTCAGCAGCTTGTTCACGTCCTTTTCGGCATATTCGCCAAAGCGGTTCTGAGACAGCACAGAGAAATCGTATTGTGCGACCGCCGCGTCGACCAACTCGGGTTTGGTGAGGTACCCCCGATTGATCATATAGCTCAACGGCAGTTCATAAATGCAGTACTGAAAGGGCTTGGCCTGCTCTTCACCACCTTCACTACGGCCACGGACAAAGCCCCGGTAGTGATAGCGATAGATCCAGCCCATGGCCAAACGATAGGGGGTGGCGGTTAGCCCGAGCACTTTAAGGGCGTCATTCTGCTGCTTGAGCAGCTCGATAATTCGCTGATACTGACTGCTGTCATCCTCACTGACCCGATGGCACTCATCGATGATGAGCAGCGAGTATTCATCCCTGAACTGATCCAGATTGGCGGATACAGACTGCACGCTGGCGAAGGTGACCTGATACCGGTTTTCCTTCTGCTTTAACCCCGCAGAGAAGATGCCGGCCGTTAACCCATAACTCTCATATTTGGCGTGATTCTGCTCGACCAGCTCTTTTACGTGGGTCAGCACCAGAATTTTACGACGGGCAAGACGGGCCAACTCCGCAATGACCAGACTCTTACCCGCACCGGTCGGCAGCACAATTACCGCAGAATCATCCGATTTGCGGAAATGGTTCAGCGTGGCATCGACGGCTTCCTGCTGGTAGGGCCGGAGTTGGAAGGGAGCGTTCATCTAGCAGCGCATCATCTTATCGGGATGAGAAGAAGGCCATACTAGCAAATTCCGGCGCCATAACGCCGGGCCAAAACTAAACCTGCCTCGGAAAACCACGTTAACTCTCATGGATTTAAAAAAGAAACCGCCCCGAGATCATAACCAGCTACATATGCTTATAGATAAATGTTATAAATCACTCTAACTCTATAATATTGTTAGGATGACATAAAAATGAGGACGATCTTGGCGTTTACCCTGGCTTCCACGTTGATGGCTGGTTGCGGAGGTAGCAGTGACAGCAGCGATCAGGGAACAAACGGCTCTGGAACCGGTTCCGGGTCGGATTCCTCTCAGGGTGGGAATGACAACGATTCCACCAGCCCGACCGGCGAAGCAACCGTGCTTGAAGGCACCTGGAAAAAGCAATGCGGGCCAGTTGCTGGCCAGGAGCATTCCGATATTGTGACCTTGACCTTTACCGGCAACACTTTTACCAGCGATATCGAGAACTATATTGATGCCGGCTGCAATGTCCCATATGCCGAGGCGCCAAACCCCACCGCGTCGGGAACCTTCATATTAGGTGAGGACGTAATGCTGAGTAGTGGCGTCACAGCGACCGAACTCGATAGCCATATCACCCAGTTCGACGGCGCGCCATTCGACATCGACGAATACAACGTCATTTACATTCAAGGCGACATTCTCTACACCGGCGAAGGTGAGGCTGATTCACCGCAACAGCGACCAACCAGCCTGGACTACAACCGCCCCTTTGATCGTGTGAACTAGGCGCCGCCATCCTCCTAAAACAGGAGAGGCCTTGCAGGTAGGCGATAACTCCGCCTGCAAGGTCTGAATCCATGAAGGGCCTGATTGATTGACCCGGGAGGGTTAGATTCTGTTTTTAAAAGACCAATACCGGGCTGATCAAAATTAAATCGACCTGATGCCTTTAGCGTGATACCAGTACACAAGGAGCCCCAATGCCTTACCAGTTTGACGACCTCAAGAAGAGCTGCCCAGCCGAATGGCGTGCCTACATCGAGCACCGCTTTGTGCGGCAGCTGGGCGAGGCCTCACTGGCTCCGGAGGCATTCCAGCATTATCTCAAACAGGACTATCTGTTCCTGATCCAGTTTGCCCGCGCTTTTGCCCTCGCCGCCTACAAAAGCCCGACCCTGTCGGACCTCCGTCAAGCCAAAGACGGGTTGCAAGCGATTGTGGATACCGAGCTGGACTTGCACATCGGTTACTGCAATGAATGGGGGATCTCAGAGCAGGAACTGGCCGACCTTCCAGAAGCCCGCGCCACCCTCGCCTACACCCGCTATGTACTCGACACCGGCAACCGCGGCGACCTGCTTGATCTGCACGTTGCCCTGTCTCCCTGCATGGTGGGTTATGGCGAGATTGCCAACTGGTTGAACCACCACACAGACACCATTCGAGGCAACGCTAACCCCTACGATGCCTGGATAGCCATGTATGAAAGCGATGAATTCCAGGACGCCATGCAGGCAGAGGTTCGCTGGTTAAATGAACGACTGGCCGACGTTTCTCCTGCCCGGTTCGAGCAGTTGACCCGGATATTCCGGGACGCCACTCGACTGGAAATCGACTTCTGGGATATGGGGCTGAACCTGAGTGACTGAGTCAGTTATCGCGGTTCGGAAGCGGGTGATTTCCGGAGAGCCTAATTGAGGCGGGATAGGCTCAGTCATCAAGGCGAAGCGCTTTCCGAATGCTTCGGATATACCATGTCTCCGGTGTCTTTCTCGTGAAGGGGCGGGGTCACTGCTCTCGCTCCATGGCAGTTCTGGAACGATGAATAAACTCAATCTGCCCTTTAATTCGCTTATTGCCTTAACGCAGAACAAACCCCGGGAGAGACGTCGACCGTTCCCAATCGTTCACCCTCACGATCGACAGTCGCGTAGCGGATGGTCGCCCCATTATCAATCAGACTGGAAACCCTTGGATCACCGCATGCACTTTGCACACCGATCTGATTGAGGATCACTTGAACCTCGTCGAGGTCCAATTCGCTTGCAGTTGTAGTATGAAGGCGCTGACTGTAGATCAAAGCAGATCCTTCAACTTCTACACTTTCGAGGCGTGTGTCAGCATCGAGATTCAGGGGCAGATGTGGGCGTATCATGTTACTGATTTTGGAAAGCGATTCCGCGAGTTCATCTGAAGGTTCACATTGCGATAGAGAAGCTGTCTCTGTGTATTCCTCTACAATTAACCAACGATCGCCTTCGCGTTCTACGTCCATATGAAAGTCCAGGCCGTCTATACACTTGAGGGCGGAGGATCGTAGTGCAGTTACCCGATAGCCCTCGCCGTGCGAATCTACCTGAACGTCTGTGTAGGTGGAAACATCGCCCCGACGTTCAGCTACCGGCATTATCTTTCTGACCAGAGTCTGCCATTCAGCACCGGTGAACTCGAGGGTATCCCTTCCATCCCGAAGCGTGCTGATTCTCGCATCAGGGCTGTAAAGCTCAACAACATCAGCATCAAAATTCTTTCCGAATTCGACGTACTTGTTAAAGAGCGCCTGAACTTCATAGGCATCATCGGCAAACGCAAATGAACTGATTAGAAGGGTTAGAAAAACGATAAAACGCATTGGCTATCCTTAGTCATTTCTTACTTGATCCTTTACATTACTAAACAAGTGCAGCGTTAGCTTTCTGGACGCTGCACCTCTAAAACTAAACCTGCCCCGGTTCTGGAATTCTCACCAGCTCGGATCGCCGAACCAGAGTGATCAAAAAATCGACCTCCCCCTTAACCAGTTTGCATACTTAGTTTTTTCGTCTTCTAAAAACCAGGAATGCGCCTCCTATACCTATCAGGGCGATGGAAGATGGCTCCGGCACTTGCGAGGCAATTTCTGATGACAGGCTATCGGGTTTATAATTAAACTGACCAAAAATTCCGGGTAATTGAATTGAACCAAATGTATAATTATAATCTTCAAAGCTCATTGGGTAATCAGGTAGTTCGTCACTCGTAATCAAACCTAAGTCAACATCCCTGTTTTGGAAACCTGCAACTACTTCCGCCCCGTTTTCTAACCTACCAGTCACAGTATAAGAATCAATAACCGGATACATACCAGGTTTAGGTGTATACTCCCAATTGTTCTCCGTCAATATCATCGAAATATAACCGCTATAGTTATATAGAACAGAGTTACTGTTTGACGAATCCAGTATAGATAAACTAAAGCTGCTATTGATTTCAGTAAACATATACTGGCCAACAACGTCCCAGTCATTAATATCATCAACTCCAGACGGATCATAATTAAAAGACCCGACAACGATATCGCCTTCTTCGACTTTATCAAAATATGAACTAGATCCAATGTTTCCGGAAGCGCTAGTAATTATTCCTGAGTAATCAATAGTTGATGCATAAGACGGGACTGAAAACAACAGTAATGCGGCGGAGCAATAGCGGTACTTCATGGGCAATCCTTGCGAAAAAAGTTGTACAGCAAGCAGACTCGTACAGAGAGCCTACAAAGAGCATAAAATAATAACAGAAATTTAATGATTGGCAATCAGGATGCAACGGGACAGATTGAAACTCGCCCCGGTTAGATGCAGCTCTGAACAAAGCCAAGACCCGGTACCGACACTACATCTTTTCCACTTTAATTTCTGTTGTCTGTAAACATAAACCCCGGTATCTTCAAAGCTTCCAGGCTCAGGACGAGCTCCAGAAAAAAGGGAATTCTTATGGATTCTTCCGAGCGAGAGCATATCGCTACGGTACTCAACTATTTCTGGGGAGGCGGCACAGCGACTCCTCACTCCGTAAATGAAAATACCGCATCTGTTGCCTACGAAGCTCTAGAGGAAGCCCAGAGCTGTTCGGCTTCTATGGATCTTGTTCCGCGCCCTGTATTCGGTCGCCCGGGCATTGGCCACGCGGTGAAAGAAGTGGCAAAGATCGGTAAGCGCATAGCGTCCGGTGATACCGAAATCTACGAGAGTTGTCGTCGCCAAGTTGCATCAACTTACCGCATCAAGATTGAGATGGCGCTACAGGGGATATGAAGTGAAACGGATTTATCTATTTTTGACGATGCTGCTTTTATCTACTGCCGGGTGCGCCGACTCCGAACCAACTATCCAAGCTGTTTTCTCGGGAGTGAAGTTCAATATTCCGAACAATCCATTGATAGTCGGAAACCTCGGACAGAACAACGATCTACTAATCGTGAAATACAGCCGCGAATTGGGGAAGCAATACATCGGGTTTTCAAAAGAACGCGACATCGATACCGGCGGTTGTACTGCCGATGTTTTTTTTGAAACAACAATTGAAGACGATGATGCCGATACAAAGTGCAGCGGGACAGCGATTGATGCATTCCGTAAAGTCTTCGTCGAAGGCGCTTCTTATGGTCAATGGAAAGGAAAGAAGCGTGAGTACTACTTCTTCCTCAAAGATGAGAAACCATCGTTCATCTTCTATACTCTGACCGATGGCTCGGTAATTAAACTGGAATCTGATTTTATGGATAAGCAGGGATTCCGGGAGATGCTGGGGGCTGAACTTAATTAGCATCAAGTACCGGGGCTGATACCGCCTTAAGAGTCAGCGCTCGGCTGATCAAAATTAAAAGCTTCAGTAACAGCGATCAGACCATCGCAGCGCGAACCGGGTTTAGAAGGATGTATCGACACAGTTCGAGTAGATAGCTGTCCTTCTTGACAAGTATTGCCTTATACCGCCCCTGAAAGACATGCCCTCCCCGATTATGATTGCGATTGAAGAATTGTGTATACACCCCGTTAAGCTGACGCATCCCTCTCGACAGATTACCTTCAGGGGCTTCAATCAAAAGATGGTAGTGGTTGCCCATCAGGTAGTAAGCGTGGCATTCCCAGTTGAAGGTCTCACACACTTCATCGAAAACTGACAGAAAGGCACGGCGGTCATCCTCTGATTCAAAAATCATCTCACGCCGATTTCCGCGAGACGTCACATGATACAACGCGCCGGCAAATTCCAGTCGCAGCGACCTAGCCATTCCTTGGCGCCTTCCGTGGTGCTAGTTGGGGGTCCGGCTCGGCTGCTTGGGGTAAGATCGATTTAACTTTGATCAACCAAGGCTGCCAACCGGACGCCCTTTTCCAACCTTCCCGGCCTTGCGCCCAAGAGCCGATTCCACCTGCTCCCTGAATCGTCCGCTGCCTAAAATCTGACTGGCGGACAGGCACTTGGCGATATCATTTCTGGCTTGCTCTGGCAGACTGAACCTGAACAAATCCCGGTACGCGATGCTCCGATCAACACTGTTAACTGCCAACGCCTCGAATAGCGAGTGTGGAGAGATCAGGCTGTCGGGTTCGCCCAGCGCATTGAATCGAAAACTACTCCACGGATACTCTTCCGGTTTGCTGACCATACAGGCCGTCACTGGATTCAGCTCGATGTAGCGATAGCAACTCAGGAGATAGCCCTCAGCATCGATCAGACTCCCCTTGTGGCGCCCTTCCCACAATGTGCCGGACCGACGATAGGTTCGATTCACGTACTGAACGTATTGACGACCCACGTGCTGCATGAGCCTTGAAATGCTATCGGTATGGTGGGGCGTAAGCAGAAGGTGAACGTGGTTGGTCATCAGGCAATAGGCATGGAGCTCTGCGCCATAGCGTTTCAGCCCCTCACCCAGCACTTGGCGGTAGTAGCGGAAGTCCTCTTCCGCAAAGAAACAGGCATCCCGGTTGTGGCCACGTTGAACCACATGTACAGGAACGCCCGGTAGATACATTCGTGTCTTCCGCGGCATATTCCAAATCCGTTTGGCTTGGTGTTGAGCCTATCCTTTGGCTCCCACGGGGATTGTAACTGAACGGGTTCGGAAGACCGAATTGATCAAAATTAAATCGATCTGACCCCTTTAATCCACCCGGATATTCCGGGACGCCACTCGACTGGAGATCGACTTTTGGGACATGGGGCTGAACCTGAGTGACTGAGCCGGTTGTCGCGGTTCGAAAGCGTGTGATGGCCGGAAAGTCTGGCTGAGACGAGGTAGGCTTGATCATCAAAACTAAGCGTCAAAATCGGGGCAAAGGGCGCGACCTGACTGGCATTCTGTCTTTATGTTGAGCCTATTCATTGGCCCACACGGAGGTTCTAACTAAACGTACTAGGAAGACCCAATTGATCAAAACTAAATCGATCTGAGTCCTTTTGGGTTGCCCTTCAATGCTGCGAAATAACTATTATCTGCTTTAATTTCTAAGCGCCCTTGATAGTTTGGCGGCCGCAATGTTCAAGCATTCATCGAAAGTAACGATATGGGTTTCATCGATTCGAAGGCAATATCGGCCAACATCGAAGTTTGATTTTGGATCGCCTGGTATGTCATAGAAGATCTTGTAAATCATTTTTTCTCTGAGTGAGCTTTTACTCTGCTGAGAAGGTTTAATCGTTTGAGGCTTCTCGGCGTTAACTTCAACTTGGCGCTTAGCCAGCCCTGTTGGTGCGATATTCAGGCACTCTTCGAGCGTCATGGGTTTGCTGTGTTCAGTGCGAAGGCAGTATGCGCCATAATCAAAAAATGGGCTCGAATCTTCTGGGATCTCATCAGCAACACGCTCTACAGCCTTATTTCTGGATAAGACAGCATTCTCCTGGACAGACTGAGTAGTCGAAATTTTTATCGAGTGTTTGTCTACTGTGGGATTCAGACTTTTGGCCCCGAGAGTTAACAGGTCGATGTGAGTGTAAGTCAGGTAAATAAATGCAACGACATAACAGTTGAAGGCAATCGATCCGGTCAGCAAGCGGCTAAAGAATTGGATTACTTTTTTCATACTAAAATCTGAGCTCTGTTATTATGGGTCTTGCTACTACGGTATCCTAAATTGGGAGTCTGATAATCCAAACCGTACTCAATTTACAAATAATCCGGAGTATAGGGGTTCAATCTTCTTCCTCTTCCTAACCTTGTGCTTCTGCAAAATTGGGATACGCAAAAACTAGGACAAATTTATTTCCCGCCAACCTCTAATCCAAGCGTCTGCTTTCAATTTTTGAGATTACTCAGGTAATAAGCGTAGTTCTATCCTGTTCTTCGACAAAAACAGCTTGCCGATTATGACCATGCTGAACAATGTAATGAGGTGAAAAATGCACGATAACAAGGGCTTGGCGGGGTACTGGCTTCTCCTTGCTTTGGGAACGAACGCATATCCATCCCCGCTGTCGGATTCTACCTTAGCTAACAACTGTGCAGCGCTGAGAACTGAGCGGGAAATAAATCTGTCCCGGTGTTTCCCGATGAAACAACTTGCGCTTCAAGACCACATCTCACTCTGACAGGGGATTCAACTATATTTTTAGTAACCGGCTAACTCTGGTAGAGCAAATATTGAGCGAGATCTTGCCTTATCAAGCCAATTAAAGCGCTCATAAACGCCGTAAATCTCTATTAATTCTTTCGCAAGTTCACCATAGTGTAGAAAACAAAGGCTTAATACTAAATTATCGAAAAAATTTTCTTTATCAACTAAGTGCATAAAACTTTCTTTTATACCCTCAATACCTTCCCGGCCACGCATTTCAGCTGCTCTGAGCTCTCTTTGATAGGTAAAAACATATGTCTCTGAAAACTTCTTATCACGAGCAAAATAAAATAAAGATCTGAGCCCTGCGAGCACCGTTGGTGTAAGTTGCCCATTAATCCCAACCCAAAATTCGATCTTTGCTTTATCATCGATTTCTAACGAACCCATAATGGAGTCTACATCCATGTCCATAAATTTCGAGTCATTACTTTTATTTTTTATTTCAGGATTTATTTTTATCCAAAAATCTAAAAACCATATCAAATCATATTCATCTAAACCTCTTAGAGGCAACTGCCGACCAACCTTATACGCAAGCTCATAATTTGATTTAATAATATTTATAGCTTTCGTTAGGTCATTGCTAGTTATACTATACTTTTCACGCAGCTCTAATTTTTTCTCTCGAAATCCTTCGTTCCGCCACAAATTTATTTCTGGAAGATCTTCGGCTATTTTGAACAGTTGTTGTCGAGAAAGCTTGCTTGTAAATGTACTCAAATAGTACTCTTCTAAAAGGTAGTCATTGAACTCCAGCAGCTCGTTTAAATTTTCTTCTAGTCGACTAAACTTTTCCTTTAAAACAAAAAAATTTATTAATGCTACATTCGTTAAATGCCGCTGACTCTCTTTGTCTGTAGGGTATCTGAACGTCTGCCCCGTCGCATCTATATCTGCGATATCAAGTATAATTGGCTCAATTTTTGAATTAACAACCTCATAACGACTATCAAAACTTTCGGATTGCTGTTTGAAGAAACCCCAAACATTTCCTATGTCATGAGACCTTACCAGATCGAAATTCAGAACAACCCCTTTAATTCTTGCAATTTTCTGTAATTCTGAAATCGCTCCTTTTAACCGAAGCTCAACTGAATGCCTCATATTGAAACAAACTGGATAAACCAAATCATCAACAGTAAGACCGATACCTCTTGAACTAACAACTTTATCAATAAGAAAATTAGCAGCCTTTGAAAACCCTAATGCGTATTCAACATAGCTAGGCGAACCATTATCCCCGACACACGCATTTGCCCACGCTGGGCTACTGCCATGAAATGTTGAGTTTTCTTCTCTCATAATGGCCTCGATATTAACTTAATATATAGCACGAAAATATACAGCGCTTCAGAATGGGGTAGTTGTCGCCGTGATTGTTATCGTTAGGATAAGTCATCAAACATGTCAGGATTCCGTACGACACTAAAATCCTTAGGGTTAACTAGAGATGCCGACCTTGGATTCACATGGAGATCACCTCGGCATACGACTGGAATATTAGGTTTGTGAGCTTTGACGGCTTCCCAGTAATTATCGAGATCAAGCTGAATCGAAATATTCCTCGTAACCCCATTCACTAGTGAACTTACCCTAACAACGCCATAACCTTCAGTTGGCTCATGGTCCATCCTCACCACTAAACCGAAAACTTCATAGTTATTAATAACGAAATTACCCTTATAATACTCGGATGCAGTCGCTAACACTGGAACTTGACGTGATAAAAACTTGTGCTTTCTGACAATTTTCTGAGAGTCTATTTCAGCTAGCGCTAGCTCTATCGAAATCTCTACGTCACGATTCCTATTAACACCACTAATACCAATTATTGCATCACAAAGATTTGCGCTCACTCCGCTTGAAATTGCATCTTCAAAAAAAATCAGGCTTTCCGATTCTTCATATTTTTCAACAGCGATAATTGTCGCCTCAAGGCTTTTGGCCAAATTATTGCTCATCGACCGAGTGATAGAGCTGTCAGCTTCTGAAATATCTCCTTCAGGAAACGGCATAATGGGAGCAATAACATTAACCACGTAACTTCCACGCTCAGTCTGTCCAAATCTTAGGGTTTCTAGAAAGTCTTTCACGGCTGACGGCCAACTACCCGAGAAGAACCGTTTCTTTTTGAAGGCAGATAGACTAGATGAAACCAGTAAGTCTTTTGCCCTCTCAAAAAGTAGCACGCCATCATCAAGCGGGATCACACCGCCTTGAACGTCAGCATTTATTACTCTAATTCTCACTATATCAGAACTAAAATTAATAACATCTTCAATGACTTTTTTTATAGGCCGCTCCTCAAAATCAGACACGACCTGCATCGCTTCATACATCCTTTGCATATAGTCACGAAGACTTTTATCTAAGGGCTGAACTAACTCTAAATCAAAGTACTTTTTTTCAGGTCTATGCCATACCTTGGCTTTGTCACCTATAGCTTCATCGTCAGTCCACCCACTTGAACGGAGATATTTCTCGAGTTGAATCGGAACAATATCTTTGATGGCTAAGCTCAGATCGAAGAAGCTCATGCCATCTCCATGACATTAGCCATTTCCATCAAATAAAGCATACTTTCAGAGGTTAGTCGTTGCGATCTAGGAATCTTTATCGTTACTGAAGTGCGATTTTCTACTGTCGGCATACTACGTAGTGAAAACCAATAGCAACAGTGCTTAATAATACTAAAATTTGAGTGATGAACTAACCACTCTTGACAGTCTTCTGGTACTACCAAGACAAACAAATACCTTGGACAAAGAATATTGTCGCCTCTAAGATCATTATAATTCTTCAATGACAGTGAAAACTTCAAGAAACCTTCTTCACCGTCATTATTGGCCGTACATTTCAGTTGAGCATCAAATTGGGGGTTTCTAATACCAAACCTGTAGCCTCTACCTCGAACAATGACATCTATACTATCGTCATCCACGTCAGGTTCGGCACTCCTGAAGCCCGATTGAGCAGCTAAGGCTTTCACAAAAGCCTTGCTGAACAGTTCTTTTTTTTGGCTATTATCCATGTGCAAACTCGTATCCTAAAAAATATTAATACTCAATGCAGTGGCGCGGTAACTATCCGTTGACTTTTGTTTTATGCGGCCTCTTGTGATACAGCATCAATGGCCAGTGGTATCGGGAAATGTATTGAATTGGACCCAATATGGAAAAAACTTTTTCCTATCATAAACTTCAATCATTTATTCAGCTGGTCTTCCGATAGCTAACAGTAAGACCAGAATCGGGACGGATTTATTTATCCGATATCAGTTCGTTATACACCTCACACAACGCCCATCTCTTCCTCAAAACCTCAGGCTCCCGACTCCCCATAGCCGCCACAGTAGCCGCATTACAAGCCTGCCTCGCCTTTTGTAACTCAGACTCTTCACTAGCCACACTCACGCTCGCAATCGTCGGTTTAAACATCATCGAGGCGTTGCAATACATCGTCCGAAACTTGCCGTGTTTCCAGTTCTGCTGTGGTGCCTTGGAAAGCTCAGAGCAAAGAACACTGAACAAATCCTTGGCCTTCAAACTGCATTCAGAAAACGCTTTAAGGTTATGGCTGACGTTGCCGCACACGCTTTTATCGCGGATTCGCCAAAGCTGATGCTGGAACGCCACATTCACGCCGTTGTACTCGATTTCCACAGGCGTAACCTGCGTGCCGTAGATCTCGGCAACGTTGTTCTGAACATGGCCCTTTACCGTATTCAGGTATGCGGCAAACAAATAGGAAACTGGATCCAACTCTCTCTACTCCGACTGAAGGTTCAGCATTCCCCGGCACTTCGGAAACACTGAACAGCCCCAAAATTCTTTTCCAATATTTTCGCCACGTTTAACCACACGGCGAACCATCTCGCCCTGGCATTTCGGGCAACGAATCGCATTCTCTTTTTCTTCAACAATGGTTTTAACGTGCTTTACATGCTCGCGGTGCGTCTTGAATGACGCCTTCAGGCGACCGGAAGCGACTTTCTCCACGATCACCCTGACTTCCTCCGCATTCAGCACTGCATCCTGATGCGATTTTATAAACCGCAAATACCCACCACCCCGCGTCACATTCGCAGGCATATCTGTCTTAAACGTCGCATCCCCCACAAACACCACCACCGAATGAATCTGCGAATCACTCAGCCCTAACAACCCCTGCAGCGTTTTCAAATGCTTGTAGTTCTGATGCAGTGGGTTCTGGAATTTCTGGGAGTGCTTGAAGATCTTCTGTGTCCACTGGCGCTGGTGAGCGCTGCCGAAAATCCACCCCTTCATGTTCTTGGTTTCCACCACGAACACGCCAAACGGCGACACGATAATGTGATCGATCTGGGTGGTGCCGTCTTCTGTCGGCAGGGTGATGTTGCGGATCAGGTGGTAGGTGTTTTTATCGAGAAAAAGGCGAGCCGATACATTGACGAGGCATTCGCCCATCCAGCCTTTGAACCAGGGCGATTTCAGAACATTTGCAAGAATGATGAGCGGTATGATGTACCAGAGAACTTGGATGACGGGCTGAAAGGCAGGTGCAAAATCCATTTTATGATCCCCGCCAACGCACTCCGTACATTGGCTACTTCGTTATTGTTAGGCGCGTGAATCGCGCAACTTTCTTTATGGTTAATGAATTTATAGCTGGGGATTAATTAGGGAGCAATTGAATTGGGTAACCGCTTTGAAAACTCTTGTTAAACAAAAAGGCGCGAGGTTTCCCGTCGCGCCTTTTTGATCGTGACTCAATGTGGTCACACTGCCATTTGATCAGGCTGCCAAAAGCGCCCCAGTCGCCGCCAGCGCTACACCAACGCCGCGCGAGATCCGGCTGTCTGTTTTCATCAACAACGCCCCCAGACCGCGCCCGGCAAAGGCAATCGCCGCTGTCGCCAATCCAAAGCCTGCCATGTAGGCCGCAAAGTGCGCGCCCATTGGCATTTCCACTGCGTGGGCAAAACCGTGAAACACCATAAATGCGGCAACCAGAGTGCCGCCTACAGCAGTCGGCAGTTTGGCTAATGTTGCGATCAATACACCCGCCAGCATCACGGATAACGCGATACCAGTTTCAACACCCGGAATGCTCAGCCCGGCAAACGCCAGCCCGGCGCCCAGGAACATGCCACCGATCATGAACAGCGGTGTGCCACGCTGCATCACTTTGGACTGGCGCATGCTCCAGAACCCGATGGCGGCCATGGCCAGCAGGTGGTCGAGGCCCAGCATCGGGTGCAGCAGGCCGCTGGTGAAGCCACCTTCACCGTGGCCCGGATGAGCAGATGCGGCGGTGGCCGTGAGCATGAGGCCGGCGGTGAGCAGGGTTTTGGTGAGTCGATTCATCTTTTTTCTCCTAGAAAAACTGCAGATATTCAATTATTTAACAGCTAGCACTAGCCTCTGGTTCTGGTGGCGTGAAGGGCAAGGCGCACCGACGCGCAGGAAGCGGGACATACCGACCGGTAGGACCGCTTTTGAGCATTGGAGCAACGCTGCCATTCGCGTCACCAGGGCCTTAGGCGGTACTCGCAATCTTGCTTGGGCGACGCTCTGGCAACATTCCGCGTTCGAGGATGAAGCTAATGATCTCTTCCAGCCCTACCCCGTCATACAAATTCGCAAACACAAAGGGCCGTTCGCCGCGCATCTTTTTGGAGTCCCGCTCCATGATGTCGAGTGAGGCGTGGACGTATTCGGCGATGTCGATTTTGTTGATGATCAGCATGTCGGATTTGGTGATGCCGGGGCCGCCTTTACGGGGAATCTTGTCGCCGGCGGACACGTCGATGACGTACAGGGTGAGGTCCGACAGTTCCGGGCTGAAGGTGGCGGAGAGGTTGTCGCCGCCGGATTCCACCAGCACCAGTTCCAGATCCGGATGACGGGTCTGGAGATCGTCGATGGCGGCCAGGTTCATGGAGGCATCTTCACGGATGGCGGTGTGGGGGCAGCCGCCGGTTTCTACGCCGAGGATGCGGTCGGCGGGCAGTGCATCGTGCTTGAGCAGGAAGTCGGCATCTTCACGGGTGTAGATGTCGTTGGTGACCACGGCGATGTTGTAGTGATCACGCAGGGCCAGGCAGAGCTGGCGCAGCAGTGCGGTTTTACCGGAACCGACAGGGCCACCGACCCCGACGCGCAGACAATGTTTCATGATGTGTTCCTCATCGTTGTTTCTGGGTGCGCTCTGGTTGGCGCTTTAGCTACGAAATAATCGTGAATACTGTGTTTCGTGATGGGCAGACGCGAGCGCAAGGCCGGGCAGAACCGGGCCCAGTGCGTCGTCCTCCAGCATTTGTGCGGCGTCCACGGCTTTCACCAGGGACGGGCGCAGTTGTTCTGTGAGCCTTTGGGCGGCGGTGTGCCCCAGAGGCAATGCCTTGCAGGCCACGGCGAGCTGGTTTTCCATCCACGCCCAGGCGAAGCCAAGCAGGGTTTGGCGCACCGGCACATGGCGTTGATGGGCGGCCCAGGCGAAGACGGTGACGTAGCCGGGATCGCCGGGCATCAGCCCGTCTTTTGGCATGAGTTCCAGGCTGGTCAGCAGTCGCACCAGTGCCAGGCCGAGGCGGGTGTCTTCGTCGCTCAGTTCGGCGGTTTCGCGTGTTGCGTGAAGCCAGTCGTTCCACTCAGCCAACGCGTTTGCATCGCTGTTGGCCCAGGCGTTTTGCAGGCGTATCAGCAATGGCAATTCGCAGCGGGTGAGGCCATCTTCCAGCACGCCTTCCAACCACTCGCCCAGCTCCGCCTCGTTGGTGACCCAGCCGAGTTCAAAGGCACTTTCGAGCCCCTGTGACCAGGCAAAAGCACCTATCGGCAATGCCGGACTGACCAGCTGCATCAGCCCCAGCAATGACAGATCGGCGGAGGTGGATTCAGTGTGCATGGTCGTTTTCCGCGTCATGGCTGTGGTCGTGGCTATGACTGTGAGAGTGGCTATGGGAATGCCCATGAGCGTGCGAATGCGATTGTCCATGAGAGTTCTCATGAGAGTGCCCATGAGAATGACCGTGCGAATGCCCTTCTCCTGCTTTGGCATAGGCGCCCGGTTCCGGATCGAACGGCGCCTGATGGTGCTTCAGGGTGGCGCCGAGTCGTTCGGCCAGTTCTTCAAGCACGTGATCAGGCGGGAAGCGGACCCAGCCTGTTTGATCATCGGTCTGGCCTAGCGCCAGTTGCACGTGGCGGTTGCCCAGGTGATAGCTCAGGCGGGCCATGGCCAGGCCGTTGGCGATTTCAGCGGTGACCACCGGTTCGTCGGCGGCACGGATCTGGACGATTTCGCCGCTATCGGCTTGCAGGCATTCGCCTTCGCGCAGTACCGGGCCACGGTCGAGAAACAGGCCCACGTCGGTGCCGTTGTCGGTGGTCGCCCGCAGGCGCCCCCGAATGCGGAGTTCGTAAGGCAGGGTCAGGCTGTCGAAGATTTCAGCCGATTCGACCTGGCCCATGCGTTGTGTGAGTTCCAGCATGTGGGCTCCTAAAACAGGTGGTAGCGCTGGGCCAGCGGCAGCTCGGTGGCCGGCTCGCAGGTCAGCAGTTCGCCGTCCGCATGAACCTCGTAGGTCTGCGGGTCCACGGTTAGTTCCGGACAGGCGTCGTTGAGTTTCATGTCGCTCTTGCGCACCTGGCGCACGTTTTTGCAGGCGGACAGCGGGCTGTCGAGACCCAGTTCTTTATCGACGCTGGCATCCAGTGCGGCCTGGCTGACAAAGGACAGGCGGGTGGCGCTGGCTGCCTTACCGAAAGCGCCAAACATGGGGCGGTAATGCACCGGTTGCGGCGTGGGGATCGAGGCGTTCGGATCGCCCATTGGCGCTGCCGCGATCATGCCGCCTTTGAGAATGCAGGCGGGCTTCACGCCGAAGAATGCGGGGCTCCACAGCACCAGATCCGCCAGCTTGCCAACTTCCACCGAGCCCACATCGTGCGCGATGCCGTGGGTGATGGCGGAGTTGATGGTGTACTTGGCGATGTAGCGCTTGGCGCGGAAGTTGTCGGCGCCCATGTCCTGATCTTCAGGCAGCAGGCCGCGCTGGACTTTCATTTTGTGGGCGGTCTGCCAGGTGCGGCATATGACTTCGCCCACCCGGCCCATGGCCTGTGAGTCGGAGGAGATCATGGAGATCACGCCCATGTCGTGCAGGATATCTTCGGCGGCGATGGTTTCGCGGCGGATGCGGGAATCCGCGAAGGCGACGTCTTCCGGAATATTCGGGTCCAGATGGTGGCAGACCATCAGCATATCCAGATGCTCGTCGATGGTGTTCACCGTGTAAGGCCGTGTCGGGTTGGTGGACGACGGCAGTACGTTGGGCCTGGAACAGGCTGTGATGATATCCGGTGCGTGGCCGCCGCCTGCGCCTTCGGTGTGGAAGGTGTGGATGCAGCGATCCTTGAACGCCGCCAGGGTATCTTCGACGAAGCCGGATTCGTTCAGGGTGTCGGTGTGAATGGCCACCTGCACGTCGTACTTGTCGGCAACCGTGAGGCAGTTGTCGATAGATGCAGGCGTGGTGCCCCAGTCTTCGTGCAGTTTGAGGCCAATCACGCCTGCCTTGATTTGCAGTTCCAGCGCTTCCGGCAGGGAGGCGTTGCCCTTGCCGAGGAAGCCGATGTTCATTGGCTGCGAATCCACCGCCTGGAGCATCTTGCCGATGTGCCACGGGCCAGGTGTGCAGGTGGTGGCGTTAGTGCCGGTGGCCGGGCCGGTGCCGCCGCCGAGCATGGTGGTAATGCCGCTCATCAGGGCTTCTTCGATCTGCTGCGGGCAGATGAAGTGAATATGCGGGTCGATGCCGCCAGCAGTGAGGATTTTGCCCTCGCCTGCGATGATTTCAGTACCGGGGCCGATAACGATGGTGACGTCTGGCTGGGTATCGGGGTTACCGGCCTTGCCGATGGCGGCGATGCGACCTTTCTGGATACCCACGTCGGCTTTGACGATGCCCCACCAGTCGAGAATCAGGGCATTGGTGATGACGGTGTCCATCACGGTGTCGTCTGCCAGTTGGCTCTGGCCCATACCATCACGGATGACTTTGCCGCCGCCGAATTTTACTTCGTCACCGTAGTGGGTGTGGTCTTTTTCGACTTCAATCCAGAGTTCAGTGTCGCCCAGGCGAATGCGGTCGCCGGTGGTGGGGCCATACATGTCGGCGTAGGCTTGTCTTGTGATTTTCATGTTATGCCTCTTCTTTCTAACTTGGGTGCCTGGGTTCGCTCAGTTATCGCTCTGCGGGAAACGCTCAAGCACATCCCTCTGGTGCTTGGGCTCCGCCATCCATGGCTCCGCACATTCCCGCAGAGCGATAACTGACCAACCCTCCGACTTATTTCGTGGCGTCCAACTTACCCATCACGTCACCACGGAAGCCGTAGATTTCGCGCTTGCCTGCGAAGGGGATTAGGGTGACTTCGCGGCTTTGGCCCGGCTCAAATCGGATAGCGGTGCCTGCCGCTACATCAAGCCGGTAGCCGGTGGCTTTTTCGCGGTCAAAGGTGAGAGCCGGGTTGGCTTCGGCGAAATGGTAGTGGGAGCCGATCTGGACCGGGCGGTCGCCGGTGTTGCCCACCTCGATGGTGATGCGGTCGCGGCCAGCGCAGAGTTCGATGTCGCCGTCTTTGAGTGCGTATTCGCCGGGAATCATATCGGGCTCCTTATACGATCGGGTTGTGGACGGTGACCAACTTCGTTCCGTCAGGGAAAGTGGCTTCCACTTGCACTTCGTCGACCATATCGGCCACGCCGTCCATCACATCGTCGCGGGTGAGCACTTCGGTGCCGGCACTCATCAGCTCGGCAACGGTGCGGCCATCGCGGGCACCTTCCAGGATTTCGGCGCTGATCAACGCGACCGCTTCGGGATAGTTGAGTTTGAGACCACGCGCTTTACGGCGTTCGGCAAGCAGTGCTGCGGTGAACAGCATCAGCTTGTCTTTGTCTCTTGGCGTGAGTTCCATCGTTGTCACTCCGTTGTTTGAGATAAGGGCTGCTTCAGATAACCCGTCAGGTCAGCCAGATTCTTGGTATGTGTGCCTGCTGCCCGGTTAACCGGGGCCGCAGGATTTCCCAGGCCTGTTGGCACAATGCCCAGGCTTCGTTGCGTTCGTTGCCGAGGTAGCGCAGTAGCAGCACGCCGCGTCGGCGGGTAACGGCCCAGCGCACGGATGCCGGGATCGCTTCGCGCAGGGCTTCAACTGCACCCACTTCGTCGTCTAGCCCCACAGCCCATAACGTTGCTTGCACGCTGGCGCCACCCTGCCCCCATTTGCCTTTGAAGCGCGGGTGCTTCGGGTCCATCGGTTGGCGTTCCTGCCACAGCGGGCGGCCGTTACGGGTCAGGCGGAAGCGCTGTTCCAGATGACCGCTGACAAAAGGCAGATCACCGACCGGACGACCCAGCGCTAGGATTTCCCAGCCGATGCAGCGGGCATCGTCTTCCAGATCAATCGTTGTGGTCTGTTCACCGCGGGAGCCGTCAAATGCGAGGGTTTCCTGCGGGAGCCATTCCAGGGTCGCGCCTTTGGCGACTGTCAGGTGCGTGTGCTGCCCCCAGGCCACGCCGTGGCTGTCGGCCTTGTAGAGTTTGGCGGCAGCGGGCGTGGTGAGCAGCGTGTGCGCACCGGCGCCGACATGGGCTGCAATATGCAGCGCATCACCGCTGACCAGTCCGCCCGGCGGGTGCAACAGGTAGACGTGGCAGCAACCGGTTTTGCCTTCCGGATAGAAGGGCCGCTGGACTCGCAACGGGCCTTGATGGCGGCGGCGGGTCAGGCGGGTAACCGTGTGCAATTGCTCGCTACGGGATTCAAATCCCAGCTCGATGGACGCTGCCCAGCGCCGGCCCGCATCGAAGCGGTGGCCGGAATCGTTCGCCGGGGCTGTCTTCGACAAGGCATCCGGCGTGAGGGGCTGGGCGATGGGCGTGTAGATCGTCATACCGTCAGGTGTTGTTTGATGAGCGCGTCAGAAAGCTCGGCAATTTCGCCCTCTGCCACACGGCGGCCCCGGTCCATAATCGCGAAGCGGTCGGCGTATTTGCGGGCGAAGGGTAGTTTTTGCTCTACCAGCAACACAGTCAGGCCATCTTCAGCGATCAGGCGACGAATGACCTCGCCAATCTGGGCGACGATATTGGGCTGAATGCCTTCGCCCGGCTCGTCAAGAATCAGCAGGCGTGGTTCGATCACCAGCGCCCGACCAATCGCCAGCTGTTGTTGCTGACCACCGGACAAATCACCGCCCCGGCGGTTTTTCATTTCTTTCAATACCGGGAAGAGTTCGTAGATGCGCTCGGGGATGGTTTTGAGGCCATCGCCACGGGCGGCCAGCCCGGTGCGCAGGTTTTCTTCCACGGTGAGCAGCGGAAATATCTGACGGCCCTGGGGCACGTAGCCAATGCCCAGCGAGGCGCGATCTTCCAGACGGCGTTTGGTCAGCTCGACCTTGCCTTCATAGAGCAGACTGCCGCTGGCTGTCAGTTCCTCGCCCATTACACACTTCATCAGCGTGGTCTTACCCACGCCGTTACGCCCCATCACGCAGGTGCACTGGCCTTTGGGAATGTCGAGATCGAGATCCCACAGGGTGTGGCTTTCGCCATAGAACTGGTTGAGCTTTTCGATTTTCAGCATCAGGCGCCCTCCCCCAAATACACTTCGATCACTTTGCGATCATTGGAGACCTGGTCCATCGTGCCTTCTGCCAGCACGCTGCCCTGGTGCAATACCGTGACTTTGCGTGCGATGGAGCGAACGAAGCCCATGTCGTGTTCAACCACTACAACCGACTGCTTGCCGGCGAGACTGGTCAGCAGCTCGGCGGTGCGTTCCATTTCCTGCTCGGTCATGCCGGCGACCGGTTCGTCCACCAGTAGCAGGCGCGGCTTCTGCATCAGCAACATGCCGATCTCCAGCCACTGTTTCTGGCCGTGGGAGAGAATACCGGCGTCGCGGTGGCGCAAGGCGGTCAGGCCGATCATAGTCAACACTTCGTCGATGCGTTCCCGGGTTTCGCCGGTCATGCGGGCGGTCAGTGTGGGGAACACACGCTTGTCGGCGGCCATCGCCAGTTCGAGGTTTTCGAATACTGTCAGCGCTTCGAAGACCGTGGGCTTCTGGAATTTACGGCCGATACCGAGCGTGGCAATGCTGGGCTCGCTCATGGCCAGCAGGTTGTGACGACTGCCGAACCAGACTGAACCGGTGTTGGGGCGCGTTTTGCCGGTGATGATGTCCATCATCGTGGTTTTGCCTGCCCCGTTGGGGCCGATGATGCAGCGCAGTTCGCCATCGTCGATGGTGAGGTTCAGGTTGTTGATGGCCTTGAAGCCGTCAAAGCTGACACTGACATCTTCCATGTAGAGGATAGGCCCGTGGCGCACATCCACTGGCGATTGCGTCGGTGTCAGAAAATCAAAAACCCGGTCGCGGCGGCCCAGTTCCGTCATGATGCTCATGCGGTGACCTCCTTGGCGGTGGATGGCGGTGTGCTGTCATCGTCCTGCGGCTCTTTCTTCAGTGATGGCAGCAGGCCCGCAATCCCTTTGGGCAGGAAGACCGTCACCAGCACGAACAGCGCACCCAGTGCGAACAGCCAGGCGTCCGGCATTACGCCGGTAAACACGGTTTTGGCGTAGTTGACCAGCAAGGCGCCGATCACCGCGCCGTAGAGCGTTGCCCGCCCACCCAGTGCTACCCAGACCACGATTTCAATCGAGAACAAGGGGGAGAATTCGCTCGGGTTGATGATGCCGACTTGCGGCACATAGAGCGCACCGGCAACACCCGCCAGCATCGCCGATACGGCGAACACAAACAGCTGCACCCGCTCGACCCGATAGCCGAGGAATCGCGTGCGGGCTTCCGCATCACGGCAGGCGACACTGACGCGCCCCAGCTTGCTGGTCACGATAATCCGGCAGATCACATAACCGATGGCCAGCGCCACGCCTGTTGCGAGGAAAAGGCCCATTCGCGTGGCGTCGGTACGCAGGTCAAAGCCGAGGATGTCTTTGAAATCGGTCAGGCCGTTGTTTCCGCCGAACCCCATTTCGTTGCGGAAGAAGGCCAGCATCAAGGCGAAGGTCAGCGCCTGGGTGATGATTGACAGATACACACCGGTGACCCGGGAGCGGAATGCCAGGAAGCCGAAGACCAAAGCCAGAATACCCGGTGCCAGCAGCACCATGATGAAGGCGAACCAGGCCATGTCGAAGCCTTGCCAATACCAGGGCAGCTCCTGCCAGTTGAGGAACACCATGAAGTCCGGCAGGTCCGGATTGCCGTAAACGCCGCGATCACCGATCTGGCGCATCAGGTACATGCCCATGGCGTAGCCACCCAGCGCGAAGAACGCACCGTGGCCCAGGCTGAGAATGCCCAGGTAGCCCCACACCAGATCAACCGCTACCGCGAGCAAGGCATAGCAAAGGTACTTGCCCAGCAACGTGATGGTATAAGCGCTTACGTACAGCGCGCTGCCCTCCGGTACTGCCAGGTGCAGTACAGTGACCACCGCCATGGCGGCGAACAGGATGCCCAGGAACAGTTGTGTCGAACGCTCGGTAAAAGGCCGCGCCAGAAACGATTGCGATGATTGCATTGCTCAGCCCTCCGCCGCACGGCCCTTTTGCGGAAACAATCCGCGCGGGCGCTTTTGAATGAAAAGAATGATGAAGACCAGCACAACGATCTTGGCGAGAACAGCGCCTGCCCAGGGTTCGAGCAACTGGTTGATGGTGCCGAGAGACAAGCCAGCCAAAAGCGTGCCCCAGAGATTACCGACGCCGCCGAACACCACCACCATGAACGAGTCGATGATGTAGTTCTGGCCCAGGTTGGGGCCAACGTTGGTGATCTGCGATAGCGCAACACCCGCAAGCCCGGCCACGCCGGAACCGAGGGCAAAAGTCATGATGTCGACTTTGGTGGCCTTGATGCCCATTGACCGTGCCATCGCCCGGTTCTGGGTGACGGCACGCACTTCCAGACCCAGCCGGGTCTTGCGCATGATCAGCATCAGGCCGGCAAACACGATCAGCGCAAAGCCGATGATGTAGAGCCGGTTAAGTGTGAGTGACAGGGCTTCGTTGACCATGATCGAACCGCTCATCCACTCCGGCGTAATAACCGTGCGGTTGAGTGGGGAAATCACCGTGCGCACCAGTTGCTGCAGAATCAGGCTGATGCCGAATGTAGCCAGCAGGGTCTCCAGCGGACGGCCCTTGAGGAACTGAATAACACTGCGTTCAATCGCAATGCCCGCCAGCGCCGCGACCATAAAACCGGCCGGTATCGACAGGAGCAACGCCAGACCGGGTTGCCCCGGCAGCAACTGCTGCATGCCCCAGGTGGTATAGGCGCCGAGCATGATCAGCTCGCCGTGGGCCATGTTGATCACGCCCATTACGCCAAAAGTGATCGCCAGACCAATCGCCGCCAGCACCAGCACTGAACCCAGTGACAGGCCAAAGTAGAGGGTCTCGGCAGCGCGGTTCCATTTGAGTTTCTGTTCGATGCTGGACAGTGCTTCGTTAGCGGCCTTGACCATCGAGGGGTCGTCTCCGCGAGCAGCGGTTGTCAGCGCCGCGCGAGCTTCTGTATTAAGGCTGCCGGAGAGCTGCGCGACTGACGCGACATCGCCCTGTTCAACCCGGTAAATCGCGAGGCTTTCGCTGAGCACATCGCTGACCCGGTCGTCGGATTCGGTTTCGAGCAGCGTGGTGATGCGCTCGGCCATCGCCTCATCCACCCGGCCGCGGATCGCGCGGGCCGCTTCGAGGCGGGTATCTGCATTGTCCACGGTCAGATCAATGACCGAGAGGATGCCATCCAGCTCCCGGCGCAATGCATTATTAATTCGAATGTTGTCGAGATCACGGCGGGATATTTCGCCCATCGACTCGCCCGTCAGGGCGTCTTTTACTTTCCAGTTGCGGCCACGATTTTCCAGCACGATGACAAACTGACCGCTGTCTTCAACGCGGCTCAACTTGCCTGAAGCAAAGGCTTCGAGCCAGTCACGCGCCCTTTCATCACCACTCTTGGCGATGTCACTCAAGACCTGACCCTTCTGCGCATTTGAAGAATCAGCCAGTGCCTGCAACAGCGCCTGCCCGTTATCACCGGCTGACGGTGCTTCAGCCTGGGCCTGCGCCATCAGCGGTAAAGCCAGACAGCAGACAAAGAGCCACTGTGTGAGCGATCGAATGATGCTCATGGTGTTTTCCTGTTGTTTCGGATGAATCAAAGTTCGGATAAATCAACGCTCGGACAAATCAAAGTTCGGTTGAATCTGAACTCGGGTGGATCAGGGTTCGAATGAACCCGATCCGATAGCGGGCATCGGCGTTAGTTATAGGTGGATCACCGATGCCCGCCAGATACTGCGTTTACACCTTACTTGGCTGCGACTTCAGACTTGCCGCCACAGGTCTTCTCAACCACGTTGTAGTTGCCGCAGTTCATCGGCTTGCGCCAGTCACTGATCAGGTCCTTCGAACCGGGCAGGAAATCAGACCATGCATCGCCTGCAACGGTTGACGGGGTCTGCCAGACAACTGAGAACTGGCCGTTGTCCTGGATTTCGCCAATCAGCACCGGCTTGGTGATGTGGTGGTTCGGCATCATGGTGGCGTAACCACCGGTCAGGTTGGGAACAGACACGCCGATGATGGAGTCTTTCACCGCATCAACGTCTGTAGTGCCCGCTTTCTTGACTGCTTCAATCCACATGTTGAAACCGATGTAGTGAGCTTCCATCGGATCGTTGGTGACTGAGTCATCTTTGCCGGTGTACTTGACCCAGGCGTCGATGAAGTCGTAGTTGGCGTCGTTATCGACGCTCATGAAGTAGTTCCAGGCCGCCAGATGGCCGACCAGCGGTGCGGTGTCGATACCGGACAGTTCCTGCTCACCCACAGAGAAGGCGACAACCGGGATATCCGATGCTTCGATGCCCTGGTTTGCAAGCTCACGGTAGAAAGGCACGTTGGCATCACCGTTAATGGTAGAGACCACTGCGGTCTTCTTGCCCTGGCTACCGAATTTTTTGACGTCAGAAACAATCGACTGCCAGTTGGAGTGACCAAACGGCGTGTAGTTGATCATGATGTCGGATTCAGCCACACCATGGTCTTTCAGGTAGGCTTCCAGAATCTTGTTGGTAGTACGCGGGTAAACATAGTCGGTACCCGCCAGAACCCAGCGCTTCACGCCGATTTCGTTCATCAGGTAATCGACCGCAGGAATCGCCTGCTGGTTGGGCGCTGCGCCGGTGTAGAACACATTCTGGGACGACTCCTCACCTTCGTACTGAACCGGATAAAACAGCAGGCCGTTCAGCTCTTCGATAACAGGCAGTACCGACTTGCGGGATACCGACGTCCAGTTACCAAAGATGACATCGACCTTTTCCTTAGCCAGCAGCTCACGTGCTTTCTCAGCAAACAGCGGCCAGTTGGACGCCGGATCAACGACAACTGGTTCAAGCTGACGTCCCAGCACACCGCCTTCTGCGTTCTGCTTTTCGATCAGCATCAGCATGGTGTCTTTCAGGGTAGATTCACTGATAGCCATGGTGCCGGAGAGCGAGTGGAGGATACCGACTTTAATAGGAGGTTCTGCAGCAGCTGCAGAAAGTGAAAATGAAAGTGCCAGCGCAGAAAGCCCGAGTTTCAAGCCCTTTTTTACGTTCATTATTCCTTTCCTTTATTGATTATGGTGTCGCGTGTTTACCTCCCAACAGAGTGCACTCCGCGTTCCAATCAAAGGAAACTCAATTTAAAATCAAAGTGTTACGAAAAAATACCAACACCTTTTCAACGTCCGATCGCATCATCATGTGCACCGCAGCCTTCCATACACCCCCTTATTGCACCATTTTGAATCGCGCGCCGATGCAGAATCATTAGCCAACACACGGCAACCTGTTCAGTAATTAACCGATTTAGATGAGGTTGCGATATTTATTGCAGATAAGTGAGATGTTTAAGGCAGAGAAGCCGCGAGTGCGCACCACAACAATGCAGGATCAATGCACTCGCACCACGGCGCGATGCCAAGGCCATATCAGTGCACCGAGTATCGTTATGGCCCATCAACGCGGAATCATATTGATCGAAAAACGAACAGAGAAAACGATTCGCTTAAACTCATGCCCGAATGCGGTGCACAAACAGCGCGTCAGCCGGCACCCGAAAGCCGCACCAGAACCGCATGCAACGCTGCGCTACCGATGATTTGTGCATCGCTGATCAACAAGAATTCACATTGTCTGACCAAATGGCAGCGACGTATCGTGAACACTATGCCATTCTTGAAACACCGGCCTGGCAAACGCCCGTTCTCACTGCAAGGCCTCAACAGAAGGCATCTGGCCGAGGCGGCGATCCGTATTAAGCAGGGCTTGGCGATGATAAAACCGCCTTAACAGGCGAACTGAAGCGCTTAAATGTAAACTATTTGACAGTTTGTAGTGTCGTTTACCCATACAGTTCGGCCTCACCCATAAAAACAGCAGCGATAAGAGCACTCTTGATGACGACTGATTCTGTTGCGCCCCGTTCTCCTCACATCGTGATCGTTGGCGCGGGCAGTATTGGTTGCTATCTGGGCGGACGCCTGCTGGCCGCCGGCGCCAGCGTCACCATGATCGGCCGACCAAGGTTGCATCAGGTATTCGAGACCCACCCGCTGAGGGTGAGTGATTACCATGGTTTCGACTCAGCAGTGCAACTGGCGCCGTATCAGTTCACGACATCCCCCGAACCTGTTGCTCACGCAGACCTGGTGCTGCTGACCGTCAAATCGGCAGCGACCGAAGATACCGGCAGAGAGATCGCCCCCCTGCTTCGGCCGAACATCCCTGTGATCAGTTTCCAGAATGGTATTGGCAACGCCGACCGGCTCAGGCCGCTGCTACCCAAAGCATCCGTGCTTGCCGGAATGGTGTCGTTTAATGTGTTGCAGAAAACGCCCGGTCACTTTCATCAGGGAACCGAAGGCAAGCTGATGGCTGAGGCAAGCCTTGCACTTACACCGGAGATCATTGCGGCATTCAACAACGCAGGCATTCCGCTAACGCCTCGCACCGATATGCATTCTGTGCTCTGGTCAAAGTTGTTGCTCAACCTCAACAATCCGATCAACGCGCTGTCCGGCCTGCCCCTCAAAGAACAACTCTCGACCCGGGCTTATCGTCGCTGCCTGGCAATGGCGCAGGACGAAACGCTGAGTCTGCTCAAAGCGGCCAATATCCCGACCATAAAAATGGCAGCAGTCCCGATGGAGTGGATACCCACGGTCATGCGCCTGCCTGACTGGTTGTTTCGCCGGCTCGCGCAAACCATGCTCGCCGTGGATCCGATTGCGCGCTCGTCAATGTGGGAAGATCTTGAAGCCGGGCGAAAAACTGAAATTGAATGGATTAATGGCGAAGTCATCAGGCTGGCAAAAGCTCACGGCAGAACAGCGCCCGTAAACCAGCGGCTTGTCGACCTGATTCATCAGTCCGAATCCGGTCAACGCCAAGCCTGGCCCGGCCTGGCGCTGTTGCACGAGCTCACAAAGCCGTCGGCCTGACACGCCACCTCACCGCACATCCTCTGCATATCTGCTGCTCATTCTTTCCAAATGATTACGACGCTGTAATCCATATCGCACACGCTATGGTGCGAATGTCGGATTTGCTTCCTACACCATTCCCGTAAACTTGTTTTCAGCAAGGACGCAGAACTGCAAGGATGCAGAACACGGATGTTAAGCCTGAAGGATCAGGCGCCAGGGAAGAGTTTAGTCTGAAGGATCAGACACATAGGGATATACCAGCCTGACGGATCAGGCGACCGGAGCCACGGAGCAGGTGCACAAGGATTGTGGGCCTTACTCCGTGACTTTTTCTGCACGACACCTGATGGTGTTCCAACTGGGTGTCATCTGGTTACCCTGAGCGCTCAACTCAGGACACTCTCTCGCCTCAGCTATCTTCGGTCATGTAACACGCTACTGAAGCACGCCGATGCCTCCCTGTTTCCGCATGTTCCCCTCCGCACTCTACGTGCTTGTGATGGTCACCCACACTCACTCGGACATCACGGAGCATTTCATGAAGCTTGTTTTCAGCCTGCTGCTTACCCTGGCCACCTTACTGGCCGGCACCGGCATCGCAGTAGCCGCACCGACATCAACAGCACCACAAACCCAGGCAGTCAAAACTGCTATCAACATCAACACAGCGGACGCCCAGACACTGGCCTTGAACCTCGATGGCGTCGGCACAGTCAAGGCCCAGGCAATTGTTGACTATCGCAAAGCCAACGGTCCATTCGCGACAACCGCTGATTTGCGCAAAGTGAAAGGCATCGGCGAACGCACTATTGAGATTAATAAAGCCAACATCAGCGTGCAGTGATAGCTGAGATCCACTGGCTGACAGAGAAGCCGGCCCGTTGCAAAGCCGGCTTCTCTTTTTGAATTACCCTGCGCCTGGTTGATTCTCCCAAGCAGACAACCAGACAACCAGACAACATCTCTTCGTTGCCCCGGCTTTCCCCTATCGGCATGTCTTGCCAGCCTATGGCATTAACGTTAGGCTGACCGCATGACTAATTCTGCAACCCTCTTCGGAAAACGTACCCCACCGCCCCGGTTCTGAGCCGGATAAGGGGATTCTTGTCTGAGCATTAAACTCCGCTCGGTGATCGCCCGCCTGTCCGGTTCACAGCATTTTGCTGCCTTCACCTTTCCAGTAACCGGACAACGGATCTGACATGACCCAATTCAAACAATTGTCGCCTGCAACGCGCGGCGCTTTACTGATCGCCATTGCTGCTGCGCTTTGGGCAACCACCAGCATTGCCGCAAAAACCCTGTTCAATCACACCGATCTGGAGCCGCTGACGCTGGCGTGCCTGAGGCTATGGATCGCCTTTCCTCTGTTTTTCATACTCATGATGCGTGAGCGGGCGTCGCGCCCCCTGCCCCGCGGCAAAAAAGTCATCTTGCCGCTACTGGCACTGGGTTGCCTTCAAGGAGCCTACCAGGGCACTTATCTCTGGGCGGTCGACCTGACGGGGGCCAGCATTGCCACTCTGGTAACGCTTTGCCTGGCACCGGTTCTGGTTGCGATTGTCGCAGCACCGCTGCTGGGTGAGCGCCCGAACCGCACCACTATCATCGCCCTTGTTTGCGCTATCTTCGGTACGCTGCTGCTGGTTTCAGGCGACATGCAGAGCGCGGACTCAGCCCGGATAGGCGGGGTGCTGGTGTCTGTGGTCGCCGCGGCGGTTTATGCCGCTTTTACCCTGACAAGCCGGCATGCTGCCAGTGGCGCGTCAGTGTATGCCACGGCATTTGTCTGTTTCCTGACCGGCGCGCTGGTACTGCTCCCTCTGGCCCTTGCCAGTGGCGGGCTGACGGAACTGGCAGATCTTGATGCCAGAGGCTGGTTGCTGGTGGCCTACATCGGCGTGGTGCCCACTTGTGTGGGTTATGTGTGCTTCTTTACGGGAATGCAGAGCACCCCTGCGACGACTTCCAGCATTATCGTGACGCTTGAGCCGCTGTTCGCTGCATTTCTGGCGTGGATTATTCTGACCGAAGTGATCGGTTTGAGCGGGATTATTGGCGCGGTCATTCTCACTGCGGCAGTGCTGGTCGCCTCACGGCAATCGCCGGCGCAGCAGGAGCAAGAAGAGCCGACGGGCCATCAGTAGCAGGTTAAAACCAAACAGGGCCGGCGAATTGCCGGCCCTGTTTGTCTGAGGCGCCAGGTAAAAAGAGGCATTCACTCCTTGCGCTGACGTTCCAGCATGTTGGGCTGGAGAATCTCGATCCAGTATCCGTCGGGATCCTGAATAAAGGCCAGGCCCTTCATCTTGCCATCGTCCGGGCGCTTCACAAACGGCACGTCCAGCGACTCAAAACGCTCGGCCGCCTGATAGACGTCCGGCACCGCAATACCGATATGGCCAAAACCCTGTGGCTCGTCGTTGCCGTTGTGATAGTCAAAGGCCGCATCATGCTCGGTGCCCCAGTTATGGGTCAGTTCGAGCATAGCCTCACGGCCGAAGATAAAGGTCGTGCGGTGCGCATCGTCGGACGGCACAGCATTGGCCTGCCTGTCGTCCAGATAGCCCAGGAAATACAGAGTGAACTTCATCTCCGGAAAATCGAGCTTGCGGATCAACCGCATGCCCAGTACCCGCGTATAAAAATCCAGACTGCGCTCGGGATCCTTGATCCGCAGCATCGTCTGGTTAAAGACATAGCCTTCCGTCGCCGGGTCTGCGTCTTCAGACAAACCGGGGGCTGTTTCAAAATGGCGGGACATACTTGTTTCTCCTGTCGTCGAGGCGGGTGAGTCGATACATCCTGTTCGTCGCATGCACATGCGGATAATGACGCATAGACAGCATCGGCCTCGCATTTACAATGAACTGCTCACGATGAGGGGCTAAGCCCAAACTTTCAAGGCGCACATTTACGATACCGAACTAAAATACCGGTGAGGCCCTGCTGCCGGGCTCTATCGGGATAGCCCGCGCTCAACGCTCTACTCACCGATTTCTTTGCAAGGATACCCATGAACCCCCTCGCTCAGCTTGTCATTCTCTTTCTGGTCGCCGTTATTGCGGTTCCACTGTTCAAACGGGCCGGGCTGGGCGCAATTCTGGGTTATATCGCTGCAGGCATTTTGCTCGGCCCCTATGGCATGCGGGTGTTCAGCGACGTCGACACTATGATGCACATCTCGGAATTCGGCGTGGTGCTGTTGATGTTTGTGATCGGGCTGGAGCTGCAATTCTCACGCCTCAAAGCCTTGCGGAAACCGATTTTCGGGCTCGGCAGCCTGCAGGTTGCGTTGTGTATGGCGGGTATTGGCGGTGTCACCCTGCTGCTGAGCTATTCATTGACACTGGCCATCGTGCTCGGCAGTGCACTGGCGCTGTCGTCCACGGCTTTCGTACTTCAACTACTGGCTGAAAAAAAAGAGCTGGCCACATCCCACGGGCGACTGGCCTTTACCATTCTGCTATTTCAGGACATGGCAGTGGTGCCTTTCATTGCGTTTCTGCCGTTTCTCGCAGGCGGCGGCTCTCCTTCAAGCTGGGAAGAAAACCTGTTTGATGCAGGCCGGATCGCACTCACCTTCGCCGGCATTGTATTCGCCGGGCGCTATCTGCTGCGCCATGTTCTGAAATTCATTCACGCCACCCAGGTCCGTGAAATTTCAATTGCTGCCGCACTGCTGCTCGTCGCAGGCACCGCATTGCTGATGGAATCCGTTGGACTCTCGATGGCTTTGGGTGCGTTTGTGGCGGGCGTTCTGTTAGCGGATTCAGAATTCAGACACCAGCTTGAGGCTGATATCGAACCGTTTAAAGGATTGCTTCTGGGGCTTTTCTTCATCTCGGTGGGCATGACACTCAATCTCGAACGGGTGCTCGCTAATCCGCTTTTCCTGATCTCCGGTGCAGTGCTGCTGATGCTGATTAAAACCGTGCTGATTGCCCTTATTGGCTGGCGCGGCGGCAAACTGAAAAAACTTGGCGCGTTGCGGCTGGGCCTGCTGCTCAGCCAGGGCGGCGAGTTCGGCTTTGTGATTTTTTCGATGGCGGGCCAATTACAGTTGCTCGACAAGAGCCTGCACGAACAATTGATCGCGATCATTACAATATCAATGGTGCTGACACCGATAGCCGTTTTCCTGTTCGAAAAGACGGTCATGCGCTTCGCCCGCGATTCGCACCCGGCCTTTGACGAAATCGATGACGGCAAAACTGGCGTCGTGATTGCCGGCTTTGGTCGCTTTGGCCAAATCAGCGGCCGGGTTCTGGCCTCGCTGAGAATTCCGTTCACTGCCCTCGATATTAATCCCGAACAAGTCAGCGTAGTGCGCCGGTTCGGGAACAAGGTTCACTACGGTGACGCCTCGCAGCTGGACATGCTACACGCGGCACGTGTTGGCGATGCCAAGGTGCTGATTCTGGCGATTGATGATATCGATGCCTCACTACGCACGGCGCGGCTGGTGCAGCAGGATTTTCCGGATGTGCGCATTCTGGCCCGGGCCCGTAATCGCCGCCATGCCCACTTGCTGATGGACGCGGGCGTCACCTGGATGGTGCGGGAAAACTACCATTCCTCGCTGTTGATGGCGGAGGAAATGCTCGTAGGAATCGGCCGGGAACGCAAAGAAGCCCAGGAGCTGATTCAGCTTTTCCGCGATGCCGACGAATCCACGCTGATCCGCCAGCACGGTCTGCATAATGATCCCGACAAGATTCTCCAGTCAGCCAAGGAAGCCGCCGACGAATTGCGCGAACTGTTCGAGGAAGACCAGCGCAGCCGGGACCGCTCCTGACCTGACGCAGACTCTGGCCGGCACTCCGGGAACGCCCTGAATACCGGCCGAAGTCGTCGATTTTTATTACACCCGCCTCGTTTTTCACCATCGCTGCCTCCCGCCTCGCCCCATTTTATGGGCCTTTCAAGCCCATGGAGTGAATATTGCTTCCCCTCGCCGCAAGCCCAGGCTATTGCTGTAAGTTCTGGGCCGTGGAACGAATGGAGTGCGGTGGTTTATCGCACGTTTAACAGGAAGAAAAAGGAAACAGCTATGAACGGATTTCAGAAAGTACTGCTCGCTGCAGCGTTGGCGACCGCCAGCGCCCAGGCATCAGCTCTTGCCGTCACAACAACCGCATCCGGTTCAGATCTGGTTGATACCATCATCGGAACAGGCGTCACGATTGACTACGGTTCTATCAACTACGTTGGCAGCAGCACCCAGGCGGGTATATTCACCGGCGGCCTGAGTGCCGGCATCGGCATCGATAAAGGCATCCTGCTCACGAGCGGCGCGGCCACCAATGCGATTGGCCCTAACTCAGCCGACGACACCACGACAGATCTCGGCTCTGCAGGTGACGCCGATCTGAATGGCCTGGTTGGCGGCAGCACTCAAGATGCCAACGTGCTTGAATTCGAGTTTTCAACGACTGGCGGCGACCTGTTCTTCAACTATGTGTTCGCATCAGAAGAATATAACGAATACGTCGATTCCGAATTCAACGACGTGTTTGCGTTTCTGGTCGATGGCATCAACATCGCGACGATCGGCAGCGACCCGGTTGCGATCAATACGGTCAACTGTGGCAATCCTTTAAGCACGACCGGTAGCAACTGCGATCAGTTCAACGACAATGATCCGAGTGACGGCACTCCCTCTTACAACCTGGCATACGACGGCTTCACCAATGTGTTTACAGCCTCAATCCTGGGACTGAGCGCCGGTACTCACTCCATGAAACTGGCGATTGCCGATCGCGGTGACGGCCGTTTGGACTCGGGTGTATTCATCCAGGCCAATTCCTTCTCCGACATTCCGACACCGCCAACTGAAGTACCCGAGCCCAGCACCTTTGCGCTGATGGGTCTGGCACTGGCCGGTCTGACACTGCGCCGTCGTACCAAGTAACACTGGCCGCAGTATAAAAAAACCCGCAGCGTTTACGCGCTGCGGGTTTTTTCGTTCATGGCATGCGAACAGCGGCATCACGCCAGCTGGTGTTCTTCCCCTTCGTAATACGCTTCCACCCGTGGATTCATAATCTTCTTCCAGAGCGGCGGAAAGAGTGCCAGCACGACCATGGCGGCATAACCGGCGGGCAGTTGAGGTGCTATTTCGTGGTGACGCAACACCTGATAGCGACGCTTGGCAAAAGCGTGGTGGTCACTATGTCGCTGCAGATGGAACAGGAACACGTTGGTCAGAAAGTAGTTGGAGTTCCAGCTGTGTTCCGGCGTTGTTCTTTCGTAGCGTCCGTTCTCGAGTTTGCGGCGGTGCAAGCCGTAATGCTCAAGGTAATTCACGATCTCCAGCAGAGTAAACGCGAAGAAACTCTGGCCGATAAAGTAGGCGGCGCCCAGTGCACCGAAAGCAAGGGTGAAGCCGATCAGCGCCAGCGCCGAGATGCTGTACCACCAGATCAATTCATTGCGCCAGCTTAGTGCCCGATGCCCCTTGCGTTCCAGTCGAACGGCTTCCAGACGCCAGGCATTAATGAAATTACGCACGTACGCCTGAGGCAGGAAATTGTAGAGCGACTGATTGTAGCGGGAAGACGACGCATCTTCCGGCGTCGATACATGCACATGGTGCCCACGCAAATGCTCCACCTTGAAACCGGCATAACTCACCAGTGACAGAAGCAGGCCGCCCGCCCAGGTTTCGAGTTTCTCGTCCTTGTGGATCAGCTCGTGGGCCACATTGATGCCCAGCCCGCCGACAATACCGATCGAAACAATCCAGCCAATACTACCCAGTGCATTGAACTGCCCCGACGCCAGTACCACCGCGCCCCACACCAGAAGCACTGCGTAGGCGACAACCCAGCCCAGCGTCATCACCTTGTAGAAACGTTCGCCAATCATCTGCGGCACGTCGGCTTCTTCATCCGGGTTCAATGCATCCTGTCCCAGCATAAGATCCAACAATGGAATGATGCCGAACACCACAACCGGAACGCCCCAGGCAAAGACGTTGATCCAGCCCGTCGCCTGACCCGCGCTCAGTAGCAGGCCCGGTAACGCCAACGGCAGCATGGCAATCAGATAACTGTACTTTTTCAATCGAAGCAGCAAACGGCGCCGCGCCGTTGGCTGAGTGATGGTCGCTTCCTGTGTATTCACCGAAAAGCCCTCTTTTGTTGTTAGGGAGCCGAAGCAGCCTGCAGCCGCTTTCCGCTCAGTTGCGCATACCAGGATGCGCCCTCATTCGACATACTGCTATATTGTAGAACAATACAGCAGTCGTCAACAAAAATATGGCAAAGTTGATCAACAAGGCATCAACAAAAATGACCATCAT
The DNA here is from genome assembly GCF_052645435.1 of Marinobacter sp. V032. Classification (NCBI taxonomy): domain Bacteria; kingdom Pseudomonadati; phylum Pseudomonadota; class Gammaproteobacteria; order Pseudomonadales; family Marinobacteraceae; genus Marinobacter; species Marinobacter sp. V032. The sequence continues at coordinate 1,460,651 of NZ_JBQXYE010000001.1, read as the reverse complement.
GATCGACACGAGCCCCTCGTCAGATATCAACCACAGTCCATATTGGGCTGTGCTAGACTAGGCCGAATCGACCGAGTCGCAGATCTTTGCTCTGCATATCAAGGGTTTCAGGCCGGTCAGCGCCCACCGATCAGCATCACGCGGACAAGAGCATCGAATGGAGTTTCAGGTTCCCAACACCCTTGCCGAGCAAATAGCCAATTACCTGGCTGACAGGGTTATGACCGGGATAATCCGCCCGGGCGAGCGGATTCAGGAAGCCACTGTGGCGGCAGAGCTGAGAGTCAGCCGGGCATCAGTCAAAGAAGCGCTATACACGCTGGAGCGCTGGCATCTGGTGGACATCACGCCGCGCAAGGGCGCATCCGCAACCCGGCTTGATGCCCATCATGCGTCCGAGTTGTACGACGTCTACATGCATTTACTGATTATGCTGGCGCGAAGGCTTACGGAGCGCTGGAAGGTGGAGGATCGTCCTCATCTGCTGGAAGCGATTGAGTCCGTAACCCATCGTCTCAATGCCGGGACACCGGATGTTGCCGCCGTGGTCCAGGCCAGTTTTGATGTGATGGATGCCTGCTGCAATGTGGTCAGAAACCCCTATCTGACTGAAGCCCTGGCGAACTTCAAGCCGGCGGTCAGCCGCACCTATTACTTCTGTGCAGACCGCTACAAGCAGGATCTCGACAGTACCGGGATGTTTTTCGGGCAGCTGACCACCGCCGTCTTGGCAAGGGATGCTGACGGCGCTGAACAGCGCATTGTCGAGTTTGCAAACCACCAGAAAGCACTATTGTTGGCAGCCCTGCCTGATCCGCTGAAAACAGGCGTCTAGTCCGCCTGATCAAATGCCGCCGGCCACCTCTGTGAGCACAACGCCACCAATGCGCCATTCACCGGGGCCTTGCGGCTCCATGCGATAGTAGGCATCCCAGTAGTGCCCTTGCGGCCCCACTAACTGAACCCTTTGTACCAGAAAGCCCGGATGGGGTACTTGCTCACGGAATCTCACAGTGACCGCCTGAAATACCGCCGGATACCGCCGTTTGACCATATCGGAAAAGGCACTGGCACTGGAAAAGCCGTTCCGGATCGCGGGCGAAGCGTAGCTGAATGCCCGCTCCTGATCGTCATTGGCAAAGGCGTCAAGCTGTGCTGAAATCACCCTTTCGATCGCCGCCGCTGCATCTGCCTCGCGCAGGCTATCATCCGCAGACACACCGGTAGCTGAGAACGCGCCAAGCAGAGCCAAGCCCGCTATCAGAAGGCCGCCTGATAGCCGCCTGCCGAACAGAATCCGTATGCGGTGGATCATCAGGGTACCTCCGCCGGGTGAAGAATTGAGAACGGGCCACGCATCGCACATCAGGCGTTCTCCATGTGTTCAAGTTTAGACGCATCGTCATCAGGAGTACGACTGAAGAGTGCCGACAGATGAATTTAACAATGGCGCTACTGCTGTGTCCCTTTTTATGACATATTCTTGGTATAGCCATTAACCGTGGCAGCGGAATTTACCCACTAGTCAGGATCTGAACCAGTCATGATGACCGCATTTTGTCGATGGGGTTTTGTGAGCGCGCTCTGGGCGGTAGCTGTGCCCGGTTTTGCCGTCTGCTCCGCATCGCCTCCATCGACTGAAAGTGGTACGCCAACCTCACAGATTTTATTCAATATCGCGCCTGGCGGTTACCCACCCTACACTGTCATCAACTCCGATGGCTCGGTTTCGGGCATTATGTGGGACGTGATGACGACCATCGCCAATGCTAACGGCCTGACCGTTGAAGCACGTCAGATCCCATCCAAACGCGTTGATAACTTTATGCTTTCCGGCGAGCTTGACGCGACCATGCGCGCTATTGAGTGGACCCGGAAGCCGGAGCAGTTTGCCTTTACCGAAGGCGTGCTAAAAGCCCAGGACGTGATTTTCAGCACTCGAAAACGACCGCTGGAGCTGAACTCAATAGACGATCTCGAGGGCACGATACTGCTGAAGCATCTGGGGTTTAGCTATCCCATGCTGGAAGCCCATCTGGAAGCCGGCACTATCCGCTCGATCGATGCCCCTGATGGACAGACCATGTTCCGGCGACTGGCCGGCGCGGAGCGTTTTAATGGCCTGGTTTTCAACAGGCGAGCCGGCGAATGGATCATTCAGCACAATAACTGGCAGGATACGTTCATCAGAGAGCCGCTAGTGCTGGAGGAAACCGACTACCGGCTCATGTTCTCGCCCCAATGGCGCCCCATGATGAGCTGCTTCGACGAAACCCTGCTCCAGATCAAGCAGGACGGGCTGCTGGACAGTATTCTGGCCCGATACTGACGGCGCACTTACGCCACCACCCTCCGCTCCTGCTGAGTTCGCCCCCACCTTAAACTCGTGAATCCGTTCACAGACCTGACAGAACCAAGCCGATACTGTAACGGTCTGTAACACCGCTTCGCGAGAGCAGTCCGAGGCGCATCACGGAACTGACGTTTACAACGAAACTAAAAATATAACGATAAAAATAAACTCGACACCGGCCGGCTATCGCTGACTGGCACGGGTACAGGGACTGACTATCATGACTGGACTGCGACGCGTCTTGTTAAGCGTACCACTCGTTCTTATCTCTCCATTTGCGGCCGCCGAAATTCAGGCACTGGATGACCAGACCATGAGCCGGGTGACAGGCCAGGCCGGGGTCACGATCGAACTGGAAACCCGCGTTGATCTGGACAGATTTTCCTACATCGATGAAGGCCGCCTGAGCATCTATGACCTCAGCCTTTCCGATCCCGATGGCACGGCACTGGACAACATGAAGCTGACCATCGATGTCGCCGGTGACGGTGAAGTGCTGGAGCACGGTTTCTCGGAAATTGCCCGGCGGGCAAGTACCGGCCAGCTCTCCACCGCCAACCCGGATGTGGCCGATGCCCTGAGCAAATACGCCGTAGGCGGCAGCTTTGGCAAGCAGTTCAACAGCGGTGATCTGGTCATTCACCTCGGCCCCACAGACGCAGGCAACCCGGCATCACTGGAAGAGTACCTGCACGCCATCGACTTCCAGCTGCAAATTGGCGAAGTCCGCGCTGAAGGCGCCACCGACAGCACCACACTGTTCTCCAATATCCGGCTTGACGGTTACATCGGTCCGACGGATATTGTCGTGCGCAACGGCGGCGACACGACTCGTGTACTGGCCAACGGCAACACCGTATCCAACTCGGAACTGCAGTTCGACACGCATTTTGAGATCAGCAACGGCTCTCTCGACTGGGACGTTGGTGATGTGATTCTGCTATTCAATTTTGCAGGTGTCGGCATTGAGGATCTGGCCATTCATAACCGTCGTGGCGACGATACGGAAGGTCACTTTGGCATGGCCAGCGCGACGGCCAAATTGTCCAGAGGCACCAGCGGTTCCTCCGGACAAGAGGGCTTGTCGATTCACGATGTGGAATTCCGTGCAGACATCGACATGCCGGTTTTCAACATCGGTGGCACCAGCATTGGCGAGGTCTACTTCACAGACTTCGTGATCAGCAATACCTCAATGATGGTTTACGGACACTGATATACGAGCAATCCAGACTTTAATCACCAGCGTTCCAACCGGAACGCTGGTGATGCCACTCTCCCTTCCCAAGGCATTCAGCCAATCAAGACCGGTTCGACAGCCAGACAAACTCAAATGGCGCCAGCGTTACACTCGCGCCCCGCTCCTGAAATGACGTCCTGCTGACAATATCCAGCCACTCATCAGTGGAAATAAGGTTCAGCTCGGACAGACTGAAGACCTGCTCCTGCCCCGAAATATTGTGGATCGCAAATATGCTCTGACGCCGATCGACACTCTGACGCCAGAAAGCAAACAACCCATCCCCAAGATGTAAGGTGTATTGGGTCGCATTGGGATGAAACGCAGCCTGACGGGTGCGTATCGACAACAAGCGGCGCAGGGTTGTGAACACATCCCGGTGATGAGTATCCGACGCCAGCAGGTTCTCCAGCTCATCGGCGTCCCATACATGGCGATTAATGGAACGGTTCTGGCCGGTATGCTCCACCCGGTCATCGTCATTTCGGGTCGCCAGCAGGCTGTGAATATAAAACGCCGGGATGCCCTCCAGCGCCATCATGATCGCGTGAGCGCAAACAAACCGGGCCAGTTGATGGCCGTCAACGCCATCCGCTTCGGTTCGTTCCATCGCATCCCACAGGCTGATATTGATTTCGTAGGGCCGCACTTCGCCGGACGCACCGGTTCGGCTTGTGACGCGAGCGCCAGATGCGACCAGTGTGCTGATCATCCGGTCGCTTTCTTCATCGCTTAGCAGGCCCTCGACCGGGCGCAGGCCAATGCCGTCATGAGAGGCCAGAAAGTTGAGATAGGCAGTGCCCTGCTGAGCCGGCGGCATCGTCATCAGCCAGTGTTTCAGATGCTGGCAATTGCCGCTCAACATGGTGTGCAATAACAGGGGCGGCAGCGAGAAGTTGTAGATCAGGTGCGCCTCGTTGGCATTACCGAAATAGGTCAGGTTTTCCTGATTGGGGATATTGGTTTCGGTGACGATCACCGCATCCGGCTGACGGTGTTCAATCAGCAGACGCAGCAAACGGATCACTTCGTGGGTTTCCGGCAGATTGATACAGGGGCCGCCCGGCACCTTCCACAGAAATGCCACGGCATCCAGCCTGAACCAGCGCATACCCTTATCGAGGTACAGCCGGATGATACCGAGAAACTCCAGCAATACGTCCGGGTTGGCGAAATCAAGATCCACCTGGTCATGACTGAAAGTGCACCACACGTGCCTTTCACCATTCACTGTTTCTACCGCACGCAACAATGGTGACGTACGAGGTCGCACCACGGCGCTCAAATCATCATCTTCGCTGGCTTCAACAAAATAGCGGTGCCCCGGTGCCCGACCTGCTTTGTAATTTTCGAACCACAAACTGCGGCTCGAGCAGTGATTGATCACCAAATCCGTCATGACCTGAAAGCCTGAAGAAAGATGGGTCAGATCATCCCAATCACCGAGCGACGGGTTGACTGTGGAATAGTCCATCACGGCAAAACCATCATCAGAGCTGTAGGGAAAAAACGGCAGCACATGGACCGTTGAGATCATCCCGGCTGCCAGGTTGCGCCGACAGAAGGCATTCAAAGTCTGGAGCGGCGCTTCACCGTCGCGCCTGATGGTATCGCCATAGGTAATCAACAAGGCGTCACCCGCATTCCACAGGTTGCGATGCGGCGTTGGCGACGGCGCGGTTTTCGCCAGGTCGAATGTCGCCAGGCACTGATCAACCAGTGCATCGAGGTTTTCGCCCGGGTACAGACATTCAAGATGCGCTTTCAATCGCGATGCCAGTGGCGGCACTGTCTCGGCTTCTGTCATGGCGAAAACTCCTCTTAAGCATCGCTCGGTGCGCGTTGCACTGACTCACCGTGCTCGCGCAAATCATCTTCAACCGCATCATGCAATTGGGTCATGACCCCCGGAAACGCGCTGGCAACACGCCCCCAGGATGAAATAAACGGCGCTTCCATGGGGTTGTCGAGAAAGTACTCGCCCGCTTTCATGATGTTGCGGGCAAATAGCTCAACAGCCTGTTCTTCCTGATGCACATCAAAGCTGAGGCCGTTGATTTCGGCGTCGTTGCGGTAGGTTTCCACAAAATCCAGCGCAATCCGGAAATAGGTCGCCTTGATAGTGCGGAAGGACTCATGGGTAAACACGATGCCATTGGTGGCCAGCTTACGGAAAATGGCCTTGGTGATATCAATCGACATTTTGGACAGGCCACCGCTTTCATCCTCCGGCGACAGAATCTGGTGCTTGTGATCGTAATTGTCTGCGATATCGACCTGACACAGCCGGTTGGTGCTGTAGTTGCGCTTCATTTCGCTCAGCACACCGATCTCCAATCCCCAGTCACTGGGAATCCGGATGTCCGTCATCACATCTTTGCGGAAAGAGAACTCGCCAGAGAGCGGGTAGCGATAGCTGTCGAGATAGTCGAGGTAATCGAGATTGCCGAGCACTTTCTTGAGCGCCCGCAGCAGGGGTGTCACCAACAGACGGCTGACGCGTCCGTTCAGTTTGCCGTCAGCAACCCGCGCATAGTAGCCCTTGCAGAATTCATAGTTGAAGTTGGGATTGGCCACCGGATAAATCAGCCGCGCCAGCAGCTCACGGTCATAGGTCACAATATCGCAGTCATGCAATGCGATGGATTCGGCTCGGCCGGACGCCAGCACATACCCCATACAGAACCACACATTACGACCTTTACCCGGCTCTGTCGGCGCCAGCTCTTCGCCTTTGAGATCGCGGTCGATCTGGCGCAGCCGGGGGCCGTCGTTCCAGAGCACCCGATGGCGTTGCGGCAAAGCCGAGAAGAATTCCAGCGCATGGTGGTACTGTGCCTCTGTCGCCCGATCAAGGCCGATAACGATCTCGCTCAGGTACGGCACCTTTTTCAGGTGCTCGAGAATCCGGGGCATGGCCTCTGTTTCGAGTTCCGAATACAGGCATGGCAGAATCAACGCCATCGGCCGGCTTTTCGAGAAACGGACCAGCTCTGCTTCAATGTCTTCCAGCGGTCGCTTCGAAAGATTGTGGAGTGTTGTGACAATGCCGTTCTGGTAGAAGTCACCCATGACATACCCTCATTCTGGTTTACCCTGGCTGGCAATATCGACGCCATACTTCGACAACACTGATGACACCGCATTCGCCCAGCCTTCCGGGCCGTATGAAGAGGTAATGCACACATCGGGCCGGTTCGGGATCACAGGTGGTGCGTGCACCGGCGAGCGCACCAATATCGGGATATCAGCTGCAGCCAGCATGTCGACGTCGTTATCGCTGTCGCCCAGTGCCAGTGAGGTGACCGCGCCGCCGAAGGCATTCTGATAAACCGCGAGCAACCAACTCATGGCCTGACCTTTATCGCAGGCCCCAATCACATGAACGAAGCGCCCGCCCCGGACAAGGCGCAGATTGAGCGCATCCAGATCAAGCGCGCACTTTTTCAGTGCATCCTCCGTATCCAGCCAGACCAGGGGTTCGCTGAACTCTCTTTGCGACGCCAGGCGCGCTTCTTTGCGCCCGAGGCCGGTGCGTTCAACGATCTCTTCCAGCCCCATCTCGGACAGGCCCCGGAACACATAGCGGCTGCGTAACCCGTAAAGCCTTTCCAGAATGTCTGCCCGTGCAATCGACATCACCTTGCAACGCATGCCGTCATGGGCGCGGGCGTCCGGTGGCAGTGGCAACGTCGTGTTATCGGGAAACCAGACTGCCGCGCCATTCTCTACGATAAACGGCTGCTCCAGCCCCATGGCGGCCTGCAACTGAAGCACCTCCGCCCGGGTCTTGCTGGTATTGAACACGCAAGGAACACCGGCGGCCTGCGCTGCCTCCCATACCGGTCGCGCCGCTGCGCAGGAATATGAAAAATGATCGAGCAGCGTACCGTCCAGGTCCGTGAAAATAACCAGCCTTGCCATGGGTTTGCCTCCCTGCATTCAAATGAATTGATTTGCGGCCGGCATTCGCATCACCTCAGGTGATGCCTGCACCTGCCCAAAATTCCGACAACTCGCAGAACCAGCAATGCAAGGTAGACGCCAGCATTGGGAAAATGGGCATTTTTTATATGACGGCCATAGCGGGTGTCCCCCGCCGGTTACCAACAGTTCATGGTATACGCGCTTGCCAGCGCCCCCCGCATTCGCAGTAAACTGCCCGCTCCCGGCCCAACAAGGATCTCTGACCCGAGCGTCATGACCAGCCCTTCCACTACAGAACAAACAGGTACACAAGCATCCGGCTGGAAACTGGCAGGCTTTGCGCTGCTGTTTATCCTGCTCAGCGCGGGCGGCACCTGGGCGATCTGGCACCAGTTTGCAGATAACAACTTCAGTTTTGATGATCGCCTGCTGAGTGCAGCCTTTCTGATCGCTGCGGTGGTTTTACTGGGCATTTACTTTGCCGCGGACGGGCTGCGCCTGCACTTTACGCTGCGAGCGCTCGGTCACAGCCTGCCAATTGGCCAGATCTTCCGGCTGGTGTTTATTAACATCTTCTTCTCTAACGTGACCCCGATGGCCACCGGCGGCGGCTTTGCGCAGATCTGGTACTTGCAGCGAAAGGGCGTTCCCGTGGGCACCGCGACGGCGGCCACAACCATCCGTACCGTGTTAGCCATCGCGTTCATTTTTTCCGTCACCCCCATCTGCCTGTTATGGCTTGATGCGCTGAAAGGACAACCCCTGCTCGGTGAAGTCTCCGGCTTGCTGGCCTTGTTCATCGCGCTCTATCTCGGCTTTTTTGCGATTGTGCTGCTGAGAACCCGTTGGCTGATCGGCCCTCTCTCAACATTGATTGATCTGCTTCATCGCATTCACGTGATAAATGAGCCTCGTCGGCGTCGCTGGCAGTTCGGCATGAAAAGAGAGATGGTGCGTTTTGCCCGCAGTTTCGCGATCTATATCCGCGGGCCGCGCCGCGATGTGTTGCTATCGGTTGTGTTCACGCTGGCATTTCTGATCAGTCTGTTCAGTTTTCCGGCGTTACTGATGACAGCACTGGGTTATGACGTAGACTATCTGACCGTGATCGGACTTCTGTTCGTCACGACTTTCATTATGTATTTTGCCCCCACGCCCGGCGCATCCGGCATATCGGAAGGCGTCTTCGGCAGTTTTTTCAGCACCCTGGTTTCGGCCAACCATCTGGTACTGGTGACCGTGGCCTGGCGTTTTCTCACAATCTACCTGGGAATGATCATTGGCCTGGTGTTGATGCAGAGGGAGTTGGCCAGCAGCCTTCGAACGTCGCAGGTTGAATCAGGGCAGCGCAACCAAACGGGAAAACCCGGCTCAGGGATGACTGATGATCCGACGCAAACCTCTTAAGGCACTGTTCTATCTCTGCCTGCTGATCGTCACATTGTTGATCGGTTATAAAATCTATCTGGATTTTTTTGAGCCAGATTACGAAGCCGTACATACCGAACAGCTTGACCGGATTCACGCAGGGCTGGATAACGCGTCGGAATTCAGCTTTGCGGTAGTGGGCAATATCAACAACTCGGTGGGGGTGTTCGAGCGAAAAATAGTACCGATGCTCAACCGGGCCAATGCGGATTTCCTCATCTCCGCGGGCAATGCCGTCAGTAGCGGTGGCGAAGACAAGTACCGGGCGATCTACCGCACCCTCAACCGGCTCGACATGCCCTACCTGCTGACCTTTGGTGATAACGAGTTCAGCAACTTCGGCAGCTTCCGGTTCTATGAACATTTCGGTCCTTACTTCTATTCGTTCAAGACCGGCAACAGCCGCTTTGTATTCCTTGATGCAACCGGCAAAACCCCCTACCAATGGCAGATTCGCTGGCTGGCCGACCTGTTAAGTGAGGATGACAGCGAACATCGGTTTGTCTTTATCGGTGAGCCGCTGCTGCCGGTGAACAAGGACACGCTGTTTGACGACGAAGACAACTATCTGAACAACCCGGCCTTCAGGGACGAACTGATGCGCCTGTTCGATGCCTATGAAGTCGATGCTGTGTTCTCGGCAAACCTGCCCCTTTACTCAACCCAGACCAAAGGCTCTACCCGTTACATCACAACCGGCGGCGCAGGCGGCCTGGTGATGAACGACGAGACCAGCTTTTATCACTTTGTCCGCGTTGACGTGACCAAGGAAGGCTTCACCACCCGGATGGAAAAGCTGGATATCGGCCAACACCCGGTATTCAAACAGCTGGAAAGTCTGTGGTTTTTTATTCACTCGCTATTTTATGTCGGCTATCTGAATTTTATTCTGCTGGTTGCCGTCATGGCGCTGATCACCATCAAGCTCTACGCGCTGATTTTTACTGACCGTGATTACTACCCTGATTTCGAGCTGGACCCCTCACCCTGGCAGAAGCGCCCGTTAAAAGTCGCGATGTTTACCAACAACTACCTGCCCTTTATCGGTGGCGTTCCCCTGTCAATTGATCGCCTGAAGCGCGGCCTTGAGGCGCTGCATCACAGTGTTCTGGTTGTAGCCCCCCGCTACCGCGATCAGTCAGACGATGAGCCGGACGTGTTGCGCGTGCCGTCGCTGGTAACCATGGGCGGACAACGGGAGTTCCGGCTGGCGAACATTTTTCTGGGCCGCATCCGCAAGCGGGTGAAGTACTTCAAACCCGAAATCATTCACGTTCACCACCCTTTCTGGCTAGGATCACTCGGCCTCTGGGTTGCTCGACGTCTGGGCATACCGGCTGTCTACACCTACCACACCCGGCTTGAGCACTACGCCCACTTCGTGCCGCTGCCCGGCCTGATCTTCCGCAACCTGATCTCCCATGCGCTGATCAAGCGCTTTGCCAATAAGTGTGACGGTGTGATCGTCCCCACTTACTCGGCGGAAGACTATCTGCGCATGATCGGTGTCAAAACGCCTGCTTTTGTGCAACCCACGGGCATCGAATACGACACCTTTCAGGAGGTGGACACCGAGGCTGTTGAAGCGCTGCGGCAATCTTTCGGTATCGGGCCGAATGACCATGTTTTTGTCAGTGTGTCGCGCCTGTCCACCGAGAAGAACATCGACTTCATGATCGAGGCCATCGCAGGACTCGCCAAAAAAACCGATCAAACCTTTCGGTTTCTGATGATTGGTGAAGGTCATGAACATGAGCGCTTGCAACAACGCATTGACGATCTCGGCCTGCACGATCAGTTCATTCTGGTCGGTGCAGTGCCTCCGGAAAAAATGGCGACCTACTACCATGTTGGCGACACCTTCCTTTTCGCCTCAAAATCGGAAACTCAGGGCATGGTTATTCTGGAAGCCATGGCGGCAGCATTGCCGGTAGTTGCGGTTCGCTCCAGCGGCATAGAGGATGTTGTCCGTGACGGGCACAACGGCTTCAAGACCCCGGAAAATCACGACCAGTGGCGGGCGGCCGTACTGCGGCTGCTGAACGAGCCTGAGCTGCATGCCAGCCTTTCGAAAAACGCGCTGGAATTTGCCGGCAACTTCTCGACCCACCAGTTCGCCAAAGACGTCACCAACGTTTATGCCACCGTACTGGCTGGCTATCGCAAGCGACAGGGCAGGAAAACAAAAGCCGAATAGGCCCTGTAGCGATCGAATTCCGCGCGCTCGACGTATTGTCCTGAAGATCCACTTCAGGGCGAGGGTTCATCAACCATGAGTCATATTCCCGTCGGCATCAGCAGCTGCCTGCTCGGACAATCAGTGCGCCATGATGGCGGCCACAAGCATTCCCGATTCTGCACCGGCGTGCTGGCTGAGCACTTCAGTTTTCAACCACTGTGCCCTGAACTGGAAGCGGGCCTGGGCGTGCCTCGTCCCACAATTCACATCCGCGATATTGATGGCGACTTGCGACTCGTGGAATCAAAGGGCTCCGCAGATCACACGGATGCCATGCGAAACTGGATCAAGCAGCGTATTCCGGATATCGACCAGCTTCGGGGTTATATTCTGATGGCCAAATCCCCCAGCTGCGGGATGGAGCGGATCAAGGTCCATAACGCCGAAGGGCGAGTGATTCACCGGGAAGGACGGGGACTGTTCGCCGAAGCACTGATCCAGGCCTACCCTCTGATGCCGGTCGAAGAAGAAGGCCGGCTGAATGACAGCCACCTGTGCGAGAACTTTATCGAGCGGGTATTTGCTTACGATGATTGGATGAACCTCGTAGAATCGGGTTTGACGCCGTCTGCACTGGTCGATTTCCACACCCGCCACAAGTTCCAGTTAATGGCGCATTGCAACCAGACCCATCAACAATTGGGACGAATGATCGCCAACCTCAAAAGTGCGCCGATAGGCGAGATTGGCAACGAGTATATTGCGCTGTTTATGGCCGCGATGAGAAAGCACATTCGCCGTGGCGCTCATGCCAATGTGATGCAACATATGATGGGATTTCTGAGGCAGGCGCTGTCGGCGTCGGATCGGCAGATGATGACCGAACAGATCGATGCCTACCGAAGGGAGGAAGTCCCGCTCATCGTGCCGATGACGCTGCTGATGATGGCTCAGCGCAGGGCACCCGCTGACTACCTGAGCAGGCAGGAATACCTGTCCCCCTACCCGGAACAATTGGGACTGCGGAATAAGGTTTAGGGGGGATGCGGCATCCATGCCGGCAATCCGAAGTGACCGATCAGAACCCGTAAAGCAGACTCAGGGCGGTTTCCGTATCGGTGTTGGCAGTGCCTGCGGGTACCTTGGATTCGTGTTTGACGCGATAGGACAGCTTCATCGCCAGATTTCCGATCAGGTTGGCTTTGATGGCTGTGAGCGACTCGGAAATCGTACTGCTATCATCCTGCAGCCCCACTTCAGTGCTGAGTTCCTGGATGAAGAGCGCATTTTCAGAGAGCTCATAATTGAAAATGCCGGCAAAACGGGCAACCGCGCCATCCTCCTCTTCTTCACCTTCATCATTGGGCTCGTAGAGCTTGTTGTAGCGGTAACCAGCACCAGCCTTCAGATCAAGAAAGCTCTTTTCAGTCAATTCCCACACCCGGTTACCATAACCGGCGGTTACAGATGACTGGAACCGATAACCAGAGAAGCGGTCATCCTCATAGGCACCACGAAGGAACCAGAACTGGCGCTCGTCAAACTTGTAGTTGGTTTCTGCTTCACCGAGATACTTCTCGGATGTCGTTTCTTCGTCTGCTTCCGAGTAAAGCGTTCGCAGCTCAAGCGTGTTACGCCAGCTTTCAATTTCATGCTTCAACCCGAGGCGGGTGTTGAGATTGGTCTCGTCAGAATTGCCGGAGGTAATCAGCAGTCCCACCTCCGCTTCGCCTTCCCAATCATCACTTGGATCTTCCTGGGCCATGACTGCCGGTGAAATAGCGACCGACAACCAAAGCAGCGAGTACTTCAATCGCATGCCTACTCCTTAGTGTGTGCGTATGAAAAAATCTATACACGAACCGTGCCTATAAAACACGATTGGCGCTTTCAGGAAAAGGTCGTGATTGAAGACAGGCCACCAGAGCGGCATACCCGGGAGTGCTGAATTACCCCAATTCACCCCGGCGGCTGCGCTCCGCCTGCTGCTCCCTCGCCTCTTGCTTCAGGCGCCGACGCTCGGCGATTACCGCTGCCGCATCACCTCCAACATGGGCTTCGCCGCGCGCTTTGGCGAGCTGCATCTGCTTCTCGCGCTCGGCAAACCGCTGGCGCTGAGCGGGCGTCAGCTGCGCAAAGCACTGATGACAGCTCACCCCCTGCTTGTACTCGGGCCGCGCCTTGTCAGCTTCCGTAATCGGCCTGCGACAGGCATGACACTGGTCATAATCGCCGCGTTCAAGACGGTGATTTACAGTGACACGGTCATCAAATACAAAGCACTCGCCCTGCCAGAGACTCTGCTCTTCCGGGACGTCTTCGAGGTATTTCAGAATGCCGCCCTTGAGGTGGTAAACCTCGTCAAACCCCTTTTCCTTGAGAAACGCCGTGGATTTCTCACACCGGATGCCTCCGGTGCAGAACATAGCTACTTTACGATGGCGGGACGGATCCAGATGCGTTTCAACATATTCCGGAAACTCACGGAAGGTATCGGTTGCAGGATTGCGGGCGTTCTTGAAGGTGCCGACTTCCACTTCGTACTGATTTCGGGTATCGATCAACAGCACGTCCGGATCGGAAATCAGCTCGTTCCAGTCGCTGGGCTCAACATAGGTGCCGACAACCCGACGCGGGTCGACGGTCTCCACACCCATGGTGACAATTTCTTTTTTGAGTTTCACTTTGGTGCGCTTGAACGGCTGGATATCCACCTCGGATTCCTTGTAATCAATGCCGGTAAAGCGCTCATCAGCGCCCAGCCATTGCTTGATCACATCAACGCCTTCACGGGGACCGGCAATAGTGCCATTGATGCCTTCGTGGGCGAGCAGCAAGGTGCCGCAGACATCGTTGTCAGTCATGAGGTCTAGCAGGGGCTGACGGAGGGTTTCAAAATCATCCAGCGCGGTAAATTTATACAGCGCACACACAACAGTTGCGTTCATCATTTTCTCCAGCGGGCCGGACCGTAAATCCGGAGCAGGTTAAATTAATGTCGATTCAGACAGCGGATATCGGGGCGCTTACCCCAAGAGGCCAATGCGGCGGTGCAGATTTTAACCAATCAGGCGCCGGGAAAGAAGAGCGGTAGTGGAAGTCACGACCAAGGCACCTGGCTCAGCAGGCGATACAGGATCGCGGCCACCGCGATCCTTTACGAATAAAGATACGAGCAGGGTTATTCTGCGCTATCGGCAAGCTCTCGCATCACAACAGCCGACAGCTGAGCCCAGCCGGGCTGCGTCAGTTTGATATTGTCGACGTAAACCGTGGGCGTGCTGGTGACCCGCAATTGCTTTGACAGGGCGAGGCTCTGATCAATCGCTTCGCGATGCAGGTCTGTGCTGAAGCAGCGCCCAAAGCGGCGGCCATCCATGCCCAGCTCTTCTGCATAACGCGTAAACATACCCTGGGTATCACCGGTTGTGTTCCATTCCGACTGGTGATCGAACAGCTGGCCATGCATCTCCCAGAACTTGCCCTGGTCGCCCGCACAACGGGCTGCCATCGCTGCCGGAACAGCATTGTCGTGCTGCGGTAACGGCAATTCGAAGAACACAAACCGCACCTTGCCCGTTTCAACCCACTTTTCCCGCAGCTGGTCTGTTGCAGTTGAGAACCGGGCACAGGCCGGGCATTGATAATCAGCAAATTCGCGCACCACAACCGGCGCATTCGCATCCCCCAATGAAATCCCCACTGAATCAAACTGTGCCGGGAAAGGTGCCGTTCCTTCCGCCACGTCGGGTAACGCTGAAGAGGTCGGCGCTGGTGGCTGCGTGATCCACCACAATCCGGCGATGACCATGGACACTACCGCCAGCACGGCAATAATAATCAGCCCCGGTTGGCGCTGTTTACGCCCTCCCGAGCCCTGTTGCCCTGTGCTTTTCCGACGCTTGGCCTGCCCCATGGTGAACTCCTTACAATTTGCTGATTCCGGTTTAATGTCGCAAGCTTACACTAGGGTCGGCCATGTCGAGTAGATGCGTTTTGCAGTTAAGCCCGACATCCCCCCCCGTCGCCACCACCACAACGCATGCAGGAGCCCGTATCCGTGAGCCTTCCCCCCCGTCTCCAGAACCAGTTGTCTCTGCCGCTAATCGCCGCGCCGATGTTTCTGATATCGGGCCCGGAGCTTGCACTGGCCTGTTGCCGGAACGGTATTATCGGCAGTTTCCCCGCTCTCAATCAGCGCACCAGCGATGCCTTCGAAGAATGGCTGATACAGATGAACGCCGGCCTTGACGAAATTCAGCGAGAAAACCCTGACGGCCCTTTCATTCCCTACGCAGTGAATCTGATCGTCCACAAGACCAACCCTCGCTGGGAGGCCGACCTGAAGCTTTGCGAAAAACATCATGTGCCCATCGTGATCACGTCACTCGGCGCCGCAAGCCATGTGGTGGATGCCGTTCACCGATACGGCGGACTGGTGTTCCATGATGTGACCAACCGCCGGCATGCAGAAAAGGCGGTTGAGGCGGGAGTGGATGGCATTATCGCCGTATCAGCCGGCGCCGGTGGCCACGCCGGCACGACTAACCCCTTCGTGCTGGCCCATGAGATACGGGAGATTTTCGATGGCACGCTGATTCTGGCGGGTTGTCTGTCGCATGGTGAGGATATTCTGGCGGCCCAGGCCATGGGGGCTGATCTCTGCTACATGGGCACACGTTTTATCAACACCACCGAATCCATGGCGGAAACAGCCTATAAAACAATGATCAGTGAGGCCGTATCCGGTGACATCATTCATACCCCGGCGGTATCCGGTATTCCAGCGAACTTCATGCGACAAAGCCTGGAAGCAGCCGGCTATCCGATGGACAAACTGAACCAGCCTGGCGCGCTGGACTACGGTGAAAAACTGAAGCCGGTAGATGACGAAGCAAAGGCCTGGAAAACAGTGTGGTCAGCCGGCCAGGGGGTCAGTGGCATTTCTGACGTGGTCAGTGTCCAGGCACTGGTCAAACAGCTTCAGGAGGAATACGGGAATGCCAGGCAGCGCCTGACGGCACTCTAAATCACGATGCTCGGATTAATCGGGCAACGGGTAGTGATATGACTGCGTGGCACGCCATTAAGCGGCGGGCGCCTGGCAGCGCCCGCTTCAATCCGTGTTGCCGCCGCTACTCGCCCCGCAACTGCCGGACCTGCTGATTCAGTCGCGCCACTTCGCGACGGAGCTCGTCCACGTCATCCAGCAACTCCAGCGACATCGCCAACCCAGGCAGATTGAGTTTCAGATCACGCTGGAGCCGCTGAGCCTTGCGCAATCGCGACAGCGCTATGGCATCAAAGTACCAATCCCTCGGCGCACCCTCTTCCACTGGTGCGATCACGCCGTAACTGACAAGCTTGACGACGAACTCAGCGTGCACATCACTGCGTTCGCAAATTTCACGTAGCGTGAATTGAGTGCCATGATCCAGCACTTCAACTTGATAAACCGTTTCAATCTTCATGGATCAAGCCCCCTCCGGCTCAAGATGAGCGCGCGGATTGAAATCCGCTTCCGCCTCGGCAAGTTTCTGATAGAGCGCTTCACTGGCCTCGCTATGCGTTTTCGGCAAGGCAATTTGCAGTATCACAATCTGGTCACCGGGCTGTTTGCCCGGCAACCCTTTACCCTTGAGCCTGAGCTTCTGGCCGCCGGTGGCGCCCTTGGGCACCTTTAACTTCAGCTTGCTACCCAGTGTGGGCACCGTCACCGACGCACCCAGTGCGGCTTCCCACGGCGTCACGGGCAGGGTCATAATCAGATCCCGGCCTTCCACCGTGAAGACCGGATGTGGCGCAAGATCCACTTCAACGAAGAGATCGCCCGACTCACTGCCGCCAATCCCCGGAGAACCCTGACCCCGCAACCTGATGTGCTGGCCCTGCTTCATTCCGGCGGGGATTTTGACTTTCAAAGTCTTGGTGCGGCGAAAAGGCCTGCCATCGGCGCCCACCTCGGTGACCTCGAACTGCATCTGTTTCTCGCAGCCGTTATAGGCTTCTTCAAGAAACAGTGCCACCCGGGCATGCACATCCTCGCCCCGCATGTGCGCCCTCTGGCGGAACCCGCCGAAACCGCCAGCGCCGCCTTTCCCACCGCCAAATATGGACTCGAAAAACTCGCTGAACTGGGCGGAATCAGCCTCGGTGTAGCCTCCGCCCCCAAAGCTCGCGCCACCCTGCCAACCCGGAGGTGGCTGGAAGTTGCCTTTCTGGTTAGCACCGTATTTGCGCAGCTCGTCATACTCCGCGCGCTTTTCAGGATCTTTCAGTGCCTCGTAGGCCTCGCCAACATCCTTGAACTTGTCTTCAGAACCTTCTTCCTTGCTGACATCCGGGTGATATTTACGCGCCAGCTTGCGGTAGGCCTTTTTGATCTCATCCGGCGACGCATCTTCCTTCACGCCGAGCGTCGCATAATAGTCTTTGAAATCCATTGCATCCCTCACATCGTCAGTGGGCAATCAACAAATCATCAACTGTTTATTCCATCATTGATGCCAGCGCGGGAAATACAAGTCTGATCTGACTGAAATTTAGACGGGTACCTGGCCAGGGAGCCATTTGTGCAGCCAAAGCCACACGCGCTGATAACAAGCCATAAAAAAACCCCGGCTGCGCCAACGCACACCGGGGTTTTATGTCTGCACCGCCTGACATCAGGCGATTACAGGAGGCAAGACTCAGTTGATCTTCGGATCCAGCTCGCCACGGGCATAACGCTCGAACATCCGCTCAAGGTTCACCGGCTTGATCTTGCTGGCATTGCCCGCAGTGCCAAACGCTTCGTAGCGCGCGACACAGATCTCGGTCATCGCCTTGATTGATTCCTTCAGGTATTTACGCGGATCAAACTCGGCCGGGTTTTGCGCCAGGAAACGGCGAATAGAACCGGTAGAGGCCAGCCGCAGGTCAGTATCAATGTTGACCTTGCGAACACCATGCTTGATACCTTCGACAATTTCTTCAACCGGCACACCGTAGGTTTCCGGAATCTCACCACCATACTGGTTGATGATTTCCAGCCAGTCCTGAGGCACCGAACTGGAGCCGTGCATGACCAGATGGGTATCGGGGATGCGGGCGTGAATGGCCTTGATCTGGTCAATCGCCAGAATGTCACCTGTCGGCGGACGGGTGAACTTGTAGGCACCGTGGCTGGTGCCGATCGCAATGGCCAGCGCATCGACATGGGTCTTCTTGACGAAGTCAGCGGCTTCTTCGGGATCGGTCAGCATCTGGCTGTGATCCAGAATGCCTTCAGCGCCAACACCGTCTTCTTCACCCGCTTGCCCGGTTTCCAGCGAGCCCAGGCAACCCAGTTCACCTTCAACCGATACACCGCAGGCGTGCGCCATATCCACGGTACGACGCGTGACATCAACGTTGTATTCGTAATCGGCTGGCGTCTTGCCGTCTTCGCCCAGTGAGCCGTCCATCATGACGGAGCTGAAGCCCAGTTGGATCGAGCGCTGGCAAATGGCAGGGCTGGTGCCGTGATCCTGGTGCATCACCACCGGAATATGTGGGAACTCCTCAATTGCTGCCAGAATCAGGTGGCGCAAAAAAGGTGCGCCGGCATATTTGCGTGCACCAGCAGAAGCCTGGACGATCACCGGGGAATCGGTCTTGTCAGCAGCTTCCATGATCGCGCGCATCTGCTCGACGTTGTTGACGTTGAACG
Organism: Marinobacter sp. V032; assembly: GCF_052645435.1. Taxonomy (NCBI): domain Bacteria; kingdom Pseudomonadati; phylum Pseudomonadota; class Gammaproteobacteria; order Pseudomonadales; family Marinobacteraceae; genus Marinobacter; species Marinobacter sp. V032. Next base: position 1,441,834 of record NZ_JBQXYE010000001.1, on the reverse strand, counting down.
CCGGAACGCCGTAACCATACTCGGCGGCGTGATCCAGCATCTGACGCATTGAAATAAGAGCCATCGGACATCTCCTTTTGAACTGTTCGGAATTCTGTTACGAACGGGCAAATCCTGTGTTATGCGCCGCGCTCTTCGAGTATTGCTACCGCCGGGAGAGTTTTACCTTCCACAAATTCAAGGAAAGCACCGCCACCGGTCGAAATATAGGAAATCCTGTCACTCACACCGTACTTGTCGACGGCGGCAACGGTATCGCCACCGCCGGCCAGTGAGAAAGCATCACTTTCGGCAATGGCGTTTGCCATGGCCTCGGTGCCACCACCAAACTGGTCGAACTCAAACACACCAACGGGTCCGTTCCACAGAATGGTTTTGGCAGATTTCAGTAACTCAGCAAAATGAGCTGCAGTTTTCGGGCCGACATCCAGAATCATGTCGCCTTCTTCCACTTCACTGATCAGCTTGGTTGTCGCTTCAGCATCTTCTGCAAAGGCACCGGCAACGACCACATCTTCCGGCAGAGGAATGTTGACCTGCAGCGCGATTTTCCGGGCAGTTTCAAGCAAGTCATGCTCACACAGGGATTTACCCACCGGGTAACCCGCTGCCGCCAGGAAGGTATTGGCGATACCACCGCCGACAATCAGCTGATCGCAGATTTCAGACAGGGAATTGAGCACATCCAGTTTGGTGGACACTTTGGAACCGCCAACAATGGCCACGACCGGCTTGGCCGGGTTATCCAGCGCTTTGCCGAGTGCTTCCAGCTCTTCCGCCAGCAACGGGCCGGCACAGGCTTCAGGTGCAAACCGTGCCACACCGTGAGTAGAGGCCTGGGCGCGGTGCGCGGTGCCAAACGCATCCATTACAAAGATATCGCACAGCGCTGCGTACTGGCGGGACAGCGTCTCGTCGTCTTTTTTCTCGCCTTTGTTAAAGCGTACATTCTCGAACAGCACCACTTCGCCATCGGCGACTTCGACGCCATCAAGATAGTCCTTGACCAGACGCACAGGCTGCCCCAGCAGCTCGCCCAGATGATCCGCCACCGGCTGCAGTGACGAGCCCTCATCAAATACGCCTTCTTCAGGACGGCCGAGATGAGACATCAGCATGACCCGTGCGCCCGCATCACGCGCGGCCTTGATGGTCGGCAGCGACGCGCGGATACGCGCATCACCCGCTACTTTTCCGTCCCGCAGGGGTACGTTGAGGTCTTCTCGAATCAGCACCCGTTTACCTGCGAGCGCCAGTTCCGTCATTTTCTTGATCGCCATGAAAAAGTCCTGGTTTCAGAATGATTCTGTTCGGGACAGCCAGCTTTGGCTGACATCCAGCATTCGGTTTGCGAAGCCCCACTCGTTGTCGAACCAGCACAGCACTTTCACCATGCGGCCGCCGACCACCCGGGTCTGGCCGCCATCGACAATGACCGAGCGTGGATCGTGATTGAAATCGGCACTCGCCAACGGCTCGTCGGTATAACCGAGAATGCCTTTGAGCCGTCCTTCCGCCGCTTCGCGGATAACTCTGTTCACAGTTGCGATATCGGTAGAACGTCCGACATTCACCGTCATATCGATCGCGGACACATTCAATGTCGGCACTCGCATGGCAACCGCACTGAACCTGTCTTTCATTTCCGGCAACAACCGCTCGATCCCTTTTGCGAGGCCGGTATCCACAGGCACGATATTGTGTAACGCGCTGCGGGTGCGCCGCAGATCATGGTGGTGATAGGCATCAATCACCGGCTGATCGTTCATGGCGGCATGAATCGTGGTAATGGCGCCTTGTTCAACCCCAAAGGCCTGATCCAGCTCGCGAATCACCGGCACAATACAGTTGGTTGTGCAGGAAGCGTTGGATACAACCTGATCAGACGCACGCAGCTCGTGTTCATTAATGCCATACACGATCGTGCGGTCTACATCGGGCTCTGCAGGTTGGGAAAACAACAACCGCGGCGCGCCTGCATTCAAATGCTGTTCAGCTGTCGAACGATCACGGAATGCTCCCGTGCACTCCAGCACCAGATCCACATCCAGCGCTTTCCAGGGCAGCTCACCCGGTGTCCCTGAACGCAGCACCTGAATGTCGTCACCATTGACGATCATCCCTGTGGCGCTGGTCGACACCTCGCCACGGAAGCGGCCATGCGTCGAGTCATACCGCGTCAGATGGGCGATGGTTGCCAGATCCGACAATTCATTGATCGCCACAACCTGCAACGCATCACGGTAGCCGTTCTCATACAGCGCCCGCAGAACGCATTGACCGATGCGGCCATAACCATTGATCGCCAGACGAAATGCCATGTCGCGGGGGCGTCTCCTGAAGTGTATAAGTGCGTGATGCAAGATTCCGCCAGCCGCTGGATGCTTGCGCAAGCCAGAGTGCCGGCGGAAACATCGGTCTTAATTTTCCAGCAGTTCCTCTGCGACTGCCATTACATTCTCGACAGTAAATCCGAATACCCGGAACAGCTCACCAGCCGGTGCGGATTCGCCAAACGTGCTCATGCCAATGATCCGGCCATCAAGGCCGACATACTTGTACCAGAAGTCCTCACTGGCGGCTTCGATTGCAATTCTGTTAGTCACGTCCAGCGGCAGTACCTGCTGCTTGTACTGGGCGCTCTGGGTATCGAACACGTCGGTACACGGCATTGACACCACACGCACGTTGCGGCCCTGGTCACGCAGTGCAGACGCCGCCTCCTGGGCAAGCCCTACTTCAGAGCCGGTCGCGATCAGAATCAGATCAGGGTGACCTTCGCTATCAGACAGCACATAACCCCCCTTGCTGATGTCTGCCAGCTGACGATCAGTGCGATCCTGATGCGGCAAACCCTGACGCGAGAAGATCAACGATGACGGACCGTCGTGACGCAGCAACGCTTCTTTCCATGAAACCGCAGATTCAACAGCATCTGCAGGGCGCCAGACGTTCATATTGGGCGTACTGCGCAGATTCGCCATTTGCTCGATGGGCTGGTGAGTCGGGCCATCTTCACCCAGGCCAATTGAATCGTGGGTAAACACATAGATCGCGCGTTGCTTCATCAGCGCAGCCATGCGCACCGCGTTACGGGCGTATTCCATAAAGATCAGGAAGGTCGCGCCATAGGGCACAAAGCCACCGTGCAGGGCGATACCATTCATGATCGCCGCCATACCGAATTCACGGACCCCGTAGAACAGGTAGTTGCCGCTGGCATCATCCTTGTTGATGCCCTTGGTGCCGTTCCAGATGGTCAGGTTTGAACCGGCCAGATCGGCAGAACCGCCCAGCAGTTCTGGCAACAACGGGCCAAAAGCATTCAGTGAGTTCTGGGACGCCTTACGGCTGGCAACAGTTTCACCCTTGCCCTGGCACTCGCGAATGTAGGCATCCGCCTTATCGGCGAAGTCGGCTGGCAGATCGCCGTTCGCACGGCGCTTATACTCAGCTGCCAGCTCAGGGTGCGCTTTTTCATAGGCTGCCAGAGCATCATTCCAGGCGCTCTGGGCACCCGTGCCCTTTTCGCGGGCATTCCAGGCAGCATAAATATCGTCAGGCACTTCAAACGGCGCGTGGTGCCAGCCAAGGTTGTCACGGGCAGCCGCTACTTCAGCTTCACCTAGCGCAGAGCCGTGGCTACTTTCTGAGCCCTGCTTGTTCGGCGCACCAAAACCAATGATGGTCTTGCAGCAGATCAGCGAAGGCTGGTCGGTATTGGCACGGGCTTGTTCAATTGCACGGCGGACCTCTTCGGCATTGTGGCCGTCGACATCAGCGACGACATGCCAGCCGTAAGACTCGAAACGCTTCGGCGTATCATCGGTAAACCAGCCATCGACTTCGCCATCAATCGAGATGCCGTTGTCGTCGTAAAACATGACCAGTTTGCCCAGACCCAGAGTACCGGCCAGCGAGCAGACTTCGTGGGAGATGCCTTCCATCAGGCAGCCATCGCCAAGGAATGCGTAGGTGTAATGATCAACAATCTCGTGGCCATCGCGATTGAACTGCGCTGCCAGGGTTTTCTCGGCGATCGCAAAACCGACGGCATTGGCAATGCCCTGCCCCAGCGGGCCGGTTGTGGTTTCGACACCAGCGGTATAGCCGTACTCAGGGTGCCCCGGGGTGCGGCTGTCCAGCTGACGGAAGTTTTTGATGTCATCCATGGTGACGTCGTAGCCGGTCAGGTGCAGCAACGAGTAGTGCAGCATCGAGCCGTGCCCGTTGGACATCACGAAGCGGTCACGGTTTGCCCACTTCGGATCTGCCGGATTGTGAACCAGATAGTCGTTCCAGAGCACCTCGGCAATGTCTGCCATGCCCATTGGCGCGCCCGGGTGGCCGGAGTTGGCCTTCTGAACTGCATCCATACTGAGGGCACGAATGGCATTGGCAAGGTCTTTACGGGATGACATCAAATAATCTCCACTGATGTGCAAAAGCTATAACAGCTTTAATAACGGTGCGTTAGGGCCAACCGACGGACTCGGCGACACCCGCCTGAACGTGAGAAGGCGCATATTTTCGCCGATAACGGAAACTCGAGCAAATACCACGGGTCCGCAGTTGCCGAAAAACCACAAAGAGATCTATATCAAAGTTTTTTGATATATTAGTTGATTCACAGAAAACACCCACCTAAACTCACTTCCCATGAACAGTATCGCCCCCGTTTACAATGAAGATTCCGGCACGCCTGCCCGCGACCTTAACGGCTCGCTGGACGCGCTCGCCCCGGTATTCAAGGCCAGCGGCGACCCCATGCGACTGGAAATACTGCGAGTCCTGCAGCGGGATACATTCGGGGTGCTCGAGCTGAGCCAGATTTTCGAGATGCGCCAATCCGGCATGAGCCACCACTTAAAGGTGCTCGCCACTGCAGGCCTTCTGGAGCCGCAACGGGAAGGCAATGCCATTTTTTATCGTCGCCCGCTGCAATCCGGCACCGATTCACTGCAGGACGTGACCATTCACCGTATTTTCGAACTGGTGGATCAAGTCGTACTGCCGGTGCATCTCAGCACACGCATTCAGGAGATCCGGAACCAGCGGGCGGACCAGTCACTGGCGTTTTTTGCCCGCCATGCCGAACAGTTCCGCGAACAACAGGAACTGATTGCTGCCTTTGAACTCTACGCCGAACCGGTTGCAGAACTGTTGCAGCAACGTTCAGAACTGGAAGGCTGGCAACAAATACTTGAGATTGGCCCCGGCGAAGGCGCCTTTCTGGCAGAACTGAGCCAGCTCGGTGAATCGGTTGTCGCACTCGACAACTCGAAAGACATGCTGGAAAAGGCCCGGGCAACCTGTGACGCAGGATCCCTGCACAATGTCACGCTGGTCGAAGGCACCACGGACTTGCTACGCCAGACCCATGCCGGGCATTTTGATCTTGTGGTCGCCAACATGGTGCTCCACCACGTGCCCAGCCCGGCGGATATTTTTGCCGATGCGACCGCGCTGATTCGTCCGGGCGGATCGCTGGTGATCAGTGATCTTTGCAGTCACGACCAGAATTGGGCCAAAGCCAACTGCGGCGATCTATGGCTCGGCTTTGAACCGGAAGAGCTCACCGCCTGGGCCAGCGATGCGGGCCTGGAGACGGGTGAAACACTGTTTATCGGATTACGTAACGGCTTCCAGATTCAGGTAAGAGAATTCCGGAAGCCGGATTAGAAACCGAATCGAAAACCGGAGTAGAACCATCAATACGGCCATCCTGTTGAGGCCACGATTTCGAACAAGAGGAAACCAAAACCATGTCTGACTACAGCATTTTTACATCTGAGTCCGTCTCTGAAGGCCATCCGGACAAACTGGCGGATCAGATTTCCGACGCCGTTCTGGATACAATCCTGACCACTGACCCCAATGCCCGCGTGGCCTGCGAAACCATGGTCAAGACCGGCGTCGCAATCGTCGGCGGCGAAATCACCACCTCTGCCTGGGTCGATCTGGAAGATCTGGTGCGTTCGGTGATCAAGGATATCGGCTACACCTCGTCCGACGTTGGCTTCGATGCCGACACCTGTGGCGTCATCAACATTATCGGCAAACAGTCGGTTGATATCGCCCAGGGCGTGGATCGCCAGAAACCGGAAGATCAGGGCGCAGGCGACCAGGGCCTGATGTTCGGCTACGCCAGCAACGAAACCGAAGTACTGATGCCGGCACCCATCTGCTACGCCCATCGTCTGGTCGAGCGTCAGGCAGAGGCCCGCAAGAACGGTCTGCTGCCATGGCTGCGTCCGGATGCAAAGAGCCAGGTCACCTGCCGCTACGAAAACGGGCGCGTAACCGGTATCGATGCGATCGTACTGTCCACCCAGCATGACCCGAGCGTCACCCAGGCTGATCTGAAAGAAGCGGTGATGGAGCTGATCGTCAAGCACGTCATTCCTGCCGAACTGCTGGATGACAAGACCCAGTTCCATATCAACCCGACTGGCAAGTTCGTGATCGGCGGGCCTGTGGGCGATTGCGGCCTGACCGGCCGCAAAATCATCGTCGATACCTACGGCGGCATGGCACGCCACGGCGGCGGCGCCTTCTCCGGCAAAGACCCGTCAAAGGTCGACCGTTCTGCAGCTTACGCCGGCCGTTACGTTGCGAAGAACATCGTTGCGGCAGGTCTGGCGGACCGTTGTGAAATCCAGGTGTCCTATGCGATTGGTGTCGCTCAACCGACGTCTATTTCGATCAACACCTTCGGCACCGGCAAGATTGCCGACGACAAGATCATCAACCTGGTACGCGAACACTTTGACCTGCGCCCATATGCGATCACTCGCATGCTGGATCTGCTGCATCCGATGTATCGCGCCACGGCAGCCTATGGTCACTTCGGCCGTGAGCCTTACGAGATGACAGTCGCTGGCAAGACTTTCACCGCCTTCCCATGGGAAAAGACCGATCGCGCCGGCGCTTTGAAAGACGCCGCAGGCATCTGAAGCCCGAACTGACACTTATTTCCAAGGCGCGCGCCCTCGTTTACGTCATGGCCGCGCCACACCCTGATATCTGGAGCACAGACAATGAGCACACCAGCCGAGCAACTGAACACCAACGACTTTAAAGTCGCCGACATTTCCCTGGCCGACTGGGGCCGCAAGGAAGTCATGATCGCAGAGAGCGAAATGCCGGCCCTGATGGCCCTGCGCAACAAGTACAAGGGTGAGCAGCCGCTGAAAGGTGCAAAGATCATGGGCTGCATCCACATGACGATCCAGACCGCCGTGCTGATCGAAACACTGGTCGAGCTGGGCGCTGAAGTGCGCTGGTCTTCATGTAACATCTTCTCGACCCAGGATCATGCCGCCGCCGCAATCGCAGCGCAGAACATCCCGGTTTTTGCCTGGAAAGGCGAAACCGACGAAGAATATGACTGGTGCCTCGAACGCACAATCGGCGCCGATGTTGAAGGCTGGGAACCCAACCTGATTCTGGACGACGGCGGTGACCTGACGGCCCTGCTGCACGAGAAATACCCTGAAATTCTGGCCAACTGCCACGGTGTCACCGAAGAAACCACCACCGGTGTACACCGCCTGCAGGAAATGCTGCGCGACGGCACCCTCAAAGTGCCGGCAATCAACGTTAACGATGCCATCACCAAGTCGAAGAACGACAACAAGTACGGTTGTCGTCACAGCCTGAACGATGCCATCAAGCGTGGCACCGACCACCTGATGGCGGGCAAGAAAGCACTGGTTATCGGCTACGGTGACGTGGGCAAGGGTTCTGCAGCATCACTGCGTCAGGAAGGCATGATCGTCAAGGTCACTGAAGCCGACCCGATCTGTGCGATGCAGGCCTGCATGGACGGCTTTGAAGTGGTGTCTCCGTTCATCAATGGCGTCAACACCGGTACTGAAGCGGGCATCAACCGCGATCTGATGCAGAACACCGATCTGCTGGTAACCACCACCGGTAACGTGAATGTCTGTGACGCCAACATGCTGAAAAGCATCAAGGCAGGCGCCGTGGTCTGCAACATCGGTCACTTCGATAACGAAATCGATACCGCCTACATGCGCAAGCACTGGGAATGGGAAGAGATCAAGCCACAGGTTCACCTGGTCCACCGCGACAAGGCTGCCGGTGACTATCTGATCCTGCTGTCCGAAGGTCGCCTGGTTAACCTGGGTAACGCCACCGGCCATCCGTCACGCATCATGGACGGCTCATTCGCCAACCAGGTACTGGCACAGATGCACCTGTTCGAGCGTCGCTTTGCTGACCTGCCTGAAGACGCCCGCGCCAAAGGTGTCTACGTTCAAGTTCTGCCCAAGCAGCTGGACGAAGAAGTGGCCCGTGCAATGGTGGAAGGCTTCGGCGGCACCATCACCAACCTGACACCGGATCAGGCCAAGTACATTGGCGTTGCGGTGGAAGGCCCCTATAAGCCGGACAGCTACAAGTACTAAGGCAGACCGGCAAGGCAACAACATGCGTAATGCCGACATTTGCGACGGTATTACGAAGTACGGGCGGCACCCCGCAGCGGGTTGTCCGCCCGTCAGTATCAGAGCATAAACATGGATTCCCAGAAACAGTTCAAACGCCGTTTCAGTTTCGAGTTCTTCCCGCCCAAGACCGATCAGGGCAAAGAGAAACTCCAGACCGTGCGGGATCAGCTCGCCACCGTCGACCCGGATTTCTTTTCGGTTACCTTCGGTGCCGGCGGATCAACCCGCGACCGCACTATCGACACCGTGCTGGATCTGCACCGCCAGGGCATTTCGACAGCCCCTCACCTGTCCTGCGTGGGCGCGACCCGCGACAGCATTGCCGAGTTGCTTGATCTCTACAAAGAGAACGGCATCCAGCGCATCGTCGCATTGCGCGGCGATCTGCCGTCAGGCATGGGCGCTTCGGGTGAACTGCGCTATGCCAACGAACTGGTCAGTTTTATTCGCGAGCACAGCGGCGACACGTTCAACATTGAAGTGGCGGCCTACCCGGAGTTCCATCCCCAGGCACGCAATGCTGAAGACGATCTGAAAAACTTTGCCCGCAAGGTCGAAGCCGGTGCCAACAGTGCCATTACCCAGTACTTCTTCAACCCGGATAGCTACTTCTATTTTATTGACCGGCTGGAAAAAATGGGCGTCACGATTCCGGTTGTGCCGGGCATCATGCCCATAGTGAACTTCTCGAGTCTGGTCCGTTTCTCTGACATGTGCGGCGCCGAAATCCCCCGCTGGATCCGCAAACAGCTCGAAGCCTACGGTGACGACAGCGAGAGCATCCGCAAGTTCGGCGAAGACATGATCACCGAGATGTGTCAGAAGCTGCTCGATGCCGGCGCACCGGGCCTGCACTTCTACACCCTTAACCAGTCCACAACCAGCGTGAACATCTGGAACAACCTGGGCCTGGGCCAGCGCAACAAGATTGCATTCTGAACCTCGGGGAACCTCTGTTCGGGTCCGTTGACGGCTGACCGGGCAGAGGCTCCCTTGACCTGCGTCAACATTCCCCGGCTCGCCAGCCCCCTCTTGGCCTTCGGCCGCGGCCGCCGCCTGCCATAAGGTCAATTAGACTTCTGTCGATGTCGCCAAAATTGACTTCCCCCCCTGTCTCCCCTCATGGTCTAAACTGATCTGGTTGTAGTGACACACAAAACCCACTGAACCGGGCGTCCAAAAGAAAAACCCAGGAGGAAATATGAGCACCAAATGGTTAACCACCGTGAGTGCAACTTTGGCCCTTACCCTTGGCGCCACAACGGCTAGTGCAGAGACCCTGCGCGCAGTAACCGACCCCAGCTTTGTTCCATTTGAAATGATGGATCAGGAATCCGGCAAAATGGTCGGGTTCGACATGGATATTCTGGCCGAAGTGGCCAAACGCGCGGGCTTTGATTACAAGCTCAACACCATGGACTTCAACGGTATTATCCCCGCGCTTCAAACCGGCAACGTCGATATCGCACTCGCCGGGATCACCATCACCGATGAGCGTGAAAAAATCGTCGACTTCTCCGATCCGTACTATGACTCGGGCCTGCGCCTGCTGGTCAAGGAAGGCGATGACTCCATCAAGGCCATCAGTGATCTGGAAGGCAAAAAAGTCGGCACCAAAATCGGCAGCACCAGCTACGATTACCTGACCAAAAACATCAAGGACAATGACGGCGTAACGCCTTATCCCGGCAGCGCCGACATGTACATGGCGCTGATGTCCGGCAGTGTTGACGCCGTGTTCTACGATGCGCCGAACGTGGGCTACTTCGCCAGCACCAAAGGCAAGGGTCGCGTCACCACCGTTGGCGAACTTTATGAAGGCCAGCAATACGGCATCGCCCTGAAGAGCGGCAGCAAGTGGGTTGAGGACGTTAACGAAGCCATTGCTGAAATGAAGGACGACGGCACCTACAAGGAAATCTACGAGAAGTGGTTTGGCAAAATGCCAGAGGCCAAGTAAGCCCTGTAAAGCGCAGGACATCTTCCGGGTGTCCTGCGCTTTTTTATTGCAAAGGAACCTCTGATTAGATCTTGCCGAATCACCAAAAGACTTAATCAGAGGTTATCTAACCTGGAGACTAAACATCGTGGAATCCGGATTCACGTTTGACTGGAGCGCTGCCGTTGGCGCGCTACCTCATCTTGTAAAAGGTATTCCCTATACCCTGATGATCTCGTTCGGCGGCCTGCTGATCGGGTTTGTCATCGGTATTTTTATGGGGCTGCTGAGCATTAATAAAAGTCGCTGGCTGCGCTGGCCCGCAACGGCTTATATCGAGATTTTCCGCGGCACGCCGATTCTGGTGCAGGTGCTGTTTATCTTTTACGGCCTGCCAGACCTGGTAGGCGGCCCGATCAACGCGCTGACAGCCGGTATTGCAGCGATTGCACTGAACTCTGGTGCCTATATTTCTGAAGTCGTCCGGGGTGGCGTTCAGTCCATCGATAAAGGCCAGACCGAAGCCGGCGTATCGCTAGGCCTGTCACGGTCGCAAACCTTCTGGTCAGTAGTCTGGCCGCAAGCCTTCCGCCGGATGATCCCGCCGCTGGGCAATCAGGCCATCGTCAGCATCAAGGACACCTCGCTGTTTTCCGTTATCGGTGTCGGCGAACTGGTGCGTCAGGGGCAAATCTACATTGCCACCACCTTTACTGCCTTCGAGGTGTATTTCATGGTCGCCCTGCTCTATCTGGCGATTACCCTCACGCTGTCGCTGCTTCTGCGTTTCGTAGAACGACGCGGACTGGCCTCAACCTGACGGAGACTGAACCATGGAAAAGATCGTGCGCATGCAGCGCCTGAACAAGTACTTCGGTCAGCACCATGTTCTCAAGGACATTGACCTCTCCGTCGCACACGGTGAAGTGGTGGTGATTATCGGTGCCAGTGGCTCGGGCAAGTCGACCCTGATCCGTTGCGTTAACGGCCTGGAAGAATTCGAGTCCGGCGAGTTGCAGGTTGATCAGCATCCGCTGGAGCCCAAGGGTGGCAACCAGAAAAACCTGTCCGAAATCCGCAAGGAAGTCGGCATGGTTTTCCAGCAATTCAACCTGTTCCCTCACTTGTCGGTGAAGGACAACATCATGCTGGCGCCCCGCAAGGTCAAAAGCACCGACAAGGCAGAGGCCGACAAGGTCGCCATGAAGCTGCTTGATCGTGTAGGCATCGCCAATCAGGCCGACAAGTATCCGTCCCAGCTATCCGGCGGTCAGCAGCAACGGGTGGCGATCGCCCGGGCGCTGGCAATGGAACCGCGCCTGATGCTGTTCGACGAACCCACTTCGGCCCTTGATCCTGAAATGATCGGCGAAGTGCTTGATGTCATGCGGGAATTGGCCAAGGAAGGGATGACCATGATGGTGGTCACCCACGAAATGGGCTTCGCCCGGGAAGTGGCCGACCGCGTCATCTACATCGACAGCGGCCAGATTGTCGAGGAAGGCAAACCGGAGGCTGTATTCGATAATCCGCAGAACGAACGGACCCAGTCGTTCCTGTCGCGGGTGCTCAAGCACTGAAGCATGGACGTTCAGCTATAGCGTAAAACAGAAAGGGAGCCCCAGCGGCTCCCTTTCTGTTTTGAGGCCCACTCAAACCCTGAGCGGTTAGAGCAGCCCCCGAATCGCGTCGTATTCCTGCTCCAGCTTATAGCGCGTGTCATCCACCAGAAACTGCGCCACCTTTTTCCCCAATAACGGAATATCGCAACGCACGTCCAGCGAAACGTGGTTGGTGCAACTGCTCTGAGAACCGTGCAGGCGCATATTACCGTGGATTTTGGCCGGCACACCTTCAATCCGAACGCGGAATTCACAGTGCCACTCGTTGTCGTCCTTGCGGAACCAGTGCTCTTCCTGACGGATCGAATTCCACTCACGGTGGAAACTCGCCAGCGTCGCGGGCACTTTGACCGAAGTCGTCATTTCCCGTTCCACAACCAACTTGCCGGCGGCATCATCGCGTTTCAGTTCGGCGACCTTCACATTCCGGTTGCCCATCCGCTGGTTCTTTTTGTGAATTGTATCCTCGTCAAAGAACACCCCCAGTACGTCATCCAATCCGGCAGCGTACGGGTGCACCACGTCAAATTTCATGCTGCGCCTCCAGTTTTATTTTACCGGTGATCATCCATCAGAGCGTCGATGCCACACATTGGCCGGTCAGCCGTCGGCGACTGGCACAGCAGCCCCCCTGACCAGTATGATGGCGATCTGTTTTAGGGAACCTCTGAAGCCAAGACCGGAAGGGAGAGCAAAATGCGCAATGCGGACATCGTAAAACGGGATCTGAAATCAGTCTGGCACCCCTGCACCCAGATGAAAGACCACGAAAGCCTGCCACTGATACCGATCAAGCGAGGCAAAGGGGTCTGGCTGGAAGATTTCGAGAACAACCGCTTTATCGATGCCGTGAGCTCCTGGTGGGTGAACCTGTTCGGTCATGCGAATCCGCGGATCAACGGCGCGATCCGGGATCAGATCGAGCAGCTTGAGCACGTCATTCTGGCCGGTTTCAGTCACGAGCCGGTGGTCAATCTTTCCGAGCGCCTGATTGAAGTGACGCCGCCCGGTCTGAACAAGTGCTTCTACGCTGATAACGGCTCGTCCGCGATCGAAGCCGCCCTGAAGATGAGCTATCACTACTGGAAAAATCTGGGCAAACCCAACAAAAAGAACTTCGTTAACCTGGGCAACAGCTACCACGGTGAGACCCTCGGCGCTCTCGCACTCGGCGATGTCAGCCTTTACAAGGAGACCTATCAGCCACTGCTGATGGAAGTCATCACCGCACCATCACCCGATGCCTACAACCGCGAAGCTGGCGAAAGCTGGGAAGATTACGCCCTGCGTCAGTTTGAAGCGATGGACAAGATCCTCGCAGAACAGCACGACGAAATCTGCGCAGTCGTGGTGGAACCGCTGATTCAGTGTGCCGGCGGCATGCGCATGCACCACGCCATTTACCACAAGAAACTGCGCGAGGCCTGCGACAAATACGGCGTTCACCTGATTGCCGATGAAATTGCCGTCGGTTTTGGCCGTACCGGCACGATGTTCGCCTGCGAGCAGTCCGGCACCACCCCTGATTTCATCTGCCTGTCCAAAGGACTGACGGCCGGTTACCTGCCGCTATCGGCAGTACTGACTACCGACACGGTGTATGACGCGTTTTATGACGATTACGAGACCATGCGCGCCTTCCTGCACTCCCACAGCTACACCGGCAACCCGATTGGCTGCGCCGTCGCACTGGCCACTCTCGATATTTTCCGCGACGACAATGTGATCGAGAACAACCGCAAGCTGGCAACCTGCATGGGCGAGTCAGTGGCGCATCTTATCGACCATCCGAATGTGGGCGATATCCGCCAGCATGGCATGACCCTGGCAATCGAGATGGTGAAAGATAAAGCCACAAAAACCCCGTTCCCCTGGCAGGAGCGACGCGGTATAAAGGTCTATCGTCACTCACTGACCCGGGAAGCGCTGCTGCGCCCTCTGGGAAATGTGGTTTACTTCATGCCGCCTTACGTCATTAACGAGGAGCAAATCCGGCACCTCGCTCAGGTGGCAACAGAAGGCATCGACATCGCTGTACGGGACTGAGCCAAAGCATGCGCGTACCTCGTATCTACACCCCTGTCGCACTGACCGCAGGCCAGGAAACTGCTCTGGATGAGCATGCTGCCAACCATGTCGGCCGGGTGCTGCGCATGCAAACCGGCCAGGCATTGGAACTGTTCAACAGTGATGGCCTCGACTACCCGGCAACGATCACCGGCGTCAGCAAGCGGGAAGTGCTTGTATTACTCGCAGAGCCGGTGCCCAATCACACCGAGTCGCCGCTAAAAGTGCATCTCGGGCAGGTGCTTTCCCGTGGCGACAGGATGGATTACGCGATCCAGAAAAGTGTCGAAATGGGCGTGGACCGGATCACACCACTGGTCAGCGAACGCTGCGAAGTGAAACTTAAAGGTGATCGCGAAGACAAACGCCTGCGTCACTGGCAGCAAGTGGCGATCAGTGCAGCCGAGCAGTGCGGAAGAGCCCGGGTACCGGAGATACTGCCGGTCTCGACCCTGGCGGACTGGTTTGCAGCCACAGCGGATGATGACCTGCGCCTGGTACTGCATCATCGCACCCGGCAATCACTCGCCGAGCTGGCAAAACCTGCGCGCCTGGCGCTGCTGGTAGGGCCGGAAGGCGGACTGGCGGACGACGAAATACAGGCCGCTGAAGCGGCGGGGTTTGTTGCGGCAGCGTTAGGCCCCCGGGTCCTGCGCACTGAAACAGCACCGGTTGCGGCGCTGTCCGTGTGCCACTGGTTATGGGGAGACGGACAGAACAGCGGCAACGCCTAACCCGCCCGGAACCCAAACAAAGCGGGCGCTCATACGTCATAAAAAAGACAACCGCTTGAAGAATACAATTTGATGAGTCAAAAGGTTAGCAGGCGGACATCGCCCACCTGACATCAACAGGCAACCACAATAACAAGCTGACGAGAGATCTGTTCGTGCAAGAATCCAAACGTTTCCGGATCACCAAACGGCGCCTTCTACCGCTTATTCTGATCGCCATCGCAGTGGCGCTGATTTTTGTGATGGCACTGCTCAAGCCGGTACCACCGGAATCCACGGCAAAAGAAAAAGCCTGGCCTGTGCAGACCGTCACGCTTGATGCCCAGTCCAGATCTCCCCAATTGCGCCTGTTAGGTCGCATCGAAACCCCTTACCAATCCACTCTTAGTGCGAGTGTGACCGCAAATGTAGAAGCACTGCCTCGCCTTGAAGGGCAGACAGTCGAGCGTGACGACGTGCTGATTGAGCTGGATGATACCGAGGTCAAACTGCTGGTGGCCCAGCGCGAGGCAGACGTCGCGGAACTGGAAAGCCAACTCAAGCAGGAACAGAACCAGTTCGCCTCAGACAAGCGCCTGCTGGCACGGGAGAAGGAACTGGTCGCCATCGCTCAAAGTGGGCTCGATCGCGAAAACAAGCTGCAAGCCTCCAAGCTCAGCAGCCAGTCACGCACCGATCAGGCGAGCCAGTCGCTGCAGGCCGCAGAAATATCCATGGTGAACCGTGAATTGGCGGTCGCCAATCATGACAGCCGACGCCAATCGCTGCAGGCCAAACTGGCTCGAGCGGAAGCATTACTGGAGCAATCACGGCTGGATCTCGAGCGAACCGAAATTCGGGCGCCCTTCGCCGGAGTGATCGTATCCATTCAGGTGAGCCCCGGCGAGCGTGTCCGCCCCGGTGAAGTCCTGGCGACGCTTTACTCCACTCGCGACCTTGAAGTCCGCGCCCAGATTCCGATGCAACAAGCGGGCTTTGTTGCGCAATCGCTCAATAAAAGCGAGCCGGTTACCGCACAGGCGAAACTGGGCCAGACCACCCTGAACCTGACACTCAACCGCCTGTCCGGTCAGGTAAATGCAGGCGCCGGAGGGATTGACGGGCTATTCAGGTTTGAGGGCGAAGCCCCTGCAGCAGCGCTCAACCGCACGCTGGACCTGACACTCAACCTGCCCAGCCAACCCGGTCTATTTGCCGTGCCGGTCTCCGCACTCTATGACGAGC
This sequence comes from Marinobacter sp. V032, assembly GCF_052645435.1. Lineage (NCBI taxonomy): Bacteria > Pseudomonadati > Pseudomonadota > Gammaproteobacteria > Pseudomonadales > Marinobacteraceae > Marinobacter > Marinobacter sp. V032. The sequence continues at coordinate 1,425,774 of NZ_JBQXYE010000001.1, read as the reverse complement.
ATACGCTCTACCGGGTTACCGACGGTCGCCTGGAATCGGTCGAAGTGCAGCTTGCAGGCGACCGATTTGAAAAGGGTCGGCAGCAGTTACTGGTCCGGTCTGATGCACTCAAGACGGGTGATCCAATCCTGACCACCCAGCTCCCCAATGCGATATCGGGACTGAAAGTAGAGCCAATGGGCAGTGCCGACAGCACGGAGCAGGCGCAATGACTGACAATGCCAGCCAGCATCGCGAAGATATTCTGGGCCGGTTTGCACGCCACAAGGTCGCCGCCAATCTGCTGATGCTGATTATGATACTGGCAGGCATCTATGCGCTGGGCGGTCTTAATCGACAGTTCTTCCCCACCTTTGCCACAGACTTCATAACCGTCAGCGTGGTCTGGCCGGGCGCCAGTGCCGAAGATGTGGCGCGCTCGATCACAACCCCGCTGGAGCAGGAATTACGCAACCTCGACAACGTCAAGGAAATGCGTTCAACCTCGGCCCGGGGCTACAGCCGAATTGTCATCGAATACGAAGAAAACACACCGATGGGCATTGCCCTTGATCAGGTCAATGAACAGGTGGGGCTGGTCCGAAACCTGCCCTCCGACTCGGAACGACCGGAAATCAGCAAGTTCGTCCGCAACGAAACCATCGCGACGGTCATCCTGACCGGACCGGCAAGGCTTGAGGCGCTGCGCCCGATGGCTTATGCCTTCGAGACCCAACTGCTCGACCGTGGCATCGCGAAAGTTGAAATGACGGGCCTTCCCGATCGGGAAATTGCGATTGAGGTGGATTCCGAATCGATTTCTGCCCTGCAGATGTCATTGCCTCAGCTCGGCCAGCGGGTCGTCGGCCAGAGCCAGGACATCCCCGCTGGCTCTGTCGGGGACAAGGAATCCGTCCGCGAGATTCGCAGCCTCGAAAAAGGCCGGACAGCAGCCGACTTTGCCAACATGCCGATTATCGCCACCGCTGATGGGCGGCGCCTGGCGCTGGGTGATATAGCCGATATCGAAATGCGCCCGAAAGAAGACTCGGTCGAGGTGTTCTATCAAGGTCAGCCTGCCGTGCTGATGGAGTTGCAGCGGGCCGAGACGTCCGATTCGCTGGATTCAGCCGATGTGATGCTGGAGTGGCTGGATGACACTCGCGCGACGCTACCCGAAGGCATTCAGCTGATCACCTTTGATGAGCAGTACGAACTGATCGTCGACCGGATAAACCTGCTGCTTAAAAACGGTATCGGCGGCCTGATTCTGGTGGTCGGGATCCTGTTTATATTCCTCAACGGCCGCATCGCGTTCTGGGTCGCCGCCGGTATCCCCATTTCGCTGATGGGCACCATGGCCATTCTGTGGTTCAACGGCGGCAGCATCAACATGATCAGCCTGTTCGCCCTCATCATGGCACTGGGCATTATCGTGGACGATGCCATCGTCGTGGCGGAAGACGCCATGACCCATTATCAAAGAGGCGAGCGATCGCTCGAAGCGGCCGAAGGGGGCGCCCGACGCATGTTCGTTCCGGTCATGAGCTCGTCGCTCACGACCATCGCCGCCTTCCTGCCGCTGATGCTGGTCAGCGGCATTATGGGGCAGGTGTTGCGGGATATTCCGTTTGTCATCATCTGCGTCATTATCGCGTCTCTGATCGAAAGCTTCCTGATTCTGCCCGGGCACCTGCGCTCGTCCTTTCGCAGCAACCACCATCGACCCGACGGCAAATTGCGCCAACGCCTCAACAATGGCTTTAACAGTTTTCGTGACAACCGCTTCCGGCCGGTCGCCGTATGGAGCCTGAACAATCGGGCGACCGTTCTGGTGGCCACCGCCTGCGCGCTGGTGATAAGCGTCGCGGTGGTTGCAACCGAACATGTCCGCTTCACCTTTTTCCCGACCCCTGAATCCACTCAGGTCGTGGCCAGCGTCAAGTTCGCCTCCGGCACACCACCCGCCGACGTCAAGGCATACGGCAGGCGAATGGAGGCCGCCCTGTGGCGTATCAATGACGAACTGAAAGATGAAGACGATCTGGTGCGCGCGGCGGTCCTGCGACTGAACCAGGCCTCGTTTGACGGCGGCGAACGTCTGGAACAGGGCGAGCAATACGCCATGGTGTCGCTGGAGCTGACGCCGCCGGACGCCCGCTCTGTGCGCACACCGGATTTCATCAAAGCCTGGCGCAAGGCCTTGCCGGATCTTGCAGGGATTGAGCAGCTGTCACTTACCAGTCCACAGGGTGGACCGCCGGGCAAGCCAATTGATGTGTTTCTGTCCGGCGCCGATGCGGATACGCTCAAGAAGGCGGCAGAGTCTCTCAAACTCAGCCTTGGTAAATACCAAGGTGTGACGGACATTCTGGATGATCTGCCCTGGGGCAAGCAGCAGTATATTTTCTCGCTGACACCGCTGGCTCAGTCGCTGGGGCTGACCATTGATGACGTCGGGCGGCAGATGCGTGCGGCGCTGGACGGCCAGTTGCTGCAAGTGTTCTACGACGCCCACGACGAAGTAGAAGTCCGTATAATGTTGCCCAAGGCCGAGCGTGAACTTCAGCAGACACTCAACACGCTTCCGATTGCCACGCCGGCGGGCTCCACGACGCCGCTGGCCAACGTCATCAATCTTGAATCACGTCGCGGACTGGCCCTGCTACGCCACAGTGACGGCCAGCTCGGGGTACATGTCACAGCCGATGTCGATACCGACGTCACCAACGCCAACCAGGTGCTTACCGATATCGAGCAAACCATTATCCCCAACCTGCAAAGTCAGTACGGTATCATCACCCATTTCAAGGGCACAGCTGAAGACCAGCGGCAGACCAGCAGCGACATGAAGGCAGGCTCGCTGCTCGGACTGGCGCTGATCTACATTATCCTGGCGTGGGTGTTCGGCTCCTATACCTGGCCGGTGGCGGTGATGATCGCCATTCCTTTCGGACTTTGCGGGGCAATACTGGGGCATTTCCTGCTGGGAATTGATCTGACCATTCTGTCGCTATTCGGCATGTTCGGGCTTTCAGGCATCGTGATTAACGACTCGATCATTCTGGTGACGTTCTACAAAGAGCTCAGAGAAGGCGGTATGCCGATCAGCGAAGCGTTGATTGAAGCATCCTGCCAACGCCTGAGAGCGGTACTGCTGACCTCGCTGACAACGATCAGTGGCCTCCTGCCCCTGCTGTTCGAGACGTCCCTGCAAGCCCAGTTCCTGATCCCCATGGCCGTCAGCATCGCCTTTGGTCTGGCGGTCGGTACCTTCCTGATTCTGCTGGTTGTCCCGGTGTTACTGTCGCTGATCGAAAGCGCGACCGCGCGCCTCCAGCGTATCGGTGGTGCTCCCCAGCCCGAGTGATTTGAATGACCGGCGGCCACCGCGCAGGTGTCATTGACAAGCTTGCAGTGGCCACAGATGATGCAAAGCACTCTGGCCCCGCCGGCCCTGCTTTCAGGCAGTGTCGGCGGGCTGAGCGCCAGAACCGGTTTAGATCACGATGGCACTCTGATTACAGCGGCACTGAGATTGCCGTAACACGCTGATCATCGTGACAAGACAACAACGACATTGAACCTGACGAGTAGCGACATGACCGAGCTGTTGCACCAAGCGGAATTCTGGCAATACCTCAGTATCCCTGTTATTGCCGCCCTGATCGGTTGGATTACCAACTGGCTGGCGATCAAGATGACCTTCTACCCGCTCAATTTCATTGGCATCAAGCCGATTTGGGGCTGGCAGGGCATCATCCCCTCCAAAGCGAGGAAAATGGCGGCGATCAGTGTTGATGCCACGATTTCAAAAATCGGAACAGTGCAGGAAATCTTCCAGCAGATAGACCCGAAAGTGCTGGGCGAATACGTGATCCACAATGTCGAACCCCGCACCGAAGAATACGTCGACGAGCTGATGCTGCGGGAGTACCCCACATTCTGGGAGAACCTGCCCGCGTCGGCCCGTAACATGGTGTACGAGCGGGTACGTAAATCCACCCCCCATCTGGTGGATAACCTGGTCGCCGACCTGTCTGAAAACATCGAAGGCCTGCTCGATATCAAGGGCATGGTGATTGACCGCCTGGCTGCCGACAAGCGTCTGCTGAACCGGATATTTCTGGAATGCGGGCAGAAAGAGTTCAAATTTATTGTGAATTCCGGCTTCTACTTCGGCTTTCTTTTTGGCCTGATCCAGATGACCGTCTGGTACTTCCATCAGGGCTGGTGGGTGTTGCCGGTTTTTGGACTACTGGTCGGATGGGCAACCAACTGGATTGCACTGAACGTCATTTTCCGTCCGTTACACCCACACAAGGTCGGGCCTATTACGCTCCAGGGGCTATTCCTGAAACGCCAGCGGGAAGTGGCCGAATCCTTCTGCCATATCGTGACCCATGAAATCCTGACCGTCGGCAATATCATTCATGCGGTACTGAACGGCCCGAACGGCGACCGGGCCAAGAATATGGTCAAAAAGCACATGAAACCTCTGGTCGACGAAACCGCCGGCATGGGCAAGGCGCTTACCCAGATGGCATTCGGACCTACCGGTTTTGCCACGCTGAAAAACCAGGTGGGAGAAAAAGCGCTGGAGATCTCCTCAACCTCTTTCGATAACCCGGTATTTGAAAAAGACCGGGCCGAGGCCGTTGAGAGCATCATGGTTGAACGCATGGTCGCGCTGTCTTCCGACGAGTTTCAGGATTTGCTTCGCCCCTGCTTCCAGGAAGATGAAATCAAACTGATCGCCGTCGGCGCATTGCTGGGATTCGCAGCAGGTGTCGCGCAACTGATACTGGTGTTCGGACAGCAATTGTTCTGAACAGGCATCAGATTTTGCACCAATTTGCGCATTCTCTGTGTCGTCGTTCTATACTCGTAGGAGCAGGAAGGGCTGCGCCGCTCTTCCCACTCACTTACCCTTTCTTTGAGGGCCGTATGGATGTGGCGCTTGTTCAATTGGTTGTCGCCAAAGCATTCGCAACAAAAATCCCCCGCTCCCAGTCAGTCTCGTCTGCTGAATGCTGGCAGACTAGCGGAAACCGGGATTTCAGCGAGCACCCTAGACGCGTTGCATAGCCTCGAAGGACACCTGTTCTGCTGGTTACTGGACGCATCCCCTGCCCAGGTCAACCAGACATCTCCTAACGAAGCGCTGGTACTGGCAGAACTCGAACGCCGGCTGACAAAAACGGCACTGGAAGAGCTGCCTCGCCAGCCCGCTGTGCTGCCCGCACTGATGGGTGCGCTATCTGATCGCGACGTCACGCGCTCCCATCTGGCCGGTATCATTCTTGGTGACCCATCCTTGACTGACCAGTTGCTTCACGTCGCCAACAGCCCGTTTTTCAAGCCTGGCGAGCAGCAAATCGAATCCGTTGAACACGCCATTTTTCTGCTGGGCATCGATGGCATCCGCAGCGTTGCCTCCGCAGCAGCCCTGAGACCGATGATGACCGCGCGCACAAGCCAGGAAGCCCTCTTTGCCCAACGGGTCTGGCGCTGGGGGCTCTCGTGCGCCCGCGCCTCGGAGCTCCTTGCCAATGCCCAGGGCACTGATGCCAACGCCTTCTTTTTGGTTGGCTTGCTGCCTTCGCTGGCCTATATCACCCTGCGCCGCGAAGTTCAGCGCATCTATCGGTCCAAATTACCTGAGGAGACCATCGAACCCTCGGTCGTTCGCAAAGCCCTGCGCCACTTCGACTGGCATACCGCACAGATTATTGCGGACAAATGGAATCTGCCGCCGCGCTATCACGCGCACCTGCTCGCTGCGGAGAGACCTTCTCCGCGCAGCGAACATACGCCATTGAACGACGGCATTATCATGGGTACCCGGGAAGTGCTACGCCATGCTCACCAGCGCAACCTTTCGGAAGAGGTATTACGAGAGGCAATTCCGCTGGAAACACGTCAGTTTGACGAGGTGCGACGTGCACTGTTGCTTATGCTGCGGGAAGGCGCCCGCAGCCTCTAGCAACGGATTTGTCCTGCCTTATACCGCCGGTGGCGGTCGCCCGACATCCGCCTGGATCAGCTCGGCAAAGGTTCTGCCATCCTCTTCACCATGCAGCATCAACATACTTTCGGGTAGCACTTTGGGCAGGCGCCGCATCAGCCGGTCTTCATCGGCCCGGACAACGGACATCACATCACCCACAGTGATTTTATCGAGTGCCCTGGCGGGCATGAGGGCATCGCAGGTTTCACCCGTCAGCACCAGCAGTTTGCCCCGGATCAGTTTGTCACTGACGCGACGCGTCACCTCTCCTGGCACGCCCAACTGGTACTCGAGTTTTTCCTGCTGCGGTGCCGGGCGCCCCTCACTGAAAGGCTTGCACACCAGCCACATCAGCACCATCGCCACATGTTCCTGCAGCTCAGGCGAAAATCTGACCCGGTAACGCTTGGCCACGGCATTCGGATTCTGCAGGTAGAACACAATACTGGCGCCGACCAGCAATATCAGCCAGTTCAGATAAATCCAGATCAGCATGATAATGCCAATCGCAAAGCTGGAATAAATCGCCTGATAGCGCGCAGAGCCGGCAACGAATGAGGCGAACAGCATGCCACCCGCTTGCCAGGCCACACCTGCAATCAAGCCACCAATAAGGGCGTACTTCAGCTTTACCCGGGTGTTGGGCATAAAGACGTAGGTGAACGTGAACGCCAAAACCACCAGAAGGAACGGCGTAAACTTGCTGAGAAACAGAACCAGTGAACCCAGCGGTTCAATCGCCATCAGCCCTTGCACTGCTGTCGAGGAAAATATGGTCGCGCTGATCCCGATGGCTGACACCATGAGCAATGGCCCGACCATAATCACGCTCAGGTAGTTGCTGAAGCGCTGCACCACAGACCGCATCTGGGGAACTCGCCAGATCATATTGAAAGAGCGTTCGATTTTCTGGACCAAGGAAACGACCGTGTAGACCAGCAATGCCAGACCGACCGACCCCAGTACACCCACTTTGATGTTGTCGACAAAACCGAGAATCTTGTCAGCCATTTCCAGCCCTTGAGGCCCCATCGGCTGAAAAAACTGATAGAGAAACGGCTCCATTTTCTGGTGAACATCCATCGCCTTGAGCACGGAAAAGCTCAAGGCAATCAGCGGCACGATACTGAGAAGCGTGGTGTAAACAAGGCTCATCGCGTAAAGCGTCAGCTGCCCGTTAACGATATCGCGCACCACTGCAAACACCGTTCGCCCGGCTTTGTAGAGCCAGGTCCACGGTCTGTGCTGCGGTGGATTCGGGTTCGCTAACGTCCATTTTTCGAGCGCTGCTAACTGTTCCTTGATTTGGCTCAGATCCACACGACCTCACTTGATATGCGCGAAATGTCCGCGACCATAATGCCGCTATAACACCCTGTTTTTCCAGTATGGCTTATTTTTCATGGATATATTGCGCGGCGCTCAAAAGATTCGAAAAACGTCGGATACCGGATCACTCGTGACTGGTGGGGCTCCGCAGATCTATCGCTTTTCGGGACGCATTGCACAAAACTGCAGGCGTGTCGTTGTTCCCTGTAATTGACCTCGATAACCTGTCTGAATTGAGGATCAGACACGGCTTGTGGGCAATCCAGTCACGGTCAAAATCTGTCCTCGAACCAAACATCCAGACAAGTTTTCGGAGTATTGGTTTGAAACCGATAAAAGATCGAATGATGTACCTGTTGATGTGCTGCTTGCTGTCGCCACTTTGTTCGGCTGATGACGCGCTTTCCATGAGCACACACAATGACATGCGGTCCCGCTTTACCGAAATGAACGACGACGAATTGATGGAAGCCAATGTGGCATTTCAGGCCCCAGTCGTGGAAGCCTCAGACGGCACGCCCCAAGTACTTACCACACCAGGCACGCCAGGCGACGGCCACATCAACACGGTGACGCAAACACCCAGGGTCGAATTTCGAGCCGGGCAGTTCCAGCGTCGCTATATTGAAGAAACAGTCTATTAGAAACGGGCGATCATCGGGCGTTAATGATACAAACACCTACTATGAAGCACCCGGGGCGATAACCCAAAAGGGTTATTCAATTCACGAACCACACGCATCCAGATCACAAACATTCGTTGCGCTTCGCCTGCTGCAATGGCTATTGCCATGTATTACAGATTCTCATACCGGTTCACGTCAAAAATCCCCGCTTCTACCGGGTTGGTCTGCTCAACAAACGCCCTGAAATCCGCCATCACATCCCAAAAATCCGGGCTGGTGCGACGCACGCCCCAACGCTCGGCCAGCGCATTCATGTCTGAAGCACGGGTGATGCCTTTGAACGCCGAGACAAATGCGTCCAGCTCGTTCAGCGGGACGTCAAAGCTGAAATTCGGATAGCTGCCCAACGTGCCGTCTATTACGGAAACCGTGTCCTGCTCCAGCAATAACCGGCTGTCTTCAGCGAACATAAAGGCAACGTTGGAATGGATCCGGTTGTGCACCAGGGTATAGACCCAACGCTCGTCTTCGCTTGAAACCCGCAAGAATACGACCTCCGGCAAAAATTTGATCGCCGGCATGGTGGCACCGTTGTCGAACGCCAGCCCGCGAAGGATCGCATCCGCGTCTTTCTGCAATGGCGAGGCGTCCGGTCGTTCACAGGGCCCACCGAAGCAGCGGTTCAGAAAATCGGGTGGGCCGGCCACCGCTGCCGCCCGATCCAGCAGCAGCTGGCTGAACTTGTCCATCACCGCGGTGTTACCGCGCTGAGGGCCATAGTCGATATCGACAGGCGTGGCGACGTCCAGATCGGTATAGGTGATCGCATCCTTGATCTTGCCTGAATCCTGATACCAGTGGTCATACAGGGCCTGGCGCTGATCAGCCGGCACAAACCGCAGGAAGTTGTGCTCCGAACCGTTCCGGATGAGATCAAAGTAAAGTCGCGTCTGCGCCTGATGCGACACACTGCCAAACACGTTGAAGTTGACCACCAGCTCGTAATAGGTGCGCTCAAGCAATGGATAATCCATCACCCAGATTGTCCGCGGCACACGCCCCAGTAAGCCGTTGCGCACTGACGCGCTGTCGTGATGGCGGAAAATAGTCAGCAGCGCATCGGTGTTGGTGCCATCACCATCCCAGATGTCGGACATCGCTGCGCCTTGCGGATCACGCGCGTTGTAATGCAGTTGGCGATCCGCCAGGTATTCGTTGCGTTTGGCCTTGTAGTCAAACCACTCTGAGCCCAACGCCATAATATCGCTCTTCACACCCGGCAGCCCCAGCAGGGGCGTCACCTGCTCCCGGTAGGCCTTGTCGTTGACGAAAGCGTCGTGATCCGGATCTTCGAAGACGGTCCAGAACTGATCCCGAATGACGTCGGTCGCGATCTGGCCACGACAGACCGGGCCGCGGATAAAGGTGCGAACAAAATACTGCGCCGTATCAAGCATAAACCGATAGCGCGCCTTGGCTGGAATCGCATCAAACGTGGCGAATGGATTGGAGCGGTCCTTGTAACCGTACCCCGGCAGCTCGCCGATGCTCCAGTCCGAATCCAGAAACAACGAGCGGTATCGGGCCATACGATCGTCATTCAGCGCGTAGGTAATATGGGTTTTCTCAACAATGGTGCTGTTCACCGGCTGTAACCGATAATAAAAGCGACCTTCCGGGTCCTCGTTCGGGCGCACGGTCGCGACCGGCAAAATCGGCTGGCCCGGCGCCGTCCACGACCGCACGATCTGATAGAACCGGCTGCCTTCCAGCGTGTCGAAATACAGGTGAGCGGTGAACAGGTGCTCGTACAGATAACGGGCGACCAGCGCTTCCCTCGCCCCCGACTGATTGAAGAAGGTTTCCCAACGCTCCACCTGCGCAAGTTCCGCATCGCCGGGATCGTAGGGTTGGGGCTGGGTCAACGCGCCTTCGGCCACCCAGGTCTGGATACGGGCGTATTCTTCATCGGTCAGGCCCGTTGTCGCGAATGGCATGCCGCCATGCGGATTGTCCTCTGCATAGTCCTCGAAATCCGCCAGCGTCGGGCAGCTCTGGGGCCGGCCAATATCGGTTCTCAGATCTTCCGGCAGCCGGCTGTTTGGCGGCAGCGGATTTTCCCGGCCCAGTGCAATCATCTGGAACAGCACCGAGGTTTCCCGCGCGTCCAGAGCACCTTCCTTATCGCCGTGTAAAACAGAGAAGAAGCCCTTGTCTCGCCAGTCCGAAGTGGTTACCGCATCAATACCCAAGCGGGTGGGTGCCATATCCTCCAGTCGGCTGCCTGCATATACCGGCAAGGGGGATGCGCCGCGCAACAGCCCCTCCGAGCTGGTGAGCTTCAGCTGGCAAGGCGCGTCATAGCAGCCATGGCAGGCCATACACTTGGCTTCGAATATGGGTTTGATGTCAGTCTGGAAATCGTAGGTCTGATTGGCCGCTACCAGCGAATGCGGTCTTTCATACGTCGGCACCTGACTGCAGGCAAAAGCGAAGAGCGCCAGCAGAAAGATCAGGCCCACCCTGAATATTGCCCTCGCCCGACCGGAATCGAATACCATTCAATAGTTCCTTCTGTTCACAGACATCATCAAGTGCGGTTTATTATAACGGGTTCATTGGCGCGGTTAAGCCTCAATGGCATACGACTGACGCCATACTTTCGATTCATTCCCGGCGCATCCGGGCGTAATCAAAACAGCGTCCGGATAATTGCGCATTCGTATCGCGCGGCGTCTTCGCGTTATGCTCGGGGAAACCAATGACCGGAGTTGTCTCATGCAGCCGCTAAAAATCGACATTGTCTCGGACGTCGCCTGCCCCTGGTGTGCCATCGGCTACAAACGCCTCGAAAAGGCGATGGCCGAACTCAGCAATGAGCTGACATTCGATATTGAATGGCACGCCTTTGAACTCAATCCCGATGCCGGCCCCGAAGGTGAACCTATACTGGAACACCTGAGCCGCAAATACGGCCGCAGCCCTGCCGAGATGGAAGCCAATCAGGCCCAGATGATCGAAATCGCAACCGATCTTGGACTGAACTTCAGTAAACTGCAGGAGCGCTATTCCCGCAACACTTTCGACGCTCACCGGCTACTCAAATGGGCCAAGGACGAAGGTAAACAGACCGTGCTGAAACTGGCACTGTTTGACACCTACTTCGGCCACGCGGAAAACATCTCTGATCCGACCATACTTCGGGTGGCAGCAGAAGCCGCTGGACTGGACGGCGACAAAGCGAAGCAAATCCTGGAATCAGACCAGTATGCTGACGCCGTTCGCGCCGATGAGGAACAATACCGCCAAGCGGGCGTATCCGCCGTGCCTGCGTTTGTTATTAATCAACAGTACCTGATTTCCGGCGCACAGGAACCGGAGACGCTGGCAAACGCCTTCAGGGAAATTGCTGCGGGCTCACAGGAAGTCATTGATGGAGAATGATTGATGTACATTCCCGAACACTTCCGCGAGGCGGACACCGGCACCCTGCAAGATCTGATTCAGCAGCGGTCGTTCGGCACGCTTGTCACTGTGGACGAGGACGGCCCGGTCGCCAACCATATGCCGTTTGTTCTCGACAGAAGCCGCGGTGAGCGGGGTGTTCTGCAATGCCATGTCGCACGCCGCAACCCGGTGTGGCAGGCACTGGCAAATGATCCCGGAGCGCTGATGCTTTTTCAGGGCCCGGATGCCTACATCTCGCCCAACTGGTACCCCTCCAAGCAGGAAACCGGCAAGGCCGTCCCCACCTGGAACTACATTGCAGTACAAGCCCGTGGGCGGGCCCGGATCATGGACGACCCGGAGTGGCTGTTGCATCACCTCAACCACCTGACCGACCAACACGAGCGCACCCAGTCAGCGCCATGGCAGGTTGCCGACGCGCCGGGTGATTACATCGAGAAAATGATGGGCGCGATTGTCGGCATTGAAATCCCCATATCAACACTGACCGGCAAATGGAAAGCCAGCCAGAACCAGCCCGATGGTAACCGGCAAGGCGTCATCCGGGGACTACATGATCAACAGGAGGCCAACGCAAACGCGATGGCAAATTGGGTTTCCCGGTAATTTCGTTTCAGAGCAGCCATCCTCCCTCCCCCTTAACCCGTAATCCCGTGGTCATCACAGCGCAACATTGATCTGCCACCGTCTGGGCTGGCGATATCGACACCGGTATCAACTCCTGAAAATAACGGGCAGCGGGTAATTCTCATGGGTGTGAGTATCTGGCAAGTCGTGGTGGTGGTTATTCTGTTTTTGCTGCTTTTCGGGCGCGGCAAGATTCCGGCTCTTATGGGCGATCTGGCTCAAGGTATCAAAAGTTTCAAAACCGGTATGCGGGATGATCCCGTAGACGGTGACACTGACAGCCTCAAGGCATCGGCGCCGTCCGCAGTGCCAGAGCAGCCGGCACAGACACGCTCATCGTCCTGACCCCAACACAGACAACCGGGTGGCACCATGTTTGATCTGAGCTGGGTAGAGCTACTGTTTTGCGGTGCGCTGGCGCTTATCGTGATCGGCCCTAAAGATATGCCGCAGTTATTCCGTGCCGGCGGGCGGTTAATGGCCAAAGCACGCCGTACCTACAGCGATGTTATTGGCAGCATGCACCAGCTCGAACGGGAAGTGGATATTGCATCGGGTAAGAACGGCAAGGATGACTGGCGCAACCTGATGCCGGAAGAAATCCGCAATCTTCCGGCCGACTTTCAGCCTGGGTCGATGACCGCGCAGCAGCACCAACAACGTCGGGCGGCACTTGACCAGGCTCGGTCCGATGCCGAGGCGAAGCTGCTCAAAGACACCACCGACTCCAGCCCCGAAACGGTCGAAGAACCCGCCAGCACAGCATCCGGGCCCATTCAGCCACCGTCTGCCAAAGGCTAACCCTGCGATGAGTCACGATGACCTTGATCTGTCCAAAGCCCCCCTGCTGACCCACCTGCTGGAACTGCGCACCCGATTACTTTACTGCATGGCCTTTTTCGCCGTGATGTTTGGGCTGTCATACCTGTGTGCTGAGGACATCTACCGATTTCTGCAGCAGCCGCTGATTGAGGTATTCGGACCTCATAGCGGTCGCCGGATGATCTACACCGGTCTCCATGAAGCCTTTTTGACCTATCTCAAGCTGTCGTTCTTTACCGCCCTGTTCATCACCCTGCCGCTGGCGCTGATACAGGTCTGGAAGTTTATAGCGCCCGGCATGTACCGGAATGAACGGTCAGCCCTGTCACCACTCTTTATCATGACGCCAGTGCTGTTCGTTATGGGCGCTGCGCTGGCATTTTACGTGGTGATGCCCCTGGCCTGGAATTTCTTTATCAGCTTTGAAACCGCTGCGCAGGGCAACGATATCAGCGTGGAGCTGGAGGCCCGTGTGAGCGAGTACCTGGGGCTGGTGATCAAGATGATTCTGGCATTTGGCCTGAGCTTCGAGCTCCCGGTGCTGCTGCTGGTCATGGCAAAGGCCGGCTTGGTCACAGCGCAATCCCTGCGCAAGCACCGGCGCCATGCCATCGTGGTGACCTTTCTTGTCGCTGCGCTGATCACACCTCCCGATCTGGTGTCCCAGATTGCACTGGGGCTGCCGATCGTCCTGCTTTATGAGCTATCCATACTACTGATTCGCTGGACCGGCTCCGATGCCGAAGCGCAGGAACGCGCACGGATCAGTGAAGCAGCCTCCTGAGGCCACCCCGGGGTCGATTAGTCGGCATATCGGGTATCACGAAAGGTTAACCCAACCGTAAGACCGCCGACCCTCGGCTGTCACAGTTTTTTTACAAGCTTCTTGTCGAGGGCTAAACCAGCCAGACAACCATTCCCGTCGTCTGCCCTGAGCACAATCAATAAAAGCCCCGCATCCCCAATTGACGAAAAAGACAATGGAGCTTCCTGATGACTGACGTTTCTCTACCTGAACTGGACGACCAGAAAGGCGACGCGCTGATCCAGCCGACGTTCAACCGCCGGGCTTTCATGAAAGGTTCCTCCGCAGTTGCCGCCAGCACTGCGTTTGCAGCCATGGCCAGTCGTGCCAATGCCGCCAGCCTGCCCTACTCAGACAACTACGGCCCACTGGTACCAACTGCCGATAAAGCCACCGGCCTGACGCTGCTGGCGCTACCGGAAGGCTTCGAGTACACCACTTTCGGCTGGACCGGCCAGATCCAGACAGACCAACTGCCAACACCAACCGATCACGACGGCATGTCAGTGGTCGCATCAAAAGGCAATGTCATCGCGTTGGTCCGCAACCACGAACTGTCCGAAGGCGAAAGCACGCCGTCGTCCCCTCGCGGTGGCCGCGGCGTGTACAACCCGAACCAGAACGGTGGCACCACCAACCTGATGTTCGATGTGGTAAAAGGCGAGTTCCTGTCGTCCTATAACAGCCTCGGCGGCACTATCCGCAACTGTTCAGGCGGTCCTACTCCGTGGGGCACCTGGTTGTCCTGCGAAGAAACCTTCCACCCATGGGGACAGGGTTCCCAAGGCTATAACCACGGTTATGTGTTCGAGGTTCCCGGCTTTGGCATTTCCGACGGCCAGCCGATTCGTGAAATGGGTCGCTTCTCCCACGAGGCCGTTGCCGTCGATCCCGCTACCGGTTTTGTCTATGAAACCGAAGATGCCGGCCAGTCTGCGTTCTACAAATTCGAGCCAGCGGGTAAGTGGGGCGACATGAAGTCTGGCGGCAAGCTTTACGGCATGGTCGTGAAGGATTCACCACGCCTGGACTTGCGCGGCGGCCTCACAGAAGGCACCACCTGGGATGTCACCTGGCAGGAAATCAATGACCCGGATGCCATGAGTGACACCTGTTTTAACCAGGCGACTGAAGCCGCCATCATCGAGCGTGGCGAAGGCTGCTGGTACGACGACGGCAAGATCTTCTTCGTGTCGACTTCCGGCGGTGCGGCCGGCCTGGGCCAGGTCTTCTGCTACGACCCGCGCAAGGAAACCGTTCAGATAATCTTCGAGTCAAAAGACGCCATCACCGAAGTAGACGGCCCGGACAACATTGCAGTCAGCCCTCGCGGTTCGATCCTGATGTGTGAAGACGGTGGCTCCAACCCCAAGCGCCTGGTGTGCCTGACCCAGACCGGTGTGGTCTTCCCCTTCGCCGAAAACCGCATCGCGTTGGATGCAGGCGACCTGGCCAAAATCGACACGATCTACCCGGGCACTCGCGATTTCTTCTGGGATGAAGTGGGCGCATCAACGGATGGCTCTGCCCGTCGCAGCTTCACCAGTCAGGAATGGGCCGGCGCGAGTTTCCACGGTCGCTGGTTGTTCGTGAATATCCAGTCGCCGGGCGTCACCTTCGCCATCACCGGTCCATGGGAAAAAGGCGCGCTTTAACGCCAGGACCCGCCCACAGGGAAGTGAGCAACAACTGTATCAGGGAAGCCAGTGACGGCTTCCCTTGTCGTGACACAACCAATGTCACGAACACAACAATCACAGGAGAATACCGATGCGTTCCCTAGTTCAATCTGCAGCCCTTGCCCTGCTCGTTCTTGTGCCCTACACCGCTAACGCGACTCTGATGACACTGTCTGACGATGGTGTTTATACCGGCAGCGTGGATACCGACAATGCCTGGCTTGAAGAAAACACCTTTTCCGACGGTGTTGATTTCTGGACCTTTGAAGTCACCTCACCCACCTCGCTTTCCATTGATATCGCCTCCGCAATCGATTTCGGCATCAGCGTTTATGCCGGCGAGATGATGGACGAGTTCCAGGCGCTCTTCTTCAGTAACAGCGGCGACTTCAGCGACGGCTCTCTGACATACGTTGACGGCACGCCCGCCATTCCAATGCCCGGTAGCAGCCTCGACTTCATGCTGGCTACATCGGGCTTCTTCACCATCGCTGTTGGCGGTGACAACGGCTTTGGCATGGATGGCCCGCATGACTACACCATGACGGTTGCCGGCCTCAGCAGCCATGATGTCCCTGAGCCCTCAAGCGTCGCCTTGTTGCTCGCAGGCGGGCTGGCACTGGTGGCGCGTCGCCGCGCCCATCGCTCAGCCTGATTGTCAGGCCGGAGTAGCCCCGCACTTTGTGACCATGTGCGGGGCTACTCCGGCCTTTCCTGAACGCCGCCTCCGGTGAGCATCCTTCCCTTCAAAACATCCCTTCAGATTGTTCTTTCGGAAGGCGGAGCCTCACAGATCCTCCGCTGACCGTTCCCGTACCACTATCTGGCCAATGCCCACACGCAACCCATCATCTGACGGAACCCTTCATGACCCTGACTGTCGAAAGCCGGATATAACTTTAGGCAAGCCGTCATTTTTATCCTAAGCTAATCCGGTAGTTACCCAGCAGGGAACCCATCGGGATAGCGTCCGTCGTACCGCCATCGATCATCGGTACCGCTCCCGGATCCGCAATAATCCGGGCGACGCCGTTCAACAAGCAAAGGATGCTCAGCATGAACGACACAACAGATTTTGCACCGCAGCCGGTGCTGGAGAGTCGCACTTTACGATTGCGACCGATTCAGCCGGACGATTTTGAACCGCTCTATGCCGCGGCCTCCGACCCCCGCGTGTGGGAGCAGCACCCAAGCAGCGATCGCTACAAGCGGCCCCAGTTTCAACAGTGGTTCACGGACGCTATTGCCTCCGGATCAGCACTGATCGTTATCGATCGGGATACGGCCAGAGTGATTGGCTCCTCCCGCTATTACGAATGGGACCCGGCTCAACAGGAGGTAGCCATTGGCTACACGTTTCTCGCTCACGATTTCTGGGGTGGCAAAACCAATGCAGAGATGAAGCGGCTGATGCTCGACCATGCTTTTCAGTGGGCGAAGCGGGTGTGGTTCCACGTTGCGGCGGGGAATACGCGATCCAGAAAGGCGATGGAGAAAATCGGCGGTGTGCTGTCCCACCGGGGCATCAAAACACTGAATGGCACAGATCACGACTACTACTTTTTCCGGATCGACAGCCACGACTGGTCCGAAAACTGACGCATGCCGGCCAGGGCTTTATGCCCTGGTGGCAAAACAAGCTGTTGAACTAAACCACTGCCTCAAACCCTTCGAATACCGGTGGCCCAAGGTAAATATCCTTGTTCGGACTGGCGTTGGCGTGCGCCTTCTTGAACGCATCAGACTTGGTCCATTTCTCGAACGCGGACTTTGATTCCCAAACCGTATGGGAGGCAAACAGGGTGTGGTCCTCGTGAGTTGGCCCCTGCAGCAGGTTAAAACTCCTGAAACCGGGGACTTCCTCAAGGTAGGTCTCCCGATCACACCATATCTGAATGAACGTCTTTTCTTTTCCCAGGGCGATGCGAAAACGGTTCATGGCTATGTACATACTCGACAGCTCCTTTTTATTGACGTTCCTTCGTTAAACGCCGTAACGACCGGCGTTGAATCCTGAATCCGGATAACCGGTATCCTCCTGATATTAATTATTTGCGCTCATGCCGGAAAGTGACGTTATCTTCAGGCAAAATCCATTGACTGATCGATAACGCACTGTAACCGCTCTTTCTGGTATGACAGGCTGATTCCGATATCGATCCCTGAGAACCAACTATGGATTGCCCAGACATGCCCGACATTATTCTTCACCACTATGCCCTCTCGCCCTTTTCAGAAAAAATCCGCGTCATGCTCGGTTACACCGGTTTGCCTTGGCAGTCGGTTATCGTCCGGGAAATGCCTCCCCGACCGGAACTGGAAGTGCTGACAGGTGGCTACCGCAAAATCCCGGTGATGCAGATCGGCGCGGACATTTTCTGCGATACCCGGGCAATAAGTGCAGAGATCGCGCGCATCAGCGGCAAACCGGAACTGGCGTTGGAAAATAATCCGGACGAGGTACAGCAGTTTGTGACTGAAGTGGATCTGGATATCTTTCTTGCGTGCATTATCGCGTTCAGCGGCCCGGGTATGTTGGTCAAACTGGTCAAGGAAACGTCGCTGATGAACACCTTCCGTTTCCTGCGGGACCGGATCGACATGGGCCGGCGCTCGCGGGTAAAAGCCCTGCCGCCCAAGGCAGCAAAAGAAAAAGTCATGCGCCACATTGATCGTATGGAGCACATGCTCAGCCATGACTTCCTGTTTGGCGACAACCCCTGTATCGCGGATTTCTCGGCCTACCACAGCCTCTGGTATGTGTGCGATATCGCCAACAAGCCGGTGCTCGCGAAAGCACCACGGGTGAAGGCGTGGATGGACAGAATGCGGGCATTTAACCGCATTCAGCCACAGAATATCAGTGCCGGGGACGCTCTCAATACGGCGCACCAGGCAGAGCCGCGACCTGTCCGGAAGCCGTTGTCCGCTCACACATCGGAACAAAACGTGCGGATCACGCCGGATGACTACGGTCGAGTGCCGGTTATTGGCGAACTGATCGCCGAGGACGATAACGGCTGGATCGTCGCCCGCAACGACCGCGCAGTGGGTCTGGTACACGTCCACCTGCCCAGGCAGGGCTTTTCGCTAAAACACCTGTAAACTTCCGTTATCTGAATTAAAAGCCAAACCCCGCTATCAGCCCACCGGCTTGGGAGCGGGGCAGGAATAAAAAAAAGAAGGACCTTCAATGCGTGCGCTTTCGCTGATAATGCTGGCCAGTCTGCCTGCGGCCGGGTGGAGCTATACTCTGGTTTCGCCGAACCCGACGGTGGTGCCCCACGACCAGCCCTATTTCACATCAGACATCCGTAACACCGAGCTGATCTACACCGAGAAAAACAAGCCGTTTGCGGAGCACGTGGCGGGGCTGGAGCTGTATCTCCAACCGGTCTATGAAGCCAGTTTTGGCTTTGAAATGAGCGAGCAACTCTCGGTAGGTCTGATCTCGGACTTCAACCAGATAGCCAACGGCTTCTCAACCCAGTTTCCGGTCAACCGTCAGATCAACTACGTGGGTGGCGCGTTGCAGGTGGATTATTTCACTACCACCTCCTGGCTCGACACGCTGATCTATCACGAGACCGCGCACAACTATCAGATCAATCCCCGAAACAATCCCGTCTCAAGCACGCTCTATGAGTGGTTCGGTGTCGGCTCGGTCATCACGCCGCTGATTCCGGCCATCACTCCCAACCTGTTTGAGTCATCGTTTATTCTTGAAGGCAATGCGGTGCTGAATGAATCCTGGCACGGCAACGGCGGCCGTTTGTACAACGGGCGTATGACGGCAATGATCCTGCAACAGGCCGAAAAGGGCGAGCTGACAGCCGGGTTGCTTTACAACGTACCATTGCGTTTCCCTTACGGCGAACGGCCCTATGTACTCGGTGGTCATTACCAGTACTTTCTGGCTGAAAGGTTTGGCCTGGGTACAACAAACCGATACTTCTTCAACCGGTCCGCTTACTGGTACTGGCCGTTCATGGTCAACACACCAACCCTCGACACTTTTGATTTCCATTTCGACACGACCATTGCCAAGTGGTCTGCGACCATGGCTAAAAGAGCGCAGGGGCTGGTAAAGGCAGAGGGTGAACCCGTCGGCTCATCCCAATACGCGCTGCCCTTGAGCAGTGACGCTGAGGAGATCTTTTTCCTGACCAGCCCGACCGGCGTCCGGGCGCCAGAGCTCGTCCGGATCGACAAACAAACCGGCGACATTACCCGCAAGCGGGTGGAGTATCCGTCCGGCAAGCTGGTCAAACAGAATGGCAGCATCTACTCCGTCTCCGGTCGCCCCGTGTCGCCCTGGCGCATCTATCAGGGACTGTTTGATGACGATGCCGTGCTGGTAGAAGGCACCGAGGGGCGCATTGTGCAGGGCACGCTCAGCGATGGCCGCAGTGTGTATTTCGACGTGTCCTCGTCCTACAGTGAACCGCAGCTGTATGTGGGAGATACGTTCTACGGCGAGGTCAATTCATCCGTTTTGATCGGGCCGGACGATGCGCTCTACTATTTCCGTCAGGATGGCCGCCAGCGCACGCTCTACCGCAATCGGGATCCGTTGTTCAGTATTGAGGGCTACTATGGCCTGGTTGAAGATATCGACTCGGAGGGCCGTGTTTACTTTGTCGCCAACACCGATCTTGGCTCAGGGCTGTTCCGTTTTGATGGTACAGGCATCGAACAGGTCTCCCCTGCAGACAATATCGCCGAGGCGCGATTGATCAATGACGATACCTTGCTGGTAAAAGCGGTAAGCGCCGACGATTACTATTACGTTTATCAGCCGGTTCAGGTGGTCGACGGCGGGCCTGCCTCGACACATTTGTTCTGGGATGCCTCCGCCAACGATACCGCGACCTCATCGGCGAGTAACGACATCCCGGCAATCGAAAGCGACACGCCACAACCGGCACCGCCGATTGACCCCGTCGCCCTTGATCTCGACGAACCCTACAACGCGTTGCTCGGCCTGCATTATCGCGGCACCGATCTCTCACTGTTCACCCTAACACGTGACAACAATAACGGTGAGGACGACACCACGCTGGGCTATAGCCTGTTCGTCGAGTTCGCCGATCCACTGACCCAGAACTCGGTGTCGCTGTTTGCGCTGCGAGACGAGGACTGGTCCCAACTGGCGGGCGTGTCCTACGTTAATCGCCAGTATTTTGTGCTGGCCGGCATCAAGGCCTATGGCGTGATGGCAGAGGATCTCGACGAACTCCTGCCCCCCGATGAATCGCGTGGTTTTGGCATGAGCGCCGAGTTGCGCCTGCCTTTTCTGGAAGCCGGCTACTGGTACGGCGAGCTGGGCGCATTCCATTATCTGGACTACCGGGAACTCGAACGCGAGCCGACAGGCCTGCAGCTCAATCTGAGCCGCATCACCCGCTTTGGGCACAGTCTGTTTCCCAACAGTTTGTTTGCGGCCGAAGGCTTCGCGGTGGAAGACCGGGGAGACACCACTTCCGGCGGTAGCCTGGAGTTATCGACCGACTTTCCCTACGAGTTTTACGCCGGCGTCAGCGGCAAGTATGCCCGTAGCAGTGCCGATACGGTGAGCCAGTTCGAACGTCGCGGTGTGTATCTGGAAAACACGCCGGATCTCCTGAATGACGACCCGAGTATGGTGGTCATTCCCGGGCTGAATGGCGAAACCTATGCCCGGGAAGCCGCCTATGGCGAAGTGTATCTGTCCAAGGTCTTCAACTTCGACGCCTACGCCTTCAAGTTCCCGCTGTCCCTGCGCCGGGAAGCACTCAAATTGCGCTATCGCCGGGTCGACATCCGCGACCCCTCACGCATCGGGGACGGCAGCTTCAATCAGTACGGGCTTGGCATCACCTTTGATGTGGTCGGCCTGAACATATTGCCGTTCCAGTTTGAAGCAGAATACGTTCACAACGATGAGACTGCGCTGGCCGACAGTGATGTGATTGAAGCGAGGGTGTTGGTGGCGTTCTGAAGTACAAACAGTAGATAAAGTTTAGATCGCTTTTGTAGCGGAAGCTTCAGCTTTCGAGCAGCACAAAGGGCTGCCGAGTGCCGGCAAACAAGGAGCCTTACGGCTCCACCAAAGCTGAAGCTTCGGCTACATGGGCCACGATCTAATCGACACCAGTTTAGCGAGCCACCGCTTTACCAGGACACCGCATCATTCGAGCCGCGTTTGATAATCGGGGTTTCGTTTTCCCAAACGGCCAGCCCGCTGGTCAGATCCGTCATGGAGAGCTGGAAGTAGTATTCCACTTGCTGCTCATCCTCTACCTTGTGATTACGCTGGATGATCTTGCCGGACAGGCTCAGATCCGGTGCTTTCAGGGTACCTTTCTTCTGCACGCCGGACTGATCAAACTCATCGGAGTTGCGCAGCTCGCGGGCTTTTTCGTTCATTGCATCTTCAGCACCGTTCAAACCGACTGCTGTGGTGGTGATTACCTTGCCTGAACGCAGCAGGGCAACGCGGATTTTCTTGACCAGTTGATCAGTGTCGATCCTCTGCATGGTGTCGTTGGTAATCCGGCTGACCACCATGATGTAGCGCTCGCCAGATGGGTTATCGACAGCGCCGCTGGTCAGCAGATCCTGAACCGCGGCATCTGCGGCGCGTTCAAAATCACGGTAGTCCATGGTCATGGTGACCGGGCCATCATCCGCCGCAGGATCAACATAACGGGTCGGGGTTGCGCAGGCCGCAAGCAAAGTGGAGCAGAGCACGGCGATTACTGTTTTTTTCATAACGTCGATTCCTTATCGGTCTTCACGCAAATGCAACTGGAAGCTGACAGCACGCTCGTTAGGTGCTGACGCTGTAAAAAAGCGGGTCTGATTCTGCATCACCCTAGCCGTGTTGTAGCCCTCGCCCACACCTGGGACAACCATCCCATCGGCATCAAACCAGGTGGCTTTCCACTCCATGCCCACGTCCTGATAGCCTTTGACCGAGAACTGGATTTTCAGGAGGCTACCACCACCGGGCAAGTCCACCCGCGATTGCAGCAGCTCGCTGACGGTCAGGGCCTGACGGATTTCAGGGTCAACCTGAAGATCATCCCGTTGAACGTATTCTCGCTGGGGCTCAAGCGGCACGCAGGCCGATGTGACCAAGATGCCGGTCGCCATAAGCGCTACCAGCATGACCCGACTCAGAGTTCTGAACATAGTGTTTTCCTGCATCACTCCCCTCCTGTTCCGGCAGCCATATCAGTCGCAGGCCACCGACATTGAATCCACTGCCCGAAGCAGGTCAGTTTTCACCGCGCTCAGGCAAGGTAAACTGCTGACCGGCATGTTGCCCCTGCAGGTCAAGCACCATGACCGTCGCCGGGCTTTGGGCTGTCGGGCGTTTCACATATACCAGAGTATACGGCCAGCTCGGCAGCGCCAGATGCCCCAGCGCACCCTGCTGGCTATCACTCAGCCGCAGTTCCCCGCTGGCAGGGCGTTCAAACCGGGTCGCTTCCCAATGATCCGGCATTGCCTGCCAGCCTCTGAGGTCCGCCTGGGTGGTGGCTATCGTATACAGAATGGACCCGAGCTGGCCTGCGGCGCCCAGCGATTCCGTTGCCTCATGCTGGAGCACCCCTTTGACGACGGCGGACGAAATCGAGCGTGCCAGAATGCTGGTAAATCGCGCCTGCATTTCCGTGCGGATCACCTTGCCCATGCTGGCAACCAACTGAGTGTTGTAGCGGGTGTCATCATCACTGGTGGCGACTAAACTGCCGCCAACCGAGGTGCGATCGGTATAGCGGGGCAACGCGATGCCGGTATACACCACCGAGGCCCAGTCGCCATGGGACAGAAACAGCGGGATATCGAAACGGATCTCCTGCAGCACCGGGCCCAGACCGTTTTCATACACCAGCCAGACCATCGGCGGCAGTGACTGGCGTGTTTGCTCGCCTGATGCCAGCGCCTCTGCCAGCTCTGCGTCCGCAGCAATCGCAGGGTTGTTCGGCGCCATCTGCGCTACCCGTTCAAGTGAGGTAGCCGCTCGCTCAAAATCAGAACCTCCCTCTCCACTCGCGAGAAAGTAAAGGCCGTGAAGATAGGTGCTCGAAGGCACAATAAACCGGGGATAGACGCTCCAGCCTGCCGGGTCGCCGTATTTGTTGCGCAACACCCCCTGAATGCCATCGCTGTTGATGTTCTGCTCAACCGCCCGGGCATTACCCGGGTCTTTCTGCAAGGCCCGGCGCTGTTCGGCAATCTCATCGGCAAAGTAATCCACGGCGCGACGTGTGCGGTCATCCGCGCGATTGAACTCCACCCGTGCACTGGCATTGTCGCCCAGCGCGAGAAACGACAGCGCCTTGTAGGTGTTGACCAGAATGGCCTCTGACATCAACGCCCGGTAATCCCGGCTGGAATCATTCACCAGCACCGACATGACA
Organism: Marinobacter sp. V032; assembly: GCF_052645435.1. Lineage (NCBI taxonomy): Bacteria > Pseudomonadati > Pseudomonadota > Gammaproteobacteria > Pseudomonadales > Marinobacteraceae > Marinobacter > Marinobacter sp. V032. The sequence continues at coordinate 1,402,018 of NZ_JBQXYE010000001.1, read as the reverse complement.
TTTTCCGAAGCACTGGCCGCAAAGCCCTCGGTATCGAGATACTTCATACCGCTCTCGGCACGGTCATAAACCGCGATCGACCGCTTGTAATCTCCCTCCAGCCTCAGCGCTTCACCCTGATGCATGAGTTCCAGGACCTTGCCTTGCGGGGCTTTATCGTCATCCTTGTCCAGCCCCATTGCCGCCGCTGCGCTTGGGTAGTCGCCCTTGTCATAAGCGGTATTGAACTGAGCCATTTGATCACGCTGGCTGAACGACGAGCAGCCGGCCATTGCGGCAACCAGAAAACACAGGCTGATCAGTTTGGAAGCAGGGGCGATGCACGTGGTCATATTGTCCTTAGCGGGGACAGGGCATTGGCGTATTGGGAAGCGGTTAGCCGGAGACGCGACTCACAGTCTCAAAATACTAGCCTAACAGGGGGAAATATTCCGTTAAAATCTCAACAGGATAGCGAGTCGGCGCGCGTAAAAGACCGGCTAGCGGCAAGAAAAAACTTGCCACGATCAGCCCGGGCGGGCAGGATTCGCTGCTCGGACCAAAGGAACCGCTGATCAAGTCTGATGGCGGTTTCCAAGACACTCATCAGCGCAGGACAATCATCATGGCACAAGCATCTGCACGCCACATTCTGGTCGACAGCGAAGCAAAATGTAATGAACTGAAAGCCGAAATCGAAGGTGGCAAGGACTTCGCTGAAGTCGCCAAGCAGCATTCAAGCTGCCCATCAGGCCGCAACGGCGGTGATCTGGGCACATTCGGACAGGGCCAAATGGTGCCTGAATTCGACAAAGTCGTATTCAACGATGAACTGAACAAGGTTCACGGCCCGGTGAAAACCCAGTTCGGTTATCACCTGCTGGAAATCACCAGCCGCAGCTGATCCCGTTCGATAGCCTGATCAGGCCATCGTAAAAGCCCCCGCCGGAACTTGCCTGCGGGGGCTTTTTTGTACGCTGAACAAGAGGCTCAAACCACCCAGCGCTCCAGAGCATTACCCTTCATCGCATTCAGGTTATCCGCTGTCAGCTGCACCATCCGTTGACGGGCTTCCATGCTCGCCCAGGCGCTGTGGGGCGTCACAATCAAATTGGGTATGTCGTCCGCCAGCAGCGGGTTGCCGTTTACCGGCGGCTCTTCGGTCAGCACATCAAATCCGGCACCGCCAATCTGGCCGGCACGCAGGGCGTCTGCCAACGCCTGCTCGTCCACCAGCCCACCGCGGCTGGTATTAATCAGCAGCGCGTGAGACTGCATTTTTGCCAGCTCATCAGCGCCGATCATGTTGCGGGTTTCATCCGTCAGCAGGCAGTGCAACGAGAGCACATCAACCTGAGGCAACAGCTCATCCAGCGGCACCCGGGGCACGCCTTTATCAATGCCCGGCGCATGACCCGGCCGCGCACCCAACAATACTTTCATGCCAAAGGCCCGGGCCAGATTCGCAACACCCTGCCCCAGATCGCCATAGCCAAAGAGCCCGAGTGTCTTGCCTTCCAGCTCCATGATCGGATGATCCATCAGACAGAACTGTGGGCTGCGGGCCCATTCACCGGCCTGCACATCTTTGTGGTAATCCACCAGCCGCGTGGCCAGCGCCAGTATCAGTGTCATCGTATGCTGGGCCACGGTAGCCCGCCCATACTGGATCACGTTCACCACGCGAACACCCGCGCTGGCGGCCGCGTCGAGATCGATATTGTTGGTTCCGGTCGCCGTTAACGCGATGAACTTCAATGACGGGTTCGCACTGAAATGGGGCTCCCCCAGCACCACCTTGTTGGTGATGACGGTATCAAAGCCGGCAATGCGCTCGCTGATCTGATCCGGCGTTGTGCGGTCATGCAACACAAGCTCGTCGACCGCATCCCGGATAGGGCCGAGATCAACATCATCGCCCAACGTGGCGGCATCCAGAAAAACAGCTTTCATCATGGGGGGGTCCTTAACAGTGAGCCTTTATTTTTTTCAAGCTTACACGCTGACTGCGCCCGCATCACCGAATCCGGGTTACCGTGATGACATGTCGGCGTACTCTTTCGATTCAGCCACCGCAGGTTCATACTGATCGAAAACGATGACCTGCGAGGCGCAACTATGGAACACGCATTCTGGCATTCCCGCTGGACGAAGAAGGAAATCGGGTTTCACGAAGGCTCCGTCAACCGCTACCTTCACGACTACTGGCCCGACATCGCCGGGAATACCAGTCAGACGGTGCTGGTGCCACTGTGCGGCAAATCCCAAGACATGTGGTGGTTACATGATCGCGGTCACCCGGTTATGGGTATCGAGCTGAGCGCGATTGCCTGCAAAGACTTTTTTGAAGAGGCCGAATCCAAGGCCTTTGTGCAGCCCCGTCAGCCCTTTACCCGCTATAGTCACGATGATCTGGAGCTCTGGTGCGGTGATTTTTTCCAACTGGTTCCGGACGATGTCCGCAACGTGCGCCTGGTCTATGACCGCGCTGCGTTAATCGCGCTGCCGCCCGCCATGCGTAAGGAATATGCCGAACACCTGACGGCTATTCTGCCGGAACAAACCAGTATGCTGCTCATCACGCTGGACTACGATAACGACGAAGTGAAAGGCCCGCCTTTCAATGTCAGCGATGACGAGGTGTACCGGCTTTATCTCAGTGGCTTTGATATCAAGCGTCTGACCAGTAATAAACTGGATAAAGACCACCCCTTCATGACCCGCAAAGGCCTGGAGCACGCGACCGAAAGCGTTTTCATCTTGAAACGCAAAGCCTGAATGGTCATTGTTGTCGCCCCTGCATGAGACAGAGCGAAACCCGGACTGATGAAATTCCAATTGGGTGGCAGTGTCACCCATAGAACCAGCGACACGCTCGGCGATATTGTGGTGATGGATTACCGCAAACACCGGGTGCTGACATTCGATACGATCTTTGAACAGAGCAAAATCGATCGTAACAAACCCTACCTGCCGGTCCACGAATACAATCGCGCCATGCTGCTGCCGATCGCCTTTGCCGAACCCTGTCACGCCACGGTGCTCGGTCTTGGTGGCGGCACCATGGTGAATGCCCTGCACCACCTGCTACCTGCCTGCGAAATTCACGCGGTGGAACTTCGACAGGCGGTTGTGGACGTTGCCCATGCCTATTTCGGCCTGCCCCATCACCCGAATATAGCGGTGACAGTTGCCGATGCCCGACCCGTGCTGCATGACATGCCAGAAGCCAGCACCGATCTGATCATGGCTGATTTATACAGCGCCGACCGGATGAGTCCGGCCCAGGGCCACCGCCGATTTATCGACCTGTGCGCGCTGGCACTAAGCGACCACGGCTGGCTGGCACTCAACTTCCACCTGGCGCCCTCTCGCGAGGGCACGATGATGCAGCATATTCACCGGCTGTTTGCCGACGTCATGCTGTACCGCACCAAAACCAATAATTACGTGCTCTACGCCAGCAAGCGAGCACTGCATGGCGATATGCCGGGAGCGACCAGACTGGCAACGCTGGAGCAGCGATTACCAATAGGTTGGCCGCAATTAATCGGGAAGGTCTGGGCGGCTTGAGCATCCAATTCGCGATTAGACGCAAGCCGCCCAGAGGCCCTGTGTCAGGACCTCACAAGAAGTGAATTCACGCCGGCGCGATCAGAAGTTGAAACCGATACCCAGGCTGTAAGCCCAGGCGCCATCATCAAAATTGTCGTCGGCGTCACTCGCGGAGTCGAAAAAGACCTGGTACTCCATCTGCGCGGTTATGAAGGTCTTGGGCTTTACGTAATACTTCACACCCCCCTCGGGCCCGGCAAAGAAAGTCTCATCAACCCCGTCACCGTAGATGCCACCAAAGTTAGCACCCAGGAAGGGGCGCCACTTGCCGGCGTCAAAATGATAGTCCGCAAATATCCGGGTTGCCCCGTTCCAGCTCGAGTCATTTTCCGAGTCCGCGAACCCCATACTTTGCCGCAGCCCCAACACTGTATTCTCGGTATAGAACTTACCCAGATCAAAGCTGACGCTGGCGGTATTGTTGTCAAAATCGGAGTCACTTGACCCTGACCCCGTGAGGGTAAAAATACGATCCCCGGCCTCAGGCTCAGCAGAGCCAATGGCAGGCAGAAACGCTAACGACACAACTAAAAGTGCATTATTCCATCTCATGGCGTTGACCCTTTCTATCCTCGCAGCTTCTTTGATTATCAGATGCCACATGAAGTGAATTCCGTCCGGCTGGACATCATCAGGTTCACCCCGAACTCAGGTACAACTTGCGACGGCTTACTTAAAGCGTAGAGCAGGTTTGAGGGAGTTTTCAGCAGTGGCGAAAGTTGTAACCAATCAGGAAGGCGACATATCGACCAGGCAAACAGATGGCAGGAAATCAGGATAAGGATGAAACAGCAGGTGTTACGTTTCGGCTGAAACAGAAGAGGTCGGCCACTCCACCCACGCAGAACCGGGCAGCCTGGCAAACATGCCGATAACGTTGAAGTTCTTTATTCAATCACTCGACATCAGGCAGGATAACTGTCGTGCCATCGTACGCATTTCAGCTCAGCCGCTGACACTTCGCGCCACCCCGTCACAGGACTGTCACGTTCGGAGCAAAGGCAGCGGGGACCGTCAGATCATTCAAAGATTAACTTAAATTAATCAATTGCGATCACCGAATCAGTCGTTTTCATCCGGGTTCTGAACACGCTTGACCTTTTCCAGCGCATCGGCCGAAATCAGGCCCTGCTCTACCGCATGGCGTGCCATTTCGACAGAATCCGAAGCCAGCATGAGATCACTCCCGGCCTCCTTCACTTCCCGCGCCAGCGTGGCTATTGATTCTTCCCGGCCCGCATCATTACTGACATCCCGAATGTAGATCCCAATAATCCGCCCCGGATGCTCCCGCAGGATGCGGGTGTACACTTCAGGGTCGCGTTGACCACTATCCCCGATGAGCACGAACGGCAGATCCCGGTAAAGTGCCAGCATCTGGCGAATCACGTCGAGCTTGTGATCCTTGGCGCGCCGCGGTAGAAGGCTGCCCCGCTTGAGCCCCCACTCGCGAAGAATCAGAATCGGCCCCACCGGAATACGATGCATGCGGAAAAACTCCACCAGCACCTGATAAATACTCCAGGGCGCGCGGGAGACATACAGCAGAGGATTGCCTTGATGGCCTTTGTCACCTTCATAAAACGCCTGGTAGAGCGCCGCGACACCGGGAAACACCATGCGGCTCTCGGCGCCCTGGGCAAACAGCCGCCACATCATACGGGCGGTGCTGGCCACGCCGGTAAATACCACGGTGTCATCAATATCGCTGATCACTCCGTAGCGGGCGCCTGAAGAGGGGGTAAAGAACTCGCCGGTAGTCGCGGCCCGATCGTCCACCGGGTGCACCAGCGACAGCTCCATCGAATGCCAAAGGACGTCAGACGGCATGGTCGACAGGCTCATGTTGACGCGAAAATAGCCGTGCTTGTCGGTATGCACCAGCTGTTCCGCATCCTTGTAGCGCACACGCACCTGCGCATTCACCACCGGCTTGCGCATCAGCCGGCGGATCAGATCAATCAGATCCCGCCTTAGCCGGTCTTCCCGCAGACTTGCACCAAATCCCGGTTGATGGAACACCCGGCCCATCAGAAACAGTTGGCGGCTTGAGCCATAGCCGCGAAATGCCTGAATAAACAGCCCGCCGCGTCCATTATCACCTTTCACCGGTGCCGCGATGATATGCAGCGCTTTGCGCAAGGCGAGAGCCAGCTTTCTAAATTGACGACGAAGGGACATTCATTCCTCTGGTAGATAACGGCAAAGCGAATAGGATTACCATTGATACAGGTATGGCGACTGATTCTGCAAGCCTCCCCGGAAAAGCTCAAGCAACCGTTAAAAACAGCGGCGTCCGTTTACCCTGCAATTCGCGATAACCACCTAAAAGCCAACTGCCGTTTTCGTTAGCCTGCGCTACACTTCGCCTGAAATGACGCTCGGCCAATGAACCAATAAAAAAACAGGAACCGTAATGCCTTTTCTCGAACGCCTTAACAGCCTTTTCCCCGTGTGGGCCATTCTGTTCTCAATTTGCGCTGCGTGGCAGCCCGACTGGTTTACCGGGCTTGCCTCGCAGATCAAGATGCTGCTGGCGATCATCATGTTCGCCATGGGGCTGACGCTCTCTCGTCACGACTTCATGGGTGTGATACGCGCGCCAGCACCCGTCGCGGTGGGGGTGATTCTGCAGTTTACCGTGATGCCGCTGGCTGCCCTGCTGGTATCCTGGTGCCTGAACCTGTCACCGGAGCTGACCATCGGCATGGTGCTGGTTGGTGCGACTGCCGGGGGCACGGCCTCCAATGTCATTACCTGGCTGTCCAACGGACACGTCGCGTTGTCCGTTTCCATGACACTGACCTCCACCCTGATTTCAGTCGCCGCGACGCCGCTGATTACATCACTGCTGGTCGGCCAGTCGGTTGATGTGCCGGTCGCCGGCATGTTCATGAGCATTGCCCAGCTGGTCATCGCACCGATCGCCGCAGGGGTGATCGTCCATCATTTCCTTGGCACCCACATCAAGAAAGTGGAACCGGCGCTGGCAACCGTTGCGATGTCAGCCATCGTGTTGATCATCGCCATCGTGGTCGGGCTGAATGCCGAAAAACTGGCAACTCTCGGGCCGCTGGTCGCGCTCGCGGTTATTCTGCACAACATGATCGGGCTGTTCGGTGGCTACAACGTCGCCCGCCTGCTGAAGTTCGACAAACGCGTGGCCCGCACTATCGCCATCGAAGTCGGCATGCAGAACTCCGGGCTCGCGGTGGCGCTTGCCAACCAGTTCTTCACTGCGACCGCAGCCCTGCCGGGCGCCTTGTTTTCGATCTGGCACAATGTTTCAGGGTCGATACTCGCGGGTTACTGGAAGCGTCGTCCGGTGGACGAAGGCTAATCAGGCACACCGGATACTACAGCGGAAATACAAACAAGCCGGAGCGGGTTCAGCCTGCTCCGGCTTTTTATTGTCTGCAACACCCCTCTCTCGTGCTTAAGGCGCGTCCAGAACCCTTTCAAAACGGTATTCCTGGCCGGTTACCCACTAAAATCGGCCCGGAATTGCGAGCGAAACAGCGTCGATATCCATACTCATCTAACATGCTTTTTCATGGTGCCGCTTACGCCTAAAGTTTACCTTTACGTAAACAGGACCCCGTGCTAAACAAGAACATTGCAATTCGATCCACGACGACCACAACAACAAAAGGAATCGATCATGAGTCTCCCGGAATATGCATCTGTCTACGATAATTTCGATCCTGCCCGTCTGGAAGCTGACATCCTTGAGGGGCGTCTGGATAGCGGCCTGAATGTCTGTGTCGAGATTTGCGACAAGTGGGCGACCGATCCCGAGCGGGTTGCGCTGTATTACGAGAAAGACGGTGGCGGCTCCGGCAAGCTGACGTTTGCCGAGCTGAAAGCGGCTTCGGCACGTTTCGCCAACTACCTGACGTCTCAGGGTATCGGCAAGGGTGATCGGGTGGCCGGTCTGTTGCCACGCAGTCCGGAGTTGTTGATTGTGATTGCCGGGGCCTTGCGGGCCGGCGCCGTTTACCAGCCGTTGTTTACAGCCTTTGGGTCCGGTGCCATCGAGTATCGCCTTGAAAAGGCCAGCACCCGTCTGGTGGTCACCGATGCCACCAACCATCCCAAGCTTGATGACGTCAAAGGTTGCCCACCGGTGTTGTGCGTATCCCCGGCGGACGCCAGTGTTCCCGACTTCAAGACGACGCTGGATCAGCAATCCGATCAGTTTGAACCGGTGATGATTACCGGAGCCGATCCATTCCTGCAGATGTTTACTTCCGGCACTGTGGGCAAAGCCAAAGGTGTGGCCGTACCCGCCAAGGCACTGCTCGCGTTCTACGTTTATATGAAGTACGCCATTGATCTGCGTGACGACGACGTATTCTGGAATGTGGCGGATCCGGGCTGGGCCTATGGTTTGTACTACGCAGTGGTCGGGCCATTGCTGATGGGCCACGCCACTCATTTCAATCCCGGTGCTTTCACCCCTGAAAGCACCTACGACATGATTCGCAAATACAAAATCACCAACCTGGCGGCCGCGCCCACGGCGTACCGCCTGTTGAAGGCAAACGATGATGTGTTGCCGGAAGGCGAAGTCCTGGGTCTGCGCGTGGCCAGCAGTGCCGGTGAACCCCTGAACCCGGAAGTTACCAACTGGGTGAAGCGCCGGCATCACTGCCCGGTGATGGACCACTACGGCCAGACCGAAACCGGCATGACCTGCTGCAACTTCCATGCGCTATCTCACCCCCAGCGCCAGGGCGCCATGGGCTACTCGTCGCCGGGCCATCGCGTGGTGGCACTGAACGAGCAGAATGAAGAAGTCGGCAAGGACGAGGTCGGTCAACTGGCGGTGGACGTCAAAGCCTCGCCGCTATTCCATTTCGATGGCTACACCTGGGGCGAGAAAGACCCGTTCGTGAACGGCTACTACCTGACCGGCGATATGGCGATTTGCCATGGCGATGGCAGCTTCTCGTTCAGCGGTCGGGACGATGACATCATCACCACCGCCGGATACCGGGTCGGACCTGCCGATGTGGAAAGCACCTTGCTCGAGCATGCCGCCGTGGCTGAATCCGGCGTCGTGGCCAAGCCCGACGAAAAGCGCGGCTCGATTATCAAAGCTTACGTGGTCATCCGCGCCGGCCACGAACCGGTAGACGAGGCAGAACTGAAAGAAGAACTGCAGACACTGGTCCGTCGCCGACTTTCGACTCACGCCTACCCGCGTGAAATCGAATTTGTGGACCAACTGCCGAAAACCCCGAGCGGCAAGATCCAGCGGTTCGTGCTGCGCAATCAGGCCAAAGACGAAACAGCACAATGACGGAGCCTTTAAAAGTCACGACAGAGGAACTGCGGGCCTTTCTGGCCGAGCAGTTCCCCCAGGGTGAGCGGTTCGGCACGCTGGAGCGTCTGGGTGATGGCTGGGCCGAGATGAAGCTGAACGTCGGTGACGAGCACCTGCGGCCCGGTGGCACCGTGTCGGGCCCCGCCATGATGGGGCTGGCCGATGTGGCCCTGTATGCCGCGCTGCTCGGTCAGATTGGTCTGGTGCCGCTGGCGGTCACGTCCAACCTCAACATCAACTTCTTGCGCAAACCCGTCGCTCACGCACCGATAAGAGCGACAGCCAAAATGTTGAAAGTAGGACGCACCATGGGCGTCGGCGAAGTCTTCGTGTACTCCGATGGCCGGGACGAACCCGTCGCTCATGCCACCATCACTTACGCGATACCGGCTCCGCAATGAAACCGGTGATGCTATGGAAACGCTGAATCAGGCTGTTTCTCTGGGCGACGGTGTCGTGCTCCAGACCCGGCGAATTCGTCATCAAAGGAGCCGCGGCCCCACCGTGGTATTTCTCCACGAATCACTGGGGAATATCGCCCTGTGGAAACGGTTTCCGGCCCGCGTTGCCGAGATGACCGGCGCCGATGTGCTGGTTTACGAGCGCAGGGGTTATGGCACCTCCAGCGACGAGCCTCTGCCCCGTCCCTATCACTACCAGGAAGACGAAGGCCAGGTCTGGCTGCCGCGGTTGCTCGACGCACTGGACATTGAAGACGTCGTGCTCGTGGGGCACAGCGATGGGGGCTCCATTGCACTGATCGCGGCAGCGGCGCTGGGCAAGCGCGCAAGAGGCCTGATTACGATGGCGGCTCACACCTGGGCGGACCATCTTACGGTATCGGGCATCCAGAACATGATTCGTCGCTATACTGAGGACGGCCTGCGAGAGAAGTTCCAGCGCCATCACGGCGAGCGCACCGACGCTTTATTTCGTGCCTGGCACACCATCTGGCTGGACGAAGGCTTCCAGAAATCGATGGATTTTTCACGCTGGCTTGAGGCTATTGATTGCCCGGCCCTGATTATTCAGGGCGAAGACGATGAATACGGCGTGCCAGAGCAGGTGACGGATATTGTGAAAGGGATCGGCCCGAGCGCTCGGCCGGTGTTTCTCGAGAACACAGGCCACTCCCCGCATCTGGAGCAGCCAGAGCAGGTTCTGGCGCTTATCTACGACTTATTGCTCATAGTGAATAGTCGGGAAATCGAAAGATTTGATTGACGCACACGTAAACGTCAATCTAGTCTGAGTGCACGATAGTTGAGATCTACAACAATAACAAAAGGTAGATAACACATGAGTGAACAGTTTGTGCTGGAGACTCAGGGGCTAGTCAAAGAGTTCAAGGGCTTTGTGGCGGTCGACGACGTGAACCTGAAGGTTCAGAAAGGCCATATCCACGCCCTTATCGGCCCCAACGGCGCGGGCAAGACCACCGTCTTCAATCTGCTTACCAAATTCCTGATCCCTACCCGGGGCAAGATCCTGTTCAAGGGTAAGGACATCACCTCCATGAAATCCGCTGCCATTGCGCGTCAGGGCGTGGTGCGTTCGTTCCAGATTTCGGCGGTGTTCCCCCACATGACCGCGCTCGAGAACATTCGCGTCGCGCTGCAAAGTTTTGAAGGACACTCCTTTCACTTCTGGAAATCCGGTAACAGCCTGAACGCGCTGAACGAACGCTGTATGGCATTGCTGGATCAGGTCGGCCTGACCGAATTTGCCAACACCACCACCGTCGAACTGGCTTATGGCCGCAAGCGTGCATTGGAACTGGCCACGACACTCGCGATGGAACCCGAACTTCTACTGCTCGATGAGCCAACCCAGGGCATGGGCGGTGAGGACGTGGAGCGGGTCGTCGAACTGGTTCGCAAAGCGGCTCAGGGTCGCACCGTGCTGATGGTGGAACACAACCTTGGGGTCGTCAGCAAACTCTGTGACCGCATTACCGTGCTTGCCCGTGGCGCTGTGCTGACCGAGGGTGACTATCAGGAAGTGTCCAACGACCCGCAGGTACGGGAAGTCTACATGGGCAGCACCTCGACCAGTGCCAAGCAGGAGACCTCCGAATGACTCAGGCGGCACCAAAGGAGTATGAACAGCTTCGGGTTTCCGGGTTGCACGCTTTTTATGGCGAATCCCACATCCTTCACGGCATTGATCTGGTGGTCAACCGGGGCGAACTGGTCACCCTGCTGGGGCGCAATGGCGCCGGGCGCAGCACAACGCTCAAAGCCATCATGAACATGGTAGGCCGCCGTACCGGCTCCATCATGATCAATGGTGAGGAAACCATGGCCTGCGCGCCACACCACATTGCCCGGTTGGGCGTGGGCTATTGCCCCGAACACCGGGGGATTTTTTCGGAGCTCAACGTGCAGGAAAACCTGACCCTGCCACCCGTGGTGCGCAGCGGTGGCATGGGGCTGGAGGAAATCTACAGCATGTTCCCCAACCTGTACGAACGCCGCTTCAGCCAGGGCACCAAGCTCTCCGGTGGCGAACAGCAGATGCTGGCCATGGCCCGCATCCTGCGCACGGGCGCCAACATGCTGTTGCTCGACGAGATCACCGAGGGCCTGGCCCCGGTGATCGTGGAAAAGCTGGGGGAGGTCCTGCTCAAACTGAAGGAAAAAGGCCTGACTATTGTACTGGTCGAACAGAATTTTCATTTCGCCGCGCCGCTGGCTGACCGTCATTACGTGATGGAACACGGCCAGATTGCGGAGGAGATCAGCGCCGATGAACTTGAAGCCAAGCAATCGTTGCTGAATGACTACCTGGGCGTTTAGCGTTCCGGCATTTCGCGCGCAGAACCGGATGCCCAGTAAGCACGATCTAACAACAATCAAAAACACCTAACGCAATGACAGTAGCGGAGTTAAAACAATGACAATTATGAAGAAGCTTCTGACCTCAGCGATTGCATCAACCCTGATGGTGGCCGGCGCACAGGCCGAAATTTCAAACAATACCGTCAAGATCGGTTATCTGGCGGATATGTCCGGCACTTACCGCGATCTGGCCGGCCCCAATGGCCTGGCCGCTCTGGAAATGGCGGTGGCGGATTTTGGCGGCAAAGTGAAAGGCGCCAAGATCGAAGTCGTCAGCAGCGATGACCGTAACAGCCCCGACGTCTCTTCCAGCACCGTACGCCGCTGGGTTGAAAACGAAGATGTCGATATGGTGGCGGGCCTGGTCGCCTCCTCGGTCTCCATTGCCGTGAGCGACATTCTTGAAGAGAAAGGCAAGCTGGGGATTGTCTCCGGTTCTGCAGCCTCCAGCATCACCAACGAACACTGTACCCCCAATCACATTCACTATGTGTATGACACCTATCCCCTCGCCAACGGCACCGCCAGCGCCATTGTGAAAGAAGGCGGCAAGTCCTGGTTCATCCTGACCGCTGACTACGCGTTTGGTCACTCCCTGGAAGCGGATGTCACCAAAGTGGTGGAAGAGAACGGCGGCAAGGTTGTCCAGACACTGCGCCACCCCTTCCCAACGCCTGATTTCTCATCGTTTATCCTTCAGGCGCAAGGCTCGGGTGCTGATGTTGTCGCGCTGGCCAACGCCGGTGCCGATACCACTAACGCAATCAATACCGCTGGTGAGTTCGGTCTGACCCAGTCCGGCCAAACCCTCGCTGCGCTACTGTTGTTCCTCACAGATGTGCACGCCCTGGGTGTCGATGCAGCACAAGGCATTCAGCTGACCACCGGCTGGTACTGGGACATGAACGACGAAACACGGGCCTGGTCTGATCGTTTCCTTGAGAAAACCGGTGTGCGTCCAACCATGGTTCATGCTGGCATCTACTCCAGCACCATCCAGTATCTGAAAGCGATCGAAGCAACCGATTCAGACGAAGCCCAAACCGTGCGCAAGCAGATGATGGATACGCCCATCAACGACATGTTCGCCACCAATGGTCGCATCCGTGAAGACGGCCGCATGGTGCACGACATGTACCTGGCGCAGGTTAAAACACCGGCTGAATCGAAGGATGCATGGGACCTGTACAAGATCGTCCGCACCATCCCGGCTGAAGAAGCGTTCCGTCCGCTGTCCGAAAGCAAGTGCCCACTCGTTACTGGCAACTAATGACCTGACCGACCGGGCGCCCATGATGTGGGCGCCCTTCGGAAACCGCAGAGTCGCAAACCAGTTGAACTGTCTGCGCTGCTTTTGGAGTTTTTACCATGTCCGAGATTCTGGGAGTTCCCGTCACAGTGCTGTCTGGACAGCTACTGCTCGGGGTTATTAACGGCGCTTTCTACGCCCTTTTGAGCCTGGGGCTGGCGGTTATTTTCGGTCTGTTGAAGATCATCAATTTCGCCCATGGCGCCATGTACATGCTGGGCGCGATGGCAACAGTCGTTCTGTTCGATAACCTCGGCGTCAACTATTGGGTGGCCCTGTTTGTGGCGCCGATTATGGTTGGTGCACTCGGGGTGCTCATCGAATACTTCCTGCTACGCCGGATTGGCGGCCAGGACCATATCTACAGCCTGCTGCTGACCTTTGGCGTGGCGCTGATGATTCAAGGCATTCTCACCAACATCTACGGGGTATCCGGATTGCGGTACTCCATGCCCGATGTGTTCAAGGGCGGCATGAACCTGGGCTTTATGTTCCTGCCCTATTACCGCGCCTGGGTTATCGTGATGGCGCTGCTCGTATGCTTCGGCACCTGGTTCATGATTGAGAAAACCAAGCTCGGCTCCTATCTTCGGGCCGGCACCGAAGACGCCCAACTGATGCAGGGTTTCGGCATCAACGTGCCCTTGCTGATCAGCCTGACCTACGGCTTTGGCGTCATGCTGGCAGCATTCGCCGGCGTGCTGGCAGCGCCGATCTATTCAGTCACGCCGGTAATGGGATCGCATATTTTGATCGTGGTGTTTGCGGTGGTGGTTATTGGCGGCATGGGCTCTATTTCGGGCGCCATTATTACCGGCATCCTGATGGGCATTATCGAAGGCCTCACCAAAACCTTCTATCCCCAGGCATCATCCGCTGTCATCTTCCTGGTGATGGTGATCGTTCTGTTAATTCGCCCCTCGGGCTTGTTCGGTAAGGAGGCGTAATCATGAGCGAGCCAATCAGTCATGCCGACATCCAGAAAACCATGCTCCAGCAACAAAAGGCGGAGCAACGCAAAAAGCAGCTCCTGAACCTGGTACTGCTGGTGCTGCTGCTGGCTGCCCCGGCAGTTCTGTACCCCGTGTTCCTGATGAAAATCCTGTGCTTCGCCCTGTTTGCGGTGGCCTTTAACCTGCTGCTCGGCTTTACCGGGTTGCTGTCATTTGGTCACGCCGCCTTCCTTGCCAGCGGGGCGTACACCACCGGTTATCTGCTCTCGACCTACCCCGGTCTGAGCACCGAAATGGGTATTCTGGCGGGCACCGCTGCTGCCACCGTGCTGGGCTTTTGCTTTGCTGTGGTCGCCATTCGCCGTCAGGGCATTTATTTCGCGATGATCACCCTGGCGTTGGCTCAGTTGGTGTTCTTCTTCTTTGTGCAATCGGAATTCACCGGCGGCGAAGACGGCCTGCACGGCGTACCCCGTGGCTACCTGTTCGGCTTCATCGACCTGAGTAACAACCTTGCCATGTACTATTTCGTGCTGGCGGTGTTCCTCGGTGGTTATTTGCTGGTGCAGCGTATTGTCGGCTCGCCCTTTGGTCAGGTGCTGAAGGCCATTAAACAGAACGAGGCCCGTACCGTATCTCTGGGCTACAACGTCAACCTGTACAAATTGCTGGCCTTTGTAATGTCTGCCGGTTTGGCGGGCCTTGCGGGTTCAGTTAAAACGGTGGTCTTCCAGCTTGCATCTCTGGGCGATGCTCAATGGCATACCTCTGGCGAGGTCATCCTGATGACCCTGCTCGGCGGCACCGGCACCCTGCTGGGCCCGGTGATCGGCGCAGCCTTCGTGGTCAATCTGGAATACCAGCTTTCGCAAGGCCCGCTTGGAGACTGGGTAGACGCCATCCTCGGCGCTATCTTCATCCTGACCGTGATCGCCTTCCGCAGCGGGATCGTGGGTGAAGTTCAGAAGTTTATGCGCAAGAATCTGGGGTAAGCCGCCACTGCAGCCGGCGCACATGTAGGCGTCGGCTGCAGTTGTTCGACATTAGTGGACTTGGCGTGCTGAGCGGCAAGCGGTACTGTCAGAGTCAGACCTGTGCCCAATGACAACAACGCCAACAGGAGGCCACCATGACTTCGATCTTTGACGACGGGCTTGAGCCCGTCGATGCCAATCACGCTCCGCTGTCCCCGATTGATTTTATTGCCCGCACCGCCAGTGTTTATCCGGATTATCCTGCAGTCATTCACGGCAACGTTCGCCGCACCTGGCAGGAAACCTACCAGCGCTGCCGCCGCCTGGCCTCAGCGCTCGATAAACGCGGGGTTGGCAAAGGCGATACGGTTGCCGCAATGCTACCCAATATTCCGGAAATGCTGGAATGCCATTTCGGGGTGCCGATGCTCGGCGCTGTATTGAATGCCCTGAACACCCGGCTGGACGCCGAAGCCATCGCCTTTATGCTGGAGCACGGCGAAGCCAAGGTGCTGATCGTCGACCGGGAGTTCTGCGACGTCATGAGCAAGGCGTTGGCGCTGATCAAGAATCCGCCGCTGGTCATCGACGTGAATGATCCGGAACTTGGCAGCGACAACGCCGTCAGCGAGCTGGATTACGAAGCCTTCCTGAACGAAGGCGATGCGGAATTTAGCTGGCAGTTACCCGAAGACGAATGGCAAGCCATTTCCCTGTGCTACACCTCGGGTACTACCGGCAACCCCAAAGGCGTGGTGTACCATCATCGCGGTGCCTATGAGAATGCTCTGGGGAACCAGGCCGTCTGGTCCATGGGCCAGCACCCGGTGTACCTCTGGACGCTGCCGATGTTCCACTGCAACGGCTGGTGCTTCCCCTGGACCATCACCGCCTTCGCCGGCACCCACGTCTGCCTGCGCAAAGTCGAGCCGGAAAAAATCCTGCAACTGATTCACGACCATGATGTGACCCACATGTGCGGCGCACCTATCGTGCTGAACACCCTTCTGGGCGCTTCGGCAGCGGCCAAGGCGGGCATCAAGAATCCTGTGCGCGCCATGACAGCCGGCGCCGCGCCGCCAGCCAAGGTAATTGAAGCCATCGAACAAATGGGGATCTACGTCACCCACGTGTATGGCCTGACCGAAGTCTACGGCCCCGTCACCGTGTGTGCGTGGAAATCAGAATGGGACAAGCTGCCGGTCGAAGAGCGCGCGGCCATCAAGGCCCGCCAGGGTGTACGCTACCACACCCTCGCCGGCATGATGGTGGGTGATCCTGAAACCATGGAAGCCGTGCCGCAAGATGGCAAAACAATCGGCGAGATCTTCCTGCGCGGCAACACGGTAATGAAAGGCTACCTGAAAAACCCCAAAGCCACGGCCGAAGCCTTTCGGGGCGGCTGGTTCCACACCGGCGATCTGGCGGTCTGGCATCCTGACGGCTATGCCGAGATCAAGGACCGACTGAAGGACATCATTATCTCGGGCGGAGAGAACATCTCCACCATCGAAGTGGAAGGCGTGCTCTACCGCCACCCCGCCATTCTGGAAGCGGCCGTAGTCGCACGCCCGGACGAAAAATGGGGCGAAACTCCCTGTGCCTTCGTCACCCTCAAGCCGGATGCCCCCGAGACTACCGAAGCCGACATCATCAGTTTCTGTCGGGAGAACATGGCCAAGTTCAAAGCTCCCAAAACCATTGTGTTCTGCGACCTGCCCAAAACCTCGACCGGCAAAATACAGAAGTTTGTGCTGCGGGATCAGGCAACCGAGCTGTAACGTAACGCAGCGGCCCACTCGTGGCCGCTAATTTTCATCTGATGGGCGTGGCAGAATGCCTGCCCGTCAGACGCCTTCCCAAACCCGGTTACTTGAACAAAAAAAGACATATTCCCCGTTCTCCGGCGACCGCTTTGTGGCTACTATGCCCTCCCCCGCAAGATAAATAGACAACCATGGCGACCAACGCGCTTTATACCGACTTGTCCGGTTACTACGACCTGATGTGTGCCGATATCGACTATCCCGCACAAAGTCACGGCGTCAGGCGCCTGCATCAGATTTTCGGCAATGGCGGCAAGGCCCATCTTGACCTGGCCTGCGGGACTGGCCCCCACATTCGTCACTTTATCGATGCCGGTTACAGCAGCAGTGGACTCGACATCAATCAACCCATGCTGGATCAGGCCACTCAACGATGCCCGGAGGCCCACTTCCGCTTGCAGGACATGTGTGACTTCGAGGTGCTGGAACCTTTGGATCTGATCACCTGTTTCCTGTATTCGATTCACTACAGCGACGGGATCGAAAAGCTCAGGGGCTGCATCGAAAGCGTACATCGGGCTTTAAAACCCGGCGGTCTTTTTTGTTTTAACGCCGTGGATAAAACCAGAATCAACAATGCATTGTTCGTAAGGCACGCTGCCAGACACGACGATAGCCTGCTCACGTTTACGTCGAGCTGGCATTACAGCGGCAAGGGTTCAAAGCAGTCACTCAAACTCAGCATTGAAAAAACGACATCACAGGGCACGCACTGCTGGCATGACGAACACCCCATGGTGGCTGTCAGCTTTGACGAACTGAAAGGCCTCCTGGCGCCTTATTTTGAGGTGCACGTATTTGAACACGACTACGAAAAGATCATTCCCCTGGAAAAGATGTCAGGAAACGCCATAGTCGTCTGCATCAAGCATTAACGGCCCCGCCAGCTTCACTGATGGGGCCCGCAAAGGCTTACTGAAGTTCGCAGATATCGCTCAGTGAGCGCATGTCTTCCGGAATATCCGCGTTAAACGGCTCATCCCACTCGGTAAAGTAAGTGTCGGTATTGCCATCGGCATCAATGACCCGATGCGGGCGATTCTTCCCGTTCTCAGCCAGCATCCAGACCGTTGCAGATTCATTGCGGAACTTGACGGTTTTAATGCCGTCGATTGTTTCTTCCCCAAGGCTCTCAAAGCCATCATCACTGAACGGCAGCAGCTTCGTTGCGAAGACTGTGGGCGCAATATAATCAAGCAGGAGGTTTTCGGCGTACGTATTGTTTGCCTTCCACCAACTATTCATGACCGCAGAAGGCTTAGGGCTGGAGGCTGATGTGCAGGAATCGAGAAGGCGCTTGGCGGCAGCGACACTCAGGGGGCGAAAGGCGCTGGTCCAGTTCCCTTTCCCAAGCCCATTCTTGTGCGTTCGGTACACGAACTCAAAATGCACCACATCGTCGTCGCACAGGGATTTGATTTCTCCCAGCACTTTGGTCAGGCCGTTGTCTGACTGCTTACCTGTTCGGAAATCAATCTGACGGCAGTTCGCCTTACCCGTCCAGTGCACCGCGTCGGCTGCCCCCACTTTAAACTTGGCAAATCCGGGTTTCGGCTCTGACTTGCAAAGACTGGGCAACGCTTCGCAGGCAGCTTTCAGATCAGCCTTGGCATCGCTGATATCGGTAGTTTCGGAGGTTTCGGTATTTTCGGTGGCTTCATTTTCCTCAGCGCCGCAGGCCGCCAGGAAGAGTACGAAAAAAAGGGGAAGGAGCATTCTTGTTGTTGAACGAAAAACTGGCATAAACGAATTCCCTATCGTCAAAAACCGGATTGTTGTCCGTCTATTGTGCATCGACCAGAGGAGATGTGCGCAGAGCTAACAAAAGTTTCACGTCCACGCTGAGGCGTTCCCCACGTCGCTCGGATGCGCAAATAGTGCCAGTATTGAGATCGCGTTCTAACTTTAAAGCTAGCGAATCCCGAGCGCCACAATGCAAATAATTCAGGAAGTACTGTCATTCCATGGCGGACTGCTGGCACGCTGTTCAAAAGAATGGACTACCACACCTGACACACTGCAGGTGCCGGCTCCCGACCAGCTCCGGAGAACACCCTATGGCGAACTCACTTTCACGCCCCGATCAGGGCGATATTATTGCCCTCTTTGCCCGTGCCGGTTACGCAGCGCGGGGGCTCGTTTATGTTCTGGTGGGCGGGCTGGCAGCGCTGGCGGCCCTTGGCGAGGGCGGCGAGGCCACTGATAGTCGTGGCGCACTGGAGAGTGTGCTGTCAGCGCCGCTGGGCCAGGTCTGGTTGGGCGCCATGGCGATCGGCCTGGTGGGCTACGCCATGTGGCGCTGTATTCAGGCCATCAAAGACACGGACCACCATGGCACCGACACCAAGGGCATCACAGTCCGTGCCAGTTTGCTGGTCAGCGCCGGTATCCACCTGATGTTGGCGAGCTTTGTCGTCAGGCTGATCTTCGCCTTTGGCGGATCATCCGGAGGATCGGAGGGCGGCTCCCAGGGGGTTGCCCATTGGCTGATGAAACAGCCATACGGGCCTTGGCTGGTGGGGGCTCTGGGCGTGATCCTGATTGCCGTCGGGCTCGCACATGCCGCCAAAGGCTGGAAGATGTCGTTTGATCGCCACCTCGACATGTCCTCCACCATGCAACGCTGGACCTATCCCATCTGCCGCTTTGGTCTCGCCACTCGCGGCGTCATCTTTCTGTTCATTGGCGCGTTTTTCATCATCGCGGCCTACAGCGTCAATCCGAACGAAGCCGGAGGCCTTGCCGAGGTGTTCGACACGCTTCGCAATCAGCCCTTCGGCCCCTGGCTGCTGGGTTTTGTTGCTACCGGCCTGTTCGCATTCGGCATTTACAGCCTGCTGGAATCCGTTTACCGGCGAGTCAATCCGGACTCCTGAGCCGATCAATCAACGCCCAGGCCCCAGGTTGTCAGCTGTTCTGACAAAACGTTCACACAACTGCCTGGTACGTTGTCTGTCTCCTGCATCCCGCTGCCAGCGGCCTCAGCGCCCTTTCAGCTCGCTCGCTGAAATTGACAAGGCATGCCGGAACACGCCTGCTTTCTTGAAATCGACAAGAATGACCGCAGGTGAATAAGACACCCGCAACGAATCAGGAGAAGCACAGATGCGTATTTTGATCGCAGGCGCAAACGGTAAGATCGGCCAGCACCTCATCCGGAAAATGGCGGACAGTAAGCACGAAGCCCGCGCAATGGTACGCGATCCTGAGCAGGCGCCAGCCCTGCAAGCACTCGGTGCAACTGAAACCGTTGTGGGGGATCTGGAAAAAGACTGCAGTGACGCCATGAAGGATTGCGACGCAGTGATATTCACTGCGGGGTCAGGCCCACACACCGGGCCTGACAAAACCATTGATATTGATCAGAACGGCGCCATCCGCCTGATCGATACCGCCAAAAAGATGGGCGTTAAACGCTTTGTTCTCGTCAGCAGCATGCGCGCGGAGACACCTGAAAAAGCACCCGAGAAAATCCGCCACTACCTTCAGGCCAAACTCAACGCCGACAACCATCTGCGGGAAAGCGGACTGACCTATACCATCGTCCGCCCCGGCCCACTGACGGAAGATCCGGGCAACGGCCAGGTGGAAGTGAGCGAAAAACTGGACCGCTCCGGTGATATCCCACGTGAAGACGTGGCGGAAGTGTTGCTCGAAGTGCTGGACGCTACGAACACAGAGAATCAGGTGTTCGACGTGCTATCTGGCGAGAAGCGTGTCAAAGACGCACTCGGCAACTTGTAAACTCGTCCGTTGCACCTGCTATGCACAAAGTGCAAAAACGATGGCAATTCAAAACAAAAAGGCAGACCGAAGTCTGCCTTTTTTAATGGTGCGTGAATCAGTTGAAATTGGAGACGGTGATCTCACCGGCTTCAACAGTCGCACTCTGAGTGCCATAGAACGAAAGGTCTTCATCAACCGGGTTCTCATCGGCATCTTCAACGCTGTCCATATCGCAGGTATAACTCACGGTGTATTCCCCCGCTGTTACAAATGCCGCAGTGTAATCGTAGTTACCGGTATGCGTATCAACAGGTGCAACCATCATCGGCTCGTTTGCGCTTCCCAAATCATCAGGAACGGCTGCAGCACCCTCGAAGATGTAAACGGCGCCGGCATAATTGGTAGCGTCGCTGCATTCGCTCGCCACGACTGTGCTGTCGACAGCGCCCTGAATCGTACCGACGTTGTCGTTTTCAACCAACCTGAGCACTGGCTTGAGCATGTAATCGGTTGGTCCACCATTGGGTTTTACCAATGATTTTCGAACATCGAAATCAATAGTGAATGCCGCTGCACCTCCTGCGGGCACGTTAAATTTTGATGTCTTAAGCCCGGTCTGGTCGCCCGAGGGCACTCTCAGAGTGTAGGTGCCTCCATCATCAGCAATCACCGTGAAGGTGCTCTGATCGCCTAGCTGCAAGCGCGCCCAGTTGTATTCGCCTGCCGGCACTTCCTCATCCGCCAGCAGTTGTGCAACAGCACCGTTCTGGAGGTCCAACAAGTTCAGAGAGATGGGTTTCTCAAAATCGAAACGAATCCGGTCACCGCCAGCGGGTTTCGCTTCAATGCCGGTAATCGTGATATTGACCTCCTTGACGCTGTCGACTGGCGCATCCGTGAGGCCCATCGACAGGGTGCCGGTTTCAGCACTGCTACCGTCGTTGCTATCCCCTCCTCCACATGCCGCAAGGGCAGCGGTAAGCGCAGCGATACTCATATACTTTGCGGTATTTTTCATTGTTGGTCTTCTCCATTGGCACTTTGGCGACAACTCCAAACTTCAGTACACAAAGAGTACATGAGTGCGCATTACGGACCCCCTTACGGGCTAATTACCTCTAGTTAATTCGCTCGACTGATAGCGGACTCAGTAACCAGGCACATACACGGCCTGCCCAAAGCATCGACAGCCCAAACCAAAGTAGCAGGCCGCTCCGGAACACATGCAAGGAATAGCCCTTTACTGTATTTTTTGTCTTTAGTGCTCACACATTTAATCCGATGCCCTAACCTGCCGGTTCGGGCAGGGTTCTGATACTTTCAAGGAAAGCCCGCATGTCTGACGTTCGCGAACTGAAAGTCGGCTTGATTGGTTTCGGCCTGGCCGGTTCCAGTTTTCATGCCCCCCTCATTGATGCCGCCTCTACCCTCACGCTTGCAGCAATTGTCACGTCCAACCCGGAGCGGGCGGCTCAGGCAAAGCAGCAATATCCTGATGCCAGAATCCACGCCAGCCCGGATGAGCTCTGGCAAAACGCCAGTGCGCTGGACCTGATTGTCATCGCATCGCCCAACAGCTCTCACAAACCCTTGGCAATGGCCGCAATGAAGGCCGGGCTGCCTGTTGTTGTCGACAAGCCCCTGTGTGCGTCAGCTGAAGACGGGCGCGAGCTGATCGCCGAATCAAAGCGCAGCGGCGTTATGCTCAGCGTATTCCAGAACCGCCGTTGGGACGGCGATTTCCTGACGCTCCAACGGCTCATAACATCAGGTGAGTTGGGTGAGATCAGACGGTTTGAATCGCGATTCGAACGCTGGCGCCCCGAGCCCAAACCCGGCTGGCGCCAATCCGGCGGAACGGAAGACGCAGGCGGCGTGCTATACGATCTCGGCGCCCATCTGATTGATCAGGCGCTGGTATTGTTCGGCCCGGTGGAGCACGTCTATGCCGAGCTGGATCAGCGCTACCCCAACGCGGAAGTGGACGATGACTCGTTCATCGCCCTCACCCATCGCAACGGCGTGCGATCGCAACTCTGGATGAGCAGCGTCGCAGCCCACAGCGGCCCTCGCATAAGAGCGCTGGGGAGCAAAGCCGCATTTGTCAGCCATTCGCTGGACGGTCAGGAAGCGGCGTTGCGCAGCGGCAATCGACCGGACAAGCCTGACTGGCTGAAGGCTATTAAAGGGGAAGACGGCGTGCAGGTAGCCGGTGACGATAAACAGCCGGTTGCCCTCGAATCAGGGGCCTATATCGACTTCTACGAAGCGATAGGAGCGGCTATCCAAAAAGGCACCACCGGCCCGGTTGACCCTGCGGATGCCGTTGCCGGGCTGGAAATTGTAGCGGCAGCAAAGCGTTCATCCGAGCTTGGGCAGGTGGTTTCGCCGGGGCCTTCCCGTAACTGAACGCTCATTCGCTGGCTGGATGATTTGCTAGCGCAGGCTGCCTTTTGCGGTCAGTCGTATTCCGCCTGCTGAGGCAAATCATCCGTAATCTCATACCAGGGCGCTTTGCTGTTCACAAAAACATGGCGCTCTGCTCTCACACCCGGATCGGTATCGAGTGTTCCCAGCGGAAAACCATAGACCTCCGGGTTTGAATCGAATTTTGTGTAAAGGCTGGAACCGCAGTTTGAGCAAAAACCCTTGTGCTCTCCCGGGGACGATTCGTAGAACCGAATCAATGCCTGACCTTGCATCGTCTCCCAGTCTGAAACGTTCACTTTGGCTCGGGTTCTGAAGGCAGAAGCGTGCAACTTCCGACACATCGAACAGTGACAGTTCAGAACGTCAGTAAGCGGGCCATTGATCTCGTATTGAACACCGCCGCAAAGGCAGCTGCCGGTATGTTTCATTGGTACACCTCCTTGTGAGTTTAAGCTTTCAGGCTGCTGAAACGGATATTGCAGCCCAAGTAGCCGATAGAGTCAAAAGCTGAAACCACCCACCGACTAGATATAACAGAATATAAAACCGCCTAGCGAAACCATCTGTTACAAAATGGAATGGAAAAGCGTCTGGATAACCGGATACTCCGAACACTGCCTTACTTATAGCTTCCTATCGGAGTTCTGCCATGATGTTCCTTGAGCGCCTGCGTATTCGTTCGCGACTGCTTATCGCCATACTTGTGCCTGTTCTGCTAACAGCCTGTGTTATAGCCTGGGTCACCGCCCATCAACTCAGTGCAAATGGTGTCGCGGAAACCCAGCGGCTGCGCGCCACCTTGCTTGAAACGCATGAATCCGGGCTCAAACATCTTGTCGAAGCCGCACGTACCGCTATCGACAAAGACTATAACGACACAACAATCCCTGTCGAAGAAGCCAAACTTCGGGTAAGAGACACACTCCGCTCTATTGGCTTTGGCGACAAGAACTACATTTTTGCTTACACAGAAGACTCGTTTAACCTCGCGTTTCGCCCCAAGCCCTCGGCCGAAGGCTATGTTAAAGACAGCAACGCCTCGACCAAGGCCTTGCTGAGAGCATTGTTTGATGCCGGCCGTAACGGCGGTGGTTTCTATGCCTACGAGCGAAAGAATCCGGCGACGAACCAGGTCGAACCCAAAATTTCCTACTCACTGGTTCTGGATAAATGGAACTGGGTTATCGGCACCGGCGTGTACGTCGCCAATGTCGACAAAACCGTGGCAGCGGCCGAAGCGAAAATCCAACAGAACATCAAAGAAGCGTTGAGCAGCATCCTGCTTGTCACACTGGTGATCGTCGCAGTGGCCATCGGCTTCGGTCTGTTTATCGGTCGCAGTGTGACGGCTCCGATCCAGCGCGTGACCCTCACAATGCAGGAAATCGCAGACGGTGAAGGCGACCTGACTCAGCGCTTGCCGGATGACGGTAAAGATGAGCTTTCCCAGCTGGGTCGCCGATTCAATGCTTTCGTAAGCAAGATCCAGAACACTATTCGTGATGTGGGCGACACCACCCATCAGGTGGCATCGGCTGCTGAAGAACTGAGCCGCGTCGCAGAAGAAACCCGTCAGTCTGTTCAGGCGCAGGGGTCTGAAACCGACCAGATTGCCTCCGCCATTCAGGAGATGGCCGCCACGATTCACCAGATTTCCCGGAACGCCAATGAAGTGCAGTCAGCCGGCTCCGATGCGGATCGGCTGGCGAAAGAAGGCGGGCAAACCATTGCGGCGTCACAACAATCCGTCAGTGAACTTTCCGCCAATATCCAGCAGACAGCGGAGTCTATCGAGGCACTCGCGGCGCGCAGCAACAACATCCAGTCGGTTCTGGATGTCATCCATGACGTCACCGATCAAACCAACCTGCTTGCGCTTAACGCGGCAATCGAGGCGGCACGTGCCGGTGAGCACGGCCGGGGCTTTGCTGTTGTAGCCGACGAGGTGCGCCAGCTCGCGCGCCGCAGCGGTGAATCGGCGGGTCAGATCCGGGAGATGATTGATGGCTTTATCGGCGAGTCCCGCAGCGCGGTAGAGCGCATGAACGCATCACAAACCCTGTCTGACAGCACCGTGGAGCGCATTGATCACGCCACATCGACACTCAGCACAATCGAACGTTCGGTGGAGCATATCCACGATCAGGTCACCCAGATCGCGACGGCTGCCGAGCAGCAAAGTCAGGTTGCCGAAGAGATCAACCAGAACGTCGTGCGCATCGTGGAAGCGGCTCAACACAGCGATGCGGGCGTGACTCAAACCAACGACGCCAGCCACGAACTGGCGCGACTGGGCGAGCACCTGCGGACGTTGGTGAGTCAGTTCAAGGTGTGACGCAAGCGGTAATGGAGAAGAACGCCGGCGCCGAACACCCGCCGGCGATGCGATCGTCTCGCCTCCATTGGTATCCCTGACTGTTGTGAGTTCGCTGAATGTGAGACCCTTTCTCTCATTCGTGGCCCAAGTGGCTCGTCCAACTTCAGGGAATCCCGACACTATGCAAACACTGCCAACTTCCACCCACCTGCGTTCGATGCGACAGCTGACCGTGTTGCTCATGATGGCGTTTCTCTTGAGCGGGTGCGGCATTAACAACATCCCCACCTATGATGAAAAGGTGAAGTCCGCCTGGGCGCAGGTCGAGAACCAGTATCAGCGCCGTGCGGATCTGGTGCCTAATCTGGTGGAAACAGTCAAAGGCTTTGCCAAACAGGAAAAAGAGACCCTGACCGCCGTTATCGAGGCACGTTCCAAGGCAACGTCCATTCAGGTGGATGACAGCATTCTCAACGACCCCAAGAAGCTCCAGCAATTCCAGCAGGCGCAGGGCGAGCTCAGCAGCGCATTGAGCCGTTTAATGGTGGTATCCGAGCGCTACCCGGACCTGAAGTCCAACCAGAACTTCCTCGCACTTCAATCGCAGCTCGAAGGCACCGAGAACCGGATCTCCGTGGCGCGGCGCGATTTTATTCAGGCGGTGGAACGCTACAACACCGAAATCCGCACCTTCCCTGGCAAAATCTGGCACAGCATGCTCTATAGCGAAATGGAGCCGCGTGAAAACTTCGAAGCCACCACCGAAAACGCGGATGAAGCGCCCAAGGTGGAGTTTTAAATGGCATTTCCTCTGCGCTACACCCTTGCGGGACTGTTCGCCCTGATCGTATTACCCGTGTCAGCAGTGCTGGCCCAATCAACCCCGGAATTCCCGGAGCTGAGCGGCCGCGTGGTGGACAAGGCCGATATGCTGAGCCCCGCCACCGAAACCCAGCTCACCCAGATGCTTCAGGCACACGAGCAGAGCACGACGGAGCAGGTCGTGGTGGTCACGCTGCCCGACCTGCAGGGCTACGCCATAGAAGACTACGGCTATCAACTGGGACGGCATTGGGACATCGGCCAGAAAGGCGAAGACAACGGCGCTCTGCTCCTCGTTGCCAAACAGGAACGCAAGATCAGGATTGAAGTGGGCTATGGCCTGGAGGGGCGCCTGACCGATGCGGCCTCGGCCACTATTATCAACCGGATCATCACCCCTGCATTCAAGCAGGGTCAGTTTGAGCAAGGCATTGCCAACGGCGCCGCTGCGATGGTGAAAGTGCTGGGAGGCGAGCCACTGGCCGCGCCGAGCCGAGCTGCCAGCGGCGGCCGGGAAAAGCCGAACGTCTCGCTGGCATCGCTGCTATTTATCATCATGATGGCCGTGATTTACTTCATTGGTGGTGGCCGCGGGCGCGGCGGACGCGGTGGCGCAGCACTGCTGGGTGGAGCCTTACTCGGTGCCAGCATGGGCGGCCGTGGTGGCGGAGGCGGCTTCGGTGGTGGTGGCTTTGGCGGCGGGGGCGGCGGCTTCGGCGGCGGAGGTGCTTCCGGTGGCTGGTAACAACACCGTCTTCACAGTCAACGCAGCCTTCAATCCATCACAAAGCGATAACCCATGACATTATTGAACAAGCAGGAACAGGAACAGGTCGCAGCCGCCATCCATGCAGTGGAGCGTGAAACCGACGCTGAAATGGTGACCGTGCTGACCGCCCAGTCCGACAACTACGCCTATATCCCGCTACTCTGGGCCGGGCTACTTGCGCTTCTGGTGCCCGGCATCATCAATTACTTCACCGGCTGCCTGGGGGCGGACGCCCTGATGCTCAGCCAGTGGGGCACGTTTATCGTGCTCGCGCTGGTGTTCCGGATACCGGGTATCAATGTACGCCTGATCCCACGTTCAGTGCGTTACTGGCGGGCTTCCAACCTTGCCCGTCGCCAGTTTCTTGAGCAGAACCTGCACCATACGGCAGGCGCCACCGGCATGCTGATCTTCGTTTCGGAGGCAGAGCGTTACGTCGAGATTCTGGTGGATCAGGGCATTTCCAGCCAGATCAACAACGACGCCTGGGAAGCCATCATTGCGACCTTCACCGAACAGGTGAAACAGGGCGAGACTCTAAAAGGCTTCCTCACTTGCATCGAAGCCTGCGGCACACACCTCAAAGCCAAGGTGCCCGCCACTCGCCAGAAGAATGAGCTACCCAATCATCTGGTGATACTGGATTAAAAGATGGGGAGTTGCGCTCCAGACAGCATGGGAGCCAGGGAACGGCTAAAGGGAAGGTCTTGCGTTTTGCAGTCAGGTTTTTTAAAGGCCCGGGGCAGAAAGCACGGCCTGACCCCGGCATTCCCGGTCAGGCTTATCGACCGCTTTTCAGGTCAATTTGCTTGGAACCTGTAGGGGTGACCTGTCCGCTTGTGCCTTTGACGACGTATTCAACCGTGCCGCCGGCCTTCAGAAAAGCAGCCGTCTGTTCTTCGATCATGGCGGTAGTGATTGAATCTTTTGTGGTTTTTTTGATCATTGTAGTTTTCCAGTTAAATTTTGGCTTATTCGACCCACTTGAGAACCTCTAATATACACCTTTGGTGCCCGGATTTGGCTTTTGCTTGCGCAACGGCAAACCGCAGGGCCTGATCCGGTATTTGCAGAACCACCAACAGACTGAACCAGAAGCTCTTAGGAGAGTGCATGATTGCCAAGCGCGAACGCGGCAAGATGGAGCGAAAACTGATTGCCTCGCTCACCCAGGCTTGTGAAGAAGCCAAGCCCATGCTGACAGGCTTCACCTGGCTGACGCACACCGTCGACTACCAGCGCTTTCCCGAAAGCCTGGTGGTGACTTGGGTGTTCGACACCAACGCCAACCTCACCACCGCGCTCAAAAGCGGTGCCCGACAGGAGATCGACGACCTTACCGCGCAGGCCTTCGCCGATGCAGGTGTCAATGTCGACAGCCTCTCGCGCCATGTCGATCTTGATAGCGAAGAAGCCTGCCAGCGCACCCACGCAGGCGACTGGGACGCCCGGCTGCGCCAGAAATCAGTGAAGCATTGAATGGCCAAGAAAATCGAAAGTCCCTGCGTGTCTATCTGCCAGCTTAAAAGCGGCATGTGCACCGGCTGCGGCCGCAGCGTCGAAGAAATACGCCACTGGAAGTCCATGAAGCGGCCCGAGAGAATGAAAGCGATGAAACTGGCGGATCAGCGGTTGAAGAAAAGCACGTCGAATTGACGTGAGGGGCACGGGTTCATCTACCGCCCCCTGAAAATACGTTTATTGCCAACCATGCCGCCAATGGGGCAGGCGTTCATTTCTTCTTCTCAAGCGCCTCTCGAAGACCGGCAAACGGGTTATGGGTCGCCGCTTCCCTTCTTTTCCCGGAACTCCCACCGTACCGGACGAAATCCTCAAACTTGGTATGTTCTTCATCGTGACAGTACACGCACAATAGCTCCCAGTTACTGCCATCGGCCGGGTTGTTGTCGTGGTCGTGATCAACATGGTGCACCGTCAGTTCCCGCACATTGGCGCGGGTAAATTCACGGGCGCAGCGGCCGCACACCCAGGGGTACATCTTCAGCGCCCGCTCCCGGTAGCCGCCTTCGCGCTTGGCAATATACTCACGCTGCTCAGCCAGCAGTTTATCCAGTTTGCTTGGGTTGCCGGCGCTCTGACTCATGGTGAATGACCTCAATGGGCGAATAAAAAACTCAGGGGCGGCGCTTAGCGTTCACATCGGCAGCGTGTTTAACGACAGATATACCAGCGTACCGACAACATCAAGGAAGCTCGCCTTGAAATCGATCTTCTTCGATTTATATTGATGCATGCGACCTATCCAAGTCTGATATCACGTTGAAGGACCTATCTAAAGTGATTCTCCACCAGCTTTTTTGCTTTAGCCCATAAGCTGGCAGACCCTTTATTGATCGTCCGCCCATAGCGCTCGTTCACCTGAGCTTCCGTAACATTGGCTTCCAACCAGGTGCCCCCGCCGGTTGCGACGTTATGGATCAAAGGCTGAAACCGATCGAGTGCTTTAGCGAATGCGGCATCATCGCTGGTGCCCGCTTCGAACTCACGCCAAAGCTCTATTAACTCTCTACCCTGGTTCTCTGGAAGCAGCCCAAATAGCCGCTGTGCCGCCTGCTGTTCCAGTACTTCCTGCTGTCCATTATCCGCAGCGTCATGTAGGGGGTGGTCACCGGCATCGATTTCTACAATATCGTGGATCAGAAGCATGCGAATCACACGGTTGATATCGATTGCCTGGTTTGATGAATCGGCGAGGATTAGCGCATACATGGCCAGATGCCACGAATGCTCGGCTGAATTTTCTCTGCGGGACTGATCAATAAGCGGAGATTTCCGCACCACACTTTTGAGCTTATCGATCTCTTGAAGAAATGCTAGTTGCTTGTCCATAGCCGAACCTTGGGTGACTGTAGGCATTAGTTCACTTTGAGCGCTCGTAGAAAGGCCCTTATGGGGAAGTGCAGGGTTCAGGTCAGGCCTTTTGCTTCACACTAAATGCAGGCGGGTCTTCAAGACAATAGAGCAATAGCAAAACACGAGACCTGACCCCGAGTTTTCATGGAATGGAGCCGACGACGCAATGTACTAAACGCCGCCGTACATGCACTGGTTAGCGCATTTTCTCCGTTGCACGCTGCGCCGCGATTATTATCTGTTGAACCGTGGCAGTGAACGACTGAATCGCATCACAATCAAGTGCATCAAGATCTTCCTTTAATGCGCTCTCAGATGCCTCAATGTACTCTAGGACGAGAGCATCTGAATCCTTCATGATTACGGCAGCTTGCGCTCTCAGCGACGCCGGCACAGCCTCGAAATTCATGCTGTTAAGACCACATTGCATGTGTGCCACGCGCAACATTCCGTAAACCCTGGCCCAGCCTTCGACCATTTTTCTAACATAGCCTTCTGATTTTCGATTGTTTTCATCCAAGGCTTTTAAATGCCGCAACGACTGTTCTTTGCAGGCTTGGCTCATCGGGGCGGCTCCTGGAGACGATGCTTTCAGGCAACGCTCTCTCTCCAGCTCTCCAATAAACTCACCATCGGCAGAAACCAGCTTGCTCCTCAACTCATTGATCGTTCGCAGCTCGGCAAATAAGCGTTTGTCGAGACTCTCTGCTGCAAAGAGGGCTGCAGGAAGAACGAGTAGAATAAAACTGAGAGAGTAAATAAATGGAACTCGCATATGTCCTTTTCTCGTTAAAAGGGGGGGAGCAGATCGATTTAAAACCAATGAGTTTGGTTAAAAATAAATCGATATACCCCCTTTAATTTACTACCTCGCAGTGCTTGGCGAAGGTACTCTGGATTATAAACATCCACAGAAATTACTCACATGAGTTTCAATAGCAAAACGCAAGACCTGACCCTGGGAAGCAGTCGCCAATGTTGAGTAGTGCGGCCTTAACAAAACGTTGCCATCGTTTTCATTATGAACGTTGGTTTTTTGTGTAGCCCGAGACTATAGTTCGATTCAACTATAATCAACGCCCAGAGTCGGAGAAAGTTCATGTTAAGGATGAAGCGACCACTGATTGTTTTCGCCCTCTTTGGCAGCGCAAGCCTGCTCTCTGGTTGTGGTGATTCCTCTGATACAACGCCACCGGAAGTGTCATCGGTCACCCCCGCGGCTGGCATGTCTGATGTGCAGCGAGATGTGGAACTGACCGCCAGTTTCAATGAAGACATGCTGGGTACCAGTGTCAATGACACGACTTTCACTGTGACTGCCAGCAACACGGTGACCGGTGCCGTCACCTTTAATGGCGATACCAATGTCGCCACGTTTACACCCGACAGTGACCTGCCGCTGCTGACGGAAGTGACGGCTTCATTGGGCACGGGCATGACCGACCTGGTAGCCAATGGGCTGACCGCTGATTATGACTGGAGCTTTACGACCCGGGATGGTCGTTGGGGCACGGCTGAGTTGATCGAGACTGACAATGCCGGGAATGCTTCCACCCCGCAGATCGCTATGGACGCCAGCGGGAACGCCATCGCCGTGTGGCACCAAAGTGACGGCACTCACAACAATATCGTTGCCAACCGTTATGCAGCGGCCAGCGGCTGGGGCACGGCTGAATTGATCGAGACTGACAATGCCGGGTCTGCCTACGGCCCGCAGATCGCCACGGACGCCAACGGGAACGCCATTGCCGTGTGGTACCAACAGGACGGCACTCGCACCAATATCGTTGCCAACCGTTATGCAGCGGGCAGCGGCTGGGGCACGGCTGAATTGATCGAGACTGACAATGCTGGGAATGTCTTCGGCCCGCAGATTGCCATGGAGGCCAACGGGAACGCTATTGCCGTTTGGCAGCAACATGACGGCACTCGCAACAATATCGTTGCCAACCGTTATGCAGCGGGCAGCGGCTGGGGCACGGCTGAATTGATCGAGACTGACAATACTGGGCCTGCCTACAACCCGCAGATCGTCATAGACGCCAATGGGAACGCTATTGCCGTTTGGCAGCAATATGACGGCACTCGCTCCAATATCGTTGCCAACCGTTATGAGGCGGGCAGCGGCTGGGGCACGGCTGAATTGATCGAGACTGACAATGCCGGGAATGCCGCCAGGCCGCAGATCGCCGCGGACGCCAATGGAAATGCTATTGCCGTTTGGCAGCAGCATGACGGCACTCGCGAGAATATGGTTGCCAACCGTTATACAGCGGGCAGCGGCTGGGGCACGGCTGAATTGATCGAGACTGACAATGCTGGGGATGCCTCCAGGCCGCAGATCGCCACGGACGCCAACGGGAATGCTATTGCCGTTTGGCAGCAACATGACGGCACTCGCGAAAATATCGTTGCCAACCGTTATACAGCGGGCAGCGGCTGGGGCACGGCTGAATTGATCGAGACTGACAACGCTGGGAATGCCTCCACCCCGCAGATCGCTATAGACG
This sequence comes from Marinobacter sp. V032, assembly GCF_052645435.1. Taxonomy (NCBI): domain Bacteria; kingdom Pseudomonadati; phylum Pseudomonadota; class Gammaproteobacteria; order Pseudomonadales; family Marinobacteraceae; genus Marinobacter; species Marinobacter sp. V032. The sequence continues at coordinate 1,369,745 of NZ_JBQXYE010000001.1, read as the reverse complement.
CCAGCGGGAACGCCATCGCCGTGTGGCACCAAAGTGACGGCACTCGCGACAATATCGTTGCCAACCGTTATGCAGCGGGCAGCGGCTGGGGCATGGCTGAATTGATCGAGACTGACGATTCTGGGGATGCCTCCAACCCGCAGATCGCCACGGACGCCAACGGGAATGCCATCGCGGTCTGGGATCAGATCGTTGGCGGCGATAGAAACATCTACACCAATCGGTTTGATTGAGTCGAAGCCCGTTTCTGAAAAAGGCGCGAAGGTGACTTGGTAAAGCCTGGAAAGACAAAGCCCCCGGCGATGGGGGCTTGAATCTGACCGTCGGTCATCAGGATGTATCCCCAGTAGCGGTCATTCTCTTACCCTGCATACCAAACTTCCTGTAAAGAACCGAAGCCCGATGGCAACAAGGCTCACTCTTGCAGTTATTCCGTATTTATCAATGCTCGCACTTGTTAACGCCGCTAGGGGTATTGCCGCTCGACTACAAATAAATCGATCGGCCCCCATTGCCCCCCTAACCGGCGTTATTCAAAGCGATTTGCGTCGATGCTTTCCAGCGGCCCGTCAGACTGGCTCCACACCGCGATCCCATTGCCCTCAGCATCAATCGCGATTTGAGAATTAGAGGCATAGCCGCCATTCGTCTCTATGGTTTCTGCCGTCGCTTTCCACCCGTTGCCCACGGTGTAACGATTGGACCAGATACTGTAGCCGCCTAGACCCTGGTGCCACACTGCCAGGGCATTGCCGTCAGCATCTATGGCTATTTGAGGACTAAGGGCACTCCCGGCATTATTCGCCTCAATGGTTTCCGCAACGCCCCAACCGACGCTTGCCGTGTAGCGGTTAGACCAGATATAGCTGCGGGTTCCATCGGACTGCACCCATACCACCAAAGCGTTGCCGTTAATGTCCATGGCAATTTGGGGTTTTTCAGCTGCCCCGTTACCAGTCTCAATATTTTCCGCTGCACTCCATCCACTGCCTTTTACGTGCCGGCTGGATCGAATATTGTAGTGTGAGCCGTCATTCTGCTGCCACACCGTGATGGCGTTGCCAGCAGCATCTATGGCAATTCGAGGCTCGCGCGAATCTTCCGTACTACTCGCCTCAACCCTTTCCGCAGCCATGCCCCAGCCTGTACCTACGGTGTAACGGTTAGACCAAATATTGTGGCGAGTACCGTCATACTGTTCCCAAACCGCCAGAACATCGCCGTTAGCGTCCATGACAATTTGAGGGCTGCGAGCATCTTCGGTTCCACTCGTGTCGACCGCTTCGGTCACACTGTTCCAACCGGAGCCCGCAATATAGCGGCTGGACAGAACACCAGTACTAGTGCCATCAAACTCCGCCCACACCGCCATTGCATTGCCGTCGGTATCGAACGCAATTTGAGGGTCAGAAGCAAACAGGGCAGTACCTGCACCGATACTTTGCGCCACTCCCCAACCAACGCCTGTAGTGTATCGATTAGTCCCAATGCTTTCCGAGTGCCCCCCGCTATCAGCTTGCTCCCACACCGCCAAGGCATTGCCGTCAGAATCAATCGCTATCTGGGGGTAATTCGCCTCCACTGTATTGCTTGTTTCTATTGCTTCAGCCTGGCTCCAGCCGCTCCCAGGAGTATAACGACTGCTCCATACACTATCGGCGCCTCCATCATCCTGAATCCATACTGCAATCGCGCTGCCATCGGGTCCTGTAGCGATTTGAGGCCAGCTACCGCCCGCTTCGTTGTCTATCGTCTTCGACGCGGCTGCCCAGGCACCATCACGCACGGTAAACGAACTTGTATAGTCAGTAGCCAGCGTATTACCCACCAGATCTGCGATGGTCGCGCTAAGGGTGAGCTGATAGTGACCCAGCAAAGCCAGGGGGCGCTCCGGAGTCAGGGAAACGGCATTACTGGAACCGTCAAAATTTACAGTAGCGGGAATGACGCTACCATTGCGGGACAAACGCACACTGCTGTCATCGATGCTTGTGCCAAGCATATCCTCGCTGAATTGGGCAAGGATCCCGACATTCCGCTCGACATCAACGGTGCCATCAGCAGGTTGCACAGCGTCCACTGTCGGAGCAACCATATCCGAAGTAGCCGCATTCGGAGTGGGACTATCGGCCGCTTTTGCCGATGAATCATCTCCCCCGCAACCAGACAGCATCAGAAAGCTGGTCGCCAGACCCGCGCACACTCCCAAGCGACACCCAGGATTAAACATAGATAGAGCACCTTTTTATATTTGAATAGCGTAACTAGGCAGGAAGTAGATTGGGACGTCCAAGCCTTCCACTTTGGAAGCCAGCAAGAACTCTGATTTGTGTACGACTCAATCGTATTAGAATCTATATGCGTCTTTTACTTCGCTCAGAAGATTAGCCTAATCAAACGATGCTCACCTCGTACAATTCGGTGTAGTTGTGTATCAAAATAAATATTGATTGCAATATATGGTAAATAATCAGATGACTGCATCAATCCCTTCACACAGTCATGCGCGGAACAATTGCTAGAAAAGTCCAGGCGGGGTGAGGCATTCGCCATTAAAATAATCGATCCCCCCCTTTAATTACCAAGACCTGACCCAGTTACTCTTAACTGCGGCGCTTTTTATAAATCCAGACTTGGTGTCCTATGGCAGGCGAAAGCCAGGACATTGCGAATTGTAACAGCAACGCTGGTTATATCGCCGGATCATAACTTCGTAACGGAACGCGTAAAGGAACGAACAAAAAGAAACTCTTATCGACCATTAAATCTTTAAGATAGGCCTTTAAATCTTTAAGAGACACGCCCCTATGAACAACAAAAATCGGCTATCTGCAATTGCTGCCTCTGTCGCAATCTCGCTCAGCCTTACGGGTTGCAATCTATGGGACGGCGGATCTACATCAACGCCAGACCCTGACCCAGCCCCAACCACAGTAAAGTACACCATAGGTGGCGATATTTCCGGGCTGGCGAGCGGTCAGCAGGTGAGCATGCAGAATAACGGCGGAGACACCTTGACCCTCTCAGCCAATGGTGGATTTACCTTCGCAGCCCCCATTGAGGCCGATGGCAGCTACAACGTGGTCGTGAGCGAGCAGCCTGTTGGTGTCCAGTCCTGCTCGGTATCTTCGGGCTCGGGCAGCAACGTGAGCGCCAACGTGACCAGCGTAAAGGTGTCGTGTTCGTCGCACAATGTGTATGTGTCCGACGCCGCGAATCCGCAAATATTCCAGTATGCGATAGAGCATGACGGAACACTGACTCCGCTTTCTTCCGCAACGGTATCGACGACAGGTCCAACCCAAGGCTTTGCGATCCATCCGAGCGGCACGCACCTCTATGCGACAATCAACAGCATGAATCAGGTCGAGCAGTTCAACATCGCCAATGACGGCAGCCTTACGGCGATGACTACACCGGCAGTTCCTACTGGCGCAGGCCCCTACCAGGCAACCGTTTCTCCTGACGGAAAATACCTCTTTGTCGGCAATCAGGGCGGAGCCAGCATCACCTCGTTCAGCATTGCCAGCGATGGCTCGCTCACGGCAGTCGGCACTTATTCCTGTTCAACGCAGTGCAACAACGTGCAGGGATTGGCAGTGGACTCAAGCTCGTCGTACCTCTACATCGGCGGCGCGCAATATCGATATATTGTTACCATGACGATTGCTACCGATGGATCACTTTCCAACCCGGTGGGAGTGTATGGGTCTAGCCTGGGAGGCCGCGCGGTCGAGACTGATCCAAGCGGTGCGTATCTGTTAGCGGGGGGCAACTCCTCGATATCGGAGTTCACAATCGACTCTACTGACGGCTCCCTCTCGCTTTACAGCACAATTCCACTGACGGATAGCGGTACACAGACGATGGTGTTCGATCCGAGTGGGTCGCACCTATACCTGAGCATGGGCATCAGCAACACGGTCAATCAGTTTTTCTATGACAATGGCACGCTGACAGCTCTGTCGCCGGCGTCAGTTTCGGCCGGTGCGTCGCAAACCAACGTCTATGACGTGGCCGTCGACCCGACCGGGCGCTACACCTACACTCTCAATCGCAATTCCAGGGACATATCCCAGTTCGTAGTGGGAAGCGACGGTGCTCTGTCTGCCAACACGGTATCCGGCGTGGTCTCACTCCCGAATTCTCCGTTACCGGACCCTCTCTCGATCATTGTCAGATAATAGATGCAGAAAAGCGTAGCGAAGGGGCAGATCGGGTTACAATTAGCCAGCTTGGTTAAAAATAAATCGATCTGACCCCTTTTTATTCCTGTTTGTAGCTTTTTAATTTTTCTTCTGACACAAAATATAGATTTCCCTTTGCCCTTGTGCATGCAACATAAAGTTTATTTTTTGTTGTTGCGGCCAGAGAGGAGAGTTGACCAGTTTCATATGATTTGAATGAATTAGGGTTTAGAACAACACAGACATCTCGGTAATGATCAAGCCCCTTAGTATTTCCCCAATTTTCCGTATTTCCAGGATATGAATTGCTTTTCTGGTAAAATAGCTTTACTACTGAGTCATTGTAGAAAACCTGTTCGATTGTTTCTTGGTCCTCTAATAACTTTAATTCCATAGTATCATCACGATGAGATTTAATTGATATTCCTATATTATCCTCGACGAATGAGCAGATGGTAGGGCCACATCTATAGCTGTGAGATAGTGACTCAAGGTCAACAGTATATCCTGCGCTACTCAATTTTTGGCAGTATGTATCAAATGAATTATGAAGATTTTTTTGAGTGTTGCCATCTCGACTTGTATCAAAAGTGTGTTGAAAAAAGTCCCCGACGAGCTTTATGTCTACGTTAGCTTTTGCAAGTTGGCAAACTAAGTTAAAATCATTTGCTGCGAAATCTTGGATTTCATCGATGAACACAGCATCGAAAAATGTTTCAATCCTTTCCAGAACTTCTGGAATTACACTGAATTCAATAAGTAATTTTGCGATTCGGCTTGAAAAAAGCCGTCGATTTTTATCGAAATAATGATCCCAAGTATTTTTTTTCTTTCTTTGAGCATACTTCGGAATTGGTTGGGTGAAATTTATACCTTTACATTTTATTTCATAATCACAAAGTGGCCTATAGCAAAATGAATATAGAAACGTAAAGTAGCTATAGACCCGTACTCCATCGGGTATTTTTCCAAGCTTCTGAATTATTTTGCTTTTTAAGTGCTGGGTGTTGTTATCTGTGTAAGTGATAATAAGATACTTACTATCACTTTCCACTCTATCAAGAATGCTTGTTGTCTTTCCCGACCCTGCAACAGCAAAAACTACTCGTTTATCCATGTAATTGCCTGCTTAATATATTCCGGTGTGATTAGCTTATCTGATTTTTTATCTGCCAATCGAAAAGAACATTCAGACTTGTTATCCAACATAAAATCAAGGGAGGCTTTTTTTATGTTGCCTCCGGAAAATAATTCATTACATACTTTTTCATTATCTGCGTGAATGCATACTTCAAACGTGTAGCGAGAATTATCTTGATCAGAAAAAACCTTAATATTGTCAGAAGTGAAGTCTTTGTAGTTTTCAACACAGTTTTTTTGGTAATCTTGATCATTATCTCGTATTACTGCCGTTTTTATACCTAATACTTTCCCTAACTCCATGTATCTTTTGAAGCTTGTTCCACCAACTGAAATAACGTGAATACAATCTTGTTCAAGGCTCCTTTTAGTTTCATTAGCATAAAGAGAATCCATCAAGATATACTCAGCGTCACCTTCTACTAAAATAACCTTATCAGATAAGACGAACTCAAGAATGTTATTATCTGGTGCTTTCATAAAGAACTTTGCAGTTGGTTCGGAAACATCCTTTAGTTTTATTGGCGTTTCACTTGAACTATTAATAAGTATGGACTTTCTTAGATCAAGGCGCGTGCTAACTAAACTGTTGTGTGTAGCAAGGATAATCTGATTTTGGTGTGAAGCAGAAATTTTATTGATCAAACGCTTCATGTTTAAGTGGCTGAGGTGATTTTCTGGTTCTTCTAGTAGAAGAATATCTATGTTCTTCTTGTCCGTTTTTTTCGCAAGAGCAAATTCCGTCTTTATAAAACACTGCTGGCCCTTTCCGCGCTCATCAATTGGTATATCGTTTTGCGTTAGCGTGATATCGGTTTCTAGGTTTGATTTTGAACCTGAACGCACACTAAAATCGTATTCACCAAGTGAATTATTTACCGTTTTCAGGTGTTCTTCTCTAAACTGAATTTTTTGTTGCCGATATTCATTCTTTAAAGATATTCTAGTTGAATAGTCTATTGATGCATCATAGATTGTTTTAATGTATTCCCTATTTGCATATTCACTATTTATCTTTGAACTATCGATAGTTAATGTCTTTAAAAATTGACGATACCCTGAATAAGCCTCACCATTAAAAGTGAAAAACCTTGCAATATAAAATTCATAGGGAAAATTCTTTTCACCTGATTTGAGAACCTCATTTATCTCCGCTGACAACTCTTCATTTGGCTCGCAAACCAAATGTAAGCCACTTGCATTTAAACCATCAGTGTTATGTTTTCCATACAAATCCGGATCACTTTCATCATTTAGAAAAATTTCTATATGAATCTTGGGTAAATTATCAAATGTTTTCTCACCAAGAAAATAACTTTTGACTGAACCTTTGTTTAGTAGTGATTCAATGCTAGATGATTCAACTCTATTTCGGTTGCCGCTCGAAACCAAGTCAATAGCCTGAAGAATGGTACTTTTCCCTGATTCATTGTCCCCTATAATTGTGTTTATTCCTTGTTCAAATTTCAACTCAAGTTTCTCGAAACGTTTGAAATTAATCAACTTAAGCTTTTTTATGTATTGCATGTATTTTCAACCCTGAATAAATTCTTCTTTCTGGTTTATATAATTGGTTAGATTCTGAAGTTTACGATGATGTTTGGGTGCCGTATAACAGTGGTTAGATAGCACTCTGCATGATTGCGTAAATCTGACAGCTTCATCATTACCCGCAACCACCCCCGAAATAACCGAAAAATTCACTACAAAACAAAGTATTAATCACACTCAACATAATCCGCCACCGCAATCATCTGCGCGCTATATGATTGCAATAACTAAGCATCACCAAAACGCCCCCGCCATCCGCTCAAACCAAGACGACGAGCAAACACCAAACAAAAAAGGAACGAAGCGTTAAGAGAAAAGTGCGGTTTTCGGAAAGGCACTAAAAAATCCATTTCATACCCCCACCAACCATTCCCTACGCTGGCTATTTCAATGACGTGATTGAGCGCCTAAAGCGCGGTAATTTCTTATCGTTTATGTAGGTTATAGCGGGGGATAAAAGAGGGGGCAAATCTATCTCGTAACAGCAATTAAAACTGATGTGAAATCGGGCTGCGCAAGCGCTGCTCCATGGGTTTGGGGTAAGCCTCAGTCAAACTCACCCGGTCACACCCCTGGAACTGACTGAACGTTTTGAGGGCCTCTGTAAACGCCGTCACGATCTGGTCGTCATCAAAGGTATGTGGTTCAAAATAGAGCGACTTGATTTCCAACAACCGGTCCTTTCTGTGGGCTTTACAGTCCATCCGCCCAACAAACTGATCACGGTAGAGTAGCGGCAGGCAAAAGTAGCCGTATTGGCGCTTGGCGGCGGGCACGTAGCATTCAATTTGGTAGTCGTAACGGAAAAGCGATTTTAGGCGTTCGCGTTGGATCACGCTGTTGTCGAATGGGGAGAGTATCAGCATGCGGTTGCTCACCCGTGGCATGGGGCGTTCAAGTGCGCCCGCTTCTACCAGTAAGACTTCGCCACTGCTGAGTTTGATCTGCTCTAAGGCACCCTGCCCCACGCTTTCGTTTACCAGGGTTTTGACTGCTTGGCGCAGCCCCGCATTGCGGCGCAGGTAGGTGATGCCCTTGAGTGAGGCCACGCCGTGGCAGCGTAATTGCTGGTCTATCAGGTGCGCGGCAAACTCGTCGGTGGTGGGCGTTGTGGTATCGACGTGCGACGGCAGTACGCGCTCGGTCAGGTCGTAGGTTTTCTGGAAGCCTGTGCGGTCACTGACCATCAGGTCGCCTTGCATGTAGAGCTGCTCGAGGGCTTTTTTGGCGGGCTTCCAGTCCCACCAGCCTGCGCTCTTTGTTCTGTTGGTTTCGAGATCACGGGAGCGGAGGGGGCCATCGGTGCGTATGCGCGCCAGCAGTTCGCCCATGAGTTGCTTGTCCGGATTTCTGAACCAGTGGGTCTGGCCGCTTTTGATTGTCTGCTTGTAGGGTAAGGAGAAGCGGAAATCAGCCATCGGCAGAAAGGCGGCTGCGTGGGACCAATATTCGAAGATGTCGCCATCGACCAGCATCTGGTTGGTCATGGCGGGGTCGAATTGCGGCACTCGGGTGTGCAACACATGATGATGCGCGCGCTCGACAACGGAGATGGTGTCGATCTGCACGTAACCGATGTGATTAATTGCTTGCCGACAGCCGGCCAAGCCACTCCCAAAGGGTTTGGCCTGCAACAAGCCTTGAGCCGCGAGGGCGAGACGACGCAGGCGGGCCAGATCGTGTGGGCGCTTGAGCTCTATCATCGCTGACCCAACCGGTTCATCAAGCCCCCGCCGCCTGCGGCGAAAAACGCTGATCCCAGGTACGTTCAAAGGCCTCAAACAAGCTGTCCGTCGCCAGTGCCAGCAAGCCGATCAGTATGGCGCCTTGTAGTACATAGGCGGTGTTGCCGTTGACCAGCCCTGCAATAACCGGATCGCCCAGCGTGCGGGCGCCGATGGTGGAGCCGATGGCAGCGGTGGCGATGTTGATGGTGACCGATGTGCGGATGCCAGCGAGGATGATGCGACCAGCCAGCGGGAGCTCGACCCGCACGAGCACTTGCAGGGGTGACATGCCCATGCCTTGCGCGGCTTCGCGTACTGCGGGATTGATGCCGTTGAGGCCAACCAGGGTGTTGCGCAGGATGGGCAACAGGCCGTAAAGCACCAGCGCGACCAGCGTGGGCCCTTCGCCAAAGCCGACAACCGGTACCGCCAGCGCCAGCACGGCAACGGGCGGGAAGGTCTGGCCGATGGAGGCGATCTGGCTGACCAGTGGCAGGAAGTCACGCCCTGCTTTGCGGGTTACAAAGATGCCGCCAGCCACTGCTGTAAGGGTGCCGATGGTGGCGGATATCAACACCAGCATCACGTGGTTCTGCAGCAGAAACAGAAAGCTCTCGCGCTGGTAGATCACGCTTTGTTTATCGGGCTGCACCCACTGGAATACGGGTTCCAGCAGGGGCATGGCCAGACACAAGCCGATGAGTGCGGTGATGAGCACTATTGGCGATAACCAGACGCGCATCAGGCACCGCCCTGCATGAGAATCTCCCGACTCAGTACGCCGGTTTCTTCGCCGTTGGTGTTGAATACCGCGACTTGTGGCAGGTCTTGCCAGAGCATGACCGACAGCGCCAGTCGCAGGCTGTCTTCCTCGTTAAGGCCGTCTGCACCCGGTTCGGCGGGGCGCGGGAGTTCGTGGGGTGTCATCAGGTCGCGCACCGGGCGCAGGCCCATCAGTTTGAGGCCCCGGTCCTGTTTGCCCACGAGGTTTTCAACAAAATCGGACGCTGGTCGGCGCAGGATGTTTTCCGGCGTGTCGTGCTGGATGATGCGCCCCTGATCCATAACCGCAATGCGGGTCGCCAGGCGCAGGGCTTCGTCGATATCGTGGGTGACAAATACGGTGGTCTTGCGCACCTGCCGCTGGATGCGCAGCATCTCAAGCTGCAGGTTCTCGCGGGTGATGGCATCCAGCGCGCCAAAGGGTTCGTCCATCAGCAGGATATTGGGATCGGCCGCCAGTGCCCGCGCGACGCCGACCCGCTGGGCCTGACCGCCGGACAACTGATGCGGATACTGATTACTGTAAGTTTGCGGATCAAGGTCCAGCAGGGTGAGCAGTTCGTGTACCCGGGCGTCGATTTTCTCCCGTGGCCATTTGAGCAGGTCCGGCACCAGGCCGATATTGCGGGCGACGGTCCAGTGGGGGAACAACCCGGTGCCCTGTATCACGTAGCCCATATTGAGGCGCAGTTTCTGGGCATCCATGTCGTTGATGTCTTCCCCGTCTACCCGGATATCGCCGCTGCTGTGGGGCAGCAGGCGGTTGATCATCCGCAGCGTGGTGGATTTGCCGCAGCCGGAGCTGCCGACCAGCACGCACACTTCGCCGGTTTCGATGGTCAGGTCGATATGATCAACGGCGGTGATATTGCCGAATCGTCGGGTGACACTTTTGAGTTCGATCATCCGGTCTGCTTCCTTTTGCGTCAGGCAGTGGTTTCCCGACTGGCCGGCATGAATTTGAGACTGGCGCCCAGCATCGAGAACAGGGCATCGGCCGCGAGCGCCAGCAAAATCGTCGGCAACGCGCCCAGCAATACCAGGTCCATCGCGGCCTGGCCCAGCCCCTGAAAGATAAAGGTGCCGAAACCGCCGGCGCCGATCAATGCGGCAACTGCCGTAAGCCCGATGGCCTGAATGGTGGTGATGCGCACGCCTTCAATAATCACCGGCAAAGCCAGCGGTAATTTGACCCGCATGAACAGCTGGCGCTCGGTCATGCCCATGCCCCGCCCTGCGTCTACCACCGACTCGGGCACTTCAGTGAGCGCGACAAAGGTATTGCGCACCATTGGCAGCAGGCTGTAAGCGATCAATGCGAGCACAGCGGGTGCCCAGCCGATACCGTGAATGCCCAGCGTTTTCAGAACCGGGAAGGCTGCGGTCAAGGCGCTCAGGGGTGCAATGAGCAGTCCGAACAGTGCCAGGCTGGGAATGGTCTGCAGAAAGCTCACCATCCCCAGCATCGGCCGTTGCCAGGCGGGGCGGCGAATCATGGAAACCGCCAGCCACAGTGCGAACAGCAGGCTTATGCCCACGGCCCCGCCGGCCAGCGCCAGATGGATGCGCAGCGCCCTCCAGAATTCGTCTGGCCGGGTATTGAATTCCCGCACCAGCGACAGGCTTTCAAGTCCGTCGTCGCGGAACGTCACCAGCCAGGCGCCCAGCACCAGTAACCACATGGCGGCTTGCAGGCCGCGGGCGGTTTTCAGCCGGCCGAAGACTTCCACCAGCATCAGCGACAGCAGGAAGAGCAGCGTCCAGAAAGCCGCCCCAACAGACGAGCGGGCATAAGGCGCATCGGCCGGAAGGTGGCGGGCGGCGAAGAGTTCAAGCAGCAAAGGCAGTGTGGCCAGCCCAAGTCCCAGCAGGCCCACCAGCACATAGAACCGGCCCCGGAAGGGCGAAACGCTGAGGATGGCGACGCACAGCAGGCCAAAGGTCAGCAGCGCTGCGTTCATTCCACCTATCGCACCGGCAAGACCGTAACCGGTGCCGGGCACAATGCGGTTTGGCTGGATGACACCAAAATCCAGCCACCACACCAAAGCAATGGCGATCACACTGAGAAGCGGGATGACCTTGTTTGGCATCACCGTATTGCGGATCACCTTTCTGCGTATCGCCTTTCCAGGCCAGGCAAACTTGCGGGGCAAACTTTAATCCTGAGCGACGCTATCCAGGAATTTTTTGGCCACTTGCGCTGCAGGGGCCCCGTTCACGGCCACTTCGCCGTTAAGGCGCTGCAGGGTTTCCAGATCAAGCGCCTCGAACACCGGCTTCAACAGGTCCTTGATCTCGGGATAGGCCTTGAGCACGGATTCGCGAATGATCGGTGCTGGCTGATAAACCGGCTGAACGCCGCGGGTATCTTCCATTACCTTGAGATCCAGCGCGTTGAGCCCGCCGTCAGTGCCGTAGGTCATGGCGCCATTGACGTCGTTATTGTTGAGAGCCGCTGCGCGCAGGGTAGCCGCTGTGTTGCCGCCGGAGAGGGTCAGCAGCTGGCCGGAGTTGAGTTTGAAGCCGTAGGCTTCCTGGAACGCCGGCAGCGCGCTGGCTGATTCGACAAATTCTGAACTGGCCGCAAACTTGAAATCGCCGCCGTCGTTGATGTACTTGGCCAGATCATCCAGCGTGTTCAGGTTGTGTTCCCGCGCCAGATCGCCACGGACGCTCATCGCCCAGGTGTTGTTGGCATCGGCCGGCGTCAGCCAGACGATCTTGTTGGCGTCGTAATCAAGCTCGGCTGCGCGTTCGTAGGCTTTGCCTGCATCTTTCCATACCGGGCTGTCGGCTTCGTCAAAGAAAAAGGCCGCGTTGCCGGTGTATTCCGGATAGATATCGATTTCGCCCGCTGTAATGGCACTGCGCACAATACTGGTGCCACCCAGCTGGATTTTGTTCTCAACCGGGATGCCGGCGCCCTCCAGCCGTTGCAGAATCATCTGCCCCAGCACCGAGCCTTCCGTATCAATTTTCGATGAGACCACCACAGGGTCGGCAGCCAGTGCAGGCACGGTGAATGTCATCAGCAAAACAGGGATAAACCGGCGGATGTGCGAAAGAAGGTTCACGACCACTCCTTTTGTAAGTTTTAAAACGGGTGCGATAGTTGCATTCAATACAGGGCAACCGGATGCAGGCGGGCCCGAACGTTCTATTGAGTTTATGCGACACCCATACGAAGGCAAGCCCAAAAAGGACGACTGCCCTGCCAATTCAGTTGCGGTTGCCGGTACCCGGCGCGCAAGGCGTAATTGCTGACAGGATGACACGTTTTTGAGCGGATTCAACGGCAACCAATGGCGTACAAAAGTTAACCATTTTATCGGGAAACAATTATCTGGATTCAGTGTCCAACGTTAAAAAGTAAACTAAGCTGAAATTAGAGTCGTAAATTAGAACATCCGCCTGACCGGGGTTCCGACACCGGCGAATTCCGTGCAGGACGGGCCCAACTCCCACTCATCCAACAATAATTGGAACGCCGGTGATCAGGCGATCCTGATTGAAGCGCATCGAGGAATTTTGAACGTGTAATCTGGCATATCACAATGCGAGCGAGGGGCGACTATGAGCATACTGCAGCATTTCAAGAACCGGTATGATTCCACTCAGGAAGAAGAATGCTCTCTTGAGGAATACCTGGAGATCTGCAAGCAAGATCCATCGGCCTATGCCACTGCGGCCGAGCGGATGTTAATGGCCATCGGCGAGCCGGAACTGATTGATACATCCCGCGATTCACGCCAGTCCCGTATTTTTTCCAACAAAGTCATCAAGCGTTATCCCGAATTTTCCGAGTTCTACGGCATGGAAGAAGCCGTGGAAAACATCGTCTCCTTCTTCCGCCACGCGGCCCAGGGCCTCGAAGAAAAGAAACAGATCCTCTACTTGCTGGGCCCGGTCGGCGGCGGTAAGTCATCCCTTGCCGAAAAGCTCAAGTACCTCATGCAGAAGGTGCCCTTTTACGCCATCAAAGGTTCGCCGGTAAATGAGTCGCCGCTGGGTCTGTTTGACCCGGGTGAAGACGGCGCCATTCTGCTGGAGGAATACGGCATTCCCACCCGTTACCTCAAGCCCATCATGTCACCCTGGGCGGTGAAACGACTGCATGAATACGGCGGCGATATCAGCCAGTTCCGTGTGGTGAAGCGCTATCCCTCGGTGCTTGACCAGATCGGCATATCCAAGACTGAACCCGGTGACGACAACAACCAGGATATTTCGGCCCTGGTGGGCAAGGTCAATATCCGCATGCTGGAAGAGTATTCCCAGGATGATCCGGATGCCTACAGTTTCTCCGGCGGGCTGAGCAAGGCGAATCAGGGCCTGATGGAGTTTGTCGAGATGTTCAAAGCGCCAATCAAGGTGCTGCATCCATTACTGACCGCGACTCAGGAAGGTAACTACAACACCACCGAAGGCATGGGTTCGGTGCCGTTTGACGGCATCATTCTGGCCCACTCCAACGAGTCGGAATGGCAGACTTTCCGCAACAACAAGCACAACGAGGCCTTCCTCGACAGGGTGTATATCGTCAAGGTGCCCTATTGCGTGCGAGTCAGCGAGGAGATCGACATCTACCGCAAGCTGCTGAGACACAGTTCGCTGCACGGCGCCCCCTGCGCACCGGATACGCTGGACATGCTGTCGCAGTTCTCGATTCTGTCGCGGCTGAAAGAGCCGGAAAACTCCAGCATCTTCTCCAAGATGCGGGTCTACGACGGTCAGAACATCAAGGATACCGACCCCAAAGCCAAGTCGATTCAGGAATACCGGGATTCCGCCGGCGTGAACGAAGGGATGGACGGGCTCTCGACCCGCTTTGCGTTCAAGATCCTGTCCAAGGTATTCAACTTCGATACCACCGAAGTGGCCGCCAACCCGGTGCACCTGCTGTATGTGCTGGAAAAGCAGATTGAACAGGAGCAATACCCCGCCGAGGTTCAGGAGCGCTACCTGCGTTTCATCAAGGAGTACCTGGCGCCCCACTACGTCGAGTTTATCGGCAAGGAAATCCAGACTGCTTATCTCGAAAGCTACAGCGAGTATGGCCAGAACCTGTTCGATCGTTACGTCACCTATGCCGACTTCTGGATTCAGGATCAGGAATACCGCGACCCTGAAACCGGCGAGATTCTCAACCGCTCGGCTATCAATGACGAGCTGGAGAAAATCGAGAAGCCGGCCGGCATCAGCAATCCCAAGGATTTCCGTAACGAGGTGGTCAACTTCGTCCTGCGGGCACGGGCCAACAACCAGGGGCAAAACCCCTCATGGCTCAGCTACGAGAAACTGCGCAGCGTGATCGAGAAGAAGATGTTCTCGAACACCGAAGACCTGCTGCCGGTGATCTCGTTCAACCCGAAGGCCTCGCAGGAAGACCAGAACAAGCACAAGCAGTTCGTCGAGCGGATGGTTGATCGCGGCTATACCGAAAAGCAGGTGCGCCTGCTGGCCGAGTGGTATCTGCGGGTCAGGAAGTCCCAGTAACGGCTCACGATTCAGTGCACGTTTATCTGGATCGACTACTTGAAAACAGGGTGACGACCACCCGGTTTAACTTCGGACGTCCGGGGTGTTCATGAGCATGTGAGGTGCAGGCCGCGCAGCAACCCACGCAGCCAATCGCAGGCTCGGAACAACCCCCACTACATCGGGGTTTCGTATGGGGATGACGCATATCATTGATCGCCGTCTCAACGGCAAAAACAAAAGCACCGTGAATCGCGAACGCTTTTTGCGGCGCTACCGTCATCACATCAAGAAAGCCGTATCAGAGGCTGTTCAGAAACGCTCCATCACCGATATTGAGCGGGGCGAAAGCGTGAGTATTCCGTCGCGGGATATTCAGGAGCCGATTTTTCACCATGGTTCCGGCGGCAACCGTGAAATGGTGCATCCGGGCAACAAGGACTTTGTCACTGGCGATACCCTGCCCAAACCCCAGGGCGGCGAAGGGGGCCAGGGTCAGGGAAAAGCCAGCCCCGATGGCGAAGGCATGGACGAGTTCGCCTTCCAGATCACCCAGGAAGAATTCCTTGATTTTCTGTTCGATGACCTCGAGCTGCCCAACCTTGCCCGCAAGAAGCTGAAAGATACCGAATCGTTCAAATACCAGCGGGCCGGGTTCTCGTCCCAGGGGATTCCCGCCAAGCTGGATGTGGTGCGCTCGCTACGGGGTGCTCACGCACGCAGGCTGGGGTTGGGCGGTGCCCGCAAACGCAAGATCCGCGAACTGGAAGCCCAGCTTGCCGAACTCAAGGCGCTGCCGGAGGAGACGGACCCTGCATTCAGCCACAAGGATCAGATTGCAGCGTTGGAGTCTGAGATCGACCGGCTGAAAAACAACATTCGCCGCATCCCGTGGATCGATGAAATCGACCTGCGCTACCGCCAGCACATCAAGAAACCCCAGCCCGCCACCAGCGCGGTGATGTTCTGCCTGATGGACGTTTCCGGCTCGATGACCCAGGTGCACAAGGACATCGCCAAGCGTTTTTTCATTCTGCTGTACCTGTTCCTGAAGAAGAACTACAAGCGGATCGAGGTGGTGTTTATTCGCCACCACACCAGCGCCAAGGAAGTGGACGAGGAAGAGTTTTTCTACTCCCGCGAAACCGGCGGCACGATTGTCTCCAGCGCGCTCAAACTGATGAAGCAGATTGTGGATGCCCGCTATTCGCCGTCGGAATGGAACATCTATGCCGCACAGGCATCGGATGGCGACAACTGGAACGATGACTCGCCCATCTGCAGCAAGATTCTGGCGGAGCAGATATTGCCGCTGGTGCAGTATTACTCCTATGTGGAGATTACGCCTCAGGATCACCAGATGCTGTGGTACGAGTACGAGAAGATTCTCGCCCAGGACCCGAACAACTTTGCCATGCAGCAGATTTCGGACCCCAGTGATATCTATCCGGTGTTCCGCCAGTTGTTTGAGAGGAAAGCCGCATGACCGACGATACTATCGACAAGCCCACCACCCAGACCGAGCCGATCTCAACCGGATCGGAATGGACCTTTGATCTTATCCGCCGCTATCAGGAGGAGATTGCCAAATGCGCGGAAGAGTTCGGGCTGGACACCTACCCCAACCAGATCGAGGTCATCAGTTCCGAGCAGATGATGGATGCCTACAGCTCCGTCGGCATGCCGGTCGGCTATAACCACTGGTCGTTCGGCAAGCAGTTTCTCAATACGTCCAAAGGCTACCAGCGCGGGCAGATGGGCCTTGCCTACGAGATCGTCATCAATTCGAATCCCTGCATCGCCTACCTGATGGAGGAAAACACCCTGCCGATGCAGGCGCTGGTGATCGCCCATGCGTCCTACGGCCACAACTCCTTCTTCAAGGGCAATTACCTGTTCCGCACCTGGACCGATGCCAGCGCGATCATCGATTATCTGGTGTTCGCGCGGAACTTCATTGCCGAGTGCGAGGAGCGCCACGGGGTGGATGCGGTGGAATCCATCCTCGATTCCTGTCATGCGTTGATGAACTACGGCGTTGATCGCTACAAGCGCCCTTCTCCGATTTCAGCCGCAGAAGAACAGCGGCGCCAGAAAGACCGCGAGGAATACCTGCAACGCCAGCTCAACGATCTGTGGCGCACGATCCCCCGCAATGAAGCTGATGACGACGCCCGTTCCCGCATGCGGGAACGCTACCCTGATGAGCCGCAGGAGAACCTGCTCTACTTCATCGAGAAAAATGCGCCCTTGCTGGAAACCTGGCAACGGGAAATCATCCGCATCGTGCGCAAGCTCGCCCAGTATTTTTATCCCCAACGCCAGACCCAGGTCATGAACGAAGGCTGGGCCAGTTTCTGGCATTACACCCTGATTCACCGGCTGTATGAGAAGAAACTGGTAACAGACGGTTTTATGCTCGAGCTGCTGCAAAGCCATACCGCCGTCATCTACCAACCGCCCTTCGACAGCCCCTGGTATTCGGGCATTAACCCGTACACGCTGGGTTTTTCGATCTACACTGACCTGCGCCGGATCTGCGAAAGCCCGACCGATGAAGACCGGGAATGGTTCCCGGATTATGCCGGCACTGACTGGATCGAAACCCTGCATTTCGCCATGAAGAACTTTAAGGACGAGAGCTTTATTCTGCAGTTCCTGTCGCCCAAGGTCATGCGCGACCTGAAGCTGTTTGCGATCCGCGATAACGAGGACGAAGACGTCTACCGGGTAACCGCCATTCACAACGATCCGGGCTATCGGGAATTGCGGGAAAAACTCGCTCGTCAGTACAACCTCAGCTTCCGCGAACCCAACATTCAGGTGTGGAACGTGGATGTGCGGGGCGATCGCTCACTGACCCTGCGTCACGTGCCGGTGGACAATGTGCCGATGGGCGACAGCACCCACGAAGTCCTGCGTCACGTTCACCGTATGTGGGGCTTCAACGTGCATCTCGAAAGCGTGGATGACGGCACCGTGGTGGAAGAATTTCACTGCCCGGTTCAGCCAATTGGCGGTGAATAAATCAGGCTTGGCCGTCACCTGGTTACGATTTTTCTTCTAAACTGCGATGAGCTTTTCATAACAACAATAACCGACAGGACAGACTTCCATGTCATCTTCACAACAGCACGTCTGCGTTATCGGCGCAGGCCCGAGCGGGCTCACTGCGGCCAAAAACTGCATTGAATCCGGCATTCCCGTTACCGTGTTTGAAAAGAACGACAAGGTGGGCGGCAACTGGGTGTTCAATTCCAGCACCGGCCATTCAAGCGTTTACGAAAACACCCATATCATCAGCTCGAAAGTCTGGTCTGAATACGAAGACTTTCCCATGCCGGCAGACTATCCCGCCTACCCGAACCACAAGCAATTACAGGCCTATTTCGAAAGCTACGCGCGGCACTTCGGTGTGATGGACAAGATCCGGTTCGGTCACACCGTAAAGCAGGTCACCCGCACAGAAGAGGGCCAGTGGGAGGTGCAGTACACCGACGAACAGGGCAAGGACGGAACAGCCAGCTTCAGCCATCTTATGGTCGCCAACGGCCATCACTGGAACCCCAAGTATCCCGAATACCCCGGCGAATTCACCGGCACTTTCATGCACTCTCACGACTTCAAGGGCGTGGATGACAGCTGGCGTGGCAAGCGGGTGCTGGTGATCGGCGCGGGCAATTCGGCATGTGATGTGGCTGTGGAAGCGGCCCGTTTGGCCGACAAGGTTGCCCTGAGCGTCCGCAGCCCCCAATGGTTTCTGCCCAAGTTCATGTTCGGCATGCCGTCCGATGTACTGAGCGCACGCAATTCATGGCTGCCGGGCAAAGTGCGCCAATTCCTGTTCACCCACCTGCTGCGGTTGCTGCAGGGCGACTATGCAAAAGCCTACGGGTTGCCCAAACCCACAACGCCGGTTTTGAGTCATCATCCGTCGCTCAATTCGGACCTGCTGGACTTTATTCGTCATGGCCGGGTAAAACCGCGACCGGCCATTCAGGCTCTCAACGGCCAATCAGTAGCGTTTGCTGACGGTCGGACGGAAGCGTTCGACATGATTGTCGCCTGCACCGGGTTCTGGATTTCCTTTCCGTTTTTTGACCCGTCACTTATTGATTTTCAGCATGCCGAGCGGGTGCCGTTGTATCGCAAGATGATGCACGCGGATTACGACAACCTGTATTTTATCGGCCTGTTTCAGCCGCTTGGTTGCATCTGGCCGCTGGCAGACTATCAGGCGAAACTCGCCTGTCAGGAGATACTGGGTTTCTATCAACGGCCCGCCAATATGCCGGCGGCAATCGACCACGAGATCAACCATCCGCACCTGGATTTTGACAAGGGCAGCCGGCATTCCACGGAAGTGGACTATCACCTGTTCAGAAAGGAACTGGCTGAGGGGCTGAAACAGGCGGGCATTGATATCGGCAAAGCGCCGGAGGGCATGCCGGGGCGCTACAAGCACTTCCGCCAGCCCGCGCGAAGCGATCAACAGCCATCAGCGCAACCCGAATTGAGCGCCTGATGAGCGAGTCCAATATGCCCTCAAACCCTGCGCGACCAACCATCGTGATGATACACGGCATGTGGTGCCAGCCCTCGGTGTGGCGTCACTGGCATCGTCTGCTGGACACGGCCGGTTACCACTGCCTTGCGATCCGCCTGCCGGGCCATCGCCCTGACCCGGATCGCAGAACCCTCAACCTGCTCGGCAAAACCCGGCTGCACGACTATGTCGCCACGGCCCGTGCGGTGATCGAAACCCTGCCCCGACCGCCCATTGTGATCGGCCATTCCCTGGGCGGACTGATTGCCCAGAAACTGGCAACCGAAGTGCCTCTGGCGGCTGCGGTTCTGCTCAATAGCGCGGCGCCCGGCGCGGTGTTTCCGCTGCGCCCAGTGGCGGTGCCCGGTATTTATCGCCATTTTCTGCACCCCAACCTGCGGCGTCAGCCTTTCCGGCTTAGCGATGCGGAGGCACGCTATCTGGTGCTCAACAAAATGCCCGCGAACCGGCAGCAACCTGTGCTTGACGGCCTGGTGTATGAATCCGGAAGAGTGGTGTATGAAGTCGCGTTCGGGCCACTGAATCTGATGAAGACCAACACCGTCGATAAAGAGGTTATCAGTTGCCCGATGCTGTCGATTGCCGGCCAGGAAGACCGCATTGTCCCGGTCAGCGTCAGCCGCAATATGGCCAAGTGGTACGACTCACGACTGGAATACTGGGAGTACCCGGAGCATGCCCACTGGTTGCTGGGTGAGCCCGGCTGGGACAGCGTCGCAAACCGGACATTGAAATGGCTGGAAAAACATACCGGCGGGTACCATCCCTGACAGTGCGAATGCAGCGAAGCTCAACCCAGCGCCAGAATCGCCTGCCACTGCGCCTGGGTAACCGGCATCACCGACAAACGCATTCCACGACGCACCAGCGGGAAGTCCGATAGCGCCGGCGCCGCCTTGATCGCCTGCAGCGGTATCAACTCGGGTAGCTTGCGCTCGAACTGCAGATCAACGGCTTGCCACCTGGGTTTTTCGGGCGTGCTTTTGGGGTCGTGATACGGCGACTCACTATTGAACTGGGTCGGGTCCGGGTAGGCCGCCCGCACCACTCTGACAATGCCCGCCACGCCGATATGCTGACAGCTTGAGTGATACACCATCACCGCGTCCCCGACCGCCATCTGTGCCATAAAGTTGCGCGCCTGATAGTTCCGCACGCCGTCCCATGGAATGGTCCTGTCCGGCGCCGCGACGAAATCATCGATGCTGCATTCAGACGGTTCACTCTTTACCAGCCAGCAGGCCATGGTTTGTTCCTTTTGTTGACAAGGTCGGGTGCTTGCAGCGTATCGGCTGCGCGTGTTGTGAGGTTTTCAAAACTTGATGCAGGCTCCCTGAACTCTTGGTAACGCCACATTCATCTGGTGTCTTGGTAACGTGCCGGTAACCTGAGGCCAGCATCACGCCGGTCCAGTGATTTCAAGAACAACCAAGAAGGCATTATATGAAAAAAACATTTCAGGGTTTAGTGGCGGCTGCCGCTTTGGTACCCACTTTCGCTGCCGCAGAAGGGCTCAGCTATAACTACCTCGAAGGTGGTCTGGCGCTCTATCCCAATTTCGATTCCCAAGACTACCTTGGCGTTGTTGGCCGTGGCTCCTTTGCCCTCGACGAGCACTTCTTCGCCTTCGGTGGTCTTAAATACCTTGAAGATGACATTGATCTCACCGCGATGCACATCGGCGGCGGCTACCGTCACGGGCTGGACGCAAAGACTGATGTGTGGGGCGGCGTGACGGCGGAATACCAGGAATACGATCACAACCACCATCACGGCGACGTTGACGACACCGCACTGGGTCTTCGCGGCGGCCTTCGGCATCAGCTGAACGAGAAACTGGAACTGGGCGCCAGTGCCCGGGTGATCACCGGCGATCTGGATTACGTTGGCCTGACCGGCACCGGTCGCTATGCGATCCAGGAAAACGTCAAGCTCTTCGCTGAAGCCGATCTGTATGACAGCGAGCTGGGTCTGCTGGGAGGTGTGACGGTCGAATTCTGACCGCCGCTTTGCAGCACGATTGAAGGCGTCATAAGCTGACGGCAGCGCCTTCAATCGTGACCCCGGGCACGGCTCAGAACTGCAGGGTCAGTCGCCCGGTCAGCCGTGGATTGTCATCCCGGTATTCGGAATCCACAGTCAATGGCTTGCCAAATTCGAGGTAGGCGACGGCGCGATTCGTCAGCATCCGCAACCCCACCCCCGAGGCCGCAGCGGAAGCGCTGTCATCCGTTTCATTTTCCCAGGCAGCGGCAACCCCGTAGTAAAGATAGGGCACCCATCGGACACTTCCAAAATAGCGGGTCGTGTTGAATCCCCTGCGCAGTTCCAGTTTAGTCCCGGCACCGGAATCCCCACTGAACTCGCCAGGCTCATAAGCCTTGGCAAACTGACTACCGCCAATGGAGAAACGCTGGGAATAAGGGAGATTATCCTCTGAATACTGACCGGCCAGATCCCAGCGCAGCGAGAAATCGGCAGGCAAATTCTGCCAGAGCGTATATTCCGCCTCCAGATACTGGAACTCCAGATCAATGCCGTCATCGGCATCCACCCCGGTCCGGGCGGCCCCCATAATCTCAAGACCAGCGCGTCCGTTTAGCGCAATGCGTGACGTTCGACCATTCCCCCGCAAATAGGTGCGCACGCCCAACTCACCAATTCGCAGCGCCTCGTCGATCTCGGTGATATCGCCACGTTCCCGCGTGTAGTCGCGCAAAATCAGCGCGCCATTGAAGGACATTTCGAGCCCATCCTGCGACAACAGGTCGTGATTCCACAGGATGCGGGACCACATGCGGCGGTATACCGTACTGGGGCTGGTCGTCTCATCCTGCGGCACGGCCCGGGCTGAACTGATATCCACATAAAGCACATTGCGGGTTGATAGCGGCAGGCTGATCCCCCCGTCCACATTGCGATATCCAGCTGAATCAACCGTGTGCAATGCCGAAAGGTACATCTCGCCAATGGCTTCAGCAGGGCCGTAAACTCTTACACTTGCGCCCACCAGATGTTGCCCCAGGCGCTGGCTGCCCTCAGCACTGTAGGTCAGTTCCCCTTCTACCCGGCTGGCAACCTCAACGTTGAGCTGATAACCCGCTGGCCCCAAAGCACCCGGACCGACGGTGGTCGTCAGCCCCATGCCGGTGGCGCTTTCGATGGCGCGGGCAAAGCGGTCGATATCAGCTGTCGATACCGGCCCCCGGCCGATCACCGGCTCAGCCTGGCGACGCACGGCTTTGCGCTGCTCCTCGGAACCACCCGTAACATGCAGGGTATCGATAAATGGCTCCGTGACCTGAACACGCAGGATCTGCTCCGCTTCAGGGTGCAGGGACACGGTAACCTCGGGTTCGAGGTAGCCCTGGTCGGTATAGAATGCAATAACGCGCAGGCGGATGGCGTCTCTTTTTGCGGCGTCTGGAAACTCGCCCAGACTGTCCTCATACAAGGGCAAAAGACGATTCGCACTGAACGCCGTGACCCCCTCAAAAACGACCGCGCCAATGACGGTATCCAGGCGAGTGGCGGCCTCTGCCGTGCCGATAAGTGCCCACATCAGGCAGACACAATAAATAACGTTTAAACGCATGGAACTCGTCACGTGGCGGTTTATTATGGTGTCAGACTAGCGGCATAGTGCCGGTAACGTTGTTAAAATTTGTTTGAAAAACGAAAAATTGAGCACCGGCGTTCCTGGAGTCCATCACATGATGAGATACATTGTTGGCAGTAAAGCACTTTTGGGGCTCGCATTCGCAGCCATGATGCTCATCAGTGCGGCGACTCTTGCTGACGAACCGGTTCGCGTTGAATCACTTTCGGGCACCGTACAGTTCCGTGTCAATCCGGGTGATAGCTGGCAAACCGTTAGCGCGGGCATGGTTCTGCCTGCGCCGGCAGACATCAAGACCTCCGCCAATTCGGAAGCCGTGCTGGTGCAGTCAGGCTCCAAATTTGAATTGAAAAGCGGGTCGCAGATCTCCCTGAAAGCCAGCAATCGTGAACCGAAAGGTCTGGTCACCCGGATCAAGCAGTGGTTTGGCACTGTGTTCTACACCATCGAGCGGCAACCGGATCAGTTCAGTGTTGAAACGCCCTTTCTGGTCTCCACCGTTAAAGGAACGCGTTTTGTCATTGTGTCCAATGATACCTCCAGCCTGGTCACGCTGACCGAGGGTTCGCTGGAAATAGAGGATCTGGCGTCCGGTGAAACCCAGATGCTGGCACCGGGAGAGATCGCCGGTGCAGGTGCTTCCCAGGCCGGCGTAAAGTCGTTCAAGCAAACTCCTTCAAAGACCTCAAGCCGCAGTGAAGGCATGCCTGCTGCCGCAGCCCCGGGCGAAGTGGTAGAGGGCAACGCAGCCGCCAACGATTTCAGCTCTGCCCTGGACACCATGACGGAAGTCGCCACCCAGCAGCAGGTCGAAGCGGATACCGCCGGTGACAATGGTGGCAGCCCGGGCAGCGATGACGGTGGCAACGCAGGCAATGCTAATTCAGGCGGTGGTAACGGCGGTGGCGGTGGCAGTACCGGCAACGGCGGTGGCAACACCGACAATGGCGGTAACACTGGAAACGGCGGCGACAGTATCGGTAATGGCGGGGGTGATGACGGCTCCGACGACGATATGGACTTCGGCGGTGACGGCAGCGGCAAAGACAAAAAAGATAAAAAAGACAAAACCAATAACGGCAACGCATACGGCTTTGGTCATGACAAAGGAAAAGGCAAAGGTCACGACAAGCACGATGACTAATACGGGTTCCTCAAGCACCCAGAGCGGGCATGTTAAAACGCTTTAGTGCCAATCACTCAGGTAAAACGCTGCTGGCTATCATCCTCGCGGGGAGCTTTTACCTGTTGCTGTCCTGGACCGGCAACCTGGATCGCCCGGAGGCGGGCATCCGCGACCGCATCATTGCGGTTATTATGAGTGAGGTCCCAAGCGACCTGGTTATTGTAGAGATTGATTCCTCCAGTATTGATACGATCGGGCGCTGGCCGTGGCCCCGCGACGTCTACGCTCGTGCTATTGCAGCGCTGGGCGACGCAGGTATCCGCTCGCTGATGATCGATGTGGATTTCAGCGCGCGCTCAAACCCGGCAGATGATGCCCGCTTGGCAAACGCCATCAACGCCCTGCCCCCCAGCGTACCGGTCAAGTTGCCGGTATTCGTTCAACGTCGTTCCCAGAATGATACCGAACTGATGTTGCGGCAGCCGATGCCGGCGCTTGCCCGCAATGCCGAGCTGGTCTCCGTCAACATGTACCCCGATTCTGACGGCCTGGTCCGCTTTCTGTCCGCCGGTTTCAGCTGGGACGGCGCTTTCTATCCTGGCGTCTGGAACGCACTGGCCAATCAGTCCGACACGGCAACCTGGATCGACTACAGCATTTCGCCACAGTCATTCGACTATATCAGCCTGATCGACGTGCTGAATGACAAGGTGCCCCCGCGCAAACTGAAGGGCAAGGACATCATGATCGGCTCAACTGCCATTGAGCTCGGTGACAATCTGGCAACGCCGATACACAAGGTTCTGCCCGGCGTTGTGATCCAGGCGTTAGGCACCCAGACCCTCCGCCAGGGCGGTTTATTCCAGCTCAGTGAGCTTGTGTCAGGTATCGTGCTGGTGATTTTCTGGATGCTATCCGCGCTGCTTTTCAACAAATGGAGCTGGTATCGCAGTTTGCAGGGGCTGGCGATAGCCGCTTCCATATGGCTGTGCCTGTTTCTGGTTGCCTACGCCAAAGCGCATCTTCTGATCGATGTTTTCAAACCGGTGCTCCTGAGCACGATGGTCTATGTGGCGATCTGCCTGGCCAAGCTCGACACAGCAACACTGGAACGTCTCTGGCTACAGGTTTCCCTGCGTGATAACGAGGCGCTGCTGGACCGGATCGTGACAACAACCAATGATTACATCCTGTGCACCGATCAGAACGGCACCATCACCCGCGCCAACAAAGCCTTTCAGATGCTGTGTGAAATACCGGAAAGCGCGCTTATGGGCACACCGCTTGACCAGCGACTACCGGATGCGAAAAAAGGCTTGTTTAACCTCCCGCTCAAGCCTTTCGACACAACGATTTTGAATCAGAAAGGCACGGCGATTCCGGTGGAAGCGACCATCAGCCGGCTCGACCTGTCGTCAGATCCGGTCTTTACCATTGTGCTGCGTGACCTTCGAGAGCGTCTTGCCCGCGAAAAGGAGCTGGCCTACCGGGCCAGCCACGATACCCTGACTGGCCTGCTGAATCGTTCCGCCTTTTTCGGGCACGTAAACGACAGCCTTAAACACCAACCAACCGGCTGTCTGATTTCGCTCGATCTGGATTACTTCAAGGAAGTGAATGATGCATATGGCCATCAGGCCGGGGACCGTTTGCTTACCGCCGTCGCAGAACGCATTCAGGGGCAGATCGGCCAGCTTGGCTATAGTGCGCGGATTGGCGGCGATGGCTTCGCGATATGGCTTTGCGGACTGCGCTTTGCCGGTGGAGGGCGACAATTCTGCGAACATCTGCTGACGATACTTGAGGCACCGTTTGCGGCTGATGGCGGCGATTACAGCATTCAGATATCCGGCACGCTCGGTGTGGCAGAACCGGTTGAGACTGGTGATAGCCAGAGCGAAGCGCCGGCACCCGATATGGCGGAACGGCTGCTGAGGCAATCGGCCGATGCCATGCGCATGGGCAAGTCCGAAGGCGTGGCGGTGCGCTGTTATAACGAGGCTGACGGCAAGGCCGCAGTCCGCCGACTGGAGATGGTGCCGGCCATACGCACGCACATCCGCAACAACGCATTCGAACTGTTCTACCAGCCCAAACTGACCCTGGATACGCTGCACCCGGTGGGCAGCGAAGCGCTTCTCAGGTGGCCATCGAACGACCGGGAATTCGTGCCGGTTACGACGCTGATTGAGGTCGCCGAAAATTCACGTCAGATCGTTCCGCTTACGCGTTGGGTGGTGGATACCATTCTTGAGCAGGAATCAGAGTGGGAACGGCTGGCGCGCCCGCGCCAGATTGCCATCAACCTGTCGGCCCGACTGTTTCACGACCGGAACTTCTTCGCCGGCCTCAAAGAGCTGTTGCGGGCCCGCAAAGGCTATTTTCAGGTTGAATTCGAAATCACGGAAACAGCACTGCTGGGTAACGAAATGCTGGCACTGGAGCTGGTGAGGGAATTGATTGAAAGCGGCGCAACCCTGGCAATCGATGACTATGGCACGGGCTATTCATCATTGTCCTATCTTCAGGACCTGAATGCCTCGGTACTGAAAATCGACAAATCCTTCGTCTCAAATATCCAGACAGCACCGGCCAATCAGGTGATCGTTCGCTCGACCATTAACATGGCTCACGATTTGGGCTTGAAGGTTGTGGCAGAAGGCGTTGAAACCCTGAGCGATGAAGCGTTTCTGAAACAGGCCGGCTGTGATCTGGTGCAGGGTTACCATTATGCCCGCCCGATGCCGCTGGAACAGTTCGATCAGTGGCTGGCCAAGTGGCCAGCCCGCTAGGCTCTAGCCATTTTTCTTGACGAACTGCGTCAGGATGACAATCTGCTGGCCCTCTACCCGCCCTTCAATTTGCTCGGCGTTATCCTGAACCAACCGTATATTGCGTACCGGAGTACCGCGCTTGGCTGTGAGGCTGGAACCTTTGACGTTCAGATCTTTGGTCAGCGTAACCGAATCACCGGCGGCCAGCACAGCGCCGTTGCAATCGCGATGAACAATGGCGTCTTCGCTGGCTGTCGCGATGCCCTCTTCTGCCCAGGCCTGGGTTTCCTGATCCAGAAACAACATGTCGAGCAATTCCTGCGGCCAGCCCTCGGCGCTCAGGCGGGTCAGCATACGCCAGGCGACCACCTGCACTGCCGGCACCGGCGTCCACATGCTTTCGTTCAGGCAACGCCAATGATTCACCTCAACCGTCTCCGGGTTTTCGATCTGCCCGTTGCAGGTTGCACAGATCAGGATGCTCTGCTCAGCGCTGCCGTCAGAATCCGGCGGCACCGGGTACACCACCAGGCCGTCAAAGGCACCGCACAGTTCACACTTGGATTCACTGCGGGCATGGAGGGTCTGTTCAGGGGTCATGGGTCTTTCCTGGCCGAATGGAGGTGGAAGCATATCAGGCGGCGATAATACCAGATGGCACGGTCTTCCGGACAAACAACAGGCACAGGCACCCGGGCACAGGCGAGGTCAGGTCACGCCAGCATCTGCAACCGGCGTCTTAGCAAAACGTCTAAGTGTGCATTCTTGACAGAAATCATCTTCGGCGCCATAACTGATGACTGACCCGCACAGCACAGGACGCTGTCAGACGTTTCGCTGCAGAGATCAGCCCGGTTCAGCAACACCCGCTTTTACTAACAATAATAATGACTTGAGCAGGACCTCCCTCCCGCGCTCAGGTCGCATTGACCGAGGTCCTTTGTAGTGAGCGACTTGAATGGCGTGCGTTCTGAAGACCATACAGAAAACGGAAACCCGCAAGCGTCCTGGATGCTCGAAACTCGGGGCCTGACCAAGGACTTCAAAGGCTTTACCGCGGTTAAGGACGTCAACCTGCGTGTTCAGGAAGGCCATATCCACGCTCTGATCGGCCCCAATGGTGCCGGCAAAACCACCTTCTTCAATCTGCTGACCAAATTTCTCACGCCCAGTGCCGGCAGCATTGTATTCAATGGCACCGATATCACCCGCCGCAAACCTGCCGACATTGCCCAGAGCGGCGTGATCCGTTCATTCCAGATTTCAGCGGTTTTCCCCCACCTGAGCGCCCGGGATAACGTGCGCATCGCCTTGCAGCGCAAGCTCGGCGTGTCGTATCAGTTCTGGCGCTCAACCAGGGTGCTGAATCAATTGGATGAGCGGGCCCAGGACCTTCTGGAACAGGTTGGCCTGGGGGCATTTGCCGAAACCAAGGCCGTCGAGCTGGCCTACGGGCGCAAACGCGCGCTGGAAATCGCCACCACCATCGCCCTTGAACCCAAACTGATGCTCCTCGACGAACCGACTCAGGGAATGGGAGCGGAAGACGTGGGCTCGGTCACCGAGCTGATCGGCAAAGTCGTCAAGGGCCGCACGATCGTGATGGTAGAGCACAACCTCAATGTTGTGTCATCCCTGGCTGACACCATCACCGTGTTAAACAGGGGCGAAGTACTGGCCGAAGGTAATTACGACGCGGTGTCGCAAAATCCTGCCGTTATGGAAGCTTATATGGGGACAACCGATGCCGAGTAACCACGCGAGCGGTCCGGAACTCCTTAAAATTGAAAACCTGCATGCCTGGTATGGCGAGTCCCACGTTTTGCACGGGATGAACCTGACGGTGCGCGAAGGTGAAGTCATCACCTTGCTGGGCCGCAACGGGTCGGGACGTACCACTACACTGAAAGCCATTCTCGGGCTGGTCGGGGCGCGCACCGGATCGATCAAGGTGCACGGCACTGAAGTGATCAACATGGCCACCCACAAGATTGCCCATGCCGGCCGGCTCGGTTACTGCCCGGAAGAACGCGGCATCTACGCCAGTCTGAATGTAGATGAGAACCTTGCCCTGCCCCCCAAGCTGGCCGAAGGCGGCATGTCCATCGACGAGATCTACGACATGTTTCCGCACCTCAAGGAGCGGCGTGCAAGTCAGGGCTCGAAACTGTCAGGCGGCGAACAACAGATGCTGGCGATCGCCCGCATTCTGCGAACGGGCGCGACACTGCTGTTACTGGATGAGATTACCGAGGGCCTGGCCCCGGTGATCCTGAAATCGCTGGATGCGGTTATCCGCAAATTGCGGGACAAGGGCTACACCATCGTACTGGTAGAACAGAATTTTCATTTCGCTGCACCGCTGGCCGATCGCCATTACGTGATCGAGCATGGCTGTGTGGTGGAACAGATTGAAGCCTCAGAACTTGAGGAAAAACGAGAGCTGCTGAACAAGTACCTGAGCGTCTGATCCGGCGTGCAGCATTCCGCTCGTAAGCTGAGACTT
Source organism: Marinobacter sp. V032 (assembly GCF_052645435.1). Taxonomy (NCBI): domain Bacteria; kingdom Pseudomonadati; phylum Pseudomonadota; class Gammaproteobacteria; order Pseudomonadales; family Marinobacteraceae; genus Marinobacter; species Marinobacter sp. V032. Next base: position 1,340,284 of record NZ_JBQXYE010000001.1, on the reverse strand, counting down.
TGATTGGCAAGTAGAACCAAACCGGAAATCAAAAACAATAAGGGGCAAGGAACATGTTCAACGAAACTCACCTCAATCTGAATATCAAACACACACTCAAGGGTATCGTCGGCGCCGTCAGCCTGCTTAGCCTCGCCGCTGCGCCGGCGTTCGCTGCCGACGGCAAACTGTCGGATGACAAGGTCAAGATCGGCGTACTGAGTGATATGTCCGGCGTTTACAAATCACTGGAAGGCCCCGGCGCGGTTATCGCCGCCAAGATGGCGATCGAGGATTTCGGTGGCAAGGTACTGGGCAAGAATATCGAGATCATCTCGGCCGACCACCAGAACAAGCCGGATATAGGCGCCAGCACCGCCCGGGAATGGATCGATTCCAAACAGGTAGACATGATTACGGCGCTGGATAACTCCTCGGTCGGGCTGGCCGTTCAGGGGCTCGCGTCAGACAAGAAGACCATCACCATGAACACCGGCGCCGGCACCACAGCGCTCACCGAGGAACAGTGTTCCAAATACGGCATTCACTACGTGTATGACACTCACGCCCTGCCGGTCGGCACTGCCACGGCCATCGTGAATAACGGGGGCAAAAAGTGGTTCTTTATTACCGCCGACTATGCCTTCGGTCACTCCTTGCAGGACAACACCTCGAAAGTCGTCAAAGATCTGGGAGGCGAAGTCGTTGGTAACGTCAACGCACCGCTGGGCACCAATGATTTCTCCTCTTACCTGCTGCAGGCACAGTCGTCCGGCGCTGACGTGATTGGTCTGGCCAACGCCGGCCAGGATACGGTCAATGCCATCAAACAGGCGAACCAGTTCCAGATCGTCCAGAGCGGTCAGAAACTGGCGGGCATGCTGGTGTTCATTACCGACATTCAGAGCATGGGCCTGGATATCGCACAAGGCCTTCAGTTCACGACTGCCTTTGTCTGGAACCAGGACGACGAGGCTGAAAAGTGGTCACGTGAGTTCTTCAAACGCCATGGCGCCATGCCAACGATGGTTCAGGCGGGGGTCTATTCGTCTGTCAGCAATTACCTGGCCGCCGTCAAGGCTGCAGGCACGGATGACTCTGATGCTGTGCGCAAACAACTTGGCGAGATGAAACTGAACGACATGTTCGTCAAGAACGGCGAAATCCTGTCCAACGGTCTGATGCTGCACGACATGTATCTGGTTGAGGCCAAGAAGCCGGGCGAGTCCAAGGAAGAGTGGGATCTGCTCAACGTGATATCAAAAATCCCGGCCAAGGATGCCTACATCCCGTTGGCTGAGAGTGCTTGCGCTCTGGCCAAGTAAGTACGCCGGATATCACCAAACCATAACCGCTTTTCGGGCAGAGTGAAGGAGTAACAGACGTGTCGACACAGGTGATCATGGCTCAGGCATTGCTGGGGCTCAACGTGGGGGTGTTCTACGCCATGTTGAGCCTTGGTCTGGCGGTCATCTTCGGGCTGCTCAACATTATCAATTTCGCCCATGGCGCGATGTATATGTTGGGCGCCTTTATCGCACTCATCGGTTACTCGATGCTCGAAGAGTGGTTTGGCATCAGTATGGAGATCGGGTTCTGGCCCTCGCTGATTGTAGCGCCCCTGTTTGTGGGCATATTGGGCGTGATAATCGAACGTACCATGCTGAAACGGCTCTACGAACTGGATCATATCTACGGCCTGCTGCTGACCTTCGGCATTACGCTGATTCTGCAGGGGCTGTTTTCCAACTATTTCAATGTCTCCGGTACGCCTTACCCGGGCCAGCCGGAGTCTCTGAGCGGGGTGCTGAACCTCGGCTTCATGTACTTCCCCACTTATCGCCTGTTCGCCATCGTGTTCTCGATCGTGGTGTGCTTTGCCACCTGGTATGTAATTGAACACACGCGGCTGGGGTCACGGCTTCGGGCCGGGGTTGAAAACCCGCAGTTGACCCAGGCATTTGGCCTCAATGTGCCGCTGATGATCACCCTGACCTTTGGGTTTGGCTGCGCCTTGGCCGGCCTTGCTGGCGTGCTGGCCGCGCCGATCTATTCCGTCAGCCCGCTGATGGGGGCGGACCTGATTATCGTGGTCTTCGCGGTGGTGGTGATCGGCGGCATGGGGTCGATAATGGGCGCCATTCTGTCCGGCCTCGCACTGGGGCTGGTTGAGGGGCTGACCAAAGTGATTTACCCCCCTGCAGCAAGTACTGTCATCTTTTTCCTGATGGTGCTGGTGTTACTGTTCCGGCCCGCCGGGCTCTTCGGCAAGGAGAAATGATCCCGTGATGATCAACCGTATTCTGTGGATCGTGATGCTTGTCGCAGGCCTGACTGCACCGTTTTTTGCCTACCCGGTGTTTGTCATGGACTTGCTCTGTTTCGCGCTGTTTGCCTGCGCGTTTAACCTGCTGCTGGGCTATGTCGGCCTGCTGTCTTTCGGGCATGCAGCCTTTTTTGGCGCGGCCGCCTATATCACCGGTTATGTCATCAAGGCCTGGGGGTTCCCGCCCCTGCTGGGCATTGTTACCGGTGCCGCTTTTTCGATGGTGCTGGGCGTCGCCTTCGGCTATCTGGCCATACGCCGACAAGGCATCTATTTTGCGATGATCACATTGGCGCTGGCCCAGATCATTTACTTTATGGCCCTGCAAATGCCCTTTACCGGCGGTGAAAACGGCCTGCAGGGCATTCCGCGCGGCGAGCTGTTTGGCTTTATCAATCTGAACGACTCGCTGACCATGTACTACTTCGTGTTTGCGATCTTCCTGACCGGCTTCTGCATTATCTACCGCACCATCCACTCGCCTTTCGGTGAGGTGCTGCAGGCGATCCGCGAGAACGAAGCACGCGCTCTGTCACTGGGCTATGACGTTGATCGCTTCAAACTACAGGCATTTGTCATTTCCGCCACCATGGCGGGGCTTGCCGGCGCGACCAAAGCGGTGGTTTTCCAGTTTGCCGCTCTGACCAATGCTCACTGGCAAACCTCCGGCGAGGTCATTCTGATGACCCTCGTAGGCGGGCTCGGAACCGTCTTCGGCCCGGTGGTCGGCGCACTGGCGGTCGGCTCGCTCAGCCATGAGCTGGGCTCGTTCGGTTCCTGGGTGCAGGTCATCCTGGGCACTATCTTTGTGATCTGCGTGCTCACTTTCCGCCGGGGCATTGTTGGCGAACTGGAGCGTATTTTCAGCAAACGCTAATCCCGCTAGTGCCAAACCCGCTGCGGGCGTTCTGCCTGCAGCGGTTTCCTGCCTCCCTTTTTCCAGCCGCCCCGCGGCCGCTTTCCGCATGTGATATCAGCACACCTACTGCTCCTGTTTTCATTTTTCACTTTGTTTAGTATGCTACCTATATAACAGCTTACTATATGTGATATTGCTAATTAAATGAACGAATCCAATGCCCACATCAGCCAGATCGGGATCCTGATAGCGGAGGCGTCCAGGCTTATGCGCCGGGATTTCAACCGCCGCGCACGGGACCTTGGTTTGAGTAGTGCCCAGTGGGCTGTGCTCAGTTGCCTGGCGCGGGAAGAAGGCCTCAGTCAGGTTGCGCTGGCAGACAGTCTGGACCTGCAACCCATATCGCTGGCCCGCCATATTGATCGGTTGGAAGCACGTGGTTGCGTGGTCCGTCGCCCTGACCCCAATGACAGACGCGTCCATCGTCTGTTTCTGACGGACGAGGCTCACCCGCTGTTGCAGGAACTCCGCACCCTCGGCCAGAAGACCCGCAACCATTCGCTGAATGGCCTGAGCACCGAACAACAGGAGGCGCTTTACGAGGCGCTCACCCGGATCAGACACAACCTGTCGCAGTGCGGCGGGGAATCCCAGGAGACACCCCAATGAGTTCTTCAGACGACACACAGCAACAGGCTCCGGCAAAGGGCCGCAAACGCTGGCTCAGACGCACATTGCTGATTGGGATACCGGCAACCGTGGCACTGGCCATTTTTCTGTTTTCGGTCTTCAGTGGGCGCTATATCAGTACCGAGAACGCCTATATCCGGGCGCCCATGATCAGTATTTCGCCGGAAGTCAGCGGGCGTATCAGCAGCGTGCTGGTCAAAGAAAATCAGGCGGTCAACACCGGTGACCTGCTGCTTCAGATTGATCCGGCCCCGTACAAAATTGCAGTGGCCCGTGCCGAGGCGCAACTGCGACAGGCGGAGAACGCCATCAGCACCCTCAAGGCGCGTTATGCCACCCGCCAGGAGGAACTCGAACTGGCCAAAGAGAACGTGGCCTTTGCCCGAAAGGAATACAACCGCCAGCAGGCGCTGGCCAAACGTAACCTGACATCCCAATCAGACCTGGCCCGTTATCACCACGAGCTGGCCACAGCCGAACGGCAGCAGGATGCGATCAGTCGCGATCTGAAGCGGATTGAAGTAACGCTGGGTGGCGGTCTAGATCTGCCCTTGGCGGAACACCCGGATTATCAGGCCGCCCAGGCCAGCCTGAATGCAGCGAAGCTGGACCTGGCCCGTACCCGCATCACATCGCCGTTCGCCGGCATTGCCGCCAAAACACCCGATCCCGGCGCCTACGCCAAAAACGGTGCTGCGATCATGAGTCTGGTGGGCAACCGGGACCTGTGGATCGAGGCCAACTTCAAGGAAACCGAGCTGACTCGCATGGTGCCGGGCCAGAAGGTGGAAATTGAAGTGGACACCTATCCTGACCAAGCCTTCGAAGGCACCGTGCAAAGCATTGCCCAGGCCACAGGTTCCGAGTTTTCAGTGCTGCCGGCACAGAACGCGACAGGAAACTGGGTCAAGGTGGTGCAGCGGGTGCCTGTGCGTATCCGGTTCGATTCCACCGATAACGCCCCTGCACTGCGCGCCGGCATGAGTACATCTGTCAGCGTCGATACCGGTTATCCGGAAGGGCATCACATCGCGCTGGTTGACTGGTTGCGCGGTTTCGTCGGCGAAGCGCATGCCGGGGAAGTCACACCGGAATGACCGCTATTGCGACCAAAGCGCCACGTTCTGCAAAGAATCTGCGAGGCCTGATTACCCTTTCGATCATGCTCGCCACCATTATGCAGGCGCTGGACACCACCATCGCCAACGTTGCCCTGCCGCATATGCAAGGCAGCATGTCGGCCACCTCCGAGCAGATTTCGTGGGTGCTGACGTCCTATATTGTCGCGGCCGCTATCGCCACCCCGCTGACCGGCTTTCTGGCGGCGCGGATTGGCCGGCGTCAGTTGTTTCTGCTCTCCGTTACCGGTTTCACCATTGCATCGGTTCTGTGTGGCATCGCCACCAACCTGAACGAACTGGTGGCTTTCCGTTTGCTGCAGGGTATTTTCGGTGCCGGTCTGGTGCCATTGTCCCAGGCGGTATTGCTGGACACCTACCCCAAAGAACAGCACGGCTCGGCAATGGCCATGTGGGGTGTGGGCGTGATGATAGGCCCCATCCTCGGCCCTACGCTTGGCGGCTATCTGACGGAGGTACTGGACTGGCGCTGGGTTTTCTTCATCAACCTGCCGGTCGGCATTCTGTCACTACTGGGCATCTGGGCTTTCGTGCCGGAAACCGAGAAAGACAAACGCAGCTTTGACGTTTTCGGCTTCACCCTGCTGGCGATTGCCATCGGCGCACTGCAACTGATGCTCGATCGGGGCCAGAGCCAGGACTGGTTTGCCTCCACTGAAATCATGCTGGAAACCGCCCTTGCCGGCACCGCACTGGCGATGTTCCTGGTGCATATGATGACGGCCAGGGCGCCATTCCTGGAACCCGGGCTTTTCCGCGACCGCAACCTGTCGGTTGGTCTGATCTTCATCTTTATGGTGGGCATTATTCTACTGGCCACGCTTGCCTTGTTGCCACCGTTTCTCCAGCAGCTTATGGGTTATCCGGTAATGACCACCGGCTTCGCGCTGGCCCCAAGGGGGCTGGGCAGCATGATCGCGATGATGCTGGTCGGCAGGTTGGTGAACCGGGTGGACATCAGGGCACTGGTGTTTCTGGGGCTGACACTGGTATCGGTCAGCCTGTTCCAGATGGCCGAATTCACCACTGATGTCAGCATGGCGACACTGGTCGGCACCGGCATTATTCAGGGGCTGGGGCTGGGCTTTATCTTTGTGCCCCTGAGTACCATCAGCTTTGCCACTCTGGCGCCCCGCTACCGCAACGAGGCCACTGCGATGTTCAGCCTGATGCGTAATATCGGCAGTTCGATTGGTATTTCGGTAATGGTCACGCTGGTCGCACGTAACACCCAGATTAACCACGCCGTGCTTGGCGAGTTTCTGAACCCGTTCCGGCCTGCGTTTGAGGCCATGACGCTGCCCGGCGGCATCCCCACTGACAGCGCCACGGGCATGGCGCTGCTCGACCAGACCCTGAATGCGCAGGCGGCCACCATCTCCTACCTTAACGATTTCAGATTGATGGCCTGGGTAACCGTGGCTTCGATGCCGCTGCTGTTCCTGTTCCGTTCCCAGTCGAAATCCGCACCATAGCGCGCTTGAAGATGGCATAATCAGCGCGCTTTCACCCGACAAGCGCCTGAAGGAAATACCGATGGCCAAGACCACAAAGACCGAACGCCAACTTGCCCTGTCCATGGTGGTCCGCTTTATCGCGCCTTACCGCAAAGCGGTCGTCGGTGCCTTGCTGGCGCTGATCTTTACCGCGGGCATTACATTGTCGCTGGGCCAGGGCATTCGCCTGCTGGTGGATCAGGGCTTTGTGACCGGCTCACCAGCATTGCTGAACCAGTCCGTCATGCTCTACTTCGTACTGGTGGCCGGTCTGGCAATCGGCACCTTTGCCCGTTTCTATCTGGTGTCCTGGCTGGGCGAACGGGTGGTGGCGGATATCCGAACCCAGGTATTCGATCATCTGATCACTCTGCATCCCGGCTTCTTTGAGACCAACCGGGGGCTGGAAATCCAGTCACGGCTGACCACCGACACCACCGTGCTGCAATCCGTCATCGGCTCCACGGTTTCTGTGGCCTTGCGCAATCTGGTGATGCTGGTGGGGGGGATCATTCTCCTGTTTATCACCAACCCGAAATTGACCGGCATTGTGATGCTGGCCGTGCCTTTGGTCGTCGCGCCGATTCTGATTTTTGGCCGGCGGGTACGCAAGCTCTCACGCCTGAGCCAGGACCGAATTGCCGACGTTGGCAGCTATGTCGGCGAAATACTGGGCCAGATCAAAACCGTTCAGGCCTATAACCACCAAAGCGAGGATGCGACCCGTTTTGCAGACGTGACCGACCGGGCCTTCAGCATCGCCAAGATCCGGGTGCGCCAACGGGCCTGGATGATCGCCATCGTGATTCTGCTGATTCTGGGCGCAGTCGGTGCCATGCTCTGGGTCGGTGGACAGGATGTGATCGCCGGTCGCATCACCGGAGGCGAGTTGGCGGCCTTCGTCTTCTATGCCCTGATTGTCGGCTCATCCGCCGGTTCGCTCAGTGAAGTTATCGGCGAACTTCAGCGTGCGGCGGGCGCTGCTGCGCGGATCATCGAGTTGCTGCAAACCGAAAGCGAAATCACCCCTCCCGCCCAACCCGAAAACATGCTCACTCTGCCCCCGACCATCACCGGTAAGATCGAGCTGGAGCAGCTTCGCTTTGCCTATCCCGGTCGCCCCGACGTTACTGTGATAGACGACATCAGCCTGGTGATACGCCCAGGCGAAACACTGGCACTGGTGGGGCCGTCAGGTGCAGGCAAGTCCACTTTGTTCGATCTGTTACTGCGTTTTTTTGATCCGCAATCAGGGCGGATTCTGCTGGAAGGTCTGGATATACGCTCACTGGACCCGGCCGACCTGCGACGGTGCTTTGCGTTTGTATCGCAGAATCCGGCGCTGTTTTTTGGCACCATTGCCGATAACATTCGCTACGGTCGACCCGATGCCGGGATGGACGCTGTGAAAGCCGCTGCCCGCGTAGCCTACGCCGATGATTTTATCGAAGCTGCACCTCAAGGCTACGACACCCGGCTCGGGGATGCGGGGCTCGGCTTGTCAGGTGGCCAGAAGCAACGCATAGCCATTGCCCGGGCGCTGATGACCGATGCGCCCGTGTTATTGCTGGACGAAGCGACCAGCGCCCTGGACGCCGAAAGCGAGCACCTGATCCAACAGGCACTGCCGAAGCTGATGGCCGGCCGCACCACGCTGGTGATTGCTCACCGCCTGGCAACCGTAAAACATGCGGACCGGATCGCGGTGGTGAATCAGGGCCGTATCCAGGCGATTGGCACGCATCAGCAGCTGATCGAAACGGATCCGTTGTATGCGCGCCTGGCCGCATTGCAGTTTCAGGAACCTGAGGCGGAAAACAAAGACATACCGGCGCAATAAAATCCTGTGCCAGCATGGCATTTACACCTAAAAATACTCGAATTGTGCGCTATCCTGACGGGACGCAACGCACTCCGGAATGGACACCTTTTATGGCAGGCTCCAACAAGAAAGTAATCTACGCCGCGCTCGGCGGCAATTTCCTGATCGCCTGCACCAAGTTCGTTGCAGCTGTGATGACCGGCAGTTCGGCCATGTTTTCAGAAGGGGTTCACTCGCTGGTGGATACCGGCAACCAGGTCCTGTTGCTCTACGGCATGAAAAAAAGCGCGCGCCCGGCTGATGAGCGATTCCCGTTTGGTTATGGTAAGGAGATCTATTTCTGGAGCTTCGTGGTCGCCATTCTGATCTTTGCCGTGGGTTCGGGCATCTCGATTTACGAAGGGGTCCGCCACATCATCCATCCCTCCCCAATCGGCGATCCGACGGTAAACTACATCGTACTGGGGCTGGGCATACTGTTTGAAGGGGCCGCCTGGTATTTCGCGTTTACCGAATTCACCAGGTCAAAAGGCAAGTGGGGGTATTTTGAAGCCGTTCGCCGGGGCAAGGATCCCACCATGTTTGTGGTGTTGTTCGAGGATTCTGCGGCGATGATCGGCCTGCTGGTGGCGATGATCGGTATCTTCCTGGCTGACCAAACCGGCATGTACTGGATGGACGGCGCAGCCTCGGTGATTATCGGTCTGATTCTGGGTGGTACCGCGATCTGGCTGGCATACGAAACCAAAGGCCTGTTGATCGGTGAAGCTGCCAACAAACCGGTGGTAGCCGGTATTCGAAAGATCGCGACTGAAACGCAACAGATCGATAAGGTCAACGAGCTATTGACCATGCACATGGGCCCCGACTTCGTGCTCGTTAACCTGAGCGTGAAATTTACCCAGCAAAACTCGGTGGCCGAACTGGAGCACGTGATCGCAGATCTGGACGGGCGCATCAAGCAGGCGTACCCGCAGGTCAAGCGGGTGTTCGTTGAAGCCGAGTCGCTAAAGGCGCACGCCGCCAGCCCGAAGGTGGAATAACCGTTGAATCCGCATTGCAACACGCCGTCCAGCTTGCTGGGCTTTGATCGACGTCAGCGCCAGCGTTCCGCATGGCTCGCGCTGTTGTCGATGGTGCTGCTTTTTGCCGGCCCCTTGATATCCAATGTTCAGGCTGCATTTGCCAAACCGGCCTACGCCATGTGCCTGGCATCGCCGGCACAGCCTGACCTGCACGACACCCATTCTGGGCATCATGTATCGGCGGATGCATCCGGCCAGCCGCAATTGCTGCATGCATCCTGCGGCTATTGCACACTGCTGTTTCATACGTCATCGCTGGCACCCCAGGCGCTGGTTATCGCCACGCCGACAATCTGGGGCGCCATCCATCCGCCTATTCCCACCACGCGCGGCTATTCAACGCCCGCCGCCTACGCACTTGCCCAGGGACGCGCGCCTCCCGGCCTTACCATATAAGCGGGTGTTGAAAGCGTCATACGCGACGTTTTCAACACCCTAGCAACCCGTTGCTTTCACCCAACACAACAACACCTGAGCGCGGCTTATTCGTAAGCCTTCGCCCATTCAGGTGTGTGCTGATTGTGTTGACGCATTCTGTTTTGCATATGGTTCAGAGGCTTTTTATGTCCCAGGAATCCACCCTTTCACACGGGCTCAATGCGGATGCCCCGGTATCTGCGCAACAAGGCGCCAAGCGCTGGTTCTACCCGTTACTGCTGCGGCTGCACTTCTATATCGGGCTGCTGGCAGGCCCTTTCATCTTTATCGCCGCCCTCTCCGGTGGGCTCTATGCGATCTCGCCGCAGATCGAGAAACTGATGTATGCCGATGCCCTCACCGGCGTCAGCACCGGCACGCCGGCCTCATTGGCACAGCAGATCGCCGTCGCCCGAGAGGTTGTCGGGCCGGATGCATCGCTCGCGGCTGTGCGCCCGGCGCCCGCAACGGGCGACACCACCCGGGTAATGTTTAATGATCCGACATTGACCCAGTACGAGCATCGATCCATTTTTGTTGACCCCATCACCCTTGAGGTCAAAGGTAACCTTGCGGTTTATGGCACCAGCGGCGCGCTGCCGCTAAGAACCTGGATCGATAACCTGCATCGCAGCCTGCATATGGGTGATGTTGGCCGACATTACAGCGAACTGGCGGCATCCTGGTTATGGATCGTCGCGTTGGGTGGCCTGATTCTCTGGATTAACCGGCAGCGCAAGCGCAAGCAAGTCGCCCAGGCGGCAGCTATGAACCCCGCTCGTGAGAACACGCGGCGCAGGCATTCGACGCTTGGCATGGTGCTCTTGATAGGGCTGCTGTTTCTGTCCGTAACAGGGCTTACCTGGTCGCAGTGGGCGGGCGGCAACATTGGTCAAATGCGCGCGGCGCTTGGCTGGGGCACTCCGGGCGTCAACACGGATATCACAGCGACTGCACCGGAAGCGGGCGGTCATGCGCATCATCACGGGGATCACGCGCCAGCGGAAACGGCGCCCCCAGCCATGAGCGCAAATGATGGTCTGTTCGATTCGGTCCTGGCGACGGCCCGCCAGCACGACATCAAAGCGGGCCTGCTTGAAATTCGCCCGGCGACATCTCCGGATAAAGCCTGGGTCGTGAGGGAAATCAACCGTAGCTGGCCCACCGAAGTGGACTCTGTTGCGGTCAACCCTCACACGATGGAGGTGGTGAGCGAAGCGCGTTTTGCCGATTTCCCGATTGCAGCGAAACTCACCCGCTGGGGCATTGATATTCACATGGGGTCGATGTGGGGTTTACCCAATCAGCTGGCGCTGCTGGCGTTTGCGCTGGGCCTGTGCACCCTGATCGTGCTGGGGTACCGGATGTGGTGGACGCGCCGGCCAACGAAACAGAGCAGCTCCGGTCGACTGACCACCCATCTGCTTCGGGTTCCACCCGCTGCACTTGTTGTTCTGATCGCCGTGGCGGCGACGCTGGGCTGGTTCCTGCCGGTGATGGGCGTCAGCCTTGCGGCCTTTCTTATCATTGATGTTGTGCTAATGGCAGCGGGCAGGAAACAGGACGCCATTAAGGGCTCCTGACCCGCACGCCCTTTCACTGTTATCCTGCTGATCCTCCGGCGAAAACGGTTTCGCCGGAGGCCTTCAGCCCGCCTTGCGAACTCGCATTTCGTCGCTTTCTCCCTTAACACTCTGTCATTCAGCGCTCTTGCATGCGCGTTTTTCATGCCATACACTCGCCAATGTTACCGGTAACATGTGCCGCAAAAACAACAATGCTCAGGAGACCTGATAATGACCCCGCTTAAACTAGTGGCCGGATTTCTCTCTGCTACATTTGCCATGAACCTCATGGCGGCCGATTTTAATTTCAAGTTCCAGTCGTCTGATCCTTCCGGAGTCAAGAACTTCCATATCCAGCAGGAATGGGCCGAACGCGTCGGCAAAATGACCGGCGGTCGTGTCGAGATCACTATTCTGCCGGTGGGGAGTGTCGTCAGCCACACCGAGACACTTGGGGCCATGAAGATGGGCGTGCTCGATGGGCATGTGTCCGTCACCGGCTATTTCTCGGGTCAGGACCCTGCATTCGGCCTGATTGGTAATACTGTGGGTGCCTGGTCAAGCCCCGACCAGCTGTACACCTATATCAATTACGGCGGCGGCTACGAGCTGATGAATGAGCTCTACAAGCCATACGGCGTGAAGTTTGTCGGCGGTGGTGGCACTGGCCTTGAATCGTTTGTATCCAAAAAACCGCTGGATGGCGTTGAAGATCTCAAAGGCCTGAAGATGCGGGCGCCTGAAGGTCTGGTGCAGTCTGTATTCGCAGCGGCCGGTGCGTCACCCGTCAACCTGCCGGGCTCTGAGGTATACACGGGCCTGAGCAAAGGCGTGATTGATGCCGCAGACTACACGGTGTTCTCGACCAACCAGTCAGCGGGTCTGAACGAGATTGCCCCGCACCCGGTCTATCCCGGTTTCCACTCCCTGCCATTGCTGGAAATTGCGATGAACCTGAAAGAGTGGAACGAGCTGCCGGAGGATATTCAGGCAATCATGACCACCTCGGCCCGTGATTTTGCCAAGGACATCAGCACCCAATTGGCGATCGCAGATGTGAAAGCCGTGAAGGAAGCGCGTGAAGATCCGAATATCACGATCCACAACTGGTCCGATGAAGAACGCATGAAGTTCCGTGAGATCGCCCGCAAGCAGTGGAAAACCTATGCCGAGCAATCGCCGAATGCCGAGAAAGTCTATAAATCGGTGACCCAGTTCCTCGAATCCCAGGGGCTCCTGTAAGACACCCCGGGCTGAGGTTTCCTCTATTCCCGTTTAAACGACCTGTCGATGGTCTGACCGTCATCCTCTGATATGACGGCAGGCCTGGAGGCTGCTGCATGTCTGAAAATCCGTATCCCGATATTCCGGTGCGTGGTGCATCACCGGTTCCCAACGCTGATGACGATCAGGGCTTTTCGGCCCTCGACCGCGGCATTGTCTGGCTGGGCCGAAAACTGAGCCTGATCTTTGCTGTGATCGTGGTGATCTCGGTTTATGAGATCGCACGTCGCTACCTGTTTGATTCCCCTACTCTTTGGGTTCACGAAACCGTCACGTTTCTGGGCGCCTCCCTGTTCGTATTCGGCGGGCTCTACGCACTGGCCACGGACAAGCATGTGCGCGTGGTACTGATTTACGACGCGGTGTCTGCCCGCACCCAACGCTGGCTGCGGATTGTCCACCATCTACTGGGGCTCGCGTTCTGCGGCATGATTGTCTACGCCTCCTGGTTTATGGCGAAAGACGCGGTCGTTGCACCCTGGGGTGCGATGCGGCTGGAAACCTCCGGGTCGGCCTGGAATCCGCCCTTTCCCGCTTATCTGAAAGTCATCATTTTCATCGCGATGATCGTGCTGACCCTGCAGTTTGTGCTGCACCTGATCCGCGACCTGCGTGCCAGCGGGGAGACGCCTGATGTTTGAACTCGCTTCCATTGGCATCGGCTACGGCAGCCTGTTGATGCTGGTATTGCTTATCCTGCTGCTACTGACTGGCATGCAACTGGCTTTCGCCACCGGCCTTGTTGCCCTCACCTTTGCACTGGGCTGGTTTGGTCCCGACGCACTGCCGATTGTCAGTAGCCGGCTTTACAGCTTTATCGGCAATTACGTTTTCCTCGCAGTGCCGATGTTTGTGCTGATGGCCTCGCTGCTGGATCACTCCGGCATCGCCCGTGACTTGTTCGATGCCATGGCCCGGGTCGCACGCAAGCTGCGGGGTGGCGTGGCCATCCAAACGCTGATCGTGGCGGTTATCCTGGCCTCCATGTCCGGCGTCATTGGCGGTGAAACCGTATTGCTGGGCATTCTGGCTCTCCCCCAGATGCTACGCCTGGGATACGACCGTAAACTGGCGATCGGCACCACCTGCGCCGGCGGCGCTTTGGGCACCATGCTACCGCCCAGCATCGTACTGATCATTTATGGCCTGACGGCCAACGTGTCGATTGGTGACCTGTTCAAGGGCGCGTTGCTGCCGGCCCTGATTCTGGCGGCGCTCTACATGGGCTACGTACTGATCCGCGTTTGGCTGAATCCGAAGATGGCACCACTGCCGTCTGACAGCGGCGAACCCGAAACCCCCGCTCCGAATTTCTTTAAAGCCCTGCTGTTTCCGATTCTGTCGGTGATTACAGTTTTGGGCAGCATCTACGGTGGCGTGGCATCGGTTACCGAGGCTTCGGCACTGGGCGTGCTGGGCATCGCCATCAGCACCCTGATCCGGGGCGAACTGAGCGTCGATATGGTGAAGAAAGCCACCATCAGCACCTTGCGGATCTGCGGCATGATCATCTGGATCGGCATCGGCGCTACCGCGCTGGTCGGCGTTTATAACCTGATGGGTGGCATCGACTTTGTGCGCGATATGGTCTTCACCGTCAGCGGCGGCGATCCCATGGGCACCATTCTGTTCATGATGCTGATCCTGTTGATTCTGGGGATGTTCCTCGATTGGGTGGGCGTCGCCCTGCTGACCATGCCGATCTTTGTACCGATCGTGACCGAGCTTGGGTTCAGCCCTATCTGGTTCGGCGTGGTGTTCTGCATGAACATGCAGGTGTCGTTCCTGTCACCACCGTTCGGGCCAGCCGCGTTTTACCTGAAAACGGTAACGCCCAAGGACATCTCGCTGGGTGAGATTTTCCGCTCGTTGATGCCTTTTATCGCCCTGCAACTCGTGGCGCTGGCGTTGCTGATTATCTTCCCGCAACTGGCGTTATGGTGGACATGATATGAGACACCCCAAAATTGTCGTCATGGGCGTCTCTGGCAGTGGCAAAAGCCTCGTAGGTGAGCGCTTGAGCGAAAAACTGGGCGCGCCCTTCTTTGACGCGGATGCTTATCACAGCCCGGATAACGTCGAGAAAATGGCCAGCGGCATTCCACTGACCGACGACGACCGGCGCGGATGGCTGGATGATCTGGCGGCGCTGATCCGCAACGAGCAAGGCCTGGTGCTGGCCTGCTCGGCTCTGAAACGGATCTACCGTGATCAGCTCCGCAAAGGCGACAGCGCCCTGAGGTTTATCTATCTGGACGGTGATTTCGAGACCATCTGGTCCCGACACACCCAACGGCAGGATCATTACTTCAACGGCCGCAGCATGCTGGAAAGCCAGTTCGAACTGCTGGAAGCACCATCAGCAGAGGAGGCCATCATTGTCGATATTGCCGCCTCTCCGGAGGATGTGCTGAACCGGTGCCTATCAGCACTCACCTTGCCCAATGACGTATCATAGGCGCCGCACTCAAAGATCTGGCGCACGGATAAACCCAGCATGGTAAAGAAGAGACGACCGACACTACAGGATATCGCCGATCAGGTAGGGGCCACCAAGATGACGGTGAGCCGCTGCCTGCGCGGCGGCGAGAACGTTTCCGAAAAGATGCGGGAGCGCATATTCGAGGTCGCTGAATCGCTGGGTTATATCCCCAATCGCGGCCCCGATATACTGTCGAAATCCACCAGCCGGGCCATTGGTATCCTGCTGCCCTCCCTGACCAACCAGGTGTTTGCCGACGTGATCAAGGGGATCGAACAGGTCACCGAGCCTGCCGGCTATCACCTGATGCTCTCCCACTACGGCTACAGCCCCGAGGTGGAAGAACGCAGCCTCTCTTCACTGCTTTCTTACAACGTGGATGGCGTTATCCTGTCGGAATCACAGCACACGCCCAAAACCCTGCGGATGCTTGAAACCGCCGGGATCCCCACAATCGAGATCATGGACACCCACAGTCAGCCATTCGAACAGGCGGTCGGCTTTAACAACGTGTCCGCGGCCTACGACATGACCAGTGCAATGATTCGGCGGGGACATCGCCAAACCGCCTATTTCGCGGCCCGACTGGATGCCCGAACCCTGCAGCGGCAGGAGGGTTATACCCGCGCGATGGAAGAGCACGGACTGCCACCGGTTGCCCTGCGAACCAACCTGCGCTCGTCTTACAGCGTTGGCGCGACGCTGATGGCCCAACTGCTTGAAGAACACCCGGATGCCGACGCCATATTCTGCACCAACGATGACATCGCCATCGGCGCCTATTTTGAGTGTGTACGGCGAGGTATCCGTGTGCCGGACGATATGGCCATCGCCGGCTTCCATGGCCACGATGTGGGCCAGGTAATGACACCCAGGCTCGCCAGTGTGATCACCCCGAGGGAACAGCTGGGTGAGCGCGCAGCCCGGGAACTGGTTCAGCGAATGAAAGGCGAGCCGGCAACCCAGCAGATGATAGATCTGGGTTACCGGATCGAGACCGGTGAGACACTCTAGTCAGTACCCCGACGGTCGATCTTGCTACTTGATTACGCCACAGGCTACCCGGTCACCACCGCCGCCAAGAGGCTTGGGTTGATCGGAATAGTTGTCGCCATCGGCATGAATCATCAGGGCGTGCCCTTTGAGATCATCGTCATCAAGTCGCGGTGCAAACACGTCATGAGTTGCATTGCCATCCTCATCCACATACAACGCCGGGAGGTCCCCTTCGTGACCTTCTGCGAATGGCCCGTTGTGGCCACCGTTATCCGGATTGTAGTGCCCGCCTGCGGCTGCACCGGGCGTCATTTTTCCGTTCTTTTCAGCAGGATCGCAGCTTGGGTTTTCATGCATGTGAAAGCCGTGAAGCCCAGGTTCGAGACCCTTTAAATCGGGCTTGAACAGCACGCCATCTTCATACTCCTGAATATGAATGGTACCGATGGATTCGCCGGACCCTTCATCGTTTACCTCGAACATGCGAACAGCCAGGGTGTCATCATCCCCCATACCGGCATACGCGGCGGCGGGCGAAAGCGCAAGCACTGCAGCAATACCTGTCGCCTTGAGAACGTCTGATTTCCACTGATGGATCTTCATAGCAGCAGCTCCTTAACCGGACACTCACTCAAAGCCACGGCAGGCCCTGATAATCGAGCGCCGAAATGTCGATTGCCGTACCTACTTTGGTAGCACACGCCGTCCGGAATACTCAACCAGAACGACCCTGGCGACACCTTGAAAAAGCGCTGAAACCAGCGGCAACACTGGGCTTAAGAGGTGCGATTACGGTTTGGTTACTCGATACACCATAACCTCCTCCCACTATGCGACAGGCAGACAGCGCCTGATCAGGGCGCTATGATCATTAGCAACCAACATAAACTGGGAACAACACGTTACTTCGCCTATGCCGATCCACAATCGTCACAGCCTGGTGCCCGCTGACTGCCGGGATGATGCGCCGCCTTCACAGAGGCCAGGTGCCTGATGCCACAAACGCTGGAACAGCTACAGGCCCGATTTGGCGAACACTATAAATGGCGTGTGATGCTGACCGCGATGATCGGCACCATGACCATGTCGCTGTCATCCACCATCGTGAATGTCGCACTCCCCGATATCATGCGACGCTTCGACGTCAACCACACGGCAGGCCAATGGCTGGTTACCGCATTCCTGTCCAGCATGGCGGTCGGTATGCTCGTGAATGCCTGGGCGGTACACCGGTTCGGCGCACGTAAAACCTACTTCACCACGCTGACCGTATTCGCTGTGTCGTCGCTGATTGGCGGCCTGAGCCCATCATTTGAGGTGCTGATTGGGGTTCGCATTATGCAGGGCTTTCTGGCGGGTATGGTGCAACCGCTGGCGCTTGTCATCATGTACTCGGTGTTTCCAGTGCAACAGCGTGGTCAGGCGATGGGGCTCTATGCCATGGGCGTCGTGCTGGGGCCAACACTCGGGCCGGTGCTCGGCGGGATTCTGGTGGATGTGTTCTCGTGGCGGGCGGTGTTCCTGATTGTGCTGCCCAATTGCCTCTACGCGCTTTGGCTCACCAAAACCTATGTCGCCACAGCGACCATGCCGGAAGACAAGAAAAAGCTGGACCTTACCGGTCTGCTGCTACTGACCGGCTGGCTGGTATCGCTGTTATGGGCGCTATCGCAGGGCTCTCACATGGGCTGGCAAGCACCGCTCATTCTGGGCGCGTTTGGCGCCTCCGCTTCGCTGTTTGTGCTGTTCATCCTGTGCCAGCTCAAACGGCGATCGCCCCTGCTTGATATGAGCCTGTTTCGATACGCGGGGATCACGCCAGCCTTCCTGATTGCCATGCTGACTGGCGCAGGGCTGTTCAGCTCGGTTTATCTGCTACCTCTGCTGGTTCAGACGGTCATGGAGAATTCAGCTTCCGCATCCGGCCTGCTGTTGTTACCTGCGGGCATCTGCATGGCACTGACGTTTCCCATTGTCGGCAGACTGACCGACCGGCTGGCGCCAGGTTATCTGGTCGGGATCGGGCTGGTGCTGTTTGCCGGCTCGAGTTTTGTTCTCAGCTTCGCCACCGCCGGTTTCTCGCTGACCTTGCTCGCCATTATGGCCTCGGTCGGTCGCATCGGGCTGGCGATGACGATGCCACCGGTTGTGGTTCAGGCGCTCAGCGTACTGCCACCAGAACTGACCACCCAGGGCACAGGCCTGGTCAGCTTCGCCCGCCAGTTTGGCGGGGCACTGGGTGTCAGCCTTGCAGCGGTGCTGCTGCAGGAGCACAGTGCGTTTATCGCGCAACTGGGCTACGTTTCCGCCGCCAAAGGCTATCAGGATGCTTTTGCTCTGTTCGCGCTGCTGTTTGCGCTTGGGCTGATACCGCTGATGCGGCTGCCGGGAAAACAGCCGACTACCTGAGCTTCCGCTAGCAGATTTTCAGGCTATGGGATCCGATTTCTGATTCTCGTTAAGCAAACAAAAAGCCCGCAGCGCTTCCGCTGCGGGCTTTTTGTGTGGCTATGCTATCACCATCGCGCGATGTCAGAAGACACCCTGGCTGCGAAGGTAATCATCATAGGTACCGCTGAAGTCCGTCACGCCCGTGGCGCTCAGTTCAATAATGCGCGTGGCCAGTGACGATACAAACTCGCGGTCGTGACTGACGAAAACCAGCGTGCCGGGATAATTTTCCAGCGCCAGGTTAAGCGACTCGATGGATTCCATGTCCAGGTGGTTGGTAGGTTCGTCCATCAACAACACGTTCGGCCGTTGCAGAATCAGCTTTCCAAACAGCATCCGCCCCTGCTCACCACCGGAAATCACTTTCACCGACTTCTCGATATCATCACCCGAGAACAGCATACGCCCGAGGGTGCCACGAATCAGTTGTTCGCCGCCGGAGGTCCACTGTGCCATCCAGTCAGTCAGGGTCGCATCCTGGGCGAAATCGGCAGTATGGTCCTGTGCGAAATAACCGACCTGTGCGCTGTCGGTCCATTTCACTTCGCCTTTATCCGGTGTCAGGTTGCCTGCCATGCACTGCAGCAAGGTGGTTTTACCAATACCGTTGGGTCCGATAATCGCCACCCGCTCGCCAGCTTCAACCTGCAGGTTGAGACCCGAGAACAGCTGATTGCCATCAAATCCTTTGCCAAGATCAATCAGGGTAACGGCCTGGCGGTGCAGCTTCTTATCCTGTTCAAACCGGATAAACGGGCTGACCCGGCTCGAAGGTTTCACATCCTCAAGCTGGATCTTGTCGATCTGGCGGGCACGGGACGTGGCCTGCTTGGCTTTTGATGCGTTGGCGGAGAAGCGGCTGACGAAGGTCTGCAACTCGGCAATTTGAGCCTTCTTCTTGGCGTTGTCGGCCATCAGACGCTCGCGCGCCTGGGTAGCGGCAGTCATGTACTCGTCATAGTTGCCCGGGAAGAGGCGCAATTCGCCGTAATCCAGATCCGCCATGTGGGTACAAACGCTGTTCAGGAAGTGACGGTCGTGGGAAATGATCACCATGGTGCTGTTACGCGCCACGAGCACGGATTCCAGCCAGCGAATCGTGTTGATGTCCAGGTGGTTAGTTGGCTCATCAAGCAGCAGCACATCAGGGTCCGAGAACAGGGCCTGGGCCAGCAACACCCGCAACTTCCAGCCCGGCGCCAACGCGCTCATAGGGCCGAAATGCTGTTCGATCGGGATATCCAGACCCAGCAGCAACTCGCCCGCGCGGGCTTCGGCCGTGTAACCGTCCATCTCGGCAAACTGCACTTCCAGATCAGCGACGGCCATGCCGTCTTCTTCGCTCATTTCCGCCAGCGAATAGATCCGGTCACGTTCGGCTTTCACCTTTGCCAGCTCTTCGTGCCCCATGATCACGGTGTCGATCACGGTATGCTCTTCGTAGGCAAACTGATCCTGGCGCAATTTACCCAGACGGGTATTCGGTTCAAGCATCACTTGCCCGACGGAGGGCTCCAGATCACCGCCCATGATTTTCATGAAGGTGGATTTACCGCAACCGTTGGCGCCAATCAAACCGTAGCGGTTGCCGTTGCCGAATTTGACGGAGACGTTTTCGAAGAGGGGCTTGGCCCCGAACTGCATGGTGATGTTAGCTGTAGAAATCAAGAAAGCGACCTGCAAGGAAAAAGGCGCGGCGATAGGCCGGCGCGAAAAGGCGCACATTGTACAGGTTTGCGATCCGGAAGTGGCGTCTGACTGATGAAAGTTTGATCGTGGATTGCCGCAGCCCGGTCGTTCATGCCCCGCTCCGCAGGGCAGAGTGCCACTATCGTCGAAAGGAGTGGCTCGCTGTATCGGCGCATACTGGGCATAATTGCGTCGCTAACTAATATTTTACCTGGCTCGCTCACCTGCGAGACAGGACATCAGCATTCAACGGAACCTTTTCGATGTTCGCCCAGATTATCTCGACCATGCTGCCAGTGTTTCTGATTGCCGGTTGCGGTGCGCTATACGGGCGGTACCGCACACCGGACATTCAAGGCATGAACACGCTCAACATGGAGCTGTTTGTGCCTATGCTGGTGTTTGCTGTGCTGGCCGACAGGCAGGCGCCTTTGCAGGAGTACGCCGACCTGGCACTGGCCGGCGCGGCGGTGGTTTTGGGCTCGGGTCTGCTGCTCTGGCCGCTGGGTCGGGCACTGAAGATTGACCTGCGCACGTTCCTGCCGCCGATGATGTTCAACAACTCCGGCAATATGGGCATACCGTTGATGGTGCTCGCTTTCGGCGAAAAGGCACTGCCGGCTGCCGTGGTGCTGTTTATCGTTGAGATGTTGCTGCACTTCTCCGTGGGGCTGCACATGCTCGACCGCCACGCCCCGCTCTGGCGATTGCTGAAACTGCCAATCGTGATCGCCAGTATTGCCGGTCTGGCGGTCAACCTGAGCGGCACAACGCTGCCAGAGTGGCTGCTTGCTGCACTCAACATGCTGGGGGAAGTCTGTATTCCACTGATGCTATTCGCGCTCGGCGTGCGCATGCTGGACGTGGATTTCAGTGACTGGAAGCTGGGGATGCTGGGGGCTGTCGCCTGCCCATTGAGCAGCTTATTGCTGGTCTGGCCGATGCTTTACTTGCTGGATTTGCTGCCCCTGCAAGTCGCCGCGCTCTGGGTGTTCGCGGCGCTGCCGCCAGCCGTACTCAACTATATTGTCGCCGAGCAATATCAACAGGAACCGCACAAGGTGGCGTCGCTGGTATTGATCGGCAATCTCGGCAGCCTGATCATTATGCCACTGGTGCTGTGGCTGGTGTTCTCAGCGGGGTACTAGCGCCCATCGGACGGCCTGATCGACGTGGATCTGGGTGGTATCAAATAGCGGAACGTCAGTATCTGACGGTTTCACCAACAGGGCGATTTCGGTGCAACCCAGAATCACCCCCTGTGCACCGCGTCCGGCCAGAGCGCTGATGGCGTCCAGAAACACGGACCGCGAAGCGTCGCTGATCACGCCCTGACACAATTCTTCAAAAATAATACGGTGGATAGCGTCCCGCTCGGCTAGATCGGGCACCAGCACGTCAATCCCGAATTGCTGCTCAATACGATCACGGTAGAACGGCTGTTCCATGGTATAGCGCGTGCCCACCAATCCAATCTGACGGATACCGGCAGACTTCAGCACTTCACCCGTTGCATCTGCGATATGAAGCAGCGGGATCGAAAGCGCAGCCTGCACTTCCGGTGCAACCTTGTGCATGGTGTTGGTACAGATCAGCAATCCATCCGCACCAGCCCGCTCAACTGCCAAACCCGCCTCGACCAGAATGTCAGCCAGCGCCTGCCAGTCACCTTTGCTTTGCAGCGTTTCAATCTCGGCGAACTCCAGGCTGTTGAGGATAATCCGGGCCGAATGCAGACCGCCTCGCGCTGCCTTTACGCCTTCATTCAATGCACGATAGTAACTGACCGTGGACTCCCAGCTCATGCCGCCTAACAGACCTATTGTTCTCATCGCTCACGCCTCAGTGTTGTTGCCTGTCACCATCATTCGCAGAATGGCAAGCGCCGAACCGAACTCCATTCGACCAATATGCTGTTCCATGGTCTCGATATCCGCACTCGACAACCACTGCCCCAACTCATCCCTGCACTCCCCAAACAGGGCTTTCGTTTTTAGGTTATGCGATGCCAGCAACCTGTCCAGTTCGAGAATGGTATCGGAGGGCTCAGCCAGCGGCTCACTACCCGACTCGCTGCTCACCATCGACGCAAGTGCCCCCGCCGGCGCTGAGCCCTCACTTTCGAGCCATTGCCGGGCGACCAGCAGCGCCTGACTCAATTCATCTTCCAGGCGATCCCAGTGATCTTCCGTGACCTCATCACGTTCTTGTTTTATCAGCGTCTCAAGTGACAACGCGGCGGCGGCAAAGCGTTGTGCACCGATGCTACCAATCGACCCACGCAGCGTGTGCAAGGCCGTTGCTGCAGCAGTTTCGTCTTCCTGCTGCCATAAACGACGAGCATTCTGCAGTGGTTCGATACCCTCATCGACAAAGCGACGCATGATCGTCTCAACGACCTGTGCACCGGATGCGCTGGCGCCGCTTAGCGCTGTCAGAGTGCTCAGGTTTAATATTTCGCCTGGCTCGCTTTCCGGCTCCGAGACTGGTTCGTCGCCTTGCGCCGGAGAATCGGCAACGGGTTTTTTTTGCCAGTATTGCAGGATCGTCTGGATCAGCTCGTCCTCATCCAATGGCTTGGGTATAAACCCGTTCATTCCTGCGCGGGCGTACCGCTCCCGCTCTTCTTCAAGCACGCCAGCGGTCAGTGCCAGAACAGGCAACTCGAGCTGCAACTCCCCACGGATGATTTCGGTCGCAGTAACCCCATCCATAACCGGCATCTGGATATCCATCAGCACTAAATCATAGCGATTCGCGTGGGTGCGCAGGTGATTCACCGCCTGCTCTCCGTCCTCGAGCATCGTCAGCCCGGCACCGGCATGCTCCAGAAAGCCGCGCGTTACCACCTGATTCAACAGGTTGTCTTCCACTACCAGTAAGCGCACACCCTCCAGCTCTCGCATACCCTGCGGTTTATTCGGTACGGTTGTCTGCCATTTGTCGTCTCGGGCCACAAGAATTTCGAGCAACCGGTCATACAGATGTGAACTGGTGACCGGCTTCAGAATGACCGCATCAATCAACGATGCATCCTGATCAGCCAGCGCAGCTGCATGCACATGGGCACCCACCATCAGGATGATAATGGCATCTCTTCCGCCGGGCAGCCGACGCACTCGAGCCGCCAGTTCAACCCCGTCCAAACCTGAAGCAGACAGTCCCAACAGGTAGATGTGTTGCAGGCTTTCCTCTGGTGGGTGCTCGCGTACATCAGCCAGTGCAGCGTCGCCCGAGGCGTAACTGTTCACTTGCCAATGCCAGCCCTGGAGCGTTTTTTTGAGGTAATCCCGACTGGTGTCATTGTCGTCAATGAGTACCACATGATGCTCGCCGATTGGCTTTGGCAAGCTCATTTCAGGCGGTGGTGCAAAAGCCGCAACCTTCAGCGGCAGTGTGACCGAGAACTCACTCCCTTTACCTGGCGTGCTACTGACATTGATCTGCCCGCCCATCAGATAAACAAGCTTTCTGGAGATGGAGAGCCCCAACCCCGTGCCGCCAAATCGGCGCGTCATGGACGCATCACCCTGGGAAAAAGCGGTAAACAAATTATTGAGCTGTTCTTCGGTCATGCCAATACCGGAATCTCTCACCGTAAAGCGAACTGTCGACTCCTGGCCACGACGTTCCACCTGCTCAATCAACAGGGAGACCTCCCCCTCCTCGGTAAACTTGATGGCATTGCTGAGCAGGTTGACCATGATCTGCCTTAAACGCAGTTCATCCCCTACCAACTGGCGTGGCACGTCCGGGTCGACGCCGACGGCCAGCTCCAGCGTCTTCTGGCCTGCATCAACTGACATGATATTGGCGAGGCTGGTCGAGAACTGGTCGATATTGAAATCCACGGGGGCAAGGTCCATACGGCCGGCCTCGATTTTGGAAAAATCGAGGATGTCGTTAAGGATCGACATCAGGGACTGGCCGGCAGAGCGCGCCATTTCGAGGTATCGCTGCTGCTCAATCGACAGATTGGTGCGCCCCAGAATGCGCGTCATTCCCAACACGGCATTCATTGGCGTGCGGATTTCATGGCTCATATTGGCAACGAAATCACTTTTGGCCCGACTGGCCGCCTCAGCAGCAGCCCTTGCCTGCTCAACCCGTTGCTCGGCAAGGCGCGCCTCCGTTACATCCCGGAGGATGACGCCAAAGTACATCTGCCCATCGCTTTCCCAGCTGGACAATGAAAATTCTACAGGGAACAGTGCACCATCTTTGCGGCTACACTCACCTTCAAAGGAGCGATCCGCGAGGTCAGGCAAACCGGCGGCTGACACCTGTTTCCATTCTGCCAAACGTTGGTCCCGGGTTGCTGGAGAGACAAGCTCCAACCACGAATGCCCGATGATTTCGGCTTCTGGATAACCGAAAATTCTTTCTGCAGCCCGATTCCAGGAATAGATTTTGCCCTCGTTATCGAGCATGAATAGCGCCTCACTGGCGCTCTCTGCCATTGATGAAAACTTGGATTCTGACTGGCGCAAAGCCGCTGTCATTTGCTCTGCCAGCGCCAACGCCCGACTCCGCGTTACCACCAGGGCTCTTACGAACGAGAACAGCAGCAGACTGATGAGTATCCCGCCTGCCAGCACAATCTGCGCCTTTTGATAGTCCACTCCCCGCTCAAACTCTGGTAGAGCCTGAACCTGCACTAGCCATTGCCTGTCAGCTACCGCAACTTCCCGAACAGTATGCCTCCTGGCACTTTCCTGAATGGCGCGGGCACCGAGAGAGTCGCTGCGAAACAGCTGGCGTTCAGGCAACGCCTCAGAACCATCAAATATCGTGATTCCGATATCCGGATAAGCGCCTGCCAGAATACCGCTAATCAAATCGTTCATTCTGAAAGGGCTATAAACGTAGCCACTCATCTGCGCACGACGTTCAGCAACAGTTGCCGGCACTCTGCCGCCTGCATATATCGGCAAATACATCAGGAACCCGGCCTGCGTGCCCACATCGGTTTCCTGCACCAGCGTGATTTTTCCCGTCATGGCAGCTTTACCGGAATCCCGGGCCTGCGACATGGCCATACGACGGATGGATTCAGAAAACATGTCATAGCCATGAGCCCGCTTGTTTCGCCAGTCGTAGGGCTCGAGGTATGTTACGGGGCCAAAAATGGAACGCTCGCCCTCCGGCCTAATCGCAAACTCCGAAAACCCTTCGCTACGGACTTTTTCCACAAATGCGTTTTTCTCTGCCCTGCTATCCAGATAGGCCGCGTAACCCACACCCTGAATACCCGGGTAGCCGTCTTCCAGCTGCAGTTCCTGTACATAACGGGACCACTCACGCCAAGTCACTTCCGTGGAAGCATAAAACAACCCCGCAGCCCCTTTGAGTACCTGCTCATAATCTTTCATTCGATCGGATATACGCGCCTGAATGGAGCTGACCCGATGATTGAACTCCTCGCTGACAACCCGTTCGGTACTCACCATCGCAATCCGCCAGGCAAAGGCGGTAACACCCAGCGCCACCATCAGCGCCAGCCAGGGCAGCAACAGGTCTCTCATTTTAAGCGTGGATGTCAGCGCCCGCTCGGTAATATCGGCAGCCAGCACCAAACCACATGACACCCACAACAACAGGAAGCTGTCCAACGCAACCATTGATGCGCTGATCGAACCGGAGACAAAGGGCCCATGCCCCTTGAGCGTTGCTGTGACAGCGGCCGCTGTCAGAACCAGCGAGATACTGGTAACGCCACGCAAGCCGTAGCAATAGGCCGCCATCGCAAGGCAAGGAACATACAAAAACATCATCAACTGCTTGTCACTGCGATCGCCAAAATCCGGTAAAAAGATCATCACCGTCACGGTGGCAATCAATGACAACAAAATCACCGCGCCGCCGAATCCACCCCGGATGACACCGAGCGGCCTATAACGGAACCAGGCAACAAACACCGACGTAAACACCAATATCCCGACAATGTTGCCGAGCCACCAGGTTGTCATGACGTTGAAAAAACCGTCCCAACCAATAAATCCGCCCTGTAACAACGCAGACGCGCCCGCCAGGGCGCTGACAGCTGCGGCAAGCGCAGCAGCACCCACAAACAGGAACACGCTAACGACGTCGGCAAACACACCACGCTGTTGCCATGTTCGGCGAATCAGCACCGATCCCAGTACTGCCTCAAGTGTGTTCCCGGCTGCGATCATCAGTGATGTGGTCGCCGCTGCGGGCAGCGCCGTGCCCGACTGGGAAAAGCTGATGACGTTGACCAGCCAGGCACCGGCAGCAATGACCGGCCAGTAACGTGGCCCCATGATCAGCAGCGCCGCAATGGCAATGCCGGAGGGAGGCCATACCGGAGAAACATTGGTAACAGCAAAGGAAAGCTGAAGGCTCAGATGTCCGATGACACAATAGACAATCAATAACAGTGTGCCGTGGAGCAAACCCGTAAGCCTTGTTGGCGACTTTTTCGGAAGTACGGTAGTCACGTCAGACATTTCAGAATCCTTTGAAACCGCAGGGCCACCAGTCTCTGCTGGCGGGCCGGGCTCAATAGCGGTGGATGGCTATCACTATCAGGCCGCAACCTGCTCACGGGAGTTTATACGGACCTCAAGTTATGGATTTATAGATTAAAATTGCTCACAACGCTCGTATTTCGACCGTTACGTTTGGCCTGATAAAGCGCTGCATCGGCTACCAACGTAACCTCCCTGACGGACATGCCCTGCGGGGGCACGCCTACTGCCAGGCCTACACTGGCCGTCAGATAGTTTTGAATGTTTGAAAAGGCATGAGGCAACGCCAGATCACGGATACCCTGACACAACCAATTGGAAAACCCTTCAGCTCTGTCGACGTCGAGGTTCGGAACAATAATGGCAAACTCCTCACCACCATACCGCGCAACTAACTCACCTGGGCGGCGCAGCATTCCGGTGAGGCATTGGGCAAAGTTGCGTAAACAATCATCACCGGCAAGATGACCATAACCGTCGTTGTAAGCTTTGAAGAAATCGATATCCACCATAGCAAACCCCAACGACTGTCCTTGTCGATGATGTCTTCGAATCTCAGTTGTCAGCAGGGAATCAAGATAACGGCGATTGTAGACGCCCGTCAGGCCATCCCTGTCAGCCAATTGCTGGAGCGCATCTGTCTTCCGCTTCAGTGCCAGATGCGTATTGACCCTCGCAATGACAACTGGCGCATTAAAAGGCTTGGTGATGAAATCAACCGCACCCGCTGCAAATGCACCCACTTCCATATCTTGCCCTGTATGGGCGGTGACAAAAATAATGGCACAGTGGCGAGTCTCGTCATTGGCTTTCAGCGCCCGGCAGGTCTCATAACCGTCCATCCCGGGCATTTCCTGATCCAGCAAAATCAAATCCGGCTGGTGCTCTTCGGCCAACCGGACGGCGTCGGCCCCGTTGGTCGCTACAATGATATCGCCGAGGTCTTTCAACAATGCGCTAAGTATCTCAATGCTCGCGACGCTGTCATCAACAATCAATATCACACTACCGCGCTCGGGTTCTGGCAAAATCATGGACGAACTTACTCCAATACGAATGACAGGCGTTCACGCCGTGTTGATTTGGGCAGACCGCGCTAAAGGCGACCTTTCGCCGGCACCTTCTGATTTGCCTTCGCGGTCACTGCAACCTGAATGCTCCCGGATATTGGTTATACTCTGCCCCACTGATTCACAGTATGGCTCAAAACTCGAATGGGCAAGGTCGACCAATACATTACGTTCGGTTTTATTGGAAGGATGCCAGATATTTGCAACAAACTGTAAACTGGGCACTTTTGCGACATTCGCCAACACCCAGCTGAAAATGGAGCACGCGAATTGAAATTATTAAGCGCACTTATCCTGTCGATCGGCGCGGTTATAGCAGCCTGGCAAATTGCCGATGGTCTGCGTGACCTTAAAACCGGTGACCGCTACGTCACCGTTAAAGGCGTCGCAGAACGAGAAGTAGAAGCCAATCTCGCACTGTGGCCGCTACGCTTTGTCGCAACCGGTGACACCTTGGAGCAGGCCCAGACCACCGCCCGCAAGAGCCGGGATACCATCAGCGCCTTCCTGAAGCTGCAGGCAATTGAGGCTGACGCTGTTGAACTTCAACGGATCGACGTCACCGATACCGAAGCCAATCCCTACCAGAGCGGTAACGGTGGCAAACGCTTTATCGTGAACCAGACCTTGATGATCCGCAGCCAGGATATCGACAAGGTGAAACAGGCCGCACAGGCGATGGGTGATCTGGTGGATTCCGGCGTGGTGTTGTCCGGCGATTATGGTGCCAGCGGCCCAACCTATCTGTTTGATGACCTCAATAGCATCAAACCAGCCATGATTGCCGAAGCAACCGCTGCGGCCCGGGACGCTGCGCAGCAGTTTGCCGCTGACGCCGGGGCAGAGGTCGGTGGTCTGAGACGTGCCAATCAGGGCGTCTTCCAGATTCTGCCCAGGGATCAGGCACCGGGGATAACCGAAGCCCAGCAGCCGGTAAAAACCGTGCGGGTCGTGTCAACGATACAGTACTACCTGAAATAATCCCTGCTGCCTGAAAACGCTATGCCCTGCTCAATCCAGCGTTTTCAGGTAAGCCTCCAGGGCACGCGCATCCTGGACGGTCACATGCCCGTAGCTCAGCACGATCATTTGCTGGGCCTCAAAGGCCTTCAGCACTTTGTGCACGCCCTGTCGTGTCATCCCCATCATGTTGGCAATATGCTCCCGGGTCAGCCTGAAAGTCACCGGTTCGGACAGCGTGTGTCCGCCGCTATGCATCTGAGCCAGGAATAGCAACCGCCGGCCTACTCTCGCCGGCACCCCTCGCAGCGCGTCATCCTCGATCAGCGACATGGACGCCCAAAGCCGGCGGCTGAGCAGGTCCAGCACGTTGGGATAGCTCTCGGGATATCGGCGCATCAGCTCGCGAAAGAATTCGCCCTGCATCTCCACAATCACCGCTTCAGTATGGGCTGTCGCTCCGTAAACTCTTGGCGTTCCCGGTGAAAATACGGTGTCGCCAAACCAGGTGCCCTTGTCGAAAATAATCAGCATGGCTTCACGACCGGCAGCATTCACCGAACTGATGCGCACCGTACCTTGTGCAATCACGCTGATCGTTGACTGGCGAGAGCCTTTTTCATAGATCAGCTCATCGATATTGAAGCGCCGGATGCGGGCATGTGCAGCCGCTTCCTCAATCGCGCGATCGGGGAATCCGGAAAAAATGGGGCATTGGCGAAGTACAGCGACAGAATCGGTCATCCGGCAAGTGTAAACCAATTGACAGTCAACCGGTGCTTGAGAGGCCTACACTCTTGCTGAACGTCAACAAACAGGGGCCTCGGTCAAAACACAGGTGCGTCGCATTGCGCGCCGCCTGCAGTCCTCACGTTACCGGGATGCCCCGCCGAACCAACGCGATGAAGAGAGCACCACTATGAACAGTCCCGCCCATGTTTCCGCCATACCATCCAAAAAAGAACGGGTCAGCGCCGAAGAGTGGCAACTGCGTGTTGATCTCGCTGCAGCCTATCGACTGATCGCAATGTATGGATGGGACGACCTGATATTCACTCATATCTCGGCGCGCATTCCCGGTGACGAGCACCACTTCCTGATCAACCCTTACGGCATGATGTTCGAGGAAATCACCGCATCCAGCCTGGTGCGTATTGATCAGGAAGGTAACAAAATCGATCCTGACGACTACGACATCAACCCGGCGGGTTTCACCATCCATAGCGCCATCCATGCGGTTCGCGAAGATGCGACCTGCGTGATGCACACCCACACAATGGACGGCATCGCCGTTTCTGCGCAGCAGGATGGCTTGCTTCCCCTGTCACAACAAAGCCTGTTCCCGCTGGCCGATCTGGCCTATCACGATTATGAGGGCGTTGCCCTGCGCGAGGACGAGAAAGCACGGCTGCAGAAAGACCTCGGGATGTCGAAGTTCATGATCCTGCGTAACCACGGCCTGCTGACCGTAGCACCAACCATCGCTGACGCTTTCCTGAATATGTACACGCTGCAGCGCGCCTGCGAGATCCAGATCCGGGCACTCAGTGGCAACCGGGAAATGGCACCGATTCCGGGCGACATCGTCGGCACCATCAAGCAGCAGGCATCAAAAGTCACCAAAGGTAAAGGCGGCAACCTGGCCTGGCCGGGTCTGCTCCGCAAACTCGACCGGACCGACTCCAGCTTCCGGAACTGAGGAGTTCTCTGGCAAACGTACCCACGACAATAATAAGGGAGACCAGAATGAGCGACATGAACAGCCCACGTGCTGCATTCAGTGACATGCAGGACGGTACAGCCGAAGACTGGCAAACCATAGCCGCGTCATTTGGTGATTTTGCCAAGACGCTGCCCGACCGCATCATGGACCACCTGAAACTGCTGGAAGGCGACTTCGGCGGTTTCAAGGTTGATCGCATGACCCATTGCCTGCAAACCGCCACTCGCGCCCACCGGGACGGCAAGGATAACGAGTATGTCGTGTGCGCTTTGCTGCACGACATCGGCGACACCCTCGGCACATACAACCACGCCGATGTGGCGGCGGTTCTGCTGGAACCGTTTGTCAGCGAGGAAAACCACTGGATGGTGAAGCACCATGCCATTTTCCAGGGCTACTACTTCTTCCACCACCTGGGTATGGATCGGGATATGCGGGAGCAGTTCAAGGACCACCCCCATTACGCCCACACTCTGGAGTTCGTGACAAAATACGACTCGCCCGCGTTTGATCCGGAGGCAGAAACCCTGCCGCTGGATTTCTTTGCGCCCATGGTGCGGGAGGTAATGGCCCGCCCCCGAAAATCCCTCTACAAGAAAACGATGGAGGAGAAAGCCTGACTTTCTCACATCAACCCGGTTTGATGTGTGTCCGTGTGTTCTGATCAACGTTAATGCGCAGTGCCATGCCGGACCGATCGTGGAGAGTGTTGATGAGTCTTGGGAAGTATTGAGAAGTCTTGATATACGTCATCACCGAAAATGGCGGTGCTGTGACATTGCAGCATTCCCTGACAGATGGCTTTGTATATACTTCAACGCAAGACAATAACGACATGCCAGGGTCAGACCGGCAGCACAAGGAGACGCATGAAACGCGTGAACACACTGGACGCCTCCTGGCTTGCGGTGGAGTCAGAAGACACCCCAATGCAAGTAGGCACACTGCAAATATTTTCGCTGCCTGAAGGCGCACCTGAAACCTTTCTCCGGGACATGGTCACCCGGATGAAAACCAACTGCGATGTTGCTTCCCCGTGGAACTACAAACTGGCGAACGCCGGCCTGTTCGGCCGCCTGCTGAGCCCTCACTGGAAAGTTGATCGCCATATTGACCTCGACTATCACGTGAGGCACTCCGGCCTGCCGAAACCGGGAAGTGAGCGCGAGCTTGGCATTCTGGTGTCGCGGCTGCATTCCAACCCGCTCGATTTCGCGCGCCCGTTGTGGGAGTGCCACATCATCGAGGGGCTGGAGAATAACCGGTTTGCGCTCTACACCAAGATGCATCACTCGCTGATTGATGGCATCAGCGGTGTCCGCCTGATGCAACGTATCCTCTCGACCGATCCGGACGAGATCAACATGCTGGCGCCCTGGTCTGTCAAACCCCAACGCAATCACAAAGTGGCCGGCGACAACGCCGCCACTATTTCGCGCGCCTTCCAGGAAGCGCTACAAGCGTTGAAGATTCAGGCGGATTCAGCACCCCGGTTGATCAGCGCGATTAGCCGGATTGCCAGTGCTGCCCGCCACCCGGAAGATCACCTGACGGCCCCCTTTGCCGGTCCGCGATCGAGCCTCAACCGGCGGGTGACCGGCCAACGCAGGCTGGCCACGCAACACTATGAACTAAGCCGCCTCAAAGCCCTCGCCAAACAGGCCGAGGTGTCGTTAAACGATATCGTACTTTACCTGTGCAGCACGGCCCTGCGCCGCTTCCTGATGGAGCAACACCGCCTGCCCGACACGTCGCTGACTTCAGGCATTCCGGTCAATATCCGTCCTGCGGACGATCAGGGCACCGGCACAGCCATCAGTTTCATGATCGCCAACCTGGCGACAAACGTAGCCGATCCGCTAGAACGGCTCGACCATATACGGGCGTCCACCGCCAGCGCCAAGACGCATCTTCAGAGCTTGCCGCGCAGCGCGCTCAACCAGTACACCATGCTGTTGATGTCGCCTTATATTCTGCAACTGATGACAGGGCTGGGCGGGCGCGTCCGCCCGGCGTTCAACGTCACTATCTCGAACGTGCCAGGGCCGGAGCAGACGCTTTATTACGAAGGCGCCAAGCTTGAAGCGATGTATCCGGTGTCGCTCATCACTCACGGCGGAGCGCTGAACATCACCTGCCTGAGCTATGCGGGGTCATTGAACTTCGGCTTTACCGGGTGCAGAGATACCCTGCCCAGCATGCAGAAACTGGCCGTGTACACGGGCGAAGCCCTGGACGAGCTCGAATCGCTGCTACTCCCCAAACCCAAGGCGAAGCCCAAAACACCGCGCAAGCGTGTCAAGAAAGCCGGGTAGCCCCCCATTTCTGACACGGCCCAAAAACAAAAAAAGCCCCGGGATCGCCGGGGCTTTTTGATCAGCTACGCCGACAGATCGGTCAGCGTGGCAAAATATTCTGAGACGATTACTTGATATCAGCGATCGACTTCAGCGGGTAGTGCGACGGATATGGATGACGCGCTACACCTGAATCTACGGCCGCCTTGGCAACGGCAGCAGGCACAAACTCAAGCAGACGAATATCCATAGGCTTGGGAATGATGTATTCACGACCAAACTCAAAGCTATCGACGCCGTATGCTTCGCAGATTTCTTTGGGTACCGGTTCTTTCGCCAGCTCACGAATCGCATTAACAGCCGCGACTTTCATTTCCTCGTTGATTGCCGTTGCACGCACATCCAGCGCACCACGGAAAATGAACGGGAAGCCCAGTACGTTGTTAACCTGGTTCGGATAGTCTGAACGACCTGTCGCCATGATGATGTCATCACGTGCGGCCAGCGCGACTTCCGGGCTGATCTCGGGATCAGGGTTGGAGCAGGCAAATACAATCGGGTTCGGCGCCATCTTCATCAGCGACTCAACCGGCACCAGATCCGGACCGGATAGGCCCAGGAAAACATCTGCACCGTCCATCGCGTCATCCAGCGTACGAGCATCTGTCTCGTTGGCAAACATGGCTTTGTACTGGTTCAGATCATCACGACCGGCGTGGATAACGCCCTTACGGTCGAGCATCAGGATGTTTTCTGACTTGATACCACAACTGATCAGCAGCTTCATGCAGGCCACAGCCGCTGCACCAGCACCCAGGCAAACGACTTTTGCTGTCTCCGGCGTTTTGCCCTGCAGCTCAAGTGCGTTCAGCATGCCCGCAGCCGTTACAATCGCAGTACCGTGCTGGTCATCGTGGAAGATAGGTACACTGCACTGCTCTTTCAGCGCCCGTTCGATTTCAAAACACTCGGGTGCCTTGATATCTTCCAGGTTGATTCCACCGAAGGTGTCCGCAATACGCGCAACCGTTTCAATGAATGCCTGCGGGCTTTCCGAGTTCACTTCGATATCAAACACATCAATACCGGCAAAACGCTTGAACAGTACGCCCTTGCCTTCCATTACCGGCTTGCTGGCCAGTGGCCCCAGGTTACCCAACCCCAGAATCGCGGTGCCGTCGGAAATAACAGCCACCAGATTACCCTTCCCGGTGTACTTGTATGCGTTTTCAGGGTCTTTAGCGATCTCGCGGACCGGCTCGGCAACCCCGGGACTATACGCCAGAGAGAGGTCACGGGAAGTCTGAGTCGGTTTGGTAATTTCAACGCTCAGCTTACCGGGCCGCGGGTTGGCGTGATAATCAAGGGCCGCTTTCTTCAGATCTTGAGACATTGCCACTGTTCCGTTTGTCACGTTAATAGGGTGGAGATAGGTTGTGCTTGCCGGAGCCCCGTCATCCTTATTCCGGGATGATCATAAGGTGCAATGTGTTATTCATTGCGCCCGACACTACTCTCACTTATACGCCCCACCAGCATCCAGTGCCAGCAGGAGCGCGACATTATGGCGTGAGTGTTCAGCTCAAACAAGAGCTGCTGCGCAAGTTTTGACCAACTCCAGAACCATTTAAGAGAGGGCGCCAGAAACAAAAAAGGCGCCTGTATAGGCGCCTTTTCCAATACCAGTCAGCACAGGATGCTGACGGGTTAACCGAATCAACCTTTCTTGATACGGCCACCGAAACGCTTCTGGAAACGATCGATACGACCGGCAGTGTCCATAACCTTCTGCTTGCCGGTGTAGAACGGGTGACACTGTGAGCACACGTCCAACTGCATATCGTGACCGATAGTCGAGCGGGTATTGATAACATTACCGCAGCTGCAAGTCGCGGTCATGTCTGTATATTTTGGGTGGATACCTTCTTTCATGGGGGAAACCCTCTTAGGTCATGCCGCCACCTGATCTCGTGCCAGGCACCGCATATTCTGATCAAATGACAAAGCGGGACAATACTGGCCCGCCACAAATAGACGGCGAATGATAGCAGAAAAGATTTGAATCGCAATAGAACCCAAGTGATGAGAGCATAGCGACCTTCCACTATAGTGACTGTTACGGCTACTAGAACCCCTTTGAATACCTCGGGAGCGTTAGTGATTCAGACCGTCCGCATTGCTCTGGCCCGCCCGCTACGCAAACTGTTCGATTACAGCCTGCCCGAAGGTGTGGCTGTTTGCCCCGGGCAACGGGTGCGCGTTCCCTTCGGGCGCCAATCACTGATTGGCCTGGTAGTCGAAACCGAGGTTGAGCCACCAGAGGGCATTCAGCTCAAACCCGTTCAGGCGGTTCTTGAAGACTGGCCCCTGCTCCCGGACGAAACCCGCAAGCTGATGCATTGGGCGTCGGCCTACTATCAGCACCCTTTGGGCGAATGCCTGTTTATGGCATTGCCGCCGGCGTTGCGCCGTGGCCGACCCGCCGCATTGCGCAAACAGCCCCACTGGACGATCACCGAAGATGGGCGCCAGGCCAAACTGCCGCCCCAAGCTCACAAACAACAGGCGTTGCTGCACTGGCTTGAAAATCAGGGCAAGCCCTGCTCGCTGAGCGATTTCAAAACCGCCGGTTTCAGTGCCGACCAGGTCAAACGCCTGGCCGCGAAGGCGATGCTTACAGAAGTCGAGGATGACCAGCGCGAGGCGGCCAGGGAGACAGCCTCCACCGCCACCCTGCCCGTTCTTACCGCAGCACAGCAGGTCGCCTTTTCTGAACTTCAGCCGATCGAAAACGGTTTTAACTGCAGCCTGCTGTATGGCATTACCGGCAGCGGCAAAACCGAAATCTATCTGCATTATATTCAGCAGTATCTGGGTACCGACCAGCAGGCGCTGGTGATGGTGCCCGAGATTAACCTGACGCCCCAGACCGTCCGACGCTTCCAGCGGTACTTCGGCGCCCGAATAGCCGTCTGGCACTCGGCCCTCAACGACAGCGAACGCCTGCAGAGCTGGCTCCGCGTGCGCAACGGCGAACCGGTTATCGTGATCGGCACCCGGTCTGCCGTCACGCTGCCATTCTCGGATCTCGCGATGATAGTGGTCGACGAAGAACACGACACATCGTTCAAGCAGGGCGAAGGCTTCCGTTATTCAGGCCGGGATATGGCGGTATTCCGGGCCCACCAGAATAATTGCCCGATCATTCTCGGTTCTGCCACACCTTCTATTGAGTCCTATCACAATGCGACCAGCGGCAAGTATCACCTGATACGGCTCGAAGAAAGAGCCGGCCCTGCGGTTCTGCCTACTATCCGCCTGCTGGACATCCGCAGCCGACCGCTCGAAGGCGGGCTTTCAGCACCGGCACTCAAAGCTGTCGGCGAGCGCATCAACAAGGGCGAGCAGGTTCTGGTTTACGTCAATCGACGCGGGTTTGCGCCGGTGATGATGTGCTTCGACTGCGGCCATATCAGCGAATGCCCTCGCTGTGACTCGCGGCTGACCTACCATCGCCGGGAACGCGCCATGCGCTGCCACCACTGCGATTATCAAACCGCAGCCGTCAACACCTGCCCGAAATGCCAGAGCGAGGCGTACAAGCCTGTCGGCCAGGGCACCGAACGGGCAGAAGATATTCTCAGCACACGCTTCCCGGACACACCGGTTATTCGGGTCGACCGGGACAGCACGCGCACCAAAGGCAGCATCGACAGAATCCTGGGGCAGGTCAATTCCGGCGATCCCTGCATCCTGGTTGGCACCCAGATGCTGGCCAAGGGTCATGATTTCCCCAACGTATCACTGGTGGTCGTAGTCAATGCGGACGGCGGGCTGTTCAGTGTCGATTTCCGCGCCCCGGAGCAGCTGATTCAGACACTGCTGCAAGTCAGTGGCCGGGCCGGACGCGGCACGATCCCTGGCACGGTGCTGATTCAGACCTGTCACAGCGATCATCCGCTACTGCAACAGCTCTGTACCGGGAGCTACCTGGACATGGCGCAAACCCTGCTGGACGAACGTGCAGGCGCTCGCTTTCCGCCTTATCGCGCGATGGCATTACTCAGAGCAGAGGCTGAAACAATGGGCGAGAGCCTCGCCTTTCTCGACGGCGTAAAGCAGGTCATACAGCTGCAACCGCAACAGGCTACACCCCAAACGGACACCGGCATCGAAACATGGGGCCCCCTGCCAGCCGTCATCGCCCGTCGGGCTGATCGACATCGCGCGCACCTGGTTTTCGTAGCGGATCAAAGACGCACCCTGCAACGGGTGCTTGGCCCACTTTGCCAGCAACTGGAAACCCAGCGCCAACCCCGTGGTCTCAAATGGCAGATCGACATTGACCCATTGGAGACGGGATAAGGAAGGCGCTGCGCCGCCGCATTGAGAAAACAGCCCCTTTCCGCGATAATAGCGAGCCCCGACAGCCGGGGGCTTTCACCCCCATCAACGCTCCGATCTGACTGAGTCATCTGCCAGCATGAAAGACACGGTAATCCAGCTACTCGAAGCCGCCATCGCGGCCCTCCAGGCTGAAGGCGTTCTGCCTCAGGACCAGGCCTTCAAACTCAACGTGGACAGCGCCCGCGACAAAGCCCACGGTGATTTCGCCACCAACATTGCCCTGGTTACTGCTAAAGCCGCCGGCAAACCGCCGCGACAACTGGCCGACTTGCTGATTGAAAAGCTGCCCGAAAGCAGCGCCGTGGCGAAAGTGGAAATTGCAGGCCCCGGCTTTATCAACTTCTTTATGAGCGACGCCAGCAGCTTCGATATTGTGAATACGGTTCGCAGTGCTGCCGACGGATTCGGGCTCAACAATAGTGGCGCCGGTGAATCGGTGCAGATCGAATTTGTATCCGCCAACCCTACCGGCCCCCTGCACGTCGGCCACGGCCGTGGCGCAGCCATCGGCGATTGCCTGGCACGCTTGCTGGAAGCAAACGGCTACAGGGTGACCCGCGAATTCTACTATAACGATGCCGGCGCGCAGATCGATAATCTGGCGTTGTCTGTTCAGGCCCGCATCAAAGGCATATCGCCGGATGATGACCTATGGCCGAAAGACGGTTATCGCGGCGACTATATCCAGGATGCAGCCAACGCCTATCTTGAGAAGGCAACGGTAACAGCCGATGACCGCGAAGTAACAGCCAAAGGTGATGCGGATGACCTGGCCGCAATCAAGGACTTTGCTGTGGCCTACCTGCGCCGCGAACAGGACCTCGACCTGAAGGCCTTTGGCGTCAAATTCGACGTCTACTTCCTTGAGTCTTCACTGTATAACGAAGGCAAGGTCGAGAAGACCGTTGAAGCGCTCAACGCCAATGGCTTCACCTACGAAAAAGATAATGCCCTCTGGCTGAAAACCACCGAGTTCGGCGACGACAAAGATCGCGTGATGCGAAAGTCTGATGGCGGCTACACTTATTTCCTGCCTGATGTGGCCTACCACCTCGACAAGTGGCAACGCGGCTTCAGCACCGTGATCAACGAACAGGGCGCAGATCATCACTCAACAGTGACCCGCGTACGGGCTGGCCTGCAAGCGTTGAAAGCAGGCATTCCCGAAGGCTGGCCGGACTATGTCCTGCATCAAATGGTGCTGGTCACCCGCTCAGGACAGGAAGTCAAACTGTCAAAGCGCGCGGGGAGTTACGTCACCCTCCGCGATCTGATCGACGAAGTAGGCCGCGACGCAACCCGGTTCTTCCTGGCTGCTCGGCGGGTCGACTCACAGTTGACCTTCGATATTGACCTGGCACGCTCCCAGACCAATGAAAACCCGGTCTACTACATCCAGTATGCGCATGCCCGGATTTGCAGCGTCCTTCGCAAGCTTCAGGAGCTGGGCGTCGACATCAACGCAGCGGATTTCGGCAGCGACCTGAGCGGCCTGGCACTGGATGAAGAACGTGAAATTGCCAACCAGCTTGCCCGTTATCCCGAGCTGATTGCCAATGCCGCCCGCCAGCGTGAGCCGCACCACCTGACGCATTACCTGCGTGAGCTTGCGGGTCTGTTCCACACCTATTACAACGCGCACAAGGTATTGATCGACGATACCGCCGTTCGGGACAGTCGCGTCGCACTGTATCTCGCGGTGAAGCAGGTACTGGTCAATGGCCTTGACCTTATCGGCGTCAGCGCACCTGAAGAAATGTAATTCGCAGTTAGCGAGAACCCGAGACCATAACGATGTCCCGCGATTACGCCAAAAAGCCAAGCACCAGCCGTGCCGCGACCTCGCGACCGCCAAGTCGCAAGAAGCCCGCAGCACCGGCCAAAAAGAAAGTAAACCGACAGTCGCCGTCACGCCAGTCCGGCGGCCTGTCTATCCGCTGGATCCTGTCGCTGGCACTGGTTGGCGGCTTTGTCGGGTTTATTGCTTACCTGAACTCGATGCCCAAGCCTGATGCAAGTCAGCCGGTCGCAACGAAAGCACCGGCGAAGTCCGCAACCGCAAACAGCAAAAGCGAGCAGGCGCCGGCAGATAAGCCAGCCAAACAGAAGCAGGCATTTCAGTTTTACGAGATGCTGCCCGAATCCGAAGTCGTGGCACCCAAGGTTGAAGCCTACGATCCGGGCCCGACAGCTGCCCAGCGCAAATACCGCTATGTCATCCAGACCGGGTCATTCCGTGGTCGCGAGGATGCCGAGCGCCAACGGGCCCAGATTGCGTTCCAGGGGCTTCAGGCCAAAATTGACGAAATCAATCTGGAGAGCGGCAGCGTCTGGTATCGCGTCAATATCGGGCCTTACGATTCCCGAAGCAAAATGAACAGTGCGGTCGACAAACTGGTTCGCATCAACATCGCGCCACTGGTCCGCAAGGTCCCCAAAGAGGGCTGATACCCTCAACATCCAGCACTTCTCGAACGCGATAGCCGCCCACCTGATGGCTGTCGCATTCGAGAGTTACAACAGCTTCCCCACCCCAGCCCTTGAATTTCTCCGCTTCGCTGCCATATCTATCAGAATTCTGAAGAACGCTTTGCGCTTTCCATTCAACCGGAGCAAACATGACTACGATTCTTTCAGTTCGACGCGGTGATACGGTCGCCATGGGTGGTGATGGCCAGGTATCCCTGGGCAACACCGTTATGAAAGGCAATGCCCGTAAGGTTCGCCGCCTTTACAACAACAAGGTGCTGGCCGGTTTTGCCGGAGGCACCGCTGACGCATTTACCCTTTTCGAGCGTTTTGAGGCCCAACTCGAAAAACATCAGGGTAATCTGACCCGAGCCGCAGTGGAGCTCGCCAAAGACTGGCGAACGGACAGGGCCCTGCGACGACTTGAAGCACTGCTCGCTGTCGCCGACCACACGGCCTCGCTGATCATTACCGGTAACGGGGACGTAATTGAGCCTGAGAACAGCCTGATTGCTATCGGATCCGGCGGGCCATTCGCCCAATCCGCTGCCCGCGCATTGCTCGAAAACACCGAGCTGCCGGCCGATCAGATCGTCGACAAGGGCCTCGATATCGCGGCTGACATCTGCATCTACACTAACCACAACCGCACGCTCGAAGTGCTGTCTACCAACGAGTGACAGGAGCTGACATGTCTGGAATGACCCCTCGCGAAATCGTCCACGAGCTCAACAAACACATCGTCGGACAGGAAGATGCCAAGCGTGCCGTTGCGATTGCACTGCGTAACCGCTGGCGTCGCATGCAGCTCGACACCGGGCTGCGCGATGAAATTACCCCCAAGAACATCCTGATGATCGGCCCCACCGGCGTCGGTAAAACCGAGATCGCCCGCCGGTTAGCCAAACTCGCCGATGCACCATTCCTCAAGATTGAGGCCACCAAGTTTACCGAGGTGGGCTACGTCGGCCGCGATGTTGAATCCATCGTTCGGGACCTTGCGGACATGGCGGTCAAAATGCTTCGCGAAAAGGAAATGAAGCGCCACGAGCATCGGGCCATGGATGCTGCGGAAGACCGCATTCTGGACGCCCTGCTGCCCCCGGCCCGAAGCTTTGAGGAAGACAGCAAGCCGGCTGACTCCTCCACTCGCCAATTGTTCCGCAAGAAACTGCGCGAAGGCGAGCTGGACGACAAGGAAATCGAAATCGACCTGAACAATCCGGCTGCCGGCGTGGAAATCATGGCGCCCCCCGGCATGGAAGAAATGACCAATCAGCTTCAGAGCATGTTCTCCAACATGTCGAAGGACCGGCGCAAAACGCGCAAGCTGAAAGTTGCTGATGCGCTCATCGCTGCACGGGATGAAGAAGCCGCCAAATTGGTCAATGAAGAAGAGATCAAGCAGAAGGCGATTCATTCCGTCGAACAGAATGGCATCGTGTTCATTGATGAGATCGACAAGGTAGCGAAGCGCTCTGAAAGCGGTTCGGCCGATGTTTCCCGTGAAGGTGTGCAACGCGATCTTCTGCCACTGATCGAAGGCAGCACCGTTTCGACCAAGTTCGGCATGATCCGCACCGACCACATTCTGTTTATTGCGTCGGGCGCGTTCCACCTGACCAAGCCGTCAGACCTGATTCCCGAACTGCAGGGCCGGCTACCGATCCGCGTTGAGCTGAAGGCACTCACGCCAAACGACTTCAAGCGCATCCTGACTGAACCGGATGCTTCGCTGGTACAACAGTATGAAGCACTGATGGGCACCGAGGGACTTACCCTCAAGTTCGCCGAAGACGCCCTTGATCGACTGGCCCAGATTGCCTGGAAGGTCAACGAGTCCACCGAGAACATCGGTGCTCGGCGTCTGCATACTGTGCTGGAACGGCTGCTGGAAAGCTTGTCGTTCGACGCAGGTGATGCCGTCGACGGTGAATTTGAAATTACCGCAGCCTATGTCGACGAGCGACTTGGCGACCTTGCCGAGGACGAAGACCTGAGTCGGTATATTCTCTGACCAGATGCCCGGGACATGTCCCGGCGCGTGATAAGACCCGAGGGAGTGAATACCTGTTCACTCCCTCGCCGGCCCTCCTTATATATGACTTTTCTGCCCGCGGAGACCGCGACCATGTCATCGCCTGATAATCGACCAACTGATATCCGCATCCGCAAACAAAGCCGTTTACTTGAACTTGAGTACGGCAGCGGCCAGGTTGTCGGACTGCCTTTCGAGCTGCTGCGGGTTTATTCACCCTCGGCTGAAGTACGTGGCCACGGCATGGGGCCCGGCACACTGCAGACAGGCAAGCGGGACGTGTTGATTACCGGCGCAAACATGATTGGTAACTACGCCCTGAAGCTGACGTTCAGCGA
The DNA here is from genome assembly GCF_052645435.1 of Marinobacter sp. V032. Taxonomy (NCBI): domain Bacteria; kingdom Pseudomonadati; phylum Pseudomonadota; class Gammaproteobacteria; order Pseudomonadales; family Marinobacteraceae; genus Marinobacter; species Marinobacter sp. V032. The sequence goes on along the minus strand of NZ_JBQXYE010000001.1, from coordinate 1,298,211 downwards.
CGGTCACGATTCCGGGTTGTTTACCTGGGCTTACCTGAAAGATCTGGGTGACAATCAGGACGCTCACTGGGCGCAATACCTGGCGCGGCTGGAAAAGGAAGGTGGGCAGCGGGGCTAGATGCGTACTCACCGGCTCGCCAACGAGTGGAGCCGGTCAAGACTGATGCCCGCCTCTTTAAAGCGCTTTCTGCAGAATATCTGTGACGTTATCCAGCCCCGACGACAACCGCTGACGCGCGGCTTTCTTGCGTCGCCCTTTGGCCACGTACAGCGGCAGCATTTCACCATACAGACTGGTACTGATCGTGCGCTGATCGTCTTCCAGGCGGTCCCGGCGCAGGGTAATGCCATAGGGCGCCAATGTGGCCTCCAGCTCGTCCGCACGCTCGAGAAGGTCACGGCGGGTCATCTGATAGGCGTGCTCACACACCATTCGGCGTGACTGGAAACTGAAGACGTTCGAGAAGTACAGCTTGGCGTCATCCCGGGTGGGCTCAAACAGCACGATATCCTTGTCCGGATAATCACGGGCGTACTGTGCGATACCCGACTGCATTCGCGAATACACCATGGTTCTGAAGGTCTGAGCCAATACATTGGGCATTCCCGACTGGGTCAGCGCGCCTGGTTTCATGGTCCCGGCACGCACCGCTGCACTGGCATCGATTGGCACCTGGGGATTGACCGCAAACACCAGATCCGCACCGTCCTCAAAGGCAACAGAGGCGTGCAGCCCTTTCCTTAAAGTGCCATCAACATAGTAACGACCGTCGATCTCAACCGGAACATAGAGGCCGGGCGATGAGGTACTGGCCTGGATCGCCTTCGAAATCGGCACATGATCGAATCCAGGTGCGCCAAAGCACACTGCTTCAGTGCTCTCCACATCTGCGGCCACAATATAGAGACTGCGACGCAACTGGCGGAAATCATTGCTGCGCCCCAGCATGCTGAATGCACGCTCTAGATATTCATGCAGCCCTTCGTTATCGAATAAGCCAGCCGGCGCGGCCTGCGACAAGATCGTCAGGGCTTCCAGCAGGCTTTGGTCATAAGGATTATCAACAAAACGCCCCAACGCACTGGCCAGCAGCCCAGGCACCGCGAGCAGACGGCGGCCGATTTCGGCAAACGCCGGACGGTAAAAAACTTCGGGATGGAATGGATGCACTTCGGCTTCGTTCTTGACGAAGATCCGGCACAACTGGGCGGTTGTCATCTGGTTGGCCAGATTGGCGGCAACAAATGAGCCGGCATTGACGCCCACATAGACATTCAGATCATTGAAATCAATGCCATCCAGCGCTTCGTCGAGCGCCCTGAGAGCGCCTATTTCATAAATACCGCCCAGTGGTCCGCCACCACCAAGGGCGAGGCCAATTGGCGGCTTTTTATTGCGTTCCGAAGTCTTGGTTACCGTCATCGCATTCCCGGTTTATGGCTGTGATCAACGTTCATTAGGCAAGCTCAGTACAGATAGTGTTGAGCGCTCATGCCCTATACGCTATCAGCGCCTTCTAGAGTAAACACCCTATTGGCGGTATAGCCGCTACTTCAGGAGCTGGCCGGCGCTGCAGCCGGAGCCTCACCCGATAAGCGACCGGGGCGCAGATACCGCCCGAACCCGGCACGGCGCAGCGCAAGATCGACACAGCTTTTTATGACATGTGGCGAGTCCAGATCGAGCACATCGTGCAACAGCTTGACGGCCCATTCCGAATCAATACTTCGAATCACCGACTTCACCTTCGGCAGGCTGGCAGCATTCATCGACAAGGCATCGTAGCCCATTGCCATCAGCAATACGGCGCCACCCGGATCCCCGGCCAGTTCGCCACATATGCTCACGGGTGTTCCCGCATCATGGGCATCGTTGGCAATTTTCACCAACGCGTGCAGTACCGCCGGATGGAATGAGTGATATAAAGACGCCACCCGGGGGTTGTTGCGATCCACTGCCAGCAGATACTGGGTCAGGTCATTCGAGCCCACTGACAGGAAATCGACCCGGTGCGACAGATCTCGCACCTGATACACAGCAGCGGGAATCTCGATCATCACGCCCACCTTGGGCATCTGGATATCGTATCCCTCTTCCCGCACCTCGTGGTAAACCCGGTAAATCAGATGCAGCGACTCTTCTACTTCGGACACGTTGCTGATCATCGGCAACATGATTCGCAGGTTATTCAGGCCATCGCTGGCCTTGAGCATGGCTCGCACCTGCACCAAAAATATCTCGGGATGATCCAGTGTCACCCGGATCCCCCGCCAGCCAAGGAAGGGGTTCTCTTCACTGATCGGAAAATAACTCAACGCCTTGTCGCCACCGATATCCAGCGTTCGCATGGTGACATCGTTGGGAGCAAAGGCCTCCAGCTGCTCGCGATAATAAGCCCGCTGCTCTTGTTCAGACGGAAAGCGCTCGTTAATCATGAAAGGCACTTCGGTGCGATAGAGCCCGATACCTTCAGCACCGTGACTCAGTGATCGCACGACATCAGTCATCAGGCCTGTATTTACCAGCAGCGGCACCCGTCTGCCATCCGTGGTGATGCAGGGTTTATCGCGCAGCTCTTCAAGTCCGCGGAACAGCGCATCTTCCTCGTCGCAGATTTCCTGGTAAAACAGCCGCAGGTCGGCCGACGGCGAGGCGTAGATCTGACCTTCAAAACCGTCGACCACAAGCTCCCGGCCGTTGAGCTGGTTCACCGGCATATCGATCATGCCCATGACAGTCGGAACCCCCATGGCACGGGCGAGAATGGCGACGTGGGAGTTACTGGACCCGCGCACGGAGACCAGACCAACCAACTGGCCTCTTGGCACTTCGCCCAGCATCGCCGGCGTCAGTTCATCACTGACCAGAACCGTTTCCTGGGGATAGACGAGTTCTTCCTGGTTCCCTTCCTGAAGATGAGCCAGCAGACGCCGTCCGAGATCCCGGATATCCACCGCCCGCTCACTCAGATACAAATCGCCCATCTTTTCAAAGTGGCGTACGTACTGTTGAACCACCTGCTTCAGCGCGCCCTGAGCCCATTGCCCCGCGATAATCCGGGTCATGACTTCGCCCGGCAGGGCGTTGTCGTCAAGCATTCGCAGATAGACTTCAAACAGGGCGAGTTCTTCTGGCCGGAGCTGCGGCGCCAAGCGTTCGGCCACCAGTTCGATGTCTTCGCGCACCGACATTACTGCGGCCATGAACAGATTCTTTTCCGCTTCGGTGTCGTCTACTTCCTTATCCGGCACCGCTTCAAGATCGGCCGGCGGGTACACCACAACGCCAGTACCAATCGCCACACCGGGCGAGCCCGCTACGCCTTTGAAACCAATATCGTGAGAGGCCTGACCGGTGAGCGACAAACCGCTCATGGCACCCGTCGCTTCACTGTGGGCAATTACGCCAGCCAACTGGGCCGAGATGGTCACCAGAAAAGCCTCTTCCCCCTCATCAAAACAACGCGAACTTTCGCGCTGCTGAACAACAAGCACGCCAAGAACCCGGCGATGGTGAATAATGGGAACACCCAGAAAGGAACGAAAACGCTCTTCACCGGTTTCAGGAAAATAACGGTAGCGGGGATGCGCGGTGGCATCTTCAAGATTGATCGGTTCTTCACGAGAACCGACCAGACCAATCAGACCTTCCGAATGCGCCAGACTCACGTTACCGACAGCCTTTTTGTAAAGACCTTCGGTCGCCATGAGGATATAGCGGTTAGAGTCCGGATCGAGCAGGTAGACCGAGCAGACTTCAGTATTCATGGCACGCTGAACGCGGGATACGATGATTTCCAGGGCTTCATTAAGATCCCTGGCACCATTCACTTCCTGAACAATACTGCGCAGCGTGGTCAACATAGACGCTTAATCCATTCTGTCCGGGAGCACGGTTTTTCCCTGCCGCTGCTCCATGTTGTGAAATAACCTTGGCGCCAGCTCCCTGAGCGCGCGCCGGTATACCTCACGCTTGAAAGACACAACCTGCCCTAGCGGGTACCAATAGCTGACCCACTCCCAACCATCAAATTCGGGCGAGTCCGTACCATCGACACGTACATTCGCATCGGGAGACAACAACCGCAGCAGGAACCATTTCTGTTTTTGCCCGATACACACCGGGTGCGAATGATGACGCACCATACGCCGTGGCAGACGGTATCTCAGCCAGCCTCGAGTGCAGCTGATGATTTCAACATCATGCTGCCCCAATCCAACCTCTTCGCCCAGTTCGCGGTAGAGCGCCTCTTCGGGGGATTCATGAGAATTGATCCCGCCCTGAGGGAACTGCCATGCGTCCTGTCCGATCCGTCGTGCCCAGAGTAATTCTCCCCGATGGTTCGCCAGAATGATTCCGACATTGGGCCTAAAACCGTCGGAGTCGATCACAGTGTTAACCTGTATGAAATGATGAGCAATGGGTGCCGGCCTCTCTATGCTTGTAATACCCGTTAAGTAGACTTGGCCGGACAGCGACAAGATCCGCTCCCGACCGGGTAAAACAACTGCTTTCCGACAATCCGCAATTTGCCTAAGTTGCCTTCATTCTTGCAGAAAGCGTACCGGCGGGCAAACGACAACCCATCATTTGATAGCATGCTAGAATGCGCGACTTACCAGTCACACCCCACACGCCAGAAATGAAGGATCACCAACGTGACACTTGCCATCTTTGACCTCGATAACACCTTAATCAGTGGAGACAGCGACCACGCCTGGGGCGATTTTCTGGTGGCGGAAGGCATCGTCGATGCCGGGGTCTATGAGAAAGCCAACGACCGCTTCTACCAGGAATATCTCGACGGCAGTCTCGATATCCTGAATTATCTGTCGTTTGCGCTTAAACCGCTGGCCGATCACGATGAGGCCACACTGCATCAACTACGCGCCCGCTTCGTCGAGGAACGTATTCAGCCAATCATGCTTGAAAAGGCCCGTCAGCTTCTTGATCACCACCGTCAGCAAGGCCATTACCTGTTAATTATTACCGCGACCAACCGGTTTGTAACCCAGCCCATTGCGGATTTGCTGGGCGTCGATGACCTGATTGCGACGGAAGCCGAAATGAAAGACGGTCGTTACACCGGTCAGGTGGCGGGCATTCCAAGCTTCCAGCAGGGCAAAGTGACCCGCCTGCAGCACTGGCTGGAAGACCGCGAGACACTGCAAAGGGAGACCTGGTTCTACAGCGACTCGCACAACGACCTCCCACTGCTGGAGCAAGTAAACCATCCGGTTGCGGTTGATCCGGATCCAAAGCTCGCTGCAGTTGCACGCGAGCGGGAGTGGCCAATTATGACTCTGAGGGACTAACAAGACATGGCACGGATCGCTACTGTTTTACTACTGGCAATGCTCACCACAGCCTGTTCGGAGCCAACGCCACCGCCCGAGGTGGCGCCAGAATCGTCTTCGACATCTCAAGAGCCCCAAATACCCGACGCCATCCGGCAACAGGTGAATGCCCGCAGCGAAGCAGTCTGCTCCACGACCAGCGCCTTGTCCGACGCGGCGACCGGCTTCGTGGCATCACCGGACCAGACAACTCTGGCCTCGGCCCGCACCGCATGGAAAGACGCGCACCTGGCCTATCGCGCCCTGCACACCCTGTATCTGCTGGCTGACCTGCAGCCACCGCAGATCAAGTCAGATCGCGATTCAGTGGACGCACATCCGATGCTACCGGGGTATCTGGATCAGGTTCCAGGCTACCCCCGCAGTGGGCTGGTTTACTCCGAGGTACCACTGACGCCGGAGTTCTTGCGCAAGGAGCACCAGTCAACCGACTTTTTCTACCTGACACTGGGCTTTCACCCGATTGAGTCACTACTCTGGCCACCCGCCACACCCAAGCCTGAAAAAGTGGTCGCCACCTTTGCCGGTAGCGAAAAGCAGGCAGCGGACCACATCGACGCACCGGAGCGGCGACAGAATCTACTCCGGGTCATTACGCTGGCGCTAAAAAAAGATGCCGCCGCTCTCTGCCAGGCGCCGAATCAGGCTCATCTGATTCAAGGGTTGGCCAGATTGACAGCACACCCCAACAAAGCGATCACGCGGCTTGAGCGGCAACTCGCCGATACGGTCGGTACGACACTTGACGCCTGGACGAAGCATCCAGAAGGCGAAGACCGGAATGGCATGCCGCTGGCACACAGCCCACAAGTCTTGACAGACTTTGACGAACTGACCGCGATAACGTCAGCAATGGGACAGGACTGGCTACCCATGCTGAACCCAGATTCAGGTGAAACAACAAAGACTATCGGGACCAAGCTCGCCACCCTGGCCGATCAGCTGAAAAAAATAGTCATAAAAGAGGCGCCGGCAACTGAAAACATTGCGGCGGCGAAGCAGACGCTGGCCGACATCAGCGATGAAGTGACGACCCTGGCGCTTTCAGCAAACTCAACAGATGAGTAAAAGGCGGGGCACTGCCCGGCAATAGGGAGACCTCACCGGATGACGCGTCATCCGGGTCGAACAAGCGCTCGGCGACCCGTCAGATAAAGCCGGTCAACGAGCGAACAAAGCAGCTTTTGATGTAGTCGGTTTCGGGGATGCCCGGAACAACCGGGTGATCGGGCGCCTGATGCCCCTGCTCGAGCAACTGCACAAAGCGGTCGATTTTCCGGCCGCTCCCCCGAATGATGTCGACCAGCTTTTCGCCAGACAGGTGCATGGAGCAGGAAGCAGATACCAGCAGGCCTTCCCGATCGAGCAGCCGCAATCCCAGCTGGTTCAAGCGCGCATACGCCTGTTCGCCGGTTTTCTGGTCGCGACGCCGGGGGATCAACGCCGGAGGATCCAGCACCACGATGTCGTACTTTTCTTTCTGGTCGCACAGGTCTTTGAGCACGGCAAAGGCATCGCCTTCAAGGGTATCGACATTCGCCAGCCCGTTAAGGCTGGCGTTATGCAGGACGCCGTCCAGCGCCTGGCGAGAACTGTCCACACAAGTCACCGACTCGGCCCCCGCAGCTGCGGCCTGTATGCCCCAGCCACCGATATAGCTGAACACATCAAGCACGCGCTTGCCCGGCGCGTAAGCTTGCAGGCGTCGGCGGTTCAGCCGGTGATCATAGAACCAGCCGGTCTTTTGTCCATCCATGAGTGGCGCCTCAAACCGCACGCCGTTTTCTTCAACCTGCAGGGTGTCGACAGCATCCCCGAAAGGCACATCGACATAACTTTCCAGCCCTTCAACGCTGCGCATTTTGCCGTCGTTCTTGAACACGATGCTGCGCGGATGTACCAACTTCTGAACCGCGCGAACAAGCGACTCGCGCAAGCTTTCCATGCCCGCAGTGGATATCTGGATCACCACCACATCACCATAGCGATCAATGACCAGCCCCGAAAGGCCGTCGCCATCGCCGAACACCCAGCGATAAAACGGCTTGTCAAACAGCGATTCGCGCAATGACAGCGCCAGTTCCAGTCGATGAGACAGGCGCTGCGGCGTCATGCCGTGCTCGGGATTACGACTGATCAGACGACCGCAGATCAAGGCGTGCGGATTAACGAAGACAGTTCCCAGCGCCTTGTCGTTTGACGCAACAAGCTGTGCCTGAACACCCGGCTCAAACTCTGTCAACGGGCTGCGGCGGATATCCACCTCGTTGCTGTAAACCCAGAGATGACCGGACCGGAGGCGGCGTTCGGCGCCCTTGCGCAGATAAAGCTTGGGAAACATAACAGGACTCGCGTTCTTGACTGGAGGGGGCTGAATTATACGGGCTCGAAGGAGTGAAGACCATGAAGCGAACACCCCAAAGAGCGTCGCAAACAGGTTAAACAGGTATTCGGGCAGGCGGCACCTGCCCGGAGATCATCGCTTACTCGGCGTCAGCGACCATGTCAGCGTAGGCATCAGCTTCCATAAGGCCATCGATTTCGCCTGCATCTGACAGACGCACACGGAACAGCCAGCCTTCGCCATACGGGTCTTCGTTCAGTTTCTCCGGCTCGTCCTCAAGACTCTCGTTGATCTCGATAACTTCACCGGTGACAGGGCTGAACACGTCCGAAGCGGACTTGACTGACTCGGCGACACCCGCCTCTTCACCACCGGTGACGGTAGCGCCCAGCTCTGGTAGCTCCACAAAAACCACATCGCCCAACTGGTCCTGGGCAAAGTCAGTGACACCAACGGTAGCGGTGCCATCATCAGCAACCCTTACCCACTGGTGAGTTTCGATGTATTTGAGATCGGCAGGAATCTGACTCATTGCGCGCACACCCTAAATGAAATTTTCGGCAGTTTAACCTATTTAACCGAGTTCACTGAATAGCGATGCGATATCAGTCGCGGGGCATGAGGGTATCGGGCAAGGGAATACCAAGAAATGCCATGGCGGCAGGCAATACGCGAGGGAAATTCTGAAACCGGTGATCGCCACCGGGCTGAATCCATTGCGAGGCGCTGCTGTAACGACGGCAAGCATCTCGGTAGTCCAGCGTTTCGTCTGCCGTCTGCAGCAACACCATCAGATCAGCCGTATTCAGCGACGCTCCCGGCTCCATCTCTTGCAGCTGCAGCATGTGATCCCGCGTGACCTCGAACGCCTCGCCGGTATACAGATTGGTTTGCGTACCGATATAGCCGTCCAGCAATTGATAAGGCGCAACGGCGGGATTGATCAGCACAGCTCTGAGCCGGTGCCGGGCCGCCACGACGCTGGCGTAGTAGCCCCCAAGGGAGCTCCCCATCAATCCACATGGACGGTCACCGAAACACTCCACGATATCCGACACACGTTGAATCGCCTCTGCAGGTTCGAATCCGAGATCCGGTACATGCAGTTCTACCGGCACCTGATGCGAATCGAGCCACTGGCGCAATTCGGTCACCTTGTCAGACTGCGGCGAACTCCTGAAACCATGCAGATAAATCAGGCCGGGTCGGTTGGATGCTTGCTCAGAATCGGATGCTGACATCGGTGGTTCAATACCCCTGGCTGTTCATATCAATCGAAAACTCGAAATCGGTGGCCCGGCGCACATGGCTGGCGATGTCACCATCTGAAAACAACTCCAGCCAGCGATAGCCCGGTGCCAGCCCATCAACAGAGAAACCGGAGGATTCCGGTGCAAACTGAATACAGGTCGATGGCGTCGCCATCAGCCGGACACTCCCCTGGCAGTTTTCCCACTGTTGATGAATATGCCCCCACAGCACGCCCCTTACCTGGCCATGCTGCGACACTATCTGCATTAGCTCATCCCGGTTGCGCAAGCCGATATCCGACATCCAGTCACAATCGATATCGACCGGATGATGATGCAGCGCGATCAGCGCCGGCAAGTCCGGATGCTCGCTAAGACTGGCCTCAAGAAAGGCGAGTTCGGATGGCGTTAATTCGCCGTGCACTTTACCGGGCACGGACGAATCCAGAAAAATCAGCTGCCAGCCGCCCAGAACCAGACGCTTGCGTGCTGCCCCGGTGCCGCCGATCACACTCTGCATCACCTCGACATTGTCATGATTTCCGGCGAACCAGATCACCGGACAGGAAAATGCCGTCATGCGATCCTGAAACGCGCGATAAGCCGCTTCCGAGCCATCCTGTGCAATATCGCCACTGACCACCACGACATCTGGCTCACTTTCTTCGACCTGAATCAGAGCGATTACCGCGTCCAGACTATCCCGCGTGTTGACGCCCAGAAGCTCGCCTGCCGGGTCAGCCATCAAATGAGGATCAGTAATTTGCAGCACCCGCAGCCCGGAACGGGGCTCGGTGCCAGCAGCGTTGGATTTGTCAGGTGAATGGCTAAAAGACATGTCTGGCCGTTATCTTTGGCGGGTATGAGTTGGCAAACTATTACAGATGCGCGTCAGGACATATTAGCGAATAGTGCATACGGGTTCCTGAAGACCTGTCACATTAACTCTGCGCAACGTTTGGCGTCTGGTATTTAATCGACCACCGGCCAGGCAATGTTCTCGGCCGGCACATGACCAAACCGCAGGCAAAAGCCCAACCAATCAGCCAGAAAAGCATTCACCTGAGCTTTTTCGTCCGGATGGTGCATAAACTGGTTAGGGTAATTGTTAATCGCCTCGATGCGACGATATCGACGGCAACTGATGACCTCTGCCACCAGAGCGTCATGATAAACCCGCACAGTCAGTTGCGGGTTGTTGAGCCAGCGGCCAGCGTTGTGTACTTGCTCGAGCAATAAAGTCTCGGTGAACCTGGACTCCTGAATCTGCTCAATACGCACCCGACCAAAATAGCGATCACTGTCCTGCAGCTCAAACTCGGCAATATCATTGTGCTGCTTTGCCAAACGGCGCAAGCGCTGCAATCGGCCATAATTGGCCTCGCACAGAGCACCAAACCGTTGAAGGTCGGGCACGTACTGCTTTTTTCTGCGCACTGACATTGCTGTTTTCATCATCAGGACCAGCTTTCTCGAAGTCTTGCACGGTGTATCGTCAGCCATTGCAGCGAAATAATCGCGGCAGCATTATTGATTGTACCGTCCGCCAGCATGGCCAGAGCCTCATCAGCGGTAAATACATGAGCGCGGATATCCTCATTCTCGGCTGCGATACCAAACAGACCGCCCGCGTTTTCAGTGCTAACCCAGCCAGCGTAAAGGGACACCATTTCAGTTGTGCCACCCGGCGACACCAGATAGTCACAGATTCTCTCGAGCCGCCGGAATTCAAGACCGGCCTCTTCCTCTGCTTCACGATGGGCGACGTCCTCCGGAGTCTCCCCGGGTTCGTTCATACCCGCGATCAACTCCAGCAACCAGGGGGACTGATCACGCCAGAGAGCACCGGGTCTGAACTGCTCCAGTAATACGACCTCATCACGCACCGGATCATACGGCAGAACGCAGGTCGCATCCCCTCTGAGAAACATTTCACGATCAATCGTACCGGTGTAACTGCCATCAAAACGGGCATGACTGAGCCGCAACCGATCCATTCGGAAAAAGCCCTGGTACAGGGGTTCCTGTGATTCGATGCGCACATCGTTAGCGTCAAACTGAAACGGTGCTGTTTTCTTCTGTGGCATAACCCAGTCTATTGTGGCGAGTGAAGCAGAACAATAGACGCGCGGAGGCTCGGGTTTCAAGCCCCCGGCATGACAGTCCGCTCACCTTCGGGTCAGCGTGAGCGCGTCATATTTTGTCGTACAACCGGCTACCGGCATTCAGAAACTCCTCCGATTTCAGTTGCATGCCGTCCTTCTTGACCTGATCTTCAGCCAGCCCGTTCGCCTCTGCGTAATCCCGAACTTCCTGGGATATTTTCATGGAACAGAATTTTGGACCGCACATGGAACAAAAGTGCGCCACCTTGGCCGAATCCTTTGGCAGGGTTTCATCGTGAAATGCGCGAGCCGTGTCGGGGTCCAGCCCCAGGTTGAACTGATCTTCCCAACGGAACTCGAAACGCGCACGCGACAGGGCATCATCACGCAACTGGGCTCCGGGATGGCCTTTGGCAAGATCAGCCGCGTGGGCAGCAATTTTGTACGTAATAATGCCGGTTTTGACGTCATCCTTGTTAGGCAGCCCAAGATGTTCTTTCGGCGTGACATAACAGAGCATTGCACAACCAAACCAGCCAATCATCGCCGCACCAATACCGGATGTGATGTGGTCATAACCTGGCGCAATATCAGTTGTCAGGGGGCCCAGCGTATAAAATGGCGCCTCATCACAGCACTCGAGCTGCTTGTCCATATTCTCCTTGATGAGATGCATCGGCACGTGGCCCGGCCCTTCGATCATCACCTGCACATCGTGCTTCCATGCAATTTTGGTTAGCTCACCAAGGGTTTCCAGTTCGCCGAACTGCGCCGCATCATTGGCATCGGCAATACAGCCCGGCCGCAGACCATCGCCCAGGCTGAACGACACGTCGTAGGCTTTCATGATTTCGCAGATGTCTTCAAAATGGGTGTACAGAAAACTCTCGGTATGATGCGCCAGACACCATTTGGCCATGATCGAGCCGCCACGGGACACAATGCCGGTGATGCGTTTTGCTGTCATGGGCACATGATGCAAGCGCACACCTGCGTGGATCGTAAAGTAATCAACGCCCTGCTCTGCCTGCTCGATCAGGGTATCGCGGAACACCTCCCAGCTCAGATCCTCGGCGACGCCATTGACCTTCTCAAGCGCCTGATAGATTGGCACCGTGCCGATGGGTACCGGGGAATTGCGAATTATCCACTCCCGGGTTTCGTGGATGTTCTTCCCGGTCGACAGGTCCATCACCGTATCTGAGCCCCAGCGGGTTGCCCAGGTAAGTTTTTCCACTTCTTCCTCAATGGACGAACTGACCGCGGAGTTGCCGATATTGCCATTAATCTTGACCAGAAAGTTACGGCCAATAATCATCGGCTCCAGTTCCGGATGATTAATATTGGCCGGTATAACAGCCCGTCCGCTGGCCACTTCTTCGCGCACAAACTCCGGTGTTATCTGCGCAGGAATCCTCGCCCCCAGTGACTGACCGGGGTGCTGTGTTTCAAGCAATCCTCGCTCTCTGGCGTCCTGTAGCTTCAGGTTCTCGCGGATGGCGATAAACTCCATCTCCGGTGTCACGATACCCTTGCGCGCATAGTGCATCTGACTGACATTCATACCGGGGCGAGCTCGCAATGGCCGGCGCTTGTCGTCAAACCTAAGCACATCAAGCGCAGGATCATTCAGGCGCCGGCGCGTGAACGCCGAGGTGTAGCCCGCCAGCTGTTCGGTATCTCTGCGCTCATCAATCCAGGCATGCCGGACAGGCTTGAGCCCGCGTCGCAAATCGATATCTTCCTGGGGATCGGTATAGGGGCCTGACGTGTCATACACCACCACAGATGGGTTCTGCTCCGGCCCCTTGGCAGTCTGGGTGGCACTGAGGTGAATTTCCCGCATGGGGACGCGAATATCAGGGCGACTGCCGGTGACGTAGATTTTATTGGACCCGGCGAGCGGCGCGATTGCTGCCTTGTCGACCTGGGCAGCGTCTTTCAGAAAGGAAATGGTATCCGTGGCCATCAATACAGCCCTCCACATGTTAATTACGGGTGGGCGCGTTTGACGGAGCACAATATAAAAAATGACACCATGCCGATTGCAGCAATGATGGCATTCCGAATTGCAGGTCAGGTCTCAAATCCCTACGCCGGTACTAACCGGATCAGGTTCGCGGGTTTTGCCATGCAGGAGCGCGCATTCAGCGGTTCCTCCGGGCAATCTCAGCCGGCCAATGCCAGCACCCCGTCAAGACGCGTCAGTAAGATCACCAGTTCAAGCCTGAACCGCGACATGATGCGGCTTACAGGCAATATAAAGGTGACTTTTGCAAGTGTAGAGATCGGATTGATTATTGTCCATAATGTGGATCGCTGATCGCTTAACCCATTTTGCCAGGCAGGAGAATTCATGAAGAAGTCTGTTCTTTCCGGACTTGTTGGGCTGCTGATTGCTCAGCCGACAATGGCCGTCAACCTGATTGACGCCTACGAAAAAGCTCTTGCCTACGACTCCGGCATTGCCTCCGCCAGAGCGTCATATGAATCCCAGCAAGCCAATGTTGATGTCAGCCGCAGTAAACTCCTGCCGCAGATCAACGCATTCGGTAACGCTCAACACACCGATTCCAACGGTGACATTCAGGACGACTCCTACAAGGCATATAGCTACGGAGCAGAACTGACACAACCTATCTTCAGGGCTGATGCCTGGTTCAATTTTGACGCCAGCCAGTTCCAGAGCGATAGCGCCCGGGCCGAATACAGCCTGGCGCAGCAACAGCTCATTCTTGATGTCGCCACAGCGTACTTCAACGTGCTGCGAGCCGAGGATAATCTGACGACTGTTGGCGCAGCGGAAGCGGCCTTTGAACGCCAATACGATCAGGCGCAGGAACGGTACGACGTAGGTCTTATCGCCATTACTGAAGTTTACGAATCCCGTGCGACTTACGACGCCACCAAGAGCGAACGCATCACGGCAGAAAACGATCTGGATATCGCCCGCGAGCAATTGAGCCGCCTGATCGGCGAATATGCAGACGATCTTGACAATCTGCGTCAGGATTTCCCGCTTTCACGCCCCTCGCCGCAAGATCCGGCAGCATGGGAGAACATCGCACTCGAACAGAACTGGCGCATTCAATCTGCGGCGTACACCCTGCAGGCCAATCGCTCACTGCTTGATGTCGCCAAGTCCGGCCATTACCCGACTCTGGACTTTACCGCCAGCTACACCGAAACTGAACTTGACGGTATCGGCGCCACGTCTCCATTGCAGGCAACCCGAGACGGCACAACCGATGAAGGCGTCGTGGCCTTGCAACTGAACGTGCCGCTTTATCAGGGTAACGGGACGGAAGCGAGCATCCGTCAGCAGCGCGCGCAGGTGACAGTTGCTGACCAGAACCTCAACACGGTTCGCCGCGATGTGCGTGTCAACGCGCGCAGCTTCTACCGCACCGTTAACTCGAACCTCGAAACCGTAAAAGCGCAGGACCAGACGATTGTTTCACGGCGCAGCGCACTGGATGCCACCCGTGCGGGCTACGATGTAGGGACACGGAATATCGTGGAAGTACTTGATGCCGAAAGGAACTATTACATTGCGCTGCGGGACTTCGCAAACGCACGCTACGACTACGTGATCAACACACTGAACCTAAAACTGGTCGCAGGCACGCTAAGCCCGCAGGATCTGGTTGACCTGAATCAGTGGCTGAGTGCAGCGGCACCCGGCATTGAAGCCCAGGCCAACGAAAGCAAAACAACGGATCCAATGACCACGCCTTAACTGCGCAGGAACACACGCGCCGGCTATGAGCCTCAGGTGCGTGTGTTTCAGTGGGCGCCTTCAAATCATGCACTGATGACTTGAAGGCGCCCTCTCTATTTCAGCTTTTCAAGGATGCCCTCAACCACTTTGTTGAGGGCGCCTCGGTTCGCATTTACAACTGCCAGCGCATTGCTTCCCAAGGTCTTACCTGCACTCTCACTACCCAAACACTCGAGCACAACGTCACCCAGTGATGCACTGTCATCTACGGTTTTCAAGGCTTCGCCTTTCCTCAGCCGATCATAAATATCCGAAAAGTTGAATACGTGCGGTCCCGAGACAACGCCCGTCTCCCACGCGGCGGGCTCAAGCGGATTGTGGCCACCCCGCTCAATGAGTGATCCACCTACAAAAGCAAGGTCTGCCGCTCCGTAAAGCATCAGCAGTTCACCCATGGTATCGCCGAGATAGACCTGGCAGTCTGCGCCCACCTGACCGGCCGAACGACGGTAACAGGAGAGTTTTTTTCGGTTGATCAGCTCGGCAACATCATCGAACCGTTCGGGATGCCGGGGCACCAGCACGAGCAACGCATCAGGAAAGGTATCCAGTACACGTTGATGTGCATCGAGAATCTGGCTGTCCTCCCCTTCGTGCGTGCTTGCAGCAATCCAGACCGGACGGGCGTCACCCATTTCACGGCGCAATTCGCCGGCCCGACGACGCAGATCGGGGGAAATATCCACATCAAACTTGATACTGCCTGTCACCGAAACCGCCGACGGCAGAGCCCCGATGTCCTCAAAGCGCCGGGCGTCCGAGGCTGCCTGAGCCGCTATCCAGTCAAGATGACGCAACAAATCACGGGAGGCTTTATGCAAGCGAAGATAGCCTTTGGCCGAACGTGCCGACATGCGGGCGTTGATCAGAAATATCGGCGTGCCGGCAGCGGACGTTCGCTCAATCATGTTGGGCCAGATTTCAGTTTCCATAATAACGAGTGCCCGCGGTCTGGCTCGCATAAGAAAACGCCTGACTGATCCCGGTGTGTCATAGGGCGAAAAGGCATAGTCCACACTATCGCCAAACATCGCCTGAGCACGGGCACGGCCTGTGCCGGTCATTGCCGTCATCAGAATACGAACATCCGGGCGCCGTCGTTGCAGCTCGCGAACCAGTGGCGCAGCGGCTATGGTTTCACCCACAGACACCGCATGCACCCAGATCACAGGCTGGGGCTGGCGGGCGATATAACCCAGGCGCTCTCGCCAGTGATCCATGGTGTCTGGGCTTCGACGGCCGTGCCACCACAGACGGATCAGTACAAATGGCAATATCAGGCGGAAAAGCGTTGAGTATAAAAAGTGAAGCATTAACACTCCGTGTCACATCCGTATACAGTCATTCTAACGTATAGATTTCGACGCCACCGGCCGGCAACATGATTCATCGCAACAACGCCCGATAACGTCCAAACGAAACAGATTCCGGCAACCGCCGAACAGGGTTCCAAGCAACAAGATTGCACAGACCGGTACTTATCAAACTAAGATATGCTGATAAACTTGTACGAAATCACAAACATGGACAGATCGTGAGTCAAAACGCGACAAAACGCAGACCCCGGGACACGCAATATTCTCATTATCTGCATCCACGCTGGTGGCCCACCTGGTGCGTAATCGGCATCATCTGGCTGATGGCGCAATTGCCAATGTCAGTGCAATGGCAACTCGGACGCACAATCGGAGCCCTGGCTTACCGCACGCTGGCCCGCAGAAAACACATCACTCGTGTCAACATACGGCTGTGCTTCCCGGATCTATCACCGGAGGAGCAGGAAGCGCTGGTTAAAAAATCCTTTTATTCCAATGGCATCGGCATCATGGAAATAGGACTGGCCTGGTTCCGGGATCCGGAGCAGTTGCGCGACCTGACACAGGTGCACGGTCTGGAACACCTGGAATCAGCACTCGCAAAAGGAAACGGCGTGCTTCTGCTCGGCGGGCACTATAGCACGCTCGACCTCGGCGGTAGCCTGGTATCACTGTTTATAGAAGCCGATGTTATGCAGCGGGACCACAATAACCCGTTGATGAATGCGGTGATGACACGGGCCCGGGAACGCCGCTACGGCATTGCACTGGGAAGCAAGGATCTCAGGGGGTTGTTCCGCCGTTTGAAAGCCAACCGCACCATCTGGTACGCCACCGATCAGGACTACGGCCGCAAGGGTGTCGTGTTTGCACCTTTTTTTGGAGTTCCGGCGTCGAGTATTACGGCAACCGCCCGTATCGCGGAGCGCAGTCAGTGTGCCGTCATTCCGTTCAGCCATTTTCGGCGGGAGAACAGCGTTGGCTATGACATCTATTTTCATCCGGCCTTGAATCACTATCCCTCGGGAGACGATCTCGCCGATGCGACACGGGTTAATCTGACCATTGAAAACGAGATCCGACGCTATCCCGATCAATATCTGTGGATGCACCGCCGCTTCAAGACCCGACCACAGCGGTCAGATCCCGACTTCTATGACCGGGAAAGCGCGTGATCACCGGCCGGGCGCCAATTGTGTGGTTGCTGCATGATGACAAGCCGGGCCACAACACTCAGCTCCGCGGGCTTGCCCACCGCCTGAAAGCGCTCGGCAACGCTCACTGCCACTGGATAGACTGCGGCAATTTGAGCGTGCCGTTCTGGCGCGCGCTGTTCGGTGTGGCTCCGGTTATTGACGCGCTGAGCGCTTTGCCGTCACCGGATATAGTGATCGGGGCAGGCTCACAAACCCATCGGCTACTCTTTGCACTTCGACGCCGCAAGCAGGTGATGACAACGGTGCTCATGCGTCCCTCACTGCCACTGAGCTGGCTCGATACAGCCATCATCCCCGAACACGACACACCAGCATCATCAGATCGAACGCTGATAACCAAAGGCGTACTGAATACCATCACGCCGATGGCGAAACTCACGGCCCGACACAACGGCTTGATGCTTATCGGCGGCCCGTCCAAGCATTTTGAGTGGGACGATGACCAGGTACTCGCCCAGATAGACCAGCTCCGCAAAGCCTTGCCCGGATGGCACTGGACCTTGTCGTCCAGCCGCCGCACCCCGCAAGCGATGCTCTCGCAACTGGCGCTGATGGAAGATTCAACCCTGACAGTGACGGACCACAGAAAAACGCACGCCAGCTGGCTGTCCCAGGCTTTGGCGGACAGCCGCTGCGTCTGGATTACACCGGATAGTGTTTCGATGGTGCATGAGGGACTGACGAGCGGCCTTCCAACCGGGCTTTTCGATATACCCCCTAAAAGCGACAGCCGGGTCGCCCGGGGCATTGCTCAGCTTCAGGCCGATCAACGGGTTTATTCGCTGTCCGACGCCGGCTCGATCGCCACCGCCACACCGCCCGCGCCCCTGTGGGAAGCAGACCGGGCAGCGCGTTGGCTACTTGATCGCTGGCAGAGCAGGCAAAAAGCAGGAGCCCCCTTACCATGAAAGTACTACAGGTCTTACCTGCACTGGATAGCGGTGGCGTTGAGCGCGGCACTCTGGAGATTGCCGAGGCGCTGGTGCAGGCTGGACATGAATCCTGGGTCGTTTCTGCCGGCGGCCGGCTGGTCAGCCAACTGGAAGCAGCAGGGTCGCGACATATTCACTGGGATCTCGGCCGAAAATCACCCGCATCGCTGCTACAGGTCAGACCGTTCCGGCGCTGGCTCAGTCAAAATGAGTTCGATATTGTCCATGCACGCTCCCGAATGCCGGCATGGATTACCTTGATGGCGTTGAAACGCCTTGCGCCCGGGCAGGCACCACACCTGGTGACCACCGTCCACGGCCTGCACTCTGTAAACCGTTACAGCGCGGTGATGACGCGGGGCGAGCGGATTATTGCCGTATCAGAAACCTGTCGTCACTATATTCTGGACAACTACCCATCCGCCCGGGCAGAGCACATTCGATTGATTCATCGCGGCATTGATCCGTCGCAGTTCCCTCGCGACTTTCAGCCTTCAACCGAATGGCAAGCCAACTGGCAGCAGGAGTACCCGCAGCTGCAGGGCAAATTTATCGTCACCCTGCCCGGTCGACTGACACGCCTCAAAGGCCATAGAGAATGGCTTCAGGCGATCGCACGCCTTAGCCAGCGCATGCCTGATCTGGCAGGACTCATTGTAGGCGGTGATGCACCCGGCAAAGCGGATTACGCAGCGGAAGTACGCCAGCAGATCAAGGATAACGGCCTTGAAAACATCGTCACAATGACGGGCCATCGTACTGATATGCGCGAGATCTATGCCGCTTCGAACGTTATCATTTCACTCTCGACCAAACCCGAATCCTTTGGCAGGACGGTACTGGAACCGCTCGCAATGGGTGTTCCAGTAGTCGGCTATGCTCGCGGCGGCGTCGCCGAGATTCTACAGGCGCTTTATCCTGCTGGCGCTGTTGAACCGGGCGATCTGGAAGGCATCGTCGATGCCATCCTTGGCGTCTACAATGGACAGCACACTGACGTAAAGCCAAACGATGTTTTCCTGCTTGAGAAGATGCAGGCTGAAACGCTCAAGGTTTATCAGGAGCTGGTTGCCCCATGATGCTAACCCTCGTCGCCCTGCTGGCTGTCGTCATCTATTTGTCATGGCGCTATGCCTGGTGGCTCCCTGCACAGGATTATCGGGCGCCACGAATCTTGATGTATCACATGATCAGCGATGCCCCTGAAGGGGCCAAATTCAAGGGGCTGCGGGTATCCCCCGGACATTTCGAACGCCAGCTTCAGCACCTGAGTCATCAGGGCTGGCGTTTCGTCACCATGCAGGAACTCACTGATCAAATCGCCAACGGCACGCTGCGGCAAAAAACCGTTGCCCTGACATTTGACGACGGCTACCAGGATAACGTCACCAACGCACTGCCTCTGCTGCGGCAATACAATGCCAAAGCGACACTGTATCTGGTGGTTGATCGCCACGACCGCGACTGGTCAACCTACAAGAAAGCCCACCATAATTCCGGTGAGCTGGCGCGGGAGCCAAAGCTGACTGACGAGCAAGTAAAGGATATGCTCGCTTCCGGACTGATCGAGCTGGGCGGGCACACCTATACCCACGCCAACCTGCTGACAGCTGACGACGCAAGTCGCCAACATGAGATCGCCAGCAGCCGACGCACGCTTGAAGCGCAGTTTGAAACCTCTGTTACCAGCTTCGCCTACCCTTTCGGACTCTACGGCGAGAAGGATGTTGTCGCAGCGCAGGCGGCTGGATACCGTAATGCTGTCACCACCATCGAAGGCATTGAGGACCAGTTTGGCCAACGCCCCTTTGAACTTCGGCGCGTCAAGGTGAGCGGCAAAGACAACTTGCTGGCATTCAAATTGAAAATGCGGCGCGGAATCAGAGGTGTCCGCTGATGCGTATTCTTCACGTGATGGGCGGAAACGAAGAAGGCGGTCTCGAAAAACACGTTATTGAACTGGTCAACACACTGGCCGAATATCCGGACGATCAGGTGATGCTCGCCGCCCACGCCAAATATCAACCGCGTGTCAGCGCACAGGTTACGTTTATCCCCGTTGACCTGTCCCGATCACGGCGCAGCCCACTTGCCCTCTGGGCGCTTTGGCGGTCAGTCAGACAGCACAAGCCAGACGTCATCCATGCGCAGGGCGGCAAGGCAATGGCCATGATCGCCACGCTTGCCAGCCGCTTACACAGACCGTTGGTGGCAACGGTTCACGGCCAAAAGAAAAAGCAACCGGGGCTCGCTGCCTTCTCCGCTATCATCGCTGTCAGCGCCGGACTGGCCCGGCAAATCAATCACCCTTCGGTTCACGTGATTTACAACGGTATTGCGCCGCCGCTTGAACATGATAAGCAGCAGATCGCAGACCTGCGCCAGTCACTACAACCTGTAAGTGGCCAACGCCTGTGGCTTGCCGTCGGTCGGCTGGTGCACGTTAAAGGGTTCGATATCTTGCTTGAGGCAATGACGAAGGTACCCACCGGCCACTTGCTGATCGCCGGCGAGGGACCAGAGGCCGACAGGCTCAAAGCGCTTTGCCGCGACCTGAAGCTGCAACAGCGTGTGAGTTTTCTCGGGAACCGGTCCGATGTCAGCGCCCTGATGAGCGCCTGCGATGCCGTGGTCATATCGTCCCGGCGAGAGGGATTTTCCTATGTTTTCTGTGAAGCAGCCATGCAGGCAACGCCGGTGATATCAACCGATGTCCCGATTCCCAACGAAATGCTACCGTCATCATTGATCTGCCCAACCGACAACCCGGATGCGCTGGCTCTTTTGATGAATACGTTCAACCCCGATGATCCCGGTCACGGGGATAGCCACCGAGCCGCCCGGGAGAAGCTGACCATCGCGGCTATGGCCGGCGCCACCCGGGACCTGTATAACGGAATAACGCCAACGGACCGTCGCGCAAGCTGAGGGAACAGCAGGTTATGATCGATTTAAACGGGATGACACCCTTCGCGGAAGGCGATAATCGGCTGTGCTTCATCCACCCGGATAATCCACGCCACTGCCTGAAAGTCATGAAACCGCACCTGGCCGACCAGCAATACACTGATGCGCCCTGGTACAAAAAACTCCGTGGACGCAAAGCGCTGAACGATAACGAACGGGAAATCAGCGCCTATCACCAGCGCGCAATCGTTCACGGCGGCGATCAGATCTGGCATCACCTGCCCCGCTGGCATGGCGTGACGCCCACAACATTGGGTGATGCCAGTGAGACTGATTTTATCAGCGATGATCAGGGCAACCCGGCCCCCACCCTTGAAAAGCTCCTGAAACAACAAGGTACAGACCCGGTGGTCACTGCCAGCCTGCAACAACTCGAAGCCTGGCTGCGTGAAACACAGGTATTGTCACGCAACCTGCTGCCTCACAATATCGTCGCGAAAACCATCGGCCCCCGCTACCAGCTGTACCTGATCGACGGACTGGGACCACCGACTGTTGCCAGCATCCTGGGCTGGAGCGAGGCATGGCGAAAACATTATATCGAGCGCAGGATTCAACGGATGTGGCTGCGAGCCAACTGGGAGGCCGGTGGACGGGAAGGCCAGTGGTCCGATATTGAACGCGCTGACCGTTAGCAACTGACGTCATTCAGGTCGGGCCGCAACGTGGCAAACCGGCACCATGTCCGCATATTTACCCTCACTGACCCGCATACTGGCCGGATGCGGCTCAACCTGCGAATCCGGCGCGCCAGGCAGCGCCGATTCATAGAAGTAAAGCTGGTAGCGGGCGTCGAACTCGCCCGAAAAATACTCACGAACCTCATCAAAGACATCCCGAAACCGATCCGTGTAATCCAGTCCCGGCTCGTGAAAAAAGCGCCGCCCTTCCGGGTCGACAGTTTTATCCCCCACGATCGGCACCGGCATAATGGCGATACCACCGGGCCTCAGAATGCGCCGCACTTCAGCAATAGCCTTGCGGTCATCCCTGGCATACACCAGCACGTGAGATGCGAACACAAGATCAAAGCTCTCGTCAGCAAACGGAATACTTTCGATGTCGAACCGGCAATCAACATCCTGACGAAACAAGTCCGCAGAAACGTAGCGCCGGGCCCGAGATTTCAGCCACTTTGCCAGTATGCTCTCCGGCGCCACATGCAGTATATCGAGCTCGCCACCGCCCCGGCGGGACAGAACATCAGCCGTCACCAGATACTGCAATCGCGCCCGCTCATTGGCGCGACAGCAAGGACATTTAGCGTCCGTGCGCGTGTGATGATACCGACGCGTTGTCTTCTTCTTGAAAGGCCCCCGATAGAGACAGATCGGACAGGTGTAAACCGCTCTGAACGGCCATACCAATCGCAACAGTACGGAGAACAACGCACGCTTTAACCGGTAGTTTTCCGCAAAAGCCTTCTGATCCAAATTCAAACGCCGCTCCTTTATCCGGGTTATCGCTGCTGGCTGAACTGAAACTGCCTGCGCCATGAGATCGAATGTACCGCAGCCAGCCGGGAATACACCACCGCAAAAACCGGGTTCTGGAATCTATGCCACACCGGATTCAGCCGCCGCCCGAAACAGATCCGCTTGCCGTACCCGAAAGATGGTGCTAGGTTCGCGTTCAACATTTCCCGACCGATCACAAACAGGCTCAATCAGCGATCATGGACAGCCCCGCAGGGCCAACTAAGCTTAAACGGTCACCATGCGCCTTTTGATCATTGAATACTTATCCTCAAGACTATGACCATTTCCAAAGCGTCCGTCATTGTTATCCTGCTAAAGCTCGCCGGCAAGCTGCCATTGGGTGTAGCCCAGGCCATCGGTCGTTTTCTGGGGCGTTTGGGTTGGTGGCTTCCAACCAATGCCAAAACCGTTACGAAAACCAATCTGGCCATCTGCTTCCCCGAACTGGACGCGAAGGCGCAACGGGCACTGGGTAAAGCCAGTCTTCGTCATACCGGCGAAACCATTATGGAAATCCCGCTGATATGGGAGTGGCCTGTTGAAAAGTGCCTGTCGCTTGTAAAAGAAATTGAAGGTGAGCACCTGCTGCAAAATGCCATGAATAGCGGTAAGGGCCTGATTCTTCTTGCGCCACATCTCGGCAACTGGGAACTCGCCGGTCTTTATTTTTCATCACGCTATCAAATGGCGGCGCTTTACAGCCCTCCCCATATGCCCGAGTTTGAGGATTACATGATTAACGTGCGTGGTCGCCTGGGGTCAGAGCTGGTTCGTGGCGATCGCCGTGGACTGTCCCGTTTGATGACGCTGCTTCGTGAAGGCGGCGTCGCAGGCATACTCCCTGACCAGTCCCCCAGGGGAGCAGGCAACGCCTACGCGCCATTCTTCGGCATGGAAGTCAGGACCATGACGCTCGTATCCAAATTGGCGCAAAAATCCGGCTCGAACGTGCTGGCGACCTATGCCGAAAGATTGCCTGACGGGCAGGGATTTCGCATTGTTGTTCGCGACGCTGAAGCAGGCATCGACGATCCCGAGCCTGTTATTGCGACCACTGCCCTGAATAAAACGGTGGAGACATGTGTAAGAGCCCTCCCGGAGCAGTACCAATGGGAGTACAAGCGCCTGCGCCACCGCCCGCCGGGACAACCAAACCCCTACTATCCCGACCGCATTTGCCGCTAAGCGCACAGGCAGCGAGCAGCACTCCCTGCCCCACGTTTCGAATGAAAACCTGTATACTGAACACCAGTGTTTTTTCCTAGTGCCTTAACCCAATTAACAGCCTCAGGTTGGCCCATGTCTCCGCAAAAAATCGGGGTCGTCATCACGACCTACAATTCGCCGCTATGGCTGTCCAAAGTACTCACCGGCTATGAGCAGCAGACCGTTAAAGATTTCAGGGTCATTGTTGCCGATGACGGCTCAAGCGAAGAAACACGTGAGGTTATCAACCGCTTTCGCGACAGGGGCCGGCTGAACCTTGATCACGTCTGGCATGAAGACCAGGGCTTTCGAAAGTGCCAAATTCTTAACAAAGCCATTCGGGAAACGGATTGTGATTACCTGATTTTTACGGATGGCGACTGCATCCCCGAGCCAGAATTTGTTGCTACCCACGAGGCCCTCGCACGACCCGGTTACTTCCTGTCAGGCGGTTATATCAAGCTCACGATGCCAGTCTCTGAAGGCATCACTGATGAGCAGATTCGCAGTGCGGAGATATTTTCCCCAGATTGGCTGGTTGCTAATGGGCAGCCGAAAAGTCACAAGCTCAACAAGCTTGCGGCTTCAGATCTGAAGACAAAGATCATGAATTTCATCACGCCCGCTGCAGCCAGCTGGAACGGTATGAACAGTTCAACCTGGACCAGGGACCTGATCGCGGTTAACGGGTTCAACGAAGACATGCAGTACGGCGGACTGGATCGGGAGCTGGGTGAACGCCTCTGGAATTATGGCCATAAGTCCAAACAGATCAGATACAGCACCGTGTGCCTTCACCTGGATCACGCCAGAGGTTATGCCAAGCCCGAAATCTGGGCAAAAAACAAAGCCATCCGTAAAGACGTAAAAAAGAATGGAACCTTCTGGGCAGTAAATGGCATTGAAAAACGAGAGAACACCCAGTCTTCCTAATGTGTTGAACTCTCAATACTGCTGATGGAGCGAACCATGAAAGTTAAAGAGTACCCACCGTCACTGGCGCGCATGATATATCTAAACTCCCTGAATGCCGCGGAATTACACGGTTCCTCCAGGGAGAACGAGCTTCCTGTCATCGTTTCACTCACATCGATTGAATCGCGACTCAAGTGTGTGCACCTGGCCGTTCGCAGCGTGCTAAGACAATCACAACCGCCGAAGAAAATTATTCTGTGGCTCGGGCACGAATGTGAGAAGAAGATTCCAGAAAAGCTGCATCGCCTGCAGGGACAGCGCTTTGAGATAAGATTCAGACCTGATGTTGGCCCACACACAAAACTAATTTACTGCCTGAAAGAGCATCCATCGGAAACGATCGTAACCTGTGACGATGACCTCATGTACCCCCAGGGGTGGCTGCAATCCCTCTATCATGCTCACAGAAAGAACCCGGATGAAATCGTGGGCCATCAGTGCAGAAGAATTCGCTACTCGGAGGCCAGATCTCCAGCGCCGTATCGCCAATGGACTTATGAGGCCCCGGACTGCTCTGACAAGTACACTATGCCATTAGGCTATGGTGGCGTACTCTATCCTCCGCACTCGCTTTCGGAGATGTCGACGTCGAGTGACCTTTTCCTGAAACTTTCTCCAAAAGCAGATGATCTCTGGTTCAAAGCAATGAGTCTCCTGGCGGGGACCTCTTCTCGAAAAACGATGAAAACAGAACGCAAACCCTACCCGATTCCGTTCTCGCAAGGCGTTGCCCTTAAGAAGTCAAATGTTAGAGAAGACGCTAACAGAGATCAGTGGATGGAGCTCGCAGAGCACTTTGACTTGCACCCTTAACGCAAACAAACATTGATGAAATACTTACTCCATCCAGATTATCAAGCACTCGCCCTATCGGAGCGGACCATTCTGTTTACAAAAGACACAGGCGGTGCTTTCTCAGCGTCGGGAAAATCCTGGCAGCAGGAAATTTGTCGAATGCTCGACGCTGACGAGTCAAAAGCGACAGTATCACTGGCCAGCTATAGCCCTCCGCTATTACTGAAAACCAACACCTTGAAGTATTTCAGCCAAAAGGTACGGGCACGCTTTGGCATTCAGCGTCATGGGCGCTTCGAGTGGGCTACTGCGGAACTCGACACTGCCCTTCGCATGCAAGGCAAACCATACATACCAGAAATATATGCCTATGGTTGGCGGGTTGGTGGTTTTGGGCTCCCAGAGCAGACCTTCTCAGTTACGGAAAACCTGAGTAACTCGATTACATTGGAAGAATACACCCAGCAGCATCCAGATCGCGCTACTGAAGCGATGAAACTGGCATTCGATACGCTCCTCACTGCTATGAAAGATGGCTTGTTGCACCTTGACCCTTGGGCCGGCAATTTTTTGCTTTGCCCCGACCTCACACAATGCTGGCTCATCGATCTGGAATTCTCGAAAATCAACTCCCCTGCTCCACTGGAAAAGCAATTGGGATTTTCCTTTGGCTTTTTCTACCGCAACAAGTTTGAGAAACGCTGGTCACGTGAGAGGTATCTTTCATTCGTTCACAGCTGGTTTGGTGTGGCCGCACCCGAGCTCAATTGCGAAGAGTTCCAAGACCACTTAAAGTTTTATCTGGACAACCATGTGAAGCGGAAAAAGCGCTTTTCAGCTTTTTGAATGTCTGTTTGCAACTTGGGGCAAGTAAACAGATATAACGCGGCTAGCCTTCACTAGTCACCCGGTTTTTAGTTCGCATTTAGGCCGAGCACATTTTTACTATGCCAACATCAATTGACGTTATCATTACCACGAAAAACCGCCCCGTCTATGTCGCGGAGGCTATTGAATCGGCTGTCAATCAGACAAGCCCAGCGAACTCCATTATTGTCGTCGATGATGGAAGCGACACCCCAATTGCAGACCAGCTGGACCCAGAGCTTGCGAAGCGTTGCACGGTAATTCGAAACGAACGTAGCGCTGGTGTATCCGCCGCACGTAATCAAGGAGCCAACATTGCTACTGCGCAGTGGATTGTATTTCTTGATGACGACGACTGGATTGATCGGGATTTCATCCAGTGTATTGAACACACAATTAACGAGCACTCCACTGCAAAGTTCTTCTGGCCTTCCCGGTTAATGGTTCGCGAGACAACAGGCGAAACCAGGACCAGAAAAACACCGGTAGTCGCTGCTGGCACTGAGATGCTGACGACAGAGTTGATGGTCAGCCTGATGGAAACCGGTTGCTCCGGCACGACCGTTCACAAATCTGCGTTTGAAAGCGTGGAAGGTTTCGACGAATCGTTGATTGTTTCCGAAGACCGCGACCTCACATTCCGGCTACTGGCAGCAGGTTACCTGGCACTCCCTGCCCAGAAGGCTGTGATCAACATACGAGTGCATGAAGGCCCCCGTCTCAGCAGTAGCGAAAAAGGTGAACTTCAAGCCAAGTCAGACCTCAAAACGATTGAGAAAAACCTGGATTTCTTGAGAAAGCACCCTGTACTCGCGGAGAAATTCATGGGGAGAGCGGCGAAGCGTCTTTGGGAGCGCAATCACCAACGCGAAGCACAATACGTCATCAAACTATTGGCAGGCATTTGCCCTTTTTCCATTCGCGTGCGTCAAAGGCAGTTAAAGTGGCTGATCGCTTCTGCTTTTTCTTAGAAATTGAAGAGTGAGTCAGATACCGCAAACCTGCTTCAGATGTTATGCATTCCTGCCGTTGCCTTATCGATAGACTTCTTTTGGAAACGATGCCTCAAGCCTTTCTTTATTCTCATTGAATTGTTTTACCGAAGCCAGAGCGCCGATAGATTCCAGGCATACACGCAACTCCTTCTCGTCCGTTATGCGAACAACATCCTCGTCGGGCTGGCAGGTTGTCGAGTAATAATCCGCAAACTTGAATCGCCCCCCCGCAAGTCCGTCTGAGAAAGATGCCCACTTATTGGGCACACCATAAGTATCTGCCAATATCAGCCCATGCAAGGACGACGATAGAATAAACTCACACTCAAGCAGCTCAAGAATAAAGGCCTCCGGACTATTTCGAACGTTGATCACCCGAGTATCCTCTCGGCTTAGCGCATGCAGCATCGACAAGTCTTCATCCACGTAATGCGGAACAATACCAATGCGGTACTTTTTCTCTACCTGAGGATCAAAGTAGCCTTTCATCAGCACGGCCGGATCCCCCAAAGGAATATCGGCGCCATTGCCATCATCGCCATACAGCAATGCCTTGCTAAGATGCCCTCTAAGAGCGTGAACCTTTAAATCAGAGACCGAGATCTTACTCGCAATTTCTGGCCCCAAAGTCCCTGTTCCCCAAATATCGCTGTTGCTTTTGGCCCTGTGCATCATGCTCCCGACGGCCAACATATGCCGAAAATACCGACTCTTCACGTTGTGTGCGGTTCGGCCAGTCAGCTTCTCGATCAAATACGGGGTAAGCAGATCGCCAACATTCTGCTCCGCGCTGAAGTAGTAGACAGGTGCACGATTACGTAGATTGAGGTTGATGAAATCATCAAAAAAATAGAAAAACTTAGCCATCAAACCGATACCTTTGTTCAATACAGCAACTTATGGGCTACCAAGAATCACGGGGCATAAGATCTACTTTTTAGAATAAGAAACTCGATGAATCTGGTAGAATTTCGTATCTATTTTCGTCAGATCAGCGCCCCTAAGAGCCTCATAGAAATCTATGCCCAACGAATCTATTAAACACCACATAGGCAACGCTCTTTGGTTTCTTCCCGTCATCTATGCCATGACAGCCCTGTGGTGGCTTCCTGAGGGCGACAAATATTTTCCAGCGATTGTTTTGCTGACACTCCTTATCTTGGGAGTTCGTAAGATTGCACAGAAACCCGCTAGATCCACCGGCCAAAACCTCCGACAACAAAAGATCGCATTTGCCGGTGCCATTTTGCTAACCACCCTAATCTTTGGGCTAGGCTACCTGCAAAATGACGGTAGCATAACGCAACTGAGGACTCTGGCAGCACTCAGCATTTTTGCCGGACTGTCCGTTAATGCAGCCATTCGACTCAGGATCTTGATCACCACGATACTGATTTCTGGTGCAGCGTTTACCGCCATCTGCTTCTTCCAGTATTTTGCAGCTGACATGTCCCGCGCTCATTTGCATTACAATCCCATTCCCTTTGCAACTGGCGTGGCAACGACGCTGGTGAGCGTTCTGTTTTTGGCAATCGCAACCAAGCATAAAGCTGTCAGGACTGCGTCCCTTGTTCTTACTCCTCTTCTGATTATATCCGTTGCTATGACAGGTACCCGAGGTGTCGCTCTTCCGATTTTATTGATCCTGCTCGCCTTGACTCTGCTATTTCTTTACCGACGTGGGCGTTCACACCGTTTCGTTACCGCAGCTATCGTGGCGGCCTTTTGCGTTGTTAGCGCGACAGGCGCGCACTTGCTCCAAAACCGACTAAACGAAACAATGACTAACCTGGAGCAGGTAGAATCTGGACACAACACCGGGTCTATCGGACTGCGCCTCGAGTTCTGGAGTGCCGCGTTAAAATTGTCAAAGCTAGAGCCATTAACGGGCCTCGGTGATCGCCACAAAGAGCAGTTCCAGAAACTTGCACAGCAGGGGAAGGTGAGCAAAGCAGCGGCAAACTACGCCCCGTACCATTATCACAATCAATACCTGGATACGCTGGTGAAGCAGGGCTTCTTGGGCCTTTGCGCATTACTGGCCATCCTGGTGATTCCAGCTTTTCTGGCGTTCAAGTACTATCGAAATAACAAATTCGTTTTCGGCAGCCTTCTTGGCACCACTTTCCTTTATTCGGTTGCCTGCCTCACCGACGTTCCCTTCAACCATCCGGCAACCATCAACATGTTTGCCGTTTCGATGATCGCTTTCCTAAGCGTTCAGCCGGAAATACCAGCTCGCAGTGCTGAATCAGAACAGGATCTTTCGGTAACCACGTAATCTGCACCAGCTTGCACCAGCTCTACGCTTCAGCCTGGTCAGTCGCTTCAACCAAAAGGCCTTAAAGCCTTTATTTTTTTTCGCACTGATGCTGGCTCTACCTAGCTCAATGTGACTGTTGCTGCGATCAACCGGGTGAGCCAAGTCATGACTGAAATACAAAGAAAAGTCGCCACCGCGCGCAAGGAGAGGCCAAGCATCAGCAAGTTTTAACGATCGTTTCTGCGTGGCAACAATCTGCGCGGCACTGTAGCGAGTCACACCATAACAGCACGTTCGAAACACATGATGATGCGAATAGGGCGGAAGCTTGAAGACATCACTAACGCCTGCAGGCTTGCCAAAAATATACTTTCTGGACGGCATGCCCTCCTGGCCACCAAGAATGATGACCGCATCCTCAGGAATCCCCTGCACCTTTTCGACCGAACGCTGGAGCCCCTGATCATCCCCGATCACATCATCCTCCAGGATGATCGCGCGCTCTGCCTCGCCTTCAAGAAACTGCTCCAGAACCTTGAGATGGCTAAGGCTGCATCCCACCTCTGCTGGAGAAAGAATCCGATGATGGTTTTCCATGGCGCTGGAAATGTACTGAAAGTAGGCTTGTGCAGGCAATTCACGCCCGTCAACGGCGTTGGTCATAATCATGCCAGGATAAGAATCGGGGAATGCCTGCGATATCTGCTCTCGGCGTGCTGAATCGCTCACCATGGAAACAAGGTAAATGGGAATGTCTGACATCAATCGTACTCACGGTCGGGCGCAGCATCTCGCGCTTCACGTTTAATCCGGAACTGCTCTTTTTGACGGAAAACCTCACGTGCAAAATGGTGCTCATCAAACTCGACGTCTCCCTGGAGATCTTTCCGAGCTTGAATATAGGTGGCTCTCAGCCACAGGGGAAGATCACCACTGGGTAATCTGGCACCAACATTGGCCAGATTGGTCATAGCCGCCCGCCCACTCAAAGCGCTCTTACCCACCCTCACATCGTCTTCGTCGACCATTTTTATATCACCATTGGGACCCAGTAAGAAGTTAGTCAGATTGCCATCTGGCTGCTCAATTCCCCTTCGGTGCAGGTCGGCAATACACTCAGCCAGTTTCTTGAGCAGCTGTTTTTGCTCGCCCAGCTCATCAGACTCCCGCAGAGCTTCACGCAACGAACGATATCCCTCAAGGAACTCCGTTGCGAACCCGAAGCATCGAAGTTCCGGAACCCATCCCGCATAAATAATAGGGGGCACAGGGCCTCCAGCATTGCGAATTTTATATGCCTTTATGCGCGCTCTTTGCCAGTGAAACAAACCGAAAAGCGGTTTCCGAAAGCATTTAATTGCTGCTGGCTGGTTGTCGATCAGCGCGGCATAAGTGATGCGCGTACGCCGAACATTGGCGTGTAACTCTCTTTGCAGAACAACATTAGCCATGGACTTGGTCACTCATCCCTTTTTGCTTGCGGCAAGACTTTGCTCATACCCACTCAACAACGTCCGCCACCGCAAAGGCAGTGCTCCTTCAGGCAGATCATCGAGTCGCTTTTCCAAAGATCTTTTGAGCCGGTTCAGGTTCCGCCTCTGCCAGCCTGCCATGCCCGAATGACGACGATCTCCCCGCAACTTGCAACGGTCAAAATCGATAAGATAAATACCGCTGGCAGACACAAGAATGTTGTCACAATTGAGGTCCACATGATCCAGACCTTCAGCGTGAAATCGCCCGATGGTTTCACCCACCTGCCGCCAAATCAGGTCGTCTGCAATCGAATCATGTTCCAGCATCGCAACCGCGCCGGGAATCCGCCGGACAAGAATCGCCGCCTGGTACCGAAAAGCGCCAACTCTCTCTGCAAGCGCTCCCACTGGCTCAGGGACTGGCAGATTCAGCTCGAGAAGTCGAGCAAGCATCCGGAACTCGCGAAAAGACCGCGATCGTTCAAAACCAGTGAAGATATACCGTCGTTTAGACAAACGAGCGACGAGCCCACCCCGGTAATAGTGCCGAAGTACGACATCCTCATCTTCATAACGTATAAACCAGGCACCCCCTCGCCCCCCGGTTCCCACGGGCGCGCAACTGCCGCCCCAGAAATCAGGGTCAAACCAACAAGGGCTCAAAGCTTCGAATTTTTCGTTGCGCAGAAAAGCCGTTTCTCCGGACTTCACTGTTTGCCGACTGGCTTTCACTGGCACAGCACCATCAAAACACCTCATGCTTGTTCGATGCAGACAAGACGCATTCCTGCAAGTGGGCTAGAATGCAGCTCAGTTTAGCAATGAGCAACGCGGGGCTCCACACTAAGCGAAAACCAATTGGATAACGTTAAATTGATTAACTCCATCTGTATATTACGCCTATCCGCCATTGGCGACGTCACCCATGTCATTCCAGTGGTACTAAGTCTTCAGGAACAACTACCTGGAACAAAGATCACCTGGGTAATCGGTAAAATTGAAGCGAAGCTGATTGGCGATCTTCCGGGCGTCGAATTCATCATTTTCGACAAGAAGACGGGCCGAAAAGGTTACCAGGAACTGCGTGCGGCGATGAAAAACAGGCAGTTTGATGCCCTTTTACACATGCAGGTGGCGTTCCGGGCCAACCTGGCTGCTGCGATAATCCCTGCAAAATTGAAAGTGGGCTATGACAAGGCCCGCAGCAAAGATCTCCACGGCCTGTTCATTAACAAGCGGATTGCAGCAGCACCACAACAACATGTCCGTGACTGCCTGGCGAGCTTCCTGGAGCCGCTTGGCCTGAAAGCCGCGGAGCCCAAGTGGAATATACCACTAAGCCAGGAAGATCATGATTTTGCCCGCAGCATCCTCTCAAGGGACGGCCGCAATCTGGTCATCAGTCCATGTGCCAGTCACACGCTCCGCAACTGGCCAGCAGCGCGCTACGCCCAGCTGGCCGACTATGCCAGTCGAAACCACGGCATGCATATCATTCTGGTGGGCAGCCCGGCACCATTTGAAGCAGAATTTTGCGCGTCTATTGAAAACGCCATGACGGAAAGAGTCACCAACATTTGTGGTAAAGACACCCTGAAACAGCTTACTGCTCTGCTGTCGGGCGCAGACCTGCTGGTTGCTCCGGACACTGGCCCCGCTCACATCGCGAGCGCCGTTGGAACCGACGTCCTTGGCCTTTACGCCGCGAGCAACCCGTACCGATCAGGCCCCTACAACTCACTCAAATTATGCGCAAACCAATATCCGAAGGCCCTGGAGCAATTCACCGGGAAGTCAGTAGACGCGGCCCGCTGGGGAGCAAAAGCAGAGTTTGAGGGGGCAATGGAGCTGATCACGATCGAGCACGTGACCGGGATACTGGATCGATGGGTTTCGCAGACCCACGCAAAGTGCGAGACGGGGAAAGACGGCATTTAAATCAAGCCCCGTCAGCGACACTCACTTCTTCGCCGTATAATCCTGATACGACTTTTCTTCTACAAAGCGTGAACCAAGCGCAAGATTGATGTCTTTCTTGAGCGCGGCACGCTTGTCATTGGTCACGTACACAGCACGGGCAAGCTCGATGAAGCGCGGACCGAAATCCTGCTCGGCTTCCTGGTCCCGTATATCGTCTTCAATAACCCAGAGCTGCTCATTCACGGCCTTCAGTTGTTCGCGCAGCGAAGCAATCGAAGCCGGGTCGGATACGGCGTCATCCCATACCAAGGACAACTCCTCAAGCTCCAGCCGCACGTTCTTTACCTTCGCGGCATCCTGGATGCGCTCTGATTTGATCTCGAGAATAGTGATCTTGTCGAGGACTTCGCCGAAAGAAACGGGAACCTTGATTACGTCAGTCATTGTGCTGCCCCGGATTGTATTGATTCTGGAGTGTGCGGAGCCTGTTGCAAGCCACGCCAAATATAAAGCTGTCTCTGCAGCAGAATCCCGAAAGCTTCTGCTGCAGTTGTCGGCCTGATCAGTCGCGAACCCGGGTTAACCAGTTGGCGTTTTCCGGGCGCTTGCCTTTGACTGCATCGAAGTACATGGTCTGCAGCTTTTCTGTCAGAGGGCCGCGCTTGCCGGCACCGATGACACGGCCGTCCAGCTCACGGATTGGCAACACTTCTGCCGCAGTGCCGGTAAAGAAGGCTTCATCTGCAATGTACACTTCATCACGGGTGATGCGACGCTCGCGGACCGGCACGTTGAGTTCCTTGCAGAAATCAAGAATGGTCTGACGGGTAATGCCTTCCAGACAGGAGGTCAGCTCCGGTGTGTGCAGCACACCATCCCGCAGGATAAAGATATTCTCGCCGGATCCTTCTGCTACGTATCCTTCGTTATCTAGCAACAACGCCTCTTCACAGCCACTGGCAATGGCTTCGTTCAATGCCAACATCGAATTGATGTAGTTACCGTTCGCCTTTGCCTTACACATGGTGATGTTAACGTGATGACGGGTATACGAAGACGTACGGACCTTGATACCCAGCTCGCGCGCCTCGGGAGACATATAAGAAGGCCAGCTCCAGGCGGCAACCATCAGATGCACCTGCAGGTTGTCTGCACGCAGCCCCATGCCCTCTGAGCCCAGGAACACCATCGGCCGGATATAGGCTTCATCCAGGCTGTTTTCACGCACGGCTTCACGCTGAGCTTCGTTAACCTGCTCTTTGGTGAACGGCATTTTCATGTTGAGAATGTGCGCAGAACGGAACAGACGATCCGTATGATCCTGCAGGCGGAAAATAGCCGGCCCCTGATCGGTATTGTACGCTCGCACACCTTCAAAGCAGCCCAATCCATAGTGCAGGGTATGGGTTAGCACATGAACCTTCGCATCGCGCCAAGGCACCATTTCACCATCCAGCCAGATGAGGCCGTCACGATCCGCCATCGACATCACATTACTCCTGAAAAAAGCAGGTTATAGCGCTCCGGCGACAACACCTCCGGAACGTTCGGGAAACGGCCATTCTAGCAGGAAAATCCGGCCTGACGCAGTAGCGGTTAGCAGCAGTTTCATTAACCTGGGTCAAGCATGATGCGCTGCCACACTTTCCAGATATAGGCGCGTTCATCCGGAAATGCATCGGGCTCAACCTTGCTGTTGAGATTCTGCAATGCGCGTCGGTGAATGGTTGAACGCAGGGTGATATAGGTTTCCCTGAGTTTTTCGGCATCCTCCACCGGAATCACCCCGGCTTCCCCCAAGGCTTCCATCTGCCGAATATTGTCTGACCAGCGCGTCAGCTCGGGATACTCTGAGGAATACGCCAGCATTAGATACTGCACCATGAATTCGATATCCACGATGCCGCCGCGATCGTGCTTGGTATGAAAAGCGTCCGGATCCGCCCCTTCGCGAACGGGCGTGCCGAGGCTGGCGCGCATTTTCTCACGCATATCCACAACTGTTTCCCGCAATGTTTCGCGCTCTCTCGGGGTACACAACACCTCATGACGCAGAGATTCAAACGCGGCTATTGCATCGCTGCATCCTGCGACACCGCGAGCACGCGCCAGCGCCTGATGCTCCCAGGTCCAGGCATCTTCCCGTTGATACTTCGCAAATGCGGTAATGCCACTGACAAGCAAACCGGAATTTCCTGAAGGGCGCAGCCGCATGTCCACTTCATATAGTTGCCCTGACGGCGTCTGCGTACTGAGAATGTGCACGATTCGCTGACCGAGGCGGGTATAGAACACGGCGTTATCAATCTGCCGCTCACCATTGGTCGACTGCTGCGGATCGGCAGTATGAATGAAGACCAGATCAAGGTCCGAGGTATAACCCAGCTCAATCCCCCCCAGCTTGCCATACCCTATAATCGCAAAATCACGCTCACAGGCCGACCCGTCCGCCCTGCAGGGAAAGCCATGACGGCTGACCAGATTCGAAAACGCCACCTCGACAACGTGCTCCAGCACGACTTCGGCGATCCAGGTCAGGTAATCGCTCACTTTCATAAGCGGCAAAGTACCCCGCAACTCTGATGCGGCCACGCGCAGCACATGAGCCTTCTTGAAGTGGCGCAGCACTTCCATCTGCTCTTCCAGATCATCCAGTGGAATGCGCAGTAACTGCTGACGCAGGTCATCTTCCAGCTCTGCTTTGGTCGGCGGGTGGTAGAGACTTTCCGCGTTCAGGAGCTCATCCAGCAGAAGCGGGGTCTCGGCCAGCTGACGGGCTATCCAGGGGCTTTCGCTACAAAGCCTGACAAGTTGCTGAAGAGCGCCCGGGTTCTCAAGCAACAGGACCAGATAGGCTGTTCTGCGCAGGACCGAGTCAATGAGCTGGACAACCCGCTCCAGCGTTTTGGAGGGCGCCTCTACCTCACTTAGCGCCTCAAGTAATACCGGCATAAATCGGTTCAGTCGACGGCGCCCTTCCGTCTGCATGACCTGCGCGGTTTTGCTTTTTCGCAGTTTTTGCAACAAATCAAAGCTTTCCCGGGGCGACCCGAACCCGTTTTCAGCCAGGCGCTTTTCCGCCGCGTCCTGATCAAGCTCACCCAACCAGATTTCCTGCCAGCGCTCGCTGGCATCATCCGCCTCAGCGACTTCATCATCCAGAGTAATGATGTCTGAAAAATGGCGAGCGACCTTGTCGCGATGAGCATTCATCGCAGTCATGCACTCGTCCCAGCTATCAAACTCCATGATCAGCGCAACCCGTGCGCGAGATTCCGGATCGTCCGGCAACTCCTGGGTCTGCTGATCCTGCATGCCCTGCAACGCATGCTCCAGATTTCTCAAAAACACATAGGCGTCACCCAGCTCATCAGTTACCTGCTGAGGGAGCAGTTCCAGGTTGACGAGCTCGGGCAAAATCCGCTGCAGCTCACGTTGCTGCAATTCCCGGTCACGGCCACCGCGAATCAACTGAAAGGCCTGAACCACAAACTCGATTTCCCGGATGCCACCACGCCCCAGTTTGATATTGTTCTCCAGCCCTTTGCGCCTGACCTCCCGGCTGATCATCGACTTCATTGAGCGCAAGGATTCGAAAGCGCTGAAGTCGATGTATTTGCGATAAACAAAAGGCCGCAGACTCGTCATCAGCACGTCGCCGGCGGCACTGTCGCCGGCCACAATCCGCGCCTTGACCATGGCATAACGCTCCCAGTCCCTCCCCTGGTCCTGGTAGTAGGATTCCAATGCGGAAAAACTGAGTGCCAGCGCACCGCTTTGGCCATAAGGGCGCAACCGCATATCCACCCGGAACACAAAGCCGTCTGCCGTAATCTGATCCAGCGCCTGAATCAAGCGCTGCCCCAGCCGAACAAAAAACTGTTGATTATCAAGTACCCGACTGCCGTCGCGGGTTTCGCCATTGCTGGGGAAAGCAAAAATAAGGTCGATATCAGACGAGACGTTCAGCTCATAGCCGCCGAGCTTGCCCATACCCATTACCAGCATTCGCTGAGGGGCCGGCTTGCCCGTCACCGGATCGTCGCCCCAGGGCGTGCCCCACTGCTTGCAGGAATCATCATAGAGCCAGTCAAGTGCCCCGCTGATTGCGGTGTCCGCCATCGCGCTCACTGCAGCCATGGTTTCGTCGAGATCCGATAGCCGCAGAAAATCCCGCCAGATGATGCGAAACATCGTCTCACGCCGAAACTGGCGCAAAGCCCTGTGCAGCGAAGGCTCATCGCTCACTTCGTCGAGGTAGTCCTGCGCAATGCTCTTCACCTGCTCGGGCGTCAGGCACTCGGACACGGGCCGCCGGGCCAGCCAATCGGCCACCTGGTTCGGGTTCCGCTGCACCACTTCCTTGAGGAAGGGGCTCCGCAGCATGGCTGCAGACGCGTCGTCCGCTGACAGCGGTGATACGGACGCCAGCCACTGCTGACCTTCAGCACCAGCAAGCCAACTCTCCACCTCCCGGGCCTCTGACCTGAGCGAATCGGGAACCTCGTTCCGGGCACGATCATGCGCTGACATAATGCAAATCCTGACTCTCTGATGTAATTTGATTAGATGTAGCGACCCATTCCTGATGTCGCCACCTCACGTTCCCGATGGGTAATCCAAAAGCATGCTGAATAAAGACCGACGCGCGGTTACCGCCGCTCATCATTTTTCACATCTTCCCATTTCGAGTGCGATACGCCAAAGAATACGACGAATGATACTGGTATTGCTCGGTCTGCTGGCATTCCAGGTCTGCATGCTGATGGTCGTCGAAGGCATGTCGTTTCTTGAAGCCATCTGGCTGACCTTTACCACGCTCGCGACGGTAGGCTATGGCGACATCTCACCTGTCACGCCGTTGGGGCGAGTGCTAACCGTCATCGTGATGTACATTATGGCGATAACGGTGCTCACGCTGCTGGTCAGTGATTATATTGAATACCGGTTTTATCGGCGCGAACGCATCGTGACAGGACGCTGGAGATACTCAATGAAAGACCATATTGTCATTATCAATACGCCAAAAAACGGCGGTTCGCAGTATTTTATACGCCTTGCCAGCCAGATCCGCGCGGTGCCCGGCTATGAAAGCATTCCGATTCAGGTGCTTACCCGGCAATACCCGGATGGGCTACCCTCTGAAGTTCGCGACGCAGGCATCGTGCACTACCACGGCTCAGGCAGCGATGCCAACGCCATGCGTGCGGTCAACATCATCGATGCGCGCTATATCATCGTACTGGCGCCGGATTCATCTGACGCCGATTCTGATAGCGTGACCTTCGACATCGCGCATCGCCTGTCAGAAATGCAACTGGCGAATCGCGTGACTCTGGAGTGTGTCAACGATGAGAACCGCCAGCGCTTTACGTCGCTGGGCATCCTTACCGTGATACGCCCGGTGCGAACCTACCCCGAGATAATGGTGCGAGCTGTGATCTCACCGGGCTCGGAAAAGGTGCTGGAGGACCTGTTCAACTACCAACATGACCACCCACATCGTTATGAACTGCCGCTGGACGACCTGAGCTGGGCCGATATCGTAAGCGCACTCATACGTCACGGCATAGGCACAGCGCTCGCCTATATAAACGCCGACAACGAAGTGATCTGCCACCCGGATGCCAACAAAGAGGTCGAAGGGAAAGCCCTTATCGTGCTGGTAAAATCCAACGAAACGCCGCCGGTTGAGGACTTGATTGATGCGTTGGCCCGTTACCGTGCGTTTCTGGAGCGTTATAATTCGATGAAGTCAGAACATGATGAAGTAACTGACGCTTAGAGGGGTGTCAAAAGAGTGACGTTCCAAAGTTGGATGGCGGTTGTGCATTTGTAGCGGAAGCTTCAGCTTTCGAGCAGCCCGTAGGGCTGCCGGTGCCGGATGTCTGAAATCGCGGGAGATTCAGGAGCCTGCCGGCTCCCCCAAAGCTAAAGCTTCGGCTACAAGGGCAGGTCTGCTCTCAAGCAGACGTATCGATCAGCGCCAACTGTAGCCGTAGCAACGTCGGTTCAAAAATCCACATTTCCGGTAACTCCTTCTCAGCTAGCCTGCTCAACAACCACTGTAAGTCAGCCTTTATCGCAGAGTCTTTGCTGCTGACTATCAATACCCTAACAACCTCGATTGTTGCGTCAGAATCAACAGCCTCATACCCGGCCAGCCACAACACACTCAACGCTTTCAGCAATCCTGTTGCGCGATCGCTGATAGAGTCGCTTGCAGTCGGGGAATACAGGCCGGACAACCAATACCCCTGCTCCGCCTTGCTCACCAGATTCAGAAATAGGGGATACTCCAAAGCCAGTTGCCGGGTGCATTCCAGCAGCACATCGGGACGCCCCGACTTTAATTCAAACTCAACTTCACACAACGCCATTTCACGATGACCTGAGCGAACGACACCAACATCAAGGGCGCATTCCACAGTACCGGTACCGGACTCAAGATTACCGGCCTGGCGCTCGAAGTTCGTTTCAAACACAACGGCCAAATCAGCCAGATTGATATTATTCGCTAGTGGTGTTTCCGCCAGCAGGCCGAGATCCAGTTGATCGCTTGCCAGATCCCACTCCCATTCCTGTCGCTTATGGGCGCCGTTCACAAACTCACCCTGCGTTTTCAGCGTCTGAATAAAGCGGTTTCCCGCTTGACGCACGCGAAGAGCGGCACGCTGACCGTTCAGCTCAAGCGACGGCGTGTCGTAATAGCGATTAATCAAAAGTCGAGACACCACGCCTTCACCTGCCTTTTGTTCTAACCAGCGGCTAACACCATCAACACAGGACATCGGTAGCGTAAGTTTTATTTCCAGTTCTTCGGCCATGGGAAGCTGCTCTTCGGTGATTAATCGGGAGGGAGAGCGTGACATTAGCAACAGGTTAATCCAGACACAAAAAAACCGGCGACCCGAAGGTCGCCGGTTTTTTCTATACTACAACTCTGATCAGGCCAGGGCCGTATCAGAAGTAGTAAGTACCACCGAAGGCGATGTCTTTACGCTCATCACCAGTCGCGGTGTAGTCGTCGCCGTCACCGTAGTAGCCTTCAACGTAGACATACATGTTGTCAGACAGGTTGTGCAGTGCCTGAACAGTGTATACGTCAAAGTCATCTGCACCGGCAACGTCTGGCTCGCCACGCTCCCAAGATGCCGCAAACGTGTTAGAGCCCATTGAGTAAGCACCAAAGATGCCATAGACATCAACAACGTCTTTACGGGTCTGGTACTGACCGGTTACACGCAGGTTGTCCAGGTTGTAGCTGGCACGCAAACCGTAGGTGTTCTCGTTGTTCAGATCGGCACCGTTAGATGAGTATCCAGTGTCACCGTCGTTGGAATCCATAGCCACTGCCAGTTCCAGGCCGGCCATTTCGTACATAGCGGCCAACTGGTACGGGTAAGACTTCTCGGCGTTATCTGCGTCGCCATTGATCTGAACAGCACCCGCCAGAGTCAGACCGCCAAATGATGGCGTCTTGTACTGAATCAGGTCGCCTTCACCCGTGGTGTAAGCACCACCGATGCTCTGGGAAGCCACTTCGTAGTAGTTAGCGATTTCGTCGATAGCTGATTCGTAAGTAGAATCGTCAGAACCTACCCAAACCTGACCAAAGCTGTCGCCTTTCACACCGATGTAAGCTTCATCGAAACCGTTCAGGCCGCCGTTACCGGCTTTGTCGTCTGCGTCGAATTCAAGCTCAGCCTTGAAGAAACCTTCTACGCCCGGCATCAGCTCGTGGCTATGCTTAACACCAATGGTAGAACCGTTATCAAACAAAGACTGGTCATTAGAACCATCGTAGTCGCTGTACATGTATGCCAGCTGGATGTTCCCGTAAACAGTCGGCAGGTTGACGTCTTGCGCCATCGCTGCACCGGAGAATGTAGCGGCCGCTACAGCTGATGCGATCAGAGTCTTTTTCATGTTGCGTCTTCCTTCTTGAGTTAACTCAGGTTTTAGCCGCGGGTTTAAACCCGTTTTTTTAAT
Source organism: Marinobacter sp. V032 (assembly GCF_052645435.1). NCBI lineage: Bacteria > Pseudomonadati > Pseudomonadota > Gammaproteobacteria > Pseudomonadales > Marinobacteraceae > Marinobacter > Marinobacter sp. V032. The sequence continues at coordinate 1,256,975 of NZ_JBQXYE010000001.1, read as the reverse complement.
AGAGAGTTCCATCCGGAACTCATTATGTGAACTCTACATGTCGATTTTGTTACAGGGTTCAGACCACTCCCCAAAACCCTTTACGAACCAACAATGTGTGAACGTTTTCCTCAACGTTTGGGAATCCCGGCCGATCAAACGGCGGCGACTCCACTCACTTGCCTTAAAGGTCAGTCACTTACAGCGCTTTCTTAAAGAGCTGCATAATGACATCGTTTTAATACAAGAATCTAAAATTTGCAAATTTTTTATGACGTTTTTTTAAGTAATTTGGCGCGCCACATTTTCCGCATTTTGATAACAAGTTTCAGGCCAACTCAAAAATAATACGCTATTTCATGACGTTAAATTCAAAGCCACTGAACGCTATGGCGTCAGTCGGTCCACTATGATGCACAAAAAAAATCAGTGCACTTTAATCGCTCTTTCTGCCCCGCCTCACCCGAAACTCCCGCAAATTAGCACAGAGCCCAAACTAAACCATCTCGACTTTCTGCCAGTTGCGGTTTACTTGCGCCGCATTGAATCACGGTAATCATGACGACTTTGTGACAACGGTTTTTTAAACAGATTGTTCATTTTCGACTCTCGAGCAGAAAAGTCACCGGACCATCATTCACCAGGCTAACCGCCATGTCGGCACCAAATTGCCCGGTTGCCAGCCGCTCACCCGGGACATGCTCCGCAGCCTTTGCAACAAATGCATCAAATAAAGCACGCCCAAGATCGGGATCTGCAGCAGAAGAAAAGCTGGGGCGCTGCCCCTTCCGGGTGTCAGCAGCAAGCGTAAACTGGGGAACAACGAGCAGGTGAGCACCAACATCCAGAAGGCTGCGATTCATGCGACCGGCGTCATCAGGGAAAACACGATAGTGGAGAATGCGCTGGCAAAGATCTGCAGCATCAGAAGTCGTGTCATTCCGTTCGACACCCACGAAGAGCAATAACCCCTTGCCAATTCGACCCACAGATTGACCACCGACATTCACGTCGGCTCGCTCAACCCTTTGAATCAGTCCTTTCAATCAGTGCTCCCGGAGGTTACTTATTGTCATGATTAACTCACCGCAATCACCCGAAGTTTCCGTCTTCGCAGCGAGATTAACGCGTGGCCATTCAATGACAGCGCGTTAATGATTGCAAGAGTCTAATGACCGATGACGGGAGCGGCAAGTCGAGGTTACATAATTAGACAAAGAAACGAACTAAAGCTGACGCCAACACATCAGAGGATGCCATAACTCCAGCGAGTGCCGAGCGATCTAACGCGTCGTTTCACTGCCATAACGGGCGGAAACCGCTTCACAGGCCTGCATCAACGCGTCAACAATAGCGGGTTCTGAAGAGGAATGGCCGGCATCTCGTATAATCGAGAGCTCGGCCTCAGGCCAGGCATCGCTGAGCGCCTGAGCATTATCAAGCGGACAGACCATGTCGTATCGGCCATGCACGATGTAACCGGGGATACCTTTAAGCCGCTCCGCATTCCGGGTGATCTGATCGGGCTCAAGAAAGGCATTGTTCATAAAGTAGTGGCACTCGATACGTGCCAGTGCGATGGCAACATGCGGGTGACCAAAGCGCTCAACAACCCGGGGATTGGGGTGCAGCGTTGCACAGCGCCCCTCCCATATCGACCAGGCCTTGGCTGCCTGAATTTGCACCAACTCATTATCACTGGTCAACCGACGGTAGTAGGACGCGACCATATCGCTCCTCTCCTCGGTCGGTATCGGCGCAAGATAGTCACGCCAATAGTCCGGAAAAACCCGGCTGGCGCCTTCCTGATAAAACCACTGAATGTCTCGCGGGCGACACAGAAAAATCCCCCGGAGCACCAACGCAAGCACACGCTCCGGATGCGTTTCGGCATAAACCAGGCTCAGGGTTGAGCCCCAGCTCCCGCCAAATAGCGCCCACTGCTCCACACCGAGAAACCGGCGAATCGTTTCAAGGTCTTCAACCAGCGCCTGGGTGGTATTGCCTTCCAACTCAGCCAGTGGCGTAGAGCGACCTGCACCACGCTGGTCAAATAGAATGATCCGGAAGCGCTCAGCATCAAAAAAACGACGATAATAATCTTCACAGCCGCCGCCTGGACCTCCATGCACCACGACTACCGGTATGCCATCCGGATTCCCGCTTTCTTCCAGATACAGTTCGTGAGGGGCATCAACCGCAATGCGATGTTGGGCATAGGGTTTGATTTCGGGATACAGGGCAAGCATGGAGAGATTCCGGCGAATGGATTTAACCGGAGTTTAGCTGAAGTGGACAAAAAAAGGGGCAGACCACGAATGATCTGCCCCTTCCTGTTACCTGCGATGCTTCTTACTTCTTGTTCGAACGCTTGCGCTCGCTTTCAGTCAGCAGTTTCTTGCGCAGGCGAATCGCCTTGGGCGTTACTTCCACCAGCTCGTCATCATCGATGAACTCAAGCGCTTGCTCGAGGGTGAACTTGATGGGTGGTACCAGGCTAATCACTTCATCCTTGCCAGACGCTCGCATGTTGTCGAGCTTCTTACCCTTGGTCGGGTTGAGCACCATATCGGTTTCACGGCTGTGAATACCACACAACTGGCCTTCGTAAACTTCCTGACCAGGATCAAGGAACAGCTTGCCTCGGCTCTGCAGCGTTTCCAGCGAGTACGTCAACGCAGTGCCGGTTGCCATTGAGACCAATACGCCGTTCTGGCGACTTGTCACATCACCCAGCTTGATCGGTCCATAATGGCTGAAAGTGGACGTCAGAATACCGGTACCCGACGTCATGGTCAGGAAGGTATTGCGGAAGCCAATCAAGCCACGTGCAGGAATAGTGTAATCAAGACGCATACGCCCTTTACCATCCGGCACCATGTTGGTCAGATCGCCCCGGCGCAGACCCATCTGCTCCATTACTGCGCCCTGATGCTGCTCTTCAATGTCGACGATGACATTTTCATAGGGCTCTTGCTTTTCGCCATCCACTTCGCGAATGACCACTTCCGGCCGACCAACCGCCAGCTCGAAATTTTCGCGACGCATGTTTTCGATCAGTACCGACAGGTGCAATTCGCCGCGGCCTGATACCTTGAACTTATCCGCGCTTTCACCATCTTCAACGCGCAGCGCAACGTTGTGCAGCAACTCTTTCTCAAGCCGCTCCTTGATGTTACGACTGGTGACGTACTTGCCTTCCCTGCCAGCAAACGGCGAATCGTTGACCTGGAAGGTCATGGATACAGTCGGCTCATCTACAGTCAGTGCGGGCAGCGCTTCTACATTGGCAGGATCACACAGGGTGTCGGAAATAAACAGCTCGTCCATACCGCTCACACAGACGATATCGCCTGCCTGCGCCTCTTCAACTTCTACGCGATGCAGACCGGAGTGCCCCATAATTTTGAGGATTCGGCCATTACGCTTCTTGCCATCTGCCCCGATTGCTGCGACGGGCATGTTGGTCCGCACCTTACCGCGCGAAATACGACCGATACCGATGACACCCAGGAAGCTGCTGTAATCCAGCTGGGAAACCTGCATCTGGAACGGGCCTTCAGGATCGACATCCGGTGCTGGCACGTGATCGACGATCGCCTGGAATACGGCATCCATATTATCGTCAAGGTTTTCGTGATCCAGACCTGCAATACCGTTCAGGGCGCTGGCATAGACAATCGGGAAATCCAGCTGCTCATCCGTGGCACCCAGGTTATCGAACAGATCAAACACCTGATCGACAACCCAATCCGGGCGCGCACTCGGACGGTCGATCTTGTTAACGATAACAATCGGACGCAGACCGGCATCAAATGCTTTCTGAGTCACGAAGCGGGTTTGCGGCATCGGGCCGTCGATGGAATCAACCACCAGCAGCACACAATCCACCATGCTCATGACCCGCTCTACCTCACCACCGAAATCGGCGTGGCCAGGGGTATCAACAATGTTGATGTCGTAGTCGTTCCACTTCAACGCCGTGTTCTTGGCCAGGATGGTAATGCCGCGCTCTTTTTCCTGGTCATTGGAGTCCATTACGCGCTCGCTTTCGAGCTCTTTCCGGTCCAAAGTGCCAGACTGACGCAGCAGTTTATCTACAAGCGTGGTTTTACCATGGTCGACGTGGGCGATAATGGCGATATTACGAAGCTTCTCAATCACAACAATAGTCCTGCGGCATGCTTTCTTTTGACCTGAGAGGGTCTTAAGGGAGGCCAAGCCTCTCACATGCCATCTCAAATCCGTAAAGTGAACCCATTATCCGATACCGGGCGGTACCTACACCCCTGAACAACTTTACAGACCAGGGTGCAAATGAGGCGGCGCGTAGTATATCTAAAAGTCCATGCCGTTAATATGAAGAAAAACGCCTACTTCCAAACCTTAAACCGCACCATAAACGAGCATTATGCATCAAAAGCGCACCACATTAGTGCGGACTACCTTCTGCGTTGCACCAAAATATTGCCGTCAGACGTCGAGAGTTGAGCCGGATGCCGCTCCCAGCGGCCTCTGCAGGGCAGCACCAAAAATTGGCAAGGCGATTGCTTTGAAGAAGTCAGGATAAATTTGCAGGTAAGTGGCAGAGGCTTTTGATAAGCTGCGACCTCCTGAAAAAATCGGATATCAGTGACCCTGACCCATCCGGCAATACGAACATGAATGCACCCGCTGAAGCGGGATAACTTTACGGAGCATGCACAATGTCCAAGACGCTTGACCTGATTAAAGAACACGAAGTGAAGTGGGTTGACCTGCGGTTCACTGATACCCGCGGCAAAGAGCAACACGTCACTATGCCGACCTCAGAAATCGATGAAGACTTCTTTACTGACGGCAAGATGTTTGACGGCTCATCTATTGCTGGCTGGAAAGGCATTAACGAATCCGACATGATCCTGATGCCAGATGATTCCACCGGCGTAATCGATCCGTTCACCGAAGAAACCACTCTGAACCTGACTTGCGACATCGTAGAGCCTTCTACCATGCAAGGTTACGAGCGTGACCCGCGCTCTGTTGCCCGTCGCGCAGAAGAGTACCTGAAGTCTACCGGCATCGCCGAAGGCGCACTGTTCGGCCCTGAGCCCGAGTTCTTCGTCTTCGACTCTGTGAAGTGGAAGACTGACATGAACGGCGCAATGTACGAACTTTACTCCGAGGAAGCCGCCTGGGTTTCTGGCGAAGATTTCGAGCGCAACAACATTGGTCACCGTCCTGGCGTCAAAGGTGGTTACTTCCCTGTTCCACCAGTAGACAGCCTCCACGACCTGCGTGGCGCCATGTGCTCTGCCATGGAATCCATGGGTCTGGAAATTGAGGTTCACCACCACGAAGTCGGTACTGCAGGTCAGTGCGAAATTGGCGTTGGCGCCAACCCGCTGGTCAAAAAGGCTGACGAAGTACAGATCCTGAAGTACTGCGTGCACAACGTTGCACACGCATACGGCAAGACTGCGACCTTTATGCCGAAGCCGGTTGTCGGCGACAACGGTTCAGGCATGCACGTTCACATGTCTCTGAACAAAGATGGCAAGAACCTGTTTGCTGGTGACGGCTACGCTGGCCTGAGCGAAATGGCGCTGTACTACATTGGCGGCATTATCAAACACTCCAAGGCCATCAACGCCTTCACCAACGCTTCAACCAACAGCTACAAGCGTCTGGTTCCAGGCTACGAAGCACCTGTCATGCTGGCCTACTCGGCTCGTAACCGCTCAGCTTCGATCCGTATTCCATACGTGAACAGCCCGAAAGCGCGCCGTATCGAAGTACGCTTCCCTGATGCATCAGCGAACCCGTACCTCGCATTTGCGTCACTGATGATGGCCGGCCTGGACGGCATCCAGAACAAGATCCACCCTGGCGATGCCATGGACAAGGATCTGTACGACCTGCCAAAAGAAGAAGCGCTGAACATTCCTAAGGTTGCGGAAACCTTCCAGGAAGCGCTGGACTGCCTGGCAGAAGACCACGAGTTCCTGACTCGCGGCGGCGTATTCACCGAAGACATGATCAGTGCTTACATTGATCTGAAGCGCGCTGAAGTTGAGCGCCTGAACATGACCACTCACCCGGTCGAGTTCGAACTGTACTACTCTGTTTAAACACGATATTTCGGGTTAACAGACCTGTACACACAGAAAACCCCGCCTAACCGCGGGGTTTTTTTATTTCCGGCCCCGTGCTTTGTTGCTACACCGATAGTGCGCTCCAGTGACGCTGCCAATTACAAAACCTTACCAGCCATTAATACCATTTAGGGTCAGGAAAGTTGCAATCCAATCCCCCTCTTGCCAATAATCCTTACAGGCCTGCTACAACTTGGAGAATTCCCCCAATGGAGGGTTCCGTGAAAAATACAATAAAGCTTCTGACATTCAGCATCGCGATGACAGCCAGCCTTGGCGCCTACGCCGAGGTATACAAGCACACCGATGCCCAGGGCAACGTCAGCTATTCTGACGAGGCCAGCCCCGGCGCAAAAACCATTAAAGTGAAGCCTGTCACGACTGTCACACTGCCAAAGCCGGACGAAGTGCCACAGATGGTGGAAGACTCCAAAAAGAAACAGGAGCAGGATCAGGGCAAGGCATACAACCGGGTTTCATTTGATGCGCCTGAAAATAACAGCGCGTTCCATAGCGGAAACGGTGATGTGACGTTCGCAGTATCAAGCAGCCCTGCCTTGTTGCGCGGCCACGAATTCGAGGTATCACTTGACGGGCAACCAGTCGGCCAGAACGCATCCGGCCAATTTACCGTCAACAACATCGATCGTGGCACCCACAATGCGTCGGTCAAGATAGTCGACAGCAAAGGCAAAATCATTCAGTCAGGACAAGGTATTTCATTTACCATCCATCGCCCTTCGGTCATCAACTAACCCCTCTTCGCTAATGCGCCCGCCTCCCCGGCCGGGCGCATCTTCGCACCAAAACAATCCCCACCCCATGACCTGCACTATTTTGGTGCGCAAGCACTAATTAAGGTCTAGAATCCGATTACAATCAGGGGCGGGATACCGGCAGTTTCAATGGCGCTTCCCCTCCGACGACCAGGCTGCTCGCCAAAATGACACAGAAAAAGCAGGCGAGCCATGCGAAAAAACGTCAGCTCCGGTCGGCAGACCGCCCCCTTCAGCAAGTGCCTTTACAGGTCGTTATCAGCATTTTCGCCGATTTTAGCGGCAGTTACTGAATGCCATTCAGGCCTTGCGCCCCTCAGCGAGGGAAAGCAATGGAGCGAATCTCTACTGATTCATTAAACAGTGCCACCGAACAGGACCAAAAACGCGCACTCGCTTGTGGCGAGCTCACAACTGGTTCGCTTTTTGCAGTTACTGGCATGTCACGAGGAATCCTATGCCACACACTAATGTTTACAAGCAGATTTTCGATCACCTCACCACGGCAACGCTGGTGCTGGATGCGGAGCTGAATGTGCAGTTCATCAATGGTGCAGCAGAGTATCTGCTGGAGGCCAGCGGTTCGCGCATTATAGGCACGCATTTCTACGATCTGTTTGTAGAGTCCACCGAGGCATTCCAGACACTCTCTGATGCCGCCGAGTCTGGCCAGCCCTTCACCAAGCGCGAAGCCGAATTTACGCTGCTATCCGGTTCAAGATTTACAGTCGATTATTCTGTGTCCCATATTGGCGCAGACGGTTCGACCATGTTGCTCGAATTGCAGCCACGTGATCGCCTTATTCGCATCACACGCGAAGAGGATATGCTGAGCCAGCAGGAAACCACGCGCATCCTGGTTCGGGGTATGGCCCACGAAATCAAGAACCCGCTCGGCGGTATTCGCGGCGCAGCGCAATTGTTGGACCGCGAACTGACGGACAACGGGCAGAAAGAATATACCCGCGTCATCATCGACGAAGCGGACCGCCTGCGTGGCCTGGTTGACCGGATGCTCGGCCCCAACAAGGCATTTCAGCTTACTCCGACCAACATCCACGAAGTGATTGAGCGGGTTCGCACGCTACTTGAGGCCGAAACCAAAGGCCGGGTTCGACTGGAACGGGACTACGACCCAAGCCTGCCAGAATTCCCAGGCGACAAGGAACAACTCATCCAGGCGGTGCTCAATATCGCCCGCAACGCGATGGAGGCCGCAGCCGACAACCCATCGACGGATGTGCCCTGCATTACTTTCCGCACCCGAGCCCTGCGCCAATTTACGATCGGACATAGGCGTCACCGTCTCGTATGCCGGCTGGATGTAATTGACAACGGGCCCGGTATTCCACCGGATCTTTTACAGAACATTTTCTATCCCATGATCAGTGGCCGAGCCAACGGCACAGGTCTTGGGCTTTCTATTACCCAAAGCATCATCGGGCAGCACCATGGACTTGTTGAATGCGAAAGTTCACCCGGCCTGACCGATTTCATCATTTTTCTGCCTCTGGAGCTGACAGCATGAGCCAATCGGCCAACGTCTGGATAATTGACGATGATCGGAGTATTCGATGGGTCCTGGAACGTGCACTGACACAGGCCGACATCCAGACTCGCGTATTCGAGAGCGGCGAAGGCATTATGATGCGCCTCGACCGGGAACAACCGGATGCCATAATCAGCGACATCAGAATGCCCGGCATCGACGGTATTGCGCTATTGGGGCAAATCACCCACGACCATCCCGACATTCCGGTCATCATCATGACCGCCCACTCGGACCTGGAAAGCGCGGTTGCGAGTTATCAGACAGGGGCTTTTGAATACCTGCCCAAACCCTTTGATGTCGATGATGCAGTTGAACTCGCCAAGCGGGCCATCGCCCACAGCCGCGAACGCAGAGCCAGCACCGAACCCCAGCCGGATAGCACGACACGCCACACCGAAATCATTGGTGAAGCGCCTGCCATGCAGGAAGTTTTCAGGGCAATAGGCCGGCTCTCCCACTCAAACATCACGGTGTTGATCAATGGGGAAAGCGGCACCGGCAAGGAGCTGGTCGCGCAGGCACTGCATAATCACAGCCCTCGTGCCAGCCATTCGTTCATCGCGCTGAATATGGCCGCAATTCCCAAAGATCTGATTGAGTCAGAATTGTTTGGCCATGAAAAAGGCGCCTTTACAGGAGCCGCTGCCGCCCGTCAGGGACGTTTTGAACAATCCAACGGCGGCACCCTGTTCCTCGATGAAATTGGCGATATGCCCGCTGATACCCAAACGCGCTTGCTGCGGGTGCTGGCCGATGGCGAATTTTATCGGGTAGGCGGCACAACACCGATCAAGGTCGATGTGCGCATCATCGCCGCCACGCACCAGAATCTGGAAAAGCTGGTTCAGGCCGGCACCTTCCGGGAAGACCTGTTTCATCGCCTGAATGTTATCCGTGTTCATTTGCCAAAACTGGCTGAACGGCGTGAGGATATTCCACGGCTGATGCAACACTTCCTGAAACGTGCAGCCCTGGAACTCTCGGTTGAACCCAAACTACTGCGGGCCGAAGCTGAAGAATATCTGACCACGCTGCCCTGGCCCGGGAATGTCCGCCAGCTCGAAAACACCTGTCGCTGGTTGACGGTCATGGCGAGCGGGCGCGAGATTCATGTCAGCGACCTGCCGCCAGAATTACTCGACCAGGCCGACACACCACCGACCGGACAAACCTGGCAGGAAGGCTTGCGCGCCTGGGCCGAACAGGAACTGAAACGAGGCAAGCAGGCAATCCTTGATGTCGCTGTACCCGAGTTTGAACAGGTGATGATCGAAACCTCCCTCAAGCACACTGGCGGTCGCCGACGGGATGCGGCGATTCTGCTGGGCTGGGGCCGAAACACCTTGACCCGGAAAATCAAAGAACTGGGCATGGCGGATGGCCCGGGGGAAGACGACGAAGACTAACCCCTCGCCAATGCCAACCCTGAGGTGAGCGACTACCCGTTCACCTCAGGCCCTCGCTCAGCACGTTTTACAAACCACCTGAGGGCACCACGTCCCGAACCCCAGACCATCAGATTATTGCCTGTTGCTCATCAGTGTCGGGCTGTCGGGGAATAGAGCGCCACCGTTTTTCTCTCCAGTAGCTGCCCTTGTGGGCTATAGCGAAAAAATCCAAAAAAACTCTGCTCCACCATCCATGCATCAAAACCGGCTACAAGGTTCCTGTTTTCATCAATCAGATTGAAATAGCGCGCCGTGCAACTCGCCGCATGGTGCTCACGCGCCTTTTCAATTTCTACCAGTCGATAGTTGTGAGGCACCTGTAATGCATTACGAAGATACTGTTCAATCATGGAACACCCTCCCGTCTGCAGCTTTTACTACAAAAAAGGTGACACTGCGCCAGATGGCCCACTGCCCCGGATATACCAGACTGTCAGCCGGCAATGACATCGAGATGACAAGGTGATGTTGTTCGAGGAATAACAGGGCAACAAAAGCAGATATGTGCCGGCCCGAAACTTGCGCTCCGCCAGAACAAAATCATCTACCGATGATTCCATGCCCCCCGTGCCACAGGTAAAATTGCCACACAAAAGCATTCATTCCAGACTCAAGGCAGGCAGGAATGTGCCCAAGGATGATCCTGCAAGGCGTGTGGAGAGCATCGTGGTGAGAAAACACTGGACAAGCGTCTGCATTCTGGTCGCGACGACCATCTTCCTGGCTCGGCCCGCAATGCCTGATGCACTCGATGCGGCGGCACAAGCAAACATTTCAGAAACGATAACGACGTCCATGCTCCTTACCAACGGGGAAGCGGTTCGCTTCGGCCTTTGGAACTTCAATCCCAACGATTATTTCGAGATTGACAATGACCAGTTCGGGAGCGCTGATTCAGCTCAACTGCGTCAGGAAATTTCAGTCGTCAGCCTGCCCTATCAATGGCAAACTCACCTCCCCGACTCAGACGATGAATTGCTGGTACTGGCTAAGCTGGCCTATCTCGACATCGATCAGGATATCCAGGTCGTGGCGAGCGATAATCCGGGTCAGGACGAGTTGCGCGACACCGTCATATCTGGGGAGCTCGGGGGGGCCTGGCGGCATCACATTGATCAGCACTGGCGAGTCACGCTCGGGCTCTACTCACACCTGCTGCACTATAAAAATCGCACGAGATACAAAACGGAAGCCTCCAAGCCGTTTGCTCCCGTTTTGGACGGTGTTCTCACGAACATTTCGGTAAACGCCCTGGTGGCCGAGCCTACCTTGACCGTCAATTATCTGCTGGACGCACAGGGAGCCCGGTGGAACTTTTTCTCTGATTATCACTATATAGCAGGCACCACTTATGGCGCCCATATTGAAGCCCACAAGGCAAAGCCAGAGGCCTTCTTCTGGTCCAACGGGCTCCGGGTGAAAGTGCCCACCAAAGCGGCGTTTTTGCCTGCACAGGATTTATGGCTGCGGGCAGCACGGGTCGACGTGGGCGGGGACATGAGCCATGCACTTGGCAGCACACACTATTATGAGGCAGGCGTTGCATGGCTGGTGGAAACCAACGACTTCATGGGGATACTGGACAACATCGGGATTGGAATTAATTTCAACTACGGCAGCGTTCTACGGGGGGGCAGCATCATTTTCATGTTTAACGAGAAGTAGCGCCCGGGCGGCAGTGCCCGGACAGGAAAACTAACGCACTCAGGTGAACCCTTTAGTGTGCGTGTTCTTTTGAATGTCCCCCCATGGAGTGGCCGTCCATTTCAGGCTCATCACCCACCTGAATCTCAACCTGCTCAGTAAGCCCCCCCTGGAATTCAAGAGTGATCGGGAAATGGCTTCCAGCAACCAGTGGTTCATCCATATCCATCAGCATGACATGATAGCCACCGGGTGCGAACTTAACCGTCTGGCCCGGTTCAATTTCCAGCCCCCCTTTCAGCTTTTCCATTCGCATGTTGCCGTCCACTTTCTGAGTCTCATGGATGCTGGCTTTGTCAGTCACCGGTGTCGTAACGCCTTCCAACACTACTGCCTCATCTGACGTATTGGTCAGCGTCAGATAAGCGGCGCCATGCACCGGCTTGACCGGCGGTGTTGCACGCGCCCATGGATGACTGACCTCGACCACAGCGCCGTGATCATGTGCAAATGCAACGTTGCTGCCCAACACGCCAACTACCAGCGCAGCCCATGCGAATTTTTTTATGGTCACTACTGTTCTCCTTATCGCCTCAATCTGTAAAGAGGCAAGGTCGCATCAAACAAACATCAACCGAAATGAAAAAAGGCCATTTTATTGCCATCAGTATCGCGCACGTAGGCACCGTAGAACTGATCGGGAATACGCTGTCCCGGCTCGCCATCGCACGTCGCCCCCAACGAAATCGCCTTGGCGTACAGACCGTCAACCGCCTCTTTGGAACCCGGACTAATAGCAAACATGTTGCCGTTACCCTGGTTACACGACTCATCATTGTAAGGCGTGCACACCGCTAGCATCGGCGCTTTCATGCTGGTGCCAATAAACGCGATTCGCCCCATATCCAAAAGTACTTTCGCGCCAACATCCTGCAGCAGTTCACTGTAGAACGCCTTGGCCTTCGACATATCACTGACACCAATCGTCACGTAACCAATCATCCGTTGCCTCCTGTTGGGTGTGCGCCCATACTGACGCTGCTTTTTGCCTTTACAACAATGGATCAGGCTCCCGTGTTGCGCAACAACTTCTATCGCCTCGCGATATTCGAGTGAGTTGGCGATACCCGGGTAGGTAAAACTACTGATCCATTCCAAACCCTGTTACGGATAATTATTACCGGCAATTGAATCACCGCTATTGATACCAACCTTCCGTGCTCGTCCTCTTATAAACGGCTTTAGCGGGATATTGTGTTGTATAGCAGGCTATTCTTTCCGCTATAATCTGGCGCTTATCCGCATTCACGTGACAAAAAATTCAGGATTTCTTCATGCGCACAGCATCACGCTTTGTCGTTGTCATTGTTTTTCTGGCTGTCGTTCTCGGCGGCATCTTTGGCTACAAGTTTTATCAGTTCGGCCAAATGAAGGAAAAGTTCTCACAGCCTCAGCCGCCCGCGGTTATTGAAGCAACCACTGCCCAGAGTGTTCAGTGGCAACCATCACTGAAAGCCGTTGGCAGCATCGAAGCCGTAAACGGCATCCAGATTGCCAACGAAGTCCCGGGGGTGATCAAAGACATCCTGTTCGAATCCGGTGACAAGGTTAAAAAAGGTGACGTGCTACTGCGACTGGACAGCCAGACTGATGAGGCCGCATTAACCACACGCCGCGCAGAAGAAAGACAGGCCAGCCGCGAGTTCAAACGACTCGAGGATCTGTTGCCCCGCAAGGCCGTATCCCAGTCTCAGTACGATGAAGCCGAAGCGAATCTCGAAGCCGCACGCGCACGCTCAATTGAAGCTCAGGCTCAGTTGAACAAGAAAGAGCTGAAAGCGCCTTTCGCCGGCACCCTCGGCATTCGTCTGGTAGACCAGGGTGAATACCTGGCAACCGGTACGCCGATCGTTGAAATCAACATGCTCGATCCAATCTACGCCGACTACACCATCTCTGAGAAAGAACTCGCCAACGTCACGGTTGGTAATCAGGTCGATGTCACAGTTGCCGCCATTCCGGATCAGACCTTCTCCGGTAAAATCAGCGCCATCAACAGTTCGGTCAATGCTGAAACCCGCACTGTGCGTATCCGCGCCACGCTGAAAAATCCGGAGCAAAAACTGCAACCAGGTATGTTTGCCACCATTCAGACGCTGCGTCCCAAAATGCGGGATATCGTTGCCATTCCTAACACTGCTATCTCTTTCAATACATACGGCGATTTTGTTTACGTCATCAAGGAAAACGACGAAGGCGCGCTGATAACTGAACGTCGCAGTATTGAAACCGGCGGCACCCGTGACGGCATGGTCGAGGTCACCAAAAATCTCGAAGCCGGCGAGCGTGTCGTCGCGACCGGCCTGCTCCGCCTGAGAGCGGGTCAGACGGTAGAAATCGAGAAAAAAGGCGCAGACGCCGGAGACTCCGCCGATAGTGGCAAGCCCGCCTCCGAAGCCAGTGAGGAGGGCGCCAACTAATGCGCTTCACCGATATTTTCGTAAACCGTCCGGTCCTGGCGACGGTTGTCAGCTTGCTGATACTGCTTTTGGGTGTGCGCGCCGCCATGGAATTGGAAGTGCGCGAATACCCGCTGCTGGAAAGCACAACCGTCACCGTGACAACCGCCTACCCGGGCGCAAGTTCGGAGCTTATCAAGGGGTTTATCACCACTCCCTTACAGCAGGCCATTGCTGAAGCCAGCGGTATCGACTACCTGAGCTCCACCAGCTCACAAGGCGTGTCGACCATTCAGGCCAAGATGGAGCTGAACTACGACGCCAACGCCGCGTTGGCCGAAATTCAGGCCAAGGTTGCAAGTCAGCGCAACGTGCTGCCGGCCGAAGCGCAGGATCCGGTCATTTCGTCAGAAACCGGTGATAGCACTGCGTTGATGTACATCGCGTTCTACAGCGAAACCATGCCGGTACCTCAGATTACGGACTACCTCACGCGGGTGGTTCAGCCTAAATTGCAGGCGCTGCCCGGAGTAGGTAAGGCCGAATTGCTGGGGCGCACGTTTGCCCTGCGTGTCTGGCTGGACCCTGAGCGCCTGGCAGCGGTGGACATGACGGCCCCGGATGTCATCCAGTTTCTGTTGCAGAACAACTACCAGGCCGCTGTCGGCAACACCAAAGGCGATCTGGTACAGATCAGCCTGACCAGTGACACCGATATCGGCAGCCTGGACCAGTTCCGGGAACTGGTGATCAAGGAATCCAAGGGGTCACTGATCCGCCTGAAAGACATCGCGCGAGTGGAGCTGGGGTCCGAGAGCTATGAAAATCTGGCGCTGTACAAAGGCCAGCCCTCAACCTATGTCGCTATCGAACTGTCGCCCGGCGCCAACCCCCTGACTGTCGCAGAGCTGGTCAAAGGCGAACTGCCCGATATCAAGGCCCAACTGCCGGAAGAACTCAAAGTCGAACTGCCCTACGACTCCTCGGAGTTTATTGAAGACTCCATCAAGGAGGTCATCAAGACGCTGTTCGAAGCCATCGTCATCGTTCTGGTGGTGGTGTTCCTGTGTCTTGGATCGCTGCGTGCTGCAATCATTCCATCGGTCGCGGTCCCGCTATCGATCGTCGGTGGTGCTTTCGTCATGCTTGCACTGGGCTACTCCCTGAACCTGCTGACACTGTTATCGCTGGTACTGGCCATCGGGCTGGTGGTCGACGATGCCATCATTATTGTCGAGAACGTTCACCGTCATATCGAGGAAGGCGCATCGAGATTCGACGCAGCGCTAAACGGCGCTCGGGAGATGGCAACGCCCATTATCGCGATGACCACTACACTGGTCGCCGTTTATGCCCCGATAGGGTTTATGGGCGGACTCGTCGGCTCGCTGTTTACCGAGTTTGCCTTCACGCTCGCCGGTACCGTCGTTATCTCGGGCATTGTCGCTCTGACGCTGTCTCCCATGCTGGCAGGTAAGGTGCTGAAGCCGCACGGCAACCCGACCCGATTTGAAACCAAGGTTGAGAACACCTTCACTGCGCTTTCAAACGGATACAAGTCGATGCTGACATCATCGCTGCAGACAATTTCGGTGATCGTCTTCTTCGCTGCCATCGTGCTGGCATCGATTTACTTCATGGTCGCGATGAGCCAGAACGAACTCGCACCAAACGAAGATCAGGGCATTCTGCTTTTCCAGGGAACCGCTCCCCAGACCGCAACCCTGGAATACCTGCAGAAATACGGCGCCGAAATGCAGGACAGTTTCGAGCAGCTACCTGGCTACGACGAGACGTTCATGCTGCTGGGCATCACCAGTCCCAACGCGGCCTTTGGTGGCTTCAAAATGAAGCCCTGGAGCGAGCGGGACGTGTCCCAGTTTGAAGTGCAGCCGATCCTGCAGCAGGAAATGTCTAAAATCACCGGTCTGCAAACAGCGGTGTTCCCGATTCCGTCGTTGCCCGGCTCCAGCGGTGGTCTGCCGTTCCAGTTTGTCATCACCACTGGCAATGACTACGAGCAATTGAACAGCGTCGCCGATGAGCTGATGGGCAAAGCCATGCAGAGCGGCCAGTTCATGTTCCTGCAGAAGTCGATCGAGTTTGACCGCCCCATCACCACCATCAAAGTCGATCGCGACCGTGTGGCTGATCTGGGGCTGTCGATGAGCGATGTCGGTCAGGCAATGTCCAGCATGCTGGGTGGTGGCTATATCAACCGCTTCAACATGGAAGGCCGCTCCTATCAGGTGATTCCTCAGGTTGAGCGTGCAGCCCGTGCCGACGTTGACAAACTGAACGACTATTACGTACGCGCTGACTCTGGCGAACTGGTGCCACTGAGCAGTGTGGTGAGCTTCGAGAAGGGCGTTGAGCCGTCCCAGCGGACCCAGTTCAACCAGCAAAACTCGTTGACGCTACAAGGCATCGCAACGCCGGGCGTATCCGCAGGCGATGCGATCAATTTCATGACCAAGACTGCCGACGAGATTTTTCCGCAAGGCTTCACCTATGACTTCACTGGCGATTCCCGTCAGTTCGTCAATCAGGGTAGCGCGCTGGCCGTGACGTTCTTCCTGTCGCTGCTGGTCATCTACCTGGTGCTAGCGGCTCAGTTCGAAAGCTGGCGTGATCCGCTGATCATTCTGATCTCGGTTCCCATGTCCGTCGCCGGAGCCATGGCGTTCATCGTGCTTGGATTCACCACAATGAACATCTACTCGCAGGTAGGGCTGATTACATTGATCGGGGTCGTCTCTAAGAACGGCATACTGATTGTCGAATTCGCCAATCAACTGCAACACGATAAGGGTTACCGCAAAGCCAAAGCGGTGATTGAAGCCGCCGCGATTCGTCTGCGGCCGATCATCATGACCTCGCTCGCGCTGATCGTGGCGATGGTGCCCCTGTTGATCGCGGTAGGCCCTGGCGCACAGAGCCGCTTCGCAATCGGCCTGACCATCGCGACGGGGCTTGGCATCGGCACCCTGTTTACGCTGTTCGTGTTACCAGCGTTCTACGTGCTGCTGGCGAAGGATCACAATGCTGAAAATGATGAGGCCCAAAAGGCACACGCCTGAGGTAATCAGAAGGTAAAACAAAAGGGCCCCAAGGGGCCCTTTTTTATTGATCAGGATTGGCGTAATAACGAGCGACCTCGGTTTGAGCGTCACTCGCTATCAGGCGATGTAACCACTGTTAACCGCAGGGGGCTCCGACGTGGATTGCAGCGGCCTCCATGCCGGGCACCGCAACCGTGAGCTGGCCACCCGACACAGTGACACAGGCGTTATTACCTGCCACATTCCGATAGCGGCCATCCGGCATCCCGGTGCTAAAGGTACGGTTCAGCGCATTCGATTGCCGGTTGATGATGACAAAGCCCTGACCACCCCGGCCAAACGCAATCTGGTTGTTACCATTGTCCCACCAATGATCGACACCCGTGCCATCCGTGTTATTGCGGAATGCCACCATGTTGGCGATTGAAGACCAACGGTGCTCGCATATCCAGGCACCGCCGCACTGTGCAACGCCGTTCTGGTAAACACTGGATGATGGCGGCCCCTGATCCGCATTATTAAAGGCGTAGCTCGACATGACTTTGGGATAACCATAGGGCCAGGCCAGCATAAAGACGTTAGCCAGGTTATAAAGCGAGCCATCCTTGAATGTCAGTACATTGGCGCCACCGGCACCGTGGCCGCGCTGGTTGTCGTGGTTGTCGGTAAACACGACCGCGGACCCGCCGCCCAGAAACCCCCAGCTTTCGCCAAAGTTGTTCAGGTAGCTCAACTGCTGGTTCTTGAAAACATTGCCGATCGAGGCGCTGTAACGAAATTCTGTCACCGCTGCAGTACCGGTATACTCGTTCGCGCTGACCGCCTCGCCTCCGAGATCAATCACTTCCTGGAACACATAGGGCGAGCCGTTCACACGACTCAGAATACCGCTGATATCACCTGGCGCGATATGTTTGGCCGCATCAATCCGGAAGCCTTTAACACCGAGATTAATCAACTGATTGAGGTATCCGGCGACGGTGGACTGGACGTAGTTGTCAGCCGTGTTGAGATCCGGCAATCCAACCAGGCGACAGTTGCGCACACGCCCGGCGTTACCTCCGTAATCGCCACTGTTGATATCACATGCCGAGTGAAAATCCGGCCCGCTATATTGAGGATAGGACAGACTACCACTGCTATATGACGACCCTGCACTCCCGGTACCGCTGCCGTTGGCCATGTGGTTGACCACCGCATCGGCGTAGACATCGACACCCACTGCGTTACATCGGGATACCATGTTGGCGAAATCAGCGGCATTGCCGCCGCGACTTTGTAGTTGGTAACTGACAGGTTGATAGCGAGTCCACCACGCATTTCCCTGAATATGCTCCTGGGGTGGCGATACCTGCACCGCGCTGAAGCCTTTGGGGCCGAGGAAGTTTTCGCACTCCTGTGCGACATCATTCCACTTCCACTCAAACAGCTGAACAAAGGCGCCTGCGTGAGATTGCGCAGCACCCCCGGTCAGCATCAGTCCGACTGCTGAGCATTGCAGTACATGCTTCATTTTTTTCATGTTTGCGCTCCAAATGTTGTATTTGTTTTCAGAGCATCCGATTAGCTGGGAACTGCGTCATCCAAACCCGGATGTCCACAGATTGACAGTGCGCCGGGTCAGACTCGACCAGAACATCCGGATATCAGAAAAATGGGGCGTAGAGAGAGGGATGAGCAGCAAAACAAGACAGGATAAAACAGGCGGGCAAGCCGACAGCATGGGTTTTCACACCCATGCTGTCGATTCGGTTTCAGTCTTTAAGCTTGTTCAGATTGAGTGTTGAAAGCGTGCGACTGCGCACCTCATTCAGCAATGCTTCATTTTCGACAAGTGACTGACCGTAGGACGGAATCAGTTCACGCATCCGCTCCTGCCATTCAGGTGTCTTGATGCGGTCCGAGAAGCAACGCTCAATCACATCAATCATCGCCTTAACAGCGGTCGAGGCGCCAGGAGAAGCCCCCAGAAGCGCCGCCAGCGAGCCATCTTTGGCCGCGACGATCTCGGTGCCGAACTCGAGCTTGCCCCGACCCTCTGCCGATTTCTTGATGATCTGCACGCGCTGACCGGCATCCTGCAGACGCCAGTTCTTCTCCTGGGCATCCGGGAAGAAGTTACGCAATGACGCCACCCGCTCGGAGTGCGACTGGAAGGCCTCCTTGATCAGATAGCGGGTCAGATCCATATTGACGCGCCCGACCTGCATCATAGGCAGAAGGTTCCCGCCTTTTACAGATGAGAACAGATCAAACACAGAACCCTGCTTGAGGAATTTGGTCGTGAAACCCGCAAAAGGCCCAAACAGCAAGGCCGGCTCACCGTTGATGATGCGGGTATCCAGGTGCGGCACAGACATCGGAGGCGCGCCAATCGGCGCCTTGCCATAGACTTTGGAGTAATGGCGCTTGATCACGTCAGGGTTTTTGCACACCAGCCACTGACCGCTCACCGGGAAACCGCCGTACCCTTTGCTCTCGGCTATATCGGACTTCTGCAGCAGTGGCAACGCGCCGCCGCCCGCGCCAAGGAATACGAAACCGGCTTCAAGTTTCTTGGTAACACCGGTCTGCTCATCACGCACCCGTACCTTCCAGCGGCCATTTTCCCGCTGCGCCAGGGAGCGAACCGAATGCCCGAGCATGAGTTCGAAGTTGGGCTGATTAGCCAAATGGTCGATCATGCTGCGGGTCAGCGAGCCGAAATCGACATCCGAACCATGCTTGATGCGGGTCGCTGCGACCGCCTGCATCGGATCACGATGACTGACAATCAGCGGCATCCATTCTTTTAGTGTTTCAGGAGACTCGGTAAATTCCATCTCCCGGAACAGGTGGTGCTTGCTCAGCATTTCGTGCCGCTTGCGCAGGAAGGCCACATCTTTTTCGCCCCAGACGAAGCTCTGGTGCGGCGTTGCATTGATGAACTTGCCGGGCTCCGGCAAAATTTTGTTTTCAACGAGATGGGACCAGAACTGCAGAGACAGTTCAAACGCCGCATTGATGTTCAGCGCGCGATCAATCTCAATGCCACCATCCGGGGTCTCGGGCGTGTAATTTAGCTCGCAGTAGCCGGCGTGGCCGGTACCTGCATTGTTCCATCCGTCAGTGCTCTCATGGGCGACGTGATCAAGACGCTCCACCATGATGATGTCCAGGGACGGATCAAGCTGCTTGAGCATCATGCCGAGGGTGGCGCTCATGACGCCACCACCGACCAGCACGACATCTGCCTGTCTTGCAGTCATTAGCCTGTTACCTTCAGTTCAGTATTCGAAAGGGGTTCAGAATTATCGGAATCCGATTATCCGTTTTTTCGATGCAATTTGAAATTGCCGATCTTACGTAAAGTCGCGATTTGCATGATCAAGGCAATGATCCCGGTGGCGCGGCACAAGCCGTCGGAGTAAACTTCGGCGCTCAATTTTGCCTTGCTGTCAGCGCCGGCAGCTTTCCACCAACGGTTCACCTCATATGGTCTGGTTAGATAGTGTTCTGGTCAGCTTTGCTGTCCTTGCCCTGCTGGGTGTCATTTTTGAAGAAGTCACCCACGTCAACAAAGCAAAAGTGACACTGTTTTTCGGAACACTCTCCTGGTTACTCCTGTTTATAGCCTCAGACTCGGAAACACAAACCCGGACCATATCCGCCGGCCTCTCTGAAAGCATCGCCGAAATCGCTGGTCTCTGGCTCTTTCTTGTCGCCGCAATGACCTTCGTTGCCTACCTGAACAAGAAAGGCATGATTGAAAACCTGATCTATCTGATCATGCCCAAACGCATCAAGGAAAAGTATCTCCTGTTGCTAACGGGGGCATTCTGCTTCGTATTTTCTTCCCTGGCCGACAACATCACCGCCACGCTGGTCTCCTGTGCGCTAATCCTGTCGCTGAAGCTCGATAAAAAGAAGCAAATCCGCTTCATTACCCTGGTGGTCTTTGCGGTGAACTCAGGCGGGGTAGCGCTCATCACCGGTGACGTTACCACGTTGATGATCTTCCTCGCCCACAAGGTCGAAATCCTGACTCTGCTGGCGCTGTCGATTCCGGCCGCCTGCGGCGTTCTGCTGCTGGCACTGCTGCTTTCACGCGGCATGCACGGCGAAGTACAACTGGTGCACGCCCGCAATGAAGTGCGGCGCGTAGACGTCATCATCAGTGTGCTGTTTCTGACCACGATTATCATGACCATCGTGTCCAACGTGCTGTTCAGCGTGCCGCCGGTACTGATGTTCCTCTTCGGGCTTTCGGTCATGTTCCTGGTATCCCGGTTCTTCAGTTCAGATTCGGAACTGGACCCGATTATGGAATATGTCCGAACGATCGAATTCGAAACCCTGCTTTTCTTCCTGGGCATCCTGCTTTTGGTGGGCATGCTGAAGGAAATTCACGCCCTTGGCAGCTTCGTCGCTGTCTATGACGTGCTGCCACCGCTGGTCGCCAATTATCTTATGGGCATCTTCTCGGCCGTGATCGACAACGTCCCGCTTACCGCTGCGTTGCTCAAAGCAGGTATCACCATGTCGCCTGGCGAATGGATGGGGCTGACCTACGCCGTGGGCGTTGGCGGCTCGCTGCTGGTCATCGGTTCAGCCGCAGGTATCGTGGCGATGAGCAAAATAGACGGCCTCACCTTCGGCAGCTACCTGCGCTACAGCTTCTTTCTGCTGATTGCCTACACGCTGGGCTATGCCGGTGTGTACGTGGTTGGGAACTTCATCTGAGGTTCTGGTTTCTGCAGACTCAAACCCGATCAGCATCACACAGGTTGATCGGGAGCGTTCAGGTTTCGGGGGTTGAAAAAAGCGGAGAGGAGACTCACGAGTACGTTAAAAAGCGTCATCCCTGACGCGGTGTGAACATCCTTGCTCTGATCTGGCGAAACACCACAATGCAGTTTTGTATTGCCACAACAAATGCACTGCCCATAGCTTGTCACGCCAGCATGACAAACACGTGACAGACATTCGCCATTGCACCCGCCCTCGCTATTTCCTCCAGCCGGCTCCATACGCTAGGCTTTCCGTTCCATTTACCAGGGCGGATATGTGATGAAACTGATGATACTCGGTGCCACCGGCGCAGTCGGACACCAGGTGCTGACCCAAGCGGTCGCCAGCGGGCGCTATTCGTCTATTGTGGCGCCAACGCGCCGACCACTGAAGCAAAACGACCTGCCTGAGACGACGCTCAACCCGGTGACTGATTTCTCGCTACCGCTGCCCGATGCCGATTGGTGGTCGGTTGATGCAGTCGTGTGCTGTCTCGGCACGACACTCAAACAAGCGGGCAGCAAACAGGCCTTTTACGCCATTGACCATGATCTGGTGATCGCCTGCGCCAACAAGGCGCTGGAGTCAGGCGCCCATGCCTTCGCATTGAATTCGTCACTCGGCGCCAATGCGAATAGCCGCAGCTTTTACCTGAGCACCAAAGGCGAAGCCGAGCAGCACTTGCAGGCACTGGGTTTCAGTCGGTTGACGCTGGTTCGGCCATCACTGATTGAGGCCGAGCGGACCGAATCGAGGATTGGCGAACAAGCCGGGCTGATCGCCAGTCGATTGTTCAAGCCGCTGATCCCCAAGCGATACAGATCCGTTCCGGCCAGCGATATTGCGGCCACCCTGCTCGACTCGCTCTCGGGCCCGGATGGCTGCAACATCATTGAATCGGAAAGCATTCAATCTGCTTAGGCTTTCGCAGAAGACACAAAAAAGCCCGGCGGACCGGGCTTTTTTCGTACATCTTGGGCACCTTCACGCGCCTGCCTGAAACACCATCGCGATGGAGTTGAGGCAATAGCGCTGCCCGCTGGGCGGCGGACCATCCGGAAACACGTGGCCCAGGTGACTGTCGCAGCGCGGACAGCGGATTTCGGTCCGGGTCATCCCCATACTGGTGTCTTCGATATAGCGGATATGATCCGGATCATAAGGCGCGAAAAAACTGGGCCAACCAGTGCCCGACTCAAACTTGTGCTGCGAACTGAACAGCGGTAAATCGCAAAGACGGCACATGTAGGCGCCATCCTGATTGTTATCCAGCAAAGTCCCGCAAAAGGGATGCTCGGTACCGTGATCAAGCAGCACACGCCGCTCATCGGCTGTCAGCCCTGCGGCCCGCTTTTCGATTTCTGCCGCCGTCAGAGGCGTCAGGTCATAACCGGATTCAGACTGCGTCATTATTCACCTCGTTTAGGCCAGATCATCCCTGAATGATGGCTTCAATTGATCCCCGTAGCTATTGCGCAGCTTTTCAAGCTTCGGCGCTGCGACCGCCATGATGTACGGCTGGTGGGGATTCCGTTCTGCAAAGTTCTGATGGTATTCCTCAGCAGGATAGAAGGCATCCAGCGGCTCTACAGTGGTGGCCAGCGTATCACTGTATACACCGGACGCATCGATTTGCCGAATATACGCCTCTACCATGTCTTTCTGCTGTGGTGTTTCGTAAAACACAGCAGAGCGATACTGGGTACCCCGGTCATTGCCCTGTCGGTTCAGCTGTGTGGGATCGTGGGCAACGGAAAAGAAAATCCGCAACAGTTCACCATAACTGGTTCGCGCAGGGTCGTAGCGCACCTCGATCACTTCTGCATGACCTGTCTGACCACTGCACACGCTGTCATAATTGGCCGTTTCGGCAGCGCCACCGGCGTAGCCGGAAACCACGGAGGTGACACCATCCACCGCCTGATACACGGCTTCAACGCACCAGAAGCAGCCGCCACCCAAGACTGCACGCTGCTCGCCTGCGCCTTCCGGCAGGTCCAGACTCATTTCGGGCATGGGGAATCGGCTTCTGGCGACATTCATTCCGGGTATATCACAGGCTCTGGTCATGACTCCTCCTCTATCGCAATCAGGCATCAATGCTCATTCTGTCCCCTATTGTCCTGTATTACCAATCTGACAGGTCATCAGATCACCGGTTCCCCACATTTACTGATGAGAACGGAGAGACCATACTGATGTATTTCGCTTGACCAGAGGAGTATCTGATGACGCATCCCGCCTCCGACATGCGGCATGATGATGACCTTCTCGACTACCGTCTATCACTCCGGCTTGGCGCCACCCATGCACGTCAGCGTTTGGGGATCGAACGGGAGTATGAAGGCGCCATGATTGGTCCTGATGGCCACTTCGTCTACTTCGAAAAGTGGTACTCCTTTCACCGCCTGGTCGAAACCTGCCTGCGCCTGTCCGGCATGCTGAATCGGGCCCGCCAGAATGCCCGCAGGATCAATACTATTGACCGGCGTATCGTCTTGCCCAACCTGCCGGAAGATTTTGAAGGCTTCCGCATTCTGCAGCTCACCGACCTGCATGTGGACATGGACCAGCAGGCGCTCGATGCGCTGATCCGACACGTCAGCGAAATGGATTACGATCTGTGCGTGCTGACCGGGGATTACCGAAAGCTGACCTGGGGGCCGATCGATGCCTGCCTACAGGGCATGCGGGAGCTACGCCCCGCGCTCAAAGGTACACCGCTTGCGGTGCTGGGCAATCATGACAGCATTCGAATGCTGCCCGGGCTGGAAGACATGGGGTACCAATTGCTGGTGAATGAGAATATCGCTATTGACCGAGGTGCATCCCGGCTATACATCGCCGGTGTCGACGATGCGCACTTCTACAAGGTCGATAACCTGCAACAAGCGGCTGACGGAATACCCGCCGGCGCCGTCACAGTCCTATTGAGTCACACGCCTGAAATTTTCCGCCAGGCGGCCCATGCAGGCTACGACGTTTTCCTGTGTGGCCACACCCACGGCGGCCAGATCTGCCTGCCGGGCGGCATTCCTGTATTGCTCGATGCCGACTGCCCGCGCTTCGTCGGTAAGGGAGCCTGGCAACATGCCGGCATGCAGGGATACACCTCATGCGGATCCGGCACCTCTGTCGTCCAGGCGCGCCTGAATTGCCCGCCGGAAGTGACGCTGCATACGTTGACTCGCGGCCCTCAATAACACCGCCATTACGAGTGAAAAAGAATGACGGACTCATGGAGTTTAAAGGAACTAAGAGAATTCATACTGAGTATTCATGGGAAAAATCAATACCTTTACGATCTGATTTTTTCGATTAGCAGAAGCATCGATATCTTCCGTTACCACGTGGGTATTGCACGTGACTCTCTGGAAGGCTATTTCGATGAAGACGATCAGAGCAATGAAGAGAACTTTAAGTTGGTAATGGGCCACTCTGAGCGTTCGCAAGAATTTAATGAAGCCAAGCTGGCAAATGAAGCCAACACTATTGCAGCTATATATACCGTGAGATCTCTTTACGATTTATTTGCCCAACTTGTCCGAGCATTGCTTTTGGCAGATTCGCTGGATGAAGCTCACTGTAATATTTTTCAAGTAACGAATAAGCTTTCGCCAAGTCAACTAAAGGATGTATTAAGTAAATTGCTTGAAAGTGACGGTTTTTCATATGTTAATGCATTCGCAAACGTATCCAAGCATCGCTATTTGGTAAAGCACGGAGCGTCAATCAACACCGTAAACAGCCGCGCAGGGGTAAAGTTCAGCCCCTTTAAATTTCGTGGAGAACAATTCTCGGACAAATGGGCACAAGATGTTCTTGAATTGGTGGTTCAAGTTCAAAACCACGTGGTAATTGCAGGAAAGGAGTTGAATCGGCACTGTAATATCACCCCCTCATAGGAAGTCGCTTCTCTCGGGCTCACTATTTAGAGTACATCAACACTCTTTGGCATTAATGCGGCTGTTTACGTATACCGAGGCGATAGAGCAGCGGCGACATCATGATATTGGCCAACATGAACAGCGCCACCGTCACGACGAGCGTCAACCAGCCGTAACCCAACCAAAAATGGCCGAACAAAACAGGCAGAAAGGATTCGGGGAATTGGTCCAGGCCGGTTGAGCGCGAGCTTGGGGCCAGCCTACGGCGGCGCTTGATAAAGCTGCTGATCAGATCGCCCAGCAAAGCAAGCGCACCAAATACTGCGCCAAACGCCACGCCCAGCCCTAACAGCGCGCTGAGTAAAGCACAGCTGGCGGTGCCGACGATAAAGCCGCGCCAGGTCTTGCTTCCCCCCAGCAGGCGCACGCCGTCACTCCACTTAATTCCGCCGTCGATAGGGGCGTTACCAACCCGCCCCATCAGGCGACTACCCAACACCGGAGCGCCATTGGCGGCCAGCAAAAGCAACAGCAATTCCAGAATCAACACAAACGAGCTCCCGTTGTGTCAGCTGAATGAAAGACGCCGCTGCGGACCCTTTGGGTCAGGGAGACGCTGATCAATTCCCCAGCCAGTCTGGAACGCCTAACCAACCCCTCCGCGGGTCAGTTTGAGTGGATCAAGAATGCCCTCCAGCTGTGCCCTCGAAAAATCCGTTTGCTCAACAGCAACGTCGATAATGGGTCTACCGGTTTTGTAGGCTTCTTTTGCAATATCCGCGGCCCGGCTATAACCGATTTCCGGGTTAAGCGCGGTGACCAATACGGGATTGCGACCAACAGCGTCCGCCAGATGGTCGGCATTCACAGTAAACCCGGCAATGGCCTTATCCGCCAGCACTCGCGCGCTATTGCCAAGCAGGTTGATCATCTCGACCAGGTTGGCACCGATCAGCGGTAACATGACATTGAGCTGAAAATTGCCGGATTGTCCGGCGATTGCCACTGCACTATCCAGCCCCATTACCTGAGTGGCCACCATCGCGGTTGATTCCGGAATTACCGGGTTGACCTTGCCCGGCATAATGCTGCTCCCCGGCTGCAACGCCGGCAAGCTGATTTCCGCCAGCCCGTGGATCGGGCCGCTATTCATCCAGCGCAGGTCATTGGCCATTTTCATCAGCACCACCGCCACACCGCGTAATTGCGCCGACATATTAACGGACGCGTCGACGGCACTCTGGCCGACAAACTTGTGCTCAAGCGATGTAAACCGGAGTTCGGTGAAGGCATTCAGCGATGAGACAAAACGATCCGCAAACTGGTTGTGCGCATTCACCCCCGTGCCGACTGCAGTGCCGCCCTGAGGCAGGGCCAACAAATCTTCACAGGCGCTCTGAAGGCGTCTTTCTGCGCCGTTCAGCTGCTCGCGCCAGGTCTGCAGCTCTTGCCCGACCGTTACCGGCATCGCATCCATCAAGTGCGTGCGCCCAGTCTTGACGGTCTCCTTCAGCTCGGCTTCACGCTCATAAAGTGTCCCGCGCAAATGTGACAATGCCGGTATCAAAACCGTTTGCACCAGCATCACGGCGCTGACATGGATAGCAGTGGGAATGACGTCGTTAGAGCTCTGGCTCATATTGACGTGATCATTGGGATGCACGTTGGTGCCCGCAGCCGTTGCCAGATGCGCGATCACCTCGTTCACATTCATGTTGGTGCTGGTGCCGGAACCGGTCTGATAGACATCGATCGGAAACTGGTCCCGATGCTCGCCCCGCAACAAGGTGTCGCAGGCACTGACAATGGCATCCCGGACGCCGCCCTCCAACAGGGACAAGTCGGCGTTCGCCTGGGCAGCGGCCCGCTTGACGGTTACGACCGCATCAATAAACGCCGGCGGCATCTGCCTGCCACTGACCGGGAAATTATCGACAGCACGCTGGGTCTGGGCTCCCCAGAGAGCGTCTTTCGGCACATTCACATCACCCAGACTGTCTTTCTCAACACGATATTCAGTCATTGGAGCCTCCTTATTCCGTTAGATGGTGATCTCCGCTGATCGTTCACATCACGGCCGCATCAGTTATCCGGATTATGTTTCAGCCTGACATGATCACAGATGCCGGTCACCTTGGAGAAATTGACGATCAGTGTGTGCACCGTATTGGTATAGGTGTCATGCAGGTGAAACTTGTAACGCTTTTGTGGCTCACCCTGCAGGAAGGCGTCGTATTCCCGCGCCAGCTCGCGGACGTCGCTGCCGGTATCCACACTCCAGGTGGCGTTAAAGGGGCCCAGCACGGCACCACCTTCCAGACAGATCGTGACTTCATGATTCGTCAGTGCATTTTCTGAAGATTGCATGTTTCTACCTCCGGTATCGTTGTTGTACTGGAACTGTGCATGGCAGAGCGAGACCGTTCAGGCCGCCAGCCAAGTCAGTTCGGGAACCGTATCAAACCATTCCGAGTGTAGCGTTCTTTTCAAAGGTGCAGAATAGATTGTGGCTGACGATTGCCAGCCACGAAGGGAGACGATGATCTAGCTCATGCTCAAACGCATGAATCAAGACGTGTTATTGATCGAAGTGGATCACGCTGCGAATGCTTTTGCCTTCATGCATCAAGTCAAACGCTTCGTTGATCTCCTCCAATTCCATGGTGTGGGTAATAAAGTCATCCAACTTGAATTCACCCTGAAGGTACCGCTCGACGTATTCAGGTAATTCCGAACGACCTTTAACACCACCGAAAGCAGAGCCACGCCATACTCGGCCAGTCACCAGTTGAAATGGCCGTGTCGTGATTTCCTGGCCGGCACCGGCAACTCCGATCACAACTGACTCGCCCCAACCTTTATGGCAACACTCCAGAGCGGAGCGCATGACATTCACGTTGCCAATACATTCGAACGAATAATCAACGCCGCCGTCCGTCATCTCGACTATGACGTCCTGAATCGGCTTGTCATAGTCCTTTGGGTTAATGCAGTCGGTTGCACCCAGCTTACGTGCCAGCTCAAATTTGCTCTCGTTAATATCGACCGCGATGATGCGACTCGCCTTAGCCATCGTCGCACCTATGATGGCAGACAGGCCAATTCCACCGAGGCCGAAGATGGCAACAGTTGCACCCTCTTCCACTTTGGCAGTATTCATCACCGCCCCCATCCCGGTCGTCACGCCACACCCCAGCAAACACACCTCTTCCAGAGGCGCGGCCGGGTTTACTTTCGCCAGGGAAATCTCTGGCAAAACAGTATATTCAGAGAATGTAGAGCAGCCCATATAGTGATGGATCGGCTGACCGTCTTTGTAAAAGCGGGTGGTCCCGTCCGGCATCAGGCCTTTGCCCTGGGTTTCACGGATTTTTTGACAGAGATTGGTTTTGCCGGACGTGCAGAATTTACATTCGCCACACTCTGGCGTGTAAAGCGGAATCACATGGTCACCCACTGCGACGCTAGTGACGCCCTCACCAATAGACTCGACAACACCACCACCTTCGTGGCCAAGGATCGCAGGAAAAACACCTTCAGGATCATCTCCTGACAATGTAAACGCATCGGTATGGCAGACGCCGGTCGCAATAATCCGAACCCGTACTTCGCCTTTCTGTGGTGGCATTACATCGACTTCTTCAATCGACAGAGGCTGACCAGCCCCCCATGCAACGGCTGCTTTTGATTTAATCACGTTGTCACTCACTTTGAACCCTCACTCTTTGTCGCCCAGAGGGCGTTGTATCCATCAATTATTTGCACATTCTATTTGTTTATCAAAGAATGATAATCGGTCTATTTGTGAAATCATTTTTGCGAGATGGTAATAATGGGGAATTGGGAAGGCGTTACAGAGTTCGTCGCGGTGGCAGAAACGGGCAGCTTTACAGTGGCCTCAAAACAGCTGGGGATATCCACAGCCCAAGTCAGCCGCCAAGTCAGCGCTTTGGAGAAGCGGCTAGCGACCAGGCTTTTCTATCGCACCACGCGCAAAGTATCCGTCACCGATGCAGGGCAAACGTATTATCAGCATTGTCGCCCGGTACTGGACGGGCTTGAAGAAGCAGAGCGCGCCCTGAGTCAACTCCAGAGCGAACCTCGAGGCAAACTCAAAATCACGGCCCCGACCCTCTACGGCGAAAGCAGGATAGCGCCCCTCTTAAATAACTTTGTCGCCCGATTTCCCGAACTGGACGTTCAATTCAGCTTAACAAACCAGAAAGTGGACTTGGTTGAGGGCGGTTTCGACTTGGCAATCCGGCTCGGCAAGCTCGAAAGCTCCAGCATGATGGCGAAGCGCCTGGCTTCTCGTCATCAGTATGTCTGCGCCGCGCCTGATTATATCGCCACTCACGGAAAGCCACGCACTCTTACAGACCTGGCCCACCACAATTGCCTGCTGGGCACTTTGGATTACTGGCGATTTCAGGAGAATGGACATGAGCGGGTTATCAGGGTCCATGGCAACATTCGCTGTAACAGCGGCCAGGTGTTACTGGACGCGGCCCTGAAAGGCCTGGGGATCGTCCAGCTACCTGACACCTATATTGAACCTTACATTTCAAAGGGAACACTGATCTCGTTACTGCAGGATTTTCAGCCATCAGACGAAGGCGTGTGGGCTATTTACCCCCACAACCGTCACCTTTCACCAAAGGTACGACTGTTGGTGGACTATCTTGGCGAAAGCTTGCAAAGCCTCTGAGTACAGGGCCTATGCCAACTCAAGGGCCATGGATAACAATCACAAAGCCATTGACGAGATGAGCGTACCGCCTGTTCCAACCCGACTGAACCCTCTTATATTCGACAGCAGATGCTGCAACACTATGCTCATGCCACAATATCCAGCTAACCATTTCGGGAGCTTCTGAAGCGCATGCTGACGCGCCGTCGCACGAGTGCCTTGCTACTGGCGATATTCATCACCGTCGTTGCCGCAATAGTGCTGGCTGCCCGGCACCTTTGGCTTGAGTTGCTGCAAACCCACAACATCAGGCAACTGGACTGGCAGGGGCTGGACCTGTCGACCACATCGCTATCGATGGACCGTTTTACCCTTCGTCAACAACAGGCAGAACGGGAAGTCAGCGCTCAGGGCGTGCAGCTCATTCTGAGCTGGTCCTGGGACGGGTTTATGCCTCGGGTTGATAGCCTGTCACTGAACGGACTTCAGGTTGATGTGCGCCAGACCGCTGAAACTGAAGACCACACGACGCCAACATCCCGGTTTCAATTTCCGGACACCTTGCCCGACTGGCTCCCCGAGCAGGTAGACGTCCGTTCATTCCGCGTCACCTTGCCATGCGCCGATGGCACCTGCCCGCTTGAGGGGTCGCTGTCAGCCAGCCGCAAGCCGGAGGGGTTGCCACTCGCACTCAATCTGGCGCTTACGCGGCATGACCATTACATCGATATTAACGGTGCCCTTGATCAACTCGACGCCCGCCGCCTCAACTTGACAGCCAGTATAAGCATCGATGGCAACCCGACATTGTCGATGAACACCGACTACGTTCATGCCGACAGCGACGCCCACCCCCACTGGTCCGGCAAACTGGATATGCCCAACCTTCCGAGAGCGGACTGGCTTCTGACATGGATTCAGCAGTGGTACCCCATGACGATACCGGATCTGCCCCCGCAACCGGATGCCGGTATGGTCAGCGCACAATGGAGTTTCAGCCTGCCAACTTCCGGAAGCTTCACCAGCCCCCAGTCCGGAACTGCGACTGTCAAAGCCGAGATACCCCGGCCCTGGCCACTACCAACGATTGCGACGGTGCAGGGCAACGTTGAGTTGTCACTCGCGGTCGATCAGGGCCAATGGCGAGTCAGCACCGGG
The DNA here is from genome assembly GCF_052645435.1 of Marinobacter sp. V032. Lineage (NCBI taxonomy): Bacteria > Pseudomonadati > Pseudomonadota > Gammaproteobacteria > Pseudomonadales > Marinobacteraceae > Marinobacter > Marinobacter sp. V032. Next base: position 1,225,416 of record NZ_JBQXYE010000001.1, on the reverse strand, counting down.
CAAGCGGACGTTCAACTGGAAGCCCTGGGCGATTGGGTTCTGATGCTGCCGCAATTTCTTCGCCCGAAAGCACTCGACGTCAGCATCCGGCCTGCCGAGGCCATCCCTGCAGCCGATGGTCAGCCAACCTTGCCACTTCAGATCGCCATTGCCAGCCGCGGCGCAGCAAAAGCTGATATTCAGGCCCATGTCGCGATCCCTATTGAGGCGCCGTGGATCGTCTATTTTGGACAGTCCCGTCTCCAGGGTGCATTTCCGCAGATGAGCGCCGGTGGCTGGTCCGTCTCCCGCCCGAAACTGGATCTGCGCTTTACCGGCCAGGCCGACAAAAACACCCTGACGCTCACTTCAGCAGCACCCTCATCACTGACGATCCCGGAACTCAGCAATGCCGGATCAGACCAGTGGCCCCTATTGAAAGGTCTGGCCGCCAACCTGAGGTCGCTCCAGTTAACGGCCAACTATGACACCGCGGACAAGACATTAAGCAGCCTCACCCTGAAGGGCCCCGCACACCTGACGGTGGCGCAACTTGAACAACCACAACTGAAACCGCAAAGCTGGCAGTTTGATGGTGATGTCTCGGCGCAACTCGATGGCCTCACTGCAAACGGCATATTGAAAGCGAAATCCGGCGCGCAGGCCCGGCTCGACCTGAACGCTCCCTTTGCCGGCACCATCACCGCAGACGCCAGCACCCGAATATCGGGTAAAACCGGCAGCAAGGTCTGGTCGAAAACCCTCAACCAATGGCCGGCATTGCTGGACATCACCGAGGGCACAGCCACGCTTGACGCCCATCTCACTCAACGCAAAAACAAACCGCTACAACTGAAAGGAACGCTCAATTTCGAGAATATTTCGGGCATCTACAACCGCATGGCGTGGACCAGGTTGAACGGCCCGGTAAATGTCGGGCTGAGCGACAAACACCTGATCACCCGCTTTCCCGCACTCACGCTGGAAAGCCTTAACCCGGGCATCCCCGTCGGTCCGATCACAACGGGTGGCACCTATGAAACGAATACAACGCAGCTGACGCGGGGCCAACTGACACTTGCCCCCACAACATCAGACCTGCTGGGCGGGACTATCAGACTGGGACCGGGCAACTGGGACCTGAGCGCACCGCCGATCCGGCTGCCACTGGAGGCTCACAACCTTGATCTTTCCCAGTTAATGCAGCTCTATCCGGCGCGAAACCTGTCCGGAACCGGCACTCTCAGCGGGCAAATTCCCGTTTGGCTAGAGCCTGAAGGCGTGCATGTGGAATCAGGTGCACTGAACGCAGAAGCGCCCGGGGGAAGGCTAACCTTGCCCGGCGACCGATTCCAAGCCATTGCCCAGGGCAATCAGGCGATGGCACTGGTCGCCGAAGCCATGAAAGACTTCCACTATTCGGTTCTGGATAGCACCATAGACTATGATCGGGAAGGCACCCTACAGCTTGGATTGCATATCGAGGGCAACAACCCCAAAGTCAGCCAGGGGCAGCCCGTCGTGCTGAATATCAATATCGAGGAGAATATCCCGGCGCTGCTGACAAGCTTGCAGCTCAGCGGCCGGGTTAACGATGCGGTCACCGAACGCGTTAAAAAGTGGCTGGAAGAGCAACAATCAGCCCCGTAAATCAGGCCACCGCTTAAGGTCGCCGGCCCCCATTCAACAGGAGTCCGCCGTATGGCAACACCCGAATTACGACACAGGCCGCTCACCGGCTTGCGCCTGGCGCTGACAGGCCTCATCTTCGGGGTCTTCACCGTCGCGTGCACACCAACGGTTCAGATGGCCGCCCCCAAAGAGCCCATTACGGTCAATCTGAACGTTAAAATCCAGCATGAGATCTATGTCAAAGTCGATAAAGACGTAGATGCGCTGTTCAGCGAAAAAGGCTTGTTCTGATCATCAGGTGATTTGGAGAAAAAACATGACACGATTTGCACGCATCAGCGCACTTTTCATCGCGCTTTGCCTTAGCCTGCCGGCACTTGGAATGGGGCTGGACGAAGCCAAGGGAAAACTGGAATCAGCCAAAACCCAGGGACTGATCGGCGAAACGCCGACCGGATACCTTGAAACAGTCAAAGCGGACAGTCAGGCTCAGGCCATCGTCGATGCTATCAACAAGGCACGCCGTGACGAGTACGCCCGGATTGCAGAAAAGCATGATATTGCCGTGACCAAAGTGGAAACCGTTGCCGGCCAGAAAGCGATCGAAAAAACCCCGACCGGTCAGTACATCCAGCAGGATGGCAATTGGGTTAAAAAGTAGTGTAGGCAAAGCGTCAGCTGTAATCGTTAAGCGCCATCAGACAATCATTCAGAAACGCCTGAGGTTCAGGTAACACCGCCTCGTCGGCAACCACGCCGAACTGAACCTGTCCGGCGTAACTGACAATACTGACCCCCAGTCCGATGTCACCGGACTGGGGCACCCAGAACATCTGCTCCTTCACCCGACAGCCCGCCAGATAGCGAACATCCCGGCTACCCGGAACATTCGACACAACCGCCGAGGCCTTGCGGCAGAACAGATCAGCAATCGGTTGCTGGACGTTTACAGGCAACAGGCCAGCAGCGCACATCAGCCCCCACGACACGCCGGGCTGCACCGACTTCTTGAGTCGGCGCGTTTCATGTTTGACGCGAAACAACCGCTCCAGCGGACTATTGCCATCTACCGGCAAAGGCACGAATACCGTACCAAACAGATTGGCCACCTCACCCGGCGCCGGCTGGAGCTGGTCCGGAAGCAACCCCCTGATATCCACCGGCACGGCGGCATGGAGTGTCACATCATCAAGGTCGTCTTGGTCAATTTTAAGCTGCCGGCGCAACGCGAGGGTGACGCAAGCCAACAACACGTCGTTTATCTTGCAGCCAGTGGCATCTGCCACACTCCGGAAGCGGGACAAAGGCAAGGGCGAGGACCATCGACATACCCGACGCCCCAGCAATCCGGGTTTAAGTCGGGACGGTGTGTCTTCCGGCTCCAAAAGGTAATCACCTATGCCGTGGGCCACCCGCAGAGCCGACATGGCCATTTTCTCCAGCTGACGATGCGAACCGGCAACACCGGCCTGACCTTCCGCAGCCGTCTGGCTGGCCTGAGATTGAAACCACTGCCACCCCGCCTCGAGCCAACGCGCAGCAGCACGAGTATCGGCACTTGCCGGGCAGCCGGCTGGCAGGGCATCCGGTGCGCCCGTTGTCAGCCCATTGAACACGCCCACCAGAGAGAGCCCATCGGCATAACAGTGGTGCATGCGCAACAACAATGCAGCTCCGCCTTCGGCATTGGGAAGCAGCCAGAAACACCAGCGCGGCCGGTAATCAGGGAGCGGCTGGTTGAGGCGCTGGGAGATCCATTGCTGCAACTGCTCCTCGTCTGGCGCGTCAGAGGATACTTTCAGGTGGTGCCGCACACGGAATACCGGGTCTTCTTCCCAGCGCCATATCGTGCCACGGCGCACCGGCATCGCCCGGAAACGGGAAATACTCAACCAATGGTTCTCGAGGAAGCGCTTGAAGACTGAAGCCGTCAGACCTTCAACGCGCAATAGCACGGTGATGGTCATGGGATTGGCGGGTGATTCCATGGAAAGCCAGGCGGCGTCAACCGGTGACAATAAGCTGGATTCCGCGTGGCTCAAGTCCAAATTCCCCTTCTGACAATATGGCGGTCTGCAATCTGAATCGGACAGTGTGGCATTCTGGTGACAAGCCAAGCATTGTGCCAGACATATTTAGGCCGCTCCACTTGGCGATATTACAAAAATTTACAGCCCGGGATGCGCTACTCCCTATACTCGAGACGTACAACACATAGAAACTTAACTTGTCATTTCAGGCACAAAGACTTTTTATACTTTAGTCTGATTCAGAGGATAAACGCCTGATTTATCGTAGAATCAAAGGTAGTGACTCAAATGGCAGTAACGCGAGGGTAATCCGCGCCAATACCGAAACGGGTTATTCGCGATAGAACGGATCAGGTCTGCAGCGCATTCAGGAGATGTTGTCTCCACGCTAAAACAAAATAACCGCAGGCGCCGATACGGGAGAACCGATCATGAAAGCTAGCCACGTTCGCAAGTTGATCAAACCGATCGACAATGTCTACTCGGAGATGTTCTCCGGGCGCGTTTATCGCGTCGGCAAAGGCGCGGTCTCTGTTCGCAACCACAGTGGTGAGGCGGAACAGACAGTTATTGGCGTGCATGGCTTTCTGGAAAATCACTGTTACTTCACACAAGCCTACGAAGCCCCGACTACCGAGCTCATCCTGCTGACCTGCAGTAACTACCACATCCCCGTCAATGGCGTGACACCTGAAACCCCTGACTGGGAAGTGCAGATTAAATACCTTGAAGCGACCATCGAATATGACGCCTGCATCCTGACACAGGCGCTGGCGAACCTGCCGACAACCAACAGGGTGCGACTGCATGGTCATTCCCGCGGCGGCGCCGTGATTCTGGAGGCTTTGAGGCAGCGCCCAGAGCTTTTTGAGAATGTGGAAATCATTCTGGAGGCACCGGTATTGCCCCAGGGCAAGTTGCATGCACTGGTCACCACGCTGCTGGAGCCTGTCAGCCACGGCATGTGGCCCTGGCTTATCCGCCTGATCAACTCGGCGCCCTCATCGGCCTACGGTCAGACCTTCTTCGGCAAGATGAATCCCCGCAAAAAGCAGCTGCTGGGGCATTTGTTCTCGGCAACCCGTGATCATCTGACCATTGTGCGGAACATCGAAAACATCATGGAATGGATGGAACGCACGCCTACGGATATCTACAGCGAAGTCCGCCACGGCACCTTTCTGATACCACAGGTCGATCGTATTCTTGACCGCAGCGCCATGCTGGCAAGTGCTCGCCAGAGCCCGACAACCATGCGCATCATCGAAACCGAGGCGCCGAGCCACTTCATAACTCTGGACAGCAAAGAATGGGTGCCATCGCTGGAGAGTTTGTTGCAGGCATCAGCTCAGGGCTGATGCCGCTGGCCGCTGGTAGGTGCGTCAGGCCTTGCCGGTCAGATTATCCAGCTGCGAGTTGATTTCAGATTCAATCCGCGAACGGAACGGACGCAGCATCAGCCCCAGCTCCAGGTGCACCTGCAACTCCTCCGGCAAGACATTCAGGTGGCCTTTCACCCCTGAGCGCTTGAACCGCAGCACATCACCGTCCCAGTTGTAATCAACGTCAAACTGTTTTGACAGATCCTTCGCCAGTGTTTCTGCCGCGTTCCGCGCGTGATCGTGATCGAGTGAATGGCGGCGGTTGATATCAATTGAAGACATGAAAGATCCCGAATAATCAGAAAACGGCCAAATGGAACCGGCACAATGCGCGCTCCGTACCGTATTCTGGTGAAGTGATCTGAAGAAGTTTAAGAAAATAAACGACCGGTGCAAGCACGCCAGAGAATCTCCTCTAAAGTTCATCGGCAGTAAAGCAAGTCGAGAGTACCTCTCCGCAAGGGCTTTACGTGAGTCTCTGAATCGCCAATAGACCGAATCAGGGGCGCCTAAATTCACGCTTGCACGACTTGCTGCTTGTAGCCTGCGGCCTGGCCGTTAGAATACAGGTTTGAACAAGGGAAATGCTGATCAATTCCCCGGCACCTCTGACAGGAAACCGACCATGACTGACCCTCAGACACATCAATCCGCACCCGCCCCTCAGGGTAACGATGGCGACACGACCCATTTCGGATTCCGTCAGGTCAACAAGCAGGAAAAGGCCGGGCAAGTTGCCGAGGTGTTCCATTCGGTCGCAGGCAAATACGATGTCATGAACGATCTGATGTCGATGGGGATTCATCGGCTGTGGAAACGCTTCACCATCGAGCTGAGCGGCGTGCGTCCGGGCCACCGCGTGCTCGATATCGCCGGTGGCACGGGCGATCTGACCATGAAATTTTCAGATCTGGTGGGCAAGGATGGCCAGGTCGTACTTGCGGACATCAACGCGTCCATGCTGCAGGTTGGCCGCAGCCGTCTAACGGATCGGGGCTATGTTGGTAATATTGAATACGTGCAGGCTGATGCCGAGCACCTGCCATTCCCGGACAACAGCTTCAACGCCGTCAGCATCGCGTTTGGCCTGCGTAACGTGACGGACAAGGATCAGGCCCTGCGCGATATGGCACGGGTACTCAAGCCAGGCGGCAAGCTGATGGTGCTGGAATTCTCCAAGCCCACCAACCCGCTGCTGAACAAGGCTTATGACCTGTACTCCTTCAACGCACTGCCACTGATGGGCCAGCTCATTGCCGGCGATTCCGAAAGCTACAAGTATCTAGCCGAATCGATTCGCATGCACCCGGATCAGGACACCCTGAAATCCATGATGGACGAGGCCGGTTTTGTAAACACCCGCTATCACAACATGACCGGCGGCGTCGTCGCCCTTCATGTGGGCACCAAGCCCTGATGTTTCCGGGCCCCACGCTGCAAGCGGCGATTACGCAGGTTATTGAGCAGGCGCTGAATCGAACGCTGCAACTCGATCCGGCCGGACGCGACATGCTGCTGGCAGCGCTTGCGCGACCCGTCGCATTCAGAATTGAAACCACTGGCATGGTGCTCTCGCTGCAGCAGGTCAAGGACCGGGTTCAGGTGGGCAGTATCGAGCCGGAGGCCCCCGCTGTTACCGTTAGCGGGCGACCCTTTGCATTTGCCGCGCTGGCACAGGGTGATGACCGGGTCTTCAGCGATGGCAGGCTGACCGTGCAGGGCGATGTCGGTAGCGCCCACGCCCTGCAACGGGCCATGGCAGACCTCAACCCTGATTGGGAGGCCGCATTGGCCGGCCACATAGGTGATATCCCGGCGCACTTCATTGGCCAACGAGTACGCGGCGCACTGGGCTGGCAGCGGCAGGCCTTTCGTTCACTGAGTGCCAGCGTGGAAGAATACATCCACGAAGAATCCGGCAGCCTGCCCGGACGCAACGAACTATCCGCAACCTTTGAAGATATTGATCAGCTGAACCTGCAATCAGACCGTCTTGCTGCCCGCATTCAATATCTGGAAAACCGGCTAAAAGCCGCCTCTGAACCGACGGAGCCGTCGTGACCCGCATTAAACGCCTGTTTCGCATTGCCTGGGTGTTCAGCAAATATCGCCTGGACGAATTCATTCCCCTTAGCGATTTACCGCCGTTCCTGCGCGTGTTGCTGGCTCTGGCACCCTGGCATTTCTTTCCACAGCCCAAGCACTCCCGCGGTGACCGGCTCAGACTCGCACTGGAAGAACTGGGCCCGATTTTCATCAAGTTCGGCCAGATCCTGTCCACCCGCCGCGACTTGCTGCCCGACGACATGGCGCTGGCGCTGGCGCATCTTCAGGATCGGGTGCCGCCTTTCCCTGGCAGCCAGGCCCAGGCGATTATCGAGCGCTCCCTCGGACAACCCGTCGGCACGCTGTTCCAGACTTTTGACAGCAACCCGATGGCTTCCGCTTCCGTTGCCCAGGTACATGCCGCCACTCTGCTCAGCGGGCAGTCAGTGGTCGTCAAAGTGATTCGACCGGGCATCGAAAAGGTGATTAATCAGGACATTTCCCTGATGCGCATGATGGCCTCAGCGCTGCAACGCTACTGGTCTGAAGGTCGCCGACTGCGCCCGATGGACGTTGTGGAAGACTACGAGCAAACCATCCACGATGAACTGGACATGCAGCGCGAAGCGGCCAACGCCAGCCAGCTGCGCCGCAACTTTGACGGCTCCTCGCTGATCTATATTCCGGAGATATTCTGGGATTACACCAAGCAGTCCGTGCTGGTGATGGAGCGGATTCAGGGCATTCCCGTCGCCGACACGGACGCCCTGCGGGCTGCGGGTGTCGATATGAAAGTGCTGGCCGAGAAAGGCGTCGAGATTTTCTTTACTCAGGTGTTCCGCGACAGCTTCTTCCACGCCGACATGCACCCCGGCAACATTTTCGTTGACGCCAGCAACCCGCAGGACCCGCGCTACATCGCAATAGACTTCGGCATCGTCGGTACGTTGGCGCCGGAAGACCAAAGCTATCTTGCGCGCAACCTGCTCGCCTTCTTCCGGCGGGATTACCGTCAGGTGGCGGAGCTGCACGTGCAATCCGGCTGGGTGCCGGCCCACACCCGCGTCAACGAATTCGAAGCCGCGATCCGTACCGTGTGCGAACCCATCTTCGAGCGGCCCCTGAAAGAAATCTCCTTCGGCCACTTCCTGTTACGCCTGTTCCAGACGGCCCGGCGCTTTGAAATGGAAGTTCAGCCGCAGCTCGTCCTGCTGCAAAAAACCCTGCTAAACGTCGAAGGCCTGGGACGCCAGCTGTATCCTGATCTCGATCTGTGGAATACCGCGCAGCCCTATCTTGAAGCCTGGATGCGCAAGCGCATCGGGCCACCGGGCATGTTTAAAGCCTTGAAAGAGCACCTTCCGTCCTGGCTTGAACAGTCTCCGGAAATGCCGCAACTGGTGCACGACGCCCTGCTGCAAATTCGCGACCTGAATCGCCCGACAGGCCCGGATCAGGCTACACTGGACGCTTTACAGCGAGCCGAACGCTCACGCCAGCGCAACCTTCGCCGCACGGTGCTGGCCGTCGCCTGCATTGGCGGCGCCTGGCTGACCACCCAACAGGTCGACTGGCAATCGCTTCAGACGATACCAGTACAAGGGTGGATCTTGCTCGCTGCAGGCGGCTGGCTGCTGCTTGGCCGCAGCCGCTCTGAACTTTGACCGATCAGACCTGACTGGATAGATGTGATGGATTTTCTGAAGCCCGACGCCACTGACGCAACAACAGACACCGCGCCCACCGACTGGCTTGATGCCATCAAATGGGACGACCAGGGCCTGATACCTGCTATCGCGCAGGATCAGGCCAATGGCGATATTCTGATGATGGCCTGGATGAACCGCGAAGCCCTGGAACTGACCGCTCGCGAACAGCGTGCAATCTACTGGTCACGTTCACGGAATAAACTCTGGCGCAAAGGCGAGTCATCCGGGCACGTTCAGCATGTCTCGGAAATACGCCTGGATTGCGATGCTGACGTGATCGTGCTCAAAGTCGACCAGGTCGGCGGCATCGCCTGCCATACCGGCCGCCGCAGCTGCTTTTTCAGCAAACTGGAGGCCGGACACTGGGTCGCCGTCGAACCGGTTCTAAAAGATCCTGATGCTATCTACGGACACAGCGGAGACTCGCCGTCATGACCCAACAGACACCGCAAGATGTGCTTGTTGCGCTTGCCGAAGTGCTTGAGGCTCGCAAATCTGCCAGTCCTGACAGCTCTTATGTCGCCAGTCTTCATCACAAGGGCCTGAACAAGATCCTTGAGAAGGTCGGCGAAGAGTGCACCGAAACGCTGATCGCAGCCAAAGATGCCGAACGTTCTGGCGACACCCGGGAACTGATCGGAGAGACCACCGACCTGTGGTTTCACTCGCTGATCATGCTGTCGCACCTGAATCTGGGACCGCAGGACATTCTGGATGAACTGGCCCGGCGCTTCGATCTGTCCGGACTTGAAGAAAAGGCATCACGAACCTCGGAATAGTGTCCACGAAGCGCTTATGTGAATGCTCTAAAGTTGGCGTACAATGAACGCCATCAAAACCTGAATGACACGAGGAACCCGACATGGGTATCAGTATCTGGCAACTTCTTATTGTTCTCGGCATTGTCGTGCTGTTATTCGGAACGAAAAAACTGCGCAACATCGGCACAGACCTGGGCGGCGCCGTACGTGGGTTCAAAAAATCCATGAGTGATGAAGACGAGAAAAAGGATGACGACGCGCTCGATAGCGAAAAAAAGAGCAACGTCTATGAATCCAAAGCCGAAACCACGGAAGACAAGACCAAGACCCACAGCTGAGTCGTTGCTGAATGTTCGATATAGGCTTTCTTGAAGTCCTCATTTGCGGGGTCATCGCCTTGCTGGTTCTCGGCCCCGAGCGCCTGCCAGGTGCCGCGCGTACCGCCGGTCATTGGGTCGGGCGGGCGCGTCGGATGATGCGCCAGTTCACCTCGGAGCTGGATCGTCAGATCAAGGCTGAGGACCTCAAAGAGCAGCTCCGCAAGGAAGGCGGTATTGATCTCGAGGGCGTCCAGGACAATGTGCGGAAAGGACTCGCGGAAGCGCGCAGCTACGAGCACCTGATTATGCCCCAGGACAAAGGCACCTCTTCTGTTTCACCGGAGCCCAGTGACCCGCACCATGCCGATGCACAAAGCCCGGCTGACAAGCCAACCGAATCAACACCCGATGCCCGCAAGTGACGCCAAAGCCCGCTGGAGATACCGTGTCTTCGTCTGAAACAGAGCGCCCTGAAGGCGATCAGGACATTCATCAGGAAATGTCATTGATAGATCACCTGCTGGAGCTGCGCAACCGGCTTCTGCGAGTTGTACTGGCGGTTCTGATTTGCTTTGCCGCCGTCTACCCGTTTGCCAACGAGCTTTACCTCTGGCTCTCCCAACCCCTGCGCGACTTGCTGCCCGAAGGGCAGATGATGATCGCGACAGACGTGACCTCGCCGTTCTTCGCCCCATTGAAACTGGCGCTGGTGGTGGCTGTCTTTATCGCCATTCCGTACATCCTGTACCAGATCTGGAGCTTCATCGCGCCCGGCCTGTACAAGCACGAGAAGAAGCTGGCCTTCCCGCTGCTCGCTTCGTCCGTGTTGTTATTCTATCTCGGCGCCGTGTTTGCCTATTTCGTGGTGTTTCCGCTGGTATTCGGTTTCTTCACTTCGGTGGGGCCGGAAGGTATATCCGAGCTACCCGACATCAACAGCTACCTCAATTTCGTGCTGAAGATGTTCTTTGCCTTCGGCGTTGCCTTTGAAATCCCCATCGCCACCATCCTGATGGTGCTGTCCGGCATCACAACACCGGCAGATCTCGCCGCCAAGAGACCTTACGTGGTCGTCGGCTGTTTTATTGTCGGCATGCTGCTGACCCCGCCGGACATCATTTCCCAAACGCTTCTTGCTGTGCCGATGTGGCTCCTGTTCGAAATCGGCATCCTGTTCAGCCGATTCGCCACGCGCCGCAGGGACATTGAAGAAGATTCACCCGAACAATGAACCTCGGTTTACTGTTTGATGAGGACTTTATTGCCCCGGATCGCGTGCGCCTGACAGGCCGCCGCCGGGAGCACCTCGAATCCGTACTCAAGTCGTCAGTTGGTGACACCGTTCCGGTCGGCAGGGTAAACGACCGAATAGGCACCGGCATTGTCGAAAGCCTGTCCGCCGATGCCATCGAGTTGAGCGTGAGCTTCACGGAACAGCCGCCGGCATCGCTGCCATTGACCCTGATACTGGCCATGCCACGCCCGAAAATGTTCCGCCGGGTGCTACAAACCTGTGCCGCGCTCGGCGTTAAGGACATCTGGCTGATCCATGCCTACAAGGTGGAAAAAAGCTTCTGGCAAACGCCCTGGCTCTCAGACGCCCACCTCAGGGAAAACCTGACACTCGGGCTTGAACAGGCCCGAGACACCCGGATGCCGACCGTACAGATCCGCAAACGCTTCAAGCCGTTCGTTGAAGATGAACTTCCCGCCTTGATGGCCGGCAGGCGAGGCATTGTCGCCCACCCCGGCATGTCAAAGCCCTGCCCGACTCATATCAACGAACCAACCACTCTCTGCATCGGCCCCGAAGGCGGCTTTATTCCTTATGAAGTCGACAAGCTGATAGAAGCTGGCGCCGAAGCGGTTCACCTCGGCCCCCGCATCCTGCGAGTCGAAACCGCTGTGCCGGTGCTGGTCAGTCGGCTATTCGACAGCTGCCAGTAATCCCTCTCGCCCCGACTTGATCAAGATCACTTATTAAACAACCCCGTTTCCATTGCACCAAAATAGCGCGTATGATCCGCGGCCGTTAGGGAATCTCTGATCAAGTCTATTGGCGATTCTGCAAATCTTGAGAGCCTTCCTGGCAAGGCGCGGATCGCCGGCAATGGCCCTAGCCCTTGCCAAGGTTCGCAACGCAGCCAGGAAGGCTCTCAAGACTTGCCCAAAGGGGCTTTCCCTGAAAGCCGGAATCGCCAATAGACTTAATCAGAGGTTCCGCTGGGAAAATCAGGTTACCGAGGGATCAATGGGGATCAGGAACGAAAGACTGCGCTGGCAATTAGTGTCCGGCGTGCTTCGAAAGTTGCATCTTGAGCGGCTGACCGAACGTTATAGCCACCGCGCCGTCATGGCAGGCTTCAGTTTCGTTAACGGCACCATCAGCATCGCACTGATCTCGTTTCTCGCACTGCTGACGCAGGAAGCCTTCATCTTCCCGTCACTGGGCGCCACCGCCTTTATCCTGTTTCACGTACCGATGGCTCAAGCCGCCTCACCTCGCAATACACTCTGTGGTCACTTGATCGGCGCCCTGATGGGCTTTGCCAGCCTGTACCTGTTCGGCCTCTACGATGCCCCCTCAGCCATGGCAGACGGCGTGAATCTCGCTCGAGTAGGTGCAGCCGCTGTATCACTCGGCGCGACCGGTTTTCTGATGGTCTGGTTTCGGGTGCCCCATCCACCGGCCGGCGCCACTGCACTGATCGTTTCACTGGGGTTGATGCATCAGATAGAGCAACTGCCGGTGCTGATGGCAGGTGTACTGCTTCTGCTGATCAAGGCCTTTGTCTTCAATCGCCTGGCTGGACTGGCTTATCCGGTTTGGAGTGGCCGTAGTAGCAGAGCAACCCCAGTAAGTACGCCCGACCCGGCCTAGCCAACAATATAGCCATTCACGCACCCTATCATGGACATGTGAGCGGCCTGAGGGTTTGTCCCCCGAGCCAAGCCGCTTAAACGCCCACAACAAGCTCGGGCAAAGTTCAGCGTCCAACGGCACCAACGCCGCGCCTACTAAGAACTTCTCGCCGCTCTTCAAAGCCTGCACCGACCTGCCAAACACGCCTTCAATAGACACCATAGAAGCCCTGCACCTGGCAGTATGGGGCGGCCGTCGCTATGCCATGTTGGTTCAGCTTGATGAGGCGCGGATGGATAAGTGGGCTGAGGAGATGGAGAGGATGTGTTGTGGGATGGCAGGCCCCTAATTCGGTCGAACAGCGATCACGTGCTTATATTAACCAGACCAAACAATGGCTAATACCGAATCATATAAAAACGAGACATCAATCACTTACCTTTAAAATATTCTTCTTTTGATATTTCTTCCCCATAAAGCAATGCATCATTATATAGCCTATTTTTATGACTTATAGGTTCCACCGCCTCCATCTCACCATAAAACTTCCTGAAAATTATTTTTTTATTGTGACTCCATCGAAACATGACATCTTCAAATGGATAATCAACAAAAACATCTCTAATCCTGAAAATCTCACCCTTGCTAATTGGCATTACCGTTCCTAGTTACCATAGATGACCTTCATGGCTCAATTATTCCCGCTTCAAATGCGCCGCCCCGCTCCCCTTCAGGTCAGCTAGGAATTCAGCGATCGTTCCCGGGGGATAAACCAAATCATTGTCTCGCAAACCCTTTCTAGCCCCATCGACGATGTTCTATAACTGACTAAAATCGTTGGCACTTGAATTCACGGATGCTTCTTAAACCCTGTACTGCTCTTCGTAATCAACCATGCTATTGCTTCCAGGAATAGACACGTAATAAACCCCTTGTTCTTCTTCAAATCCAAAAGAGAATGTTTTTCTTTTGAAAAACACTTGCCCCTGACATTCTGAAATTATGACTTTTCTCTAACCATACGTAATAAAACATACCATGCCCAAGCGCCAACCGTGCAAAAAAAAGGATGTTATTACACTCAAATAGATCGGGTTTTTAAATAGTATATCCCATATAAGAACTCGACCTTGGCTGCCAAATAAAATCGAGTTTTTTTGGCCAACAACCAAGAAAAGGCATATATATCCAAAAAAAATGCCTGCTGCGCCAATCCATAGCCCAAGACTAATGGATAGGTTTTCGAAGTGAGCAGCGTCCTTTTGATACGTCAAACCAAAAACCGTAGAGGTGACTAAAGACATCGTGAAACTAGCGAAAGTGGCAGATCCAGCTCCACGCCCTAAATACGAAGCTGCTTCTGTAAAAAGAGTAACGTCTATTAACTCGAGTTCCGGAAATTCGTTCCTGCCGATAACGTAAATTATCCAGAAAATAATAATGCTTGTTACGAGAACCGTATTTGCAAGCACTTCGCCTAGTGCTTTGGGCCTTCCTGAGATTTGAATACTCATGAAGCTGCGCTCCTTAACGTATTTTTTAGCGTTCAACTAGAGCGCGCTAGAAGCGCGAAACCTCCCAGCACATCATGACCATCTCCTTCGCCCACAGATTCATAAGTACTATGCTTTAAAGATGAGCAAATTCTAGTGAAGATCAGGCCGGCTCCGCTCGTCACAAACGGGGCGCTTCAGCCAAATCCTAATGTAGCGTGCCCGCATGCCCCCGCGTCGATTACAACCTCAGAGCCTCCCCCAGAGACCTAGTGGTAATTCGCGCCAGCCTCAATTCCGGACAGGCTTAGTAATCTCCAGGTACTCTTAAAAAAGTTTCCCAAGAAAAACCAAGACGGTTACTGCGGCTTATCCTTTTATATGAAATTGAAAGCGATTTCTTTTATGACTTTTCCATCAACTTCTTCAATACCGGCGCTGTTTTTATGGAAATCACGCATTATCCATTTTTCCGCACCAGCGCCTTCTGAATTAGCCCTATTTATCAACGCGGCGGCCAACTCTTTATCAGCGATATATTTATTAATTAGGTACTCTAAGTTTTTAATAAATTGATTGTCAGTCACAGTTTCGCTCTACAAAATCAGGTCAACCCCTACCATTTACAATATACCGAACTAAAAGTAAAAAATAGAATATACAGAAATTTCCACGACTTAATCGCAGAACGCCCCTACCTAAACTCAATTCGATACTCCGACAGGCTTGACCGCGAAATTTCGCGATATTTTCCGGAGACGGCATCTGTTTCTTTCAAATAACCGACCAACTCAGATGGACTCCAATCTCTTCCCGCCGAAAATAGCGCATTGAGAGTAATCAATTCTCGAACAAAATATTCACGCTCGTTACTATTTTCTATTGAGCATACGAAGTCATTACCCTCTTTTTGAAAACCCAGGGCAAGCAATGAGATTTCGAAGTCCAGATTTCCTGTTTTTACTCTAGCGGCTTTACCGGCTATTTCTGTAACTACTATTTCACCCCCAAGGTAGTCCATATCCAGCTTCGGTCTGCGGCAGAGAATTTCTTTGGTTAGCTAGCTCGACACCGCTCGACCCGATGCATCGATAGGTGGAGCCGGCTTGTCCCTTTTTGTAACCACAAGCGCAACAGGGTGTCCTGAATGTATGGAGAGGTATAGCTTGGCTGAATACCCTGCTCCCTTGAACGCAACATACTCTGCTGCTCTTTCATTCAATCTTGGCAATGTATCAATAGCCTCGCTGAATCCCCCAGCTCTGCACTCCGGACTCAACAACGAACTCGTGATGAGTTTTCATCTGCTTCGATTCGGCTTCACCATCAACTCGAACCGGCCGCTCAGTTATAACTCTGAAATCTTCTGCCAAAACCATTTCATTTATGACAGCGCTATCTTTCGCAACACCGCAGTTTCTCAGCAGCAAGATTACTTCGTTTCTCTTCATGATTAGACTGAATCCAGCGGGCTTCTATTAGACGTATATGACTTGGACAATCTCTTTCTCATCCTCAGTAAGATCCAGAATATCCGTATGATAGAACTCACACATAACAGCATTCATAGGCAAGCGACCAGGATCAGATATTATAAGCGCGATTATTTTTATTTTTGTCTTTTCATCCACAACCGCCCGCCTGACGATAGACTCAATATTATTCTTACATTCATCTACAGTCAGGAAATCCAAGACCACTTCCTAAACCAACTTAAAATTAATATGTGAAATTATTCCTCAGAGGCCAATATAAAAATAATTTCTTATCGCCTTAAATAAAGAAAACGACGACTTCTACTAGATATTTTTAACTAGCTTCTCTGTCCTCCCCATTTCATGAAGAAATTCTTGGTCATAACTGCTGGACTTTTCCATGTACCCTCGAGCGCAGTTCAATAGTTTTTTTAGACTATTTATTTTTTCATCGTACGAACCGCTGTCTAGCGCACTCAACGCTCTCTCGTACTTCTTTGAATACTCATTCAAGTCAGGATCATTTAACGATCTATTTTTTGCTCTTATCGAATCTATTGAAATTTTTATTTTAAACTTAATTTTATCCAAATAATCATTACTCATGAATATATAAATTTGGAACCTTTTTCGTTATTGGCACCCACGAACGCGACCTGTACTTGATCATCGTGCTCTAGCCCCCTATTTATTACAACTTAAATCAGGCATTAATTAACGACCAAATATCCGCGCGCAACCTATCTAACTTTTTATTTGCTTCATTTCGATCATCGGCATCATCGCACCGAATAAAAAAATCAGAAAAGCTTCCATTCCCTGAAACCATTTTTCGATAGGTATTTTCAACATACTCAATAGCTTCACCTGGATCCCCGCTTCCACAATAGTTTGGCGGTGTTAGGGCGGAAAGTATTAGATTTATTCCCCGCACCCAATTATCTTCGCCTTCATTGGTCAGCAATCGACTTAGCTCTGAAAATAGTTGAGGAAGCTCATTTATGTTCGGGCACTCTTTCATTTTAACGTCCTATCATTACAACTCGTGCCAATAACACTCAAAAACTCCATACTACAACCTTCTCCTAAAGATTAACTAGAACGACTTTAGTTTCTCTGCGCAATACTGAATAAAGTGAAGATCTTAAACCCAGTCTAAATACTGAATATGGCTCAGACACATATCTTTCAAACCCTTAATATTAAA
This sequence comes from Marinobacter sp. V032, assembly GCF_052645435.1. Classification (NCBI taxonomy): domain Bacteria; kingdom Pseudomonadati; phylum Pseudomonadota; class Gammaproteobacteria; order Pseudomonadales; family Marinobacteraceae; genus Marinobacter; species Marinobacter sp. V032. The sequence goes on along the minus strand of NZ_JBQXYE010000001.1, from coordinate 1,208,519 downwards.
ACAAGAGCTTATCATGCATTCCAATTCCTTTTTTTATGACTTGTTATTAAAAATCGGTTTTATCTCATTATTATTTTTTGCTATTAAATTTTCAAATAACCCTATTCTATTTTCTAGCGCTTGTGATTGGCTAGCCATCCCTGCTTGATCAAGGGCCCTCGTAACTTATTTTCCTTTATTAATAAATTCTGAAAGAATTTTTTTACGCAAACTATCTACAGAATTTTAAATAAAATAGAATTTATATTATCGCACGCATACAGATGAGTTCAGTATGCAGGACAATGCCTAAAAAGCTCTTTTTTTTCATAATCAATTCCAAAATGCCAATCGCGCCACCCATTAACAGGGTCTGGAGAAACACAGACCACAGAAATACCTATTTCAGCATGCTCAGAAAGATAGTAAAAACTGAATTTTTTGGGGCAGGATAGGTCAAAACTGCTTCCGTCTGATAACACTGCAGTCAAGCGGGTAGGAAGATTGTTATTTTTTCCCGATAAAATCACTATCCCATTATGCTTATTATCAACAATGGCTTGGTCAATTTCTTCTACCTCCATAGAAAACAATTCACCCTTGAAACGCCAACTCACTTTTCCTTTCTTCGAATCTGAAACTAAATTTTTTATATCACCCATCTAATTAAACCCTTGCCGTTTATTCTATCGGTGTTTCTTCTACGATCTTCAAATAGAGCATTCGATCCTGAGGTAACACTGTTATCTCCAACTGTGAACCCCCTCCTTCAAGATAACGTCCAACTCCGCCATCGACTTGCGGCCCGACGGGCCCTGTCCTAACGGGCAAAGGCTGGACCACTTCATACGTTACCACCCGGTCTACCTCCTGCTTCCAAGAGTTCTTTACGGCCAAACTATTTCTTACATACTCAATATCAGGTACATCATCAAAAGTTGCAAAGCCCCCTGGCCGCGTAGATGGCTGCCCCGGACTCATTGCCATATTAACTTTACTTCCGGGTAGCAATGTCGCTTCAGGTGGAACAAAGTTACGAGGCCAAGGGGATTGTCCTGACACCAACTCTTGGTAACTGGCTGACGCCTTACCAACGTCACTGAATTGCCCCTTGTGATGGCGCTGAAACTCATTCCACGCATTCTGCCTTGATGTTTCCGGACAAGCACTTGGAACACAAGCCAACCCCAACGGATCCACCCACCCCGTCGGATTTGGCACATACTGGTAGTTATTCAGCCCACCGGCTAATCCAATGGGATCGGGCGTCATAAACCGACCGCTAGCCGGATTGTAATACCGGTGGCGGTTGTAGTGCAGGCCGGTTTCGGGGTCGTAGTACTGGCCCTGGAAGCGTAGAGGGTTCTGGACGATTGCGATGTCTTTTTTGACGACGCTGCCGTAGGCCCGATAGGTGGCGGACCAGACGATATCGCCGGATGCGGTGGTCATTTCCTGCGGGGTGCCGAGGTGGTCCAGATGGTAGTAACAGACTTGGGACTGTTCCGGCCCCTGACCTTCGGACAGGGCCAGCGGGCGGAAGCTGTCGGGTTCGTAGAGGTAGCTGCGGTAATCGTCACCGGTTTCTTCGGCGATCAGGCGGTCGCCTTGCCAGATGAACTCTGTGCGCTTGAAGTCGTCTTCCTTGGCGATTCGGCGGCCAAAGGCGTCGTATTCGTAGCGGAAGCGGCGACCGTCCGGGCGTTCGACTTCGATCAGGCGGTGTTCGCAGTCGTAGCGATAGTAGGTAACCAGCTTCTGGCCCTTACCGCGCGCTTCTTCTACCAGATTGCCAAAGTCGTCGTAGCGATAATGGCAATCGCCGTGCATGTTCAGGCGGTTGCCCTGTACGTTGGCGTTGTTTTGCGGGGACGGGCTCTGGGTCTGTTCCAGCAGGTTGCCGGCGGGGTCATGGATCAGTTGTTCATAGACATCGCCACGGACGCCGGTGAGGCGGTCTCGGGGATCGTAGACATATTCCCGCAGGCCCTTGCGGGTATCCTGTACTGATTTGAGATTGCCGGCGCCGTCGTACTGATAATCACGCTGGTAGAAAATGTCCTTGATGCGCTGCTGGTGCAGGCGATGCTGGGTCAGGCGCCCCTCATCGTCATAGACATAGGCGCTCAGCAGATCGCCCTGCTCTCGCTCCAGCTCTTCGCCGGTGGCGGCCATGCGGTGACAGGTCAGCACCTGGCCGTTCAGGTCGATGCCGGCGAGTTGTCCCTGGCCATCACGGTGATAGGCAACGGCCTGCCCGTCAGGCAGTGTCATGCCTTTCAGGCGATCGAATGCATCGTATTGATAACTGAGTGTCGCCCAGCCCTGATGCTCCGTTTTCAGCAAGCCTTGCGCGTCGTACTGAAATGCCAGCGGCCAGTTGCCATCATCCACTGCGACCAGTTCACCATCCTTGCCGTAGCGATACTGCACTTCGCGGCCATCCGGCAGCACTTTGGTCAGCAGTTGCCCCTGGGCATCCCGCTGATACTGAGTGGTTTGCAGCGCTTCGGTTGAAGTACCGAACTCGGTCTTTTCGGTGAGATGGCCGTTCAGATCGTAGCCGTAGGCCGTGCGACGACCATCAAATGCGGTTTCCTGCTGCACCAGGCCATTGGGGTAATAATCGATGTCGTACTGTTCGCCGCGTTCGTTTTCGATACGGGTCAGCAGGAAGCGGTGATTATCGTACTGGTATTTGAGCTGGCTGCCGTCAGGGTTGATGCGGCGGCTAAGCAGGTGCAGGTTGCGATCGTATTCGTAACGGGTTTCGCGGCCCTTTTCATCTATAAAACGAGTGACCTTGCCAAAACTGTTGTAGCTGTACTGGCGCGTTTTGTTACCAGCGAGTCGCTCTTCGATGACCCGCCCAACCGCATCATATCGATACTGGGTGATCGCGCCCCGGGCATCTTTTTTTGCCAGCAGGCGACCAAACTCGTCGTAACGGTATTTGTAGATCGCGCCGGTCGGGGTTTGCTCGTCCAGCAACTGGCCTTTGTTGTTCCAGGTCCAGAGGTGTTTACGGGCATCCGGGAGATCCACCCGGGTGAGATGCCCTTGCCGGTCATAGGTATAGGTGGTCTGGCGTCCGCGGGAATCGATCTCTTTAGACAGATCGCCGGTAGCGGTGTAATCGAACTGCCAGGTCTGGCCGTTGCGATGAATTTCGGCGATGCGCCCCTTTCTATAGGAGAACATGACCGGCACACCGTCTGGCCCTGTTTTGGCGGCAAGCCTGCCTGCGTCGTCGTATTGATAGGTGGTTTTAGCGCCCAGCGGATCAACGCTGGTGGTCAGGCGGCCCCTGGTATCGTATTCGCTGAGATGGGTAGCGCCGTCAGGATCTGTTTTCTCCTGCAATTGCGCCGCGCCATCGTAGCGCCAGATTTCTTTGCTGCCGTCCACATAGGTGACGGTGCAGGTGTGTTGGTCGTCGTCCCAATCAAATTGGGTGTCGATCTCGGCCGTGTCGCCCCACTGGCGAACGCAGCGCCCTTTGGGTGTGGCCTCGTCCCATGCCAGATGGAAACGATAGCCGCTCGCCAGCGTGCGTTGGACCAGCATGTGATTATCGAAGGCGTACTGCTCGGTTTCACCGGCGGCGTTGGTCGCTTCAACCAGATCGCCATTGTCGTCATAGATGTAGGTGAACACTGTCTGGAGCTTTACCCAGACCAAGCCATGGTCGGTAATCTTGCGATGCAGGCGTGTAAGCGCGACCAGCGTGTTGTCCTGATACTCAAAAGCCAGCGCCTGTTCGGCATCGTTGATGATCTGCTGCAACCGGCCATGGGTGTCGTACCCCACATGAAGCTGATTGCCGTAACGATCGCAGATACGGGTCAGAAGCCCGGCATCGCCGTCCCGCCGGAAGTGATAGCGGGGCTGCTTTTCGCCGGCGCAAACCACGTAGTCATCGCCATCGCGCCAGATGGCCATGCCTGCCTGGGAATTACTGGCAAACGGGTTGGTGTCGACTGCCGGCAGATGCGTGTTCTTGCCTTCATGGTCATGCCAGATAATTCCGTCTGACTCAAAGCTCAGGCTGTGGTTGAGGCTATGGCGCCAGCCGTAACCCATAGTGAGTTTGCGATCACTACTGCCGGAGCGGTAAAGGCGTTTGAAATCAAACGGCATCGGCCCGGGCAGTTGCGCATCGGTCAGTTCCAGCAATTCTTCGCCGGTTACTGTGCTGACGGGATCTGCACAGGTTTCTGTTGATTCGTTGTCTTTGGTGGCACGGCCCTGATCAGTGGTTGACGGCGAAGGCTCATCCGGCCCATGCGGGGTGGCTGCGCGCTCGCTGACGGAAGTGCTATCCCTTCCTGATGATTGCAGTGGCAGCCCGTGATCATCCGCCGCCATGGACTGATAAGCCGTGTCATGCTGAACCTGAAAATCCGCACCCCGGCGTGTATTGCCAGTCGACAGCGGCATGTCACCAGCCACCTGTATGGCACGATGATTGGTGCCGATGTCGTCCATGTATTTCTGGAAGCCTTCTGCCAGCTTCGCCAGGAACGGCCCCAGCCCCATGTTGTCAGGCGCGGCTCGTCCGGCACGGCCAACCGCTTTGGCGGCCGCCTTGGTGCCAATCCGCGTGCCGTATTTGGCCGCAAGACCAGCACCGCCGGTGATGATCAGCCCGACCACCACATCAAACAGCACTTGCCCTATCAACTCGCCCGCCATCTCTGCCAGCTGCGTCGGCGGCAGCATGCGAAAGTACTGACGCATGGTGTACATCACAATGAACAGGAAGATCTCATCATTGGCGACAAGGCAGGCTTTCAGGTAGGCGTCATCGGCCTGTTTGAGCTTCTCCATTTGCTCCGCCATGTCGTCTGGCATATCGGAAAAGTCGTAATCCATCAGGCCGCAGATCACATCGTAGATGCGGCGAAGGTCATCAAGGATGTTAGTGAAACCATCGGCCAGGCCATTCAGAGCGCGCGCTTGAATCTCGGCAGCCTGCGCCGGGCCTGCCATTGATATATAGCTATCCCACTCACCGCTGATACCGCCGTTCCAGGCGTTCAGAAGCACAGAGCTGCATGATTCGATAAAGCCGTCATAGGTCGCATAAAGTGCGTCCATTTCGGCTTTGGTTATATTTGGGGAAAGAACGACCCGGTATTCCTTGCCGGGCGTTACGGTCACTTCCGCAAGTCCGTTAGCATCGGTAACGCCGGTCGTTACGGTTTCCCAGCTGTCGCCGCCGTACCAGGTGCCTACGTTTTCCTGGACCTCGAACTGGGTCTCAGGAATAGGCGTTTTCTTTATGTTTTCATGGAAGTGCGCGATTTTAATAATACGCTTTTCTTCACAGGGAGCGACCGTTGATGACACCACCTCATCGTCGTCAGAGGCGGCGCTGGTGCTTTCACCATTGACCTCCAGCACTTGCTCGTGACCCAGGAATATCGACTTGAACCAGTCATCGTTCCAGTCGTTATAGTTATTGACGACGGCTTCCCGGAGCTCCCGGGTCAGGGCATTGATGTCCGGTTTAACCGAATCAGTCTGCGAGTCATTCGCGACAGCTGCTGTGGTGTCCATGGGTAATCCTTACCTTGAATGAGTGCGCTCAGCTTCCTGCTGAAGGCGTTGCTGCAGAGTCTGCAGCGTTGTCTGATCAATCTCTGTTACTGGCCCGTCGCCGATAACCCGGCGCAGGTGACGCTGCACCTTCTGGCGCGCAACCGGCGCCGGATAGGCTGCAATCGGTGAATGCTCAACCTTGTGGAGCGCGGCCACGGTGTTGTCAACGAGCACATCACGGCAGTGACTCGCCAGTGCCTGCTCGGCAGCCGGCGGCAGCACAAACCAGGGGAAGGCTTTTTCGCCATCATAAACAGGCGCTGCCGGGTGCAGCCTCTCCTTCCCGTCCGGAGCAATCCATGACGAAACGGGCCCAAGTAAAGCGGCTTGATGTGCGCTGTCGAGACTGTCGAACAGAGGCGCCAGAAAGCGCGCATCCCAGTGCCGGAAAAACACCGCTTTGCCGGCAGCACCGCTTTTGTCGATGGTGATCTGGGTCAGGCTTCGAAGATGGGCAAATACGCTGTCCATTGGTTCAGTGGACAAAGCTGCCCAGCCCCAATCTGGCGCATCACAGCTATCTATCCAGTCAACAAAGGGGCTGGTCATACTGATCTCTGCGAGATACGGCATGACGGGCTGCCAGCCTGCGTAAGGCGTGCCGAGATAAAGCGGCAGTGCCGTCAGGCCGTCCTTATCGAAAAAATGACGTACCGGCTCTGCCTGACTGGTGCCGCTCAGCACCAGATAAATACGCGCGCTTTCGCCACTCGCACTATTCGCTTCAACACGTTCAAGCGCAGCTTCCAGTGAAGCTCTGAAGGTCAGTGGTTCAGACATTGCAGACGCCGTCCCGACACTTCACACACTCTTCGCAGAAAGGCACCGCCGCCTGGAGGTTGGCGAACTGAGGCGCAGTCAAAGGCACTTCTGCCAGCATTGCCGGCGCAATCGCCTGATGCACGAATTTTTCCAGATCCTGAGGCATACCCGGCCCCTGCGCGCCCTGCCCGGAACCACTGCCGGGCGCGCCACCGGAGTTGATCTTCAGGGTGGCACCAGAGAGCGTGACACCGCTCGGATCAAGCTTGATGAAGCTTCCACCGGCGGCGATGGTCAGTTCCGCCCCTGCATCCAGCACCACCTTGGCGCCGGCCTTGTAGTGCACTTCACTGCCCGCTTCGCTGAGCATCGAGGTGGCATTCTTCTGGTGGTAGGTGCCGCCCACAGTCAGGCTGCTGTCACCGCCAACCTTCTCCCGCTTCTCGCCATCCACCGTGTTGTGATCATTGGTCTTGATATGGCTGACCCGGTCGTTGTCCACGGTGAGGTGACTGTTGTTGTGAATCACCTCGGTGCGGTCATTTTCGGTCAGCAGGTCCAGGTCTTTCTGGGCATGGACGTAGATTTGTTCTTTGTCGGCTTCGTCTTCAAAGCGCAGTTCGTTACTGCCTTCGCCCTTGTGGGTCTGGGTCTTTAAGGTCGTGCGTGTTTTGTGGGCCGGTAATTCATACGGCGGGGTGTTGGTGGCGTGGTAGGTGCGTCCGGTAATGATCGGCTGATCCGGATCGCCGTCCAGGAAGGACACAATGACTTCGTGACCGATTCTCGGGAGGGCCATAAACCCATAGCTGCCGCCGGCCCAGCCCTGGGAGACTCTGAGCCAGGCACTGCTGTTGTCGTCGTTCTTGGAGTAACGGTCCCAGGGGAACCGAACTTTCACCCGGCCGTGTGTATCACAGTGGATTTCTTCCCCCGGGGGGCCGGTGACGATGGCGACTTGCGGGCCATCCATACGGGGACGCTGGCTGTCTTTTAACTGGGGCCGCCAGGTGCGGTCGGCCGGAATGACGCTGAAGCGGTTGTTGTAGGTGGTGGACCCACTGCCGCCGTCTTCTTCCAGTGCCTGGGGTTGTGTGCCCTTGTGGGTGACACTGGTAATCAACCAGTCCCGGTTGAGGGAGTCAGCACTGTGTTCACTCAGCGTGAATTTGGCGCCGCTGGTAAAGTCCGCCCGGTTACTGGTGCCGGATGCGGTGCGGCTCTGGTTGCGCAGGCTGTCGAGGGTGGCCTCGGTAAAAGGTTGGCCACTGGCATCCTGTTTGAACCGGCCCGGGTAGTCGTAATGCTGGTAGTCGTCCCGATGGGGTAAATCAGCGCCACTGGTTTCATGCATCAGGGCATAGGCCGGGTTTTTGAAGGTGTAGTCCTTCAGCGCCACGCTGGCGACGGAGACGGTGTCCTGAGGTGTGAAGCTGAACACCGCCGGTTGGCGGCTGCTGCCGCCTGCAGTGGCGTTGTAGCCGGCCTCAGGCAACTCTGGCGCTTCCCGGTGGTGATCGGCCAGGATCAGGGTATGCCCGCCCTGGCGGTGTTCAAAACGGTAATGCCAGCCTTCTTCGGCGGCTAAACGGGTGGCGAAGGCCAGATCGGATTCCCGGTGCTGGACGCAGTATTCCCGTTCTTCTGAAGGGCGTTTGAGATTGAGTGTACGGTCGACGACACCCCGTTCATCCAACAGGGTCTGGACGATGGTTTCAGTGGTCTGCTGCTGGAAGATGCGGCTGTTGTGCATCAGTCCTAAACGCCAAAGGGCGGGCTGAACGATAGCCGAGTACTGGGTGCGGCGATGGCCGGTATCGCCCCGGCTGAAAGAGGACACCACGCCGTGGAAACGGCGTAGAACGTCACCGTCCTGATACAGCACCAGTTCGGCATCCTGATCCAATACGTCAGTGACCGCCAGATCATCAAAGGCACTGGCCAGATCCAGCTTGAGATGGAACAGCTCGGAGAGGCTTTCGGTCAGCTCGAATTCGACCACCGCGAAGGTGTCATCCGGCAAAGACCCGAGACGGGCCGTGAACTGCAGGCCGGTGGGCTGGGGCATGTTTTCATCCTTGAATGTTCAAAGTGCGTGCGCATCCTGCGCACGGGAGCCGAGGCTCTATATTCAGTTGTGCAAAAAGTCTACAACCGTGGCGTGTCCGGATCAATACGGGAGTTTACCGACGCAGTCACATTCAACCCCATTGCCTGTGCTGCAATGCGGTTTTTAAGGGACCCGCGCCGATCCAGAAAACGCATACCTGCATTACGCAGCCAGCGCAACGGCAGCTCTTCATTGGCGAAAAGACGTTTGAAACCTTCCATCGCCGCCATCATCGATATGTTTTCGCCTTTCCGGCGACGCTGGTAACGCGCCAGCATTGCAGGCTCATCCGGGCTCCTGCCCGTTTCACGCGCAACAGCAAGCTCTTCCAACAATACCCGTACGTCACTGAAACCGAGATTCACCCCCTGCCCTGCCAACGGATGAATCGTGTGCGCGGCATCACCAATCAACACCATGCCCGGACGGACATAATCCTTGGCGTGGCGCTGGCGAAGCGGGAATGCATGACGGGCAGATACCGCATGGATCGCTCCCAACTGTTGCTCAATGGCGGCATTGAGCTCGGTCACGAAAGCCTCGTCATCAAGACTCATCAAGCGCTGAGCTTCGTGAGTGTCCTGAGACCAGACGATAGAACTGAAACGGGTGGCGCCATCATCGGTTTGTAGCGGGAGAAACGCCAACGGTCCGGTTTTCGAAAATCGTTGCCAGGCGGTGAACTCATGGGACTGGGCGGTTGCGACGGTGCAAACGATACTCTGCTGGTCATAGTCCCATTCACGGGTGGGCATGCCTGCCCATTGCCGCAGGCGCGACTGGGGACCGTCCGCCGCCACGATCAGCGATGCAGAGAGCCGACGCCCGCTGTCCAGCGTGATGCCTCTTTGCGCGCCCTCTTCCCACCACCCGGATACAGAAGCACCATCGAGTACATCCACCGCGTTAGCACGGAGCGTGAGGAAAAGCCCCCGGATCAGAATCCGGTTTTCCATGATCATTCCCAGCGCCGGGGCCTGCAGCTCACTCGCATCAAAGGCAATGCGGCCTGTACCATCGCCATCCCACACCACCATGCGGGTGTAGGCGCAGCGCCGCTCACCTGCGATCGCAGGCCAAACATCCAACTGCTTGAGCAACGACTGGCTGGCAGCAGAGATGGCGCTGACGCGCGGCTCAAAATCGGTGACGCTGTTAATCGGCGCAACGGGTGCCGCGAGGCTATCCCAGGTGGCGGCTTCTATAAGCCCGACCCGCCACCCCTGTCTCGCCAGCCCTAGCGCGGCGGTGCTGCCCACCATACCGCCGCCGACGACGAGAATGTCATAGTCCGGTTTACCATTCATGTTCCGGTTCCCTCCGGTTCAACGCTCTTTAGCGGGGCGGTTCGCTTTGCTGCGAGCCCCATTGCCCGGCGCGCAAACCAGCGACGCGCACCCGGCATCAGATCAAGCCCGACCAGCCCGGCATCCCTTGCCGCCCCCAGTAACGATGACTCTGCGCCAAAGATCTGAATCAACGAGTCCGACAGACGCACTGTTTGCTGCCAATCTTCTCGATGAGTCAGTTGATAGGCCTGTAATACGTCCAGCCTCCCCAACGGGATGCCTTTGTCCGAAGCTATGCGGAGTTGATCAACCAGAGTCATCAACCCTCGCAGCGCCAGATTGAATCCCTGACCGGCGACGGGATGGAGCGTGTGCGCTGCATTACCAACGAGCACAATGCCGGGGCGCACCGACTCTGCTACGGTCGTCAGTGTCAGTGGATAATGACTGCACTCACCGATCCGATTGAATCGCCCCAGACGCCAGCCGAACCGCGCCTGCAAACGCCGGCATTTCTCTTCATCGGATGCCGCCAGCACCTCTTCAAGATCATCGCCGGACAGCGTCCAGACCAATGCTGATTCATGCCCCGCCCGCTGCGGATTCCCCCGGGGCAGCAACGCCATAGGGCCGGTATCAGTAAACCGTTCGTAAGCTCTGAATTCGTGCGGATTCGCCGTCGACACATTGGCGATCAGGGCGTGCTGATCGTAGTGGGTATGATCAGGATTGAAGCCGAGCTTCTCCCGTAGTCCCGAGCGACCACCATCGGCGACAACCAGACACTGAGCGGTCATTGAGGTTTGCTCGCCACCTTCACTGACCACCACCGAAACGCCTTCAGTCATGGGCGTGACATCCACGACTTCAGCTGGCGCCCGCCACTGCACTGCAGACTCCCCCAGCAAGGCGCGCATCAGCGACAGCCCCATCCAGCGGTTATCGACGACATAACCCAGCGCCGGCACGCCCTGCTCGTCGCAGGACATGCGGGTCGCGCCGAATCGGCCGCGATCGGAAACGTGAATTCGCTGGATCGGCGTGGCGTAAGGGGCCAGATCGGGCCAAAGGCCCAATGCTTCATAGATATTCCGGGACGCCCAGGCGAGCGCCGTCGAGCGGGCATCATAACTGGGCTGATAGGTATCCGGCAGGGCATCCGGCGACAGGGGAAAAGACTCGACAACTGTCGTACGGCATTCCGGTAGCGCACGACTGAGCGCCAGCGCCAGTGTCGCACCGGCCAGTCCACCGCCGGCGATCAGAATATCGGTATCGAATTCAGCCAAAACAGGCATCCTTGCCGGGGCAACGCCCCGATTGCTTCAGTCTTACGCCGGGATGATCGCTCATCGCGCCATCAAGGCCTCGATATCGTCGATGGTTTTGGGCACGCCTTCGCTCAGCACCCGGCAGCCATCTTTGGTGACCACCACATCATCTTCAATGCGGATACCAATACCCCGCCACTTCTCATCAACATCGGTATTATCAGGGGCAATGTACAGACCCGGCTCAACCGTCAGCACCATGCCAGGTTCCAGCAGGCGCCAGGCTTCACCCACCCGGTAATCGCCGACATCATGAACATCCAGGCCAAGCCAGTGGCCGGTGCGATGCATGAAGAACGGCTTGTAGGATGCCTGCTCCAGAGCGTCTTCAAGCGAACCGGAGAGTAGCCCGAGATTGATCAGCCCCTGGGTTAGTACCCGCAGCGCCGCTTCGTGGGAGTGATTCCAGTGATTGCCGGGACGCACGGCATCGATCGCTGCATACTGAGCCGACAGCACCACTTCATAAAGTGCTCGCTGTGGTTCGGAAAATTTGCCGTTCACCGGAAAAGTGCGGGTAATGTCCGAGGCATAGTTCTCAACCTCACAACCGGCATCAATCAGCACCAGGTCGCCATCTTTCAGCGGTGCGCTGTTTTCGATGTAGTGCAGAATGCAGCCATTGCGACCGCCACCCACAATCGACGGGTAGGCTGTATTCCTGGTGCCGCGAGTCATGAAGGTATGAATCAGCTCGGCCTCGAGCTGGTATTCATAAACACCGGGCGCTGCTTTTTTCATGGCGTTGCAATGGGCCTCGGCACTGATTTCGCCCGCCTTTGCCATCACCTTTATTTCCGCTGGGCTCTTGTACAGCCGCAGGTCATGCAGCGTATGCTCAAGTGCAACAAACTCCCCTGGCGGCTGGGCACCGGTGCGCACCTTGCTCCGAATCGTCTGCACCCATTCCATGACCTGACTGTCGAACGCCTTGTCACGTCCCAACGGGTAATAAACGCGGCTACGACCCTCAATCATTCCCGGCAGAATCTCATCAATATCGACAACCGGAAACGCATCGTCCAGGCCGAATTTTTCGATCGCGCCTTCCGGGCCCGTCAGATAACCGTCCCACAGCTCCTTTTCAGGATTGCGTTCCTTGCAGAACAGCACTGACTCGCCATGCTCCCGGCCAGGAATCAGCACCAGCACCGCTTCCGGCTCATCGAAACCGGTAAGGTAGAAAAAGTCGCTGTCCTGCCGGAATGGATGCAACACGTCGCGGTTCCGCACCCGCTCCGGCGCCGAGGGAATAATGGCAATGCTGTCAGGCGCCATATGCCCGATCAGCTTGTTCCGGCGGCTGGCAAACTCTTTAATCGGCATCAGCATAAGAGATACTCCGGTTGAGGCTTTCGCGACTCGCAATCAGTGCAGTGTTTTGTTTTTCGGCGCAGGCGGCGGATTAAACTCAGTAAACACCGTCATGGTGCCGACCCGCACGTACTCCATGATTTCGATGTATTGCTGCTCGCCTTCCTCGCTGTCGGCTTCGCCCTGGGAAACCTGACTGATCGCTACCAGGTCTTCAACCAGTTCACGAATATCACCAGAGGCTTCGCCCAACTCCCGGCTCGCCATCACGGCCATCCCTTCCAGAAACCCACGCACCCAGGCTGACAGAGCCTGCAGACGCTGGTCCAGCTCGTATTCATCATCGGGCAACAAGGGGCTGAACGTCAGGTCTGTTGCCTGTAATTGGGACAACGTCAGGTCGTAAGCACTGATCATGAAATCGGCCAGTTCAGAAGACGAATCAGCAGATTCGGGCGCAACGCCCATCTGTTCGCAAGCCAGTGCCAGCCAGTCATCCGGTGACAGCCGGCCACCGGCTGACAGCCTTCCGCACAAGGCACCGTGCAACTCGGACGGGTGACTGAACGCTTTGTGGGTGGCGTAAATATTGGCCCAGGCTTCGAAATCTTGAGGTGATGTGCTGGTATTCTCGGTCATGAATCCGCGCGTCTGCTGGTCTGTGAAATGGAGCACTATCCTAGCATTCAGGCGATCAATTGGCATCGGCCAAAGTTGATCGCTTTTGAAGCCGCACGCTCAGGCCGACTTACCTGTTCAAGGCACCATCGTCGCCTCATACGACAATCATGAACGGACTGCAAGGTCATCAAATTGACCCCTTTAGAAGGCGCATTTATAGTTAGGGAACACTTGGTTAACTCTTATATCTATAAAACCAATGAAATCGTCGCCTCCGGGAAGTAGAAATCGCCATGGATCAGTCAGAATTGCAAGCACTCGCCGATAAGGTGGACCGTCTGATCGCGCACTGCGAGAAACTCGAGCAGGAAAACTCGGCCATTCGCCAGTCCCAGGATGACTGGAACCGCGAACGTTCACAGCTCATCCAGAAAAATGACCTGGCCCGTAACAAAATTGAAGCCATGATTGGCCGACTGAGAGCACTGGAGCAACACTAATGCCCGAGAAACCCACCACGGTTGAAGTCAACATCCTCGACAAGTCATACCTTGTCGCCTGCCCGGACGAAGCCCGCAGCGCACTGCAGGAATCTGCCCGGCACCTGGACAGCAAAATGCGTGAGATCCGTGCCAGCGGCAAAGTCTTTGGTACTGAACGGATTGCAGTGATGGCAGCGCTGAACATTACCCATGATTTGCTTGAGCAAAGCACGGTTTCGGATGGCGCTTCATCGGTATTGCGCCGAATGGACAGCCGGCTTGACGATGTTCTGAACAAAAAATCAGGCAGCTAAGCTGCTGATATGCCGTCCGGATTATTAAGATTTCTGAATGGCGCCATATCCGGTTTGCATCTGGCCCCGGTATACCCCGTATAATGGAATCACTTCCTGGGTTGTTCGCTGGTCGGATTCGTCCTCGAGCCGATGCGCAATACCCAGGTGGCTACTTCAGGGCATTGTGAGCATGTCCCCCACGTAGGGGAAAGCCTAATATGTCACAGCGGCCACCACCTTGAACTTTTGGGTTCAAGGGCTACATCCGATAACGGCATCCCGGGAAGCTTCTTTCATGCCGATAACCTCCACACTCCTGCTATCCAGTCACTTCCGATGAATCGAGAGCCCGTCGCTGCCTTGTCGGATCGCCGTCAGCTCCGTCGCATTCTTCGCCAGCGCCGCCGGAATCTGACGCGCCAGCAACAACGCCAGGCATCCCGCGCACTCGCGCGACAGCTGATGCGCCATTTCTCGACATCGAAAGCCCGGCATATCGGCCTTTATTTGCCCAATGATGGCGAAATCGATCCGCGGGATTTCACCACCGAAGCACGACGCCGCGGCATTCATGTGTACCTGCCGGTATTGCACCCGGTGCTCGGCAATCAGTTATGGTTTTATCATTACGGGCCGGGAACAGCGCTTTCGCCCAATCGCTTCGGTATTCCCGAGCCTTCCGCCCGCAACGGAAAGCGGCGCGCCCCATGGGCCCTGGATGCGGTACTGATGCCGCTGGTGGGGTTTGATCTAAGTGGAGGGCGATTAGGCATGGGTGGCGGCTTCTACGACCGGACATTTGCATTCAAGCGCCGGGAAACATCACGCCCTCCGCGGCTGATAGGGCTGGCGCACGATGCTCAGCAAGTAGCCGATCTCCCCATTGCGAGCTGGGATGTTCCTATGGATGCGATTATTACCCCATCCCGCGAAGTGACCTGTCATCCACAGAACACAAAGCTGCGCGCTGACTATCGTCGCCTTTTTGTTGGCCACTATCGACTGCATTCGTCACGCCAGCCTGCGAAGACATAGCCCGCAACAAACCTCCATACAGCAAACCCAGGTAGCAATTACGACACCACAACAGACGCTGTCGAGCCGAAAGTCACCCGGAACAATCAAAAGAGATTTGATTCAGAATTAAGGTTAGACAAAGAAGAGAGGCTAATACGCGGTTAAAGACAGTGACTCAACCCGACTGGCAGGCGAATACACTTGACCGGGGACAGCCTGACCACCCCAAAGACAGGGGCGGCAAGCGTTTCAGATTCAGCAAGATGCGGGCGATCAGTTTTGATGATCACCCATAGGCGCGAACGTAGACTCGATAACACTGACTTTATTTGAACGGGGCTCCGACGCTTGCAGCGAGGTAATCCCGGTCACAGCCAAACCAATCACGAACAGAAAAACGAGCGCCCGGATGACGTCAGGCTTTCGTTCCATTGATCACTTCCCCCAAATGTACGAGACGGCGATACGCCGCTTTATTGTTTGCATAACCAAAGATCTGATTACACTGAAGACATTAAACGAGTCAATAAATGTCAACAACAATCATATGGTTATTTTTTATATATAGAATTGAGGTAAATAATATCAGGTAACTGTCGCATTACAATTTTTGACAGATTACAGATGCTTCATAAAAAAGGCGGGGCGGAAAGCGCTTCCTTGCACGTTTCCGCCCCGCCTTCTGTTAACGCTGAGCGCCGACTAAGCCGAAGCTGTCAGTCACCGTTTCCGTTGCCAAGAAAAAGCCGATAGGCTTCATTATCGGTAACATCTTCGTACCGGAATCCGACTTTGCTAAGCATCTTGCCAAATGCGGCAAGTTCGTCATCCTCAACTTGCGCCCCCATCAAAACACGACTGTAGGCCGAGCCATGATTGCGGTAATGGAACATGGAGATATTCCAGCGAGTGCCAAGTGACATCAGGAACTTGAGCAGCGCGCCGGGGCGCTCCGGAAACTCGAACTGAAACACTCGCTCATTGGCAATAGTCGGCGCATGACCGCCCACCATATGGCGGATGTGCTGCTTCGCCAGGTCACTGTCGGTCAGATCGATTACGCCGTATCCAATTTCCCGCAAATCGCTTACCAGCTCATCGCGCCCAAGGCCGCCAGACTGGATCTGAATACCAACGAATATCCGCGCATCGCCGCTATCCGAATAACGGTAGTTAAACTCGGTGATGCTGCGTTTATGCAGGGCGTTGATGAACGACTTGAAGCTGCCCGGACGCTCCGGAATCGTGACCGCAAGAATCGCCTCGCGCTGCTCACCGATTTCAGTGCGCTCAGAGATATAGCGCAACCGATCAAAGTTCATGTTGGCGCCACTGAGCACACCCGCAAGGTTTTGCCCGTGAATTTCTTCACGCTGGACATATTTCTTGATTCCCGCAACGGACAGGGCACCCGCTGGCTCGCAAATCGAACGGGTATCATCAAAAACATCCTTGATCGCGGCGCAGATTTCGTCGGTCGACACGGTGATCACCTCATCGACACAATCCTTGCAGATATCCCAGGTGTGCTCGCCGATCTGTTTGACTGCGACACCATCCGCGAAGATTCCCACCTCATCAAGAACGACCCGCTCACCAGCTGACAGCGCCGCCTGAAGGCAATTGGAGTCTTCCGGTTCAACACCAATTACCCGGGTTTCCGGGCGCAGGTACTTGATGTAGGCCGCCATACCTGCAATCAGACCGCCACCGCCAACCGGGATAAACACGGCATGCAACGGCTTGGTAAACTGCCACAGCAATTCCATCGCCACAGTGCCTTGCCCTGCAATCACGTCGGGGTCGTCGTAGGGAGGAATATAGGTCAGCCCCTGCTTGTCCATCAGCTCTTTGGCATGCGCTGCGGCTTCGTCGAAGGCATCACCTTTCAATATCACTTTGGCGCCACGATCACGAACCGATTTCACCTTGATCTCAGGCGTGGTCTGCGGCATCACGATAACCGCTTTGATATCCAGCTGCTGAGCGGCCATCGCCACACCCTGGGCGTGATTGCCGGCAGAGGCACAGATCACCCCTTTGGCTTTCTGCTCTTCGGAGAGCTGGGCAATAGCGTTGTAGGCCCCCCTGCACTTGAACGAAAATACCGGCTGCAAATCTTCCCGCTTGAGCAGAACATGATTATTCAGCCGCTTGGAGAGATTTCGGGCGGGCGTCAGCGGCGATTCGATCGCCACATCGTAGACTCGGGCATCGAGTATTTTTTTGATGTAGCGCTGGGGCATAGAGCAATTCCATTTTTACGGACGATTGAAGTGGTTGCGAAAAGCCTTCGAGTGTAAGGAGTTTCCGGGGCCCGCGTCCAGATACAGACATGAGGTAAGACTGTATTGGTTGCCGGTTTTGCGGATTGGGCACAGCTTTCCCTGTATGGCGCTCCGCTACGCCGATATACTAGTGCCCCATCATATCAACGACCACCGACCCCGCGAGGACGTCATGACCCAGGATGAACTCAAGCAAGCCGTTGCCAAGGCAGCGATTGATGCCATTCGCCCCCAACTGGACAGCGAAAGCGTCATCGGTGTCGGCACAGGCAGCACGGCGAACTGCTTTATCGATCTGCTGGCAGAGCTTAAAACCGAGTTCGACGGCGCCGTTGCCAGTTCGGACGCCACCGCAGAACGATTGAAAGGCCACGGCATCCCGGTTTACGACCTCAACGCAGTTACCGGCCTTGAGTACTACATCGACGGCGCGGACGAAGCCAATGGCCAGCTGGAGCTGATCAAGGGCGGCGGCGCAGCACTGACGCGCGAGAAGATCGTCGCAGCTGTTGCCCGGACCTTTATCTGCATTGCCGACGACTCCAAGCGGGTCGATCTGCTGGGCGGCTTCCCGCTGCCGGTTGAGGTTATCCCTATGGCCCGCAGCCATGTTGGCCGGGAAATCGTCAAGCTGGGCGGTGATCCGGTGTATCGTGAAGGTGTCACTACCGACAACGGCAACATCATCATCGATGTCCACAACCTGCAGATCGATAACCCGATCGAACTGGAGCGCCAGCTCAACAATATCGTCGGCGTTGTCACCAATGGGCTGTTTGCTCAGCGTCCGGCAGATATTCTGCTGCTGGGCACCGCCAATGGCGTCGAAACCATAAAACGCTGACACCAGAACGACAAACCCCGCCGTTTTGGCGGGGTTTGCAGGCACCCTTTCACGTTAACGCGATCAGGCAGGCTCGATTTCCATCAGAATTTCTGATGGCGTGACCCGGTCACCCTTGGCGATAAATACGCCGACGACCTTGCCCGAAACCGGCGCTTTCACTTCGGTTTCCATCTTCATCGCTTCAATGACCAGCACCGGCTTGCCCGCTTCAACGGTATCGCCTTCACCGACCAGTACATCGACGATATTGCCCGGCATGCTCGTGGTGACGTGGCCTTCTTTCGACGCCTTGCCTCGCTTGGAGCCTCCGCTGCCGTCTTCGCGTTCGAAGCCACCAACCGTTTCCAGGCTGATCTCTTCCGGCATGCCGTCGACCGTCATGTAGAAACGACGCTCATCGTCAGCCGTCGGGCTTACACCGGTGACCTGGATATCGAAGGTTTCACCGTGCACGGTAACCTTGAACTCGGTTGAGATCGAGCCACCCGCACCGGCAGCAGGTGCCGGCTCCAGCGGCTCCGGCTTCAGGGTGCCGGCTTTACGCTGCTCAAAGAACTGACGCGCCTGATCAGGGAACATGGCGTAGGTCAGTACGTCTTCTTCAGACTCTGCCAGCTCGCCTACTTCTTCCTTGATCTTGTGGAATTCGTTCTTGATCAGGTTGGCAGGACGTTCGTCGATCAGGTCTTCATTGCCAACGGCACGTTTCTGCAGATCCGCATTCACAACACCAGGCGCGGCACCGTACCAACCTTGCAGGTACTTCTTCACTTCGTTGGTAATGTTGTCATAGCGCTTGCCGGCCAGCACGTTGATAACGGCTTGGGTGCCCACGATCTGAGAGGTAGGCGTGACCAGCGGCGGGAACCCGAGGTCTTCACGCACACGAGGAATCTCGGCAAACACATCGCGAATCTTGTCGAGCGCGCCCTGCTCCTTGAGCTGGTTCGCCAGGTTGGACATCATGCCGCCCGGCACCTGGGACAGCAGCACCGCAGTATCCACGCCGTTGTAGTCGCTTTCGAACTGGTGATACTTCTTGCGCACATCGCGGAAGTAATGGGTCAGCTCATCCAGCATCTCAAGATCCAGATCCACGTCGTAACCGGCATCTTTCAGCGCTGCCACCATGGATTCTGTCGGCGGATGGCTGGTACCACCGGCAAAGGCTGACAATGCGGTATCAATATGATCAACACCGGCTTCGACGGCCGCCCACTGACACATGGACGCCATGCCGGAAGTCGCATGCGAGTGCAGGAAGACCGGCAGCGACAGCGTATCTTTCAACGCCTTGACCAGCTCACTGGTGGCGGTGGGCGTCAGCAGGCCGGCCATATCCTTGATGGCGATGCTGTCGATCCCCATGTCGGCCATCGCTTTTGCCTGCTTCACAAACAGCTCGGTATTGTGAACCGGGCTGACGGTATAGCAGATAGTGCCCTGGGCATGCTTACCCGCTTTCTTGACGGCCTTGATGCTGGTTTCCAGATTGCGAACATCGTTCAGCGCATCAAAAATGCGGAATACATCAATTCCGTTCTCGGCCGCTTTCTGGACAAAGGCCTCTACCACGTCGTCAGCATAATGGCGGTAGCCCAGCAGGTTCTGGCCTCGCAGCAACATTTGCAGCCGGGTATCCGGCAGTGCCTTGCGCAGCTCACGCAGACGCTCCCAAGGGTCTTCCTTGAGGAAGCGAACACAGCTGTCGAATGTCGCGCCACCCCAACACTCCAGTGACCAGTAACCCGCCTTGTTCAACTTCTCACAGGCCGGAAGCATGTCTTCCGTACGCAGGCGAGTGGCGATCAGGGATTGATGGGCGTCCCGTAAAATAACATCAGTGATTTCAATCTTGCGCTTGGTCATATCTATCTCCCGTCAGAGTCCGGCCTGAGCCGCAATGGCAGCCGCAAGGGCCGCTGCCAGAGACTCTGGACGCTTTTTGATGCTGTATTGGGTCAATTCCGGATGGGCTTCAACAAAGCCGGTGTTGAAATCGGCAGCCTGGAACTCCGGATGGCCGAGAATTTCCAGGTAATACGGAATCGTGGTTTTGATACCGTAGATCCCCATGTCGTTAAGCGCCCGGCGCGAACGCTCAAGCAGCTCCTCCCAGTCCATCGCGGACACGATCAGCTTTGCGCACATCGAATCGTAATAGGGCGGGATCTCATAGCCGGTATAGATCGCAGCGTCGGTTCTGACACCGGGCCCACCGGGCGAGTAGTAGCGGCTGATCTGGCCAAAGCTCGGCAGGAAGTTGTTCTTTGGATCCTCTGCATTGATACGGAACTGCGCCGCAAAGCCCCGGTAGCTGATTTCATCCTGGGTGTACTTCAGCGGTTTGCCCGCTGCAATGCGGATTTGCTCCTTGACGATATCAACCCCGGTGATCTGTTCGGAAATGGTGTGCTCCACCTGGATCCGGGTGTTCATTTCCATGAAGTAGAAATCGTCTTTGTCATCAAGCAGAAACTCAACGGTACCGGCGTTTTCGTAACCGCACTCCTTCGCCAGGTTAACCGCCAGCTCACCAATATAATGACGCTGCTCATCGGTCATCTGCGGTGATGGCGCCAGCTCGATCAGTTTCTGGTTACGGCGCTGGATGGAGCAGTCGCGCTCATACAGGTGAATGGCGTTACCGTGGCTGTCTGCCAAAACCTGCACTTCGATATGGCGCGGGTTTACGATGCACTTTTCCAGAAACACGTCGGCGCTGCCAAACGCTTTGGTCGCTTCGGAAATAACCCGTTCGAAATTCTGCCGCAGCGCCGCTTCGTCGTCACAACGGCGGATACCGCGGCCGCCGCCACCGGATGTTGCCTTGAGCATCACCGGATAGCCCACGGATTCAGCCTGCTTGACCGCATCCTCGATATCTTCGAGGTTACCGTCGGAGCCCGGGGTAACCGGGACACCCGCGTTAACTGCGGTTTGACGCGCGTGAGTCTTGTCACCCATTGATGCAATAACTTCAGACGAGGGACCGATAAAACGGATTCCCCGCTCCTTGCAGACCGCAGCCAGCGTTGCGTTCTCAGACAAAAAACCATAACCGGGATGCAACGCATCGCAGCCGGTCTCAACCGCGAGATTCACAATATGATGGGGGTTGAGATAGCCGGTTAACGGATCAGCGCTGATGCAGTGCGCTTCATCGGCCTTTTTGACATGCAACGAATACCGGTCTGCTTCGGAGTATATGGCGACAGCTTTGACGCCCAACTCCTGGCAGGCCCGGGCTATTCTGACGGCGATCTCACCACGATTGGCGATGAGCACCTTTTTGATCTTCATACCTGGATCTCCCTGTGCATTGTCCAGGAAGTGAAACTGGGACCTGAGTCCACCTGGATACCACTGTTATGTGGGTAAATACATATAGCATATCAGCGCAAACAGCACGTTGGTCTACCCTGAGCGCGCCTCACTCTATCCAGCTGGATGTTACCTAACCATAGCTAACCTGATCCAGATCAACTTTTTAACCAAGCGCTTGCTTGGTTTTTCGATTTATCAGACACTGCTTCATGCCTTACATCAACACAGGTGAGATCCATGGACACGGCTTACTTCAACGACACACATGAACAGGCTCGCCAGACCGCCCGCAAGTTCATCGCCACTCATGTCAGCCCTTATATAGAGGACTGGGAAGAAGCCGGCGAGTTCCCCCGCGAACTCTATACGCTTGCCGGCGAGGCTGGCCTGCTCGGCGCGGGTTACCCTGAATCACTGGGCGGGCATAGCGAGGGCGATATTTTCCTGAAGGTCGCGCTTAGCGAGGAGCTGATGCGCTCAACATCCGGCGGCCTGGTCGCCGGCCTGGGCTCGATTGATATCGGTCTACCGCCAGTTGTGAAGTGGGCCCGACCGGACGTTCGGGATGCCATTGCACCCGCAGTTCTGCGTGGTGAGAAAATCATTGCGCTGGCCGTGACCGAGCCTGGTGGTGGCTCCGACGTGGCGAGCCTGAAAACCCGCGCGGTACGCGATGGCGACGAATACGTGGTCAATGGGGCCAAAACCTTTATCACCAGCGGCCACAGAGCAGACTATTACACCGTCGCCGTGCGCACAGGCAGTGAGGGGCACGGCGGCATCAGCCTGCTTTTGATCGATCGTGACACACCCGGCTTCACTCGTGGTCGTAAACTTCGCAAAATGGGCTGGTGGGCCAGTGACACCGCGGAGCTGTTCTTCGAGGACTGCAGAGTACCGGCCAACCGGCTGATCGGCGCTGAGAACGCCGGGTTCATCGCCATCATGACGAACTTTCTCTCCGAACGGTTGATGCTGGCCATCATGGGTTACATGACAGCAGAGATCGCATTGGAAACATCCATCAGATACTGCCGCCAGCGGGAGGCCTTCGGCCGATCAATTTCCGGCTTTCAGGTCACCCGGCACAAGTTGGTCGAGATGGCCACGCAAGTCGATATCGCGCGGGAATACACCTACCGCTGCGCAGCATTGATGCAAGCTGGCAAAAACCCGATCAAGCAGGTGGCCATGGCCAAGAATTTTGCAGCGCAGGTCTGCGAGGACGTGACAAGAGAAGCTATTCAGCTCCACGGCGGCATGGGATATATGCGCGAGGCGATGGTTGAGCGTCTGCACCGGGATGGCAAACTGCTGTCCATAGGCGGCGGCACAACCGAAATAATGAAGGAATTGATCAGCAAGCAAATGGGGCTTTGAGATTACGGGCCCCAGACGCCTACGCCGTGTTTTGCGAGGGTGCTTCGTTAGCGCCCTGTGCGGTATCTTCCGGAACGCCGTCGCCCGATCCGGTGGCGTCATCGTTTTCCGGTTCGCCATCATCCATCGCGTTGGCCGCCTTCAAAAATGCCAAACCACTCTGGATCAGAAACTGCCGCATGCGGGGATCGCTCTGTTCCGTCACGCCCAAAGCAAATGACGTCAGCACGGCTTCCCAGGGATTGTTGATGATGAGTTTGCGAAAAGCGTCAACGGGAGAGAATGACTTACCACCTGAACCCGACTCACTATCGCCGGATTTCTTCGCCGGACTTTTAAGCATCCGATAGAAAAAGAAAGCCAACAGCAAAACACAGGCGAAGCCGGTAATACCGTACGCACCCGCCTCGCCCACCCAGGGCGTCAGCCCCAGGCTGGCAGCCTTCAACAACATCACAAAGCCGCCAATCAACAAGGCACTGAGTAACACAAATGCAAGCACGAACCCTATGACAGCGCCCAGCGCCTTGCGTACCAGTGCCTTAATGTCTTCAGATGACATCATATTCAACGATCAAGCAACTTGCCGACCAGCAGCCCGACGAGGAAAACAATCACAACACTCAGGAAGGGGCGTTCCTCGATTTTATGCTCAACGTCGTGTATTGCCTTGCTGCCCGCATCGCGAGCCTTGGTCAAAGCCTCATCTCCACGCTCACGCGCATGCTTGAGGGCATCACGGCTTTCTTTGCGGATTTCCTCCCGCAGGTTACTGATATTGCCTTTCTGGCCATCAGCCACCGCTTTCGTCAGTTTTGCCAGATCGTCACGCAACAACTGAAGGTCTTCTTTTACATGCCTGTAATCTTCTTGTGTCGATTTCGCTTCCATAACATCTCTCCTTACGTGGGTAGATCCGGAAAGGTACCTCAGGCAACCCTCGAAGACGCGCCATTACACCCTGCAACGTTGCGACTTGCGATCAGCACCCGGTACGCCGGTTCTCGTGCGAAGCCTGACATCCCGTGACCGAGGCGTTTCACACACGACCCGGACCCGGCACACGGACAGACCCTATAAATGTAGCACAGTGGCGGATTCCAACATGACCGTACTGTCATGCCGAAGCCTGAACCTACACTAAATGTAGTTTTCACCCCTGCGCGACGACAGGTATAATCTAGCCCACTCTACTCTGATCAGCGGTTAACCTATGATCATATGATCGCCGTTGGACACTTTAAACTTAAGGACGCCCCATGAATTTCGACATGATTCCGCCTGGCAAGAACCCTCCTGAAGACATCAATGTTCTGATCGAGATCCCGGCCAACGCATCCTCCCCCATCAAGTATGAAGTGGACAAGGACATGGGAGCGGTTGTTGTTGATCGTTTTATGGCGACGCCAATGTTCTACCCTGCCAATTACGGTTTCATCCCCAACACTTTGGCGGACGACGGCGATCCATTGGACGTTCTGGTTGTGACCCCTTACCCGGTAATGCCCGGCTGCGTAATCCGCTGCCGCCCCGTCGGCGTCCTGAACATGGAAGACGAAGCCGGCGGTGACGCCAAGCTGGTAGCAGTCCCCCACGACAAGGTCACACCGCAGTACAAGGACATTCAGGACGTTGAGGACCTGCCGGAACTGCTCCGTAACCAGATCCAGCATTTCTTTGAAAACTACAAGGATCTGGAAGCTGGCAAGTGGGTCAAGGTTCAGGGCTGGGATAACGCCGCAGCCGCTCGCAAAGCGATCGAAGCTTCCATTGCGGCGTACAGCAAAG
The DNA here is from genome assembly GCF_052645435.1 of Marinobacter sp. V032. Classification (NCBI taxonomy): domain Bacteria; kingdom Pseudomonadati; phylum Pseudomonadota; class Gammaproteobacteria; order Pseudomonadales; family Marinobacteraceae; genus Marinobacter; species Marinobacter sp. V032. The sequence continues at coordinate 1,184,084 of NZ_JBQXYE010000001.1, read as the reverse complement.
ACTGATATTGCCAGCACACGATTCTTTTTGAATCAGCGCAAAAAAGCAGCCGGTTTACGCCGGCTGCTTTTTTATTGGGCGAAATAACCCGAGGTACGACTGGATCAGCCCTGATCCAGTAGCTTCCTCAGATCAACGACAGCCGAGTTTGCTCTGGCGAGATACGACGCCATCGTCAGCGAATGGTTCGCAAGGAACCCGAAGCCACTGCCATTGAGAATCACCGGACTCCACATCGGCTCCTGACTGCCCTCAAGCTCGACGATGATCTGCCTGACGCTGACCAGCGCATTCTTGTCGATCAGCACCTCGCGGAAATCCACTTCGATGGCGCGGAAGATGTGAAGCAACGCCCATGCGGTACCACGTGCCTCGTAGAACACGTCGTCGATTTCGGTCCAGGGGGTCTGGACCGATTCATAACTCTTGTCTTTGGGATCGCTGACCATCTCGTCGCCGCTTTCGCCAACGGTCTGCTTGCCGACGCTTTCGCTGAGCTTGCGGGACAGGCTGCCCAGACGGGTCTCGAGATCTCCCAGCCAGTTATTGAGGTTGTCAGCCCGCGCATAGAACTGTGCCTGCGGTTGCTGGGGGTTCGACAGCCGGTCGAGATAGCGCCTCAATGCCGCAACACCGCGGCGATATTCCGACTCGGTCGATGGCAGCACCCAGCTACCATTATCAAAATGCAGTTGCGGCTCAGCTACCGTCAGATCAGGATCTTCCGAAGACTGACTCTGGGAACGGCTCATATCCTTGCGCATCGCACGTGCCATGTCGCGAACCTGGACCAGCACACCGTATTCCCAGTGCGGCATGTTATCCATCCATAACCCCGGAGGCATGATGTCGTTGGTAATATAGCCGCCAGACTTATTCAGCAGCGTTTCCGTCATTTGAATCAACGTCGAGGTGGTCGTGAAGCCGGTGACCAGCTCACGGTTCATGTCTTTTGCTGTTTTCGCAGCCTCCGCTCGCACGGGGAACACGTCAGGCTCGGAACTCCAGATAATCCCGAGTACCGCTGCCACCAACAAATAAATAACGAACAATACGCCAAGGGTTTTGGCTACCTTGCCGCCTCCCAGATAATCCTGGGCATCCTCTTTTCGCTCTTTAAAAAAGCGTTTTATTCCACTTAACATAGGGCTGCACCTTAATCAGAGGTTCGTTTTTTATCATTGGCGACCGAAACAGGGTCAATCCAGACAATGCCGGCACGCCTTTGTGCGACGTCAATTTTGCTGCGCCAATCAGATAGCTGTCGTTCAGGTTACTATAATTGTTCTACCGGACGGGCCAGATGGTAACCGGTTCCCCCATCAATACCCAACTTCACCAGCTCATGCCACTCTGCCGCAGTTTCAACACCCGCAACAAAGACCTCAACACCCCGGCTGTGTGCGATGGGTACAATAGACTCAACATAAAAACGATTATCCGGAATCGAATCGACGTGGCGTATGAAGCTCGCATCAATACGCAACGCCTGGAAAGACAGATTACGCAGATAGCTGAACGGCGCTCCACCAACACCAAACCTGTCAACAATCAGCCTGCCGCCGATACGCCTCAGCATGCCCACCAGCGCACCAACATCTGACCGGTGGTGATAAACCGCCGCTTCCGGCACGTTGAACCAGAGCCTGCGCGCCAAAGCCCCCGCACTGGTGAGTTCTGACTGCAGGTGCTCGCGGAAGGCGGCATCCGCAACGGCACTGGACCCTATCGTCATGCCAAAATTCATATCGGGATGCGTTTCCAACAACTTCAGGACCCGCACCAGCACCAACCGGTCGAGACGGGCCATCAGCCGGAACCGCTCCGTCATCGGCAAAAACACACTGGCGGGCACCCATTCACCATCGACTTCAAGTCGGGACTGAACCTGATAAAGACGCACCTGACCGTCACTCGCCCTCACCAACGGCTGGAACAGCATCATAATGCGCTCATTATCAATCGCATCAACCAGCAGTGCCTGCCAGTCGGCGGGACCGTTAGCAACGGGCCCATCCGCTTCATGCAGAACACAGCGGGTCACCGCTCCGGCGCGCGCAACCAGCAGCGCCTCGTCGCACGCGGCACGCAGGGAATCGACATCGCTGGCCTCGGTCACAACCGCCACACCGGCATATACAGCCACTTCAAGGCCTGTAGCTGAATCCGAATAAACGCCATCCAGGGTTTTGATTAACTCTTCCAGCCAGAAATGGCCATCGACCGCCGTTACGCCGGGCAAAAAGATACCGAATTCCGCCCCGTTAAGACGTCCCGCAAATGAGCCCGGATACTGCCTCACAAACGCCCGGATCGGCTCGGCGATCTGCCGTAAAACCAGATCGCCCTGTTTGCGGCCGTACTCATGATTAAACTGCCCAAACTCGCCTAGCTGGATCAGCGCGATAACCCCACGCTGATAGATATCCTTTGAGTCCACTTCGGTGCGCACCCGCTGATAAAACGCCCGACGGCTCACCAACCCGGTGGCCGAGTCTTCATTATTGATTTTACGCAGATGCTGAATCAGTTTGGCCTGACCTTCGAACAACTGACCGAGGTCATTCGCCATCTGATTCATTGCCAGGGTAACCTTTGCCAATTCCCTCGTTCCGGCAGCAGGCGCGCGAGCCCGGAAATTCCGCTTGCTGATGGCTTGCGCCTGCACCTCGAGATTGGTCAGTGCGCGCAAGGTCCGGCGCAAGATCAGCCAGAGTAAAAGCAAAGCGGCGGCTCCGATAATCAGCGCCACAAAAACCAACTGGCGCATGACGAGCCACAACACAACATAGCCCTGGGCAGGATGGCTGCTCACCGTCACCGTGCCAAGCTGCTGCCAGCCCCTGACAACCTGCGCGGTTTTACGAAAGTCGTCGGAAGGTAATTTTATAAGCTGAACAAACCATTCCGGTATGCCGGGGGGGATCAGTGCCGCTTCGCGCTCAATAACAAAGCCCTTCGCGATATTCTCATAACGGATTTTCAGATAACGGCTGCTATCAAATGTCGCGTCAATCAACGAGCTTGCGGCAACCCGATCATTGCCGTCTATGGCGTTGGATAACGATAGCCCAACTGCCACGGCGCCATCGTTGGCATGATTTTCCAGCTCCTGCACCATATGATCGCGAAAACCGACAAAACCGATGGCCACTGTTGTCACCAGCAGCATCAAAATCAGACCGCCGGCAAAAACAAGCAACACCAGTTGCAACGACACAATGCCCTTTACGCCATCAGGTGGTTTCCGCTCTTCCGCTTCGGTATTCTGCATTCCCTGACCCACCGCGCCAACGCGCTGAAACCCGTCTGGACTGCGATATATCCGCAGCCTGTTTGCGTCCTATGACAAACATTTACATACCATCACGTACGCCGACAACATAAAACACTATAGACTCTTATGCGGGCCCGCGAAGGCTCTACAATCATAAAAATCGAACCGGACCGGTCTCCATGCCGACTCTGGATCATGCGGGGAACCCGTCCATACTCCCTGCAGGATGGCCAGCTTCCGGAAATAAGTGACAGGCTAGAGATGTAATGACAGACGACACTCAGAAGGAAAAGCTGAAGCAGCACTTTGCGCGCAGGGTCACAACCCAGGCCCGTGTGATTCTGGATATCTGGCAACACATGCGCGCACCCGACACTGATCCGGACGCGTTCCATCGCGAGCTCTCAGCAGCCACCGACAAACTGGTGCGTTATGCCCAGCGTTTCGAAATGGAGAAACATTCCGCGGCAGGTAAAGCGCTGCTGGCAACACTGGAAACCTGGTCGCCGGACAGCCCGCTGACGCCGACGCTTGAAGCTGAGCTTCAGACCGGCATCGACAGCCTGAGCCAATGCACACTGCGCCGCTCCGACCAGGATCTCGAAGAAGCCCCTCGCACGTTTCTTCGCACGCCCGTCTATGTTGCACTGGCCGAACTGGAAATGGCTCACCGCCTGATTAAACAGCTCGACTTTTTTGGTTTCCGGGCAGCAGCGTTCGATGACTCTGAAAGCCTGATTGATGCGTGTAGTCGCCACAAGCCCGAAACCATCCTGATGGACGTCAATTTCGGCGGCGCGCCATTGCACGGTATTGCGACTGTAGAGGCCCTGCAGGCTCATCATGACACCCCCATCCCTATTGTCTTTACCAGTGAAGTGGATGGAACTATCGAAACCCGATTGCGTGCGTCACGTTGTGGTGGCGAGGAGTTTTTCTATCCTTCGGTAGACCCTGGGCAACTGATCGAAAAGATCGAAACCTACACCCACGGCAATACCGTAGAACCCTATCGCGTTCTGGTGCTGGACGATTCCCGCGCCCAGGCGAAGTTTATGGAGAATGTGCTGAACCGGGCCGGCATGACCGCCCACATCATCACTGACCCAATGCAGATCATTCATGCGCTGGAAGCTTTTACGCCGGAAATCATCGTGCTCGACATGTACATGCCGGGTTGCACAGGCATGGAAGTCGCACGGGTTATCCGCCAGCAGGACCGCCTCCACAGCGTGCCCATTATTTATTTGTCCGCAGAAGATGACGTCTCGAAACAGCTGCACGCGATGAGCCTCGGTGGCGACGACTTCCTGACCAAACCAATCGACCCCAAACACCTGGTCGCTACCATCCACAATCGGGGACGACGAGCACGCTCACTGCTGGCGCTGATGATCCGTGACAGCCTCACCGGCTTGTACAATCACACGCACACACTGCACCTGCTCGAGCAGGAAATCGTCAAGGCAAGGCAGAAAGGCACCTCCCTATGCTTTGTAATGCTCGATATTGACCACTTTAAAAAGGTAAACGACACCTACGGCCACCCTATCGGCGACCGCGTACTGAGGAGCCTGTCGATGTTCCTCAAGCAGCGACTCCGTAAAACCGATCACATCGGCCGATACGGCGGCGAAGAATTCGCCATCATCCTGCCTGAAACCCGTGAGAGCGATGCCAAAAGCGTGATCAATGAGATCCGCGAGCGATTTGCCGAACTGCTGCAGCCGGCCGGTAACCGGGAGTTTGCTGTGACATTCAGTTGCGGTATTGCCAGTCTTGGCGACGATTCCTCCCAGACCCTGTGCGAGCGCGCCGATCGCGCACTTTACCGGGCCAAGGAACTGGGCCGAAACACGGTCGTTTCAGCCGAAACCTGAACACACCTCAACCAGGCGCTCCCTCAAAACGGAGGGGCGCCGAACCCCATTCGACCACCCGCTATGAAACCAACGTCTTATGGACGCTGCTGATGGCCTTGTTACCATTGGCGACGGATGCACGCTGACTGGCCGGTCGCGATTGTCAAAAATTGTTGAACTCATAGGCTTTACCGGTCACCATGGGTAGAAAATGTCGGTAATTTCGGCGATCCTGTCGAAATACAGACAAACAACAAGGTTGATGAAATGGCCACCATTCTCGTGCTTCACGGCCCCAATCTGAACATGCTCGGCGTCCGCGAGCCCGACGTTTACGGCAGGGAAACCCTGACCGACATCAACGATCGTTTGCACTCCAGCGCCAGCAAGGCCGGGCATCATCTTCTGCACCTGCAATCCAATGCGGAATATGAACTGATTGACCGTATCCACGAAGCCCGCCAGGAAGGCGTGGACTATATATTGATTAACCCGGCAGCTTTCACGCACACCAGTGTTGCCCTGCGCGATGCGCTGCTGGCCTCGGAGATTCCCTTTATCGAAGTGCACCTTTCCAACGTGCATGCCCGTGAACCATTTCGTCATCACTCCTATTTTTCGGACGTGGCGACAGGCGTTATCTGCGGCTTGGGCAGTCAAGGCTACGACCTTGCCCTCCAGGCTGCTACGGCGCGACTGAACACATAAATTCGACGAGAGCTGACTATGGATATTCGTAAAGTTAAAAAGCTGATCGAACTGCTTGAAGAATCCGATGTAGAAGAACTGGAAATTCGCGAAGGCGATGACACTGTCCGCATCACCCGCCGTCGCGGTACCAGTGATGTGATGCCTTACATGCCGCAGCACTACGCGCCGGCACCAGCGCCCGCTGCCGCTCCGGCACCGCAGGCTGAAGCGGCATCTTCAGGCGGCAACAGCGAACCGGCGCCCGAAGGACACCAGGTGCTGTCACCGATGGTCGGCACCTTCTACCGGGCACCTTCGCCGACGGCCAAAGAATTCGCCGAAGTGGGCCAGAGAGTGTCGGCCGGCGAAGTAATCTGCATCGTCGAAGCGATGAAGATGATGAATCAGATCGAAGCCGACAAGAGCGGCACGATCGTCGATATCCTCGTCGAAAACGGGCAACCGGTTGAATTTGACCAGCCCCTTTTCGTAATTGCCTGATTCTGACAAAGACAGCATACCCATGGCCATGATTGAAAAAGTCCTGATCGCCAACCGGGGCGAAATCGCGCTCCGGATTCTGCGCGCCTGCAAGGAACTCGGCATTCGTACGGTGGCAGTGCACTCGCAAGTTGACCGCGACCTTATGCACGTCCGGCTTGCCGACGAATCTGTCTGTATTGGACCGAACAGCGCGACGGAAAGTTATCTCAACATCCCCGCCATTATCAGCGCCGCCGAAGTAACTGACGCAGTCGGCATCCACCCGGGCTACGGTTTTCTGGCAGAGAACGCCGATTTCGCCGAGCAGGTGGAAAAGAGCGGGTTCCGGTTTATTGGCCCCAAAGCTGAAACCATCCGCCTGATGGGCAACAAGGTGTCTGCCATCAACGCGATGGTAAAAGCCGGCGTTCCGACGGTACCCGGCTCAGACGGCCCGATCACCGACGACGACGCCCAGACCCTTAAAGTGGCCCGCCGCATTGGCTATCCGGTCATTATCAAGGCAGCCTCCGGCGGCGGCGGTCGCGGCATGCAAGTAGTGCACTCCGAAGCGTCACTGCTCAAGAGCATCCAGATCACACAAACCGAAGCACGCAACGCGTTTGGTGATGAAACCTGCTATCTCGAGAAGTACCTGGAACGCCCTCGTCACGTGGAAGTTCAGGTGCTTGCCGACATGCACGGCAATGTCATCCATCTCGGTGATCGTGATTGCTCGATGCAACGTCGTCACCAGAAGGTTATCGAAGAGGCGCCCGCGCCGAACATTGACCCTGAAGCCCGCGCCAAAACCCTGAAAGCCTGTGTCGATGCCTGCAAGGAAATCGGCTACGTCGGCGCCGGTACGTTTGAATTCCTGTACCAGGATGGCGGCTTTTATTTCATTGAAATGAATACCCGTGTCCAGGTCGAGCACCCGGTATCAGAAATGATCACCGGCGTGGATATCGTCAAGGAACAGCTGCGAGTGGCCAGCGGACTGCCCCTGTCCTACACCCAGGATGACATCAAGGTGTCGGGCCACGCGATTGAGTGCAGGATCAACGCCGAAGATCCCAAGACATTCGTACCCAGCCCCGGCAAAGTGAGCCACTTTCACGCGCCAGGCGGTAATGGTGTGCGGGTCGACTCGCATCTTTACAGCGGCTACACCGTTCCGCCCTACTACGACTCGCTCGTATGCAAGCTGATTTCATTTGGCGACAGCCGTGAAGTAGCCCGTACCCGCATGAAAAATGCGCTGGACGAGCTGGTCGTTGAAGGCATCAAAACCAATCAGGCGCTTCACCGCAAGCTGATTCTGGATGGCGGATTCAAACAAGTGGACTTCACCATCCATTATCTCGAAAAACTGATCCGGGATTAATAATGCGCTGGATCCAGATGCGCGTGCCGGCAGATCCCGAGCACGCCGAGCTTATTGAAGATATCCTGATGGAAGCCGGCGCCGAAGCCGTTACCATGGAAGATGCGGCCGACCAGCCGCTCTACGAACCGGACCCCGGCACTACCCCTCTCTGGGGTAATACTCGTGTCACCGGCCTGTTCAACGCGGATAGCAGCATCGATGACATCCGCACCATGATCAGCGACAGCTATCACCAGCAAACCCAGCAAATGCTCGATGAAATCGACGTCAGCATTCTTGAAGACAAAGACTGGGAACGCGCTTGGATGGACGATTTCAAGCCGCTGCCCTTCGGCAAGCGGCTTTGGATTGTTCCCAGCTGGCACGAGGCCCCCGACCCGGATGCCGCGAACCTGATGCTGGACCCGGGCATGGCCTTTGGCACGGGCACTCACCCCACTACCGCACTTTGCCTGCAATGGCTTGACGGCAAAGATGTCAGCGATACGCAGGTTATTGATTATGGCTGCGGTTCCGGCATTCTCGGCCTGGCCGCGCTGTTGCTCGGCGCGCGTCACGTGATAGGCGTCGACACCGACCCCCAGGCACTGGAAGCCAGCCGCGACAACGCACGCCGCAATCAGGTTGAAGACGATCGACTGGCACTTTTTCTGCCAGGGCAGGACTCGGAAACAGAAGCGGACATCATGCTTGCCAACATTCTTGCGCAACCACTGATCAGTCTGGCCGAAAAACTCGCCAGCCGGGTTCGCAACGGCGGCGACATCGTACTCTCAGGCATTCTCTCGACTCAGGCACGGGAAGTAATGGCAGCCTACGAGCCCTGGTTTGTTATGGATGAACCTGTGCAACAGGACGACTGGATCCGCCTCACTGGACGCCGTCGCGACAGATGACGACAGCTCGGTGACCCATTACACTGAGCACTTCAGGGACAGCGTCGCGGGAGCAGTAAATGCCCGCGACCGGAAACGGGTTATGCGTGAAAACGGCACCATTGACCACAGCCCGCCCCGTTGACTTTCGCAACAGGAACAAAGGATGAGCCAGAGCAGTACGCTGACACGTTGCCCCCATTGTGAGACCCGCTTTCGGGTCACTGAAGAACAGCTCGGCATTGCACGCGGCAAAGTACGTTGCGGGCACTGTATGGAAGTGTTCAATGCGCGCGACCACAGTGAGCCCGATCCGGTTCCAGCCACGCCTGCCACACAAAGCAAGCAGCACACCCAGCAAGCTTCACCCCCCCCTCCCGGGGATGACACTGACGCCATCCTGCCGGACGACGATCTGGTCTTCGAAGATGACCCCGAAGAAGACGCCGTAGAAGGCAATTACGCCGGCATCCAGTCGAAATTTCAGGATGAAGAGCTGAGCGACAGTTTTCTGTCTTTTGACGAGAACAAAAACTCCCACTTCGACGATAGTGATGATGACCTGGCATCGTCAGTGGATGAAAGCTGGGCCGAAGCCATGTTGGCCGAGGACCGGCCACCTGTGCGCTCCAACGATAAGACGCCGGCACAAGAACCGCCGCCCGCGCCCGAGTCAGCCGAACCCGAGTTCGACCCGACGTTCAGCCTGCCTGCCCATCAGGAGCCTGAACCCGAGTTCGCACCACGCAGTACTACCCGGCCAGCACCCGGTTCCATTGCCGACAAGGTCAGCCGGGATTTCGAAGCCAGCCTCCAGAACGAGCCTGCTGCCACAAGCGCCGATCATGAGCCCGACAGGGCGGTCGATGCGGCCTTGTCAGCCCCTGTTTTCGACGCCGCACCGCCCCCACCGCCCACGCGCGATGACGGCTTCTTCGATCTGGGCGACGAACCCTCATCGCCTTATCATAACCTTCGCTCTGAGCCTGTCGCCCTGTCCGGCCAGAAAAACCGCGGCGGCGGATTCCGGCGTGTCGTCTGGTCTTTTCTGGCCGTCGCACTGGTGGCGGCCCTGATCGCTCAGGTGACCTACTTTCAGGTTGACCGGTTATCCAGCATTCCCGAGCTGCGCCCTTACTATGAAAAGGGCTGCGAAATTCTGGGCTGCACGCTACCGCAACTGGTGGCGATTGACCGTATTCAGAGCCAGAAGCTGGTGGTCCGGACTGACCCCAAGCAGCGCAATACGCTGATTGTCGACGCCGTGATCATCAACCGCGCCGAGTTTGAACAACCCTTCCCCGGTATCGGTCTTACATTTTCAAACCTGAACGGTGACGTTGTAGCACAGAGCTTGTTTGAACCGGACGAGTACCTCGCCGGAGATGCCAAAGACTCGAAAGTCATGCCTACAGGAACCCCCGTTCGCATCTCGATCACTATCCGTGATCCGGGTCGTGACGCGGTAAACTACAACATTTCGTTCGTTGCTCGCGGAGGCTGACCCCAGCCTCCGGGTTACATTTCACTGGCTGAAAGTCAACCGGATAGAGCGAAAAATAATCAACTTTTTCCCCGCCTTGCCCCTTCAATCAGAACAAGCTCGGGGGTATCATTGTCGCCCCTTGTGAACTGGTTGACTTTTGACCAGATCAAACAGGTGCGAGCGCATGTTACCCGAAGCGAAAATAGGCCCCTACACTCTTCCAAACTCGCTCATCGTTGCGCCGATGGCTGGAGTGACAGACCGTCCTTTTCGTCTTCTTTGCCGTCGCCTTGGCGCAGGTCTGGCCGTTTCTGAAATGGTCATTGCCGACAGCCGCCTCTGGCACACACGCAAATCGATGCTTCGCCTCGATCATGCCGGTGAACCTGAACCCCGTTCTGTTCAGATCGCCGGCGGTGATGCAGAAATGCTCGCCAATGCTGCCCGGCTCAATGTGGAAAACGGCGCCCAGATTATTGACATCAATATGGGTTGCCCCGCCAAGAAGGTGTGCAACAAAGCCGCGGGCTCAGCGCTAATGAAAGACGAAGCGCTGGTGCGGGATATCCTGGAGCAGGTTGTAGCTGCAGTGGATGTTCCGGTCACGCTCAAAATGCGCACCGGGTGGGACCGGGAGCACCGCAATGCACCACTGATTGCCAGAATGGCAGAAGATGCCGGCATTCAGGCACTCGCGGTTCACGGGCGTACCAAAGCGGATGCCTACAAGGGCGAAGCCGAGTACGACACCATCGCCGCAGTCAAGGAAAGCGTCAGTATTCCGGTGTTTGCCAATGGCGACATCACCTCACCGGAGAAGGCACGGGATGTGCTCATGCATACCGGTGCGGACGGCCTGCTTATCGGACGAGCAGCTCAGGGAAGCCCCTGGATATTTCGCGAAATTGAGCACTTCCTCCGAACCGGTCAGCACATGGCGCCACCGGAACTGGACGAAGTTGAAGCCCTTCTCGCGGAACACCTGACAGCATTGCACAACTTTTACGGCGAGCATATGGGACACCGTATTGCACGCAAACATGTGGGCTGGTATCTCCAGTCCCATGATGAAAACAAGCTATTTCGGCGCTACTTCAATGCACTTGAAGATGCGCAAGCGCAACTCGACAGTATCAAACAGTATTTTTCAGGCTTACGAAATGGAGAGGTATTCGCAGCATGACCGCTGAGACACTGGCCAACGAACACGCAACAACCCCCGATAGCGATGGCGGCTATCAACTACAGACCCGGGAACAGAACGGCAACACTGTCACTCTGCGAGACAGCGTTGAGGTCGCACTAAGCAACTACTTTGAACAGCTTGACGGCGCCCCGGTAACGGAAGTCTATCAGCTGGTACTCAGTGAAGTTGAAGCACCTCTGCTGGAACACGTGATGCAATACACGCGCAACAACCAGACCAAGGCCTCCACCATGCTGGGCCTTAACCGCGGCACGCTGCGCAAGAAGCTCAAGCAATACGGTCTGCTATAATCGCAGAAACCGATCTCACGAGGGCCACACGGATCCATTCTGCGCGGCCCTCATTTCGTTCAGCTCCAACGAAAAATCGTGACTCATGGCAAATCAGGCTCCCACTCCCGTTCGTCGCGCGCTTATCAGCGTCTCAGACAAAACCGGTATCGTAGACTTCGCCCGTTCACTCACCGACCGTAGCATCGAGTTGCTGTCCACCGGCGGCACCTACCGCCTGCTGCAGGAAAACGGCGTTGCCGTTACCGAAGTGTCTGACTACACCGGCTTCCCGGAAATGATGGCAGGCCGGGTAAAAACCCTGCACCCCAAAGTACACGGCGGTATTCTCGGGCGTCGAGGCACTGACGACGCGGTTATGGCAGAGCACGGTATCGATGCCATCGACATGGTAATCGTCAACCTTTATCCGTTCGAACAGGCGATTGCCTCACCCGACTGCGATCTGGCCAACGCCATTGAGAATATTGATATCGGTGGCCCGACCATGGTGCGTGCAGCGGCCAAGAATCATGATGACGTTGCGATCGTCGTCAACGCCACTGACTACGCCACAGTGCTTGCCGAGCTGGATGCCAACGATGGTCAACTGCATTACGCCACCCGTTTTGACCTTGCTGTAAAAGCATTCGAGCATACGGCAGGCTACGACAGCGCTATTGCCAACTACCTTGGCGGGCGCACCCGGGACAACGACAATCCCGATTTCCCCCGCACCTTCAATACCCAGTTCATCAAAGTGCAAGACATGCGCTACGGCGAGAACCCGCATCAACGTGCCGCGTTCTACGCCGAAAAGCAGCCCCGCGAAGCCTGTGTGGCAACAGCCAAACAGTTGCAGGGCAAGGAACTGTCGTTCAATAACGTCGCTGATACTGATGCTGCGCTGGAATGCGTCAAACCCTTTGCAGACCCCGCCTGCGTCATCGTCAAACACGCCAACCCCTGCGGTGTTGCGATCGGCACAGATATCGCCCAGGCCTATGATCTGGCATTTGCCACCGACCCCACATCATCATTTGGCGGCATCATCGCCTTTAACCGTGAACTGGATGCGGCCACCGCGAAAATGATTGTGGATCGCCAGTTTGTTGAAGTCATCATTGCGCCCACCATTTCAGCAGAGGCCGTCGAGATTGTCGCTGCCAAGAAAAACGTGCGCTTGCTGGCTTGTGGCGAGTTTGCCGAGAAGCGCGAAAAGGCGATGGACTTCAAGCGCGTGACCGGCGGATTGCTGGTGCAGGATCGCGACCTTGGCATGGTGGCCATGGATGACGTGAAAGTCGTCACCCAACGCCAACCCACAGAAACCGAACTCAACGACCTGCTGTTTGCCTGGGAAGTGGCCAAGTACGTTAAATCCAACGCCATCGTATACGCCAAAGCGGGCCGTACGATTGGTATCGGTGCGGGCCAGATGAGCCGCGTCTACAGCGCCAGAATCGCCGGCATCAAAGCGGAAGACGAAGGCCTGGAAGTACCGGGTTCGGTCATGGCTTCAGACGCATTCTTCCCGTTCCGCGATGGTATCGATGCGGCGGCCAAGGCCGGCATCAAGGCAGTCATTCAGCCAGGTGGCTCCATGCGCGATCAGGAAGTCATCGATGCTGCGGACGAACACGGCATCGCCATGGTCTTCACCGGCATGCGTCACTTCCGACACTAAAATCGGTCAGCAGGATAACGCTTATGAACATTCTGATTATCGGCAGTGGCGGACGTGAACACGCGCTGGCCTGGAAAGCAGCCCAGTCACCAGACGCCGAACAGGTCTTCGTAGCACCTGGGAATGCCGGCACAGCCCGCGAGCCCAATCTGGAGAACGTCGATATCGACGTGATGGCGCTGGAACAACTGGCGCAGTTTGCTGAAGACAACAACGTCGGTCTGACCATTGTCGGACCTGAGGCGCCGCTGGTTGCGGGCATTGTTGACCTCTTCCGCGAGCGGGGCCTGCGCGTGTTCGGCCCCTCCCAGGGCGCGGCCCAGCTGGAGGGCTCCAAAGCCTTCACCAAGGATTTCCTGGAGCGCCAGAAGATCCCCACCGCAGACTACGGCAATTTTACCGATGTCGATAAGGCGCTGGCCTACGTTCGCGAAAAAGGCGCGCCGATTGTGGTGAAGGCCGACGGCCTGGCCGCTGGCAAAGGCGTGATCGTTGCCATGACCCTTGAGGAAGCCGAAGACGCGATTCGCGATATGCTGGCGGGTAACGCCTTTGGCGATGCCGGCAGCCGCGTGGTTGTCGAAGAGTTTCTTGAAGGTGAAGAGGCCAGCTTTATTGTGATGGTCGATGGCAAGAATGTGCTGCCAATGGCCACCAGCCAGGACCACAAGCGCGTGGGCGATGGCGACACCGGGCCCAACACCGGTGGCATGGGCGCTTACTCTCCGGCACCGGTGGTAACCGATGCGGTCCACAAGCGCATCATGGACGAAGTCATCACACCAACTGTTGAAGGCATGGCGAGCGAAGGCCATCCGTATACCGGTTTCCTTTACGCCGGCCTGATGATCGATCCCGAGGGCGCCCCCCGGGTCATCGAATTCAACTGCCGCTTTGGCGACCCGGAAACCCAGCCGATCATGCTGCGCATGCAAAGTGATCTGGTTGCCTTGTGCAACGCCGCGATCGACGGTGAGCTTGATCGTTGCGAATCACAATGGGATGCCCGAGCGTCGGTCGGCATCGTGCTAGCAGCCGGCGGCTACCCTGGCAGCTACCAGAAAGGCAGCGTTATCCATGGATTGCCAGACGCCGAGACGGCTGGCGAGAAGGTGTTCCACGCGGGTACTGCCCTCAAGGGTGGCGATGTCGTCACCAGCGGTGGGCGCGTGCTCTGCGCAACCGCATTGGGTAACAGCGTGACCGAAGCGCAGCAGCGCGCCTACGAGGTTGCACGCACCATTGACTGGGACGGCGCTTTCTATCGCAATGACATCGCCTATCGGGCAATAGCACGCGAACAGAAGTGACGCAGAATGAGACGCAGCCCGGTCATTGACCGGGCTTTTTTTTGTTCTAATCTGGGACAGTCACCGTGTTACCCGCAACTCGCTCTGTGGGCGCACTAACGATTCCTCCGGATTAAGGATTGCTATGCGGTATACAAGGACTGTTCCCCTGCTCGCCATATTGCTCATCGCAGCAGGACTGCTGTCAGGATGCTCACGGCAGGAAATCTACGAGGCCGCAATGCGCTATGAACGCAGCTCTGCCGGCCTGGTACCTGATACGATTTCCGTTGATGGCCGCAAGATCGCCTATCTGCACAACGAAGACATGCACGACGGTGATACCATCGTGATGCTTCATGGCTTTGCCGCAGACAAGGAAAACTGGCTGCGAATGGCGGCCGAACTGACGGACCAATACAACGTGTACGCTATCGATCTGCCAGGCCACGGCGCTAGCAACAAAGACCTCGACCGCGCCTACGGCATCAGCGATCAGGTCGGCTATGTGAATGACATTCTGGACGCCCTGCAGCTTAGCCAGGTCCACATGGTTGGTAACTCAATGGGCGGAGCCATTACCGCACTTTATGCCGCCACCTACCCGGACCGGATCAAGACGGCCACGCTGCTGGACCCCGCCGGTATCTTTGAATACGACAGCGAACTGGTTGGCCTGGTTTTAAAGGGCGAAAACCCGTTGGTCGTCTCCAAACCGGGCGATTTCGAAAAGCTGGTGGACTTCGCGTTGGAGAAAAAGCCGTTTGTGCCCTGGCCGATCTATAGCGTGATGGAACAGAAAGCGATCGCCAACCACGCCATCAACCAGCACATCTTTCTGGAGATCCGCGACTCCGGCTATCAGCCCGAGTTTCGTGACAGCATTGAGAATATCCGCGCGCCGGTACTGATTGTGTGGGGCAAACAAGACCGCGTGATCAACTATCGCAACGCCGACGTCTTTTCCGCCCGCATCCCCCACTCCCAGAAGGTTATTCTCGACGGAGTAGGACATGCACCAATGATCGAAGTCCCGGAGCAAACCGCCACTATGCTGCGCCGCTTCATCGAACAACCCGACACTATCATCACTGCGGACGCCGACTGACGCCAGGGCGCCGCAGCAGGAGAACCCATGGAACAGGCCGCCGTTATTACCCGCACCCAGGGGCCAGTGGTCACTATCACGCTCAATCGGCCGGACAAACGGAACGCAGTGGATGGTCCGACTGCGCAGGCGTTGCTTGAAGCCTTCAAGCAGTTCGAAACCGATGACACGCTGAAAGCAGCCGTTCTGTGCGGCGCCGGTGGTCATTTTTGTGGCGGTGCCGATCTGTCTGCGCTGCCAGACCCGGAACGGCGCAACACTGTTGAACCTGATGGAACCGCTCACGGCCCTATGGGTCCGACCCGCATGGCGTTCAGTAAACCGGTTATTGCAGCCGTCAGCGGCTACGCCGTCGCCGGCGGCCTCGAGCTCGCACTCATGTGTGATCTCCGGGTAGTCGAGCAGTCATCCACCTTTGGCGTTTTCTGTCGCCGCTGGGGCGTGCCGCTGATTGATGGCGGAACCGTGCGGCTACCACGGATCGTTGGCCACGGCGTGGCCATGGATATGATCCTCACCGGCCGCCCCGTAGCCGCCGATGAAGCACTCAGGATTGGCCTTGCCAATCGCGTGGTTGCAGACGGAACGGCGCTCGAGGCCGCAGAGGCGCTGGCACACGAAATTGCCGGCTTTCCCTTCCAGTGTGTGCAGGCTGACCGTCAGTCCGCCATCAACCAATGGGATCTGCCACTGGATAAAGCACTTCAGGCTGAAGGCGCTGGCGGTTATCCGGTTATCTTCGCTGAGGCCATCGATGGCGCCCGACAATTTGCTGCGGGTGCAGGCCGCCACGGTGTCTTCGATAGCGCTGAGCCCTTTTCTGAACAGACTCCGCACTCCCCCAACCGGAATTGATATGGGGAATGTGGAGCCCTTAAACCAAGCAAGTGTTGCTGCGCGCTCACTATGCCACGCTACTTGGTGATCATGCTTGCCGATAACGTTTACCCCTCAAAAACATGACAAACTCCGCGATAACTTGTCACAATCGCCCGCAATACGGGCTTCTCTGCCACAATAAAAGTTCACCCTCTGTCTGAGCGCACAATGACGGTCGCGATCTGGATTCTGTTTGCATTTATTCTGGGTATGGTTGCCCGCGGTATTGGTCTGCCGCCTCTGGTTGGCTACCTGATTGCGGGGTTTACCCTGAACAGCCTGGGCCCCACAGTGGGGCTGCCGGCTGAAAGCGCTGACATGCTGAAGCATATCGCCCATCTTGGGGTCCTTCTGCTGCTTTTCACGGTAGGCCTAAAACTCAAGTTTCGTTCAATCCTTCGGCCGGAAGTAATCGGGGGGAGCCTGCTCCACTTCGGTATTACCTGCATGATTTTCATGCCGGCCCTGTATCTGATCCTGGGAATCAGTGGACCCGAGGCACTGGGCCTGGCGATTGCGCTGTCGTTCTCGAGCACCGTTCTGGCTGCCAAGGTGCTGGAAAGTAAACAGGAGCTGCGGGCATTTCACGGTCGGGTCGCCATCGGCATCCTGATCATGCAGGATTTGATTGCCCTGGCGGTGATGAGCGTCACCGCGGGTCATACCCCATCGCCCTATGCGTTACTGGTATTTGCATTACCCCTGATGCGGCCCTTGCTGTTCCGCTTGCTTGATGCCACCGGCCACGACGAGCTGCTGGTTTTGTTGGGGCTGATGCTCGCACTGGCGGTAGGCGGTATCGGTTTTGAAGCGGTAGGCCTGAGCTCAGAGCTGGGCGCCCTGGTTATCGGCGCTTTGCTGGCGAATCACCCCCGAGCGGTTGAGCTTTCCAACTCCCTGTGGAGCGTGAAGGAAGTGTTTCTGGTGGGATTCTTCCTGCAGATTGGCATGAGCGGAATGCCCGATGGCAATGCGCTGATGTTCGCCATCGTGGCGGCGCTGGTGCTGCCTTTGAAAGGGATTCTGTTCTTTGTACTCTTGCTCACCTTTAAACTGCGCTCCCGCAGTAGCTTTCTGTCCAGTTTGCTGCTTACCAACTACAGCGAGTTCGGATTGATTGTCGCCAGCGTCGCCCTGCCCCAGTGGCTGGTGCCGCTGGCGATCACGGTGGCGCTTTCGTTTATCATTTCAGCGCCGCTGAACCGCATCGCCCACCCGTTGTACGCCCGTTTTGCCCGCTATATGGACCCGCTTGAGAGCGACAAGCGCCATCCGGATGAGCAACCACTGTCATTGGGCGACACCCGGGTGTTAATCATCGGGATGGGGCGAACCGGCACTGCGGCTTATGAAGCCTTGCGCGACAGCGAACCGAGACTGATGGGAATTGATTCTGATCCGGCGCGCATCAAGGGCCATCAGGACGCCGACCGTCGGGTCTCTTTTGCTGATGCCGAGGATTTCAATTTCTGGCAGACGCTGGATATGCCGGAGCTCGAAGCCGTGATCCTGTGCCTGCATGACATCGAAGGCAAGACGATTGCCGCGACAAAGCTCAGAGAGCGTGGATTCACTGGTTTTATCGCCTCCCACACCCTGCACGATGACGAAGTGGAACGCATCAAGAACGCCGGTGCCGATGATGCCTATCTGACCATGAACGAGACCGGCGTTGCGCTGGCTGTCCACGTTCAGCAGAAACTGGCTATTCCGACGCCGGCGGACATTACTCCTGACCAGTCATAGACTGAGTCAGACCGGACTTCAGCCGGGCCGGTGGCCGTGGCTGCCTGGAACATGATTGTGAACACGGCCATCGGAGCGGTCCTCTCGCGATACCGACATGCGGTCCAGTTCATTGAGAATGCCGCAATCACGAGTCGCTTGCTCGGTTCCGCACTCACCTTGTATCACCTGCAACTGATCGGCCAGCTGGGTCAGCTCATCAATACGATGACGGACATGCTGGAGGTGCTCGTCAATCAGCTGATTAGCCTCACCACAGCGCGCTTCCGGATTGTCACGCAGCTCCAGTAAATGGCGAATTTCATCGAGCGTCATATCCAGCGAGCGGCAGTTGGCAATGAACTGCAGCCGATCCACGTAGGGCGCAGCGTAATCACGATAGTTTGCGCCACTGCGATCCGGCTGGGGGATAAGCTCGATTTTCTCGTAGTAACGAATGGTTTCCTGAGTAAAGCCGGTTCGACGGGCAAGTTCACCTATACGCATGGCATATGCTCCCAAAAGTTAGCCGGCACCCTGAGCCAAGGATGCAAACCGGCCGTTGGTGAGACGGGCCAGCACACCGGCCGCCAATTCAATTTCCAGCCCTCGACGCCCGGCACTGACAAAGATCGTATCAAAGCCCTCGGCTGACGCATCGATAAAAGTCGGGAGCCTTTTTTTCTGGCCCAGCGGGCTCACGCCGCCAAGCACGTACCCGGTAGCACGTTCGACATCTTTTGCATCCGCCATCGCTGCCTTTTTCGCGCCGGCTTCCTTGGCCAGCTGCTTCAGGTTGAGCATGCCGGACACCGGTACAATCCCAACCGCGAGACCGCCGGAATCAAGCTGCACCACCAGCGTTTTAAACACGCGGGCGGTCGCGATGCCCAGCTTTTCAGCAGCTTCTTCACCGTAACTGCTTTGCTGTGCATCATGGGAATATTCATGAATCTGATAGGTCACGCCGGCTTTTTTCGCCTGATTCACTGCGGGCGTCATGTCTGGGATTCTCCTGAGAATTAACATCAGCCGGTGATCGCCGTGTCGATCTAACCAGCCGTTCTAAACCCGGCTTAAAACGACGAGCTGGTCACCGGGCTCAAGGGCCATCAGGGTGCTGCGTGGCGGATTCAACTGGACCCAATGACCGTCACTATCCGGCGTTGACCGGAATACCCCGAGTGCCGTTTCGCCACAAGCGGCAACTGCCTTTTCAAGCGCTGCGAAATCTGCGTTTACCGGAAGATCAAAGTCTGACTGGGGGCGCAGCATGATCTCGGCCCCGCCCGGCGTGAACAGTTCATCCAGCACCGCCTTGAGTTCCCGGCGCAACGCCACCTGCGCGAGAATGTGACTGAGCACCATGGGACTGACGACGGTTTCGCTGCGATTGGTCACCAACAGGGTTTCATTGTCCGGGTCGCTCAGCTCCATGATGATCTGGGGCTCGTCCGTACTGCGCTCCCGTGCTGATGGTTGAGACGCCAGAACCTCGCCCAACTGCAAATAGCCCATCATGGTCCGGGCATCCGCTTCTTCGCCTGATGCCAGCCGATCGCTGCTGAGAAACAGTATGCTGTCGTAGGATTCCGGGCGCAGCCGACGCAGATCATCTTCAACAATAAAATCGGCAACGATCTGGCGGGCTCTTACGGATGTGCCTGATGCAAGGTACCGACTGATTTCAGCTTCACGGGTTTCAGCCGCGACGATCGACACCACGTCCACATCAAACTCGTGGGCATCATACAACCCCATTTCGGACAACAGCGCCGGCACCCGACGGTTCCAGCCCAGCAGAAGAATACGATGACGCGGGCCGGCATGATTTACCGGCAACGCCGGTGTCGATGAGCGGGCAATCGCAGGCATGCGCACCGCGTGTTTGCCGGCCTCTGGTGCGGGTTCGGTATCGTCGTAATCGCGCGCCATCAGAATAACCCGGTCCCGCGCGGAGATCCGTGTATCAGAGCTCGCATTAAGCTGAACATCCCACCGGTCACCCTGTTCTCCGAGGGGGTGCAGAACGCCCATTACGATTGCGTCAGGGCAACGTGATGCCAACTGTTCCAGCGTCTGGCCTTCAGCAATATCCCCTGACCGAACGAAGATATCGTTGCCATAGCGCGCAGTCAGCAGCTCGTTACAAATCTCGGTCAGGCCCGGATGCAACAGCGTTTGCACCAGCAGGCGACTGACAATGGCATCGCCGGAGACGACCTCCAGTGGACCGGGATAGGCCCGCTCCACCAGCGCCTGCTTACGGATATCCTCGATTTCCGCAACGATATAAGGCAGTTCCCGACGCAGGTATTGCGCTTGCGACGCCATCGACAACAACGCCTTGACCGTTTCCACATCCGATGTCACCAGGCTGTCGGGCCCGTGGGAACTACTGGGAATAATGACCGCTGCGGCATCAAGACACGCAACCCGATGCAGCGCATCCGGCTGTAGTGGCGTACCGGAACGCAACACGATTTTGCCGGCATGGGACCCGATATCCCGCTCATTGCGCAAGCTCAGCAGTTGCGCCGACGACACTTCCTCAGACAACACCACCAGTCGCAAGCGGCGGACAGCGTGACGCTGCAGAAAACGTTTCACCCGACCGGTGGACGCCGTCAACTCCTGCAGAATCGGCACTGTGCGACTGGTCCAACCCAACACAACAACATGGTGACGCAATGTCACGGGCGTCAGCCCGCGCTCAAGATCCGTCATTCGGGCGATCAGCGAGCGGGTCAGGATCGCAACCAGCGTACCCATGAAAACCACATAGCCGCTGACAGTGAGAATCGTTGACACCAGGCGGCGCCAGCCCCCCTCGTCGTCCCCCAGATAGCCCGGGTCCGTCAAGCGCAGAAACGCCCACCAGATCGCGTCACCCAGTGACGAAAATGAATTCTCTCCGGGCCAGACCAGCAAGCCCCCTACCAGCGAAATGAGGCCAATGAAAATCGCCACAACCAGCAGCTGGAACAAGGCTCCCTTGACGAACTGGCGCTCGACCAGATACTTGACCCGATCAATAAACTGCAGCGGTAGCATGGCTTTCCTCAAGTCGCATCGTCTGAAAATCCGCAGGATCTTTCGGCAACCCGGTGTGCGGATATCCGGGTTTGCAAAGGCAATGTCTCAATGGTCTGTGCAAACCTGAAACCGGTCAAGCCGTTCGCTGGCTGACGTCAAGATTCAGCTCAGTATATGTCGGTGTTTTTTACAGTTATGCCCACCTTGTGCACCTCTGTTCGGGCAAGCCGCTCAATTTATTGACTGTTTTATCGTGGCACCAAATATGCTTTTTACAACCAACAAGAGCCGATGTGCCCGCCAGAAAGCATCTCGCCCAATGGCCCGCTGGTTCACCGGGACCGCACACCCGGCAGTATCTCCGCCCCACACCGGCAGCGATTCGGGTCATGTGATGTCTCCCAGGGGAGACCTGAAGCCTGTGCAAACTGATAATCCGGCTGGCCCTTCGCTTCTCATGCTTTCCCCGTAAAAACCCGCTGTTGGCTGCCATTTTTTGCATCACACACTGCAAGAAGTGGCCCGGGAGGGGAAATCAGCAATGACCAAAAAGAAGACCTTGCTCTGGCTGTCCTCGGGTCCGCATAAGCCGCCCACCGATGAGCCGTTTCTGCGCCCATGGGAGTTGGTGCACTTTGATATCACACACCCGCCCGGACGCCGCAGCCCCACGCTGCCACCTGTTCGGGTTGGCGTGCTGGACTTCACTCACCACTCTCAAACCATTCCGCCCCTGCACCTTGATAGCTGGATTGAAGCCCTTACGCCAACAGCCTGGGTCGGGCTGCTGCCATACGCGCCCCATAGCGATGTTGAACTGAGCGACATAGTGGCGAGTTTTTGCGTGGATTATCACACCCAACCTTACGACTGCGCACGCCTCGATAACGCGCTGGGCCACCTGTGGGGCATGGCGGAATTGCAACACCAGCTGCAAACCGAAGACCCGGGGCAATTTGAGCATCATGCGCTGGATGGCCATTCACCGGCGATTCGCCAGACCCGCGCACTACTTAAACGCTTCGCCCATACCGAAGAGCCGGTGCTGATTCACGGCGACAGCGGCACAGGCAAGGGCGCCGCCGCCCGATTTCTCCACAATCACTCTACCGTGGCGCAGGGGCCTTATATCACGGTGAACTGCGCTGCACTGCCGATCAACCTGACGCAAAGCGAGCTGTTCGGCTACGAAAAAGGGGCTTTCACTCACGCCATGAGTGCCCGGGCAGGCCGGATAGAAAAAGCCGATGGCGGCACTCTGGTTTTCAGTGGTATCGACGAACTCAAACCGGAACAACAATCGGCACTGTTACGTTTTTTGCAAGAAGGGCTGATTGAGCGCGTAGGCAGCCATCAGCCACGAAAAATCCGGGCCCGCATTGTGGCCACCAGCAGTCTGTTGCTGAAAGATCTGGTGACGTTGGGGCAGTTCAGGGGAGACATTTACTACCGGCTTGGGAGCCTGCAAGTCCGCATGCCGCGCTTGAGCGAGCGGCTGGACGATATCCCGCTGCTCGCGGAGATTGTTCTGCGTTCGGTCCGACGATTTGCAACCACCCGCCCCAAAACTTTATGCACAGCCGCAACCCGCTGCCTTTTCCTGTATCCCTGGCCCGGTAATTTGCGCGAGTTCCACAACAGAATCCGCCAGGCCGCATTACTCAGCGAAGCCCCCCAATTGACGCCCGCCGATCTCGGGCTGGCCGACCTTGACCCCGATCAACCCCACGTTCAGGCACTGTCACTGGAAACATTCCGCGCCCGGGCCGAGCAGGAGGCGATTGCCTATTGCCTGAACCTGTCGAATAACAATGTCTCAGCTGCCGCCAGACTGCTGAAAATATCCCGGCTATCGCTTTATCGGTTGATGGACAAGCATCGGCAGGATTTGCAGACGCCCTCCGTTCAATCGTCTTCTGCCAGCCATTCGCCGATTAATAAAGGAGAGTCGTCATGACACGCCGTTCCGTTCGCCAGCCAGCTCTCGTGATGCTTGGGTTCCTGATCAGCACTGCGCAGGCACAACCCAATCCGGCCAAAGCCTCACTGCCCCCTGAAAAGCCGGTCGAAAAAGCGAGCGAGGTGGCATCCATCACCACCGATCGGGGCATTGTTACCCGTCCGGGAAAGCTGACCATTGAACCGGCTATTTCCTATGCCAACAGTAATTCGACGGTCGTCGCGGTTGAAGGCTACACCGTCATACCTGCATTGCTGGTCGGGTTGATCAACATCACCGAAGTACAGCGGGATATCTTTGTGGGCGCGCTTACCTTCAAATACGGCATTACCAGCCGGCTGGAAACGACTTTGCGTGCGCCCTATCTCAGTATCCGTGAAGATCTTCGCGAACGGCAGGCCTTCCAGGGCACACCGGTGGATTCGATTACTGAATCTTCCGGCGATGGGCTCGGCGATATTGAGGCCACCCTGCGCTATCAGTTCAATGATGGTGTGGAAGGCTGGCCATATGTGATCGGATCCTTCCGGGTCAGAGCCCCGACAGGCGAAGGGCCTTACGATGTGGATCGCCGGATTCTGCGGGATAATCTGGGCAATCCTATCGGCATTGCCTTCACCGAGCGCCCGACAGGATCCGGTTTCTGGGGGTTCGAACCAGGCCTGTCTTTCATCTATCCATCGGATCCTGCGGTACTGTTCGGCAATCTCAGCTACACCTATACCCTTAAAGAAGATGAGGGCTTCGCCAACGGCGGCACAGTGGATCCGGGCGATATCATTCGGTTCGGCTTCGGAATGGGGTTTGCGTTTAACGAACGAACATCCTTCAGCCTGGGCTATGACCACTCAATCATTCCCAAAACAGAGCTGGAGTTCGACAATAATCTGGATGACGCCCGGTTTGACCGTATTCAGCTTGGCTCACTGGCATTTGGCCTGTCTCAACGACTGACGGCAGACACAAGCGTGAGTCTATCGGTCAGTGTCGGGGTAACGGAAAACGCACCCAGCACCGAACTGACACTGAAGTTACCGATGGCGTTTTAGGGGAAATCAGCGTCCTGTTTGCAGGTAGGGTGAAAGCAGACCGGATGGCACATTGTTGGGCACGCCAACGTTGTTGAGTTCGATATTAAGCGAGCGAATATTCTGGATAACCGTCTGATCAAGACTGTTCTGAATCTGGGTAAACCACCCGCCTTCGAGTAGCAGGTTCGAAGTTACCAGTGCCGGCACAATGCCCTGACTGGCCGTGGAGATCTGCGCCACCTCAAAGTACTGCTGCCCCAGATCGTTACTGATCCGCTGATTGAGGTTGGGAATCGTCAGCCGGTTTACGATAAGCGTTTCACCGTTAACGGATACCACCTGCTCCAGCCCTATCGCAATTTCCAGCCCACCAAGGCTGAAGCCGCCGCGCTGCTGGTCCAATGCTGCATTATCCAGGCGTAACGAGGTTCGATACCAGTCGTCAGCAAACGCCTGCCCCATAGCCGCCAGTAACAGCCCGGCACTCACAATCAATCGATAGCAACTGCCAAAACACCGCCCCTGAGTCCGTCTGACGCGCATGGTGATCACCACTCCAGCCCCATCGGGGTCATCAGCAACTGTTCGCTGTTCAGCCGGTCGCCCGGAGTATTGTTTGCATTCACCGGCGCACGTGCCACCCGATGCCACTCGGCATCGCGGTTAAAAGTCTCACGTCCCTGAGCGACGTGATCCCGAATAACAAAAGCAACGCCGTCCCAGCGGCTTTCAAAGACATCTCGGGAAAGCACCAGTAACCCTCGGGTTGGGTCGCCTACCAGAACCTCCTGATCACTGATGCCCTTTACCACCACAAAATGACGAAAGCCGTTCAGATCCAGCAATACAATCAGCGGTAAACGCACTTGCGCCGCGATCTGCTCCAAAGGCATACGAAACCCGTCAGCCTGATACCCCTGCGCTTCCAAATACCGCTTCATGTCCAGCATTGAGAAGCCTTCTCTGCGGACCTTGTCTCTATCCGCTGATGCCAGCATGGCGTCAAATACGGTCCGCTCACTGACCGACGTGTCATAGTGGTAAGACAGTAAAGACGCGACCGCCGCAGAGCCGCAACTGAAATCATTCTCCTGCCGAAGAATGGTGCTGAAGCGACGCTCCTGAAAGCTGGTCACCTCCATCTCGATGTCCCCACCCAATCCCGGCAACTGAACTGATCCGGCATAAACCACAGGTGCGCCGACGACCAGCGTGGTCAACAACCCCGCCGCTACCCACAACATGCTCCGCGCACCCATGCTGACACCTCCTTGCGTTGCTATCGGGTATTACCGATTAATCAACACATTGATCTGAGTACTGTCCTGAATGACCACCTGGTTGCCGGTATTCTGGATCACCGTTGCCACCCCGTTCATGTTCTGAAAGGCGTTGTCGGAAATCGAGTTATTGCCTGTCATCACATGGCCCTGGAGGACGTTGTCAGACACCACACCATTCTGCTCGGTATCGTTAACCTGCCACTGGAACGGAATGCCCTGCCGACCATTGGCCTGTTGCAACGACTCCGGGGTCATGATGTCCACACCCTGCAACACGTCTTCAGCCTGCATAGCCGGACTCAACGCCAGACAAACGGGAAGCCAGAAAAACCGCCGCGATAATTTCCGGTAGGAAACCATGGCTGATGCTCCTGCAAATAACTGCCGCAGGCTGATCGCCTCCCGGCAAACACCGGGAACACAGGGATCAGCCTCGGCCGTCGCGCCCTACTGACCGGCGGTCAGGTTGGACATCACGCTGACATTCGCCTGGGTAACGCTCGCATTCCCGGCGTTTTGAGCGATAGCCCCTACCCCGGTGAAGTTGGCAGAACCTCCGGATATATCATTGCGATGCGTCACTTCGGTGTAGGCATTCTTCGCATTGCCATCGCCGTAAGTGGTGGTGGTCCCTGACACGCTGCCATCCAGATCAGCATCGTTCATGAACACATGCAGGCTCAGGTTCAGCGAAGCTGTGCTGTTGTCTGAGTTATCACTGCTGTCGGAATTGTCGCTGTTATCAGTGTTGGTATTGAATGAGTTGTTCGCCGTGTTGTTGGAATCGGTATCACTGTTATCCGAATTATCCGAGTTATCTGAATTATTCGAGTTGTCCGAATTATCAGAGTTGTCAGAGCTGTCCGAATTATCAGAGTTATCGTTTCCGCTATCGGCCACCTTGAACGCGTCGCTGGTGTTCACGCTATTGTCAGACGCATCAGAATTGTCGGAGTTGTCCGAGTTATCCGAATTGTCATTGCCACTGTCTGCGATCTTGAATGCGTCACTGGTATTAACGCTGTTGTCGGACGCATCGGAATTATCAGAGTTATCGGAATTGTCCGAATTATCCGAGTTGTCGGAGTTGTCATTACCGCTGTCCGCGATCTTGAACGCATCACTGGTGTTCATGCTGTTGTCTGATGCGTCAGAGTTGTCGGAATTATCCGAGTTATCCGAATTGTTGGTGTTGTCCGAATTGTCATTGCCACTATCGGCCACCTTATAGGCATCACTGGTATTCAGACTATTGTCAGAGCCGTCTGAATTATCAGAATTATCGGTCGAGTTATCGTTACCGGAATCGGTATTGCCGGAATAGCCGTTGTTCGCCGATGAACCATCATCCGAGTTGGTGTTCGGTGCACCATCACCACCCAGATCAGCGAGTGCCGCGCCCGAAAGACCCAGACTCATCGCCACAGCAAGTGCTAGCAAGCTCTTTTGAGTTTTCATAATTCCCTGTCCTTTTTCGTCGTTGGCTTATCAAGGGACCTCTACAGCGTCGACCGCATCCTCCTGTCGGAGCGCTGGCGACCAGCCCGCTACTCTGCTCAGCGATTCCCGTGCCAATACAAAAAAGTACGACTAACCAATTGAAATAGAATGACTAAATAATTCATCCGCCAAGTGGAGAAATGACCAGCTCATCAATCTGTTCCAACTCTGAAACACCCACCAACGCAAAACTCCTGTGGCAGAGGAAAAGCACCGGTTAATCAGTCGCCTGTATCGGTGTCCGAATGTAAGCCCGCCTGACATCGGGTTACAGCCAGAACCCACTCAACAAACATACGGTTACAAACGATTGATTATTAAACATTGTTTTACCATCTATACCCTATTTTGGGGATTCGATGCACACCAGTGACTGAGAGGATAAGGCCTTGAAGATCGATAACACTGATACCTACAGGAACTGCTCTCATGAAAATGCATAAGAAACTACCATTGGCTCTCGCTGTTTCTTCACTGGTCGCCCTCGCCGGCTGTGGCGGTGGCGGATCATCCGGATCTGACTCAGGCTCAGCATCCACAACTGTCACTGGCACAGCTACTGCGCCGGCAGGCGCAGTAGCCAAGCTCGAACCCGTTAACCCACTACAGATTGCCGCACGCTTTCTGATCAGCCCGGCCCACGCCAAAATTGACGGGCTACAGCCTGTTAGTGGTGCAAAAGTCGAGCTCATCAGGGTTGACGATGACGGCAAGCAGATCGGCGAGGTATTGGCTGAAACCGCAACCTCAATCAGCGGCAACTACAAAATAGACCTGCCTGAGGGCGTCAGCCTTGCCGGTAACCTGATCGTGCGGATCACCGGCCAGAACAACTCGGAAATGCGCGCACAGGTTGTCGAAAAAGCGGTGAACATTTCACCAGTGTCTGAATTCGTGCTTCGCAGCTTCATCAAGAGCGGTGCC
The DNA here is from genome assembly GCF_052645435.1 of Marinobacter sp. V032. Taxonomy (NCBI): domain Bacteria; kingdom Pseudomonadati; phylum Pseudomonadota; class Gammaproteobacteria; order Pseudomonadales; family Marinobacteraceae; genus Marinobacter; species Marinobacter sp. V032. The sequence continues at coordinate 1,156,123 of NZ_JBQXYE010000001.1, read as the reverse complement.
GATCTGGACGCACTCAAGCCCGGTGCCGTTGTGTCTCTGTCCGGTGCCGTTGAAGAATTCGATATGACCGCCGGTGCCAACCTGGACGAAATGTTCAAGACGCTGGAGCAGGTTGCTGGCGAGTATGTGGAAACCAAAATCGCCGATATCAGTGCCGGCACCGGCGACGCCACGTCGATCTCCGGTGATTACCGGTCGGCCGCCATGGGATTCGGACTACATGACTCTGATGGCAGTGGGCATGGCACTTTTGCACTGGATACCTATGCGTCTCCGTTTAATTTCGTTGGACATGCTGACGGTACCGTTGACGTCACTATCAGTGGTGAAGAAACAGGCTACGGCTCTATTTCTGGTGCGAACCTGGCGAATGCCTACGTCGGATACTCATCTGACGTTGATGACGAAGTGGAAGAACTCGAAGCCACTTTCAACGCAAAGAATGTATTGATGATTGCAGGTGAATTCGAAGAAGAGCTCGAAGGCAGTGATGATTATGGCTTCCGCTATCCTGCAGCAAACTATCCATTGCAGAAACTAAAAGACCAGAACCTGTTTTTTGTGCAGGCGCAGGATGGGGCAATTCGCTATGCGACGCTGGATACCGATGGCGACAACATTTATGACGCGATTGATCCCAGCAACAAACTTGGCGATGAGGTTTTCCGCTCAATCGAAGTATTCGCAAAAACGCCAACATCTGCTTCAGCTGCGGATCTGCAAGGCCAATACGGCAGAGTTTTCCTTTCCGCCAAACTGGCAAGCGGTGGAACGATTGATATCGAAAACGAGAACAATATTCTGAACTTCGATGGCGTTGATGAAGTCAGCTACGGTGAAGTTTCAGGGGATGGCGTGAACGTCACGGATGGCTGGTACGACAATTCCGACTCAAACAGTGAAACCCTGGATTACACTGTCGAATCCAACGGCAACCTGAATGTCGATGGTTCTACAGGTTTCATCAATGATGAAGCCAACTTCATCGTATTCGGTGAGTCTGATGGACTTGATGGCACTGGAGCAGAAGCTGGCACCACCATGATGGTCAAACTGCCAACAACGGCTCCCTCAGTTTCCGGCAAAACCTACCGCCTGATGTTTGTTGGCGTAGGATTCCCTGGCAACAACCTTGCGATGACCAACACCACGTTCGGCTCCACCATAACAATGAATAGCGAAACGGAGGCAACAGCAACAACCCGCACGGCTGAGTTTTCTATGGCGGGACTGGGCGGTGACATCCAGATCGAAAAGAGCGATGAAGCGACTGCTGAAGACGCCACTGTCGACATTTCTGCAAATGGTGCTGCCGTGATCGTTGTCGGCGATGCCAGCACCGAAGCGACATACTTCATCGGTTACTTCAACGAAAGCGGCAGTCTGGGCATTTTCCGCACAGCCTACACCAACGATCTGAACGCTCCTGAGGAACTGGGTATGGCCATCCTGATCGAACTACCATAATCGCATCAAGGTGAACACGAAAGGCCCGCGATTGCGGGCCTTTCGTATATGTCATAGATACAAAAAAGGCGACCCCTTACGGGATCGCCTTTCTGGCAAAGCTTGAATCAATCGAGATTAGATGTTCTCGAACTGACCCATAGTGTTGTCTTTACCGCCAGCCTTCAGGGCTGCATCACCCGCGAAGAACTCTTTGTGGTCATCACCGATGTTGGAACCGGCCATGTCCTGGTGCTTCACAGTCGCGATACCCTGACGGATTTCCTTACGCTGTACGCCTGCAACGTAGGCCAGCATGCCTTCGTCACCGAAGTAACCTTTGGCCAGGTTGTCAGTAGACAGGGCCGCAGTGTGGTAAGTCGGCAGAGTGATCAGGTGGTGGAAGATACCCGCTTCACGCGCAGCGTCGCGCTGGAAGTTGGCAGTCCACTTGTCAGCCAGCTGACCCAGCTCAGTTTCGTCGTAGTCAGCGCTCATCAGCTTGGTACGATCGTAGGCAGACACGTCTTTACCTTCTTCTTTCCAAGCGTCGAATACTTGCTGACGGAAGTTCAGAGTCCAGTTGAACGATGGGCTGTTGTTGTAAACCAGCTTGGCGTTCGGTACCACTTCGCGGATACGGTTAACCATGGCTGCGATCTGGCCGACGTGAGGCTTCTCGGTTTCGATCCACAGCAGGTCAGCACCGTTCTGCAGGCTGGTGATACAGTCCAGTACAACACGGTCTTCACCAGTGCCTTCCTTGAACTGGAACAGACCGGATGCCAGACGCTTAGGCTTGACCAGCTTACCGTTCTGCTTGATCACAACGTCACCGTTGTTGATGTCTTCAGCCTTGTCGATAACGTCGCCATCGATGAAGCTGTTGTACTGGTCGCCGATGTCGCCAGGCTCGTTGGTAACAGCGATCTTCTGAGTCAGGCCTGCACCCAGCGAGTCGGTACGTGCAACGATAACGCCATCGTCAACACCCAGTTCCAGGAACGCCAGACGAACCGCGTTGATCTTGGACAGGAAGTCAGCGTGAGGAACAGTTACTTTACCGTCCTGGTGACCGCACTGCTTCTCGTCAGATACCTGGTTTTCGATCTGGATGCAGCAAGCACCGGCTTCGATCATCTGCTTGGCCAGCAGGTAAGTCGCTTCGGCGTTACCGAAACCAGCGTCGATGTCGGCAATGATCGGCACAACGTGAGTTTCGTAGTTTTCGATCGCATCAAGCAGCTCTTTTTCTTTGGCTGAGTCGCCAGCTTTCTTCGCTGCTTCAAGGTCACGGAACAGGTGGTTCAGTTCCCATGCATCAGCTTGACGCAGGAAGGTGTACAGCTCGCCGATCAGGCTGGAAACAGATGTCTTCTCGTGCATGGACTGGTCAGGCAGCGGGCCGAACTCGGAACGCAGTGCTGCAACCATCCAGCCAGACAGGTAGAGGTAACGACGCTTGGTAGTACCGAAGTGCTTCTTGATAGAGATCAGCTTCTGCTGACCAATGAAGCCGTGCCAGCAGCCCAGGGACTGGGTGTACTGAGCAGTGTCAGCGTCATAGTTCGCCATGTCTTCACGCATGATTTTTGCGGTGTACTTGGCGATATCCAGACCTGTGTGGAAACGGTTCTGGGCGCGCATACGTGCAGCGTGCTCAGGGTTGATCGCATCCCAGCCCTTCATTTTTTCTTTAAGCGCTTTGATGGCCTCAATGTCTTGGTTGTACTGTGACATGGTCGATCCTGTTTAGTAGTTGATTGAACCTACGCTCAGCCTTCCGAAAACTGATCAAACAACAATCAGAAAACCGGCCCGGCTGACGATGGAAGCTATTCTACGAACCGCCTAAGCATAATTAAAATTTATATTATCTATATTCGGTATTTTTTACATGAATACCAAAACAGCTCTGCTAACACGCTGAAAACCCGACCTAAAAACTGCCTCACTCACGATATGACTCTGTACACAACAGGTAGCACGTTGCGGTTCTGACCGCCCCATTCGATCAAACTCTACCCTCTGACACCGCCGTGCTCAGGCGCCGCCTATATGCGACTTCTCACTTTCCAAACTCCGCTCTCGAGTCTCTGGACTGCTTTGATATTTTTTTGACATTCCCATGACACCCCACTGACAAGCGGCTCTGTACGATGGCGCAAAAAGCGCTGTATCGCACCGGGCAGCTATTGCCTATGGGAAATCCAGGCAAAACCGATGGCATACATGCATCAAGAATCTTTCAATCTTAAGGAAGTGGCATGTCAAAGCAGTCCCCCTCTCCCGCTGGCTCCATCGCCCAAGGCTGGTACCGTGCTTTTCGCTGGGCAGGCGCCTACGCGCCGCTGTTGCAGCTATTCTGCCTGATCCTGATTATCGAGGGCGTTTCCCGCGCCGGGCTGGTGCTTTGGCAATGGGACCGGGTCGCTGATACCGGTATCTTCCCGGTTATCTTTCTTCAGGGACTGCGGGTGGATGTTATTCAGGCAGGGCTGATTATTACGTTGCCTCTTTTGCTTTTGCCATTTTTCGGCCATGGCAAAAGCTGGACTCTCTGGAAACGCCTGACCCTGACATGGTGGATCATCGCGGTCGCTATATTGCTGTTTATGGAACTGGCAACACCCACATTTATTGCCCAATACGATGTTCGCCCCAACCGCCTGTTTATCGAGTACCTCAAGTACCCAAGAGAAGTGTTTGCGACGCTCTGGCATGGCTTCCGCCTGCAGCTCATCTTCGGTGTGACCGCCTGTATTGTCCTGACCATTGCCCTGACCCGGCTGTTGCGACCGTGGCTTGCGGAAACCCGGATCCCTCGCTACCGCAATACATTGCTGGCTTGGCCGCTCGTGGTTCTGGCCGTCTTCGCGGGCGTTCGCTCAACCACAGAACATCGCCCGGCCAATCCAGCCATGTTTGCACTGACCTCGGATGCTCTTGTCAATTCACTGATTCTGAACTCTGCCTGGTCAGTGGAATACGCAATTTACAACCTCAAGCATGAAGCCAACGCCGGCGATGCTTATGGCCAGATGGACAACCAGACCATTCTCGACGAAGTACGCGGCGTGCCCTGGCTGGCAGATGCATCTTTCGCCAGCGAGCAGTTCCCGACACTCCACCACCAGGTGGCGACCCGCAAGCGCGACAAGCCGATGAATCTCGTCATTGTGCTGGAAGAAAGCCTGGGTGCGACCTTCGTGGAATCCCTTGGTGGCACACCGGTAACACCCAACCTCGAACGTCTGAAAAATGACGGCTGGTGGTTCGAGCATCTGTATGCGACCGGCACCCGATCGGTCCGTGGCATTGAAGCGGTCATCTCCAGCTATCTGCCCACGCCGGCGCGCAGCGTGGTGAAGTTATCCCTGTCCCAGAACCACTTTTTTACAATAGGTGAGCTGCTGCGACGGAAAGGCTACGACACCGGTTTCATATACGGAGGCGAGGCTCACTTTGACAATATGCGCAGCTTCTTTACCGGGAACGGTTTCGAGCACATTGTTGATGAGCTGGACTACGAGTCGCCCGAGTTCACCGGTAGCTGGGGCGTCAGTGATGAAGACCTGTTCAACAAAACCCAGAAGGAACTGGAAAAGCTCAATGCCGAGGGCAAGCCGTTTTTCCGCCTGGTGTTCTCATCGTCCAACCACTCGCCGTTCGAGTTTCCTGAGGGCCGGATTTCGCTTTATGACGAGCCGTACAACTCGGTCAATAACGCAGTCAAGTATGCGGACTATGCGCTGGGGCAGTTCATTGATAAGGCGCGTGAAAGCGACTACTGGGACAACACGCTGTTCCTGATCGTGGCCGATCACGACGCTCGGGTTTATGGTCAGGATCTGGTCCCGATCAAGAACTTCCAGATTCCCGGCCTGATCCTGGGTCCGGACATCGAACCGAAAAAAGTGGAGACCATCGCCAGTCAGATTGACCTGGCCCCCACCATGCTATCGCTGATGGGGCTGGACAACGATAACCCGATGATCGGACGGGATCTCACCCGCGAGCTCCCCGGCGCCCCCGGCCGCGCCATGATGCAGTTCAGCAACTACTATGCGTGGATGGAAGGCGACTTCGACGTCACCGTTCTGCGTCAGGATCAGCCCCCGCTGAGCGGCACCTATATGCCGGATAAGGCCAGAACAAAGTTCCGCGACACGCCGCCAGCAGAAGACGTGCGCAAGCGTGCACTCGCCCACTCGCTGCTACCACTGTGGTTATACCGGGAGCAGAAATACGACCTGCCTTGATATTTCCCTGACATTCACTGAACAGTCCCTTGATGGTCGGCACGGTAACGTGTCGACCCATGAAAGCAGATAACGCCATCTTGTCATCCACTCACATCCGTATCCGGCAGCCACTGGGATTTCTGGCCGCCGGCGGACTCGCCACATCGGCTCACTGGCTGACCATGGGGATATTAATGCAGGCAGGGATGTCCGCGCTGATAGCGACGGCAATCGGCTTCCTCGTCGGTGCTGTCGCCAACTACTTGTTGCAGCGGCGACTCGCCTTCCTGAATGCCCGCCGTCACCGCTCGGCCGTACCCCGTTACCTGCTTTCATGCGCCATTGCCTGGCTGACCAACATTGCCATTTTCGATGCCTTGCATCAGGTCGCGATATGGCCGCCTGCAATTGCTCAACTGGTCACAACTCTGTGTGTGGCTGCCCTGAACTACGCCCTGTACAAGAGGCTTGTGTTTCATGAGTGAGCTCCGTTCCACTAGTCATTTCACCCTTCCTCATCGCGATCATCCTGCGACGCCCGCACTCAGCGTGGTGGTGCCCGTTTATAACGAGAGAGAAGTGTTACCCCTTTTTATTCAGCGCCTGGAACGGATTCTGGCCAAACTTCCCCTCACTGCCGAAATCGTGTTTGTGGATGACGGCAGCGAGGACGGCAGTGCGGAATATATTATCGACATGCTGCGCGAATACCGGTTCACCCGGCTGGTTCGCCTGAGTCGCAATTTCGGCAAGGAAGCCGCGCTGACCGCCGGCATCGAGCACGCCCGGGGCGATGCTGTGGTGATCATTGATGCTGATCTTCAGGACCCGCCCGAGCTGATCCCCGAGATGGTCGATCGCTGGCAATCGGGCTCCGACGTCGTGTTGATGCAACGCAGATCCCGACAGGGGGAAACCTGGCTCAAACGCGCCAGCGCCTACTGTTTCTATCGCCTGCTGAATCGCACCTGCAGGTCGCCCATTCCGGTCGATACCGGTGATTTCCGCCTGATGAGCCGCCGCGCTGTCAACGCGCTGTTGCAGCTCACCGAACGTAATCGCTACATGAAGGGGCTCTTTGCCTGGGTGGGCATGCCCACCACCATCATTCGCTATGATCGTGATCCGCGTCAGGCGGGCACCACCAAGTGGGATTTTCTCGGACTGGCCGGGCTGGCCTTTGAAGGGCTGACCTCGTTCTCTGTTTCGCCTTTACGCTGGGCCACGGGAGTCGGCGTTATCGCAGCGACACTCGGCGCGCTGTTCGGATTCTGGATCGTCGTTAAGGCGACACTGCTGGGCGACGTTACCAGCGGGTATCCGTCACTGGTTGCGATCATCACGTTCCTCGGCGGTATGCAGCTGATGGGGATTGGCATCGTTGGCGAGTACGTTGGGAAAACCTATATCGAATCCAAGCAGCGACCGGTGTACATCACTCAGGACGTGGTGGAACGCACAGGCGTGGCCACGGACCAGAGCGTCGCACACCTGCAGGAGGCCAAACGCCATGTTCAAGCGGGTTAACCCCTGGCTGTGGGTTTTGGCAGCTGTTTTGCTGAGCCGACTGATCAGCATGGCCCTGTTCCCCCTGGTGGACACCACCGAGCCGCGCTATGCCGAAATTGCCCGTTTGATGGCCACAACAGGCGACTGGATCACGCCCTGGTTCAGTCCCGGGGTTCCTTTCTGGGGTAAGCCACCGCTATCGTTCTGGGCGCAGGCGGCGGCGATCAAGGCATTTGGCACTTCGGAATTTGCACTGCGACTGCCCTCATGGCTATGTACCCTGGCGATGCTCTGGCTTACGGGCTGTTATGCAAGAGCTGTCTACGGCCGTCAGGTCGCACGTTGGTCGGCCCTGATACTGGCGACTATGGCGCTGACCTATATCAGCGCCGGCGCTGTGATGACCGATCCGTTTCTGGCGCTGGGCACGACACTCAGCCTGGTGAGTTTCGGAATGGTGGTGGCCGGTCATCAACGCTACTGGCGCTGGCTGTTCTTTGCCGGATTGGCTATTGGTCTGCTGGCGAAAGGCCCACTTGCACTCGTCCTCACCGGAACCCCGATCACACTCTGGTTACTCTGGCCATCCTGGCGCGGCAACTGGAAACAAACGCTCGGGGCGTTCCCCTGGGTTTCGGGCACCCTTGCGACACTGGCCATCAGCTTGCCCTGGTATATTGCGGCTGAACTGAAAACACCGGGCTTTCTCGACTATTTTATTATCGGCGAGCACATCAAGCGCTTCATTGATCCCGGTTGGGCCGGCGACCTCTACGGCTCCGCCCATTTGCGACCAAAGGGCATGATCTGGGCATTCTGGCTTTGGGCTTCATTCCCCTGGGGTATTCTGGCCATTGGCGGTGTGACATACCGCCTGTTGAGGCGAAACGCCTCTGCAGCGACTCTTGCCCCATGGCGCGACCCACAAGGCGGGCTGATGCTGCTGGCGGCACTGACACCGATGCTGTTTTTCAGTCTTGCCAGCAATATATTATGGACCTACGTGCTGCCTTCGATGCCCTTTTCAGCGATCCTGATCGCAAGAGGGCTGTGTGCGCTACACAATAGTCGCCCGCAGCTGGCACGACGCGCGTCGATTCCTCTGGTACTCAGCGTGCCGTTGCTAACCACTGCGTTCGCCTTGGTCATGGTGGCAAGCAACCACAAACTGAAAACCGAAGAGACGTTGGCTCAAGACTACGCAGCACTTAAAGCGCCCGGCGACAGCGCCCTGCTCTATCTGGATGAACTGCCGTTCTCGGCCCAGTTCTATTCAAATGGCACAGCGGCTGGGGTAAGCATGAGCGAACTGACTAAAATGCGAGAAAAGCAGCGGTATAGCCGATATTTTGTAGCGATCCCCAAGGATCAAAAAGACGATATTCTGGCGCAGCTGCCGGCGTCGACCGTGATAGAAGCCAGCAACCTGCGCTACCTGCTAGTCTCCATTGGAAACACGGCACAAACAGCCGTTAAAAACTCGATACAACCGCAAAAGGGCTGACCGATTGAATTCGACGACTCCCGTTTCATCTTCGTCTGGCACCGAGCAGTCACTCAGGCTATTGATCGTGGAAGACCAGATCGATCTCGCCGAGAACCTGTTCGAGTTTCTCGGCGAAGACCGGTACCAGCTGGATTTTGCTGCGGACGGACTGACAGCGCTGCACTTGCTGGCCACCCAGCATTACGATGTCATCGTGCTGGACCTGATGCTGCCGGGCGTCTCCGGCTTCGATATCTGCAAGCGTATTCGAGGTGATCTTCAGTGCACCACACCGATCATTCTGATGACGGCGCGCAGTGCACTTGCAGACAAGGAAGAGGGGTTTGCATGCGGGGCGGATGATTACCTGGTCAAACCTTTCGAGCTGCGCGAACTCCAGCTTCGCATCGATGCCCTACACCGACGTTTCACGCCTCGCCAATCCGGCGTGCAGGCTGGCGGGATCAGGTTTGACCCGGGCACACTCAAAGTGGAGATGAATGGCCGGCACACCGAACTGACCGGGATCCCTGCCCGACTGTTCGAGTTGCTGATACGCGCCTACCCCAGTTTTCTCAGCCATGAAGCGCTGAGTGATGCGATATGGGGGCACAATCACAACGACAACGACGGTCACACTCTGCGGACGCACGTTTACTCACTGCGCCAGACCCTGCAAAAAACCTATGGCCATTCACTGGTCAAAACGGTCTATGGACGTGGCTATCGTCTTGACCCACCTGCCGTGGAAGGGAGTTCTGACGCTTGATCAAATCGCTGGGCACTCGCCTCTATCGCACGATCTTTCTGGTCAGCCTGGTGACTATCCTGCTGTCATTGGGAGCTATCGAATTTTTCTATGAAGATATGGAAGACACGATCCTGGATCTGGAACTGACCCAGGAACAGGACTATTTCCGGAATCACATTCAGGGTGATGGGTTTCAAACATGGAAAACCGCACGTCTGAACGCCATATTCCTGCCTGAAGGCCAACCCGAATCGCTATTACCGGAATACCTGAGAGGGCGCCCGACACCGGATTCTTCGGAAATAGAAACCGGCGATGAAACCTTTCTGGTTTTGGTAGAGGCGATTTCCCAACCACCGGGACGGCTGTATCTGTCGCAAGATATTTCAATCATGGAGTCCCAGGAAACACTGTCCCAGATCACACTGATCAGCATCTTCCTCGGCATGTCGCTGATCGGTTTTGTGCTGGCGAGGCTGAGCACCCGACAACTGGTGGACCCGCTAAAACGCCTGACCCATCAGATCCAGGCGACCGAACCGGACAAATCCATGCAGCGGCTTGCCATCGATTATAAGGACATCGAATTCATCAACATCGCCAGCGCATTCAATCGTTTCCTGGATGCGCTGGAAGCCTTTGTGGATCGGGAAAAATCGTTCGTCAAACTCGCCAGCCACGAGCTCAGAACGCCGCTGGCCGTTATCACCGGCGCCCTGGATATCATAGAGAAACGCGACCAACTATCCGGTGCCGACCGCCTGACGCTGGGGCGCATTCGCCGCGCTACCAGCGACATGCATGCCGACGTGGAAGTACTGCTGAAACTCGCCCGGGGCGAGAGTGAACAGGGGCACCGGGTAAAGATCAGTCTGCTGAGGAGTATCCGCGATACCATCGCCGATCTCGAAAGCACCCATGCCGATCACGCGGGCCGCTTTATTGTCGCCGAGGGCGCCTCAGACCAAACATTGCATACCGACCCCGCGCTGCTACGAATGCTGATTCGTAACCTGCTCCAGAACGCCCTGAAACACACCCGTGGCGAAATCCGCATTGCGCTGCTCAACAACGGCATGAGCGTATCGGATGACGGTCAGGGGCTACCTGACCCGGTGATCAAGCGGCTCCAGCGACCACTCCCGACACCTTCCCTGACGGTGAAGGAAAACAGTTTTGGCTTGCTGATCGTGCAGCTGATTTGCGAACGTCTGGGCTGGCATCTGACGATTCCCCGGTCCGACGACAGCGGGACTGATCTCAACATCCGGTTTTCTTCCCCAAAACCGTCAAACGATACGGAAAATCCAGACTAACCGGCGGTCAATCATTACAAATCGATTGACCATTTTAAGTGCATGGCTCGTCGCTCGGCTTTCCCCTGGCAGCCAAAAACGTAGCAGATGTCGCGCCAAGGCCCCGTAATAACAGCCTTTGACGCGAACCTGCCCCGCCCCCGGCCTGCGCCCTGCTTCGGTTCATTCACACCGCGAATAGGGGCAAGTTGTTATTTCGATTGCCCACCCGCCAAGCTGTTACTAGTTTGTTATCTAATGTGCCCGGTATAACGGGTGCTAGAAAAACAAACCTCAAAAAAACAGCGACGGAACACGCTATGAAACGATTTCTCACAGCGCTTGTAAGCTGCGCGGCTCTCTCTACACTTGCTTCTGCTCCCGCTTTTGCAGCGGATGCAAACAAATCGCTTAAAATGGCGTACGACGCCGACCCGGTCACCCTGGACATCCATGAGCAACTGTCCGGCGGTACACTGCAACTGTCCCATATGGTGTTTGATCCACTGATTCGCTGGACCAAGGATCTGGAGTTCGAACCCCGCCTTGCCAAAAGCTGGGAACGGGTGGATGACAACACCATGCGCTTCACGCTCCGTGAAGGCGTAAAATTCCACTCCGGCAACACCCTGACCACCGAAGACGTCAAGTTCACCTACGAGCGACTCAAGAAGAGCCAGGACTTCAAGGCTATCTTCAAGCCATTTACTGAACTGCGCGTCATCGATGACACCACGTTTGAGCTGGTCACAGCCGAGCCTTACCCACTGGTCCTGAACGCGGCGACCTATATTTTTCCGATGGACAAGGCGTTCTATACCGGCAAGGACGACAACGGCGACGACAAGGCTGCCATCAGCAAACAGGGCAGCACCTTTGCCTCGCGCAATCAGTCCGGCACCGGGCCTTTCAAGGTCACCTCCCGCCAGCAGGGCGTCAAAGTCGAGTTCGAACGTTTTGATGGCTACTGGGACAAGGAATCACCAGGCAACGTGGGCAAGATCACGCTGACCCCAATCAAGGAAAACAACACCCGCGTATCAGCCCTGCTGTCAGGCGGCGTGGACTTCATTGCTCCGGTGCCACCGACCGATCTTGATCGCATCAAGCGTGATCCCAAAACGGATCTGGTGACCATGAGCGGCACCCGCATTATCCTCCTTGATCTCAACCAGAAGCGGGTTGAAGCATTCAAGGACGCCCGTGTCCGCCAGGCGGTTGCCTACGCCGTCAACCAGGAAGGCATCGCCGCCAAAATCATGAAAGGCTTTGCCACACCGGCTGCACAGTTGTCACCTGAAGGTTACCAGGGACATGTCGACAGCCTGAAGCCTCGCTTCGATGTTGAAAAAGCCAAGAAACTGATGAAAGAAGCCGGCTACGAAGACGGCTTCACCGTCACCATGATGACCCCGAACAACCGCTACGTGAACGACGACAAGATCGCACAGGCGGTCGCCGCCATGCTATCGCGCATCAACATCAAGGTAGACCTCAAAACCTTGCCAAAAGCCCAGTACTGGCCTGAGTTTGATGCTCGCGCTGCTGACATCATGATGATTGGCTGGCATGCGGATACCGAGGACTCAGCCAACTTCTACGAGTTCCTCACCATGTGCCCTAACGCCGACACCGGTGCTGGCCAGTACAACGCCGGCAACTACTGCAACCCGGAACTGGATGCGCTGGTTGAAAAGGCCAACGTGGAAACCGACCTCGACAAGCGCGCCGAAATGCTGCAGCAAGTTGAGCAAGCCCTTTACGACGATGCCGCATTTGTACCCCTGCATTGGCAGGATCTGGCGTGGGCCTCGAAAAAGACCGTTAAAATCGAGCCTATTCTTAACGTCATGAACTTCCCTTACATGGGTGATCTGGTCATTGAAGACTGATTACCTGCAATGAAAAAGCCGTGGTTCCGGCCCTCCCGGAGCCGCGGCTTTGTTTTACCGCACTTCCACAACGGTGTGTTTTACAGCCATGCATGTATACAACGATAACAACCCCGGAATGACGCCATGTTAGCGTTCTTGGTACAGCGAATAGGTCAGGCGATGCTGGTCATGTTCGTGATCAGTGTGATCGCTTTTTCCATCCAGGATGGGCTCGGCGATCCCCTTCAGCAGATGGTGGGTCAGTCCGTCTCGGCCGCCGAACGGGTCAAGCTCCGCGACGATCTGGGACTGAATGATTCGATCGTGGTTCAGTATGCCCGCTTCGCCGGAAAAGCAGTCCAGGGTGATCTGGGCACGTCCTACTTCTACGGCGAACCCACGCTGGACGTGATCATGGAACACCTGCCAGCCACTTTGGAGCTGGTGATTGCCGCCAGCCTGATGATTGCGTTCCTGTCGGTCCCGATTGGCGTCTATGCGGCGATCAAACCCCGGGCCTGGCTATCCAAATTCTTTATGGGCGTGAGTACGGTCGGGATATCCATTCCGGTCTTCCTGACGGCCATCGTGCTGATTCAACTGTTTTCAATCGGCGTCACCGTGGACTGGTTCCCGGAAGACACCGGCTGGGGGCAATGGTTGAATGGCGCACTATCGACCAATGGCGGCATGCCGTCCTACGGACGCGGCGATGATCTGACGCACTTGTTCGGCACCTGGTATTCAGGCTTCTTTTCGGAGAACGGTCTGCTGCACCTGCTGCTCCCTGCTGTATCGCTGGCATCCATCATGCTGCCGCTGTTTATCCGGTTGATCCGCGCGGAAATGATGGAAGTGCTGCAGAGCGATTACATCCGCTATGCCCAGGCCAAGGGTCTAGCGCCGCGGCGGATTCACTTTTTGCATGCGCTGAAGAACACCATGCTGCCCGTCATTACGGTCGGCGGCGTTCAACTGGGCATCATGGTGGCCTACACCATTCTGACCGAGACAGTATTCCAATGGCCTGGTGTGGGACTGATGTTCCTCGAGGCGATTACCCGCAGCGATATTCCTCTGATTGTGGCCTACCTGATGGTCGTCGGGCTGGTCTTCGTGATTACCAACACGGTGGTTGATCTGATTTACGGTCTGGTGAACCCCACCGTCAAACTGACAGGGAAAAAAGCATGAGCACAGCGACCCTCTCTCGCTGGAGCCGCTTCCGCGAGTCGTTTCTCTGGTACAGCTTCAAACGCGACAAGATAGCGATCGTCAGCTTCGTTGTGTTTGTGCTGATCGTCGCCGCTGGCGTGTTTGCACCGCTGCTGGCACCCGCCGATCCCTACGATCTGACCCAGATCAACATCATGAATTCGGAATTGCCACCGATGTGGCTTGATGGTGGCGATCCGCAGTTCCCGCTGGGCACCGACGCCCAGGGCCGCGATCTGCTATCCACGATTCTCTACGGCACCCGGGTGTCACTGCTGATCGGCTTTGGCGCCGTACTGCTGCAGTCGTTGCTGGGTATCCTGTTCGGCTTGCTGGCGGGTTACCTCGGTGGCCGCGTTGATGCCTTGCTGATGCGGGTTGCCGACGTGCAGCTGTCGTTTTCCACACTGATGGTTGCGATCATCGTAGGCGCGGTATTCAAGGCCAGCTTCGGTAACCTGATGTTTGGCGAAATCGCCATCTATATGCTGATCCTGATTATCGGGGTTGCAGAATGGCCGCAGATTGCCAGAACGGTAAGAGCGTCCGTACTTGCGGAGAAAAAGAAAGAGTATGTCGACGCGGCCAAGGTGATGGGGTTCCGGACCAACCGCATCATGTTCCGCCATATTCTGCCTAATACCTTATCGCCGATTTTTGTTATCGGCACAGTACAGATCGCCAACGCGATCATCTCCGAAGCGGCCCTGTCGTTTCTCGGGCTGGGGATGCCGGAAACGCAACCCTCGCTGGGGTCACTGATCAAATCCGGTTTTGACTATATCCAGAGCGGCTCCTGGTGGATCACCTTGATCCCGGGGCTGGTACTGGTCGTGCTCGTACTGGTCATCAACCTGTTGGGTGACTGGCTGCGGGATGTCATGAACCCAAGACTGTACAAGGGGTAAGCCATGGCACTGCTCGAAGTCAAAAACCTCGATGTCCGTTTTGCCGTACGCGGCGGCGACCTCAAAGCCATTCGCGGCATCAGTTTCTCGCTGGACAAGGGCGAGCGTCTGGGTCTGGTGGGCGAATCCGGTGCGGGCAAATCCGTCGCCGCATTCTCGATTCTCAACCTGATCGCACGGCCCGGCTATATCGCCGGCGGCGAGATCCTGTTTGAAGGCCGCAACCTGGCCGCCATGAGCGAACGCGAGTTGCGCAAGATTCGTGGCGACCGGATCGCAATGATCTTTCAGGACCCGATGATGACCCTCAACCCGGTGCTGACAGTCGGCACCCAGATGGTCGAGGCGCTCAAGGCACACCGGCGCATCAGCACAGCCAACGCCCGCAAGATCGCGCTGGAGCGACTGAAGCAGGTCCAGATTCCGTCACCGGAAAAACGGCTGGACCAGTACCCGCACGAATTGTCGGGGGGGATGCGCCAGCGGGTCATTATTGCAATCGCGCTGCTGCTTGATCCGGAAATCATCATTGCGGACGAACCGACGACCGCGCTGGATGTCACCATTCAGGCCGAGATCATGGCGCTGCTGCTCGAACTCTGCGAGCAGCACAACGTGGCGCTGATGCTGATCACCCACGACCTGGGGGTGGTGTCTCAGGTTTCCCAACGGATGCTGGTAATGTATGCCGGCCGGGTCATTGAACAGGGGCCGACCAAGGAAATCATCAACGACGCGCAACACCCCTACACGCAAGGGCTGATCAATGCGCTGCCGCAGATGGGAGAACCCGGGCGCCGACTGTTCCAGATTCCGGGCTCCATGCCATCACTCAACCGGATTCCGACCGGCTGTCCGTTCAATCCCCGCTGTCAGTTTGCCAACGACCATTGCCGCGAAGTGATGCCCGAATACGTCCGCTCCGGCAATGTCGATGTAGCCTGTCACGAGGTCGCGGCCCTGATTGAAAAAGAAAAACAACTGCAAGAGGAGCAACCATGACTGCGCCTGCGCCACTGGTTGAGATCCGCAACCTTGAAAAACGTTTTGATCTGTCGGGTAACTTCCTTGAGCAGTTGCGGTTTCGCAACGGCAAGCTCACCCGTCATCAGGAATATGTACACGCCATCAACGGGGTCAACCTGCAGGTTCAGAAGGGCGAAGCCCTGTGCGTAGTGGGCGAGTCCGGCTGCGGCAAATCCACCGTTGCCCGCACGGTCATGGGCCTGCTCTCGCCATCAGGCGGCGAAGTACATTATGGCGGCAAACGCATTGATGACATGAGCGGCAAAGCCGTGCTGCCATACCGTCGCAAGATGCAGATGATCTTTCAGAACCCCTACGCGTCGCTGAATCCACGCATGACCATTCAGCAAACGCTGGAAGAACCGATCCGCTTCCATCACCCGGACTGGACCAAGGCCGATATCAAAAACCAGGTACAGGACGTGATGCAGTCGGTCGGTATCGATCCGGATTGGGGGGTGCGTTACGCCCACGAATTCTCCGGCGGCCAGCGCCAGCGAATTTCCATCGCCCGGGCACTGGCCGTTGACCCTGAATTTATTGTGGCAGACGAGCCGATTTCGGCACTCGACGTCTCCATTCAGGCCCAGGTCCTGAACCTGATGATGGATGCACAGGAGGCCCGTGGCCTCACCTATCTGTTCATCACCCACGATCTGGCGGTAGTGGAGCACTTCGGCACCCGGGTCGCGGTAATGTATCTGGGTACCGTCTGTGAACTGGCGGATACTGCAACGCTATTCGACAGTCCGCGACACCCGTACACTCAGGCACTGCTGTCTGCGATTCCGCGACTGGAAGATCACCGACCCAACCATATTCGCCTGCACGGCGAGGTGTCGACCCCGGTAAACCTGCCCTCCGGCTGTGTTTTTCACGGTCGCTGCCCATACGCCAACGACCGCTGCCGGCAGGAAATACCCGCTCTGATCGCAACCGATAGCGGCAGTCAGGTGGCGTGCCATGCGGTTGAAGAAGGACGTCTGTAGTGCAAAAACAGGTGCAAGCAAAACCCGCGCACTCGCACAGTTTTGCCGCACATTATAAAACGCCGCGATTAGTCTATGCTGCCTCAGGCATTGTCCTGAAGAGGATGGGATGAGGTAGCGATGGAAGTACGCTGGTTAGAAGACTTTATGGCGCTGGCCCGAACCCGGCATTTCTCCCGTGCAGCCGAAATTCAGCATGTGAGCCAGCCGACGTTCAGTCGCCGGATAAAGCTGCTGGAAGAGGCCATGGGGACCACTCTGATTAACCGTCAGACGTTGCCCCTGTCGCTGACACCGGCTGGTGAAGCCTTTCATGACATGTGTGTCCGGGTCACCCGGGACGTACGGGATACCCGCGACCAGATTTCGGCCCTGGAAGCCGAAGCCGCCACACGGATCAGTGTCGGCGCAACCCAGGCCCTGTTTTCCCACTTCTTTACCAACTGGGCAGAGCGCACTGGCCTCAGAGACCGGCTGGAGATCAACCTCAAATCCACCAACTGGATTGGCGAGGACTTCCTCAACGCGCTCGACAACGGCGAGTGCGACCTGATCCTGTGTTACTGGCACGATCATTTACCTTGGAAACACCGGCTTGACGGCGATCGGTACGAGTACCTGACGCTGGATACCGAACGACTGGTGCCCTTCAGTATCAACAAGGAAAACGGGGAACCGCGGTTCCAGTTGCCCGGCACCGAAGAACAGCCCGTGCCGGTGATTGCCTACCACCATCGCGGTTTCATGTCGTCGGCCATCATGGGCAAACTGAACCAGACGTCCCCCCAGGCTTACCTGCTACCCCTGAATGAAAACAGCCAGTCATCCAGCATCAAGGCGTTGGTCAAACAGGGATTTGGCATGGGCTGGCTGCCACTGCGATTGAGCGAGAAAAGTGAACAGTTCGGCAAGCTGCAACGTGCCGGAGACGAACGCTGGGATGTGACCGTTGAAATCCGCCTGATCCGTCTGCGGGACACGCGCGCCGACGACACCCTGACCCTTTGGAATGAACTGGTGAAACAAAATGCCTGATACCGACCGCGATGCCTTGCAACTCGAGCATATCCAGCAGCTGGAATCAGCCTACGCCAGGCTGCTCGAACAGCACCGCTATGATGCCATCCTGATCAGTTCCGGCGCTGCCCCGATACGGTATGCCGACGATCAGTATCACCACCATCAGGGATACGGCCACTTCCTCCACTGGACCGGGCTGACCGGTATCGAACACAGCTGGCTGCTGATCCAGCCAGGCAAGCGCCCGCAACTGTGGCTGCATGCACCGGTTGATTTCTGGCATGCCACACCGGACCTGCCCAACGAACCCTGGACCCGGCGTTTCGACATTACCCCCACAACATCCGCTGAAGCACCGGACCTTGCCTCCGTCGGGCGCCTGGCGGTCATTGGCGATCCAACAGGCCTGGCCGGGATCGCCGGCGACCATAACCCGGAGGTGCTGACAGCAGCCCTTGATGAATTGCGCGTTCACAAGTCAGCCTATGAAATCGATTGTATCGAGTACGCCAATGCACATGCCGCACTGGGACATGACGCGGCTCAGGATGCCTTTCTAAACGGTGGCAGCGAATTCGAGATTAACCTGGCATACCAGCGGGATACCCGACAGCGCGAAGCAGATGCGCCCTATCACAGCATCATTGGCGTGAACGACCACGCCGGCATCCTGCATTACCAACACTATGATGCTCGCCGCCCGGTTCAGCCCCGCAGCCTGCTGATTGATGCCGGGGTTCGTTACCGGGGTTACTGTTCCGATATCACCCGCACGGTGCACGGCCCCGGCGAATTGCGCTTCAAAACGCTGATTGATGGCGTGGACCGATTGCAAAAACGCCTGTGCGATGCGGTTGGGCCAGGTGTGGATTACATCGACCTGCACATGAAAACCCATCTGGGCATCGCCGCCTTGCTGCGCGCCAGCGATCTGGTTCAAGGGCTGGATGAAGAGGCAATCGTCGAGACAGGTATCAGCCGAGCCTTTTACCCTCACGGGCTCGGCCATCTGCTCGGCATTCAAGTGCATGATGTCGGCGGCAAGCCCACACCGCCGCCTGCCCATGCGCCTTTTTTACGATTGACCCGTCCGCTGGCCAGCGGCATGGTGCTAACCATCGAGCCGGGGCTGTATTTCATTCCGTCACTGCTGGACCCCATTGCCAGCGGACCGCACGGCCAACACCTGAATCTGCCCCTGATCGATGAACTCAAAGGCTGTGGCGGCATTCGCATTGAAGACAATGTACTGGTCACTGACAGCGGTTCCCGCAACCTGACACGCCCTTACCTGCCACGCTGAAATCAACGAAAGCCAACGGAGTCACCATGCCACGGGACGAGCAGTTCGCAAGTGATAACTACGCCGGTATCTGCCCTGAGGCCTGGCAATTCATGGCGAAAGCCAACGAACAGGATGCCAGCGCTTACGGCGAAGATCCCTGGACGCAGCTCGCTGCAGACCGACTGCGCGAGACGTTCGAGTCCGACTGCGAAGTATTCTTCGTATTCAACGGTACAGCCGCTAACTCGCTGAGCCTCGCCGCCATGTGTCAGTCGTTCCACAGCGTCATCTGTCACGAGCTCGCTCATGTGGAAACAGACGAGTGCGGCGGGCCGGAGTACGCCTCCAATGGTTCAAAGCTACTGGTCGGCACCGGCCCCAACGGCAAGCTGACGCCGGACAGCATCGAAAAACTGGTGACGCGCCGTACCGATATCCATTACCCCAAGCCCCGGGTAATTACCCTGACCCAATCCACCGAGGTGGGCACGCTTTATTCCATCGAGGAGCTGAAAGCGATTCGTGAGGTCGCCGATCGCCACGGCTTGCGGATTCATATGGACGGTGCGCGCTTCGCGAATGCGGCGGCTGCGCTGGGCGTCTCCCCTGCCGATATCACCTGGCGCTCAGGCGTCGATGTCCTGTGTTTTTCGGGCACCAAAAACGGCCTGGCTGTGGGTGAAGCCATCCTGTTTTTCAATCGGGAACTGGCAGAAGATTTTGAGTGGCGCTGCAAGCAGGCCGGTCAGCTGGCGTCAAAAATGCGATTTATCTCCGCTCCCTGGTGCGGGCTGCTTGAGCAGGATACCTGGCTGAAAAATGCAGCTCACGCCAATGCCTGTGCCGAAAGGCTGGAAGCAGGCCTGCAACAGCTGGATAACATTGAGCTGACCTTCCCTCGCCAGGCTAACGCGGTTTTCGTTGACCTGTCTGACAAGGTGCAGTCGGTATTGCGTGCAAAAGGCTGGCGCTTTTACACCTTCATCGGCGGCGCGGCGCGCTTTGTCTGTTCCTGGTCGAGCACGCTCGAAGGGGTTGATGCGTTGGTGCGGGATATCGGGGAAGCCGTAGCGGAATAATCCGGTCACGGCCCATTCGCAAAGCGTCCGGGCCAGAGCGTGAAACGCGCCGGACAGAACCGGACTATCGGACCGGTCAGGCAATCGGAGGGTGTTGCAAAACGCCGCATGCGCAGCTTTTCTGCAACCACCGCCTCAGCCTGACAGCAGTTCAATCGGATAGCGAATGGTCGTCCTGTCGACGCCCGGCCGGGCACCGAAGTTGACCAGCCTCAGGCGGCTGCAGATTTTCTGTTCCAGCGCCGGCTCATTGAGAGTGGAATCCACCACTGAGCAGTTCGACACCACACCGTTCGATTCGATAACCAGCTCGGGCGTAATCTGGCCCTGCAGCGACGGCTTCTTGCGCAGCGCGCGGTTATAGATGCTGTAGATCGCCGACTTGTTGGCGTCCATCGTACGACGCAGTTCCTCACGGGAACGCTGGGTTTCCTGACTGCGTGATGTCTGCTTACGCTCTTCGGCCTCAACTGCCGCCACCACAGATTCAGACTGCTGAACCTCTGCACGCTGGCGAGATGCCAGTGCAACTTGCTCGGTCTTCTGACTCAGCTGGGCCTCATCGACACCCTGACTGCGAGTGGTCCGGGTTGCCTGGGCCGCCAGCTTGTCGTTGGACTTGCGCGCAATCGGCTGGGCGGTCACGGTTTTAGGCTTATCCAGCTTGACGGTCTCGGCCATTGCGCTCAGCTGGGACAACTGACTGCTCATCGCCAGTACGCCTGAGGTCTTTGCCTTTTCACGCGCCTTCTGTACTTCTTCAGGCGCGGGTTCCGGCTTCTTCGCGACCTGAGGTTTGGGTGTTGGCTTGACCTGCACCGGCTTTGGCTCGGGTTTCGGTTTGGGCTTCTCGGCAACTTCCGGCTCGGGCTTCTTCGGTTCCGGCTCTGGCTTCTTCTCCTCTTTCTTTACCACCGGTTTAGGGGGGTCTTTCTTTTCGAGGATGAGTTTGGCCAGCTGTGGAGGCAGCGCTTCGCGTTCCTCTCTGGCCTGTTCAGGCAAGGTCACCCAGGTCACGTACACTGCCATCACCAGAAACAGCGGCAACAGAACAGACGCGATAATCAACAAGCGCCGGCGCTCTCCCGGCTCCTGGTTCCAGGCCAGACCACGGTTCGTCAATGTGCTCATCCGGCCTCCCTGGTGCCGTCCTGACTGACCGCGAGGGATATGGCGGCATAGCCCGCATCAACACAGGTCGACATGATTTTCTTCAGGAGTTCGTAAGGGAGCTCCCGATCCGCAAGAATCGTAATCGGGCGACCGGCTTCCGGCACTGATTGGCTTGAGCGACCGGCCTGATAATTCAGCTCGGTTTTCAGCGTCGGCTCCACATCACCGTCAAAAGCCAGCAAGGCCTGACGCTTGAGTACCGGCCGGCCACTGACCAGGATATCCTCGTCGGTTACCGTCACCGCCAACACATCCGCAGGCGGCTGATCGGCATTCGACACAGGCAGCTCGATTCCGCTTTCAGGATTCAACACCTGCACATCGTTGGAGGAGTTCACCATCAGGAAGAAAACCAGAATAGTGAAGATATCCATCAACGACACCAGGTTCAGCTTGCTCGTCTGCTTGCCACGGCGCTGATGTCGCTTGATGCGCTTTGCTTTGGCTGACTCTTTCATGCCTTACCCTTGATTCTGATATCAATACGCGTTGAAACCGTCACTCAGGATTCACCCACGTTTTGCGGCGCGTCAGCGATCGATATTTCGGGAAACAACTCGGCATCGACAACACTGCCTGCTACCACGGTTTCGTAGGAGCGGACGGTATCCATCGCCGATACCAGGCTCTGATAGGAGGTTTGCTTGCGGGCCATGATGACGATGTCACGCTTGTCCGGAACCCTCGCCTTGACCTCTTTCATGACCTGACCGAGCATGGCGAAATCGTGGCCCTGCTTGTTATCCGCGATGCGCTTGATCACCCCTGCCTTGTTATCCGACACCACCAGCGCATCATCCAGAATGATCACCTGCAACTGCAGCGATTCGGCCTGCTCTGCGGCGCTGCCTTCCGACTGGGGAAAGTTCAGCTCCAGCACGCTGGTGTGTGCAAAAACCATATTCAGCAACAGCACGGGCACCAGCACGATCATGAGATTCATGAACGCGGTGATATCCAGTTCTGGCTCGGTGTGTAACCGGCGGTGTTTACGCCTCATGACCTGGCTCCATAACCTGCGTCAATCTGTTCCTTGCGACTAACCAGCAACCGGCGATCAGGCCGGCGTGCCGGCTTTGCCTGCGGCGCCGACGCTGGCCGGAGCTGGCTGAGCTGCGGCTGCAGTCTGGGCAGCGGCCTTGGTGTCACTGACGAGGTTCAGTACCTTGACGCCGGCCATCTCGAAGCTGTCGACAATTTCATTGGTCTTGGTCTGCAACAACGAATGAATCAGCAGTAGCGGAATGGCTGACATCAGACCAAATGCGGTCGTGTTCATCGCCACCGAAATACTCTGGGACAACAGGCTGGCTTTCTCCGCCGGGTCGGCAGAGGCAACCGCAGTAAAGGCTGCGATCAGGCCGATGATGGTGCCCAACAGCCCCATCAGGGTGGAGATGTTGGCCAGGGTCGCGAGGTACTGGGTGCGTTTCTCGAGCCGGGGCATCACTTCCAGCAGCCCTTCCTCCATGGCGTATTCGATTTCCTCACGGGACTGGCGACGGGCCAGGCGCTGCAGGCCACCACCGACCATCTGTGCCATCGCGCTACCGGACTCCGTCGCGTATTTGATAGCGCCACGCAGTTCACGGTTTATCAGCAACTGGTGCAGTGTCTGAAAGTCTTTGCGGTTGGTCCGTTTCTGGGCCGAGAGGTAGACATAACGTTCAATGGCAACAATCAGTCCGATCAGCAAGACAACAGCAATCGGATACATGAAAAAGCCACCTTCCTGAAAAAAGCGAATGGCGGTTTCAATCATTGTGGGTTCACTCCCGGTCATAAGGTTTGTCGGCATTAGAACAGCAAATGCGCGCTCGCAGGGTAAGTTCGCGCAAGCATTTGTTGCTTATTGTTTTCACAGGATTTTACGCACAACGAAAACGTGACACGGTTCACGTTATGCGTCAGTTTCGAGTTATTGGTCGCGGGTTTCGTCTTCGTCCAACGGCGCATGCTGGGCTTCAAACTGGCGGTGGTAGCTCAACATGCGCTGGAACTCCGCTCGCTCGAGAGGTGCAATTGACGCCTGAACCATCAGCTTTTCATCCGGCCGTTCGAGACCCTGCACTTCCGGCGGCTGCCAGGGCACAAGGTACATAACCGTCGGCATTTCCTGATCGCCCCGGATCAGGGTGCCGTCAATGGTCAGCACCTCGGTCTCTTGCGCACCGGCAATGCTGGCGAGCATCACCATAACCGCCAGGGCCAGCCGCTGGAGAACGGCTATTCTCTTGTTCGTTCCCGTTCTCATGGTTTACTCCCCGATGCGATTCTTGAGATCAAAGATCCAGTCTTTCAGACGTGGGTCCGGCTCATCCGCTATCGTCTGGTAGTGCTGATAATAGCCCAACGCTTCGGCTAACTCGCCACGATAAAGATCCAACAGAATGGCCAGATTCAATACCGCCGGGGCGAAGTCAGGATCGGTTTCAAGTGCCTGCCGATAATCGTTTTCGGCGGTGTCGAAATCGCCACGCTCCCGCGCCAGCATACCCAGCGCGTTGAGGCTCTGAAGCTGAGCCGGATCGATCGCAACGGCCTGTTCGAACAGCACTTCCGCGTCATCCGGCTTATCCTGCGCCATTGCAATCGAGCCCATATTCACCAGCGGCGCTGCCAGTTCCGGATGGGCTTCGTGCAAAGCCAGATAAATCTCCTTTGCGCTGTCCAGGTTGCCCGCATTCTGCAATACAACGGCCTCGTGGAAGTGAGCCTGTATTTCAGCCTGCTCTTTGGTAAGCGATGCGTTTCCGTCAACTGATCCGGTGTCCGGCGCACTGGCACAGGCAGCCAGCAGGCTGGCAAAGCCGGCGACCAACAGATAGCGGATCAGCGCCGTTGGTTTAATAGACATTTTCAACGATCCCCGCATTCAGCTCAGGTTTGTTGTAACGGCCGGGCAGCAAGCTACGGAGCGATTCAAAGCTATTACGCACCCATTCATCGTAAATACCATCCCAACTACGCTGCGCATTCTGTTCATGGATAGCGATGGCGTTGTCTTCAAACGGATAGGCCTGTTCTTCCAACAACAGCTCGTACTGGGACAGCTCCAGTTCGCTCAGCCCGTCCGGCCGCTCTGATTCCATCAGTGCGGTGCCCAGCTGGGCATAGAGATCGGCAATCCGGTAGCCTGCTTCGGTGGAGAACTTCGATACGCCGTAGTCTGCCGTTTTCTGATAGGCCGCGACGGCTTCTTCCAGTGCGCTTATCTTGGCACCGAGGGTTTCCTGCAGCGGCTGGGTGATGGTCAGCGCGCTGAAGTAGCGGTAAGCGTCGTCAGCAAACACGGCCGATGCGGCCGCCGCCTGATAGCGCATGCGATCATCCGCTGAAGCCGGGTTGCGATCGACCGCGTCCATCTGCTTCTGCAACCAGAGCCGGCGCTGAGTGGGCTCGCCGGTGTCTTCATACAAGACAGCCAGTCTGTCGGCGGCATCCATGTAATCCGCCAGTGGCTCGGGATAGCGATTGGCGTAATCACTGTAGGCGCGAATGGCTTTCTGCTGGTTGTCAGCGCGGTCGTAAAGTTGCGCGGTGATAAACAGGGTGTCGCGCTTCTCGTCGTCGGTAGTGGCAAGCCCGACCATACGCTGTGACTCGTCGGCGGCCTGCTCCCACTGCCCGGTTTCACGATAGGCCAACGCCATCTTTGCCGGCAGGGTGTCGATCATTGCATGCTGCGGATAGGCCGCACGGAAAGCCGCCATTACGCCAACAGCTCTGTCCCACGACTTCATTTCGATCAGATAATTGGCCGCATCGTATTCAGCATTCGCCCGCAGCGCAGAAGTGGGTGCCACCTCGCCAACCCGCAGCAATTCATCGACAGCCGCCGTTTTGTCACCCGCCGCAAGAAATGCCTCGGCTTGCTTGTAAACGGACGCCGCCAGATTCTCCAGCACATCAGCGCGTCGAGTATCGTCTTCCGGCAAGCGCAGAAGCGCATCCTGGTAGGCCATCTCGGCAAACGGATAGTCGCCCATCCGGTAGAGGCTGTGCGCCTTGATCAGTCGGGCATCCAGCAATACGGTTTCGGCCGGAACCGGCTGCCAGTCGATGATCTGTTGGGCATGTGCCAGCGCATCCAGATACTGCTGCTGCTCGAAATCCTGCTGGGTGGCAATGTAGAGAATATCGATGGCCCGCGGGTCTTCCGGGAAACCGGTGACAAATCGCAGACGACTTTGCTGTTCGCGCTGCTTCAGCGACGCCAGAATCTCGGGCGAGCTGTCAGCCGAGGCTTTCAGATAATCCTGATATGTCAGGATGCCGGCATAAGCGGCTTCTGCGCCTTTGGGCTGCGGACCGAAACCATAGGCCACCCGCTCAAATGCCTCAATCGCCTGTGGCCACTGCTGCAACTCAACATGGGTTTCCGCTAACAGAAACACCATGTCCGGCGTGTCAGGGTGGCGCGGGAAGGTCGCCACAAATGCCGCATAATAGTCGGCCGCCGCCTGGAACTCCTTTCGGGCCTCTTCAGGTTTGTTCGCTTTTTTGGCACGTTGGGCGATCACATAATGCCGGTTGGCCAACTCGGTCAGGAGCGGTTCAAGCTGGGTCAGCAGGTATTGCCGGTCTTCGGCAGACGCCTGCTGCCAGTAAGTGCCGGTAATGCTGTAATCCCGCACAAAAGCGGCTTTGCGCTCGACGATCGTGCTGGTGAAGCCGGCCTTTTGCAGGGTGTCGATAATGGCAATGTGATAGCGCGGTGCCCAACGGCTGTCCGGGTGCAGCGCAATATAGCGTTCGTAGACATCGATCGCGTCAGAATACTGCTCCTTGGCAACCAGCAAGTCGCTGTATCGATCGTAGACAACAATCTCGTAGGGCTTGCTGCCGACCTTTTCAAACAGTGCCTGCAGGCTGTCTGCTCCGCCGGACTGGGTGAAGCCCAACCCCATGACACGGAACAGGTCACTCAACAGTGTCTGGCTGCGCTGATCGACCGCTGTCGGTGACTGCCCTTCCGGCATGACCCGATCGAGCACACGGGTGTAGCTCACCAGGCTACTGTCGTAATCCCCCAGCTTGAACAGGCACCAGCCGCGCATATACCAGGCATCGGTAACAAAGCGCTGATCGCTGGCGTCGTCGCTGTTTTGGGCAAGACCAATAACCGACTGGAACGCCTCATCTGCTTCTGCGTAATAGCCCTGAGTGAATAACAACTCACCCCGACGGAACTGGGTTTCGATGCGAAAATCGGAATCCGGATAGCCTGCCACCAGCGCATCCAGCGTCGCCATATGAGCCTGGGTGTCGCCATTCAGATCCTGCGCTTTGGCGAGCTGGTATAGCACCTGATCGTTGGACTTGCGGTCAGGGTACTTTTCCAGCAACTGCTGATAGGCATCAATCGCCACATCAAGATCTGCCTGTGCAGTCTCGACCATCCGGTCCTCGGCCTGATGGAAGCGCAGGTCCGCCAGCCGGTGCTGTACCTGTACAATCCGCGCGGGATCATCCAGCAACGGCAGCAGATCCTCGTAATCCTGTATCACCTGATCAAGGCTGACCGGCGTCCTCTGCCCGGTCTCCACAATGGTGGGTGCGGGCTGGAGGCTTCCGAGTGTATCGGGTCGGGCTTGCGGTTCACCGGCGCCAAACAGCCCCGAAAGGCTCTGACAGCCCGCCAAGGTACCCAGCAACACAGCAACCGCTAACGGACGCAATCCAACAGACGTCATGGCTGCGCCTCCCCACTGGCAGGCGTTTCAGGCGTCGCTGTGGCGCCTGACTGGAACAGCAGATCTGACAACCGGGCCTGGGCATGACGGGCCGCCAGCAGGTAGCGTTTGACCTCCGATTCCTGGCGCGCGATCTCACCACTCACCTGCCCGATCAATGCATCACGGGCCGCATTCAGGGCGCTGTCGAGATCGGCATCAAGGCTGGCAATACGCTGCTGGCTCACGCTGACTCGCTCGGCCAATGCTGCGTTGCGATCATTCGAACCCATTTCACGTAGCAGCATCCGGTTCTTCTCGCGGAACGCTGCCATCGCCTGATTCAGCTCACGCAGCTGCTTCTGGGCAGCCCAGCGGTTGACCGCGTACTGATTACTCACTTGCCATTCGAAGTAGGCCTTTATCCGGCGGATCTTGTCCCGCTGGGCGGCGGTGCTGTCGTCGTTCGGTAATGCGGCGAGCGTGTTCTCAACCTTGCGAATACGCTCAGCAAATGCCTTCTGTTCGTCAGACATGAAAAATGCCGCGTCACCGGCCTGATCGGCCGCTTCAATCTCGGCGTTGAAGGTCGCCTGCTGTTGGTGCCACTCATCAGCACCCAGTGATGCCAGCACCGTTTCTGTCTTGTCGATCTTGACCCGGCGCTGCTCCGCCCTGGTTTCGAGCATGACCTCGAATGACGCGAGCTGGCGCTGCCAGCGGGTCATCTTGTTGCGCAACTGATACAGCGCGTGCAGATCCCGCAGAGCCAGCTGAAACTTCTCGGAGGACAGCAGTAGCGCCAGATTGAAGTCGTCTGGCTGCACATCAAGACGGCCGTATGCATCAGCCGTTATGCCATCTTCGGTGGCAAAGGCTTGCAGGGCCGGGGAAAGAGCACCCACGTCAGTGGATGAGCCATCTGCATCAAACCGGAGCGCGGCCAGAATACCGGCTTCCGTTAACGACTGACGGGACTGAACCAGTGTGTCGAGCAGGGCCTGATAATGATTTGCCGCCGCACGATAGGCCTGCAGTGCAGACTTCTGCTGATCCAATTGCTCAAACACGAATCCGCGGGCATAGGGGACTTGCTGCAGCCATGGCGTAAAGAGCGGCCGCTCCTGCAAGGTATTCAATGCCTGTAATGCCAGCCCCCAGGACTGCGCCTCGGAAGCTGCAACCGAATACCGGTAAAGCGCTTCGTCAGAGAACGCGCTGGTCAGGCTGATTTCCGCCAGTCGCGCCAGCGCCAGATCGGTATCACCCTGTTGCTGGTAGACCTGCCCCAGGCTCAGCAGTGATCTTTCACGCAGAGCCAATTGCTCACGCTTCAGGGCGAGCTCGTCCCGGCTTTCCGGGTCATCTGCGTTTTCCTCAAGGTCAGCGATGGTCTCGCTGTCCACGCCGGCAAGGTCTTCGCTTAAACGCTCCAGGCCCAGAATACCCGCGTTCTGACCGCCGTCGGCTGTTCCCTGGTCAAGTTCAAAAGCCGCCAGGTTGTAGCGCAGGTAGGCCTGCCAAAGCGGTGCATCGGACAGGGATTCAATATCGTTTGTCACTGCCTTGAGAGCCTTCGCCGTGCCTGCACGCAATGCCAGCTGGCCTTTGAGGTAGTGCCATTCGGCAGTCAGCGGCTCTTCTTCATCTTCCCAGGCTTCGGGGTCGACACGGTCCAAAGCATCGATGGCGTTGGCGTTATCGCCTTCCAGATAAAACACCTTCCCCAGATAGAACCAGGCCTGGCTGCGGGTTGACGCCGGAATGTCCTCCGTCAATAACTGCTCAAACAGGCTGCGGGCTTCACGGGTCATGCCGTAGGCCAGCATCAGGCCGCCTTTGACGAGCAGCGGATGATCGCCGTGTCCCTTGATGCCACCTTCGTGCTCGGCAACCGCCATGCGGGTCAGCGCGTCGAAACTCTTT
The DNA here is from genome assembly GCF_052645435.1 of Marinobacter sp. V032. Classification (NCBI taxonomy): domain Bacteria; kingdom Pseudomonadati; phylum Pseudomonadota; class Gammaproteobacteria; order Pseudomonadales; family Marinobacteraceae; genus Marinobacter; species Marinobacter sp. V032. The sequence continues at coordinate 1,127,222 of NZ_JBQXYE010000001.1, read as the reverse complement.
CCCTGATAGTAATCATAGAGAATCGCGCCGTAGCGCAGGTCCTGCGCGCGTTCCGGCAGTTCATCGTCCGCCACAACCGGACTGGCCGCCAACAGCGCAGTAGCCAATGCAGCGCCCTGCCACATGGTTTTTTTCAGGAAAGACAATGACACGGGTCTGCTCATTCCCACTCGACAATATTGACGCTGGGCTGGTAGCGGGATGACTCGTCCTGAATCCGGATTTCCAGGGCTGCTACATCAGTGCCCTTGTCCATCATCAGTGTTGCAGCCTGTTTGTAGGCTCGGTTGTCAGGCCCCATGCCTTCAATAAATGCTGTCACTTCATGAGGCCCGGTTTTGAGGTTGCCGATATACAGCCGCTGCATACCGCCGCGCTGGAGAGCTTTTGCCTGTCGCTCGGTATAAAGATGCGCCGCCACGATATCGTCATCGACTTTTAGCTTGACGCTATCGAGCTTGAGAAACTCACCGGCATTCAGGCTCAGGAATACCGTGAACTGGGTGCTGGCGGGAAACAGCAGATCCTCTTCCAGAATAAACAGGTCCCGGTTCAGTTCGATCACCTTTTTCTTCATGCTTTCAACGCTGTCCGCAACGGATGCACCGGCGCTCTCATCGGCAGCGCTGGCCGTGTTCATGGCGCCCAGCAATACCAGACCGGCCAGCAGAAAAATCATTGATTGAATACGTTTACCCATAACCGTCCCTTGAATGCTCAATACTCGATAATGATTGATGCCCGGGTGACAAAGGCATCAAATCCATAAAGGGGTTCTTGTCCCGGCAGGTAGTTCCCGCCGGTGGTGACATCCCGAAAGTTGTCATATTCGAAATTCAGATAATCCAGCAGCAGATTGAACTGCAACCGGTCGATACCGGGGAGTGATGCCTGACGCAGCTCGTAGGTCACGCCAGTGCCAAACGTGGTACCCGAGAAGGTACTCAGTTCCTTGTCCCGTCCCAGGTGATTTTGCGAGTTCGCATAGGCGTAGAGATCACTGTAGAAATCAGCCTGATCCTGCATGTAGTAGCGCACCCGTCCTTCGACCGTCCATTGCGCTGTCAGCGGATGCACATAGGCCATCTCGAAGGTGTGAGCCTGGATGCCCCAGCTATCATCGAAGTAGCGATACTCGCCACGCAACGACGCCCGGTACGGCAGGTAGTACATGGCCCGGGTGGCCACCGCAAAACTGGTGCGGGTTTCGGGATACTGCTCCGGCTGATACAGGTATTGGGTGCTGTCGGCCGGATCCAGATAACGGTTCTGGCGATAGGGGTTCTCCAGAAACCCCTCATCAGTAACGGCTTCCAGATCAATGCCCATTACCGTGTTTTTGGTGATGACCTGTGACAGGCCCAGCTGGTAATTGCGGCGGTCTGCCTGTTCATCAAAGTTGGTATTGCCCACTTTGCCGACATCATCCCAGCCCTGGGCATAGCCCATTCTCAGGGTCGACAATCCGCCGAAAAATTCCTGACTGACCGAGAAGAAGACCGTGTTCGCCTCGTAGTCGTTCTCGCTGCTGTTGGTGTACCCGAGGCTCAGAATGGCACTGTCATGCAGGTAGTCCACGCCTGCGGTGTACTCCGTGCGTTCCTCTTCATATTTGCTTGCAGTCGCCAACACATCCACCGAGGCTGCGGATACGGAATCCACATAATACTGCCCCGTGAACGACACCTGAGAGCCGGCACTTTTACGCACCAGCACCGACGGGCCATCAATGACCATGCCGCCGCCATCGTAGCGATGATAGAGCACATCGACATTGTCGACCGGCAGAGTCGCCGCCTGAACACCCGACGCCACCAGGCCCGCAAGCAAGATGCAGGCAGCACGGCAGATCGCGGACATGCGCAGCCCGTCAGTTACAGCCACAACCACCCCCGGTTCCACCTTCCGCACCACGCGCACCTTCGCGTGCACCGTAGACGTGATGAATGTAACTGTCGGCATAACCATGGCGGCTAAGGCTCATCACCGGGTCAGCCAGATTCGCGCGCTCGTAGGGTTTGACCCAGGGCTTGATCGAGCTGCAACCGGTGGCGCTGAATACCAGCGCCACCATTAATCCGGCCAAGACGGCTACTTTGATCAGTTTCACAGGCGACTCACTCACGCACCAGCTGTTTGATCTGGGTGACATAATCGTCTTCATAACCCGGCAAATAGCCGTGGTGCAGGAAACGGGCGTTGCCATCGCGGTCAATCATCACGGTCGTGGGCATCGCCTCAACGTTGTAGCGTTCGCTTACTTTGCTGTCGTTGTCGTACAGCACCGGATAGCTCACCGGTACCGCCTCGAGGAAACGGTTGGCATCGGTGGAATCTTCATCCACATTCACCGCCAGCACAGTGAAGCCCAAATCCTTGTACTTGCTGTAGATATCATCAATCAGCGGCATTTCCTGACGACAGGGGCCGCACCAGGAAGCCCAGAAATTCAGCATCACGACCTGACCGCGATAGTCTTCCAGTCGCAGGTTTTTGCCTTGATTACTCTTCAGCGTGAAATCAGGCGCCGGCTCATTCATTTCACCAGCCAGCGCAGAAGTTGCTATCAGCAGGCTGAGCGCCGCCGTAAACATTCGAAGAAAAGCGCGTTGCATATCTGTTCACTCCTTTTGCCCGGTGTGCCAGCCCCGATTTCGGCCCGTTCACCGGCGGTTATGCTTCTAAACCCGAATCAGAAAAATACCGACAAGCCTGTGCTCAATTCAGTATTGAAGGCGGTTTTGTCTTCACCCAGCACATCGATCTGATACATGTGCTCGCGGGCGCTGAAGTTCAGCGCGAGGCTATCGGTCAGCAAAATCTGGTAGCCCATACCGACGTTCCAGGTAAAGCGGTTGTCTCCGGCAAAATCGGTCGAACCGGCACCGGCCACCAGATAGAAATTGGTATTGAAGGCGTAGCTTTCGCCGATAAACGCTTCACCGGGCAACACCCGGTAGCCGAAATTGACGTTGTAGTAGGTGTACTCACGATCGTCGTCCGAGAGCAACTGCACGTTGCCAGCCAAAGTCTCGAAACTGGTTTCACCACCCTCGGCAAAACCAATATTGGCCTCCATGAAGAACGACTCACTGAGGTTGTAGCCAAGTCGACCACCCCAAACGAAAGACGAGCCAAAATCTTCGATATTGAGCACACCGGCGAAAGCACCGAGTTCAAAGTTTTCGGTATCGATCAATGCTTCGTCGACATGCTGTGGCCGCACGTCAGGTTCGATCAGTGGCTTGTCATCGTCGGCGGCTAACGCCGGCAGCGATAACAGTGCCAACAGGCTGCCCCCGCTGAGGGTCAGAAAAATACGCTGAGTCCAACTTTCCATTCTGTCGCTTCTTCGTCTGTTTCGCGTTTAGTGAAAATCTTGTAGTCCTTGAATTCGGCTCGGAGGAAGTAACGATCCGCCAGATAAACCCGCAAGCCCAAGCCGGCATGAGCCGTCCAGTTGGTGCGGTCGCCGGGTTGGGACAGGGTCGCCTTCGGCTTGATGTAAATCTGCCCGCCCCCAAGAGTGAAAAACGGTGACACCCGCCAATAAGGGAACGGCTGGTGCACGAGGTTGCCGTTGATCATCAGTATTTCCGACGCCGAGCCCAGCACCTGGGAACCCGACAGTTCGACCGACAGGTTCTCCGTCATCCCGTAGCCGCCGTAGAGGGATGTCACGGTGCCGCCTTCGAACTGCCCCATCATCAGCCCGGCTTCCCAGTTGCGGCTGCTGAAGTCATCAAAGCGGGGACGCGAGAGCGTTACCTGCTCGCCCTGGCCGTCCAGCGTCAGCAACAGATCGTCGATATGCACCCAGCCTTCCCGGCCATGATCATCCTGCACCTTGAACCACTGGGTTTTGCGCATCAGCAACGTCAGCCACTCCCCCTTTTCGCTGACCCGGATCACCGGATAGGCGGACGCCGGCCCCGTGTGCCACTCAATAAAGGGTTCCGCTACCTGCACCTGTGGCTGCGGCTTGTCATCCCACCACCAGCCATCTGCTGACGCCGTGCCGGCACCCAGCGCGAGCAACGGCATGAGCAGCCACAGAAAACGGGTACAGCACAGTGTCGATGTCTTACTCCGCATGGCGTGTCGCATCACTCTCGCTGTAGGGCATCACTGCCCGCACGTCGGCCGTCGTCATCAGTCTTCCGGAGCGTCAAAGGGGTTGTTGTAATACTGGGCGCCGATATCGAGCCACTCGGCTATCAGTTTCAATTCGATATCAGTGAGGAAGCCCTCATGAGCACCGCCGGTGCGAAACAGGTTCATAAACCGTCCGCTCGCTCTGGCGCCCGCAGTGCGCATGGACGAAGGCACGTTCACGGTTGTCAGAATCGGAATCGGGTTGTCCATATCGTCCAGTACAAGCTCGCCGTCTTCATCACGCTCGAATTCACCGGTTTCAACCAGCCTGTCGACCAGGATGCCCCCCTCGACTTCCTGTTCATTGTCGTTAAACAGGAGTTCCCGGTAGGCCTTGAACTGATCGGGATCGCTATTGGACGGGCCGTCAGTCAGGTCGAGTTGGGCCGCGGGCACCTGCAACACATCAGCAGCGTCTTTTTCGGTATGGCAGCCAGTGCAGGTGAAATTATCAATTTCAGTCACGCCATCCACGTCATAGAGCGGGCGGTCCAGACTCCACATTGGGTGGATATGCTGCTCGTAATTGATGACGGTGCGGCAGAACGTGGACCACTCAGCGGCGCAGGCCGCAATAATGGGCTGGGCTGTCATCAGATCCGCATAGGCATAACTGAACGGCTGTGCTTTGGCTGTCACCGCCGGATTGGTCCATTGGTCTTCAAATACAGCATCCGGCGTCAGCTTGCGCACACCGTTGATACGAGCAAACGTCTCGGCCATGGTTTCGCCCATATTAGCCGTCAACGCAGGCTCCGAATTGGGGAATGGCAACCCACTGGTCGTTGCGCCCGAGTAAACCGCAGCCGGCCCTGCACCAGGACGACCGTGCGGCACCTTGCTACCGGCATCATGGCAGCCGTGACAGGTCACAGTTTCACCTGGCCGGACCTGAAGCCAGTTCTGGTGGCGATCGGTAATCCGCTGCCCTGACTGATCCAGCACACTGATCGCAAACGCCACATTGGCGGGTACGGCAACACGCACTGAACCATCCGGCTCGACCGGCACATAGCCCAGAATTTCGCGCATTGACTGGGCCGAACTGCGCCCAAAAGCGGAGTTATCAAAATCCCGCACCTCGTCATCCGGGATCGATACTGCCTTCTCGATCCGCACAAACCACGCGGGCCGATTCTGCGGCAACGTTTTCACCGGGTCTGCTGCAGCCCGAATACCACCCGGTGCTGTATCAACACCATCCTCGTCGTACACACTGCGGATATCGATGACACCCAGCCCTTCCGATGCCAGTGTCTGAGATTCGCCATAGAGCGTGGCATCCGGAATATAGGTAGGCAGAGCGCGAGCTGTCATCAGCACGGCTTCGTCAATCTGCTGACCTTCCACCGGCCGCTCGATCGGCAACTGGGTATCGCTGTCAGCATCCAGCAGCCACAAGCCGTACACAGGATCAGCCGCGTCATACTCATCAGAGGCCAGACGCGCTTCAGTGCAGTTGGTAATCGTGCCATCATTCAGTCGAGTCAGCCGGCAAGGGCTCCAGCTCGCCAGGTAGCGACGGGTCCCATCGAACAGGGGCGACGTCATGCCATAGCGACCATTCAGCCCTTGCTCCCCGGCAACCTCAAAACCGGCAACCAGCGGCGTTTGCCCCTGCCCTTCAATGCCCTCCAGAGTCGTGCCTGCATCCACATAACGATCAATGTCGATGGCCGTAGGCAACAGGCTCAGATCGTTCGATTCAAACCCGCGCAGTTGGGCCAGCACGGTGCCGGTGTCTGTTTCGACAGGGTTAAAATACTGAACCGTGATCGCATCGCCGGCGGAATCGTGCGAGTTGCGCCCATAGAGATAAGTCAGACCGGTGCCGTCTGGGTTTACCTGATACAGGTTAACCCCGTTGTCGCGGGTCTGGCCGGCGTTATCCCAACGACTGAACAGCACCTTCCCATCGGCTCGCACCGAGGGATCCAGATCATGACTCTGGTTGAAAGTGATCTGGTCGATATCATCCCCATCGCCGGTCATTACATGCAGCACGAATGCAGGCACATCACGCTCTTCTTCCAGCGCACTGAACTGGGGTTTGCCTTCATCCAGGAGAATCGATTTGGAAGCCCGCTGGCGGGTCGAGGAAAACACGATACGACCGTCCGGAAGGTAGGCAGGTGCAATATCCTGGCCTGCTTCAGCAATGGTGTCGGAGCTAATCAGGCGGCGCAGCGCCCCCTGGGTAACGTCGTATTCCCAGATATTCCAGGTGGGCTGATCTTCTTCGTCGGCGTTTTCTATCTCGGGCGCGCGCATGGCAAACACAAGGCGATTGCCGTCGTAAGACACATCCAGGTCCCGGACGTCATAGCGCAACTGGCCCGCATCATTCAGGAAGGACGCATCAGCAAATGCAGCAGATGTAATATCCCGGGAGACTGCTCCGGGGGAGGCGCTGTTTTTCAGGAACAGGCGAGCACCGGGGCGAAACATGGCGGGGTCGCGACGGTCATCGCCCATCAACTCACCGTTTTCGTCACCGAACTGCAGCGGGCGCTTGATAAACGCCACTGCATTTTCAACAACAACGGGGTCGGATTTTTGCTCACTATCGCTACCGCATGCTGTCAGCGATAGCAAAACGCCCAACAGCAGCCCCCCTGAAAAAAAGGAACGGGCCGGGCGTCGAGAGCGATCAGTGCAACCTGATGCAGGGGGAATCTGGTGTGTTTTACGGTAATGCAAAAGGTCGCCTCAAAGCATCCTGCCAACAAACCCCGTAGGGTATGTGTGCAACTCTCATCCTTACTAAACAAATTGTGTTAATTTCTGTAAAACCTTGTTCCACACCTCAAAACTACACTTGCTTACATTTCGGCTTTATGGAAAGCCCTTAAGACCGCTTATTATGTTGCCTTCCTAAGAATTTTGGCCTAAAAAGACCAGCCAGAATACACGTGCGTCCTGAATTAAGCACAGGGAAATTCAGTGTATTAGCCGGTTAACGTCCCCCGGTTACCGAAAACCCAGGATGAATAGAATGACATCACGCAGTCCTATCGGACGCAGTTCGCTCTGCAAAACCATCACAGCGGCCTGCCTGCTCACAACGTTTGTAATCGCACCAGGCGCTGCCAACGCCATTAGCCGTGACCAGGCCAAACGCATTCACGAACGGATCACCGGCGTGCCGCCAACTGCAGAAAAGCTGACAGAGATGGCCGGAGAAGATGCAATTACCGCAGCGCTCGATGCCACCGAAAACCCTGCGTTTTACGATGTCACCCTGAAAAACTTTGCCGCACCCTGGACGAACGAAGCCATGTCCAGCTTTGTGCCGCTGAATGATTACACTGCAACAGTGATCGGCGCGGTGCGTGACAATCGCGACTTCCGCAGCATTCTCTTCGGCGACTATCTCTACACCGGCGGCAGTGGGCTTGGCCTGCCAGCCTACTCGAACACGAACAACGCACATTACGAGCAACTGGAAGAGAGTGGGGTCAGCCTCAAAGACAACCTGCAGTATGTGACGCAGTCTGCGGTCAACGGCCTGCCTCCAGAAGCCACCGCCGGCATCATGACCTCGCGCGCGGCATCCCAGGCGTATTTTAGTGGCGGCACCAATCGCGCCATGTTCCGCTTCACCTTGTTGAACCATCTGTGCAACGACCTCGAGCAGGTCAATGACGTGACCCGGCCCACCGACCGCATCCGACAGGACATTTCCCGCAGCCCCGGCGGCGACAGCCGGGTGTTCCTGAACAGCTGTGTCGGTTGCCATAGCGGCATGGATCCAATGGCCCAGGCCTTCGCCTATTACGACTTTGAGTATGACGCCGATGCCGATCCCGACGGCAATCTGGGCCGTCTGGTATACAACACCGTCGGCACTGTTGATCCCGAAACCGGCACCCGGGTACAGGGCAAGTACCTGATAAACAGCGCCAACTTCGAGCATGGATATATCACCCCTGACGATCATTGGGACAACTACTGGCGCCAAGGCCCCAACGCCCGTTTGGGGTGGTCATCAAACGGGCCTGACGGTTCTGGCTCAGGAGCCAAATCACTGGGCGAGGAACTGGCGAAGTCAGAGGCGTTTGCCGAATGTCAGGTTAAAAAGGTGTTTAGAAATGTCTGCTTCCGCGAGCCGAATCAAAGTCAGATCACTACCCTCGTCGGAGGCTTCAAGACGAGCAATTTCAGCTTGCGACAGGTGTTTGCCGAGTCCGCCGTCCAGTGTATGGGGGACTAATCCATGAACCATTGTCGTCTTCTACGTCACCTGCCACTGCTGCTCATTGCTCTGTTCGCGCTTAGCGCCTGTAAAAGCGGCGAAGAGACCACGGTACTGCCTAATACCGCAGGGCCTGGCGCCAACAGCAACTACTCAGGGCCCCCGCCTGCGACCGATGACGTTCAGAATTTCAAGCGCGCGGTCTGGGATAACCTGGTATCGAACGATCGCTGTGGCGGATGCCATAGCACTGGCGGCCAGTCACCCATGTTCGTTCATGACGGCGACATCAATGTGGCTTATGCCGCGGCCAATACCGTGGTTAACCTGACTGACCCCGGCCAGTCCCGAATGGTCGCCAAGGTAGCCGGAGGCCATAATTGCTGGCTGTCCAGTGACCAGGCTTGTGCCGATACCCTGACCCGCTATATCGCCGAATGGTCAGGCAACAGTGCCGGTGCTGCCAAAAAAATTGATCTGACGGCACCCGCGATCAAAGAGCCCGGTCAAACCAAGTCTTTTCCGGTTGACCCCACTCGGTTTGGAGACACGGTCTACCTGGTACTTCGCAATCACTGCGCTGACTGCCATGTTGAAGGTATCCAGACGCCCTATTTCGCAAGTGCTGATCTTGATACTGCCTACTCAGCAGCTCAAAGCCGTATTAATCTGGAAACCCCAGGTGACTCTCGACTGGTGCAGCGCCTGGGCAACGATTTCCACAACTGCTGGTCCGACGACTGCGCTGCCGATGCCCAATTTATGGCAGACGTTATCGCCGAGTTCGCAGGCGACCTTAGCCCAACCGAAGTCAATCCTGATTTTGTTACCAGCAAGGCGCTTTCCTTGCTCCAGGACGGTCTGGCAGCCAACGCCGGCGGTCGCTTTGAAGACAACATCATCGCACTCTATGAGTTCAAATCGGGCTCGGGCTATACGGCATTTGATACCAGCGGCGTCGAACCCGCGCTACAGCTCAACCTGACCGGTAACGTCGAATGGGTTCAGGGCTGGGGCATTACCATCGGCGCCGGCTATGACGACGACAGCGGAGCACGGGTCGCCAACGGCAAGGCGCAAGGTTCAACGGCGGTGAGTCGCAAACTTTACGACAGCCTGACCGGCTCGGGCGAATTCAGCATCGAGACCTGGATTGTGCCCGCCAACACCACGCAGGAAGATGCCCGCATCGTCACTTACTCCGGTTCCAGCACGGCGCGTAACGTCACCCTGAGCCAGACTCAACAGAACTACCAGGTACTGCAGCGCAGCTCGACGACCGATCAGAACACCCCCTTTTCGACAGCTGACGGCGATCAGGTGCTACAGGCATCGCTGCAGCATGTCGTTGTCAATTTCACTCCGGGCAGAGGGCGTGAGATCTTCGTCAATGGGGAGTCGACCGGCGACGTCGATCCCGACAATGCGGGCCTGCTCAATGAATGGGATGACAGTTTCGCTCTGGTACTGGGTAACGAAACCGACAGCAACTCGCTGTGGCAAGGCACATTGCGGATGGTCGCCATTCACAATCGCGCGCTCACGCCCGCCCAGATCAAAACCAATTTTGAGGTAGGGGTCGGCCAGAAATACTACTTGCTGTTCAATGTCGCGGAGCTGTCAAAAATTCCCGAAAGCTATGTGGCATTCGAAGTCAGTCAGTTCGACAGCTATAGCTACCTGTTTAGCGAACCCTTCTTTATCAGCCTTGATGACAGTCAGACCCCGGGCAGCATTCCGGTGAAAGGCATGCGGCTCGGCATTAACGGCAAGGAAGCAACGGTTGGCCAGTCGTTTGCCAATCTGGATATCGTGCTGTCCGATTCGGACTATCAACCCGGCGTTGGGCAAAGCATGTCCCCGCTGGGAACGGTGATCGGCGCTGAGAATGGACCAGAGGTGGATGAGTTCTTCCTGACCTTTGATGTATTCGGTGACCAGTCGCACGCCCGCACCGAACCGGCCGTCCCCACGCCATCGACACCTGATCCAGCGGTTCCGGAGTCAGACCTTGGCCTGAAAACCTTTGATGAGATCAACGCATCCATGTCAGTCATGACGGGCATTCCAAAAACCGCCAGCGGTGTGCAGCAGACATTCAATACGGTCCGCCAGCAACTGCCTTCGGTAGAAACCATCAAAGGATTCCTGTCATCACAACAGATGGCGATCACCCAGATGGCAATTCAGTACTGCAATGTGCTGGTGAACGACACCGACAAGCGGGATGCGCTCTTCCCCGACGTTAATTTCACTGCTGACCCGACTACCGCATTCGGCGATGCCAGCGGCCGGAATCATGTGATCGACCCACTGCTCACACAGTTCGTGGGGACGGGATTGACTAGCCAACCTGACGAAGCGGACATGCGTACAGAGCTGGATTCGCTGATGCAATCGCTAAGCAGTTGTTCAGGTACTTGTGACGCTGAACGCACAGCTACCGTCGTTAAAGCCACCTGTGCCGCCGTTCTCGGCAGCGCTGTTACGCTGGTGCAATAGGAGTATTTGCCGAATGTTTATCAAACCCTCACGCAAAAAGGCATTGGCAAATCACGCGCCGCTCAAGCATGGCGATCACCGCCGTCCGATCACCCGGCGGGAATTCATTTCTCAGGGGTTTATGGCCGGCGCGGCGACAGTGTGCGGTACCTCGCTGTTCAGCTTGCTCGCACCTCGTACAGCACTCGCGGCCATTCCGCAGGCTGATAAAGAGGCGTGCGGCATCCTCACCGCAAGCACCGGCAAGGTGCCGTTTATATGCTTTGACCTGGCGGGCGGCGCCAACATCGCCGGCTCCAACGTGCTGGTTGGCAAACAGGGTGGCCAGAAGGACTTCCTCAGTACCCAGGGCTACAGCAAACAGGGACTGCCCGGCGATATGGTGCCGAACAACCCAGCCTTTACTGACGAGGAAATGGGGCTCGCGTTCCATGCTGACAGTGCCTTCCTGCGGGGTATCCGGGCCACCACCAGTGCCGGTACCCGTGCCGCCACCAATGGCACCGTGTTTGCGGCGCGCTCGGAAAACGACACCGGCAACAACCCGCATAACCCGATGTACGGCATCAACCACGCCGGTGCCGATGGCCAGCTGGTGTCACTGATCGGATCGCGCAGTTCCGAGTCTGGCGGTAACTCCATGGCACCGATGAGCATGATTAATCCCAAGGTGCGTCCCACCAAGGTCGATCGTCCCAGTGATGCCACAGGTCTGGTCGATCTCGGCGATCTGACCAGCCTGCTAAGCCAGGACGATGCTGTCGCCGTGATGGAAAGCATTGCCCGAATCAGCGACGACAAGATGAGTAAGGTTTCCAGCGTGGCGGACATCAACAAGCTGGTGAATTGCGGCTACATCAAGAGCGCGGATCTGGCTGCACGCTTTGGCAACCCGACGTCCCTTGACCCCGCCGGAGACCCTGACGTCGTCGGTGCTCAAGGCGTGTTCTCGGTGACCGATTTCAATAGCGAACGGGAATTCCAGAAAACCGCATCGGTGATGAAGCTTGTCATTGACGGCAATGCCGGTGCCGGCACCATCACCATGGGCGGGTACGATTACCATACCGGCGAGCGCGGCACCGGTGAACGCCGGGACTACCTGGCCGGACGTTGCATGGGCGCTTGCCTGGAGTATGCGGCCAAGAAGGGACGCCCGCTGATGCTATACGTGTTCAGCGACGGCTCGGTATCCAGCAACGGACGAATTGATGACTCGGCAGACGGCCGAGGCAAAGGCGAATGGACGGGCGACAACCAGCAGACAGCGGCTTCGTTCGCGCTGGTCTACAACCCCAATGGAAGGCTGGCCGATGTGCGCAATCAAATCGGTTACATGCGGGCAGATGGTTCTGTGGAAACAGCATCAAGCCCTGCCGCCAACAACGTCAACCAGCTGGTTCAGGCGGTGGTACTCAATTACATGGCACTACACGGTGAGCAGGGGCAGTTTGATGCCAAGTTCCCGGGACACGGCCTTGGCAATACCGCCACCAAAGACAGTGTGATTGCCTTCCCGACGCCAATTATCTAAGGCGTCTGTTTTACTGAGGCATTACTCCGGAGCGGAGGCATCCTGCGGATCCAGCAGACCTCTGGAGTAATGCAGTTTCCGGTCCGAATCTATAATGATGGCATCAATGCCATCCAGCTTGTTAATCATTGCCAGGCCTTTCTCTACGCCCAGAACAAAAACGGCTGTCGACAGGCCATCTGTTGTCAGGGTGTCATTCCCAATGATGGTGACGCTCTGAATTCCCTCGACCGGGCGACCACTTTTGGGCGACAGAATGTGATGCACCCGATTGCCTTCCTCATCGATAAAGAAGCGCTCGTAATCACCAGAAGTGGAAATAGCCACATCCGATACAGGCAACACGACCGCATTTTTTGCCGCCTGTCGTGGATCGCGGACACCCACAACCCAGGGACGGCCGCGCTTGTCGCCGAGAAGGTACATATCCCCGCCCGCACTGAGCCTCGCGTGACGAATACCTTCCGATTTTAGAATGGCAATTCCCCGATCCACCGAATATCCCTTGGCGATGCCGCCCATATCGGTCAGCAGGCCGGCCTTGCGGAAAGACACGCTGCGCTCAGCCTTGTTGAGCTCGATATCGCGGTAATTGATCTTAGGCAGATGCTGCTCGACTTCTTCGGCAGTGGGCTGTTTCTTTTCCCGAAAATCATAAAGATAACCGACTGATCCGAAGCTGATATCGAAGGCTCCGTCGCTCAGTTCTGACACTTCCTGCGCTTTCTCAAACACACGGAAAAGCCCACCGCTCACAACCACCGGGTGCTCAGCTGCTTCACGGTTGACGGCGGAGAGTTCAGAGCGCTCGCGATAACGGCTCATCTGCGCATCGATGCGGTCAAACTCGTCAAACACCCGCTGGCTGATACGTTTTGCTTCGGTTTCGCTGTCACCCCAGAACTCCATCTGGATAGGCGTTGTCATCGCCGTACCGGAGAACTGAAACCACTCAGCCTTCGCCATCGCCGGAGCCAATAACAAGCCGACAATCAGGCTGGTGCGCCGAAGAAAAGAATCCATAAACCATCGTCCTGGGAGCAGTGAGTGCGGCAAAGACATTAACGAGTTAACGGCAATGGCTCAACAATATTCAACACAGGTTTAATCACCAAAAGGGCCATCGGAGACATAGGCCTTCGTTCATCCAGCGCTGCGCTCAGGTAGCCGTTTCGTTCAGGGGTCTATCAGGAGGGCACGGATCAATGCTGCAAAATATTGATCAGCTTCCCGAAAGGATCACGGACGTAGAATCGGCGGACACCCCAGGGTTCGCTTACAGGCCCGTACTCGATGGGCACCTTGGCATCCTTGAACCTTGCCAGCGCGGTATCCAGGTCATCCACCTCGATGGACAAATCGGGCACCGCAGTGCCTGAGCCCCCTTCCACGCCAAAGCTCACCTGAACCGTCATCTTTTCACTTGAACCGTAACTCTGAAACCAACCATGATCCATCAGTAGCTCAAGTCCCAGAATGTCCCCATAAAAGGCGGCGGCCTGCTTGAGATCTGATGTCGCGGTATTGGCCATAATCCGTGTTACTTTCATATCCCACCTCACGTTCTGCCGTATGCTCTGGTGAGACTATAGAAAACAATCTGACTGCAGGACAGCGGCGGCTGCGACCATTCAAGCCCCGCCTTCAACGTGCTGACTGATCCAGAAAGGCACCTCGCGTTTGGTCCACTTGGCGAACCCCATTTTCTCACCAAGATAGAACTGTCGATAGGCCGATACCGGATCACCCACCTGCTTGTACTGGTCGGGCATCGCCTGAGCGAACGGGGTCAGGCCGAGGCGCTCGAACCTGAACTTGTCAATCTCAGACAGCACGGCGATAGATTTGTGATCACCGGTCTTGTCGAACCGAAACCGGTACTCCGCATTCAGCGCCAAAGTGAGCTGAACCAACCACTCGAAGTTGTCATAGGAGGCTTCCACCCAAAGTACGCAGGGATGCTTGGCATGGGTGGATTTGTAGGGCGTACTGAAACCCTTTTTGTTGAGCGCCGTGCACAGTAACTGGACGCTTTCCAGGATCATCTTGATGGCATGCTGGTCACAGTGATATTCAGCACATTTGGTGATGTCGTCATCCAGTACAAAGATATTCATGCTTTAACTCAGGCGCAGAGGGATGGATTAAATCGATAACTCCCCTCTTATACGCTTGCCTGCGATTGCAGATCGCACTGTTGAGAAATCAGGGTCGAATGGGACCAGGAGAGGCCTGCAGCGGGAGGGAAAGATTTCAACTTCGAAGCAGGAACAGGGCGATCGACGGGACACCGAAAGTTCACGACGACTATTTGCGAGGCGATCCGCTCGACCCAATTATCAGCGAATGCACCTGAACCAGCGCACTGCTGATACCCAGCACTATCCCCAGAAATATGGCGATCGCCAGAGGGGAGGTAAGATATTGCAGGGAGTAACCGGTGCCACCGTCACAACTCTGCATCAGCCCAAGCCAGCGTCCACCGGCACTCAGGCACGCTTCTTGAACAGAAGAGCGAATAAACCAGACGAGCCCCATAAAAGAAATCAACGCTGAAATCGCGAGGCTAAGAAGCCACTTTTTCATCATATCCACCGACTGCCCTGGCGTCCCGTGAATGGCCCCTATTGCACGTCAGAAACAGTAAAACAGACTTCAGGGCGGGCGTTATCCGGCGTCTGGCGCCGAGCCCGGCTCCTCGGCCTTTTTGACGCGAATTTTATTGTTGCCAATCATTTTGTCATTCAGGTTCTTGATCGCAGCTTTTGCTTCGCCTGCCTTTGGCATCTCAACAAACCCGAAGCCTTTTGAAGTGCCGCTGTCTCGATCCATGACCAGATCGCATGACTGAACCGCACCGAACGCCTGAAACAGACTTTTCAGTTCGTCTTCTGTAGTCGATCGATCCAGATTCCGTATTAATAATTTCATTGGTATTCCTAGCGGTGTGCTTATCAACAATAAGCGTGGGTTTATTTCGATGATGCCGATACAACAGACCACTCTTCGGCAAATCCACTTAAACACTATTCAACGGAGAGCGAGCATTCACCGCTGTGGCTCCTGTAATGTGAGACATACCCAACAAGAACACCACCTGCTTTTTACTTCTGAGCGTCAAATCAAAACCTGTCAGATGCCATAAGCCCGTTCAACCCTCGCGACCCGGACCCTGAAATCGGCATACCAGACGTTATGCCCCAGGCGCTGGGCTTCAAGATGTTCAGCGTTTTGCTTCCAGTTCTTGATCGCTTCTTCGCTCGCCCAATACGAAACCGTGATTCCCACTTCCTCCCGCGCGGATTCAATACCCAGAAAGCCTTCCTGTTGGGCAGCCAACTCAAGCATCCTGTCAGCCATGGCGCCGTAACCTCGATCACCTTCTGTGCGAACAGAGCTGAAAATCACAGCGAAGTATGGTGGCTCCGGAGTTTCCGCGATCCCTGACATGACAACCTCCTGGCGATAATCTCGACAAAGCCCGGCTAAGCGCCCGCTCCCATTTCATCAATTGGCTGATGGCAGATTCCCCCCGAGCATGTTCTCGACCACCGCCGCGTTATAGAAGGCTTCAACCGTCTGGATCTTGTCGTCGCGAACACGAAACCAGACCGCCAGCCGCACATCGCCGATCGGCTCAAAGTTGGTCCGGTAATCCAGAACCGCAAACACATGCTCACCGTCTGCGCTGAGCTGGCGGAGGATCAGGTCTTTCTGGATCGCAGCCATACCAAACTGGTATGACATCATGTCGTCGGGGCTGAGGAAACGCATATTCGGCCCCACATATTCAAACCCCTCCGCAACCAGCAAGGTCTTTGCCTCATCAAAACGCTGGGCATGGATATCAGCAATAAATTGCGCCACGGTATCTTTTGGCTGCATGAATAAACTCCACTTCCTGACTAAGGGGATAATTTTAAAAACCAAGTTAGCGTATATGCCAAGAACATTCGCGGCTTTGCTCTACCGGTATACCAACACCGGGAGCAGTGACAAATCAGATTGTTAACACTATACCCTAACACCCGGGCAGGTCGCGCCGGAGCCCATCGGTAGTATCTTGTGTAACGTCCATATTCAGCAACGACCTGTGCGTAGCGAAACTGAGGAAAACCAGCCACTCTGCAGCCGATAGCTTTGCTACGCAAACTAAGGTGCGTTTCGCTCAGATGGATGAGTCCTGAAGTCTCTGACCAACTCGTGAGGATCAACCTGCGCTCGCTGCTCCCTCGCTGCCTGCGCCCACCAGACCAGTTGATTGAGTGTCCGGCCAAAATAGTCAAACCAGGCGTCTTGATCCTCCCCGGCCTGCGGATTTCCATTCGCTTTAAAGACTTCTTGTGCCTTAGGCACGTGTATCATCGCGGAAACCGGCAAACAGCCCAACTCTGAGAGAAACGTACGCATTGCGACCGCCGCACGCATACCGCCCCACTGACCGGCTGAATATGTGACGATCGCGCTCGGCTTATAGGAAAACAAAGAACTGCCAAAGTGGTTCAGCAGGTTAGCAAGTGCCGGACTCATTGAATGGTTATATTCGGGGCTTACCATCACAAATCCATCAGCATTCTCTATTTTCTCTGCCAAATGATTGAGCTCAGAAGGTGCTTTACTTTTCGGATAGGCAAAGTGCGGCTTGAAAACGGCTTCAAGAGGATAATCTAAAGCATCGATCAGCTCTATTTCATGCTCTTCATACCGGCTTTGCAGGCAGGCAAGGATCGATTCTACTACCCTAACACCCAGGCGGGCCGGCTTCGGCGGTGTGCTATCGCGCACCGTGCCCAAAAAAACCAGGAATTTCATATCAAACTCCATCTGATATTAGCGTTGGTACATAACGTCTGGCCAGGCACTGCCATCAAGGTTCCACGACTACATGGCGAGTAAAGTCCTTTAAACGGCCCGAGACCCAAGCGTGCAAACAGCCTTTCACGAGCCGGCTTGTTGGAAATGGATAACGAATGCACGCCCAAAAACAGCACCTGACCTACGACCAGCAGTGCCATGATCTCTATTCTGTTTTAAAGGCAGCTTAGATCAGGCGTGGCACAACATAAAGAATAAGGCGGAAGGGCGGGAATGTGCGGAGAATAACCGGAGTCGACTCTTAAGACGGCTCCGGCGGGGATATCAGGCTTCGACTTCTGCGTTGTGATAGACGTTCTGTACGTCGTCCAGATCGTTGAGCATGTCGATAAACTTGTCGAACATTTCCACGTCTTCACCGCTGACCGTGGTGTAGGTCTGTGGGATGAACTGGATTTCGTCGACATCAAAGTCGATATCGGGGATGGCATCGGTAAGCGCCTGACGGGCTTTGGCATATTCGGTATTGGGTGCGAATACGGTGATTTTACCGTCTTCGTTCTCGATATCAGTGACATCGACATCAGCCATCATCAGGGCTTCAAGTGTGGCTTCTTCGTCGTCGCCGGCGAACACAAAGATCGCGCAGTGATCGAACATGTGGCTGACGCTACCCGGTGTGCCGATTTTGCACTTGGTCTTGGTGAAGCACAGACGGACATCACCGAACGTGCGGTTCGGGTTGTCTGTCAGGCAATCCACGATGACCATGCAGTTGCCCGGGCCGAAACCTTCATAGCGTGCGGGGGAGAAATCCTCACCACCGGCACCCTTGGCCTTTTCAATGGCCTTTTCGATGACGTGGGTTGGTACCTGGTCTTTCTTGGCGCGGTCAATCAGACTGCGCAGCGACAGGTTGCCATCCGGATCTGGCCCGCCCTGCTTGGCGCACACATAAATCTCACGACCGTATTTACTGTAAACCTTGGTCTTGGCGTTGGCCGTTTTGGCCATGGAATCTTTGCGGTTTTGGTAGGCTCTGCCCATCACCCTGCCCCGTTGTTTTTCAATAAGAGGGCGAATATTACACGCAGACGCGGGGGCATATCCATGCCCTGTCATGTCCTTGTGTGTGAACCCTCTCGAAATGCCTGTAATAGCAGCCTTGCGGCGACGCCAATAACGATACCCCAAAATGCCGAACCAATGCCAAACAGGGTCAGTCCGGAGACCGTGACAAGAAATGTGATCAATGCCGCTTCGCGCTCATCCGGCTCAGCCAGCGCCGCATGCAAGCTGTTGCCGATTGTTCCCAACAGTGCCAGACCTGCCAATGCCACTACAAAAGCTTTGGGGAATGCGGCAAACAATGCCACCACCGTTGCGCCAAACAACCCCACCAGGATATACACACCCCCGGCACAGACCGCCGCCAGATAACGGGTGCGGCGGTTCTCGCCTGCTTCGTCGCCCATACAGATGGCCGCAGTTATCGCCGCCAGATTAAAAGCAAAACCGCCGAATGGCGCCAGTACCAGCGTGGTCAGGCCGGTCGCGGTTAGCACCGGCGACAAGGGCGTGCGATAGCCATTGGCTCGCATTACGGCCAGCCCCGGCACGTTTTGGGAGGTCATGGTGACGATAAACAACGGCAGGCCAACGCTGATCAAAACCGGCCAGGAAAATGCCGGCGTCACCCAGACAGGTTCAGCCAGTTTCAATGCAACACCGCCCCAATGGAGCTGCCCCTGAATTGCTGCCAGTGCGACACCCACCACCAGCACCATCAGGATGGCATAGCGCGGCAGCAGTCGGCGGCAAAGCAGGTAGGTCATCAGCATGATACCCACCAGCAACAGGTTGCCCTGCAACGAGATAAAAGCATTCAGGCCGAATTCAAACAGAATGCCTGCAAGCATCGCCGCCGCCAGCGATTGCGGAATGTGATGGAGCATACGCTCAAACCAGCCGGTGTAGCCGGCAATCACGATGAGCACAGCAGAGAACACGAAGGCGCCCGTTGCCTCGGGCAAGGAGACACCAGCAAGGCTCGTGACCAGCAATGCGGCTCCGGGGGTCGACCAGGCCGTGAGTACCGGCTCGCGATAGTAAAATGACAAACCGGCACTGGTGATGCCAATTCCCAACCCCAGCGCCCAGATCCACGAACTGACCTGTTCAGGCGTTGCACCGGCGCTTTCAGCCGCCTGCAGAATAATCACCACTGAACTGGTGAAGCCCACCAACACCGCGACGAAGCCTGCAGTGACGTGTGAAAGCGACAGTGACCGAAGCATGCTCATGAATCGGATCTCTTGAGTTGGCTGGAAAGGCAAATGTGTGCGCTTTAACGCACAGCGCAGTGAGGTTAGCATTTGTGCGTTATAGCGCTCAAGCGTTAAACTTGGCGCTAACTCGCTAACCCAGGATCATCGCTTTCGTGGAAATTGGCACTCACCTCGCTTCAACCTTGAAGTCACTGCGCCGGCAAAGAGGCTGGAGCCTTGATCGTGCATCCGAAGCAACCGGTGTCAGCAAAGCCATGCTCGGACAGATCGAGCGAGGCGAATCCAGCCCTACGCTGGCTACGCTCTGGAAAATCGCCACTGGTTTTAATACCTCATTCTCGGGCTTGCTGACCGTCCCTGCACCGGGCCTGAAAGAGCCCCTTTTCGTCCTTAGCTCTCAACAGCAAGCAGACCTTCCCGATGAACAACTTCAGGTGCGACCACTGTTTCCATTTGATGCCCGGTTCGGGTTTGAACTGATAGAGCTCACCCTGCCGCCTCATATCGAACATGCTTCGGACCCTCATGAAGTTGGCGTCGTCGAGCATGTCACCGTGACGGCCGGCGCGCTTGAGGTGTTGATCGACGGCCACTGGCATCGATTCAACGCCGGCGAGGCCGTCCGGTTTGCAGCGGACGCAGCCCACGGCTACCGCAATGTCTGCGACGCACCGGCCACGTTTCACAACCTGATCCACTACCCAGCCGGCACGCGGGCATAAAGCGCGCCGTTGGCTGGGCAATCTGGATAAGCTATCGTGCAACACACCAAGCACACTCTGGCGCCGGACACTGACTCTATGACCACACCACTGGGCATCATCGAAGGCTTCTACGGCCAACCCTGGTCCTGGCAGGACCGGGCCGACCTTGTGTCTTTCCTTGCGCCTCACGGCTACGGTTTTTATATCTACGCCCCCAAGGCTGATCCGTTCCTGAGGCGACGCTGGCAGGAACCACACCCGCAAGAGATGACCGCAGGACTCAAAGCCTTTGCAGCACACTGCCGCCAGCTGGGCGTGCGTTTCGGGATCGGCCTCAGCCCCTATGAGCTGTATCACCACTTTGACGACGACGCCCGTATCGCACTGAAAGCCAAGCTCGCGTTCTTCGACGACATCGGTGTTCAGGATCTGGCTATTCTGTTTGATGACATGCGCGGCGACACGCCAGATCTGGCGGACAGGCAGATCGAGATCATGCACTGGATACAGGCCGAGTCAGGCGCTGAAAGGCTGATGGTCTGCCCCAGCTATTATTCGGATGACCCGGTACTGGATCGGGTATTCGGCGAGCGACCTGCCGGTTATCTGGAAAAACTTGGCGCCGCCCTCAATGCCGACATCGATATATTCTGGACCGGTGAAGAAGTCTGCTCCCGTGAAATTTCGCCCGGCCACCTACGTAAAGTCGAAACGCTGCTGCATCGCAAGCCGCTACTATGGGATAACTACCCTGTGAACGACGGCCAGAGGATGTCGCAGCACCTTCACCTGCGCGGCTTTACCGGACGCCCTGCTGCCATCGGCAATCATCTCAGCGGTCATGCAATCAACCCGGCACTGCAGCCTACGTTGACATGCATTCCCGCACTGACGCTTGCCGACAGTTACCTGCAGGGCGACGACTATTGTTATGCCGCCTCTTTCCGCCGCGCAGCCGAATCGGTGCTGGGATCAGATCTGGCGGCACTGGTGGAGGCCGATATTATGGCCCTGCAGGATGTCGGACTTGATCAGCTGGAAAACCGTGAAGAACGGCTGCGCAGGCACTATGCTGAAAGCCAGCACACCGGTGCCCGCGAAATCATGGCGTGGCTGGATGGCGACTACCGCATTACCGATGAGATCGTGCAGACCCAATAATCACCCTCATGGACATAGCGCTCAACGGAGACAAATATGGCGGCTTACCTGATCGGGCAGATCAAAGTGAACGATTCTGAGCGCTGGGGGCAATATGTGGAAGGCGTCGCGCTGTCTCTCAAGCCTTTCGCGGCGTCCATTGTGATGCGCGGAGAAAAGCACAGCATGCTGGCAGGCGAAAACCCGAAGGACCGGGTTGTAGTGGTCGAGTTCGACACGATGGAAACGCTGGAAAGCTGGTTTCATTCGGATGCCTATCAGGCTTTGATTCCCTTGCGGGACAGCGCCGCCGACGTGACCATCACCACCTATACAGCCTGACGTCGAGGCGGCACACGGCGGATTACAGGCACAAAAAAAAGCGGGCAAGGCCCGCTTTTTTACTGATGAGTACAACGTGCTAACGCGTGCCGTAGACCACCATGGTTTTGCCTTTTACCTGCACCAGGCCCTGTTCTTCCAGGGTCTTCAAAACGCGCCCTACCATCTCACGGGAACAGCCGACGATGCGGCCAATTTCCTGGCGGGTGATTTTGATCTGCATGCCATCCGGATGCGTCATGGCATCCGGTTCCTTGCAGAGGTCCAGCAACGTGCGGGCAACACGGCCCGTCACGTCGAGGAAAGCGAGGTCCCCTACCTTGCGGGTAGTCTGACGCAAACGTGTCGCCATCTGCTCGCCGATAAAATACAGCACCCTTGGGTCCTGCTGGGCAATTTCACGGAACTTGGTGTAGCTGATCTCCGCCACTTCGCATTCGCTCTTGGCTTTCACCCAGGCGCTGCGAGAATCCATGTTGTCGAAAAGCCCCATCTCGCCGAAGAAGTCGCCCGCGTTCAGGTACGCCATAATCATTTCGCGACCATCATCATCTTCGATTATGACGGTGACGGAACCCTTGACGATGTAGAACAGTGAGTCGCTCTTGTCGCCCGCATAAATAATGGTGCTCTTTGCGGGATAGCGCCTGCGATGGCACTGAGACAGGAAATAATCGAGGTGTTTGGTTTTGTGTTCAACCGGTCTGATAATGGTTGCCATAATGCGTGTTGTGCCTCCTTCAACGGCTAATCCCGGTGCTTTTTGTAATCGCCCAGCTTCCATGTGAGCACTTGTTTTTTGTCTGTCTGTCGTCTGATGTCGATGCAATGTCTGTCTGTTATCGCCCCGTCGGCCTAAAAGTCCCCCTTGGCGGGTTTTGCTCACCTGCCAATCCAGCCGAGATACGGATTACCACTTATATCAGGAAGGTCGCAGGGCAGCAACGCCGGTGCATGCCCACAGTTAACCGCGCGATGCGCCCGAAAGCTGGCACAGCGTCTTCATCAGCCGCGGCATTATAGTACAAATGTACCGGATTATCCCCAGTCACCAGCAGCCTGCCCCCACGCCAGGCTGAGCGGGCTGTGTTAGCATTCGGCCTTTGATATTCGCAAATACACGGCAGGAGACGCTTCGTGAAAGCAACAATTGATTGGTCCGGTGATGCAAGCTTCAAAGCGACCAGCGGCACGGGCCACACGGTTCAGATGGATGGCCCGCCCGACCACGGCGGTCGTGATCTCGGCCCCCGGCCGATGGAGATGTTGTTGATGGGCCTGGGCGGCTGCTCATCCTTTGATGTGATGAGCATTCTGCAAAAATCCCGGCAGGACGTGACCGATTGCCGGGCGGAACTTGAAGCAGAGCGGGCCGATGCAGTCCCGGCGGTCTTCACCCGCATTCATCTGCACTTTATCGTCACCGGACGCAGCTTGAAGGAAAATCAGGTGAAACGCGCGGTAGCGCTGTCTGCTGAGAAGTACTGTTCAGCGTCTATTATGCTGGAGAAAGCAGGCGTCGAAATCACCCATGATTATGAGATCCGCGAAGCGGACTAAAGCCTGACAGATACGCGGCTTCCATTGCGGAAAAGCGTAAGAAAAAACGGGGGCAAAAACCTATTCAACACTCCTGTGGATAGGCATAATACGCCCCCTCTCCGCCGGTCTGCGCAAAAGGTGATCAACCGATCAGTTCCCGGTGGCGGTCTTTGCGGTCAATGTTGCATTTATCCGATGCAAATCGACCGCTGTCATTCATCTCCTTAACCGGGGGGGCTGTGATGGAATCAAAGCTAGAGCTTCATGGTTTCAATAACCTGACCAAATCGTTGAGCTTCAACATATACGATATCTGTTACGCGCAGACCGAAGAGCAGCGTAGAGCCTACATCGACTATATCGATGAAATGTATAACGCTGAACGTCTGACCCAGATCCTGTCAGATGTGGTTAAAATTATCGGTGCCAATATCCTGAACATTGCTCGTCAGGACTACGAGCCGCACGGCGCTTCCGTGACCATGCTGATTGCCGAGCATGAAGTCGGCCCCAACCCGGCTGACAACGAAGAGAGCCCCGGCCCACTGCCGGATGCCATTGTTGCGCATCTGGACAAGAGCCACGTGACAGTTCACACCTATCCGGAGAGTCACCCGTACGAAGGTATCAGTACCTTCCGCGCGGATATCGACGTTTCCACCTGCGGCCTGATTTCACCGCTAAAGGCGCTGAACTACCTGATTCACAGCTTTGATTCCGACGTGGTGACGGTCGACTACCGGGTGCGCGGCTTTACCCGCGACGTGGATGGCAAGAAGCACTATATCGATCACGACATCAACTCCATCCAGAACTATCTGAGTGAAGATACCCAGAACGGTTATCAGATGATCGACGTGAACGTGTATCAGGAAAACCTGTTCCACACCAAGATGAAGCTGAAAAACTTCGATCTCGATAACTATGTGTTCGGCGTCAATGCCAAAGATCTCGACGACGTAGAAGCGAAAGAAATTTCAGAACGACTTCAGCGTGAAATGCTGGAAATCTTCTATTCCAGAAACGTCGAATAAGCTAGAACCCCTGTCACGGCAGGCCCTCACGGCCTGCCAGACGATTGTTCATATTTTTTGAATAAGCCTTCCAGATTTATCCGGTTTCTTCTATCGGTCAGTCACTGTTCAATAGCTTCATCAAACCAGTCAACTGCACTGAGAGGCTATTCCAATGACATCTATTCTTATTGTTACCGCCAGCATGTTCGGCCAGAACGGCCAGTCATCACAACTCGTGTCACAGACCCTTGAGAAGCTCCGAGCTCAATACCCCGATGCCAAAGAAGTGCATCGCGATCTTGCAGAGCAACCGGTGCCCCACCTGGATGCGACACGATTTGGCGCATTCCTGACTGGCGCAGATGAGCGCAACAGCGAGCAGCAGGACGTGGTCGCCTACTCTGACGAGCTGATTCAGGAAATACAGAGTGCTGACGTTATTGTGATGGGCGTGCCCATGTACAACTTTGGCATCCCCTCGACCCTGAAGGCCTATTTCGACCACATTGCACGTGCCGGCATTACCTTCCGCTACACTGAAAACGGCCCTGTCGGGCTGCTGAAGGATCGTCCGGTTTACGTTCTGGCCGCTCGCGGCGGCATCTACGCAGGCACCGCCAACGACTCGCAGACACCTTATATCCGTTCGTTTCTGGGTTTCCTCGGCCTGACACAGGTTGAGTTTATCTACGCCGAAGGATTGAACCTGGGTGATGACCATAAAGCATCGGCCATTACCAAGGCCCACGGTGATATCGCGGCACTGGAAGTCTGAACTCCGCATACAACGCTCGACACCTGAACCGGTAAAGGAGGTTAATCATGACAACGCATCCATCGCGCTCAATCAGGCAGGTCATTCCCGGCGCTGGAACCTCCGACGGTGCAGGTGTACGCATCAAACGCTCACTGGGCCAGCAACCGTCAGTCAGGCTGGACCCGTTTCTGATGCTCGACGAGTTCGGCTCATCGGACGCAGCAGACTACATTGCGGGCTTTCCCTCTCATCCGCACCGAGGCTTTGAAACGGTGACCTACATGATCGAAGGGCACATGCTGCATGAAGATCATATGGGTAACCGGGGCGACTTGCGAAACGGCGGCGTGCAGTGGATGACCGCCGGCCGCGGCATTATCCACTCGGAAATGCCCCAGCAGGAATCCGGTACCATGCGCGGCTTCCAGCTTTGGCTGAACCTGCCCGCAGCGGAAAAGATGCAAGACGCCGGCTACCACGACATCCAACCGGAGGATATTCCAGAGATTCGCATTGACGGCGGATTAGTGAAACTGATTGCCGGCGAAACCGCCATCAACGGCCAAAGCGCCACCGGTGCGGTATCCGGTAGCAGCACGGCACCAATCTACGCCGACATACAACTGGAGCCGGCCGCCAAGGTCAGCCTGAACGTACCCGCAAGCCATCAGGGCTTGCTGTACCTGTACGAAGGCGATGCCACGCTCGGTCAACAGCCGCTGCAACGCAGTGCGGCCAACATACTGGCTGACGACGGCGACAGCATCACCGTCAAAAGCGGCCCCACCGGCGCACGGTTGTTACTGATCGCAGGCAAGCCCATCGGCGAACCGATCGTCCAGTATGGCCCCTTCGTGATGAACAGCCGTGAGGAGATCGAACAGGCATTGCAGGATTATCGGGATGGCACGCTGACCGCCTGAGGCGAATGCGTTTTAGAGGCATTGAAGTGGAAGGCGCACGGCGCGCAGAAAGCGGAGCCTACCGTCCGGTAGGTGGGCTGACGAGCACCGCGCAACGCCGCAATTCAGCGCCTCAGTAACGCCTCCCCCTCAAGCGAATTGTTTGTGGGCCATTAGCTCCAGCACCATCGGCCTGACGATCAGGTCCATCGCCAGCCCCAGTTTCGTGCCCGGAATCACCAGCGTATTGTGCCGTGACATATGACTCCCGGGGATCATCTGAAGCAGGTACGGGAAATCAATATCACGATGATCGCGAAAGCGGATCACGATGAGGCTTTCGTCGTCGTTAGGCAGTTCGGTGACCACAAAGGGGTTGGAGGTATCCACCATCGGCACCCGCTGGAAATTGACGTGGGTGTGGGAGAACTGGGGCACGATGTCCTGAACATAGTCGTCCATCCGGTTGATAATGGTTTTGACCACCGCTTCCTGGGAGTAGCCGCGCATATTGGTATCGCGGTATATCTTCTGCATCCACTCCAGATTGACGATGGGCACGACGCCAATCAGCAGGTCCACATACTGGGCGATATTGTAGTGCTCTGACACCACACCGCCGTGCAACCCTTCGTAGAACAGCAAATCGGTATCCGGCGCCAACGGCGACCAGCGAGTGAAAGTACCGGGCTCGAACCCCTCCCGCATCAACTCAAAATCGTCGTCGTGTACGTACTCGCGTGACTGGCCGCTGCCGTTAATGCCGTAGTCGTGAAACAGGCCCTCGAGCCGATCAATATGGTTGGCATCCAGCGCAAAATGGTTACGCTGACCGTACTTGCCTTTCTCGGCGAGCACTGCCATCTGGTCACGGGTGTAGCGGTGGAAACTGTCACCGCTGACCCGTGCGGCGGCGATGCCCTCGCTGGAAAAGATCTGGCTGAATATGCGGCCAGTGGTGGTGGTGCCGGCCCCAGAAGAACCGGTCACCGCAATAATCGGATGGCGTTTGGACATAATCAAAAAAGTCCTGACTCACAGGGCAAGTAACGGGCGGGCGCCTCGCCTGACTGCCAGTGGGCGCCGCAATATGGGGCAGCATAGCGGGGATGTGAGAATCTGTCAGCTCAGGATGGTATTCAGCAACTGCGGCTTTTCAATCACATAGCCCTGAGCGTAGTCGACACCCAGGCTGCGCAGCATGTCCAGGGTAGCCCGATCTTCCACCTGTGAGGCAATCACTTCACGCTTGGTGTAGTGGGCCATATCCACCATGGAGCGCACCATCGCCCTGTCGGCTTCATTGCTGACAATGTGGCGGGTAAAGGCGCCATCAAGTTTGATCAGGTCCACCGGCAGGCTTCTCATGTACTCGTAAGACGTCGGGCCGCTACCGAAATTGCCAAGACAGAACCGGCAACCCAGTTCTTTCATCTCGATCATGAAGTCAGCGACTTCCTGCAGATTATGGATAGCCGCTGCTTCAGTGATTTCAAACCAGAGGCGCTCGATGGGGGCGTTCTTCTGGCTCAGCTTTTCATATATAAATTCAAGCAAGGACGCGTCGTTGAGCGAATAACCGGACAGGTTGATACAGACTCCGCCCAGCTTGCGGGCGGCTGATTCCGAATCGCGCAGTGCGTCCAGCATTCGGCCCACCACCCAGCGATCGACGGCCTGCATCCGGTTGTAACGCTCAGCCATACGCACGAATTCTGCGGCGGTAATCAGATTGCCGGCATCGTCATACATACTGATCAGGATTTCATACTGGGTGCCCATTTTGGCGTCAGCATGAAGCGGTATCAGCTTCTGGCCCCGGAGCAGGACCTGATCTTCATCGAAGTTGCCCAACCCGGCCACCTTGGCGGCAATTTGCTCCTGCTGGGCCTGTACCTGGGCATTCATGGTGTAAGTGACCACACGCCCGTTACCCAGCTGTTTGGCGCTCTTGCAGGATGCATCCGCAGCCTTGAGCCAGCGCTCGGCTGTCACCAGCGCAGGTTCGTTGGGGGCAATACCGGCGCAGGCAGAAAAGCGATAGTGGCGACCGTTGTACTCGAAATCGAGCGCCTCGATCCCCGCGATCACGACCTTGACCGCCGCCTCGCAACCCTCCGCCGGGAACAGGAATGCGAACTCGTTGCCGTCCAGACGCGCCAGCGGCAATTCAGGCGCCACATGCTGGCGCAGTGTTTCTGCCACGCGGGCAAGGGCGTCATCGCCTGATTTGAATCCGGCTGTATCGTTAAGCAACCGGAACTGACGAAGATCGATCTTCACGAGGCTCAATGCCTGCTCATCAGGCCGGGTCAGATGCTGCTCAAGCACCCGCTCAAATTCCCTGCGTGCCAGCAATCCGGTCAGCTCATCATGAGTCGAAACCCAGGACAGCTGGTCGTATACCTGCTTGACCATTCGGTCGATACTGTCGTCGACCAGAGGCCGCTCGTAACTTTCGTCCGGCACCAGAATGCCCTGCTTGAGCTGATGCGCCAGCTGCTCCAGTGTCAGCTCGACAACTCGCATCCCCTGATGATTGACGAAAACAAAGCGACTGAACGCCCGGGCAATCCAGACCAGCCGGACATAGTAGGGCTCATTGGGGTTATCCTGATTGCGCAGCCAATCCCCCACAGACAGGCGCTGGGCGCGCGCAGTCCAGCGCTGAAGACTGCGCAACTGCCGCTCGGTGGCCTTGTCTTCCGGCGTTTGTACCGGTGCGGCTTCGCGCGGAACATCGACCCGTTCAACCTCGGCACCCGGCCCTTTAACCAGAAACGACTTGAGCTCATCCCTGATCTGGGCAGATGGCAGGTGATTGCTCGAAATAGACGCCAGGCCGTCCTGAATCATCCGCAACAACTCGGGAAGATTGATGCTGGCGCCCTCGTTATCGGCGAAGGCCATCAAGGAATCCAGTACCGACAGGTAATCCTGCCACAGCTGACTATCCGGCCCTTGCCGGATCCATGTCAGCGAAAGCAGATCACGCCAGCCGCCGTTCAGCAAACTGAGCACCGGCTTGGGTACCTGGCGGCCACCCAGGCGCTGGTCCAACACATCAGTCACGGCCTTTTTGGCCTCCGCGACTTTCTGTGCGCCTTCAGCGGCTGCGCTGACCCGCTCGACATTGCGACGGTAAACCAGATTCTGGCGCTCGATCAGCGTATCCAGCTCGCCCCGCACACTCTCGAACACGGCCGTGTCCTGGTCGAATTCCCGCGTGATGCGTTGAACCATTTCGTCCATACGGCGCTGAATCACCGGGTTCACACGCCCACCCTTGATACCCAGTTGGGCCATCCGGTTCATGACACCTCTCACCGGACTGCTTTGGTCGTCAAAAAACGCCCGGTCGCGCAGCACGACTTTCAATACGGGCACTTCCAGGTGGCGCATCTGCTGACGCACCGCATCATTCAATCTTGGGCTATCGACCACACTGCGAAAGAACTGGTCGACCACATCAACCGTTTCCTGCTGGGCCTCATCCAACGCCGCATTACTGGCGTCGCGCACCTGCTCTACGACCCGTTCACGCAATGGCTGGTCACTAGCAGCTGACGCCTCAGTGGCGGATTGCTGCATCGATTGCAGTTCGCGCTGAAACTCACCGGCAGAGAGCTGTCTGGCGTCCGGCAGGTAGGGCGCAGGTGCACTGACACCGGCCTCCTTGCGACGGGTACTGAGCGTCGATAACAGATTGCGCACGGTGGCGAATGCAGTCTGGGCGCTTTGGGAATGACTTCTGAAGGTATCCGGGGACGGCGTGCCGCCGGGCTTCACGCCGCCATGTCGAGTCGATGCGGGCAGCACCGGCTCGGGGGCTTTGGCTGGCGATGCCGGAGCCGCCTTCACCGTTGGCTTTTCCGGCTCCTTGCGGGGCGTTCGGTCACTGAGATAACGACTGAGGTCGAGATCTGGCAGAACGCCCTGACGAATCAGTATCTGGTTCAGTGAGGTGTAAAGCGATTCGAGCTGCTGTAATACCAGTTTGTCGAATACCTTGAGGCAGATTTTCTCGACGTCCCGCGACGCCTTGAAATGCTGCAGGCCGTTGTGGAAAGCCTCACAGATCAACGCCGGCCCCAACGGATTATGATGGCCTGTGGCGTTACCTACTCCCAGCTTGTCCAGCCGCATACGCAGCTGAAGCAGCTCGCCACGGTAAAGCGTATCCGCTTTCGTCACCATAACCTTTATGGTCAGCCAGTCCTCAAACTCGCTCTTGTCTACCAACGACAGCTCGCTACCGGGCGCCCCCTTGCGCTCGGGCTTGAGCGGCGATTCCAGCGCAATCATCATCTGATGCCAGATTGCCCGCTGGCGTGAAGCCAGTTGACCCGACGCATCGAGCAACTCGTTTGCCAGCTGATCCGAAGGGGCATGCTGGGCCGCTTCACTGAGGGTACTGACCATGCCGTCAAAGCATGGCTCCATCAGTTGTTCGATGTGCTGAATAACGGTCTTGGCACACTGATGCAGTACAAACTGCACGCGCTCACTGGGAGGCTTGAGGTGGGAGCGTTCCTGATTGGCACTGGAGCCGAGCTGTTGCAACATCGCGTTGAGGGCAGCCGGGCTTTCCCGGGTGAAATAAACCCCCATCGCGCCATCCATGAGACGGGCAACCTGCACATGCATGTCATGACGCGACGCACCATCGGCACTGCGAAAGCGGATTAGCAGGTCATCCGGGCGATGCGCCTCGGAGAGCGCACCACGGACCCGCTTGGCGGTATCGCCCGAGAAACGGATGAACAGCCCTTCCGCACAGAAATCAGCAATCTGGCAAGGCCATGACTGATCGTCCGTGAGATAGAGTTGTGCTGCGAGCTTTATGGGTTGCCGAGTACTGGCACGTCGTTCCATCGAATCTCTGAATACCCTGCCTGTGGATCGCTCTTGCGGGTGTGCGACACCGGCTAACGTGTTGAAGTCGCCGCCCGCATCATGAATAAAGCGGTATGCTGAAGTATAGTATCTGCCACCGGCTCCACGACCGGCATTGACAACCTTTTACAATCCGCAGTACCCCGGCGGCGATCACCGCCGGGGACGGCCTTCCCTGAGTGATTCTGCCTGATGTATCAGCTTAGCCAGATCTATCTACTTTCGCTACTGATCTTTAGTCTGACCGGTTGTTCAGGCATCCATTACTACCAGCAGGCAGTGACCGGTCAAATGACACTACTGTGGGACCGCACCCCCATTGAAGACGTACTGGATGATCCTGCCACTGATGAAGCTTTACAGCAAAAGCTGAACCTGGCGATAAAGGCTCGCCAGTTCGCCGGCGACAACCTGGCGCTGCCAGTCGACGGTACGTTTTCGTCGTACGTAGAGTTGAACCGGCCCTATGTGGTTTATAACCTTGTGATCGCGCCCCGTTTTTCACTGGCGCCGCAACAGTGGTGCTATCCGGTCATTGGCTGTCAGGCTTATCGCGGCTTCTTCCATCTGGAGGATGCACAGGAGGAAATGTCCGGTTACCCATCGGATGAGTACGATCGGTTCATTGGCGGGGTCAGTGCCTATTCGACCCTCGGCTGGTTCGATGACCCTCTCCACAGCGGTTTTACCAATTTGCCGGACGACCGGATGGTGGCACTGATTTTTCACGAACTGGCGCACAAGGTGGTCTATGTTGACGGCGACACCACGTTCAATGAAAGTTTTGCCACGACGGTGGAGCTGGAAGGACTGAAGCGCTGGCTGATTGCAGAGGGGCAACCAGAGACCTATAGCCACGCCAAAGTCCGCTGGCAGAGGCGACGCGACACGATCCAGCTGGTTGAGCAAACGAGTGAGCAACTGAACCGGCTTTATCAGGCAACTGATACCCTGCCCGAGCAAACCCTGATGGCCCGCAAGCAGGCATTACTGGAAGCACTCAAGACAGACTACGCTGCGCTCGAAACACGATGGGGCGAACCCGGCCCACTCGGAGGACTTGTCGACCAGGCCAATAACGCGATTATCGGCCTGCTCAAGCAATACAATGGTGACGTCCCGGCCTTTCAGCAATTGCTGAAGGACAGTAATGGCGACTTCCTGGTGTTCTTCGAAAAGGTCCGTGCGCTGGCTGAGCTGGATGCCGAACCACGCCGGCAGCAGCTCGACAACCTGAGAAGCCGCCAGACAGAGCCCGCTGAAGTGATGATTAGGCCAGACGCTTAACAAACACTTTGGAATTTCGCTTCACGTTGTAACTGGCAAGCTTCGGCCCGGGCAAGGACTGGACGCTGCTGGGCTCAAATCCACGCTCGCGGAACCAGTGTTCGGTCTGAGTGGTCAGTACAAACAGACGCTCGATACCTCTCTCACGCGCGGTCTTCTCGACCATCTCCAGAATCTCGTCACCACGGCCGGAACGCCGGTACTCCGGATCAACCGCAAAGCAGGATAGCTCGCCGGATTTTTCCTCCGGATATTCATGCAGTGCGGCACAGCCCACGATAGTGCCGTCGCGCTCAACTACGGTGAAACGGTCAACTTCTGTTTCCAGCATCTCACGTGAACGGCGCACCAGAATGCCCTGCTCTTCAAGCGGCTGTATCAGGCCCAGGATTCCGCCGATATCCTCCACTACGGCCCGGCGAATCTGCTCGTAATCGTCATCGCTCACCAGGGTGCCGGAACCATCACGCGTGAACAGCTCTTCAAGCAGCGCACCATCGCGTACAAAGCTGATAATCTGGCTGCGACGAACCCCGCGAACGCAGGCATCACAGGCAGCACGGATCAAATCAGCGTCATGACCTTCCAGCGAACTGTGCTCCAGCAATCCACGCGCCTGACGCACTGTCAGCTCACGAATCAGCTCGCCATCTTCATCAAGGACCCCATCTTCATCGGTGAAAATGATCAGTTTTTCTGCTTTCAGCGCCGAGGCAACCTGGCTGGCAACGTTCTCGTAGGACAGGTTGAATACGTCACCCGTCGGGGAATAACCCAGGGGTGGAAGCAACACAATATGTCCCAGCGCCAACAGGGATTCGATGCCGGCCACATCGACACGACGGACTTTACCCGTATAGCCGAAATCCACCCCATCCAGAACGCCCACAGGACGCGCTGAAACAAGGTTACCGCTGCTGACCCGAATCCGCGCGCCATGCATCGGCGAGTTCACCAGCCCCATCGAAAGCCGGCTTTCCAGATGTGATCGCAGCGCGCTGGCCGCTTCAATTACCAGCGGCAACTGATCTTCCGGCGTCACGCGCAACCCGTCGCAGAAGGTAGAATCCAGCCCTGCCTGATCAAAGCGCTCCTGAATCTGGGGGCGCGCACCAAATGCCACCACCAGCCGCACGCCGAGGCTGCTCAACAGTGTGATGTCGTGGATGATGTTGATCAGATTTTCATGGGCGAGCGCTTCCCCGCCCAGAGTGAGCACAACGGTTCGGCCCCGGTGGGCATTAATATAAGGGGATGAATGGCGGAATCCGTGCAGCCAGTCATTGGATTTCAAGCGCGTTGTCTCCTCGTTGTGACACATTAGATGTGCGGTCAAATAAAAACAGTCAGAACCGATACAATCGGTCAGTATGGGTTTCAGCCGAAACTCAGCTCTTCAGCTCAGCGGCTGATGCGTCATCGACACAAAAATGCTGGATCAGACGCGACAAGATATCCACCGCCGGCTTGACCTGGGACAGGTCGAGATATTCATCCGGTTGATGGGCCTGATCGATGTGACCTGGCCCCATGACCAGCGTTTCCATACCCAGCTTCTGCAGCCAGGGCGCCTCAGTTGCAAACGCCACCGATTGTGCGCTGTGACCCGTCAGACGCTCGCAAACTTTCACCAGCGCCGCATCCGGCGAGGTTTCAAAAGGCGGCACACCATCGAACAGCGGCTCGAAACGCATACCAAGATTGCGCTCGCGAGCCAGCGGCTGAATCCGATCGAGAATAGCCTGACGCAATTCATCCATCTGCATGCCCGGTAACGGGCGTAAATCAAAGTGCAGCTCGCAGTTGGCGCAGATCCGGTTCGGATTGTCTCCGCCATGAATGCATCCCAGGTTCAGGGTCGGCACCTGCACATCAAAATTGGGATTCTGGTAGCGGTTCTGCCATTCCCCCCGCAGGGTCAGCAGCTCCCCAATGGCAGCATGCATGCCTTCCATCGCGTTACGGCCCAGAGAAGGGTCGGACGAGTGACCTGACTGGCCGTCGAACACCAGCCGCTCCATCATGATGCCCTTATGCATGCGCACGGGTTTAAGCCCGGTGGGCTCGCCAATTACTGCGTAGCGCGCCTTGGGCCGGCCCGATTCCGCCAGCGCCCGGGCACCGTTCATCGAGCTCTCTTCGTCGGCGGTCGCCAGAATAATCAGTGGCTGCTTCAGGGGCGTTCCGGTAAACGCTTTGGCCGCTTCAATCGCCAGCGCAAAGAAGCCCTTCATGTCGCATGTGCCCAGCCCGTACCAGCGATCATCACGATCGGTCAGCTTGAAGGGATCACTCTGCCAGCGTTTGTCGTCATAAGGCACGGTGTCGGTGTGACCGGATAGCACCAGCCCGCCGGAACCACTGCCAAGCGTCGCGATAAGGTTATATTTACCGGGCATGCCCGGCACCGGCAAGATTTCCACTGCGAACCCCATAGGTTCCAGCCAGTGGGCCAGGGTCTGAACGACCGATTCGTTGCTGTGATCCCACTCCGGCGATGCACTCGAGATCGACGGCTGAGATACCAGTGACGCTATCATGTCCCGGATTCCCGGAGGCTGAGCACCTGCAACCGCATTCGCCCGCACTTTTTCGCCACTCATGGATCAGTTCTCCAATTCACCATTCACGTTGTTCGGCCCGGTTGACGGCGCATCCTGCACCGGCTGCTCGGCCGGTGCCAGTTCATCATCATTGCCGGCCGGATCGAGTAACCGGTCAGGCTCTTGCACCGGGGTGCGCCTGACGCTGGTATCGTCCGGTACCTGCGATTGTTCTGGCGAGGCATCAGGCCCTGTTGTAGCGCTTTCAGCGCCTGTAGCGGGCTGACCCTCTGCATTCACATTTTCATCCATACCCGCTTCGTCGCCGGCAGAGCGGGTGTTGGCCTCGTTCTCCGGCGTTGCAGCAGGCGCTTCGGGTGCGGGTGGTTCAATGCCGCGATCGCCCTGGCGGCGCCATACTTCAAACAGTGTAATCGCAGTAACCGGCAGCGGATAGGCCACTTCGCCACCATCCACAATTCGGGTCAGGTTGAGGCGACGATCATCCGTTCCGGACAATCGCCCCTCCACCACACGGCCACTGCTCAGCGTCACCCGTACATCACGCCCCACCCACCGACTAGCTTCTTCCGCGTCCGAGATGCGAAAACGCTGCTGAGTCGGCGACTTGTCGGCCTGCATTTGCGACTGGGATCCGGAGGTCAGCACGGGGTTCGGTTTTTCGATCTCGCGCACGAACAAATCCGGAACACGGGCGCCGTTGTAAAACACATCAAAATTATCAAGTTGCGGATCGGCACCAATTTCAGGCGCTGAGACACCACGGCGAGGTAAACCATACAAAGGATCACCCGCAGTGAGCGTTGCCTTGAGTTCACCTCCATCCCGCATCCAGACCTTGTAAAGTGCCAACAGCTGATCACTGGGCTTGTAGCCCAGCTTCGCCAGTCGCTGCGCAAAGTCAGCGGCAGCCTTGCCGGCCCAAACATTCACATCCGTATCCGCTTCGCGGGCGCAAAACGCGGCTACACGCCGCATGAACCCACCATCACGCAGGGTGAACAGCACCTGCCCGCTGTAGGCTTCCAGACCTTCCTCTGAAAGCCCCTCTGTCAGCCCATGGTCCGGCAATCGCAAGTCAAGGCTACCGAGCTTACCGCCGTTGACTTCAAGCGCCAGACCACCTTCAGAGCCGTCCGATGCGCTGCGGGACAGCTTCAGGTCAGCCGCAACCTGATCCACTCCCAGTGCCATCAGCTGCGACAAACCGAGTTCGCCTGTGCCGCATGGGACTTTTAACAGACCAGACTGCTGAATGCCGTCCTCCGACGCCACCCAGTCACGCATGAGGTTGGTATCCATCGCCATCCGGGCATTCTCGACATCCGCTTCCCAAACCTGTGGGAGCGGCCCACCGGTGAGCATGCTGATCAATGAGGAAGGCGAATCGGCAATAAACGTAACGCGGTTGATTTTCAGCGGTTGGGTCACGCTGAAGTGCTGGTATTCAATATCGTAGACCGAGACCTGCCCGGCAATACTGGAGCCGATCCCACCCCATTTCAGCACCCCCTCACGGGCAACTGATTCCTGTAATTGCGTCAGGGTTTGGTTCACCTGATACCAGGCTGCGCCCTTGAATGCGACATACCCCAATAGCAAGAGACCCACGAGAGACAAAAACAGCTTTTTCATGCCGACTACTCTTTAAATCTGATGATAAGAACCCCAGAACTGATCGTGAAGACACCCACTTTTCAGAGGTATTCTGAAGTGTTATTCCCTGGCATAGAACCTGGCAAGCTATACTCTAGCAGGTTGCGGGCCATTCGCAGGGAGTGACCGCGCATTTTCGGCTGAGACATATCTCGAAATCATATCGGAGAGACTTCAGCGGCATGATGAGTCAGCACGAACGCGCTTTTATTCGCCACCCGGCTGATATTCCACTGGAGGTCAGCCCTCACACGGTCGCGCGCACCACCGGTGCAGTCCGGAACCTGAGCCCGGGCGGACTGGCGTTTTCGTCCACTCGTCCCTATCCGATCGGCAGTGATATCCGCCTCTGCATTCGCTGCTCACCCCACCCACTGGATGTACTCGGGCAAGTCATGTGGTGCGAAAGCAGCTCCGAGGGATATGAGGTCGGCATCGCGTTCTACAGCCCCAATGACGCCTATCACGTCAGAATGGTGGAGCAGATCTGCCAGATTGAACAATACCGTCAGGATGCGTGGAGGCAGGAAGGGCGTTGCCTGTCACAGGAGCAGGCCGCGCGGGAGTGGATTGACCTCTACGCCGATCAGTTTGCCCAGGGTGGCTGGTCAGAATAAGCTGCCAGCCAGCCTGGGCAATCACTGCCGACGATCCAGTCCGAAACCTCAGTTCCGGGAAATCAACGTACCGACGCCCTCGTCAGTGAAAATTTCCAACAGTGTTGCGTGCGCGACCCGGCCATCAATGATGTGCGAGGTCCGGACACCGTTCTCGACAGCATTCAGTGCGCAACGGATCTTCGGCAGCATACCGCCGTAAATGGTGCCGTCTTCGATCAGCTCGTTCACCTGTTTCGCCTTCAGGCCGGTCAGCACCTTGCCATCCTTGCTCTTGAGGCCGGACACATTGGTCAGCAGGATCAGCTTCTCCGCATTCAGGGCCTCTGCAACCTTGCCGGCTACCAGATCGGCATTGATGTTGTAGGAAGCGCCATCCTTGCCCACGCCAATTGGCGCAATCACGGGTATGACGTTGCTCCGCGTCAGCATGTTGATCACTTCGGTATTGACGCTTTCCACTTCGCCCACGTGGCCGATATCGATGATTTCAGGGCGCGTCATTTCCGGCGACTGCTCGACAACTTCCAACTTGCGGGCGCGGATCAGGTTGGCGTCTTTTCCGGTCAGGCCCATCGCGGTGCCGCCCTGCTGATTGATCAACGAGACGATTTCCTTGTTCACCTGGCCACCCAGAACCATTTCAACCACATCCATGGTTTCACTGTCGGTCACGCGCATACCGTTAACGAAACGGGATTTGATATTGAGCCGCTCAAGCAGATCGCCAATTTGAGGGCCGCCACCATGGACCACAATCGGATTGATGCCCACGGTTTTCATCAGCACCATATCGCGGGCAAAACTGCTTTTCAGGTCTTCGTTCTCCATGGCATTTCCGCCGTACTTGACGACGACAGTCTTGCCTGCGAAGCGCTGGATATAGGGCAGCCCCTTACTCAGTACTGACGCCACCTGCATTGCAGTTTCACGATCCAAAGCCATGGAATTCAACCTTCTAAACCTAAAATAAGCGATACCGCCATCGGCGGTATCCCAGAGATGAATGTCGGACGGCATTTTAGAACAACCGGTCCCGGGCGCAACGCCCTTCAGCCGTTCAGGTGGTAAATACGGACGCCTTCCGGCGTCGGCACAGCCCCACTGTTAACGCGCTCAGAACGTAATCGTCACATCCGGTGCCACCTTCGCAAGCTGGGCGCGGAAAATCTCCCGGATCCGCTCCAGACCGGCATCGGTTTCAGACTCGAACCTCAGCACCAGCACCGGGGTCGTATTGGAGGCACGGCACAAACCCCAGCCATCCGGGTAGTCCACCCGCACGCCATCAATACTGGACAGATTGCCGTCACCAAAGTCGCCTTCGGCACTCAGCTTTTCGATGATGGCGAACTTGTTTTCATCGGTCACCGCAACATTGAGTTCGGGCGTGCTGATATCGTCGGGCAACTCTGCAAAAACATCATCGCTGTCGCGATCTTCAACCCCGAGTATTTCCAGCAGACGGGCAGCCGAATAAAGCCCGTCATCAAAACCGTACCAGCGCTCCTTGAAGAAAACATGACCCGACATTTCGCCGGCCAGCAAGGCACCCGTCTCGCGCATTTTCGCTTTCATCAGCGAGTGGCCTGTCTTCCACATAATGGGGCGGCCGCCCGCTTCGTTGATAACACCGGCCAGCCGGCGGCTGCATTTGACGTCGTAAATCACATCCGCGCCGGGATTGCGCGAGACCACATCGCGGGCAAACAGCATTAGCAAACGGTCAGGCCAGATAATCTTACCGGTATTGGTCACCACGCCCAGACGGTCGCCATCGCCATCAAATGCCAGACCGATATCCGCCTTCTCGGCTTTTACCTTGGCGATCAGCGCCTCGAGGTTTTCCGGCTTGCCCGGGTCCGGATGATGATTGGGGAAGTCGCCGTCAACTTCACAGAACAGCGGAATGACCTCACAACCCAATTCCTCCACCAGTATCGGCCCCAGCTCACCCGCGATACCGTTACCGGCATCCATCACCACCTTGAGCGGCGCGGCGACGGCAATATCCTCGATGATCCGGTCAAGATAGGGACGGCGCACATCCTGCTCCGAATACTGACCCTGGCCCTCGGCAAAATCTTGCGCCTGTATACGTTGCAGCAAATGCTGAATCTGATCGCCAGACAGGGTATCGCCGGCAAGCATCATTTTCAGACCATTATAGTTAGCCGGATTATGACTTCCGGTAACCATGACGCCGGAGCCGGTATTCAGCTGATGGGTGGCAAAGTACAGCACCGGCGTTGGCACCGCGCCCACATTGATCACGTTACACCCGGTGCTCATGATGCCGCGTGCCAGTGCATCTGCCAGTTCAGGGCTGGAGTGGCGGCCGTCATAGCCTATGCACAGGTCCGTCACCTGACGCGCAAGCGCCTCGGAACCGATAGCCTGACCAATCAGACCCACGATTTCGCCCGTCAGGGTTTCGCCCACTACACCGCGAATATCGTAGGCGCGGAAGATAGAAGGAGCCACCTCAACCGAAGGCAGCAGGGTTTCTTCCACATCAAATCCTTCGGCGCCAAAGATATCGTCGCCACCACCGACAGGCTCACCAAAGCCCAGGACGTCTTCATCACCGTCCAGCATATCGATATCAAGCGCGTCAGTTTCCTGAAACAAGGGTTCGTCCACAGCGGATTGCCGACCGCCCTTGCCAGCTGACGCTTTGCCGGAGGCATTGGCGCTGGCCTTAGCCGCCTCTTCAGCCTTGGCCAGGCGCTTCTCGGTGACCTGCGCCAAACGCTGCAAGGCTTCACCGACCGATGCGGCAAGCTCCCACTGGTAAGCCGGCGCTTTCACCCGCTCTCCCACAAAAGCCTTGTGTGCCCATTGGATCATAGCGGCGACATCCCGGCGCACGCCGGATTGGGCTCGATTGACCAGCACCCATACCAGCAGCATGGCAATCACCGCAGGCACGACGACAATCAGCAGCGCCATGACGGGATCAACCACCGGGGACAGTGTGTTGGCCGGGTTATAGGCAATCGACCAGTTGGGCGCTGACAAATCCAGCGACTTTTGCTCGCCACCACCGGCGCCTGCCGCAATCACCGTCTGCGTAGGCCCGGATACGGTCTGATTCAACGCCAGACGCCCGCCCAGCGCCGTGTCCGATACCTGAAGTGCGGGTGCCAGTGCCGAGGCCTCAAAAATAACCAGCAGGGTGCCTTTGATGGCACGGCTGTTGGGATCAGCGACAGGTGTCGCGTACTGGACATACCACTTGCCATCACGAGGGAAGGCATCGGGATGCAACTGACGCCCGGTTTCAGCCCGCTTGGCCAGATCCAGGTTGACAAAACTCAGCTCAAACTGACGGCCAGACTGACGATTGATCTCACCGTAAGGAAAAACGAAAACAGCTTTTGTACCGGGCAGCATCTGCTGCATCTCATCTACCAGGGCACGGCGTTGGGTGGGCTCATCAATCGCCTGCCGCACGCTACCTTGCAGGCTATAACCGGTCACCACGCCTTTGACCAACGCAAGCCGCTGCTCCAGGCGCGATTTTGCCGCAGCCACAACCTGATCAGTCCGTTCTGCCTGCTGGGCATTTTGCGCTGGCTGCAAAACGAGAACGTAAAGCAGCGCGGCCGCAACCAAGCCACATAAAAGCACGACAGCGGATTGCTGCAGGGCAATACTGCCCAAACCTTTCAGTTTTGGCCCTTTAGCGTCCTTTTTTGTCCCTTGCTGCGCCGCCGCTTTTTCCTTCGTCGCCTTCCCTGATTTCTCTGTTGGCGCGTCTGATTCTTTTTTCTTTCCGAGTTTCATAGGATTCCCGTTGTTCTTTTTCTATCCCGCTGGTAGCCACCAGTATAGATGGATCTTTGCGAATCAGGCGGTGCCGGTAGAACCAAAACCACCGGCACCCCGATCGCTCGCGTCAAAGGCCTCAACCACCTCGAAATCAGCTTGCACCACTGGCACCAGCACCATCTGGGCAATGCGTTCTCCCGTTTCAATGGTGAAAGCCGTATTGCCGCGATTCCAGCAGGACACCATTAATTCTCCCTGATAGTCCGAATCGATCAGGCCTACCAGGTTGCCCAGCACGATGCCGTGCTTATGCCCCAACCCTGAACGAGGCAGAATCATCGCCGCCAATGACGGATCACCGATATGAATCGACAGGCCGGTTTTGATCAGTTGGGTATCGCCCGGATTGAGAGTAAGCGGACCATCAAGGCAGGCCCG
This sequence comes from Marinobacter sp. V032, assembly GCF_052645435.1. NCBI lineage: Bacteria > Pseudomonadati > Pseudomonadota > Gammaproteobacteria > Pseudomonadales > Marinobacteraceae > Marinobacter > Marinobacter sp. V032. The sequence goes on along the minus strand of NZ_JBQXYE010000001.1, from coordinate 1,086,098 downwards.
CAAGTCCAGCCCGGCGGAACCGTCAGTAGCGTAGGTCGGCATCGGCAACTCGTTACCGATGCGTGAATCAAGAATTCGAACCTGGAACGTCTGTCGCGTCATGAATTACGCCTTGCTGCCTGATAGAACACATGTGAATGAAGCGTGTATCGCCTAGCGCGATCTTTCTGCAATTAATTCAATCAATTCCCGTGCCAGAACGGTTTTTTCAGCCGCCGGAAAAGCACAACTGCCATCCGGCCAGAATACAGTGACGGCATTGCTGTCGCTGTTGAAGCCCAACCCGGGTTCTGACACATCGTTGGCGACGATCATATCAAGGTTCTTGCGGCTCATCTTGTCCCGCGCGTAGTGCTCGACATCACGGGTTTCCGCTGCGAAGCCCACTGTAAAAGGCTTGTCTGGCCGGCCAGCCACGGTGGCCAGCGTGTCTGGATTGCGTACCAGTGCCAGCGCCATCGCACCTTCGGTTTTCTTGATCTTGTCACCGGCACAGGTTTCGGGGCGATAGTCCGCCACTGCCGCAGTTGCGATAAACAGGTCGCACCCTTCATCAATGACCTGCTGAGTTCTGGCCAGCATCTCGTCCGCAGTTTCCACCATTTCCCGACGCACACCCGCCGGGCAAGGTAGCGTAACCGGCCCGCTAACCAGCACAACGTCCGCGCCCGCGTTACGGGCAGCCAGCGCCAGTGCGTACCCCATTTTCCCCGAGCTGTGATTGGTAATGTAGCGCACGGGATCAATCGGTTCACGGGTCGGGCCGGCCGTAATCACAACCCGGCGCCCTGCCAGTGCTGTGCCTTTTGCTTGCTCCTGCAGCATGCGCTCCAACAACATCTGCGGTTCGAGCATTCGCCCGGCGCCTACATCCCCGCAAGCCTGCTCTCCCGCATCCGGCCCCCAGATGGCAACCTGAGGGTCAGCCTCAAGCAGTGCGACATTGCGCTGGGTACGAGCATTACCCCACATGGCTTGATTCATGGCTGGGACCACGATGATCGGGGATTCAGTCGCGCAACAAACGGTGCTCAAAAGATCGCTGGCCAGACCATGGGCCAAACGCGCCATAAAATCCGCCGAGGCTGGCGCAATCATCACGTAATCAGCCCATTTGGCCAGCTCAATATGACCCATGCCGGCTTCGGCTTCCGGGTCCAGCAATGATGTTCTTACCGGCTCGCCGCTGAGTGCCTGAAATGTCATCGGCGCAACGAACGCTTCTGCCCCGGCCGTCATAACGACCCGAACCTCATAACCGGACTTTTTCAGCAGGCGAACAAGCTCTGCACTTTTATAGGCTGCAATGCCACCGGTCACTCCCAGTAGGATGCGTTTTTGGGTCATGCCTGCTCCGCGCTTTACGGTGACGGGCCGGGCTTCGGCCAGTCAGAATGATAGTGCCGATAAGATAGCATCGCTGGCCTTCTGCCGACAGCCTGAACCACGTGGTAAACTGCCGGCGCGCAGGACGCGCACTATCTTTTGATCCCGGAGGGAATCGGGCATGACAACACTTGAACACAACCACCAGACCGCCCATAAATCCAGTTGGCCGGCGGATGAACGTCCGCGTGAGCGACTGATGCGCCACGGCGCAGATAGCCTCAGTGATGCCGAACTACTCGCTATATTTCTACGTACCGGAACAGCCGGGCAGCCAGTCATGGCCCTGTCACGATCGCTGATCGACCAGTTTGGAAATCTCCGCAATCTGATGACCGCGTCATCCCGGCACTTCTGCAGCATCCATGGCTTGGGCGTGGCGAAATATGCACAGGTGCAGGCCGCCATGGAAATGGCCCGCAGAGTGCTGGATGAGCCGCTGCGCCAGGGCGATCCACTGACATCGCCTGACGATACACGGCGCTATCTCAGCAGTCGGCTGGCGCACCACCCCCACGAAATATTTGCCGGCCTGTTTCTCGACAACCGACACCGGATTATCCGTTATCAGGAGCTGTTTCGTGGCACGATCGATGGCGCAGCCGTCTACCCTCGGGAAGTGGTCCGTGCAGCGCTTGAGCATAATGCAGCGGCCGTTATATTTGCCCACAACCACCCCTCAGGTGTCGCTGAGCCCAGCCAGGCTGATATCAGCCTGACAAAGCGGCTGAAAGACGCACTGCAACTGCTGGACATACGGGTGCTGGACCATATGGTGGTCGGCCACGGCGAGGTTATCTCTCTGGCCGAAAGAGGGTTGATGTGAATAATTGGACAAATTCCCAACAATTTTTTGCTTCGACCTCGCCATTCTGGTATAAAGGCGTCCCTCTTTCTGGCGGCTTCTGGCTAACATCCAGAGGCTCGAAACAAAGAATTCCGTATATAAAGACCCTTTTAGCTCAGGTCGGAGGCAAAAATGTCCAGAGTCTGTCAGGTTACCGGTAAGCGTCCGGTCACCGGTAACAACGTTTCTCACGCGATGAACCACACCCGTCGTCGTTTTCTGCCTAACCTGCAGAACCATCGTTTTTGGGTAGAGTCAGAAAAGCGCTTCATCAAGCTGCGCGTTTCGACCAAAGGTATGCGTATCATCGATAAAAAAGGCATCGACGCTGTACTGGGTGAACTTCGCGCCCGCGGCGAGAAAGTATAAGGATCCCTAGTCATGCGCGAAAAGATCAAGCTGGTTTCATCTGCAGGTACTGGTCACTTCTACACGACCATCAAAAACAAGCGCAACACGCCCGAAAAAATCGAGATCAAGAAGTACGATCCGGTTGTTCGCAAGCACGTTGCCTACAAGGAAGCCAAGATCAAGTAATTCTGATCGACGCCTCTGAAAAGCCGGCCTCTCTCACGAGAGCGCCGGTTTTTTTATGTCTGAAAAAAAAGCAACGGCAAACCGGCGACACACGCAGAGCGATCGCTCCGATCAGAACTTGCTGAGGTAGCCTTTGGGCAGGGCTATATCCATTGCGATGGGCAGGTGATCGGACATCGGGTGATTGACCACTTCAGCTTTGCGTATTTCCAGCGAGGGGCTGACAAGGATATGGTCCAGCGCGCGCTCCGGTCTCCAGCTGGGAAAGCTGTGGGCAGTCTCCGGTAACGGCAACAGATCGGTTTCGCTGAGGGGCGTATTGCTGAGCAACTGCTCTGCGTGATTGTTCAGATCCCCCATCACCACCACGTGCTTGTATTCGGCAATCATGTCCCGAACATAGCCCAGCTGGCGGTTCTGCGCCGAAGTACTCAGGGAGAGGTGCATCATCACCAGCACAAGCGGGTCATCCGGATCACCAAAGCGAGCCACGATCGCACCCCGTCCCGGAATCAGCCCCGGCAACCGGTGCTCGGTCACATCCAACGGACGAAAACGGCTCAGCAACCCATTACTGTGTTGAGCAAAGCGGCCCAGGTTGCGGTTCAGCTGCTGATGCCAGTAAGGGATCTGGCTGGCCTCCGCCAGATATTGCACCTGATTGATAAAGCCACTGCGCAGGCTACCGCCATCGCATTCCTGCAAGGCCACCACGTCATAGTTGCGCAGCAGGTAGGAAATCTTGTCGAGATTCTCGATACGCCGCCGGTGCGGCAGCACATGCTGCCAACTGCGGGTCAGGTAATGATGGTAGGACGAGGTATTGATGCCAACCTGGATATTGTAGGTCAGCAAGCGAATGTGGTTATGCGGCTCGAAATCCGGCACATGGTCGGTTCCTGAAGACGCACTTTTGACGCCTTCCTGGAACCCCATCAGATCACTGAACTGCTTTCGGATTCGCTGATACATTGCTTGCCAACCTGTTTAGCGGCAACGCTTACTGTGCGTCCCGCTCCTTGGCTACTAGGTAGTCGATCACGTCAATCATCTGCTCGTGACCACCTGCTGTCGACGCGCTGACTTTGTACTTACCGTTTACGATAACTGTCGGCACACCGGTAATGCGGGCAGCGCGTACGCGCGACTGCGCCTGCTGCATTTTGGCGTTCACACCGAAGCTATCGAACGCTTTCACAAACGCATCCTTGTCTACACCGTAATCGGTCAGATATTCACCGATGGCTTCAGGTGTATTCAGCTGTTTGTGATCGCGCGCCAGAGCATCGAACATGGCATCGTTGGTTTTATCGAGAGCACCTAACGCCTGCAGCGTATAGTACGCCCGCGCATGCACCTCCCAGGAACGCCCCAGGGCTGCCGGCAACATCTCAAACTCAACATCGTCTGCCTTGTTCTTATCCCAGGATTCGATAAACGGCTTGAAGGCATAGCAGTGCGGACAGCCGTACCAGAACACTTCGGTGACTTCGATTTCCTCAGGGTTCCGGGTTGGTAGCGGGTTACTCATCACTTCGTAGTGCTTGCCTGCCACAAAATCCGCAGCATTGACCCATGCCGCCATGGGCAACAACAGCATGGTGCAAAGCAAACCCTTCCAGAATTTCGACATTACTTACTCCTATGTATTATTTTCGCGTGAGGCTCAGACCTGACATTGCCCTGAAAGTTCGCAGTACAAGCAAGTTCTGCCGGCGCCTCACATACTCACTTCTTACCCCGAGTCTACCTGCCCTCGCCAGACCCTGCCAGCGCGAGTAAACCCCTGAAAGCAAAAACCCCCGCTTTGCAGCGAGGGTTTTTGAACGCATCAGACGCCTATTCAGTGATCAGTGCAGCCCGGACACATAGCTGGACACGGCATCAATCTCTGCATCTGTCAGTTTGGACGCGATGTCGATCATGATCTGACTGGTCTGACCGGCGCTACGCTCACCATTACGATAGGCGTGCAACTGCTTGGCAACGTAATCGGGATGCTGGCCACTCAGGCGAGGGAAGCCGGCAGGCTCATTTCCCAGCCCCTGAGGGTTGTGGCACCCGGCACAGGCTGCAACGCCGCTGGCAAGGTTACCGCCGCGGAAGAGCTTCTTACCCTTTTCAACCAGTTCGGGATCCGCCTGGCCGATTGGCATGGCCTGCTGATCAAAGTAGGCAGCAAGATCCTGAAGATCCTGATCGGAAAATTCATTCAGGATGCCGGTCATTTCGGTGACCTGACGCTCACCTTCCTTGATGTGTTTCAGCTGGTTGAAGATATAAACCTCACCCAGTCCTGACAACTTGGGATACGCCGGCTGTATTGGCTGAGCCCCGCCCTGCCCGTGGCACCCTGCACAGACGGCCGCATTGGCCTTGCCTGCTTCGGGATCACCTGCGCCATAGGCTGTTGTTACCAGGCCAAAGCCAAGAACAACTCCCGCGATCAGTTTTTTCATGCTCGCCCCGCTCTCATCAAATTTCTTATCTTGGTATTGCCGCCCGGTGATCAACAGTAGGCAGCGCTCTGCATAGATCTGGTGTGATATTATACATTAATCCCAAACAACTGAAATCCAATAGGACATGCCGAGACAGTGCAAGATTCCCCTGAATCCGAAGTCGAGCTCATCAAGCCCATCGCCTTCAACAGCGCCCGATTCCTGATCAGCGCGTCGCGGGTGGCCGAGTGCCCGGACGATGAAGGCACTGAAGTCGCCTTTGCCGGCCGTTCAAATGCAGGCAAATCCAGCGCAATTAATGCGCTCACCGTCAATGGCAAGCTGGCACGCACCAGTAAGACGCCCGGCAGAACCCGGCTGATCAACTTTTTCTCGCTAAACCGCCCGGGTTGTCGATTGGTGGACCTTCCTGGCTACGGCTACGCCAAAGTCGCCAAGGATATGAAACACGAATGGCAAAAGCACCTTGGCGACTACCTGTCGCGCCGGGAAAGCCTGCAAGGGCTGGTACTGGTGATGGATATCCGTCACCCGCTGGGCGAGTTTGACCAGATGATGATCGACTGGTGCGAACAGAGCCAGATGCCATTGATGATTCTTGCCACCAAAGCCGACAAATTGAAGTCTGGCCAGGCAAAACAGGCCATGCTGAGCATCCGCCAGGCACTGAAGCCCTTCGCTTGCGTGCAGCATCTGGTGCAGTTTTCTGCCACTAAAAAGCAGGGACTGGAGGTTGCTCGGGCGGGCATTATTGACTGGCTGGAAACACCGGTAGAAGTGACTGAAGACCCGGACGCAGAATAAAAAAACTCCCGGCCACTGTGTAACCGGGAGAATGTCAGGGTATTACTTCAGCTAAAACCTGAACATTGGGAGCCACCAATCAACTCCTCGGTGCTCCCTGGCTCAGGAAGACACGCCAGCAATCCATTCCGGTACGCGTCTGGAATGTGTGACATGAGGTGGTTTCGAAAGTTTCACCGGTAAGTACCATCACTGACCCTCGCTGTTTTAGGGCCCTCAATCAGTCACCCAGCAAATCCGGACGATACCGGGTCCGGATTTGCAGGACCTCTTCACGGTAATCCGGCATCAGATAGGGCATCTCCAGCGTCAGGACCTGAAAAATGCCCTGTTTGAGCTCGTCACGGGACACACTGTCTGACTCATGACTGGCATGGGCCGTTTTCAGGAACGCCATCCAGTTGGTAATCACCAGCCAGACATTCAGCGCCATCGCTCCCTGTAATTCTTCCGCTTGCCGCTGGACCACGCCCCCCTCGGTCAGACCTGCAAAAATCTGTTTGATCGATGCCAGACAGCGATTGGTAAACTTCCGATAGTCATCCCGCAGCCGCTCATCGTTATCCAGCAAAAACTCCAGATCGCGATGGAAAAAGCGGTAGCTCCAAAGCCCGTCAAACACAGACTCCAGATAGAACATCATATCTGGCAGCCCGAGCGGGCGATCATCAGGTATTTCCAGGTAGTAATTCACCAGCTTCTCGTATTCGAGAAAAATCTCGTAAATGATGTCTGACTTGTTGCGGAAGTGGTAATAGAGGTTCCCGGGCGAAATACCCAGATGCGCCGCAATGTGGTTTGTGGTCACGTTGCGCTCGCCCTTGTCGTTAAACAGCTCCAGGCTGGCCAACAATATTTTGTCGCGTGTCTTCATGAAAATTGCTTTTTTGTTGGTTTGACGAAGCGGCTCAGGAGCACCTGATGGCCTTATTTGCTATTCCGGCATTCTTGACTCTCTAGAGTATATACTCTAATAATATATCCCAACACAACCTGTGCACTTTTTGACCACCCACAAATAACGCCCTGTGTCATAACAAAAGCCGGACCGGCCCCCCAGCCGAAGCCGCCAGACCAACACAGCCGACCAGGGCGAGGAGAGAACCAGCATGTCTGCCAGCGTCGTACAATTGACTGAGAGCAAAAAGCAGATCCAGCATACCAGCCGTATTTTCGACGAGCAGCGCCGGGCTTTCCGCCGTAATCCCTCGCCTTCCCAGACTGAACGTCGGGAAAACCTGAAACGACTGAAGCGACTGCTGCTGTCTAACCAGCAAGCCATGATTGAAGCCATCGATCAGGATTTCAGCTGCCGGTCAGCGGATGAAACGAAGATTGCCGAACTGATGCCCAGTGTGCAGGGCATCAATCACACCCTCAAACATTTATCCGGCTGGATGAAACCCGCCAAACGCCAGGTTGGTATGCTGTTTCAGCCTGCCAGCAACCGCATCCACTATCAGCCGCTGGGTGTGGTGGGCATTATTGTGCCCTGGAACTATCCGCTATTTCTCGCTGTCGGGCCGCTGGTTGCGGCGCTCGCAGCGGGAAACAGGGTAATGATCAAGATGTCTGAGTTTACGCCGCACTTCTCGGCGCTGTTCAAGGACCTGATCGAATCCCACTTCCCGCAGGATCTGGTGTGTGTGATCACAGGTGAAGCCGATGTCGCGGCCGATTTCTCCAGCAAGCCGTTTGACCACTTGCTGTTCACCGGCTCAACCGCCGTTGGTCGCCATGTGATGCGCGCTGCCGCAGAGAACCTCACACCGGTTACCCTTGAGCTGGGAGGTAAGTCGCCAGCCGTTATCGCGGCTGATGTCCCAATGAAAGATGCAGCCGAGCGGATGGCCTTCGGCAAGGCAGTCAATGCAGGTCAAACCTGTGTCGCGCCGGATTACGTGTTGTGCCCGGCAGATCGGGTACAGTCATTTGTCGACGAGTTCCGCGATAGTGTCAACGCCATGTACCCGACCCTGCGGGACAACGCCGACTTCACCGCCATCATTAACGAAAGGCAGTACACGCGCCTCAAAAGCTATCTTGACGACGCGCGCGCCAAAGGCGCAGACGTTATCGAGATCAACCCGGCCGATGAGAACATGGGCGACGGTACCCGCAAAATGCCGATACACCTGGTACTCAGCCCCACCGATGAGATGACGGTGATGCAGGACGAGATCTTTGGTCCGATTCTGCCTGTGGTTACCTACGGCAGCATCGACGAAGCGATTGACTACATCAACAACCGGCCGCGCCCCCTGGCGATGTACTATTTCGGTTATGACAAAGGTGCCCAGGATTACATCATCGACAACACCCACTCCGGCGGCATGTGTATTAACGACACACTGATGCACGTTGCCCAGGACGATCTGCCGTTTGGCGGCGTCGGCCCTTCCGGCATGGGCAGCTATCACGGCCATGAAGGCTTCCTGACGTTCTCTCATGCCCGCGGCGTATTCAGTCGCCAGCGCATCAACAGTGGCAAGTTTGTCTACGCTCCTCACAACACGCCCTTCCACAAAATGGTGTACAAGCTGTTTATCCGCTAACCCCTCTGACAGCAGACAGGCCCGACTTTCAGGCTTGTCTGCTGCCACCGGGCCAACCGAACATCGCAGCCAATAACAACAAATTGCAGGACATCACGCATGCCCCACTCCGGACAGAACGATGGCGTCGCAACCCTGAACCGCCGGAATTTTCTGCGGCTGGGTTTGGGTAGCGCAACCTTACTGGCTGGCGCCAGCCTGACAGCGAACCTCAGTGGCTGTTCGTCATCAGATGCACCCGCCGCTGAAAACACCGCATCCGGCTATCGTTACCAGTTCCTGACCACTGACGACCTCACATTATTCAGGGCACTACTACCCGCAATCGTCGGGCCATCACTCCCCCCCGAACAAGCGCCACAGCAGAGCACAATAGAAGGCACTATTCAGAACATCGATTCAGGGATTGTTCACTTCAGCCGGGCCAACCAACAGCAGCTGCGACAATTGCTGGATCTTCTCAATGGCAGCTTCACCCGCATAACCCTGGCGCGAATGTGGCCCACATGGGAAGAAGCCTCCATCGACGATGTCAGCCGGTTTCTGGCTCGCTGGCGGGACAGCAGTATCGGGCTGTTCAACAACGGCTACATCGCGCTGATCAAGATCACCAACGTCGCTTTCTACGGTAACCCGGCACATTGGGAGGTCTCACGCTACCCCGGCCCGCCCAAGTGGGCTGTCGATGCCCTTCCCCAATTCCAATCACCCGCCTGACGATCTGCTGGAGCTGACATGACGATGCAAGACCCTATTACCCGGGGCCTGGAGAACGGCTGGGCGGTCACTGATGCGACCCGATTAACCGAAAGCCAGACACTGGAAGCCGATGTCGTCGTTATCGGTACCGGTGCCGGCGGCGGCACTACGGCTGAAATCCTGGCCAGTGCCGGTCTCTCGGTCATCATGGTTGAGGAAGGCAAGCTCTATTCCCAGAAGGATTTCCGGATGGACGAGCTGGACGCCTATGCCAACTTCTATCAGGAAGGCATGAGTCGGACCACGTCTGATGGCGGCATTGCTATCATGCAGGGTCGCTGTGTCGGCGGCTCCACCACGGTCAACTGGACCTCGAGCTTCCGTACACCGGACGAAACCCTGAACTACTGGCAGCAACGCTTCGGCCTGACCGACCTGAACCCGGACGCTATGGCACCCTGGTTTGCCGAGCGTGAAGACCGGCACAACATGGCCCCCTGGGCGGTGCCGCCGAATGCCAATAATGATGTTCTGCGCCAGGGCTGCGAGAAGCTGGGTTGGCGCTGGCAAATCATCCCCCGCAATGTGAAAGGCTGCTGGAACCTCGGGTATTGCGGTGTGGGCTGCCCAACGAACGCCAAACAGGGTGCACTGTTAACAACAATCCCGGGCGCACTGGACAAGGGTGCCCGACTGTTTCACGGCTTGCGGGCAGAAAAACTGGTGATGAACGGCGACCGCATCGACCACCTGCTGACCGTTGCCATGACGCCGGACGGCATTCGCGCCGGCAAGGTTAACGTCCGGCTCAAAGCCCGCCATTTTGTGGTGGCTGCCAGCGCCATTGGCTCGCCGGGCCTGCTGCTGCGCTCAGACATTCCCGACCCCCACAAGCGCATTGGCAAACGCACCTTCCTGCACCCGGTTAACGCATCGGTGGCCGAGATGCCAAAGCAGGTTGATCCTTTCTACGGTGCGCCCCAGTCGGTTTATTCTGATGAATTCAACTTCAAGAACGGCGTCGATGGCCCGGCAGGGTTCAAGATGGAAGTGCCGCCACTTCACCCCGGCATGATCGCCGCGGTCAGCCCGAATCACGGCAAAGCCCAGCACCAGTTGCTGAGTCAGCTACCGCACCTGCAATCCGTGATCGCGCTGATCCGCGATGGCTTTCACCCGGACAGTCCCGGCGGGACCGTCTCGCTACGAGACGACGACAGCCCGGTGTTGGATTACCCCATCACCGACTATCTCTGGCACGGGGTCCGCCAGGCCTATCTGACACTCGCGGAGATTCAGTTTGCTGCGGGCGCCCGGCGGGTTCAGCTGATGCATCTGGATTCACCGCGTTTCTCAGGCTGGCGTGAAGCGAAAAAAGCCATCACCGAGATGCCGATGGAACTGCACCGGGCCCGCCTGTTTACCGCTCACCAGATGGGCGGTTGCGGAATGGGTGCTGATCCGGCGGAGTCTGTAGTGAATGGCTTCGGCGAACACCACCAGGTGGCGAACCTCAGCATTCATGACGCGTCGATCTTCCCCACCAGCATCGGTGCCAACCCGCAACTGTCCATCTACGCCCTGGCGGCGCGTAACAGCACACACCTCGCAACCCGACTGACGAGCTGAAACTGCGATGTCTGGCCGTCAGCTCCTCCACGGCCCGGCATCACATTTGAACTGGCAGTAACTCTCGCGCTACTATCGCGCAGCATCCGCTTGCGAGGGCAATTGAATGAATACTGTCGTATATCCGGGCACATTTGACCCGATCACCAACGGCCACACCGATTTGGTGAGCCGCGCGTCGCGCCTGTTCGACACGGTAATCGTTGCCGTTGCTGACAGCCCCAAAAAGAAGCCACTGTTCACGCTGGAAGAGCGCGTCGCATTGGTAGAAGCGGCCACCAGCCACCTGCCCAACATCAAAGTAACCGGTTTCAGCAATCTGCTGGCGGAGTTTGTCCAGGAACAAGGCGCCAATATACTGCTGCGAGGGCTGCGGGCGGTGTCTGATTTTGAATACGAGTTCCAGCTGGCCGACATGAACCGCAAACTGGCACCGGATGTCGAAAGTATTTTCCTGACCCCGGCCAATCACCTGTCTTACATTTCGTCGACGCTGATCCGGGAAATCGCCTCCCTGGGCGGTGATATCACCGAGTTCGTGCCAGAGCCTGTTGCCAAAGCACTCAGCGACAAATTCGCGAAGCGGTAATCGCCCCAGCACTACGCATATCTGCGCAGCACACCCCGCCGAACGACTCTGACAGCGGGGTAGAATTTCGGTTAAAATATCCCCATCTCTTTTTTTGTATCCTTCAGAGGAATTCCTTAATGGCCCTGATCATTACGGACGAGTGCATCAACTGCGACGTCTGTGAACCGGAGTGCCCGAATGAAGCCATTTCACCCGGTGATGACATCTATGTGATCGACCCGGGCAAGTGTACTGAATGCGTGGGCCACTACGACGAGCCACAGTGTCAGCTGGTGTGCCCGGTGGACTGCATTCCACTGGACCCGGACCACAAAGAAACCAAAGATCAGCTGCAGGAAAAATACCACCAACTTACGGGGCAATAACCATGCGGGCACGGATGTCGGGAATCAGCGCACTGTTTATCGGACTGCTCATTCTCGGCGGCTGCGCCAATCGCCCTCCCGCCCCGACCGGCGACCTCGCGGTCGCCAGCGCCCACCCACTGGCGACTCAGGCCGGTATGCGCGCGCTGCGTGAAGGGGGTAACGCATTTGACGCCGCCATCGCCACAGCGGCCGTGCTGGGCGTCGTCGAACCCTACAGTGCCGGCATTGGTGGCGGTGGATTCTGGTTGCTGCAGCAGCCTGACAACACCAGCATCGTGCTGGATGCCAGGGAAAAAGCTCCCGGCCGCAGTACCCGTGACATGTATCTTGATGATGCGGGCGATGTGCATCCCGACAAGCTGTCGATCAATGGGCCGCTTGCCGCCGGCATTCCGGGCCAGCCTGCCGCCTTTGCCTATATCAACGAACATTTCGCCGAACGTCCACTGAGCGCCAATCTCAAGGATGCCATCCGGATTGCCCGGCAGGGTTTCAGGGTTGACGAGCACTACCGGTCTCTCGCCAAATGGCGGCTTGATGTGATGCGACGCTATCCGCCCACCGCAGCAACGTTCCTCACCGACGGTGAAGTTCCTCCGCTGGGTACCCTGATCCGCCAGCCCGCCCTCGCCGATACCATGGAAGCACTCGCCGAAGAGGGCTTTGACGGCTTCTACAAAGGGCGCGTCGCTCAGGCGCTGATCGATGACGTGCAGGCAGCGGGCGGCATCTGGGAAGGCCAGGACCTGGCAGACTACACCGTGGTCGAGCGCGAACCGGTGGTGATCGACTATGGCGATGCCCGGATCTGGGCCGCGCCGCCGCCCTCGTCAGGTGGTATTGCGCTGGCCCAGATGTTCGGCATGATGTCGCAGCGTTCGTTTCAGGCAGTCCACCCCGACACCCCGGCCACCAACAGCATTGCCCGCACCCAGTATCTGACGGAAGTCATGCGGCGCGCGTATCGTGACCGGGCGGTTTATCTTGGGGATCCGGACTTTACCGACATCCCCGTTCAGCACTTGCGGGACCCCGACTATCTCCGGCAGCGAATGGCATCGGTTAACCCCGAAAAGGCGACCCCAAGCGACAGTCTTGAAGGCGATCTGGGCAGCGGCACCCACACCACCCACCTATCGGTGCTCGACGCCCGGGGCCACAAAGTCAGTGCAACACTCAGTATTAACCTGCCATTCGGCTCTGCGTTCATGTCACAGCAGACAGGCGTACTGCTAAACAACGAGATGGACGACTTCGCAATCAAGCCCGGCGTTCCGAATGCCTACGGCCTGGTAGGCGGGGAAGCCAACAGCATTGCTCCGGGCAAACGTCCGTTATCCAGCATGACACCGACGATCATTGAATCGCCAGAGCACACCGCGATCATCGGCACACCGGGCGGCAGCCGGATCATTACTATGGTATTTCTCGGCTTGCTTGATGTGATGGACGATGCGTCAGCGGACACCATCGTCGCCCGTCCACGTTTTCACCACCAGTATCTGCCAGACGTGATCCAGCACGAGCCCGACACCTTCACTGAAAGCGAAAAGCAGCAACTCGAGGCGATGGGGTATGGTTTGAAGGATGTGGGCAGGCAATACGGGAACATGCAGTTAATACTGCGAGACAATCAAACCGGCGAAACCACTGCGGCAGCCGATCCTCGCGGTATTGGACAGGCTATTGTGCAACCGGCCCCTTGATAGAGGCCGGCGTGGGGAGACCTGGGTCTCCCCTGCACACAGAAACCGGTATCAGATCAGCGGCGGTACCGACATCTGGTTACCGTTGATATCCAGCATCATGTCGCTCAGGCTCGCTTTTATTTTATAGCGGTCGCCGTCCTGCACAATCAAACCTTGCTGAACCAGCCCCCGCACTTGCTGGATCAGTGACGGCTCTTTCTCAATCAATGCCACGGGTACCGTCAGCTCCAGCTCACCGGTCATTTGCTGCATCACCAATGGCATGGCGTCACGCTCATCTTCAGGCACCTCGGGATGGCTCAACTGCCAATGGCCATCGACGCTGCCCTCCGGCGTTTCCAATTTGATAACGGGCATACCAACCTTGATTCCGGAGCCTGCCACCGAACGTGCCGCGCCGCTTAACTGCTGGGCCAGCATCATTTTCTGGCGGAACAACTCTTCCGCAGACTTGGACGGATCCATCTGCTGATTCGCTGACTGCACGTCAGCAATCACTGTCAGGAATTTATCCCAGGCTTCAACATTGACGTTCTCAAGTGCCAGCTCCACTTTGTGCGGCCCGAACGTACGGTCATCCACTTTGATACTTTCAAGTGAGACGGTCGATTGTGATGACAGGCGTTTTTTGCCGCTCTGCGGATCTGTTTCACCGGTGATTTCCAGATCGTGAAGCTCAACGTGGGGCTTGTCCCCTTCCTTGATTTCAACCCGGCCCAGCACCATGTGGCCCTCGCCGGACCAGACTTCGCCCACCACACGTTCGGCATCCTGGGAAAACTCAAAATCGTCAAATGCGATCTTGAGGCCCTCACCCCGAACGCTGAGGCCAGGCCATTTCAAATTGACTTCAAACTGATCGCCGCCGTCTGATACCTCAGCCCAGCCATAGGCTTCGGCTGCGTTGAGGGTTTCGCCGGTATCGTCATCGGTCACGTTAATCGCCGGTACGTTCAGATCGGCTTCCAGCGTGCCCCATAGCCAGGTTTGCAACGCCAGGCGAGGCAACTCTTCAGGAAACAGTTTTTGCAGCAGTTCATGCCCCTCGGTGACTGGCGTCAGCTCGACACTGCTGCCGGCAATGCCGTGGGAAACCTCACCGACAAAGCCAACCTGAGCGGTCTCACCGGTTTCCGGATTGATCAGCAAAAGTTCGCCTTCAAGGTCACTGCTGAAAAAGTGCCGCTCGTAGCGCGTCGTCTGCACTTGCATATACGGTTGCTCAGCATTGAGACGATCAATCGCCGGGCCCCATTCCTGCTCTGTCAGAAGGCCCGTGCCGTAAGGCGCCCCCACTGCTGTCGCAATAAAAATGATGCCGACAAAAATCCATTTATTCATTACTGCCTGTCTCCTGAAGGTTTAATCGCGCCGGGCGCTCTGTCGGGAAATGCTTGCAGACATAGCGATGCCAGACCCGGTCACAGTTGATCCGGAACGATAACGCCGCAAACAAATTGAGATGGGGTGATCCTACGCTACTGCCTTGGTAGCGCCAAGCAAAGGCTGCGGGTGGATCGGCATGGCGAACGCAGGAAACAATCAGAGGCTGCAGACACAATCGCCTGCAGCCTCTGCGTTTGCGCTATTTGGTGGTCAGGCGTTCCAGCAGCAGGCTCTGTGCGGCAAGACGCTCTTCTCCCTCTTCAGGGGAATTCTGAATATAGCTGCCGTCGGATTGCAGCACCCAGCTCTGGCAATTATCCGCCAGGTAAGTTTCCAGATCCCCACGCAGGCGTTCGGCCAGTTCACGGTCATCCACCGGAAATGCGACTTCTACCCGGTTTAACAGGTTGCGAACCATGCCATCTGCACTGGAACCGTACACTTCCGATTTGCCTCCATTACCGAAGTAGTACAGCCGCGTGTGCTCCAGAAAACGGCCAATGATCGAGCGGACATGAATATTCTCTGACAACCCGGGAACACCCGGCCGCAGGCAGCAGATACCGCGAATCACCAGTTCAACACGGACACCAGCCTGTGAGGCGCGATACAACGCCCGGATCAGCTCAGGATCTGTCAGGGCATTGATCTTCATGATGATATGGCCGTGCTCGCCCAGCTTCGCTTCGCGGTCAACCAGTTCGATCAACTTTCTGTGCAGTGTAAACGGAGCGTGGAACAGCTTCTTGATCTTCAGCGCCTTGCCCATGCCAGTGAGCTGCTGAAACAGCTTGTTCACATCATCGCCCAGCGCATCATCACACGACAGCAGACTGTAATCGGTATAAAGCCTCGCGTTACCTGCATGGTAATTGCCGGTTCCCAGGTGCACGTAGCGCTTGAGGCGCCCTTCTTCACGGCGAACGATCAGAATCATCTTGGCGTGGGTTTTATAGCCCACCACGCCGTACACCACGATAACGCCTGATTCCTGCAACCGGCTCGCCAGCTCGAGGTTTTCTGCCTCATCGAAGCGCGCACGTAACTCGATAACCGCCGTGACTTCCTTGCCACGACGAGCGGCGTCCATCAGGGCCTCAACGATTTCCGAATCGGCACCGGTACGGTAAAGCGTCTGGCGGATCGCCAACACTTGTGGGTCCTTGGCTGCCTGGCGCAGGAAATCCACCACCGGTGTGAAGCTTTCAAACGGATGCAGCAGCAGAATGGGCTGCTGACGAATCGCATCAAAGATGATTTCCTTGTTGCGAATCTGCCTTGGCACCACGGGAGAGAATCCGGCATAGCTCAGATCAGGCCGATCAACCAGGCTGCCAACCGCCATCAGGCGGGTCAGGTTCACCGGGCCGTGGACGCGATACAGCTCGCGCTCGGTCAGGTTGAATTCCCGCAAAAGAAAATGTGCCAGCTCAGGTGGGCAGTTATCCGCCACTTCCAGTCGCACGCCATCGCCAAAACGACGGCTGAGCAGCTCGCCCCGCAGAGCTGAGGCCAGATCTTCCAGATCGTCTTCAAGCTCAAGGTCGGCGTTACGGGTCAGGCGGAACTGATAGCAGCCCTTGATTTCCATGCCCGGGAACAACTCATCGGTATGGGCGTGGATCATCGATGACAGAAACACCAGATTGTCGCCGCCGTTGCAGATGTCATCCGGCAAACGCACCAATCGCGGCAATGACCGCGGTGCGGGCACAATCGCCATGCCGGTTTCGCGACCGAAGGCGTCTTTGCCATCCAGCTCGACAATAAAGTTAAGGCTCTTGTTCACCAGTCGCGGAAACGGATGTGACGGATCCAGCCCGATCGGGTTCACTACCGGCAGAATCTCATCCTCAAAATACCGGCGCACCCACTCCGCCTGTTCCGGCGTCCAGTCGCGGCGGCGTACGAAGTGGACATTTTCCTTTTCCATCGCCGGGATCAGCACGTTGTTGAGAATGTCGTACTGTTCGTGGATATAGTCGTGAGCAACCCGGCTGATCTCGTTCAGCAATTGCTCCGGTAGTACGCCATCCGGACCGACACTCTCACGGCCGTATTTCATCTGCTGGCGCAGACCTGCGACCCGGATTTCGAAGAACTCATCCATATTGCTGCTGAAAATACAGCAGAATATCAGCCGGTTAATCAGCGGATGGGTTTCATCCATCGCCTGCTGTAATACGCGATAGTTGAACTGAAGATGGCTCAGCTCGCGGTTAAAATAGTACTCGCTCGCGTTCGGATCCGGCAGCGGATCTGTTTCCAGCTCTTGAGTCTTCGGGACATCCGTTTCGGTCGTCATGGGTCTGCTTTCCAATTACTGTGATTCTGTTCCGGCTGTCAGGCGTCGCCGGATTGCAGCAATATTGCTGCTCTCTTTGCAAAATAGGTCAGGATGGCATCAGCACCCGCCCGGCGCAGGCACATCAGGCTTTCCATCATCACTTTATTCTCGTCCAGCCAGCCATTTTGCGCCGCGGCCATATGCATCGCGTACTCGCCACTGACCTGATAGACAAACGTCGGCACTTTGAGTTCATGTTTAACGCGATAGACAATATCAAGATAAGGCATGCCCGGCTTGATCATCACCATGTCGGCGCCTTCGGACAGGTCCATGGCGACCTCATGCATCGCTTCATCGCTGTTGGCCGGATCCATCTGGTAGGTTTCCTTGCTGCTCTTGCCCAGATTTCCCGACGAGCCGACCGCATCACGGAACGGACCATAATAACTTGAGGCATACTTGGCCGAGTAGGCCAGCACTCGGGTATTGATATAACCGGCATCTTCCAGCGCCTGGCGAATAGCGCCGACGCGGCCATCCATCATGTCGGATGGCGCCACAATGTCAGCCCCCGCAGCAGCGTGGGACAGGGCCTGACGCACCAGCGCCTCGACCGTAATGTCATTCAGCACATAGCCGTCGTCATCGATAATGCCGTCCTGCCCGTGGGTGGTAAACGGATCAAGCGCAACATCGGTAATAATGCCAAGGTCCGGGCACGCCTTTTTGATCGCGCGCACGGCCCGTTGTGCCAGACCATCACGATCCCAGGCGGCAGAGCCATCAAGATTCTTGATTTCCGGTGGCGTTACCGGAAACAGGGCAACGGCCGGCACGCCCAACTGCACCAGTTCTTTCGCTTCTTCCACCAACAGATCAATGCTTAACCGGTCAATCCCCGGCATCGATGGAATGGCCTCTCGCTGCTGCTCACCCTCAAGCACAAAAACCGGATAGATCAGATTGTCGACCGACAGTCGGTGTTCGCGCACCATGCGGCGAGTAAAGTCATCTGCGCGGTTGCGACGTAAACGGGATGACGGAAAGACACGTGGGTTGGGCGAAAACAAGGCATGACCTCCTGAAACATGGACTTAAACAGGCTACAGCATACACTGAGAGTCCCTTCTGGCTAATGTCCTACCAGGCAAAACTCCAGCCCTGAACCTTTAAGGCCTTTGAAGCGTATGACGTGGCTGTTGGCGTGCCGGTGTTTGCAACCAGCTTATACGCCGATTATGACAATTACGGTCATTGTGACAATCTGACGTTGCGACACTATGCGTGAAAACCGCTGTGCCGCGCTCATACTGCGGGAAAAGAAACGTCGGAGCGCCGCAATAGCGGACGGCATTGTTTCTGTTTGCGGATAAAAATGTGAAGACTGCACTGTAACGTCCCGAACAATAAGACGTCAGAATGGCGTAACCACAAGTTTTGTTCACTCACGCTGACGGATCGCCCCATACAGCTAAGGAAAACGACTGCATGAAACTGTCGAAGAAACTACTGCTGCTGATCATTATCGCGGCCCTGATTGGCGCCTATTTCGCATTTGATCTGGGGCAGTACCTCAGTCTCGATTACATCACCAGCCAGCGTGATGCGTTACAGCAAAGAGTGGCCGACAACCCGTTGGTCACCGGCCTGTCCTTTTTCCTGATCTATGTCGCGGTTACCGGCCTGTCAGTGCCCGGCGCTGCCGTTCTGACCCTGCTGGCAGGCGCCATGTTCGGCCTCTGGTTCGGGTTGTTGCTGGTGTCGTTTGCCAGCTCTATAGGGGCGACCCTTGCCTTTCTCGCGTCCAGAATCATCCTGCGCGACAGCGTCCAGCGGCGCTTCGGTGACTCGCTCAGAACCATCAACAAGGGCGTTGAACGGGATGGGCCATTTTACCTGTTCGGCCTGCGACTGGTGCCACTATTTCCATTCTTCGTCATCAACCTGGTGATGGGCCTCACGCCCATGAAAACACTGCGGTTTTACTGGGTCAGTCAGCTCGGCATGCTCCCCGGCACCTTTGTTTACGTTAATGCCGGCACTCAACTCGGCCAGATCGACAGCCTCAGCGGCATCGTGTCGCCCGGCCTGATCGGTTCCTTTGTTTTGCTGGCGATTTTCCCGTTGATTGCCCGCAGTGTGATGAATCTCATCAAGCGTCGACGCGCCCTTAAGGGCTATAAGCGCCCTGCCCGTTTCGATCAGAACATGGTCGTGATTGGCGCGGGGTCAGGCGGGCTGGTCACTGCCTACATTGCCGCGGCCACCAAGGCGAAAGTCACACTAATCGAAAAACACAAAATGGGGGGCGATTGCCTCAATACCGGCTGCGTACCCAGTAAAACCCTGATCAAAAGTGCGCATATCGCCCACAACGCCCGCCAGAGTGATCGCTTTGGCATCACCACAGAGAAGGTCAATGTCGACTTTCGGGCTGTTATGGAGCGCATTCAGACAGCCATCAAAACCATCGAACCTCATGACTCCATTGAGCGTTACACCGACCTGGGTGTGAGTTGCATCACCGGCGAAGCCAAAATCCTCGATCCCTGGCGTGTTGAGGTCAACGGTGAGGTTCTCACCACGCGCAACATCGTGATCGCAACCGGCGCCCGTCCGTTCGTGCCCCCCATCGATGGCATCGACCAGGTGCCGTATCACACCTCCGATACCATCTGGAATCTGCGCGAAGCCCCCGGCACGCTGCTGGTGCTGGGTGGTGGCCCGATCGGTTGCGAGTTATCCCAGGCCTTCAGCCGACTCGATGTGCCGGTGATCCAGGTTGACCGTTCAGCCCGCGTGTTGCCGCGCGAAGATGAAGACGCCGCCCTGATCGTTCAACAAAGCCTTGAAGACAGTGGCGTGGACCTGCGCACCAACGCCAAAGCCGTGCGATTTGAACAAGATGGCGATCGCTATCGCCTGTTTTATGAGCAGGACGGTGACACTCACAGCCTGGTGTTTGACACGCTGCTGTTGGCGGTGGGCCGCAAAGCCAATACAGAGTCGCTGGGGCTGGAAGCGTTGGGCATCGAGTGCAACCCCAATGGCACGGTTACCGTCGATGAGACCCTACAAACCCGAATGCCCGGCATTTACGCCTGCGGTGATGTCGCCGGCCCCTATCAGTTCACCCATGCTGCGGCCCATCAGGCCTGGTATGCGTCGGTCAACGGATTGTTCGGTACATTCAAGTCATTCAAGGTGGATTACCGGGTGTTGCCGTGGACGACCTTTACCGATCCGGAGGTCGCCCGTGTCGGCCTCAGTGAACAGGAAGCCGACGAGCAGGGTGTTGCCTACGAGGTTACACGTTATGGACTGGACGATCTGGACCGGGCGATTGCGGAGGGCCACACCGCCGGTTTCGTAAAAGTGCTGACGCCGCCGGGCAAAGACCGGATTCTGGGAGCCACCATCGTCGGCGCCCACGCGGGCGAGTTGATTACCGAGTTTGTCAGCGCCATGAAGCACGGCTATGGCCTCAACAAAATCCTAGGCACCATCCACGTTTACCCGACGCTGTCAGAAGCCAACAAGTTCGCTGCAGGTAACTGGAAAAAAGCCAATGCACCTGAGCGCGCACTGCGCTTTCTCGAGAAATTCCACAGCTGGCGCAGGGGCTGAAAATTTCAGCGAACGCAGGAATCACCGCTATAATTTCAACAACGACGGGACTGACGGCATGGGGAGCAGCTTAGCGCCTGCCCCGGCCAGCCGATTGAAAACACAAGACCGGACACCGTTTAATACGGTGCCCGGTTTGAAGGAGCATCAGACAGACCGGTTGTTAAAACCGGGCTCTGCCTTCTGGGGTACGTCTGAACGCAATGCCGAATCAAGCTCGGTTATTTTTCCGCCCTGACTCAGAAACGCCTCAATGTCGGCAGCCAGTTGCGCCCGAACCCGGGAGCGCCCCGCCACTGTATGCGTATCTTCGTTATCGGGACTCCAATGGCTGGAGCTTTCCAGATTGCTTTCGTCGAATTCACTCATGGGCCTTACCTCCATCAGCGAAAACAATACCGAGGCCAAGACGTACTCAACGACGCCAAAACCCGTTTCGGCAGCGATACCACTCAATCTCGTGCCTTGCCGACTATATAATCCGGATTTGAGACAAAGACCATGCGCTCTAAAAGTATTTTTGTAATATTTTGTAACTTCGATATCACTTAACTGCCTGAATCGCTGAAAGCCCCGTTAGATCGGCCTTTCAGCGACAGCCGATGTCGTTGACACAAGAAATGAATAGTGATTCACTCTTTACGGGAGAGGTAATGGCTTACCGCGAAACTGAAAAAATGCGCCAGCGCAAAGCAGAGGTTCGGCAGCGCATTCTTGATTGTGCTTCCGGCCTGGTGGCAGAGGGTGGTTTTCGTAATGCCCAGATCAACAACGTGGCAGACAAGGCTGATGTAGCAACCGGCACGGTGTACCGGCACTTTGAATCAAAATCCGAGTTGTTCGCCGAAGTTTTTCGACGCGCCACGATTCGCGAAGTGAACAAGGTTGCCGAGTCGCTGGAAGGTAAAGACCCGGCTCCTGACCGACTTGAGCGCGCCTTGCGGCAATTCGCCTCACGCGCCCTGCAGGCGCCGGCAATGGCGTGGTCGTTGATCGCAGAGCCGGTCGACCCACTGGTGGAAGGCGAACGGCTGGCATATCGCCGGGCATACGCCGATCACTTCAGGGCCGCGATTGATGACGGCATTCGCGACGGTTCGCTGCCGCCACAGGATGCGGGCCTGAGCGCGACCTGCCTGGTGGGCGCCATCGCCGAAAGCCTCGTCGGCCCATTATCTCCCACACGACAGAACGCCGACAGGGCGTTCAGCGAACAACAAAAAGCCGAACTGATAACGCCGATCCTGACCTTCTGCTTACAGGGGGTGACCGGCACGCGGAGATGAATCATGAACACTGCCGACCCTGCTGCCCCGATTGTTGATGGCAACGGAAAACCACTGGATCCTTATCTGGGAACCACCCATCAGGTGACCAACCAGCCCCCTGCGCTGGAGAACTACAACCTGTTCAGCCAGGATCAGGCACTAAAAGAAGGCGTCGCCCGGGAAGGTGCAGGCTGGGCCCGCCAGTCGCTGACCGACTACGGCGAACTCACCGGTCGTGCCGACACTATAGAGCTCGGCTTTCTCGCCAACGAAAACAAACCCTCCTTTCATACCCACGACCGCTTCGGGCACCGGCAGGATCTGGTGAAGTTTCATCCGGCCTACCACCAACTGATGGACATGGCGCTGGCTCACGGGCTCCACAGCAGCCCCTGGACCGACCCGAAAGAAGGCGCCCATGTAGCCCGGGCCGCGCGCTACTATATGCACTCCCAGGTAGAAGCCGCCCATTGCTGCCCAATCACCATGACCTTTGCAGCCACGCCCTCCATTCGTCTTCAGCCCGAGCTGGCCGAGACCTGGCTGCCGAAAATCATGGCCACCGCGTACGACCCGCGCAACCTGCCGGCGGAACAAAAATCCGCAGTAACCATCGGCATGGCGATGACCGAAAAGCAGGGCGGCTCGGATGTTCGCGCCAACAGCACGCGGGCTTTCCCAACCGGCCCAGGCGGGCCCGGACAGGCTTATGAACTGATCGGCCACAAATGGTTTGTCTCAGCGCCCATGTGCGACGCTTTTCTGGTTCTGGCGCAGGCGCCTGGCGGGCTGTCGTGCTTCCTGATGCCGCGCTGGCGCCCGGATGGCACAAAAAACCCCTGGCAGATTCAACGCCTGAAAAACAAGATGGGCAACGTCGCCAATGCCTCAAGCGAAGCGGAGCTCCGCGGCGCATTGGGCTGGATGATTGGCGAAGAAGGCCGTGGCGTACCGACCATTATTGAAATGGTCGCCATGACGCGTTTTGACTGCATGATTGGCAGTGCATCGGGAATGCGCCAGGCCACAGCCCAGGCGCTTCATCACTGCCGTCACCGTGCCGCGTTCGGCACCACACTGAACCAGCAGCCGCTGATGCAAAACGTGCTTGCCGACCTGGCCATTGAAAGTGAAGCGGCGCTGGCGATGACCCTGCGGGTAGCCCGAGCGCTGGATCATCAGGATAACGAACACGAAAAATTGCTGACCCGACTGGCAACACCTATCGGCAAGTACTGGATTTGTAAGCGCACGCCGAATCACGCCTATGAAGCCATGGAATGCATCGGCGGCAGCGGCGTGATGGAAGACTGCATTATGCCGCGCCTGCTGCGGGAGTCGCCGGTCAATGCCATCTGGGAAGGCAGCGGCAACGTACAGTGCCTCGACACCTTGCGCGCGATGCAGAAAACACCGGACGCACTCGATGCGTATTTCGCTGAAGTCAGCGCTGCAACCGGCTGCGACAAGCGTTTTGACCAGTTTTTGACCCGGTTAAAGCAGGATTTTGCCGATCAGAACCATCTGCAGTATCGGGCTCGCAATCTGGTTGACCGGCTGGCGCTTGCCCTGCAAGGTTCACTATTGATTCGCCACAGCCCGCATTCTATTGCCGATGCCTTCTGTGGCAGTCGCCTGCAAGCTACCGACGGCCTCAACTACGGCAATCTGCGAACCGGAGCCGATGTCGGTGCTATCATTCAGCGCGCGACCCCGGTCGTTGACTGAAGGGCATCTGGTCACCTGTCGGTAACGCCAAAACGGCATATAATGCAGTGACCGGCGCCCTCGCCTGACGACACCCGCCAGGCTACGGGTGCCGACTGCCTGTTTATCCATCTCGCGAGGTTCTCTCATGTCTGAAGCCATGCGCCGACTGCTCGCCGAAGCACCTGATCACCCGGTTGTCACACCGCACATGGGCGTGATGACCCTTCACTTTCAGGTATACGGTTGCGAAGATATCAAGGCCAAGCGTAAAGCCTTCACCGCGCTCAAAGCCATCTGGGGCAAGGAACCGGACCTGGCCATCGCCGAAACCGGCGATTTTGATGCTCTGGACAGGGCTACCTGGTCCATTGCAGCGCTGGGCACCTCAACCCAGCTTATCCAGCAGCGGCTTGATCAGGTCGAGAAGGCCATCGAACAACGGATTGATGCGCCGGTTCTGGAGGTCCACCGGGAAATGCTCTGACCGACCGGTCAGGCGAACTCCGAAAAATCCTAGTGCGCAAATCGGTAGCAGGCGTACTACCTTTGGCGAACACCCGGGTGAACGGCTGGTGTACACATTGCTTAGGTCTTATACTACGCGCCCGCTTCAGGGACCTGATAGCAGGAGGCTGGCAACGCAGCCAGACGGAGCACAGAGGGATTGGCAACCTGATCCGCAGGAATTGATAAACTCTCAGAGAGACTCTGAGCGGTTTTGCATCAACCACTGAAGATGTGTGGCGCGTATGACTGGCAAGAAAAAAACGGCAAAAGCCTCACTCGAGGCCATGTACAGGGTTTTCACGGTGCCAGAAGCGCCGGATTCGACCCTCAGCCGCATTGACCAGGATATCTCCCGTAACCTTGCAGGTTTCCTGCAGGAGCATATTGTCGCGATCGAACGTGATCTGGGCGATGTGGTAAAGGATTTCAGCGAATCCTCGGTTCCCGAAAAGCCCATTTTTGTCTCCGAGCAAACCCAGTTCCTGCTCGATAAACTGGTTGCCCACTCTGTTCACACGGCCTCCCCCAGCTTTATTGGTCACATGACCTCGGCATTGCCTTATTTCATGCTGCCGCTGTCAAAAATCATGATCGCGCTGAACCAGAACCTAGTGAAGACTGAAACATCCAAAGCCTTCACGCCGCTTGAACGCCAGGTGCTGGGGATGATTCATCGGCTGGTCTATAACGAGGACGGGGCGTTTTACCGCAAATGGATGCACGACCCCCGCTTTGCCCTCGGCTCGATGGGATCGGGCGGCACTGTCGCGAATCTCACCGCGCTCTGGGTTGCCCGTAACCAGGCCTTCCCCGCCGAAGGCAGCTTCCGCGGCCTGCACGAAGAAGGCCTGTTCCGGGCGTTACGGTACTACGGCCATGAAGGGGCTGCCATTCTGGTCTCAAGCCGGGGTCACTACTCCCTGCGCAAGGCTGCAGATGTTCTGGGGCTGGGCCGCAGCTCACTGATTTCAATTCCAACCGATGACGACAACCGCATCCAGACCGACGCTCTGCGCGACAAGTGCCTTGAGCTGCAAAAGCAGAAAATCAAGGTACTCGCCATCTGCGGTATCGCCGGCACTACCGAGACCGGCAATGTGGACCCGCTGGACGCGATGGCAGATATTGCCAAAGAGTTCGGAGCTCACTTCCATGTTGACGCGGCCTGGGGCGGCCCGACGCTATTTTCGCGCCAGTACGCCCACCTTCTGAAAGGTATAGAGCGCGCCGATTCGGTCACCTTTGACGCACACAAACAACTCTACGTGCCGATGGGATCGGGGCTGGTGGTGTTCCGCAACCCGGAGCTGGTCGGCGCAATTGAACATCACGCCCAGTACATTATCCGCAAAGGCTCACGGGATCTTGGCAGCACGACGCTGGAAGGTTCCCGCCCGGGCATGGCGATGCTTATTCACTCGGGCCTGAAAATCCTGGCCCGAGAAGGCTATGAAATCCTGATCGACCAGGGATTCGAGAAAGCCCGCACGTTTGCCGAGATGATCAACGGCCGGCCAGACTTCGAACTGATCACCCGGCCGGAACTGAACATTCTCACCTATCGCTATTGCCCGGCCGATACCCAAAAGGCCCTGGATCTGGCAACAAAAAGTCAGTCCGAACGCATTAACGCCTCTTTGAACCGGCTGACCAAGTACATTCAGAAAACCCAGCGTGAGCTCGGCAAGGCATTCGTCTCCCGAACCCGACTCGAGCCGGCCAAACATCACAAACTGCCCTGTGTGGTTTTCCGTGTGGTGCTGGCCAATCCCCTGACCACTCCTCAGATTCTGCAGGACATTCTTGAAGAGCAAGCGCAAATTGCGCAGTTCCCGGCCATTGCCGATGAAATTCAGGTACTGGAAAACCTGACCCAATCGGTACTGACCGGCACATCTGACCGTAAATCCCGGCAAGCCTGACGCCCGTTAATCAGCGCTCGTTTAGCGACGCGCTGATCGCTATACTGTCTCCATAATAAAAACCGGATAAACAGGAGATCTGTCATGGCCAAGAGCGCCGATCAGTGGTTCGCCGAATACGGCGAGAGCCACCGCAACCCCACCAACAAGGCAATTCACTGGATTGCCGTACCGGTCATTTTCATTTCCGTGATCGGCCTGATCTGGTCTATCCCGACCCCGGCGGCATTTGATCGTGTGCCCTACCTCAATTGGGGCACCCTGGGTCTTGCCATCGCGACTCTTTGGTACATTCGGTTATCGCTGCCACTGGGCATCGGCATGGCTATTTTCAGCATTATCGCAGCTTCGCTGGTGGCCGCTTTTGAAAGTACCGGTTTGATGCCGGTCTGGGGGATGTCATTGATTCTGTTCGTGGTGATGTGGGTGCTTCAGTTTATCGGCCACCACATTGAGGGAAAGAAGCCCTCTTTTTTCAAGGATCTTCAGTTTCTGCTGATTGGCCCTGCCTGGCTGATGGGGTTCATCTACCGCAGCTTGGGTATCCGTTACTGATAAACCCCGGAACCCCCTTTGATAACGCAAAAAGGCGCTGATCTCTCAGCGCCTTTTTAGTGGGCAATTACCGCACGAGTCAATGTAGCCGAAGCGTCAGTACTCGAATTGCCGTTATTCGAAATCAATAAAGTGCGGCTTCGTCGTCCAGCACATCCTTCAGAATATCCAGGAACATTTTGTCTGCTTCGCTCCAGGTTTCAGGAATGCGCACGCTGGTCGTCGCACTGATTTCCCTTGCCATTTTCTCGTTGGAATCCGGATCATCCTTATAGCGGCGCGCAATTTCGACACACTTCACCGCAATTGTCGGATCCCCCAGCACCTTCTTGATGAAGACCCTAAGCTCGTCAATCATCCGCGCCTGGCGGCTTTCCGATGCACTGCTCATAGCATGCCTCCACAATCTGCATTGAATTCCGACTCAGGGGAGCCTCTATAAACCCGAATATACGAAAGCCTGTGCTCTGCCGCAATCAGACCAAAAGACCGCGCAGGGTAAAAAACAGCAACGCCGCCATACAGGCCGACGCAGGCACAGTGATGATCCAGGCGGCGGCAATTCGGGTCAGCTGGGAACGCTTGACCAGCTCTTCCTTGTAAATCTTCTTGAGGCGCTTGCGCTCCTTTTTGGACAGAGGCACATCCGACGATTTCTTTTTCGTCGATTTCAGCATGGCCTCCATGTCTTCGACCGTCGCTTCGCGGAAACGTGCCAGAAACGCCTGGATACGCTCTTTTTCCTCACCTTCATGATTCTCGACGATGCGATGCAACTGTGACGCATAGCTGCGCTTGAGATACTCCCGCAAGAACCCGACACCGAAGACACCACCCAGCGCAATGTGCGTGGAACTTACCGGCAGCCCCAGCTGTGAGGCGATAATGACGGTAATAGCGGCAGACAGGGCAATACAAAAGGCCCGGGTTTTATCCAGCTCGGTGATTTCACTGCCCACCGTCTTGATCAGCCGTGGACCGAAGAGTGACAGTCCCAGCGCGATCCCCAACGCACCGACGACCATCACCCACATCGGGATGCTGGCTGCAGCAGCCACAGAACCATGGGCCAGTGCATCGTTGATCGCCGCCAGCGGACCAATGGCATTGGCAACATCATTGGCACCGTGCGCGAAGCTCAGGAGCGCAGCGGCAAAAATCAGCGGCCAGGTGAACAGACCGTTCACGCCGTCTTCCGCATTGGCCATGGTCGCCGCTCGCCGACCGATCGTTCCGCGCATGACAACCCAAACCACAGCGCCCAGCGCAAGCCCGATGAGCGCGGCGGTCATGAAATCGACTTTGATGATGTGCTTGACGCCCTTGAGCATCAGATAGGTGCCGAAAGCCCACGCCATCAGCGCAACAACCCAGGGCACCACTTTACGGGCCGCTGCCACCATATTGCTTTGATAGAGCACCGTGCGCTTGATGACATACAGGAAGAATGCCGCAATAAGGCCGCCCAGCACCGGCGAGATGACCCAGCTGGCGGCAATAGCCCCCATCACCGACCAGTTGGCGATATCCCAGCCTCCGGCGGCTACACCGGCCCCCAGAACACCACCCACGATGGAGTGAGTCGTCGACACCGGCGCGCCCATCCAGGTCGCCAGGTTGAGCCATAGCGCTCCTGCCAGCAATGCAGCCATCATCAGCCAGACAAAGGCTTGTACGTCCGTCAGGCTAGAAGGATTGATGATGCCCTTCTTGATGGTCGAGACCACATCGCCGCCGGCAATCAGCGCCCCGCCCGCCTCAAACAGTGCAGCAATCAGGATGGCAGCCCCCAACGACAAGGCGCCGGAGCCCACCGCCGGACCGACATTATTGGCTACATCATTGGCGCCGATATTCACCGCCATATAGGCACCGATCGCGGCCGCTGCCATCAGCAACATACTGCCTGGCATACCAGTGCTCATTTGCCCGACATACAACCAGACACCCAGCAAAAACACCAAACTGATACCAATCCGGTAGCGTTCGGTCGCAGAGCTGGTTAGGGCGCGATCAATAGGGGAAATGCTCTTGGCCATGACAGTTCACCGCAAGTACATGAGTCAGTCGACTGGAACAGGCGCCACTATAGGGAGTTCAGCCTGAAAATGAAATATCTGTGACATTATCGGGGCCAGGCCTTATCGGGCTCACTCGATGGCATGCCGCCAGCGCCGCCCGACCCCATCGGCAGTCGCACCCAAAACCCGATGCTGTCAGACTCAATAAATCCATCAAAGTACGCGCTGATCGTCATCGCGGGAGCCTCGCCATGTTTTACAATTGATGACGGCAAGGTTGGTGAGCCCCGCTATTATATGCCAATGTTTTGACGCAAAATAACCTAATAGTTCGCCAACTTATCATTTTACTGTCATCCCTCGGCCCTTGGTGCAGCGCCATTTGCCGTGACCCCAGATGAGAACCGATGACCCAACCGCAACAATTGCGAGTCGATCAATCCCGGGCGGAAGAAGACGTCCGGGTTGCCAAGGTACTGACCTATCTGTCTGTCAGCGGTGTTGTGTGCCTGGCCGGTATTGGTATCAAGTCCTGGTTTTCAGCACACCCGGTGCACGCTGTTGTCCTGATACTGTTTATGCTGCTGGTGTTACTGAACATGGCAGCCTTCAGACGGTCCGGCAATTTTGCACAGCAGAAAAACGGACTGCTAACCATTGTCGGGGGGCTGTTTGCGTACCTTATCGCTTCCGGAGGCGAGAGTAATACGGGGCCGCTCTGGCTGTATGTGTTCCCGCCACTGGTGTTTTATCTCACCAGCTTGCGTGCCGGTTCCCTGCTGCTGGGTCTTTACCTGGCCTTTTGCCTTTTGGTGTTCATGTCACCCGACCTTCCATTTGTGACCGGGACATACGCCCCCGATTTCAAACTCCGGTTTATCGTGACGCTGATGTTTGAATCAATCTTCTGCTTCGTGCTTGAGGCCAGCCGCCGAAGGGCACGCAACCAACTGGTAAAGCTCGCAAACTCGCACGAGCAAGCGGCCCGCACTGACGAGCTGACTGGACTGCCCAACCGGCGGGACATGCACCTTCAGCTTAACAATGAACTGGCCCGCTACCAGCGCTCCGGGCGACATTTTTCCGCGGTGCTGATTGACCTTGATCATTTCAAACGCATCAACGACGAGTTCGGCCACGATGCCGGGGACCAGGCGCTACAGGAATTCGCAGATCTACTGCGCGGCGCCTGCCGTGAGAGCGATACCGCATCCCGATGGGGCGGTGAAGAATTCCTGATATTGTTGCCGGATACCTCTTTACTCCAGGCGCTGACGCTGACCGAGCGACTGCGCTCGGAAGTCGAGGAACACGACTTTATTTACCATTCCAAACGGCTGCCGGTCACTATCAGCGCAGGGGTTTGCTCGATCACCCAAAGCGACTCGATTAACGGCTTGCTGCGGCTGGCTGACAAAAACCTCTATGACGCCAAGGAAGCGGGCCGCAACCGGATATCACCGAGAGTACGCAGCAAAATCCCCTCCGGCTCACGATAGCGACTATTTGAGCTGATCCCGCCCTGCCGTTAACATTGTCACCCCTTTAAACTCTGGCACAGGCGCAGACGCTATATGGCCCGTATTCGTATTTTTGTCGGCAGCGTATTCGGTGGCGCGCAACTCACCGCACGCGCAATGGGTAAGGCTCTGACCGATGCAGGCCACCCGACCTCAGTCTCCGAAAACCCTACGCTGGAAGATCTGACGTCCAATGACGACGCCATCCTGGTATGCACCTCGACCACCGGCCAGGGCGAGCTCCCCGCGCCATTGATCCCGCTATACGCTGCAATCCGGGATACCCTGCCAATGCAGACCGGGCGCCCGTTCGGCGTGATTGTGCTGGGTGACAGTTCCTACGGCGATACCTTTTGCGGGGCCGGTGAGCTGATGGAAGAGGCGCTTTACGAAATCGCCTGTCGCAAGGTCGGTGAAACCCTGCGTATTGATGCCCTTGAAACAACCGATCCGGAATCCGAAGCACTACCCTGGGTTCTGGAATGGGCAAACAGCCTGCCGTAACCCCTGCAATTTAGGGCGGACCAGCCCCAGAATGGCCACGATGTCCCATTAACACGAATCAAAGACCGAACCACTTGAGCAGCTGCAGATCTGTAGCCATACTGGAATGAACAGGCGTCAGAGCGGACGCCTGCTCTGATGGGCGGCCCTTGTCACGGGCTTCAGCTCAGGCACAACAAACAAAACAAGACTTATACCTGTGCGCCAAACCGTTCTGCTCGCCGTCCTTCTGGGCGCATTGATGACTGCTGCCTCCTTTGCTCATGCCGACCTCGAGCATGACGGCCAAATTGAGCCGGCAATTGATTACCTTCAAATTGATGACGCTCAACAGGACAGCCTGACACCAGAAGCCGCCTTGAACCTTCCAGGCTGGCAGATCCTAAACGGCGAGTCACCGAATTTCGGCTACACCGAAGCGCCTGTCTGGCTGCGTTTCAGCCCTCCCATATCGTCCAGCAAAATGCATCAGATACTGGACATTCGCTACCCGCAGCTCGACTCTGTCAAGATCTACCTCTTCCGCGACGGTAAACTGATTGACGAACTGATAACCGGCGACAGAATGCCACTCAAGTCTCGCCCGCTACGTCATCCCCACTTCCTGCTGCCCTATACCGTCGACCCCGGTTCCAGTTATCAGTTTGTGATCAGGGTTCAGACCAACGGTGCGCTACAAGTACCGATCACCCTCTGGCAACGGGATCGCTTTTTCGATCACACCTTCGCCGCCGATCAGGCCCACGCCATCTATTATGGCATCCTGATCACCGTGATTTTTTTCAATCTGTTCGTGTTTGCTGCCCTCAGGGAAGCAACCTATCTGTACTACGCGCTTTCAACACTCGGCTACCTCGTGATGCTATCCACCTTGCGCGGGATGGCGTTTGTCTACATCTGGCCCGGCAGCCCCTGGCTACAGAATCAGTCGATGATGGTGTCCGTGCCCTTTGCGCTGCTGTTCTCCTCACTATTCGCTCGCGCCTTTCTCGATCTGAAGCACAGCAGCCCCGCGCTTGACCGGTGGGTTCGGGTCTCGGTGTACCTGAATCTTGCGGCCATCGCCGGCACTTTCATTCTCGACTACAACACCTCAATGCGATTGTCGGTGGCCCTGGCTATTCCGGGCTGCCTGCTCCTTACACTGCTGGGCCCCATTGAATGGCTCAAGGGTAACCGGCAAGCCGGGCTTTATACTCTGGCATGGGGGGCATTGACGATTGGCAGCGCACTGACAGCGCTCAACAAATATGGGGTTGTGCCAACCAATTTCGTGACTGAATTCGGAATGGAGATCGGCTCTGCTCTGGAAGCGATTCTGCTGTCCATCGCGCTGGCTGCCCGTCTCTATCGCGAACGCAGCGACAAAATGGACGCTCAGGAGGCTCAGCTGCAGGCGCTCGCTGCCCGGCGCAAGGCTGAACTGAGGATGATGGACCAAGCTCTGCATCACCCTCTGACTGGGCTACCTAACCGCTCTTCGTTCGAGCTTCACTTGCAGGATACCCTCACCCGCAAGCCTGACAAGCGCCACGCTGTCGGCGTGATTCAACTGACAAACCTGCAGGCCATCACCAAAACGCTGGGGCACCAGAACGCGGACCAGGTTCTGAAACTGGCAGCCCGGCGCTTCAACATCATTTGCCGTGATCTCCCCGGCATTCAAATAGTTGAGCATTCCGAAACTCGAAGCTTTTTTGTCGCCGCGCTGGAATCTGCCACCTTCGGATTTGTGATTGATGCCGAGGAGGTCAAAGCCATGCCTCGCAGGGTCGTGCAATGCCTTGAGGCGATTCGCAAACCCATCGAATACCTGGGCATGCAGCTGCCTCTTGACCCACTGGCAGGGATTTCAGTCTACCCCGATCATGCGACGGATATTAATACCCTGATCCGCCAGGCCTATATCGCACTGGAAAGCGAAGACTCCGCTGAGCGCGGTCTCGCCTACTACAAGCCAGAAGCAGACAGCTACAACACCGGTCGCCTGACGCTGGTATCCGAGTTGCGCGAAGCACTGGACACCAATCAACTCGCTCTCTACTTCCAGCCCAAACTTTCATTATCCAGCCGCAACGTTGTGGGTGCCGAAGCACTGATCCGTTGGCCGGGGAAGGCAACACCAATTTCCGCAGAGGAGATTATCTCTGTAGCGGAGCAGACCGGGCTGATCAAACCCCTGACCCGATGGGTTCTCGAGCAGGCGTTGAAAGCCCGGGACAAGCTGATCGCCGCGGGCTACAACGACCTCAGCATCTCGGTCAATATTTCGCCCAACAACCTGCGCGAACCTGAATTTCCGCTGTTTGTGCAACGCTTGATGACCAGCTATCACCAACATGCCGGCAAGATCATTCTGGAAGTCACTGAAACATCTATGATGCAGGATCCTGTCAATTCGCTACGCGCTTTGCGATCGCTGGATTTCACTGGTATTCCGCTATCGATTGATGATTTCGGCTCGGGCTACTCGTCGCTGTCCTATATCAAGCGACTGCCGGCCAGTGAAATCAAAATCGACCGCTCACTGATCAGTGACCTGGAGTTTCAGGCAGACGACCGGGTGATCGTCAAAACCACGATCAATATGTGCCACGATCTGGGATACACGGTTGTGGCGGAAGGCGTCGAGGATGAGAGCACGCTGCGATTGCTGCGCGAGATGAACTGCGACATGGTGCAGGGCTATGTCATGACCCCGCCACTGCCATTTGATGATTTCGTGCGCTGGCTTGCGAATCAGGCCCAGCAGGAACAGCGCCGAGCCTGAGCGGCACGGCGCCAGAGAATCAGGACTTGGCCGAACGCTGACGAATCAACGCTTCCTGGCATGTTGATGCCACCAGTACCCCGTCACGATTAAAGATATTGCCACGGTTGAATCCTCTCCCACCGGACGCACTCGGGCTATCCTTGTCGTAGAGCAGCCAGTCATCCATGCGAAACTCCCGGTGAAACCAGATCGAATGATCAAGGCTCGCCACCTGCATGCCTTTGTTCATGAACGACACACCATGGGGATGAAGCGAGGTACCCAGCAGGCCGAAGTCGGAAGAATAGGCCAGCAGGCAGCGATGCAGCACCGGGTCATCCGGCAGGTCACCCTGCGCACGGAACCAGGCCTGCTTTTGCGGATCTTTCGGCTCTGGCTTCAACGGGTTGACCGGATCAATCGGGCGGATCTCAATCGGACGGTCTCGTGTAAACTTCTCACGACGGTTTTCAGGAATATACTGTTTGAGCATCAGCGCATAAGTGTGTTCGGATTTGAGCTTGTCGAAGTTCGAAACCTCGGGCATCGGAACCTGGTGATCAAACCCGGGTTCCTCCACCTGGAAGGACATGGACCCGGTGAGAATTTCCTTGCCATCCTGACGCGCAATCACTCGACGAACGGAGAATGTACCCCCATCACGAACGCGCTGTACTTCATAATCAATTGGCAACCGGGTATTGCCCGGGCGCAGAAAATAGGCATGAAGCGAATGGGCGGTCCGGTTCTCAACCGTGCGGCTGGCAGCCATCAGCGCCTGCCCCAGAACCTGACCACCAAACACATTTTCAAAACCGAGATCTTCACTTTCGCCTTGAAAATGATCATCACCGATCGGTGCCAGGTCCAACAACTCGACCAATTTGCGGGTGACATCCAGCATGCCTGCTCCTGTTAACTTTTCTGTATCAGAGCACGCTGTTCTACCCCAGCGCGCCTGTTTAAGCAATGACGATAATGACCCAGGTTGCAGGCTCAAACTATCAGGTCCGGGCTGCTGGGGAGCCATGGTGCTATTTCTGACAGCCCTGGGCCTGTTCGGAGAATCTGCCTCCGCCAAAGGCGCCATCGCTGACTGGCACTATAATCCGCAGCTGGATTCACGCATGACGCGGCGCAGCTGCGTGTCAGTCACCGACCGCCGCGATGAGATTAACCCCGTGGTGTTGCCCCAACCGGAATGGCCTCCTGAAAAGCGTGAAAGGTATGAGGATCGCGGCTGGTATCTTATTCAACCCGCTTTCAGTACCGACACCACCGTGGGCTACAAGGATTCCCGTGATGCTGTGCAGATCGCCCAGACCCAGCAGGATGCCGACCTGGCAAAGGCCAGCAACACGTCACTGAGTCAGGATCACTTGCCCGAGGCCTTGCGAGGGTTTGTATATCGCATCGACTTCGGGGTCGAATACCGGTTCTGACTGCAGGGAATGCCGGAACGCCCTGTCGACGTCCCGTCCGGCATTAGCGGTGCAGTGGCGGCACTTCTTTGGAAAGCGCCTGCTTCTCAAGCGCAAAATCACCGGTAACGGCGAAGCCCAGCGCCTGGCCGTCAGCATCGCGAAAGATGGCCTTGACGCTGCGGCCGTTCTGCTCAACTTCCCAATCACCCTCGGCGCCCACCGGCGGCGGGCATACGGAGGTCGGACAGCATGGCGTCTTGATCATCACCGGCATCACCCCATAGGCCACTTCTGTTGCCTGCCCCAGCAGGGTCTTGGCCAGTGCCCGTGAGCAGGCCATCAGCGGCAACACATACAGCAGCACATGGCCGTCGACTTCGGCGCAATCGCCAAGCGCATAAATGTCTTCTGCGCTGGTCTGCAGATGGCGATCCACCACGATGCCCCGCTGCACATCGAGACCAGCGGACTCGGCCAACTGGGTACGCGGACGTAAACCAACAGCTGAAATGACCCGATCTGCCTCCACGATCTCGCCGTTCGCCAGGGTCAGGCGCACGCCATCCCCATTCGGTTCAATATGATCGACTACCGTTTCCAGATGAAAGCGCACGCCTTCATCCTTCAGGGCATCGATCACCGCCTGCCCGGCTACCGGTGGCAGCAGCCCCGGCATCACGTTGTCTGAAGGTGCAATAATATCGACTTCATAGCCGCCGTTGCGCAGGTCATTGGCGAACTCACAACCAATCAGGCCAGCCCCCATAATTGCCACCCGCTGCTTGCCTTCCAGCGCCTGGCGAAACGCCCGGTAATCCATCAGGTCATTGATACTGTGCACAAACGACTGACCCTCGCCTTTCAGTTGCAAGCGAATCACGTCCGCTCCCCAGGCGAGCACCAGTTTGCTGTATTCAAGTCGCTCGTCACCGATCAGAACACAGTGAGCTTCGGCGTCAATACCGGTGACTGTGGTATGGGTCCGCAACTCGATGTTCAGCTGAGCCGCCATACCAGCAGCGTCCGACTGAGCCAACTCATCTGCAGTCTTGCCTTTGGTGAAACCGGTAGACAGCATCGGCTTGGAATAGCTGTGGCCGTCATCGGCAGTCAGCATCAGAACAGGGACTTCTTTGTCCTGCTTACGAATTTCACGGGCCAGGGAATACCCTGACAGGCCCGTGCCGATAATGACGATGGGGGCATCGTTGGACATGCCACTGCTCTCCTTGATGGTTACTCAGGCATCAATGCCGGTCGTGCCGAACATTGAAAAACACAAAACAGGCCGGCAGATAATCAGCCGATTTCGATCATTTCAAAGTCTTCTTTGCCGACGCCGCAATCCGGGCAGACCCAGTCTTCCGGCACATCGTCCCAGACCGTGCCCGGCTCAATACCGTCTTCCGGCCAACCCTGGGCTTCATCGTATATCCAGCCACACACCACACACTGCCACTTCTTCATGATCGTTCTCCACTGTTCGCATCAGGCCGGGGATCATAATTGTTCTACAATCCCTCACGCAACCAAACCTTCATTCTGTACATTATCTGGCCCGTCATAATACGCATTGTCAGCCCGCTGACCAATGCCATACGCGCCAGCACCGACGTCAAACCTGCCAAGCCCCCTCCCCGCGAGCGACCAGCTTCGGTATAATGGCCCGTTTTTGGGACGCAGCCGGCGGCTTACCCCTTCCAAAACAGGACTTTCACGGTATGACAGATTCCCGCGACGAACTGCAACAGGTTTTCGATGAGGCTGATTGTCTCTGCTCCGAGCAGGACGTGCATCAGGCGATCGACACCATGGCAGCCGCCATTTCCGAGCAGCTCAGTGAACGTAACCCACTGCTATTTTGCGTGATGAACGGCGGGCTTATCTTTACTGGCCAGCTGCTTCCCAAACTGCGTTTTCCGGTCCAGGCTGAATACCTGCACGCAACTCGATACCGTCAGGAAACCACCGGCGGCATTCTGGAATGGAAACTGCGCCCCGAAGCTGACATGCGCGGACGCACCGTACTGATCGTTGACGATATCCTCGACGAAGGCACTACCCTGAACGCCATTGCAGACTACTGCCGCAGCCAGGGGGCAGAAGAGGTGTTGACAGCAGTGCTGGTCGACAAACAACACGATCGCAAATGCCGCCCCGGCCTTAAAGCCGACTTCACAGGGCTGGATGTTGAAGATCGTTTTCTTTTCGGCTTCGGCATGGACTACAAAGGCTACTGGCGCAACGCCCCCGGCATCTATGCCGTTAAAGGACTTTGACATCCCCGCTTCTTCAGCAAGTGACAGCAACCTCCGCCGGGTGCCTCAGGCCCTGTGGTTTCCCAGCATTCCCGCTGCGCAACTGGTTGCTGATCAGTCGCTGACCGATGGGGTGCACTGGCTGACCGTTGAGGGATCACTGACCCGGGCGCTGCAACTACGCTGCCGGCAGAGTTTCCATGTGGACATTCTCTGGGAAGGCTATGCCCGCCCCACAGCCGAAGAAGCTCGGGCGCTCAACCTGCCTTCCCGCCAGCATGCCTGGATTCGCGAGGTCAATCTGTGCGGTGACGGTGAACCCTGGGTGATGGCGCGAACCGTTATCCCGCTGGCCACGCTGAAAGGTGCCGGCCGACGACTGCGGCATCTTGGACGACAGCCGCTGGGGGCTTTTCTTTTTCGCCACCGCCGCTGGCATCGCGGAGCCTTCCAAACCGGCCTGACCCAGTCACCAACTCCGGATCAACCCGCGATCGGACGCCGCTCCCGCTTCAGCAAGGGCTCGCGCGCATTATTGGTTGGCGAGTACTTCTACCCTCGGTTGCTCCAGCAAAACGACAGCAAAAACTAATCGCCGCACCACCCCAAGCGGCTTCAATCAGAGGGCGCTGCGCGGCTATACTGGCGCTCACTGACACGTCAGAGCCACACACCAAAGCAGCCCGAATATGACCTTCGACTTTATTCCCAGCCCCCTTCGAAACAAGTTCGTCGACTATGCCCGCCTGCTCCGGCTGGACCGGCCTATTGGCACCTTGCTGCTGCTTTGGCCAACCTATTGGGCGCTCTGGCTCGCCGCGTCCGGGTTTCCGTCATGGCCCAACCTCATCATCTTCACCCTCGGCGTATTCATGATGCGGGCGGCAGGCTGCGCCATTAATGATTTTGCCGACCGCAAAGTCGATGGCCACGTTAAACGGACCAATGCGCGCCCGCTTGCGACCGGCAGGGTCAAACCTTTCGAAGCTGTCGCATTGTTTCTCGGGCTGGCACTGGTGTCTTTCCTGATGGTCGTGCTCTGGACCAACACGCTGACCTTTTATCTGTCATTTGGCGGTCTGGTGCTGGCGTTCATCTATCCCTTTATGAAGCGCTTCACTCACTTGCCCCAGCTGTTTCTGGGTGCTGCATTTTCGTGGGCGATTCCGATGGCCTGGGCTGCGGAGGCCGGCGAGTTGGCGAAGGTGACCTGGCTGCTATTCCTGGCCAATGTGCTCTGGACGGTGGCCTATGACACGCTATATGCAATGGTCGACCGGGACGACGACCTCAAAATAGGCGTTAAATCGACCGCGATACTGTTCGGCGAAGCTGATCGAGCTATCGTCGCAGGTCTTCAGACCTTCGTTATTCTGATTCTGATTTCGGTGGGCACCCAGGCAGAACTCGGGATCGCCTACTACCTGGGGCTTCTCGGCATGGCGGTTCTGTTTGTTTTCCAGCAGCACATGATCCGCTATCGCCAGCGGGAAGAATGCTTCCGCGCATTCCTGAATAATCAGTGGGCCGGGCTGTCGGTCTTTATCGGGCTGGCACTGGATTTTGCGCTTAGATAGTGCCGGCCTCGGCAGGCAACCGTCCATGTCGTTGCAGCTTTACTTCGGGCTTGTCATATTTATGTCATAAATACGGGGTGTAATGTGTCGTGTCCCGTCTGGCCAATGACTTAACCTACTGCGTGACACTGAGGATTCTGGTCAAGGCGACGGTCCGCCGATGTGGTGGTTCCACATCAAGATCTGGCAACGCCGATCCAAAGTCCTCAGCGACACGCCCTTCGGGAGCTCCTGAGAGCTTTGATAGCGGCTTTACGGTTGCTCGGTTTGGAACCACCAAATCTTCCCGCCCGTGCATTGCTCTCAAAGCTCTCAGGGGCTCAGTGGATTAAGTCATTGGCCAGACGGGACACTAGCAACAATGATTCGCTGGTGCTGACAAGGGAAAACGTCATGTCGGGAAAAACCGTACTAATCGTCGACGATGAACCGTCGATTCGGGAAATGATTGCCGTCGCGCTGGAGATGGCTGACTACAACTATCTCGAAGCTGCAGACGCGCTGGATGCGCACGCCCTCATTATTGATCGCAAGCCAGACCTGATTTTGTTGGACTGGATGTTGCCGGGCACAACGGGAATTGAGCTGGCACGACGTCTTAAAAAAGACGAGACCACAGCCGAGATCCCGATCATCATGCTCACAGCCAAAGTTGAGGAAGACAACAAGATACAGGGACTGGAATCCGGCGCAGACGATTACATCACCAAGCCGTTTTCCCCCCGCGAACTGGTCGCGCGCCTCAAGGCTGTGCTGCGCCGGACCACCCCGGCCGGTATCGAAACGCCGGTTGAAGTGGATGGCCTGCATCTTGATCCGGCCAGCCACCGGGTAACCTCCCCGACAGGGGCTGTCGATATGGGGCCCACTGAATATAAACTGCTGCAATTCTTCATGACGCATCAGGAGCGGGTATACACTCGCGCCCAGTTGCTGGATCAGGTCTGGGGTGGCAACGTCTATGTTGAAGAGCGGACGGTTGACGTGCATATCCGCCGCCTGCGCAAAGCGCTGGGAGACCAGCACGATCATCTGATCCAGACCGTCAGAGGCACCGGCTACCGGTTCTCGACCCGCGCAGCCTGACCCCGGTCAGTAACACTGCGCGTGCACCAGGCCATGTATTTCCGACCTCGGGTCGGCCGCCGTCAGGGATACAGCATGCAACACAACTGGACGCGACATTTCCGCATCATCATTGGCTTTGTATTCGCCTGTGCGGTTGCTGGCTGGTGGCTGGGGAGCGTGCTGATCGGGCTCTGCACCGGTCTTGCACTTTATCTGGCATGGACGCTGGTGCAGACCCGGCGCCTGCACCAGTGGCTTGCCGATCCCGATGCCAGTGATGAAGCGCCGGGTAGCGTTGGGCTCTGGGGCGACCTGTTTGACAGCCTGCATCGCCAGCATCAGAAGCATCTGAGATCCCGGGATTTACTGCAAACCCGCATCAACCGCGTGCAAGAATCCACCAACGCCATGCGCGACGGCGTCATCATGACCAATGCCGATGGCGCAATGGAATGGTGGAACTGGTCGGCCGAGTACCTGCTGGGGTTCCGACGCGAGACAGATAGGGGACAGCCGATTCACAACCTGATCCGCAGCCCTTCATTCAAGCGTTACTTTGATGCCCGGGATTATCGCGAGCCCCTGGACATCCGCTCGCCCGCCAAGCCCCATATCCACCTGCAGATCCAGATCAGCCTGTTTGGGGACGACGACCGCCTGATCGTGGCAAAAGATATCACCCGCCTGTTCCAGCTTGAGCAGATGCGCCGGGACTTTGTCAGCAATGTCTCTCACGAAATGCGCACCCCGTTGACGGTAATCAGCGGCTATCTGGAAACCCTCACCGATAATGCAGACGACGCCCCACCCCGCTGGCAAAAAGCATTGAATACCATGGCCCAACAGGCCGACCGGATGGAAGCATTGATCACCGACCTTATCCTGTTGGCAAAACTGGAAACCGGTGAACAGCAGGTTAACGACAACGTGACCAATGTGCGGACGCTGATTGAACAAACCTGCAGCGATGCGCGAGCACTCAGCGGTGAGGCTGAACATCAGATCGAGACCGAGATCGGCCCCCGCCACTTCGTGTTCGGCGACGAAGGCCAATTACGCAGCGCCTTCTCAAACATTATCTTCAACGCGGTAAAATACACGCCCGCCGGCGGCACCATTCGCATTCGCTGGTATACCGACAAGGAAGGCGCTCACCTGGCGGTGAAGGACAGCGGCATTGGTATCGACATGGTGCATATTCCACGGCTGACCGAGCGCTTTTACCGCGCCGACCCCAGCCGACACCAGCAAACCGGTGGCACCGGCCTCGGGCTGGCAATCGTCAAGCACGTACTGCTCAACCATGACGGCAATCTGGAGATCAACAGTCATCCGGGCGACGGCAGTGAATTTATCTGCCACCTGCCACGTGCGCGCATTGCCGAAGCACCAATAGAAACGGCACAGGGTATTTCAGATTAAGACCACAATCGCGCGGATCAGATACCGGTGCGAAAACGGGCTATAAAGCGGGAAAGGTCTTCCATCTTCTGCGGATCTTCATCAACAAATCTCACCACCAGACTGACAAAGTCCGTATCCTGACGCTTCTCGACAGCTTGCAGCTGGTGCACGTACCCGTTCAGACGAGCCACTGTACCTTCGCTGATTTCAAGATCGACCACAGCCTGATCAAGAATGCCGGGAAAGGCCTGATCGCGCTTGCAGATCACCTTTATTTCGGTGAGGTTAATATCCTTTACTACCGAGCGCAGAGTCGAGTCAGCAAACCTTACCGCCGCAACGCTTCGCATTCTCCCCGCAGCACCGCCGCCGGACTTGTCAGGTGTCGGCTTTTCAGGCGCTGGCTGCGCCCCCTTGGTCAATAGCGCAGCTGATTCCTTGAGTGCATCGGTCGGTCCATCCATCGACTTGCCGGACGCGCCCATGGCGTGCTTCAGCTTGTTACCCATCACCTTGATGATTTTCTTGCTCAGCCCATCAGGACTGAATGGCTTGCCCAGGTATTCCGACACCCCTTCCTGCACAGCCTCGATAACATGTGACTTGTCACCCCGGCTGGTAATCATGATGAATGGACAGTGCTTGAATGCTTCCTGCTGACGCATCCAGCGGAGCAACTCCAGACCGGACATTTCCGGCATTTCCCAATCACATAACACAAGATCAAAGGGGGTTTTGGTCATCATGAACTGTGCTTTTTTGCCGTTCGGAGCCTCGGCCAGCTCGATTACAGGAAAACGATTCCGCACAGTACGCTTGACCAGATCCCGGACAAAACTGGCGTCATCGACCACCAGCGCCTTCAGCATTGCCATATCACAGCCCTTTCAGTCTATTTGTTGAGAGGCCTTCTCTAACGCTTACTATAGCCCAGCCCATCAACACTACTGTTAAGAACCCGGCCATAACTGTAAGTTTTGTTATTACCGTCGTTGTTCTACGGTGTTTTCGCAGCATCAAAACAAGCTACCATGCGGTTTCATCTGGATGCGAGCGCGAGGAATAATTTGTGAAACAAGGACTAACTGCCGGCCATTACCTGACAAGCGCGATCATCGCCGCCTGCCTTTTATCCGGAACAGCGTGGGCCGGACAGGCCGACAAAAGTGCCGGAGTACCGCTGAGCGCCGAGAACACCACATCGACGCAATTCCAATCCTGCGTCGCCAACCTGAAAACGCGAGCCCTGAAATCCGGGGTTTCCGAGAAGGTAGCCGATGATGTTCTGGGCCAGGTCAGTTATCTCGACCGGGTAATCGAACTCGATCGCCGCCAGCCTGAATTCACAACAACGTTTGCCGATTACCTCAACCGGCGCGTCAATGAAGATCGCATTGAAAAAGGGCGCGCACTGCTGGAGAAGCACAGAGACTTGCTCAATCGGGTGACCGCCGAAACCGGCGTACCGGCCGCCTACCTGCTCGCCTTCTGGGGCCTGGAAACCAACTTCGGCACCTATTTCGGCAAGATGTCCGTGCCCAGCTCGCTGGCGACACTGGCCTGTGATCCGCGACGGGCCGACTATTTTTCTGGCGAGCTGATGTCGGCGTTACAGATTATCGACGAAGGCGCCATCTCCCCGGATCAAATGGAAGGTTCCTGGGCCGGCGCCATGGGTCACGTGCAGTTCATGCCCTCTGTGTTCCTGCGCTATGCCGTCGATGCTGACGGGGATGGCAAACGCGATCTGTGGCACAGCATTCCGGATGCAATGATGTCCGCCGGAAACTTCCTCAACCATCTGGGCTGGGATGGTGATTATCGCTGGGGCCGCGAAGTACTGTTACCCAAGCAGTTTGACTACAGCGAGGCGGGCCTCAAGCGGGCCAAACCACTGACAGACTGGCGCAAGGAAGGCATCACGGATGCATTTGGCAATGCGCTGCCCAATGCCGATGTAAAGGCCGCCCTGATTGTGCCGGCCGGTCATGAAGGCCCTGCTTTTCTGGTGTACCACAACTTCCACGTCATTATGGGCTGGAACCGTTCGGAGTATTACGCCATCGCCGTCGGCCATCTGGCTGATCGTATTGCCGGAGGCGGCGGGCTACAACAACCGCCGCCGGAAGACGCCCTGCACCTGTCCCGGCAGGATATTGAAGCATTACAAAATGCACTGAATGACCAGGGTTACGACGCCGGTACACCCGATGGCATTCTTGGGCCCGCAACCCGCAGCGCCATTCGCGACTATCAGCGCTCCCGGAAGCTGATTGCTGACGGCTACCCGGACGAGATCCTGTTTGAATCGCTCAAGATCACCCTGAGCGAGCCAGACAAGGGCTGACACATCGCGTCTGTCGTTACCGTTAAGGAACTTCATACAATGGAAACGAAGCCGGAAATTCTCGACACCCGTCTGGTGGCCAAAAGCCGCCTGTTTGGCATCGAATCCGTTCACCTGCGCTTCAGCAACGGTGAGGAGCGGGAGTTCGAGAGGCTGCGCACTCCTCCCATCGCTGGCGTCATGTGCGTACCCATGCTGGACAATGACACCGTGGTTTTGATTCGTGAATACGGTGCCGGGGTTGAAGACTATCAATTAACGCTGCCGAAAGGCGCCTACGAGCACGGAGAGGACTGGCGGGACGCCGCAAACCGGGAGCTCAAGGAAGAAGCAGGCTACGGCGCCCGGACACTGACTCACCTCAAGGATATGACGCTATCTCCGGGCTACATGGGTCACACCATCCGGATTGCGTTGGCTGAAGATCTTTACGAGGAAACGCTGCCCGGTGATGAGCCTGAGCCGCTGGAGGTGCTGACCTGGAAGCTCTCCGAACTCGACTCGCTTGTAGCGCGTCAGGACATGACGGAAGCTCGGGTTATTGCCGCCCTGTACATGGTGAAATCACTGCTGAGCGAGCGTTAAAAAA
This sequence comes from Marinobacter sp. V032, assembly GCF_052645435.1. NCBI lineage: Bacteria > Pseudomonadati > Pseudomonadota > Gammaproteobacteria > Pseudomonadales > Marinobacteraceae > Marinobacter > Marinobacter sp. V032. Next base: position 1,041,781 of record NZ_JBQXYE010000001.1, on the reverse strand, counting down.
CCGGGATTCCATCATCTTTATGTGTCAGGTTTTTATACATAGATTGCAAATACACATACCTAACTAACTGTAAATTATGCTATTTTATTATTGGCATGATTATCGCTATTTCGATTCAGTGACTCGCGCATGTCTCACACCAAAAGGTGAGGCAACAGAGTATCTAAAAAAGCTGGATTCAAGGGATACATCATGAAAAAAATAATCAAAGGACTGGTCGGCGCTCTGGTGCTGACCACTTCAGCCACCGTCGCAGCCTTCCCGGTTGATCTGGAAAGTGTCAGCGGCCAATGGGTAAACCCGACAGGCGGCCAAAACGTCAATGGCGTTGGCACCAATGAAATTCGCTGGGGCACAGGCTCGAGCCAAAGCGGTTATGACTTTGACGGCAACCCGTCGCTGCCACAAACCATCACAAACTCTGATAGCTTTGTGCTCGGATCGGTGACTCACCACAACAATCCGATTGCCGAAAACTCCGCTATTACCGGCGTTTCGCTCGAAGTGCTGGCCTCTTTCAATGACTCATCGAACACTGCTGCCACAGGTCCATATTCGTTCTTGTTCGAGCACAATGAGACACCGAACAACGCGCCGGTCACAACTGAGTGCGCATGGTTCAACTTCCTGTGCCAGATATTCCATGGCGGCAGCTATACCGAGTACAACGGCGACGTTGACGATATCGTGACCATCATGTTCGACAACACTGTGGATAGCACCGAGTTCGTATTGGGCTCTAACATCTATTCCATCAGCCTGTTGGGCTTTGAAGGCAACGCGTCTTCTTTCGCTACTCCTGAAAATGGCTCGACTTCTGTCAACCTGCTCGCCAGCCTGAATGTGCGCTCTGTTCCAGAGCCGGGCACATTGGCGCTGCTGGGCCTTGGCCTGGTCGGTGCCGGCGTTATGCGTCGCCGTCGCGCGGCCTGATCCGCAGCCCGCTTCGGCACATTAGTCATCCCACGGATGACGAAGCAGTACCCGAAACCCCGCCCGCAAGGCGGGGTTTTCTTTATGCGGCACCCAACTTGAGGCACACTCGCGTCCAGCCGTCGTTATTCCCCTGATCACATTGACATCGGGCGACTAACCCAACCTTCCCAGGCAATGGACCGGATCTCATGCGACTCGATTTTTTTCTCTCAAAATGCACCGGTATCTCCCGTAAAGAAGCCCGACGCCAGATCATGGCGGGTCGTGTCACCGTCGACGGTACCCTGTGCAAAAAATCCGCGACCACTGTCACTGCGGATCAAGCAATGTCACGTGACGATCAGGCGCTGCAGCTTCCCGGTGAACACCGCTATCTGATGATGAACAAGCCGGTCGATGTAGTCAGTGCGACGACTGACGATCTTCATACCACGGCACTTAATCTGATCCCGCCAGAATGGCGCAGGGACTTGCACATTGCAGGAAGGCTGGACCGGGACACAACGGGATTACTGCTGCTGACCACCGACGGCCAATGGTCCCATCGGGTGACATCCCCCCGCTCAGATTGCGCAAAGACCTATCAGGTGTGGCTGGCTGAGCCGCTGTCTGAAGACGCCATCCAGCAACTTGAAGCGGGTATTTTACTGAAAAGTGAAACGGATAAGACGGCACCCGCAAAGGTGGAGATGATTGCACCGGCGCACATTCGTCTCAGCATAACCGAGGGGCGTTACCACCAGGTGAAACGGATGCTGGCAGCAGTGGGGAATCATGTTGAACGCTTGCATCGAGAGCGCATTGGCGCGATCACGCTGGAACCATCACTGGCTCCAGGCGAATACCGGGAACTCACCGAAGCTGAAATCAACAGCTTCTGAGAGACCCCAGCCATCAATCGGTCGATTCAAAGCGTCCGGCAGCGCGGTTCTTGCGGGCCCGCAGCGGGTCAAGCACCTGCCCGCTCATCGCCACATACACACCTTCTGGCAAGGTTTGCAGAACCCCGAGCGCGAACCCCACATTGAAGTCGGCATCCGTGACCTGCATGCGTGAAGGCTGCATCGCGCCGGTGAACACCACGGTCTTTCCAGACACCCCGGCAAGCACTCGCGCCGTATCGACCATGGTATCGGTGCCATGGGTGATCAGGATGCGGGTTTCCGGCGCAGCGCTAACCGCCGCCAGCACCTGCTGACGGTCTTCTTCAGTCATATCCAGACTGTCCTTGCGCATCAGGGATTGCAGCCTTAACGGTGCCTGCACATTGGCAACTGACGCAATATCCGGCACCTGACTGTCACCGATGCTGAACGCACTATTGGCGTCAAAATAGATCTTGTCGATCGTGCCACCGGTGGTCAGCACCAGTATTGAAGCTGAATCTGTCATGCATGGCCCCTCTTGTTTGATCGCGCGTGACGGCGCTTTGATGGCTACTGAGATGCAGTATTACCTGCCGTTTTCCCGGCCTGCTCGTACAGCTTGTTGCGACGGACTTCATAGTCTTTCGCAGCTTTGGCAATCGAACCTCCCTCGCCGGTGGCGAGCCATCGGCGGATTCGGCCAGCATCGCCTATGGGCGTTCTGGTGCCGAACGAATCCAGCAACACCGTCACCACATCACGGCCGTCAACATTAATCACCATCACCAGACACCGCCCGGCTTCCTTGAGGTTGCCGGTTTTACTCAAGCCCACGCCCCAACTGTCGCGATGCACCAGTATGTTGGTATTGCCATATGCCAGCGAATAACGAGGCTTGCGAAAATGTGCAGTAAAATAGGTCGTCGTGGTATAGGTTCGCAGTGTTTTGTGCTTGAACGCGGCATTGACCAGTTTGACCAGATCCGATGCGGATGCCCGATTCATCGGCGACAGTCCAGTGGGTTCAACGAACAGACTATGGGTCATGCCAATCTCTTCCGCTTTGTCATTCATCGCTTTGATGAATGCGGCAAAGCCACCCGGGTAATGTCGTGCCAGCGTGTAAGCGGCGAGGTTTTCAGACGACATCAGCGCTATGCGCAACATGTCTCCCCGCTTGAGGGTCGAGCCGATACGAATTCGGGAATACCCATTATTCGCGGCCTTTTTGTGGCGGGGATAAACCTCCAGCCATTCATCCAGCGGCTGCCCGGCGTCCATGACGACCAACGCGGTCATCAGCTTGGTCACCGAGGCAATTGGCACCGAACGATCAGGATGCTTGCTGAATAACAGTGACGACTCGCCCTGATAGGCAACAGCAGCATTCACCGATGCCAGGTTGAGCCCCTGGGGCGCAGCGGCAGATACACCTGAAGCCACCAGCAGCAGCGCCCAAACGAAAAATAGATTGTTCTTGAACAGCATTCGACTGACATTCCCCTGCGTTTTATTTACCCGGCACTCAACCGACTCCGTCACTTACATGTTGACCAATACCAGGTAGCGGCCACCCGATCCGACCACGACAACGACGAGCCCCAGAATCAGGTTAATCAACACAAACAGCCTGATCTGCCCCACTCTGCGACCTGCTTCTGCTGTATCAGACGCTGCAACAGCCTGCTTCAGCCGACGATAGGGCGCAAACCAGATATGCAGGAAAATCAGCATCATCAGGAGTCCGAGCGTGAGCATTGCATGCACGTGCCAGCCTGCCGAACCCAGACCGTTGAAGTAAGTGCCCAGCATTCCAAAACCGGTTAATAGCAACGCGATGATGGACACCCAGACCCAACGAAAAAACAGTGACAGCGTATGGCACCAGAGCAGACTGCGCTGCTGCGGCTCCAGCACCTTGGCAGCAGCAGGACGCAGCGCCATATACGCGAAAAACATTCCACCCACCCAGATCACTGCAGCAAGTGTATGCAGAGCAATAAAAAATCCCATGAAGCGCCTCAACGTTTTCGAATAATGAGCAGGACTATATCAGTCGAGAGACCGTCCGCGCACACTGAACAACGCGACATTAAATGAAAGCGGGCAATTCGGCGCTATCGCACCAGTAACCAGACAAAAAAAAGCCGCCAGAATCCGGCGGCAAAGATCGCAACAGCAGTGTCCAAAAGAGTGAAACTCTGATGGAGCCGCTTAGTGGCCCTGCAGTCCTTAGCTATGGGTCTGAATAAATTCGTTCAGCTCGCCTTTCCCCAACGCGCCAATCTGGGTGCCCACTGGCACACCATCCTTGAACAGCATCAACGTCGGGATGGAACGCACACCGAACTTCACCGCCAGTTCACCCTGAGCATCAACATCAATCTTTGCGACTTTCAGGGATTCAGACTGGTCGTCGGCTATATCTTCGAGCAACGGCGCAACAGATTTGCAAGGCCCACACCAGGCGGCCCAAAAATCCACCAGCACGGGTTTGTCAGCTTTCAGCACTTCCTGCTCGAATGTTTCGTTGGTTACTGCGACGGGTTGATTGCTCATATCCAGTCTCCTTCGACCGTTCAGGGTTTCATTTCAGTCACACTTCAACTCATTAATTAGACCGGTCTACTATATTTTCGACCTGTTTTTTGGCGGTCCCGGCCCGGGTACCGCCATCGCTTCAGTTGCGGCTTGACGTCGACAAACCTATTCAGTGTCGGCTGACGCTTCACTCGTCAATTCTTTACACCCAGTATCTGCTCGAAATACATCGTCTTGAAACGCTGCATGGGCTCAACAGACTTACTGACCTTCGCTCTCAATGTTGCGCCCTGCCAGCCCATCTGAAGCAGTTGGGCAAGTGCAGCGGGATCCGCCGCGGGGTCAACATACCCTTGTTCCTGCGCCTCAACCAGACACCGGGTCACGCGCGCTTGCCAACTGGAGAAAATCGCATCAATCCTGAGTCGAAAACTCTCGTTCTGGCCAGCCAGTTCCTGCCCGAGATTACCGACCAGGCACCCCCGGCTGTTATCGCAAGCTTCCATATCGTCAATCGCCGTCCGCAGGTATCGCCGGATACGCTCCAGCGGCAGCAGGTCCGGATTGCCGAGCGTAAGGTCGAGCTGAGCATCATACTCGGCAGCAAAATCATCAATCACCGCCAGACCGAAATCTTCCTTACTGGAAAAATAGTAATAAAAAGACCCCTTGGGCACACCGGCCTCTTTCAACACCACGTTGATGCCCGTGCTGTTAAAGCCCTTGTGCGCAATGATATCGCTACCAATGCGAATCAGTTCTGCCCGTGTATCTGAAGCCGGGCGAGCCTTTTTCCGGGATGTTAATGTAGCTGTCATACGCCTTATAATAGACCAGTCGTCTAGTTGATTCAATTAACCGCTAAGACCCTTTGTTTATCAGGTCATAACCGAGATCGCCGGCGAAATACGGGGCGCAACACTTGCGCCCGGCGCTCACGCAAGTCTTTCCAGAACTCGCGGGAGCAAAATAGCCTGAATCAGAAATCGTCTGTTACTGCGCCTAGCGATGCCGAGTTCACTGTTTTTGCATACTTCGCCAGCACACCGCGCCGGTATTTGGGTTGCGGTGGCTGCCAAGCCTGTCTTCGACGGGCCATTTCATCCTCGGAAATCCCAAGCTCAATGGTGTTGGCCTCAGCATCAATGGTGATAGTGTCGCCGGTCTCGACCAGCGCAATTGGGCCACCATCAGCCGCTTCTGGTGTGATATGCCCCACCACAAAGCCGTGACTGCCGCCGGAGAAACGGCCATCGGTTATCAGCGCCACGTCATTGCCCAGACCTTTGCCCATGATGGCGGAGGTCGGCGTCAACATCTCACGCATACCCGGTCCGCCTTTGGGCCCTTCGTAGCGGATCACCAACACATCACCGGCCACCACAGTGCCATCCATGATGCGCTCCTGGGCCTCCTCCTCGGAATGAAACACGCGCGCCGTGCCTATGAAATGAGTACCTTCCTTGCCGGTAATTTTTGCCACCGCGCCAGTCGGCGCCAGATTGCCACGCAAAATCCGCAAATGGCTGTCTTTCTTGATCGGCATGTCCAGGCCGTGCACGATCGTCTGGCTGTCAGGATAGGGCGCCACGTCTGCCAGGTTCTCCGCCAGTGTTTTGCCGGTTACCGTCATGCAGTCACCGTGCAACATGCCCGCATCCAGCAGCATCTTCATCAATGGCTGTATACCGCCAATCGCAACCAGCTCCGACATCATGTAGTGACCACTGGGCCTAAGATCGGCCAGCACCGGCACACGTTGGCCGATGCGCACAAAATCATCCAGCGACAGCTCGACTTCAGCCGTGCTCGCCATCGCTAACAGGTGGAGTACAGCATTGGTTGAACCGCCCAGGGTGATCACCACAGTAATGGCATTTTCGAATGCCTCCCGGGTCATGATGTCACGGGGTTTGATGTCCTTTTCAAGCAGATTCAGAACGGCTGCACCGGCTGCCCGGCAGTCATCCATCTTGGTCTGCGACACCGCATTCTGGGCAGAGCTTCCAGGAAGACTCATACCCATCGCTTCAATTGCGGATGCCATGGTGTTAGCGGTATACATGCCACCGCAGGAGCCCGGTCCCGGGATGGCGGTTTCTTCGATCTGTTTCACTTCGATCAGATCCATATCACCTTTGGCGTGAGCCCCGACCGCTTCGAAAACCGAAATGATGTCGGTATGGTTCTTACCCGGTTCGATGGTTCCACCGTAGACGAAAACCGATGGTCGATTGAGTCTTGCCAGCCCCATCACGCAGCCAGGCATATTCTTGTCGCATCCGCCGATCGCAACCAGCCCGTCAAAGCCCTCGCAGCCGGCAGCCGTTTCAATGGAATCGGCAATCACCTCACGCGACACCAGCGAGTACTTCATGCCCTCAGTGCCATTTGCTATGCCATCCGAGACGGTGATGGTATTGAAAATAAGGCTTTTACCACCGGCGGCGTCGGCGCCCCTGCCCGCCTCTTCGGCCAGTTCATTGATGTGCATATTGCAGGGCGTCAGGTTGCTCCAGGTTGACGCGATACCCACCTGAGGCTTGCGGAAATCATCATCGTTAAAGCCAACCGCACGGAGCATCGCGCGGCTCGCGGATTTGCCAATGCCGTCTACAACCTGGCTTGAATAGCGGCGGCGTTTATCGTCGGTCATTATCTCTCTCCCGTTGATGCTTCTGCTGCGACAGGCGCACTGATCAATTTTTTTGAAATACGATGAAGCGGTTGTTGGCCGGCATATCCGTAGCCGACATCAGCATCAGACCGCAGTTTGCTGCCCGGTCAACAATCGCCTGCTCATCTTTGATGCCGCTGTTGGCGTCACGTGACTTCAGCCACTTATCAAGGCTGATATTGCCGTCACTGGTGTAGCGGCCGTTGTCATTAAACGGGCCGTAGACGGCAAAGGTACCGCCGCTTTTCAGTGATCCTGAGGCATAAGTGATAATGGCTTGTGCTATCTCCCAGCCTACGAAATGCAGGGTGTTGGCGGTGAAGACGCCGTCGTACACGGGTGCTGGCGGCACGGCATCTGCCGCATCAAGCACTATGGGCTCCGGCAAATTAGCCAGCCCTGCCTCCTGCTGCCAGGCACGCATGCCCTCAAGCGTGTCCGCAACGTCACTCAATTGCCAGCGAACAGACGGGTGGCGTTCCGCTATATAGACACCGTGCTGGCCGGTGCCGCTGCCCAACTCGAGCCATTGCCCGGCGGCCTGCAGCCAGGGCGCCAATGCATCGGCGATAGGTTGCTGGTTGCGAAGACAAGCTTCAGCGACAGGTTTCAAGGCAGTGTCCTTATTCGGTAGTTCATGAATTCAGCCGCACCCGGGTCAGGTCTCAGGCGTGCAAACTAGGGTAACACCACCCGCAACGTAGTTCCTGCATCATGCTCAAAGCGCATGCTCGCTATCAATAAATTGAAATACAAAAAACCATTAAAAATAGTAAAATACCCTGAAATTCAATATGTTAAGTTTTGTTTCCAAGTGTTTGCCGACTGTAATTTACGCGTCTCATCCTAAGTGAGCACCGTTACGCCCGGCGACACCTACAAGGATCGTAATCTCATGCCGGAAAGGATATCTGCAATCGTTGGCCGGGGGCTCCATGGCTGACGCTTCTCAACGACGCCCGCTGGTGGCGCTCGTTATCTGGTTACCGCTGGCTCTCGTTGCGGCCTTGTCTGTATACGTATTGCTTATCCATCACACCGCCATTTCCACTCCGCCAGCACAAACACTCACCCCTCTTGTGCCAGATACCGGCGCCGTTCAGTCACAAATAAGATTCCAGGCACTCCCCCTGCAAACCGTGCTCGATCACAAGTTGTGGCAACAGGATGACAACTGGAACACCAGAGACACATCCCGTGGCAGCCTTGGTTATCTCGACCGACCGACCACATTCCAGGTGATACTGAAGAATTCTGACGACCGCTCTCGCGACCAGTTATTGGTCATTCCTGCTCCCTCACTTGATCAGGTGCGCGCCGTGGTCATAGACCCTGATAACACGTTGCGGCGTCTTGCCACCCTCGGTGACAGTTTCCCGTTTGCCGAACGCACGATCGGCCTCCCTGATCTGATTTGGCCGGTCGCCCTACCCGCCAATAGCGAAACCACCCTGCTCTTCGAAGTGGTCAATGCCGGCCCCACACTGTTTCCGTTTTCAGTGACCGACGCCGAATCCATGCTTTCAACTGTGGGCGTGTCCATTGCCTGGAAGGCTTTTCTTTACGGCATTCTGGTATTTGCCCTGTTTTTCTGTCTGGCGCTGCTGGCGATGCTGCGCCAGGTAAGGCTAGCCTGGCTATCAGGCTTAATCATGGCCTCCCTGATTTCACAGCTGTCTCTGGACGGCTTCGGGCTCTGGCTCATTTGGCCGGACATGCCGGCCGTAAATGATCTGCTGACCCCCATGCATGCGCTGAGCGCGCTTTGCCTGCTGGGTTTCACCCGGCACTACCTCGGCATCACCGGTCATCTTCGCGGCCTGATGATCTTGGGCAAATGTATATTACTGGTACTTGCCCTCGCCGCGCCGCTTCATCTTAATTGGGCAAGCCAAGGCAACATTCTCTTGATCAGCGGGGCGACGATACTGTTTGTGGTGGGGGTTGCCGTGAGCCGTCGCCCATGGAATGCGCCCGCACGCACGCTCTCAGGTTTTCTGCTAATACAACTGCTGGGCGCTATTCCCGTGCTGATGCGCACCGTGGGTCTTTTGCCGGTAAACGAACTGACCACATCCAGCTTCTTTATCAGTTCAGCGGTAGCTTCGGTGTATCTGACCCTCATGGTGGCCTATTCGTTAATGACAGAACGCCGGCGACGGCGCAGCGCCCACTCACAGGCCACACGAGAACGCGAACTGCGTACCCGACTGACGCAGGATTACAACCAGTTGCTGACCAACCACCGGATCACGCGACGCCCCAGCCGCCCCATCATTGAACAGGCACTGGATCAACTCCACGCCGACGGCACCGCCTACACCATCGGTATACTGCGACTGGAGCGTTATCCTGAACTTGAGCGGACGCTGGGTTACCGGGAAGCTGAAAAACTGTTGCGAATCTACCTCTCGCGTTTCAGCCGATTCCTTGAATCATCATTTGCGGAGCAGCTGGTGCTGTTCCAGGGGCATTGCCTCGGGACAATCGATACCGCCAGTCATGTCTTCGCTTTCAAAACCGCATTGAAAACCGACACCGGAAAACCGGGGGCCGCCATCAACTGGCACATGATTGAACACTGGCTCCAGAGAACATTCGTGGAAGAGCGCTATGCCTTTAGCTGGACACCGCGCATCGGTATCGCAACAGCCCCGGAGCACGGCGACCGAAGCAGCGATCTGATCTCCCGTGCGGGCTATGCGACCCTCTCCCGTCACCAAAGCATTAACCTTTATAATCCGCAGGCCGCCGAGCAACAGGATCTGCAACATTTCCTGCTACTGGATCTGGATCAATCCCTGAGAAATGGCGACATCCACATGGCCTACCAACCCAAAATCAGCCTGCACAGCGGTGAAATTACCGGGTATGAGGCACTCATCCGCTGGCAGCATCCCGGTTACGGTGAAGTGACGCCCAGTCAGTGGATTCCGTTTGCCGAGCAGGTGGGTGCAATTCACCCGGTCACGCTATGGGCCATTGACCGGGCCGCGCAGGATCTCGCCCAGTTGCGGGCGGCAACGGCCGACGATGTGACCGTCGCCGTGAACATATCGGTTCAGGACCTGGCGAATGCCGACTTTCATCTGGAGGCCGCCGACTGTCTTCGACGCCACAAGGTCAATCCGGCGCGGATGGTGCTTGAGATTACCGAGACTGCCGTGATGGCGGACAAGCAGATGGCGCGCGTGATGCTCGACAAGTTACGGAGCCACGGCTTTCGAATCGCACTGGATGATTTCGGCACAGGGCACTCGTCGCTGGGGGCGCTGGTCAACTTTAATGTCGACGAGCTGAAAATTGACCGCAGCTTTCTTACTGATATCGGCCAGGATGCTGTACGGCAAAGTATTTTCCGTGCGGCATTCGCTCTCGGTACAGCGCTGAACCTGCGAATTGTCGTGGAAGGTGTCGAAACCCGAGATGTGGCCGATTGGCTGAAACAGTTTCCCGGCCTGTATGGGCAGGGCTTCTACTGGGGCCGGCCAGCTACTCTCACTACCCGATAATCGCCAGGATCAAAGCCTTCCATCTGGCGTGCATACTGGCTGGCAAAACCGGGAAACATAGTAGCGTTAAACCCGTCTTCGGTGAGATACCAACTCTTGCAACCGGAGTTCCAGTTGGTCTTTGCCAGTCGCTTCTGAATATCGTGATTATGCCGCCGCTGCACGTCCTTGCGCACATCCAGGCTCTTGATACCCTCTGACGTCATCATTTTTACCGCTTTTACCAGATACTCGATCTGGGACTCCATATAGACCAGAGCCGAGTTATGGCCCGGCCCTGAATTGGGGCCGAATGTAATGAACAGATTGGGATAACCGGCAACGTTGATACTCTTGTAGGCCTGTGCGCCACGCTTCCAGTCGGTATCAAGATCGCGCCCTTTGCTGCCGGTGACCTTGAACGGGGTGCCGTTATTGTTCACGTCAAACCCGGTTGCAAACACGATGCAGTCGAACTGGTGCTCGATACCTTCGGCAGTGCGAATGCCATTTTCACAAAGTCTGGCAATGGGCCAGGTGATCAGACGGCAGTTGTCCCGCTGAAGCGCCGGATAGTAGTCGCTGGACATCAGTACCCGCTTGCAGCCAATACGGAAATCCGGCTTCAGCTGGCGGCGCATCCAGGCATCTTTCACCTGATGATTAAGGTGTGCCTCCGAGACTCGCTCAAGCAGACCGGTCAGTGGCGAGTTCCAGATAATGCCCAGCGCCATGGATTCGTGGGCGAGGTACAGTGCCCTACGCACTGATTCCTGTGCTTTCGGCACGCGGCGGAACAGCAGTTTATTCCATTGCGGTGTAGCAAAATCCGGGCGCGGCATCACCCAACCGGGTGTGCGTTGAAAAACCGTGAGTTTATCGACCTTCTTTACCAGCTCCGGGACGATCTGCACGCCGCTGGCGCCAGTACCGATAACCGCCACCCGCTTACGGTTGAAATCATAGTCATGATCCCATCGGGCACTGTGGATTTTGTGTCCCTTGAACTCATCGAGGCCCGGAATGTCCGGAAAACTGGCATTGGACAATGGCCCCTGTGCCATCACTACAGAGCGGGCCTGAAAGGTCTCACCGGTTTGAGTGACGGCAGTCCAGAGACCGGTTTTATCGTCATACCGGAGATGGCTGACATCCCGACCAAAGCGGACCAGTTGCCGCAAGTTGTAGTGGTCTGCAAGGTGATGCACGTAATCCAGAATTTCGCGGCTGCCAGCAAAACTGCGCGACCAGTCCGGATTGGGTGCAAAAGAAAACGAATAAAGATTCGACGGAATATCGCAGGCCGCACCAGGGTAAGAGTTATCTCGCCAGGTACCGCCTACGTCGTCGGCTCTTTCCAGAATAACAAGATCGCCAACACCTTCCTGCTGCAAGCGCAGCGCAGCGCCCAGCCCGGCGAAACCGGCACCGACGATCAGGACGTCATGGGGTTTATTCGTGGCTGGCGCCTGCCTGGGGGTTGCCTTTCGGGCGCCAGATTTCATGGTCGGGATCGTCATAGGTTTCTCTCGTTCAGCCAAACACGCGGTAACACACTGCGTTCACCGCGGCTCTCAGATACTTTCAGATCTGGGTGGAAGCCATCGGTTCAGGCGGTCGGCCGCCAGGTCAGCTCTTTCACCCAGCTTGGAACGGGCCCCAGCGCACGCCGGGGTATGTAGTTGCTCAGTTTCACCAGCGCATCCACCGGCTTGTGGTAAATATGGCTCCGATCAACCACCATCCTTCCGTGCTGACTGATAATCTGAAACCAGGGGTTGCGGCGCCCTTCCTTCGTGCGCCCGCCAATACGCTGGTATTTGTCCATAGCCTCGTAAAGTCGCTCTTCCTTCAGGCCCATCTCCACAATGTTGTCGCGCATTCGGTTAAGCAGCGGCGCATATGCCAGCACACCCATAATCAGTTTCGGGCTGACTACCGTGCCGATTGTCTTGACCGCAAGCTGATGCAGCCGACCACGCCCCAGCATTTCCATGACATGGAAATCCACCCCCAGATGTCGGGCTTCGTCTGCATTAATCTTCTCGAAAACCTGATGGCATAACGGGTCGTTGACCTCATCCAGCAGAAATTTCAGCAAGGCGCCATCCAGAGCAATCTCAAGCATCGGAATCACAGAACCCAGCACTTCAAGCGGCATATCATCGCTGTAGCGATCCAGCCACTCGATGGTCAGCCGGAGGTTGATATTGGGCTCGGGCAGCTCTTCACCTTCCAGCATGCCCCAGCGACGCATCAACGCCATTTCGGCATTCGCGTGACGCTGCTCTTCGGCGTGGAAGTATGTGTAGATTTCCCGCAGGGTATCGGTCGGCGCTTTCTTTGCCATTGCGGCAAAACCACGGGCGCCGACATGCTCAATCCACATCAGGTCTGACATAAAGGCTTTGAGTTTGGGCCACTGGGCTTCGCTGATCATCTCCGCACCGGGAGCCTCCCAGTCAATATCCGCCAGCGCCCACTGGCTGGCCTTGATTTTCGCCAGCATGTTATCGAGATCAATCGTTGCCATGGCTATATATCCCCTGTGGGTGTGGTGATAGAGATTGCGTACGGGTAGTCATTGCAGGCGACTGGTGCCGAAGCGGTTGATCAGTCCGGTGCCCAAGGCATAGGTGCGGGGTATCAGGCGTTTGGTCCGCCAGATCATCCGCGCATCAAACTGTGGCATCACATAGAGGTCGCCGCTGCGGTGAGCATCAAGCGTCATCCGTACGACCTGCTCAGGCGACATGCCGAACCGGTTCATCAGACGGTCAAACAACCGGGACGATTCGCCTACGATACGGCCGTTCGCATTGATATTGGTTTTGACCAGCGTCGGACACAGCGCCGTTACGCTGATCCCGGTGCCTGCCAGTTCCGCCGCCAGCGTCTCGCTGAGGGCCAAGACCCCGGCCTTGCTGACGTTATAGGGCCCCATCAGCGGCGCGGCAGAATAACTGGCCGTCGACGCGACGTTGATAATCCCGCCCCGTCCCTGCTCCCGCAGCAGGGGTGCAAACACGTGGCAGCCATGAATCACACCCCAGAGGTTGATATTGAGGGTCCATTTCCAATCGGCGATGGTGGTTTCACCTACCGGCTTGCCACCGGCACCGACGCCTGCATTGTTGATCACCAGACTAATCGGCCCAGGCAGCACTCTGGCTGCGTCTTTTGCAAGCGCCTGCACCGATGCCAGCTTGCTGACATCACATTGGCTCGCCCAGGCCTGACCACCGGCTGCGATAACGTCTTCCGCCGTTGCCCGGGCGGATTCGGCGCTTATATCCGAACAGTGGACAGCGCCTCCCCGGCGCGCGATTTCCAGGGCAAAGGCACGCCCTATACCGCTACCTGCACCGGTAACAACCGCAGAAACACCCGCTTCAGGTTTCTCGGGCAAACGACTTCCAAACATGGGCCACCTACACTGGTTGAAATGCATCGTTGATGGCATTCAAAGTAAAGCGAATGCTTGTTCGGATTCAATTCGGAAAAATTATGGCGAGAAAACCGAGTCAGACGCGGGCAAAAGCAACGGTAAACGCAATTGTGGAGGCCGGTTTCATTGCAATGGCCGAGCGCGGTCCGGCAGCAACAACCACGCGGCAAATTGCTGATATTGCGGGAGTTGGCGTCGGTTCACTGTATGAATACTTCGACAACAAGGACGCGATTTTCAGCGTGATGTCGGAGCGGTTTGTGGCAGATACCGTGGCGTTGATCAGACCGTTGATCCCGACCCTTGTTCGGATGCCGATATCAGATGCCGTACGGGAGTTGCTCGAAAGATTCAGGGAATTCCTGCAGGAAGGTGACGGGCGCTATCTCAATTGTGTCCAGTACGCGATCACCCTCGACTTCGAGATGTATCTCGATCCGCTACAAACGGCGCTGTCGGAACTGGTCACTCAGTACCTCATGCATCACCCGGAAACACTGCAGATACGCAGCATTCCCACTATGAGTTACATCATGATTCACGGCGGCATATTTGCGGTAGTCCGACACCTGACAGAGCCCAACCCGCCGATCAGCTTTGATGAGCTGGTTGAGGGACTGGCGCGAATGGTGGGTCATTACATAGAGCAGGAAATTGCGCTGGCCAAAGCCACACGCTCAGAGCTGAACGCTCAGACTCGGGGAGATTGAAAGCTTTCGGGGAACCCGGCAGTTAACGCTCGCCGGGCCCCAACCCGCAATCTGCTAGCCGACATACTGCGGAGCAAAACCTATATTCCAGATAAGTACCGATCCAATGCGAGTGCAGACCAGAATTACCAACGCCACAGTCAGCACCGCGCCGCAATAAACCACCGCCTGTTCTTTGGGAATACCCAGCACAATCGGCAGACCGTCATAGATCAGATAACCTGCATAGGCGGCAGCCGCCAGAAAAACCAGCCCGTTAAACCAGGGGACCGGATAAAGCAGCGCAAACCCGGCAAGAAACAGCGGCGTGCTGGCATATGCCGCCAGCGCCATGCCATTGGATTTGTCAGCTTCGCTGGTGGATCCATAGGTCTTCGCCATCCAGTCAATGGCATAGCCCATCGCAAACACGCCAACGAGTATCGCAATATAGGTCAGTACACTCAGCTGAATTGCACTGATATTGGAGAGCTTGATCAGGCGCTCGCTACCCACCGTCCAACCGAAGTAAGTGGTCGAAATGTAGGCGCAGATCGGGCCGATCGCGGCAAGAATCAGCACATAAGACACATAAAGGTGAGCCGGTGTTTCATGTTCCTTGCGAATGGTCGCCCACTCGGCATCGGGATGAGTGAACAGTCCAAAAGCATGTTTGAGCAGCATGGATCTCTCCTTTTTATATGATCAACGCGTTCTTTACGGCGTCATTCTTTCAATCAGCATCATCGCCGAGCCGGCTTGAAAAAACAGTCTCTTCGGCGCGATCTGTATTGAGTCTAGTTCAGATTCAGCACTGTGCTTTAGATGCAGATCCGACTATATTCCTATCCAGATTAGACGACCCGTCTGGTTACCGCGAATCCCAGGCTTAAAACCCGCCATGGAGGCATCATGAAAACCCGATCATCCCTTACTGGCATCAGCATTATTGTGGCCGCATTGCTGGCGACAGCCTCTGCTCATGCCGAACTCAAAACAGAAAGTGTGACCTATGACGTCAACGGCGAGAGCTTCAGCGGCTACTTTGCCTATGATGACGAAGTCTCGGGCAAGCGACCGGGCATACTGGTTGTTCACGAGTGGTGGGGGCATAACACCTTTGCTCGCAAACAAGCAGAGCGATTGGCGGATATGGGCTATACCGCCTTCGCCTTGGATATGTACGGCTCGGGCAAAGTGGCGCAACACCCCGACGACGCCATGGCGTTCATGAAAGCGGCCATGAGCAATCCGGATGCCGTAGAGGCCCGATTCATGGCGGCCATGTCAGTGCTGCAAAAACACCCCACCGTCAATCCCGATCAGATTGCAGCGCAAGGTTACTGTTTCGGCGGCGGAGTGGTGCTGAATATGGCAAGACGCGGAGTGGATCTGGCGGGTGTCGTCAGCTTCCACGGCTCACTCGCGGCTGCCTCTACCGCAGAACCCGGCACGATCAAACCGCGCATTCAGGTGTATACCGGTGGTGATGACAGTTTTGTGCCTGCCGATCAGGTGGGCGCCTTTGTAACCGAGATGCAAACAGCAGGCGCCGCATTGGAACTGGTCAGCTACCCGGGCGTTAAGCATTCATTCACCAGCCCGGGTGCAGACGCGCTTGGCAAACAGTTCGATATGCCACTGGCCTATAATGCCGAGGCAGCAGAAGATTCGTGGGATCGCACCGGTCGCTTCTACGATGAGCTGTTCGGACAGGAAGACTGATAGGTGTGCCTGAACCGCTGCAAGCACAAGCCTGCAGCGGTTTTTCATCAGGCGTTGCGGGGATCGGTTTCTGCGATCATCGGCTGATGCTTATTACTGTCCCGGAAACGGAGCAGGCTATCCACTTCGGTGAAGTCCACAATTTCCCGGAACGCCATCCAGTCAACAGTGCTGTATAGGCAGATGGCAGGATACTGCCAATCATTGAACTCCCCGGCATCGACCATTGCAGCCAATGTACGCAAAGACGTCATGATGCGTTCGCGCTGCAAATTGTAGAACATGGTATCGCTGTCGACGTCAATGCCGGACTTTTTGGACAGCAGAAGCGTCACGCAGGAGTCGTTGACCGCATCAATCAGAGTGAGCTGGTTCTCCTGATCCCAGCTCAGGGCCGCGATGCCCTGCTTGTGAGCAAGATAGCGTGCGATGACCCGTGAGTCATACACCGCCTGGTCCCCATCCTGCAGCATCGGTATCTTAAGCGCAGGATTGTTGCGCCGCAGCTCGTCGCGGCCTGCACCATAGATATCCAGGCTGACGAAGTCATAATCTGCATCGCCCAGCAGCAGGCGAATACGACGTACATAAGGAGATGTAGTTGAACCTATCAGTTTCATGGCAAAACCCCTTTTTCAGGCCCCTTGAAGAAAGTTTTCGGAAATCGACCGCAGCGTGCATCCTGACGCCCCGGTTCATCGTATACTCTTGTCGGCATGTCGTTGAAGTCATTGATGCTGCCAGGCCGGTGAAGCAAATTTAGCCTATGATGATGGTGTTTCAATTCCCTATATCACTCGTGTTATCAATCGACCCGTAATGATCCGACTTTTTCTGAGCATCCTGGTTTCTCTGGTTTTTTATAGCGGCGCCAGTCATGCGTCGCAACCTGAGAACATCGGCTTTTACTACGGCAACGAGGCCCCCGTCGCATCGCTAATGGCTTACGACTGGCTGGTACTTCAGCCCGATCGGGTCTCCGCTTCGCGACTGGACGACCTGCGCCGCGCAGGCACCGTTCCGCTGGCGTATATCAGTCTCGGTGAAATTGCCCGTGACCACAAACAATACCGGCAAGCACCAGCAAAAGGCCTGCTCGAGGAAAACAAAGCCTGGCGCAGCCGGGTGTTCGACCTGCGCAGGGAAGACGTTCAACGCTTTATCATCGACCAGTTGGTCGAACCTGCATTCAAAGCCGGCTTCAACGGCGTTTTCCTCGATACGCTGGACAGCTTTCAGCTCACAGAAGCCGGCCGCGCCGAACCGGAGGCCTTTGCCGCCGCTCAGCAGCAGATAATCGAGAAAATCCGTAATGCCCACCCGAAGGCACACATACTGGTCAACCGGGGGTTTCAGCTTCCCGATGCCGCCCGTGCTTTGGTCGATGGTGTCGTCGTTGAGTCCTACCGCCGCGGCTACAACCCCGATAAAAAGCGTTATACCCGGGTCAGCGACAGCGATCGCGCATGGCTCGATCAGCAGTTCGACAAGTGGCGCCAGATCCGCCCGGACATTCCCTTTATCGCCATCGACTACATCGAAGAAGACAAAGACGCTGATGCGCTGGCGCGCCAGTTACGATCCGATGGCTTTATTCCCTATGTCTCTGACCCGGATCTACTGCGTCTGGGGCCAACACAGCCGTCCCGTGTCAAACGGCAAATTCTGGTGTTTCACGACGCTCCAAGCGGACAACTGATCCAGAGCACCGCCCATATTCAAGGCGGCGTATTGCTGGACGAGCTCGGCTACATACCCCATTACCGTAGTACTCAGGCGCCGCTACCCAAGGAGCCCGCGACCGATCGGTTTGCCGGCATTGTGGTCTGGTGGGAAACCGCCGGCCAAAGTAACCGGCTGTGTAATTGGCTCATACGTCAACAACAGGCAGGTTTGCCGGTTGTTGTGCTGGGCCAGGTGCCCGGTGACCGGTCCTGCAAGCAGCTGATCGGCGCAGGCGCACTGGGCACACCTTCCGGTCAGCTCGACAGCAAGCCGCTGCAGCCTTCATTTGCCAATTATGAAAGTCGTCGGCTGCCTGCCGCCGATGGCAGCTCGCTGCCACAAGTCGATATCGGCACCGTCACACCCTGGGCGACCATAACAGACAGTAAGAATATCGAATTCACGCCTGTGTACACTTTCTCGGGTGGCGGCGTGGCTTTGACGCCCTACCTGTTCGAGCCCGGTCCGGACGACCAGAAATACTGGCTGTTCAATCCGATCACCTTCATGGCTGAAGCGCTTAGCAAGCCGTCGTTCCCAGCGATTGATGTGACCACCGAAACCGGCCGCATTATTCTGACCTCTCACATCGACGGCGACGGATTTGTCTCGCGTGGCGAATTCCCCGGTGCGCCGCTTGGGGCAGAAGTTATAGAAGACAAAATCCTGAAGGCCTACCCTGTTGCCCATACGGTTTCGATTATCGAAGCGGAAACCAGCCCAAAAGGCATTTACCCAAGCACCAGCGCCGAGGCTGAACCGGTGGCACGATCGATTTTCCGTCTGCCTCAGGTCGAAGTCGCATCCCATTCTTACAGCCACCCGTTTTTCTGGAATCTGCTGGAAGACGGGCCGAAGAAACTGCCTAAATTCGCCGATTATGGTTACTCCCTGGATATTCCCGGCTACACACCAAAGCTGGAAACGGAGATCGCCGGATCCGTCGCTTACATCAATAAGCTTGCACCACCGTCCAAACCAGTGAAGGTTTTTCTCTGGACCGGCGATGCTTTCCCCGGCGTCAATGCCCTGCGACAGGTGCGCGAAGCTGATCTGCTCAATGTGAATGGCGGTAACACCCACCCACTCAAATATGAATCCGAACTGGCGGGTGTCTGGCCGGTTGCACGTCCGGTTGGAGATGAGCTGCAGATTTACGCCCCGGTGATGAACGAAAATCTTTACACTAACCTCTGGCACGGCCCGTACTATGGGTTTCGTGATGTCATTGACACCTTTAACATTCTGGAACGGCTCGGCCGCCTGAAGCCCATCAGTATCTACTACCATTTTTACTCGGGCACCAAGCCCTCTGCCCTTCACGCGCTGCAGGAGATCTACGACTACGCACTGAGCCGGCCGGTCACGTCACTGTTCCTCAGCCAGTATGCCGTGCGGGCCGAAACCGCCTATCGTTCAGTGCTGATGAGGGCCGACGATGGCCGCTATCAATGGCGTGGAATTGGCCAGCCTCATACCGTGCGCATCGACCTCGATCAGTATCCCGATCTTGATGCCAGCCTGGGTGTTGCCGGTTACAAGGACGATGCGGGCAAGCGCTTTGTCCATCTGACGGGCGCCTCTCCACAGTTAAAACTGACCGACAGACCACCCTCAGCCCCTTACCTGCGCAGCGCCAATGCAGTGCTGACCCGCTGGACCCGGGAACAAGAGGGCAGTCAGTGGACTATTTCAATGGGGTTTGAAGGCCACCAGCCTCTGGACATCACCATGGCCGCCAAACGTTGTCGGGTGAAGCGTGGCCCTGCCATGAAGATCACCACAGCTGCCGACGGGGTTCATCTCAGCACGACAGCGCAGCGTGTTGACCGGCTTGATCTGGAGTGCCAGTAACCTATGGCGGCACCACGGGAAAAGTTCTTCAGCCTGCCATCGCTGCTCATCGTTGCCGCGTTGATCGGATTGGCGCTCTATGCGCTGTTCCCGAGGCAGGCTGTGTTTGAGAACGTAAACTATCTCGACCGCCCCGACGCCCTTTCTATTGCCTACCTCGATGTCCTGCTTCGGGCGGACCCGGACAATACCGCGGTCCGGATCAACCTCGCGCGCATGCTCCGGGTCACCGGCCAGAACGCCCGCGCAGAAACCATCCTGCGACCGCTGATGCAGCGGGATGCAATTCCATCACTGGCGTTCGGGGAGTACATCAACCTGCTGCGCCAACGCGTGTTCGCGGCCAAACCAGGCCCGGATCGCGATGCAGCTGAGCGTGAACTCTATCTCAACCTGCTTCAGCTGCCTCGTCAAAACTACCCGTTCGAACGGCGTATGGCATTGCTGGACAGTGCCACCGATGCCATTACACCACTGCAGTCCCAGGTGCTGCTTAGGGATATGCTGGCGCAAGCCTCAGACGCCGGTCAGCGACAGGCACTGCGAGTGCGCCTGGCCCGTATTCGAGAGTCCCAGGGCGCCCCGGGCGCTGCGGCGCAGCTGTTGAGCGATAACATCAGCGACACACCACCGGCTCAGCAACCTGCGCTCTTCGCCGAAATCATCCGCCTGCAACTGGCGAGCGGAGAGCCGGAAAAGGCCCTGCTCACGTTCAAGGCCCGCGTTGCCAAGCCGAAAATGGATGTAACCGGATTGGAGCAGGGCATCCGGCTCGCACGTCTGGCGGGTTCTCCTGAGGATGCCCAGCGCTGGCTCGGCCAGCTTGCTGCACAGCAGCCCGATAACGTGCCGCTGCAAAGGGAATACATGGCTTCACTGTTAGCGAGTGGCGATCTGGATCGAGCGCTGGGTGCCGCGCGGCGCCTGCAACGCTATCCGAACCAGCTTACTGACGACGACCGCCAACAGATCGCACAACTGCTGGAGTGGACGGATCACCCCGCCGAAGCCCTGACAGCCTGGACCCAGATCTACCGCAAAACCGGCAGCACGCTGTCCTATGATCGCGCCCATGAGCTGGCTCAATCCCTGTTCGACTGGCAAACGCTTGAAGCCCTTCTCAGGCTGCGCAATGAGCGAGGCCAGCTCGACGAGCAGGACTATGCCCTGTTAGCCGATACCCATATCAGAGACGGCAATCTGGAAGCGGCCAAAGCCACGCTTACTCAAGGCCTTAAACGCTACCCTCGGTCGTCTGCTTTACGGGACCGCCAACTTGCACTGCTACTGAACTCCCGTGATTTCGAAGGCGCAATTGCGCTGCTTGAAAACCGCAGCGATCTGACCGACGAACAACGTTTCGAACTGGCCAACCTCTACTGGCATACCCGCCAACCGGAAAAGGCATTTGACCAGTTGCAGTTCCAGGCCGGTGATCCGCTCCTTAACGAAGAAGTTGTGGCCACCCGGCTGGCGCTGGGGACCTACCTTGGTCGCACCGATCAGCTGCGGAATGATTACCAGAACCTGATCGGTATGGCGGATGATCCAAACACATCACCGGACATCCTGGAGCAACTGATCCAACTGGCCGTTCGCTTCGGCGACTACGATACGGCCTACAAACTCAGCCAGAACCGTTACGCCAAGACCGGCGAGTTGCGTTACCTGATCAATTCCGCCGAGTACCAATCCGCGATGTCCGACTGGCCCGGCATGTCAGAAACACTGGATCAATGGGCCGCTATCGCTCCGGATGCAGAGAACTCACCGCGTTACTGGACACTGCGGGCACTTGCCTACCATCAACAGGATCAACTCGTCGCCGCCGACGCCGCTTATCGCCGTGCGCACGCCCTGCTCCCCAATGACACCGAAATCCTGATCGGCTGGAGCTGGTTGCAGATCAGCGATATCAGCCAGTTCCGCGAGACGCTGCGGCACCTGCTCGCTGAACTCGCCGAGAACCCGGACTCTGACGCCTATCCGGTTCTGGCCTATGGATACAGCGCGCTCGGCGAGCCCCGCATTGCACGCGACTGGTTTCTGCTTGGGCTCGACAGCAACCGGGACAATCAGGACTGGCTACTGTCCACCGCCACGACACTGGAGCAGACCGGATCGCCGCTGGCCGCGCGCAACCTGCGTCAGTCGGTTGACCCCAACCGGATCACTGAGCCGGAACAGCGCATCGCCTTTTATGAAGACCAGGGGCTGCACCGGCTCGCCTGGCGCACCCTCGAACAATCCGGCCAGACACCGGCAGCGCTCACGACGCAAAACCGTGTTGCCTTGAGCAGCTACGCCCTGGATCAGGACAACACCCTGTTTGCAGAAGCCATGCTCGCCCAGATCGGTCCCAGCCGGCGCAACGACATACCGAAGGTTTATGCGACGCCGGAAAGCCGTGCGGAGCAGGCCCGGCGCTTGCGACTGCAACTCGACCAACTTGAATCTCCGAACACCCCCGCAGCACAATCGGCGCTGGCACGGGACACCGTCGAGCTGCACAAGCAGCTTCCGCGAACCGTGCAATTGGGAACCGAAAGGCTCAACCTCGGTAACTTCGCGGTGCAGCAAACCGGCGCAGCCGGACGCTATGCCTTCCACCTTGACGATCACCTGTTTGTACTGGACGGCGAACTCCGCACGCTGCATGCCAACGGCCCGGGACGGCTGCGCGAGCGCCCGGCTGACTCTGTTGAGGGCGGCGTCGCCTTAACCGGTCTGGAGGAGAACTGGAGCTGGGAGCTGACCGGCGAACAACTGGCGCGGGCCGCCGGCAACGAACTCGCGGGCGGCCTGGAGATCAACTGGCAACCAGTTGATCGCTGGTCCCTGACCGGCGGCATCGGCCGCAACGAACGCACACCGGATACCGCCGAGTCCTGGTGGTTGCTGGGCCGTGACCGGGAATACATCGGGGCGAGCTATACCCCGTTTTCACGCCTCACACTTTCGGCGCAGCTACAGCGTATGAGCGTGCACAGCTCTGACGGCAACGGGCTCGGTGAGGGCTATGGCACCGACCTGACCGGGACCTACACTGTATTCCGTGAAGACCCGGCGATGACCGTCACCCTGAATTATCAACGTCAGCGACTGGATCTGACGGATCCACTGCCGGCTGATGTGCTGGCCGAGCTGGACCAACCGCTGGCACCATCAGAACTACTGACAGATGAATACGAAAGAATTGGCATGGCGACCCGCTGGTTCCACGGCGAGCCCCATGCGCTCTACCGGACGACACCTTCGCCACGCGCTTTTCTTGAGCTGGGTGCAGGCTACGTCCTGTCCACCAATACACCTGAGGTCGGTGTTGGTGTGGGCCTCGGATGGCGCCTGACAGGCGATGATGAACTGGCGCTTTCCGGCCGCTGGACCTCCGAAGGTCTGGACGGTAACGGACGAGCAGATCTCAACCTAACCTATACGCTATACCTCGGTCGTTAAGGAGACCCTGATGAAACGACTTATACGCTACTGCTGGCCCATTGCACTTGCTACATTGATGGCCGGATGTGCCGTCATCCAAAGCGAAGACAGCGCGCCCATTCCGTCCGACAGCACGTTTGCTGTGGTGCCGCTGACCAACCTGTCGCAATCACCACAGGCGGGCGAGCAGGCAGCCAGCATTCTGGCTGCAATCATGCGCGCCAAAGGCAGCAAGAATGTCACCCTGTTCCTGCCCGAAAACCGCAACCCCTTGCTGTTCGATAACACCGAGCAACGCAAGGACGCCATTGAAGCAGCGCAACAACAGGGCGCCGACTATCTGGTGACGGGGACTGTGGAAGAATGGCGCTACAAGAGTGGCCTTGATGGGGAACCTGCGGTCGGTGTCACACTGGAAATTCGTACCGAAGACGGTCAAACCATCGTCTGGTCAGGTACTTCGGCACGCACAGGCTGGGGCCGGGAAAGTCTCAGTGTGGCCGGGCACAAAGTCATTGATGAACTCACAGAGGCCATGCCTCTGGTCAGTCCACAGTAAAAGGCACACTCATGGATGCACCGGATAACAGCAGCAGTCGCGGGACGCGGGTAAGTCTGCCGCTGCGATGGATCGAAACGCTGATCATCACGGGGTTCTGCTTTGCGCTGGGCGCCTGGAATCAGCCGGACGATCCATTTTACATTACCGGCAATTTCCCCTGGCCGATGGTTGGCCCGATACTGGTCGCCTTACGCTATGGCTTTTTCATGGCGCTGGTATCGTCCATCCTGATCGTCGCAGGGCTGGGTTTTTACCTTCGGTTCACCCCCGGCATTGAAACTGCATTTCCTTTATCCTGGGCTGTGGGCGTGCTGGGGCTGAGCCTGGTTGCCGGTGAGTTTCGGGACTACTGGGAACGCCGCCGCTCCCAGCTTGAGGCATCCAACGCCTATCGTGAATCACGGCTTGATGAGTTCACCCGCAGCTACTATCTGCTCAAGGTCTCCCACGACCGACTTGAGCAACAGCTTGCAGGCAGCTCACGCAGCCTTCGGGAGGCGCTGCGACGCCTCTACAGCGAACTGGACGACGACATTGACCCCGGCATTTCAAAGGCCCGGGCCAATGCCATGCTGCAACTGCTGGTGCGCTATGGTCAGATTCAGACGGCAGCAATCTACCCGATTGAACAGGGTAAGCCCCTCGATACGCCACTGGCCTCAGTGGGCAAGGTTTCCAGCCTGCCACTTCAGGATCCATTGCTACAGCACGCGCTTATCGAGCGAAAACTGATTTCGATTCAGACCGAGTACCGCTCGCGACAGGCGGACATGGACACGCCATACCTGGCGGTGATCCCCATGATTGATGCGGACGGCCACTTCCAGGCGATCTGTGCGATCGAGGCCATGCCTTTCTTTAATTTCGAGAGTAAAACCCTGCGCTTCCTTGCGATTCTTGCCGGTCATATGGCAGACATGATCAGCGAACAGGATGCCTCGGTCGCAACAGAAGATGTGGCTCGCCGCAGCTTCAATCATCACCTTGCACGGGTCGCCCGGGACGCTGAACAGCACCAGCTGCCCTCCGCTCTGCTATCGCTTCGAATGCCCGTGTCCATACGATCCCAGCAGGTGTCTGAGCACATCAAACGGATTCGCCGGGGTCTGGACCTGATTTACGAGACCGAGGCTGATAACCGGCATCACATCATGGTGCTCATGCCGCTTACCGATGAACTGGGGCTGGCCGGCTACGTGCAACGCCTCGAAGACGAGTTCCGGGCCCACCTGGGGATTCACCTCAACGACGACGAGTTCCAGCTCCGTACGCTACGGATCACCCAGCGGGATCAGGCCGAAATCTGGGTCGAGGAGGCCTTGCGCAATGGCCACTAACTGGCTCATCGCCCCGGCTATTGCGTTTGAGGCAGGCGGCATCGCGGCACTGTTTTCACCACTGACCGGCTGGAGTCAACTGGCGGCCTACCTGGTACCCCACGCGATTGCCTGCGCGCTGTTTGCCCTGGTTCTGACCTGGCTTTTGCCCGCACGCTATCGCGGCCAGTCGCTGCGTGCGGTGCTGTTTCTGTTCACCTTACAGTTTGCCGTGCCGTTACTCGGAATACTGGGCGTGGTTGTCGGGATATTGCTGGCACTCTACCTGCCGCGTTCCGAGAGGGAGGTCCCATGGCAGGAAACCGACATCCCCGAACTGCCCTTCCGCCCCATCGATATGGGGGTCCAGATGGTCTATAGCCAGGGCGGTCTGCGGCAGATTCTGCGCGAGGCGAGCGATCCGGACAAACGTTTGAAAGCCCTTATCGCAACCCGGCAAATGCCTGACCGGGAGGCTATCGGCATTCTCCGCGAAGCACTGAAAGACAAAGTTGATGATGTGAGGCTATTGGCTTACTCGATGCTCGAACAAAAAGAGAAGGCACTGACCCAGCGGGCCGGAAGGCTGCAACATGCCCTTCGTACCGCAACCGACGACGAATCATTGGGCATCCAGCGGCGACTGGCACAGGTATGGTGGGAGATGTCCTATCTGGGGCTTGCCCAGGGCGGCCTGCGCACCCACTTCCTCGACAGTGCAGGCAATACATTACAACGGCTGATTGCCCGTCGCCCCCAGCACAACGACTGGCGACTGCTGGGCCGTATCGAACTGGAACGGGGCAATCTGGAGGCGGCAGAAAGCGCTTTTAAAGCCGCTATTGAGCGAGGCGCGCCTAAAGACCTGATCCTCCCCTACCTGGCAGAAACGGCGTTTTTACAACACAACCATGCCGATGTCAGACGCTATCTTGCAGAATGCTCCCGATCGCCCGGCAACCCGGCAATCAATACGCTGGCGGAGGCCTGGTTATGAAACCCCAACCCGAAGCCACTGAATACAAGGCCGACATTGCCCTTTTACTCGAAGGCACCTATCCCTTTATCCGGGGCGGTGTGTCGTCATGGGTGCATCAGATCATCACCGGTCTGCCCGAATACACCTTCGCACTGATTTTTCTGGGTGGTGAGCGAGGACACTATGGCGAGCAACAATATGTCTTGCCGGATAACGTCACTCACCTCGAATGCCATTACCTGATGGATGCCAATACCGAGGGCCACCCCACGCCACGCAAAGGCAATGCAAAAGCCTTTGATGCCCAACGCTCTCTACATGACCAGTTCAAATCGGGCACCCCGGTACCGCCGGAAATCATGCATCAGGTTTTCTCCGACCTGGGGAGGCCCGAAGGCATCAGCAAGGAAGACTTCCTGTACAGCATGCAAAGCTGGGACATGATCGACGACAGTTATCGGAAGTACTGCACCGAGCCTTCCTTTGTCGATTATTTCTGGTCGGTTCGGATCATGCACGCGCCTCTGTTCCAGCTTGCTGAAGTCGCCCGCAACATGCCCAAAGTGCGGATGCTGCATTCGATCTCAACGGGCTATGCCGGACTACTGGGCACCCTCGCGAGCGAGCAACGCGGCATTCCCTACGCGCTATCCGAACACGGCATCTATACCAAGGAACGCAAAATTGACCTGTCCCAGGCGCAATGGATTCATGATCCTACCGATCAGGTCAGCGGCACACTGAATGAACAGGTCGGCTATATCCGGCAATTGTGGATCCGCTTCTTCGAGGCACTGGGCCGGCTGACGTACCAGAAGGCAGATCCTATCGTCGCCCTGTATCAGGGCAACCGCCTGCGGCAGCTTCAGGATGGCGCCCCGGAAGCACCCACCCGCATCATTCCCAACGGCATTGACCCCGGCCGTTTTGTCGAGGTTCGCAAGTCACGACCGCAGGCTATCCCCAAGGTACTGGGACTGGTCGGCCGGGTGGTGCCGATCAAGGACATCAAGACGTTTATCCGGGCAATGCGTACCGTGTGTTCAGAAGTCGAAGGTGCCGAGGGCTGGATTGTCGGGCCGGAAGATGAAGATGAAACCTACGTGCAGGAATGCAAGGAGCTGGTGAACAGCCTTGGACTTCAGGACAAGGTGAAATTTCTCGGCTTTCAGAACGTCAATGACATCCTGCCAAAACTGGGGCTGATGGTACTGACATCCATTTCAGAAGCCTTGCCGCTGGTTATTCTCGAAGCTCACGCAGCCGGCTTGCCCTGCTTGGCAACCGATGTGGGCGCTTGCCGCGAATTGCTTGAAGGGGCATCCCCTGAAGATCGAGCCCTTGGCGCGAGTGGCGCCGTCGTTCCCATTGCCGATCCTGAAGCCACAGCCCGTGAAGCCATTCGGCTGCTCAATGATCCCGAGTTATGGCATCAGGCCCAGGCCTCGGGTATGGCCAGAGTCGAGGCGTTCTACACGCTGGACAGCATGTTTGATGCCTACCGCGATATCTACAAGCAAGGAGTCAAGCACTAATGGCCGGCATTGGTTTTGAGATCCGTCGCATTCTGCGCCGCGAGAGCTTCCTGAACCTGCTGGAAGCCTATGGCCTTGCCGGCATTATCAGCTCCGGCCCCTGGGTCTTGTCGGTATTGGGCGTCATGCTGATCGGTATCATCAGCATCAACCTGACTGAGCCGGATATATTGATCATCCAGTTCCTGGTGTCGGTCACCTACCTGATGGCGTCCTCGCTGGTGTTATCGGGTATCTTTCAGCATGTATTCACCCGCTGGGTGGCCGATCGGCTCTATTCCAAACAGAACGGGCTTATTTTGCCCAATCTGATGGGGCTGATCTGGGTCACAACCTTGCTGGCATTATTAATCGGCGGCGCTGTTGCCGGCCTGTGGCTGCGCGATACCGGCCTGCTTTACCAGCTGCTGATGATCGCCAACTTTGTGGTGCTCTGTAATCTCTGGCTGGTGACGATCTTCCTGTCCAGCATGAAATCCTATCGCCGTATCGTGATCCTGTTTGCGCTGGGGTATGCCACTGCCGTAGTAGCGTCCACCCAGCTTGCGCCCTGGGGTTTGGAAGGCCTGCTCGGCGGTATCTTGCTGGGGCATAGCCTGCTGTTTTTCAGCTTCTTCTACACCATTATTCGCCAATATCCGGGCGACAATTTTATCGCGTTCGACTTTCTGCAGCGCTCACAGATCTATCCCTCCCTGATCTTCACCGGGCTACTTTTCAATGCCGCGGTCTGGGCAGACAAGTTCATATTCTGGTTCCATCCGGACACTTCCCAACAGGTTATCGCCAGCCTGCGCGCCTCGGTGATCTACGACTTGCCGATCTTTCTGGCCTACCTGTCGATCATCCCCGGGATGGCAGTGTTTCTGGTGCGAATGGAAGCCGATTTCGCTGAAGCCTACGATCGCTTCTACACCGCGGTGCGCGAAGGCGACACGCTGGAGCGGATCAACCGATTCCGGGACGAGATGGTGCTTATCGCCCGCAACGGTATCTACGAAATTTTCAAGGTTCAGGGGCTGACGGTGATCGTATTGTTCCTGTGGGGGCCTGAAATTCTGGCGGCCATTGGCATCTCGCCGCTTTATCTTCCGCTGTTCCAGATAGATCTGGTCGCGGTTGCCATCCAGCTACTGCTGCTGGCTATCCAGAATGTACTGTTCTACCTTGATGCCAGAGGTATCAACGTAACGCTCTGCGCGCTGTTTTTTGTGAGCAACATCGTCTTCACCCTGATTACCATCGGGCTGGGTGCCTCGTTTTACGGATACGGGTTTGCGGGCGCCGCGCTGATTTCAGCGCTCACCGGCCTGTTTCTGTTGTCCCGGAAGTTCGACCGACTGGAGTACGAAACATTTATGTTGCAGGGACGTTAGTGTTCCGCCCGCCCTTTTTTTCATCGGAAGGTCACTGCATCGTCATGGATTAGCTCCAGACTGAACGCCCCCTTCAAAAAAAGGATTTTACGATGAAAACTGCGTTTAAATGGCTGTTACCCCTATCAGCCCTGATGATCCTCCTGGGCAGCACTCAGGTGTATGCCGGAGAAGGAAAAGACAACAAAGGTCACGACAAGCACCATCACAACGATAAACACCATCGCCATCATGATGTCATTCAGGTGGGGCCACGCCCGTATTTTCTGGTAAATGATATGGACGATGGCCCGCTCAAGAAGAAACTGCAGTCTTGCCGGGTTGACGAATTCAGACGTACCGATCTGTCCATCGCCCACCGGGGTGCCCCGATGCAGTTTCCCGAGCATACCCGCGAATCCTATATCGCAGCTGCACGAATGGGCGCAGGCATTGTCGAATGTGATGTGGCATTCACCAAGGACCGCGAACTGGTCTGCCGCCACGCCCAGAACGACCTTCACACCACCACCAATATCGTGACAATCCCCGAGCTGAACGCCAAGTGCACCCAGCCATTCCAGCCCGCCAACCCCGCAACAGGCACACCCGCAGAGGCCGAATGCCGCACCAGCGATATCACACTCGCCGAATTCAAGCAGTTACGCGGCAAGATGGACGGGTTTAATCCGGATGCAACAACGCCCGAGGAATACCTGCAGGGCACCGCTGACTGGCGCACCGATCTGTATGCCACAAACGGCACGCTGATGACCCATAAGGAAAGCATCGAACTGTTCAGTAAACTCGGTGTGAAATTCACTCCCGAGCTGAAAACCCCGGTCGTCGAAATGCCCTATGAGGGCGATTACACCCAACAGGACTACGCCCGCCAGCTAATCGCCGAATACGAGGATGCGGGTATTGACCCTGCTGAAGTATGGCCGCAATCCTTTGAGCTTGATGACGTGCTTTACTGGATTAATAATACCCCGGCTTTCGGCCAACAGGCCGTGTTCCTCGACCAGCGTCCAAACTCCGAAGACACGGCCTCGGCGGCCTACATGCATTCTCTGACGCAACAGGGCGTGAAAGTTGTCGCTCCCGCTTTGTGGAAGCTGCTGGCACTGGACCCACGCGGTGACATCGTACCGTCTGATTACGCAGTTAACGCAAAAGCGGCGGGTCTCGATATGATTGCCTGGAGCATGGAGCGCAGCGGCCCACTGGCAACGGGCGGCGGCTGGTATTACCAGACCGTGAATGACGCCATCAACAACGACGGCGACATGCTGACAGTGATCGATGTGTTAGTCCGCGAGGTGGGTGTTGTGGGCATATTCTCCGACTGGCCGGCGACCGTGACCTATTATGCGAATTGCATGAAACGCCGCTAAAGCCTGCAGCCCACATCACGCTCAATGCCCCTCAAATGAGGGGCATTTTCCCCTTTCTCTCCCAAAACCCTTCGGTAAATACCCACCCCCGATTTCTTGACGCAGGGGACGACACCCTCTGTTATAGGGGATTGGCAATTCGGAACCGGGGGAAGCTATGCACGTTGTTGTTATTGGTGCAGGTGTAGTCGGCGTCACAACCGCCTGGGCACTGCAAAAACGGGGACATCAGGTCACCGTTATTGAGCGCCAGAGCGGCGCGGGACAGGAAACCAGCAGAGGCAATGCCGGTCAGCGTTCCTATGGCGTGGTGTATCCATGGGCATCATCCGCCATGGTGCGCAAAGCACTACCCTGGCTACTGGAGAAAGATGGGCCGCTCAAGATGCGTTTGCCGCCATCGCTGGATACCCTGCGGTTTTTGCTGTCAACGCTGCGCTACGCCTATGCGCCGGGAACTTTCGGCCTGAACAAGCGCACCATGCTGCGGTTAGGCATACAGAGCCAGCGCTGCTTCAAAGAGCTGGAGAGTGAGCTGACGCTCGACTTTGACGGTGATCACGCCGGCCTGCTTCACCTCGCCAGCACCCCGGCCACGCTCGCTGAATATCGTGACACTGCGGTTCTGCTCAATGAAATGGGCATTGAGCATCAACTGCTCAGCCCCGAAGAAGTGCGCGAGGTGGAGCCGGGAATGCAGGGCAATGGACCACTGTACGGCGCGTTACGCTACTCCACCGATGGCACCGGCGATTGTCATCTGTTTTCCCGGGCGCTGGCAAAAGCCTGCGCAGACCAGGGTGTGGAATTCCGCTACAACACCAGTGTCCGGCACCTGTTGGCAGACTACCGTCGTGTTCACGCTATTGAGCTGGATTCGGCAGATGGAGAACAGGAAACGCTGGCAGCCGATGCCGTCGTATTATCGGCGGGTTGCTGGTCACCGGAACTGGCAAAACCTCTAGGCATGCGACTCCCGATTTATCCCGTTAAGGGGTATTCGCTTACCGCGCCGCTGGTCGACCCGTCCAGGGCCCCCGTGTCCACTGTTCACGATGACAATTTCAAGGTGGTCTCAACCCGTTTGGGTGATCGGCTGCGGGCTACCGGCTTCGTTGAACTGGCTGATTTCGATCGTTCTATTCCCGAGTCACGACTGGCCACCATTCGCAAATCGGTAGCCTCCCGCTTCCCGGGAGCCGCCGATTTGTCAGCCGCAACAACCTGGACAGGCTTTCGCCCCATGACGCCTGACGGCCCGCCTATTATCGGCAAGGGCACCCGGGATAATCTGTTCCTCAATACCGGCCACGGCACCTTTGGCTGGACGCTCTCGGCGGGCAGTGCCGAACTGATCGCCCAGCTGATTGATGGTCAACAACTGTCGATGGATCTGGATGGTTTTCGGCCGGGGCGCTTTAGTGAGTAGTAGAAACTGAATCCACCCTATGCCGCAACACAAGAGTCCGCGCTCTACGCGACATTCAAAGCGGACAAAAAAAAGCAGCCCGAGGGCTGCTTTTTTGTTACACCGTTTGTGGCTCAACCGAGCCACGCAGGTGAGACGGCAGTTGCTATTTACAGAGCAACAACGTTCTCAGCCTGAGGACCTTTCTGGCCCTGGGTAACAGTGAACTCGACCTGCTGGCCTTCAGCCAGGGTCTTGAAGCCTGAACCTGTGATAGCGCTGTAGTGAACGAACACGTCAGGGCCGCTTTCACGAGTGATGAAGCCAAAGCCTTTTGTTTCATTAAAGAACTTAACGGTACCGGTCTCTGTAGACATAACTTTCTTTCCTGTAATCATCAATATTTGAAATTGCCCGTAGGCGGTGTTCGGAAATGCAGGACTCGCTTAATCAAAAACAGGACGATGCACTACAAACTACAGAGGGATACGTCTTATTAATGAAATGCTTTGCTGAACCTTTCCAACAGTTTCCACTCTACCTCTGATTAAAACCCTTGCCAACCGATTTTTGGGGCATAGGTATAACTACTTTTGATCAGTTTTAACGGCTGTTTTCATGCCCCTTCAGAGGGCCCATTCAGCCTCCACGAAAGACGTGAAAACTATAGATTCCCAGCCCCGTCATAAGCAGAGAACCGAACAGGTGCAAAGACATGCCTGCAGCGGCCGCAAGCCAGCGATCACTCTGAAGTGCACCGAACATCTCGAGGGAAAAAGTCGAAAAAGTGGTCAGTGCGCCGCATAGCCCGGTGATGGCAAACAAGCGCCATTCAGGCCCGAGATGCGAGGCCGAACTGAAGTAGCTGATCAGCACCCCCACCAGCCAGGCCCCACTGAGATTTGCCACCAGCGTGCCCAACGGCACTATCGCGCCGTTGGTGTTGAGCCAGAGGCTCAACAGCCAGCGCATGTTGGCACCGATGGCCGCACCCAGACTGATCGCCAGCATGGAAAGAGCAATAGACACTCGACAACTCCTGTTCGCTCAAAAAAGCCGGCGGGGAAACCGGGCGATCACTCTCAGGCACATCAGCAACACCCGGAAAAAGGCATTAAAAAACCCGCAGACACACGCGGTGCGCTGCGGGCTTTCGTCAGCGATTGTTCCACGCCACACCGGTTAGATTAACCAAGGCGGCGTGGTGGCTCAACAATCAGGCTGCATTATGCTGAATGACGGTGTCCTTCTGTTGCGCAAAGGCATCGAAGGCAAAGTCATCTACGGTCAGCATTTCAAGAACACGCCCCTCATAGTCGCGCATGAACTCGGCCTCGTCCTTCGACAGGATATCGGCCTTGAGGGCGGCTTCAACCCGGTCTTCCGGATGCAGGACATCCATCGGAATGTCGCCTTTCGCGTAGGCTTTACCCACTTTGCGGTACAACCCCTCGGCACGCTCGTAATGTTTCAGCAAATCGTTGTACTGGGCAATCGGATTGTCGACCCCACCCTCTTCGGTGGTGGTCCAAGCCGGGCGCAGCAACTTCTCACGCAATGGCGTATCGGTTGAAATAGCCCGAGCCAGCGCACGTGAAACATCGTCATGAGGACGGTCCCAGTTACGACCCAACGGCATGGTGATCGCTTTCAGTGCCCAGGCGACCGGCCGGTTCGGCAGATTCTGGAAGAATTCTTCCAGCGCTGTCTCGATCCGGTTCAGCAGATAACTGAGGCTGTATTCAACCAGCGCCCGCTCACCTTCAACCGGCTGGGTTTCATTCCAGTTTTTCAGAACCATTGAGATCATGTACAGATTTGCCAGCACGTCACCCAGGCGAGCCGAAATCAGCTCGCGCATCTTGAGATCAGAACCCAGTGTGGTCATCGCCGCATCTGCACAGAGACCAAACGCTGAGCTGAAGCGAGATGCCGCCTGAGCGTAACGTCGTGTCACTGAGTCAAACGGTACATCCGGGCGGCCGATACCAAAGGCCTGCGTGAAGGCGCGGGCAGCATTGCCGAAGATCAGACCGGCATGGCTGAAGAAGGCGTCATCGAAGGCATTGATGTCATCATTGTCTTTAGCTGCAAGCTCCTTGAGCACGTACGGATGACAGCGGATCGCACCCTGACCGAAGATCATCAGACTGCGGGTCATGATATTGGCACCCTCTACGGTAATGGAGACGGCAGTACCGCTGAAACCAATGCCCAGATAGTTACGTGGCCCCAGTGTTACCGCCTTACCGCCGTGAACATCCATGGCATCAGTCAATGCCTGACGCTGCATTTCGGTGAGGTGGTATTTGAGAATCGCAGAGGGCACTGAGGGCTTCTCACCGTTATCCACCATATTGGCCGTCTGGTATACAGATGACTGGGCGATATACGTGAGGCCGGCGATACGCGCCAGAGGCTCTTGTACGCCTTCCATTTCCGCAACCGGGGTATTGAACTGGCGGCGCACACGGGTAAAGCCGCCGGCAGTACCCACTGCCGAGGCCGCGGCACCGGCCGCTCCGGAAGGCAGCGTGATACAACGGCCAACCGATAGACACTCAACCAGCATCCGCCAGCCTTCACCGGCCATTTCCGGTCCGCCAATAATGAAGTCGAGCGGGATGAAGACGTCCTTGCCGAAGATCGGGCCGTTCATGAACGGTGAACCGATCGGGCAATGGCGACGACCGATATCCATACCCTTGGTATTCCGCGGAATCAGCGCGCAGGTGATACCGAGATCCTCTTCCCCTTCCAGCAAACCGTCAGGGTCAAACATCCGGAACGCCAGGCCCACCACGGTGGCGATCGGCGCCAGTGTGATCCAGCGTTTTTCGAAGTTCAGGCGCAGGCCCAGCACTTCCTTGCCTTCGTATTCTCCTTTGCAGACGATACCGGTGTCCGGCAGTGCGGTTGCATCAGAGCCGGCACGGGGGCCGGTCAAACCAAAGCAGGGGATTTCCCGACCGTCAGCCAGGCGCGGCAGGTAATGGTCTTTCTGCTCGTCCGTACCATACTTGAGCAACAGTTCGCCGGGGCCGAGCGAGTTCGGCACGCCTACGGAGACCATCAATACCTCGTTCCCCGCCAGACGCTGTAGCACTGCTGACTGGGCTTTGGCAGAGAAACCAAGACCACCGTATTCCTTCGGGATAATCATGCCGAAGAACTTTTCTTTCTTGAGGAATTCCCAGACTTCCGGCGGCAAATCAGCACGCTCCACCGCCACATCCCAGGCGTTGCATTTGCTGATTGCATGTACACACTGGTTATCAACGAACGCCTGTTCCTCATCGGTCAGGCCGTTGTTACGGTTTACCAACAGCTTGTTCCAGTTTGGCTTGCCAGTGAAGATTTCACCGTCCCAGCCAACCGTGCCCGCATCCAGGGCAACTTTCTCAGTGGCCGATACCTTGGGCGCCACCTTCTTGAACATGGCGAACACTCGCGGCGTCAGCCAGGAGCGTCGCAGGCCCGGCAAGCCGCAAACTGCCGTAACAGCAGCCCCGACCAGCAGCACCAGAGCCAGCCAGTTCGATGCGAAAATCAGGGATAACACGCCAAATCCCGCCATAATGGCGATAGCAGGCTTGGCGCCGGCTTCCTGACGCAAAACCATCAGAAGTCCTGCGACTGCAAGCACGAATAAGATAAAAGTCATCATAGGCTTTCTCTGTCTTCCATGTCGTGAAATGGGAATCTGTTACCTGGCGTGGACGATCCGATCGAGTTGCCCGCCATGCTGCCAGGACACTATCTGTCGCCGGATCGGGCTGCTGCTTTAGCCAGCGCGGGAGCAGCCCCGGCCCCTGCCATCTACTACTTTAGGATAACAGGCATTACGCCAAAACTACCGGATTGGATGATTCTGTTCCAGTACATATGTTGCAAACGCGAAAATTGAGACCCGACCCGGAATCATCTTTATATTCAAGGCGCCAGCGCTCTGCCGACACCCTGAATATCGCGACCGCTAACCAATCAGGAGGAGACGATCACTCTGAGGCCGCTCAGCGTCATCTTCGCCCGCGCGATGGCCGCTTCACCAGCTGCCATCTGGGTCTCGAAGAAGCTGATTTCTTCATCCCTGATGGCGGGGTTAACCTTACGCAAGGCTGTCAGGCGGTCAATTTCCGGCTGAATCAGCGCCCTCAGGCTCTCAACTGCCTGGGCCTGCACATCTGCCAACCGGCTCTGTGCAAAGCCTTCCGCATGATCCGCCATGGTTTCCACCTCGGCGCGAATCTGCGGCACCACCTGCTGGGCAGTGCGGCGGCGAATATTGGAACACAACTCATTCAGTCGATCGTGCGGCAGCGCGGCGGACAGGTCCTTACCGCTCACATCCACCAGCAACCTCAGCGGCGCCAGCGGCAGGCAACGTGACAGCTGCAGGCTGTCCGGTGCCGGGCAGTGGAGCGTAAACAGGGTTTCCAGCAGTAAGGTTCCAGGCGGTAAGCCTTTCACTGAAAGACTCGCCAGCGCGGCATTACCCAGCTCAGAATGGGTCATCAGATCCATCACGCCGGTCACCATCGGGTGTTCCCAGCTAAGGAAAGCGATGTCTTCGCGTTCTAGCGCAAATGGCCGATCAAAGGTAACCGTCATGCCTTCGTCGGTCAGCTCCGGAAACTGCCCTGTCAGCATGTGCTCGGTCAGTTTGAGTACGTCGGAATGATCAGTATGGGGCTCGACTTCCACGCCGAAAATATCGAACGCCTCCGTCATATAGTCCTGAAGACCCTGGGACTGTTCTTCATCCTCGATGTTGCCGATTAATTTTTCGGCTTCTGCAGGCCGGCAGGAGTTCAGCTCAATCAACGCGTCACGCCCGGCCTGCAGCAGTTCACGCAAGCGTGAAGACTCTGCACTTGCCGCCTTTACCAGATCATCAAGGCCGGCACCCGGCGATTCAATCTGGCCCTGCCACTGGTCGTACAGTGCCTGCTGCACCGCGACACCCACTGCACAACTGGCTCCGAAGGCGTTAAGTCCTTCGTGGTACCAGCGGTACTGCACTTCCTGGCTGGTCCCTTCAAGGTAGGGCACGTGAATATCAATCACCTCGCCCTGCCCGATCCGGTCAAGACGGCCAATTCGCTGCTCGAGCAGATCCGGATTGGCCGGCAGATCAAACAGCACAAGATGCTGGGCGAACTGGAAATTGCGCCCTTCACTGCCGATTTCGGAACAGATCAGCGCCTGGGCACCCTGTTCGGTCTCAGTGAAATAGGCCGCCGCGCGGTCACGCTCAATCAGGCTCAGGCCTTCATGGAATGCTGTGCTACGAATACCGGCCCGCAGCTGGAGATGATGTTCCAGCGCCATGGCCGTGGTGGCATGCGCACAAATGACGACGACTTTGGCCGGTTTCAGCGCTGTCAGCGTTTTCTCAAGCCAGGTAATTCTTGGATCCTCCGCCAGCCAGACATCGTCAGGCAATCCGGCTTCAGGCGTCAGGCCATCCAGCCCGGTTGCAGCGGATGCTTCGCTGTAGAGTTCTGGACAAGGTAACGGTGACGGCGTCACGCGCCGCTCAGGGAAGCCTTTTACGGCAGCCCGGGTGTTGCGGAACAACACCCGTCCGGTGCCATGACGATCCAGCAGGGTGTCGATCAAGGCCTGCCCCTGATCATCACGCTGGAGCAAAGCCTCTGCCTCGTCACCCAACCACCCCTTGAGCTGTTTGGCATGAGCCTCTGAGACTTTGCCATCGGCCGCCTGCAGCTCGCGCACAATAGTATTGATTTCGGCGTAACGGCTCTCTTCCTGCTCAAACTGGCCCAGGTCATGGAACCGCGCCGGGTCCAGCAGGCGCAGACGGGCAAAGTGACTCGCGACACCCATTTGCTCCGGAGTTGCGGTCAATAGCAGCAGACCGCGGGTGATTTCAGACAAGGCCTCGACCGCCTGATATTCAGGGCTCGCTTCTTCGGGCGACCAGGTCAGGTGATGGGCTTCGTCCACGACCATCAAGTCCCAGCCTGCCGCCACTGCATCGGCGTGCGCCTGGCTATCGTGGGTCAGGAAGTCCAGGCTGCAAATGACCAGCTGGGACTGTTCGAATGGATTCTCTCTGGCGCCGAAACCATCTTCGGTTTCTTCATCTTCGTTGTTCAGCTCTGCGAACATGCTGGCCAGCTCATCAAAACCGGCCGGCATGTCGGGGTCAGATTCGTAACTGCCTGCATCAACAATCGAGAACCGCAGATTGAAGCGACGCAGCATCTCGACCAGCCATTGGTGGACCAGCGAATCAGGCACCACAATTAACGCACGGCCAGCGAGCCCGGTCTGCAGTTGTGCATGCAGAATCAGACCGGCTTCAATGGTTTTGCCCAACCCGACTTCGTCAGCCAGCAACACCCGGGGCGCGTGGCGGCGAGACACTTCACCGGCAATATAAACCTGATGCGGTAAATGGCTGGTACGGGCGCCGATCAGACCTCGAGCAGCCGACAAACGCAGGCGCTCCTGATGCTCCACAGTCGCCATCCGCAAACGGAACGCGCCGTTGCGGTCGAAGCGTCCGGCAAACAGACGCTGCCGGGGGTCGGAAAAACTCACATGCCCACCCAGGCGCACTTCGGAAATCTGCTGCAACTCGCCGGCAGCATCCTCCGCGTGATAGACCAGCACACCATCAAGCTCTTCGACAGCACGTACCGTCAGCGTTTCGTCATCAAACGTCTCGATTTCGTCGCCTATCTGGAACTGTACTCGCGCCAGCGGCGCGTTGTCCGTGGCATAGGTGCGCTCTTCCTCTACCGCAGGGAACCCCAGGGTGACACGGCGACCGGAAACATCGGTGACGATACCGAGCCCGAGAGAGGCATCACTGTGACTTACCCAACGCTGACCAATTACAAAATCCATGCTTCGCATTACCTTTGAACAGAAAACTGAAAACTAGCGACCCCGGCGCACCGCGGGGAGCTCAGTGAAAGACGATTGTTCCCGCACCCAGTAGGCCGTTGCACCACAGACTGCCGCCGGCACAACAAACAGGTTCAGGATCGGCACCATGGCCGCCAATGCGACCGGCAATCCAAAACCCAAGGCAGACAAACGACGCGACGCCAGCCCACTGCGTAACGTATCGAAACTCACCTTGTGATTGTCTGCGGGATAATCAACATACTGAAGCGACATCATCCAGCTGTTGAACAGGAACCAGAGCGCAGCTGCGACCAGATTCACCACCGGAATCAGGCCAATGATAAGGAGAAAAAGCGCTCTTGGAAGATAATAGATGATCTTGCGCACTTCGCGCCCCAGCGAGCGCGGAATATCCCGCACAAGCTGCATCCAGCCCTCATCCGATGCGACTTCCTGACCGGTGAGATGCTTTTCGGTGAGCTCTGCAAGATAGCCGTAGAAAGGCGAACCAATAAGGTTGGCAACAATGACAAAGCCATAGGCCAGCATCAGCAGGATCACCAGGCCGTAGAGCAACCAGAACAGCCAATCCAGCGACTGCAGCCATTGCCAGTCAGGCAGCCATCCCATAGCGGCATCAATCATCGAACCAAAAGCGCCGGCGAGAAAATAGAACAACAACCCGAACAGGAAAATATTGATAACAAGGGGAATAATCACGAAAAGCCGCAAACCGGGCTGGCGAATCAACCGGAACCCCTCACCGAGGTAACCCAGCCCATGAAAGAAATTGCCTTTAAGCATATGCGCCTCCCCGGTTTCCAGGCTGATCCCGACCAGCCTTGTGCTGGCAGAATGTGGCCGCAGAGCATACCATGGCAGGCCATCAGACCATACCGCCCGCTATTCTTCGCAACAAACCCGGACTGCTTTCAATGACGCAACTGTTCCATCGCTTCACCCGTATGACGGCTCTCTGGCGCCTCGCGCTGTTCGGCTCAATGCTGATCATTCTCTGGCTTGCGACGACCCGGCTCGATTATCCAATCCCCTCATCAAGCTGGGACAAACTCAATCATCTGGCGGCATTCATCGAACTCACCATTCTCGCCCGCCTGAGCTGGCCAAAACTGCGCGCTGTCTATGCCGGCCTTGCCATGCTGGCGTATGGTCTGACGATAGAAATAATCCAGGCACCGCTGGCGTACCGGGAATTTTCCCTGCTTGATCTTGTCGCAGATGGTATCGGGGTCATCATTGGCCTCATCCTGATGCTATGGTTCCGACCGGAACCCAAACTCGCCAACTAACGACATTCGCCCATCTCGGTGTGAGATATTTCCTACACGCATGTGCGAAAACACGATTTAATCCCGTAAGCATCGGGGTTATGTCAGACGAGCTGAAATTTAACCCGTTAAAAAATAAGACCTTTCAACTTTGCCGCTCATTAAACGCACAATTTTCAAGACCACCGTCACAAGAAGAAAATACTGAGCTTGGTATAGTGGTCGTGTCAGGACGACAGGGAAAGGACGACACACGGAGTGGTTCCTCGCAGGAAGCGAGGGGAAGCATGGACCAAACGGATTTCCTGCTTAAGGGATCGATTAGTATCGCTGGCTAGGATGCTGGCGAGAAAAAGCATATATAAAGACGGATCCAGGGACCGGATCAGGGAGCAAAGCGACAGGATGTCGCAAATTCGCACGGAGGCGAATACCCGTTCCGACAAAAGGGCAACAGATGTTGCCCTTTTTTTTGCCTGTTTTTCCTGATCTTGCTTGGCGCGTACCTACCCGGATAAATTTATGCGCCGGACACGCGATAGATACGCACCCGATTGAACTCCTCAAATTCGTGCAGATCCGGCCAGGTGCGCCCCTCTTTCACCATTTGCAGCTTATAGCGCTCATCACCAAGATCGCGCACCCGGGAATCCGCCAGTAATACTGAAGGCGCTGCCCTGCAAAAACTGTCCAGTAGCGGACGATTATCCGGGTCATATAGCACATCTGCAGCAGTGACCAGATCAAACTCGCCAGCACGGGCATCCCAGTTATCGCAACATTTCACCTCGACCTGATTGAGCCTGGCATTTGCAACAACCGCCGCCAGCGCGTCACCGTCGATATCGCAGGCGACGACTTCAGCCGCTCCTGCCAGCGCGCAGGCAATGGCCACGACACCTGAACCCGCGCCGAAATCGACCACCCGCTTGCCTGCAACCAAAGCCGGGTTGTCCAGAATGTACTGTGCAAGGATCTGCCCGCTCGCCCAGCAAAACGACCAGTAAGCCGGCTCTGCGACAACAGCCTGGGCTTCATCGTGACTTAACGGCCCTTCCAGGACCGCAGGATCAAACAGAAAGAGTTCAATGGATGGGCAGGCAGCCGGTCGGTTGGCGGCCACCCGGCCCCGACTGAGGGTGCGCCCCATGCGAGCGTTCAAATCATCGTGAGTTTTAGTCATGCCGCATTCTAACCGCCAAACCGCACAAGGTTAATGCAAAACGTCGCGAGCCGCGGCCAGGCCAAACACAGCCGTATTTTGAAAGCCCTGGTCGGACTGAAGAGATGCGGGGCATCAGTTATACTGCCGCCACACTTACTGGCAAACAGACCTTCTATGACGCGCCCGGACACTGACGACTACCTCAAGCTTTTCCTTGACGACGTTCCGCTGATGGATGTGCGTGCCCCTGTGGAGCACCGTAAAGGCGCCTTCCCACTGGCCGAGAACGCACCGCTGATGACGGACGAAGAACGCCACAAGGTCGGCATTCGCTACAAGGAGAAGGGGCAGGATTCGGCCATTGAACTCGGGCACCAGCTGGTTCAGGGGGATACCAAAAGCGAGCGCATCGCTCACTGGACCCGGTTCGCCACCCAGCACCCGGACGGCTATCTGTTCTGCTTTCGTGGCGGCCTGCGATCGCGCCTGACACAGCAGTGGATGAAGGAAGCCGGCATTGATTATCCCTTGGTGAAGGGGGGCTACAAGGCCCTGCGCCGATTCCTCATAGAACAGCTCGAAACCCTGCCGGCGCAATTGCCGATGTTCGTCATCAGCGGTCGGACCGGCACCGGTAAAACCCGACTCCTGCTGGATACCCCCAACCCACTCGATCTTGAAGGAATAGCCAACCACAGGGGTTCAAGTTTTGGTCGCACCCTGATCCCCCAACCTACCCAGATCGATTTTGAAAACCGCGTCGCTATCGACCTGTTAAAAGCCCGTTATCGTCGTGCCGGCCCCATCTTCGTTGAAGATGAAAGCCGTTTGGTAGGCCAGTGTGCTGTCCCCGAACATCTCAGGGAGCAGATGCTCACAGCTCCGCTACTGATTCTTGAAAGCACAATCAAAGAGCGCATCGATATCATCAAGCAGGATTACGTCACGGACATGCTGGAGGCCTATCTTCAGCGGGATGGCGAAGTCGCCGGCTGGCATAATTTTCGCGAATACCTGACCAGCGCACTGGACCGCATCCGGCGCAGGCTCGGAGGCGAACGTCACCAGGAATTACGCGCGGTGATGGTCAATGCACTCGATGCCCAGCAGCAGGGTGACTCGCTGGACGGCCACGACGAGTGGATCGAAATCCTGCTACGGGACTACTACGACCCCATGTACGACTACCAGCTCAGCCATAAAGAGGGCCGCATTGCCATGCGCGGCGACCTGGCCAGCTTGCGGAACTGGGCGAACAACATGCCGGGCCCCATGCGCTCAACATCCTGACCGAATGCATCCAAATGCTCGTTGAACCGTATACGTCCGGCAGGGAAACACTGACCAGCCGGCTTTCGCCTGTGCTTCCCGAGCTTCGGCTTGAAGGAACGCCCGACGAATCGGAGAATGGGTGGAATGCCCCTAACTGATTGAATTGGCGTCGCGCTTCAGTCATCTTTTTCTGCTATAACGAAGTAGACATTTGTAACAACCCACTCAATACCGAAAGCAACGTCAGAGTGCGATGAGGAATCATCTGCCTCAGGCGCTTTTAAAATCAGGAACCCCCCCTTACAAGGAGTCCTCATGGAAAACCTCATGCAAGGCGACGGACAGATCGCCGAACTGGTTCAAATGGCTTACGCCATGGTTATCGCTTACGCCCCCAAAGTGCTGCTGGCCATCATCACACTGATAGTCGGTCTGTGGCTTATAAAGCGGGTGATCGGCGTATTGGACAGAAAGCTCGGAGCCAAAGACCCGACGCTGAACAAGTTCATGTGCGGCCTGATCAGCGCCATCCTCAAGATCATGCTGCTGATCTCGGTCGCTTCGATGGTCGGTATTGAAACGACTTCGTTTATCGCGGTGATCGGTGCTGCCGGCCTGGCCATCGGCCTGGCATTGCAGGGCAGCCTTGGCAACTTTGCCGGCGGCGTGCTGATTCTTATCTTCAAGCCGTTCAAAGTCGGTGACACGATCGAAGCTCAGGGCTTTCTGGGGTCAGTCGTCGAAATCCAGATTCTCTACACCATCATCAACACCTTCGATAACCGCCGTATCGTAATTCCCAATGGCGACCTTTCGAACTCCAGCCTGACGAACCTGAGCGCCTATGAAAACCGCCGCTGCGACATGACGTTCGGGATCGGCTACGGCGACGACATCGACAAGGCAAAGGCAATCTGCAAGCGCCTGATCGAAGAAGATCCCCGTTCGCTGAAAGATCCCGAACCGCTGATCGTTGTCGGCGCACTGGGCGACAGCTCGGTTGACCTGATCGTACGTGCCTGGGTCAAAGCCGGGGATCTCTGGCCGTTTTACTGGGACATGCACGAGCGCGTGAAAAAGGCATTCGATGCCGAG
Organism: Marinobacter sp. V032; assembly: GCF_052645435.1. Taxonomy (NCBI): domain Bacteria; kingdom Pseudomonadati; phylum Pseudomonadota; class Gammaproteobacteria; order Pseudomonadales; family Marinobacteraceae; genus Marinobacter; species Marinobacter sp. V032. The sequence continues at coordinate 998,136 of NZ_JBQXYE010000001.1, read as the reverse complement.
GGCGTATCCATTCCGTTCCCGCAACGCGACATCCACGTTTACGAAACAAAACAGGATTAATACGAAATGGCCCGGCACCCCGCCGGGCCATTTATTTCATAGACTTACATCCGCTCAAACCTACCCGGACGCGGCGTTGCGATACCGGGCATCCCGCACCAGTCGCCATTCACCAAATTGTAATTTCGTCTTCCGCCCTGCCTCTACTATGCTTGCCAATGAAACAGGTGGCTCCCTGCTCAACGGCTCCTGTAACCAGAAATTGTGGTCGATATTGTGCAGGGGTAAGTGCTGTCGCTGCTGGTAGGAGGGTGTCTTATGCCGGTACAGCAATTAAAGGAATTTCTTGATAGTCAGGCAGTCAACTATACCTGCCTATCCCACTCCCCTGCGTTCACTGCGCAGGAACTGTCGCAGCACGCCGGTCTTGGCAGTGGCGAAGTCGTCAAAACCGTCATCATTGAACTGGATGGCAAAATGGCGATGGTGGTGATGCCTGCTACCTGGCGGATACGCTGGGACCAGCTCAGCCGCGTGCTTGACACCGACTTCGTGCAACTTGCGGATGAAGATGAGTTCAAGGATCGCTTTCCGAATTGCGAGGTGGGCGCGATGCCGCCCTTCGGCAACCTGTTCGGGATGACCGTCTACTGTTGCGAAGCCCTGACCACCCAGCCTCAATTGGCATTCCCTGCCGGCAGCCATGGCGAATCCATGCGCATGGCCACCCGGGATTTCCTGCGTCTGGTTTCACCGATGGTCATCAACAAGGGCTTCAAGCGCCCGGATGCTCCCTGCCCGGCCTGGCTGCGCAAAGTGTCCTGAAGCATCGACCGGAACGGACAAAAGAACCGGCAACAGGGTTTGCGACCGACCCCCGCGGCCTCTAATATGAGGCCATTCGAACGGGGAACGGGACATGACGCAAAGTTTTGACGTGATCATTGTAGGGGCCGGCATGGTCGGCGCGGCGCTGGCTAACGGCCTCGCTCAGGCGGGACTGACCGTCGCCCTGCTTGACCGCGAAACCCCCGCGCCATTCGCGCCCGAAGATCCGCCAGACCTTCGGGTGTCGGCGCTCAGTGCCGGCACCGAAACCTATCTGAGCCGCCTTGGCGTCTGGTCCCGCATCAGTGCCATGCGGCTCACGCCCTATCGCCGACTCTCAGTCTGGGACGCCAGCCAACATCCGCTGTCCAACCTGATAACAAAACCACTTGCCAGAACCACATTCGATGCAGCCGATCTCGGTCGGAGGCATCTGGGGCATATCGTCGAAAACCGGGTCACCCAGCGCGCACTCTGGGATCAGGCCGGCAGCGATGAACGGATCACACGGCTTACAGATGTTACCGTGAGTGCGATCGACAATGGTGCAGATGCCGCCACACTGACATTGACCGACGGGCGGACACTGACCGCAGAGGTGCTGGTCGGTGCAGACGGGGCCCGATCCCAGATCCGCCAACTGGCCGGTATCGGCACCACCAGCGATCAGTACGCGCAACAGGCGATGGTGATCAGCGTTCAATACGCCGGTTCACCACAGGACATCACCTGGCAGGCGTTTCATCCCAGCGGGCCTCGCGCATTTTTGCCGCTCCATAGCGCAGAGCCCGATGGTGCAGCAGAACACAGTTGGGGGTCGCTGGTGTGGTACGACACCCCTGCACGCCTCAGCGAACTGAAAGCCTTGCCGGAGGACGCCTTGATCAGCGATATTCAGCGCGCCTTCCCACAGGATTTGCCACCACTGGTCAAGGTGGCCGGCCGCGCCAGTTTTCCGCTGGCTCGTCAGCACGCAAAATCCTATTTCGTGAATCGCGTGGTGCTGGTAGGCGATGCAGCTCATACCATTAACCCGCTGGCCGGTCAGGGCGTGAACCTGGGGTTCCAGGACGCAGAAGCCCTGCAACAGACGCTGGTGGAAGCTCGCCGGGCCGGACAACCACTGGCCACTGCTTCCGGGCTGGCGCATTATCAGTCAGTACGCAAGCCGGCGAACCGGCGCATGATGCTGGCGATGGACCTGTTCTATCACGCATTCAGCAATCAGACACCGCCACTCCATCTGGCCCGCAACATCGGCCTGGCACTCGCCAACTCGCTGCCATTCGCCAAGCAACAGGTGACGCGCTACGCAATGGGTATTGATGCCCAACTGCCGCTGCCGATCCGCCAACTGATCGACCGTGCGCCACGACTACCCTTTATGAATCGCGGCTAGCCAAAGAGAGCGGACGCGGCAAACAGAAACACCTGGTCCCCTCAGCGTTCCCGGACCATAGGCGATAATTCAACGACTGATACCAGCCGTATCACAAGGAGCTTTTCAGTATGGCGGAAACCATTTTCGACAAGATCATCAATCGCGAAATTCCTGCAGACATCGTTTACGAAGACGACATCAGTCTCGCGTTCCGCGACATCAATCCGCAGGCACCGGTACATCTGCTGATTATTCCCAAAAAGCAGATCGCCACTATCAACGACATTGAATCCGGCGATCGCGAACTCGTTGGACATCTGTTTGTGGTGGCCAACAAGCTCGCCAAAGACATGGGCTTTGCCGACGACGGCTACCGCGTGGTGATGAATTGCAACGAGCAGGCCGGCCAGACTGTTTTCCATATTCACCTGCACCTGTTGGCCGGCAAACCTCTGGGCTGGCCGCCGTATACGGACAAGATGAAGCAGGGCTGATAAAGAGGCTCTTTTGGCAGCAACTATCCACTGTAACAGCGCGATGGTGGAGGTTGCCGCCCTTGCCGCTGCAGCCCTGATCAGGGCGTGTACCGGGCAAACACCTCACCTTCGGTCATCTCCGGGGTGATATTGGCAAAACTGTAATATCCGGGTTTACGATCAATAAAGATCTGCGACGTCATCGAAAAACCGGAACCACTTTGAAACAGCCCCGCCGGAATGGCGTACTCGTCAGCACCCTTCAATTTATAGAACAGATGTGTACCACACTCGCTGCAAAAACCACGCTCCGCCCAATCTGACGAATTGTAGACAGTGATATTTTCCAAGCCGAGAAACTGCACGTCGCTGTCACAGTGCACCGCCAGGTAGGGCCCGCCGCCCCATTGCCGACACATACCGCAATGGCATGCTTCAACCGCATCCCGGCGCCCCGCCGTCACTGTAACTTTGCCACACAGACACTGCCCCTCCATACGTTCAAGGTTTTCCATTCCACCCTCCTGCGATCGCTACTTGTTTGAAACGACGAATAACGAAACTGCCATTTCCCCCTCCAATATAGACGCCGTCAGATGCTTGCGCAGGCAAATGCAACTGACCCGCACCGCTTCGGGTTACGCCGGCCGGCGATAATAAAAATCGCAGGTTTCGCGCCACTGTTTTGATTCTCGAACCGGCTTCAAAACTGACGCCCAGCACCCGCTACCGCGGGCTTAAGGTAACGGCACCAGCCCCTTTCCAAAAAAAACTACGTTATTTTGCGTATTTTTTACCCAAATTTTCTTTATTTATACGGTTTTTATATGTAGTTTTACTTTCAATTCTTCAAAGTACGCCCTCGAGGTACTCCCCCGAGGGATCGCTGAAGAATGAGAAAACGCCCGTATCCGCCCGTTGAACAGGGAACCCGAGTTCACTGGTGAAACGAGCCTGCCGCGGCGTCCGAAGTCTATCTAACAACAAAAGCAGGACAGCAATCATGAGCCAGAACAACAAACGTGCCATTCGCAATCACACAAAACTCTCTGTCGCCATCGCGACAGCACTCATTTCCAGCACAGCTTTAGCCGTTGATTTTAAAGGGTATTTCAGGTCAGGAATCGGCTCCACCGTAGGCGGTGGCGACCAGGCGTGCTTCTCCGCCCCCGGCGTTTCGAAATACCGCTTGGGGAACGAGTGCGAGACCTATGCAGAAATTCAATTAGGTGACGAGGTGTTTAGCGAGGGTGACACCAGTTTTTATGTAGATTCGATGATCGCCTATGTGACGAATCAGGAGAATGACGAGGAATTTACCGGCGGGGATGATGCAAATATCGGTGTGCGCCAGTTCAACGTGCAAGGCACCAATGTCATTGAGTCGCTTCCCGGCTCGATGCTGTGGATTGGTAAACGCTACTACAAGCGTCACGATATCCATATCAATGACTTTTACTACTGGGATGTCTCCGGCCCCGGTGCCGGCCTGCAGGACATTGATGTGGGAACGGGCCTGTTGCACGTCGCCTGGACCCGCTCAGCCAATGACGAAACCAGTGACGAAGTAGTGCTGGACCCAAATGACATCAATACCGTTACCAATGACATTATCGATATACGCTGGACCGATCTTCCCGTGAACCCAAACGGCACCCTGGAAATCGGCGTGGACTATGGCCAGGCGAACCTGAACGACGCCCAGGAAGACAAGGGCATCGATGATCAGGACGGCTTCATGGTGACAACCGAGCACCATCAGACGGATTTCTTTGGTGGCTTTAATAAACTGACATTCCAATACGCCACCGACTCACTGGTTCGCAACCTCTCTGCAGGCCTGAATGGCAGCAAAGGGGTCGCCAACAGCAACGCCCTCAATGATGGCGACATGTTCCGGGTCATCGACCATGGCGTGATTCCGATGGGCAGCAGCATGGACATGTTCTATGTCGGCATTTACCAGGATACCAGCATGAAAAACGACACGGGCGCGACCTGGATGTCGCTCGGTGCGCGCCCTACGTATTACTGGTCACAGCGGATGAGCACAGCAGTGGAGATTGGCCTTGATCGCGTATCGCCGGAGGCCGCCGGAGAAGATGACCGGGACCTGCAGAAACTGACCATTGCGCAACAGTGGTCGCCCAGCGCCAAGTTCTTCGCTCGACCGCAACTCAGACTGTTCGCGACTTATGCCAACTGGAACGAAGATGCCTATAACGCCGCCAGCGACTCCATTGGCCCCGACGAGGGTGATGGCCTGACCTTTGGCGCACAAGCCGAGGTGTGGTGGTAACCTCTCAAGCACCTGAAGCCGGAGCAGGCAATCGCGCTCCGGCTTCAGGACTCACGGGCTAGAGTTTGACGATAATACCTTCATCCGGCGCTACCCGTCCCTCACAGACATCCGGATAAACGCCGGCCAGTCCATCGAGCCCTTCAACATCTTTGAGTCGCAGCCAGCTGCGGCACTTGAGGGTCGTTTCGCGCATGAACGTCGACGACCTGCTGGCAAATCCTGCCGGCCCCCATTCTTTCATTCGCTTCTGGATATGACCCGGCGCAAAGAAAAACTCGCTACGCTGTTTGTTCACACCTTCACCGGGTGCAGCTTCATCCCAGTGAGTCAGACCGACATTGATGCAGAACATCATGTTGTCGTCCAAACGGGAGTGCAGGCGACCCAGAACCTCGCCATTGCCCGACATATCGACGATCACAGTCGGCACATCCGCATCTATGGCGGCGAGATCGTCATAGCTGACACACTGCCGGTACAACCCTAGCTTGCCGACAAAATCGAGATTGCGCTCTGATGTCACAGCAATCACTGGTGGCGCATCAGGGTCAGCATCCAGCGCATAGGCAAGACCGATGCTGGTCTTGCTTGAGGCGCTCAGAATGACGACCTGACGGGCGCCATACCAATCCTTTTCCTGCAATGCATCCCACAGACAGAATGACGTGATATGCAACGGCCACAGCAACATACGCTCATTGTCCATGCTGCTGTCATAGCCCGGCTCTGCCGCCACCCGGCTGTAGCTGTTATAGCCCGGAGGTAATGTCGAGCGGTGAGGCGCGCCGTCAATCAAGCGCTGTTCGGATACGCCTACAGGCAACATCTTCAGGTAACTCGCCGGCGGAAAATAACCGAATAATCGCTCGCCAACCGGAATACCCTCTGCCCTGGACTCCACGACATCGGCAAAGCCCCAAACGGGGATAACGCCCCAGTCTGTCGTGTTTTCACCCGACGGCGGGAAAAACTGCCAGTACCCCAACTGATCACCGGCAGCAGCATAGGTAATGTTGTTGGCGGTAAATGAAAAGCGATCAATTTTGACCACCACTTCACCCTCAACAATCGCCGGTATCTGCTCCGTTTCGGGTGTCTCAATCAGCCGGTTTGTCAGAAAATGGTCTTTGCGTATTTGAAACTCAGGCATATCGGATTCCCCTTGAAGACTAACCTAGCTCAGCCATAAAGCGATGAAGCTTGGCTACCGCCGGCATCGCGTTGTTTTTCATGCGTTTGATGATCGCCTGTTTTTCAACGTCATCCTTGCTGGCATCCCGGATCATGCGGCTCATACCATCCAGCCGATTCTCCGTCAGCCACTGGCGCAGGGCTTTGTCCTGTGACCACTGGTACTGATTCATCATCAGACCGGCCATCATCTTGATCCAGTCGGTATCGTGATTCGGTAGCGGCACAACATGACACAGCTGATTCTTTTTCGCTTCCCCTTCATAGCTGGCCTCAACGTGGGCAATAAACGCAGCACTGAACACGGGCTGATAGGAGCGCACGGTTTGTGGCGTGATAACATCACCGGCGAATACGGGCTTCACTTCAAGGTTGGTGATGGCACTTGCCGAGCAGTCAATATGAACCTGGCCAGTGTCGGTCGGCACGCGCCCCTGCTCAAGGATAATGGTGTCCTTTTCCAGGCGCTCAACCCGACCGAGCCGGATAACATTCCGGATTCGCCGCAACTCGTTCAACTCCTGCCGGCTCACCGTTGCCCCATGAAACATGGAAGGCCGCACCTCGGGATCCAGCCGCAGCAATACGCCAGCCGCCTCCAGGTTATCAAACAGGCCCGTAATAGATTCCGCCTTTGCAAGGGCCTCAAACTGGGCTGCCATTGAGCCAATGGTCGAGGCAAAGAAATCGTCGGTCGGCTGGGTATTCTGTCGATCCAGCAACCAGGCATCCCGCGAAACAATCCAGCGGATATGATCAGGATCGACTCTGTTTTCGAGCAACCAAAGGCAGGCATCAATACCCGTTTTACCGCCACCGATGACCACGTATCCGGACGGCGGCCTATTTATTTTGGGCAGATCATTCAGCGGCATAAAGCGCACGCCGTCTGCGATTGAAAATCCCGGCTTATGCGTGGATGGCACGGATGTTTTCAGATAGGTTGCATCTACGGTTTTCCTGTTCACCGACACCTGCCAGGACTCACCCGTCAGCATCGAAACAAACCGCCCCTCGCCCTGATACTCGCACATGGGAAAATACTGTACCCGGCCTGACGGCAAAAACTGATGGCGCATCACGTCATCATAATAAGCGCAGACCTCAGCGCCGGAGGCCAGGTCGTTGAGCCCCTTGTTCAAACCCACTTCATCCCGCAGGCCCTTGCTCAACTCTTTTGAACTCACACCATAGTAGGCGGAAGGCTGATGCAGGGTGACAAAAGGGTAAGCGACGTTCCAGTGGCCACCCGGTTTCTGATACTTGTCGACAATAATGATGGTGGCATCTGTTTCAGTCAGTAGCGTATCGGCAAACGCCATACCGACGGCCCCGCTGCCCACAATCAGATAATCCGCTTCCAGCATCTGCTCTTTCATACCCTTCCCCCCTGTTTTGCGCCATAACAGTGTTATATGCCATGAGAATATAACATTGTTATGCTGCGTCAAGTACAATAGTGAAATGAACGATGCAAAAGCCAATATCCTCGCCGCTGCCTCCGCACTCTTTCTCGAAGGAGGCACCCGGGCGCTCAGTGTTCGCGAAATCGCCAAACGGGGCGGTGTTTCGACTATCGGGATCTATAGCTACTTTCAAGGTAAGCAGGGGATTCTGGATGCGCTTTACATCGAGGGGTTTCAATCGGTATCGCGGGCAATGGACGTGGAGACAGAGGGCCGGCCCCCGCGGGAAGCCGTGCTCGAAGCCTCACAGAACTATCTGGATAATGCGGAGCGCTACGAGGCCTACTACAGCCTGATTTTCAGCGAACTTGACGGCAGCTATATGCCATCAGCCGAGGCCCGGGATGCCGGCGAGCACGCCTTTAACCAGCTGACCCGGCTTGTCGGGTCGCTGCTGCCAGCGTCAGCGACTCAAGCGGAAAAACAGGATGCGGCGATTCAGATCTGGTCTGTGGTGCATGGCTTCGTCAGCCTGAAGAATCATGCGGTTTCATTGCTGGCCGATATGTCAGCGTGGAAGCAACGCGCCATGAGGACAATTGAAACCCTGGTTGATTCGATCGAACAGTCTGGCTCAAACCGCTGACCGGCGAACGTCAGGCGTCTATTTCCATCCGCAAACCCGAGACTTACCTGACAAAGGCTGTCGGTTTCTCAAGCTCGGTGAAACCATCGGTAATGGTTTCGATTTTCTGTTCCAGTAACGCCTGAGCGTCGTACAGACCCCGGTTATAGAAATAGACACCCACTTCATCGCCAATAAAATCGAGCAGGAATTCAGCATCAAATTGTCTGATCTCCTGATCCAGCGACTGCTCAAAATAATCTTTCAGCTTTTGTACCAGCAGTGCCTTTTCGTCTTTTGTAAACGCTATAACCGACATACTCACGCCCCTTTCCAGACCAACGCCAGACCAACGTTACTTCGGCGCCTCGTATTGCCCCATCATCAATCGATACCCTGTCGTTTGGTGATATGCGCGCAGTGCGTTATCAAACTCATCGACGAATGACTGAGGCACATCCAGGGCAAAAGCCAGATAAACCGGGCCGCCGCTAACGAGCTGATCTGACGTCGCCAGCTGCGACGCGATCCCCCGTTGCCGCGCTTCATACCAGCCCACTTCGCGGTTCACGATAAACGCGTCTACCCGGCCACGCATCAGAAGTTCAAGCCCGGCCGCTACATTGGGCGCCGCAATCCGCTCAAAACCGGACGCCTCGCTAATCTCTCTGGAGTAACTGTAGCCGGCCGAAAGCCCTACCGTCATGCCATTAAGGCTTTCAACACCCTCGAACTGGACCGGATGGTCTGCCCGCGAGAAAATCACAGTTTCACTCAGCAGCAGCGGCTCGCTTGGAAAGCGCATCACCGCGTCACGCTCCGGCGATCGACCCGCCGCCAGCACCGCATCACGCTGTCCCCGCTCCACCAGGTAAAGTGCCCGGCGCCAGGGAACGAACTCCAGTGTCACCTCAACATCCATCTGCGCCAGTACTGCGATTGTCATCTCCCAGATCAGACCACCGGACACGCCATCATTGACCTTGATCAGCGGTGGCCAGGCTTCGGTCACGATACGAAGGGTCTGCGCCGAGGCTGCTGACCCCAGACTGCACAACAGGAGAATGCAGCCACCGATACATAATCGAGTAAGACGTACTGCCGCTTTCATCTTCGCTCCATTACCAGCCGCCCGTCTCCGGTCGTCGCCTGTCAGAGTGCGATCTTCAGAATTCGCTCAGGCTTTGCCTGTGGCCTTGTCAGACCCGCTATAAGCCACCTGCGCATAGTTAACCGCTGCCACCAGCATGATGCCACCTACCATATTCCCCAGCAGGGTGGGCGTAAAAAACAGCGTGAAGAATTCTGTCATGCTGAAATCACCCTGGAACACGCCATAAAGGGCCGCCACCGACCCCGCCACAATATGGGGAAAGTGCGCCAGCCCGATGACGTAGGTCACCAGAATAATCACACCTACCCGGGCTGTTTCGGCAAAGGGCATCAGCCACAACATCAGGGCCACCAGCCAACCCGCAAAAATCGCCCGCACAAACATGGTGCCGAATGGAAACTCATACTCCCGGGCCGCAATGGCACTGAGGGCGTCGTTAATCTTCGGATCAAGTACATCAAAATATGACAACGCGATGGCAAAGATTGCCGTTCCGATCATATTACACAGCAACACCACCAGCCACAGCTTGAGCGTGCCTGCCACCGTCACCCACTTGCGAACCCGCAATACCTCGAGCACCGGTGTCAGCGTGTTTTCGGTAAACAGTTGCTGGCGACCAAGAATGACAAACAGAAAGCCGATGGAATAACCAAAGCTGCTGATAATCGGTCGCCAGGTCGCCTCAGGGGTGTAGCTGTATAGCAACGCCTGAGCCACCAGCGAGAACCCCATCGACAACCCGGCCGCCAGCGCAGACCAGCCCAGCCCCACCAGCGGTCGGCTCAGCTCGGACTCGGCTTCCCTGCGGATAGCCTCGTAAACTACCGCAGCACTTGGCGCCTCACGCTGGCGCGCATCCCGTTTCTCATTCGAGTTGAGATCATTTTCCCGGGGCGTTTTCTCTGTCATGGCGATGTCCGTTTGAAGTTTTCTATCAGGTGGCCCGTTCGGCCTTCACTTGGCACAGGTTATGCCGTACCTGCGCATCATGGCTAGCAAAGGCTGCGACGCATGCCGATGTCACACTATCGAATCATGACAGGTCGAAACGCTATTTGAGCAGTCTATGAGTGCGATAGCTACGAAATAGCCACATTGGGTTGTGACTTTAACTGGTTAATTTCTATACTGTTAAAAACGCCGTCCGAAGATGAGGTTCCGGGCGGGGAGTCGGCTAAAGATCGACACTGCAGGGAGAGTACGAATGGCTTACCAGAACAGTCCATCGAGCGACGATGCTCCGACGGCAGATCTGCCAGGGTCTCGTCAAAGTAACGCGCTATCCATTCCCCTTTCGGAGCATGATGTCAGCAGGGCATCCAATGCCTTCGAGCGCATGTTACTGCGCAAGCTGCTCAAGCTTGCCGGAAGTCCGCCCTTGCGGTTTGAACTCTGGGATGGCGCTTCGGTCAAGCTGGAAAATCAGCTGACGCAGTTCACGCTCACCCTGCGTGATCCCAAGGCCCTGATGCAACTGCTGGCGAATCCCAATCTCGCCTTTGGCGACCTTTACAGCAGTGGCAGGCTGGAAGTAACAGGTGATCTGCCAGAACTGATGATACTGCTTTATCGCTCAACACATAGCGCACGCGATAACTGGCCACGCTGGCTGGAACGGCTGTGGGCCAATCATGCACCCCGCTCCACCGGCCTTAGCGAAGCCCGTGAGAACATTCACCACCACTATGATCTCGGGAATGAGTTTTACCAGATGTGGCTCGACACCGAAGCCATGCAATATACCTGCGCCTACTATGAGTCCGATGACCTGACGCTGGAGCAGGCCCAGCTCGCCAAACTCGAGCACGTCTGCCGAAAGCTCCGCCTGAAGCCGGGCCAAACAGTAGTCGAAGCAGGTTGCGGCTGGGGCGGGCTGGCGCGTTATATGGCGCGTCATTACGGCGTTAAAGTGCACGCCTACAACATTTCCCGGGAGCAACTGGCCTACGCCCGTGCCGAAGCCAAGCGCCAGCAGCTTGATCACCTGATTGACTATATCGAAGACGACTACCGCAACATCAGCGGCCAGTACGATGCCTTTGTGTCCGTCGGTATGCTGGAGCACGTGGGCAAGAGCCATTACGCCGACATGTCTGACGTTATCAGTCGTGCACTGAAGCCTGAAGGTTTGGCACTACTGCACAGTATTGGCCGCAACCGGCCGATGCAGATGAATGCCTGGATTGAGAAACGCATCTTCCCCGGCGCCTACCCCCCCAGCATCGCCGAGTTCATGACCCTGTGTGAAAATGGCGGCTTCTCAGTGCTGGATGTCGAAAACCTGCGATTGCATTACGCCCACACCCTCGAAGACTGGCTTAAACGCTTCGAAGCCCACAGCGCTGAGGTATCCGCGATGTATGACGAACACTTTACCCGGGCGTGGCGGATGTATCTGGCGGGCTCCATCGCTGCTTTTCACGCCAGTTCACTGCAGCTGTTTCAGGTGGTGTTTGCTCACGGCGAGAACAACAGTGTCCCGCGTAACCGCAAACACCTCTACGACAAGCCGGCCGCACCGGAGGCGCTGTGACATGCAACAGACTGACAATCACTATGATCTGATTATCGTTGGCGGTGGACCGGCGGGGGCTACACTGGCCTGGGGGCTCAGAAACAGCGGCAAACGGATTCTGATTATCGACAAGGCACGCTTTCCGAGAGACAAAACCTGCGCCGGCTGGGTTACACCCGCAGTGATCGAGAGTCTCGGCCTTGATATCGAGGACTATCGCAAAGACCGGATACTGCAACCGATCACCGGCTTTCGTATTGGCATGATGGGCCAACCCGCCGTGGACAATAACCATGGTACGGCGCCTGTCAGCTACGGCATTCGCCGTTGCGAGTTTGACGACTACTTGCTCAGCCGGGTTGACGTGGACAAGGTGCTCGACACCCCGGTGAAAACCATAACCCGTGATGGCGATAACTGGACGATCAACGGGCAATGGCAAGCCCCGCTGCTGGTGGGCGCCGGCGGGCATTTCTGCCCGGTTGCGCGCGAGCTCGGCGAAGGCCCCGGCTCTCACGAAACCGCCGTCACCGCCAAGGAAATTGAATTTGAAATGACCGATGCCCAGGCCTCTCTCTGCCGGGCTCAGGGCGAGCAACCGGAGTTGTGGTTCTGCCGTGATCTGAAAGGTTATGCCTGGGTATTCCGCAAAGGCAATTTCCTCAACATCGGACTGGGCCGCGAAGACAACCACAAGCTCAGCGACCATCTCAATGCTTTTGTCGACGACATGAAACAACAGGGCCGGATTCCTGACGATCTTCCAGGCCGATTCAAGGGTCACGCTTATCTGCTCTATGCCCACGCCGACCGGCAGTTGGTGGACGATGGCATTATGCTGATCGGCGATGCCGCCGGGCTCGCCTACACCCAGAGCGGCGAAGGTATCCGCCCGGCCATAGAATCCGCACTGCTGGCTGCCGGGACGATTCGTCGGGCACCGGACTTCAGCGCCCAGAATCTCCAGCGCTACGGCGAGGCCATTGCAGACAGGTTTGGCCGCAGGGCTCTTGATCATGGTAACGGCTGGCAGCTACCCGATTGGGTCAAATCCTCAGTTGCCAGCGGCCTGATGCGCTCACACTGGTTTACCCGCAAAGTGGTCACTGAAAAGTGGTTTCTGCATACCGATGTGCCGGCGCTAAAAGCCGCGGTGTGATCCGGGCACTGAATCAACAGGAATTGAACGGAAAAGGCGCTTCCCGGCTCCTTTTCCGTATCAACGACTTAAGCACAGATACTCGCGCGTTCCACCGCAGTTCTATTCTGTCGCCGTATCGGCTTCGCCAGCCAGCTCGGTGACCGCAATGCGGTAGAGAGTGGTTGAACCGCTGACTTCGTTCCCCACCGCCAGCAATGGCTCTCCCGTCGGGCTTTTATCAGCGGCGATGAAGTACAAACCTTCCGGCCCCAGATCCCCTGCCATATCGCTCAGCAGATCAGTTTCGCTGGCGCCGAAATCACGGTTGTTGATGTATTGAACAAAGACCGGGGAGACGGGATCGGTGATGTCATACACCATAATGCCACCAACCCGTTCAAGACCGATGAACGCAAACGTCTGGTCTTCGATCTGCCCTAATACCAGCCCTTCCGGTTCAGGCCCCTTGTCGTCGGAGCGACTGTCAAAGCTGTCGTTTTCGTCGTTGGTGCTGTTGAAGTTATCGGGAATTTTTTCGGCAGTAATGCGCTCGAAATCCGATCCACTGTCAAAAACCTGGGCACCATCATCCGACCAGATGGAAAATGACCGGGCGCCATAGGCATACAGTGTGTCGTATTCGCAGTCCGCTTCGATATCGGTTGTCACCGATGAGGGGTCACACCCGTTACTGACTCCCAGTGTCGCCGTGACACGCAAGCGACCCAATTCATGATCTTCCTGCAAATCGGGTAAGGCGGCAAAGCTGCCTGCTTTGAGTGTCAGATCCTTGACCCGAAACTCTTCTGTAAAGCCGTCGTAATCGCGGGAATCGCCTTCATTGGCAGTCACATAGTAGGTCTTGCCCGCTACGCTGTAGCTGTAGATTGAATCTGGCTGGTACATCCCCAGCACAGGCCAGTTCGCAATATGAATGGCACCGTCCTTGTCTGAGGCGTTCAGGTCACGGTCACTCGGATCCAGCTCATTGCCGGCCAGCATATGATCCTTGTAGCCCAGCGGCAGAACCTGTGTGATGGTATCGGTCGCCAGATCCAGCACGGCTACCGCGTTATTCTCCTGCAGGGTCACCCAGGCTTTAGAGCCGTCTGGCGCGACCGCGATATACTCCGGTTCAAAGTCTTCAGCCGCACTGGCGCCCGGTCCGAAGATCCGGATGCCGTTAGCACGCAACTGCGTCTCCTGACCGTTGTATGCCGTAAAGTCAGCCGTTTTTACCGTGGCACCTGCAACACCGGCAGACAGATCAATCACGCTGACGGAGCCTTGCGGATCAACCGTGTAGTCGGAATTGGGCTCACCTTCATTGGCCACCAGCACCTTGTTGCCATCCGGCGTAAAGACCACCATATCCGGCAGCGCGCCCACTTCAACTTCGCCCACTTTCTGCAGGTCTGTGAGGTTATAAAAAACGACCTTGCCGTTGGCCTGCTTGACGTTAGCTTCGATGGCGACCGCAACCAGATTACCCTGCACCGCAACGCTGTTTGCCGAGCCACCCTCAATGCTTGCATCAATGGTGCTCATTTTTGACAGTGCGGCGGGATCTTTCATGTCCAGCACATCGACGGACACATTCGCGGCATTAATCACAAACAGTCGATGATTGACCGGATCGTACGAGACAATCTCCGCAGCCGAATCTCCACCCGCGACCAGCCCTGTGCGATAGCTGCTCAGCACTGACAGCTCGATACCCACCGAACGGTGTGCTTCAGTCGCGGGCAAAGTTGAATCACCGCCCGGAGCATCGTCGCTACTGTCATTACAAGCGGTCAGAGCAAAAGTTGCAGCGGCAATTGCCAGGGAAAATAACGTCCGTTTCATCATTACGATAATGCCTCGTCTGAAAGAAGGTAAGCGCCAACAAAGTGCTCACAGGACGCTATAGACGACAGGTTTCAGTATCGTGACAACCAAGTGACACACAGACAAAACGTGACACGGACAATTAAAAAAGCCACCGCCGGGCGCCCGGGGTGGCTTTTATGTGTTTCAGTGCTCAGGAGTCGCTCAACAGAAGCCCAAATTGCTTATCACTGCCGAGCGGCTATCACCCTTGAGACGTTACTCGCCGAGGTAACTGCGATACATCCAGACAGTTTTTTCCTGCTGGGAGATGTAATCGCTCATCAGCGCTACCGTCCCCTCATCCTGGGCCTCTCCAGCTGTGTTCAGAATTTCCCGCTGCTTCTTGATCAGCTTGGCAAAACTTTCGACGATATGCTGCACAGCAGTCTTGCCGTCGCTGACGTCCTTCCGCTCTTCCACATCAGAGCGCTCAATGTAAGTGCTGTAGGCGTGAGCAGGGCGATGGCCCAGTGTCAGGATGCGCTCAGCCACTTCGTCAATTTTCAGCAGCAAGTCGTCATACTGTTCTTCAAACTTCACATGCAGCTCGAAAAAATTGGAGCCCTTGATGTTCCAGTGATAACCGCGAACATTCATGTAAAAAATCTGGTAGTTCGCCAGAAGATCGTTGAGATCATTCGCCAATTGCTGTGTTTTGGCGGTGTCCAGGCCAATCAGATTGGTGCTCATACGTTTACTCCTTTAGACGCTCACCGATAAGTGAACTTTAAATTATCTTGAAGGAAATCTTAGGATTAACAGCGATAAAAACATAATTTATTGTCAACATAATTCCAATAGCAAAACCCTATCCTGAGACCGTGCCATCCAGACTTTTGTAAATAGCCTGAAGCTATAGATTTAAAACAATCAATGAATTTAAAAATGATTCTCATTCACTATCTAATGGCTCTCAAGGTTTAACCGCAATCCGCGACCGCTATCATCATTCATCCGGGGAGTCTCATGAGCGTATTAAGTCACTTTATCCATAACCACGGCAATGGGATGGATCAATCGCTACTGAAAACGATCACATTCGCCATTACCCACTTTACGGTCGCGTTTACTGTCGCATACCTGCTCACCGGCGACATCATTGTGGGTAGTTTGATAGCAATGGTTGAACCAGCCATTAACACCGTCGCCTATTTCTTCCACGAGAAACTGTGGTCACGCCAAGCCCGTCGGACACAAGCTTCCACTGGCATAGCCACCGAAAACAGCTCATTTCAGAGGCGATCTGACTGCGCCTGAACAGCTTAACCAACCTCCTGCCGAGCAGCCCGGCGCTCGGGCAGGACGGCCATTTCGGCGTGGTAACTCGCCTCTGCCTGCACTCTCACCATTTTAAGATCCACCCTCGCCCTGCATCAGTCTGTTGTCATAGTTGACACACCTATCAGTCTTAATGATAATCGTTCGCATTATTGTTAGCATTTATTAACAGGATCCCCCTATGTTGTTACCTGGCTTGCAGTGGCGCCCGGGATTAATTGCGCTGGTGGCAGGAGCAGGCTTCGTGCCGCTTGTCAGTAGTGCGGCAGACGCAAAGCCTGAGAACCCCTCAATGCTGTCGCGCCTGTATCTTGATGAGGTCGTGGTCACGGGAACACGAACCCCACGAACCGTCAGTGATACTCCGGTACGCACCGAGGTCGTCACACAGGAAGAAATCGAGAACACCCACGCTCGCGATCTCAAAGACGCCCTTGAAAATGTCCAGGGCTTGCAACTGCGCCAGATCCACGGCAAATCCGGTTACGAGGTCTGGATGCAGGGTGTTAATGCCGACCGAGTGCTGATCCTGATTGACGGCCTACCCGTCACCGCCACCACCGGCTCTTCAGTTGACGTCACCCAGATCGCCACTCTCGACATTGAGCGCATCGAAATCGTCAAGGGCGCGGTTTCGGCACAATACGGCAGCTCTGCAATGGGCGGTGTCGTCAACGTTATTACCCGACCGATTCCCGAGGGCGCCCACGGCAAGCTGACGATTGACGGTGGCAGCTACGGGGATCAAAACCCCAGTGGAGAGCGCTATGACTTTTCCCGCCGCAACGCCCAGGCGGGCCTTAGTCTTGGAAACGAACAACTCCGCTGGCGGATAGCCGCTTCCAGGCGGGAGACCGACGGCATTGATCCCGAACCAGACACCTGGGCGCGGCCCGGAGATGCCGTTGAGCACACCGACGTGTCCAACCGCCTGGAATGGCTGCCGTCTGATGCTCACCGGCTTTACGCTCAGGTCGGCCTGTTCCGCGAAGATATCGTGTCCCACTACTTGCTGGACCGTCCCGGTGCCCCGGTTAACGCTGGTAAAGACGAAACCGTCGATCGCTGGCGAGCATCTATCGGGGGGCGTCATCAACCTGCTGATGGCCCTGAATGGCATTGGGATCTGATGCACGAGAATCTGGACGACGTCACCGACAAGTACACGGCGGGCAGTCGGTTCGACTATCGCGATGCCAACGTCACGCTTTCGCAGGCCTCCGGCTGGACCGGCCTTGACCTGACCGAGACACACTACCTGCAGGTGGGAGCGGACTATCGCCGCAACGGGCTTGAACAAACACTGGATGGAGCCTCCGAACTGGATGGTCCCGGCAAGTTCAGTCAGAACAGCAAGGAAATCTGGCTGCAGGATACCTGGATGCCGAGCGATCGCTGGGAAATCGTGCCCGGGGTCCGCTACCAGCATGACTCGGATTTCGGCGACCACGTCGCACCGAAAATCAACGCACGCTACGGACTGTACAGTTCGCCGGACGTCGATATTTACCTTCGTGGCGGTTGGGGATCAGGCTATCGGGTGCCCAACCTGAAAGAACGCCACTACCTGTTCGACCATAGCCAACTCGGTTATATCGTAAACGGTACGCCAGACCTGCAGCCGGAAGAGTCCGACAGCTACCAGTTCGGCGGCGGGCTACGTTATCGCAATATCGCCTGGGTCGAGGTCAACGGCTTCTATAACGATTTCGACCAGTTGATTCAGACCGAACTGAATGCCGCGGCCACGGCTGCCCGTAATGACGGCATACAGGTTTACCAATACGCCAACGTTGAAAAAGCCCGCACCCAGGGCGCGGAACTAACCGTGGGCTGGCAATTCCGCGAGGGCTGGAAAGTCACCGCCGGCTACACCTACCTCGAAGCCGAAGATCTCACCAACAACCAACCGCTGACCCGCCGCCCCCGACATGACGTGCGCGCAGGCTTTGACGGACTCACCCCTTTGCCCGGGCTGAGTTGGCTGGTGCGCATTCGCAGCCAGAGCGACGAGACCGTGGACGCGGCAACCAACGCCGTATCGCCGGGATTCACAACCTACGACTTCAAACTGAATCAGGACATTACCGATTCGATGCGACTGTTTGGTGGCGTCAACAACGTCACTGACGAGCAGCGCAATTTCGATAACGCCAGTGATTTCGGCCCGGTATCCGGACGCTATATCTATGCCGGTATTGAGGTTGGGTTCGGCACTAACACCCGTGACTAATAACGAAAACCAAGAGGAACTGACATGCAGATGACAACAACACCCCTGGCACTCGCGATCGCACTCGCCCTGCTTTCGGGCTGCGGCGGCGGAGGCAGTGATAATAAGATCAGCGGTTCAGACGACTCATCCGGCGGCGATGACACATCAGGCGTTACCAGCAAAACCATTGATGCTTCAGACAGCAGCCGATACGTTTACCTGAATCTCGATACCGGCCAAATGATCGACATGACTGCCGCGGAAGCAGCGGCATCAACCGCCTGGCACCTGGCATTCAGTCGCACCAACATTCAGCTGAACGGTGGTGCTTCCGGGCCGGGCAATGTTGTGGGCGCCGTGGGCGCAGACCAAGCGGATTTCTATGACGCCAGCGGCAACCCAAACGCCAGCGTTTTTCTGAACGCCACCGCTAACAGCGAACTGGAACATCTTCTGGCCGCCATGAATGAGCCTTCAAGCTGGACCGGAGATGCACTGACCAGCCTGTTCGGCAGCGATTGGTACGTTTACGACTTCACCAACGGCAACATCACCGAAAATGCAGATAACGGCTTTCTGTTGCGCTCGGCAGAGGGCGACAGCTATGCCCGGGTCCGGACCACTGACTTCGACTTCCCGACACGCTCAGGCGATGGCATCAGGAATTTCGAGTTCAGCTTGAATGTACAGGCCGCCGGCACCGTTCAGTTTGCAGGCCCCACACTGACCTTCACAGGTTCCATTCCAGCCACTGGTGGCTTGGCCTGTTTTGACTTTGACACAGATACCACCGTTGACTGTGAAACGTCAGACGTATGGGATCTGCAGATCGGATTTCAGGGTCGGGATATTATCCTGCGCAGCAACAGCGGCCCGTCCGGTGACGGAAACGGCGGTGTATTCGGCCCCTTTGAATGGTCCGACCTTTCAACCTACACCAGTGCCACCAGCGATCCCGACAGCAACAACATCAGTGCCCGCTATACCGCAGATGCCAGCAGCGGCATTTTCACCACCTCATCCTGGTATGCCTACGACCTGCAAGGCGCCCACCAGTTGTGGCCGAACTACCGTGTCTACCTGATTGATGCCGACAGCACTGATGCACAGGCACCCGTCTATGCACTCCAGGTTACCAGCTATTACGGCGCAAGCGGCGGCAGCGGCCAGCCTACTATTCGCTGGACAACTGCCGACCTGACCGCCACGACAACACCTTGATGGAGCCATGGAATATGACAACCTCTATTGCTGAACCGGTTGCGAACCCTAGCCATAGCGATCTGAAACAGCGCTGGCAGGCATTGCGCGAAGCCCAGCCGAACCTGCGCATCCGGAACGCGGCGAATCAGCTCGGTGTGTCCGAGCTGGCGCTGGTACTGCTGCGTGAAGACGACAATGTGCAGGCTCTGAAGCCCGCGTTTTCAAGCTTGCTCGAAGCCATGGATTCGGTTGGCGAAGTGATGATTCTCAGCCGCAACGACGCCGTCGTCCATGAAGTGACGGGCACTTTCAAAGAGTTCCGAACGGCCGGTTCCGGCACAATGGGGCTGGCGCTGGGTGCCATCGACGTCCGCGTGTTCTTCGGCCAGTGGCATCACGGTTTCAGGGTGCGCGAAGAAGTCCGTTCCGGCCTGCGTGAGAGCTTGCAGTTCTTCGATGCCCACGGTCAGGCTATCCAGAAGATCTACCGCACCGACGCCACGGATACTGAAGCATGGAACGCACTGGTTTCGGACTTTCTGGCGGATAAGTCCACTGAACCGCTGGATCTGTTGCCCGCTCGCAAGCCACTGGAACGCGTTGATCCAGGGACTATTGACGGTGAATCCCTGCGTCAGGATTGGGCGTCGCTGAAAGACGTTCATCATTTCAATGCTTTGCTGAAGCGCCACAAGGTCGATCGCCTGACCGCACTGGAGCTTATCGGACCAACTTACGCTACACGCCTTGGATCTGCTGGCACAGTGGGTTCCTCGCCACTGGATCTGCTGTTTGAACAGGTTCGGGAAAGCCAATGTTCGCTGATGATCTTCGTTGGCAATCCCGGCATTGTGCAGATCTACTCCGGACCGATTCAGAAAGTCGTGCCAACGGGCGAATGGCTGAACATTCTCGATCCGAAGTTCAACCTGCACGTCAATATCCCGTCCATAACCGACTGGTGGTGCGCCCGCCGACCCAGCACAGATGGGATCGTCACATCGGTGGAAGGTTATAGCGCCACCGGTGAACTCGTACTTACGGTATTCGGTGAGCGTAAGCCCGGTCAGGTTGAAAACGAAGGCTGGCGGGAAGAATGCAGAAAGCTGGAGCGTGCGCTATGCCCCTGATCAGCACCGCCCTGACAGCGGTTTTCGGTGTGCTGCTCTCTCTGGTGGCGGCTTCAGCCGCTGCACAGGAGCGCATCGTAAGTGCCGATGGCGCTATTACCGAAATCATATTCGCGCTTGATGCGGATGATCAGCTGGCTGGAGTGGATACCACCAGCCACTATCCACCGGATGGTGTTGCCGCGCTGCCAAAGGTGGGCTACCTGCGTGCTCTGCCGCTGGAGGGCGTATTGTCACTGCAGCCAACTCGACTGATCACCACGACCGAAGCCGGTCCGGCTAAAACAATCGAGCGTATTCGTGATGCCGGCGTGCAGGTCGTGCAACTCCCGGTTGCGCTCTCCGCCGATTCGGCGCTGGAGCGCATCACCAACGTCGGTCAGCTTGTGCATAGAGAAGCAGCATCGGAGAAACTGGTCGCCACCCTGCGTGACCAGATCGACCAGGTGAAACTGCAAATGCACGGCAAATCGGGCGCTCGAGTCCTGTTCCTGCTCGCAGCCGGAGACCACGGCGTCATGCTGGCCGGCACCGGCACATCCGCTGATGCGCTGCTGACATCGCTAGGGCTCGTCAATGCGGTCCCCGAAGCCAGTGGCTACAAGCCCGCAAGCCGCGAAGCGTTACTGGTTTCAAACCCGGATGCGATCGTGGTTGCCGAAGCACGACCGGGCCAGTTCCGGGAACAGGACTGGCCTGCGCTTACCCGGTTACCGGCATGGCAAAACGGCCACAGGCTGACCACCAATGCGATGTTCCTGCTGGGATTCGGGCCGAGGCTGGCTGATGCCATGAAAGCGGTTGCGAACATCGTACCCGCTGGCGAGACCACGGCCGATGCCCGCTGAAGCCCGCCGCCTGGCGCCAAAAACAGGCTACTTTGCGCTACTGATCGCCCTTGTCGCCGCTGGTGGGTTTGCGCTCACCAGCGGCGCCTACCCGGTAGCGCTGGACGATATCCTGCGCCTGTTCACCGGAGCAGAAGCGGCCGATGCCACCACGAGTCTGGTGCTCTGGGACATCCGCATGCCAAGGCTGGTGCTGGGCTTGCTTACCGGCGCGGTGCTCGCAGTTGCTGGCGCACTGTTGCAGGGATTGTTCCGTAACCCGCTAGCCGATCCCGGCCTGATCGGGGTCTCAAGTGGTGCCGCTCTTGCCGCCGTCGCTGTGATTGTTCTCGGCGGCACAGGACTGGCCGGCTGGAGCGCACTGACCGGCCGCTGGGCGCTGCCGTTTGCCGCCTTTCTGGGTGGCGCGGCAACCACTTTGCTGGCGTGGCGAATTGCCAGACGACAGGGCCAGACCAGTGTTGCCCTGTTACTGCTGGCGGGTATTGCGATCAATGCCGTCGCCGGCGCCGGTACCGGCGTTTTGACCTTTTATGCTGATGACAACGCACTCCGTTCGCTAACGTTCTGGACCATGGGCAGCCTCGCCCACGCCAGCTGGGATGACGTCTGGATATCCGCTCCCTTTATGCTGCTGACTCTGATCGCGGCGCCACTACTGGCCCGACCACTGGACGCTTTTCTGTTGGGCGAGCCGGTCGCAGGGCATCTTGGTTATTCGACAGACTGGGTCAAACGCGGCGTGATTCTGCTGGTGGCACTGGGCGTTGGCGCTGCGGTTGCGGTATCCGGCCTGATCGGCTTCGTAGGTCTGGTGGTGCCCCACTTCCTGCGGCAACTGCTGGGCGCAGGCCATCGCGCCCTGTTGCCCTCCTGTGCGCTGGCCGGTGCAACACTGCTGGTCGCGGCAGATTGCCTTGCCCGCATAGTCGTCGCCCCCGCCGAATTGCCGATCGGACTGGTAATGGCCCTGCTGGGCGGGCCGGTATTCCTGATTCTGCTGATGCGGAACCGGTTCGTCTGAGGAACCGGTTTTGCTGATTCGATAAGCAATCATAAACCCGAGATCACCATGCTGAACACGTCAACCGACAACCCGCTGCTCAACGTCGAATCGCTTTCACTCAAACTGGAAGGCCGCAACATTCTTGACGGTCTGACAGCCCACGTCCGCGCTGGCGAACTGGTGGCATTGCTCGGCCCCAATGGCGCCGGCAAATCGACACTGGTGAAAGCTGTGGCGGGCGAAGTTGAAGCCGCCAGTGGAGGGATAGCGATTAACGGCAGGCCACTCAGTCAATGGCCCCGCGCTGAACTCGCCCGCCATCGTGCGGTGATGCCGCAGAAAATCGACATGCAGTTTCCGCTGACCGCGTACGAGGTCGTTGCCCTCGGCAGGCCCCGAGAGCCAATGGCGCAACGCCAGCGCATCGTGACGGAGTTACTGGCGCTGATGGATGTCGCTGACCTTGCCCAACGGCGGGTCCCCACATTATCCGGTGGCGAACAACAACGAGTTCAGCTTGCCCGTGTGCTTGCCCAACTTTGGGAACAACCTCACCCCGGTCTCTTTCTGCTGGACGAGTGTACTTCAGCGCTCGACCCCGCCCACCAGCAATTGGTGTTCAACCGCTTGCGGCAACTCGCCAACAGCGGCAATGGTCTGCTGGTTGCCGTGCACGACCTCAACCTGGCAGCCCAGTGGGCCGATCGGCTAATCCTGATGAACCACGGCACAGTCGCCTGTGAAGGCTCGCCGGAAGCCGTACTGACAGCCGACAACCTGATGCAGTTCTATGGTCTGGACGCCCGAGTTATCACACTCGCCGAAGGCTACCCTGTCGTCCTGCCGATTCGCCCTGCCCATCTCGCCGTTGCGATTTAAAACCCATCATGCCGATCAAAAACAAATCAACATGACCCCACATCTGGACCCAACGACTTACCGCCCCACAAAGCAAAATCGATCGCAGTGACCGTGATTTCCAGGTGCCGTAATAATTCACTGCTTTTTTCTTCCAATATCAATCAGTTGACGCACTAGCTCGACATCGGGGATATCGGTCGCAGTGACCGTTTTGTCAGAATGCCCGGCCCCTTTGAGC
The DNA here is from genome assembly GCF_052645435.1 of Marinobacter sp. V032. NCBI lineage: Bacteria > Pseudomonadati > Pseudomonadota > Gammaproteobacteria > Pseudomonadales > Marinobacteraceae > Marinobacter > Marinobacter sp. V032. The sequence goes on along the minus strand of NZ_JBQXYE010000001.1, from coordinate 974,503 downwards.
ATGTCGTGATTATTGACGTACCGGGGCTTGAGAGCTAGTTTGAAGCCAAATCTTAAAATGAGATATCGGTCGCGGGGATATCGGTCTCTGCGACTCATATACAAATGTTATGCCTTTCCGGGCTAGGATATTGAGTATGCGCTACGTTCCGATCGGCCCGTCCTCGGATAGGCCGGGAAGCGAGGGGCACCAAGTCCCATCCGAGACTGAGTACAGAGAGTTCTACGTTGCCTACGGCGAGGCAATGGCGGCGTGGGCTATAGTAGAGCAGAATCTCCTGGCAGTATTCCACTTTCATACTGCACCTCGGGAGTATGCGGTGGGATCGGGAATTTATTGGAAGCTGCAAGGATTTCGAGCGCGTCTCGATGTGACGGACGCAGCGGTTGAAGCTTCAGGTAGGTCAGCTGCCGAACTCAAAGAATGGAAGCGAATATCGGAGAAGCTTGGACGGAAATCAAAATCGAGGAACAAGCTTGCCCACTACACGCCCTGCTATGGAAGAGAGCGTGAAGGGCTGGAGCGCCAAATGTTCTTGGGCGATCCGAAGAGTCCTTTTTCGAACTCAGTTATCAAAAAACGCGACCTTGAGGAGTGGGCGGCATCATTCGACTCGCTTGCGAAAGAGACTATTGAGTTCTTCCTGAGGGCGGCTGATGAAAGGTCAAGCCAGCCATAACAATCGGCTGCACAGCGACCGATTTTCCGCCGCTTTGCGGCTCCAACCCGGCGCGTGAGCCGGGCGTTATGTGTAGAAAACAATGCAAGCACTAAATAGAAAGCTGGCCTTAGTTCTCTGGGCTGAAGACGAGAAAGGAGAAGAAGATGTTGCAATCTTTTCCGGTACTCTCGTTGCCAAAGGCGGGCGGTATTTTCTTGAGCGCGATCGAGAGCAAGCCTCCGAAATTCTGGAGGAGTGGCTTGAACGAATACAGCCAGTCCCGGATCACTTGCGTGAAACCCTTTTGCATTGTGATTTTCAGTTGCCTTTATCTGTCGGTAAGGCTGAGAGTGGCGCAAGCATGGAGAGTTTCGGAGGGCTTGAGTGGCCACGATAAATGCACATAACAATCGCAGGCACGGCGACGGCTTTTCCATTGCGGCTTCGCCTTCATTCCAAAGCCGCGCATGCTGCGGGCGTTAGACTTGCAAAAGAACATCGCGCATCGTGATGTCGTTTTAACAACAGGAGACATGCCATGGTCAAAGTAGCCTTGTTCGTTCGCCTTGAAGCGAAACCCGGAAAAGAGAAAGAGGTTGAGAACTTCCTTGTGAGTGGCCTTCCCATCGTCAATGAGGAGCCTGACACCACTGCGTGGTTTGGCATTCGCCTTGGACCAAGCACTTTCGGAATCTTTGATGCTTTCCCGGATGAAGCGGGTCGGCAGGCCCATCTCTCCGGCAAGGTCGCAGCCGCGTTGATGGCAAAGGCAGGTGAGTTGTTCTCCGAGCCCCCGTCCATCGAAAACGTTGATGTACTTGCGGCAAAGCTACCTAGCTAGCAAGCCTAACTCAGGCGTTATAGTGTAGAAAACAATGCAAGCACTAAATAGAAAACTGGCCTTAGTTCTCTGGGCCGAAGACGAGAAGGGAGAAGAAGATGTTGCAATCTTTTCCGGTACTCTCGTTGCCAAAGGCGGGCGGTATTTTCTTGAGCGCGACCGAGAGCAAGCCACCGAAATTCTGGAGGAGTGGCTTGAACGAATACAGCCAGTCCCGGATCACTTGCGTGAGACCCTTTTGCATTGTGATTTTCAGTTGCCTTTATCTGTCGGTAAGGTTGAGAGTGGCGAAAGCATGGAGAGTTTCGGGGGACTTGAGTGGCCACGATAAATGCACATAAACAAATGTTAGTAGGCACTGGCATGGAGCTGACACGGGACAAGCTTTTAATATTTGCCGTTCGCAGTGGCAATTTCGAGTTAGTCAAAAAGCGAATAGAAGCCGGCGCTAATATTAACTATCAAGACAAGCAGGTCGGTTCGGCTCTTGGTGCAGCAATACACAACGATGACGTGTCATTGGCGCACTACCTGCTTGAGGCTGGTGCCGATGCCAACCTTCCAAACGACCATGGCATAGCTCCTCTAGAGCTCGCTCTCCATCATGCAGGCGACAGCATGGTGCGCAAACTGGCTTGGTTCGAAGGCAAGGTCACTAGTCGGTGCAGGCCGCACTGGAGAGAAAGGCTGGAGGTGTGTTTCCGCTGGACCGAGGCTGGTGCGGAAGATGTCGAAATTATTGATTACCACTAGGAGGTAACTCATGCGCAATATTAATCCTGTAACACCAGGCGAGTTACTGAAGGAAGAGTTTCTTGAGCCGATGGGTATTTCTCAATATCGTCTGGCCAAAGAAATTGGGGTGCCTGCCCAGAGAATCGGTCAAATTATCGCTGGAAAACGTTCGATAACTGCAGACACTGATCTGCGACTTTGTCGTTTCTTTGGTTTGTCTAATGGCTATTGGTTGAGAGCTCAGGCAGCTTACGATACTGAAATTGCGGAAGATGCCCTTGAAGACCAGTTAAAGAATATTCGTCCATGGAACTCTGTGCCAGAAATTGGACATAGGGCATAACCAACGGCTGCACAGCAACCGATTTTCCGCCGCTTTGCGGCTCCAAACCGGCGCGTGGAGGGTGTTCAAAACTCTGTGTCAGCGATTTAAACGACGGCCCTGCCACAACTAAAAACCTCATGTCGTACATCATCCATCACACGATCACAAAAAACCGACGCCGACACTTTCTGATAGAATTATCGCTGCATTGATCGTTGGCAACGCCATCTGCAGATGGTCACTGTCCGTCAGCAACGACCCATTTTTGACCAACCCCGACATCACCGGCACTATCTGGTGCACGACCCGCTAAAGCAGAGTTCTCCATGACCCATTACTGGCCTGAATTTCTTACTGTCGCCCTGATCCACTTCCTGGCTGTCGCAAGCCCCGGGCCGGATTTTGCGATTGTGCTGCGCCAGGCTATTTTCCAGAGCCGTCACAACGCGCTGCTGACCGCAGTGGGTATTGGCCTGGCCATTCTGGTGCATGTGACCTATTCGCTGCTGGGAATCGGCCTGCTGATTCAACAGTCCGTTACCCTGTTTAACGTGCTCAAGGTCGCCGGTGCGCTCTACCTCACCTGGATTGCATTCCACTGTCTGCGGGCGAAGCCGGGACACATGGAAATACGGCCCGAAAGCAGTGAGCGCCAGAGCCCGGGTAAAGCGTTTCGACTGGGCTTTCTGACCAACACCCTTAACCCCAAGGCCACACTGTTTTTTGTGTCGGTTTTCTCCGTTGTCATCAGCCCCGGCACACCAACGTTGGTGCAAGGCTTCTACGGCCTCTACATGGCCGTCGCGACCGGTCTGTGGTTTATGCTCGTTGCCCTGTTTTTTACCCTTCCCCGCGTGCGCGCCGGCTTTGCCCGATTTGGTCACTGGCTGGATCGCCTGATGGGCGGCGTTCTGCTTGCTCTGGCAGGCCGCCTCCTGTTCTCTGCTGCCACTGGCACGGAATCTGCTGAATAATCTTTTCAGTAGCCATGCAATATCCGGCGGAAAAATCTCGCCGCCGTTTTTGTTTTGTGGCAAACCAACTACGCTAAAAGTCATCATCCGATGATGCGGACAGGTTACCGGTCTTCGTTCGCCGGGTGACGTGGCAATCCATCCGATAATGTCGCAGGGATGTGCGTTTTCTTCAGAGAGACAACTATGCTCCGCTTTTTTAGAAACGCTTTTCGCAGCCGGCTGGCGCTGCCCTTGTTTCTGGCGCTGATTATCGCGTCGGCTGCTCAGGTCATTCTGGTGGCCAGCATCACCAGCGCCAACGTGGACAACCTTGAACAGGCCCTCACCCGCGAGTTTGAACAAACCCGCACCTCCGTCACCCACAAACTCGATGACAGCCGCGAGCACATCAACGACATTGTGGGATCAATGGCCGGGCAGGTGCAGACGGATCTGAGCACAACGCTCACCACATCACTTCAATCAGAACAGACCCGGGTGGTCGAACGCTTTGAGCAAACGCTAACACAGTCAAACCAGGTGATCGGTCAGATTCTTGCCCAGATCGCTGCACCCTATATCTGGGACAAGAATATTCCGGAACTGACCCGATTCGTGGAAATGGCCCATGAGAATCCGAATATCATCTTCGCCATTTATCTCGACCGCGATGGCAAGCCGCTGACCCGTTATATCGATCGCACCAACCCGGATGTGCAGCGCCTGATTGACGCCAGCCCGATCCGTAGCGCCGTCAAAAGCGTGTTGGACGCCGCACCCAATGATGCTGGCACCCGCCTGATCACGACACCTGTCACCTCCCAGGACGTGGAAATCGGCAAGCTGGTACTCGGGGTCAGTAATGCTGCCATCACTGAAGAAACCCAAGCGCTTGGCGATCGCTTCAGGTCGCTGACTGCCAGCGCAGCCGGGGCCACCGAAAATGCGCTGAATGCCGCAACCGCCAGTATGAGTGCCCCTCTTGAAGAGGCACTGTCGAGTGTCAGCACCGAATTTGCCGAGGCAACCGGACGGCTACGCGACACCACCGATGATCAGGCATCACTGTTAATCAAAACCATGATCGGCGTGCTCATTATCAGCGCTATCGCGCTGATAATGGTGATAGCGCTGCTGATCGGCCAGCGGGTGATCCAGCGTCTCAATGTTCTGAAAGATGCGGCTCTTTCCGTCGCTGAAGGCGAAGGCGACCTTACCCGACGGGTGCCCGAGCAGGGGCGGGATGAACTCACCGACATGGCACGGGCACTCAACCTGTTTATCGGCCGGACCCAGAATACGATTCGCGACGTCAATACCGCGGTCGCCGATACCCGTCAACACGTCAGCGAACTGGCACAATCCACACGCGATGCCGACAGCTCCAGCCGCAGCCAGCGCGCCGAGCTTGATCAGCTCACGGCCGCCATGCACGAAATGGGCACTTCAATCCAGCAGGTGGCCGAAAGCATTCAGCTCGCCAACAACCATGTGGATACGATCAAGGGCGACATGACCGACAACCGCGACATCACCCGGCAGGTGAACGCCAAACTCAATGCTTTGCTGGAGAAAGTGGCGGATACATCGACGGTGATCCACTCACTGAACAGCCGCAGTCAGGATATCGGCTCGGTGCTCGATGTGATTGCCGGCATTGCAGAGCAGACCAACCTGCTGGCACTGAACGCTGCGATCGAGGCCGCGCGGGCGGGTGAAAGCGGGCGGGGGTTTGCGGTAGTGGCAGATGAGGTGCGCAATCTGGCCCAACGCACACAGGAATCCACCCAGCAGATCCGGCGCAACATTGAAACACTGCAGGGCAGTAGCGAAGAGGCGGTAGCCGCCATCGAGAGCGCCTCGGAACTGGCACACGAGGGCCAGGTGCGATTCCGTGAATCCGACACCCTGATGACCAGTATCGATACAGCAACCGCCCAACTCTTCGATATGAGCACCGAAGTGGCCTCGATGGCCGAGCAACAGAGTTCGGTGTCAGAGGAGGTCAATCGCAATGCGGTGAATATCAATGACGCAGCCGACCACGCCAGTCAATCGATCAGCCGGGCGGCAGACGTTGCCCGCTCGCTCGACTCGGCGATGACGCAGTTGTCAGCCGCGGTGGGCCGGTTCAAGGTCTGAGCCGACCCACATAGCGGGGTTCAACGACGGCGTAGCAAGTCCGCCAGCGATTGCAGCAGGGTTTCGGTTTCGATCCAGCCCAGGCAGGGATCGGTGATCGACTGACCGTAGAGCAGATCGGCGCCGTCGTTCTGCCGGCCCGGCTCGAGGAAGCTCTCCAGCATAATCGCCCGGATACGGGTGTTGCCGGCACAGCGCTGGATCACCACATCCCGGGCAATCGACATTTGGCGCTCCGCTTGTTTACAGGCATTGTCATGGCTGCAATCGACCATAATCGCGGCACTCAGATCAGCCTTGGCTAACGCTTCTGTTGCCTCACTGATGCTATCGGCATCGTAGTTTGTTATGCCTCGGCCGCCACGTAACACCAGGTGAACATCCTGATTGCCACCGGTGATCAGCATTGCCGGGCGACCGTCCGGGTCCATGCCCAGCAGATGATGCGAGTGACGCGCCGACTGCATGGCGTTCAGGGCCATGCCGACACTGCCGTCGGTGCCATTCTTGAAACCGACAGGCATCGGCAGACCGCTGGCCATTTCACGGTGCAACTGGGATTCGGTTGTCCGGGCGCCAATGGCGGTCCAGGACACCAGATCCTCCAGGTAGTTGACGGCAACCGGGTTAAGGGCTTCGGTGGCCAGCGGCAGCCCCAGCGACGCCAGGTTCAGCAGCAACCGGCGCGAGCGCACCAGCCCCTGCGCCATATCCCCCTGGCCGGTACGTTCCGGATCATATAGTAGCCCTTTCCAACCGACTGTTGTACGGGGCTTCTCAAGGTAAGCACGCATCACTACAACACACTGGTCACTGACTGTTTCCGCCAGACGCGCCAGACGCTCGCCGTATTCCAGCGCCGCCACTTCGTCGTGAACCGAACAGGGTCCGACGACCAGCAGCATTCTCGGATCATCACCGGCCAGAACCCGACGAATAGTGTTCCGGTGGCGGGCGACCTGCTCGGCCAGCTCCGCGCTGACGGGCAATTCATGACGAAGTTGCGCCGGGGTAGGCAAAGTCACCACAGTGTGTCGCTCCTCGTCATTGCCTGCTGTCGCGTGCGGGTTCAGTGCAGTTGTGGTTTTAACATCCGTTGTTGGCATTGGCATGTTCATTATGAGTGCTCCGGTACAAAAAAGTTGCGATATCAGTTTTATGGGCGCCGGCCTGCCTTCAGGCCCTGCTTAAATGACCACAAGGGTTGACGTTCAATAACGCCAACCGCTGATAAATCGCCAACCTGTCCGTCCGGATTTCGGAAGAAGGTGAGAGATCACTGTGCACAGCTCGGAATCTGGCTGCATATCGCTGTTCATGTCACTGTTCATTTCTCTATTCCAGTCTTCCAGAATCAAAAAAGCCCCGATGGCTGCTGCCAATCGGGGCTTTTCGTCCGGTGGCAGCCTGGGTTTCTGCCGGGCCGCCTTCCTGAAATCTGAGTGAAGGTTCTCTAGGCGTGGCCCGACGTCTGGCTAAAATAAAAGCCATAGCTAAACCACCACGAAAACGCAGACGCGCCGCTACCTGCCGGAACACCGGAAGCGGAAATATGCTGTAATTGACTGTCCGATTGACAGAGTGCGCGTGAGCTATTCATGCTTTTCATCATAACCCAGTCTGATGGTAATGCAACAACCGTAGATTCCGGTATGTTGCCCGAGGAGTTGTCTGAATGATCAGGAACAGCCTGTTGGCGCTGATTTTAATGGTACTGACACCGATTGCGCTGGCCGCACCCGAGCTGCGTACCTACGCGCTGCAAAACCGCCCTGCCGACGATGTCGCCGCGCAACTACACCAGCTCTACCCCGATGAGCTCAGCATCAGCTCTCAAGCCCAGACGCTGATTGTTCGCGCCGAACCCCGGGTGCTGGACGAAATTTCGACCCTTATCGAGACCATGGACGTGGCCGCCGCACAATTACGCATTACCGTGCGCAGCGGCAATGCCGGGGACAGCAACAGGCAGGGAGGCGGCATCACGATTAACAACGGCAATGTCAGCGTGCAGGGCGAGCGCAAGGTCATTACGACCCGGCGTAACCGTGAACAATCGCTGATTGTTCAGGATGGCCAGGCTGCCCATATCAAGTCAGGCAGTATCCAGACGCTCCCCATCGCCATCAGTGGCGGCTTCAATCCGGCGGCGATTCTGCAGCAGGTCGACATCAGCAGTGGCTTTGTTATCAGCCCGCGCGTTATATCCGGCCAGCAGGTTGAGTTGCAGATTATGGCGTTCGATAACACCCCGCAGGGGGATTTGCCTGCCGGCTATGAAACCGAAGCTGTCATGACACTGCGCCGGGTGTCGCCGGGCGAGTGGGTCGAGCTGGGCAGCACGGATACCCGCCAGGCGGGTAACCAGTCAGGCATTACCTACGAAGTTGGTGGCAGCAGACAAAGCTCCCAGAGCTTTTCTGTGAAAGTGGATGTGTTGCGATAAGCCATCGATCGTCTTTTCGTGCTTATTTGGGAACCAACACGCTCTTGGCTTCGTTAATTTTCGCCGCCAGGTAGTCGTTGCCGCCGCGATCGGGATGCATTTTCTGCATCAATCGGCGATGAGCAGCGACGATTTCTTCCCGTGTCGCGGATTCAGTCACGCCCAAAATGTCACGGGCTTCCCGGGGTGACATGGCAGAACCGGTGGCGTGTTGTTGCTGGCGATGCTGACCCTCCGGGCCGCCAGCGGCGCCCGTCTCGCCTTTGAAATGCCGGTAGGCTTTATTCATCAGCGGCATATAACGCAGCAACGCCGGCAGTTTTCTGAGAAACGGAATCAGCGCTCCCACGGCCGCGACCAACACGTGAATGCGACCAGTCAGCAACAGGGCCAGCAGCATAACAATGAAGCCGCCAACCAGGACGCGCGTAATAAACTGTCGCTTCCTGTCAGCCGGCAGGTTTGACCAGTGCTGCAGTACCAGAAAAACACCGATGGTCAGCCCGATCCCGAGAATCCAGTGCACCTTGCCGCTTACCTCTTCAATTGACGGTGATTGACGATCCCGTCGATCCCGTGCCGGAAACCCACCGTGCGGGGTTATCATATCGCCTGTTCATCATGCCAAAATCCGACTGGCCAGCCTATCCTTCTCTGTCCGAACGGCTCAATAGTTTGCCTTCTCACCTTTTCTGAACAGATGGCAATAGGTGGCGCATCGCGGTTTTGCTATGCTTGCGGAGCTTCAGATAATCAGGACGTTCCTTTTATGCTCAGCTCATTGCCAACGGACGCGGCAATTGCCTTCCAGGGTCACCGTGGCGCTTACTCACATTTAGCCTGCCAGAAAGTCTTTCCGGATCACGCCGTGCAGCCCTGCACCAGTTTTCTGGATGCCATGCGCGCCGTTGAAAATGGCTACGCTGCGCGTGCGATGATCCCGCTGGAAAACTCCACCGCAGGCCGGGTTGAAGAGATTTACCGCCTGATCCCTGAAATGAAACTGCACCTGGTGGGCGAGCATTTTGAGCCCGTCAATCATTGTCTGATGGCACTGCCAGGCGTAAGCCTGGATGAGCTGTCCACCGTGGCCTCCCATCCCCAGGCTCTGGCCCAGTGCGCACGTCACATTGAAGCCGCGGGCTTCACCGCCGAAGCGACGCTCGATACTGCCGGCGCGGCGCTGGCCGTCAGTGAAGGCGGCGACCGCAGCCGGGGCGCCATTGCCTCTAAGCTGGCTGCAGAGCTGTATGGCCTGACGATACTGAACGATCATTTCCAGGATGTGACGGGTAACACCACCCGCTTTATCATCCTCTCGGGCACAGAAGTGATCCCCGAATTTGATCCCTCCCGCGCCTATATCACCTCCATTGTATTTCGCGTGCGCAACATTCCGGCCGCGCTCTATAAAGGGCTCGGGGGCTTTGCCACCAATGGCGTAAATATGGTCAAGCTGGAAAGCTACATTATCGGCAGCAGCCTGAGTGCCAGTCAGTTCCATGTGGATATCGAAGGTCACGTGGCCCAGCGCTCGCTGCAGCTTGCACTTGAAGAGCTCGCCTTTTTTGCAGAAGACGTGCGAATTCTGGGTACCTGCGAGGCGCATCCGTTCCGCGCCAGCCATCAATTCAGGGACTGACTGTGACCCTCGGCAACCTCTTCATTATTTTTCTGCTCTGCTATATCGCCTGGTACTGGTGGCGCGCGAAAGAAATCAAGGACTATGTCCTCCGTGCGTGCCGGGAACACTGCGAGAGGCTGGACGTTCTGCTGCTGGATGACGCCGTATACCTGCGGGGCATCTGGTTCAAGCGCGATCCCGAGGGGCGGGTCAGGGTCTGGCGCCGTTTCATGTTCGAATTCACTTCCACCGGCGAAGACCGCTATCTCGGCCATGCCGTTCTGCTCGGGCGCACCATCGAGCACATGGAACTGCAACCCCACCGGCTGCCACCCGGCCAGCAGTAACCCACAGGCCCGATCAGTGTGATCGGCCTTCAACTCTGCCATCGTGTAACCTGATCTCCCCCAAATGGGTGATTCAGCCTACCGCTATTCCTCTTTAATAATGACCGCGCATTGACGACCGGCAGCTTCGCTAAAGAAGCCCGCCTTACAAAAACAACAGGAGTCAACCATGCGTAAGAAACTCATCATCTTTTTGGTGGCGTTATGCTGTGCCACCGTTTCCGCCCCTACCTTTGCCTGGTGGGGTTACACCAAAACCAAACATCCGATCGTACTGGTCCACGGCGTTACCGGCTTCAGCACGATTGGCGGATTGGTCAATTATTTCCACACGGTTCCCTGGAATCTCGAGCGTGACGGCGCCAAGGTCTATACTGCGTCGGTTTCCTTCGTCAACAGCAGTGAAGCACGGGGGCAGCAGCTGGCCAATTACATTAATGGCCTGGGCGAATCGAAGGTCAACATCATGGCCCATTCTCAGGGCGCGCCGTCGGCCCGGGTCACCGCCTCACTGATTCCCAACAAGATCGCATCGATCACATCAATCAACGGCGCCAACAAGGGTTCAAAAGTAGCCGATGTGATCCGTGGCATCATTCCGCCGGGTAGCTATGTCGAAGGCGGTGTCAACGCCATTGCCAATGCACTGGGTGATATCGTCAACGCTCTGTCCGACTCCAACAATCCACAGGACGGCGTGGCGGCACTGGAAACCCTGACCACATCCAGCACCTGGAACCTGAACAACGCGTTAGGCTGGAAAGGGATCAACAAAAACAACTGCTCCGGCACCAATGAAGATGTCTGGATCAATGGCAACAAGATCAAGTACTTCTCGTGGAGCGGCGACAATGTGTGGACCAACGTCGCTGACATATCTGATCCTTTCCTGATTGTGACGTCCAAGGCTTTTGGCAACGAAGCCAGCGATGGTCTGATCAGCGTCTGCTCTTCCAAAATGGGTAACGTCATCGGCACCAGCTACGACATGAACCATGTGGACGCAATTAACCACCTGTTCGGCGCACGCTCGGTCTGGACCAACCCGGTCTCGCTGTACCGTAGCCAGGCAAACCGTCTGAAAAACCGCGGGCTGTAATACCCCGGCCCAGCGCGCCGGCCAGCTCCTGCAGCAGGTCGGCGCATTCGTATTCCGGTCCACTTTCGCGAGAGGTTGTATGCGCGATCACAGTAGCCCACGCAAATTCATTGTCATCAGCACTTTAGCCGTCAGCCTTGGCGCCATTGGCCTGGGGCTCTGGTTCAATCAGCCATCAACTGAACCGCAACCCTCCACGGCCGCATCGGCCCGGCCCGGCGATGAAACACAAACCGCTGCGCCCGCAAGCCAAAAGCTCACCGCCGCAAAACCGGACTCAGAAACCCCGGAAAGTGTTGCGGCAACGCCCCGCGAGTGGACAGAACAGCCCTTCGCACCCTCTCTTGAAGGTACTGAAATCGATGGCCAGCTTCGGGCCGACGCCAACGGCGATCTGATCGTCGATCTGGAGGTGAAAGATTTCTTCGACTACTTTCTGAACACCGTCGGCCAGGTGCCGCCTGAAGAAGCACTCGGCGCGATCCAGTCGATGGCCAACAACAATCTTCCTGATTCCGCGGCCAAACAGGCGATGGCGTTGCTGGACAGTTACCTGGAATACAAGCGCGAGGCGCTGGCACTCAGTCAGGTGCGGCTTGATCCCGGTCGCCAGTCTGATCCGAAATATCAGGTTGCCCAACTGCGCCAGGCACTGGCCGATCTCAAGGCGGTGCGTCGCAATACCATGTCGCCGGAGGCCGTCGAGGCCTTTTTCGGGCTGGAAGAGGCTTATGGTGAATACACTGTCGCCTCCATTGAAATTCAACAGCGCGAAGACCTGTCGCCCGAAGCCCGGAACACCCTGCTTCAATGGCAGCGGCAGCAGTTGCCAGAGGTCATTCGGCGAACAGAAACCACGTTGATTGATGAAAACAAAGTCAGCGAAGCGCGCCAGCAGGCAATTGCCGATGCCGACTCGCCAGAAGACGCCGGTCGCAAGTTGCAGGCGCTGGGACTGGATTCCTCGCAGGCAGACGACGTCGTAAGTTATCTGCAGGAACGGGAAGAGTTCGACGCCAGCTTTGAGGACTACCAGAAAGCGCTGACCAAACTGGAAACCTCCGGCCTTGCACCGGAAGATCAGGCTGAACAGCAGCAAGCCTTGCTGGAGCAGTACTTCAGCAATGAACAGACTCAAACCTGGGCGAAACTGCGGCAACTGAGCCAATCCCCCTGATAGCAACCGGGGATACGTGATCCATAGTTTGTGCTCCAGTACCCACCCGTGCTGACTCGCGGCGCTAGACTGGCGTAAAACAAGAAAGCGGATCCACCGTGAAACTCAGCGAATTTGAAGCCCAACGCGCCACCGGTCACCGGTGGCTGCGCTTTGATCCGGCAATTGAAACCTGCTATCGACACGAGCGTGAAGCCGCGCTACCTGAGCGTGCTCGTCCGGTAGCCGCCAGCGCTCTGTTCCTGTTTCTTGTGTATGCGTTGCTTGATCCGGCATTCCTGCCGCCGTCACTGGCCTGGCAAACCATCGCCATGCGGCTGCTGTTTACCTGCCCCATGATCGGCTTCGTCTGGGCCCTGACCTACCTGCCTCCCCGCACCGGCCCCAAGCCACCGAGGCTCAGCATTACGCCCGCCCATTTTGCCCGCTGGTATGCACTCTCCTATTTGTGGGGAGGCCTCAGCGTCGTGCTTATTATTGCCCTGGCCCGCAACCAGCAATATCCGATGCCCTACGATGGCATTCTGCTGATGCTCATGTTCGGGTATTTTCTGATGGGCCTGCCGTTTCGCACTGCTTCAATTGGTTCCGCGTTAATTATTGCAGCCTATCTGCTCGTTGAGGTGATCTACCAAACCCCACCGCGGGTGATCGGCGTCAACATGTTCTTTGTAATGACCGCCAACCTGATCGGTATGGTTGGCGCCTGGCTCAGGGAACACCAGCAACGGGCTCACTTTATTGACCGGCAACTACTGGAGCTGTCCCGGCAAAAAGCAGAGACCGACAGCGCCGAGAAAACCCATTTGATCAGCGTCGCCAGTCATGACCTTCGCCAACCCCTGAATGTGATCAATCTGCTGCTGGAAAACCTGTCGGCAACACGCCTTGGCAACGACCAGGCCCCAATGGTTGATCGCCTTCAGCGTTCGGTCAGTCATTTCAATGGTCTTCTGGGTTCGCTGCTGGATATCTCACGTATTCAAGAAAATATGGTACGGCCGCTACCGGAAACCATCATCGCAAATGACGCCCTGCAACAGATGGCAGAGACCTGTTTTGCTGTGGCCCAGCGTGCCGGCATCACCCTGCTCGCGGCCCCGTCCCGGGAACCTGTCACCGTGCAGGCGGACCCACACCTGCTTCACCGGATTCTTCAGAATCTGGTGGTCAATGCGATCCAGCATAGCCACGGCAAGGAGGTCACCCTGGGTATCAGCCCCGGCGACAGACACCACCGCCTGTGGGTGAAAGACGATGGTTGCGGCCTCGATGAAACGACCCAACACCGTATCTTCGATACCTTCTATCGCGCCGACTCCACAGACAATTCTGATCCGGGGCTCGGCCTTGGGCTGGCCATCACCCGAGAGCTGACCCAGCTGATGGGCGGGTATTACGGCATCACATCCGCAAAGGGGGAAGGCAGCCTGTTCTGGATCGAGTTACCCGCCGGCAGGCTCCCCGATCAGCCAACGATTACCACTCGTGCTCCAGAGCACAGTCAGCATCTTCAGCAACTGTTACTGGTCGAGGACGATTGCGATTCACGCCAGGGCATGGTCACCATGCTCAGACGCTGGGGCTATCAGGTGTCAGAAGCGGATTCGGCGGAAGCCGCGCGCGCCCTTGTCGCCAGACAGACATTTGACCTGATGATCAGCGATTTGCACCTGCCGGCGGAATCCGGTCGCGAACTCTACGCAAGCCTGCGGTCGGCCCGAAAGGTGCGGTGCGGTGTGCTGGTGACAGCCGATACCGGCGAAGCCCAGGCTTATACCAGGGAAGAGAACCTGTGGCTGATGCACAAACCGCTGGTGCCATCGCGACTGCGTGCGGTACTGCAACGCTTGCAGCAAGCCGGAAGTGCGCCAGATAGTGAAGACCCGGCACCCTAACTGAGGATGGGGAGGGAGACGGTTTGAACAATTCTCAACGCCCTGGCGCGCCAGCCCGCTCACTGAGCCAGATGACTGTCCGACCCCACCAGCCCCAGTGAACGAGCCAGGGTGACGCACTCGGTGCGGTTGTGCACATCAAGCGCCTGAAAAACGGCCTTAAGGTGGCTCTTTACGGTGTGCTCGGTAAGATCAAGCTCCTGGCAAATCCGCTTGTTGGGAAGACCCTCGGCCAGCAACTGCAAGACGTCCTGCTGGCGTGGTGTCAGCCTGAGGGCAGGATTATCCGCCGTTGCTGCAGCCGGAAAACACAGATCCCCCCGGGCAATTCGCTGCACAACCCTGATGAGCACATCACCACCGCATGACTTGGGCATAAAGCCCTGGGCACCGGCCGCACGGGCCGCCCGAACCGTGGTTTCGTCTTCGTGACTGGAGATGACCACCACCGGTACCGGCATCGCCGCATCATCAAGCCGGGGCAGCAACGACAGTCCGCCCTCACCCGGGAGACCGACATCCAGCAGGATCAGGTCTATTTCTGGCACCTGCTTCAGGCGGATTAATGCTTTCTCGACACTCACGGCATGATCCACACAACCCGCGAGGCGCTCCCGCAGCAGAATATGGCCGAGGCCATCCGAGAAAAACGGATGGTCATCAACGATGAGTACATGATTGAGCACCGGTGCAGAAGCTGCATCACCGGCAGCCACATGACGCGCAGCACCAGCGGAGTGGCGGTCTGGTATTGTCATAACGATCAACGCAGGCTTTTGTTGTTATTGATGATCCGGAGTGACCGCGTAAACCCAGTTCCGGAGCGGGAAATCTCTCGAATCGGCGGTCACCCTGAACGCCTTCCTGAATACGCTTCAGATGCTTTTTCAGATCCCACGCAAGAGACTTCCCTGACACTCTACTATACCCATGCAGCGAGCTCTCACAGGCAAATTTTTGCCCGCAATGTGATGTGTGCACCCTGAGCTGATGACGCGCTGGTGAAACCGGCTCAACCGCCGACGGTAACACCGCGAAACTTGCCGGAGCCCGGGCTATTGATCCATAGTGAACCGGCACACCGGATTGCAGACGTCATATGCTTGTCCACTCCGTATGTCAGGAAGCCACAATGACTGATAACGCACCGACTACCCGACCAACAAAAGGGTCCGATCTTTTCGTCAAGGCGCTTGAGAACGAGGGCGTCGAGTACATTTTCGGTATTCCCGGCGAAGAGAATCTCGACCTGCTGGAATCTATCCGCAACTCCGGCATCCGCCTGATTGTTAACCGGCATGAGCAGGCCGCCGGTTTTATGGCTGCCACCTACGGCCGACTGACCGGCAGAGTCGGCGTTTGCCTGTCTACTCTCGGGCCAGGCGCAACCAATCTTGTTACGGCCGCCGCCTATGCCCAGCTTGGCGCTATGCCGATGCTGATGATTACCGGCCAGAAGCCGATCAAGTCATCAAAGCAGGGCTTGTTCCAGATTCTGGATATCGTCGATCTGATGCGCCCGCTTACCAAGTACACCCGCCAGATCAGCAATGCCAATACGATCCCGGCAAAGTTGCGGGAGGCCTTCCGCCTGGCAGCCGAGGAGCGCCCAGGCGCAGTACACGTTGAGTTGCCAGAAGATATTGCCAGCGAGATGTCCAGCGCCGACGCCCATATTTTCCAGCCCAGTGATGCGCGGCGGCCTACAGCCAGCGCCAAGAGCCTGCAGCAGGCCTGCGACATGATCAAAGCGGCCCGGCATCCGCTGATCATGATTGGCGCCGGGGCGAACCGGAAGCGGGTTTCCCGGGCGCTGATCAATCTGGTGGAGGCCACGGGCATTCCCTTCTTCACGACACAGATGGGCAAGGGCGTTATCGACGAGCGGCACCCTCGCTATCTGGGAAATGCGGCACTTTCCTCCGGCGACTTCGTTCATTGTGCGATCGACCATGCCGACCTGGTGGTCAACGTGGGTCATGATGTGGTGGAGAAGCCGCCATTTTTCATGCATCCGGGCGGCAAACAGGTGATTCACGTCAATTTCTCACCGGCCGATGTGGATCCGGTTTATTTTCCACAACTGGAAGTGGTCGGCGATATTGCCAACAGTGTGGACTGGCTGGCCGCAAACTGTGGCGAATCGGAACATCATGACTTCGAGCAATTCATGACCGTCAAGCAATCGGTGGAGAACCACCTGCGCGAATGCATCGATGACAGCCGCTTTCCACTGGTGCCCCAGCGAATCGTCGCCGACGTCCGCAAGGTTATGCCGGAGGACGGCATCATCGCGCTCGACAATGGCATGTACAAAATCTGGTTCGCCCGCAACTACAAGGCGTACGACAACAATACCGTGCTGCTCGACAACGCCCTTGCCTCCATGGGCGCCGGCCTGCCGAGTGCAATGGCAGCGGCCATGCTCTATCCCGAGCAGAAAATCATGGCCATCTGCGGCGACGGCGGCTTCATGATGAACAGTCAGGAGCTGGAAACGGCGGTGCGACTGGAACTGAATCTGGTGGTCATGATCATCAATGACAATGGCTTCGGGATGATCCAGTGGAAGCAGGATCAGGAGGACTTTTCCCGTTTCGGCCTTGATTATGGCAATCCGGATTTTGTCGCCTACGCCAACGCCTATGGCGCAACCGGCCACCGCATCAACAGCGCCGACGAGCTGGTCCCCAAACTCACACACGCCATGGATGCCGGTGGCGTGCATGTTATCGAAGTGCCGGTGGATTACAGCGAGAACGACCGGGTGTTCAATCGCCAACTGAAAGACCTGACCTGCACAGTGAAATAACTATCTAACAGGGTGATCGCCGGCTCGCGGCGATCACCCTGGCCTGCCTCGGCAATCACTTACCCAATTCACCCGTTTTCCGGGAAGCGTTTTTTCTATACTGAATTGGCAATACCTTCCAAAATTCCCTCAAAGACCGGAGCCATGGACATAAACACGGATCATCGTTACGCCATCAACCTCAATGTTCGGGGCATCCAGCCCTCGGCAACCCTCCGCATCAACGAACTCAGCAACCAGCTACGCGCCGATGGCCGGGATATCATCAAGCTCGGCTTGGGCCAGTCTCCGTTCCCGGTACCGGAACGTGTCGTTGAGGCGCTCCGCGAGCATGCCCACGAGAAGGACTATCTCCCGGTCAAAGGCCTGAAGGCCCTGCGGGAATCCATCTCCGGCTATATCAATCGCAGCCAGCGCATGCGCAGCACATGGGAAGATGTGCTGATTGGCCCCGGCTCGAAAGAGTTGCTGTTTATTCTTCAGCTGGCCTACTACGGCGATCTGCTGATACCTCGCCCCAGCTGGGTCTCCTATGCGCCTCAAGCCCGGATTATCGGCCGCTCCGTCTACTGGTTGCCAACCCATGCAGAAAACAACTGGCAACTGACTGCAGAAGAACTGGACATTATCTGCCGCGACGATCCGACCCGGCCTCGCATTCTTATCCTTAACTATCCGTCCAACCCGACCGGCTGTACCTACACGGAAGATCAGTTGCTTGCTCTGGCCAATGTGGCGCGCAAGTACGGCCTGATTTTGCTGTCGGACGAAATTTACGGTGAGGTGCATTTCGAAGGAAACCACAAATCAATCGCCCGCTATTATCCGGAAGGCACCATCAT
The DNA here is from genome assembly GCF_052645435.1 of Marinobacter sp. V032. Taxonomy (NCBI): domain Bacteria; kingdom Pseudomonadati; phylum Pseudomonadota; class Gammaproteobacteria; order Pseudomonadales; family Marinobacteraceae; genus Marinobacter; species Marinobacter sp. V032. The sequence goes on along the minus strand of NZ_JBQXYE010000001.1, from coordinate 956,598 downwards.
CAGTACCGGTCTCAGTAAGTGGGCAGGCGCCGGCGGCTGGCGATTGGGCACCTTTATTTTTCCGCCCGAGTTACGCCCGCTGCAGGATGCCATGGCGATCATTGCCAGTGAGACCTACACCTCAACCAGCGCACCGACCCAGCACGCGGCCATCACTGCGTTTAACGGGGGCGACGATCTGGACGAATACCTTCGCCAGTCGCGTCGGGTGCTGAAAGTACTGGGGGAATACCTCCACCGCCGTCTCGAAGGCATGCAGGTCTGGACGCAAAAGCCGGAAGGCGCGTTCTATCTGTTTCCGGATTTTTCGGAGTACCAGGAACCTCTCGCCAAACGGGATATCAAGACCAGCCCCGCACTCTGCCAAGCGCTGCTGGAAGACACGGGCATTGCCATTCTGCCGGCCAGCGATTTCGGTTTCGCTCCTGACAAGCTGAGCGCCCGACTGGCGTTTGTCGATTTCGATGGTGGCGATGCGCTGACCGTCGCAAGCACTGACTACGCTGACAAGCCTCTCGATGACGCCTTTGTCGAAGCGGTCTGCCCTCGCCTCAAACTGGCTATGGACAAGCTGGAAAGCTGGCTGGGCAAGCTCTGACCAACGCGCACTACCGGCATGACACGTCCGAAGGCTTCAGGCCTCCGGACGTGTCCGGTTTGCTGAATCCGGACAGCCCGGATACGATCAGTCTTTTCTCCTGCCCTGCCTGCAACAAGGATTCTCAGTGACCCCATCCCCGACATCACCCTTGACTGAAATCGCCATTTTTGCCGAACAGCTGGCACTGGAAGCCGGTGAGCTGATTGCTCGCGAGCGCAACGAGAACCGGTTGCGTACCGATTACAAAGCCCAGACCGAGCTGGTGACTCACGCTGACCTGATGGCTGATGAGCTGATCACCCGTGCCATCCAGGCCCGTTACCCGGATCACCGGATCCTGTCAGAGGAATCCATGCCGGATCTTCAGCAGGCCAGCCACCTCGAAACCCCACTATGGATCATCGACCCGATCGACGGCACAGTAAATTACGCCTACGGGCACCCCGCGAGCGCGATATCCATCGCCTACGCAGAGCGTGGCCAGGTTCAGGTCGGGGTGGTTCATGCCCCCTTTTCGAAAGAGACATTTAAAGCGGTGCGAGGTGAAGGGGCCACACTGAACAAGGCCACTATCGGCCATAGCGGCGCGACTGACCTGCGCAAAACCCTGTTTGCCACGGGGTTTCCGTACACAAAGGACGCGTTGGAACCGCTGATCCGACGGCTGGACAAGATGATTCACAACTGCCGTGACCTGCGCAGAATCGGCTCTGCAGCGCTCGACATCTGCTGGGTGGCATGTGGCCGGCTGGATGCCTACTACGAAACCGTCAGTCCCTGGGATTTCGCTGCCGCACGATTAATTGCCCTGGAAGCTGGCGCCAGCTGCGGTCACTTCAACGGCGTGCCCGATGGCTACCCGGAAGACCTCTGGGGGCAGGATATTCTGATCTCGGCACCGGCAGTGTTTGAGCCATTGCAAACGCTGCTGCACGAGGCCTGAATTACTGTGGTGCCTCAGGTTTACCGCCGCGAACTGCCTGCTGGTCGGCGTAGATCGGCTCCAGAAGCGTGTCCAGCTCACCGCTATCACGCATGGCGCTGAGTTCCCGGTTGAAAATTTCCCGCAAAGCTTCGCCCTGCCCGGTGGCGCGACTGAACAACACATGCAAGGATTTGCTGTGCAACGGGCGGGGATGATGCACAATTTTGCTCCAGTCTTCTTTCGGCAGCACGGCTCGAACCATGCCGTACCCGACGGCCCGATCCTGCGGGTATAGATCGATAAACCCCCGCATCAGCAATCGAAGGTTGGCATGATCATCGGCGACGCGCTTGACTGACAGGCGCCCGTCCCGTTCTGCATCCTCAAACGGCTGTCCGTAGAAATACCCCAGGGTGGCGCCGATGGTGTAATCCTTCAGGTCATCCACTTTTTTCCAGTCGAATGGCATATCCGCGCGATAGAAAAACACCTGTTCACCGGCCACAATGGGATCGCTGCATAAGAACTGCACAGCCCGTTCGTCAGAACAATAATAGGGCATCATCGCATCGCGCTCGCCGTTGGCGACGAACTGGGCATTTCGTGTCCAGGGATAGACACTGAAGACAACGTCATAGCCCGCCCGGGCAAAAGCCGTTCGGATAACCATGCCCATGGGGCCAAAGTCCGGCATGTTTGAATCAACATAGGGTTGCCAGTCGCCGGTGGCGATGGTGACGACCGGGGGATTCGGAACATCTGCGGAAAGTGCCTCGGAAGGCGCATCGGCAGCACCCAGGGCCTGAGTGCAGGAAAAGGAAATGCCTAGCCAGAGCAAGGCCTTAATCAGTGTCTTGTTGTAAGCGCGCATGTGGGTCCATCGCCGAGCATGGTGGACTGCAACTGTAATCACTTGGCACCTACACCCGGCATTTGGGATCGGGATAGTCGACCTGCAGGACTACACTTGCAAGCAGTGAGGACGCGTTCGCCTTCTGCCTGTTTTGTTATTGGACTCTATTCTGCGTCACGCCAGAGGCCCGGCGCAAGCGCCGCCCACAATTCTTCGATATGTTCGTCAGGACGATGCTGGAACGACGAACGGGTAAAGCGCTGGATACGGCCTTCAATGAATGTCATGTACCACTGAGCAGCACGCGCTGCGGAAGTGGCTGGACGCAGGCCGTCCCGAAGCTCGCCCTCTTTCAGAATTTGCCGGGTCTGGGTTTCAAGACGCTCAAAAAACTGTGATGTGCGGTGGCGCAAAGCGCCGTCTTCCCCAACCAGCGCTTCACCCGTCAACACCCGGCACAATCCCGGATTCCGGGCCGCAAAGACCAGTATAAGCTGTGCCGTTTTATATAGCCGTTGGCGGGCATCGGTTTCATCCTGAAGAATGCGCTGGCAGCGGGAAAACACACTTTCTTCAGCAAACTCGATCAATCCCTCGAACATCCGCTTTTTGCTGGGAAAGTGTCGATACAGAGCGGCTTCTGTGACGCCAACAGCACGCGCCAGAGCGGCAGTCGTGATTCTGGCATCCGGCGCTGATTCCAGCATACCGGCCAATGCCTGCAGGATCGCCTCGCGGCGATTAGGCGTTCTTGTGGCCACTCAGCAATGCTCCGGCAGGCAGGCCCTGCCTACGTGCTGCTTCGGTGCCGCCATCAGAAAAACGTACCATCCAGCGGTGAGGATGCGCTGGCGTAAAGCTTGCGAGGCATACGACCCGCCAACCAGGCTTCCCGACCGGATTCAATTGCCAGTTTCATCGCCCGGGCCATACGAATCGGCTGCGTGGCGGAGGCAATGGCCGTGTTCATCAATACCCCATCGCACCCCAGCTCCATCGCAATAGTGGCGTCAGACGCGGTACCCACACCGGCATCCACCAGAATCGGCACGCCGGCATTCTCGACAATCATGCGGATGTTGTAGCGATTCTGGATACCCAGACCCGAGCCAATCGGTGCACCCAGCGGCATCACCGCAACACAGCCCATCTCCTCAAGCCGCTTCGCCTGCAACGGATCATCCGTGGTGTAGACCATCACATCGAAACCGTCCCTGATCAGAATCTCGGCGGCCTCCAGTGTTTCAGGCATATTCGGGTACAGGGTTTTATCGTCCCCCAGCACTTCGAGCTTCACCAGATTGTGACCATCCAGTAGTTCCCTGGCCAGACGGCAGGTTCGCACCGCGTCCTTCGCACTGAAGCAGCCCGCTGTATTGGGCAGAATCGTATAGCGGTCAGGTGATACCACATCCAGCAGGTTGGGCTCATCAGGGTTCTGACCGATGTTGGTGCGGCGCACCGCAACTGTCACCATCTCTGCACCACTGGCTTCAATGGCCAGTCCGGTTTCTTCCAGATCCCGGTATTTACCGGTGCCCACCAGCAGACGTGACTGATAGGTTTTGCCCGCAATAACCAGCGGCTTATCCTGCTTGTGTTCGCTCATTGGAGTTCACTCGTTTTAAATCAGTTTGGTATCCGGAGCATTGGCCGGCGCCCGGGCCGGAAAAAGATGCCTCAGCCCCCGCCAATGGCGTGGACGACTTCAACGGTGTCGCCCGGTTTCAGCTGATATTCGGCGTGACGGCTACGGGGTACGATCTCTTCATTGATCTCGACGGCAACCCGGCGACCGGCCAGTTGCAGTTCTTCAATCAATGTCGCCACAGTGGCGGCTTCGGGTAACTCTCGCGGTTTGCCGTTTAACTGAATCTGCATAATTGAAATGTCCGTTAATTGACTATCGCTTCAGGCCTGCCACTGCCAACAGCACCCAGCCCGCCATAAAGCAAAGCCCGCCCAGCGGTGTAACCGGCCCCAGCGCAGGAATATCCAACAGTGCGAGACCGTAAAGACTACCACTGAACAACAGGATGCCCAGGGCAAACATCAGGGCCGAGGCTGTCAGCAGGCGACGGGACAACCCGGCCGTGCCCAGCAACGCGACAATCATCAGCGCGAAGGCATGGTACATCTGGTAGGTTACGCCCGTCTGGAATACTTCCAGCGCGCGAGGCGTCACCGTGCCACGCAAGCCGTGGGCACCAAACGCCCCTGCCATTACGCCGATCAGCGCCGCAATGGCCCCCACGACGAGCGCCCAGCGGATGATGTCAGCTCTCGCAATCACAGCAGATGCGCTCCCCGGAATCCAGGTTCATCAAAGTCAGTTCGCCACCCCAGACACAACCGGTGTCGAGTGCGATATACCGGTCAGCCCCGGTTTTACCTTCCAGAGCAGCCCAGTGGCCAAAAACAACCCGGGTATTATCCGCTCGTGGATAGGCAAACCAGGGTTCAAACCCTTCCGGAGCCGATGATATCGATTCCTTGGCGGTCAATTCCAGGGTGCCGTCCTGCGCCACAAAACGCATCCGGGTCAGGTAGTTAGTCATCACCCGCAGCCGTCCCATGCCAGTGAGATCCGGCGACCAGCGCTCCGGTTGATTCCCGTACATCTCCCGAAAATAATCCGCCGCGTCGGGGCTGCGCAATACAGATTCGAGCTCTCCGGCGCAGGCAACCGCGTCGCTGGCCGACCAGATGTGCGGCAAGCCGGCATGACTCATGAAAAGATCGCGATCCGCGTCATAAACTGCCAGATGCTGATGGCGGAGCCAGTCCAGCAACAAAGTCGCGTCTTCGGCATCCAGCACTTGCTGGATTGTGTCCTTGCGCTTCAGCGGATGACCACCATACTTCACCGCCAACAGGTGCAGATCGTGATTACCCAGCACCACGTCGGCAGCATTGCCGAGGCTATGGATGTAACGCAGCGTCGCCAGCGATGAGGGGCCTCTGTTCACCAGATCACCGGCCACCCAGAGCCGGTCCCGTGATGGTGAAAAGTCCACCTTGTCGAGCACATCCTGCAGCGGCTGAAAGCAGCCCTGGATGTCGCCTACGGCGTAGTCCGTCATTACATCAAGCCTGTGTTGTCTGAGTGTATAGAGTGGCCTGTCAGGCTGCCGGGCCCGACAGGTGGTCGGCAATCCTGACGTATTCCGCCAGCGTCAGATTCTCGGGACGCAGGCCATCATTGATATCAAGTGCACGCAGCGCCTCAGCCGAAATAAGGCCGCCCAGCGCTTTTCTGAGGGTTTTACGACGGGCGTTAAATGCCGTTCGGACAACAGCCTGCAGCTGGCTCAGATCTTTTGCCGGATAGGGCAGCGTTTCGTGCGGCACCAGCCGGACGATGGCCGAATCCACCTTGGGTGACGGGCGGAAAGCGCCGGGGCCGACTTCAAACAGTGGCTGCACCTTGCAGTAGTACTGCGCCATGATCCCGAGGCGGCCGTAATGGTTGTCACCGGCAACCGCAGCAAGCCGTTGCACCACTTCTTTCTGCAACATGAAGTGCATGTCCTTCACCACGCCGGCCTGAGACAGCAGATGAAAGATAAGCGGCGTCGATATGTTGTACGGCAGATTACCCACGATTCGCAGTTGGCTGTCACGCTCCTTTGCCAGTGCACTGAAATCGAACTTGAGCGCATCCGCCTCGTGAATCCTGAAATCGGGGTAGTTGAAAAACTTGGTGCGCAATACCGGAATCAGGTCCCGGTCCAGCTCAACGACCTGTAATGACGGCGTCGTCACCAGCAGTTCTTCTGTCAGTGCGCCCAAGCCCGGGCCGATTTCTACCAGCGCGTCATCCGGCTGGGAATTGATGGCCCGCACGATCCGTTCGATAACCCCCGGGTCGTGAAGAAAATTCTGTCCAAATCGCTTGCGCGCCTGATGCCCGGCCGGTTTAGCCATGTGTCGTCTCCCGGCGATAACGCGCCATTTGCTGTGCGTAGGTGATTGCAGTGTGCAAGCTGCCCGCATCAGCGGTGCCCTTGCCCGCCAGATCCAGCGCAGTGCCGTGATCAACCGAGGTGCGCACAATAGGCAACCCCAGCGTGATATTGACCGCCCTGCCAAAGCCCTTGTACTTGAGCACCGGCAACCCCTGATCGTGATACATCGCCAGCACCGCATCCGCGTTGTCCAGCCAGTGCGGTGTAAACAGGGTGTCGGCGGGCAGAGGCCCCGTCAACTCAAGCCCTTCCAGACGCAGATCAGCCAGCGCCGGCTCGATTACCTCCAGTTCTTCGCGCCCCAGATGGCCACCTTCGCCCGCATGGGGATTAAGGCCCGAAACCAGAATACGGGGGTGCGGCAGGCCGAAGTAGGTTTTCAGATCATTGTTGAGGATACGGGCCACCTGTTTCAACCGCGCATCAGTGACGGCGGCCGCCACATCTTTCAGCGGCAGATGGGTCGTGACCAGCGCAACCCGTAAGCCTTCGGTTGCCAGCATCATCACCACACGCTCAACGCCACACAGCGCCTGAAGGAACTCGGTATGGCCACTGAAAACAATACCGGAATCGTTGATAACGCCCTTATGCACAGGCGCCGTTACCATGCCATCGAAGTCGCCGTTCAGGCAGCCTTTGGCGGCTGCTTCCAGGGTATCGAGCACATAGCGGCTATTAGCGGGGTTGAGTTGCCCTGCAACCCTACTCTGCAGTCCGGGGATGGTCAGCACGGACAGTTCGCCGCGAGCCGTCGCGGCCGCATCACCAGCTGACCAGTCGTGTAGTTTGACCGGAACACCCAGCAAAGCCGCCCTTTCAGCCAGCAACTGCCGGTCAGCGATCACGACAATACCGGCCTTTCGATCTTCCTGCGCCAGCTGCACACAAAGATCAGGGCCGATACCGCCAGGCTCGCCGGCAGTCAACGCCAGGGTAATCGGCGGCGTCATGCTCACTCGGACTCCGATCCGGAATCTTCCGCCGCTTTCAGCGTGTTGATGTCACTGGCTTCCGTATCTTCCTGACCGTCGGTGTCATCTCCTTTGATGTCGACATAGGCTTCTTCACGGATTTCCCGCAACCAGTTCTGAAGCTCAACCTCGAACTTGCGGCGATACAACACCTGCCGCGCTTCAGACTCTTTCACCTGGGCGCCAATATCTTTCTGCCGGCGTTCTTCAACCTGCAGGATATGCCAGCCGAAACGTGACCGGAACGGGCCTTTGAGTTCGCCAACAGAAGCTTCATTCATCGCTTGCTCGAAAGCCGGCACCATCTCACCCGGGCTCACCCAGCCCAGGCTGCCACCGGCCGAGCCGGATACCTTGTCATCCGAATATTCTTTCGCCAGAGCGGCGAAATCGGCTCCGCCCTCCAGTTGCTGATACAGGTCGTTGATCCGCTTCTCGGCCTGCACATCAGACACCGCATCTGTCGGACGAATCAGGATATGACGCACATTGGACTGTTCGATTACCTTGGCACCATCGCCACCCCGTTTGTCGAGGACCGAAATAATATGGAAGCCACTGCCGCTTTGCAGCAGTTCGGACGGTTGGCCGACTTCAAGGTCTGGTGCCACATCAACAACCAGTGATGGCAACTGGTTCTCGTTACGCCAGCCCAGTACCCCGCCTTCAAGCGCATTGGAGCCATCCGACTCGGCAACCGCCACCTGCTTGAAGTCAGTACCATCAAGAATCTGTTGGCGCAGGTCTTCGGCTTTTGCTTTTGCTGCTTCGACTTCATCGGCATCATTGAAGTCATCCACAGCGATCAGGATATGGCCCAGTAGGTACTCCGCGCCGGTTGCTTCCCGGCCCGCCTGCGCCTGCAGGAAGTTATCCACTTCCCGCGCTGTGATCCGCACCCGGCCGTCGACGCGGTGCTGTTGAACCCGGCTGATCAGCATTTCCCGGCGAATCTGCTCACGGGCTTCGCGATAGCTCAGTCCTTCCTCCGCCAGCGCTTTCTCAAACTGATCAATATCGAAGCCGTTCCGGCTGGCAATATTCTGCATGGTGTCGTTCAGCTCGTTATCGCTGACGCGCATCCCCATTTTTTCGGCCATCTGCAACTGAATGGTGTCCAGAATCAGCTGGTCCAGCACCCGCTCCTCGAGCACATCACGCGGCGGAAGCCCCGTTCCCTGAGCGTTGAGCCGGGCGATAACAGTCCGCACACGGCTGTCCTGTTCAGTCTGCAGGATCACGTCGTCATCAACGATCGCGATTACACTGTCGAGCGGTTTGCGGGCAGCAGAAGCTGCTTGGGCTGCCATGGTCAACATCAGCACAACCATGACGTTTGCGCACAGGCGCAGGGATGCCTTCATAATCACCTCAGTTTTCAAGTTGCGGTCAGGGCGTCTTTAATACTGCCCGCCTGACCGGCCAAAACGTCTGTTTTCACGCTCGTCAAAACCATAAATGGCGTCAGCGATATTGCCGCTACTGTCGCCACTGCCACCCAGCCCCTTGAGCTGTATCTGGAACAGAATCCGGTTTTCAAGCTGTTGATCGTCGGTCAGGTAGTTCTGACTGACAAGCTGCAGGCTCCAGCAGCAATCGGTATATTCAATGCCGGCCAATGAACCGGCGGTGCGGTCGGACTGCGAGTCGTAAACCCACCGGCCAATCACACTGATATGGTCTGTGACAGGCAAAACGCCGCCAATATCCATCTGTTCGAAATCGTCGCGATCATAGGTGTGCCCCACCGTCGCCAGATAACGATAGTCATCAGAGTGATACACCAGCTGGCTACGGCCAATTTCGGTTTTGCGCGACCGTGCGTCCCAAACGCCGGACACCCGGAGATCCAGACTCTCGAGCGGGCGCAGCACAGCCTCGCCGGCAAGCGGAGAATCGCTGCGGGTATCGGCACCCTGCCCGTTCAGGCTCACCTCGCGCTCGTCGTAATAGTAGATCTGCCCGAGACTGAAACGGGCCCGCTCAATACCGGTATTGAGATCGTTGAAACGTGTCGTCAACGCGGCGGTCAAACGATTATTGTCAGCCACACGGTCACCACCGCTGAACCGGTTGGCTTCAAACAGCTGATCAAAAGTGAATGATTTGAGGGCCGAGTCAAAATCGGGAATAAAGCTCTGATCTTCGGCTTCCGAATAGGCGTAATAAAGCCTCGGCTCCAGCGTCTGGTTGTAGGGAATCTCAAACAGCGTCGACTGGCGATCAAAATACAGCCCTGAATCCCACTCATAAACCGGAATTGTCCGGCTAAAGCTGTCGTCGTCCGATATGTAGTCTTCAAGCTGGTACTGGGTAAAGTCCAGCGTCACCGACGGGCGGCTGTAACCCCACAGAGCCCTGAAATCCAGCGCAACTTCAGGTAATACCCGCAGGCGGTTACCGTTACTGCGCGCAAGGCCGGTTATGTTGTCGTTATCGCGGTAGAAATAGGTGTACTGCGACTCCAGCACAGTTTCAACGACGCCCCACTGATAGTCCGCGCCGTAAACAATTTCCGGCAGCTGGGAATAGGGCTTTTGAACATCGGTGATGTTGTCGGTAATCGTCTGATAGCCATTCAGATAACTTTCGAAGAACTGATGCTCACCGTTGTAGACAACGCCGCCTGTCCGCAACAGGTGGGTCGCCTGATCGATATCCAGTGACCGGTTCAGATCACTCAGATAATCATTGTCAGACACGACCGAGTAATCGACATAACCGCCCCAGCCGCCACCGAAGCTGGACTGGTTGGTGAAATCCAGACCCCAGCGTTCGCCGTCGGCACCGGGATTTTCATCAATGTAATAGTCATCATTCCCGATATAGCCCAGCTGCAGCACAGACTCGCCATAATCGCTGAGGTATCGTCCCTCCAGCTCGGTAAACAGCCCCCGCCCGTAAATGTATTGCGGGGTAATGGTGGCATCGTAATCCGGCGCCAGGTTCAGGTAATACGGCGTGGAGACAAACAGGCCACTGCCGGTATTCGACGTGCCAAAGGCAGGGTAAAGGAAGCCGGTTTTGCGGCGGTCATCAATCGGGAAGGTCGCGTAGGGCCAGTAGAAGACCGGAATATCCTGCACTTCCAGACGCACGTGCTTCGCAGTGCCGAAACCTTCGGCCTGATCCAGCTCAATATCCGATGCAACGACAGCCCAGGCGTTACTTTCGGGTGAGCAGGTCGTTAACCGCCCGTCCTGGATCACCACCAGATTATCCTCTGGCCGGGACAAGTGGGATGCCTCGCCCCGCATTTCAGCCGCATGGATCAGAAATGTCGCGGTATTGACGTCGAGCTGGCCGCTATTCGCGTCATAGTCGGCCGATTCGCCGGTCAGCAAAAAGCCGTCCCCCCGGCTGGTCATCGGTCCGGACAACGCCATTTTCCCGCTTGCCTGGTTGTAGACAGCCTGGGAACCGGTCGCAGTGAACGTGCCCTGACGCAACCGGACATCGCCTTCAAGACGGAGTTCATTGTCTATCGAGTAACGGGCAGACAGGCCACTGGCCTCAATCGGCGCATCAGAACCCGCTGCATTGCCGACTGACAGCGGCGCTCCACCCGTTACGGATTCTGGCTGCAGGTAACCACCGGCACAATAACCCGGTAACGCCGCCTGACGCTCTTCTGGTAGCTGATCACGGGGTCGCCAGTCCATTTCGGCCGCACTCTTGACCTCACTTCCGGCCTGAACATAAGGCACTGCCAGTGCCGATACCAGCACGCCAGCCCACCAGTGACCGGCCCTGTTTTTAAGGGCACTGTCCCGCAGACGCAACGATAAAGTGGGGATCAATGACACAATGACGGATCCTGTCCGGTTATGAGGGCCGACGAAAGAAAACCTCTGACGGCGTCGTGTTACTGTTGATCTTAGCTGATCGACCGATCAAAGGCTCCGTAGTTTACACGCCCTGACCCGGGTTGTTAACGACGCAGAAAGCGCTACCTTTTGCCGCAATCACCACCTTCTGATATTTTCCGTGACAGACAGGAGTTTCCTTATCCACCGACCAACAGATAACACTCATGGATAGCAGATTTGATCAGTTGACGGATTGGGTGCGCCAGCAACCCGGCCTTGAACAGGCACAACCGGTGACCGTGTCCGGCGATGCCAGCTTTCGGCGCTACTTCAGGGTAACCGTTGCGGGCTCAGGGTCGGCATCTGATAGCGCCGCTTCACTGATCGTAATGGACTCACCGCCCGACAAGGAAGACCCGACACCGTTTTCCACTATCGCACGGCATTGGCACAGTCTCGGCCTGAGTGTGCCCAAAATACATGCAGAGAACCTGACTGACGGTTTTCTGCTGCTGGATGACTTGGGCGACAGCCTACTGCTGGGCGCCTTGACCGAAGCGAATGCCGACGCACTTTATAATAATGCCCTTGATGAACTGGTCCGCATTCAACAAACATCTGACCCGGACCACTTCCCGCTACCGCCTTATGATGCCGCGCTTCTTGACCGGGAGATGCAGCTTTTCCGTGACTGGCTGGTCGGCCAGTACCTGAAACTGGAGCTGACGGATCAGGAACACTGCCTGCTGGACACTACCTTCGCGCTGCTGAAAGAAGCGGCAATGGCCCAGCCCGAGGTACCCGTTCACCGGGACTATCACTCCCGCAATCTGCTGGTATTAGACGACGGCGAACTTGGCGTGATCGACTTTCAGGACGCGGTGCGAGGCCCGATCACCTATGATCTCGTATCGCTGGTCAAAGATTGCTACGTCGCCTGGCCGGAAGACACCATTAGCCGCTGGATCGAGACCTTCCGGGAGAAATCCGCACAGGCCGGTTTGCACCATGCCGATGCCGATACCTTCCGCCAGTGGGTTGAACTGATGGGCATGCAGCGCCACCTAAAGGCGTCGGGCATCTTTGCACGCCTCGCCCTGCGAGACGGCAAGTTCGGTTACCTCGACGATATCCCCCGCACGGTGAACTATCTGCTTGAGGCCAGTCACCGCCAGCCGGCCTTGCGCCGCTTCCACGACTGGCTCGAAGCCCGGATAATGCCAGCGCTCACCAGTGCACGGGAGACCGCTCTTTCGTGAAAGCCATGATTCTTGCCGCCGGCAAGGGCGAGAGGATGCGGCCGCTGACACTGAAAACGCCCAAACCCCTGCTCGAAGCGGGCAACAAACCCCTCATTGTTTACCATATCGAACGCCTGGTAGCGGCCGGCTTGCGCGATATCGTGATCAACCATGCCTGGTTGGGCGAACAGATTGAGCAGGCGCTGGGTGACGGCAGTGACTATGGCGCGAGGATTGAATATTCCCGCGAAGGCGAACCACTGGAAACCGCCGGCGGCATCATCAATGCGATGCCCATGCTGACAGCGGGAAACGATGACTGGTTTGCGGTTATCAACGGCGATATCTGGACCGATTTTGATTTTTCCCGACTGACACCTTCTACCGGCGATCAGGCCTGCCTGGTGCTGACCGAAAACCCGCCCCAGCATCCAGATGGCGATTTTCATCTTGACCCGCACAACCGCGTTCACGACGAGGGCAACCGGCGGCTGACCTTCACCGGCATCAGCCTGCTGCATCGCAGCCTGTTCGATCAGTGCCCTGGCGGGCATGCCAAGCTGGCGCCACTGCTGCGAGCGGCCATGGCGCGCGGGCAGGTCAGCGGGCTTTACCATCCGGGCCGTTGGTATGACATCGGAACGCCGGAGCGCCTGCAACAGCTTGACCGCGAACTCAAGGAATCGCGGCATGAGTGAAAAGGACACATCCCTGGCCTTGTCAAATCGCGCCGAAGACGCCTTTTTTGAGCTGCTGGAAGAGCTGAATGCCTGTGGTCATCAGGCTCACACTCTGCTGGCCCGCGCCAGACTGCCTCGCTGGTGCCTACGAAGCCTGTTTTATTTTCTGGGCTACATCGCCAAAGCCGGCGGACGGGTGACCGAAACCGATATCCGCTTTGCCGAGAGCCTTATGAAGTCGCTGAATCTGTCGCAGCGCGGACGCCGGGGCGCCATTGAACATTTTCGTGTCGGCAAGCAGGAGCAGGCTCTTCTCGCCATGCGAGGCCTGCGCTTTCGGCTTACCCGCAATATCGCGCCACGGCCTGCCTTGCTGGTCGCCATTTGCCTGTGTCATGCAACCCAGCTTCATGGCGCACCGACCAAAGTCCGCCGCCATCGTTGCGAAGACGCCATTGACCGGATCGGCCTACCGATTGAAATAGTCGATAGTGTGCTCGACAGCTACGCCCGCAAGGTGTGGATTACCCAACCGGAGCTCAAGCCGGCGCCGACATCATACGATCAGGCCTGCAAATTACTGGGGGTCAGTCGCCAGGCGTCTTTCAGCGATATGAAAAAGGCCTACAGGCGCCGCGTATCGGAATGTCATCCAGACAAGCTGGGAGATAATCTGTCAGAAAAGGAATACGCCACCGCCAAGGAGCGTTTGCATCGCTACCAACTGGCCTGGGAGCTGATTAAACGGCGGGAGAAAGTCCGCTCCCATTGAGTTAGCCGCCACTCGCTCAATAAGGCGACACCTGACTGCGGGCCCAGCCTACAATACGGTTGGCGATCTGGCTCGCGTCTCTTGCCTGAGGTCGGGCCGCCATTGCCAGCAACTGCCGCTGATAGCCGACGAATCCTGCCCGAGCCAACTGAGCCTGACGCGCTTCGCCAGCGTTACCCGCTGCAAGATGGGAATCCAGTTCCAGCACCTTGAGGTTGCTGGCATCGCTCAACGCGCCGGCAAGACCGTCATTATCGGCCGGCGCGATCCACACCAGCCCCTGCATTTCGTCTTCCCCTGCGCCTGCCCCGTTCAGCGCCTGCGCGGTTACCTCCGACGCTCCGTGACCAATGCCAACCAGCAAAACGCGCTCATATCCCTGGCTTTTAAGATAGGTAACGCCCGACTGAAGGTAAGCGGCGATCCGGGCCTGGTAACTCTTTTTCATTTCCTCAATCGCGTCTTCAGGCAGAACATCAATCATAACCGCCGAGTCCGCCGGCTTCTGTTTGGCTGCCGCCTCCTGCTTTGGCGCAGTGTCATCACTCTCAGCGGGCATTTCGCTATCCGGCTTCCCGGTCATGGCTGACGATGGCTGCTGCCGGGCCCTGACGACCGGGTAAGGTGGCGGCTGCAAACCCAGCGTCATCGCGGCCCAACCCGCACGCGACAGAGGATCTCGCAAGGCACCCGCCAGCTCACTATCAGCGGTCTGCCCCTCGTCGGCCAGAATTAGCATGGCGCCCCGCGCCGGGGCATTTGACTCGAGCATCACCAAGCCCAGCGTGCGGCCTTCGGATTCTGTCTCGAGCCAGACATGATCGTCCGGAAACCTGGCCGCCAGAGCCGCATTATTCTGGCCCGTTGTGATCATCGGGCGTTGCACCGGTTTATCAGCGGCGGCATCGCCCGAAGCCTCTGCAGCGTCACCGCCGGCAGTCGCCTTTTCTTGCTCTGCGGACTGCGCCGACACAGAAGGCGCCGCTAACCAAAAACTGGCGCTGGCCATCATCCACACCATCACTAACCGACACTTTGCTGCCACAATCAAACCTCTTACATCCGCGACCAAACTGTTAGACTAGCACTCTCAAAAAATATCAGTGAGAGAGACCGCCATGCTCCCCGATTTTATCGCCCCTTCCATCCTGTCTGCGGATTTTGCGCGCCTGGGAGAGGAAGTCGATAACGTATTGGCCGCCGGTGCCGATGTTGTCCACTTCGACGTTATGGACAACCATTACGTCCCCAACCTCACCATCGGCCCCATGGTCTGCGAAGCACTGCGCAAACACGGCGTCACTGCCCCCATCGACGTTCACCTGATGGTATCGCCGGTCGACGATCTGATCCGCATGTTTGTTGATGCGGGCGCCAGCTATATCACATTCCACCCGGAAGCCTCGGCGCACGTTGATCGTTCGTTGCAATTGATTCGTGACGGCGGCTGCAAGGCCGGGCTGGTGTTTAATCCGGCCACACCGCTACATCATCTCGATCACGTGATGGACCGGCTCGACATGATCCTGTTGATGTCAGTCAACCCGGGGTTCGGCGGTCAGAAGTTTATTCCCGGCACTCTGGACAAGCTGCGCATGGCCCGCAAGCGGATCGACGACAGCGGGCTGGATATCCGCCTCGAGATTGATGGCGGCGTCAAGGCGGACAACATTCGTGAAATCGCGGCTGCCGGCGCTGACACCTTTGTTGCCGGCTCCGCGATATTCAATACCGACGACTACCAGAACACCATCGACAAGATGCGCGAGCAGATCGCGCTGAGCCGATGAAGCTGTCGTCACTGTTCAACACAACGCTCCCCGCCGGCATCCTGTTTGATCTGGATGGCACTCTGGTCGACAGTGCACCTGATCTGACAGCGGCGGTGGACAGCATGCTGTCCACCCTCGGGCGTGAGCCTGCCGGCGAGACACAGGTACGTAACTGGGTTGGCAATGGCGCCGGCATTCTGGTGAAGCGGGCACTGGCCGGGCAGTTTGATTATCAAACGAATCCTGGCTTCAGCGAAGACGATTACCGCAAAGCACTGGATCTGTTCTTTACCGCCTATTCCGATTCCAACGGCCGCCAGGCGGAAGTTTACCCGGGCGTCGTGCCCTTTCTGCAGGCAGCTCATGCCGAGGGCATTCCTCTGGGCGTGGTAACCAACAAGCCACAAGCCTTCACCGGCCCGTTACTGCAAAAAATGCAACTCGACCGGTGGTTTGCAATTGCCGTCAGCGGCGACACCCTGCCAGTCAAGAAACCTGACCCGGCTCCACTGCTGCATGCCCTGGGTATTCTGGGCAAGAAACCGGAGCAGTGCCTGATGGTGGGCGACTCGGTGAACGATATTGAAGCCGCCAAAAGAGCCGGCATGCCATCGGTTGCCGTGAGTTACGGATACAACTACGGCAGCGATGTCCGCGCACTGGGGGCCGACATAGTGGTTGATTCGCTGGCAGAGCTTTTGTAACCTCTCAAGAGATTCAAGCAAACCTTCTCATCTGACTCTTCTGGAGCACCTGCCGTGCAGGGACTGAAACTGACTGCAACAGCGCGAGGCGTTTTAACAACCCGCGCGACTCGATGGTGGCGATGGCGCACCGGCTGAACTTCAGCCCGGCAGCCGCGGTACCGCGCGTGCCTGCCTGATACCACACCACAGCCCTCAGCCTTTGCGGCAACCCTGTGGATGCACAAGCAGATCAGATTTCAGGATACCGATCATGACGCCCGAACAATTCGCCGACCTGGCTCAGGCCGGTTATAACCGCATACCTGTCCAGCGCGAAGTCCTTGCCGACCTGGACACCCCACTCAGCACCTATCTAAAACTGGCTAACGGGCCCTATACCTACCTGTTCGAATCCGTTCAGGGTGGTGAAAAATGGGGCCGTTATTCGTTTATCGGCCTGCCTTGCCGGGAAATGCTGAAGGTTGAAGGCCATAACATTACGATTATTCGTGACGGCGCCGTTATCGAAGCCCTGACCAGTGATGACCCGCTGGCGTTCGTCGAAACCTATCAGGCGCGCTTCAATTCGCCTGATTTGCCTGAGTTGCCACTGTTCAATGGCGGCCTTGTGGGTTACTTCGGTTATGACACCGTCCGCTTTATCGAAAAGCGCCTTAGGGAAAGTTGCCCACCTGACCAGCTGGAAACACCGGATATCCTGCTGATGGTGTCTGATGAGGTGGTCGTGTTCGATAACCTGCGCGGCAAACTGCACCTGATCGTCCACGCAGATCCCGCCGATGAAGACGCACTGGCCCTGGCCGAACAACGTCTGGACGCTCTCGAAAACCAGCTTCACGACAGTAAAGCAGACGCCCCGGTAACGCCGGAAACACTGCGCGGCACCCAGGTGGATGAATCGGATTTTGTTTCCGGCTTCACCGAAGACCGCTTCAAGGAAGCCGTCGATACCATCAAGAATTACGTGCTCGACGGCGACGTCATGCAAACCGTTATCTCGCAACGCATGTCCATCCCGTTCGCGGCGCCTCCGCTGAACCTGTATCGCTCGCTACGTGTACTCAACCCCTCGCCGTACATGTATTTCCTTGATCTGGATGATTTCCAGATTGTCGGCTCCTCGCCGGAAATTCTGGCTCGCGTCGAAGACGAACAGGTCTCGGTCCGCCCGATTGCCGGCACCCGCAAGCGCGGTGCAACCGATGCAGAAGACCGCGCACTGGAAGCCGAACTGCTGGCCGATCCCAAGGAAATCGCCGAGCACCTGATGCTGATCGACCTTGGCCGCAATGATGCCGGCCGGGTCTCGGAAACCGGTACCGTGCGCCTGACCGAAAAAATGGCCGTCGAGCGCTATTCTCACGTCATGCACATCGTGTCCAACGTCACCGGCCGCCTCAAGCCCGGTACCTCCTGCATCGATGTGCTGCGTGCGACGTTACCGGCAGGCACCCTCAGCGGCGCGCCGAAAATCCGCGCCATGGAGATCATCGACGAACTCGAACCGGTCAAGCGGGGCGTCTATGGCGGCGCCGTGGGCTATTTGTCCTGGAATGGCAATATGGACACAGCTATCGCTATCCGCACCGCAGTCATCAAGAACGACACCCTGCACATTCAGGCAGGGGCAGGCATCGTAGCTGACTCAGTGCCACGTCTCGAATGGAAAGAGACGATGAACAAGGGCCGCGCCATTTTCCGCGCGGTTGCCATGGCACTTAACCATTTTGATCGCTGAGCAGCGCGGGAGACAGACTCATGTTATTGATGATCGACAACTACGATTCCTTTACCTACAACGTCGTTCAGTACCTCGCGGAACTGGGCGCTGACGTGCAGGTATATCGCAACGATGACATCAGCATCGAACAGATCGAGGCCCTCAAGCCCGAAAGACTGGTGATTTCGCCAGGTCCCTGCACGCCAAACGAGGCCGGCATCTCAATGGACGTTATTCGCCATTTCGCCGGTCGGCTGCCCATTCTGGGCGTCTGCCTGGGGCATCAGGCGATTGGCCAGGTATTTGGCGGCAATATCATCCGCGCCGGCCAGGTGATGCATGGCAAGACCTCACCGGTCTATCACGCGGATACCGGCGTCTTCCGGGGGTTGAAAAACCCGCTGGAAGCAACCCGCTACCACAGCCTGGTGATCGACAAGACAACCCTGCCCGACTGCCTCGAAGTCACTGCCTGGACCCGTAACGCGGATAACAGCGTCGAGGAGATCATGGGTGTGCGTCACAAGACGCTGCCCATCGAGGGCGTCCAGTTTCACCCGGAATCGATCATGACCGAACAGGGCCATGAGCTGCTGCGTAATTTTCTGCGCATGCCCACTGCACCGGATCAGGCCGCCTGAGCGCAACGGACACGACAGAGAGAAGACAATGGATATCAAAACTGCACTGAACCGCATCGTCGAAAGTCTGGATCTGACGACTGAAGAAATGAAGTCGGTGATGCGTATCGTGATGAACGGCGAAGCCACCGATGCCCAGATCGGCGCGCTGCTGATGGGCCTGCGGATGAAAAGCGAGACCATCGACGAAATCACCGGCGCCACCGAAGTCATGCGCGAACTGGTAACCGGTGTAACCGTGAACGCCGAGCCACTGGTCGACATCGTGGGCACCGGTGGTGATGGCGCCAACCTGTTCAATGTCTCGTCGGCATCCTCGTTTGTCATCGCCGCTTCCGGTGCTTTCGTTGCCAAACACGGCAACCGCTCGGTGTCGTCCAAAAGCGGCAGTGCCGACCTGCTGGAGCAGGCCGGCATCAACCTGAACATGACGCCCGAGCAGGTCGCCCGGTGCATCGAGGAGATTGGCGTCGGCTTTATGTTTGCCCCGGCCCATCACGGCGCCATGAAGCACGCAATCGGCCCGCGCAAGGAACTGGGCATGCGCACCATCTTCAACATCCTTGGCCCCATGACCAACCCGGCCGGGGTGAAGCGCCAGCTGATCGGCGTGTTTACGGAGCGGCTGTGTCGCCCGATGGCCGAGGTACTGCATCGACTGGGCAGCGAGCACATCATGGTCGTGCACTCGAAGGATGGCCTGGATGAAATCAGCCTTGCCAACAAGACCCATGTGGCTGAGCTGAAAAACGGCGAGATCATCGAATACGATATTGCGCCGGAAGATTTCGGCATCAAGAGTCAGAGCCTGGTGGGTTTGACCGTCGACAGCGCTGAAGAATCGCTGGCCCTGATCAAATCGGCCCTTGGCCGCGGTCACGATGAGGTCAGCGACAAAGCCCGCGATATGATCGCGCTGAATGCCGGAGCGGCAATCTACGTTGCCGGTGTGGCGTCTACATTGGCCCAAGGTGTGGAAATGGCGCAGGATGCGATTGGCACAGGCCTGGCGATGGGCAAAATGACCGAGCTGGCCGATTTTTCCCAGTGCTTCTGATATTGGCAAGTTTAATTGGCAAGGATCGTAATGAACGCTTCAGATAACGACCACACTCCGACCATTTTGCGCAACATTGTGTCCCGCAAATGGGAAGAAATTGATGTTCGCCAGCGCAGTCGATCCGCAGCCGAGTGCAAGTCACGGGCGGCGGATCAACCACCGGCCCGGGGCTTTGCCGACGCCTTGCGTACCCGTATCGAGCAACGCACACCCGCCGTCATCGCCGAAGTAAAAAAAGCCTCCCCCAGTAAAGGTGTGCTGCGCGATCCGTTTGAACCGGCGGCCATTGCTGAAAGTTACGAAAAAGGCGGGGCGGTTTGTCTGTCAGTGCTGACCGACAAGGACTTTTTCCAGGGCCACGAGGATTACCTGACCGAAGCGCGCAATGCGTGCAGCCTGCCGGTTATCCGCAAGGATTTCATGGTGTCGCCTTACCAGATCTACGAAAGCCGAATGATCAACGCAGATTGCATTCTGCTGATCGCCGCCTGCCTGACCCGTGATCAGATGCAGGAACTCGCCGGTATTGCCAAGGAAATCGGACTGGATGTGCTGGTAGAAGTACACAACGGTGAAGAACTGGACGACGCCCTGACACTGGCCACACCGCTGGTGGGCATCAACAACCGCAACCTCCACACCTTCGATGTAACACTCGACACCACCTTCGATCTCCACCAGCGGATTCCTGAAGATCGCCTGACGATCACAGAGAGCGGGATTCTGACGCGTGACGACGTGGGTGCCATGACTTCGAGAGGTATTTACGGGTTTCTGGTCGGCGAGTCCTTCATGCGGGCGCCAGAGCCCGGTGAAAAGTTGCAGGAGCTGTTTTTCTGAGCCCCGGCCAAGCTCCCGGATCAGCAGCGCCTTCGCCGTTGTAGCCGAAGGCCTTTCACAACATTTGTATCAGACCGTGGAGGTGGCGACAGCCACCTTCTATCCACGGCACCCACATTCAGACTTTTGACGACGGACGCGCTTTGATCCGGTCATACCAGGCCTGCAAGTGAGTTTGCTCTGGCTTGATGCGGATATTGATCACCTTGTTGAAATCAACGGTGGTAAAGGCGTTGATATCCGCTGCCGAAAAAGTCTCACCGCAAATATATTCGCGCCCCTCCAGGTGTTTGTTCAGGAAGTGGAAGAATTTCTCCACGTTCTTGCCACATTCCTCACCCCACTCCTTGATCGGATTCATCCGGTCCTTGAAGTAGCCGCTGGTATGCTGGAAACACATGCCGGTCGGCAGGAAAAAGAAGTATTCAATCCAGCGCAACCACTGCTCCGTCTTGGCTTTACCTAGCGGGCCTTCGCCAAGCAATGGCGTGGTTTCAGGGTGAAGTTCCTCGAAATAGCGGCAGATCGCCATGGTTTCCGAGATGCAGGTGCCATCATCCAGCTCCAGTACCGGCACCTTTTTCATCGGGTTGCGGGCAGCAAATTCAGGCGTCAGGTTCTCACCCTTGGCCAGATCAATCTGAATGAACTCGACCTTGTCCAACAGGCCCTTTTCTTCCAGAAACATTCGCACGCGGCGGGGATTGGGGGCCGTTTTGGTTTCATAGATCTTCATGATCGCTCCTGTAGAACATCGTCGTTCGATTGTTGTTTTCACGGATAAGGCATAACGAACAGAACACGGCTTCGCTTATTGAAACAAGCAACCGCGGATAGCATTGATCTCAGAGAGTGCCGCCACCACATAGCTGCCGTCAAGCGACGGCCGCTATGGTTGTCATTTGACGGATCAGGTATCCGACAGATAAGTCTGTAGCTGCTGAACAACCCACTCGGGATCATCCAGCGGCAGGTCATGGCCAGCATCAGGATGCAACCGAAGGGGCCATTGCCAGCGCTTCTCGAGTGTTGCGCTGCAACGCCAGTCAACGATGCGATCACCTTTGCTGGCCAGCAGCAGCGCATCGGGCAGAGGCCGGCTGGAAGCCGGCCTGAAGCGGGCCGCTGCCGAAAGCTGACGAAACGCATTGGCCGGCGACACCGGCCGCTGTTTCTGAATACTGTACCAGCCCTGAACGGTGCCCGGATTGACCTGTCGGTTGGAGGTCAGTGCCAGCACCTGGGCCTCTCGCTCCCGGATGTCCCGGAGCAGAAGCAAATGCAGTAAAGTTGGCCAGACCACCGGCCTCATCCGGTGCCAAGGTGGATTAAAACCGCTACTGGTATTGATCAGGATCAGTCGTTGAATCTCACCCTCGGGAGCATCTTGCGCCCAGTCCATCGCCACCATCCCTCCCATCGAAAGCGCAATCAGACCGTAGGGGCCAGGGATATGGGCAACCTGACGCTGTACCGCCCGCCGAATCTGACGGATGGTCCAAGGAGAGGTTTCACGAAAACGGGTGCCGGTGCCAGGCAGATCAACGCAATGGAAGCGTTCCTCCGGGAAAGCCAGACGCAGGTGTTCCGGCAGATGTCCCCAATGCGCATGTTCGCGGGTGAGCCCTCTGAGCAATATCCAGTGCATAGTCAGTTATCCCGGTTCACGGTACCAATGCATAATCGCCGCTTCCCTGAGCATGGGCTGCATATCCGAACCTGGCAACCAGTTTTCATGATTGGCAGCTGCCCGCATCATGAAGTCAATCAGATTGAGGTGGGCGCGTAAGACACGCTGATGGCGATGCGGCACCATCGGGTTGAAAAAGCCCTCGAGCCGCAACAACTGACGGGGACGCTTCCTGATCCAGCGCCATGATCCCATTTCCAGGGTCAGGGGAATAAAGCCGCCTGGCCCCTCACGATTGATTTTTTTGTAGAAGTAGTCCCACAGGTCGCCATGGGTCAGATAATGTTGAGACTGGGGCTCAAACACATAATTATGATTCGGATAGGCCTGCTCCCATAACAGTTTGAGTGCCATCACAGAAGCAATCTTCCGCATCGGCCGGCGCCGATAGGCATAGGGAAACCAGATCTGATCCTGCCAGCCGAAACCGGAATGACAATCCAGCGCCAGGCTGAAAGGGCGCCCCGGCAAGAGTTCGCGAATAACCTTTTCCAGCGCCTGGTTTTCCGCTTCCATGCCGCTCTCCGGTGTTCCCGTGAACCACGGCAAACGACGTGACAGGCGCTGACCGCCGAGCATAAAGGTGCTGGTACCCTGAGCTTCAATCGGCGCGTTGCGCATCAGATCAACGCCGTTGGGGTTACTACGCTGGTTGAGAAACATGCCGCCCGGATTGAGTATTGGCAACACCGTAATCCGTAACCGCGACAGCAATATCTGCAGTTCACTGTCCCAGACCATTCGCTTGAGCAGGCTTTGCAGCCACGCCAATAACACCTGGGTACCGATGCGCTCCAGCCCATGAACACCGCCAACCAACAGCAACAGCGGCGCATCTGGGGCTTCACTGCCAATGTCCACGCGATAAACCGGCAGGTTCACTTCTTTAAGACTGATTCGCTCAATGACGGACGTGCGCACCTGCTCCGGCGCTTCCGCCAGCATGCGCTCCAGTGATGCCATTTCCGGCAGGTACTCGCGCACCCGTCGTCGCTGGCGCCGATCTCTGGAAGACTGTTCAAGGGGAATGGCGGCGTGAGGCGTGAGATCACGTAATTCGGTCATGGCGGCACCCGGTCAGAAACGACCCTTCACCCTAACCGGCCAGTGCTACAGTTTTTTGACGGTAACAACTGAATTGAAATTCAGTGGTCAATACTTGCGCACTTAATCTATGATAATAACGATGGACAGCTGAAGTTCCGAGCCTTCCTTGCGAATTAACTTCACCACGCTGCGCTGCGCTCTTAAACGTTGCAGCGCCTGGCCATACCGCGGCACCGCCAGTGACTTTCCTTGCAAGAGATCCAGGACAGTGAGTCTTAAAACCCGATTTTTACTTTTGGCGACCGCGCTGATTTTGCTTGCTTCATCCGCTTCCTGGATGGTGTTTCAACGGATTACAGAATCCATCACCCAACGCTGGGGTGAAAACATTGCCGAGCGGCAGGTGCGCTATGACAGCGCCCGTTTACTCCAGACAATAGAGCGGGAAATCGGCCTGTCACGACAGCTGGCGGATTCCGCCATTATCAAACATTGGGCGACGGCCCCGGACGATAAAGCACTGGAACGCGCCGCGATTGAGGAGATGGAACGATTCCGCAAGAATTTCGGTGACGAAAACTATTTCGTCGCACTGCGGGACAATGGTGCTTACTACTACAACAATGCGCAAAACGAGTTCGAAGGTCAGCAACTGCGCTATCACCTGAACCCCGACAAACCCGCCGACGCCTGGTTTTATAAAGTCATTGCGGAAGGCCGCAGTTTCCATCTCAACGTCAATCCGGATGAATCGCTGGGCGTTACCAAACTCTGGATCGACGTACTGCTGAAAGCTGACGACAGGATTATGGGTATTGCCGGCACCGGCATTGAGCTTGATGCACTCCTTCATAACATTGTCGACCTGGGCGAAACCGGAGTGCGCACACTGTTCGCTGATCACAATGGCGCGATTCAGCTCTACCGCGACACCCGCTATATCGACTACGCCAGCATCGTCAATCCGGACGGCAAGAAGAAAACCATTGATTTACTGTTCGAGAATACCGCTGACCGGCACTGGATACGGCACACCATGGGCCGCTTGCTGAACAGCTCCGAACAGGGTCACCGGGTCATCACCGGCTTTGTCACCGTCGATGGTGAAGAGCAACTGGCAGGCGTTGCCTATTTGCCCAGTATTGGCTGGTACGAGATCACCCTGCTCGACCTTGATGTTTTGCTTCCGGCCAGCGCATTCATGCCGCTCACCATGGTGTTCGTCGTGACACTGCTGTTATCACTGCTGGCCTTCAGCTATGCCATTCGCCGCCAGATCATTCGCCCCATGCAATCACTGGAAACCGCCATGAAGGCGGTGCGTGAAGGTGACCTGCCGGACAAACGGCGGGTACGGGGCTCCGGGGAAATGGCCAGCCTGAATCTGCACTTCGAGGCCATGGCGAACAGCATTCGCAACAACACCCAGCAGCTGGAAAATACGGTACAGGAACGCACCGAGGCGCTGCACCGGTTGGCACGCCTTGATCATCTTACAGAGTTGCTCAACCGTCGCGGGATGAACGAATTGCTGGAGGGCGAGATCGATCGGGCTGCGCGCCAGCATTCCCACTTCGGCGTGATCTGGCTGGACCTGGATTGCTTCAAGGAGGTGAATGACCAACTGGGTCATGGTGCGGGAGACCAGGTGCTGCGGGAAATTGCTGGCATTCTCAGAAAAAGTATTCGCCCCTACGATCATGCCGCTCGCTGGGGAGGAGACGAGTTTCTCGTGGTGCTGGCCCCTTGTGATGACGCCACACTGGAAAAAATTGGCGAGCGCATTCGTCAATCCGTTGCCTCAGGTGTGCATGTTGGGGACAGGAACATGACCGTCAGTATCGGTGCCTGCATGGCAGGTGCCGGCGATCAGAAGGAAGATATTCTGTTAAGGGCCGACAACGCCCTCTATCGCGCCAAAGCGAATGGTCGAAACCGTTTCCATACCGAGCCGCGCACAGTGTCCGCTGATTGCGAATAAGCCGGCGTTTCAGGCGCTTCCAGTCGCCTCGCCATCAACGTTTGATGTGCGTTGCGATCCTCAGGTCGCCGTCCTATTATGAAGCAGACGCGAGAACAGCGTGGTCCGCGCCAGCCACCGGACGGTTTTCATCAGCAGTCCCTCCGGCCCCAGCCTTTCATCTGGTCAATGAGGACGATGATGATGAAAAAGCCACTGTTTGCTCACCCGCTCCGCTATCTGCTTTTTATGTTATTGGTATGCCTGCCACTGCCCGGTTATGCCGTATTCCTGAGCTTCGAGGATCTGCCCCAGTATAATATCGACGATCCGCTGCATATGCCGCCGGATGACACTGTCCCTAATCCTGTCACCACACAATATGCCCACCTCGGCGTTGTGTTTGATGGCGCAGGCGTCAGCATTGCCCCCGGTGGAGTCAAATCCGGCAGTCAAAGCATTGCTGACAACTATGGTCCCGAAATGGCCATCCGGTTCACCGGTGATCTGCCGTCCTACGTCAGCTTTTATCTCAGCGCCTTGTTCGAGGACAAGGTTTTCATGCGTGTCTTCGACCAGGCCGGTGCTCTGATCGGAGAGACAGCAAGCGATGGCTGGTTTGGTGTTGAGGAAAACAGTCAGCCCTATACACCGCTCCAGTTTTTTGAATTTTCTGGAACACAGATCAGTGAAATCAGCCTGTCGTCATTTTATAGTCTGAGATCAGGCATCCAGTTGGACGATCTGACGTTTACCCGGGCCCAATCGGTACCGGAGCCCTCTTCGCTATTGATGGCGATCATTGCAGTAATGGGGCTGCTGACCGCAAGCCACTGCCGGAGCCGGGAAAAGAACGAGGCCATGTCGACCTGAGGTCATAACAAAAAATACGCCGAGGCAGTCCATGACAGATACTGTTATCCGCAACATCTCGACCGATGACTACCCGACCATCATTCCCCTTATCGACGACTGGTGGGGCGGCAGACCCATGTCGGCCATGCTGCCCCGGCTATTCTTCAAGCATTTTCAGGACACCAGTTTTGTTGCTCTGCAGAATCGGCAGATTGTCGGCTTCGTGGTCGGCTTTATTTCCCAGACCGACCCTACGCAGGGTTATATCCACTTTATTGGTGTAAGCCCACAACACCGTAACCAGGGTGTCGGGGAATTGCTTTATGACGCCTATTTCTCCACGGCCCGACGCTGTGGCGCACATCATGTCAGTTGTCTGACATCGCCAACCAATCATCTCTCCATCGCTTTCCACCAACGTTTAGGGTTCGACATCACACCGGGCGACACGCTTGTTGACGGCATTCAGACGCACCGGGATTACGACGGCCCCGGGGAGGATCGGGTGCTGTTTTCCCGTGTCATTTAACACCTCAATCCAATCCGGGCTTTCCGGAAAAGGCTGGTGGCCATGCAAATACGAAAAGCGCGCCTGACCGATGCACAGGCGATCGCGACACTGGCCCATGAACTGGGCTACGAGGCCAGCGAAGCCGACATGGTTTTCCGGCTCACCCACCTGCTGCCCGATGAGGACCAGTTTGTTGCGGTGGCCGAGCTGGAGGATCAAACACTTGCCGGCTGGATCGCGGCGGAGCGACGGTTATCACTGGAGTCCGGAGAAAAGGCCGAGATAGTAGGGCTTGTGGTGGGTAGCCAAGCCAGGCGCACCGGTGCAGGTCGGGCACTGGTGAACGCCGCTTGCGAATGGGCCCAAGCCCGCAAGCTCACCAGTCTCTGTGTGCGCTCCAACGCCGCGCGCTCAGAAGCTCACCAGTTCTACCCTGCGCTGGGCTTCAACCACAACAAGACGCAACATGTTTACGTGATCAGCCTCAAAGGCTGATCGTCGTGTTGATGTGTCACACCACACAGACATAAAAAAGGCTCCGGGGTTTCGCCCGAAGCCTTTTCATCAACCGAACGCTGTCACTTTGCAGGCGGCGCGCCCGGGTTCAGCAACCGCACAAGCTGGTTGCCCACCGATTCGATCGGTTTCATAACGGCTTTCTGGATCGAATCAGTCACCACCTTGGTGTAGCGGGCGCCGGACTCAGTCTCCAGAAAATTCAGATACTGACGGATCTCGTCCGTACTGAAATCACGGTAAGTGTACAGGTAAGCGGCATATACCTGCTGCTCGACCGCAGCACTCAGGGTGGAACGCTGGCTTTCGATCTGTTGCTTCATTTGATCAAAGGTCGGGCCATTGCCACCGCGCATGGCGGACATGGCCGACGCCAACCCCATTTGGACCGCGATTGCAGTATCGACAGTGCTCTCGGTTGCCCGCGACGCTTTATCAAACTCAGCAAACAGGGCCTCGCGATCCGTGCCCTTGGATTTCTCCATGAGCTGGCTGCTCTGGGCCTGCAGATTCTGCCAGGCTGCAGGCTTTGACGCTGCGATTTCGGCACTGGTGATACGCCGGCCCAGCTTGGTGTCATACCAGTCCTGTACCGACTGCAATTGCGGCTCGCTCAGGCCTTTATCAAGATTGTTCACCACCTGGTCACGGATATCAGCGGTATTGAAAGCGCGGCTGACAATGCCACCGATGGTGTCAGCGATAATCGGTTCAACCTGCCCGGTTTGCTTCAGGCCATCCCGAATACCCTGGCTCATCATTGCCGGGTACTGTTGAATAATTTCACCCAGTGGTGAGGTTCTGACTATGGATTCAGATGTTGCACTGGCCTGGGTTACGCCACTGAACAGCACGGCCGCCATCATGGCGAGCGCCCGAACAGGCAGGGTCATATCGGTCAGCGGGGATAAACGCATTGCGGTCTCTCTTTCATCAGAATAAAGCACACTTATGCCATGCCGGACGTTTCCCAGCAAGCGGATAGCGCCCAGTTTAGATGACGATTTGGAGAGACTACGGGGAAGGCTGCACCCACTGCCTGCGCAGCAAGGCAGTGGGTCAACAGCCGATAGCAGGGGTTTCTAGCGGCCTACAATTTTTTCAGCTTCTTCGACCGGAGTGTGACGTACGTCTTCGCCCTTCGCCATGAAGATAACGTGTTCCGCCATATTGCAGGCATGATCGCCCACCCGTTCCAGCGCCCGCAACACCCACATCACCGACATGCAGCGCGAGATATTGCGTGGATCTTCCATCATGAAGGTAATCAGGGTGCGGGTCGCTGCCTGATACTCTTCATCAACGCGCTTGTCAGCCTTCATGATACGCAGCGCCTGCTCGGAGTCGAGACGGGCAAACGCATCCAGCGCATCCCGCACCATCTGAATCACATGAGACCCAATGTGGCGCACTTCCACGTAGCCGCGAGGTGCCTGGCCTTCCTGCGACAGACTGACGGCAAACTTGGCGATCTTCTTGGCCTCGTCGCCAATCCGCTCCAGGTCCGCCACCATCTTGATCACTGAAATAACCAACCGCAGATCCCGGGCCGCCGGCTGTCGACGGGCGATGATCCGGGTCGCTTCCTCGTCGATTTCGAGCTCCAGCCGATCGACCTGCTTATCCCGGGCCCGAATCTCGTCAGCCCGATGCCCGTCACCATCAATCAGCGCATCAATAGCGTCACCCACCTGCTCTTCGACCATACCGCCCATCCGCAGGAAATCTTCCTTGAGACCGGCCAGATCGTCATTGAACTGGTGAGAGATGTGATCGCCGTAAATATCTTCCTGTTTTGCCATGGTTGTAACTCCGGTGCCGGGTTAGCCGAAACGGCCGGTGATATAGGATTCTGTCAGGTCATGCTGGGGCGATGTGAACACCTTGTTGGTCTCATTTACTTCGACCAGATGCCCCAGGTGGAAGTAGGCTGTTCGGTTGGATACCCGGGCTGCCTGCTGCATCGAGTGCGTCACGATGATGATCGTGTAGCTTTGCGAAAGTTCGGAAATCAGTTCCTCGATTCGCGCTGTTGCAATCGGGTCCAGCGCCGAACAGGGCTCGTCCATCAGCACCACTTCAGGGCTGACGGCAATGGCGCGAGCGATGCACAAACGCTGTTGCTGGCCGCCGGAAAGACCGGTGCCGGGCATGTGCAAGCGATCTTTAACTTCGTTCCAAAGACCTGCGCTGCGCAAGCTCGATTCCACCATCTCATCCAGTTCGGACTTGCGGTTGGCGAGGCCGTGAATGCGAGGTCCGTAGGCCACATTGTCGTATATCGATTTCGGGAACGGATTCGGCTTCTGGAACACCATGCCCACCCGGGCACGCAGCTCCACAACATCGCGCTTGGGGTCATAGATATTCTGACCATCGAGTTCCAGCGTGCCTTTGACCCGGCAAATATCGATACTGTCGTTCATCCGGTTCAGGCAGCGCAAAAACGTCGACTTGCCACACCCGGAAGGGCCGATGAAGGAAATGACTTCATTCTTCGCAATATCCAGGCTGATACCTTTTATCGCCTGGGTTTCGCCATAAAAGACTTCCACGTCACGCAAGGTGAACTTGGCATTGTCGGCAAACGGGGTACCAACGGTTTTACCGCGAAGTCCGGCATCGTCCATGGGTTTCTCCTGCGGGGTTAAAACTGCAGGTTCAGGCGTTTCCGCCTTGTTAGCAAGACCCGAGTTCATCGTATTCATGAATATTCTCCTGTTACCACCGGCGCTCAAGGCGACGGCGCAGCCAGATGGCGATAGCGTTCATACTGATCAGGAACGCCAGCAGCACCATGATGGCCGCTGAAGCGCGTTCGATAAATGCGAGTTCCGGGCTGCCTGCCCAGAGGAAAATCTGCACCGGCAAGACAGTAGCTGAATCAAACAGACCGTCGGGCACATCGACAATAAAGGCGACCATACCAATCAGCAGCAGCGGCGCGGTTTCACCCAGTGCCTGCGCCATACCGATAATCGAGCCGGTCAGCATCCCCGGCAGCGCTAACGGCAGAACGTGGTGCAGAACCACCTGCATCTTGGAGGCACCAATCCCTTCTGCCGCTTCGCGGATCGACGGCGGGACGCTCTTGATGGCCGCGCGGCTGGAAATAATGATGGTTGGCAAGGTCATCAGCGTCAGTACCAGACCCCCGACTACCGGCACCGAACGCGGCATACCAAACAGGTTGATAAACACCGCCAGACCAAGCAAACCGAAGATAATCGACGGCACCGCCGCCAGATTATTGATGTTCACTTCAATGAAGTCGGTCAGCTTGTTCTGGGGCGCAAACTCCTCCAGATAGATAGCCGCAGCCACGCCAATCGGGAACGACAGCAGCAGCGTCACCAGCATGGTCAACAGCGAGCCGACGATCGCCCCCAGAACACCTGCATTTGCCGGCTCCCGGCTATCGCCGTTGGAGAAAAACACATCGTTGAAGCTGTTCTCGATAACACCTGCTTCGACCAGCTGATCCACCCAGGCTTGCTGTTGCTCGCTCAGCTTTACGGTGTAGGTTGGATCATCGCCGTGCTTCACATAGACACTTACATCATCGTGAGCCAGGAACGTCATGGTCTGGGTGGTGCCCATTATGCCGGGATCAGCCTTCACCGCATCGCGAAGTTGATTCGCAGCATAGGTATTGAGCAGCTGGCCCAGCGCGCGCTGGGCCGTCTTGCCTGTCGCGTCTGACACCTGATTTTCCAGCGCTACGACCAATGGCGCCTTGAAGTCCGCCATACTGAACGCTTCAGCGTCCGTGGGGTCTTCCAGGTACATCACCTCCGGGTCAAGCTGCACTTCCAGCGTGACTGTGGTCTTGATAAACCCGGTGTAGCCCTTGCCGATAATATCGGCAAACAGGATCACCAGAGCTGACAGAGCGATCACAATCGCCAGGATGCCGTAGAACTTGAAACGCTGTTCCTTGCGGTAACGACGCTTCAGCGACTTGCGAACGATTTCCTTCTGGGACATGGCGTTATTCATACTGTTCCCGATATTTGCGAACCACATGGAGGGCAATAACATTCAGCACCAGCGTGACCAGGAACAGCATCATGCCCAGCGCAAATGCCGACAACGTCTTGGCACTGTCGAATTCCTGGTCACCGACCAGCAGAGTGACGATCTGCACGGTTACCGTGGTTACGGTTTCCAGCGGATTGGCCGTCAGGTTTGCAGCCAGGCCAGCCGCCATCACCACGATCATGGTTTCACCGATCGCCCGCGATGCGGCAAGCAGCACGCCCCCCATGATCCCCGGCAAGGCGGCCGGAAAAATCACTTTGGTCATGGTTTCTGACTGGGTAGCGCCCAGAGCCAGCGAGCCATCCCGCATGGTCTGTGGCACTGCATTGATCACATCGTCAGACAGAGAGGACACGAAAGGGATAATCATGACGCCCATCACCAGCCCGGCGGCCAGTGCACTCTCCGACGAGGCACTCAACCCGATCGAGGATGCGAGATCCCGTATAAACGGCGCCACCGTCAATGCTGCAAAAAACCCGTAAACCACGGTAGGTACGCCCGCCAGCATCTCCAGCATCGGCTTTACGATGCTGCGCGTGCGTCTGGACGCGTACTCAGACAGGTAGATGGCCGACATCAGTCCCACTGGCACTGCAATCAGCATCGCGATAGCCGAAATCATCAGGGTGCCGACAAACAGCGGGATCATCCCGAACGACCCTTCAGCGCCCACCTGGTCAGCCCGAATCGCTGTTTGCGGGCTCCAGCTGGTACCAAACAGGAACTCAAACATCGGCACTTTCTGGAAGAAGTGAATCGTCTCGAAAATCACCGAAAAAATAATGCCGGCCGTTGTCACAATGGCGAGACCGGCACACAGGAAGAAGATCTTGCGCAGTATGGATTCAACCTTCTCCCGCGCGTTCACGTGCGGAGCAATCCGCAACCAGGCAATGAAGGCCGACAACACAGCAATACAGATCACCAACAAGGTCATGATCGTCTGGCTTTCGTCACGCAGCGTGACCAGCAGGCTCGCAGCATCATTGATCGCGGCGGGCACAGACTCTGCCGACAAAGCGCCGGAGGCAACGTTGCTGATCTGGGACAGCACCAGACTGGCCTGCCCTACAGATTCCGGCCGCAACTCCGCCGGCAAACTGCCAACGACGACAAGCTGAATGACCTTGTCCTCAAAGCCCAGCCATAA
This sequence comes from Marinobacter sp. V032, assembly GCF_052645435.1. Taxonomy (NCBI): domain Bacteria; kingdom Pseudomonadati; phylum Pseudomonadota; class Gammaproteobacteria; order Pseudomonadales; family Marinobacteraceae; genus Marinobacter; species Marinobacter sp. V032. The sequence goes on along the minus strand of NZ_JBQXYE010000001.1, from coordinate 924,262 downwards.
CAGCAGAATCAGCAAGGCCGGCAGGCCACACCAGAGCGCAGCGCGGGCAGCGTAATAAAATGGCAGGGATTTCAGATTACGAATACCGCCAAGTGGTGTCGCCAACGCTCGGGACCGGGCATACCCCAATGCAAATGCAATGGCGATCAGTACCACGAGCAGCGGGAAGAGATTGGCTGGCTGCATGTTGTCTCTCTTTGATTCGTATCATTCAAGGAGCTGTTCTATCTGCTCCGTCGAACCGTTTTCCATTGATTATCAGGGACTCAAGCCCCAACGACATTGTGTTCACTGGCTTGCTAAATGCAGGTTTGACATATGCAAAAGGTGCGAAGCTCTGTTCGCTCCGCACCTGCGGTAAACCTGTTTTGCCCCGCCAGCTGCCTCGCAGCGCCGGGGCAAGAGTACCGGTTATTTCAGTTCATCACCGGTCATGGTCTTCATTGCTTTGGCATTCTTGGCCGCTTCCATACGAGCACTGCGCTCAAGAGGAATCAGACCAACATCTGCCAGGTAACCATTGTCACCCCAGGTGCCTTCGCTGGTGAATTCACCCACATATTCAGCAATGCCTGGCACGACACCGACGTGTGCTTTCTTGACGTAGAACCACAGTGACCGGGCAACAGGATACGCGTCGCTGCTGATGTTCTCCATTGTAGGCTCTTTGCCGTTGATGGTAGCCGCCTGCAGTGTGCCCGCATTCTCTTCAAGGAAGCTGTAACCGAAGATGCCGTAAGCACCAGGGTCACTGTTCAGCTTCTGGACGATCAGGTTGTCGTTCTCACCAGCCTCAACGAATGCGCCGTCTTCACGAATGCTCTGGCAAGCCTGTTCCATTGCATCTTTTTCCATGGCCTTGATCATGTCGATCTCTTCACAGCCACCTTCCATTGCCAGCTCGTTAAACGCATCACGGGTTCCGGATGTTGGCGGCGGTCCCATCACACGAATCGGCTTGTTGGGAAGGCTTGAATCAATTTCGTTCCAGTTCTTGTAAGGGTTGGCCACCAGCTTGTCGCCGCCTTTTGGATCCGGCACTTCTTTGGCCAGAGCCAGGTAGATCTGTTTCAGGCTAACGTCCAGGTTCTCGGCCTTTTTGGAACTGGCCAGCACGATGCCGTCACTGCCGATCTTGACTTCAACGATGTCCTTAACGCCGTTACTGTTGCAACGTTCAAACTCACTTGGTTTCATACGGCGGGATGCATTGGTGATATCCGGCGTATCGGTACCCACACCGTCACAGAACAGTTTCAGACCGCCACCAGAACCGGTTGATTCCAGTTTTGGAGTCGAAAAATCGGTATTACGACCAAAGCGCTCGGCAACCACAGTTGCGAACGGATAAACGGTAGATGAACCCACGATGTTAATGGTTTCGCGAGCCATGGTTGGGGTTGATACTGCGGCCAGAGCGCCCGCTACCGCTACACTTGCAACAACTGCTTTCAATTTAGTCACGTTGAGCCTCCATAATGCACATTGTCTGACGGGCGTTCTGTTGACAGTGTTAAGTCCTGTCCTTCAGACCCGTATCCGAAACCGGCAAGAGTGAGCCGATGAGTGCAGCCTAAGGGCTATATGTGACACTTACATGACAGCGGGCGCGCTTTTTCGTACACACCGATATACGCCATTGGTCGACACTGGCAGGATTTTGCTTGCAGACAGCGCTGCGCCCTCTAACATATGGGCCTACAATTCCAATAACATGACTATTAAATCATGACTCATAACGCTCCCCTGATCCGATTTATGCGATCGCTGGACACTTTCACGGAAGTTACGGGCCGCACACTCGCCTGGCTGAACGTGGGAATGGTCGTTCTGACATTCGCTGTCGTCCTGCTGCGATACCTGTTCAATCACTCTTCCATTTTCATGCAGGAAAGTGTGATGTACCTCCACGCGATGGTCTTCATGCTGGCCAGCGCCTACACCTTGAAGCACAACGAGCACGTGCGGGTCGATATCATCTACCAGAAGCTTTCCGGGCGCCGACAGGCACTGATTGATCTGCTCGGAACGTTATTCCTGATGCTACCGGTGGTTATTTTTATCGCCGTTACCAGTTGGGATTACGTGGTGCGTTCCTGGCACATCATGGAAACCTCGCCGGAATCATCTGGTATTCCGGCAGTATTTCTCCTGAAGTCACTAATGCCATTGATGTGTGCCCTTTTAATCATTCAGGGAGTCGCAGAAGTGCTCCGTAATATTGCCGTACTCACCGGCGCCTTACCCAAAGAAGCGCCGCCGGCGGCAGCGGAGGAGTGGGTATGAGCGGTTTTATCGAGTTCCTGCCATTGGTGATGTTTGCAGTGGTCTGTGTGGTGCTCATGGCAGGCTACCCGGTCGCGTTTTCCCTTGCCGGCACCGCACTCGCCTTTGCTTTTGGCGGCACACTGTTTGGCGTATTTGATACCAGCTTTCTCGGTGCATCACCGAATCGCCTGTTCGGCTTGCTGACCAATCAGACCCTGATCGCGGTTCCACTGTTTATTTTCATGGGCTGTATGCTGCAGCAATCAAAGATTGCCGAGAATCTGCTGGAAAGCATGGCGGAAGTGTTCAAGCGCATGCGAGGCGGGCTGGGTATTTCAGTGGCCGTCGTGGGCATGCTACTTGCCGCCAGCACCGGTATTGTCGGTGCAACTGTGGTCACCATGGGGCTGATCTCTCTGCCCACAATGCTCAAGCGGGGCTACAGCCCGTCGCTTGCGACCGGCACAATCTGCGCGACCGGCACCCTGGGCCAGATCATTCCCCCATCCATCGCACTGGTGTTGCTGGGTGATGTCATGTCCAGCGCCTACCAACGGGCGCAGCGGGATATGGGCATCTTCAGCCCTGACACGGTTTCGGTGGGCGACTTGTTTGTTGGTGCGCTGATTCCGGGCCTGTTGCTGGTTCTTCTGTACATTATCTACATTATCGCTGTGGCCTATATCCACCCCAGTTCCGCGCCGAACGACAACCGGACCGACGAAGAAAAGCGGGATCGCGACCTCAATATCTGGCGCGACCTGACTCCGCCCCTGATCCTGATCGTTGCGGTGCTCGGCTCTATTCTGTCGGGCATCGCCACGCCAACCGAAGCGGCCGGTGTGGGCGCTTTGGGCGCCAGCATCCTGGCAGCCATCAAGCGCCAGATGAGTGTCGAAATCATGCGCAACGTCTGCCAGCAGACGACTCGCGTCACCTGCATGGTATTCCTGATCCTGATCGGTGCAGCAATTTTCTCACTGGTGTTCCGGGGCTACGGTGGCGATATCCTGATCCACGATATTTTCACCAATATGCCCGGCGGTGCCGTCGGCGCCATGATCGTGGTCATGATTGTCATCTTCCTGCTCGGCTTTATCCTCGACTTTATCGAGATCACCTTCGTGGTGGTGCCGATCGTGGCACCGGTACTGCTCAAAATGGGCATTGATCCGGTCTGGCTGGGCATCATGATTGCGCTGAACCTGCAGACGTCATTCCTGACGCCGCCTTTCGGTTTCTCTCTGTTTTACCTGCGCGGCGTAGCGCCGCCGGAAATCAAAACATCACAGATTTACCGAGGCGTCATTCCGTTCATTGCCATACAGGTCCTGATGCTGATCATGCTGGCGATCTGGCCCGTGCTCGCCACCGGCTTGCCGGAGTATTTCTACGGATAACCCCGGCACAGCAACGTCAATCTCAAAAAAAGGCCATGCAGCAGTCACAAATGCCTGCTGCATGGCTTGTGTTTTAGCTATTCGATAGCGTATTAATCACACAAACGATAACAACAAAAACGGCAACAGGGCCCTGTGTGGCCTGTCCGATTCACTGCGACCAGAGAGCTCCGAGCCAGCACACCCATGAACATGACAGACGACGACAAACCCAACCCTCGCGGACAACTCGCACTGCAACTTATCCCGTTACCGTCCGACACCAATGCCAACGGCGATGTGTTTGCCGGCTGGCTGGTCAAACAAATGGATTTGGCAGCGGCCACAACGGCCGGCCGTATCTCCCGCGGGCGAACGGCGACAGTCGCTATCGATCGTATGGAGTTTCTGTCGCCTTTGCGTGTCGGCTCACAGGTGGCGTGTTATACCCACCTTGAAGACATTGGCAGCAGCTCGATGAAGATCAGCGTCGAAGTCTGGACCCTGGATCGCAATACCGATCGCCGGCGCAAAGTCACCGAGGCGATGTTTGTGTTCGTTGCGATAGATGAACAGGGCAGAATCAGGGAAGTGCCGAAGCAGGACTGAGCAATAGCAGGGTTACAGTGTTAAACCCCCGGCACCCAAAAAAGGGCACCGGGGTTTTCAGTCATATCTCAAGAGCCCGCGTTACTCTTTGGCTTCGCGGATATCAAGATAGGTTTTTTCAGAAATATCGGTGTAAGGCACTACCTTGTCACGGAACGCCTTATAGGATTCATAGGCCTTACCTGCCATCTCATCCTTCTTGGCCAGGTCTTTCACTACCTGATCAGACATTTCCCGCAAGCGGTTGATGACATCATCAGGGAAGCGGCGCAACTTCACGTCCTTCTCTTCCACCAACTCCTTGAGTGCTTCGTTGTTACGTGCAGTGTACTCGGCCAGCATATCGGCATTCATTTCGCGCACGGCAACGTCAATAATCGCCTGCAGATGCTCCGGCAGGCCGTTATAGGCGTCAGCGTTGACGATCATCTCAAGCGCAGTGCCGGGCTCGTGCCAGCCTGGGTAGTAGTAGTATTCGGCAATCTGGTGCAGGCCAAAAGCCAAATCGTTGTATGGGCCAACCCATTCAGTGGCGTCAATCGTGCCGGTTTGCAGCGCAGTGAAGATTTCGCCACCAGGCAGATTCACTGGCGTGCCGCCCGCTTTCTCGAGCACATCACCACCGATACCCGGAATCCGCATTTTGAGGCCGTTCAGGTCATCAACACTGTTGATTTCCTTGTTGAACCAGCCGCCCATCTGGACACCGGTGTTACCGCCAGGCCAGGGAATAACACCAAATGGCTCGTAAGCCTCACGATAAAGTTCGAGACCGCCACCGTAGAACATCCAGCCATTGTATTCCTGAGCTGTCAGACCAAACGGAACGGTAGAGAAGAACTGACCGGCAGGGATCTTGCCTTTCCAGTAGTACCCGGCACCGTGACCCATTTCCGCAGTGCCCTGGGAAACAGCACTGAAGACTTCCAGAGCAGGTACCAGATCACCCGCACCGTAGACGGTGATATCAATCTGGCCATCGGTCATCGCACGCACGCGCTCTGCAAAATGCTCGGGCGCAGTACCCAGACCCGGGAAGTTCTTGGGCCAGGTGGTGACCATTTTCCATTTGTAGACTTTTTTGTCAGCGGTCGACGCGCTGGCTGCGTTTTCATTATTGTTGGATGCGGAGCTTGTGGCGCCGTCCTGTTCCTGCGAGCAGCCGGCAAGGCCGAGTCCCAGCGCACCGGCGACCAGAGCAGCCAAAAGATTGCGACGTTTCATGTCTTCTCCTTCTTTCTCATTGTTGTATGCGGGAAGTGCTGTTTCGCGAGTGACATCCCGTGCGCGGCCCACACGATCTGTGTGCGTTCGGCCGAACCCTCCAAGAGTGAACGAAAACCCGCCTCAACGCTCTTAGTCTAAAGTCTGATCCCAGACATCAGGCCGCCAGCGCCGCAGGGCGCATTCGTTCATCTGTTTGTTGTTATCAATCACAGGCAATAATAGCCCATCATCCGGTTTTGTCTTTGCACCGGCTATAACGGCTCCAATGGCGCATAAGCCAGCACCAACCATTTGGCTCCGTCGTCAAAATTAACCTGTACCCGGGTGTGATGGCCCGAGCCCTCGCAGTTCATGACGACCCCTTCTCCGAATTTGGCATGATGCACCCGCTGGCCCAGCTGCAGACCGGCCTGCGCCATCGGCTCGGAATCGAACAGGCTTTCACTGCGGCGTTGCACCAGCGCCGGGCGCGTCACAGTATTGCGTAACCGGACTTCCTGGATGCAATCCGACGGAATTTCCCGAACAAAACGGGATACCGCATGAAACTTCTCCTGACCGAAGAGCCGGCGGGATTCCGCGTAAGTCATCACCAGCCGTGTCATGGCACGGGTGATCCCGACGTAGGCAAGCCGGCGTTCTTCCTCCATCCTGCCCGGTTCTTCCAGCGACATGCTGTGAGGGAACAGCCCTTCCTCGACCCCCGCCAGAAATACCATAGGGAACTCGAGTCCTTTGGCCGAGTGCAAGGTCATCAGCTGCACGCTGTCTTCATGTGCTTCAGCCTGGGCTTCTCCGGCATCCAGCGCTGCCTGCGCAATGAATTCCGACAAGGGATCAATGCCATCCTCGACTTCGAAGTCGGCCATCGCGCTGACCAGCTCTTCCAGGTTTTCAACCCGCGCCTGCCCTTTCTCGCCTTTTTCACTGGCGTGATAATCTCGCAGCCCGCTATCGTGAATTGCCCGCTGGGTCAGTTGCTTCAGATCCAGGTCATCCTGATCGGCTGCCATGGACTCGACCAGCCCCATAAAGTGCTGCAGACCTGTACGCGCCCTGCCCTTGACGGCACCGGCTTCCAGCAGGCGCTCGGAGGCCTGCCACAGGGACAGGCTTTCAGTTGCTGCCAGCGCCCGGATATCAGCAAGGCTCTTGGCGCCAATTCCTCTGGCCGGCACATTCACAACCCGCTCGAAGGCCGCATCGTCGTTGCGATAGTGCACCAGCCGCAAATAGCCCAGCGCATTGCGGATTTCCTGCCGGTCGTAAAACCGCAGCCCGCCATAGACCCGGTATGGAATTCCCTGGCGCAGCAGCGCTTCTTCCAGCACCCGGGACTGGGCGTTGGAACGGTACAGGATGGCGCACTCGGCTCGCAGATTGCCTTCGTTCACCCAGGCTGCAATGGTATCGGCAATATAGTTGGCTTCGTCCTGTTCGTTAAACGCGGCGTACAGGCTGATCAGCTCACCTTCTTTGCCATCGGTCCAGAGCTGCTTGCCCAGCCTTCCCTGATTATTGGCAATCACCGCATTCGCCGCTTTGAGAATGGTTTGAGTCGAGCGGTAATTCTGTTCCAGCCGCACCAGACGGGCATTAGGGAAATCCTGCTGGAACTTCTGAATGTTCTCGATCTTGGCGCCACGCCAGCCGTAGATGGACTGATCATCATCACCGACAATGGTCAGGGGCACCGCGGCACCGGCCAACACCTGCAGCCAGGCGTACTGGATCGTATTGGTATCCTGGAACTCGTCCACCAGGATGTGCTTGAAGCGGCGCTGGTAGTGCGCTCTCAGTTCCGGCCTGTGCAACCAGAGCTCATGGGAGCGCAGCAACAACTCGCCAAAGTCCACCAGCCCGCTGAACTGACACTGCTTCTCGTAGCGCTGATAGATTTTCAGCATGGTCGAGGTGTAGTGGTCACCGGGATTATCCTGAATGTGATCCGCCCTCAACCCCTCGTCTTTCTGGCTGTTGATAAATCCCTGCGCCTGACGCGGCGGCCAGCGGGTCTCGTCGATGCCCAGTTCACGCATCACCCGCTTCACCATGCGGATCTGGTCGTCACTGTCCAGCACCTGAAAGTTCTCTGGCAGGCCGGCATCCTGCCAGTGCGCTCGCAGCAACCGGTGAGCGATTCCGTGAAAGGTGCCAAACCAAAGGCCGTGTCCCTGCAGATCCATCATCTCGCTGATCCGGTGACGCATTTCCCTGGCGGCTTTGTTGGTGAAAGTCACCGCAAGAATACCGGTGGCCGGCACCTTGTCGACTTGCATCAGCCAGGCCATACGATGCACCAGTACGCGGGTTTTACCGCTACCGGCGCCGGCCAGTACCAGCAGGTGACTGTTCTGTGCGGTGACCGCCTCGCGCTGAGCGTCGTTCAGGGGATCAATGATCGGGGAGACATCCATGGAGAACCGTTTGCCAGAAGAAGAATGAAGAACCGGGATTATACCAACCTGAGCCATGGGTACGACCGCCAATCAGGTAAACATCGCCCCCGCCTTTTTACATTCGAGAGAAACCTGTGACCACGCACCCGGCATAGTCGTCCGGCGCCCTGTCCGTACTTTCCACAGATAGCGGCTGCGCGGCTAAAGTTGCGCCTCAATGAGCCGTTAAACAGGCTATGAGCTGCTGAATAAATAAACAATACAAAACAGTTACCTTTCTTTTCAGTAACTTTTCATACAACCGGTAGGATCGTGCCTCCTGACGGTTCAAGTGTCCAACTGACGAAGTGATGCCCTATGCTATCTGCCCTGAAAATTTCCCAGAAACTGGCCTTGATGGTTGCCGTCGCGATCCTTGCTTTCATTATCAGCGAGGGTTTCACCATTATCACTGAGCGTCAGAACTCGGCACGGCTCGCCGAGCTGGAGCAGAAGCTTTACCCGACGCTGGAACTCTCGACCGTAAACCTGGGCCAACTGTCCCTGATTGAGCTGCAGATCAACAGCGCAGTGGTCACCGGCGACGATACCCAAATAGAAGCCACTCGCCCCTACTTCAACACCATTCAGGATAACCTGGAAGAGCTCGGCCGCCTCAACCCCCAAAGCAGCGACCGTACCGATGCGCTGGCCAGCACAATGAAAACCTATTACACCACTGCCACGCGCATCGCCAGCAGCATTATTTCGGGCAATGCCGACTTCAATCGCATTGGCGCTGAAGCGGCCACCAATGCCAAGCGGCTGGAAGATCTGCGGGCAGACATGACCGCCATGCGCACCGAAACACGGGCCAGATTTACCCAATCGATCAGCCAGACCGTTGATGCCTCTCAAAGCGCTTCGACTATCGGCATCGTGATCCTGATTTGTGCCACCTTGCTGCTGGTTGTGCTCAGCCTGGTCATTGGCCGCTCTATCAGCCGCAGCCTGGGACAAATTATTGACTCGCTGAAGGCTATGGCGTCCGGCGAAGGCGACCTGACATCACGCCTGACCTACACCGGCAAAGATGAGCTGCGGGAAGTCGTGACTCACTTCAATGCCTTTGTTGAAAAACTGCACGCTTCGTTCGGCACCATCAGCACCGATGTCAGCGGACTCAATACTGTTTCCCTGAAACTGGCCGCATCCAGCAGCCAGAACCTGGAACGCATCCAGGATCAGTCAGAGGCAATTTCGGCTGCCCGCCATGCGGTTGAAGAGCTGGTTAAAAGCGTTGAGGAAGTCGCCGGCTTCGCCAGCAGTGCATCCGATCAAACCCAGGACGCGGCCAGCTTCGCCCAGAAAGGCTACACCACGGTTACCGCCAACATTGACACGATTCGCGCCCTGGCCGGCGACGTGGAACAAACTGCCGGGCTGGTCAACCAGTTTGAGGAATTCTCCGCGAAAGTGGGCGGCCTGCTGAACACGATCCAGACCGTTGCCGATCAGACCAACCTGCTCGCGCTCAATGCCGCCATTGAAGCGGCGCGCGCCGGCGAGCACGGCCGCGGATTCGCCGTGGTTGCCGATGAAGTCCGGGGCCTGGCAGTGCGCACCCGCAGCGCTACAGAAGAAATTCACAGTGTCATCAGCGAGCTGACCAACGTGTCCGGTTCTGCCGTGAAATCCATGCAGCAGAGCGTCACCAAGGCCCGTGAAGGCGTCGATGCCACCACCGAATCCGGGGAGATGCTGAGCAAAATCCTCGAGAACATGCAGTCGATCAGCAGTATCAACGAGCAGATTGCCGCCGCAACCTACGAACAGAGCGCGACTTTCAACTCGGTGACACAACACATTGCCGATATTCACAACAACGCCGAGCAGGTCAGCAGCAGCACGCGCGAACTGGACACTGTCAGCCATGACATTCGCCAGATCAGCGACGGACTGAGCGAAGTCGCCGGCCAATTCAAAGTCTGATAAATGCGCTCCGCCAGGGGCGCCAGAAAATACCTGTAGCTGGAGAAAAACTATGGTACCTCATTACATCAAGGTCGCCCCGCTGGCGCTTTGCATCGCTGCAAGCAGCGTGTCCGCCCAGGAAACCGATGCCGAGCGCATCGACAAGCTCGAGCAGCGCGTCAACTCGCTGCAGCAGCAGGCCACATCATCAGCCGCTGACCGTGTCCGCCTGAACGGTTTTTTCAGCACCGGTTACGCCCGTGCTGACAACGATGCCGGTTTTGCAGACATTACCGAAGAGTCGGAAGTAGCCGATCTGAGCCTGATGGCACTGCAAGGCACCTTCTCGATCAACGACGACACCAAAGCCGTGATGCAGCTGGTTTCCCGTGGTGTGCAGGACTGGGACACCGAACTGGAATGGGCCTACCTGAGCCACCAACTGACCAACGATCTGCAAATTCGCGCCGGTAAAATGCGCCTGCCGTTCTTCATGTATTCCGATTCGCTGGAAGTCGGTTATGCGCAACCCTGGGCCCGCCCACCTCAAGCCGTCTATGGCCCTGTAACCGTTAACAATTATGTAGGTGCCGACGCGACCTATACCTACAGCCTAGGCGGTTCCGCGATCACAACTCAGCTTTTCAGCGGGTTTACCGATGATCCTGAGACCACTAGCGGTGCTGACGTAGAGTTCCGAAATACAGTAGGCCTGAATGCCGAGTGGACAGACTATGTCTGGAAAGCCCGTGCGGTGGTAGCGACAGCCGAAACCAACATCAGCGCCCCGGGGCTAGGCCAGTTGGCCGACGGAGACCGCGGTAACTTTTATGGTCTTGGGTTTGGTTACGACGACGGCACGTGGCAGGTGATCTCGGAAATCACACGCATCGATGTGGACGGCGCATTCACCGATACCGACTCAGCTTACCTGACCGTTGCTCGGCGCATTAATTCGCTGACGCCGTACGTCTCCGTTGGCTGGATCGAAAGCAAAGACGACGATGAGCGCTCTGGGCTTCGGACTGCACTGAACACTAACCGCGATGAGTACAGTCTGGGTATGCGCTGGGATGTGTTGTCCGGTGTTGCCGTCAAGTTCGACTGGACCTACGTCACTGGCTTTGAAAACGATCCCGGCGGCCTCAACGCTGCAGGCATCATCGGCGATGATCTGGACAGCACCAACGTCTACACCGTCAAAATTGATTCCGCATTCTAAGGAGCCAACATGAAGTCTATTTATTCAGTACTGGTTGCTTTGTTGCTACTGGCCCCTGTGGCTCAGGCCGAAGTGGTCATCATCGGCCACACCGGCGGACCGGATGCGATTTCCCTGGATCAGGTGCGTAACATCTACCTGAACCGCAGCAAGGAAATGCCGGACGGTCAGCGGGCTACTCCGTTTGAGCTGCCGGAAGGCAATGCAACCCGCGACGCATTCCACAGTGCCGTCACCAGCCGCAGCAATGCGCAGCTGAAGGCATTCTGGTCACAGCAGGTCTTTACCGGAAAAGGTCAGCCACCGCAGGAAGTCAACGACGCGGCAGCGATGAAAGCGTCTGTATCATCAACACTGGGCAGCGTCGGCTATATCGACTCCACCCAGGTTGATGATTCCGTGAAAGTCATTCTGAAGCCGTAACCGGCTTCAGAAACCTTTCGGTACGGTTTGGGCCTCGACGAACTCGAAGAGGCCCTCAACACCCCCTTCACGGCCTACGCCGGATGCCTTCATCCCACCGAACGGTGCTTCAGGTGTCGGTCCGGTACCCGTATTCCAGCCCACATGACCGAACCGCAAACCGCCAATCACCCGGCTGGCACGCGCCGCATCCGCAGTGAAGACATAGGCTGCCAACCCGAATTCGGTATCATTACCCGCCTCGATCACCTGATCTTCATTACTGAAAGTCGCCATCGGCACCAGTGGCCCAAAGGTTTCTTCCTGTGAACAGCACATATCGCGGGTCGTTCCGGTAACCACCGAAGGCGGATAGAACAGGTCGTTACCGCTAAGCGACGAGGGATCCTTGCCTGCGATCAGCTTTGCGCCCTTGGCAATTGCATCTTCCACGTGTCGGCGGACCTTATCGAAACCGGCCTTGTTGATCAGCGGCCCGACATCCACTCCGTCTTTCATGCCATCACCGACCTTCAAAGCGTTGACCTTTTGTGCCACCTTTTCACTGAAGGCATCGACGACTTTTTCATGGACGAATACCCGGTTGGCGCAGACACAAGTCTGGCCACCACCGCGGAACTTGTTGGCCATCAGATTATCCGCTGCGGCATCAAGATCGGCGTCATCAAAGACAATAAACGGTGCGTTACCGCCCAGCTCCAGCGCCAGCTTTTTCACCCAACCGGTACTGTCGGCCATCAGCGTGCGGCCTACTTCCGTTGAACCGGTAAAGCTGATCATCGGCACGTCCGGTGATTCACAGAACAACTTGCCAATCATGCTGGATTTACCCATCACCAGATTGACCATGCCCGCCGGCATATCCACTTTGTCGTGAATCAGCTGGAACAGGGCAATCATGGTCAGCGGCGTTTCACTGGCGGGTTTGATAATGGACGGACAGCCTGCCGCCAGCGACGCTGACAGCTTCTTGGCGATCATCCCGATCGGGAAGTTCCAGGGCGTAATCAGTGCCGCAACACCGATCGGACGATAGTGAACCGTCCAGGTGCAATCCTTGGGCTTTTCGTCAATTTCGTGGGCGTCCAGTACTTCAATGTTCTTCGCACAATAATCAAAGAAACCGGCCGCATATTCGACCTCGCCCTGCGCCTCCTTGAGGGGTTTGCCATGCTCCAGGCACAGGATTCGACCGACTTCGTCCTTGTTCTCTCGCAACGCATCGCGAATCCCGCCAAGCCAGCGACGCCGGGTCTCCAGATCATAAGGCTCTGTCAGCCTGAGGGCCGCCTTCGCTTCACTGATCGAGCGCTTAACTTCGTCCTCGGACATCGACGCCACCGCAGCGATCACTTCGCCTGTCGCCGGGTTATAAACATCGAAAGTCTGACCTGTGGATGTTTTAACCCACTGCCCCCCGATATAACCATCCAACTGCGTCAATAACGGTGACTGAATCATGTCGGCTCCTTGTATGGATTTACATCGATTCATAGTGGCTGATGACATGGCGTTGGACAAGTCTTGTGCTTTTCGACACATCATGACGGCGTTAAATTAGCCTATTGACGGGTTGAGTCCGGAGGATTTCGGTGCCTATACTCAGCTCAAAGCATCCCTGATCGAGGGCCTGAACCAGAGCAATCAACCAAATCCATTACCCGCATGTTGGGAGCCGTGGCCATGAAAGCGTTTTTCCACCCCGCACAGGATCTGCATATTCCGCGCACTTACTTTACCCGCGGCCAGATGCGACAGCCTCAGGAAATACCGGATCGTACCGGCCTGATGCTTGAGGGCCTGAAATCCATGGACATTCAGGTACTGGAGCCGGCCGATCAGGGTGCAGGTCCGATCTCGGCGGTGCATGACCTGGGTTATCTCCGTTTTCTGGAATCCGCTCACCGGCGCTGGAAAGCGATCCCGGAAGACTGGGGTGACGAGGTAATGTCGAATATCTTCGTGCCCTCCCCCAACCCCTTGCGCGGCATTCTGGCCGAAGCCGCCCGTTACCAGGCGGATGGCAGCTGCCCGATTGGCGAAAACACCTGGACAGCGGCGTACTGGTCAGCACAATCGGCATTGGGTGCAGCTGATGCCCTGATCGCCGGTGACCGCACGGCTTATGCCATGTGCCGCCCGCCCGGGCACCACGCACGGCGCGATGCAGCTGGTGGCTTTTGTTACCTTAACAATGCCGCTATTGCCGCCCAATCACTCACCCGCACCTTCCCCAGAATTGTCGTGCTCGACACCGACATGCATCACGGACAGGGCATTCAGGATATTTTTTACCAGCGGGACGATGTGCTCTACATCTCGATTCACGGGGATCCGACCAACTTCTATCCCGTCGTAAGCGGCTTTGAAGACGAGCGAGGCGAAGGTCCGGGTCTTGGCTACAACATCAACCTGCCGATGCCTCACGGCTCATCCGAAGCCGATTTCTTTGCTCGACTGGAAGAAGCGATGGCGGCCATCAAGCTGTTCCAGCCGGATGCGATTGTGCTGGCACTGGGCTTCGATATTTACCAGAACGACCCGCAGGCCAAGGTGTCGGTCACGTCCGAGGGGTTCAGTAAACTGGGCGCACGGGTCGCGAAAGCCGGCCTGCCCACGCTCGTGGTTCAGGAAGGCGGTTACGATCTGGAGACGCTGCCTGAAAACGTGCGGCAGTTTGTCAGCGGGCTGGAGGGGCTTTCGTTATAGGCTGACGCGCATTGAGAACACCCTTCTACCACGAATCCCGGGGTTAAACGATTTCGGGACTGACTTGAAAATGCCATCCGCAGTTCACTGTGCTGTCACACAGGCGAACTAGGATCTGGCTTGCGGGCGACGCCGGACGCATCGCGCCGCAAGCCATCGCGTCAGGAACGCCGCTTCAGGCCCCCGGGCAATCGGGGTGCCATGCAGGCGTTCATCGGGTTAACAACAGGAGGATGTGACACATGCGAACGTCATCAGCTTCAGCTCACCAGCCCTATCCCGTCGAGAATGTTCAGGCAGAAATTCTCTCTATCTTCGATCACCTTACGCGCGACGAAACCCGCGAAAAGGAACGCGCCGCCGCAAAACGCCGGCTTGCCGCCCGACGCGCGATCGAGCAACACTTCGAGCGCAAGGCGCTGGAAGATGCCATTCGCGACGGATGGGACGTGTAATCCCGGAAATCGCCTGAACGATGATTACATCTCGGACTGACAAACACTCAGCCCGGGGAGTAAACCAGAATATTGTCGCGACCGGCTGCCTTGAGGTGGCCGGCGTGAACCTGACTCATCATGCCTTTTTCGCAGTACAGCAGATAACGGCGATCGGGCTGTAGCTCGTCCATGCGCTCCTGCAATTCATAAAACGGAATGCGAAGAATTTCATTGTTGGTCAGGTGCAAGGGTGAGCGCTCTTCCTCCGTCGGATGGCGCACGTCGATGATGACATCCGCAATGGCCGGAGTCTGCACCAGTTCCACATCTTCCGGCGTGGTCACCGTATCCAGCACCCGGTGAATCGGGATATCGACCCGCTCTTCAATGGCTCGTGCCAGCACCGCCATATCCATCTTGGATTCTTCTTCCTCAACCCGGTGCAGACGGGCACGTGTGACGGGCTTCTGTGAAATAACACCACAGTATTCGGGCATGTTCCGCGAGAACACCTCGGTGCCAATCTGGTCTGCAAGCTTGATGATGTCCATCTTGTCCATGGTGATCAGCGGTCGCAGAACGACTTCCTCACTGGCTCGATCCACCACGTTAAGGTTGGTCAGCGTCTGGCTCGATACCTGTGCCACCGCATCGCCGGTAATCAAAGCCTTGGCATTGTTGGCACGGGCAATTTCAGAGGCGGCCTTGAGCATCATGCGCTTGAGGATAACGCCTGTATGACGCGAATCGACTGACCTGACAATTTCGGCAACCACGGCTTCAAACGGCACTGAAATAAACTTCACAGAGTGGGACGCGCCGTAGCGGGACCACAGGTAATGGGCCACCTGTTTGACGCCGACTTCATGGGCACTGCCGCCCAGATTGAAGAACAGAAAATGGGTCCGCATCCCCCGGCGCATGCTCAGGTAGGTGGATACTGACGAATCGAAACCACCGGAAATCAACGTCAGTGCTGATTCAACCGTGCCCAGCGGATAGCCGCCAATGCCTTCATAGCGCTGCGCCACCACATGAAAGCGATCATCGATTACTTCCACCCGCACCAACTCGTCAGGCTGGCGCAGATTGACGCCGGCCGCTTCGGAATTTTCCATCAGCACCCCGCCGAGGTGGCGCTCGAGATCGCCTGAGGTGAAGCTGTGCTTGCCGGTGCGTCGCACCCTTACTGCAAAGGTTTTTCCCTTGAGATACTCGCCGAAAACCGCCAACACGCGTTCGCTGACACCGTCAAAATCCACAAACGGGTAGTCCTGAACAACCAGAATATTGCTGATACCGGGAATGCGCTGCAGCAGATCGATCAGTTTATCGCCCCGCGTATTGTCCGATGGCACCTGAACATCGATCCGGTCCCAGCTGCCATCCACCTTGATGCGATCGTCGACACGCCGCAGCAGCTTGCTGATATTCTGCCGTAACTGCCTAATCTGTTGGCGGCGAACGGGTTTGCTTTTGATCGCCACTTCGGCGCTGGGTCTGATCAGAAAATTCATGGGCAATCCGGGGTATCAGTCGATGGTTAACGCGCCAGTTTAACGCGTTGAAGCAGGATCGAAAAATCGGGTGTTACCGAAACGCGGGTATTCGGACCAGGTTATGGCAACCAGACAGAGCAACACCGTGCTGCAACAGCACTCCATAAAGCAGCTAAACGCGTTACACTGATTTCTTTCTACCTTTTTGTTCTAACAAGGATCCAGACTCAATGACGCAGGAAACCGTCAACGCACTGGTGTCGCCGGAAGGCAGCCTCGAAGTGCTATCCAGCCACGAAGTCAATCTGCTCAAAGACAAGAGCGAAGGCGGTCTCTACCGCCTGTTTCGCCGCTGCGCGCTGGCGGTGATGAATATCGGTGCCGAAATCGACGACTGTAAAGACCTGATGGAGCGCTACGCCGATTTCGATATCCGGCTGGTACCGCAGCCGCGCGGTCTGAAGCTTGAACTGGTGAATGCACCGGCGCAGGCGTTCGTCGATGGCCATATGCTGCGCGGGATCCGCGAACACCTGTTTTCGGTGCTGCGGGACATCATCTATACCCACTCGATGCTCACAGCCGACCCGGGTATCGCCAGGGAAAGACCTGACGACACCACCAATCTGATATTCCATATTCTGCGCAACGCCCGGGCACTTCAGGCCGGCCGTCATCCGGATATCATTGTGTGTTGGGGCGGGCACTCCATCAGTCGGGAAGAATATGTCTACAGCAAGGAAGTCGGCCATGAACTGGGGCTGCGAGGCCTGAGTATCTGCACTGGCTGCGGCCCGGGAGCGATGAAAGGACCGATGAAAGGTGCCACCATCGGCCATGCCAAACAGCGGGTCAAAACCGGGCGCTACATCGGCATTACCGAGCCCGGCATTATCGGCGCCGAGCCACCCAATCCGATCGTCAACGAGCTGGTGATCATGCCGGATATCGAGAAGCGACTGGAAGCATTTGTTCGCGCGGGCCACGGCATCATTGTGTTCCCCGGAGGCGCCGGCACGGCGGAAGAAATCCTGTACCTGCTGGGCGTGCTGCTACATCCGGACAACAAGGACCTGCCCTTCCCCGTAGTGTTTACCGGGCGCAAGGAGAATGCAGCCTATTTCGAGATGATTGACCGTTTCATCCGCAACGCACTCGGCGACGAAGCTGCAGAGCGCTATGACATCATCATCGATGATCCGGATCGCGTCGCCCAGACCATGAGACAGGGAATGGAAGAAGTTCAGGCGTTCCGCCACTCCAAACAGGATGCTTACTACTTCAACTGGCTGCTGACAATTGACCCGGTATTCCAGCAGCCGTTTGAACCCACACATGCCTCAATGCGGGCGCTGGAGCTCCACCGTAATCAACCGGCGCACCTCGTCGCGGCCAACCTGCGCAAAGCATTCAGCGGGATTGTGGCCGGTAACGTGAAAGAACAGGGCATTCGACTGGTCGAACAGGAAGGGCCATTTGAGATCGCCGGCGATCCCGTGTTACTGGAACCTCTGGAAGCCCTGCTGACAGCGTTTGTGCAGCAAGGCCGAATGAAACTGCCGGGCTCGGCCTACAAGCCAAGCTATCGCATCGTAAACGCCTGACCGGCCGGGAAATAAGGGGCGGCGGGTGTGAGACTACTCGCCGCCATCAGCCGGCAGACTGGCGTAGTAGGCGGCCAGATTTTCAATATCCGCATCGGTCAGCGCAGCCGCCTGGGCTTGCATGATCGTTGCCTGCCCACCACTGCGCAAATGAGCCTTGTAGGCTTTCAGCGCCATTACCAGATACTGCTCGTTCTGGCCCGCCAGATTCGGGTACATCGGAATCTGTGCCTTACCGTTCTGACCGTGACAAGCCGCGCACACGGCCGCTTTCGCCTTGCCGGCCTCAACATCGCCAGCGGCACTGACAGCAACCGGTAGTATCAGCAGCACACTGGCCACCATCATTTTCAGCTGAATCATTATCTCTCACCGTGATTGTTATGATCGTCTGCGGCGGCTACTTCCATTTCCGCAGCAGAACTGCTGGCTTTTTATAACACGGAATATGCCCGGATAGAGAGCACCAATCAATCGTTGCGATATGAACCTGCATCACCGGAGATTCGTTTCAGGGGCGTTTGCAACGGGTGACAGCACCCCCGTCTTGGCGGCATTATTGGTGACAAATGCCCGTTATCCGTTGTCGGCGCCCATCGCCCTCCCTATTTTACAATCACGCCATCAGGAGTTGCTGATAGTCCATGACCATTCACGCTGAAACCATTGCCTGCATGGAAGGTTCTGCCGGCCTGATTACACTCGACTCGCCCCGCAGCCTGAATGCACTGTCTGAAGATATGATTATCGCCATGCAGAGGCATCTTGATGCCTGGGCCGAGGATCCCGATATCTGCCTGGTGATTCTGCAGGGCGCTGGCGAACGGGCCTTTTGCGCCGGCGGCGATATCCGCCAGCTGTATGACGTGCTGGGCACTGACCAGTCAGAAGCCGAAGCCACCCGCTATTTCAATGCCGAATATCGCCTCGACTACACCCTTCACACTTACCGTAAACCCCTGATTTGCTGGGCGCACGGAGTCGTGATGGGTGGTGGACTCGGGCTACTTGCCGCCAGCCGATACCGGCTACTGACGCCGTCCGCACAACTGGCAATGCCGGAGATCAGCATCGGCCTCTTTCCGGATGTGGGCGCAGGTTATTTCCTGAATCGGTTGCCGGAAGGCATGGGGCTCTTTCTTGGCCTCACTGGCGCCCGCCTGAATCAGATCGACAGCCTGCGCATTGGCCTGGCCGATATGACGGTGCCGGAAGACGGCTTTGATGCCCTGATCCAGCGCATTCGGGATTCTCGCTGGCGTGGTGAAGTGGCCGCCGATGACAATCGCCTGTATCGCCTGCTGAACCAGTTTTCCAATGAACATCAAACACCACACCTGAAAAGCGAACTGGCTGATCACGAGCAGTTCATCGCCACCATCTGCCGTGGCGAGTCATTGCCGGATATTGTGCGTGACCTGCTGAGCCGGGATAGTGAAAGCAGCTGGTGGCAAACGGCTATCAACAATCTGCGAAGCGGCTGCCCGACTTCGGCGTGGCTGGTATTTGAACAACTCAAGCATGCCCGCCAGTTGTCGCTGAAGGAGATTTTCCGGACTGAACTGGCGATGGCAGTTAATTGCTGTGCCGGGAAAGACTTGAAAGAAGGTATTCGCGCGCGTCTGATCGACAAGGACCAGCAACCAAAATGGCAATACAGCAGCGTGGAAGAACTGAGCGCGGATGATGTCGCCCGCTACTTCACGCCGCCCTGGCCGCCCACCGACAATCCGCTTGCGGATCTGGACTGACCCGCACTCGAAGCAACCTCTTTAGCGCTCGGCGCCCGCCTGCACCAATAGCATTTCGAGATCCCGGTATCGTTTGGCGCGGGCAATATCGAGGGCCGTCGTGCCATCTTCAGCGCGGTAGGTGGCATCGGCGCCGGCCGCGATCAGCACTTCCGCCGTCAACAGATCACCGTTGTCTACCACATGCATCAGCAGCGATTTACCATCCGGTGCAATGTTCACATTCCCGCCCGCACCCAGCAGCGTTTTCACCACCGACAGGTTGCCCGCCTCCGCTGCGGCACCAACCGGCGTTTGGCCGCTGCCACCGCTGGCGTTTACGTCGGCACCTGCTGACAGCAGCAGCTTTACAAGCCGCTGTGAACCTTCCGCCGCAGCGGCGATCAGCGGGGTGACCCCATTGCCATCCTGCAGGTTCGGATTGGCCCCTTGTTTGAGCAGAAACCAGGCTACACGGTCATGACCATTGGCAGCGGCAGCGGTCAGCGGTGTCCCCTGCGCTGTTACCACGTTGAGTGAGGCTCCACTGCTGGCAAGGGATTGCACCTGATCCACATCACCACCGATGGCGGCCTGAACCAGGGGCGATGCGGACGCCTGAGTGACGTCAAGATTGGACGGCGGTGGCGTGCCGGCACAACCGGCCAGAGCCAGCGAGAACACCAGGGCAGCGAGAAAGGCGGCACGCATGGCCATGAATCACATCCTTGTTGATTGTCGGGCCACCATTTTGCCCAACAGGCCAACCCGATTTAAAGCGAGTAAGTCACAGTTGATGGGTTACAGCAGCTGAATCTGCTTTTCACGGGCGCCTGAAAGCGAATTTCAGGCCCTACTGCTGGTCCAGCCAGGCCAACGCACTACGTGCCATGTCGCGCAATACACGTTCGCCCTGTTTTCGTCCGCTGCAGGCGCCAGCAGTCTGAAGCGCCTCCCAGCGCCAGTGCTGGAGCACGGCCCTGCACCAGAGCCCCTCGCTGTCCGCCTGCGCCAGATTGCCGGCAATTCCCGCCTGCAATGACAGCCTGAGCAACGGCAATCGGGACAATTCAAACTGCCGGGATCCTTCACTGAAAGCCACCAGCTCCGACCGGTCCGCAACGGATAGAGGCGGCGCTGCATGCCAGCTATCGGTGAGCGCCCAGACCAGCGCTACGTCCAGATCCGCAAACTCGTTAACCAACAGCCAGGGCCAGTGTTCGGCAAAACGGACGGCCAGCCGCTCGATGACCTGCTGGCCGTCCGTTGAAAGGGGAGCTCCCATCTGCACTGTAAACTCGCCACTGCTTGCCGCCCGATGTAACCCCAGACGCAATGGCTTCAGCCCGCACCCCTGCCAGAACCGCAGCAAGGCCGGCGTGGCGCCGAAACTGGTACCAAACAGATCAAGCCCCTCGGCACCGATTGCCTGGCGGGCAGCCTCAACCAACTGCCGACCGACCCCCTGACTGCGCAGATCGGCATGGACGGCTATTCGCACGACCCGTGCCATGCGCGCCATAGCCGCCTCGGCCAGCGCGCCATGCGACGCCAGCGATTGCGCCAGAAGATGTCCACGGGGGCGTCGCTCACCGCGCATCACGCTATTCGCCATGGCCGCATCCAGTCCGCCTTCGCGTGTCAGCCAAAGCACGCCCACGATTGCGCCCTCACCTGTGCGCGCGATCCAGCTTTGAGCTTGCACGTCATCCAGCCATTGCCGGAGATCACCCGGCGTGGTGCGGTAATGGGCGTCAGTCAGCAAACCGAATGCTTGCCTGAGCTCAGCCAAGTCCGCCTGAGCCGGCTGCCAACGTTCAATCGTCACTTGAGAAGCAAGGCTGCTTTCCGCCAGCGAGGCGCTATCGGCATCCAGCAGGAACAGACGGGAGACCAGGTGCTCCAGCGGGTCGCCGCTCCGCCAGCGAATAGGCTGGATTAAGCGACAGCTTTGCCATTGTGGCGTTAATCGGTCGAGCACTTCCCGGAAACGCACATCAAAGCCTCGCCCGGTGCCTTCGTAGCCGTGAACTGTTGTGGCAAAAACAACGCGAGGCCAACTCGCCAGGATCGACTCCAATAGTGGTGCCGGGAGCCCGGCTGCCTCGTCTACCAGAATCAGTTCCGCTGCAGGCCTTTCCCGCAACAAGACGTCTGCAGGTATGAAAACCAGCTCGCGGCCATTGGTGGCCAGCGAAAACGGCGTACGAGAAGCCTCCGGCCACGCCGCCTGTGCGGCAGAAAACAGATGATCAACCGCTTCTGCTCGGGGCGCGGTGACAATCACGCGTTCCCGCTTGTCACGCAGCAGGTGCACCGCAGCCCGCCCCAGCGCAGTCGACTTTCCGCGCCCCCGGTCCGCGCGGACAACCAGTGGCCGGCGCCTGCGGCCTTCGCCGGTACGGATTATCCGGGCGATGGCCTGTTGCTGGCAGGGTGTATCCCCCGGACAGAAGCCCACACTCGCAGCAGGTAGAGACAGATCGGAAGGTGTCATGCCCTCGCGGTTCAGGCGCAATACTGAAGGATCGCCTGCTATAACAGACGCAAGATGAGCGGCGAAAGGATGATGCGCGGTGTCCGCAAGGCCGGTGCGGGGATAATCAGGATCAGCAAAAGTCGGCCATTGGTCGAGCGGTGGCATCAGCCAGATCAGCAACCCACCCGCTCGAAGTGTACCGGCGATAGCAGCGAACGCATCCGGTGGCGTTCCCTGCCAGCCATCCCAGACCACCAGATCCAGCTCACGGCCGAGCCAGCGACTGGCTTGATGGGCTGGAATCAAAGTGACAGAGCCCAGCCCCGGCTGCTTGTCCCCCACCCACAATGTCTGACCGGACGCGCTCTGACCGACCGTCGCCGCATAGTCACGGGCATAACTCCGGGCATCAGCGGCATTCCCTTCCACCAGCACCAGCCGGCGCTCACCCTGGTCTGCCAGCATCTCCTGCCACAACCTCAATGCCGCTGCAGTGGGCCAGCCAGCCGATGTCCGGTCGTTCAGCTCAGTCACGCCCGGTGCACTCAGTTCAGGTCAATCGAGTGGCGTTTCAGATCTGGCAGCGCGCAATGCTCAAGTGCGGCCTGATGAGTGGCACGCAAGTGGACCCGGGGAGCGCATTCGGCCTCCAGGGCCTCCTGCCAGCGGGGGGCACACAGGCACCACTGATCGCCGGCTTTAAGGCCGGGAAACCCAAACTCGGGCCGCGGCGTCGACAAGTCATTGCCGGTAGTTTTGGAAAAGCTGAGAAATTTGTCGGTCAAGACCACGCACACCGCGTGAACACCGAAATCGTCGGGCCCGACATTGCAGCAGCCGTCCCGATAGAAGCCGGTTTCCGGATCTTTACTGCAGCTTTCCAGCACTTCACCGAGCACATTGACGGATTCAAACAGGTCTATGGCCATGGGAATTCTCCCGAGCGGGTCAACCGCACTATGAAAAATGATCGGCCATTATGGATGAGGGGCGGGTGTCATGCCAGAATAGCGCCCATGCCAACAGCCCTGCCGCCCCATCTTACTGACGAACAACACGCCATCATCACCGCCGGTTACGAACACGCGCTGATTACCGCCGTCGCCGGCAGTGGCAAAACCACCACGCTTGCCTGGCGCATTCGCTATCTGCTGGAACAGGGCCATGATCCCACCCGCATCCTAGTGCTGATGTTCAACCGCAGTGCCCGCAATGACTTTCAGGGCAAACTGCGCGACGTCACCCGTGACACCGGTCTGGGACTACCAGAGGTTCGCACCTATCACGCCATGGGGTTCCGGCTCTACAAACGCTTTGTGCGCGAGGGCTACCTGCCGGATTTCGCCGACAACATCCTGTCGGATCAGGAAATCAACTTTCAGGTCTGGCAACTGACCCGGCAGCTGGCGCCGGAATCGCTGCAGGACGAGATCAAGCGGGGCAAGAAGGACTACATTGAGACTGCCAGCCACTTTATCGATCTGGTCAAAACCACCCTGTCACCGGTGGAAATCGTGTTTGAGCAGCTCGGCTATGGTGAAAAACACCGCTACCTGATCGATCTGTTTCACGGCTTTGAGCAATGGCGCAAACGCAACAGCCGCATCAGTTATGCCGACATGCTGTACGAACCTGTTATGGCGATTCACCAGAACCCGCCGTTACAGCGGTTGGTGGCCAACAAGATGGATCTGGTGATGGTGGACGAATATCAGGACACCAACGAAATCCAGCATCTGTTGTTGCGCTATATCGCCGGCGAACGGGCCCGGGTAACCGTCGTGGGCGATCCAGATCAGACCATTTACGAGTTCCGTGGCGCCCAGCCGGATTTCATTCTGAGTCGCTTCGGCGAGGAGTTTGAAAGCCCGCTTGAGCAGACCCTCAGCTTCACCTTCCGCTACGGTCATCAGGTAGCACTGCTGGCCAACCACCTGATCAGCCACAATACCGGTCGCAAGGATGTACTCTGTCACGCGCACCCTTCAACGCCGGCTACCCATGTCGAGCTCCACGAAACCACGCAGGACAGCGACGTGGTGTTGAGACTGGTGGAACAACAACGGGATGGCGGCCACCCGCTTGAAGCCGTGGCCATCCTTTTCCGGGTCTGGAGTCAGAGCGTACCGATCGAGCTGAAGCTGTTGGCCCGCCAGATTCCCTACCGCATCGACAGCAGCAAGGGTGCGCTGTTTACCCGCGAGGTGGAAGCCATCACCCACATGATGCGCGTATGTGCCGGTCATTTGCCCAAGTTGCCACCGGAAGCGCGACTCGAGACAGCCCGCAGCCTTCTGCGCTTCCCCCATGTCGGCTTGCGCGAAGCGGAGCTGAACAACCTGGCCCAACTGCTTTCGCGATTTGAGAATGACTGGGGCCAGCGCCTTCTGGACCTTGAGTTCGACGCCATCGGCCCGATGCCCACCAAAAAGCTCAAGGCACTCGGCAATACCCTGATTGTACTGAACGATTTCAAAGGATCCGCCAGCGACCTGATCGCCCGGTATGCGGATGCGACGGAACTGTTTGAGGGCATTCGCAGCCTTGCCATGACCCACGAAACCGCCGACGAACGAATCGATACCGTGCGCGGGTTTCAGCATTACATCAAAAGCCTTGATGTGGGCGTTCCCGAAGCACTGAATCATCTGGATGTTCTGCGAACTCAGGCCCAGCAAACGGATGCGGGCGGCGTGCAGCTTTCGACAATGCACCGGACCAAAGGGCTGGAGTGGCCGATCGTCATCATTCCCGGCTTGCAGGAGAAGTACCTGCCCCACACGGCCCGTCAAACGGACGACATCCGCAGCCTGGTCGAAAGCGAGCGCCGCCTGCTCTATGTCGCCCTGACCCGCACCCGGCAAGCTCTGCACCTGATCACCCGACCGGATTCAAACACGCCTCACCTGGACGGTGACCAG
Source organism: Marinobacter sp. V032 (assembly GCF_052645435.1). Lineage (NCBI taxonomy): Bacteria > Pseudomonadati > Pseudomonadota > Gammaproteobacteria > Pseudomonadales > Marinobacteraceae > Marinobacter > Marinobacter sp. V032. The sequence continues at coordinate 899,403 of NZ_JBQXYE010000001.1, read as the reverse complement.
AGCCGCAGCCGTTTCATTCATGAGCTCTGCTTTCCCTTGTCGGCCGATATGGGCGGGCAACTGGACAATCGTCAAGCAGACTCGGCCGGTTCTCAGATCAGGCTCAGCACACCTCTCACTGCCATCAGCCAGCGCTATGCCCAGCGCGAAGGCGTCACCCTCACCTCGTCCTGCAGTGCCACGGACAGCCCACTAGCCGACGCTCCGATATGGCACCAGTCGCGCATTATCCACGCAGTGCTCGGGGCCGGCCTGGTTCTGAGTGAAGAAGAGCGCGCCTTCGATGTTCGTTTTGACAGTGGCGAGACCCTGACATTCAGTAAAAAGAGTGCTCACCTGTATTTTCGACCAGCTGACACACCCTGAAGCCAACGGAAAATTGATCAAATTGCACCCGGAAAGATGTTATTTCTGCAATATTTGCCTCAAAACCTGTCCAATATGAATCTCATCACTTAAATTGTTCGTAAGAGGTTGAATGCTCGATAAAGCGCTCACCCAAAAATAATAAGAAGATTAACGACGATACAAATAACCGAATGAACAGGAGGTTCCAATGACCCTGATGCGTCCTTTTGCAGCAGCCGCACTCATGGCGGCCGTAGCGACACCGGCTATGGCTGAAGAAGTCGATCAACAAAAAATCTATATCAATCCGTTCATGGGCTTTCAGCTCTTTGACGATAAACGGGATCTAAGCGAAACCGCCACCTTCGGCGCCGGACTTGAATACCGCTTTCTGCCCAGCTGGGCACTGGAAGCTGTCTGGTCACGGGGCGACGCAGACCGTAAATACGTGCCTGGCGGTAGCGATTTTGACGATTACCGCCTGGATGGCCTGTACTACTTCGGCGAAATCCAGGATACCTGGAACCCGTACCTGGCCACCGGTGCCGGCCATACCGAGTTTGAAGCACTGGGTGGCGGCATCAATGGCGAGACCCGCCTGAACGTTGGCGGCGGTGTGCGCTATAACATTAGCGACAACCTCTCCCTGCGCGGTGATATCCGTGAATTCTATAGCCTGGACGAAGAAGCCTTCGACACGCTTGCAACGGTCGGTATCAGCATCGGCTTCGGTATGGCCGGTGCCAAGTCTGAGCCTCAGGATAGCGACAATGACGGCGTCATGGATGACACCGATCAGTGCCCCAATACCGCACCAGGCGCCCAGGTTGACGCGACCGGCTGCGAAATCGAAGCCGACGCTGACAATGACGGCGTAGTCGACAGCCAGGATCAGTGCCCCAACACGCCTGCTGGCGCCGAAGTGAACAGCACAGGCTGTGAGCTCGATAGCGATAACGATGGCGTGGTCAACAGCAAAGATCAGTGCCCGGGTACCGAAGCAGGTGCAACGGTTGATGAAAAGGGTTGTACCGGTGTCACCGAAGCGGTTGAAACCTTCACGCTTGAAGTCCAGTTCCCGCTGAACAGCGCCGTTATCGGCGACCAGTATGACAGCGAACTCCAGCGTGTGGCCGACTTCATGGAAGAGCATCCGGAAACCGTTGTTGAAATTGCAGGCCATTCCGATAGCAGTGGTAAAGCAGAATATAACCAGGCGCTGTCACAGCGTCGTGCAGAAGCCGTTGCCAAGCGTCTGACCAACCGTCTGGGCGTGGAGCAATCACGGGTTTCAGCCACCGGTTATGGTGAATCAGAGCCTGTAGCGGATAACTCAACAGCCGCTGGCCGTGCCGACAACCGTCGGGTTGAAGCGCGGATTCAGATAGAGCGGTAAGTATGACGCTCTGAATCAAAAGCCGCCCGCGTCAGTTATGGCCCGGGCGGCTTTTTTTACTCAAAGGGTTCTTGTCAATATGCGCCGTCACGTCTTTCTGTTCGCTGGAATCCTGTTGCTAAGCGCAAGCGCATCAGCCCAGGTCTATAAATGCGAAGGCCCCGAGGGCGTGCGCTATTCCGACAGCCCCTGCGGAGAAAATGCTGAGCGCATTACCATTCCGGACAACCGAATTGGTGGCAGCTTTAACAGCAACCTGCCCCCACAGCCCGAACCCGCAACCGAACAAGCGCAACCCGAAGAACGGGCCGCAAGCTCCAACCCGCCGAGCCCCTGCAAGTTCATCAACTCCACTGACCTGCGGCGTTATATCATCCGTGAACAAGTCGTGAAGGGAATGACCAAGGACAACGTGCTGGACGCTTTTGGCCGGCCACCGGAAACCTATCCGACACCTCAGGAAACCTGGGTGTACTCCACGGATTACTACGGCATGCTCTACGAATTGACCTACGTGTACTTTCGGGATGGCTGCGTTGAGAAGGTGGTCTACCGCAAACCCTGACGTTCCGTTTGGTTGATTTTCAAACAGGCATCAATCAACAGGTTTCGCGGCGTCGACTCCCGTTCACAAAAAGTGCCCCATCTCACCTGAAACCCCTGCTCCTGCAGGTACAGCACGTAATCCAGCACCAACCAGAGCTCGAGTGGCCGTCTAAAAAGATGCTGCACCAGCTCGTGCTGGCGTACCTGCAGCAGTCGCTGCTCGCCGTAAGCCTGCCATTTTGGATAATCAACATGCGCAGGCAAGTTGAGCGCTTTAGTCTGGGCGGCCCAGCGACAGAAGCCGGAAAAATCCCCCTGATTCAAATGCGTTGGAGACGTTGGTACCGGCAGGTAGTCATCACTCGAGCGCAGCGCTCGTTGCAACCCGTCAAACCCCAGCCGCCAGGCTCGCAGACGTTCTCTCTGCACTGTTTCCCTGGCCGGCGCTGTCACCGTTTCCTGAACCGCCAGACGACTCTCCCGGGTGCTCAAGGCCAGCCGGTCAGACTGTGAGGACACGAAATGTGACAGCGGGCTATGGCGAGTATCCCGGGTCAGGTGATAACAACAAGGGGAGAAGCTGATACGCGGCAGCCGCTGCTGCACGCTCCGCGTCAACAGGCGCTTGTGAAGGTCGCCACAGGCATGCAGCGCTACCGCGTGAGTGTCGGCCGGCATCTGAAGCGAAGGCGCGAGCACGTCCTGCCCGTGTATCGTCACCGCATCACCATAGCGCCGGGCAAGGGCGTTGCCTTGCTGAACCAGCGACGATGCCCACTCCATTCCGCACACACCTGACGGTGCAGTCGAAGCCAGGGTGCGCGCCAGGTGCCCTTTGCCACAGCACCAGTCCAGAACCCTGTGAGACAGCGGCTGTATCGCCCCGGCAAACCGACCCGCCTGCAAACGTTTGCGACCGGGCATATCCACTGCTCGGGTTTCCGGAAGGCTCAGATCAGCACCCGACAGGTCGGGTAGTCGAATCAGGGACGACCTTTGCGCCAGTGCCGGCACATCCTCACTCAGCAGATCCGCCAGTTGGTCTGGATGTTGCTCATAGAAATCACAGGTCGCGCTGTCGAAAGCACCAAGGCGTCGGGCCGTGGCAGAATACGCCAGGCACCACTCAGGTTCCGGCGTTGCAAATGGCACGTATTGCCAGAGCACGCGATGATCCCGAAGCCAGGTATTCAAGGCCAGCCAGTGCTGATCGGATGGCACATCTGCACCGCAGCCTGCAATCAGTTCAGGCATCCTTGCGATCCGCGTGACCCAGCGACCTCTCGGGCGAGACAAGATCACGCACAACCTGCTTCAGCTCTGTGATCTCGGGAAACCGGCCCGCCTCTTTGCGGGACCAGACCCGCTGCCCGTCAGCGTAGACTTCAAAAACGCCACCGGTGCCCGGCTTCAAGGTCAATTCGGTGATTTCGTCTTCAAATGTGCTCAGCAGCTCCTGCGCCATCCAGGCAGAACGGAGCATCCAGCGGCACTGCGTGCAATAGTGAATTTCAATCCGGCTCGACATGAAACAGCTCCGTTATGAGAGATAGGTGACCTCTGACTGGGTCTATTTTCGCGCACTCTATCGCGCCTTGGCCAGACACCCCCGACGCCTACCGCCTTCCTTGCCATCATTGGGCAACCTGTATATTCTCGCCCTGTCGGTTTCCTTCGGGAACCAGGGAGCCTTTGAAAAAGGCTCCTAATAGGGAATTCGCCGCGAGACTGCCTGTTGAGCTATCCGTTCAACGATCCGCGAACCGAAACTGCCCCCGCAACTGTAGGCGATGAGCAAGGCCCCTTCGTAGCCACTGGGAAACACATCCCGGGAAGGCCGGGCCTGCGATGATGCGCCAGTCAGGAGACCTGCCGACACGAGTTTCATAACGCCGGGCGGGGTGTCCCGGGGGAAGGAAGGTTAAGGCCTGTTTCATATTCCGGCGTGCACTCTTCGGCGCCTCTGGTAATCGGCGCTTCCGGACCACTGGACCCCCTTGTCCAATTCTCGTAGATCCGGAGACACGCTCATGCATCCCGTTCGCCAACTGCTGGCCGCGTTATTGATTCTGCCTGCACCCCATGCTGCTTTCGCCGCGACCCATTATCCGCTTTCGTTGACCAATTGTGGGGTTGAACTCCGTTTTGAGTCAGCACCCGAACGCAGTGTCACCGTCGGGCAATCCGCCACCGAAATGCTCTACATGCTGGGACTCGCTGATACCGTTGAAGGCACATCAGTCTGGTTTAACCCGGTGCTGCCACAATTCAGTAAGATCAATGCCGGCATCAAGCGGATAGCGGACAACGACCCCAGCTTCGAAGCGATAGTAAACAAAAAGCCCGATCTGGTGGCCGTTCAGTATGAGTGGCATGTGGGCCCGACCGGCAGCGTAGGCTCGCGTCGGCAGTTTCACGATCTCGGCATCAATACCTACATCATGCCCGCCGATTGCGACACCAAAAATAACGCCACCGGCGGCGATGGCACCCGGCTCGCTGCGTTCTCCACCGCGTCTGTCTACAAGGGTATTAACCAGCTGGCCACCATTTTCGACGTGCAGTCAGCAGGCGCAGCGCTGGTAAACGATCTCAAAGCGCGCGAAGCCCAAGCTGTAATGCGCGCCGAAAACCTGGATCTGCCTGACGACCTGTCCGCTGTCTTCTGGTTCTCCTCTCCCGATCTCGAGACCGATCCTTATGTCGCCGGCCGTCTGGGTGCACCAGGCTACATGATGGAGAAGCTGGGCATCCGCAACGTTATCGAATCCGATGAGGAGTGGCCCACTGTCGGCTGGGAGACCATCGCCAAGGCTGATCCGGATCTGATTGTCATTGCCTACATGGATCGCCGTCGCTACGCCGCAGATGACGTGCAGAAGAAACGGGATTTTCTGCGTAAGGATCCGGTTGCCAGTCAGATGACAGCAGTGAAAGCCGGCCGTATTGTGGAAATGGATGCCCACGCCATGAGTGCCACAATGCGCACCATCTTCGGTCTTGAGTCACTGGCCGATGCCTTGTCGGACATGACGTTTACCCCATGAGCCCACTACTGGCAGCCGGAGCCTTCACCCGCCCTATCCTGCGCTGGTTCTGGCTGACGCCGCTTATTCTGGTGATTGCCCTGATTGCCGGCACCGCCATTGGTGAAACGTCGATCCCGATTGACATCATTCTCAAGGTACTGGCGAACAAGCTCTGGGATGCAGGCTATGCTGTTGATCCGATCGATTCCGGCATTGTCTGGAGTTACCGTCTGAGCCGGGCCATTGTCGCTGCCAGTTGCGGCACCGGCCTTGCGCTCGCCGGCGTTGTGCTGCAGGCGTTGCTGCGGAACCCGCTGGCCGACCCCTTCCTGATGGGCATCTCCGCCGGCGCCTCAACCGGTGCCGTCTCCGTAACCGTCGCCGGCCTGGGCGCAGGCGCGGTCACGCTGTCCGCAGGTGCTTTCGCCGGCGCTTGCCTGGCCTTTGGGCTGGTGGTGCTGCTTGCCCGCGCGGCCGGCAGCGGCACGGGTGGTGGCGGGCGGGGTATTCAGACCGCAGGGGCGATCATCCTCGCCGGCATTGCCGGATCCCAGCTGTTCAATGCGCTTACGGCGTTCATCATTACCAAGTCCGCTAATGCAGAGGAGGCCCGTGGCATCATGTTCTGGTTGCTGGGCAGCCTCTCCGGTGTGCGCTGGGAAGACGTCATGCTTGCGGTACCCGCTGCTGTCGGCGGGCTGCTGGTCTGCCTCTGGCACATGCGGGCATTGGATGCTTTCACCTTCGGTGTCGACAGCGCCTCTTCCATGGGAGTCGCTGTACGGCCAGTGCGGGGCATTCTAATCGGGGTCATGGCCCTGGTAACCGCGGTGATGGTATCAATGGTCGGTGCTATCGGCTTTGTGGGCCTTGTCATTCCCCATGCCATGCGCTTTATCGTGGGCAGCCAGCACGCCCGTCTGATTCCCGCCTCGGCACTGGCCGGCGCGGTCTTCCTGATTGGTTCGGATGTGCTGTCCCGCGTTTTGGTGCCCGGGCAGGTACTGCCTATCGGTGTCATCACCTCGCTGATCGGCGCACCGGCGTTTGCACTGATACTGATCCGTGGTACGGGGGCTCGATGAGACTGACAGCCGAACATCTGGACTGGACCGTACAGAGCAAAAAACTGCTTGATAACGTCAGTCTTACAGTCGAGCCCGGCCAGAACTATGGTCTGGTGGGGCCGAATGGCTCAGGGAAAACCACCCTGCTGAAACTTCTGGCCGGGCTGCGAAAGCCAAGAACCGGACAAGTGCTGCTAGATGGCCAACCAATATCACGCATGCGTCAGCGGGATATTGCACAAACACTTGCGCTGGTAGAACAGCAGGCCGAAACGACCGACCGGCTCAATGTACGGCAAGCCGTGGGGCTGGGCCGAACGCCTTTTCTGTCTCCCCTTCGCCCCTGGTCAGAACAGGACGATATCATCGTGGCCCGGGCGCTGAATGATGTCGATATGGCGCACATGGCCGACCGGCTCTGGCACACGCTGTCCGGCGGTGAGCGTCAGCGTGTTCACATTGCCCGCGCACTGGCTCAGCAGCCCCACATCCTGTTGCTTGATGAGCCGACCAACCACCTCGATATCCATCACCAGCTCTCCATTCTCCAACTGGTGCGACAGTTACCTGTCACTGTGGTGATCGCCCTGCATGATCTCAATCAGGCCATGGCGTGTGATCGTATCGGCGTTATGGATCACGGGCATCTTGTGGCCGATGGCCCGCCCGCCGAGGTGCTGACCACCGAGCGGTTGCAGACCACCTTTGGCGTGCAGGCAGACCTCATTGAGGATCCGCTGGATGGCAGCCACATCATGCGCTTTCGCAACGCGATCTGAGTGCAACCACAGGTCTCACCGGTTGCAGGCAATACCGCTTGTGGCAAACGCGATGACGGAGAGCCCCGCTACGGATCGGGTCTGGGGTAGGGGCACATCAAGATGTTAGACTACCCGGCCAGTTGATCCACACTTTGTATCGGTTTAAGCCGCCGCACCTGTGAGCCAAAGTATGAGCAAGAAAAAGCGCGAAATTCCGGTCTTTGATCATCCGATCATCGAAACCCATTGCCACCTTGATTACCTCAAGGATCGGCCATTGGAAGAAACACTGGCCGAAGCGCAGCGGGTCAATATTGAGCGCATTATCACGATTGCTGTGGCGCCGGAAAATCTGGCTACTGTTCGTGAACTGGCGCAGGTCGCGCCCTTTCTATATGGCACACAGGGCATCCATCCCCATGATGCCGAGAGCTACTCCGATGCGGTTGAGGCAGAAATCCGTCAGCACGTACCCCATGACAAGATGGTGGCAGTAGGCGAAATCGGCCTCGACTACTTTTATGACAACGCAGATCGCGGCATTCAGCGGGATGTCTTCCGCCGCCAGCTGCAGATCGCCTGTGATACCGACCGCCCCGTAGTCATCCACAGCCGGGAGGCAGACGACGACACCATCGAGATCCTGCGGGAATTCGAAAGCACGCTGACCCGGCGAGGCGTTATTCACAGCTTCACATCCGGTCCTGGCCTGGCGCGCTATGCGATCGATCAGGGCTGGTGTCTGGGCTTCAACGGCATTTCGACATTCAACAAAGCCGAGAACGTGCGGGACATTATCCGCATGACACCGATCGAGCAGTTGCTGCTGGAAACCGATTCCCCGTTCCTCACCCCTGTCCCCTATCGAGGGCGCGAGAATGCACCCTTTTATATTCCTTTCGTCGCCGAGAAGGTGGCCGAAGTGAAAGATATACCGCTGCAATCAGTGCTTGAACATACCTATCACAATAGCCTGCGTACATTTTTCAGGGCGTGACCCGAAGGCAGGTCGAAAGAAATATTCCGGCCCGCCGCTGTCATTGACTAAGCTGTAATTAAGCCGCCAACGTATAAAAGGCGTGGTCTCGGTTCTGCCCTTTGCCGGCATATTTCAGGCTTATCAGCTCTGCTGTCAGGTGCTTATGATAAAGCGTATTCCGCTATCTGCTCTGCAGGTCGGTATGTACATCGCCGACCTGAACAATGACTGGATTCCGCATAACACCCAGCGGCGGCGCGGTATCGTGCGCAGCGAAGACACACTCGCCAAAATTCACAAACTGGGTGTCACCCACCTCTACATCGACACGGAGAAAGGCAAGGACTCAAGCGAAGGCGAGCCGGTTGAAGAGGTTGATCGTAGCAACGAGACCCTGCTACAGAAAGCCGGCGAGCTCCCTCCGGCTGGTAACCCCCGAACCGACCGCGATGCTGAAATTCCCGTCGCGATCCGGATTCATCAGGAAGCGCAGGATCTGGTCGGCACATTGCTGCAGGACGTCAAACTGGGCAAGGCCATTGACCTGACGCCGATCCACGAACTCGCCGACAACCTGCAAGGTTCTGTGTTCCGTAACCAGAACGCCATGGCCTGCCTGGGACGGATTCGTGACAAGGATAATTACCTGCTCCAGCACTCGGTTAACCTGAGCGTGCTGATGTCGATCTTCGGCAAATCCATGGGCCATAGCGACGATGTGCTGCACCAGACGGTTGTCGGCGCGCTACTGCATGACATTGGCAAGGTGCTGACGCCAGACGACATCCTGCATAAACCGGGACGCCTGACCCCGGAGGAGTTTGAGGTAATGAAGCTCCATGCCCTGCACTCACACCAGATTCTGGCCTCAACCGAAGGCATCGGCGAACTCACGATCATCACCGCAGCCCAACATCATGAACGCATGGACGGCAGTGGTTACCCGGTCGGGCTCAAAGGCGATGCCATTTCAATCTACGGGCGCATGGTGGCGATTGCGGACGTCTACGATGCGATCACTTCAAATCGCGTCTATCACAAGGGTATGACGCCGACTCAAGGCCTCAAGAAACTGCTTGAGTGGAGCGGCGATCACCTTGATCCCAAGCTGGTGCGGCTGTTTATCCGCTGCATCGGCATCTATCCGGTGGGATCTCTGGTGCTGCTGGAGAGTGGCCGGCTTGGGGTGGTGGTCGCCGGTAATGAGGAAGACCAGCGACTGCCGGTGCTGCGGGTGATCTACCACACCCGTTTCCGTATGCCGATACCGGTGGAAACGCTGGATCTGGCAAAACCCGGGGTTCAGGATCGCATCAAGCATGCCGTTGATCCGGAAACCTATAAACTCAATATTGCGCCCTTCCTGTCCTGAGAAACGGTATGGTGCAGACAATCAGTCGGCCCGGCACCGCTGCCAGATCTCGCGAACCTTGTCTGACAGGGTCATGGGATCAAACGGCTTGGCGATCACATCCGCAACCCCCATCCTCAGGTAACTCTCAATCTCGGCAGGCTGCACTTTCGCAGTCATGAATACTATCGGGATGTCATCCAGTTCGGAAATTTCGCGCAATGCCCGCATGGTCTGAGGGCCATCCATGCCCGGCATCATCACGTCGAGCAGAATGATATCCGGTCCGAAGCCCACCGCTTCTTCAAGTGCAGCTTCACCCGACGAACAGACCTTGACCGTGAAACCACCCACAGCTTCCAACGCCAACTGGGCTACGGCCTGAATACTCGGTTCATCTTCAACGTACAGGACTCTTTGCAATGCACTCATAATGCTCCCGATTTCTGATGTCTATACGTCCGTTATAGCGCCGCTGATTGCATCAGCGATCCAATGCCGGTGTCGCGTTTGCGAGCGGAAATTCCACATAAAATACCGAGCCGCGTCCCATTTCGGATTCAAATCCGATGGTTCCGGCCATCCGCTCGACCAGCTCCTTGCAGATGGCGAGTCCCAGGCCGGTACCGCCTTTCTGGCGTGTATCCGAGGCGTCCGCCTGAGAGAATTTGCTGAAAATACGGTCATGGAACTCGACCGGTATGCCGGACCCCGTGTCGACGACATCCATCCTCACTGTGTCCTCATGCTGTGAGACTGATACCGATACAGTGCCCCCCGCCGTTGAGAACTTGATGGCGTTGGACAGCAGGTTAGCCAGTACCTGCTGGAACCGTTGGGCGTCAACCGCAACCCGTGCGTTGTCGGCCTCACCCGCCATCACAACCTGCACGCCATACTGATCGGCGTAGCTGCTGTTCTGGGCCAGACCTTCCCGAATCAGCGCCATAATGTCATAACTGCGCAGTTCAAAACGCATTTTACCGGCGATCAGTTTTTCCATATCCAGCAGGTCATCAATCAGGTGTGACAGGCGCGCGCTGTTTTTGTGGGCAATCGCCACCATTTCACGCGCTTTGTCGGGCAGAACACCGGCAACACCTTTGTCGACCAGCCCCAGTGCGCCGGCAATTGCTGTCAGGGGCGTTCTCAACTCGTGGCTGACGGTTGCCACAAACTCCTGCTGCATACGTGCCAGCCGCTTGGGTTCGGTAATATCCTCTACAATCGACCAGATCATCTTCCGACCACTGAGATCTTCCAGCAACATGCCTTGCAGCAACACAGGATAGCGAGTGCCATCCTTGCGAATATATTCCTTTTCGTAGGGGCCGTACCGCCCCGTAGCGTTCAGGCTATCGAGCTGGCGCTGCTCGTCAGTCTCGTACTCTATAGGCGTCGTATCCCAGTAACTCAGCCCGAGAAACTCATCGCGGGAGTACCCTGAAGGCAACAACAGGGACTCATTCACATCGATAAAGAGGCCGGTTTCATAATCATTGAGTGCAATACCAACGGGCGACAGCTCAAACAGCGCGCGGTAGCGGGCTTCATTGTCCCGAAGCGCAATATCGGCTGTTTTCATCTCGGTGATATCGGCACGGGTTCCGGCCATCAGCATGGGCTCGCCGGACAATGTCCAGCGCATCACACGCCCGCGTTCATGGGCCCAGACCCAATGCCCCGCCTTGTGTCTGAGACGCACCACCACGTCATAATCGTCCAGCTCACCCGCAAAATGCTGGTGCAGTAACCGGTCACAATGCCGCAGGTCATCGGGATGCACCAGGCTGCGCAAAAACGCCCGGGCGTCTGCGGGCAGCTCATCCAATCGATACCCGACAATTTCCAGCATGCGCTCATTCATGACGACTGCATGGGTCAGCATGTTCCATTCCCAGGTGCCGATTCGCGTACCCTCAATAACAGACTGCAATCGCCGCTCGGTGTCCAGACGCTGCTCCTGAATCCGGGCGGCATCAAGTAACTGCTCAAGGGTGCCGGTGATCGGGGCCAAGGCGGCAATCAATGACTCATCATATCCATCCGGGCGGTCCGTCAGCCCGAGCACCGCGACCAGCCGGCCCTTGTGAATCACAGGAATACCGAGCAGTGTCCTGACCCCAGGCGCCGCGAGATCCGAGTTGCCGTCATCTGACACAAATGCCTGCGCTTTGTGTTGATCCGCACTGGCGAAAAAGACACCCCTCAGCGCCGTACTGATTTCGTTCTCCTGCGCAGGGTCCAGTGCCGGCAGATCCGCATGACAGGCATACAGTGTTTGCAGCTGAAGATCGTTGGGATGAGTGCTCGAATGGACCTCAGCAATCACCCCGGCCTTGCTGCCGGTAAGCGCCAAGATATCCATAAGCAATCCCCTGAACGCCTTCCCTCCTCCAGGCTCGCGTATAAACAAGGCCTGAGAGCGCGTGATGGCCGCCAGCATCTGCTCCTGCCACGCCAGGAGATCATCACCGCGCCAGCGCTCCAATACTTCGTTCACCCAGTCCGACAGCAGTTCGATAAACTCCCGCTCGGCGTCGGTAAATCCTGCCGGTACGCGCGGGTCCGACGATGAAAAGTTCAACGTGCCGTATGGCTCGCCGGCAACGGTCAGCGCGGTTCCGATATAGCTTTCCAACGCAAAAGCCCGGTAGCAGGGATGAGAGCTGAAACGTGATTGCCCCATATGATCAATTGTCAGCAGTTGCCCGTGGGTCAGGGTTACGCTGCAGTAGGTATCGCCCAGTTCAAAATGCTGGCCATCTTCAAGGGTATTTTCCGGCGAGACCTGCAGCAAAACCTGATAATCGTTTCCTCGAATGCGGCTGATAATCCCGAACGGCATACCCAGAAACCCGCAGCCAAGCGCCAATCCACGGCGCAACAGTGCCTGGGGCGATTCATTGGCTTCGGTGCTCAGGCGAGTCAGCGACTGGAGTGACGCATACGCGCGCTTTTGCTGTCGGGTTCTGATCTGCTCTTCAATACAGTCGGCAATATCCCGCAGCGCCAACCGCTGAGACTGGGTCATCTGGTGGGGCTTATCGTCAATAACGCAGAGCGTGCCAATGCGATACCCGTCATCACCATGCAGGGGCGCGCCGGCATAGAACCGAATGTTCGGGTCGCCTGTGACCAGCGGATTATCGAAAAATCGCGCGTCCTGTGTGGCGTCTGGCACCTCCAGAATGCCGTCGCTGAGAATGGCGTGACCGCAGAACGAAATTTCCCGAGGCGTCTGCTCTGCATCCAGCCCCTGGCGAGACTTGAACCACTGCCGTTCACGGTCCACCAGTGAAATCAGACAGATGCTCGTGCCCACGATGCTCTGGGCGAGACGCGTCAGACGATCAAACGCCTCATCCGGTTCCGTATCCAGCAAACCGGTGGCGTATAACGACCGCAGGCGCTCGATTTCGTTTTCAGGTGATGGTGGCGTTAACATAATGCCTCCCATCGTGATCGGCTGCGGCGATCACAACGCTGACAGGCAGAGTGCTGCGAGGCGTGACAGGTCCTGGTCATGTTTCGCTGGTTCCGATATCCATGAACGGCTCGGGCTTGGGTGTCAGGCCAATCCTTCGCAGCAGTGTTTTACATTCTTCCGAATCCGCTTGTTCCTCGGTGATCAACATGGCCGCCCTCATCATCACTCGGGCACTGTTCTCGGGGCCATGAGGCAGGGAGTGGATCGCGCCGATCAGCTCCCGCAGGTCGAGTGGCAGGCGCCATTCAAGTTTAAGTGTATTACCCAATGGGCCAGACCACTGCTCCAATGCCTGATCAAGCTCCGCCTCCGCAACCGAACCACCGCCATTGATGTGTTGCTGGGCCAGCACCAGAACCGCCAATTCGCCAAGACAATACAGAATGCCAGCCGCGTAACAGCGAGAAGGATCAACGCCAACGCGTGACGCCATATCCTGCGCGCACTGGGCCAGTGCCCTGCTTTTGTTGATATAGGCATCAGCCCTGTTCCGCAGGCGCTCATCGGCCAACCCGTGGGACATATCCAGAGCCACTCCCAATGCCTGGTTAAGACTCATTTTCACGCCCAAGGTGGCAATGGCTTCGATCAGCGAATTGCAGGGCTCACCTGAACGTCGATAGGAACTGCTGTTGGCGATATCCAGCAGGCGTGCCGACAGGCCGACTTCACTTTTCCAGCGCGCAGCAAGATCCGATACCGATATCTCATCAGAGGCGGCCATCAAATCGAGAATCGCAGAGGGATCAGCGCTCACCGGCAGGTGCAGTTTCGAGTGCGCAGCTTTCGACAACGAGGTGACAAAATCCTGCTCGGTCGCCTGCGCCAATTCCACGGGTAAAACGCGCTGCAACCGATCGTGCACGGTTACGATATCAAACGGCTTGGTAATAAACCCGTTGATCCCGTGGTGGGCGGCAGCCAGCACACTGTCGCGATCGGCACGGGCGGTGACCATAACAATGGGGACCGTCTTGTTGTGTTGCCGAACCCAGCGGACGAATTCAAGTCCGCTTCCGTCAGGCAGATTCCAGTCGCAAATTGCCAGATCACAGGCACCGGCCGACCAGACACTTCTCGCCGTCGCCAGATCACCCGCCACTTTGAGATCAGCACTGCCGTAGAGACCCGCGACAATTGTCTGCAGCAACTCCGACATCATCAAATCATCTTCGAGTATCAGAACGTCCATACCTAGAGCCCGAAATTCTTCAGCCTGGCAGCAGTATCGCTGCAATCACGACCTCATCAGCATAGCCAATATGTCAGGACCTGTTTGTAAAATACGGTGAGCGTCAGAAGGAAAGTGATCACTCCGGCAAGGGATACCGAAGTGATCTGACACGGCCCGCCGGGCGGCAGACCGGAAGAGGGATCAGCTGTCGTCCAGATGCTTGCCCAGCATGGCGTGGTACAGCTCTCGGTCACCAATGGCACCGGTAATTTCGCCGTTTTCTTCCACCAGCAGACTGTGGCCGGTGAAGTAGCGAATTTCCACCGCTTCCCGCAGGGGCGCATCGGGGGCTATCCGGGTCGGCTGTTTGGCCAGGCTTTCGATGGTCTGACCTTCTTCCCAGGTCTGGGTCTGAAACGTCTGACCGCCGCTGGTAACAACGGCTTTGTCCGCCTGCTCAGGCGTATGCAGCCAGGTGTCATAGCGCTTGTTCAGGCAGCGGTTGCCGTCAGCATCCACCGGCACATCGCCAATCGGCAACATCAGGGAACGGGCAGCCAGAACATTCAGCGGATTGGTGCTGGCCACAAAGCTTTTGACGTAGTCATTTTCGGGTTTGAGCACAATGGATTCAGGCTTGCCGTGCTGCACAATCTGACCGTCTTTCATGATTGCGATGTGGGAGCCCAGCTTGAGCGCTTCATCAAGATCATGACTGACAAATACGATCGTCTTCTGCAGCTCTTCCTGCAGGCTCAGCAACTCATCCTGCAGCTGGTGGCGGATCAGCGGATCCAGCGCCGAGAACGGCTCGTCCATCAGCAGAATTTCCGAATCTGTCGCCAGCGCACGCGCCAGTCCGACCCGCTGGCGCATGCCGCCTGACAGCTCGTCCGGTCGGCACCTGGCCCAATCCTGCAGGCCAACCAGAGCGAGCTGACGGGCTACTTTTTCACGACGCTCGGTTTTGCCAAGCCCCTGTAACTCCAGACCGAAACCCACGTTCTCTTCGACCGTCAGCCAGGGCATCAGGCCGAAACTCTGGAATACCATCGACACCCGGCGGGTGCGGATATCGCGCTGGACCTTCTCGCTGGCCTGGGTGAAGTCAACCGACTCGCCATCGTGCTGGATACGAATCGAGCCGCTGGTGACATTGTTGAGGCCGTTGATGCAGCGCAACAGGCTCGACTTACCGGAGCCGGACAAGCCCATCAGCACGCAGATCTCGCCCTTTTTGATCGACAGGTTGGCACCCTGCACGCCCACCACAAGCCCGGTCTGCTCGCGAATGGCTTCCCGGTCCAGACCTTGCTCTATCATCGGCAGCGCCCGTTGGGGCTGCTTGCCGAAGACCACATTGACGTTTTCCAGTTCAATCATACCGAGGCTCCCTGTGCGTTGCGCTGACGGAAGAACCGATCCATCCAGATGGCCAACAGGACAATCGCCAGTCCTGCCTCAAAGCCCTTGCCGATATCCACGGTGTTCAATGCCCGTACAACCGGCACACCGAGTCCGTCCGCACCCACCAGCGCGGCAATGACCACCATCGATAGGGACAGCATGATGCACTGGGTAATCCCGGCGCCGATGGAGCTCATGGCTGCGGGGAGCTCAATGCGGAACAACAACTGCCGGTTGGTACAGCCAAAAGCCTTGCCCGCTTCAACCAGTTCTGTCGGTACCTGGGAAATGCCCAGATAGGTGAGCCGTACTGGCGCCGCAATCGCAAAAATCACGGTGGAAATAACCCCCGGCACCACGCCCAACCCAAACAGGGTCAGGGTGGGAATGAGATAGACAAACGGCGGAATGGTCTGCATCAGATCCAGCACCGGTTGCAGCCCCTTGTACAGCCATTGGTGATGCGCCGCATAAATCCCCAGCGGAATCCCGATGACAACACACAGGAGTGTGGCGTATAGCACCAGCGACAGGGTCGCCATGGTGTCTTCCCAGTAGCCCAGATTCCAGATCAGCAGAAAACTGATCAGGGTGAATACAGCCAGCCCCCAGCTGCGGTGACGGAAATAGGCCGCAACGGCAAACAGCGCCACCATGACGCCGGGTGGTACCCAGAGCAACAGGTCGGTCAGGCCGTAGATCAGGCTGCTCAGATTCTCTGATATGGCATCAAAAAAGCCCGAGCCATTGTCGACCAGAAAATCAACGATCCCTTCGATGAACTCACCAAAGGGCAACTTGTGTTCGGTTATCCAGTTCATGGCCTTCAGTCTTTTGAGACACCGCCCCCATCAAAGGAGCGGTGTCGGAGAATGGATAGTCAGATACCGGATTTACTTCAGCGATGCCTTGACCGCGGGCAGTGCAGGCTTGCCATCCAGTGTGGTCACGCCTTCGAGCCACTGATCAAGAACGCCCGGATTCTTGGCGAGCCAGCTATGTGCTGCATCACGGGGCTCTTCGCCATCATTGAGAATGCCACCCATCACCTCGTTCTCCATTGCCAGCGAGAACTCCATGTTTTTCAGCAACGTACCAACATTCTCACATTCGTTGAGATAGCCTTTGCGCACATTGGTGTGCACAGTCGCGCCGCCGTAGTTGGGGCCGAAGAAATCATCGCCGCCGTCCAGGTACGCCAGCTCGTGGTTGGCGTTCATCGGATGCGGTTCCCATGCCAGGAAGACAATCCAGTTATCACGACGCACTGCACGCCCCACTTGCGACAACATGCCGGCTTCGCTGGATTCCACCATCCGGAAATCGCCCAGACCGAAGGCGTCCTTGTCGATCATGTCCTGAATCAGACGGTTGCCGTCGTTGCCTGGCTCGATGCCGTAGATACGGTCATCGAACTTGTCGGCATTTTTTGCGATATCGTCGAAGCTGGTGACACCGGCATCGTAAACATACTGGGGTACCGCCAGCGTGTACTTGGCGCCTTCAAGGTTGGTGCGGACATCTTCAACATCACCGCTTTCCAGATAGGGACGCACGTCGGCTTCCATTGTCGGCATCCAGTTGCCAAGGAAGACATCAATATCGCCGTTTTTCAGTGATCGGTAAGTTACCGGAACCGACAGCACTTTGGCCTCCGGCTCGTAGCCCATGCCTTCCAGCACTTCAGATGCCAGTGCTGTCGTTGCAGTGATATCCGTCCAACCTACATCGGCAAAGCGGACGGTCTTGCACTCGGTATTCGCAGCGATACTTGCGCTGCTGATCATCAGGCCGGTCATGGCCACCAGTAGTTTCTTCATTGTGCTCTTCTCCTTTCGATTATTGACGTCGATCTTGCGACGTTCGTTCTCCAGCAAAGTGCTCTTCTAAATCTTTGGAACGGGTCAAAACATTCTTTCAACGCTGGTCAGTGCACCAGCTCGGGTGCTCCCATACTTTGGCTTTCGATGGCGCCAGTGGCGTTTTGCCGCGGATATGATCAGCACACTTCTCGGCCAGCATAATGGTGGGCGCATTCAGGTTGCCGCTGACCACGCTGGGCATGATGGACGCATCCACCACTCGCAAATTCTGTACCCCGTAGACCCGTGCCTGCTCATCAACCACCGCCATCGGATCATCCGGACGCCCCATTTTGCAGGTACACGACGGGTGGTAGGCGCTATCGGCGTATTCGCGAACGAAGGCATCAATGTCCTCGTCCGAAGTTTTGCCGGCACCGGGGCGCAGCTCTTCGCCCCGAAACGGCGCAAACGCCGGCTGCTCGAAAATCTCCCGGGTCAGCCTGACGCTGTCGCGCATTTCCTTGCGATCCTGTTCGGTGCTGAGCAGATTGGGTTCGATGATCGGATGATCGCCGGGGTTGGCGGATTTCAGCTTGAGATAACCGCGACTGGTCGGTCGCATCGGGCCGACGTGTACCTGAAATCCATGGCATTCGGCATCCTTTCTGCCGTGGTCAATCACCTGCGATGGCAGGAAGTGGAACTGGATGTCCGGGTGCCGAACACCTGCCGCAGAGCGAATAAACCCGCCCGCTTCCAGATGCGCGGTGCGACAGGCGCCCCAGTCGTTATTGAGGAACCACTTCATTCCGGCCAGGGTTTTGCCCGGCTGGGTGGTGTACTTGTAGAGCGTGACCGGCTGGGTTGATTTGTGCTGAACATACAGCTCAAGATGATCCTGCAGGTTCTGGCCAACGCCGGGGCGATCGACTTTCACTTCAATACCAAGCGCTTCCAGATCGGCTGCGGGGCCAATACCGGACAACATCAGCAATTGCGGCGAATTGATCGCACCACCGCTGATGATCACTTCCTTACGTGCCGCAACCCGCACGGTTTTCCCATCCTGCACATACTCAACGCCGACGGCCGTATCCCCATCAAACAGAATACGATGGGTCATGGCACCGGTTTCAGCGGTCAGGTTCGGGCGGGCCAGCACAGGGCGCAGATACGCCTGGGCGGCACTCCAGCGCTTGCCTTTGCGGATCGTCATGTCCATCAGGCCGACGCCTTCCTGCTGGTAGCCGTTCATGTCTTCAGTGAACGGATAACCCGCCTGCTGGCCGGCCTCAATAAACGCTTCGAACAACGGATTCGGCTCGTCACCGGTGTGCACGTTGAGCGGGCCTTCGCCGCCGCGGTAATCGTCAGCGCCCTTTTCGCGGGTTTCCGATTTGCGGAAGTACGGCAGCACATCCTGATAGCGCCAGCCTTTGGCACCTTCTTCATGCCAGCGGTCATAGTCGTAGGCGTGGCCACGGATATACACCATCGCGTTCAGTGCCGAGCCACCGCCCCATACCTTGCCGCGCGGCCAGTACAGGCGACGGTTGTTCAGAAACTTCTGGGGTTCAGTGTGGTAGTACCAGTTGTACTTGTCGTCCATCAGATTGAACATCAGCGCGGCTGGCATGTGGATCTTCCAGGTGTTGTCCTTGCGCCCGGCTTCCAGCACCAGCACCTGATCCTCGCCGCTTTCGGTCAGCCGGTTGGCCAGTACACAACCGGCCGATCCCGTGCCGACAACCACATAGTCAAATTCATGATCAAAATTCACTGCTTTCTCCTCCGCGCGGGCGGGCAAAACGGCATTCGGTTCAGGGACTGAAACTCACCACAATTCCGGTTGTTCAAAACGGCGCTTCAAGCGGCACCATGCCCACATAGACGGATTTGATCTGGGTGTAGTGATCCAGCGCCGCCCGTCCATTCTCACGCCCCAGACCTGACAGCTTGTAACCGCCAACCGGCATTTCCGATGGCGAGGCACCAAAGCTGTTGATCCAGCAAATGCCGGCTTCGATCTGATGGATGACCCGGTGAGCGCGGGTGATATCGCGGCTGAATACGCCGGCCGCAAGCCCATAATCGGTACCGTTGGCGCGACGAATCACCTCGTCTTCATCATCAAATGGCAGCACAGCCATGACCGGCCCGAAGATTTCTTCCCGCACGATCGTCATGTCGTCCGTACAATCGGCAAACACGGTGGGCGCGACAAAGTAGCCCTCTTCACAATGCGTGGGCTTCAGTGGCATGCCCCCGGTCACCAGGCGCGCGCCCTCAGCTTTTCCGGCATCGATAAACCCCATCACCTTGTTCCGGTGATCCGCACTGATCAGGGCACCAAGGTTGGTCTTGGGATTCATCGGATCACCGGCGAGAATGTTCTTTTCGGTGCGCTCGACCAGCGCCTCCAGAAATGCGTCGTAGATGCCACGCTGGACGAACACCCGGGTACCGTTGGTGCAGATTTCGCCCTGGGTGTAGAAATTGCCCAGCATCGCCGCGCTGACCGCCTGATCGATATCCGTGTCATCGAAGATGATCATGGGCGACTTGCCGCCCAGCTCCATGGTCACCGACTTGAGCGTCTTCGCTGCGTCCGCCATAACGGTGCGACCCGTTCCCGCTTCACCGGTAAACGACACCTTGGCGATGGCAGGATCCGCCGTCAGCATCTGGCCGACGCGATAGTCACCCTGGACCACGTTGAAAACACCCGCAGGCACACCGGCTTCGATAAAGATCTCCGCCAACCGGATCGCCCCCAACGGGGTTTCTTCTGATGGTTTGAAAATCATGCTGTTGCCGCACGCCAGTGCCGGCGCGGACTTCCAGCAGGCAATCTGCAGCGGATAGTTCCAGGCGCCGATACCGGCACAGACGCCCAGCGGCTCACGGCGGGTGTAGAAGAAGTCAGGCCCCACCTGCTGGCTTTCGCCTACGACGCTGGATGCCTGTCCGGCAAAGTACTCCACGGCGTCAGCGCCGGTCACCACATCCACCACGCTGGCTTCCTGCCAGGGTTTGCCGGTATCCAGCACTTCTACTGCCGCCAGTTCGTCATTCTTCTCCCGCAACAACGCAGCGGCACGGTTAAGTATCCGGCCACGCTCCAATCCGGTCAGTGCGGACCATTCACGGAAACCCTGCTGCGCGCTGGCTACTGCAGCCTGCATCACCGATGCGTCGGCTTGTTCAACCTGATAGATCACAGCGCCAGTCGCCGGGTTGACCACGTCGAAACGTTCACCCGATTGATTGGCGAGGGGTTGGCCGTTCACAAATGACAGGTACAAGGGCAAGGTCATGAATGCTCTCCGTTGTTGGCGCGGATGGCTTGATCGATATAGGTTTTGCACAGATTCACAGCTTCGTCGGTCTCAATCCGACCTTCACTCATGGCAGCGCGAAGCCAGAAACCGTCAATCAGCGCGGCCACAGTCTGTGCAGTCGCACGGGCCTGCTGATTCGACATCAGTGTGCGTAAATAGAACTTGAGGTTGGACAGCAAGCGGCGCTCGTTGACCCGCTGCAAGCGCATCAGGTCGGCGTTATGCATGGCCTGGGTCCAGAACGCGAGCCAGGTCTTGGCCGACTGCGGATCCGTCTGGACGCCGGAAAAGTTGGCATCAACAATCGCCATCAGACGTTCACGTGGCGTATCCGGACGTTCGGTCATCCGCTGTTGCACATCACTACACAAGGTGGCCAGCAGATGTCGCATGGTGGCTTCCAGCAGCCCCTGCTTGCCGCCGAAGTAATGACTTACAATCCCGACCGACATACCCGACACATGAGCAATCTTGCCGATCGTCGCTCCTTGAAAGCCGTTGTCCTCGATTACCTTCAGCGTGGCGTCAATCAATTGCTGACGCCGGATTGTTTCCACATCCAGCCTGGCCATGTCGTCCTCTCGAATAGTTCTGAATGGTTATTCAATTGATTGAACGTTCATTCAATAAATCTAGCGTAATGGTTCGTTCTCTAAATATCAAACGTGACAGGGCGCCGGTCAGGTTAGGCAAAAAAGGCTTTAAATCGACAGAGTTCAGGAAAATCGAGGGAATTCAGACATAAAGAAGGGATCAGGGCCAGCGCAGCCAGCCCTTAAATTAAATTGACATCAAACTATAAAGGCCCGGCGGACGAGCCTGTCACTCAGCCCGCGAGAAAAAATGCCATCAGGACTGGCGAGATAAAGGAAAGGATAAAACCGGACGCCAGCGCGACAGGCACACAGGCCAATCCACCGCTGCGCCGGATAATCGGTAGAGTGAAATCCATGGCGGTAGCACCGCCATAACCAATCGCCATGGCCGGGCGGGCTTTGATAATCACCGGAATCAGCGCCAGCGCGATGATCTCCCTCAGTACATCGTTGAGGAATGCGACACCGCCCCAGGCAGGCCCCAATGCGTCGCCAATCACAATGCCGGACAGGGAGTACCAGCCGAAACCGGAGGCCAGCGCTAGGGTGTCCATCAACGGCAGATCGAACCAGGGTGCAATCGCCAATCCCGCCAGTAGTGAGCTGACAATCAGCGAGCAGGCCACACCAAGCCCCTGACGGTTCATCAGCAGTCGGCGCAACGACAACCCGGCATTGCGCAGCTGCAAACCGATCAGAAACAGCAACAGCATCAGCGCAGCACTGGCCAGATCTTCCACCCAGGTCAGCACCGGCAACACCAGATACCCCAGCGCCATACCGACAAACACCGCCCCCAGCGGTTTGGCCGCCCCCAGAAACAGCCGCTGGTAACTCATCGGGCCTTCGGCGCTGTCATCGTCTTCCAGGGTCATCGGCTGCCAGCGCTGCCATAGCCACAGGCTCAGCATATTGGCAACGAACAAGGCCCCGACCAGAATGAACACCTGCCCGGTCATCCGTGACAGTTGATCCGCCAGCCCGTCAAGCTGCCCCAAACTGATCCCCAGCAATCCCAATATCAGATAGACCAGCCCTTCCACACACTGATTGATCCAGCCCAGCAATCGCCGGTTAGTCAGGTGAAAAGCGAAACCGATAAACAGGGGAACAAGAATAAGTAACGCGCCGGCAAGCATGAAGATCCTTGTGATTAGCAAGTAAATTATTAGGCAGGATTCAGAAGGGGGAGCAGTTTACCAGAGCGGTTCGTGTTGTTCAGGATCAAAAATGTAATGCCCTTCACTCGCATCCCGGTCACGTCGAATGGTGCGAGCATGGCGTTGAGCGGACACCGTCCAGACCACGTGAAGTGACGGCGCCGGATCGTAACTCTTGGCGAGCAACGAACCGGCCACTCCACGCAAGGCGGATTCGGCCTGGGAGGCACTGCGATAGGGCCCCTGGCACTTGTGCCATTCCGGCTGACCATTGTCTGGCCCGCTCAGCGCTACCAGTGCCCAGGTGTCTTCACCGACCGGTTTAACATGAAGCTCAATACGGCGTCCGTCGCGCTGGAGCACCAGCGCTCGCAAGGGGGACTTGCCGTTAAAGTAATGCAGCTTCATCGCTAACCCTAAAAATCAGACCGGGAACATCACCGGTCCGTTACGATCAATTGCGCGTGTTCCGGTCCTGTATCAGCACCCAGGGCGCAATCACTACGGCCCAGAGTTCGGCATCCGCGTCATACCAAGACTGCGCCCGATCAACTGGTACCTCACCGACAGCGCCTGACGCCATCCACTGCTCGAACTGCGCCTTGTTGTCTGCCGTCAGGGCTTCGCCCACCGAAAGCAGATCCAGCGCTTCGGATACAAATACCACCTGCCCGCGGGCAAAGTAGGTCTGTAGCTCTCGCCAGCGAATCGGCGCCGTTTCCAGATTCAGCCTGGCGCGGGTATCTTCGGACGGTTTGTCGGCGGGCATTGCGTCTCCGGTGAATAAATATCTGCTGATAATCTATCGATGACCGTGGTTACTGCGGGCTGTTCTGCTGCTGAGCCTGCATGAATTCCATGATCTTCTTCTGATTGCGCTTCAAAACGGCCTTGTCGTTGTCCGACACCTTGTCGGCAATACCGCCAAACTGAGCCGCCATTTGCTTGCGCGCCTCTTCTGGCACATTCGGGTTTTCCATCATGGCTTCCTGAGTGGCCGCCATAAAGCCCATCATCACCCGCGCCTGCACTTCGAGCAGTTCTTCAACCGAATCGAAGCCGCTGTCTTCAGCTACCCGGCGAACATCCGAATAAGCGTCTACCTTTTTCAGGGCGTCGGACATGCCATCGGCCATCTCTTCGGGATCATAGTCCGCAGACTTGGGATCAAGCTTTGGGGGTTGCTCGTCTTCCGGTAGGGAAGCCAAACGCTGGCCCACCTGCTCCATGACAGGTTGAAGCTCGGTCATCGAATCCAGAAACTTGTCGACCCGCTCGTCGGTCAGCGGCGCATCTGCCTGTGCGATACCCGACACCATCACCAGCGCGGCTGTTGCAAGCCAGATTCTCATTGGCTTCATCATCTTGGAACTCTCCTTTTATCTGACTTGTCAGCGGTCCATTTACTCCCGGCCGGAAGCAAATACAAAAAAGCTGAACCCCGGGTTCTCTGCTGAGGAACAGGGATTCAGCGTCGCATGATTCCCGGGACCGGACAAGCAAAACGCCCATCCGGCCGCGTATCTTCCGGTTAAAATCCGGCGATCCGGCTAAAGCCCGGGGCCGGTCTGTGCCATCAAGCGGACTTGATCATTTCCCGCAATACATAATGCAGGATCCCGCCGTTGAGGAAGTAACCGGCCTCGTTGACAGTATCAATCCGCGAGACAAGGTCCACTTTTTCCTCGTTACCATCCGGATAGGTAACGGTCATCTCGATAGTCTGCCCCGGCTTGGTTTCGCCGGCCATACCACTCAGACTGATCGTCTCCTCACCGGTCAGCTTCAGTGATTTACGGTCCGTGCCTTTCGGGAATTGCAGCGGCATCACACCCATACCGATCAGGTTGGAACGGTGAATCCGCTCGTAGGACTCGGCCACTACCGCCTTGACGCCCAGCAGACGCGTGCCCTTGGCTGCCCAGTCACGGCTGGAACCGGTGCCGTATTCCTTGCCGGCAATCACCACCAGCGGCGTGTCGTCCTCGATGTACTTCATGGCGGCATCGTAAATCGCCATTTCCTCACCCGACGGGATATGGCGGGTGTAACCGCCCTCCACTCCGTCCAGCATCTCGTTCTTGATGCGCACGTTGGCAAAGGTGCCCCGCATCATGACTTCGTGATTACCCCGGCGCGAACCATAGGAGTTGAAATCCTTGGGTTCGACACCGTGATCCTGCAGGTAATGCCCTGCCGGGCTGTCTGCCTTGATCGAACCGGCCGGAGAAATATGGTCGGTGGTCACCGAGTCTCCCAGCAATGCCAGGATGCTGGCATTCTTAACATCCTCTATCGGGTCCGGTTCGCGTCCCATGCCTTCAAAGAACGGCGGATGCTGAATATAGGTGGACTTGTCCGACCACTCATAGACCTTGCTTTCCGGCACCTTGATGGCCTGCCAGGTGGCATCGCCATCAAACACAGCCGCATATTCGGTGCGGAACATCTCGGTTTTGACTTTCTCCACCGCTTCGGCGATTTCATCCTGCGATGGCCAGATATCCTTGAGGTAAACCGGGTTGCCGTCCTGATCCTTACCCAGCGGATCCTTGGTCAGGTCGACCCGCACATTACCCGCCAGCGCGTAGGCGACAACGAGCGGCGGCGACGCCAGCCAATTGGTTCTCACCAGCGGATGCACGCGGCCTTCAAAGTTACGGTTACCGGACAATACCGACGCAACAGTCAGATCGCCCTTTTCGATAGCCTTTTCAATCGGCTCTGGCAATGGACCCGAGTTACCGATACAAGTGGTGCAGCCGTAGCCGACCAGGTTGAAACCCAGCTTATCGAGGTCTTCCTGAAAGCCGCCGGCCTTGAAGTACTCGGTGACCACCTTGGAACCTGGCGCCAGCGAGGTTTTCACCCAAGGCTTGGTATCCAGCCCTTTTGCCAGCGCCTTGCGCGCCAGCAGGCCTGCCGCCATCATCACGCTCGGGTTGGAGGTATTGGTGCAGGATGTAATGGCAGCGATCACCACCGCCCCCGGATCAAGCCGGAAACTCTTGCCCTCGAACTCGGTTTGCTGACTGGCCGCGTGTTCGTAACTCTCTTCCACTCCGACCGCAGACTGCCCACCTTCCGACTCGAGCTTGTCGTGTTCTTTTTCCGACGCGCCTTTGTCCGAGGTATTCATGATCAGCTCAAAGGCTGATTTCATATCTTTCAGAGCTACCCGGTCCTGTGGGCGCTTCGGGCCTGCCAGGCTGGCGACCACATCCCCCATATCCAGCGCCAGGGTGTCCGTGTACTGCGGTTCATGGCCAGGCTCACGCCATAGCCCCTGGGCTTTGCTATACGCTTCTACCAAGGCGATCTGGTCATCGTCACGACCGGTCAGACGCATGTAATTCAGGGTCTGGTCATCAACCGGGAAGAAACCACAGGTCGCCCCGTATTCCGGCGACATATTGGCGATCGTTGCCCGGTCAGCAACCGGCATATCCTTGAGGCCATCGCCATAAAACTCGACGAACTTGCCGACCACGCCATGTTCGCGCAGCATCTGGGTCACGGTCAGTACCAGATCGGTGGCGGTAATACCCTCACGCAGCTTGCCGGTAATCTTGAACCCCACAACTTCCGGGATCAGCATGGACACCGGCTGCCCCAGCATCGCAGCTTCCGCCTCGATACCGCCTACACCCCAGCCCAGAATCCCGAGGCCGTTAATCATGGTGGTGTGAGAATCTGTGCCCACCAGTGTGTCCGGGAAGGCAAACGTCTTGCCGTCTTCCTCTTTGGTCCACACGGTTTTGCCCAGATACTCCAGGTTCACCTGGTGGCAGATACCCGTGCCCGGCGGTACAACCCGGAAGTTGTCGAACGCCTGCTGCCCCCAGCGAAGGAACTCGTAACGCTCCTGGTTGCGCTCCATTTCAATCGCAACGTTGTCTTTAAACGACGACGCATCGCCAAAGTGATCCACCATCACCGAGTGGTCAATCACCAGGTCAACCGCCGACAAGGGTTTGATGCGGGCAGGATCTTCGCCGGCCGCCGCCATAGCGTCACGCATTGCAGCCAGATCGACCACACCGGGCACACCGGTGAAGTCCTGCATCAAAACCCGTGCCGGGCGATACTGGATTTCGGTGTCCGATTTACGGTCTTTCAGCCACTGCTGCATGGCCTGCAGGTGGTCCTCGGTGACGGTAACACCGTCTTCGTTACGCAACAGGTTTTCGGTCAGCACCTTGAGTGAAAACGGCAACCGGGAGAGATCACCCAATGCTTTTTCCGCATCCGGCAGACTGTAATAGTGGAAAGTTTTGCCCTGCACATCGAGCGTTTTGAGGGTTTTAAAACTGTCTTTCTTCGACATCATCAGCCTCCGTTTACATCATCCGTGGCGCTGACTACCCGGATATCAGAGGGTCTATCAGCCTGAAACAGATGACGCTGTTGATACATGAAGTTTAAAGCTGTCCGAATTCTTGCGCGCACTCGGCTAAAAAACACCAGGCGATGCTTACAATATACACCTTCACTCATGACTTCGATGTCACAGCATCGCCGAAAAGCGTGTCCAGAGATTCGCTATGTTTGTATTTATAGGAAAACACACAAAGCGGCGAGGGTGAAATCCATATTATCTATGAGGTTAATAACAGATGAGAGAGCAGCTGCCATCGCCGCCAGACCAATGCCTGCCTTTCAAACATGACCGGACTCCATAAATAACGCCTGTCGGTCAGTTATTGCTATTGCAGCAGATGCTGGTCGCAGCGGGCGGCATCTGCGATCATTACCGTTCATTCATTTTTTGCCGGACCGCTGTGAAACACGACTGCCATTATCATCCCAACACGGCCGCCAAGTGGCATTGCGGTGGCTGCCAGCTCCATTACTGCACAGCCTGCATGCCGGATGCCGATACCCGCCGCAAACAGGGCTTATGCCCCCATTGCGGCCAGCAGATGCGCTATCTTGGCGCGGCAACCGAAGTTGTGCCGTTCTGGAACCGGATCCCCGAATTCTTCCGTTATCCGTTCCGGGCCGATTCGCTGCTGGTGATCGCTATCTGCACGTTTGTGCCGATGCTGGTCGATCCCAACGTATTCGGGCTAATCATCTCGGTGATCCTGTTGCTGGCGCTGTTCAAATACACTTACGCCATCGTCACCCATACGGCTGCAGGCCATATGACGCCGCCACCGCTTTCAATGGCGTTTTCAGGCGCCGGTGCCGGCGTTGTGGTGCAGCAGTTGCTGGTTTTCATTCTGATGGGGGGACTGATTTACTCTGCCGGACTTGTGGGCGGTCCGGTGCTGGCAATGCTCGCGGTCGCTTTTCTGGTGCTCGCGCTCCCCGCCAGCATGATGATTCTGGCCATGGAGCAATCGGTTGGCCCGGCGGTCAATCCGCTGCATCTGACATCTCTGATTTCCCGGATTGGCTGGCCTTATTTCGTGCTCTACGGTCATCTGATTCTGATGATGCTGGTCAGTGGTGCTATTCAGGACTTTGCGTTTTCCCAGTTCCCGGCAATCGTTGCCCAGCCGCTATCCGGCTTTGTCAGCAGTTCGTTTCTCCTGATTTTCTTCCACATGATGGGCTACCTTCTGTTCCAGTATCAGGAAGAACTCGGCTTCGCCAGCGATCTGCAGGATCAGGAAGCGCCGCCCGAGCCCAACCGGGCGTTGCGGGTGGATGCAGATCTGGACATGAGCCTGAAAGACGGCCAGTACGACAAGGCATTGACGCTGGTGAAAGCGGCTCTCAAACGTGACCCATCCAATCCCATGCGGTTGGAGCAGCTTTACCGACTGCTTTGGGCCATGAATGACGGGACCGAACTCTACCGCAACCATCCTCGTTTGCTGCTGTGGCTTGCGGATCGGCGTGATGCGGTGGAACTGGGGAAGATGCTGCAACTGCTGGAGCAACAGGAACCGGGATTCCGCCTGGATGACCCGGCCCTGACGGTCAGTTGCGCCCGCCTGATGTATCGCGAGGGTGAGCACCGCACCGTGTTGCGGCTACTGCAGGACTTCCACAAACGGTTCCCGGACAACGAGCATATCGCCCCCGCCTATCTGCTGGTGGCACAGTCACTGACGCAGGGCATGGCGCAATGGGAAAAGGCGACCGCATTCCTGAACTTCATCAAGAAGCGCTGCCCGGACCATCCCTTAAGCGAGCAAATGGACGGTTTCCTTCAGCAGGCAGCCAATCACGAGCCGTTGCAGGGGCCTCCGGAAACAACCCGGGCGCAGTTTAGTCTGGACCCGGCCTCAGGGGCCTGAAGGCGCTTCCAGCAGCTGGCGGTAATGACGTGCTTTGGGGGTCATCTGGCGCTTGTCGAACTCTTCAGCGAGTAGCCGACAGGCTTCCAATACCAGCATCTCGTCGCCGGTGCCGCGCATCCGTTCAAAGACCTTTTCGGCGGTCTTGAGTTCACCTTTTCGCAAGCTGGCGAAGAACACCCGGTTATGATCCTCTGCGCTCAGCGGATGATGAGGCTGCCCCTTGGTCTGGTATTCCTGCCAGACCTCCAGCAACCGCTCTGGCTGATGCCGGGCCAGAGTGGTTTGCATCAGTTCCCGGGCGCGCAGGCTGTAAGCCTCAGTATCCGGACGCAGCTTGGCGAGCTGGTAAAGATGTTCAAGCAGCACTGTCCGCTCCGGATACCGTTGCCACAAGGCTTCGAACTGCAGGCGCGCCTGCTCGAAGTCCAGTTGGGAAACACGGCTCATCGCCAGTGCGTAGGCCGAACGAAAACGGTCATCCTGCTCGTCTTCCTCCGGTTCGAAAAAGCTCTCTTTCACTTGCAGCCAGCTTTTGCCCAGCAGCAACACCAATCCGGCGCCGGCCACCAACCCGCCGGCATGCGCCATATAGGCAATACCGGTGGCGCCGGCAAACCAGTGATCAAACACTTCCTTACCAATCCAGATCGGTAGCAGCGCGATCGCAGGCGCCTTGAAGTAATCAAAATACACACCGAGGAAGTAAAAAAAGCGAATACGCTGCATGCCGAATATCGCAACGTACATTCCCATCAGGCCCGCGATTGAACCTGAAGCGCCGACCAGCCCACCCCAGGTGCCCCAGTTAAAGCTGGACCAGAGCAACCCGGAAACCACACCGCAAAACAGGTAAGCCAGCAGAAATTTTCCCGCACCCAGCGCTTTCTCCACAGTAAAGCCCAGCAGAAACAGCACCAGCATATTGCCAATAAGATGCCCCCAGCCGGCGTGCAGAAACTGGTACGCAATCAGGTCTGAAAGTGACAGATCCGCCGGCACCACACCCAGGCTGTTTATGCTCACGCGGTCAATGTACGTCTGCTGAATGGGGATCCGTTTCGCCTGCCATATCTCCCGTTGTTCCGGCGCCCAGACAACGCCGATATTGTCCTGCACATAATGGAAGAAACCGGCATCCCACAACATCAGCGACGCCAACAACAGCCGATCGTCGTCAGCCATTGCCTGGCGCAAGAGGTTCAGACGCTCAGCAAGATCATCCTGACCTTCCAGCCGGATCTCGCGCTCGAGATAGTTTTCATAAACCGGGGCTTCGAGCTTGTCGAGATCAACCTTCAGGTATTGCTCTACCGCACCGCCCAATAACTCGTCGTCATTACCCTGATAGAACACAAACACCAGGAAGCAGGCCAGTATCAGACCAAGCGTAATCCAGGGGGGACGGCGCCAGTCAATAGAGCGCTCAACGGGGATAATCAGCATGTCACTTCCATTTGGGGACATCTGAACAAGCAGGCTGATGCGCCCATGCACTTACCCAGAAAATCCTTAGTTAAAATACAACGACAGCCGTAACGGGTTGTGCAATTCAGGTGCATCAAAACGCCGCGTGCCTGATTTCATCACATTTGATCCGATACGATCCGCTTTTTTACCACAGCGCTGCCAGATTATCGCGCTGTAATGGCTACTGAGAGACAAGGGGCAACAAAAGAATATCTGCCCTTACAGAAAGATAACTTCAGATCAGGAGCCCAACCATGCCATATTGCTCAAGCAACTCACTCAGTTACAGACCGTCACAAACCTTTAACAGTGAGCGTATTCAATCAGCGACAGGATTTGCCCGCCGAATGGTTGCAGGCGCAACCGGCGCAGTCTTCCTGGCCATCCTCGCCGGTTGCGCAGCTGACGGTGGTACAAACTCTGCATCAGCACGTCAGCCAGCGGCAGCAACACAGACCGGATCCGTTGCAGCTCAAGACGAGTCCGGGCCACTGGCAAAACCGGCAGCACCAGCAGAAACAGCCGCTATCGACCAATCGCCAATTGCAGCAACGACCAGCGACGACAATAGTGAAACAAAAACAGACGATCGCATCGTCGAAGCACCAAAGGATGAAGACATGACCGTGCTTGTACTTGATAACCCTGAATTGCTGGCCCGTGCGGCACAAATCAACACGATCAGCACACAGCAGGTGAACGCCATGGCCGACAGTCCTCGCAAACCTCATCGCATGAAGTTTCACTTTGCATTCGACAAACATCGTCTGAACGAAGAAGACAAAGCCATCCTGGTAGAGCATGCGGCCTACCTCAAAGCACATCCGGAAGTCCGCGTGCGCATCAATGGCCACACCGACAGCCACGGCGCTGACGAGTACAACGAATTTCTGTCACGGTTACGTGCCAACACCGCAGCCAAGATTCTCAAAGCGGAAGGGATTGACGAGAAACGCATTGAGGTCGTCGGCTGGGGCAACCACAAGCCATTGACCAATCCTGAAGACAGTGCCGCCAATCGTCGCCTGGAGCTGGAATACCTGAGCGAGCAGATGGCCCGCGCGCAATAACCGCCCAAAGATGGTCCGGCAGCCCTGCCAATACGCCTGAACGCAATCCGGTCTGTCGCCCGACACGCCGGATTGCAGCCTGCCAGCTAACCTGCGATTCTAGATTTCCCCTCATACAGAGCAGACACAGAGAGCCCGTTATGTCCGGATACCGGTTGGCCACCACACTCATGATGACCCTGCTGATCAGCGCCTGCGCAACAGTTGAACCTGAGCCTGCCCCCAAGCAATACGGTACCTGGAGTGGCACCCTGCCCTGCGCGGATTGTGCCGGGATCGAGACCAGGCTGACGCTTTTCGCCCAACCCAGAACCTATGTGCTTGAAGAAGCCTACAAAGGCAAGCCCGAGCCCATTGAGCACTCAGGCACCTGGTCACTATTGCCCCCGGAGAACGCCATGGATCTGGGGCGAATCGTGCTGACAAACGAAAAAGGAACGGTCGACCGACAGTTCAGGCGATTGCCCGAGGGTGGGCTGAAAATGCTGGGAAAAGACGGCAAGGATATTCGCTCGGAGCTCAATTACACTCTCGAGCGAAAACGGATTTCAGACTAATTGAAACCAAGTGAAGACAAGATCAAAGTGATACCTGGGCGACGTTGAGCAGCAGCAATCCAGCCATAATCAGGATTGAGAGCCAGGTAAACAACACGCCGATCATCCTCGACAAGGCATAACCGCCGCGGCTTCTGGTAAAGCCCCAAGCATGTAATAGCCGGCCCACTACAAACAACATACCCACAACATAGACGCTCAAGGCGGATACACCGTTGAGTTCGCCAATCGCCATCAGGATCAGCGCGATTGGCGCATACTCCACCAGATTCGCGTGAGCACGGATCGCCACTTCAAAGTCGTGGTCACCGGCATCGCCCATGCCAGCCTTGAACTTGCGCCGGAAGGTCGTAACCCGCCAGGCAAGGAACAACATCAGAAGCGCAATAACAGCTGCGAATACTGCGGTAACTGGAATGATCATCGTCAGCCCTTTTTAATCACACTTACAATCCACAACAGGAACACCGCACCCGCTGTAGCGGTTACCAGCGCGCCGATAGTGCCATGAGACGACAATCCCACCAGCCCGAACAAAAAGCCGCCTACCAGCGAACCCACAATACCAATGCCGATATTGGCCAACACACCAAAGCCACGGCCTTTCATGATCAGGCCCGCGAGCCAGCCGGCAACACCACCAATCAGAAGAAAGAGAATCAGGTTCATCGCGCCACCTCCCGGTTATGACAATAAGATTTCAGGCACTTCCCCTCTGGAAGTACCGGCGAAAAGCCTCAAAGCACGGTTATATCGAAGCAAATCGTGGATAAAGTCAAGGAACGGGGATCAGGCCAGGTCGTTTACCGCCTCACTCATTTCCCGGTGACAGCGCGCCATCAGGTCGGGAATGTCGTCCGGTTTCAGTGACGCCGTTTCGATCGGTGGCAAGATACGCACTTTCACAGGCAACCGCCTGCCCAGCCAGCCCTTGCTCTCCATGTTGTAAGGCGCCACGCAAACCGGCGTAATCGGCGCACCGGCGGCAACCGCTGCGTGAAAAGCGCCTTTTTTGAAGGCCTGGAGCCCCTTACCGTGACTGCGGGTACCTTCGGGGAAAATCCAGATACTCTTGCGCTCGTTGGTCATGGCGGATGCAGAGGCGTTGATCATCGCCATCGCTTTACCGGAACGACCACGATTGATCATGATATTGCCGCCCAGCCAGAACACCTGGCCAAAAAACGGCACCCAGCCCAACGACGCCTTACCCACGGCAACAGTCCGCGGCGGCAGCAAATCCGCCAACACGAAAAGATCGTCGTTATGCTGGTGATTGGCAATCAGAATGGTGGGACGATCCCGGGGTATGTTGTCCCGGCCTTCAACTGGCCGACGCATCCCGAGAATGGCACGGCCGGAAATCGCGATGACACGGCCAATCACGACCGTATTGTCGGGATTGAACGGCCGGAAAATACAGAGGATAAGGCCCAGCACGCACAGCAACGGGACAGATAGCCAGGCAATCACTTCACGAACGAAACGCATCAGAAACTACTCCTAAACGAACCTGATGAGCGTACATATGTACGCTAAAATCAGCTATAGGATATAGGTCTGGGGGTCGTTATGGAACGTCAGGACAGCAGCCGAGCCGCTTCTTTGCACTGCTGGCAATGCCTGGCGACGCAGGTTTCATAGTCGTGTAGCGCCACACCATAGGCATAGTTCACGGAATTGCCACGCCGCTGCGCATCAAAATCGTCAATATAGGCCCGAACAGACGTTTCAGCCTGATCGAAAGACTCAAAAGGCCCCAGCGACGTTTTTTCACGGGTAACAAAAAACCACTGAGAGCCAATGGCGAAATAACGACTGGAGCGTATAGGTAGCGATCCCTGCTCTCCGCGGCGCTTCTCCAAAAACATGACATTATCTCCGGTAACACGGCTTGAGATAATGTGCGCCACTCTCTTCTTATTGTCAAACAAAGTTAAAATGACAGTCATTTGCAGCAAAAAGCGCCGATTATCCGCGTCCGGGCAACCGCATCTGGCGATACCCTATAACGCAGCCTGCATCTGCGGCTGTGCCGCTTCAGCCTCAATCACATAGCGTAAAGGGCCATTGGGATTCAGGGCATCGAACGGATAACAGGTCACCAGTATCAACCTGTCCGGGCCATCCGGACGAACGTCCAGACGCTCCTTTCGCGAATCCACCACCCGTTCGCTGACCACCGTGTATAGACGCCAATCGCCGTCACTGCCCTGCAGCTCAACCCGATCACCGGTGTGGATGGTCTGAAGTACACGAAAGTGGGTATCCCGGTGCCCGGCCACAATAACAGTGCCAGGCTCACCAGGAGTCGCCGAAGCGGTAACGTGCCCCGGACCAAATGCGAGGCTCTCGCCGTAGGTGCCCGAGAGAATCACCATCGGCTCGCCCGAGCCTGGCAGGCGCAAGCGCCCGACCGGCCAGGTGTCGGCCCAGGGCCAGGGTTTGACGTCCTGATGTCCAGCCTGGCTTTCTGCCCAGGCCATATTGAGCAGTTCCTGGGATAGCATCGCTTTCAACGGAATCCAAAGCCCCGCCAGCAAGGTTAAAGCCGCCGCCAGCGTCAATGTCAGAAGCAAACGCATCACGCCACCCTCCTGCGCCGCAACATCAGTACGGCGAATGCGGGCATCAGGCCGGCGAGGCCAATCACAATCAAAGCAAGTGAAGGCGTTGCAGTTTGCGGGTAGCGGATCATTTTCTGGCTGCTGCCGGCGGGCAGCAACGAGGGCACCGCATCCTTTTTCAACGACTCCCCGACCGGCCGAACCGGCGTTTTATCAACCGCGACAAAACTGGTGTAGGGCGTGGTCAGACTATGGGCCAAAGCCAACGGCGTAACCTGCTCCCGGATTTGGTCTTCGCTGACACCATGCAAGCGCTGATCGGTAATCTCATCAATCTTCTGGCGTGCCCAGTAGCGATGCAGCCCCTGCCCCGGTGCAGCGCCTGACAGAGGCAGGGACTGCTGCCAGCTGGAACCATCCGGCAAAACACCCGTCAGCTCAAGATCACCTGCAGGTGCGATACCACGGGTGACCATTATCAACGGCTCTCCCCGGAAAAGGTCGCCCGGTTTCGCCGGAAAGGCCTCACCTGCGGCCTCGTCATCAGGCCAATGTGTCTGGATATCGACCAGTACCGGCGCTGCCATTTTTGAGAACAAGGTGCCCAACTGGCTCGCCACCTCATTAATGTCGCTCACTGAAGTGAACGTTCCCCGCCCGATACGCGCCGCTTCGCGCATGAAGTACATATTGGGAGCAGAGCCGATACCCACCGTAAACAGTCGCGAATGACCCAGTTGATCCTGAATCTGCTGATACAGCGCTCTCTCGTTGCCCACCGCACCATCGGTAATAAATACGACCTGTCGTACCCGTTTTGTCGATGCTTCGTCGCTCGACTTTCGAATACGCAGGGCCCGGTCCAGAGCGGGCGCCATTTCGGTGCCACCATTGGCCTGCAACCCCCGAGCATACTGGCGAGCCTGGTTGAGATAGGCCGTATCTGCAGGCTGAGCTTGACCAAACAGTGCATGGGTTTCGCTGTTGAATTCAATAATATTGAAGCGGTCGCCGGATTTAAGAGTATCAAGCCCCGCCAACAGCGCGCTGCGGGCCTGTCGAATCGATTCTCCGGCCATTGAGCCAGACGTATCCATCACAAAGATCATTTCCCGAGGCACCGACTGGCCCCCATTAAGCCCTGGCACCAGCAGCGTCAGCAGATAGTCTTCATCCTGCCAGCGTTCATGGAACACCGCGGCAGCGGGCGCCTGCCCGCGTTTCGGCGTCCAGCGCACCACCAGATCGCGATCCATTGCGATATCACCCGACTGGGGCACCACGGTGACCTGCTCGCCCTGCCATTCCGGCTTGAGCGCATGGGTGGGGCTCACCACATTGGCAATAGGCAGGCCGGCGTTAAGCGTCAGCTCGACGTGCGCCCGATGACTGCCCGCTGGCACATCTTGCGAATTCACCGTGAAAGGACTGATCGCATCCGCATCAGCCACCTCGGTGGTCGGCACCGCCCAACCCTGACGCCAGGTAACCGGACGCTCCGGATCGTCGATCGGCGTCCCCGGCATGTAGCGGGGCGTCATTGTTGTTGGCAGACGCAATTCAAACTCACCGGACTGATAGTCCACGGCCTGTTGATAGCGCAGTTCAACGGTAACCGTCTCGCCGGGCGGAATATTGGCGACCCGCGTAGTGAACAGGTTTGGACGCTGCTGTTCCACGTGTGCCGCCTGCTTACCTTCTGTTTTGGCCTTTTCATAGGTCTTGCGTGCATCGTCACGGGTTTTGATCTCACCCACGATGACCCGCTCGCCAATTCGCAGCTGCATGGCATAAAGGCTGGCTTTCTCCGGCAGCGGAAACACATAGGTGCCTTCGCGCCAGTCAGTACTGGTGTTTTGGAAATCTTGCCGCAGCCGGGTGTCCGCCAGCAGACCGCTGACCCTGACCCGGTAATCCGTGCGCAGCAAGGTGGCGGTTTCGAACTGGCCGTTTGGCGTTGTCATTCTCAACTCACCGGCACCCGGCTCGTCAGCGCCGCGTTCGCTGGCCTGGGCGGCAACCGACTGCAGCACAAAGAAAAGGATCACAGCAAGCCACAGGCTGATACCCTGAACCAACCGCAATTGGCGGCGTGTGAATGTCGTTTTTCCAGATGACTTGCCGGACCAGTCTGATGACCAGTCCACTGCTCGCATGGATCTCACAGAAAACCCTCCGTTGTCGTTTTTTGCTATTAGGCCCGGGGCAAAAGGCAATTCCGTGGGAGAAACCGGCAGGATTCAGGCGTAATCGTGATCAATTGTGGCAATTGTTCGGCGAAGGCTTGCGAGTAACGCCTGTCGTGTTTAAATACCGGACAATCGTATTCAATGAATTGTTCATGCGTCAGTAGGAAGTGAGTCCATGAAACGCCACATCGTGCTCGTCGAAGACGAACCCGCTATTCGAGAGAATTACCGTGACGCACTGGAACGGCGGGGTTATCAGGTGTCCGTTTTTGCCGACCGCCCCAGCGCGCTGGAAGGACTCAAAGGCAACATGCCGGATCTGGCCATAATTGATGTGGGTCTGGGTGAGGAAATCGAGGGCGGCTTCGACCTGTGCCAGGCGTTGCGTCAGCGTTCGGCGTTGCTGCCGATTATCTTCCTGACCGCCCGGGACAGCGACGCAGACTCGGTCGCCGGCCTGCGGCTCGGGGCGGATGACTACGTCACCAAAGACATGAGCCTTGATCACCTGTTCGCGCGTATCGCAGCGCTGTTGCGGCGCACGGCAGCCTGGGCCGAAAACAGCCGGCAAAGCGACGAGATGCTGAACCGCGGCCGATTGGCCCTCAATGTTGATCGCATGATGGCCGAATGGGGCGGTCAGCCCATCGAACTGACCGTCACCGAGTTCTGGATGCTGCATTCCCTGGTTCAGCACCCGGGTCATGTGCGCAACCGCACCCAATTGATGGAAGCAGCGAACACGGTGCTGGACGACAACACAGTGACCTCCCACATCAAACGGATTCGGCGCAAGTTTCAGCAACTGGAACCGGATTTTGATGCCATCCAGACCGCTTACGGCTTCGGCTATCGGTGGAATGCCCATGAGGCCTGAGCGCCGCGCTCTTGATAACGGCAGAATCCCATGCCGCGCCTGACCCTCAAGCGACAACTGCTGATCGCCTGTCTGTTGATGCTGCTGATTCCCTGGGCGGGACTCCAGTTTGTACTTGAGCTGGACCAGGCATTACGCCATCAGGCCAGCGAGCAACTGGTCAGTCAGGCCCGACGGATCAGTGCCAGCCTGCAAGCGCCGGTCGCCTCAATCCAACCGCTACCCGGCCAACACACACGCACCTTCTACGCCGAGCAGTTGCATCGCCCTATCTATCTGGACGGCTATGGCGACGACTGGCCGTCATGGAGCGAGGATTCCGACTCCGCCTATCCGACCGCTGGCGCAAACAAGCCCGTTCAGTGGCGCGCCGCTGTCGACAAACACTACCTGTATTTGCTGGTACGGGTCCAACAGGCACCCGGCGCCTATTTTAATCCCGGCGCGCCGGCACAGCCCCATGCCCATCTGCGCCTGTTTACCACCAAACAGGACCAGTTGCAGACCCGACTGATCC
Source organism: Marinobacter sp. V032 (assembly GCF_052645435.1). NCBI lineage: Bacteria > Pseudomonadati > Pseudomonadota > Gammaproteobacteria > Pseudomonadales > Marinobacteraceae > Marinobacter > Marinobacter sp. V032. Next base: position 861,455 of record NZ_JBQXYE010000001.1, on the reverse strand, counting down.
GCACGCCGGCGCCGGGACCTATCGTCGCCCAGTTTGATGACACCCCGGGCCCCAATCGCGCCAGCGCTGAACCACCGAGCCAAGACAGAAATGACGTGCTGCAGCCGGACGAAGAACCAGCGCCAGTCCGCAACGATTTCCAGACCACCGGTGTCTGGCAGGCCACTGGCGAGGGCTACCAGATTGAGCTGCGGTCACCTCGCCCTGCACTCAACAGTCCCACCGGCTTTGAAATCTGGCACCCTGATGCCCGCGGCGGCTACAGCATTCTGGGTAATGCCGGCTTCGATGCCGAGGAGCGGCTGCCACACCTGATGTTTCCAGTTCCGATACTGAGGCAATCGCTTCAACCCCTGCTCGCCTCCGGTCAACGCGCCATCCTGCTCGACTCACATGGCTGGGTGCTGGCAGACACCTCGACACCCGCTGCTGAAACCGCTGATTTCGACACATTGGGCCCCTGGGAAATCGTCGAGCAGATCGGCCTCAACGGCTTGCGGTCGCTGTTGCGCCGCTTTCAACCGGAACCAGTCAATCTGCCGGGTGAAGCGGCCCAATATCCGCAAGGCAGCCTGCCATCATCAACGCATGCACAAACCATTGTGCGCCATGCAGGCAGCGAATCCGCATTGATTTACCAGCAGACCGTAAAGCAACCCAACGGCTCACCGGTCACACTGGTGCTGGAACAATCGCTCGGGGATATTCTGGCGCTGTCTGGCGACACGCTGGGGCGGGTCATCGTTCGCAGCGCGACCTTTGTGGTGTTGCTGATGCTGATCGTGCTCGGCTACGCCAGCTGGCTGTCGTGGCGTATTACCCGCCTGCAACGCGCGGTGGCCGACACCTTCGACGCCGACGGGCGATTGCAACGCCGCTTGCCCGCCAGCAACGCCGGTGATGAACTGGGCGAGTTATCCCGTCAGTTCAGCCAGCTGGTCGACAACCTGCAAGGCTATACCGACTATCTGGAAAGCTTTGCCCGCCGCCTGTCCCATGAACTGAAAACACCGGTGGCGGTGGTGCGTTCGTCCCTGGAAAACCTGCGGCACGACATACCGGGGCTGGAAAACTCACCGTATATCACCCGCGCCCATCAGGCAACGGACCGGCTGAGCCAGATTCTCCAGGGCATGAGTGAAGCTGCGCGACTGGAGAAAAGCTTTGATCAGGTCGAGCGCGAAACCTTTGACCTGGCAGACGTGCTGGCCCAGGCCACCGCCGCTTACCAGAGTCTCGATCCGGATCACCTTATTCGTTATGCCGGACCGGACCGGGACTGCAAAATTCAGGGTTCACCGGAACTGGTGGTGCAGCTGCTGGACAAGCTGGTCGACAACGCGCGGGACTTTACCCCGCAAGGCGAGCTGATCGAGGTGCGCCTGAAGCCAAAGGGAAACCGGCTGCTGATGCAGGTTTTCAACGCCGGCGCGCCTCTGCCTGAGCACCTTACCAGTGAAATATTCAGCCCGTTCGTGTCGCTGCGTGAAGGCTCGCAGGACGGCCACCTTGGCCAGGGACTGCAAATTGTGCGATTGATTGCCGACTATCACGGAGCAACCGTCAGCGCCCGCAATCAGGATTTTCCTGCCGGCGTGGTGTTTTTGGTGAATTTCCCGCTGGCAGATTCAGCGTCGAGCGACGGCACCTAATCTGGTAGCCTTGCAGCTCCACATAGTCATGCTCAAGGATTGGGCAGGAGATCGCAGGATGCGAACGTTTATCAGTGGACTCATGTTAGGCATGAGTCTGCCGGCTTTGGTGTCGGCGCAGATTTACCAATGCGAACAGGCCAACGGCCAGACCGAATTTTCCGATACCCCTTGCGCACCCGATGCGCAGATCATTACCGTTGATCCGGCCCGAATCGGCGGCCGGTTCGATACCGGCACCGATGTCAAACTCTGGCAACCAGCCGAACGCCAGACTACCCGCCAATATGCCTGCCCCCGTGGCTACATCAACTCCACCCAGATGCGTACATTCAGAGTCCGCAAACAGGTTCAGCAGGGCATGAGTTCAAAACAGGTGCGCTATGTGCTCGGCGACCCCGACCGGCAACAGGGCCTGTGGTGGGTATACGAACACAAAGGCGAGGAAACCGGGCGCTACGAAATCAAGAACGGTTGTCTCGCCCGGGTGCGTTAGGGATTAGCCGGGTTTGCGACCCACATATACGGTATTGGACGATTCACCGTTCTGGAACGGATTGAAGAACGACACCACATGCGCTTCGATATCGGTGAACACCTCGTGCATCACCGCCATGAAATCGTCATCGGGCGGCTCGTTGGACCAAAGTGCGAATACCCCGCCTTCACGCAACTGGCGGGCCATTTTGGTCAAGCTCTCGGCGTTGTAAAAGCTGGCATTGGAATCGTTCAGCACTGCTCGGGGCGAATGGTCAATATCCAGCAGAATGGCATCAAACTGCCGGCCGGGCTGGTCCGGATCAAAACCCTGATCATCGGCCACCGCCAGCTCGAAAAAACTGCCGTTTACGTAGCGGCAGCGCGAGTCTTTATTCAGCACCTCGCCCAGCGGCACCTTTTCCTGCTGGTGCCAGCAAATCACAGCGTCCAGTGCCTCGACCACCAGCAGCTCACCCACTGCGTCATGTTTCAACGCGGCCATCGCGGTATACCCCAGACCGAGGCCGCCCACAACAACCGCGAGCCCGTCGCCATCGACCGCGGCCAACCCAAGGTCCGACAAAGCGACTTCTGCATCCACGAACATGCTGGACATCAGAAACTCGTCACCCAGCTTCACCTCGTAGATATCGCGGTCACCCAGCGCCGGTATCCGGCGGCGGCGCAGGGAAATTTCGCCAATAGATGATGGCTGGCTGTCGATCTCTTCAAATAAAAGGCCCATAGGTTTTCCACACAAACGGTTCAGGACGCCTATGCTATCACTCAATGGCACCCACGTTCGGGTTAGCGGTATGATCGGAGGCAAGACTGCCCGAAACCGCAGCTCCATCAACACCTGAACAGAGTGCCCGCATTCACTAGGGGTCCGAGGCTGACTGAATTCCTGATGTCTTTCGCAACGCTAACCGACGGCTCTTACGCTCTCAGACTGATGGCGATCACTATGGCGCTGGCTATCGCGACACTCATCGCAGGCTGTTCCTCGTTACCTCCACTTGAGGGGCGTTCCGAATCGAGCGCCTTACCCCTTGAGGCGGCGCGCAACACCGAGCTTGGTCAGGCCCTCGCGCCGGTGGAAGCGGCACATCCTGGAATGGCCGGCATCTATCCCCTTCCCGATGCAGCCCAGGCGTTCGCCACGCGCGTGCTGCTGGCCGAAGCTGCAGAGCAGACACTGGATATCCAGTACTACATCTGGCGCGATGACATTACCGGCACTCTGCTGCTCAAAGCCCTGTGGCAGGCTGCCGAGCGCGGTGTGCGCGTTCGCCTGTTGCTGGATGACAACAACACCAGCGGGCTGGATCCGCTGCTTGCCGAGCTTGATGCTCACCCCAATATCCAGGTCCGGCTGTTCAATCCGTTTGTCTACCGCGGCTCCCGGGTTTGGGGATACATTACCGATTTCTCGCGCCTGAACCGACGCATGCACAACAAGTCCTTCACGGCCGATAATAATGCAACCGTTGTCGGGGGCCGGAATGTGGGCGATGCCTATTTTGGAGCTACCGACGGCGTGCTGTTCAGCGATCTGGATGTGATTGCCGTCGGTGATGTTGTGCGGCGGGTTTCGGACGACTTCGATCTGTTCTGGGCCAGCCAGTCGTCGTATCCGGCTGGCCGGATCATACCTGAGGCTGAACCCTATCAGGATAACGCGGGTTCCGTGCCGCCTTCGCTAAAAAACGCGCTCGACAAGGCTCTGTCCGATCCTTCTGCGGAGGCTTATATACATGCTCTGAAGACATCGCCGTTCATCCGGCAACTGACCCGGGGCGAACTGGACGTCACCTGGGCCAGGACCCGCATGGTCAGCGACGACCCGTCAAAGGGCCTGGGCCAGGCCAAAGGCGACGCCCTGCTGGCCAGCAAACTGACCACGATCATCGGTCACCCGACAACAACCCTCGATCTGGTATCACCCTACTTTGTGCCGACTGATTCCGGCGTCAAGGCACTGTCAGATCTGGCCGCCAAAGGTGTGAGGATACGGGTACTGACCAATTCGCTGTCCGCGACCGATGTTGCCGCTGTTCATGCCGGCTATGCCAAACACAGAAAAGCCCTGCTGGAAGCCGGGATACAACTGTACGAACTGAAGGACACCATCACCCACACCGGCACAGAAGACCCCGTGGGCACCTTTGGTCACTCCGCCAGCAGCCTCCACGCCAAGACCTTTGCCGCTGACGGCGAGCGGGTCTTCGTGGGCTCTTTCAATTTTGATCCGCGTTCGATGCTGTTGAACACTGAACTCGGATTTGTCGTCGACAGCCCCGATCTGGCCCGGGAGATTGCCTCCGGGTTTGACCGGAAGGTGCCTTTACAGGCCTACGAAGTCCGCCTGTCAGATGAAGGAGACCTGTACTGGGTTGCGCGCCAGACTGACGGCACTGAAACCCGTTTTGACACTGAACCAGACAGTTCCTTCTGGCGTCGCACCGCGGTCAGTATCATTTCAATTTTCCCAATCGACAGCCTGCTGTAAGACATTGCCCTGAAAACGCCCCGAATCTGCTGCCTTAGGGTACACTGCCCGACCAGGCCATGCCCCGATGCACAAACCCGATCGCCGGGGCACCTGATCCTTATTCTGGACTGATTCAACAGGAGTAACCGATGGAATGGAGTTTGACCCATCTCTGGCTGATTCTGGCACTGGTGCTGGGGCTGGCTGAGCTGACATCCGGCGTGCTGGTGTTGCTGGCGCTCGGTTGTGCCGCTGCCGCCACTGCACTACTGGCGTTTCTCGGTTTCTCCCTGACCTGGCAGCTGGTCGGCATGGGCGTGCTATCCGGCATTTTCGTCCCGGTTGCCATTCGCTATATCCGCCCCCGTTTTTCGCCCAAAGGTGTGGCCTACGGCACCACCGGCACCGGTGTCGAGCAGGGGCAGCACTACACCGTCACCAAGCGCGACTTTGATGGCGCAACCGGCCTTAAAATTAACGGTGACTTCTATCGTCTGCGTGTTGCTGAAACCGGCGCCACAGCATTACCCGAAGGCACGCAAGTGGTATTCGGACACTTTGACGGCACAACCGCAGTGGTCCACTGCACCCCAACTCACAAGGAGCTTTAAGCATGGAATCGTTTCTCTCACCCGGGCTGATCATCAGCCTGTTCATTCTGGTCATTGGCATTGTCATCATCGCCAAAGGTCTGGTCATCGTACGCCAGTCGGAAGTGATGGTGATTGAGCGGCTCGGCTCTTTTCACCGAGTGCTGGAAAGCGGCGTTAACATCATCATCCCGTTTATCGAACGGCCACGGCCGATCACCATGATCCGCTACATCCGCGCCGGTGAGGATTATCATGCGGTGGTCAGCGACGAAACCCGTATCGATCGCCGAGAGACTGTCATGGACTTCCCCGGCCAGCCGGTGGTGACCACCGACAACGTGACCGTCAAGATCAACGGCGCGCTCTACTACCAGATCATTGACCCTCGCCGTGCGGTCTATGAAGTCGCCAACATGAGCCAGGCCGTTGAAGTACTGGCCAAGACCACCCTGCGTTCGGTGGTCGGTAAGATGGAACTCGACAAACTGTTTGAATCCCGCGCCGAAGTGAACAGCGCAATTCAGGCGGAGATGGAAGAGCCGGCATCCAAGTGGGGCGTCAAGCTCACCCGGGTCGAGGTTCAGGACATCAGCATGCCGGAAGAAGTCGAAGAAGCCATGCGCCTGCAAATGGCAGCCGAGCGTAAGCGTCGTGCGACCGTGACCGAAGCGGAAGGTGAAAAATCAGCCGCGATTGCGATGGCACAAGGCCAGCGGGAATCATCCATCCTGAATGCCCAGGGCGACAAGGAATCCGCCATCCTGCGGGCGCAGGGCGAGCAGGAATCCATCAAGCTGGTCCTGAATGCCATTGGCGACACTGAAGAAAACAAGCGGACGGTCGTCGGTTACCTGCTTGGCCAGAGCTACATCAAGGCATTGCCTACCATGGCCAAAGATGGCGAGCGTGTGTTCGTGCCTTACGAGTCTTCAGCACTGTTGGGATCGATGGGCATGTTCCGGGAAATGGCGGGATCGCCAGAAGATACCGTGCGCCAGCATATCCAGCGGGATGGTCTCCGCAGTGGCGCGGTGGCCGGTGCCGGCACCTCGTCCTGATTGACCGGGCAAGTCTGAACAGGCTCTCTGCTGCATACAGGCAGCAGAGAGCCTGATATTTGATAACCGTCTAATGCTCTCTCAAGGCCTTGATCAACGCCTGCTTCCGCATGGTTGATCGCCCCTTGATGCCCACCTCTGCGGCTTTTTGCTGTAACGCCTTCACCGTCCAGTCTTCGTAACGGGGTGATTTCCCGCCCTTGCGACCGGTTTCACTGGGAGGCGAGTTTGCAATGCGGGCAGCTTTCTCTTTACTCATCCCTTCATCACGCAAGGCTTCGTAACGCTTGTCGTCCTTCACCGACGGGCCCGGACCCGCCTTCTTACCTGCTTTTGACTTCGCCATAAGAACACCTCCATTTACATTGAAGTTGCCTCTCAGCAGCGCAGATTACGCGTTATTGCCGGATACCAACGCCTCTGACTCTGCACCGGACTTGATCGTCGGCACACTCAGCATTAACACAAAGCCTACCAAAAGAAACAGCAGAATGGTGGCCATGCCCCAGCGTTGGCTGCCGGTAGCGGCCGTGACCCACCCCACCAGCAACGGCCCGGCGAAAGCCGTTGCCTTGCCGGAAAAAGCGAACAGACCGAACATCTGGGTTTGCAGATGAACCGGCGCAGCCCGCGCCAGATACGAGCGGCTGGCCGATTGCAGTGGCCCTACAAAGATCCCCAGCACCATGCCGAATACCCAGAAGCCGGTCACGCTTGTTGCCAGCAGAATCCCGGCAGCACTGACTCCAAGTCCGATCAGGGACAGCAGCACCGTGTTGCGACCACCAATGGCATCATCCACCCACGAAAAGCATAGCGCCCCCAACCCGGCCGTCACGTTAAGCGCAATAGCGAACTGCAGCACCGCTGTTTGATCCATGCCAAACGTGCCCGCAGCATAGACTCCGCCGAAGGTGAAAATGGTCGCCAGCCCGTCGGTATACAGCATACGCGCGATCAGGAATCGCAGGATGTGCCGGTAACGCCGAACATGGGCGATGGACTCACGAATCTGACCAAAGCCGGCTCGGGTTGCTTGCCCCAGGGTCAGACCGGTTGCCTTGCGATCCGGCGTCAGGAAGAAAATGGGCAGTGAAAACACCAGATACCAGACGCCCACCAGCACAAAAGTGGCCCGAACGTGTTCGGCCCTTTCAGTATCCAGCCCCATCCAGGACACATCGCCCTCAATGAACACGAACAACGCGACGATAAGGCTCAGCACGCCCCCGACATATCCAAGCCCCCAACCCCAGCCCGACCAGCGGCCAATCCGGTCAGGTGAAGCCAGTTCCGGCAACATGGCGTTGTAGAAGATGAAGGCAAACTCGGCGCCCAACACGCCAATGCCCACCCAGAAGGCTGCAAACCAGAACTGATCCGCATCGGGCGTGACAAACCACAGCATGCAGGATGCCAGCGCGCACAGCAGGGTAAAGCTGATCAGCCAGGGCTTGAGCCGGCCGGACTGATCGGCAATCGCCCCCAGTATCGGTGCCAGTATGGCGATGAACAGCCCCGAGATACCCACGATATTGCCCCAGGCCTCGGTGCCGGCCACATCGTCCTGAACCACGGACTGGCTGAAATAACGGGCAAAAACAAACGTGAGAATAATCGTGAAGAAGGCACTGTTGGCCCAATCGTAGAGCGCCCATGACCAGAGCGCGCGTTTGCCGGCGCCTTGTCCGGCAGTCATAGCAGTATTCGCTGGCATCGCGGTTCCCTGGCGGTGCGGTGATTCGGAAGTGTGAACTGGCATCAGCCTACCACCCGGCCTGTTGGCAGAGCCAGCCGATGATTCAAGCGATGCCGATCAAAGCGTTTTGCTGCCCTCGAAGGCTATGCAGCGCCCAAACCTGTCCCACGCCGGCTCTTCATTCGGGCTGTTCTTGAATGTATCCCCACGTGACACGTTGGGTGGCGTTTGCCGCCCAAGACAATTCGCCGCGTCGTCGACGGCTATCTGGTAACCAAAGCGGTTATGGCTGAACCGGTTATCGGTAAAGGTATTATCACGACTGAAGCTGTTGTCCCAACACAGCACCGGATCCCGTTCACGTACCGAGCAGGTAAGGAAAACACCCGCCATCCCGTTATTTTCAATTTGATTGTTGCTGAAGTCATTGTGCTCGGCGTCAGCCAGATACATGCCGTGAGAGCCATTGTCGGCAATCACATTGTCGCGGATTTCAGACGACTGGAGATATTCCACCGTAAGGCCAGCGGCAACGTTGTCGCGGATGGTATTGCCCACTAAAGCAGTGGGGCCTGCACGGTTGAGCGAAACCCCGTCCCACTGGGCATGGCTGATATGGTTGTTTTCAATGCGAACGTCGCGGCTGTGGTATTCAGTCAGCACACAGGCGCTGCGACAATCGCGCACGTCCAGATCCCGCAGCACGATATCTTCGCCCTGCCTCACGATCAGTGCGCTGTTGCTCAGATAGGGTAAATCCGAAAAGAACTCGCTGTCGCTCTCCCCGCCGCCGCGGATGGCCAGGGACTCGACCTGAACATTCTGAATTTTTCTGGAGGGCTGCTGATGCATCGCGTCACCCAGCACAAGAACCGGACTGGAGACGCCATCTTTCATCTTGAGCACTGTTTTGTCCCGGCCCTCACCACGCAGAATTGTATTGTTGCGGGTCAGCGTCACCATGCTGTCCAGTTGAAACTCACCGCTTCCCAGACATAACACCTGACGGGAGTCATCGTCTGGCAACTGGTCGAGTGTCGCCTGCAGGTCGTGCTCCGGCGTCACGCCTCTATCGCAGGCAGCCGGTTCCGCCATTGCCGATACCGGAAAAGCCGTTGCCAACAGACAGCCGATCAACCACAGCCCGAATCGCCCGTGCCGGCTACGAAGAGATGCCTCACTGTGCATTGCGTTTCCCCAATTCAAACTGGTCTGAACCCTGAAACATTCAGGCGCCCGAAAACAGGCTCTACTTTCGCCGATTTAGCGCAGCGACACCATTAACGAAGCATTAGGGAAGTTCAATCAAGTGAGTGTTGGCGAACTCAGTTCAAGCCCTTACTCTGAGGAACACGCCGGACAAATAGATGGAGAGATGCATGCCAGAGGACCTCAACCCGGACTGGGCCAACCTGAGCGCCCGTGATGCCATTGCGCTGCAACACCGACTCGCTGCTGACGTGTCTGTAGCCGATGACCTTCCGACAGTGCGCACCGTAGCCGGCATCGATGTAGGGTTTGAAAACAAGGACACTGCCCGGGCGGCCATCGTGGTGTTAAATCTCAGCGATCTGAAACCGCTGGACTACGCTATCGCACGGCTGCCAGTCAGCTTTCCTTATATTCCGGGACTACTCTCATTCCGCGAATGCCCGGTGATTCTCAAGGCGCTCGGGCAACTGAAAACAACACCGGACTTACTGCTTTGCGACGGTCAGGGGATCGCCCATCCCCGGCGGCTGGGGATTGCATCCCACATCGGGCTGCTCACCGGCATGCCGGCCATCGGTGTGGGCAAAAGCCGACTTATCGGCACCCACGATACGGTGCCGGACGAGAAAGGCCGATGGGCACCTCTGACGCACAAACAGGACACCATCGGTGCGGTACTGCGCACCCGCGCCGGAGTTAAACCCCTCATTATTTCCGCCGGCCACCGGATCAGCCTGCCAACGGCCATAGACTACGTCATGGCCTGCACCACCCGATATCGCCTGCCGGAGACCACCCGTTGGGCCGATGGTCTGGCCTCTCAACGCGGCCAGAAGTGGCTGGCTGCACTCGAAGAACTTCACGATGGATCTTGTGACCAGGGCGCCTCTGCATAATGTGTCCAGAACCGCCCGGTTATTTTGTTCGAGTGCTTTCCCTTTTCCATTTGTCCGCTAAATTAATACAGGCGGAAGTAGGCTTGGTTCGACGCCAGCACTCTGCCTGTTTTGATCGCCGACGGTCAGCACCAGCCTCGCAGTGATCCGGCCCGTCAGGATCGTTGATCTCCCAGTTGGGAGTCATCGTTTTTGGCGCGGCCCTGATCGCAGATGACTGATAGAAAACCCTCATCTGCCAACCGACTGCAACAGGAGATGGAAATGACCAAATTAGCCGACATTGAAGGTATCGGTGCCTCATACGCAGGCAAGCTCGAAGGCGCTGGCATCAGCTCACTGGAAAACCTGCTGAAAGTCTGCGGAGACAAAAAAGGACGGCAGACCGCCGCGGAGAAATCCGGCATCAGCGAGAAGCATATTCTCAACTGGGTAAACCGTGCGGATCTGGCGCGCATCAAAGGTGTCAGCACCCAGTATGCGGACCTGCTCGAATATGCAGGGGTCGACACCGTGCCCGAGCTGGCCCAACGCAATGCCGAGAACCTTCAGGCCAAAATGGCTGAAGTGAACGAAACCCGAAAGCTGGTGCGTCAGGTACCCGGCCTGTCACAGGTCGAAGACTGGATAGCACAAGCCAAATCCCTTCCCCGTGCGGTGACGCACTGAACACCAAAGCGATGCGGGTGGAAATAGCGTCGTATTCCACCCAGTTCCTCATCACGGCGTCTGCCCATCATCACTGCAACCAGCGCCGGTCAGCCCGGCCAGCCCGGCCAGCCCGGCCAGGCCAGAATACCGCCGGTCATCCATAACACTACAAAAACGGCCTGACGAAACCGCGCCTCATTAACCCGGCGATGCAACCACTCGCCCAGCATCATGGCCGCAATTACCACCGGGATCATCACGGCAATATGCGGTGCGGCCGGCAGCAGCGACCCGTCCAGCAGGAACACCAGCGTCAGCAAGCCATTCAGTGACAGCCAGACCAGAATCAGCGTGGCACGAAATTGCTGCTTGTCGAGGGCAAGACCGCTGAGCGCATAGACTAACAACGGACCGCCAGAAGCAAACAGGCCGTGGGTCATTCCGGCCATCAACATCCAGAACTGTGACCAGACCTTGCCATGCGGCTTTACCGTAATACCCTTCCACAGACGCCATAATTCACGGCTACTGAACCAGAGCACCAGCAAACCAAAGGCGGTTTTAAGCAACTGATCACCCAGCCAGGGACGCAGCCCGTAGCCGGCCAGCGTGCCCACGACCATCAGCGGCAAAATCATCCTGCACAGGGTCGGCCAATGAATCGCGTGCCGATGGCGCCAGCTCAGCACGCTGGTCATCACAATGTTGAGTGGCACCAGGATCGGCAGCAGTTCCGGAATCGGAAACAGCAGCGCGCCCAGCGACAAGGCAATGACGATACTGCCAAAACCGGTGGTGGCTTCGGTTGTGAATGCCAGGAAGATGAACAGCGCCAGCAGCAGCCAGGGCAGCGTCAACAGTTCAACCACCGGTTAGTGCTCCAGTTCGCTGGCAAACTGGCGCTGCATCAGGCGTTGATACAGATCGGGCGACAACCGCCAAAGGATGCTGGCAAACCAGGCGAAGCGGTCCGGAAACAAACGCCGCTTTTGTTTTTGATACGCCACAAACGTTCTCTCCGCCATCCACTCGGGCGTGCGCATGCTGCCGACGGTGGAGCGCTTGTGCCGCGCCGGCTTGCCGTCATGACCCAGCGCATTGGTTTCAATGGGGGTATCCAGAAAGCTGGGATACACCATCAGAATATGCACGCCATAGCGCACCACTTCGCCGCGCAACACCTCAAAAAACTGACCCAGTGCGCCTTTGGCACTGCAATAACCGGCTCGCCCCAGTACCGGCATCCAGCCTGCCATGGAGCCGATATTAATGATGCCACCCCGGCTTTTTTTCAGCATCGGCAAGCAGCCGATCGTCAGTTCTACCGGCGCCTGCCAGTCGACCGCCATCACCTTGGTGAAGACATCCATTTGGGTTTTCTCGGCGAGAGACCGCTGCGTGATACCCGCGTTGTTGATCAGCAGATCCAGTGATTTTTCGTTTTTCTCCAGCCATTTAACGAGGGCCTGCAATGCTTCGCTGTCGGTGATATCAACCGTGCGGGAGGTGACCCGCGCACTGTCCTGAGCCGCCAGTTCATCGGCACCACGGGCCAGCAAGCCGGTATTGATATCTACCATCACGACCCGGTAACCCAGTGCAAATGCCTGCTGCGTCAATGACCAGCCAAGCCCTGAGGCGGCCCCGGTAATCAGTACGGTTTTCATAATTGGTGCCTTGCTCTGGCAGCGTCCATGAAGAAGCGAAACACCTGCTCGGAATTCTTGCGCGGGGTATAACCAAACTCTTCTTTCAAACGGCGATTATTCAGCACCGGCCGGTACCGCAGAAAGTTCACTTGTGCCGGCACATAGCCGGTCAGTCCCAACTTGTTCCCGACCCACAAACCGGCCTTTATCAAGGGTGCCGGTACAGTGATGACCGGCTTACCAAGCAACTTGCCGAGAGCATGAATAGACAGCGCGCCATCACCTGCCAGGTTGAAACAGCCACTGCTGTCACGGCAGACACCCTGCTCAATAATGGCCACCACATCCTGATCCCAGATAAACACAAAGGGCGACGGAGAGCCGGCTACCGCCAGCATTCGATCGCCTTCGAAAAGACGGGTAATCAGGTTGCGAGTCTCAGCGCCAAGCACCGTACCCGGGCGCAGCACCAGCTGTTTGAGCTCCGGGTGCCTTTGCCGGTACTCAGCCAGCATCTCTTCCACCTGTCGTTTGTGGTCAGAGTAAGCAAATTCCGGATTACCACGCAGGGCATCCTTCTCGTCCAGCCACTCAGGGTTGTCCGCGTGATAGCCATAGGCCGCGCCGGAGCTGGCCACCACTACCTGGCTGATACCGCAGGCCACGCAGGCTTCCAGCACATTGCGAGTGCCGTTTACGTCGATATCATAGTCCCGCGCACGATCACCGGAATCTTCCAGCACTGCAGCCAGATGGACCACTTGCTGGATCTCATGTTCTTGCACCAGTTGGGCAAGCTTTGGATCTCGAATATCCATCTTGAAAAACGGAAAGTCAGCCGTCTCATCCGGACGAATATCCACCCCGAACACTGCATGGTTCTCACTCAGCTGGCGCGCCAACTGACTGCCGATATAGCCAGCGGCTCCGGTAATCAGGATACGTCGTTGCACGATTGCTGCTCCTTGTCTGTCATTGCTGTTCTGCCATTGCTTTACTACGCGACCACCACCAGGCCAGCGATAAGCCGCTCACCAGATGCCAGACACCCCAGAACCCCGCGATCAGGATCATCCCGCTGGCGTCGGGGAAAAACGTAAACAGGATGGCCAGAGCCAGGCCGGAGTTCTGGATACCCACCTCCATCGTGATCGCCCGCTTGTCACCAACCGGTAATCGGGTGAGCGATCCGGCGGCAGCCCCCAACCCGAGCGCCAGCAGATTCTGAAACACCACCAGACCCACAATGCTGTGGGCGGTGGCCATGAACACATCCATGTTTTTGCCAAACGCCAGCCCCACAAACAGCAGCAATACCAGCAAGGTGACAACACGCATGGGCTTCTGGGCTTTTTCGGCAAATACCGGAAAGAACCGACCCGCCAACATGCCCAGCACCAGAGGCACACCCAGCACCAACACCACCAGAATCAGGATGTTGGTGCTGTCGAGCTGAATATCAGTGAGGATCGCTCGGGCATTCGGGTTCAGCCAGCCGAAAAGAGCAAAATTGAACGGCGTCATCACAATTGCGGCAAGACTGGAAACGGCGGTCATACTGACGGATACCGCCACATTGCCCCGGCCCAGCCAGGTCATGATGTTGGAGAAGGAACCGCCGGGGCAGGACGCCACCAGGATCATCCCCAGCGCCAGTTCGGGGTCTACATCGAAGAACCAGGTGGACAGGCAGGTCGCCGCCGGAAGCAGACCAAACTGCGCGATCAGCCCCACAACCGGAGCCTGCGGACGCTTCAATATCCGACGGAAATCATCAGCGGTCAGCGACAGCGAAACACCAAACATCATGAACGCGAGAATGACATTCAGGATCAGCAGGTTGTCGCTACTGAAATGAACCTGCATGTCAGGCTCCCCGGGACAGTTCAGCGATGTGCGTATTCACTGCGTTGCGGTAGCTGTCCTTATGGACGTAATACGCCATTCGGGCCAATTTCAGGTAATCAAAACCGCCATCAAGGGTTTGTTCTGCCTCACTCCGGATTTTGCTCGCCAGCGCATCAGCACTGGCATCACCCCGCTGCCGGGCCCGAATATACAGCGCCACCATTTCAGCCTGTTCATTGCGACCTTCCCAGCCCAGCCCCGCAGCTTCCACCATGCCCATCATGAACAGGTTGTCGTGCTTCGGGCTGAACACATTCAGGTACAGCTGCGGCGCATCACTGTTCTGCCAATTCAGCTCAGCGGGATCAATAAACGGATAGTCCAGCTTGTAGCCTGTGCCCATCAGGATCAGGTCATACTGCCGGATCTGGCCGCTGGTAAAGGTCACGGTATCGCCTTCCACACTGGCGATGTCGGTCTGTGGCGTAATGTCGCCGTGCCCGAGATGGTGCAGCACCAACGAGTTCACAACCGGGTGGGACTCGTACATTTTATAATCAGGGTCAGGCAATCCGTAGTCACTGGGGCGACCGACCAACAGGCGTATCAGGCGTGCATCCACCCGTTGTTTAAGGCCTCGGGGCAACTTGAGCTTGCCGCCAATCGAATCCGACGCCTTGCCGCCAATAAACTTGGGCAGGAAGTAATAGCCGCGCCGGACGGAAATATCGACACTCGCCGCCCGATGCACCGCGTCGACCGCAATATCACAGGCCGAGTTGCCACAGCCGACAATCAGCATGCGCTTGCCTTCAAAAACCGAAGCCTTCCGGTACTCGCTCGAATGCATCAGCTCGCCATCAAACGAACCCGGCAAATCGGCCACATTCGGCTTGTGCAGCGTACCGTTGGCAATCAACACCCCCGCAAACCGTCGACACTGTTGCTCACCGCCGGTTTCAGTCGTGACCCGCCATTCGTCCCCGTCCCGCACCACGTTCACGACCCGGGTCGAAAACTCATAGTGCTCATACAGACCGAAATGCTTCGCGTAGTCCTGAAAGTAGCGCTTCATCTGACTGTGATGGGGATAAGTGGCGACATCTTCAGACATCGGGAACTCACGAAACTCGGTCATCTTCTTCGATGAAATCAGATGCGCAGATTCGTACATGGTGCTGTGTGGATTATCGATATCCCACAGGCCGCCGACGTCAGTATTCAGATCAAAGCCCACGAACGGAATGTCGTATTTCTGGAGATTTCTGGCGGTGGCCAGCCCCATGGGGCCGGCGCCAATGACTGCGTACATAGCTGTCCCGATATTTATTGTATGCGCGCCCGGCAGGCACCCGGAGCGCGGAGTTTGTTATGCTTGTCACATTAGAATATCCGGGACACAGACACCCGGCTTTTTCAGGACCATGTCACGGTTAATACGGGACCTTTCGGACATCCATGTCGCATACCCCCACGGTTACGGTGCGTTATACACAGGCCATCAGCCAGGCTGCCGAAAAGCTCGGCTTTGCCTTGCCTGACAGGCTGAAAACAGCGTTCGCGGAACAAGACAGAGTGGAGCTGGAACTTCAGGGCGAGATCTGGGAGACCTTCTGCCAGCAGGCTGATGACCCGCTAATCGGCATCCAGTTCGGACTGACACTCCAGGTGGGCCACCTGGATACCGCAGGCATGGTATTGATGAGCTGCGACACCGTGACCGAAGCGCTGGACTCGCTGATGGACTACTACCCCATCGTCGGCGAGGGCGGGACGTTTGAATACAGCGTACACAACGACATCTGCGAAATTCGCTACGAGCCCCAGTACAGCACCCGCCAGCCCGAGCGCGTGGAAGCCGCGCTGGCTTCACTGCTGCAGTTGTCACGCTGGTCGACGGGCGAGCAGCTGCAGGCACAGCACATGACCTTCACTCACCCGGCTCTGGATGAACCACAACGTTATAAAGCACTGCTGGGATTACCAGTCACCTTTGCCAGCCAACATAACAGTTTGTGCATTCCCGCCAGTGCATTGAAGATGCCTCTAATCTACGCCAACCCGGCATTGTGCCAACACCTGCGCACGCTGGCCGACCAGCTGCTGGCACAACTCGGCAGTCAGTCACTGAGCGCCAATGTCAGTCATCTGCTGCGCCAGCACCCTAACTGGGGCAAAGAAAAAGTCGCCGATCATCTGAACATGAGCGGCCGCCACCTGATCCGTAAACTCAGTGACGAAGGCACCACCTTCAAATTGCTGCGCCAGGCACTGCTGCAAAACATGGCCGAACAGGCATTGGGGGAAGGATTGAAATTAGTGGATGTAGCAGACCAGCTCGGGTTTTCTGACGAAAGCGCCTTCGCCAAAGCCTTCAAGCGCTGGACCGGCATGACGCCCGCCCAGTTCCGCGAGACCTGATCCTCTGAAGAAGGCAAAACTAGTGCGCCCTACTCGGACACCGGTTCGTCGTCTCGCACCCGCAAAAAGCTCGCGAATCGCGGCAAGCCGGTTGAAGTCAGGCCATAATATTTGAAGGTCACCTCCGCGCCCACAGGTGGTGGATCGGCCCGCTGGGCGTCGCTGAACCCGGTTCCCAGTTTGAAACGACGGCCATCCTTCCTCTCCACAATCAACGCCCCCAGTTGCCCCTCATACTTGCCATTGCCTTCCGTGTGGCCCACTACCACGGCTTCAGCATCCTGATAGCGTTTTACCTTTAATACGTCGTCAGACCGGCCAACCCGATAGAGGCTGTTGCCTTCATGCAGCATCAACCCCTCACCACCATTCGCCACAACCTGATCGAGCTGCTCCATCAACGCGTCATGACTACTCGCCCTGCGCTGATCAATCATCGCAATGTAAGGTGAGCCCGAGCCCGACACCAACGCCTTCATCTGCACGACACGTTCGGAGAATGGTGCCCCGCTCGAAGGTAAATCAAACACCATTAACCGAATCTGCCGCCACTCTGCATCAACAGGTTCCAGCTTGCGCACCGCACCGGACGTTTCAGAAAAACGACCACGCCCCATCCAGAGTTCACCATCTAATGGCTGCTCCGGAAAGTCGGCCACAAACCAGTCTGGCGCGTGGAACCTATGGCCTTGTCGGGAGAGGAGCTGCTTGCCATCCCAGTAGGCGCGGACGCCGTCGAGTTTCTCGCTGACCCAGTAGTCGGAGAGGTTGATACCTTGTTGGTAGGTTTCGCCGAGGAGAATTTGGGGTGGTTGGGCGTGGGTGGTGTTTGCGAGTAATAAGAGGGTGAGGCTGCTGATGATGAACAGCCACTCCCTGTATAGCCGGTGGGGCATTTCACGGTACTTGTGGGTAATTCAAAACACACGGTGGCATTCCACTTTCCCGATCATTCCTGAAACGGGTCTAAGTAATCGTTCCCAAAACGCGCGATTTGGAACTTGAAAGAGAGATCTCCTTCAACAACCGTCAAAACGATTACGCCTGATCGTTTTTGTAACTACTCCTCCAACATGAGTTACACCCGTCTTTTTCCGCTGTTCGTGAGCAAAAGGGAGCTCATTCAGCCCTGATTCCATCGACACTTACTGCGTGCAGGCCAGTTCAGGTTCGCTCGTTTTCCGGGTGGCCTGTCGGGTTACATTGCCTTCAGGGTCATAGCAGAATTCCTGAACCCGGTCGCCCTTCTTGATGCGAATGGGCTCGTCGAGAGTGGGATGCCAGATCGTGCTAATCCTCTGTTGTTCGACGGTTCCTTCAGCCAGTGTTTTCAGCGTTACTTGCCCACGGTCATTATATTCGTAGCGGGTTATGTGGCCGCTCCAATCCGTGGCGGTCTCGATGCGACCACTGGCGGTATAAGTAAACGACTGATTAGCGGCCGCGCAGTTCTGCGACGCCTGACCATCAACTTTCGCTACCAGGGTTGAGCCGTTAACGGAGGTAAAGCTGAAGATTGATTCTTTGCCCAAGGCATTCGTGACCGTGGTGGTGCCGTCATTATTGAATTGAAGACTCGTTTCGTCCTTGCCGTCGCCGAGGGTGTTGCGATGGGTGCGTCCTTGGGCATCGTATTCCCAAGAGGCCAGAGTGTTGCCGTTGTCGCTGATGCCGGTCAGGGCCTGAGGATACCGTGCATCCTCATAGAGGTACGTTCGAGCGGAGCCGTCAGGATAGGTAATCTGGGATAGCATGCCGTCTGTGTTATAGGTGTAGTCGAACGTCAGCGATGTGCCATTACGCGCCAGGACCGCAGTCTCTATGGTTTGGTTCACCGTGTTGTAGCTGTAGGTCAGAGACGCTTGGCTTGCAAGGTTGTTGATCTGACGCTGGATGGGATTACCTTCGCTATCAATCGTCGTCTCAATAGCGAAAACCTTTCCGTGGCGTTCATCGATTTCGGTGAGTTGGCCATTGCTATCGAAGGTGTATTCAACACCAGACTTGGCGAGGAGGCGCCAGCCGGAAGGTTCCCCTGAGGCATTAACCGTGACTTCCACAGACTCAAATGGCGGTTGCTGCCAGGAGGTAAAGGCATAGCCGATATTTTCATTGCCTTTAAAAAGGTAGCGGACTCCTCCGGTCCAGTTCACCGCATAGCTGGTTTGGGGGTTGTCGCCGTTTGTCGTGGTGCGTGTTTCAATGGATTGGGTATAGGGGAACAACCACTGGCCCTGGCCGAGGGCTTCAGGATTGGGGCCAACGGTGTAGAGGTAGTGACGCTGCAGGTTTAGCCCGCCGCCGGAGGCATCATCTTCCGTCTGGTAGTTGTTGCCATTGCGAACATCAATCGGATCGCCGACCGTCGAGGCGCACGTTGGCTTCTCGTCGGTAATGCATTCGCCTATATCGTTATTAAAGGTGCCACCGCTGGGGCACAAATTGCCGTTACAGCTCACCGATTTGATTACGACGCGATTTTTATAGCAAGTATAGGACACACTTCCGGTACTGGAAGTGCCGCGATACTCGGGAGCGAATGGGCTACACGCTGCAACCGCTGAAGGGAAGTACCCATGGCTCGAACATTCAATCCAGGCACAACTCGTTGCCTCACACATATTGTCAGCCAAAACTGGTGAAGCTAGAAGACCCGATACAACCAAAACTGAACACTGGCACTGCGTTATAAAACTTGCAATTCGAACCAAACTACACTGTGCGCGCATGCTCTATCCTTGAGTACGTACATTGAGCTCTACCCCGTTTGCCGGAATTTCGATGCTGGGGCCACCAGAAGAGTTTTGCGGACGCCAAAATATACCATTTCCACCAATTAATCTTCCCGGCAGTGCCGAATCACTTAGTTAAGCCAGTTTGAGAGGAGAGCAAGCATGGGCATGCTCTCCTCGGAATAACCTATCAACGGCAGAGATTTTCAGCTGCTGATTTTAGTTGTTCGATAAAATCATCTAGAGAGATGCGTGTTCCTAACTTCCCGTCGCTCCCGGGTAGAGCAATACAGAGGTTCTCACGCCCCTCCTCCCTGTCTAACAGTAGTAGAAACTGATCATCAAAATGCAGCTCGGCAACTAAATGCTCATATCCAGGCTCACTTAGAATAATTGTGTCCCAGTCAGACTTTTTCATTTGTATTACCTCGGCTCAAGAAAGCCCGTAAATTTTCCATTCTGATCAAATCTTGCCCCTCTCCCATCTGGACTTTGGTGTACATCGACTCCTCCATGCCTATTAGGTCGATCAGTGCGATCAGGTGAGTTTACGATACCATCCAGGATACCTTGACCTTGTCGATTTTTATCTGCTGATGAGCCTGTGGCTGGAGGAAAAGCGCTGCCAGCTCTATCCCCATGCTTCTGACCTGCTCTGCCAGCTTTTGTCAGATCGCCTCTGTCTGGGTCGCTCCCAGAAGCCGGATCAATGCTAGGTTGCGGATCGTTAGCGCTAGTTTCGTTCCACGCACTCCACGCATTGCCACAAGCTTCTGCAAAGTTAGCGAGAACCTTCTGCCCTTGAGGCGTCGATAAAGCAAGCGCTGCAGCCAAACCTGATAATGGGACAGCAACGGCAGCTGATTCTCCAGTGGGATCAGTATATTTCAATGGATTTTGATTAGCATAGCCGTAGGTATTGAAGCCCCCATTCAATCCAATCGGATCACTTTGAACATACCGTCCCGTTGTCGGGTCGTAATCCCGAAAATAGTTGTAAGAGTAATTCGTTTCCAAATCACGATACTGCCCGGGAAACCGTAACGACTGAGCTAGGGCACCAGTCTCCTGAACAACCTCTCCAAACGGCAAAGCGTTACGCTGCCAAACTACAGCTTGGCTTTCATCCGTCATTACTTGGGGAGTACCCAAGTGGTCCACATGGACAAAATACATTTGCGTGGCGGCAAAAACGGATTGCGTCGTTATAAGAACGGCCAGTAATCCGAAAATAATTCTGAAATATGTCATAACAGTTCCTTTGTCATTAAAGCTAAGAAAAGCGCAAACAGTAGCGTTTATCTTAGTTATTCACTCGCTCTACCTTGATCGCATCAGCAATTACAGATCCATTAGCATTATCGGACACCGATACACCGAACCCAGTGTCCAGTTCGTATGTCCCAAGCAATTGCCAACTGCCGCCGCCACTACGTTGGTTTTTAACAACAGTTTCAGGGCCATTAGCTGTTTGGACTATGTATTTTGCATTGGATGCTCTTTTGTAGTGGCTGGTCCACTTTGCAGAAACGCGATATGTGGCATTACCTGCAATCGGCGGTGACCAGGTAAAGGTGTTCTCGCCAACGCCCTTAAAGTGATAGGCATAGTTATCGCCTTCATATCCACCCTGGTTTGTCGACAGAGGCCACACACCAATGCTGGAGGTATCACTGGAAGTATTATCAGTGATGATCACAGATGGCGCCGTACTTGCCGGCGTCAATTTGATGGCATCCGCAATAACATAGCCATTCGCCTCATCTGATAGTGAAATAACACTTTCCGGGCCCAGTTCAAACGTGCCAAGCAACTGCCAGCTGGAGCCATTATTGCGCTGGTTCACGACAACCGATTTATTCACCCCGTTGTATGCAACCACATACTGAGCATTGGAGGCTCGGTTTGAGTGACTGGTCCAACGGGCATAGACCTCATAGGTGGCTTCTTGCGTTAAACTCGGCTCCCATTGAAAAACATCGGCGCCACTTCCAGCAGCATTGGCCTGGTAGTTATCACCCACATATCCAGCTTGTTTCACTGATTCGGTCCAGGTGCCCACACTGGATGCGCGGGCATCGGAATTATCGATAACGAGTTCAGGTGTTTCTCCTCCAGCACCACCCTCTGCAAGCATTGCCACTGGCAGATCATTTAAATAGATATACTCGCGCACCACCTCTCCGGAAGGTTTGCTTTCGGCTATCAGATGGCCACTTTTATCGTAGTGAAAGTGGAGATTACTGGCAGGTTCCTGCGCTACTTTAACGACTCGCTGGCCTAAAGCATTGTGGAGGTACAGTGCCTGCGTAGCACCGTCTTCTTCGATTTCCTGGAGTCTGTTACGCGCGTTATAGATGAGTTCTCTACTTTTCGCTGATGCCGTATCGGAAATGGTGTTGCCGACTTCGCTGTAGGCGAACGTCCGATTATCTACAGTACCGTTCTTATCCGACGCAACGTCCAACAACCGATTGCTATCTGCGGCGTAGGTATAGTTCTCGGTCAAAGTCTGACCGCTATCCAATATGCTACGCAGCAATCGGTTACCTACTGCATCATAGGCATAGGTGATCTGGCCGTAAGGGCCGGTCGCATCCGTCAGTTGTCCCTTCGCGTCATAGAAAAAGGTTTCATTTTGGTCGGGGTCAAGATAGTCGCTAATCTCAGCAATATTGCCAGCACCATCATAGGTGTAGCCTTTGTCCATGACCGGGCTCTGGATGGCTGTTGGTTCGTAGCCATCGTTATAGCTGAGTTGGCGGGTAATACCGTTGCCGTATACTAATCGGGCCAGGGGTCCAAAAGGCAGGAAGTCGAGTTGATCAGCGACGATCTGAGGCTCGCCTCCAGCTGAGTCTTGAGTCCGGATACTGACCAGTTCGCCATCGGTGTCGTAGTTGTACAGGACAAGCCGGCCGGAGGGATAAGTAATGGAGATGAGTTGGCTGACGCTGTTATAGGCGTATTCTGTCACATACAGCGTCGACTCCATCGTGCGCTCTTCCCGCACCGTCCTGCCCAAAGCGTCGTAGACGTACTGAATGGTTCCACTGCGGTCACTGATGCTGGTGAGCCGTCCTACGCCGTAATTCCCGCCGGCGTTATCGTCGTAGCCGTATTCGATATTCTCTTCAGGGGATCCCGGGTAGGTGATAGAGATTAGTCGGTTTAGCGCGTCGTAGGCGTACTCTGCAACAACGACCCTCGCATCGGTTTTCCTGATGCGATTGCCCGCCGAATCGTAGCTGTACGTTGTGGTTCCGGTATCCGGGCTATGACGTGCGGTGAGTTCGCCAGCAAAATTATATTCGTAGGTTGTTTGCAAACCACGCTGGTCGGTGACCGAGATCAGGTTATCCATATCATCGTAAGTAAACGTGATAGTCCCTGAATCAGGGTCTGTGATTTGAGATAGGCGGTTCAATGCATCATAGCTTCGACGCGTCTCCTGGCTGTTGCCATCAATGGTCGAAACAAGGTTTGAATCCACATCGTAACTGTATTCCGTTGTCCGATTTTCGGCCTCAATGACACGAATAACGCGCCCCAATTCATCGAACACCTGCTTGTGTTGGCGGGCAACCACATTCGATGATCCTTTGGTCGTTTCCAGGGTGACGTTGCCCATAGCGTCATGCTCAAACTCAATTCGGTCACCAGAGGACACTTCTATTGCCGTCAGACGTCTTGCAGAATCGTACTCGTAAGACACGTCCTGTCCGTCAGGGCGTGTTATCTTGGTGAGTTGGCCTACAGGATCATATTCATAAAGTGTTGTGATGTTGCCTTGCCCGGTGGTGGTCGTTTGGCTGGTCACTTGGCCTCTGAAGTTATATGTCACTTCGGTTACCACACCATTGCCATCAACAATGCGCTGCGGGAGGCCCAACACAGTGTAGTCTGACAGGTTGACCTCGTGGCCCAGTGCGTTCCGGGAGCGAACCAAATTGCCTGAAGTATCATAGGTATAGGTTTGGATATCCTGAACATCCGTTCTGGGGCCATCGGCTTCTGTCATTAAGCCATTTTCGTCATATTCGTAGTTCCAAACCCGGTCGGCCTCGCAGACCACCGGCACTAAAAACATCATGACAGCACAGGCAATTTCAACTGGACGATTAGTGTTCGTCGATTTGTAGAGTTGGCGCATGTTACATCCCTGTTCGATTAATCGGGTTTCCATTTGAATGGCTACGGATTGGTACAATCCAATGATGGCTCTGCCGGTTCGCGTGTTGCGCGAGTTACTTCCTGACCCGACGCGTCATAGCAGTATTCAGTGACTTCCTGGCTGCGTGTCACCTTCATTGGCACGCTCAGATCAGGGTGCCAGGTTGTTTCAACCGTTTGTTCGGACGCGCTACCGACACCTATTGTTTTGGCCGTAACCAGCCCGCGATCATTGTATGTGTAACGAGTGACCTTGCCGCTCCAGTCAGTCTCTGTTTCAACCCGACCTTCTGGCGTATATGTAAAGGCCTTGCTGGCTGCCGCGCAGTTCGAACTCGCCTGACCATCAATTTGCGTCAGTTTGCGTGAGCCCGCCACCGTCTCGAAGTGATAGATACTCCGCTTACCTAAGGCATTAGTGAGTGTAGTCGTGCCGTCCGGGTTGAAAGCCAGGGACACAGATTCAGTGTCG
Organism: Marinobacter sp. V032; assembly: GCF_052645435.1. NCBI lineage: Bacteria > Pseudomonadati > Pseudomonadota > Gammaproteobacteria > Pseudomonadales > Marinobacteraceae > Marinobacter > Marinobacter sp. V032. The sequence goes on along the minus strand of NZ_JBQXYE010000001.1, from coordinate 837,425 downwards.
CCCGCATGTGAGCTTCGCACTGCCCGCCCCTGATCATCGTATGACCATTTAGCGTAGGCATTATCGCCCTCATCCGTTATAGACGTTAGCGCTTGAGGCAATGTCGGAGCGTCATAGTGGTAATCGCGCTGTGTGCCATCAGGATTTATTACCCGGTTGAGCATGCCACTACTGTTATAGCTATATTGGAAGGAAAACGACTGACCATTAAAAGACAGATCAGCAGACTCAATATGCTGGCCTGACGCATCAAAGGTATAGGCTAACTCCGCACCACTGCGGAGGTTGCGGATGATCTGGAAATCTCGTGTTCCATCTGCTCGGTCGGTGTACTCGATGGCGAATTGAGCTCCATCTGTGTGCTCAACCTTGGTCAGGTAACCACCATCGTTGAAGTAATAAACCGTACCGTCTTTATGTGTTACCTCCCAACCAGAGGGCGTGCCCGATGCATATAAACGTTCAACAGACTGGAAAGGCGGAAGCTGCCAATTCCGGAACGCATACCCTGTCGCCTCATTACCGCGGAACACATAACGTACGTTCTTATCCGTGAGCACGTATGACAGATAGCCATCATCACCGTACTGCCTGGTGTAAGACGCAACTGATTGAGTATAGGGAAACTGCCAACGCCCCCAGCCCGGCGCACGAGGATTCGGACCAACAGAATGGGTATAACTACGAACCAGTTCCAGTCCTCCACCGCTAACATCTACCTCTTGCAGGTATTTGTTGCCATTGCGGGCATCAATGGGGTTGCCCACAACCGTGGCGCACTCTGGTTTCTCGTCAGCAACGCACTCACCAATGTCCGCGTTAAATGCACTGCCACCGGGGCATTGATTTGATGAGCAAACCGCATAGCTGGCGAATACACTAGGCGATGTAGGTGGAACACAATAATAATTAGCGTCCCCGCTCGAGTTTTGGAAACGCAATTGAGGACTATTGCTTCCACATGCAGCTGCTACCGATGGATAAAAACCATAGCTTGTGCATCCGATCGAACCACATGAAGAGCGTTCGCACACGTTAGCTGAGAAAGCATAACCGGAAAACAGGCACAATAGTCCACCTAGATAAACTATGGCTCCTATTTTCAATAGCTTCAACGGTAGTTTTAAAATATTCCCATATAAATACCCCACTCCATTCATGAACTGTATAATTATCGATTGGTAGAACTGGCGCATGTCACACATCCCTGTCCGATTGATCGTTCTTATATCCATTACTGCCGGCTGGTACATTTTATTCGCTTTTTCCTCGCGAAAAGCCGTCCTTTTACCCCCTCTGTTCGTGAGCAAAAGGGAGCTCATTCAGCCCTGATTCCATCGACACTTACTGCGTGCAGGCCAGTTCAGGTTCGCTCGTTTTCCGGGTGGCCTGTCGGGTTACATTGCCTTCAGGGTCATAGCAGAATTCCTGAACCCGGTCGCCCTTCTTGATGCGAATGGGCTCGTCGAGAGTGGGATGCCAGATCGTGCTAATCCTCTGTTGTTCGACGGTTCCTTCAGCCAGTGTTTTCAGCGTTACTTGCCCACGGTCATTATATTCGTAGCGGGTTATGTGGCCGCTCCAATCCGTGGCGGTCTCGATGCGACCACTGGCGGTATAAGTAAACGACTGATTAGCGGCCGCGCAGTTCTGCGACGCCTGACCATCAACTTTCGCTACCAGGGTTGAGCCGTTAACGGAGGTAAAGCTGAAGATTGATTCTTTGCCCAAGGCATTCGTGACCGTGGTGGTGCCGTCATTATTGAATTGAAGACTCGTTTCGTCCTTGCCGTCGCCGAGGGTGTTGCGATGGGTGCGTCCTTGGGCATCGTATTCCCAAGAGGCCAGAGTGTTGCCGTTGTCGCTGATGCCGGTCAGGGCCTGAGGATACCGTGCATCCTCATAGAGGTACGTTCGAGCGGAGCCGTCAGGATAGGTAATCTGGGATAGCATGCCGTCTGTGTTATAGGTGTAGTCGAACGTCAGCGATGTGCCATTACGCGCCAGGACCGCAGTCTCTATGGTTTGGTTCACCGTGTTGTAGCTGTAGGTCAGAGACGCTTGGCTTGCAAGGTTGTTGATCTGACGCTGGATGGGATTACCTTCGCTATCAATCGTCGTCTCAATAGCGAAAACCTTTCCGTGGCGTTCATCGATTTCGGTGAGTTGGCCATTGCTATCGAAGGTGTATTCAACACCAGACTTGGCGAGGAGGCGCCAGCCGGAAGGTTCCCCTGAGGCATTAACCGTGACTTCCACAGACTCAAATGGCGGTTGCTGCCAGGAGGTAAAGGCATAGCCGATATTTTCATTGCCTTTAAAAAGGTAGCGGACTCCTCCGGTCCAGTTCACCGCATAGCTGGTTTGGGGGTTGTCGCCGTTTGTCGTGGTGCGTGTTTCAATGGATTGGGTATAGGGGAACAACCACTGGCCCTGGCCGAGGGCTTCAGGATTGGGGCCAACGGTGTAGAGGTAGTGACGCTGCAGGTTTAGCCCGCCGCCGGAGGCATCATCTTCCGTCTGGTAGTTGTTGCCATTGCGAACATCAATCGGATCGCCGACCGTCGAGGCGCACGTTGGCTTCTCGTCAGTAACGCATTCGCCTATATCGTTATTAAACTTACTGCCTGTTGGGCAGCGAGACGCATCGCAAGACACTCTTTTGTCAAAATAAGCATATCGGTAGCAATAATATGAGTTGCCACTGGAACGTTTGGGGGTATCTGGACTACATGCTTCAACAGGGGAAGGAAAATACCCCAGTCTCGTACATAGGGAACCACAAGATCTTAACAAACAGACATTATCGGCTAAGACTGGTGTCCCAATGGTCAACAAGGCAAACACAAGCAGCACCATGCACTGGTATCTAATTGAGAAACTAGCTAAGCAAAAAAAATCACCTTGAACAAGCATGCTCTATCCTTGAGTTCAGTCAATATCAGCACAAAATATGTCGATATTATTTATGTCGCGATCCAATGATCCAATGATCCAATGATCCAATGATCCAATGATCCAATGCGACTATAAGACCAAAATTTTAATTACTAGCAAAATTAGCATTATTGAAAGCTAAAGATCAATCTGCACCTAAAAAATCTTTTTAGTTGTTAATTCGACGTGTACATTAATTGACAAGAATGACAAAAATACAAGCGCTTTCAAGTGGTCAGCTGACCATCGTCAATTTATAAATATAGCGCATATTACACCCCTGCTTTACCGCCCGAACTATAACCATATGCCACTGAACAAAAAAGTGCGATTTTATCAGGCGAACTAAATCACTACCCCAGTTTTCGGTCGACTATTCCTATAATCAGCCATTTCTAGCTGGCCAAGCTTCGGCGCTAGCCTACAACTGCGTGGGCCCCATGGGCATTGGACCTTTGCACGCGCAAGCGCTGCACCTTCATTCGATTTCAATTTTCCAGATCCAGATCACGCCAATAACGCGGAGATCGGTTGGTTTTTTGGTCATGTTCTGCCACGACAGGAAGTCCTCAGCTCGGGATCAGTAATTGTTAGCCTTCCCAAAAACCTCCTCAATTTCTTTCGGCCACTTATACTTGAAAGGGGTGAAATTCCACCAAATAATACTTGGAATAAACAAAACAACTCCCACACACTCAATAATTGAGATTCCTAGTGGTTTTTTTTTCAGATCTTCTTTATACGAATTATAATTAATCCAAGCGAGATTATCGGCATCCTCTTCAATGACCCCTTCGTTGAAATACCTAACAATGAAATTCCATTTTCGATACATATCCTCCTCTTTAAAACCAGAAGATATCTTCTTGCGCTGCAAGGGCATCTTGGGGCGCTTCCCGCAAAAGTAATGCCTTTCCCGCATAAACAGGTGGGCGTAATACTGCCGCTCCCACACAACACCGGAACCCAGATACTGCCAGTTGTAGGAAAAGGTCACCTCCAACTCGTCCCAGGGAATCCGGTAGAAGGTGCCCCGGTGCCCCACGTACACGAATCCCTCCTTCCGGTCGATCCGAACAGGCAGTGTGAGCGGGAAAAAAATTTCGAACAGATAGACAGCCACCCAGACTGGCCCAAAAGCAACCAACATAGCCAGCAGCGCCTTTGAATAAAACAGGCTAATAATCCAGCCCAATACTAATACAATAAACATGAATAGATTTATGATGGCCGGCAGGCCTGAACGAAGAGATAAGAAGGCCGTGCGAACGTCCATGAACCGTTCACCTATGTAGGCAAAACTGTGTTCCATCTTTTCCGAGGAATCGGACACCCCAGTCACTTTCCGGGGCGGGGGACTGGCAAGCCGCGCACCATGCGTGCGGTACAGCTTCTTTTCCAGCAGTTGCTCCAGATCCGTTTCCGGAAAATCACACTTCAAAGGCGAGTCTTTCATCGACACCCAGTTCCTCCACGTCGTTACCATCTAGGATCACACGAAGCCCTTTCTCGCCCGTGACTTTGCAACCGTCCGTCTCACTCGGTCGTCAGTTCAATGGGGATAACGTGGTGTCAGGAAAACCTCGATTACTGGGTCAGTAATAGTTAACCTTCCCAAAGATATCTTCAATCTCCTTCGGCCATTTATACTTAAAGGGAGAAAACGCCCACCAATACATGGTCGGCATAAAGAGGATTAACAATAAAGTGTCGACGATACGCGCCGCCATTGACTTAGAGGGTATATCCTTACGATACGAGTCATAATTAGCCATAACAAGATTATCAGCATCCTCTCCAACAACCCCTTCGTTGTAGTATCTGACAATAAAATTCCATTTCCGATACATATCCTCCTCTTTAAATCCAGAAGATATCTTCTTGCGCTGCAAGGACATCTTGGGGGGCTTGCCGCAAAAGTAATGCTTTTCCCGCATGAATAGGTGGGCGTAGTACTGCCGCTCCCACACAACACCGGAACCCAGATACTGCCAGTTGTAGGAAAAGGTCACCTCCAATTCGTCCCAGGGAATCCGGTAGAAGGTGCCTCGGTGCCCTACGTAGACAAATCCCTCCTTCCGGTCGATCCGGACCGGCAGCGTGAGCGGGAAGAAGATCTCAAATAGGTAGATGGCTACCCAAACGGGCCCGAAAGCGATCAATACCGCCAGCAGTGCCTTCGAATAGAACAGGCTAACAATCCAGCCCAACGCCAGCACGACTGCCATGAACAGATTTATGACAGACAATTGGAACCGCCTAAAGATCAAGAAGGCCGACCGGATGTCCATGAACCTTTCGCTGAAGTAGGCGACACCATACTCCATGTCCTCCGAAGAATCTGACACCTCAACCACTTTCCGGGCCGGTGGGCTGGCAAGCCGAGCACCATGAGTGCGGTATAGCTTTTTTTCCAGCTCTTGTTCCAAGTCCGTTTCCGGAAAATCACACTTCAAAGGCGAATCTTTCATCGACACCCAATTCCTCTACATCGTTACCGTCCAAGACAATTCGAAGCCCGTTTTCGCCCGTGACTTTGCGACCGTCCTTATCAGCATATCAATGGAGTAGAACGCAGTGACTGGAAACCCTTGATTCGCGGTCAGTAATTATTAGCCTTCCCAAAAATCCCATCAATTTCTTTCGGCCACTTATACTTGAAGGGGGTAAGCTTCCACCAAATCATTGTGGGCATTAAAAGAATCAAAAAGAAATATTCGACAATACGCTTTCCGGTTGAAATTGAAGCTATATCCTTACGAAGTGAATCAAAATTAATAACAGCGAGATGATCAGCGTCTTCCTCAATAAGCCCTTTGTTATAATATCGAACAATAAAATTCCATTTTCGATACATATCCTCTTCCTTAAACCCGGAAGAGATCTTTTTGCGCTGTAGCGGCATTCTGGGGTGCTTCCCGCAAAAGTAGTGTTTTTCCCGCATGAACAGATGGGCGTAATACTGCCGTTCCCACACAACACCGGAACCCAGATACTGCCAGTTGTAGGAAAAGGTCACCTCCAACTCGTCCCAGGGAATCCGGTAGAAGGTGCCCCGGTGCCCCACGTACACGAATCCGTCCTTCCGGTCGATCCTGACCGGCAACGTAAGCGGGAAGACGATCTCAAACAGGTAGATAGCTACCCAGATAGGCCCGAAAGCGACCAATACCGCCAGCAAAGCCTTTGAATAGAAAAGACTAGCAGCCCAGCCCAACGCCAGCACAACAATCATGAACAGGTTTACTATACCCAGTTGTGCTCCTCGAAACTTCAAGAAAGCCGTCCGGATGTCCATGAACCTCTCGCTAATAAAAGCAACGCCATGTTCCATCTTTTCCGAGGAATCAGATACCCCTGCCACTTTTCTTGCTGGCGGGCTGGCAAGCCGTGCACCATGGGTGCGGTACAGCTTCTTTTCAAGCAGTTGCTCCAGATCAGTTTCCGGAAAATCACACTTCAAAGGCGAGTCTTTCATCGACACCCAGTTCCTCCACGTCGTTACCATCCAGGATCACACGAAGCCCATTCTCCCCCGTGACTTTGCGACCGTCCTTCTCGTACTCAATCAACATTTCAAGCTGTTCCCACTTGTTGTGGTTGTAGTGGGTAAAACGGTACATGACCTCATGGGAAGTGGCCTCTATTCTCTTTCTATTATCAAAAAGATGGGTAATCTCGTTCGAATCGTCGTCAGAGAACCAGTTGATATTCGCTTCGAACAGTTTGATGGAAACTGCGCAAGTCCCCTCAATAAAACCCGGGAAATACACTACGAAACTCGTGAATTCAGACAGGACCTTATATTCCCCCTGCTGGGTTATAGCCGGATGATTGGGCATGTACTCGGTTATCAGCACAATGGGAGAAAACAGCATGTAATAGAACGCATCCAGTTCCGCTTCGAAATAGCGCCTGACTTCAGCGCCTTCCTCTTGGAAAACAACGGTTCGGCTTTGCTCCAGTAGTTCTCCGCTCGAGGGCCGGGACTGCTCATCCCAGTAGCGCAGCGTGGGCGCATTACCCCAGAATGACAATGACAGAAAATCCTCGATCCGGGACCGGGCGATGTATAGCTGTACCATGCTGATGACGAAGGAGACCGCAACCAGAACCGCGCCTACCACGAGCACTACGGCAATACCCGCCCCGGTAACCGCTCCCGCAACCGCCAAAGAGGCTAGGTAGGTAATACCGATGCTCAGCCCAATCTGGACCCCGGACAGCGCCAACATCGTGTGATGGCCTGTGTACAAGGCCTTGTAGCCCATCCGACCTTCCAGAACTATCGACAGTATAGGCCCGACGTAGGGGAGGTACTTCATTGTGGTTCTCGCAAAACTCCTTGCAACAGGAGAGAAATACTGAACAATTCTGCCCCCACTTATAGCCACCGACACCCTGGCCCCAGCAGCTGACAAGTTCGCCCCCAGGGCCTTGGCGTATTCCTCCCTGACCAGCAACCCGCTGAGGTTAACCACACCTTCGCCGATGCTCCATAGGCCAGATGCAAAGTATCCCCACCGGTCGAGGGTGGATCGGTCGCCCAGCATGACATCCTGCTGTGTCTTCTTCAGTCCAGAATATAGGCTTGCCACATTAATCGCCTGGAAGAAAGTCACGGCCCCAATGAACTTGCCCCGGTTCTGTTTGATCCCTTCAACTACCGGGTCCAGGCGGGTATGAAGCCAGCCAAAGGGGTTGTCCTTGAAGTCCGGGGTCAAGTGGAACACGTCAATCAGGGTTCTGTTGAGGTAGTTTCTGATCCTTGTGTCCGCCATGCCGGCAGCCAGGGGCGTCATTGACAGTTCGGACAGGTTATGACCTGCTGCTTCCAGTGATTTGCGGTGGACCGCCTGGAGCAGATCTGCCGCGGTATCCAGGGTTATTCCCTGCCGGTAGACGTCAATGCCGTAACGTTTCTGGACGGCCTTAGTCCACTTTTTCCACTGTGGCCAAGTTTGGGGGTCTTTCGCCCAGAATCCCATTTTCGCGGCAGGGGCGGCAAACTCCAGCATCAACGTCTCTGTAGAAGTGGTCACACGCACATAAGCCGGCATGTCGAAGATACTGTCCACTATCTTCAGGCTGCCATAGTCAAAGCCGGGGAGATTTTTCAGTTTCTGGGCGATACTATTGGTGGCAGATGCTAGGAACAACGCAGTTTTTAGCGTGTTCCCGACCGTGCCGGCTTCGCCTTCGTCCGCAGCCAGCCACTTTTCGGCGTCTTCCTTGCCCTTTTCCGCACCGACATAGCCATCCAGTATATCGGCCAGCTCCTGTTCGACTGCCTCAAACCCCTCAGCACAGTAACAGTCGTTGAACTCCAGTTTCCTGGCTATCTGGCCGGAGCCAATCCACCGCTTCCAGTCATCAAATACCAATGCCCGGCCCTGGTCATACTCTTCAAGCTGTTTGTGATAGTTTTCAACAAACGCGTCTTTTTCCCCTGAGCGGATGCGCTCTTTCAGTTCCTCGGTGACTTCTTGTTGGTCGTCTTCCGATTCCTTCTTGCTGGCCTCACGGGCAATGAGCGCGTCCACCATCTGGGAGGTGGTGTAGGCGTATGCGTTCTCCTCCGCGTGATTCATGATCAGGTTTACATACAACGCATGCAGTTGCCCCAATTCGGAGGCGATACCGATTTCGTCGTCAAGGGCAACGCAGTAAGAAAATTCTGTTTCCTTTTTGCACTGCCCCTGCAAATCCGGCTCGCTGACGCCCTGCGCAAAGTCTGTCAGGCTCCACTCGAAGTCCACTGGATTCGGTCGAAAATCTTCAACCACTCCATTTAAAGCCTCGGTTTCGCCAATATTAACGCCTTCGCCTTTTTCGGGGAGTCCATTCAGGTCGAATGATTGCAGGTGCTCTTCGCGGACTTGCGCATCCGTTTTTACCAATTCCTGCAAACGAGCCGTCCATCGATGATGTACGAACTTCAATAAAACCGTCCCTTCTGCAGGATGGTGGATACACGGTAAAGCACTTTGGGCATCAACATCCGGAAGTAACACAGAGTTCCACCCGGGTTGCACTTCCGTTATTGCACCTTGCTCGTTAACTTTATACTCGTGGAGCGTCCCGAAGACTTCCGAAAACATGTAAACCCAACCGGGTGTCAGTTTTCGAACACAGTAATGAGTGTTTCCAATGGCAACGGCCGGAGGGCGAAAATTGGCAGGCAGCGCGGTTTCTTCCTGACTGATCGCCCAGCGCACCGGATACAACGCGACAGTTTTAAGCTTGAGCGGGCACATCTGTGCCGCTGATTCGGTGCTATCAGCACCCTGTAAAAACGCTGAGCTGTTAGCGCTACCCATGAACCAGTCCCTCCGTTGACTTTTTCTCAGCGAATTCTGCAATTCGCGCTATGGCTTTGCTCAGGGTTGCGGAATTTTCTTCCCACAGGTTTTGGACATCCCTGTCCTTAAACGCATTATGCCCAAGCCAGCCGATAGTGTTGATGTATAAGGCAATATCCCGCGTACTGTCGAGTCCTCGCTTTTTCGCTGCGGCGGTCAACGCAGAAACCAAACCCCAATCCCGCCCAGTTGAGCCGGGCTGTTGAAGCAAATGAGGAAAGTAAGTCTCAGTATGGAGCTCAAGTTTTCTCAGGGCAGTTCGTTCCGCTGCTTTTTCCATGGCAACCTGATGCTCCTCGCGAATATTGAACATCTCTTTCTGCTTTTCACCTGATGGCTGCTCATTGTAAAAACACTCCCACTCTCCCACTCGGCGGTCCTGAATGGCGATTGCACTACATGGTCCCATCAGCCGACTCTTACCCTCACCCTTCGAATCCCGACTCAACAAGTTCCGGGCGATTTCAGGGTCGTAAAACCGGAAAACCACCTCATCACCTGTCACCAGCCGAGCCATCAGTAGCCCGCGCAGGTGATCCATCACTTCTTCAAACGGGCAGTCGGCCTGCAATACGATGGCAGCCCCCAGATGTTTCCACTCATCGAAACATTTCCGGGCCAAGGCGCTATTGATACCGGTCTCGACCAACCACGGTGATATTTCAGATAGACCAGAGAGCTCGGTCTGTCGGTATAGCGCATCACAATGTGGGCGTTCTTCTTCACGGTATATGACCTGAGATAAATCGTTCACTTTAGCCCCATCAATGAGGAGGAACGTTTTCTCTGAGTCAGGAAGGCTGGCCCGACTATTCATCAGACTGCACCTTGTGATTCTGGTGAGCAGACCTGACAGATTCCCTTACCCTGATTCGCTGCATTCTTGATGGCACGTATCTGGTCCGGCTTGGCCATCGGCCTTTTGGGAGCCTCAGGCAATTTTTCAGGCGCCACGCTGACAACCCCAGTTTTCTCCACCAACCCCGGCATTTCAGGCACCTGAACTGCTTGCCCAGCCCCACTCCCGGCTGATCCGCCCGCGTTCAGATTAATCGCCGGCCCACTCAGTGCCACGCCACTCGGATCAATCTTCACAAAGCTGCCGCCGGCTTTGAGGGTAATTTCAGCACCCGCTTCGATCACGGCTTTTTGGCCCGCTTTGATGTGGAGTTCCTGGCCGGAGTCGCTGAGCCAGGCGGTGCCGGCTTTGATGTGGACGGTGCCGGTGACGTCGAAGCTGAAGTCTTTGCCGGTTTTTTCCCGCTTCTCGCCATCCACCGTATGGTGATCATTGGCCTTGATATGGCTGACCCGGTCGTTGTCCACGGTGAGGTGGCTGTTGTTGTGGATGACCTCAGTGCGGTCGTTTTCGGTCAGCAGGTCCAGGTCTTTCTGGGCGTGGACGTAGATCTGTTCTTTGTCGGCTTCGTCTTCAAAGCGCAGTTCGTTACTGCCTTCGCCCTTGTGGGTCTGGGTTTTCAGGGTGGTGCGGGTTTTGTGTGCCGGTAATTCATACGGTGGAGTGTTGGTGGCGTGGTAGGTCCGTCCGGTAATGATCGGCTGATCCGGGTCGCCGTCCAGGAAGGACACAATGACTTCATGGCCGATTCGCGGTAGGGCCATAAAGCCGTAGCTGCCGCCGGCCCAGCCCTGGGAGACTCTGAGCCAGGCACTGCTGTTGTCGTCGTTCTTGGAGTAACGGTCCCAGGGGAACCGAACTTTCACCCGGCCGTGTGCATCGCAATGGATTTCTTCCCCCGGTGGGCCGGTGACGATGGCGACTTGCGGGCCATCCATACGGGGACGCTGGCTGTCTTTTAACTGGGGGCGCCAGGTGCGGTCGGCCGGAATGACGCTGAAGCGGTTGTTGTAGGTGGTGGAGCCACTGCCGCCGTCTTCTTCCAGTGCCTGAGGTTGTGTGCCCTTGTGGGTGACGCTGGTAATCAACCAGTCCCGGTTGAGGGAGTCAGCACTGTGCTCACTGAGAACAAACTTGGCCCCGGCGGTAAAGTCCGCCCGGTTACCGGTCCCACTGGCAATCCGGCTTTGATTACGCAGGCTGTCGAGGGTGGCCTCGGTAAAAGGCTGGCCACTGGCATCCTGCTTGAACCGTCCCGGGTAGTCGTAATGCTGGTAATCATCCCGGTGAGGCACGTCGGCCCCACTGGTTTCATGCATCAGGGCATAGGCCGGGTTTTTGAAGGTGTAGTCCTTCAGCGCCACGCTGGCGACGGAGACGGTGTCTTCAGGATTAAAACTGAACACCGCCGGTTGGCGGCTGCTGCCGCCTGCGGTGGCGTTGTAGCCGGCCTCAGGCAGCTCCGGCGCTTCCCGGTGGTGATCGGCCAGGATTAACGTATGCCCGCCCTGGCGGTGTTCAAAGCGGTAGTGCCAGCCTTCTTCAGCGGCTAAACGGGTGGCGAAGGCCAGATCGGATTCCCGGTGCTGGACGCAGTATTCCCGTTCTTCTGAAGGGCGTTTGAGATTGAGGGTACGGTCGACGATACCCCGCTCATCCAGCAGGGTCTGGACGATGGTTTCAGTGGTCTGCTGCTGGAAGATACGGCTGTTGTGCATCAGCCCTAAACGCCAGAGGGCGGGCTGAACGATAGCCGAGTACTGGGTACGGCGATGGCCGGTATCGCCCCGGCTGAAAGAGGACACCACGCCGTGGAAGCGTCGCAGAACGTCACCGTCCTGATACAGCACCAGTTCGGCATACTGATCCAGTACGTCAGTGACCGCCAGATCATCAAAGGCACTGGCCAGATCCAGTTTGAGATGGAACAGGTCGGAGAGGCTTTCGGTCAGCTCGAATTCCACCACCGTGAAGGTGTCATCCGGCAAAGACCCGAGACGGGCCGTGAACTGCAGGCCGGTGGGCTGGGGCATGGTGTCGTCCTTGATTCCTGATCGGTGCATCCTGCATTCCCGGGCAATCCCGCCCGGAAGCTCTTAATACGTTAATCGCTCAGTACTTTAATTACGCAAACCACTCGCTCTGGCGAAAATCTGCAGAGAAGTAATAGTGGCTAGTGTTAACCGCCAACGCCAGAGCCGCTGCCAATCACCACACCACCGCAACTGACGGCATCACCGGTCAATGCGATCGGTTTACCTTCAACCAATACAGTGGGATTACCCGCTGCAATTTGTCGGGGGTGAGGTCCATGGTGGGGCTTGGAGTGAATCGCCAACGGATCGCCCATGCGGGCAACCGGTTTGCCGTCCATAAGAACGGTGCTGCTGGCAGCAATGACGGGGGTGGGCGGAAAACCTTCGTGATCGGTTCCGATATCGCCCAGTAATACGACTTTCTTACCCATGTTAACGCTCCCTGTTCGCGCCTGCCTGACGTTTACAAAACCGGACATCCTGATGCCGGTCAATGCGTGACGCGTCTGTTCCCTGAACTCATGTGTTCGATAACCCGGCAACAATCCAGCTGCCGGGTTCGAAGTGTCGCCTGCGCGGTGCGGGCTGACAATAGGTCTTCCTACGGATACTAATACAGGCTGCGCGGTACCTGGTAACCCGCCAGCAATTTCTGGGTAAACGGGTTCACGTTGCCCGCAGCATGAAGCCTGTATCGTGCGCTGCCACCATCCAGAGTGAACTTCACATCAATCGCGCTGCTGCTGACGCCGGTAATATCGGCTTTATCCAGCAGGCGGAAGAAGGCCCAGGGCCCGCGGGCGATTTCGCTGCGGGGTGAGCGGTTCACTTCGATCGGCACCAGCGTGATTTCGCTTTCGACCGAGTCACGCAATGTATTCGGCCATATTAGCGGAATACTTTGCCGCGGTCCGTGGCTGAATTCAACCAATTGCCCATCCACGTTCACCACACTGCGACGCTTGTTGGACGACAGGTTCAGCGGCTCCAGCGCAAACTCCAGATCCAGCGTACCGCTGCGGGTGAAAAACGCCTGACGAATTTGTTCAGCCTGCTCCAGCGCTGCCATTACGTCCCGACGAACCAGTGTCGCGCGCTTGCTCATCACCACGTGTTCCGGATGATCTTCGAGGAACAGTTTCAGGTTTTCTTTGTAGAAGCTGTCCAGTGTGCCTTGCGGTGCGAAGAAGCGTTCGAAGTCTTGCAGTGCCGCATCGCGACCAGCACCCGAGCTGAACGGATAATGACGCGCCAGCCCCTGCTGGAACGGCTGATAGACCTCCTGATACCACTTGCGTTCAAGCTGTGCCACCGCCTGATCGAGCACCACCCGCCAGCTCTCGGTCGCAAGCTTGTCCAGCATACGGTTGACCGGTGCAGGCTGATTGCGCGCCAGCCGCTGGAGGGTGAAGATCGGATCTGCACCTTCCAATGTCAGCCGTGCTCTGGCTGCGGCCAATGCCGCTTTGCCGGAATCAGGCGACTCCTGAATACTGCGCAGGTAGTCGTGCAGCGTGCGCAGGACTTCCTGGATGTTATCCATCTGCGAGGGCTGATCGCCATCCTTGCGCAGCAGGCCCTGCAGGCCCGCAAACTGCTGTTCGATGTTCTCGGCCAGACGATAGTTGGCGGACTGACGCAGTGCCTCGGCGGCGGCATCCGTCTGGCCTTCACTGGCCGGGAAGATCAGGGTGTTGTCCCGGACCGACGCCAGCAGCTGCACCATTGGCTTGTGTCCACCCGTCAGGTTGTCCAGAATCCGGACCCCATCATTGATGTCACGGAAAGCGCGCACATCCAGGTGGCTCAAGGCACTGCGCCAGGTTTTGACGTAATCCTCGGCATACTGGTCGCGCAATTCCGCTTGCAGTTCGGCTTCATCCGATTCGCTGAAATCCACATTATCCCGACGCCCCAGCACCCAGGCATCGACCAGCGCCAGCTCGGTCACAGACGCAGACTTGCGGGTGAAATAGCCCTGCAATCCTTCGCGGGTCAGCATTCGGGGTATGCGCATGGGATCCTGATCAGCCGACGGCAGGCTTTCCAATGGCCGGCCGTCGCTATCAATACGGACGAATACGGCATCAAACGCCGGGCCGCTCTTGGCCTCCAGATTCAGAGGCGAAGTCAGATCGTGAATGCCTTTGGATTTCAGGTCACGATAGACCCGGTCCGGCGTGGCCAGACGGCCCAGCTCGCGCTGCGACCACTGCACACTGCTCTGGAAAGGCGCCAACGCCATATCCGCCGCCCGGTCACCGGATTGCTGCCACTTGCCCAGATCGGTGTAGGCCATTGCGTAAGTGAGGTGCTGGCTGAGGCGTTCCTGTACCGAGCGCTGCCCCGGATAACGCTGCTGCCAGTAGGCTTCCATATAGCTGTCGACAATATCGTCGCGGCGACCGCTACCATCGTAGAGCATGCGCAATACACGCAAGTGCGGGAGCCGCGAGGAACCGTCGTCCGGTGCTTTGTTCATCTCGTCCATAACGCCGACCATCAACGACGGCAGGAACTGGTACGCCAGCATGTTGAGATAGGATTTCTCGACTTCCGGGCCAATCCGGTCGCCCTGGTACAAGCCCATATCGGCCACCAATGGCCACTCGTCACGGTAGTTACCATAGGCCAGTGTGGCCTCGCGGAGATCGTCGAGCGGTTCCATCAGATTGCGGCCGGAAGGATCCAGCTCGCTGCCGATCGGACGCCAGTTATTGATAAAGCCACGCACCCGGTTTTCGACCTGTTGCGCCGCTTCGGCATTCTGCACGAAGTAATGCTGCCAGCCCGCCGTCATGGCAATGCCCGATGCGATAAACAGCACCGCTGCGGTGGCAAGTGAGCGGCGGCGCTGTCGCGTCACCCGCACGTTGTCGCCCGCCAGCCCCGCTTCCCGATAGATTACTTCAGGGAACAGACGCTCACTGAAATAGGTTACAGATTGACCGCCTCGTTGGGCCGGTTGGATAGCCTCCGCGAGGCCATAGTGACGGGCCGCTGCGCCAATGAAGGCATCTTCCGGCACACCTTCCTGGAACACTGAAGTGTAGTACACACCACGCACCAGTGCCGGTGTCGAAAAGGCATCGGCCGCCAGCATTTCCGCCAGGAACTGCTGGGTCACCGGAAACAGGCCCGCCAACTGACGGCTGAATGAATAGATTGCGGCGCGCTCTTCCTGATCACGGGTATCCGCCAGCAGGCGCGGCAAACGCTGATTCACCTGCTCGATCAGGTCCTGATACTGGGCATCGAACTGCTCCAGCCACTGATCCGGATCCTGCAGTGATTCCAGTTCAAAGGTGAAACCGAGCGGCTGTTCCCGTTCTGCTTTTGACAGCTTGCGGAAGTAGGCGCCAAAGCCATGCAACAGGTCCATTTTGGTGAAGCTGATGTACACCGGCAGGCGCGAACCCAGATGCTCCATCAATTCCCGCAGACGGGTGCGCAGCAGTACGGCCTGCGCCTTGCGTTCGCCATCGCCCAGTCGGCTGAGCTGCGCCAGGTCGACCGTCAGGATGACGCCGTTCAGCGGGCGCCGAGGGCGGTTCTTTTCGAGCCAGTGAACAAAGTGGTTCCACAGACGCTCCTGCAGGGCGGCGCCGGAGTTATTGATTTCACGCTGGCTCAGCAACTCACCATCAGGGTCGATCAGGACCGCATCGTCACCCACCCACCATTCGAACCCGAACGGGTTCCTTTCGGTACGGCGATTCTTGACGACGTTGGTCAGGGTGAAGGTCTGGCCGGAGCGCTGGATCAGGCTGGACTTGCCTGCATCTTCCAGCCCCATCACCAGATACCACGGCAGCTTGTACAACCGGTTGCGGCCCGGAATATTGTCCTTGAGTGCTGACAGACCAAGGTCCAGCAGGCGAGTCTGGCGGCGCTCATAAACCAGAATCGGATCTTCTTCCTGACGCTGTTCATCCGCACGGGCGCGATCGACCTTTTTCAGCCGACGGGCCATCACCATGCCCCAGATCACTGCAATCAGCAGTACGATCCCCAGAGTCACTACCGTGCGGCTTTCCCAGCTGGCCAGCGGTCGTTCACCGCGGAATTCCCACTGCGGCCCCAGCCACCAGGTGGCGGCCAACAACAGCCCCAGCCCAAGGGCGATGACGATGGGGCCCCCGACGCGAATGAAGGGCCAGACTTTTTTACCGATATACATCAGTTTGCGAGCGATGACTTCCATATCTGTACTTCCTGCTGCTTTCCCTGGCGATGGGCCAAAACACCCACCTTTGTGGCTACCCGATTACTTCCCTACCGACTCTCACCGCGTGATTGCCGGTAAACTCCCAAAAATCGACTACGACAACTGATCGAGGTGGGCCATTAGCGACGGCTCCCACTCGGCCAGGTTCATATTTCGGTTCTGTTCCCGCAGATCGACAACTTGCTGTTTGGCAAGCGTTTTCATCCCCGCTTCGCGCAGTAAATCAGCGCACATCAGCCGCCAGTAAAACTGCGACCGGGGCTCGTCGGCTTCTGCGAGGCCGTCTTCCAGAATCTGCATGGCCGGCGCCAGTCCTTTCTCGGCGAGTGCGCCTTTTGCCGTCTCGAACGCCTCTTCCCAGCGCTCACCCGAGCCGGCACGACCACTACTACCGCCACTGCTCTGGAGCCAGCTTTTGACCGCTTCCGGCAAAAACGCTGTGCTGTCAGAGAAGGTCATCTCGGTGAGCTTGGGCAGACGGTCCACAAACGCTTTCAATGACTGGCGGATAGCCTCGGCGCAGGCACTATGCCCTAGCTGCTCTGCCGCCTGAGCGCTCAGGTAATGACCCTCAAGCCAGAACGGGCTGACAGCGAGACTCTGTTCGATGCGCCCCCAGAGCGCCAGATCCGCACCCCGCGTCAGGCTTTCCTGGTACTCTGCGACCCTGTCAGCACTGACTGCCGCCAGATCGCTGCGGACACCATCACGGGCAGGCGGTAACGTTGAAATACTGTGCCATATGGCAAACCGGCGTAGCTGATAACCGAGTGGTTCTGTAGGCGAAACCTCCGTCAGCATGTCGGCGACTTTTAGCAGGCTCTGGCGGGTAGCGCGATCATTGCCGGGATCAAGATTCATGCCCACCAGTGATGCTGCCGCTGAAGAGGCCGAAGACGTTGACGAACCGGACGCAGCTTCCCGTGACTGCGGGGCAGCCGGAGCCGCACTCGCCGCTGGTTTTTGCTGCTCTTCATTCGCTGCCGGCAAGCGCTCGATACTGCGGCGCAGATCGACTACAGGGTCTGGCGGAATCGAATGACTTTCGACAAGAGCGTGAAGCTTATCCAGCGCTTCGAGGCAAAACTTGCGGCCATCCCCCATTGCGCTGTTAAACGAGACCTTGGTGACTTCAGCCTGGGCCCGCTGCATGATTTGCCCGAACATCAGGCGCCGCGGCCGATGCCCCTTGTCGCCGGGGTAAGGCCAGGCATGTGTCCACCAGTTTTCCATTGCCAGGCACAACAGGTGTACAGAGAGCGCAAAACGCTCACCATCACCGCCACGCTGTAACGCCAGCAACAGAAAACCAAGCACCTTGAGATCCTTGGCCTGATCGCTCAGCAAACGCACCGCCTCGCGCTCGACTTTCTGCCAGTCGATCTCCATATGAGACAACGAGCCGATCTTCATGATTTCGTTTTCAAGAAACTCCAGCGCAGCATCTTCGCCCAGCGCATCGCCCATCGGCGTATCACCGGCCAGAGGTTCAATGACCTGTTCCACATAGGGATGTTGTTCTACTGCCTGCATAACGCTCTACCTTTCGCCCCGTCCGGCCGCTTACCAGCGACACATTTCGCGCAGCGGATTGAGTGCATCCTTCATACCTGCAAGATCAAAGACCAGACCATCGACTGCCGACTGATCGGCGCTCAGGGTCAGCCTTTCGGCTCCCAGCAAATTGCGGATGGTATCGATAGCCGGCAAACCGCGACCGCCGCTGAGGACATACCCGTCATCCCTGACCCGCCAGACCTGCTGTTGTTGGCGGTTGTCAGTCGCCATGGTCAGCCGCACACGTTCGGCAGACATCGGCTTGGGCATCATCAGGGCGAGTTGGGTGATCTTGTTATGGCAGCGCACGGTGAGCAGCGGACGCGGCGGTACTGCACCCAATGCCGCCACCGTCACCATCTGGCCGGCGTCACCATTGGCCTGAAGCGCGCCGTCCTGCGGTGCCCGGCGATTTTCCTGGGAATAGGCCGCAATCCACTGCACTGGCTGGCGCCCGGGCATGGTCTGGGTGGCATTCTCTGCCTTGTGCAATGGCGTGTTGAACACTGCATCAAAGCAGGCCAACCGCTCCAGCCTTGCCGGTTCCTGGGTGCAGCGCATTGCGGCGGCTACCGGAGTGGCTGGCGCGGCATGAACCAGCCCCGACACCATCAAGCCCAACAGCACCAGCGTCGCGCTGATATGACCTTGTAATCGATACCGCGTCATCCTGCCTCCGACACGTTGAATTTCTGGCATTTGTGGGCCAGCGTTCGCTTGGGCAAACCCAGACTCTCAGCTGCCTGGGCACGGTTACCCCGGTACTGGCGCAAACGGGCGCCGATAATCGCCGCCTCGAAGGCCTGGGATGCCGCCCGGAGATCGTCAATCTCGTGGAGCGAAGGGACGCCCGGTTGAATTGCCATGGCAACGCCACTGTCGGCGCCATCACGTTCCGGTTCGTTCTGCGCAATCTCATCAAGGCGCAGATCCTCAGCCTGAATATCGTCACCTGCCACGGTTTGCAGGCAGGCAAATTCGATCACGTTACGCAGTTCGCGCACATTGCCTGGGAAGCTGTACTGCCCGAGAAATTGCAGAGCCTGGCTGCTGATGCCCAGTGGTCCGCTGCCTTCGCGCTCCTTGAAGCCGCGGATAAAGTGACGGCACAACTGCTCAAGGTCCTCTTCACGATCGCGCAACGGAATCACACGGATCGGAAACTGGCTGAGCCGGTAGAACAGATCGCGGCGGAAGGCCCCGTCCCGAATCCGGGTTTGCAGGGGTTGGTGAGTTGCTGCAACCAGACGAAAATCCGAATGTGACTCTTCCTGCGCACCTAGCGGACGGAACTGGCGGGTCTCAAGCACGCGCAGGAGTTTGGACTGGAGCGCCAGCGGCATATCGCCGATTTCATCCAGAAACAGCGTGCCGCCGTCCGCCTGGGCCAGTAACCCCTGCTTGGCCGCATCCGCACCGGAGAAGGCGCCTTTGGTATGCCCGAACAGCTCGTTTTCCAGCAGGCTGTCAGGAATCGCGGCGCAGTTGACCACCACAAAAGGCCCTTCGCTGCGGGACGAGAACTGGTGAATACCCCGCGCCACAAGATCCTTGCCGCAGCCGGTTTCGCCCTGCACGAGAACCGACAGCTGACTGCCCGCTGCGCGAATCACCTGGGAGCGCAGATCTGCCATGCTCCGTGAAAGCCCGACCAGGGTTGATGCCAGGGTTTCGTTTTTCTGGCGCTCAGTTTCGGTATCTTTCAGATGGTCCAGCGACCGCTTGAGCATGCGTTGCTGCCACACACGGTCATGACGCTCACGCTGGGCATCCCATTGATGACACAGCAGGCTCAGCAAGCCTTCGTACAGCGGCTGACCCACGATGCCTTCCCAGGCATCGCCGGAACCGCACATCACCAACACGCCCAGCGTCTTCTTCTGGCCCTGCAGCAGTGGCTGAAGCCAGAGCGATTCAGAATGACCGCTGGCTTCAAACAAGCTGTTCAGCCCCTTGTGCTCAAGTCGCGCACAGGCCTCTTGCGACAACCCGCGGGGGCGTGCCTCGCGCAGAACATGGGCAAACGGATGCGAGAAGTCATCGCACTCGAAGCTCAGCGTGTCACTCAGGCGCGGGCATACCAGCGAACGGCCGCTGCTATCGAGTTCCAGCAGCCAACACTTGTCGACACCGAAAACCCGCTCCATCTGAAGGCTGGCGCACTGCAGCAGGGCAGCCCTGTCGGGTTGCCTGATTAGCTCGACTGCCAACTCTACCCCGGTGTGCAGTTCCATCTGCATCCGTCCCATGTCCTTTTCCTTAGCTGACTGTTCCGGTGAAACGACCTTCTGTAACACCCAGGCTGACGCTTGCCACGGGTTCCCGTGCAGCCAGCTTCTCCAGAAGCGCAAGCGATACGGGAGGCAACAGCTCCCCTTCAATAATGGACTCCAGCATCCGCGCCCCGTTTTCGCTGCGGGTTGCGCGGCTGCGAATGGCTTCCACCAGACCGTCTTCCAGTGTGACCACGGTGCGATAGCGGTCACGGATCTGATCCGCCAGCCGTTCGAGCTTGTCACCCACGATACGGTTCAGCGTGTCTTCGCCCAGCGGCAGATAAGGCACCGTTTCCATACGGGCCAGCAGTGCCGGTTTGAAGAAATCCGCCAGTATCGGATAGAGGTCATCGTCCAGCGCGGCGGCGTCGAATTCACCTTCCTGTTCCGCGTGATGCACGATGGCCTGGTAGCCGAGGTTGGAGGTCATAAAGAAGACCACGTTCTGGCAGTTGATCAGCCGGCCTTCGCCGTCCGCCAGTTCGCCCTTGTCGAACGCCTGATAGAACAGGTTCAGTACTTCCGGATGCGCCTTTTCCACTTCATCCAGCAGCACGATGGAATACGGCTTCTGACGAATCGCTTCGGTCAGGATGCCGCCTTCACCAAAGCCCACGTAGCCCGGCGGTGAACCGATCAGGCGCGAGACGGTGTGCTTCTCCTGATACTCCGACATATTGATGGTGGTCAGGAACTGGCGACCGCCGTACAGCAGCTCGGCCAGTTGCACCACGGTTTCGGTCTTGCCGACACCGCTGGGGCCTACCAGCAGGAAAGCGCCCATTGGCCGGCCCGGACGACGCAGGTCGGCGCGAGCGGTCAGCAGATGCTGATGCAGGGCATGAATAGCCGGATCCTGACCTTTGATATGGGCCTGCAGATGCGTGGGCAGATGAGTGATTTTCTGCAGCTCATCGGCGGTCATGCGATTGACCGGAATACCGGTCCAGTCAGCGATAACCTCGGCGATCTGACGGGTATCCACCAACGCATGGACCAGCGGCTCATCGGCTTGCAACTGCTCAAGCTCCTGCGCCAGTGCACCGGCTTCTGCACGCAGTGTTTCAGCATCTTTCGGTGCTTCTTCACTGTCAGCTGTCGTGGTTTCGCTGTCGTCAGCAATGACGTCTTCCGCGCCGTCGAACAGCGACGGTTGTGCGTCTTCCGGCGCCAGCAACTGCTCGCGAACGGCAATCAGTTTTGCCACCAGTTCCCGCTGGGTTTCCCAGCGCTCTTCCAGTGCCTCGGCTTCTTCCTGAAGCATATCCACATTGCCGGCGACGGCTTGCAGACGCTCATCATCAGCGCCCTGCCCGAGTTGCTGCTGACGGCTGAGCAGGTCCTGCTCCATTTTCAGCTGGTGCAATTCGCTGCGAACGTGACTCAGCCGGCGTGGCGGTGTAGTCAGATTGAGACTGACCCGTGCCGATGCGGTATCGAGCACGTCGATCGCCTTGTCCGGTAACTGACGACCGGCGATATAGCGTGCAGACAGTTCGGCGGCGGCTTTCAGCGCAGAATCATCAATCAGTACCTGATGGGCATTCTCATACACCGGGCGCAGACCGCGCAGGATATGAACCGCCTGTTCGGTGGTCGGCTCGCCCAGGGCAACGGGCTGGAAGCGACGGCTCAGGGCCGGATCTTTCTCGAAATACTTTTTGTATTCGCGCCAGGTAGTGGCGGCAATTGTGCGCAGCTCGCCTCGAGCCAGTGCCGGCTTCAGCAGGTTGGCCGCATCGGAACCACCTTCGCTGTTACCGGCACCGATCAGGGTATGCGCTTCGTCAATAAACAGAATAATTGGCGTTGGTGAGTCTTTCACCGCTTCAATCACGCCTTTAAGGCGCTTCTCGAATTCGCCTTTCACGGAAGCGCCAGCCTGCAGGGCGCCCAGATCCAGCGCCCAAAGCTCAACACTGTGCAGCCGTTCCGGCACATCACCGGCGACAATGCGCAGGGCCAGCCCTTCAACAACGGCGCTTTTGCCAACACCGGCATCACCGACGACGATCGGGTTATTTTTGCGGCGACGGCAGAGGATATCGATCATCTGGTCGATTTCCGGATCGCGGCACAGTACCGGATCAAATTTCTCTTCCCGTGCCAGACGGGTGAAATCCGTTGCGTAACGGGTCAGCATCGAGCCTTCACCGGCATTGGCTGCCTGTGGCGCACTCTGGCTGGCGCTCTCAACCGGGGTTTCCAGCGAGCCGCGAGTCACGCTGTCGAAGGCTTTGCGCAGGTGCTCGCGATTCAGCTCAACCAGCAACCGGCTGACTTGCGGCATCAGGTAACGATCCACATTCATCAACAGGGCAAGGAAAATGACCCCGGAGCGCAATTCGCGGTGACCAAACTCGGCAGACGCCAGCAGCCAGGCATCCTGAATCAGCTCAATCAGCAGCGGCGAAAATGACGGATACGGCTCCGCACTCTGCAGCTCGCCGTTCAGGCTTTCACCCAGCACCGGCTGCAACTGAAACGGATCAACACCCGCATTATCCAGCATCTGGCGAATATCCGAGTAAGGCGTTTCCAGCAGTTTAAAGAGCAGGTGCGCCGGTGTGATTTCGGCACCCTGGCGGGATATGCACAATGCCGCCGAGGCTTCCATGCCCTCGCGACAGACTTCATTGAGGCGCCCAATCAGCGCAGGTAGTTCGACCCGAAGCACAGTGATCTCCTTATTTCGGGAGTTGATCCAGTACGCTGAGCACATCCCTGATGCGGTCATCCAGCGCTATTGAGTAAAGCGTGTAAATCGTCGCCATTGCGCCGACAAACAGACCAAACATTCCCCACAGGGGCAGCCCGTTGCGGAACCGGTTGCGAGCCGGTGTAACATTGTCCAGTGCGTGGCCAAGGGTGTTACTGTCAGGCTCGCCCCGGAAATGTTCGATCTGGCTGTACAGGCCGGCGATAATCCGTTCGTATTCTTCACGTCCGTTATCCATCACCTTGTAGCGTCCCTCGAAACCGAGGCACAGCGACAGGTAGATAAACTCGAGCATGTCCCGGTAACGCTCGGGCTCCTGCTCCATCCGTGACAGGATGGCGAATACCTTTTCACCACCCCAGGTTTCGTTGTGAAAACGGGACAACAGAGAGGTCTGTGACCAGATGCTGTGGGCGCCCCAATCGGTGCCCAGCACAGCTTCATCAATGAACGCACACAACACGTACCGGTAGGCCACAACCGTTGGGCGCTCATAGCCCTGCTCGATCAGCTCCCGGTCAATATCGGTGATTTCATCGACAACCTGCTGATAGAGCGACATCACCTGATTGAAGTCCGCCAGCCTACGCACACGGATCACCAAACCCAGTAACGGCGTTGCGGCGTCTACCAGACGATTGCCTTCGAAGCCTCGCAGCTGGAAGGTTTCATCGGCGGTACCCCGTGATGCTTCCGCGGGCTCATCAAACAGGTATTGGCTGAATGCATCCTCATTCCGTGGCGCTTCCATTACGCTTGCCTCTGGCATGTTCTAGCTCCTGATTGCCCAGAATTGCATTTCAATGCCCGGGAATTCGCCGGCCACGTGGAAGGCGAAACCGCTGCCGTTCTCCAGCATCTGCCATGCCTGACTGCGGGCATCGAGCTGGAAGTAGGTAAATCCGGCGTGGTAAGGCAACTGACGCGGTGCCACCGGCAGCGCCACCAACGGGATACCTGGCAGCTGCAGGCTGATCAGATCGCGAATCTTCTCGACCGATGCCACCTTGCACTGCTGGGTAAACTGCTTGCGCAGATCGTCGGTCGGCATGTCGGCGCGCACCGCAAGAATGAACTCCGCCTGACCAATCAGCTGGGTATCCTGGATCGGCGCGACCGTGAGGCCGTACTGGCGTTGCTGCAACTGGATCGCCATTGCACGTGGCTCCAGCACTGTGCTCAGGGACTGACGCAATACCTGCATCAGGGGCGCGAATGACGCCTCCGGCAGATCGTGATCGTAGGCGGTGTATTCCTGCGGCAAACGGTTTTCGTCGGTAAAAGTCACCAGCTCGCCACACAGTTCCAGCAAGGCTTCGTAGAGCCGCTCCGGATGCAACTGCCGCAGACGGGCCAGGTGCATAAACCGTGGATGCGCGCGGTTGAGCATCTGCAGCAACATGAAATCCGATACGTCCGCGACACCGCCCTGATTGGGGGAGCCGACACGTTCCGCAATATTACGAGCACGTTCACGCATCAAACCGGCCATTTCACCGACAAACCGCTGAAGCTTGGGCGCCGCACGGACGCTGACCATGGTCGGAATAAAGCTCGGGTCCATGACCAGGCTGCCATCTGGACGTTTTTCCAGAATCCGGCCTATGGCTAACGTGGCGTACGCGCTGCGATCATCCCGCTCCAGCATCAGCCGAGGATTGACCTTGGCGACATCAATCGCATGGGCATCGCCGTCGATTGAGTGAAGATCGCGAATTTCTGCCGTTTGCGAACGGAAGCGGCCTGATACGCCGGATTCCGGCCACTCGACTTCCGCCAGACTCTCGGTGCCCAGCGGCAGTGCCAGGTAGACCACCTGATTGGCAACCGAGGCATCAGTGATTTCCATCGGCGCCGGCATGACATCTTCTTCCGGCAGGCTGAAACGGGTGCCGTCGGGGAACAACCCGTGCGCCCGAACCAGACCGATACGCCCAAAGGTCAGATACTCTTCGTTCAACTGCAGATCGCTGAAGCCATAGAGAAAATCAGACACGGCCTGGGCGCGTTCGTTGATCTGGTGCTCCAGATAACGCTGCTGCTGCTGAAAGTGCTGCGGTTTGATGAACAGGCCATCACTCCACACCACGCGGTTATGTACTGACATGATTAATCATCCGCCTTCTGCATGATCACATCGCGATCACGCAGGTTAATCAGGATGTGATACCGGCCGCCGATCGGATCGACCTTGACCACTTTTTTCCACTGGGACTGGTTGGGATAGGCGTAAAAGGCGATGACACCAACATAACGTGTATCGGAATCCAGCTCGGCTGACTCGATATATTTATACTGGCCCGGCAGCATGGTGTAGTCGCTGTGGTCGATGTAGTTGTTACCCAGCGAGTCTTCCAGTTCGGTCAGCAGCTGATCGAAATCCGCCGCCATGATCCGCGAACTGTCTTCCATCTCGATCACCTGGAAGTTGATCGGTGTGGGCTGCATGGCTTCGTTAGGGTTCACATCCGGCTCTGCCAGAATGGTAAGGTCCATGGTGCTCGGCAGATCCTCCGGCTCACCAACCGGAATATCAGGGTTCCAGAGTACTTTCGCAGTCTTGGTGACAGCGTTGTAAGGCGTACTGCAGCCGGCAAGGCCCAGCACAACACACAGCAAGATCCATTTGCGATAATTCACAGCATCGACTCCCTTTGTAGCTGACGTAAATGATGATCGTAGGCCTGTTCAAACACTTCCTCGAAGAGCCGCTCAAAGCCGCGTTGGCGACTGGAACTCAGCTCGTCGTAGTAGTGTTGATACATTTCCCAGGCCCAGGCAGGTTCGCTTTCGCCGGTTTGCAGCCCGCGGCGGTAACCGTGGAAACGGCGCAGCAGGTTGTCCGGTGAAAAGGCCCTCAGAATGGCATCCAATGCCTCGCTGATGGCGGCCTGGGTGGCCTGTTGGTGATGTCGCAACCCGGTCAGGCTTTCGGTGACTGCCGCAGGGGCAGACAGATGCACCGGGCTACGCTCGCTGGCAAACAGGGTCTGCATGGCGGCTTCGTAGTCCTGACCCAATCGTAACGGGTTGTCTTCAATCGGCTGCAGGCGTGTACGCAATGCCTGGTGCCGGGTATCTTCGTTCTGGTGCAGGTCGAGCAGGCCCGCCACTGTCGCTTTCAGCGTCTGGCCCGCTTCTTCCAGAAACAGCCGCATATCATCGCTATCCTGAAAGCTCAGATCGGTCTCCATCCCCCGCAGCAGCGGCGCGCCACTGATGTGCTTGCGGCTATGCTCGTCGTATTCATGATCTGCCGGTACAGACGCCATCGTTCCCTGATGCTCCGACATGGGTTTTCTCCCTCCGTTTAGAACTGGCAATCCCAGCGCCACATCACGGTCATCGCGACCGTCTTCCCGGGACGCCGGTTTACCGCCGCGCCACTGCGGGTTGTCCGCGAGCAGGCGGCTGGTTTCGTCTTCCTTTTGTTCCGGTTTAACCGGACGTGGATCAATGCCTTCCAGCGGATCACGCTGCTCCCGCTCACTGATAGCCGGCTGCAGGCCGGTCAGCGGATCGGTACGCACAATGCCATCGGTATTACCCTGATGCAGCTCGCCTTCGCTCAGGTGCATCATCGAATGATCGTCTTGCTCGCCTGCAAGCTGAGATGAACCGGCATCTGTGGCCGAAAACATCCGCGCCTGCACCTGATAGCGGCCGAGCCGGATAATGTCACCTTCTGACAGGCGGGCCCGTCGCCCCCGACCGACCGGCAGGCTGGCACTGTTGATATAGGTACGCCCGGAGCGGTCAATCAGGCAGTACTCGCCGTCAATAAAGCGAATTTCTGCATGGCCTGAGACCACGCCGGTGCGGTGCGGCGACAGCTTCCAGGTATCGCTCGCAGCCGAGCCGATGGAGCCGCCCCTGGTGCTGAATTCACACTGGATGTCAGCACCACCGGAGACTTCCCGGGGATTGCTGATGGTCAGTTTCAGACTGTGTTGCTGGGCTGCCGACATGATGATTACCGCCTGATCTGAATGCGAACGGGTTGTTGAGGCTCACCCGCTACTGGATTTACGAATGAGTTCCAACCGAGACGCACGTCTGCGCCCAACTGAATCGGGAAGACATCCTCCGGCCGAATGACCAGCTCAAGGTCGTAAGCGAGTTGTTCGCGCATGGTGAATTCCACCAGCTTGACCAGCTTGCTGTGATCTCGGCCATTGGGCAGAAAATCAGCAAAGCGCTCACGGGTCAGCTCCTTCAATCGGAGGATGAATTTGCCGCTGCGGTCACGGATACGTGAGCCAATCAAGGTGTCTTCCCCCAATCGGGCATTGTTGCCGCCCAAACGGGTTTGCTGGTCTTCCGGGATATCCACTTTGCGCAGCACCCAGGGCTCGATTTCCACGTCAGCAAGATCGAAACAGTGGGCGACAATACCGCTGACCACTTCCGGCGACCGGCTGCGGCCGGCCATCAGCCCGGCATAGGCCATCATCTTCGACCAGTTGATTGGGGTGTCGCCCCGCAGGTCACGGTCGCCCAGACCTACCAGCGAAAAGATATGTTCCGAGAACGCATCTGTCGCACCCGGCTGAAACCGCACGTAATAGCGATACTTGCGCCATACCCGATGAAACAGCGTGACCAGCCGGTGATTGAAGAAATCCAGAAAGTAGCGGCGAATACCGGTGTTCTGACCTTGTTCCCAGGCCAGATCTTCCAGGTAGTAACCCGGCAGAGGCGACTGCGAGCCGTGCAGCCCGAGGAAGCTGACTTCCATCTGATAAGGCGCGTATTCGTGCTCTGGCAACACCGCTGACAGCACATCGCTACCGGGAAAGCCAAGGCTCGCCGTCGATGAGAAGCGGATACGCTCATTCTGCGGTGCTTCATCCGTCGATCGCTCGAGGTCGTCCCCGTGCAGGCGATGGATAAGATCAACCAGCTGAAAAAAACTGTAGCGGCGCGCATCCCCGAGAACGGGCTGCAGGCCGACTACATCAGGGGCTGCTGCCCGGTCTGCAACGTCCATGTATACCGTTCCTGGTTTTCCGAATTCACCACATCCAATAGGTGAAATGCATTGATGCTTGCGTATAGCGCAAAGAACTGACTGAGCACCGTGCCAAACAGGTAGAGATCGCCTTCCGAGGCAAACGCTGATTGATCCAGTGTCAGTGTCGATTGAATACCCCGCACCGGCAGACCGCGATACATCCGATCAACCGGCTTGGTCTCAATCCCGGATATGCCGGCAAGCCGCTGCTGGGATACCCGTTCGGCCTGGCGATCCACCAGTGCCTTGAAGTCATAGACCCGCAGCACAGAGCGCAACGCGTCCACATCCAGCAGCGAGAGATAGTTCAGTGACAGGTTTGACACCAGAGTCCACTGCAAACTGCCATCCAGCGTCGGGCGCAATGTCGGCGTCGGCCGGGTTACGTTCCGGAACGAGGCAAACGCGGGCGTACTTTGGGTCGCTTCACAAATATCGCCCACCGCCAGCTGTGCCGGCAGTTGCCGGTTGGTGCAGGTCAATGTCAGCGAGATCGCTTCATTCTGGTTGAGGCAGGTGCTTTCATCCCCGCGCACAAACGAAATGAAGTGATCAAAGCCATCACCGCGCACACTGTCTTTCACCCGCATGCGGTAATACAGTGCCGTACGGTCGTGATCGCGCTCGATCTGGTGTTGAAAACTCTCGAATGCGTTGTAGATGCGCGGTTCGCCACGCGGTCGGCCGGGACTGCTGTCCAGCCAGCCTTCTACCTGATCCACGCTGAAAATTTCATAGTGAGACGCAAACCGGCTCGACGGCTGCATCCGGTATTCGGTCTGACGGCCATTGAGATCAATGGGATCCGCCTCATGCTCGAACAGGTTGATCGCCGGCGCGCAGTACAATTGAAAGCTGTCTTCACGCACCTTGGCATCCGGCGGTAATGTCCGGTTAAAGCGGAATTTGATCTTCAGCTCGTCAGCCTGCACATTCGGCAGCAACCGACCGAGACCGGTCAGATCAATAAAGTGGAATGCCTCGGGAAAGCTGAGGTATTCCTGCAAAATCCGGTAGCCCGGGTAGGCGTTCTTGGGGTAAGGCAGCAAGCCTTCATCCTTACCGAAACCGACCGGCTTGAGGCAGTCTTTTGGCAGCGACAGGGTCACGCCGTTGACTTCCATTTCGGCACGGGTCAGGCAATGATTGAGCCACAGGTAAAGCGTCTGGGCGGTATAGGCATCACCTCCCAGGTACAGACGCAGGCTGTCCAGCCCAAGCTCGGACAACGGCTGATCCGTATGCAGTGCCAATGTCAGCGTGACCGTCGATACTTCGCGGGAATGCTCGGCACTGGCCTCGGCCATGGTCATCGGGTACATTTCGATATCACGGCATGTACGAAAACGGCATTGGGTGGCGCCCCGGCGGTCACCCACCGGCCGGCTACGAACCTCAGTGTGACGCGCAATGGTCTGGCGCTCACTGATGGCATGTAGCTGGGGATCAAATCGCATAATCGTTGTGCTGGGCACCGGCCGCAAATAGTTGGGCCAGAGCATGTTCAGCAACGAATGCGTCAGCTCCGGAAATTCGTCCTCGACTTTCTCCCGCAATTTACCGGTCAGGAACGCGAAGCCTTCCAACAGGCGCTCCACATCCGGATCGGTACTCTGCTCTGACAGGAAGCGCGTCAGCTGAGGATGTGCCTCAGCAAACTCACGCCCCTGCAGACGAAGAAAGTTAAGTTCGTCTCGATAGAATCTGTTTAACTTCACGACGTTACACCACGCGATAATAGCGTCTGTCGTCCAACAGAAGGTCAATCGTGGCTCGGTCTTCCGAGGAGTCTACGCGCAGGTGTACCGTCACCTGGAAGCGCAGCTGCAAAGGGTCTGGCCCCTCTGGCAATGCCACTACATCCACCCTTTTTACCCGGGGTTCGTAGTTTTCAATGCATTGCCGGATCGCGCTGCGAATCCTGATGTTCAGATCCTGGGTCCCGAGGGTGGCATCGTTGAAGTCCACCAGCCCTAAAGCCGGTGCACTGGGACTGCTACCCGGATGGGTATTGAGCAGTCTGACCAGATGCCGCTTGATGGAATCCACTACATTGGTGAACTCGCCCATCGCTGTCCCTGCGGGCTGGGCAGCCCGTTCGAGTCGCTCGAACAGACTGCCCCCGTTGACCTGAACACCGTCGTCGACGGCATCCCAGTCCACGCGTTACTCCTTGTCCAGACGACCGACCAGCGAAAGCTCGAAGTTGGCACCCATGTATTTGAAGTGCGGACGGACCGCAAGCGACACCTGATACCAGCCCGGATCGCCCTCGACTTCAGAGACGGTCACCTGCGCTGCGCGCAGTGGGCGACGGCTACGGACGTCTGCCGGCGGGTTTTCCTGATCGGCCACATACTGCTTGATCCAGGTATTGAGCTCGCGTTCCAGATCCTGGCGTTCTTTCCATGAACCGATCTGTTCGCGCTGCAGTACCTTGATGTAGTGGGCCAGGCGGTTGACGATAAACATATACGGCAGCTGGGTACCCAGCTTGTAGTTCGTCTCGGCCTCTTTGCCTTCTTTGGTATTCGGGAACTGCTTGGGCTTTTGCACCGAGTTGGCCGAGAAGAAAGCGGCGTTGTCGCTGTCTTTACGCATGGTCAGTGCAATGAAGCCTTCGTCAGCCATTTCAAATTCGCGACGGTCAGTGACCAGCACTTCTGTCGGAATCTTGGCTTCCAGCTGACCGAACGACTCGAACATGTGAACCGGCAGATCTTCAACCGCGCCACCACTTTGCGGGCCGATAATGTTCGGGCACCAGCGGTACTTGGCAAAGCTGTCAGTCAGGCGCGTGGCCAGCAGATAGGCTGTGTTGCCCCAAAGGTAATTGGAGTGATCACCGCTGACATCTTCCTTGTAGTTGAACGCCCGCACCGGGTTTTCGACCGGATCATATGGGGTACGCAACAGGAAGCGAGGTGCGGTCAGGCCCAAGTAGCGCGCATCTTCGGACTCGCGCAATGAACGCCACTTGGCGTAGCGCGGGCCTTCAAAGACGGCTTTGAGCTCCTTGATAGCAGGCAGCTCCTGGAAGCTATCGACACCAAAGAAGGTAGGCGCAACTGATGACAGGAAAGGCGCGTGCGCCATGGCACCAACTGATGACACATACTGCAGCAGTTTCATGTCAGGTGTGGACGGCGTAAACGCATAGTTGCCGACGATGGCGCCAACAGGCTCACCACCAAACTGGCCGTAACCGGTGGCGTAGATGTGCTTGTAGAAGCCACTCTGGGTGACATCCGGCGCAAATTCGAAATCTTCCAGCAATTCTGCCTTGGTGGCATGCAGGATATCCACTTTGATGTTCTCGCGGAAATCAGTGCGATCGACCATCAGCTTGAGGCCACGCCAGGAAGATTCCAGCTCCTGCAGCTCGGGTGCGTGGAGCACCTCGTCCATTTGAGCGCTGATTTTGCGGTCAAGTTCGACCACCATCTGGTCGACCAGCGCCTTGTTGACCGGCTGGCCTTTCTCGTCGCTGTTCAGCAGATTGGAGATGAAAGTTGCCACACCACGACGCGCAACATCATAGCCTTCGTCGGCCGGCTTCATCCGGCTGTTGGCCATAACCTGGTCGAGTAGCGAACCCTCAGCAGTAGATTCAGAGGCAGCAGATTGCTGCACGGCTGTATCAGACATACCACATCCCTTCAGTACGTTTGTGTTTTCGGTTAAAGGCGTCCCGGACTCACCGCTTCATGCAGTCAGTCAGGCGAAATCCAGCTCGTGATCAGTCTTTCGAGGGCTCGTCGCCACTGCTGACCAGATCCAGTTCTGCGAGCAGTTTTTCGCGCGCATCGTCGTTATCGAGCATTTCCTGGAGTTTCGAACGGAAAGACGGCACGTTGCCCAGCGGACCTTTCAAAGCAACCAGGGCTTCACGCAACTCAATCAGCTTGCGCAGCTCAGGCACCTGACGGGCCACACTGTCCGGAGCGAAATCTTCGAGACCTTTGAATTCGAGATTGACCGGCAAATCATCTGCGTTATCTTCCAGACGATTGGAAACCGTTGTAGACAGACTCAGACCGGCTTCTTTCATCACCGATTTGAAGTTGTTCTTGTCAACGGAAATACTTTTGCGGTCTTCGAGGGGGGTTTCTTCAGCTTGTCCCTTAAAGTCACCAACGACGAACATCTTCAGCGGCAATTCCATTTCTGCCTGCTGATCGCCTGTGGCGGGAACATACTTGATATTGATGCGCTCTTTAGGCGCGACAGAGCCGTCCTTAGACATGATTACTCCCTTAATCCCAGTTTAACGTTGTTCAATCCTTTGAGCGCATCATCCTGATACGCCATTCAACCCGAGCAACTTTACACACGAGCTCAAGTGCCCTCAAGCAAAAAATCGCCAATTTTTGATCATTTTTCAATCTGTGGGCGAATTATTGCCAGCTGGCACCATTATTATTCCAACAAATCAAAACGTTGCCAGCAACTAGGTAAATACCGGCTCCGTAGTATCCTTTAAGTAGTTTCCGAGAGCTTATCGACGCTTCGGAGTCCACGCCCAGATCATCTCGATTTCGATCGGTTCCTGGTTATCAGCATCGTGGATCTTCACCTGAATTGCGGCCTCGCCTTTGTCTTCTGTTTTCATCCGGGCTTGCTGCTCAGGCGTTACCGAGGCTTCAACCCGCATGTCACCGCGGGCACGGCGCGTATAATCAGCACGCATGGTTTTGATCACCGGCACCTTGTCATCCGGCACATTCAGGCCAACCAGGAAACCGGTGGCCGATTCGGCCAGCAGCAATGACGCCACCGCGTGAACACCGCCAATGTGATTCTGTACCCGGCGCTTATTCGCGATACTGATTACACTGTGGTGCTCGTCCAGCGCCTCGATCCGGATGCCCGTGGTACCGGTGAAAGGTACAGCCTTTCCGAAAAACAGCGATAGCGCACGGGAACGAGCAAAGTCAGGCAACTGGTTGATCCGGTTTACGATACCGTGAAGCCGGTTATTGGCAGGCATTTTAAATCTCCGAAGTAGTTGGAAGCGGCAAGAATATAGGATCTCCACAGGAATAGGAAAGCCGACGACTGGCCCAGTCTGGCATGACGTATTTCTGCGCGGGACGGTATACTGGGCGCACGTTATTTTTTTGCAAATCAAAGCAACCACAGGGAATAACCATGAGTGATCTGAAGACTCGCTTCGACGAAGCCGTGAATTACATCCAGACAGCGGAAGGCGATTTCCAGCCTTCAAACGAGCTCAAGCTGGAGTTCTACGGCCTCTACAAACAGGCTACCGAAGGCGATGTCAGCGGCAAGAAGCCGGGCATGATGGACTTCGTCAACCGCGCAAAATACAGCGCCTGGGAGTCGTATAAGGGCCTGTCTAACGATGACGCGATGCAGCGTTACATCGACAAACTGGAAGGACTGAAGAACCAGTAACTCCGGCCCAGGGTCCGGCCTGGCACCTGCGCCTCCGGACCCGCTCTTTGACGAAATCCCACACTTTTGCCGCTTTATAGTGCCTCCTTCAAACGTTTGTCATAGAATGCCGCCACTCTAATAACAAGAAATCCACAGGAAAGACGTCCCATGAGCATGACCGAAGCACTGGAGCAGAGCCAGTCCGGCCTGTTATCGCGTGTCTATCACGCTATCCATTCGCGTAAACTCAACCAGCGTACCGAGCAAACCTATCTTCACTGGATCAGTCGCTTTCTGGTTTTTCATGACCTGAAGGATCCGGACAATCTGGGAACGGAAGATACGGTGCAATTTTTCGGTTATCTGCAGACCCGCCTGCGCGTCTCGCGGGCGCGGATGAATCAGGCCAGGCAGGCCCTGCACTTTTTATACGAGGATGTGCTGGAGCGGCGCGCCGATAGCACGGCGACCAGTTGATGCATCGAGGTTTTTGGAAGGCTTGCCGGGATTCAGCGATCCCTTAGACTGGTCGCCTGGGCTTCGTAGGTGCGATTTTCAGGCGGCCGGATTACATAGTTGTTGCCAAAGGTCTGGCCCGGCACGCTTCTCGGTGAGCTGAACTTGATTTCAACAGGTATCTCATTGCGGCCAAGGTCAGTGCGCTCATCACGAGGTTGAAGCGCCAGCGGATCCAGGTAGTAATCATCATCCGGCTGGGTCACGGGGCGAGCCGGCACCCCAGCGGCCGGGGCTGCCAGACCGCCTTCAATGACAGTATTCGCCAGGGCATCCTGATCCATCGCCTCGAAGGGAATGGTGTGCATGGTCGAACGCTCGTCGTAGCTGAACACAGCCTGTTTGTCGCCGTCAGCTGACTGCGCCCACGCGCCACCGGACACAAGCCCCAAGCTCAATGCAAGACAGAGCAGATGCTTGTGATACACACGTTCAGTGGGCGAAGAATACATGGCCGGATCCCTGGAAACTTTTCGGTTTAAATAACGCCGATTGAAATAACGCTGCAAATGCAGCCGTTATTGAACAGTTTATCGCCAATTAAAGCAGTAGTTTTAACTATTCTCCAGAGTTGTGACGCTCATCACTACACCCCAGAACCCGTCCCGAACCCCGTCTGCACAGCATGCCAGCGGAAGTAAACGGCTCATCTGATAGACTGAGCCCCTTTATTTCACCTGACACTCAGGAACCGGATTCGCATGCGAGCAAAGCTGATCACCCGGGAAGGGTTTAACGCCCTGCAGAAAGAACTGGACTATCTTTGGCGGGAACATCGCCCCGAGGTCACAAAAAAGGTGCAATGGGCCGCCAGCCTGGGCGACCGAAGCGAAAATGCCGACTACCAGTACAACAAGAAGCTGCTACGTGAAATTGATAGGCGAGTACGCTATCTGCGCCGCTGCCTTGCTGACCTGAAAGTTGTGGACTACGGATCGGAACAGGAAGGCCGCGTATTTTTCGGCGCCTGGGTGGAGGTCGAAAACGATGCGGGCGAGAGCCGGCGCTTCCGTATCGTGGGTTACGACGAAATCTTCGACCGTAAAGACTATATCTCCATCGATACGCCGATGGCCCGGGCCTTATTACGCAAGGAAGTGGACGATGAAGCCGTCGTTGAGACCCCGAATGGCCAGGTCACCTGGTTAATCACCGCTATCGAATACATCTCCTGACGCCCACGTTTTCTGCAGACATAAAAAAACCCCGCAAAGGCGGGGTTAAGGCTAGCGCTGTGCTGGAGGGAACAATGATTTAACCGGCAGTGTTGCCGCGTCAGATCACTGTCTTACTCGACAGTACCTATTCTCCACACATGGCGTTACCTGATAGTGGCCATCCAATTACACTTTATTCAGGTATCTGTTTTCCGCTGAACGCGCGATAATTAGGTTGAGCATTCTAGACAGGCAACCTAGAGTGCCCCTCAAACTGATGCGCATTCGCTCTGTCATGTCATACCGTCCGGAGCGCGCAAACTCTCCATACTGAGGTGTTGAAAATGAACAGCAAGGCATTGCTAGATGTTGCTCTGAAGGGGCTGGACTCGGTTGGTTATCAGCTTGATAGCCTGGGCATTACCAGCAAAATCAACCGCCACACGCTGATTGCGTACGCCATGGCTGAACAGAAGCATCTTGAAGGCGAATGGGACAGCTTGCAGGCTCGTTACGGCAGCCAGATTCAGCGCGTTGAAAAAATTGTAAACCGTTTTCGCGGCAACGCCGCTCGCAGCTGAACCCGATTTCAGACTACTCCCCGGGCGCTGACTGATCTGCCTTCAGCTTTGTGATCGGGCGCCCAGGTCGGCATCGCCACCAGCAACAGTCTTGTCGTCTGCGTTGTCGTCCGCGGCGCCCTGTTGCTGTCCTCGCATTACCCGACGCTTGATTGGCTGATACAACGGCAGGTAAACCTGCACCTTCAACCCGGGATTTTCAGCGCCCTTGCGCCGGTCGCTAAGCTCGATGCGCCCTTGATGGATTTCTGTGACGGCACTCACCAGGCTCAGACCCAGTCCATTACCGGGCAATGAACGACTTTTACCGACCCGGTAAAACCGCTGGAAAACGTTGCTCTTCTCACTGTCCGGAATGCCGATTCCGCTGTCACTGACCTCCAGCACCGCTTCTCCGGCAATGCTGTCGACTGCAACGCGGATGTCTCCGGATTCTGGTGTGTATTTGATGGCGTTGTCGATCAGGTTGCTGACCATCTGGAACAACAAGTCCCGGTCACCCTCGATCTTCACATCGCTGCTGATGGCTTGCTCAAAGGTCTGTTCTTTATCCTCGGCTACGGCTTCGTAGAGTTCGCAGGCATCGGCAACCAGTTCGCCCAGCATGACCACGGTTTTATCCGCCGCGTTACCCCGGGTTTCAAGGCGCGCGATACGTAGCAAAGCATTGAAGGTCGCAAGCAACTGATCCGCCTCGGCAACCGCTTTGGCCGCTGGCTCCCGGGCTTCGTCGTTATCAACCGCGAGCAGCGTGGTTTCGAGCTGGTTGCGCAACCGTGTGAGCGGGGTGCGCAAATCGTGGGCAATACTGTCGGAGACGTGACGAATCCCTTCCATCAGATACACAATGCGGTCGAGCATCTGATTCAGGTTTTCGGCAAGCTGGTCAAAATCGTCGCTGGTGCCGCGGGTAGGAATACGCAGCGACAGGTGGCCGTTCATAATCCGGCGGGAAATCTTGTTAATCACTTCAATACGACGGGTGGTACTGCGACTCATCATAAAGCCACCCAGCAACGCCAGTGCCAGCGTGATCCCCATGCCCCAGTTTATGGCACGCTCGATCAGACGCTTCAGCGTGGTCAGCTCCTGGACGTCACGGCCGACCAACAGGCGCAAGCCGCCCTGGACTTCAAATACCCGCGCACGCGCCAGCCTGACCGGGCCTTTCCAGCCTACAGCTTCGTTGAGCGAAAAATTGATCCAGCCATTCTGGGATCCCGCTTCACCGGGCCACGTAGACAGGTTGCCGGCCAGCTTGAGGTAGTCGTCAGTCGCCAGCAGGTAAATTGATTTGGCATTGGGGTCCCGGGAGACACGCTCCCGGATCACGGTGACGAGGCCGTTGATGCCTCGCCCCCGATACTGTTCAGCAAGACCGGCGATTTCCGCCTCGATGGTTTCATCCGTTTGTTCGGTCATGAAACCGGCAGTTCGCCAGTAGATAAACGCCAGCAACAAAAATACGGAGGTGGCAAAAACCACCATGTAGAGAAGAGCCAGCTGGAAGGTAGACGTTTTGAGCTGACTAAGTATCTTCACGCAACATGTATCCTGCACCCCGGACAGTCTGCAGCAAAGGCGTCTCGAACTCCTTGTCGATCTTTGCACGCAGACGACTGATGTGAACATCAATCACGTTGGTCTGAGGATCAAAGTGATAATCCCAGACTTTCTCCAGCAGCATGGTACGGGTGACCACCTGACCGGCATTGCGCATCAGATATTCCAGCAGCCGGAATTCGCGAGGCTGAACATCAATGTTTTGCCCTGCCCTCTTGACCGTGCGCGCCAGCAAATCCATTTCCAGATCGGCGACCCGCAACACTGTCTCCGTTTCCGGCGCTTGACGGTTGCGACGCACCAGCGCATCCAGTCGCGCCAGCAATTCGGTAAACGAGAAAGGCTTGGTGAGATAATCATCACCACCGCCACGAAGACCTTCAACCCGGTCATCAACATCGCCCAGTGCACTCAGAATCAGCACGGGTACGCTGTTGCCCGTCGCACGCACGGTCTTGATGATATTCAGACCATCCATGCCCGGTAACATCCGGTCGACAATCATGATGTCATATTCTTCGCTGGCAGCCAGCATGAGTCCATCTTTCCCGTCCGCCGCATGATCGACGACAAAGTCCGATTCTCTCAGACCTTTAACGAGATACGTTGCTACATCGTGATCGTCTTCAATGACCAGCGCTCTCACCGGTTAGCCTCCCGCTATGCTTTGATTAGACTTGGACAGGGTACGAAGTCATACCTTAAACAACCAGTTAACATATTGTAAGAGGGTGTCGCAATCAGCGACGGTCAACATAAAGCGACGGACGCATCCAGTCCAGACTGTCCCGTGTCAGGCCGCTGGGACGGTACTCTGCACTCACCCACCCTGCATACCCAAGATCATCCAGCACTTTGAAAATATTAGCAAAAGCAATTTCTCCTGTTCCCGGCTCGTGACGCCCTGGATTATCTGCAATCTGGATATGGCCGACGCTTTCAAGCGCTGCGGTAAGCGTCCGGATAAGATCGCCTTCCATGATTTGCATGTGGTAGAGATCATACTGCAGCTTTATATTGTCTCGCCGGGTGGCGCGAATGACGTCCAGAACCCGGCGTGACGTGTCCATAAAGAATCCCGGCATATCAATCCGACTATTGATCGCTTCCACCATCAGGGTAATGCCGTGCGGCTCTAACCGGTCAGCAGCCCATACCAGATTGGCGATCAGCGTATCCCGGGCTTGCTCATCAGAGACGGTCGCAGGCTTCAACCCGGCCAGACAGTTGAGCTGGTGACACCCCAGGGCCTTCGCATAGGCTATGGCCTTTTCCACGCCCTGGCGAAACTCGTCAACTCTATCCGGCAGGCAAGCGATACCGCGCTCGCCGGCATTCCAGTCACCCGGTGGCAGATTAAACAAAACCTGCACCAGACCGTTTTCTTTCAACAATGCGGCCAGCTCCTGCGGCGGCCACTCATAGGGAAAAAGATATTCGACACCGGAAAAGCCGGCGTCACGGGCTGCGGAGAACCGCTCAAGGAACGGTAGCTCTGTGAAGAGCATCGACAGATTGGCAGCAAATCGGGGCATGATCAGTCCTTTCGAGGCTGTGCCCGCGAGGGCAGTGACGGCTCACCCAGGCGCACGCCGTTTATATGTTCAAGGGCAAGCAACAGTCCGCTATGATCCGCTTCACCCTGCCCATTGGCCGATAATGCGAGGTATTCATCATGCACCCGCTGCGCCAGCGGCAGGGTCAGCTGCTCATTTCGCGCTTCATCGAGAATCATCCGCATATCCTTGAGCTGAATGCGCGCAGGTGCGCCCGGCTCAAAATTGCGGTCAATCATGCGCTGACCGTGGAGATCCAGAATACGGCTGCTGGCAAAACCGCCCATAAGGGCTTCCCGCACAGCGACAGGGTCGGCACCACCTTTTGCCGCCAGCAACAGCGCCTCTGATACTGCTCCGATGGTGATGCCGACAATCGCCTGATTGGCCAGTTTTGCTAACTGCCCGGCCCCAACCGGGCCAATATGGGTAACACGCCCCAGAGTTTCGAGCACTGCTCTGACCTGCTCCAGCGTGTCACCATCCCCGCCTGCCATGATGCTCAATGCGGCCTCTGTGGCACCAACCGTACCGCCGGAAACTGGCGCATCCAGATAGCCAATATCACGCGCGGCACAGAGCGCGGCATGCGATCGAGCCATTGTGGGTGGCGCCGAGCTCATATCGATCACCACACTGCCCGGAGCCAGATTCGCGATCAGACCCTGCTCTACCAGCACTTGCTCAACTACGGCGCCGTTCTCCAACATGACGATCACAATATCGGCAGCTTTCGCAGCTTGCTCCACGCTGGCGGCAATCGTCGCCCGCTCAGCAAACGGAGCACACTTGGCAGCGGTGCGGTTCCACACAGTCAGCGGATAACCGGCAGCTATCAGGTTCTCAGCCATGGGTGCGCCCATCAGGCCAATACCGATAAAAGAAATACAGGGATAAGACATGGAATGCGGGCCTTTGAATCTGGTCAAAACCCGATAATAGCGAATACAGCCCTACCGAGACACCGATCTGTCTGATAAGCCGCCCGGGGCCGAATCAAAAGCCTGAAATGAAAAACGCCACTGGCCGAGGCTCAGTGGCGTTATCTGAATCACTGCAAGAAGCAGATGGCAGGCGTTTACGCGGCTTCCGCTTCACCCATATGCAGGCGAATCTTCTTCATGGCGTTCTTCTCAAGCTGACGGATACGCTCAGCGGAAACACCATACTTGTCGGCAAGCTCGTGTAGCGTTGACTTGCTTTCAGTCAGCCAGCGCTCGCGCAGGATGTCCTGACTACGCTCATCCAGACTGGACATGGCAGTAAGCAGACGGCTGTTGCTGTCTTCTGTCCAATCCGTATTCTCCAGCTGAACTGCCGGATCGCCGCGACGATCTTCCAGGTAATGCGCGGGCGCCTGGTAGGCTGAATCGTCGTCATCATCCATCGGGCCATCGAATGCCGTGTCATGGGATGCCAGACGACCTTCCATTTCA
This sequence comes from Marinobacter sp. V032, assembly GCF_052645435.1. Classification (NCBI taxonomy): domain Bacteria; kingdom Pseudomonadati; phylum Pseudomonadota; class Gammaproteobacteria; order Pseudomonadales; family Marinobacteraceae; genus Marinobacter; species Marinobacter sp. V032. The sequence goes on along the minus strand of NZ_JBQXYE010000001.1, from coordinate 797,228 downwards.
CGCACCACTTTGGGTTCGACACCCAGATCAGCCGCCACTGCATTGAGCTCGGCATGGGACAACCACGCCAGACGCTTTTTCTGGCTGCGCAGATTGAAGAACAGCTTGCGCTGGGCCTTGGTGGTCGCCACTTTGACGATCCGCCAGTTGCGCAGGATAAATTCGTGTATCTCGGCCTTGATCCAGTGCACGGCAAATGACACCAGACGCACACCGTATTCAGGATTAAATCGCTTAACGGCCTTCATCAGGCCAACGTTACCTTCCTGAACCAGATCAGACTGTGCCAGACCGTAACCGGAATAACTGCGGGCAATATGAACCACAAACCGCAGGTGTGACATGACCAACCGGCGTGCTGCCTCAAGATCATTGTCATAATACAGACGCTCCGCCAGCTCCTGCTCTTCGGCAACAGTGAGCATTGGGATTTTACCTGCAGCCTGAATATAGGCTTCAAGGTTGGCGCCTGGCACCATTTTGTCTGTCAGCTGTAAGCTGGTACCCATCTCTGTCCTCCGCTACGTGGCGACCCGATACTATAGCAACGGGAAGATAGGATCGCCAACTGGGCTTGAAGTTCCATACAGACTGTATATAGAACCTCGAATTATCGAACGTTGGAATAGTAAATTGCCGACTGTGACGATTGTTTAATCAAGTCCGTCTCATCAACGTTCATCTATTACCAGTAGTACTACATCGGCCTGAGCCTAGCTATACGGTGATTCCGAAATCGTCGATCACCGCCGAACACGGCTCATGCGTGCCCGGCTTCAATCTGGTTGGGTTCAATAGCGTCAAGATGCCGCTTCACTGCCAGCCAGGCACCCAGCCACCCCAACAGCACCGACGCCAGAAGCAGGGCGAACGTGCCCTCAAAGGTTAATCCTGACAACTCGAACTGGCTACGATAAAGGCTCGCCAGATGCTCCACCGGCCCGCTCATCCACCACAAGGTCAACTCAAGCAGCACGAAGGCGATAATGCCGCCGCCCAGACCATACCAGATGCCCGTGTAAAGAAAGGGGCGCCGCACAAAAGCATCGGTGCCGCCGACAAGTTTGGCGACCAGTATTTCATCGCGCCGGTTTTCAATGGCTAACCGGATGGTATTGCCAATGACCAGCACCACCGCCGCTCCAAGCAACAACGCCAGCGCCCATACACCGCGACCCAGCAAATCGGTAATGGTATTCAGCCGCTGCAGCCAGCCAAGATCCACCTGCACCCGCGCCACCGCATCAACCTGCTCAAGCTCATCGACCAGCGCCTCCATTCCTTGCTTGTTGCGAATATCAGCGCTCGGCGTCAGCAACAGGGTGTCGGGCAGCGGGTTTTCGTCCAGATAGTCCAGCGCATCAGCCAGACCGGATGACGCCCGGAATTCGGCTAGCGCCTCTTCCCGGGTAATCACGGTCACATCTGTAATATCCTTTCGGCTGGCAAGCTGGATACGCATACGATCCAGCGTGTCCCCACCGGCATTCTGTTCGAGGTATAACGTGATCCGCGCTGTGCTGTCCCAACCTGCACTCACCCCTTGCAAACTACCCAGCAGCAGCAACATACCTACCGGCAGAGCCAGGGCTATGCCCATTACCATCCACGTCATGAGACTGGCGACCGGCGAACGCCACAACCGCTGCGCACTGTCCTTTGCCGTTTTACGATGATGTGACAGATAGCTGCCGAGCAGCTCTTGCAGCGGCGTCCGGGACCTGGCAGCTCCCCGACCCGGCGCCGGCCGCTCTTTGCCTTTGGCGGGCGGCTTTTGCGATGCTCGACTTACCCCCCGATTAGCGGCCATACAACACCTCTTCATCGGGCATGCTGTCACCGGAGGTCAACCGCCCCTGCCGGAGAGTCAGCACGCGCCGCTCCATATGCCGGATCAAAGCAATATCGTGACTCGCGATCAGCACAGTCACACCCACCTGACTGAATTGCTCGAACAAATGCATGATGTCGGCTGACAGCCCGGGGTCAAGGTTACCGGTCGGCTCATCCGCCAGCAGCAGCGGGGGCTTGTTCACCACGGCCCGAGCAATACCGACACGCTGCTGCTCACCGCCGGAGAGCTGAATCGGATTCATCCGCTCTTTGCTGAGCAGCCCCACCTTGTCGAGCGCCGCCCGCACACGTCGGCCGATATCCCGATGCGGCACGCCGGTGACCTCGAGGGGCATGGCGACGTTGTCAAACACAGAGCGATCAAACAACAGTTGGTGATTCTGGAACACAACCCCGATATGCCGGCGAATAAAGGGAATCTGTCGCCGGGGCAACTGGTCCAGCCGCTGCCCACCGACAATGACATGCCCCGCACTGGGACGTTCCATCAACATGATCAGCTTCAGCAGCGTACTTTTACCTGCCCCGGAGTGGCCGGTCAGAAAGGCAAGCTCGCCCCGGCTGAGCTCAAAATCGACACCCTGCAGTGCAGTATGACCACCCTCATAACGCTTGCTGACCTTCTCGAACTGGATCACCTGGCGAACTCCCGGCTGCGCTGGCGTATGTTATTCGTCAAACAACGCTTCCACGAAAGCTTCCGATTCGAAGGGGCGCAGATCCTCGACCTGTTCACCGACGCCAATATAGCGAATAGGCAATTTCAGCTGACGCGCGATGGCGAAGATGATGCCGCCCTTGGCGGTACCGTCGAGTTTGGTCAGGGTGATACCCGTGACACCCACAGCCCGCTGGAACACCTCGGCCTGACTCAGGGCGTTCTGACCCGTGCCGGCATCCAGTACCAGCATGACTTCATGGGGCGCGCTGTCGTCCAGCTTCTTCATCACGCGAACAACTTTCTCAAGCTCGCTCATGAGGTTGTCTTTGTTCTGCAAGCGACCGGCAGTGTCGGCAATCACAACATCCACTCCCCGGGCCTGGGCAGACTGCACGGCGTCGAAAATAACCGAGGCGCTGTCAGCACCCGTGTGTTGTGCCACAACCGGTACATCGTTGCGTTCGCCCCACACCTGCAACTGTTCCACCGCCGCCGCACGGAAGGTATCACCCGCTGCCAGCATTACTGATTTGCCTTCGTTCTTGAACTGGCGTGCCAGCTTGCCGATGGTTGTGGTTTTACCCACCCCGTTGACGCCCACCATCAGAATAACGAACGGCCCTTTATCGGACTTGATCGTCAACGGTGCGGTGCTTTCTGTCAGAAGTCCACGCAGCTGCTCTTTAAGGGCCTGCCGGACAGCTTCGCCATCCTTGAGCTGCTTACGTTCCAGCTTTTCAGTCAACGCATCGATGATTTCTGTGGTTGCGGTAATCCCTACATCGGCGGTGAGCAGCGTGGTTTCGATTTCTTCCAGCAAATCGTCATCGACCGATTTGCCGGTATTGAACAGATCAGCAAGACCGGAGGAGAAGTTTGCACGCGTCTTCCCAAGACCACTTTTAATACGCTGAAAAACGCTGACCTGTGGCTCTGGCTCTGGCTCTGGCTCTGGCTCTGGCTCTGGCTCTGGCTCTGGCTCTGGCTCTGGAACACTATCTGTCACCGTTTCAGGTGTCGATGCAGACTCTGTCCCGGACGACGGCGGGGCAACGGGTTCAGCGACCGCACTGTCACCGGTTTCTTCCGGCGCGGATGGTGGCGTCTCACGCGTGACGGCACGGGCACCCGCCTGAGTCTCTGGCTGGCGCTGGGGCACCGGCTTGGGTTTGGGCAGACTACGATGTCGCCCAACCAGCTCCACTACAAACAGCAGAACCAGTAAGGCCAGCAGCCCCATCATTATCCATTCAGACATCATCATTTCGTTTCCGTCGATAAGGAGAAAAATCGTGGTGCAGTATGTCAGGCCGAGTCACTGATGCACAGACATCAAGGTGCCTAAGCTCGCGTGCGGCGAACCATCACCAGGCTCATAAAGAAACGTATTCTATCCACCCACACAAAGATCGTCCAAATGCCGCTGCTTTTCGATACACTGCAAACCCGTCTGCCAAACATCTGGCGCACGACGTTACGCCAGTAATCGACGCACCACTGAAAGCATAAACTCAGTAAAAACAGGTTGAACATGCCGCGCAAATCGCCCTCTCGCCCGTCAAAAATATCGTCTCGTCGCCCAACCGCAGGCCAGGCTGACTCCGGTGAATTGCGGATTATCGGTGGTCAATGGCGCAGCAGAACCCTGACATTCCCCGCCGTTGGCGGCGTGCGCCCGACACCCTCACGGGTGCGCGAAACGCTTTTTAACTGGCTCATGCCCGTGGTGCCTGGCGCCCGCTGCATTGACCTGTTTGCGGGTAGCGGCGTGCTGGGTCTTGAAGCCTTGTCCCGGGGTGCAGAACAGGTCGAATTTGTCGATCATACGCGACCGCTCACCGATGCCCTGAGCGCCAATCTGAAAACGCTTCGCTGCACTGATGCCAGCGTTAAATGCCAGGACATTCTGGCCTATCTGGGACAAAAGCCAGCGCAGGCCGCCGACATTGTGATGATGGACCCGCCCTTCAGGCAGAACTGGCTGAGCCGCCTGCTCCCGCTTATTCGCGACAACGGCTGGGTCAGTTCTGACAGCTGGGTTTATATTGAGCACGAGAGCGAATTGCAATCAGTACCGGCACCTGAAAACTGGCAGTTGCATCGTGAAAAGACAGCCGGCCAGGTCTGCTATCGCCTCTATCGCGTCATGGCGACTGACGCCTGACAAAGCGCCGCACTCATTCGCCACAAACAAAAACGCCCCTGTCTGATCACTCAGCAGGGGCGTATTGTTTTCGTCAGCCTCAGGCTGGACGCAGCGCGTAAGATTTCAGGTGCGCAGCGAATTCCTCAAGGTAGCGAATACCGCTATCCTCGGCCTCCCGGCACCATTCGACCAATGCCTGCATCTTTTCGTTGGACTTGAGTCCACGACGACGCCACAACTCCTGCAGCTCCTGACTTTTATCGTAGATCTGTCGCAGAACCGCATTGTTATCCAGCAGCGAATCGAGATGCTTCTGGTCATGCGGCTTGATCAGCGACGTTTCCCGGAACAACAATTTACGCGCCCGGCTGTACACCGGCTTGATATCTTTTTCGACGACCTGTTTTTGCTGACGCAGAACCGGCTCTAGCACGCGCTTGCGATACTGGCGCATGATATCGAATCGGTTGTTGGCAATGGCTTGCACGGTTTCAACGTCAACCGCCAGCTTGCCAGGGACGCGATGGGCAATCGGGCGATAACCTTTTGGCTTGGCAAGCCCGAACAACTGGAACAGGCGGATATAACCCCAACCGATGTCAATTTCATACCAGCGGCGAGACAGCTTGGATGAGTTCGGGTAGGTGTGATGATTGTTGTGCAGCTCTTCACCGCCCACCAGAATACCCCAGGGCACAATGTTGCGGGCATTGTCGGCACACTCGAAGTTGCGGTAGCCAAAATAATGGCCAATGCCGTTAATGACCCCGGCAGCCCATACCGGGCTCCACATCATCTGCACCGCCCAGATCCAGATGCCGTTCACGCCAAACAAAAGCAGATCGATCACCGCCATCAGCGTAATACCCCAGGTGCGGTGACGGGTGTAAACGTTGCGCTCAACCCAGTCCTGGGGTGTGCGTTGCCCGTAACGCTCCAGAGTTTCCGGTGTCGCTGCTTCAGCGTAGAGTTCGGAACCTTCGGTCAGTACTTTTTTCAGACCTTTGACGACCGGGCTGTGCGGATCGTTCTCGGTTTCACACATCGCGTGGTGCTTGCGATGAATGGCAGTCCATTCCTTAGTGACAATGCTGGTTGTCAGCCACAGCCAGAAACGGAAAAAATGCGACAACACCGGATTCAGATCCAGTGAGTTATGAGCAGAATGGCGGTGCAGGTAGAGTGTTACACTGACAATCGTCACATGAGTGAGTGCCAGGGCAACCAGAATAAGCTGCCATACCGGGAGGTCTAGAAGACCGTTGTACCACATAAACAGAACCCTCAAAGAAACAAGACGCAGGCGAAGAGAAAGTCCTATTTCTTCCGCTTTCAGTACCCTGACATTCAATCTTTCGATATTAGCGTACAGCTGTAAGCTACAACAAGACTGATCTGGATGATATGTAGATTTTGTGACATCACGTTGGCAACTCAATGCGCTGTTTTGCTGTACGCATAATAATCCGGTTGCAAGATACAATTATATCAGCTTGTACACATACATTGACATGCCCGTCGGGCCACAGAGCCTCTGCCAGTCCGACACTATTGCAGGAGCCCGCAGGTGCCCGAGTTACCTGAAGTTGAAACGACCCGACAAGGAATCGCACCCTTCCTGGAACAGCGTCCGATCCTGGCCGCAACCATTTACAACCACAGCCTGCGCTGGCCAATCCCCGCCGATCTGGCTGAAAAGCTGACCGGCGCAACCGCCACCGCCGTCGACCGCCGGGCCAAATACCTGCTGATCCGCTTTCCTGAAGGCACGCTGATGGTCCACCTTGGCATGTCGGGCAGCCTGAGGATTATCACCGATCGCAGCCCTCGCCTGACGCACGACCATGTTGAGCTTGATCTGGGCGACGACACACTCCTGCGTTACAACGACCCACGCCGGTTCGGCGCCTGGCTCTGGACCGACGACCCGGATCACCACCCCCTGATCCAACACCTGGGCCCGGAGCCACTAAGCGAAGATTTCAGCGGCCAACGCCTGTACCGCCAGTCCCGGGGCAAAAGCACGGCGATCAAGTCCTTCATTATGGATAGCCGGGTTGTAGTGGGTGTGGGGAATATCTATGCCAACGAGGCACTGTTTATGGCCGGCATTGATCCCCGCCGCGCTGCAGGGCGAGTCGGCCAGGACCGAATGAACCGCCTGACCGGCGCAATCAAGGAAGTGCTTGCCGCCGCCATTCTAATGGGCGGCACCACCCTCCGGGATTTTGTAAACAGCGATGGAAAGCCGGGCTACTTTACCCAGTCCCTGAACGTCTACGGCAGGGGCGGCGCACCTTGCCGTAACTGCGCGTCATCACTGAAAGAAATCCGCCTGGGCCAGCGCACTACTGTTTTTTGTGTGAACTGCCAGAGATAAACGGATTTTTGGCACATAACTACACGAAATTTCGTTTGAAAATACGTCAATATGATTCATAGTTAATAAAGTACGCTATGCTTGTTCATCCTTATTCCTGCTGATCGCCTGTCTGGACGCGGCCAATAACGCCGTTTTCTCTGAGCGCCAGCAATTCGGGATGGTATTTATATCCAGGAGAGAGTTATGTCATCCAAAATTTTTCGTGTGCTGACCATGACCGTCGCGATCTGCCTGATGGCATTCGCTTCAGTTGGCCATACCAAGACACTAGACGAAGAGCCATCTGCACTGGCCATGACCGGCGACGCACTGTTCGCACGCCCGGTACTGTTCGCCACGACTATTGTGGGCGGCGCGGTTTATCTGGTTTCACTGCCATTCTCGTTGCTGGGCGGCAATGCCGCTGAAGCTGGCGAAACCCTGTTTGTCGGCCCGGCCAAAGCCACTTTTGTTCGCTGCCTGGGCTGCACCCAGTCAGGCCGTAAGCAAGAACCTGCCCACGCGGCCGAGTAATTTCCTGCAATACAATTGCAACAGCCCTTCCCTGTATACGTGACATCAGCAAGTTGCACGTTTACAGGGAAAGAGGCAGCCTGAGCGTTCTGATTCGACGTTTTCGGGCTTGCTTCAATGATTGACTGGTCATCTCTGGACACCGTGTTCCTTGATATGGACGGAACACTGCTGGACCTGCATTTTGACAGCCACTTCTGGCTGACACACCTTCCGCTTCGATATGCCGAGCTCAAATCCTTGAGCCATGACGAGGCGCGCGCTCACATTATTCCGATGATCGAGTCCGAGAAAGGTTCCCTGCAGTGGTACTGCGTGGATTACTGGAGCGATCGACTGGATGTTGATATCACCGCGCTGAAAACGGAAGTCGCCGAACGCATTGCCTATCGCCCTCACGCCGAATCTTTTATGGCAGCAATCCGCGCGAGCGGCCGGCGCAGCGTCATCGTAACCAATTGCCATCCCAAGCCACTGGCGCTGAAACTCGAGCGTACCGGGCTGGATCGCCATGTCGACCGGGTGCTGTCGACCCACGACTTCGGCCGCCCCAAAGAAGATATCCAGTTCTGGCATGAGCTGAACGGGGTCGAGCCCTTCGAGCCCAGCCGTACCCTGATGGTCGACGATAGCCTGCCCGTTCTGGACAGCGCACGCCGGGCGGGAATCGCGCACTTGCTGACGATTCTGGCCCCGGACAGCCAGGCACCGGTTCGCGAGCAGAGATTTGATATGCCGGGCATTGCACACTTTGATGAAGTGCTGGCCCAGATTCAGCCCATCCCCACAACCGTGTGATCGCGTTATACTACTTCTATTAAAAGGTGTATCAACATCAGACTCAACACGGTGATGCGTTCGTCGCCCTGTGGTTGCTGATTTCCCAGATGGAGAACCATGACTTCAGCCGAAACAGATAATCGGGTCCGGCTCGACAAGTGGCTCTGGGCCGCCCGCTTTTACAAGACCCGCACCCTCGCCAAGCAAGCGATCGAAGGGGGCAAGGTGCACTACAATAGCCAACGCACCAAGCCCGGCAAAACCGTCGAGATTGGCGCCAGCGTCAAACTCCGGTTCGGCAGCGATGACAAAGTGGTCGTCATCGACCAGATCAGCGAACGCAGGCGGGGAGCGCCAGAAGCACAGATGCTGTACCACGAAACCCCGGACAGCGAGAAACGCCGGGAAGAACACGCCTGGCAGCGCAAACACATGCAAGCCGCCCAGCTACCTCCCGCCCGCCGACCAAGCAAAAAGGCACGGCGGGAAATCATCCGGTTCAAGGACCAGAACGGGATTTAAGCAATACGGCTACCGCGCGCTCACTAACCAGTATCCAACTTTTTCTATTCCACCAAGAGGTCCCGTCATGGCTCTGGACGATCAGTTTCAACGCTTTCTCTTCGACGACAGCCAGATTCGGGGAGAGTGGGTGCGGCTCAGCACCAGTTATCAGGACATCATGTCACAGGCCGCTTACCCGGCTGTCATTCAGCAATTACTGGGCGAGTCGCTGGCCGCCAGTGTCCTGCTCAGCGGCACACTGAAGTTTGAAGGCAGCCTGTCTATCCAGGCTCAGGGCAACGGGCCGGTACGCACGCTAATGACCGAATGCAGCCATGATCGCGCCATTCGCGGGCTGGCCAGTTTCGACGAGTCAGCCAGCGGAGAAACTCTGGACGAATTGCTGGGCAGCGGCAGCATGGCCATCACCATCACGCCTGATCAGGGTCAGCGCTATCAGGGCGTTGTGCCCCGTGAAGAACCTACCCTCTCAGGCTGCCTGGAAGACTATTTCGAGCGTTCCGAACAGATCGATACCCGCCTGTTTCTGTTCGCTGATGGCGAGCATGCCGCCGGATTGATGCTACAGCGGCTGCCCGGAGACAAGGCTCTGGATGAGGACCTGTGGCGCCGAGTCGGTCATCTTGCATCGACGCTGAAGCCGGAGGAAATCCTCTCGCTCGACAGCGAAACCCTGCTGCACCGGCTTTATCATGAGGAAACCCTGCGCCTGTTTGAGCCGGAGCCGGTCGTTTTCCGCTGCAGTTGCTCCCGCGAACGCACGCTTGCGGCTCTGGAATCCATTGGCAAAGAAGAGTGCTACAGCATTCTCGATGAGCAACAGACCATTGATATGGACTGTCAGTTCTGTCATCAAAGCTACCAGTTTGACCGCAACGATATCGATCAGTTATTCCACGGCCACTCGCTTCATTAACAGCCAGTAAAGAACCGTGCAAAACCGCTCTGAAGCCGACAACCACGCGGCTTCTGGGGATATCGTTTTTTTCAGGCGTCTCTGGCATAATAGCGCGCCTGAGCTTATCGAATTGTTCATAAAATCGTCAGCTTTGACCCGGAGCACATGCGCCGGGTTTTGCTGTTTCGGGTGGACAATACCGAATACATATTTAGGGCGAGGTCGAAGTGAGTAACACTTACACGGATTTGAGTTCAGCGCGATTGGTTGAACTGGCGCTGGAACGTAGCGAAGGCGAACTTGCCTCAAATGGTTCCCTGGTAGTCAAAACCGGCAAGCGCACAGGTCGCTCACCGATGGACCGCTACATCATTGATGAGCCGAGCACCTCGGACGCGATTCACTGGGGCCCGATCAACCGCCCGTTTGACGCTGACAAATTCGATGCCCTCTGGGACCGCGTTGAAGCTTATATGGCGGACAAGACCCAGTTCGTATCCAACGTCCACGTCGGTTCCGATCCCGAGCATTACCTGCCGGTCCGGATGACCACCGAAACTGCGTGGCAAAACCTGTTCGGCCGCAATCTGTTTATCCGGCCTGATAGCTTCAATCCTGCTGACAAGCAGGAATGGCAGATCCTGAACGCAGCCAACTTCGCCTGTGACCCCGAACGCGACGGGACCAACAGCGACGGCACCGTGATGATTAACTTTGCCAAGCGCAAAGTGCTGCTGGCGGGTATGCGCTACGCCGGCGAAATGAAAAAGGCTATGTTCTCGGTTCAAAACTTCCTGCTTCCCGAGAAAGACGTTCTGCCGATGCATTGCTCGGCAAACGTAGGCGATGACGGCGAAACCTGCCTGTTCTTCGGCCTTTCCGGCACCGGTAAAACCACCCTGTCTGCAGATCCTGATCGCTACCTCATCGGTGACGATGAGCATGGCTGGGGCCCGGGCACAGTCTTCAATATTGAAGGTGGCTGTTACGCCAAGTGCATCGATCTTAGCCAGAAGAATGAACCGATCATCTGGGACGCCATTCGCTTTGGCGCCATCGTCGAAAACGTCACCATCGACGAAGACACCCGCGAGCCGGATTACAGCGATGTATCGCTGACAGAGAACTCCCGCTGCGCCTATCCGCTGGAGCATGTCGAAAAGCGTGTACTGGAAAACCGGGCCGGTGAACCCTCAGCGGTTGTGTTCCTGACCTGCGATATGACGGGCGTTCTGCCGCCAGTTTCTGTACTTACCAAGGAATCAGCTGCTTACCACTTCCTGAGTGGCTACACCGCGCTGGTTGGTTCAACCGAGATGGGCTCATCGTCCAAGCTCAAGTCCACTTTCTCTACCTGTTTTGGTGCTCCCTTCTTCCCGCGCCCAGCCGGCGTATACGCCGAACTGCTGATGAAGCGGATGGAAGAATTTGGCAGCAAGGTCTTCCTGGTAAACACCGGCTGGACCGGCGGATCTTATGGTGAAGGCGAGCGTTTCAGCATTCCGACAACCCGTGCCATTATCAGCGCCATCCAGAACGGCGCGCTGGACGATGCGGAAACCGAGCACCTGGACAAGCTGAACCTGGATGTACCCGTGAACGTGCCCGGTGTCGACAGCAAGTTGCTGAATCCGCGCAACACCTGGTCCGACCCTGCGGCCTATGACGAAAAGGCTCAGGAGCTGATCAAACAGTTCGTTGAGAACTTTACCAAGTTCGACGTCTCCGACGCGATTGTTGCCGCCGGCCCCAAGCTCTGATCACACACTGGCAGCAACACTGAAAACGGCGTCCATCTGGACGCCGTTTTTGTTTGTACCCGTTGCCTGTCGCCTGTTGCGGCAAGCCTGGCAACATCACACGTAGAACAGTAGCGGCACAAAGGCCACCAGCACCAGCGCAATGCCCATAACGATCAGAGGCATGATGATCCGCTCATGGCGCTGGTAGAAGGTGCCGTCTTCGGCAAGCGCTGCAGCCACTTCTTCCTCACCGACAACCTGACGGGTCAGCAGGTGATTAAGCGCTACCGGCGGGCTCAGATAGCCCAGTTCAAATGCGACCAGCGTCACCATCCAGAAGTGGATAGGATCAATGCCACTGCTGTAGGCAATCGTGGCGACCGTGGCACTGACCAGAATAACCGCGCCGAACGCGTCCATAATCATGCCCAACACCACCAAAACCACGACCATCAGCAGCATCGCCATCCAGGGGCTATCGAATGCCTGCGGGAACATCGACATGATCTCTGCACGCTCGATTACACCCCCGACACTGACCGACAGTCCCAATAGCAGCAGCAAGGCACCAATTTCAGAGGTGGTATCGTTAGTCGCGCCGCGGATGCTGTTTTCGATGCCCTGGTGACGGACCGCATCAGGGTCATCTGCGGCACTGCGACGACGCAACCGAAACGCGAAGTGCTCGTATACCAGAATGGATAACATGATAACCGGCAGAATCCGGGGCGCGGAGAACTCGTCCATCGTCACATCAAGTGCCCAGAAATAGAACGCAACAACCGCAACAATGACCAGCACGTAGGGCACCAACGCCATCAGAGCTTTCATCATGACCGGAACCGCTTCAGCGGCGGGCGCCAGCTCAAACCGACTCTGACGATTAACACTCAGCGCGACGACCATAAACAGCACGGCCGTCAGCAGGAAAACCCAGATGCCCCAGCCGAACAGATCATCCGTGGTCACTTCACGGTTCAGATAGGCAATAATCACCACTAGCAGGCAGGGTCGTAACACAACACCCAGTGAGCCCGACATTGCCGTCGCCGCAAGCGCCAGATGCCGGCGAGCGCCTGCGGCCCGCAATTCACTGTAAATCACCGCACCTGCGGCGATGACGAATATACCCGATGCGCCGGTATAAGCTGTCGGTACTGCCGCAACAATGACAGCCACAACCGCCAGCATTTCCGGCGGCATTCGCCAGGGGCGGAAAACATCAAACACCAGCGGTGCCAGCCGCGTTTGCTTGAGCATCATGCCGACCCAGACGTACAGGCCGACATTAAGGAACATATCCGACAACTCCATCATTTTGTCGAGATAGACCCCGATACCCGAAGCATGCCCCAAAAGCGCGAAATAGGTGCCCGATACCAGACACATTCCGGTATAAAGCGGCACCGCCAGGCCGGCTTTCATCAAATCACCACCGGGCTTTAAATCTGCCGGCGGGCGCACCAGGCGATAGAGACTGACCAGCGTCAGGCAGGCAAAACCGATGATCCAGAGATCATGAAGCAACTCTCGCTCAAATGAGATATCGGCGCCGGCATCATGGGAGGTCTGCCGGAACAGCACGCTGGACCCCAGCAACATCGCGTTGGCAACGGTTTGAAGGAAATAGGACAGGTTATAGTCGAGACGGGTTTCAATCGCCCGCATCGCAATATGATGACGGGTCAGCGTGGCAGTGGCCGCGCACAGCATGACAAGAATAACCAGGATATAACGCTGGGATGTGAGCCCAAGGGCAATCAGATCCGAAATGAAGCCCTCTACCGCACGATAGACTTCCAGCGCGGGGGTGACTTTGCCTTGCAGGCTTGCGAACTCCTGATGTTTTTCCCGGCACTGAGCCACGGCGTTTTGAACCGCAGAGCGCACATCGTCAGGATTGACCTCGGTTTCCCCCAGCAGCGCTGTCAGCGGATCGTCAGCAGCCTCACTTTGCTGTGCCACCCGCTGGCGGACCTCCGCCTCGATATCCCGATCCGGATTACAGGTCGGCGCAACGGGATCAACACGCAGCTTGTAGTAACCGCTCCACATCTGCTCACCGGCACGGAGCATCTGATTATGGATATCGCTACTGGTGGAAAAAACCACCACCAGTAGCAACAAAATGCAGGCCGGAAAAGAAGAAAACCACTCCAGACCCGAACGGGTCATCCTTCTATGAGACATGTAAAGCGCTCTGTTTTTTTACGAACGTTCCGTTCAGACCCACTTACTCAGCGGCAAGTGCACATTCCGCCCGGGTTGGTTCATCTTTGCAGCGGATCGCTCTCATCAGCTTGAGCGCCCGCGCGTCGTAGGTGCCTGCATCTTTCAGGCTCAGCCGCACATCCCGCAACATGCGGTCATACTCTTTAACCTGCACATCCGTCGGATGCATCCAGACTGCGGCAGGAATCTCGGCTTCTGCAGTGCGAATCAACTCGTAGGCGTCATCCACCCGTGAAAACGCATGAGCCCGGGACTTGTCGCCGTAGCCATCAGGGAACCGATCGGAACGGTTGATGATCTGGAAAGTCATCTGCCCCAGCTTGTAGCTGTAAATACCGCCATGGGGCTCCACGCCCTTGTAGAGTTCCAGTGGCGTGTAGGCAACCGCCGGCGCATAGGCCATATCGACACTGCCGTTATTGAACTTGCCAGCAAAGTTGGCCGAGTTGGCGCCCACGACAGAGGCTCCGACATGGCGCACCATAGTGACCGCCGCATTGTCGTAGTCGAGCGTGGCGATCTTTTTACCCTGGAGTTTGTCGACGGCATCGTTTTTACGATCGCGGATAAACAGGTAAATCGACCCGGCTGGCAGGATGCCGACAATTTCATAATTGTCGCGACGCAACAGGCTTGCGGCGTTCGGCTGAGCCAGTGTCCGGAGCAACATTCGCATCTGTGATTCGCTGGTCAGCGCGCCCAGGGCTTCGATGCTGCCGGTGAATTCATTGAACTCCCGGGCACGGGTCCCGGTCAGCAAAACCGAATCACACTGTCCGGCTTTAAAATCCTCGGCGGCAATTTTTTCATCGGTATAGGCACGGAGATCCAGGTCCACTCCCCACCCCATAGCGGTGGGTCGAATCGATTTCATGACGTTGAACAGCGGCCCATTCGCCCCCACCGGGTCGAATACACAGAAGGATCGCTTTAAAACATCGTCAGCGGCTGAGGCGCTGGCGGATGCCAGCAGCGCAAGCAAGCCAAAACCGCAAAAAATCCGTTTGCAGAGGTGCATGTTGAGTGTCTCCGTTGCTTTCCGTTTTTATCGTTTTTATCACTACCGCCTGCGTCATTAGCGCAGCCTTATTGTTATCGGGTATCCGTGTAGTAAAGGCGATGCGCCTGGACGGGTATTCGCGCCGCAAAAAAGCCGCTCTGACGGATTACTCCGCCAATAACGGCCTGTATTCCCAATCGCAGCATCTGATCGCTTCGCTGCAAACCATCATCCAGGCGATGCCTGCTGTGATCACAGCAGGGAATCGAGATCGATCACTTCTGCTTCCGGCGCTTCATCATCCCAGAACGTGCCTAAACCACCGACAGGCGTTCTGTGCCCGGTATTCTCCATCCACAGTCGATCGGAAATCGCGAGAATATTATGGGTCGCCAACTGGTCAACCATTGCCCAGTCTTTGTCTGAAGGGACCGAATCAATGGATTCCGCATGAGCACGAATGACGGCCTTTAATTGCTCGGTATCCCCTTTGTTCTGAGCCGCGATGGCATGGAAAACGTGGCTCAGACGAACGCCTGCTGCCTCACCAAGGGCATCCGAAGCCCGAAGCCGCTCAAACGCATCCTCACCATTTGGCTGAGCGCCCGGGATCATGGCCCAGACGGTTGCCCGCAGCGCCATAGGTGCGCCCCACCATTTGCTGTTATCAAGGCAACTGGTGGCCCGTGCAACGACCGAGCCTATGTTCTTGGGAACACCGATAGGGGCTGTCGACTGAATTTCGGCATTCAAGGCCTGAAGCCCGGACAGCAGACCGCCGAGGTAGATAAATTCGTCCAGATCTTCGTCGAAGTCAGGGCATTCACCACTTTCAGGGTCGCCGTAGTACTCGATTTCATGTTTCCAGCCAGAAAAATACCGTTGGGCGGCCAACGCGTAATAGCGCTTCTGACGAATAATGGCGTCTTCTGCAGCCTCCGGCGCCCGGGCACGAAGCGCCGCGATACCTTCCAGCTCGGCTTCACGCGCCCGGTCTTCGGCACATCCGCCAGCTTGCAGACTCATCATGACCGCCAACTGGTCCGGCGGCGTGGTCACCCGACCAAACGACAGTAACAGCGGCTGCACGGCCTCACTCATGGCGCAAGCCATAGCGAGATCATTCGATTGGAGCAGATAAGGCACAGTATGATCCTTGGAGAACCCCTGCATAACATCGCCGGTGGTTTTGTAGATCATGCTGCAGCCACTGAGTGACATGCCGGCGAGTGCCGCCATCAACAACGCTCTGAGTCCTGACATAGGCACACCCGACAAGCGGGAGAAAACGGCCCGGGTTGAGTCGATCCTGGTATTCATACTACCCATCATCCTTTGGTTCTTGTTTTGTTGTGATTTGAACCGTCGCAAAGCCCCACCTGTAACCCTTTGTTACAGAGCAAGCATTATCCTTAACTCGACGACGATTTTGTGAGACCAGTGCCTCAAAGCAGCCATCGCCTACGACTTTAGCCTTAGCAACCCCGTACTTACGATTGACACCAGTGCATGAAACGCTATACCTGTAGGCTATGGCCGGATAACATGCCGACCGTTACCGGCGAACATGGCCCATACGGGGCTGATCGCCTGTTTTTTAATCAAGGAGACATTCATGCGCAAACCCGAACTTGCCAGTGCAATCGCAGAAGAAACCGGTCTGACCAAAGAGAAAGCAAACGAAGTGATCACCGCCTTTACTGACCAGGTTGCTGCTGCAGCCGCCAAAGGTGACGATGTTTCTCTGATCGGCTTCGGCACCTTCAGCATCCGCAAGCGCGATGCCCGTACCGGCCGCAACCCGCAAACCGGTGCAACCATGCAGATTGCAGCCAGCAAAACTGTCGGGTTCAAAGCAGGCAAGGCTCTGAAAGACGCCGTCGCCAAGTAACCTGTCCGCTATCAGCGACCGGCTCAGAAGCGGGTCGCTGATGCACCCCGCTTCACATCTCCCCTTTCCGGTTCAGCTTGACGCGCACTCCGCACGCGCACCATCTACCCGACAGCGAATCGCTTTCATCAGACGGATCGACCGCTCGTCATAGACGCCTTCTTCGAGCAGTGACAGCCGCACGTCCCGCAGCATCTGATTGTAATCCGCAACGTCATCACTCGGCGGATGCATCCATACTTCGGCTGGAATCTCGGCTTCGGCCTGCTCAATAATCTGATAAGCCTCTTCGATGCGCTTTACAGACTCATCCCTCACCATCTGCCCCGCATCTTCGGGGAAGCGGTCACGGTGCAAAATAACCTGGAAATTCATGTAGGCAACGGCGTACTTGAAGACACCACCATTGGGCTGTACACCCTTGTAGAGTTCAAGCGGGGTATAGGCCACTGCCGGTGCATAGGCCAGATCCACGCTGCCGTTGTTGAATTTACCGGCGAAGTTTGCGGAGTTGGCTCCCACTACGGAAGCGCCGACATGGCGCACCATCGTCAGTGACGCGGTATCGTAATCCAGTGTGGCTATTTTTTTGCCTTGCAGCTCAGCAACCGTGTCGATGTTGCGATCTCGGGTGAACAGATAGACCGCACCACCCGGGAAGATACCCGCCACTTCATAACGGTCGTTAACCAGGAACGGCTTTGCCTTGGGCTGGCTCAGGGTATTGAACAGCAGGCGCATTTCCTTTTCGCCCGGAATCGCCCCCATAGCCTCGAGACTGCCGGTAAACTTGTTAAACTCCCGTGCCCGCGTGCCCGTTAACAACACCGCATCGCACTGACCTGCCTTGAAGTCTTCTGCCGCCACTTTCTCATCGGTATAGGCCCGCATATTCAGCTCGACCCCTTCGCGCAGGGCGACCGGCTTGAATGACTTGGATATGGCGAACAAGGGACCGTTGGCCCCGACCGGATCAAAGACACAAAAGCTGCGTTTGATAACGTCCTGCTCGGCCGCCTGTATTCCTGCTGACAGCGATGCTGCCAGACACAGGGCAACACGGCCAAGAATCCGGCGGACCGGTGACTGGGTGAACATGGTGCGGCACTCCTACTTGTTATTCTGATGCTATGAAGCGGCCAGAGTAGGAGCGCAGACAGACAAATTGCGTTGGCAGGAGCGCCCGCACTGGACGGGCATTAATGTCAGAGAAAGAGAGAAAACGCGCCAAATCAACACAGGCCCTCTTCAGGCGTGCGCGGCGCTATTCCTTGTCAGCAGTTTTCGGTTTGGTGGCCGGAGCAGCTTTTGTCCGGGATTTTGAACCAGTTCCACTTTTGGCTGCAGTGCTTCGCGCACGCAACGCCGGTTTGGCTTTGGCAGTGGCCTGTTGTTCAGCCAGCTGACGGGCCAGTCCTTCGATCTGCTTTTCAAGTGCCATCATCTGATGCTGCAGGGCGGTTTGCTTGTCCAGCGCATCGGTTGCGTTGCGGGAGATTGTCCACAGCATCCAGATGATGGCCAGCAAAGCGAGAAAAGAAAGAAACCCCATGAGTTGTTCTCCTGATTCAGATACGCGGCCCGGCGACCTGCTTTAAATTCAGGCTACCGATCACCTCTTGTCTTCCTCAGTTTAGCAGGCTCTGGATTCTCTGCTTTCAGGAAGCCTTGGCGGGGAATACCTGCCGCCCCTCGCACCAGGTACCGACGACACCGCCCTTCAACGGCTGATTCAGCACCGGCGCATGCTTGCCGATGGATAGCAGGGCGGCCTCGGACGGCTGCCATTCAGCCCTCGGATCAATCAGGCAAAAATCAGCGGCAGCGCCGACTTCAATCGCCGGCTCACTCAGGCCAAGTACACTTGCGGGCCCGACAGTCAGTGCTCTCAGCAACTGGGACAGACTCATTTCATCCCGCTCGACCAGCATCAGGCCCAGCGACAGTACGCTTTCGATGGTGGACAGACCCGGTTCGGAATCCCCCAGCGGCGCACGCTTCGCCGCAGGGTCATGAGGCTGGTGCTGGCTCACAATCGCACTGATCACACCGGTACGCACACCCTCAATCAGTCCCAGTCGATCCGCTTCTGAACGCAGCGGGGGCTGAACATGGAAGCGACTGTCAAAGCCTGCCAGCGCCGCTTCGGTAAACAGCAGATGGTGAATCGCAACATCCGCAGTCACTGACACCCCGCGCTGCTGCGCTTCTGCAATCATGGTGACACTGCGGGCCGATGACAGCTGGCTGAGGTGCAGGCGCACACCGGTTTCCTCCGCCAGCAGGATCATCTCCATAACAGCCGCCGTTTCCGCCACTTCGGGAATGCCCATCAGACCAAGCTGCGTGGTGATCAGGCCATCATGGGCAAAACCATCAGCGGCCAACGACCGGTTTTGCGGCTGCAGCATCAGGGCAACATTGAAAGTGCGGGCGTATGCCATGCAGCGGCGCAGCACGCGGGCATTCACCAGCGGCGCTGAGCCATTGCTTAACGCCACGCAGCCGGCAGTAGTCAATCCCACCATGTCGCTCAGGTGCTCACCAGCCAACCCTTTGGTCGCGGCGCCCAGCGGCAGCACCCGAATCGCAGAATCACGCTCGGCTACGTCGAGAATCAAGTGAGTAATCGCGGTGGAGTCATTCACCGGTGACGAGTCCGGTGCGGCGCAAACCGTTGTATAACCGCCCTTGGCGGCGGCACGGGTTTCAGTGGCAATCGAGCCTTTCTGGCCGTTGCCTGGTTCGCGGAGGTTGCAGTAAAGATCAATAAACCCCGGCGACAGAACTGCGCCTTCTGCATCGACGATCTGGTCCGGTGTCGCCTGATCCGCTGCAGCTCCGATGCCACTGATCCTGCCATTCTCCACCAGCACAGAGGCCTGTGTTTCCTTGCCGCTGACAGGATCCAGCAGGCGCGCATTCTCAATCCGTATCATCGGATTCTCAGCACTCATACCCGGGCCTCCGCCTCTGTCGCTGCACGCTGTGCAAGTTGTCCGCTCATGGCCATCGACATAACAGCCATCCGGATCGCTATGCCGTTGGTGACCTGGTTAAGAATGACCGATTGGGGCCCGTCGGCCACCGCCGATTCAATTTCCACGCCCCGGTTTATCGGCCCCGGATGCATCACGATCGCATCCGGTTTAGCGTAGGCTAGCTTGTCAGTGTTGAGGCCGTAAACCTTGTAAAACTCGCGCTCGCTGGGCAGTAACGCCCCTTCCATACGCTCTCGCTGCAGGCGCAGCATGATAATCACATCAATATCTTTCAGTCCGGCCTTGAGGTCGTACTCGACTCTGCACCCCAGACTCTCAACATCCCGGGGCAACAGCGTACTGGGGCCGATCACCCGCACTTCTTCTGCACCGAGTGTATTGAGCGCGCGGATTTGTGAGCGAGCCACCCGTGAATGCAGGATATCCCCCACAATCGCGACCTTGAGCCCGTCAAAACGCTGCTTGTGCTGTCGAATCGTCAGCATGTCCAGCATCGCCTGGGTGGGGTGCGCATGGCGGCCGTCGCCGGCATTGATAATCGCCACGCCCGGCGTCACGGATTCAGCAATAAAATGAGGGGCGCCGCTGCGGGAATGACGCACCACAAACATGTCGCTGGCCATCGCCTCAAGATTCAGCAGGGTATCGGACAGTGATTCGCCTTTGGATGTTGCCGAGGTGCTGATGTCCAGGTTCAACACGTCGGCCGACAAGCGCTTGGCAGCCAGCTCAAACGTACTGCGCGTGCGGGTACTGGATTCGAAAAACAGGTTCACGACGGTACGACCACGCAAAAGTGGCACTTTCTTGATACGCCGCTCGCCTACTTCAATAAACGAGTCTGCAGTATCGAGAATCTGCGTCAGCAGGGATTGATCCAGCCCATCGAGCGTCAGGAAATGACGAAGCTGGCCATCGGGTGTCAGCTGCAGTGCGCGGGCCGATTCTTCAGTGGTCATCATACGATTCAGGCTCCTTCTGAGGTGACATCGGCCTTGCGAACTTCAACACTCAATGGATCCGGCCCCTGCAGCTTGACCCGCTCGCTGGCCTTGAGCGCAAGCGACTGGCCCACCACATCAGGCTGAATCGGGAGTTCCCGGGCCCCAAGATCAATCAGGGTGGCGAGGATAACGCTGGCCGGACGGCCGTAATCGAATATCTCGTTCATCGCGGCACGAATCGTACGCCCGCTCATGATGACGTCGTCGATCAGGACAATGTGGCGGTCTTCGGTTTCAAAAGGCAGATGGGATGGGCGGACTTTCGGGTTCAGACCGATGCGGGAGAAGTCATCCCGGTAGAACGAAATGTCCAGCTCACCGAACGGCTCATCGAGCCCCAGTCGCTTATGCAGGATATCAGCGAGCCAGACACCACCGGTGCGAATCCCGATCAGGGCAGGCCGATCAACTTCACGCTCTTGCAACACCCGACGCAGATTGCGCTCAAGGTCATCCAGCAACACGTCAACATTCAATAAAGCAGTCATTGAAACCCCTCGTCCGAACAGCGGGCGTAGTCTAGCATGCAGGTAGGAAACAGGGCAGAGCCACGACCGTCAGAGGGCGTTGCAAAACGTCACGAGCACAGTCGTCTGGCTTCCGTCAGGAGGAGAACCAGCTTTCCAGGATCAGCACGGCCGCAAGATCATCCACGCCGTGCTTGCCGAAGTCGCGAGAACCGCCGCCCGACAAGACCTCCCCTTTCGCCTCATAGCTACTCAGGCGCTCATCCATCATTTCATAGGGGTGGTGGTAACGACCGTGAAGACGCTTGCCGAACTTGCGCGCCCGCAGGCACATTTCGCTCTCGCTGCCGTCCATGTTAAGCGGTAAACCCACCACGAACAGATGGGGCTGCCATTCTTCGATCAACGCCGTGATGTCATTCCAGTCGGGCACACCATCACGCGCCAGGATCATCCCTACCGGCTGCGCCTTGCCCAGCATTTCCTGGCCCACGGCGACACCAATACGCCGGGTACCGAAATCAAACGCCATCACCCGGCGCTGGCCAGCCTCAGGCATGACCCACCGTGCTCGTCAGCTGGTTCAGGTTAATACCCATCAGTTTAAGGGCTTCGGCGTAGCGTTGTTCACTGGCCACCCGAAACAGCAGATCGTGATTGGCGTTGCACACCAGCCAACTGCTGCCGGACAACTCCTCTTCCAACTGCCCTTCAGACCAGCCGGAATACCCCAGCGCCATCAGAAATTCGGAAGGACCATCACCACACCCGATAGCCTCGAGAATATCCCGCGAGGTAGTCATTGAGAGTTGGTCGGTGACCGAAAGCGAGCTCTGCCAATCCCCAAAGGGCCGGTGCAAAACGAAACCTCGCTCCGGCTGGACCGGACCACCGGAGTACACCGGCTCGGTCACTTCATCTCCATCAAGATCAAGCTGCTCGAGCACCTCGCCAACACTGATATCCAGCGGCCGATTGATGACCAGGCCCATTGCGCCTTCCGACGTGTGTTCGCACAAGTAGATGACGGCGCCGTGAAAACCCGGATCCTGAAGGTAGGGTGAGGCCACCAGCAGGCGGTTACGTAATGAAGCATCGAGGTTATGTGTCATAGACTTAGTATTCGTGTCCAGGGCAGCCTTGGCAAGGACTGCCACCGGTTAAAAAGGAAGGCCGGGTCAGCCGGAACTCAGGCCGCGCCGTTCGAATGACCAGGTGCGAATAATTTCGAGCTGATCAACATCTTCACGCATCTCCGGTGGGAACGGCGCAAAGGGAGCAGACAGTCTGACAATGCGAATCGCGGCATCATCCAGCACCTTGCTGCCGGAGGAATTGAGTATCTCCACATCCTTGACGCTGCCATCCCGCTCAATCACCACCACCATTCGCAACGAGCCGTACAGGCCCGAACGCCGTGCTTCCGGTGGATAGTTGATATTGCCAACCCGGGTGACCTTGCTGACCCAGTTCTGAACATACCAGGCATTATCAGATTTGAGAGTCGATGCCGCCGTCACCCGCAGGATACGGGGCTTCTTGGCGTAGGCCCGCTTTTGCTGATCAAGCCGTGCCTCCAGACTGGCAATCTCCAGACTGCGGTCCATCAGGCTCTTTTTCTGCTTTGGGGCTTCTTCTTTGGGTTCTATTTCGTCTTCAGGCTCGCTAACCGGCCGCGACTTTGCCGTCGTGGTTACCACCGATTTCTCTGGTTTGGGGGCGTCTTCTGCGGCCTCCTGCTGAACCACCGGTTCGGGTTGCACTTCCTGAATCTGGGCGGACTGGACCGGCGCCTGCTGAGTTGTGGTCAGTTCCTGCTTTTCTTCCTCGGTGCCACTGCCCTTCTGACTGGTGGCGGCCAGGAAGTCTGCGTCGTCCGGTGCATCATCGTCATCAAACTGGGAGAGCGTAATTTCGAGGGTTTCTGCTGCAGGCACGGGTTCTTCCGGCGCAAAGCTCACCATCAGCACGATAAACGCATGTAAGGCTAACGCTATAAATAACGTGAAGGAAAAACGATCGAAATCACTGACCTGAACAGCCATGCTCGCCACTTGAATTAATCACAACAAAAATGCGCCTTGAGGCACATTCACGGACGTTGAAGGGAAAAACCCTGAAAAAAAGGAAGCCACAGTTTGGGGGCTTCCTCATCAGTTGTCCATCCTGAGGCCGTTTTCTTTAAACCGACATTCTACTCAACGCAGACGGCTTTCAATGGCGTCCAGCAACTGGGCCGAGATATCCAGACCGAAGGCGCTGTCCAGCTCCCGCACGCAGGTCGGGCTGGTGACGTTAATCTCGGTAAGGTAATCACCAATCACGTCAATACCGACAAAAATCAATCCCTTCGCCTTGATCGCCGGTGCGATGCGCGCGCAGATCTCGCGATCCCGGTCAGTCAGCTCGCGCCCCTCACCGCGACCACCGGCCGCCAGATTGCCTCGGTTCTCACCCTGGGATGGGATACGGGCCAATGCATAAGGCACTGGTTCACCATCAATCAGCAGAATACGTTTGTCGCCTTCCTTGATGGCAGGCAAAAATTTCTGCGCCATGATCTGATGATTGCCGTCATTGGTCAGCGTCTCGATGATGACGCCGAGGTTGGCGTCCCCCTCTTTCACCCGGAAGATGGATTTGCCACCCATGCCATCCACCGGTTTCAGAATGACATCGCCGTGGCGCGCATAAAATTCGCGAAGGCGCGCAGCCGAGCGGGTCACGACCAACGGTGGCGTGCAATCACTGAAACGGGTCGCAAACAGCTTCTCGTTACAATCGCGCAGAGCAGCCGGCGGGTTGACGATCAACGCCCCCTGATCGGCGGCCGCATCCAGAATATAGGTCGCCATCATGAACTCGCGATCGACCGGCGGATCCTTGCGCATCAAAATCACATCCAGATCACCCAGCGCCATTTCCTGAGGCTCGCCACGATCAAACCAGTCTTCAGGATCCATCCTGACGGTTAGCGCGCAAACGCTGGCCATGGCGGTACTGCCATCCAGATAAAGATCCGGCTGCTCCATGTAAAACAGCTCCCAGCCGCGCTGCTGCGCCGCCCAGAGCATCGCCAGAGAAGTGTCTTTCTTGAAATGGATATCCTCAATCGGATCCATAACGATGCCGAGTCTGACTGTCATAACGTTTCCTTGCCTCGATTCGATCCCCGCCTAACCTGTTATTTCAAAACGGGAACCGCTCTACAAAGCGGTGCTCCGAATTAGTGCTATGCTGGGGGTTAAGGAACCTGTGGACGGGTTCCTTTCGGTTTTACAGATGGTATTTCACCCGGGCGCGCTTTGCATCCGTAAAGAGGCCTACAAGGGCACCTGAAATCTGCTAAACCTACACAGGGGTACATTTGGTCACAAACTTATGCTTTTTCTCTGACCCCCTATAATCTATAAATAGTCAGGCTTTATAGAACGCCCTTTGAATGTATGTTAAAAAGGCCCGTCAAATTACCCGCTGGTCTCATGATTCGGCTGCACGGACCATCAAAGTATCGGGCGAACATTAAAGCCGGTCTCCGAGCCGTCGTCTTGCTCAGTAGCACAGGCGGGTATTTTCGGAGCTAAACAATAACGATCCTGTAGAGCGCAAGGCTGTTGGACAATGGATGACAACTTCGAAAACCTGAAGATTATGGTGATTGACGATAGCAAGACGATTCGTCGCACCGCCGAAACCCTTCTTAAAAAGGTAGGCTGTGAAGTCATCACCGCAACCGATGGATTCGACGCTCTGGCCAAAATCGCGGATTCCCAGCCTGACATCGTATTTGTCGATATCATGATGCCGCGCCTGGACGGGTATCAAACCTGCGCCCTGATCAAGAACAACTCCGCTTTCAAGAAAACGCCCGTCATCATGCTTTCAAGCAAAGACGGACTTTTCGATAAGGCCAAGGGTCGTATAGTTGGCTCCGATCA
Organism: Marinobacter sp. V032; assembly: GCF_052645435.1. NCBI lineage: Bacteria > Pseudomonadati > Pseudomonadota > Gammaproteobacteria > Pseudomonadales > Marinobacteraceae > Marinobacter > Marinobacter sp. V032. Next base: position 772,192 of record NZ_JBQXYE010000001.1, on the reverse strand, counting down.
GTACCTTACGAAGCCGTTCAGCAAAGACGAGCTTCTAAACACTATTCGTCAGTATGTTCCAACACCGGAACAGTAAACCCGACCGATGCATTGATTTTACCGAGGAACTCATGGCCCGCATCCTGATTGTCGATGACTCTCCGACCGAGGTTAAGAAAATCTCCAGTATTCTGGAAAAGCACCAGCACGAGGTTCTTTCTGCTGACAACGGCGCTGATGGCGTAGCCAAAGCCCGTGCAGAAAACCCTGATCTGGTCCTGATGGACGTCGTTATGCCGGGGCTCAATGGTTTCCAGGCAACACGTCAGCTCACGCGCTCACCTGATACTGCGTCCATTCCTGTTGTGATTGTGACCACCAAAGATCAGGAAACCGACCGTGTCTGGGGCACCCGCCAAGGTGCAAAAGGTTACCTGGTGAAGCCTGTCAACGAAGACGAACTGATCAAAACGATCAATAGTCTGATTGCCTGATCCCCTTTTGGAGTAAGCATGTCCGCACAGGCTGCCCCTTTTGCTGTACTGACGGATATCGCCCAGCGAAGCAAATCCCTTGCGTCTGGTCTGCCGGCTCAACAGGAAGCTGTTGAGCTATGGAACGGTATCGGCTTCACACTGGCCGGCCAGCGCTATGTTGCACCCATGGGCGAAGTTGTCGAAATTCTACACGTCCCCCGCTACACCCATGTACCGGGGGTTCGTTCGTTTATGCTTGGTGCTGCAAACGTCCGTGGCCGGTTATTGCCACTGATTGATCTGGCACAATTTTTTGATCTGGGTCGCAGTTCCCGCAGCCAGCGGGATCGTCGTGTGCTGGTTATTGAAAAGGACGACATTTTCAGTGGACTGGTCGTCGACAGCGTCTCAGGTATGCAGTATTTCGCGGTGGAAAATTTTGTGGGCGATCCCGCAGAAACACCCGAGATTGTCGAGCCTTTCGTAACCGGAGGCTACCGACGTAATGATGAAATCTGGAAAGTGTTCTCTACCTTTGCGTTGCTGGAAGACGAGCGTTTTCAAGATGTTGCCCAGTGGTGATCAGGACGGCAGGGCCTGCTCACTGATGATCGAAAGACTCGACGGAATAACTTGCCAACGAAAAGGCCGGGAGCCAGAAAATGAAAAATAGAGCCGGAAGATTCAATGCGGGACAGGGCGCCAACAAACTGGTCGCCACGCTGATCTCAGCATTGATCGTACTAACCGTCCTGCTCGTTGCGGTGCTGTTTATTGTTAACCGCGACAGCCAGCATGACCAGGAATACATCGCTCACGCGAGTGAACTGCGGGTACTCTCCCAGGAGATTGCCAAGAACGCTTCTGAGGCTGCCGGCGGCACCCCCGAGGCATTCGACGAACTGCAGCGTTCGCGTGACGAATTTGCCGTCCTTTGGGGTTACATTGTCGACGGTAACGACGAAACCGGCTTGCCTGCGAGCGACCTTGCCGCAGACAGTGGCGTAGAAGCCAACTGGAACACAGTTCGGGATCGTGCGGACACCATCATCTCTACCCGTGACGCGGTACTTGGCCTTCACGAAGTTGCCCTTACCCTGAACGAGAACATCCCCCAGCTGCAGGTCGAGTACGATGACATCGTACAGATCCTGCTGGATAACGGCGCACCGGCGGAACAGGTGGCACTGGCCCAGCGGCAGTCACTGCTTGCAGAGCGGATCGTGCGGTCAGTCAACAACGTGCTGTCTGGCGACGAAGACGCGGTTATCGCAGCTGACCGTTTCGGTCGTGACGCCGCCCTGTTCGGACGCGTACTGGCCGGCCAGAAAGACGGCAACGTCGCCATGGGCATCACCAAGGTTCAGGACGAAGACGCGATCTACGGCCTTGAAGCGGTTTCCGAACTGTTCAAGTTCGTCTCCCAGAACGTTGACGCGATTCTTGAGGCCTCTCCCGACCTGTTTACTGTCCGTCGCGCATCCAATGAAATCTTCCAGAGCTCACAAGCCCTGCTGAATGAAACCTCAGCACTGGCTGAGCAGTTCCGGGTTCAGTCAGAATCTCGCCTGATCAGCCCGACACTGGCTTATATCCTGCTAGCCGCACTGGCCGCCGTGGTCGTGATGATCGGCCTGACGATCTACCGCGCATCTCAGGAACGTCTTGAACAGACCCAGGAACAGAACGAGCAAAACCAGAACGCGATCCTGCGACTGCTCGACGAACTCGCTGACCTTGCGGATGGTGACCTGACAACCGAGGCCACGGTAACCGAGGACTTCACCGGCGCCATCGCTGACTCCATCAACTACGCGATCGACCAGATGCGCGGACTGGTACAAGCCATCCGTGGTACAGCGGTCCGGGTATCCTCTGCGGCCCAGGAAACACAGGCCACAGCGATGCACCTTGCGGATGCGTCCGAGCACCAGGCGCAGGAAATTGCCGGCGCCTCTGCGGCGGTTAACGAAATGGCGGTGTCCATCGACCAGGTATCGTCGAACGCTGCTGAATCTTCTGCGGTTGCGGAGCGGTCGGTTGCGATCGCGAAGAAAGGTGCCGAAGTCGTACAGAACACCATTCGCGGCATGGACAACATCCGGGAGCAGATCCAGGAAACGTCCAAGCGGATCAAGCGTCTGGGTGAATCTTCCCAGGAAATCGGCGACATCGTATCCCTGATCAACGACATTGCCGACCAGACCAACATTCTGTCTCTTAACGCTGCAATCCAGGCGAGCATGGCGGGCGACGCCGGCCGGGGCTTCGCCGTTGTTGCGGACGAAGTACAGCGTCTTGCGGAACGTTCTTCTGCGGCAACCAAGCAGATCGAGGCACTGGTTAAGACGATCCAGTCTGACACCAACGAAGCCGTTATTTCGATGGAACACACCACTGCCGAGGTAGTGCGTGGTGCCCGCCTGGCACAGGATGCGGGTGTTGCACTGGAAGAAATCGAAAACGTTTCGATGAACCTCGCGGAACTGATCCAGAACATCTCCAACGCGGCACGCCAGCAGGCGTCCTCCGCGGCACACATCTCCAACACGATGAACGTTATCCAGGAGATCACCTCACAGACCTCATCCGGTACCAATGCGACCGCCAAGTCGATCGGTAACTTGGCAGAGATGGCCGCCGAGCTTCGTTCTTCGGTTGCCGGTTTCACATTGCCAGAAGAGGAGCTGCCTGAGGACGAAGAGGAAGACAGCGACGTTCCCGTGGTGAGCTGATGACAGCGCCGGATGTGCGGCTGACTCATGATAATGGCTGAAACGCGCAACGATAAATCTGCCGGTATCTGGACACTGCGCCCTCTTCCCGCAATGGATGAGGGCCAGTTCAAACAGTGGCAAGCGCTGCTGGAAAGCCGAACTGGCATGACCCTGACGTCTGACAGACTCTCCTTTCTTCAGACCAATCTGGGTATCCGTATGCGCGAAATCGGCTGCGAAACATATCAGTCGTACTACGAGAAAGTCGTTTCCGGACCGAGTGCGGTCATCGAGTGGGCAACGCTGGTCGACCGACTCACCGTTCAGGAAACCCGCTTCTTCCGTGATACTGACGCGTTCCGGCTGGTGTCTGATTACATCATGACCCGGCCGCTGGAACACCTGAAACGGCATCCTCTGGAAGCCTGGAGTGTGGGCTGTTCAACCGGCGAAGAACCCTACACCCTGGCGATGTTGCTGGACCAGGGCATGAAGCATCTGGGGCTGAACCCCCTTTTCGGTGTCACCGGATCCGATATCAGCAAACCGGCCATCGAGAAAGCTCAGAAAGGCATTTTTGGTGCAGGCAAGCTGGTCACGACCGACCCTGCCGTCAGAGATCTTTATTTTCTGCCGGAAGAACGTAACCAGTGGGCCATCAGCCCGGCAATCAAGCAGCGGGTATGTTTCACGCGGCTCAATGTGCTGGACCTGAATCAGGCACCGATGCATGGCATGGACATTATATTCTGCCAGAACCTGCTGATTTACTTCCGCCGATGGCGACGTCGGGAGATCGTTAAAAGACTGACCGAAAGGCTCGCGCCGGGAGGTTTGTTGGTGCTAGGCCAGGGCGAGCTAACAGACTGGCAGCACCCGTCTCTGCAACGCGTGCCATCGGATAATGTTCTGGCGTGGATTCGCCGCCAGACCGACGAAGAATAACCGGAGTGGTTATGGGAAATCACCATGACAGCATCGCCCTCGACTGGGTCAGGGGCGAGATACAGGACACCCTGAAACAGGGCCAGCAGGCGCTTGAGTCATTTGTCGACAATCGCGATGACACAGCCCGTCTGCGCTTCTGTCTTAATTATTTGCATCAGGTGCACGGCACCCTGCAGATGGTTGAGCTGTATGGGGCCGCCTTGCTTACCGAAGAAATGGAAAAGCTGGCACAGGCGGTACTTAACGAGACCGTCGCCCATGTTGACGAAGCAATCGAAGTCCTGATGGAGGCTATCCTCCAGCTGCCGCAGTATCTCGAGCATCTCGATAGCTGCAAAGACGATTTCCCGATGGTGCTGTTGCCACTGCTCAATGATCTGCGTGCAGCCCGTGGCGAAACCCTGCTGTCGGATACCTCGCTGTTCAAGCCCGACCTCTCCGCTGCCCGCATCAAAGCGGCACCTGGTGCGTCACAGCGGTTGCAGGATCCCAAGGTTCTGGGTCACATTCGCAAACTGCGCCAGATGTATCAGTTCGCGCTGGCGGGTATCGTCCGCGAGGCTGATCTGAATGCGCATTTTGATTACCTCGACAAGGTTATCCAGCGTGTCGTCAAACTCTGCCAACGCACGCCGCGCGCCGAGTTATGGCTGGCAGCCGCCGGTTTTGTCGACACCCTGAAGAGTCGTGACAACCCGGTAAACTCCGCCGTCAAATCCCTGCTTCGTCAGCTGGACGCAGAACTCAAGCGTCTGATTGACGAGCATGTTGATATTCTTCAGCAGCCGGTGCCTGAAGCCCTGTTCAAACACCTGCTGTATTACGTTGCCCGTGCCTGGGAACTGGAAACCGAAAACGTACGCACACTGCGGGAGCGCTATCGACTCACCGCTGCCCTGCCCTCGGAGCAAGCTGTAGACGCTGCCCGCAGCAAGGTGTCAGGCCCCGGCCGCGAAGCCATTCATTCTGTGGTCAGCGCGCTGAATGAAGAGCTGGCCCGCCTGAAGGATCAGCTCGATCTTTTCGTTCGCGCCGAATTTCGTCAGAACGACGAGCTGGAAGAACTGCTCCCCGGCCTGAAACAGGTGTCCAATACCCTCGCGGTTCTGGGCCTGGGTATTCCTCGCCGCGTGGTGACCGAGCAGGTCGAAATCGTCGAGCGCCTGAGTGCTGCATCAGAAACTGCCGACGACGGCACCCTGATGGATATCGCCGGCGCCCTGCTTTACGTTGAAGCCACACTCGCTGGCCTTGAAAAAGACCATAACGCGCACAGCGAAGAAGATACCGGCCAGGCCATCACCTATGGCAGCCAGGAATTATCGGAAGCGAACCACGCCTTGCTGCGCGAGTCACGTAACTCGCTGGAGCAGGTCAAAACCGCGATTGTGAACTTCATTGCGGCGCAGTGGGAACCTCGGGAAATCGAGCACGTCCCGGGCCTGCTGCACAGCATTCGTGGTGGCCTGATGTTGATCCCGCTGGAGCGGGTGTCAGCGATGCTGCTGTCCGCAGAGCGTTACGTTACCGACGTTCTGCTTCAGGGCCAGCGCGTACCCGACTGGAAGCAACTCGACACCCTGGCCGATATGGTCACCAGTATCGAGTACTACCTTGAGCGCCTTGCTGAGGGCATCGAAGATAACGACGCCGTTCTCAAGATTGCTGAAGACAGCCTCCAGACTCTCGGCTTCCCCGTCGGCCAGGAGCCGACCTGGAATGCCGATGCTGCGGACGCGACATCTCACGAAGACGAATCACTGGATCTGGATCTCGATATCACTGCGCCGGACACCACCGCGCAGCCAAAGCAGTCCGATGCTGACTTGGTTGATGACGAAATTCTCGAGATCTTCGTCGAGGAAGCCGAAGAAGTCCTGACAACCATTCAGACGTTCTACCCGCGCCTGCACCAGAACCACGATGATCGCGAAGCATTGGCCGAAGTCCGCCGGGCATTCCACACGCTCAAAGGCAGCGGCCGCCTGGTAGGCGCGACCAGTATTGGTGAGCTGGCCTGGGCTGTTGAAAATCTGCTGAACCGGGTCATCGACCAGAGCATCAAGCCAACAGATGAGATGTTCGGCCTGATTGACACTGTTATTTCAAGAATTCCGGGCCTCATCAATGAATTCCGCAACGGCAATGTTGCTGGCGATGTCGCGGATTTGATCGCTCAAACAGAAGCGCTTTCAACTACCCGCAAAACGGGTGGAGCCGAAGAGCAAGTCGTAACGCCTGAGCGTGAGCAGGTTGACGAGGTCGAACCATTCCCGATCGACGAAGAAGCTGTCGTCGAGGATAGCGAATCGGCCACAGAAACAGATTTCAACGACGACCTGATCGACGATGAAATCCTGGAAATTTTCATAGAGGAAGCTGGCGAAGTACTCGATACCATCAACGAGTATTTACCCATGCTACTGCGCCAGTACGACGACCGTTCCGCATTGTCTGAAGTGCGCCGGGCATTCCACACGCTCAAGGGCAGCGGCCGCATGGTGGGTGCTACGGCGGTGGGCGAAGTGGCCTGGGCCGTTGAAAACCTGTTGAACCGGATCATCGACGGCAGCGTTTTCATGAGCGACGACGCCGGTCAACTGCTTCAGGATGTGGTTGCAATCACGCCTGATCTGGTCGGCGATTTCGAAGCCCGCCGCCCACCGTCGCTGGATACCGCCCCACTTGAAGCGCGCGCCAACGCGCTGGCCAATGGCGAAATCCTCGAAACCAGCACGATGCCGGACGACACTCAGGTCAGCGCGCTCAAAGAGGACGAGTCCGCCAGCTCTGAGATCACAGCGACCGGCAGCAATGACGATAGCGCAGACAATGAAAGCGACCAGCTGGTCGATCCGGTACTGCTCGATATTTTTGAAAGCGAGACCGAGACCCACCTGCAGGCATTGCGCCAGTTCCTGGCAGAGTCGGAAGGTCGGGACACAACCGCCTATACCGACAATCTGTCCCGCGCGCTGCATACGCTGAAAGGCTCTGCGCATACAGCCGGCATAGAGCCCTTGGCCTCTATTATCTCGCCGCTGGAAAAGTTTGTTAAAACCGCGCGCGCTGAAAATCACCGCGCAGATCGCGACGCACTGGTATTGATCGAAGACGCCTGCGGCTTTATCGAGACCGGCCTTCAACAGATTCACACGGCTCCACAAAAGCCTCTGCAGGGAACCGATGCATTCCTCGGCCGACTGGAAATGTTGGCCGAGCGAACCCTGACGTCGAGTTCTGTTGGCGGCGAGTCTGAAAAAGACACGCAACAGGACCCTCAGCTGATCCAGTTGTTCCTCAATGAGGGGCTGGACATTCTGCTGGATGCGGATGCGATCCTGGATGCCTGGGCAAACGCGCCTGACGAAAACGAGCAACTCGACAAGCTGGTACTGGAATTACGTCAGTTGGCACGGGGCGCGGAAATCGCAAATCTGCCTGACGTTTCCGAACTCGCCGATTTGCTGGAGCGCACCTACGCCGCTGTCATGACCTCCAGCATTCACCCGGACGATGACTTTTTTGCGGTCGCCCGCGCGGGCCATGAAGCTGTAATCAACATGATGGATCAGGTTGCTGCCGGTCTGTCGACAAGAGGCGATGCCGAGCTTCTGGCCAGGCTGCAGGAAAAGCTCGCGCACTTCCGCAGCGAAGCGGATGACGCTTTTGCCACCAACCTGGATGAAATCGATACCGGGTTCGAGGAAGAACTCGACCTGAGCGCAACCTTGCCCGAAGTCCAGACGGACGAGCCCGAAACACTCGAACTTGAGGAAACCCCGTCAGAGGATTTCGATCCGGAGCTGACAGAGATTTTCCTCGAGGAAGCAACGGACCTGATCGAAGGTACCGGCGAGCGCCTGCATCAGTGGGTTGAGCAGCCGGACAACAACGACCTGTTGCGGCATCTGTTGCGTGATCTTCACACCCTCAAAGGCGGTGCACGACTGGCCGACATCAGCCCTATTGGTGATTTGTCTCATGAACTGGAGACCCTGTTTGAGGCGCTGACGGATAACCATCTGGCGACCAGCGACGCACTCAGCGACCTGTTGCTGCGCAGTCACGACCGTCTGGCGATCATGATCGAGGCGATCAGCCTGGAGCAGCCACCACGGCCCGCACCGGATCTGATCAACGAGATTCAGACCTACATCAGCATGAATGCTGGCGTACCCGGCGCCCCCGAAGCGACGCTGGAAACGGAAGACGAAGATGACCTCGAGCTGACGCTACCTGAAGCCGAAGTCCTTGAGTCTGAAGACGATGACTCAGAATCCGAACCATTGGATCCGGAACTGGCCGAAATCTTCATGGAAGAGGCTGGTGAAATCATTGATACCACCGCTGACCAGTTACATCAGTGGCAGTCTGATCCGCACCAGCCAGAACTGGTAAAAGAGCTCCAGCGCGAACTGCATACCCTCAAGGGCGGCGCACGCATGGCCGAGATTGGCCCCATTGCCGATATCGCCCATGAAATGGAAACCCTCTTCGAATACATCGTCGACGGTCGCCTTCAAGCCACACCGGCACGCACCGAAATCGCTTTGCGGGCGCATGATCAGCTGGCCACGATGGTTGATGCCATCGCTGAAACCGGCCAATGCTCGGCCGCGCCTGATGTCCTCGAAGCCTTGAAAGCCGCTTTGTTGGACAACCCGTCGGCAGCTGCCGAGGTGAGCGAAGAAGCGGGGTACGACGAAGAGACCGAATCTACCGAAGTTCAGGCCGACCTGCCTGCAACCGAGCACGAAGCCGAAGCCGAAGCCGAAGCCGAAGCCGAAGCCGAAGCCGAAGCCGAAGCCGAAGCCGAAGCCGAAGCCGAAGCCGAAGCCGAAAATGATGAGCCCGAACATTCGGATGCGCTAGCGGATTTTGATCCTGAACTGGTCGGCATTTTCCTTGAAGAAGCCTACGACCTCATCAATTCCACCGGCAGCGCGCTTCACAGCTGGACCGAGAACCCTGGCGATCAGGCACTCGCAGCTCAATTGCAGCGGGATGTGCACACGCTAAAAGGCGGCGCGCGCATGGCTGGTGCCGATGCGATCGGCGACCTGACCCACGTGCTCGAAGATCTGTTTGAAGACCTCGCTGAAGGCAAGCGCGAAGCTACACCGGCCATGAACGACGTGCTGTTTGCCTGCCACGACCGCCTGGCGCAAATGGTGGAACAGGTCGCAGCCCAGAAACCGAACACCCCGGCTGATGATCTTATTGCCCAGGTTGAAGCAATTCTTAAGGGCCAGGCACCGGTTGAGGAGCACAGCGAGACCGTTTCGCCACAGGAAGACGCCATCGAAACAACGTCGTCCGAAGCTGTGGCAAGCGACCGCGACGACGATCTGGTCGGCATCTTCCTTGACGAAGGCATGGAAATTCACGAGGCCATCAAAGAGTGTCTCGCACAGTGGCGTGAAGACCCGGAAGTACTTTCCGGCATCACCTCACTTCAGCAGGAACTGCATACCCTGAAGGGCGGCGCCCGGCTGTCGGATGTTGACCCCGTTGCTGATCTGGCCGATGCATGGCACGACCGCCTCGAAGAAGTGCTGGCGGATCCGGCCAACAGTGCCGCAGCCCTGGCTTTGAGTGACGAAGCGGTGGCGGATCTGGGCCGCATGCTGACGGTTCTGGAAAATGGCGCCATGCCTGAGGCAGACAAAGCACTGATCGCCCGCATGCAGCCTGCGGATGACAGCGCAGCCCAGGCCACAGATGCACCGCAGACCGACGCATCACCGGAAGAAGTTGATGCCGAGGTGCTGGAGATTTTCCTCGAGGAAGCGGGCGAACTGCTGGACCAGCTGGAAAACCTGCTTGACGACTGGCGCAAGGAGCCAGCCAACAGCCACTTCAACCAGGAAATTCAGCGCGCGCTCCACACTCTCAAAGGTGGTGCCCGACTGGCACGGCTGGTGGAGTTGGGCGACAAGTCACACGAGCTCGAAACACGCTTGATTGACCTCGGTGGCAATGAGCCTGACGCAGCAGCCTGGCAGGCGATCACCCACGATCAGGACACCCTGAACGCGCTGGTCAGCGAAATTCGCAAACGCTTCAACGCCTCAAGCGCCGGCACAGTCACGTTGCCCACCATTGATGACGTGCAGGACGCCGTTGCGCCAGCGCCGGAACCGGCTGTCGCGGTAGCTGAAGAAGCACCTCAGCCCAAACCGGCAGCCAAAGCACCTAAAAAGGCACCGGTATCCGCCAAGCCGCGGCGGGACGCTGCCCGGGCAGCCCAGGAATCCATTCGGGTTTCCGCGCCGTTGCTGGATGAGCTGGTCAACCTTGCCGGTGAAACCAGTATCACCCGTAGCCGCCTGGAACAGCAGTCGAGCGATTTCAGCCATACCCTGGATGAAATGGGCGCCACGATCGAACGTCTGCGCGAGCAGTTGCGGCGAATGGACATCGAAACTGAAGCTCAGATCCTGTTCCGTGCAGAGCGCGATCACGGCCCTGAATACGGCGAAGACTTCGACCCGCTGGAAATGGACCGCTATTCCTCCATTCAGCAGCTCTCGCGCGCACTCAGCGAGTCAGCCTCGGACCTTGCAGACCTTCGGGAAACCATGGGCGATCGAACCCGTGATACTGAAACCCTGCTGGTCCAGCAGTCACGGATCAATACCGAACTGCAGGAAGGCCTGATGAAGACGCGGATGAATCCGTTCTCATCAATGGTGCCGCGTCTGCGCCGGATTGTGCGTCAGATCAGCGGTGAGCTGGGCAAAAAAGTCGAGTTTGACGTCCGTAACGCCGAAGGCGAAATGGACCGCAACATCCTTGAACGCATGATCGCACCACTTGAACACATGCTGCGTAATGCGCTTGACCATGGCATCGAGTCACCTGCAGACCGGAAGAAAGCAGGCAAGCCTGACACCGGTGAAATCACATTGTCACTAACCCGTGAAGGCGGCGAAGTGGTACTGCGGATGATCGATGACGGCGCCGGTATCCCGATCAACGTCATTCGGGACAAGGCTATCAAGCAGGGCATGTTGCGGCCGGATGAAGAGCTTTCAGATCGGGAGATACTCCAGTTCATTCTGCAGCCCGGCTTCTCGACCGCACAGAAGGTCACCCAGATTTCCGGACGCGGCGTCGGCATGGACGTGGTCGCCAGCGAGATCAAACAATTGGGCGGCAGCCTCGACATCGATTCGGTGTTGGGTCAGGGCTCGACATTCACTGTGCGCTTGCCGTTCACCGTATCGGTCAACCGCGCATTGATGGTCTCCACCGGCGAAGATTTCTACGCCATCCCTCTGAACACCATCGAAGGGATTGTGCGGGTCAGCACCTACGAGCTTGAGGAATACTACAAGCCGGATGCGCCGATGTACGAATACGCCGGTCAACAGTACCGCCTGCAGTATCTGGGTGGTCTGCTGCACAGTGAGCACCATCCGAAGTTGCAGGGACAGGCTCTGCCGCTGCCGGTCATTCTGGTGCGCGGCGCGGAACAACCCATGGCGTTGCAGGTTGATAGCCTGATGGGTAGCCGGGAAATCGTGGTCAAATCCCTTGGTCCCCAGTTTACCTCGGTCCGGGGTGTTTCCGGTGCAACGATTCTGGGTGATGGTAACGTGGTTGTGATCCTCGACCTGCCGGCCATGATCCGTTCCGACATTCTGTCCGAGCGCCAGCGCATCGCCGGCCTCGAGGCCGCAGCTGAGCATTCCCGTCGCGAAGAGCGTGCCACCGTCGTGATGGTGGTGGATGACTCGGTGACAGTGCGCAAGGTCACTTCGCGCCTGCTGGAGCGAAATGGCATGGTCGTCATCACCGCCAAAGACGGCCTGGATGCCGTCGCGCAACTGCAGGATCACCGGCCGGATATTATCCTGCTGGATATCGAGATGCCGCGGATGGACGGCTTTGAAGTCGCCAGCTTTGTTCGCCACGATGAGAATCTGAGTGAAACGCCGATCTGTATGATCACCTCGCGGACAGGTCAGAAGCACCGCGAACGTGCGCTCTCTATCGGTGTAAACGAGTATCTCGGTAAGCCCTTCCAGGAAACCGAGTTGCTTGAAACCATTGAGCGGCTCACCGGTAATCAGTGATGACCGCTGAGGTCAGGCCTTTCAGCGTTGCTATTGTTTCGGATAGCGCGCTGCAGCGCCGGCGGCTGCAGGATGCAGTTGCCAGATTCGGGCTTGAGGTTTGCTTCACCGGCGACCCGGCCCGGCTCATCGGATACCCGACCGTACCCGATGTGCAGCTCTGGCTGGTGGCGCTTGAGGACGAAGCAGACCATCCCAGTCTGTTTGATTTTTTACTGGAAAATACCGAAGCCCCGATCCTGTTCGGCGTAGATGAAGCTCCCAATCCCGGCAGTACTGATTTTTTCCGTTGGGAACGACGCCTGCAGGACAAGCTGGAGAAGCAGCTGGGCACATTGGAGCAACTGGATGACCCGGTCAGCCTTGAGGCATTGAACCAGGATCCCCCGGTTGCCGAAAGCCCGCGACGCCCGACCTGGATTCCGGAAGCGACCCGTGACCAGCCGGCCGAGGAAGTATGGGTTCTGGGCGCGTCACTCGGCGGTCCGGCAGCGGTCAAAGCGTTTCTTGATGGCCTGCCGCAAGGGTTGCCGGTTGGCTTTGTTTACGCCCAGCACATCGACGGCAACTTCACTGATGTACTGACCCGGGTACTGGGGCGTCACGCGCATTATGCGCTGAAGCAGGCCGAACCCGATTACCAGGTTCGCAATGGCGATGTCGTGCTGATGCCGGTCGATCACGAATGGTATCTGGACAGCCGTGGCCGCCTGCAGCAAAAAGATACCGCCTGGCCCGGCCCCTATGGGCCCTCAATCGATCAGGTGCTGCTGAACGTCGCGGATCATTATAAAGACCGTTGCCATGCCATTCTGTTTTCCGGAATGGGTAACGACGGTGCCATAGCCGCCCCCTTGTTACGGGCCTATGGCAGCAAAATATGGGTACAAAACAGCGATAGCTGCGGCAACAGTTCGATGCCCGATTCAGTCGCAGCGACGGGCTGTACCAGTTTTGTCGGTGATCCCGTGCAACTGGCGCGAAAGCTCACCCAGACCATTGAAGAATCCTGTTTGCTCAAGCGCAAACAGCAACGTGATTCCGCCTGAGGACGACACCATGGCTGATAATTCAAAAGTCCTTCCCTGTGTGCTGATTCCGGTCTCCGACCGACAGCTACTGCTCCCCAACGTATCCATCGCCGAAATCGTGGACTACGCCAAGCCCGAGCTATCTCCTGACAGCCCTGACTGGCTCGCGGGCTTCCTCAACTGGCGTGGCCTTCGATTACCCGTGATTTCCTACGACGCCGCTAACGGACTCGCCACATCGGTACCCGATAATGCCCGCGGTCGGGTAGCGGTACTGAACACGATCGGCGATGGCCACGGCACCATGCCTTTTATGGCGTTGATTACCCAAGGCATCCCCAGCCAGACCAAGCTGATCGAAGAACAGGTCAACCGTAGCGAGGGGGAAACAGGCCCCGCCGATTTGATGGTTGTGGATGTTGATGGCCATACAGCCTACATCCCTAACCTGGAATACCTGGAATCCCTTGCCGTCGGTTCCACTGCGGCCTGACATTACCTCCCATCAGTTCCGGTTTCCGCCAGCAATTAGCGATGTTATAATGTTTCACTAATTTGCTGCCGGATCCCGTCATGGTCTCCACGCCTTTACCCTATCGCCCCCATAATCACGCGGCTTGTGTCGAACAGGCCCTGGCCGATGCCCGCCGTATCTGCACGGATGCCAGTGCCCGGCTAACACCTACTCGTGAGCGGGTGCTTGAGCTGATATGGCAATCCCACAAACCGCTCGGTGCCTACGATTTGCTGGCGGCACTGACCCTTGACGGACACAACGCGGCACCGCCGACCGTGTACCGGGCGCTCGATTTTCTTCAGCAGCATGGCCTGGTGCACCGGATCGCATCATTGAATGCCTTTACCGGATGCACCCACGCCGGCGACCACCACACCGGATTTTTCCTGATTTGTCGCCAGTGCCATAACGTTCTCGAGTTGGCCTCGCCGGATCTCGACGGTGCTGTGGAGCAGGCCGCCCAGGCTCAGAAGTTTGCGGTAGAAAAGAGCACGATTGAAATTGCCGGACTTTGCCCGGCCTGCCAGTCAGGCACGCCGCCCGAGGGGACCCATTGCCATGAGTGAAGCGCTGGTGACACTGACCGATGCTTCGGTCCGATTCGGCGATCTGGTGATTGTCGACGCGATTAATCTGACCGTCAGCCGCGGCGATATCGTCACGGTGATCGGCCCGAACGGCGCAGGCAAAACCACCCTGATCAAGGCCGTGCTGGGGCTTCAGCCTATCTCAACCGGCACCCTCACCCGGGCTCCGGGACTGCGGACCGGCTATGTGCCGCAGCACATCCAGTTCCAGCCCACGCTGCCGCTCACCGTCAAACGCTTCATGTCGCTGACCGGTGCCGCTCCAGCCGCCTGCCGCGAGGCACTGGAGCGAACCTCAGTGGCGCATCTTTATAACGCCTCCATCCATCATCTGTCCGGCGGTGAGATGCAACGGCTGCTGATTGCCCGTGCGCTGGTACGCGAACCGGATTTACTGGTACTGGATGAGCCGGCACAAGGCGTCGACGTCAACGGCCAGGCGGCGCTCTATGATCTGATCCGCACATTACGTGACACCCTCAACTGCGGCGTCATCATGATTTCCCACGATCTGCATCTGGTTATGGCAGCGACGGACAAGGTGCTGTGCCTCAATCAGCATGTGTGCTGCAGCGGATATCCCGAGCAGGTTTCCAACGATCCGGCTTTTGTTGAGCTGTTTGGGCGCCACGTGGCTGAAAGCGTGGCGGTTTACCACCACCATCACAATCATCGTCATGATCTTCACGGCGATGTAGTCGGCCATCATCACGGCCACGGCGACCATCACCACGACCATCCTTCCCACGACGCCAAGGCGCGAGACCACCATGCCCCTCATTGATTCGATCCTTGGCGATTTTTTCTGGCGGGCATTGATCGGGGGCCTCGGGGTAGCCATTGTGGCCGGCCCTCTCGGTTGCTTCGTGGTGTGGCGCAGAATGGCCTATTTCGGGGATACCCTGTCTCACTCAGCGCTGCTCGGAGTGGCACTGGGCACACTGTTCCAGATTCAGCTCAACCTGAGTATCGCGCTGGTCTGCGTTGGACTGGCTCTGGTGCTGGTAATGCTGTCACGTAACCGCGCACTGGCCACCGATACCCTGCTCGGCATTCTGGCCCATAGCGCGCTGGCCATAGGCCTGGTTACGCTAAGCTTCATGCCCGACGTCCGGGTTGATCTGACCGGTTATCTGTTCGGTGACCTGTTGGCGATGAGTCGTGCCGATCTCGGCTGGATCTATGGCGGGGCGGCCGTCGTACTGGGCCTGCTGGTGTGGCTCTGGCGAGGCCTGCTGATGAGCACCATCCACGAAGAGCTGGCCAAGGTGGAAGGCCTGCCGGTGGAGTGGCTGCGACTGACATTAATGCTGATGTTTTCACTGGTCATTGCGGTGGCGATGAAAATCGTTGGGGTACTGCTCATCACCGCTTTGCTGATTATTCCCGCCGCCACCGCCCGAAGGCTGGCCAGCAGCCCTGAGCGCATGGTGATTGTGGCGATCATTCTGGGCATGGTTGCTGTCAGTGGCGGGCTTTCGATGTCATGGTACCTGAACAGTCCGGCCGGCCCATCCATCGTGGTGTCGGCGTTCCTGTTGTTCCTGCTGGTCTATGGGCTGGTCAGCGATCGCCGTGCCGGCTAACCAGGACATACAAACGCGACACTGGACGCTTTACCCTGCAACCACCTAAAGTATTGAGGACGGTATTACCGAGTTGATGGCGATGGAGAGCCCCTATGACCCCGCCAACGGGACGATGGATATTGGTCTGGTTACCCGCTGCGGTTCTGGCTGCAGGGCTGTTGGCCACCGGACTGGTGAGCTGGCTGATCAAGCAACAGCTGGATAACAACAGCCGTGAACTCTTTGAAGACCAGCATCTCGAACTGGCGGAAGAAATCCAGAGCGCGATCAACCAGCGACTCAACCTGCTCAACATGGTCGCCAGCGCCATGCAGCCTGGCATCAACCGACAGCAGATGTTCAATCAGCAGTCCGGTTTGCTGCTCAGACGCTTTCCGGATGTGCTGACCCTCGACCGGATTGCCACTGTTCCTGCCACCGAACGGAGTTTTGTTGAGCAGCAGCTGTCTTCGGAGAATAACCAGTACATCACGTTTGGCGCCTGGCACGCCGACGGCGAAACGGTCACCGCAGCAAACGATGACGACTATCAGGTGGTCGTTCAGGTTGCGGAGCGTATGCCAACCGCCATTACTCTGGGGCTGGTCGTTAACACTGTTCCTCATTGGCGTCAGCCACTCGAAACCGCATTGCTGCACGAAAAGACATCGGCTACCGCGCAAACCTATCTTCAGCGCAACGGCTCGCAACAAACCAGTGTCCGCCTGTTCAGAGCATGCCCGCAGATAGCGCCGGATCAACCTCGTGAAATCGTCAGCCTCGCCCTTTCACCCCAAAATCTGATTCAGGATATTGTGCCGGGAAATATCAGCGACGATATGCAGGCCACGGTGTTCGACCTGGACCAACACCTCAAGCTGCCCCTGTTCGCCTCATCAAAAATCGAGCACCCCTTGCCAGGCCTGGCGATCCGATCTGCATTATCAGTCGCGGACCGTGAATGGATTCTCACCTCTACGCCGAACAGCAACCTGATTTATGGCGAATCCCGCAGGATACGGGAGCTTATCTGGCTAATTGGCGCCGCCGGATCGCTTCTGATGGCGGCGTTGGCGTGGTGGCTGGGTAAACGGATCCGGTTTGAAATGGCGGCCAGGGCAGAAGTACGGAAACACCTGTCGACCGCACGGCGTACCAATGAAAACGCGCGAATTGAGAAAGATGCCCTCAAACGGGCGCTGAACGACAGCGAGCAGCGCAGCCGTGACCTGGTGGAGCTGGCAGGTGGATTCATTGCTGATCTGGATGAGGCCGGCCGCTTCGGCTATATCTCTCCCCAGATTCTGGCCTTAATCGGACAACCCCCAGGCAGCCTGACCCAGCACCTGATAACAGAGGTCGTCATTGCAGCGGATCAGGAGCGCCTCCGGCAAGCGCTGGCGGAATGCAGACGCGACAAACAGCTGACCCGGATTGATCTGATACTGCAGCATACCGACAACTACCCGGTGCCGGTGACCCTGCGGATAAAGCCCCTGATCGACACGCTCAATGGGTATGCAGGTTTCCGGCTTTCAGGCATCTCACGCCCAGGCCAACCGGAAGAACCATTGTAGAACCGCCGAACAGCGCTCAATCGCCGTCCAACTCGCGCTTTATTCACCGCCCATCACAAGGGCCGGACGACCTCGCCAATCCGGCCTTTTTCGATCAGCTCCATAAACTCGTCACCGAGACGGTCACTTTCTGCTATCGCCTGACGCCAGACGGATTCGCGCTTGTCGTCAGCACCCATATAGCGTTCAAAATCCTTGCGGTCGGGCAGTTTCCGGTCCGGCAGGGTTTGCAGGTAGTCCCGCGACGGCGCAATCAGCACCACATCCTGCAACCGGGTGGCATCACCCCGGCGCCAGGGCATGCTCTTATCAAACCAGCCCGGCACTACCCGGTCGGTAAAATGGGGATACAGCACAACACCCGGCTGCTCGTAGGGTAGATCCAGATGGTAGTCGAGCAGCCCGCCGTCGCGGTATACGCCCTCGGGGGCACCCGCAATCCCTGGAACACCCGACATGATCATGGGTATGGCCGCTGACGCCAGCAGCGCCGGCATCAGGTTATCGCGATTCAGTGGCACCTGGTGGCTGCGAAAATCAATCAGGTCGCCCAAAGGGGTCTTGCTGCGCGGGTCATGGATAATCCCTCGTTCAAGAAAGCGGCCCAGATGACGCCGGCTCACCATGTTGGCGCTGATAGCCGTCATTAGCCCCAATGCCAGGCGGCCACGGGTATCATGCTGCAACATGCCGAGGCTGCGCACCACCACGATGCTCAGACGGTAATCCGGATGATTGAGAATGGCGTCTTCGCGCCCTGCCAGCAGCTCCTCCAGGAACAGCACACTACGGCGGGTCACTTCCGCCATACTGACACCCTTGGGAAACCGTTGACTGGTGTAAAGCTCGCAAAGACGGTTCAGTTGCTCGACCGGGTCACCCGAAGCGATCGCGGCAAACCGCCAGCTGCCGATGGAGGCGCCAATCAGCGAACGCACCTGTTGTACCTGCGGCAGCCAATGGCCGAAGATAGCCTTATCAAGGCCTGAAATCCCCAATGCCTTTGGGCCGCCTGCGGCGCCCGGAATCACGTGGACATCCTCAGGCTGGAGACCGCGTTCACGAATGCGCTGATACGCGCGGCGGCCGGCCAGAATCGTCAGTGCCGGTGAGCTGGAATTTCGTGTGGTCATGGATCGTCCCGAATCACGCCAGTAAAGCTGCAGAAGTCTACCGAACTCATGCGCCCTCAGCCAGAAGGACTGCGTCAGGCTATCCAGTGTATACTGCGCGTGAATTTTTCCGAGTGCTGATCATGGCCCGTTCGAGTCACGGCGATACCACCCGTCACAACATCATCATGACCGCCCTGGCGCTCTACGCGGAGCGTGGCCTGGACGGCGTATCACTGCGCACGATCAGCGCAGAATCCGGCACCCGGAACTCCGCTGCAGCCCATTACCACTTCGGCAGCCGGCTTGGCGTGCTCGAAGCAGTGGTCACGTTTATAACCGACTATACGCGCCCGGCATTCAAGGCTGGCCTGGACGCCACCGAAGCGGATGCCCACCCCAGCCTTCGCGCGGTAGTGGAAGCGATGGCGACGCCCTACCTCTCGCTCGCCGTAACACCTGACTGGGGCCCTGCTGCACTGCGGTTTATGGCGCACCTCAATGCCGATAACACACCTGACGTTGTGCAGCTGATGAATAAGCACTTCCGCCCCGACGTTGAGCGCATTGAACTGCAGCTGCATCGGGTGCTGCCCGACGTTCCCCGGGACATTTTGCGGATAAGACTCGCCATCACTTTCGTTAACCTTATTCATGGCGCCGCCGAGATCGACATGCTGTCGAACACCCCCTTCGGCAATATCCGGCCCGATAACAACACGCTGTTCAACTGCTTTGTCGATTACGTGGAAGGGGGTCTTTCTGCCAATCCTGTTGGTCACTGAACACTCCTAAATCGCCACCCTTTTGAACCGTCCCAGCCTGAATCGTGACAGACCCTTTCGACTTCGCAACGACGTGCTAGACTCAGTGAAATTACGCATGGTGACCGGAATACGCCCTTCACCAAATGCAGGCAGGAGCGCGGAGTGAACAAGCGGTATTCCCTGGATTTATCGACCAACCCAACCGAAACGGTGCTCGGGTACCAACGTCAAATCGTCTACCACGTCCATTTCTGGTCGCTGATTGCCGTTGCCCCTCTTGTTCTGGTGCAGTGGGCCAACGGGCATGCGTTACTCAGCCTTTTGCTGGCCCTGTTTTGCCTGAACCTGGTACTGGTCATCCTCTTTTTGCGCACCCGGAACCGCTACCTGTTCAAGGGTCGTTTTTTCGCGCTCTTTGCCATTGCCTGCACGGTGTACTCCACCGTCATCAATGGCCATAACGGTTTGTTCTGGGCCTATTCCGCCATCGCCGCCATTTTTTTTCTGCTCTCCCTGAGAGAAGCACTGAGCGTGAACGTCATCTTTATTGTGGTGATGTCCACCGTCTCGTTTATGCGCTTTCCGGAGCAGGAGTTTTGGCGTATCGCGTTTTCTCTCAGTCTTACCGGTATTTTCGTGGGTGTTTTCGCCTGGCTGGTGGGGCGTATGCAGAAAGAGCTCACTGAGCTGGCCACTACTGACCCTCTGACCGGCTGCCTGAACCGCTCCCAACTGGCGGATCTGCTCAATACCCAGATTCAGCTGCGGGAGCGTTACGAGCGTGTCGCCACCCTGGTCCTGATTGATATTGACCATTTCAAGGCGATTAATGATCGCTGGGGCCACGCAGCCGGTGACGAGGTTCTGACGGCGTTGGCAGCTAGACTGAAACGCAGGCTGCGCGATGCCGATCAGCTGTTTCGGATTGGTGGCGAGGAGTTCATGGTGATATTGCCGGAAACCCGCCATCAGCAAGCGGAGGAGCTGGCGAATCAGTTGCTGTCGACCATTCGCGCGACGCCGGTGCGGGACGACATCCAGATCACCGCCAGCGCGGGTGTCACGGAAGTGATCAAAGGTGAAACCTGGTCCACCTGGCTGAACCGGGCTGACCAGGCGCTCTACGCCGCCAAGGATGCCGGGCGCAACAGGATGATCAGCGTGCGCGGCTCCGCCCGGGAAAACCCGGATTTTGAGGAACCCGAGCCACCGACGAACGGCGCCGCCTGAGTCAGATCGACGCCCAAAACGCCGTAACGGCCTCGCACACCTTTTGCGGCGTCTCATAATGAGGGTAGTGGCCAACCCCCTCTAGCGTCACCACGTCAGGGTCGGGCACCAGTGTGCGGTATCGCTCAGCCATCGCCAGCCCGGAAACCGGGTCACTTGTTCCGCAAATCATCCGTAACGGTTGCGGGGCAGTCTGCATCGCGCCGACCCAACGATGGCGGTGGCATCGTCGTTCTTCCTGAAACCGAATCAGACGGTGCAGGATTCCCCGCCCATTGTCGTAGAGTAACAACTGCCAGAAATCGTCCAACTCGGCCGCACTCGGCCGGTGGGCAGGCCCGAAAATTTTCGAGATATTGTAGTCAAATACCTGACGCGTCAGCGCCCGACTGACCAGCCCGCCCAGAGGACCGCAGAGCAGTTTCTGGATCAGCAGGGGCTGATGCACTTCAGGGAAAAGCCCACCGTTGAGAAAACAGGCGCTGGCAACAGAAAATGGTAGCGTCCCCTCCTGATCTCTGGCCAGCAACTCCTGAGCAACGCTGCAACCGTAATCGTGGGCCAGCAGATGAACGCGGCGAATACCCAAAGCCTCGAGCCAACCCTGCTGCATATCTGTCTGATCGACAATGCTGTAAGGATAGTGCTTCGGCTTGTCAGAGAAGCCAAACCCCAGCATGTCCGCCACCAACACCTGATGCTGCCGGCACAAAGCCGCCCAAATGCGGCTCCAGTCCCAAGAGGCAGTGGGAAAGCCATGTAACAGCAATACCGCATCGCCGGCACCACCGATCCGGCTGAAGATGGCGTGCTCACCATAGCAAAACCATTTGCCACCCTGCTGCCAGCGCGGCAACGTCATATCCGCTGTCGCGTCCAATTGCGACACATTGAGAGAAACCACCCGTTCCATAGGCTTTTATCCGCAGCCTGCCGGCTGCCCTTTCAATTGGGTATGTAAAGCCCAGTTTACACCTGCCGTTTTGCGGCATCTGTGGACCATCCCTGTTTTCTGCTGCCTGACAACGACACATCACCAGATATCTAACAAATTAATATAGAACAATATGTTAGTAGGGCAACAAGAATAAAAGTGCGGCGTGTCGGTGCTCTGGCATAGTTTACGCATAGTTTTTCATTGAAGTCTCAACCAGGCGCCGACCCTTCCCTCTTCTGGCGTACTGGATGTTAAGAGGTAGCATCATGCGAGGCATTCCAACATTGTCCCGGACACATCACGATCAGAATCGTCTGGACCGGCTTTACCAACTAAAACAGCAACAGCTGTTAAGAGCGTCCGGCTCACGTGCCGACAGCCTGCTGTGTCAGGTACTGGCAGCCGAGGCCGATGCGATTGATGTTGCGCTGCGCCTGAACCGGGATAAGGACGCCCAGGGTAATTCTGAATAACGTCCCGCGCACGCCCAGTCTGCAGCCTCGCTATTTGGGTTTTGCTGCAAAAATAGCTTAATCTTCCCTCATACAGGCCGGAACTCACGATACCAGCCGCCCCGATAGCGCCAGTCATACCCGTCACGATCCGGCCCATCCGTTCGGCCCGTTCCGGCGTATCTTGTTATCCGACATGACGCCAGGTGACGCGTCGTCAGTATTTTGGCGATCGTCACTGATGGTGACGGATGGACACTACGGCGACGTCATGGTGACAGTAACCGACGCAAACCGGACGCCAGAGAGAGCGAACAATGAGCGACAACACCAGCAGCATTGCCCAGCACTACGCGGAAATCATCCGGTCTCTGGGCGAGGATACAGACCGGGAGGGCTTGCAGGACACGCCCATGCGGGCAGCCAAAGCCATGGAATTCCTAACCCATGGGTATAGCCAGGATCTGGCCAGCATCGTCAATAATGCGGTTTTCGAGTCCGACATGGACGAGATGGTCGTGGTTCAGGATATTGAGCTCTACAGCCTGTGCGAACACCACCTGTTGCCGTTTATCGGCAAGTGCCACATTGCCTACATCCCCAAAGGCAAGGTGCTCGGGCTTTCGAAACTGGCCCGTATCGTTGATATGTATGCCCGTAGACTGCAAATTCAGGAGAACCTGACACGGGAAATTGCCGAAGCGATCCGTCAGGTCACGCAAGCTGACGGCGTCGGTGTCGTCATCGAGGCACAGCACATGTGTATGATGATGCGCGGTGTCGAAAAACAGAACTCGCTGATGAAGACCAGCGTTATGCTCGGCAGCTTCCGCAAATCCCAGGCAACCCGGACTGAATTCCTGACTCTGATCAGCCAGCGCTGAAGCCCCTAAATTCCCAGATATGAGACCCGCTATGCCGACACCCAATGTCGATCGTCAGGCCACCGTGCGCATCAAGGATTTGCTGCTGCGTACCTATATCGGTATCAAAGAAGAAGAAATCAACAATCAGCAGGATGTGCGGATTAACGTCAAACTCCGCTATGACGCATCCGCTGCTGTGAGCAATAATGACATTGCGTCCGCCCTGAACTATCGCACCATCACCAAGGAAATCATCCACCATGTGGACGGCAACCGCTTTGCGCTGCTCGAACGCATGACCCACGAAGTGCTGATGATTGTGATGGCCCATGGCATGGTGCAGTGGGCAAGGGTAGAAATTGATAAGCCCCACGCGCTACGCTATGCCGAATCGGTATCGGTGTCACTTGAGGCGCACCGGGACAGTCTTTGAGGAACCTTTCATGCCCGTAAACAGCCCCGATCAGTTACGCGTTATTCTGGAAAACGTACGCACCATCGCCCTGGTCGGTGCCAGCGAAAAACACCACCGTGACAGCCACCAGGTAATGGCGTTTTTGCAGGGGCGTGGCTACCGGGTGATCCCGGTCAACCCCCGGCTTGCGGGCGGCCAACTGCTGGGCGAAACCGTCTACCCCTCTGTCAGCAGCATTCCCGATAAAGTTGATATGGCGGACCTGTTTCTGGCCTCTCACCGGGTAGCCCCGGTAGTCGACGAAGTAATCAACAAAGGCATTGGTATCGTCTGGATGCAGATTGGCGTGATCGATGAAAGCGCGGCAGAAAAAGCCGAGCGTGCTGGCCTGCAGGTCGTGATGGACCGCTGTCCGAAACAGGAAATTCCGCGCCTGGGCGTCCCGCTGGCGGTCACATCCTGATGATGGAACGGGTCACCTCGCATCCCCTTAAAATTGCGGTCACTTCTCGCCTGACCTAAGGGTAAAACGGCTTGCGGGCAGTGCAACGTCTGTCACTTCGCTGCCCGCTGATGTCACCTAACTTTACACCACGACCAACCACAACCTGACCGCCCTTCTGAACACCCTTCGGCAACTCATATAAAAGACTCCGGTTTTCATCAAACGGACTCAAACTTGCGAGAGACTAACCGGAACAACTGAATGAGCCGCCAGCTATTGTCGCTGACGACACATTCCCGCCTGCATGTCACAACCGGAGGTGCATCATGGTCAGTGAGTTGATTTCGTTCGCCAAAATCTCAGCGGTCACAATGTTGTTTGTGCTGGCATCGGCCTATTCCGGCGGTGTTGGCTTCGGGTTCTGATCTGCGTTGAAGTGCCGATAGCATGTGCAAGTGAGCATGCCGTGCCATAATACAGGCCATATGCTCAACGGATTGGACACATCATGTGGTTTCGTCGTCCGCCTGATAACCCGAAGCTATCGAACCAACGCGCTTCTGTTGCCCTGACTCGTACACGCCTGCCTGTTGATCTGTTGGCGCCAGGCATGCGGATAGTCAAACTGGACCGCCCCTGGACTGAAGTCCCCGTGTTGTTCCAGGGCTTCACTATTGATAATGCGGACCAGCTAAGCCTGCTTCGACATTACTGTGATTGGGTTGTGGTGGAAGCCGAAACCCGCACCCTCGCCCCACTGATGTCAAAAATCGAAGCCCGCCGGCGCCGCCGTGAGCAGCCGATGCCAGAATCCCGCTCGCTGGAAAGCGAGCTGCCGGGAGCCAGCCGGGCTTACGCGGCCGGCCAGCGATTTGTCAGTCGCATGCTGGCGGATATCGAAGCCGGCAATATGCTGGACCTGACAGATTCCCGGCCTGTCATTGCAGCCTGCGTGACCAGCATAAGCGCCAATCCCAACGCCATGTTCTGGATGAACCGCATCAAGCATCAGGATGCCTACACAGCAGAGCATTGCCTACGGGTGGCGATATTTGCGGTTGCCTTTGCCCGCTTTCTGGATTTCCCCAAACAGGATATGGAAGTAATCGGCCTGTGCGGGCTGTTGCATGACATTGGCAAAATGCACGTCCCGAAAACCATCCTCAACAAACCGGGCGCTCTGAATAGTGAAGAAATGGCCGAAATGAAGCGCCATACCGAATACGGATTCAGTTTGTTGCAATCGCACCACACGCTCGATCCTATCGTCGCTGCAGTCTGTCGGGATCATCACGAGCGGCTGGACGGCAGAGGTTATCCCCGCGGGCTCGAAGCCTGGCAAATCAGCCGTTTCGCCCGCCTGATTTCAATTGTTGATGCCTACGACGCGATTACAAGCGACCGCTGCTACCGGGCCGGGCTGTCGGCTTCAGATGCCATGCGCATTCTGTTCCGGGAGCGCAACAAACAGTTCGACCCCGAATTGATTGAAGCCTTTATCCGTATGATCGGCATCTACCCACCGGGCAGCCTGGTCGAGATGACCAACGGCGAGATCGCTGTGGTGATTGGTACCCATCCTTCATACAAGCTGCGACCACGCATCGAGATTCTGCTGAACGGCGACAAACAGCCTATAGCCCAACGTCTGGTTGATCTGAAAGACGAACCTACCGATGATAATGGCCACATCTACACCATCGCCGCACCACTGCCAGACGGCGCCTACGACATCTCGCTGTCCAGGCGCGTGCGTGACATGATCCGTAACCAGAGTATTTCGTGAGTTATCTAGACAACCTGTTATTTGCCCTTTCCGTCACCGCCCCCATCTTCCTGGTGATGGGCACGGGCTGGCTGTTGCGTCGTATCGGCTGGATTACCGAGGATTTCGAAGAGGTCGGTTCCAGGCTGGTGTTCAAACTGGCACTGCCGGCACTGATTCTGACCAGTCTGGTTGACCTTGACCTGTCCAGCACAATGAACGCCCAGCATCTGGGATACGGCGTCGCCGCCACCCTGGCCAGCTTTTTCGCGCTCTGGTTTATCAGCGCCTGGTGGCCCGGATCGGGTCCGGATCGCGGCGTCTTTGTTCAAGGCGCATTTCGCGGCAATCTGGGGATTATTGGCCTCGCGGTCTGTGCCAGCCTTTATGGCAAGTCAGGGCTCGCGATGGGCTCCATTCTGTTGGCGGGTATGACGCTGTTCTACAACATCCTGTCAGTTTTTGCGCTACAAGCCGCCTCCGGCCGGGGCCAAACCTCCTGGCGCCATGTCACGCTTGGCATCATCAAAAACCCGCTGATTATCAGCATTCTGAGCGGACTGGTGATTGCCGCCCTGAAAATACCGGTCCCCAAGCTGTTGCTGACCAGTGCCGCCTATTTTGGCCAGATGACCCTGCCACTCGCACTGCTCTGCGTCGGGGCCACGCTGACGCTTGGTGCGCTGCGCCACGGTTCGATACCGGCACTGATCGCGGTTCTGGTAAAACTGGTCCTGCTTCCGGTGATTCTGACGGGGGGCGCGATCGCGTTCGGGTTCGATTTCAATGCAACGGAGCTGGGCACCTTGTTTGCCATGTTTGCCGCGCCCACCGCAACTGTCAGCTATGTGATGGCCCGCAGCATGGGCGGCAATCACCAACTTGCCGCCAACATCGTTGCATTATCCACCTTGCTGGCACCGATCACCCTGAGCATCGGCATCTATCTGCTGCGGAGCCTGGCGTTGATATAAAAGGGATTTATGAGACGTGTGCCATGTCACGAGACATTACTTTGTAAATACTTGTAAAGTATAGTGAAGTAATTGGGCTACTCGCCGAAAATCTAGTAGTGGTTACGCGTAGCTCCTTATACTCATTCCCTACAGGCCCTTCATGCCAGATCAATCGACATCAGACCGGAACCCGGGATTAGCACGGGTACTGCTAAGCCCGGCTATCCCTGTGATACTGATGCTGACCTTCACCGTACTGGCAGGTTTTCTTTGTGCAGGCATCAGTAAACAGAACCAGCACCAGATTCAGTTCAACCTGAACACCGAGATCAGCGCTTTAGTACGAGAACTGAACAGCGATTTCCACAGCCACGTGCGCGCACTTGAGCGTATGGCGGAGCGACGCTCGGTAACGCCCGACCTTGGCGTTGACACCTGGCGTATGGACGCTCGTAGCTATCTTCGTCACTTCACCCACTACCAGGCAATCGAGTGGATCGGGCCAGATTACCGAATTCAATGGATAGAGCCTCTCGACGGCAACGACAATGCGCTGGGCTTTAACGTCGCCTTCAACGAGCAACGCAAAGACAGCCTTGATCAGGCCACCGAAACCGGCAGGGTCGATTTTTCAGGCATCGTCGAACTGAAACAGGGCGGCACCGGTATCGTCGCCTATGCCCCCATTGCACCTCAGGAAAGGCCAATGGGCTTCATTGCGGGCGTCTTCCGGCTGGAAGGTCTGGTTGAAGCCCTCATCACACCCCGGATTCACAATGATTTCCAGATCGAAATCATTGAGCGCGACGATATTCGTTTCAAACAGACACCCGATCTGCCAATGCAGGCTGAGTTCAGCGCCGAGGGAGCGCTCACGGTACCCGGTCTGAACTGGGTTCTGAGGATCACGCCAACCGTTAAATGGGTAGAGCAGCATCAAGGGGCAGAGCCGTGGATGGCGCTGTTCAGTTTGTCTCTCCTCGGGCTGATGATCAGCCTTTTGGTATGGCTGACTCAACTGGTGACACGCCGCAACCGCGTGCTGACCCAGACCCGGGCGATGCTGGAAGAAGAGGTCTATCAACGGGAATCCGTGCAGCAGGACCTGGCCCGTATTGAGTCGACCGACAGCCTGACCGGGCTCGCCAACCGCCGCTTTTTCATGGAAGACCTGAGCCATACGCTGGCCCTGGCCGATCGACTGCACCGTCAGGCAGCGATGATCATGATCGATCTCGACCGCTTCCAGATACTCAACGACACCCTGGGTCATCAGTTTGGCGATGAACTGCTGATCAAGGTTGCACAGCGCCTCAACAAGCTCAGTGACGAGCGGGTACTGGTCGCCTATTCCAGTGGCGACGAGTTCATGATCTGCCAGCAGCATATCGATGATATCGACGATGTAATCGCGCTGCTCGGCCAGATCAAACACTGCTTTGTTGAGCCGTTCCTGGTGCAGGGACAAGCCCACAACCTGACCGCCACCATGGGCGTTGCCGTATACCCCCAGAGCGGCCTCGATGCCGACCTGCTGCTGCGCAATGCAGATGTTGCGCTATACCGGGCCAAGGAGAACGGCCGCAATCACTACCAGTTCTATACCGAGGGCATGCAGGAACGGGAAGTGCTGCGACTGGAGCTGGATAAAGATCTGAACCGGGCCCTCAGCGAAAATCAGTTCGTCCTGCATTTCCAGCCACAGCTGGATCTGGCAACCCAGCAGATTGGCAGCGTCGAAGCACTGGTGCGCTGGCAGCACCCGACCCGGGGGCTCCTGCCGCCGGTCGACTTCATTCCGCTGGCCGAGGAAAGCGGGCGTATTGCCGATATAGGACGCTGGGTGGCACTGGCCGCCTGTCGACAACTGGCCGCATGGCGGGGCGGACCACTCGGGCACTTGCGCATCGCAATCAATCTCTCCGGGCGCGAACTGGAAGACAGCGATCTGGTGTCCAATATCGAAAACGCCTTACGCGCCAATGACGTCAGTGCTGAACAACTCGAAGTCGAGCTGACTGAAGAAATATTTATCGAAAACCTCGAGCGCAACCTGGACCAGCTAAAACGGCTGAATCAGTTGGGAGTACACCTGGCGATTGATGACTTTGGTACGGGCTATTCATCACTGGCTTATCTGCGTGATTTTCCGGTAGATCTGCTGAAGATTGACCGCTCCTTCATTACGCGGGTCGCGGAACGCCATGATGATGCGGTCATTACCCGAGCCGTTATTAATCTTGCCCATAACCTGGGTATCCAGGTCTGTGCAGAAGGGATTGAAACCGATGCCCAGCTCAGCTTCCTCCAGACACACCGCTGCGATCTGGCGCAAGGCTATCTGATCGGCCGCCCCATGCCGGCTGCAGAAGTCGAAGCGATGATCACACGCCATGCCAAATCAAGCCGTGATACCGGTACTGTGCGCTGATCCCGGGAGTCATCCGGTTTCGGCTGCCTGCTCGTAAAAACAGATAGAAGATCGTAAGATTGCAGCGGTTCAGGCCCTCACAGGCCTTGCCGCTTCTATTTGCAACGGGATTGAGGTTGCCTCCATGACACCATCACCACACTACCTGTCTCCCGATCAGGCCCGCCGGATCCGCCGCTGGGAAGCGTGGAACATGGGTTACTTTGTAGTCGCCTTTATCACACTGCTGACCCTGCTGGTGTTCAGCAGTCAGTTGGGGCTTTCCGATGGAAACGACTGGAGCGGTCTGGGTATCATCATTGCGCTGCTCGTTATCCCCATCATCGTGTTACAGCTGCGGCTGGCCTGCCCGGCCTGCGGCGAACGTATCGGCTGGCAAGCCAAAATGATGGCGCCGGACCAGTGCCGCCACTGCCACACCTTCCTTCGAGCCCGCTGACCGGCGCTTAACGAGCTGCTTCCCCTCGCGGCTAACAATAACCCTTGACCTGTGACCTGCTCAAAGGTTTTAAACTACCGCTATCCTTTGAACAGGATTTAGACGGGAGAGGTCTTGTGAAAGTCAGCGAAATTGCCAAAGCCGCCAGCGTGAATCCGGATACTGTGCGTTTTTATACCCGGGAAGGCCTGCTGCATCCGCAACGCAATCCGGACAACGGCTACAAACAGTACGGCAGCGAAGATCTGACACGGCTGCAGTTCGCCCGCAAAGCCCGGCAACTGGGATTCAGTCTCGCCGAAATACAGTCCATTCTTGATCAGGCTGATCATGACAACTCCCCCTGCCCCATGGTCCGCGACGTATTTGAACATCGCCTGGCCGAAGTAGAGACCAGGCTTGCAGAACTCGAGGCACTGCGCGATCGAATGCGTGATGCCATGGCGGCGTGGTCGACTATGCCCGACGGCACGCCCGATGGTCATACCATTTGCCGGCTGATCGAACACTGGGACGACAGCCCGGAGCGGCAGACAGAAACTCTTTCAGCAAAAGGAGGCCAAGACGATGAGTGAAGCCTTCAACCCGGCTTTGTCTATCTCCGGCGCATCCTGTCAGGGTTGCGTGCGTAATATCCGCAAATCAATGGCTTCGCTGGTGAGCGATACGGATTTGATCAGGGTCAATCTCGAGAAGCAGCAAGTTGCCCTGCCCGACGGCGTCGATAGCCGCGAGGCCGCGCGTCTGATCACCGAGGCGGGCTATCCGGCACAGCCCATTGAGAGCGCAGAGAAGGACGACCCTGAGGCAAACTCCGAACCCGGTTGCTGCAGCGCGCCCAAACCGGAGGCCAAACCCTCCGCACCGGCAAATGAAAGCGATGATCAGCCTGCATCCGCTTCAAAAAACGGCAGCACCATCACCCTGTCCATCACCGGTGCCACCTGCGCCTCCTGCGTCAGCACTATTGAAGGCGCAATGCAGCGGGTATCAGGCGTCAGCTCAGCCCACATGAATCTGGCCGACCTCACCGCCACTGCAGAGGGCACCCCGGATGCCTCAGCACTGATCCGCGCAATAGAAAGCGCAGGCTATGGCGCATCCGAGATTGAAGATCCCGATGCTGCCGACGACCAGCGCGTAGAATCCGAACAGCGGGAATACCGCCAGCGTCTCATCAAGATGACCGTAGGGCTGGCGCTGGGTGTTCCCCTGATGGCCTGGGGGTTGCTGGGCGGCGCCATGACCGTTACCCCTGCCAACCAGACCGGCTGGCTGCTGGTAGGCCTGGTCACACTGGCCGTGCTGGTGCTGGCCGGAGGCCATTACTTTACCGGCGCCTGGAAAGCCTTTCGTCATCACAACGCCAACATGGACACCCTGATCGCACTCGGGACCGGCACCGCCTGGCTTTATTCGATGGTAGTGGTGTTACTGCCCGACGCCCTCCCGGAAATGGCCCGGCACGTGTACTTTGAAGCGTCCGCGATGATCATCGGTCTGATCAACCTGGGCCAGGCGCTGGAATTGCGGGCCAAGGGACGCACCTCTCAGGCTATTCGGCGGCTGCTTGATCTACGCGCCAAAACAGCCCGGGTAATCCGCAACGGCGAAGAACAGGACATTCCGATTGATGAAGTGCGAGCCGGTGATCAGTTTCGTGTCCGGCCCGGCGAGAAGATGCCGGTCGACGGTCAGGTGATCGAGGGCAACAGCCGCATCGATGAAAGCATGCTCACGGGCGAACCCATGCCCGTCGCCAAGGCTGCAGGCGATGAGGTCTCCGCCGGCACCCTCAACACCAGTGGTTCGCTGGTCTGCGAGGCCACCCGGGTGGGCCGGGATACCGCGCTGGCCCAGATCATCCAGCTGGTCAAAAAGGCCCAAGGATCCAAGCCGCCGATCGGCAAACTGGCGGATCGCATTTCTGCGGTCTTCGTACCCTCGATCATTCTGATTGCGATCGCCGCGGCGCTGGCCTGGTACAACTTTGGCCCGGATCCGGTGGCGGCTCACATGATTGTGGCGGCCACCACGGTACTGATCATCGCCTGCCCCTGCGCACTGGGGCTGGCAACCCCCATGTCAGTGATGGTGGGCGTCGGCAAGGCGGCGGAATACGGCATTCTGATTCGTCAGGGCGACGCACTGCAGCAGGCCGGCCAGCTGGATACCGTGGTGCTGGATAAAACCGGCACCATTACCGAAGGCAAGCCGCGGGTGACCCATAGCGTGGCCGTGAACAACAGGGAGAAACAGGCGTTGCTGTCGCTCGCGGCGGGGCTTGAACAACATTCTGAACATCCACTGGCACAAGCCATCATGGCCGAAGCCAAAGCACAGGACGTAACACCGGCTGAAATCGACGGGTTTGATGCAGTCAACGGCAAGGGCGTCAGCGGCAAGAGCGGTGATGCCACCCTGCGGCTGGGCAATCGCCGCTGGCTGGAAGCTGAGGGCGTCGATCTGTCTGCGCTGGACGAGGCCGCGACCACCATCTCCAATGCTGCGGGCACGCCGCTGTTTCTCGCCCGTGATCGGGTTGCTGTCGGCGTGATTGGCGTGGCGGACAAGATCAAACCTGACTCGAAAGCCGCAATAGCTGATTTGGTACATCAGGGCATTCGGGTAGTGATGCTGACAGGCGATGTGGAAGCCAGCGCTGCTGCAATTGCGGCAGAAGCCGGTATCGACGAGTTTCACGCCAACATTCTGCCGGAGGACAAGGCCCGCATCGTTGAGGATCTGCGCCGCGAAGGCCGTACCGTAGCCATGGTTGGCGACGGTATCAACGATGCGCCGGCACTGGCCGCAGCCGATGTCGGCTTCGCGATCGGCGCCGGCACCGACGTCGCGATTGAAAGCGCCTCGATCACGCTGATGCGTAACTCGCTGCACGGGGTCGCCGACGCCATCGCCATCTCCCGGGCGACGGTTCGCAATATCCGCCAGAACCTGTTCGGTGCGTTTGTTTATAACAGCCTTGGCGTGCCTGTCGCAGCCGGTATTCTGTTTCCGGTCTGGGGCATTCTGATGAGCCCGGTGCTGGCTGGCGCGGCCATGTCATTGTCGTCTGTCACCGTGGTGACCAATGCCAACCGGCTGCGCTTATTCAAACCGCCCGGTGCCCGCCAACAACGACAGAAGGAGGACGACCAATGAGCGCACTAATGGTCAATGGTGCCGGCATATTGCTGGCCGCATTTGTCGTCAGCTGGTTCTGGCTTAGCGGCCCCGCCGCGCAGGACGACCCATCCAACAACACCCACAATCACTGAGGATCACACCATGAATCTGCTAGCCCGAAGTGTCAGTACTCTGCTGCTGGCTGCTGCAAGTACTTTTGCTGCGGCAGGAGAAGCCATCACTGTCTACAAGTCACCGAGTTGCGGTTGCTGCACAGAATGGGTTTCGCACCTGAAAGACAACGGCTTCGATGTCACCGTGAATGAAACAGACAACATCAACGCCATCAAAATGGATGCAGGCCTGACCCGCGAGCTGGCGAGTTGCCACACGGCTTTCGCGGGCGACTATGTGATTGAAGGCCACGTACCCGCCAGCGACATCCACAAGCTGCTTGCCGAGGCGCCGAAAGCGAAAGGGCTCGCCGTACCGGGCATGCCGGTCGGCTCCCCGGGTATGGAAATGGGCGACCGTCAGGACGCCTACACGGTTGTACTGTTTAACGAACAGGGCCAGACCCAGCCGTTCGCCCAATACCCCTGACTGTCACCCGGCTGCAGTAACACCCGGATTATTTGTCCGCCGCGGTGTTGCTGCAGTGCGCACGGAATTCCAATTTGCTGATGCGGTTGTCGCGATCGGCATCCATGACTTCCAGCTGACGGCGCCCGTCTTCAAAGTTCGCCCGCTTGTCTTCCCGGGTGCCTGCCGCCCCTTGCTGGTCTTTAGGATCCGCAGCCGCAACACTGCCACATGACAGATTTTCGCCGATGCCGCATTCTTCGAGGTAAACCAGCTCCGCACGGTCAATATATTCATTGCCGTTTCGGTCTGCACACTCGAACTGCGCCTTGGGCGTTGAAGTCGCGGCGCCCTGATGCGTCGCGTGCGAAGCCTTGTCGCCGGTGGTGCTGCACGCCGCCAACACCACCGAAATAGCCGCTACAATCACTCCATGCATTCTTGGCGTTACCATTTCAATCCTCCAGGGTATCGAAACCAGACCGCGTATCGGTCTATGCTTGGGAACCCGGATCATCGTGCACAAATGATGAGACGGGCTCGCTGACAGTATGGTCAAGAATTTGGACTCACGCCTGTCATGGATCCCGTCAACACCGAAAAACAACAGGAATCAGCAGTGAACAGCAGCGAAAAAACCGACAGTCGTCCCAAAATACTCCGCTTCATGATGATCGGCCTGTTTCTCTACGGTGGCATCAGTTACAGCCTCAGCATGATCGAGTACACCCTGTTCCAGACCACTGGCACGGCCATTTTCGGTACCAGTCAGACCTACACCCAGATCAGCGAAAACCAGCTCAGCCAGGCGGTCAGCGATTGCGGCAGCCAGTTGATGGGCGCCGGCGGCATTACAGTCGCCAATACCGGTGACCCGGTGAACCTGCGCTGTGGGCGCTTCTGGCCATTTTACCGCTACACCGTCGAGGCGCCGGCCCATGGCTCGATGCATGGCGTCAACGTGATCGACCAGGGTGTCAGCGCTGCGGATGCCCGGCAGGTCAAGGTGGTGCGCAGCGGCAGCTATGTCGCGATGGTGCTGGCAGTGCTGTCGCTGGGGCTGTCGGCCTGCGCACTGGTTCAGATTGTGGTGCGCAAGGATGACCAGCAGGCCTATCGCTGGAGCTTCCGTGGCTTTGTCGCCAGTGTCGCGGTTGTCGGCCTCTACGTTGGCTTTATGTTTTGGGCGGACCCGAATTTCGGGCTTGGATGGTAATCCTCTGTCTGACGCGAAACGATATAATCGGTATACTGTTTGCGAGCATCTCGATAAGCCCTTTTGAGCACCTGCCAGCCTTGATTCCGGATAACAGGAAGCGCTGGCATCGCCAATCGCCTTGTTGCGAGATACCTTAATCCATTTTCAAATCCCCGCCATTCAGGTTCCATTGCATGCTAAATGCCGACGCCCTTTCGCAGTTGCGCCAGCTAAAAACGGATATCGAAGCCACCAAGGTCGTGTTGCCAGGCACCGTTAAAGCCACCAGTGGCCGATTCGGCTTTGTCGCTCTCGACGATGGACGGGACCTGTATCTGCCACAAGAGCAGATGCAGCGGGTACTGCCCGGTGACCGCGTCGAGGTGATCGAGCAGGAAGGCGAAAAAGGCAAAGCCTACGCGGAAATCGACAAGCTGCTCGAATCACCGCTCAAGACATTCGTCGGTCAATACAAGGTGCGGGGCAAGGGTCATTTTGTGGCGCCGGAAACACCGGGGCTCAATCACTGGCTGTTTATTCCACCCAAACTACGCGATGGCGCAGAGCCCGGCGACTTCATCTATTGCCGCATTAATCGCCACCCGGTCAAGGACGGTAAAGGCCAGGCCGCCGTTATCAGGGTGTTGGGCAAACCGGATCAGCCCGGTATCGAGCGCGCGTTTACCATGGCCCAGTTCGATCTGAACGAGGAATGGTCCGAGCCGGCCCGCAAAGAGCTGGATCAACTCAGCGAAGCGCTTGTTTCAGAGCAGGCCGCTGATCGGCATGATCGAACAAATGATCCTTTTGTCACCATCGACAGTCCCAGCACCCAGGACATGGACGACGCGCTCTACGCCGTCCCCAACGCCACAGGCTGGACCTTGTCGGTTGCCATAGCTGATCCAACAGCATTACTGGCTGTGAACGGCCCGGTTGAGCAGGAGGCCCGCGCACGGGCCACCGCGATCTATTTCCCCGGCGAACCGCGTCCCATGTTGCACGATGCCATCAGCACCCAGCTGTGTTCGCTGGTGCCCGATAGCCCACGGCTGGCGGTGGTGTGTGATGTTCAGGTCAACAACGACGGCTCATTGGGAGAGTTCTCGCTGCAGCAGGCGATCATCCGCTCCCACGGCAAACTCAGTTACGACCGGGTCGATGCCGTCATCAGTGGCCGCTCAGACGATGAGACCGGCGCGTTACCGGATGCCGTTTCCGGCAGTCTGGACCAGTTGCACCAGGCGGCCCAGGCATTGCGTCGCTGGCGCGACCAGCACGCACTGCTGAGTGCTGATCGCCCCGAATTCAGGCTACGACTCGATGAGCACCGTCACATCCGGACGATCGAGCCTGCGATGCAGAATGAAGCGCACCGGCTGGTCGAAGAATGCATGATTGCCGCCAACCGATGCGCCGCACAGGCATTGACCGACCACAGCAAACAGGGTTTGTACATTACCCACAGCGGTCTGCGCGATGATCGCCACGAGAACATCCGTACACTGCTGAAGACCCATGCGCCCACTCTGGCAGATGTGGATCCGGCCAGCCCGGATGGCTTTAAAACGCTGATGCGTGAAACCGAAGGGCTCACCAGCGACGTGCCCGTCAAAACTATCCTGTCGCGACAACTGACCCGTGCGGAGCTGTCGTTCACGCCCGCACCGCATCAGGGTATGGGTTTACCTGCCTACACCACCTTTACCTCGCCGTTGCGCAAATACAGTGACTTCCATGTTCACCGTATACTGCGCGCAGCACTCTGGGGCGGCCCGGATGTCAGCTTCACCGAAAACCAGCTGGCCGCGCTGCAGCAAACCCAGTTTGATGCCCGCCGTGCGGCCAACAGCCTGGAACAATGGCTGAAATGCCTGTACGCACCGCAACTGGGCGATCAACCGATGGCAGGCGTTATCAGTCGCTCCACCGCATCCGGCTTTTTTGTGAAGCTCGATTGCAATGGTATTGAAGGCTTTGTCAGTACCAAGGATATGGCGGGCAAGTACAGCTTCGACCCGATCACCCTCACGCTGACCGGCCCGGAGCAGACATATATGCTGGACCAGCCGGTGACCGTCACGTTTGCCGGGGTGGACGACGCCCGCAAGCAAATCCAGTTTTCTATGGCAGCACCGCAACAGCCTGCCTGATTTTAGCCGGCACGAGGATCGCAGGTGTCCATCGTGCCGGTTATCACTTGATATGTGCTGCAGCCATCGTCATAGTCTTAATGAGAGCAATACCAGCCACTGATGTTACTGGCAGGCAGGGACGTATGCGCGAACCCGATTATCCGTTACGTGGATTTTTACAGCCGTTCAAACTTTCCCTAACCCTCAATCGGGATAGCCTCAGTGTCGTCATCTGACATGGACCAACTCCGTCGCCACATCAGGGCGCTGACCCAACAGCTTGAATCCCGATTATCGGGAGGCACCACTTCACCGCTGCCCTTACCCGATGATGACGCCGACCTCCAGGCTCTGGCGAATGCTGCCAATGCGCTGCTGAGCCATCTGGACCAGTCCCTGCACGACCCGCAATATATCGACGCCGACACCGGTTTTGCCAATGTTGATTACCTCGAGCGGCACCTGTCTACTGCGCTTGGCGCTGAGCCTCATTCACCGCTGACCCTGGCCTTGTTGAACATCCCGAACTGCCCGCTTATTGCGGCCACACTGGATGCCCAGGAAAACCGGCAACTCAGGCTTGCACTCCGCCAGCGCCTCACCCGGACACTCCAACCCCGGGAACTGATCGCAAGCCTGCCAGACGGCACGCTGGCCTTTGTCTTTCATACCACGGATGAATCGGCACTCTACGAACGTGCCGAGCACATCATGAATGCAATGGATGACCCGTTCAGTCTGGGTGAGCGACAAGTCTGGCTATCAGCCGTAATGGCCGCCGCCCAGGTGGCCGAGGACAGCCCGGTTACAGCCCAGGGTCTGATCCAGGCCGGACGCACCGCGCTGGGAGAAGCCAGGGAAAAAGGCACCGGCAACTTCGTGTTGTTCGAAGATACCATGCGCACGGAAACCCACGGCCGACTCGATATGGAACAGACGCTGCGTTCAGCCCTGCGCCATGGCTGGCTTGAAGCGTTTCTGCAGCCGCTTGTGGATCTGCAGGAAGGTCGCGTCACCGGATTCGAGGTGCTGGCCCGCATCCGTCATCCTGAGCGTGGGCTGATCTCCCCGATGCTGTTCGTCCCGGTGGCCGAGCGCACCGGTCTGATACGCCAACTGACGGGGCGCATGCTGGAACTGGCGGTTCCGATGTTGCACGACGAGAGGCTGCTGGAGCGGTACGGTAACGACTTCACACTCAGCATCAACCTGTCACCGGCCGAGATGCACGATCCCAATCTGGCTGATCAGATCCTTGACGTGCTGGCCCGTGAATCAGTGTCGCCGGATCGACTCAAGGTTGAGCTGACCGAAACCGCGGTGATGGCGGACCCAAACGTCGCAGTGCACCTGATTCACCGGTTGCGCAAGCAGGGTGTTGCGATTTCACTGGATGATTTCGGAGCCGGTTATTCATCGCTGGGCTATATCCGCAGCTTGCCGCTGGACCAGCTCAAAATCGACCGCAGCCTGATATCCGGGCTTGATCACGACGCCGAGAAACGCGCCATCCTGGAGATGATTCTGACCCTCTGCGAGCGGCTTGACCTGACGGTGGTCGCAGAGGGGATTGAAACTGAAATGGAGTTGAGCTGTGTGCTCGGAATGGGCGCACAGATTGGGCAGGGCTACCTGTTCAGCCGCCCCCAGACGATAGAAGACCTGCTTGAGCAGGTCCCGGCCATTGGCCTTATGCAGGCGATCAACTAACAGGCAATAGCATGTAAGACTGCGGTTAGCCGTCAGTCCGCTTTGTTGAGTTCCTTCAGTAGCGCATCCTTCTCCTGCCAGATGCCGCCCAGCCAGTTTTTCATGTTCCGGCGCTGTTCAGCATCCGCACTGTAATCCTTGCCCTTGAGCCCCTCAGGCACTGGCAGGGTATCGATCCGCATGCGAATCACCGGCACCTTGCCGCACAGGAACTCCCAGAAGGTCGGGGCGCCATGCGGATAGGCGATGGTGACATTGACCAGGGTTTCGATGGCATCCCCCATGGCGTCCAGTACAAATCCGGCTCCACCGGCCTTGGGCGGAAGCAGATTCTCGTACGGCGATTTCGCTTTGGCGTGCTTGGCCGGCGTGAAGCGGGTGCCTTCAACAAAGTTCATCACCGAAACCGGCGCGAAACGGAATTTTTCGCAGGCTTTGCGAGTCGCGACCATGTCCTGCCCGCGCTTTTCAGGATGCTTGATCAGATATTCACGGGAGTAGCGTTTCATGAACGGGAAATCGAGGCCCCACCAGGCAATGCCAATGACCGGCACCCAGACCAGCTCTTTCTTCAGAAAAAACTTGAGAAACGGCGCTCGCCGGTTGAACACCCGCTGCATCGCCAGTATATCGACCCAGCTCTGATGGTTGCTCAATACCAGATACCACCCCTGACGGCGGAGCTTGTCAGCCCCTTCCACATCCCAGCGTGTCGGCTGCGTCAATTTCATCCAGCCGGTGTTACAGGCAGCCCAGGCTTCGGAAATCATGATGATCAACCGCGTACAGGCGACCCGCCACGGCTTGATCGGAATCAGCAGCTTGAGCAGCGCCGGAATATAAAGCAGAACACACCAGAACACTGTGTTGATGGCGAGCAGTACAGCAGCAATCACACCCCTTACGGGTGCCGGTAGAAAACTCAGCATTGTTTTTATCCGTCGTCAGCCAGCGAATACAGGCGCACATCATAGCAAGTCGCCGAAAGGTGCGCAGTGATCATCTGCGCGAGTCCGATGACGGTCAGGTCATAAATACTGGCCAAAATGCCTGGCCCCTTCGCCCATCCCGCCACTGACCCGCCCCGACCTTTGCGTAGACTGAAGAGGACTTTTTCCGTGAGATGACTATGGCAAAACCACTCAAGGCCGCCATGAAGCGCAGTGCCATTCTTCGCCGGCAGGCTAAACATTACGCAGACAATGCATTTGACCGGGTTTTCCGGGCAGCGTCACTGGTGCAGGCAGGACAGACGCCGTTTGCAGTGCTGGAAGACGACGGGTTGGTCAGCCTGCGTTATTACCCACCACTGACCGAAGACACCATAACCCTTGATGGTGAAGTGGTGACGGTAGAGCAAAACGCTCATCGCACCCCCGTGGTGATCGTGCCGCCCCTGGCCGTCAACATGCTGATCTATGATCTGTTTCCCGAGCGCAGCCTGGTTCGCTATCTGCGCGCACGGGGGTTCGAGGTGTACCTGATTGACTGGGGCCGCCCTACCCGGGCCCATACCCACTTCAATCTCCACACCTATGTCGCCGAATTCCTGCCCCACTATCTGGACAAAGTACGTGCCCACAGCGGTCAGCAGGATCTGTCACTGCACGGCTGGAGCATGGGCGGCATGTTCACCCTGTTCCATGCCGCCCTGAGCCGGGACCCGCATATCCGCAATACCGTCATTCTGGGCGCGCCCATCGACAGCCACGCATCTGGCCTGATCGGCGTGATGTACCAGCGATTCAGCGATGTCGCGGAATGGGTGCGGGAGCGCACCGGTTTTCGTATCCATAACCTGAAGCCGCACTGGTTTCATACGCCGGGCTGGGCCAACACCATCGGGTTTAAACTGACCAACCCGGTGGGCAGCGTCATGGGTTACTGGGAGTTGCTGGCAAGGTTGGGCGACCGGGAGTTCGTGACCAGCCACGCCACCACCTCCGCCTTTCTCGATCGGATGGTCGCTTACCCCGGCGGGATCATTCAGGACACAGTGGTGCGGATCTGGATTGATAATCAGCTTTCAGAAGGCGCTATCCAGATCGGCGACGACTTCGCGCGGCTGGAAAATGTCAGCGCCAACCTGCTGGCCATTGCCGGTGCCACCGATACCATGGTGACACCGGGCGCGGCCAAACGGGTAATGGATCACGTCAGTTCTACCGACAAAACCTTCAGGGTCACGCCCGGCGGACACATGGGCATTCTTGCCGGCAGCAAGGCCCCCAGAGCCAGCTGGATTGCCATTGCCGACTGGCTCGCCGAACGGTCAGATTAGGGCCCTAGCGAGCATCCAGCGTTGCCAGTGCCTCCGGAAGCCCGTGAAGATCGGGAATCACCGCTGACGGCGCCAGTCCCCAGTCCTCAAACACAACCTCGGGGTCCCGCTGCACCCATACCGCCAGCAACC
Source organism: Marinobacter sp. V032 (assembly GCF_052645435.1). NCBI lineage: Bacteria > Pseudomonadati > Pseudomonadota > Gammaproteobacteria > Pseudomonadales > Marinobacteraceae > Marinobacter > Marinobacter sp. V032. The sequence continues at coordinate 731,729 of NZ_JBQXYE010000001.1, read as the reverse complement.
CCGACGCCCTTGCGCCAATCACGTCCCAGCCATTGCAGGACACCAGACACAGGGGTTGATCCATAGCCCCGGTGGCGCGGCGGGCGTGCGCATAGACCGCAGGATCGGGCTTGAAGCTGCGGATATCGTCAACCGATACCAGCCCGTCCAGATGCTCCAGCAAATGATTGTGGCCCAGCACCTTCTCAAGCGCCGGGTAACTGCCGTTGGAGAACGCAAAACGCGGGTACCGGTCACCCAGCTGCTCCAGCACCGGTGCCGCATCGTCAAATGCCGGCAGGGTCAGGTAAGCGTCCATCAATTCATCTTCGCGGACAGCAGACATCGAGAAGCCGCTGCTGGCCATGGCATGGCGCAATGCCTGGCGCGTGCAGACACCGAAATCCTCGTATACCCGCATCAACCCCCTGCGAAAAGAGAATTCCAGCTGTTTCTGCCGCCACAGCTGGCTCACCTCGGCAGCGGCCGGGCCCGCGTCCTGCTGCAGATGGGTCGCCATACCCTGAGGATTAACCAGCGTTCCGTAGACATCAAAAGCCAGGTGCATTGTCATGACAACTCCTGTTTGAGTGTTTCCGATACCATACGCCTGTTACCGGGTTTCGATCATCAACACTCGGTAACATCGGGGAGCGCTCCTGCCAGCACTGGCCGCTGTGCAGCTTTGCGCTTACACTGCCATTCATGAATTCAATTGATGATTTTAATCTTGATACCCGGGCGCTTTCGGTGTTTCTTGCGGTGCTGGACGAACGCAGTGTATCGGCAGCAGCTGTGCGCCTTGGCGTCAGCCAGTCTGCCGTCAGCCATACCCTGGACCGGCTGCGGCACACCCTTGGTGATCCGCTATTTGTAAAAGCCGGCAGGGGCATTACCCCCACCCGCTACGCGATCCAGACCGGCCCGCATATCCGGCATCTCCTGGACGAGTTGCGCGGCCTATCGCTGGGACCGCCCTTCACGCCGGAGCGGGCGGAGTTCACCTTTACGATTGCGGCCAACGACTACCAGCGCGATCTGCTACTGCCCGCATTCGCCCGCGTGCTGCGGGAGCAGGCACCGGGCATCGAGCTGCATATCATCCCGTCCGGCATTCCGACACCTGACATGCTGCGCAAAGACCTGTGCGACCTGATTATTTCGCCACATCCGCCACCAGCAAACGACATCATGCAGCAACGCCTGCTGGATGATCGAATGACCGTGTTCCATGACGCCTCCCAGCGAGAGGCGCCACTGGATCTGGAGGATTATCTTCACAGCCGGCACATTTCGATCATCTTCAATACCGGCGCCCGGCTGGGGCTGGATGAATCACTTGAGGCGCAAGGCATGCGCCGGGATGCGCCTGTCACGGTATCCAACTTCTCCGGACTACCGGCATTTCTGCGGGGCACGGCGCTGCTGGCGACAGCACCTGCCCGGTTGCACGGCGGCATACTGCGTGAATTTGCCGCATCACTGCTGCCCGTCCCCATCAAGCCGTTCACACTGTTTATGCTCTGGCACCAGCGCCACCAAAAGGATCCGGGCCACCGCTGGATCCGACAACAGCTACTCACTATCGCCAACAAAATGGACGCCTGACTCATTCATCAATTTTGTTCATGAATATAATGAAGGCAACGGGCGTTTTTTACAGCGGCCAGATCCGTATCCTGCAGGCTCTGATTCACCCTTTTCCGGAGCCCTGCCGTCATGTTCAGACTGACGAGCCTGTCGACCACCATATTGCTGGCAGCCGCTGTCGCCCTCGGGCCGCTGGCAACCGATATGTATCTGCCCGCCATGCCCACGCTGGGCGCGACACTGCTCGCAGATACCGGGCAGGTCCAGTTGACGCTGAGCATCTATATGATCGGTTTCGCCCTGGCACAACTGGTCTGTGGCCCCCTGGCGGATCGCTTCGGGCGCAAACCGATCATGCTTGGCGGGCTGCTATTGTTTGCGATCGCCAGCCTCGGTTGCGCCCTTGCCAGTTCAATTGAGGGGCTGATCTTGTGTCGCTTTCTGCAGGCACTGGGTGGCTCTGCCGGCCCGGTTCTCGGCCGAGCGGCAGTGCGTGACATACACAGCCCCCGGGAAGCGGCCCGTATCATGTCGATAATGGCCGGCATCATGGCGATTGCGCCCGCTATTGCCCCCACGCTTGGCGGCGGCTTGCTGGTGGGCTTCGGCTGGCAGGCCATTTTTATCGCACTTGCCGGCTACGCCATTGTGCTCAGCGCGGTGATCGCTTTTCGCTTACCAGAACCTCTGGCACCACACTATCGCCAGACACTGCGGCCCGCCAATTTGCTGCGCAACTATCGCACGGTCATTTCAAACCGGTCATTTCAGGGCTACGCACTGACCAATGCGCTGATTTTCTCAGGCCTGTTTTCGTTTTTGTCCGGCTCATCGTTTGTGCTGATCGATTTTCTGGGGGTCAGCCCTTCTGCATTCGGCGCCTATTTTTCAGTGATGGTCGCGGGTTACATCACCGGAAGTATCCTGTCGGCCAGACTCAGCCGCACCCGGCTGCCTGATCAACTGTTGCGGCAGGGTCTGGTGATCAGTATCAGCGCGAGTGTGCTGATGGCCGGGCTGGCCTGGGCTGAAGTCTTCACGACGGCAGCAGTGATTGGACCGCAAATGCTGTTCATGATTGGCGTGGGGATGATTTTGCCTCAAACCATGGCCGGTGCACTCGCACCCTTTCCGCAAATGGCGGGCTCCGCCTCGGCCCTGTTCGGCTTTATCCAGATGGCGCTGGCCGCAGGCGCCGGCATACTGGTGGGTCATTTGCACAACGGCACCAGTCAGGTAATGGCGACCGCAATCGCGGTAAGCGCAATTACCGCCGGTCTTGTCTACTGGCTGCGCACGACCCGCTATCCCGCTGCCGGGTTCGAACCCGCAGCAAGCCCTGCCTGACGCCTTGTGGCGTAACATCGACAAACGTCGTAGGATCCTAACGAACGGGGGCAGCGTATATGAAACCCCAATCGGCCTGATATCAGGCAAAATCGACAAGGAGCACACGATGAGCACAGTCACACTTGATGGCAACCCGATCGATGTCGCGGGCAGCTTTCCCGGCAAGGGCGAAGCAGCCAAGCCGTTCGTACTCACCGGCGCCGGTCTCGACGACAAGCCGCTAAGCGCCTGGGATGGCAAGCGCAAGATTCTCAACATTATCCCCAGTGTCGACACCGGCGTTTGCGCCGCGTCCACGCGCAAATTCAACGAAAAGGCCAGCGGCCTGGATAACACGGTGGTTCTGGTTATTTCTGCGGATCTGCCATTTGCCGCCGCTCGCTTCTGCGGTGCCGAAGGGCTCGAGAACGTCGTCACCCTGTCCACCTTCCGCAGCGACAGCTTCCGTCAGGACTATGGCGTCGCCATCGAGAATGGCCCGCTGCGTGGCCTATGCGCTCGCGCAGTCGTGGTGCTGGACGAGCACAACTCGGTCATTCACAGCGAACTGGTCAGCGAGACCAAGAACGAACCGGATTACGACAGCGCGCTAGCTGTACTGTAATGCGTCGAAAGCCGGGATCTCGTGTCCCGGCTTTCACTGACCTGCTCATTCCCTTCCAGGCTGCTAGACTTAGCGCGCCATTTACTCGCTGATTCAATGCGGTGCCGCCCTCTGTGACAACCTCTGACTCCGTCTCTCCATCCCTGGGCCGCCAATTGGTCCGGATGACGTGGCCAATGCTCTTTGGCGTGTTGTCGCTGATGAGTTTCCAGCTGGCAGACAGCATCTTTATCGGCCAGCTAGGCCGTGATCCTCTTGCGGCGCTGGGCTTTACCGTGCCGATGCAACAACTGGTCATCGGTTTGCAGGTCGGGCTGGGCATTGCCACCACAGCCGTCATATCCCGCACGCTTGGTGCCGGCAACAATGCCCGTGCCGAACGATTGGCCGCACTGGTGGTCATGATTGGCGGCACCCTTGTCTTTTTACTACTGGCGATGGTGTGGCTGCTGCGCGAAACCATACTCGACCTGTTGGGTGCAGAACCCGCCCTGATACCGCTGATTACCGATTACTGGGTACCCTGGCTCGGGGCGGCCTGGCTGGGCGCCATGCTGTACTTCGGCTATAGCATCTGCAGGTCACACGGCGACACCAAGTTGCCGGGCTATATGATGGTGGCCACCAGCCTGCTCAATATCGCCCTCGACCCCCTGTATATCTTCGTTTTCGACTGGGGACTGCCCGGAGCCGCGCTGGCCACCATTACCGCATTCAGCGCGGGTTGCCTGGTGGTCTATCCCAAATTGCTGAGACGACGCTGGCTGAGATTTGATCTGGCTGAACTGGCGTTGATGAAAGCCATCCGCCAGCTCAGCGGCATCATGGCGCCCGCGATGATGAGCCAGTTGATGCCGCCGTTGGCGGCCAGCCTTGCAACCGCGCTGGTTGCCGGTTTCGGTACCGCTGCTGTCGGTGCCTGGGGGCTGGGCACGCGGCTGGAGTTTTTCTCGATCGTTGTGGTGCTGGCGCTCACGATGTCGATGCCGCCGATGATAGGCCGCATGCTGGGGGCCGGGGATATCGGCCAGATCCGCAAGCTGGTGAGGCTGGGAGTGCGCTTCGTTGTCATCTGGCAACTGGTCATCGGGATTGTCTGGTTGGCGCTGTCTGGGGTGGTATCCAAACTGTTTACTACCGACCCTGCCGTCACCGGCATTCTGCATGACTACCTGTTGCGGGTACCGCTGAGCTACAGCGGATTGGGTGTCTGTATGCTGATGGTGTCAGTCTGCAATGCGCTGGGCCTGTCAATGCGGGCGCTGCTGATTTCGGTGTTACGGCTGTTTTTGTGCTTTCTGCCGTTTCTCTGGGCGGGCGCCCAGATTGCCGGTATGCCAGGGCTGCTCACCGGTGCCCTTATCGGCAACCTGCTTGCTGGCGTTCAGGCGTATCTGTTTTACCGGCAAGGCATGCGGCGGCTGACCGCCGCCGGCTGAAAGGACGCTTGGTCAGGCAGCAAACCTGGAGCGAAACCGCTCCGGCATGGGCACCACTTTCTTTTCGGTGTAGTTGAAGAACACAAACCCGTACTTGGCCAGCGCCACTGGCTGTCCGCTATCGGCCTTGGTGACCCTGAACACGAAATCACCACCGTAGCGGTTGAAGTCAGTCAGCCCGATCTCAAACCTCAGCACTTCGGGAAAGAACGACTCCGACTGATACATGGTCGCAAGATCCGTCACAATGATGCCGGCACCATCGCGGTCAACTTCCTGCACACCGTACTTCACCAACAGCTGCGCCCGCGCTTCCGACAACATCGAAATCAGCGCATCGTTACCCAGATGATTAGCGCCATTAATGTCAGTAATACGCACCGGCATTTCGGTGGAAAAAATAAACACATCATCCGGAAACGACAAGCTGACTCGCGCCATGATTACACTCTGCGACAGGGAAAATGGCCCGCGATCATACCGCAAATGGTTGCATAACGCAGTCGTATTCCCGCTGCTGACGGGGTATCTTCAGGGCATTATGGCAGCTAACAATAACGATGAGATGACCCCAAGACCCGCTTCCACTCTGGCGCTGGTGCGCAATACCCTCGATGGCGTTGAAGTGCTGATGCTGCAACGCACCCATCAGGCCGCTTTTCTACCCGGCTTTTATGTCTTTCCCGGTGGCGCAGTCGACCCCTCAGATCAACACCCGGAACTTGACGAGGTGATTACCGGTCACAACGACACCTCAGCCAGCGCCTTGATGGGCATCGACCACAATGGCATCGGTTATCTGGTGGCGGCTATTCGCGAGAGCTTTGAAGAAGCCGGAATCCTGCTCGCCCAAACATCTCAGGGCGAGCCGGTGAGCCCGAGCCATCCCCTGCTCGCCAATGCCCGTCTGCCCATTGCCAATGGCGACACCGATCTGCTGGCATTGTGCCGCGAACACGACCTGAAGCTGCCACTGGACCGCATCGGGTATATCGATCATTGGGTCACGCCTCCCGGCCCACCCAGACGTTTCGATACCCGCTTTTTTGTCGCGGCTGCACCCGATGGCCAGACTGCCAGCCACGATGGCGAGGAAACCATTGATCACTGCTGGCTCAGCCCCGCGCAGGCTTTGGCGGATCATCAAAGCGGTGAGCGGCTGTTCGGCGCGCCGACCCTGAGCGTATTGCGCCGACTCGCCAGGTTCCGCAATTGCGACGAGATCCTCGCCGATGCGATGCAGCAGACCCCCACGCCCTTCCCCACCGAACCCTGGCCGGCTCAACGGCAAGGGGATATCGTATCCGTGGCACCAGGGCAACCGGCCTATAGCGAAGTCCGCAAACTTGACCCCAGGGCACAGGGAACCGCCCATGCCGAGATCCGACCCGGGCACTGGGTGCAGCTCAGCGATACGGTTTCACGCCTGACAGTGCCAAACCCAGGCATGATGACCGGCCCCGGCACCAACACCTATCTGATCGAAACCGATGAAGGGGCCATCGCGATTGATCCCGGCCCGGATCACAGTGACCACTTGCCAGCGCTGCTCGAACGGCTCGAAGGCCAGACTTTGCGCTATATACTGGTCACTCATACCCACAAGGATCACAGCCCCGGAGCCCGGGCACTGAAAGCCGCTACCGGTGCAACGCTGTGGGGTATACCGGCACCGGCGGATGGCCTTCAGGATACCGACTTCAGTCCCGAGCAGATTCCGGTTGATGGTGAACGCCTGCAACTCGGCACTGTCTCGCTCAAAGCGCTGCATACCCCGGGGCACGCTTCCAACCACCTGTGTTTTCTGCATGAACAGGACAACATCCTGTTTTCCGGCGATCACATTATGCAAGGCTCAACCGTTGTCATTAACCCGCCGGATGGCGACATGGCGGATTACCTGACTTCCCTCAACCGTCTGCTGGGCGAAACCATCGAGTGGATCGCCCCGGGGCACGGTTTCCTGATGGCCTATCCCGACATGGTGGTGGATTTTCTGGTCAGTCACCGGCTGGGCCGTGAGCGCAAGGTGGTCGATGCGCTGAAAAACAACGGCCCCGGCACGCTTGCCGATCTCACACCCCACGCCTATGCCGACGTCTCACCTGCATTGCATCCGGTCGCCAGTCGCTCATTGCTGGCACATCTGATCAAGCTGCAAAAGGATGGACGCGCAGCCGAGAGTGACGGCACCTGGCAGTTGATCAGGTGAGGCGTGCGGCCTCCCTATTTCAAAATCAGCGCACGATCTTTATGAACATTCTGTAAATCCATGAGATTCCGGCAAATCCCGCCAAGACAGGCCCGCCGTCTTTAGCGACAGGTGCCGCCTCCCGCCCTGCAATGTGCAAAATTGCCTGTTTTTCATACTAAAACTGAACCGACCTGCTATCTTTAAACGTAAGCATTGTTTGTATTTGCGTAATGTTTCGTTACCAAAAACTTTGCGTTTCGCTCTCAAGGGACTTTCTGAACAGGGAAGTGAACATGATTTCGACAATGGCACAAACAGGAGAAGATGCATGAACAGGCATCCTAAAGTAGGACGTCTCTGTGTGGTGGTCGGCTCAGCGCTAGTGCTGTCAGCCTGTGCCAGCTCAGGGAAAATGCCGTCGGAAGATCTGACAGCAGCAAAATCAGCGGTTCAACAAGCCGAGGCAGCAGATGCCCGGGATTTCGAGCCGGTGATGCTGAATAACGCTCAGAACAAGATTTCCGATGCGCAGGAGTTGATCGACGCCAAGAAGTACGACGACGCCGAGATGATGTTGGAGAAAGCAACCGTCGATGCGCAACTCGCAGCCGCCAAATCCGAGACCCAAAAGGCTCAGAATGCGGTTGACGAAATTAACAGGAACATCGAGCAGATGCGTCAGCGCATCAACGCTGAGCAACAGTAAGCGGATCGTCAGGAGGCTATCATGACTAAACGGATTCTTTTATCAGGCACTGCCATTGGCCTGTCCGCACTGCTGACTGCGTGTGCAAGTACGCCGCCCCAGAATGACATGGTGGATGAAGCAAAAGCCAACTATGAAGCGATTGCCAACGACCCTTACGTTGCACGCTCAGGTGCTGTGCAGCTGAGGGATGCTGAACAATCGTTGACCAAGGCTGAGCGGTTGCTCGCGGACGAGAAATCGACCGAAATGGTTGAACACTCGGCCTACCTAGCAAACCAGCATGCGCTGATCGCAACCCAACAGGGCAAGCGGGCGCAGCTGCAGGAAGAAATCAAAAAAGCAGAGGATCGCCGGGAGCAACTGAACCTGCAATCAGCGAAATCTGAGGCAGATCGTCTGCGAGCTCAGATGGAAGCCCTGCAGGCCGAGAAAACTGATCGCGGCATGGTGCTGACTCTGGGTGATGTCCTGTTCGATTTGAACAAGGCCGAGCTCAAGCCCTCGGGCGAACGCACGGTTCAGCGCCTGGCGGACTTCATGAACGAGTACACCGACCGTCGAGTCCGGGTTGAAGGTTATACCGACAGCACGGGCGCTGAAGCCTACAACCAGAAGTTGTCAGAGCGTCGCGCTGAAGCAGTGCGTAACGCCCTGATTCTGGACGGCATCGATTCTTCACGCGTCGATGTGCAAGGCTTCGGTGAGGCTTATCCCGTCGCGAGCAATGACACCAACAGCGGTCGTCAGCAAAACCGTCGGGTCGAAATCGTCATCTCTGACGAAAAGGGCGATATCAAAACCCGCTGAGCCCTTCAGCAGTCCCGGGTCAACCTGACCGGGACATAGTGCAAGGCCGGTTCTGTCAACGACAGACCGGCCTTTTGTTTGGCCCCCGGTAACGCAGGAGACTCCACCCATGCTCTGGCGGCTGGCCGCGGATGCCCTGTTGTTGTTCCACTTGCTGTTCATTCTGTTCGCTGTTGCCGGCGGCCTCCTTGCCCTGCGCTACCGCAAACTGGTCTGGCTCCACCTGCCGGCGGTGATCTGGGCATCACTGGTGATGCTCAATGGCTGGATCTGCCCACTGACACCGCTTGAGGTATCACTCAGGCAGCAAGCCGGTGATGTGGGCTACAGCGGCAGCTTTATCGCTCATTACCTGCTACCCCTGATCTATCCGCCGGGCCTGACCCGTGGCGTGCAGATACTGCTTGGCGGCACGGTGGCGGCGCTGAATATTGGCATCTACAGCTGGCTGTGGGCACACCGAAAACATCGCTAGAACGCCGTCCTCCCAACATTATCTTAATGTTCCCGATACATTGGGGCAGGCACAATACGCTCAGCCACGGCAGCGGCAGCCTTTCATCCTGTCGGCCAACATGAATCCGCCGTTGCCCTCATGACAGTGCCGGTGAATTACGACTAGACTGACGCTTATACTTTTCCGGGGAATGACGACGCCAACATGCCATATCAACCGACACGCAGGTTCCACGCTTCTGTCTCATCGACACGTCTTTTAGCGCTGCTATTTTCTTTGTCATCCGGCCTGTTGCTATACGTTCCGGCGGCGTCAGCCGAGCCCGCCAAAACAGAACGCCCCTACCCGGTCGAGCTGTCTGAAGACGAAAGCGTTGAAGATATCGACGCCAGCCAGCTCGAGCCCAAAGCAGACGCGGGTGCAGCTGAGGCGAAATCAGCCCCGGAAACCTCAGGTAGTGACCCAGTGGCCGGGCCACCGGAGAACGCGAACAAGCCCAAAGAGACCGCCACCATGGTCGCGCCGGACGTGGACCTGAAAGAGGTGGCACCACCGCCCCAGGCAGCGCCGGTCACCGAATCGTCACCGGATACCGACCTGCTCCCCGAAAACCAGCGGATTCCGACAGTATCCTTGCCGGAAGACAGCAGCCCGCCCGTGGCACATGATCCTGAAAGCGCCGCCAAACCGGATGCGCCGGGCACTGACGCAACAGACCAGACGGACACTCCTGCCGAGACATCCACTGCTCCCGATACACAACAGCCGACGCCAGAAACAACCAGCCCTGAAAAACCCGCAAGCCCGGCTACGCCCGATGACAAGGCGCCTGCGGAAACCGCCACGCCCACTCCCGCCCCCGCAAAGCCTGCACCCAAGGCGGAGCCTCTGGTGATCCTGGGCGCCGAAGTTCGTCCCGGCACCTCAACCCGGCTGGCCTGGACCCCGGACATCTCGATTTCGGGGCTGGCGAGCCCCACACCGGTGCTGGTGATCAATGGCGCCCAGCCGGGTCCAAACCTGTGCATGACCGGCGCTGTGCATGGCGATGAACTCAATGGCATCGAAATCATTCGCCGGGTCATGTATGACATCGAACCGGACGAACTCAGCGGCCGGGTGATCGGAGTACCCATCGTCAATGTGCAGGGGTTCCAGCGCGGGTCCCGCTATCTGCCGGATCGCCGTGACCTCAACCGCAATTTCCCGGGCGACCCGAACGGCAGCCTCGCCGGGCGCATCGCGTATTCTCTGTTTAATGACGTGATCCGCCATTGCGACATGCTGGTCGACATACATACCGGATCGCTCAAACGCTCGAATCTGGCGCAGTTGCGGGCCGACATGCACATTCCCGAAGTCGCCGAGTTCACCCGCGGCTTTGACAAAATGGCCGTGGTTCACAGCCAGGGCACCATCGGCATGCTGCGCAGCGCCGCGACCGACAACGACATTGTGGCCGTCACGATGGAGGCCGGGGAATCGCTGCGGATCCAGGAAAACCAGATCGAGGCAGGGGTCAACAGCATCAACAGCCTGCTGGAAAAGCAGGGGATGATCTCGCGATTGTTTGTCTGGGGTAAGCCGGAGCCGGTCTACTATAATTCCAGCTGGATTCGCACCAACGTCGGCGGCATTCTGGTCAGTGATGTGGAACTGGGTGACGAGGTTGCGGCAGGTGAAGTGTTGGGCATCGTGACTGACCCGATCACCAACGCCCAGCACCCCATCAAGGCCGAGCGAAGCGGCCGGATCATCGGCATGGCGGTTGATCAGGTGGTCATGGCGGGGTTTGCCACCTACCACCTCGGTTCTGAGGCACGAGGGCCCGAAGAGCGCTAGTGCGCCGAATGGGGGTCAGTGAACCGATACTTTTGAAAACACGTTCAGGATCAGCACACCGGCCACAATAAACAGGATGCCGATAACCCCGGCGGCATCCAGTGTTTGTTTGAAGACCAGCCAGCCGATCAACGTGATCAGGGCCACACCGGTGCCGGCCCAAACCGCATACGCAATGCCGACCGGAATAACCCGCAGGGTCAGTGACAGAAAATAGAACGCCAGGGCGTAGCCGCCAACCACAAGCAGCGAAGGCCATAACCGGGAAAACCCGTCTGATGCTTTCAGTGCCGACGTTGCGAGCACTTCAAAACAGATAGCGGCAGCCAAAAACAGCCAGTGTTGCATAACGCCTTATCCTTGCCGCGGCGCTCCGTTAAAGCGCCTGAAATTGAACAAACCGGGAGCATAACCTGTCGCTGCAGTGCCGGGCCACACCGGAAGAAAACCGCACCCCGACCCCGACTTGATTCCATAAGGGTCACACGGCACGCTCTGTAAAGATGGAATCAAGGACCTTTTCCAGTCACTCAACGCCGGAACTCAACATGCGCCAGCTTTTTGCCCTGCTCTGCCTGATCACCGTTTCATTTACCCTTCCTGCCGTCGCACAGGCCGCAACCTGCGATCAGAGCCAGCACGAGTGGGTTCCCACCCGCTACTATCATCCCGGCGAACTGGTGCACTACAACGACCAATGGTACCGCTCCCGGGAGCTACACGAAGGCCACCAGCCAGGGCGCGGCGAGTTTGCCTGGGAAGCTGTATCAGAAACACCGGACTGCGAAGCCCGGGCGGCAAATGCCAAACCTGAAACCGCCGCAGCACAACCGCGTTCCGATGCACCCGAAAAAGACTCGCCAGAGACGTCAAATGAACAGGCACCAGCAGGGGGAGCATCCAGTATGACCGCAGACACCGTTTGCCAAGATTCACCCCAATGGGTTTTCTCCAAAGCCTATGAAGTGGGCACGACCGTTCGCCACGAAGGCCACCTCTATAAGGCGATCCGGCCGAGTAACGGTGATATGCCGGGTGTCGCCATGCCACCGCACTGGCGGAAACTGGAGACAGATTGCGCCGGCCAGTGAGCTGGCTTTCGCCCCCAGACGTCAGGGTTTAGCGGCTTTTTCAGCCTCGAGTTGAGCATCGCGCGCCGCCAGCCATCGGGCCAGGTTGCGCAGAATACGGCGCGCCAGCTTGCGGGCTTTTTCGGTGTAAGGGCCTTCGAAGTAATGATCCAGCGTGTGGTTGAAGTGGTCAAACCAGAGTTCAAAGTGTTCCGGGCTCAGGGGTAACTTGTCGTGCAGCTGTTCGTGACGGTACACCATGTTGCGATGGTAGGTGTCTTTGCCCAGCAGCATCTTGCACCAGTACCCCTCTATCAGCGGCAGATGGTCCGCCAGGTGTACGCCGGCCACTTCCACAAATACCGGGCGCATGGTGGGATCATCCAGCAGGCTGGCGTAGAACAACTGCACCATCCGGTGAATGGCGGCAGGATTATCAAGATCCATAAGCAGGCTCCGTCAGAGATCCTGTTGCAGAATCGCTCCAGAAATCGTAACCGACACCCCTATCGAATGATACCCAGCATCCGCCGACATAACCCGGCCGGGCCCGATGACTTTACGCCGCCAACCCGACGCTCTGGATATAGCCGGTAATACCCGACAGTACGATCTCGGCTGCCATCGCTGACAGGATCAGGCCGCTGATTTTGGACATGATATTGAGGCCGGTCTTGCCCAACCAGCGCTCCAGGTAACCCGACAGATACAGCAGTACGGCCAGGCTCAGCAGGCCCGTCACCAATCCCAACACCCCGCCCGCCATTTCAGGCACGGTTTTCAGCTCGGCACCGTAAACCAGTATCGCACCGATAGTGGCCGGGCCAATCATGATGGGGATCGCCAGTGGCACCACCGCGATGTCATCCCGGTTTTCCTCCGGCAAGCCGGTGGCGTGATTACGGGTACCGCTGTTGACCAGGCTGATGGCCGTCAAAAACAGAAGCGACCCGGCACCGATGCGAAACGAGTTAAGGGTGATGCCTATGGCGTTGAACAACACCGGCCCAACAAAAAACAACACCAGCCCCAGAATCAATGCCGACAGACAGGCGCGACGGATGGTTTTGCTTTTCTCCGCCGCACTCTCACCCCGGGTCAGCGCCAGAAACATGGTCACCACGAAAAATGGCGCCAGCAGAAACAGAAAGCGGATGGCACTGCTCAGGTAGGTGCTTAAAAACGTTGTCAGCATGTGAGTCCCGGATAACGAAAAGGATGATCTGTTACGCCCTTCAATACGCGCTTTTCAGAGGGGCGGGACACTAGCCTAGTCCGGCTTCGCGCTCTATGCGTAGTTCCGGCTAGATGAATCGATCAGCCAAACCATACACAGGTGTCTGGAATGCAGCCGCACATTGTGGGAAGGTAACGGACGCTCAATCATTACCCATCTGACTCGTCGCCGATCAGGTTATCCAAAACGGCGATTCACCCACAATGGAGGCGCGCTATGCACCTGAGTGATCCCCGGTTTCTGACCACATCAAGAGGCCGTTTTGCCTGGCGCGAGGGAGGCGATCCCGAAGGCGCACCGGTCGTGATGATCCACGGCTGGCCGGAGAGCTCTTACTGCTGGGAACACGTGGCCGGCTATCTCAAATCCGGATTGCGCATTATTGCGCCGGATCTGCGCGGCCTGGGTGACAGCGAGCGCACGCCCGGCAAAGACCACTACCACAAGGCAGAGCTGGCGCAAGACGTGATTGCCATGCTTGATGCGCTGGAGCTTGAGCGCTTCCAGCTGGTAGGTCACGACTGGGGCGGTATCGTGGCGCAGGAGGTTGCGCTGGCAATACCGGCACGGGTCAGCCAGATGGTGATCATGAACATTGCGATCATCAACAACCTGAAGGGCAACCTGGAGGTGATCAAAAAGGTACGGGCCGGCAGCTCAAGTGCCTACTGGTATCAGCATTTCCTGCAAACCCCGGGCTTACCCGAAGCCATGATTCCCGGTGCCGAAGAGCCCTGGCTGCGGCATTTCCTGCGCACCTGGAGCGACAAGGGCTTCCCGGAGGATGCGATCGCAGAATATGTCCGCACCTTTAAAATCGCGGATACGCCCGGCGCGAGTGCCAATTACTACCGCACATTCAACGACGATGCCAAGCGCTGGGCCAGTCTGGCCGGACACCACTGGCCCATGCCGTCGCTGTATATCTACGGCAACAAGGACACGGTCATCATTCCCGCGTATCTCAATCATATTGAGGACTGCTTCGAGCAGATCGACGTGGTTCAAGTCGAAGCCGCCCACTTTCTGCAGGAGGAGCAGCCTGAAAAGGTGGCCGGCCATATGAACGACTTTTTACAAGCGAACTGAACCCAGGCCGGTCTGCCGCTCCGTGACCCTGATACTCAGGCTGGCAGACCGGGCCTTTTTGCTTCCCCGCCCATCAAATCATCGATTAGTCCGATACGCTGTTTCCACAACGGCACCGGCAAACCTATAATAAAACACGACGTGACCACAGAGTCGCGCGTGATGCTGTTGCCGGGCACACCGTATTTTTGCCTTGTTGTCTGTCGCTGCCTGCCTGCGTTGTTTGCCACAACGATCTGAAAACCTGTTTATTTTGAGCTAGCTGAACCCATGATATTTCTGACTGTCGCAATGGCGGGACTGGTGCTAATCGCCCTGTTACCGTTCACGCTTATACTGACCGGGCTGACGACGTTCGAGGCTGTCCCCTTCTCGCTCTATATCCGCAGCCTGGTGCTGGTGACTGTGGCCATCGCCCTGTTCCAGCAACGCCGCGGGGCCTGGCTGGTGTCGGTAGTGCTGGCTATCATGTATACGGTTCTGGCGCTGCTGGCCGTCATCTCCGGGGAAATGTCAGACTGGTGGCTGTTCACCGACTCCCCCCGCTATCTGCTGCTGATTAACGCCGCCATCCTGGCCAGCGCCGTCGCTACCCTGACAGCACTGCTGCTGCCGTCTACCCGCGCGATACTCAAGGGTGAGAGTCCAAATGGCCCCGTGGAGTGGCAAATGCTGGTGCTGATCATGGTCACAGGCCTGGCGCTGCTGCCCACCTGGAGTGTCTGGCCCCGCTATCCACTGCTGGTCGACGATGAGACCGGACTGCTTTCAGGTGAAGAGCTGCGTTTCATTTCCCGCTATCACGGGTTGCTGCGAACTGACTACGACATCGATTATCGAATCGTGATCGACGAAGATCTTGGCGATATCCGCCAATATGCTCAACAATACTACGAAGATCACAGCATAGGTACAGCCAGCGAAAGCGGCAAAGGCGCGCTGCTGGTGGTCGACATCGCCGCCGACCGGGTTCACCTCGAGGTGGGCGAAGCACTGAAAACGGTCTTTACCGACGCCTTCAGCGCCTACATCGGCGAACAGCAAATGACGGGCTACTTTGCCGGTGACCAGGTGGCCAAGGGCCTGATGACAACAACCGAAATGATGGTGACCCGCGCCGACCACGAGGCCATGGGCCTCAGTCAGGAAAACGAAGAGTGGATGGCACAAGCCAGGAGCGAACCCGCCAGCGAGACACCCAAAGCCGGGCAACTTATCTCGGCCATTGCCATCGTCGAAACACCCCAGACCGTGCTGGAAAGCTACCGCAGAGCCATGACCAACCATAACAACAACCCGCGGCTGGCTTTTTACACAGAAGCGACCCGTGACATGCTGGCGCTTCGGGTCGTGACACCCGCCCAGATGGACAATGTCGCTTCCAGCCTGAATAACTGCACCATTGCACGCCGCTTTATCCGCGACGAGTATGCGGTGTTGCGGCCACCCATTGATGACCGCACCTGCCCACCGTATTTCTTCAAACGTGAGGACGGTAAGTGGCGTCTGGACTTTACCGTCATGAAAGACGCCCTTCGATTCGGGCGCGGCAACCAGTGGCGACTCGCGCCGAAGTACGCCGGCCCCTATGCCTTTGCCTTTCTCGACCTGCAGTTTGATGCCAATGGCTATCCGTATGAATCACCCCGCCGGCATGGCGGTGCTATTGATCAGTAACGGCGGCAGCGGGTCTTGTCGACGGTTTGCGGAACAACACGTAGTTGCCCAATAGCGCCAGCGTGGCACCGATCACCGCCGTGCTGGTCCATTCAAACCCTTCCAGCCAGGTCGACACAGAAAGCGCGACGACCGGGAACAGCACCGTGGCATAGCCCGCCTTGTCAGCCCCAACCGTGCGAATCACGGTGATGTAGCTGTAGAAGGCGATGATCGAACCGGGAATCGCCAGAAACAGGGTCGCGCCCCAAAACGAGGTTTCGCCGGGCAGGTACCAGTCCACCCCCTGAAACAGGCACCAGCCTCCGAGCAGTACAGCCCCGTAAAACATGGCCCAGGCGTTGCCACCCAGCAGCGGAATCTCCGCCTCGCGCACGCGAAGACTGATCAGGTTACCCAGCGAAAACCAATAGGTGCCCGCCAGCGCGAACAGAATGGCCGGCAAGGTCGCGCCCCCGAGATTCAGGTCATGCCAGAACAGCAATGCCACGCCCGTCACCCCCAGCGCGACCGCAGGGTAAATTCGAGGGCTCGGGCGCAATCGCATCCAGGCCCAGCCGTTAAACGCGTTAAACAGCGCCGCCAGCGAAAACACCACCGCCAGCAAGCCTGACGTCATAGATTCAGCCGCGCGATAGATAAACAGGAAGTTGACGCTGTAAAGCGTCAGGCCCTGCAACACCAGCCAGCCATGCTGTTTCAGCGACAGTTTTGGCAGTTTGCGGGCAGCCCCCAGCACGATCAGCGCCGTCGCCGAGGCCATCACGAAACGGTAGAACACCGACAGATCGACAGGAGCAGACTCTACCTGCAGACGGATCGCCGTCCAGGTCAGCCCCCAGATCAACACGGTTAAAACATAATGAATACTGATCGGCATCGCGTGGTCCTTGTGAGCGCCCCTCCCGAAACATTCCGGAGAATCGTGCATCACTCTAACCTCACCCGGAAAGACAGACTTGTCAGATCCTGCGCATCAGTGGATCATTCTTGCGGAGGACGATTATGGCCCATGAACCCCGGAACCCTGCCCCGTCGGCGCACGACCCCGACCGGCACAGCGATATTATTGACGCCCTCCGCGCTGCCGGAGCGGCACCCCGGCGCATGCTCGAACTCAGTCAGGGGCGCGCCCTCGCGCTGTGGCACAACCAGCAGGGTGAAGCCCGTTACGAGCGGCCGCGCCATCATGCCCTCAGTATCTATACCCGGGCCGGCGAACACACCTCACGACAAGTAAACGGCCACGCGGTGAGCAAGGGGTTTCCCGGTGCGGTTTGCCTGTTCCCGGAAGGCAGCCAGTCGTCCTGGCGCATTACCGGGCCATTTGAATTCATTCATCTGTACTTCAATGATCTGGATATCCGCCGCATCGCCGGTCAGACCTGGGATCGTGAGCCAGCCACTGTACAACTGTCCGAGCGCTACCAGATTGAAGACTCCCTTATGGCCCAGGCCGGGCAGATGCTCGACCTGACCGATTGGCAGGCTCCGGAGCAGGCCCTCGCACTGGATCATCTGACCCAGTGGCTGATGATTCAGATTGTCAGCCGCCACTCAGCTGTAAACGCGCCGCCCCCCGAGGTGACAGGCCAGCTCGCACGACCGCAGCGGCAGCGTCTTCAGGAGCGGATTCACGCGTCACTGGATCAGCCTCTTACCCTGGAGACCATGGCAGGCTGGGTTAATCTAAGCCCTTATCATTTCGCTCGCCTGTTCCGGGCAAGCTTTGGCTGTGCGCCCTACCAGTACGTGCAGGAACAACGCCTGACGCGCGCCCGGGAGCTGTTGCGCCAGCGCCATCACAAAATCACCACCATTGCGCTGACCTGTGGCTTTGGCGATCACAGTCAATTTACCCGGGCCTTCCGCAAGCGTTTCGGCATTACCCCTTCGGCCTATCGCGCCAGCAAAACAAACTAAAATATATCGATAAAATAGATACTTACATATAAGCGACGCAATAATTCCCCGATATATTTACGACATTGCCATTATTTAATTTAAAACGTACTCGGGCGCATAAACCATTCGCCGGAAAGACCTCGCTGCAATCGTCCTGCCCCGCCTGAAGCACTCACTCCACAATGAAAAACACGTAATCTTCGCAACTGGCCGCGTGCGGTGGGTTGGGCCAACATAGCGTCAATCCCCATCCCCTGAAAATTCGCGCAAGGAGTGCGCCATGCAAAAGCGGTCCGGCAGTTTGCTTTTTCTCGCCGGCGGTCTGGTCATCATCGCCGTCGGTTTCTTCTGGCTATCCCGATCCGGGTCCCCTGATTTGCCTGATACGGTGCAAACCGCAGATCAGCCAGATCCGCAGGCAGCCAGCCAGGCTCCCCGACCTGCGCCATCGGCTGCGACTGCAAAAACCGCCGGCCCATCGGGGGCACCTGCCCAGGCCCCCGCAACAACAGCGGCCCAAACCACCGGAAGCAGTACGACCATGCCGTTACCGGAACCGGTTCACCACCCCAAATGGCCACCGCAACAGCGGGTTGAGCTCTGGCAGGTGGATGCTGCAGATCCGGATACGACGGTAGACGGCATTCCCGCCACCAAAATGACGGTCGAGCCCGAGTTGCTCAGCAGTATGCATGTAGGCCAGGAAGTGACGCTGCCCATACCGGCACTCAACCGCTCCGTGACCGCCACGCTTACATCGACCCACAACCAGATCAACAATGTCGAAGTATTCAAGGGCCCGATCACTGACGGCAATGACAAGGACAACGTCATCATTACCCGTGGCAAGACCAACACCCACGTAATTGTCGCCACCCGGGAGGGTGTGTTTTCGGCCACCATCGACAATCGCACTGGCAGCGCCACGCTGACTGATGAGGGCGATATCAACGGCAGGATCGATACCGGTGACGACACCATGACCGTACCCGGCATTGAGATGCCGGTGCCCGAAGCAAGCTGATTCAACCCAGGGAAAACGGAAGTTTCCCGGAATTCACTCGACCAAGAGAAAGGACGCATGAAAACAACAAGGCAATGGCTCGCCGCACTCGGCTTTTTACTGACAACCCTCAGCACCCAGGCCGCGACGCAGATCGTGGATGTCCTGGTGCTCTACACAGGCGATGCCACACAGACCAGCGCTGGCAGCGACATAGACGCACGGATCGTCTCCTACATCGAGTACAGCAATCAGGCCTACCAGAACAGCAACGTCGACATGCAGCTGCGGTTGGTCGGCGCTGAACAGCTGAATGAGCCCTATACCTATGTGGAAGGCAATAATCTGGCCGCCCTGCGCACCAACGAAGATGTTGCGAGGCTTCGGCAGGAATACGGCGCCGACCTTGTAACCCTGATTAATCTCCGTAAGCCCATGAATGGCGGTTATGTTTGCGGCATCGGGTACGTCCCCCCGGGACAGGCCGGCACCGGCAAGTTTTACAGCAATGCCCCAAGCCTCGGGTTCAGCCTGGTGGGGGTGAACTGCGGTTACACCACCTTCGCTCATGAACTCGGACACAACATGAGCCTTGGCCATTCCTACGCCCAAAACTCCGAAGGTGGCATCTTTCCCTGGGCCCGTGGGTATGGCGTCAATGGCCTTTTCAGCACCATCATGGCGTACCCGCAAGCGTTCGGTACCCGTAATCAGGTTCAGCAGTTCTCGAGCCCGTCACAACGCAAGTGCGAAGGTCAGCCTTGCGGCGTGGACCGGAATCAGGCCGACGGCGCTGATTCGGTCAGCAACCTGATGACCGTTGCCAGCCAGGTAGCGGACTTTGTAGCCACGGTCGACCCCGGCAACGGCGGCGGTGATGATGGCGGTGACGACGGTGGCGATGACGGCGGCACCGGCGATCTCCCCATCTGCAACAAACCGGAACTCGAAGGTAACCTGCTCGAAGACGGCGATTTCAACACGCTCTCCGCCTGGAGCAGCTTTGCCAATGCCGCCAATCTGCAGCAAACCACCATCACGGCTGATTGTGGTCGCGATAACCTGCTGCGAGTCAGTGATCGCAGCCAGTTCTACGGCGGCCCGGTGCAGTCGATATCCAATGCCGTCGAGAGCGGCGCGCCATATCGCCTGACCGCCAGGCTCGGCATTGCAGCGGGTGCGGAGCGAGACACCATTCGCGCGGCGATTCAGCTCCGCGATAGCAACGGCACCCGCTACCAGTACTTGCCTCAGGCGTCATTCACGAGCAGCGAGCTCAGCACCTACGACCAGACCTTTACCCTGGAAAGCGATGCGTCACTGAGCGACGCGCAGCTGTTGATATACGGCCCACAGGCGGGCGTCGATTTCTATGTTGATGAGGTCAAACTGGTGCGGGTCGATGAAGCAGAAGAAACGCCAACCCCTGCATGGCTGGTCGATCAAGGCTTCGAGAATGGCGCCAAAGGCTGGGGCGGTTACTTCGGCACAACACTGTCGTATTCACGCACCGCCAAGACCGGCAACTATGGACTGCGTTCGAGTAACCGTCAGCAATGGTATTCCGGTCCGGGGTTTGATGTGCGGGGCGTTGTTCGTGTGGGCCAGAGCTATCAGGCCAGCGTGGATGTCTATCTCAACAATGCATCCAGTGCCAGCGACAGCGCACAGATTTGGGCCTACTTCGTAGACGATAGCGGTGCCCACTGGCAAAAAATGGGCGGTCAGACCATCGCCACCCACGGCTGGCAGACCATCAGTGCGCCGGTAAACATCAACGCCAATGGCGCAGTCACCCAGCTACAACTGCATGTAATTGGGCCGAAACCGGCTACCCAGTTGATTATTGATAATTTCAGGGTCCGGTAGCGGGCCCGGTAAACTGAAAGGCTGCGGGGCACTGAAGAAACGGCCCCGCAGCCAAGCAGCATGGGATACGGTTATGCCTAACGGTCGTCCCGCAAGCCCAGCACTACCCGCTCCATCAGGTCTTCAATCCGGCGAATGGCGTCATCGTCACCGCCTCTGCCGGTCAGCACCACTTGCGAACCAATCGTCGCCACATACATCAGCAGTGCCAGATCCTTTGTCTTTTGCGGATCGCTGGACAGGCGTTGGAACAGCGTACAGTTCTGGCTGACACGGGCAGCATCCACCTCCGCGACAATCTCGGCCGCATAATCGTGACGGCGAGCAAAGTCCCGCACGGCCAACTCGACCTTCAATCGCCGCATGTGTCGCGAGGCGTCCGTAAGCAGCACTTCGAGAATCCGCCGCAACTCCTCCTCAACTTCCCCGCCCTGGGGCTTCCAGTACTCCATCTCCTTTAACCGCCGCTCGCGCCAGCGATTCAGGAAGCTGATCACCAGATCCTCATGGTCCTTGAAGTGCCAGTAAAAGCTACCGCGGGTCACGCCCAACTGTTTGGCGAGCGTCAGTACCCGCACGTGTCCGAAGCCACCTGCAGCAATCTCGCCGGCTGCCGCATCAAGCCAGTTGTCGCGAGTGAGCTGCGGTTTTTCGGCTGTCTTCCGGCCGCGGCGTGCGGGCGTCTTGGGGTCATTCATCGTGAAACACGCTGTCCTGATTAAACTGAGGGTGAAGGATTCTACATCATGCGCCGAATCATTGATCGCGGCGTTGACCACCTCCACAACATACATTAGTGTATGGACAAACAATACACCAGTGTACGGAAGCGTCTTTTCGGTTTCCGCCACTCAGTTTCATGCGGGGCCGCCACTTCTTGCATTTGCCTCGCCAGTGCCCACAAGGAGCGACTCAATGAGTACCGCGCATTACGACGTAAACGGCGATATCGCCGTTATTCGGCTAGATAACCCACCAGTTAACGGGCTGGGCCATGCCCTGCGCCAGGGTATTGTGGCCGGCATCAAGCAAGCCGAAGAAGACAGCAATGTGAACGCTGTGGTGATCATCGGGTCTGACCGTGCCTTTTCAGGCGGCGCCGACATAACCGAGTTCGGCACCCCCAAGGCGACGGCAGAACCCAACCTGACCACCGTCATCAACTTTCTTGAGACTGCCAGCAAACCGGTTGTCGCAGCCATCAGCGGCGCCTGCATGGGCGGCGGTCTGGAACTGGCGCTGGGTTGCCACTACCGCATTGCCAAGCCCGATGCCCAGATTGCGCTGCCTGAAGTGAAACTCGGTATTCTGCCCGGCGCAGGCGGCACCCAGCGACTGCCCCGCGTGATTGGTGCTGAGCACGCCCTCAACATGATCGTCTCCGGCGCCATCATGCCGGCCAAGCAGTTCAAGGGCAGCGCCCTGTTTGACGATATCGTCGAAGGTGATCTGCTCGAAAGCGCCCAGGCATTCGCCAGCAAAGTTGTCAGCGAAAAGATGCCGCTCAAGCGGGTACGTGACCTGAAAGCCAAGCATCCCAATCCGGCCGGCTTCTTCATGTTTGCCCGCAACACCGTCGGCGCCGTCGCCAAGAACTATCCGGCACCGCTGAAGTGTGTCGATGCCGTCGAAGCCGCCGTCACCATGCCGTTCGACAAGGGCATGGAAGTCGAGCGCAAAGCCTTCGTTGAGCTGCTGCAAACTCCCGAATCCAGCGCCCTGCGCCACGCCTTTTTTGCCGAGCGCCTGACCAGCAAAATCAAGGATGTGCCGTCTGATACCCCAACCCGTGACATCAAGTCCGTCGGCGTGATTGGTGGTGGCACCATGGGCACCGGCATCAGCATCAATTTCCTTAATGCCGGTATTCCGGTGACTTTGGTCGAGATGAAACAGGAAGGCCTCGACCGTGGCGTTGCCGCGATCCAGAAGGTGTACGAAGGCCGCGTTAAGAAAGGCAAGATGAGCGAAGACAAGGCCAAAGCCTGCGTTGATTTGCTCACACCGTCCCTGAGTTATGACGACCTCGGCGATGTGGATCTGGTAATCGAAGCCGTATTCGAAGAGCTGGGCGTGAAAGAATCCGTATTCCAGAAGCTGGACGAAGTCTGCAAGCCGGGCGCCATCCTCGCGTCCAATACCTCCACCCTGGATCTGGACAAGATCGCCAGCTTCACCAAGCGTCCGGAAGACGTGATCGGCCTGCACTTCTTCAGCCCGGCCAACATCATGAAACTGCTGGAAGTCGTGCGTGGCGAGAAAACCGCCAAAGACGTGCTGGCGACGGCCATGAAACTGGCCAAAACCATTCGCAAGACAGCCGTTGTCTCTGGCGTTTGCGATGGCTTTATCGGCAACCGGATGGTCAGCCCCTATCAGCGTGAAGCCCTGCTGATGCTGGAAGAAGGCGCCACCGTGCAGCAGATCGACAAGGCCATCGAAAAGTTCGGCTTTGCGATGGGCCCGCTGCGTATGGCGGATCTGGCCGGCGGTGATATTGGCTGGGCCATCCGCAAGCGTCAGTACAAAGAAAACCCCGACATGAAGAAAGTTGTGGTTGCCGATCGCCTGTGCGAAATGGGCCGCTACGGTCAGAAGACCGGTTCCGGCTTCTACCGCTACGAAGCGGGCAACCGCAATGCCCTGCACGACCCAGAAGTGGATAAGGTCATCGATGACGTCCGCAAGGAGCTGGGCATCACCCCGCGCAAGATCAGCAACCAGGAAATTGTCGAGCGCTGTGTCTACGCCCTGGTAAATGAAGGCGCACGCCTGCTTGAAGAAGGCATCGCCCAGCGCGCATCCGACATCGACATGGTGTACCTGACCGGCTACGGCTTCCCGGTATTCCGCGGTGGCCCGATGCACTACGCCGAACAGGTCGGCCTGCCCAACGTGGTCCGTGCGATGGAGCCGTTTGCCGCCAACCCGAACACCCAGCCAGGTTTCTGGGAGCCCGCGCCATTACTGGTCAAGCGCGCTGCAGAAGGTACCGGTTTTGACGGCAAGTAAGTAAACAGTATTGCCGCTTCACGCAAACGAATAATCTCCGGTGGCGCCAACCAAACCGCCGCCGGTATGAGGAGAATTGATATGTCCAATGATGTCGTCATTGTATCCACTGCCCGCACGCCGCTGGCGAAATCCTGGCGCGGTGCATTCAACATGACCCACGGCGCGACACTGGCCGGTCATGCGATCAAGCACGCGGTCGAGCGCTCCAAGGTCGACCCGAACGAAATCGAAGATGTACTGATGGGCTGCGGCCTGCCCGAAGGCTCCACCGGTAACGATGTGGCCCGTATGGGCGCAATCCGTGCTGGCCTGCCGGTTTCGGTCAGCGGCGCCACCATCAACCGTTTCTGCTCGTCAGGCCTGCAATCGATTGCGATGGCCGCCCAGCACATTGCGGTCGATAAAGTGCCGGTGATGGTCGCCGGCGGTGTCGAGTCGATTTCCACAGTGCAGGCTAACGTCAACCAGAACTACTTCATGGAACCCTGGCTGGCCGAGAACAAGCCCGAGCTGTACTGGTCGATGCTGCAGACCGCAGAAACCGTCGCCAAACGCTATGGCATCAAGAAAGACGACATGGACGAATACGGCGTGCGTAGCCAGCAGCTGGCCGCCAAGGCCCGTGAAGAGGGCAAGTTCGACGACGAAATCGTCCCCATGACGACCACCATGGGCGTTGCCGACAAGGCCACCGGCCAGCTCAGCACCAAAGAGGTGACCATCTCGCAGGACGAAGGCATCCGCCCGGATACCAACCTGGAAGGCGTCAGCAAGATCCGTTCAGCGGTTGAAGGCGGCGTGGTCACTGCCGGTAATGCCAGCCAGTTCTCGGATGGCGCATCCGCTTGCGTACTAATGGACGGCAAGCTCGCCCAGCAGCGCAATATCGAACCACTGGGGATCTTCCGCGGTTTTGCCGTCGCCGGCTGCGAGCCTGACGAAATGGGCATCGGCCCGGTCTTTGCGGTACCCAAGCTGCTCAAACGTCACGGCCTGACCGTCGACGATATCGGGTTGTGGGAGCTGAACGAAGCCTTCGCTGTGCAGGTGCTTTACTGCCGCGACAAGCTGGGCATTCCGATGGAGCGCATGAACGTGAACGGCGGTTCGATTGCCGTGGGTCACCCTTACGGCACAACCGGTTCGCGTCTTACTGGCCACGCCCTGATTGAAGGCAAGCGCCGGGGTGTGAAGTATGTGGTCGTCACCATGTGTGTCGGCACAGGCATGGGTGCTGCCGGGTTGTTCGAGGTGGCGTAACCGCTGCCCTGAATCCGCCTGACACCACCTCGCAGTTCCGCCCGGCGCTGGCCCCCACGCCTTGCCGGGCGGCTCTTTCCTAACCTGTGTGGAGCGAGAGCCCATGGACCTGAACTATACCCCCGAACAAGAGGCCTTCCGTGCGGAGGTCCGGCAATTTCTGCAGACTCATCTACCCGACGATATCCGCGACCGCGTAAAAGGGCATCTGCGCCCGGACAAGGCCATGACCCAGCGCTGGCAGAAAATCCTGTTTGATCAGGGCTGGGGCGCGTCAACCTGGCCGAAAAAGCACGGCGGTACCGGCTGGAGCCCGATCGAACAGCTGATCTTCGAGGAAGAATGCGCCATTGCCGGCGCACCTCGCCAGCTCGATTTTGGCTTGCGCATGGTCGCTCCGGTGATCATGAAATTCGCCAACGACGAGCAGAAAGCGCGTTTCCTGCCCGGTATTCTCAGCGGCGAAGACTGGTGGTGTCAGGGCTATTCCGAGCCTGGCGCAGGCTCAGACCTGGCCTCACTGCGCACCAGCGCGCGACTTGATGGCGACAAGTACATCATCAACGGCCAGAAGACCTGGACCACCCTCGGTCAGCATGCAGACTGGATTTTCTGCCTGGTACGCACCGGCACCGAAGGCAAACCGCAGCAAGGCATTTCCTTTCTGCTGATCGACATGAACACCCCGGGCATCGAAGTGCGCCCGATTATCATGCTCGACGGCGAGCACGAGATTAACGAAGTCTACTTCGACAATGTGGAAGTCCCGGTTGAAAACAGGGTCGGCGAAGAGAATCAGGGCTGGACCTACGCCAAGTTCCTGCTCGGCCATGAGCGCACCGGTCTGGCGAACGTGGGCCAGTGGAAAGCGCTGATGAAGCAGCTCAAAAAGGTTGCCCGCGAAGAGCAGGATGGCGCGCGCCCGCTTATCGAGAATACGCGCTTCCGCGATCGCCTGGCGCAGCTGGATATCGAACTCAAAGCACTGGACCTCACCGTGCTGCGCGTACTGACCAACGAAGCCGGGCCGGGCCCGCAAGCCTCCATTCTCAAGATCCGGGGCACCGAAATCGGTCAGGCCTTGTTTGAGCTGTTGATGGAAGCGACCGGTCAGGACGCCATCGCCCATATCCCTGACGCCCTCGAACTGGATTATGACGGCCCACGGGTCGGCTCTGCCGATGCAACGCCGGCAGCGGGTGACTACTTCAACATGCGCAAGCTGTCGATCTTTGGCGGGTCCAACGAGATCCAGCGCAACATCATTTCCCAGCTTGTGCTCGGGCTTTAAGGAGGCGCGTTATGAACTTCAATCTCACCGAAGAGCAGCAAATGCTGCAGGATTCCCTGCGCCGCTTCCTGACCAACGAATACGGTTTTGAAAAGCGCGGGACAATCATAGAGTCCGGCCAGGGCTTCGATGATGCCACCTGGAAAGCCTTCGCCGACATGGGCCTGCTGGGGTTCACCTTCCCCGAAGACGTTGACGGCCTCGGCGGCAACGCCATCGATACCATGCTGGTGATGGAAAGCTTTGGTCATGCGCTGGTTGTCGAGCCTTACCTGTCGACCGTGGTGCTTTGCGGCGGCCTTGTGCGGGATGCCGGGACCCCAAGCCAGAAATCATCAATTCTGCCCCATGTCGCCAGCGGCGAGCACATGATGGCCTTCGCCCACAGCGAATCAGGTGCCCGTTACAACCTGAACCATGTCAAAGCGACCGCCACAGCAGACGGCGACAGCGGCGACAGCTATAGGCTGAACGGCCATAAAACCGCCGTATTGCACGGCGCGCAAGCGGATCAACTGATCGTCTCCGCCCGCACTGGCGGTGCAACCGCAGATGCTGAAGGGCTGTCACTGTTTATCGTGGATCGTGCGACGGACGGTGTTCAGGTACAGGACTTTGCCACCCATGACGGTCACCGCACCGCCGAAGTCGCCCTAACCGATGTAAAAGTCAGCGCTGAAGCCCTGCTGGGTGAAGCGAATAAGGCCGCACCGCACATTGAAAAGGCCGTCGATCTGGCTATCGCAGCGCTCTGTGCTGAAGCTGTGGGTGCGATGGAAGCCCTCAACGCGACGACGCTGGAATACATCAAAACCCGCAAGCAGTTTGGTGTGGCGATCGGCAAATTCCAGGTGCTGCAGCATCGCATGGCCGATATGTTCATCGCCGCCGAGCAGGCCAAATCCATGTCGATTCTGGCCGCCAGCGAAGCGGATTCCGATGACCGCGCGACCCGCCGCGAAGCCATCTCGATGGCGAAAACCCTGGTTGGCCAGTCAGCCCGCTATGTGGGTCAGCAAGCGGTTCAGTTACACGGCGGCATGGGCGTTACCGACGAAATGTTCGCCGCCCATCTATTCAAGCGCCTGACACTGATCAATCTGTTGTTTGGCGATGCGGACCACCACCTGGCCCAGGTCAGCGACCAACTGCTGGCCGAATCGGCCTGAGGAGCAAACAATGAGCGTTAAACAACTATTCGACCTGTCGGGCAAAGTCGCCCTGATCACCGGAGGTTCCCGCGGGCTGGGTCTGCAAATGGCCGAAGCACTGGGTGAAATGGGCGCCAAAGTCGCCATCACTGCCCGTAAGCAGCATGAGCTGGATGAGGCCGAAGCCCACCTGAAATCCCAGGGCATCGAAGTGATGACACTGGCGGCAGACCTGTCCAACCTCGAAGGCATTCCTGCCACTGTGGATCAGGTGGTCAGCGGCCTCGGCCCGATCGACATTCTGGTGAACAACGCGGGCGCCACCTGGGGCGCACCCGCTGAAGACTACCCGCCGGAAGGCTGGATGAAGGTCATGAACCTGAACGTGAATGCGGTGTTCTTCCTGACCCAGACGGTAGCGAAAAAGTGCTTCATCCCCCGCAACAGCGGCAAGGTGGTCAACATCGCCTCAATCGCCGGCCTGTCCGGTAATCCGGAAGCGATGAAAACCATCGCCTACAACACCAGTAAAGGCGCAGTGGTGAATTTCACGCGGGCACTGGCAGCCGAATGGGGGCATCACAACATCAACGTGAATGCGATCTGCCCCGGCTTCTTCCCGTCGAAGATGTCACAAGGACTGCTCGAAACCCAGGGCGACAGCATGCTCGACCGCATTCCGCTGAATCGCTTTGGGGGTGACGAAGACCTTAAGGGCGCAGCGGTGCTGCTGGCCTCTGAAGCCGGACGGCATATTACCGGCCAGTGTCTGGCGGTAGATGGCGGGACCATCGTGACCTGAGGCCGTTCATGCCTCAAGCAAAGCGCAAAAGGGCCCGGAGGCGATAACCTTCGGGCCCTTTTGCTATGGGCAGCTCAGATACTCAAGCCTGAATCACGCCGGCAACGCCTCTCCCGCCACCGCCTTCAAGGTTGCGGAAGTTTCGCAGTGATAGTGCTCGGCATCAAACTGACTGGTCTGCTGCCGGAAGGCCCAGGTAAAGCTTGGCCAGAGCGTCGTGTTCTTGCCGTTTTCGTTGATATACCAGCTGTTACAGCCACTTTGCCACACCGAGTCGCCTGACTTGGACTGAAGCATCGCGTTGTATTTTGATTGCGCTTTTTCGGCGACTTCAACAGCCTCCCAACCTTCCTGCTTCATGCGGGTCAGCGCGCTCATCACATACTGGATCTGGGATTCGATCATATACACCATCGAACTGTGGCCCAGACCGGTATTCGGCCCCACCAACATAAAGAAATTAGGGAAGCCGTTAACGGTTGTGCCCTTGTAGGCCTCAGCGCCCTCTTTCCAGGCATCCAGCAGGTCTTCGCCATTGCGACCAAAGATCATTCGCGCCGGGACCGGTTCCTGAGCCTTGAAGCCAGTTCCAAAGATAATCGCATCCACTTCCCGCTCAACGCCGTTGCTATCCACGATGCTGTGAGCGCGTATTTCGCCAATGCCATCCGTCAGCACGTCCACATTGCTCTGGGCCAGTGCCGGATAGTAGTTGTTCGACAGCAGAATCCGCTTGCAGCCAATGGTGTAATCCGGCGTCACAGCCTTGCGCAACGCCTTGTCTGGAATCTGGCTGCGAATATGCCGGCGGGCTTCCAGTTCGGCAATTTTCATCAGGCGCGGATTAAGCGCCAGCGCCAGCACGCGGGATTCGAGCTGCCAGTAAATCTTGTTGCGCAAAGCAGACTGAGCCGCAGGCACACGGCGGAACACGGCCTTCTCCCAGCTTTTCATTTCCCGATCCGGCTTGGGCATGATCCACGGCGGTGTGCGCTGGTACAGATCCAGCCGCGCCACATCTTTCGCAAGCTCCGGCACAAACTGAATGGCACTGGCGCCGGTGCCAATCACCGCCACTCGCTTACCCTTGAGATCATACTGATGGTCCCAGTCCTGGGAGTGGAAGCGCTTGCCCTCAAACGCATCAAGCCCCGGCAAATTCGGATAGGCCGGCGTGCTGAGCCCGCCCATGCCTGAAATCAGCACTCTCGCGGTCAGGGTATTGAATGCGGGCAACTCTGGATCATCCCGGTCAAGCGCTTCGCCTGGCTTGAGATCATGCTTTTGCATGTAGGCCCACATTTCGGGGCTACTGGCTGTCTCGACCGTCCACTGGTTACGTTTCTCGTCAAAATGAGCACCCGCAACATGAGTGTTAAACCGGATATGGCGTTTGAGATCGTATTTCTCGGCGCAGTGACGCAGGTAATCGAGAATCTCACTCTGCTGGGCGTACATCCGCGACCAGTTCGGGTTCTGCTCGAACGAGAATGAATAGAGCGCCGACTGCACGTCGCAGGCACATCCCGGATAGTGGTTGTCGCGCCAGGTACCGCCGACGTCATTGCCCTGCTCGAGAATCACAAAATCCTCAAAGCCCGCTTCCTTCAGCTTGATCGCCATCCCCAGGCCGGCAAAGCCGGTGCCGATAATCGCGATTGGGGTTGTCTTGCTCATACTCACCTCGTTGCTGCACTGGCTCGCGCTGAGCCTGATAGTGTTGTCTTGCTTGATCGGTATACAGATGTATACACCCCAAGGTAGACACCTGTATACTTTTTGAATTCGAAAACGCCGCGCTTGGCCCAATCAGACAATCCAAAAGCGCAACAAGGAGCCCTCCCCGTGAGCGTCATCACCGGCGGTAAACACAAACTGATTCAGGCCGCACTGCGCCTGATCACCGAGAGCCGAAGCCTCACATCGCTGGGGCTGCGGGAGCTGGCCCGCGAGGCCGGTCTCAACCCCAACACCTTCTACCGCCACTTCAGCAGCCTTGATGAGTTTGGTCTGAACGTACTGGGTTACATCGCAGAAGAAATGAAAAGCGGCGTGCGGGATTTGCGGCGCATGGCCGAAGATTCCGACCAGGCGGCACGGGAAACCGTGGCATTCGTATACAACTATTTTCTAGCCAACCCCGCCGCGACCACCGTCGCAGTGCGAGAGCTGCATGGCCCCTCGCCAGTCCTGAGGCGGGCACTTGAAGCCCAACTGGATGCCAGCGCCCGGGAAATGGCAGAAGACCTGATCGATCGCAAACTGGTACCCGGGCTCGACGACAGCATCATCCACGAAATCTCCAACATGACCATCCGCTATATCCTTTTCCGGGCCATGGACTACATCGAAAAGCCCGAAAAACGGACACAGATTCAACAGGAGACGGAGCGGTTTATCAACCGGCAATTCAAGGGGGCATTGGTGGAGGCTTTTTCGCCGGAGGCGCTTGCTGAGATGAGGGGTGGACGCTGATTACAAAGGTCTTGGCTAACGTCATGTCGCCATAGTGACTTGTTATGCGTGAATATCAAACCGCAGCTCCCCGCCCCTGATACTTACATCACCAAAATCACCAGCTAGGCTGAACCCACTTTCCGATGCCACTAGTGAATCGATATTGCCATAATCCTTGGATCCGTCTGGGTCTATTGATGGCGGCGCAAGTTCAATAGGCCGCAAACCTGTTATTTCGATTGCCCTAACGAACTCTAAGACTGCACTGCGATAACAGGTGTACTCACCTGCTTTTGGCGTGGAGTAATACCTTGACTCGGGCCAAATGCTGGCTTCGATATAAAATGCCAATCTCCCACCATCTTGAGTCCAGCCAAAGATGAAGGAATCGTTCAAATCGACACCTTCAAAAACTGGCATTTCTCTCCAATCCATCATCATTCACACATAACGCCCGGCTCTCACGCGCCGGTTTGGAGCCGCGAAGCGGCGGAAAATCGGTCGCTGTGCAGCCGATTGTTAAATCCTTTTGCGTACGGTATTCTGTCCATGATCAACATCCTGTACAGGAGCAACCTCATGGATGCCATTAGCTACACAGCCGCTAGAACCAATCTAGCAAAAACCATGGAGCAGGTCTGTGAAGACCATTCCCCTGTGATCATCACGCGGAGCAAGTCCCAGTCTGTGGTAATGATCTCCCTAGAGGACTACGAGGCGCTGCAAGAAACCGCATACCTTCTGCGCGCACCAAAAAACGCACGGCGTTTGCTAGAATCCGTTGCCGAGCTTGAACAAGGCGGCGGTCAAGAAAAGGAACTTCTTGAATGAAACTCATCTTCTCCGAGAACGCCTGGGAAGACTATTTGTACTGGCAGAAAACCGACAAAAAGATTCTTAACCGAATCAACAAGCTGATCAAAGAAACCAAGCGAGAGCCGTTCGAAGGTGTTGGCAAACCAGAGCCGCTCAAACACAGCCTCGCAGGGTATTGGTCTCGCCGGATCAATGAAGAACACCGAATAGTTTACAAAGTTACGGATGACGCTTTGCTTATCGCCCAACTCCGTTATCACTACTGATTTAACGCCCGCAATAAACGGCGCCCTGACAAGGGCGTCCGGTGGAGGCCGTAAGCCGGAACGAATTTGATTGCCTTGTTAGTGGCTTAGGCAACCTCCACCTCAATGATCCCTGGCTCCTGAGCAAAAAGCTCTTTGAAGAATTGAAAGCAATTGTCGGAGACAGTCATCTTGTTTTGACCAAGCAACTTCTCTTTCAAGCTACGGAATTTATGAACCTGAAAGACCCACTCGATTTCTGATGTTGGATCGTTGCCTGTCTCGAAAAATGCACACGCTCCGATCAGATAATTGTTGCCCTCATATTCGAGTTCACTAAACCACCCCCAATCCTCTGCGTCTGGCTCCGTGATAGCGATCTTGCCTTCAAGCTTTGCCCTCAGCCATTCCAGAAGAGATAGCCCATATATTGGGTTTATAGGGTTCTCCTTTTCCTTCGAGACATCAAACATCGATGTTTTGAAATGGATCGCCTCGTTCATACTTCTCCTTGGCCACTAACGCTTTTGTTCAGCGGCGCCCTTTTTGCAGCGAAGCGGAGAAAAGGGCGTCCGGTGGAGGGCCTTTCGGCCCGGAACGAACTGGAACTATTTGTTAGGCTTTGATGGCTCTGGAACTGTGTTGTTGCTTTAGGCTCGGAGCGTCCGTCATGAACCATTCGACCATTTCCCAACGATCCAAAGCACTCGATTCATTGCCCATACTTTTACGGATCTCAAGCAAAAGATCCCCCATTAAAGCGATCCAATCACATACTTTTTCTTCAATCGGCCTCTGATCTTTTTCAGTGTGATAGAAATACTGCATCAGTTTATTGTAGGCGCGAACCACTGAGTCATTAGCTACCAAGGATAGCTTGAAGCCAACTTCACGGTATTCAACAGACAACATCCTTGCCATAGCGAGGTCATTTTTATTCTTTTTTTTGAACTTGGGATCTTTTGCAAATGCTTCTTCGCTGGTGAAAAGCAAAAAGAACGGCTCAAGAATGGCGTTGTATGTTTTGATCCGATCTTCACGCAGCTTATCCTCAAGCTCACGAATTCTTGCGTCTCTTGACTCCACTTTCGCTTGTGATGCCTGAATCTTACTTTTAATTAGCCATCCAAGTCCGCCTAGGCCAAGCAGCAAGAGCGGCGTAACCAGCGTAGCTATTGCGCTGATCGTATCTAGTAGGTCCTTCTCAAGAGGTGACGCCATTATTTCCTCGTTTCTCGATCTGCCTAACATTTGTATATGAGTCCCAGAGACCGATATCCCCGCGCCCGATATCTCATTTTGGGATTTTGCTTCAAACTAGCTGGGAGGCCTTGATACGTCAACGTTCCCGACACGTTCAGGGTAACCAATGCCTCTGACAAATTATCACTGCCACCCATATCCCCGATTTTCATCGTGCAATCCAAGTGATTGAGCCACATGAAGAAATGGCTTTCGCCGGGGGTTGTCTCAAAAATCACAATCACTGCGACCGGTTTTGCATCTTTGAGAAAGGCTATTCGAGCAGTTCACGTTTTCTGTGACGGTGAAGGCTGGCAACCCGATGTGCAGGGAAAGCCGATAACTGGAAGGGAAATGTACGAGGAAGAGAGAAACAGCGTTCAGACTGCAAATACACACCACAGTCTGAACGCTACCGGTTCATGCACAACAATCCGAGGTGTTATTCCCCGGTAGAGTTGTATACGTAGGAATCGACTGTGCCGTCTTCATTGAACCGCACCACCAGATCCGTGGTTTCAGCATCGCTGAAGGCTGACCAGCGGTACTTGCCGTAGGTCCAGGTGCGCTTGCCGTCTTCCATGCCGGTGCGCCAGGGCTCGCCGAACATTTCCTGTACGTCTGCGCGGGTGGTTTTGTCGATTTTGATCTGATCGACGTTGTGGGTGGCAAAATCCTTGCCGACGGTGGCGCAACCTGCAGCCAGTACGACACTTGCCAGAATGCTGGCGCCTAACAGCGACTTCATACGTTGCATATCGACCTCTCCTGAGGATGGGGTTTGAGAACGCTTGATAGGATTATCATACCGATCCACATGCAGTTATCGATTACACATGCGTAATCGAGGCGCCATAAAAAAGCCGCGGAGCATGACGCTGCGCGGCTTTTTCGGGCGGGCTAAGCGCCCCTTTTTAACTCACTTTACTTCGACTCACTTCGAAGCGATCAATACAGCTCTTTCAGTGATTTCTTCGCGAACGGCTCAACTTCGCCGATGCGGCCTTCCTTCACTTTTACCAGCCAATCCGGGTCTTGCAGCAGGGCACGGCCCACGGCGACCAGATCAAACTCGTTGTTGTTCATCCGCTCGACCAGTTCATCGATGCCGGATTGTTCAACCGCTTCTTTCTTGCTGGCGAAGGTACCGCTGATGAAATCTTCGGTCAGGCCAACGCTGCCAACGGACATGGTTGGCTTGCCGCTGAGCTTTTGGGTCCAGCCGGCCAAGTTGAGGTTGGAGCCTTCAAACTCGGTTTCCCAGAAACGACGGGTCGAGGCGTGGAAGATATCAACGCCGGCTTCAACCAACGGCTTGAGGAAGGCTTCGAGCTCTTCCGGTGTATTCGCCAGTTTGGCGTCGTAATCCTGCATTTTCCACTGGGAGAAACGCAGCATGATGGGGAAATCCGGGCCGACACGCTGACGTACCGCTTCGATGATTTCGATCGCGAAGCGCTGACGGTTGAGCATTGAGCCGCCGTATTCGTCGTCGCGCTGGTTGGTGCCTTCCCAGAAGAACTGGTCGATGATGTAGCCGTGGGCGCCGTGGATTTCCACGCCGTCGAAGCCCAGCGCCTTGGCATCCTGAGCGGCGTCGGCAAAGGCATTCACTACATCTGCGATATCTTCTTTGCTCATCGCCTTGCCGTTGGCCTTGCCCGGCGCATACAGGCCTGAGGGGCTGTAACCCGGCACGCTGGGATCAGGTTCCATGCCTTCTTTACGGACTGCACCCACGTGCCACAGCTGCGGGAAGATCTTACCGCCGGCTTCGTGAACGGCATCCACCACTTTTTTCCAGCCGGCCAGTGCTTCGGTGCCGTGGAATGCAGGCACGTTCTCATAACCGTTTGCCGCCGGATGGTTCACGGTGGTGCCTTCGGTGATCAGCAGGCCGATGCCGCCTTCAGCGCGGCGGCGGTAGTAATCCACCACATTTTCGCCCGGTACATTGCCCGGCGAGAAGTTGCGGGTCATGGGCGCCATCGCGACACGGTTACGCAGTGACAGAGACTGGAGTTCAAACGGCTCGAATAGCGGGCCCAGATTCATGGTCATGATGGAATCCTCATTAAAAAGGCGGAAAGACGCTGACTCAGATAGCGGTCAGTTTGGTTTCATAACGAGACCATATTGAATCTGGTTTTATAATGCAACTCTATTAGGTAGACTCACTGATATGGCCAGAAAACGTTTTGATGATTCCAATTGCTCCGTCGCCCGCGCCCTTAATGAGGTGGGGGACTGGTGGTCGCTGCTGATTGTGCTGCACGCTATGTACGGCACCCGTCGCTTCGTGGATTTTCAGAAAGAGCTGGGGATCGCTCGCAATATCCTCTGCGACCGGCTGGCACGGCTGGTGGAAAACGACGTATTGCGCAAGGAAGAAGTCGGCGAACACGGCTCACGGCAAGAGTATCGCCTTACCGACAAGGGCCGCGAGCTGTTTCCGGTGGTTATCGCGCTGCGCCAGTGGGGTGATAAATGGAATCCGGCACCGAATGGCGCGCCGTTGAATCTGCGGGATCGTGAAACCGGCCAGCCCATTGAGCCTATGGCGGTGCGGAGCGCTGACGGCAAACCGCTAACGGTACGAGAGGTGTTTGTGCCAGAAGACGATATTGAGACGCCACTGCAAGATTCCGCCGAGGCGGGAAAGAAGCAAAAGAACGTGGGCTAAAGCCCGTTTTCTGCAGACACAAAAATGCCGGGACAAGCCCGGCATTTTTTATGCGATCAGCACATCAATCAGTCTTGACGACGTGCCTGTCCACCGCGGCCCTGGCCACCTGATGAACGACCGTTACCCTGGCTGTTACCGCCACGGCCACGACTCTGGGCACCGGCCGGACGACCGTTGCCACCGCCATTACCACCGCGACCACGCCCACGGTTCTGACCCGGGTTCGATTTGGGCTTGGCGATAATCTCGCCGGTTGGCTCAAAGCCTGCGACGACTTCCTTGGGCAGCTGCTTCTTGATCAGGCGTTCAATACCTGCCAGCAACTTGCCTTCGTCAGCACTCACCAGCGACAACGCGTGACCACTTTCGCCCGCCCGTCCGGTACGGCCGATACGGTGAACGTAGTCTTCCGGTACATTGGGCAGCTCGAAGTTCACAACCTGCGGCAACTGCTTGATATCGAGACCACGGGCGGCAATATCAGTCGCCACCAGCACCCGCACTTCACCCTGCTTGAAGTTCGCCAGCGCACGGGTACGCGCGCCCTGGGACTTGTTGCCGTGAATCGCAGCTGCAGTGATACCGTCTTTTTCCAGTTTCTGGGTCAAGCGGTTAGCGCCGTGCTTGGTACGGGTGAAGACCAGCACCTGTTGCCAGTCGTTGGTACTGACCAGCTGGCTCAGCAGCGCTGATTTGCGGCTTGGATCGACCGGATGCACGGTTTGCTGGACGTTGTCAGCCGTGGTGTTGCGGGTCGCCACTTCCACCTGAACCGGATCATTCAGCAGGCCAGCGGCCAGTGTGCGAATTTCGCCGGAAAAGGTCGCGGAGAACAACAGGTTCTGACGCTTGGCTGGCAGCAACGCCAGAATCTTGCGGATATCGCGGATAAAGCCCATATCGAGCATGCGATCGGCTTCGTCGAGTACCAGCACTTCCAGCGCATCAAAACGCACGGCATTCTGCTGGTAAAGGTCCATCAGACGACCCGGTGTGGCAACCAGTACATCGACGCCACCGCGCAGCTTCATCATCTGGGGGTTAATCTTCACACCACCGAAAACAACGGTGGAGGACATGTTCATGTAGCGGCCGTACAGGGCGACGCTTTCGCCCACTTGCGCGGCAAGCTCACGGGTTGGCGTGAGGATCAGTGCGCGCACGCCTTTGCCGTTGCGCTGGGTTTCGGACAGGCGCTGCAGCAGCGGCAGTGTAAAGCCTGCGGTTTTACCGGTGCCCGTCTGGGCTGCGGCCATGACATCTTTACCGGAAAGTACCGCAGGAATCGCCTGCGCCTGAATCGGTGAAGGTGTTTCATATCCCTGGTCCTGGGTTGCACGAACCAGCTTCTCGGACAAACCGAGTGCAGAAAAAGCCATATACACAATCTCTTGTGACCCGAAGATGTCATACCCATGCACCAGGCACAGCAGCGCCAGGCATCAGCGGTGATGACCACAGGTCTTGAAAAAAACGACTGCTAGCGCCCGTCTAAAAACGGCGCCGCCCTCTGAAAGGTCGTATTGGAGAGGTTCGCCTTACTTAACTGGCGAGATCCTTCGAGGCAGGAAGGCGCGCAGTCTAACA
The DNA here is from genome assembly GCF_052645435.1 of Marinobacter sp. V032. Classification (NCBI taxonomy): domain Bacteria; kingdom Pseudomonadati; phylum Pseudomonadota; class Gammaproteobacteria; order Pseudomonadales; family Marinobacteraceae; genus Marinobacter; species Marinobacter sp. V032. The sequence goes on along the minus strand of NZ_JBQXYE010000001.1, from coordinate 694,356 downwards.
GAGCACAGGTCAAATAACGAACGACATTCGCGGTTGAAGCGCATTTGTCAGCACAATCCGCAACCTACGGACACGAGAGATCGACAAATTAGGTGTAAATGTGAACTGTCCGGACATTGACCGTTGACGTTAACGTCAATTAGATCTAGTCTCGGCTTGTCTTGCCCCAAAAGGGCGCGGCGGTTGGGAACCTCTGATCAAGTCTATCGGCGGTTCCTTGGCCGGTCACAAGCCGGCTTACAAAAACAAGACGACCCATTGCCGTGATCCGGCCCGATGGAGAGGATTTCAGAATGTCAGCTCACCTGTATTACCCGATGCCGGCCAGCACCGCCCGAGCATCTTATCCGTTACACTCCCGCACTTCTGTTTTACCCGGCCGGTCCAGGCCCGACACCCTGCAACGATCGATACGCTCACTCTCTCCGCTCTCATTATTCAGCGGCTGATAGCGCCCCTGAGATTTTCTTTTCGATCGCTTGTCGCGCTGCGCGGTATGCCTTACCCGCGTTTGTGACGCCACCTTACCTTTATTTCTAGCGGACCCTGGCCATGACTGTATTTACACATCCTGAATTTGATAATCACGAACACCTCTCCTTCTTCTGTGATCCGGAAACGGGCTTGCGCGCCATTGTCGCCGTGCACAACACCAACCGCGGCCCTGCGCTTGGCGGTTGCCGTATGTTTCCCTATGCCTCCGATGAGGAAGCACTGACCGACGTACTGCGGCTATCCCGCGGCATGACCTACAAGTCGGCGCTGGCGAATCTCGATCTTGGTGGCGGCAAATCTGTGATTATCGGCGACCCGCGCAAGTACAAAACTGAACAGCTGATGGAGGCCATGGGACGCTGTCTCGAGAAGCTCGGCGGCCTTTACATTGCAGCTGAGGATTCGGGCACCAGCGTCGCTGACCTGAAAATCATGAGCCGCCATACCGCTCACGTGGCAGGTATTGCTGACCGGCCCGGCTTTGATGGCAAACCCAGCAACGGCGATCCGTCGCCCGCCACGGCTTACGGCACCTTTGTGGGTCTGAAGGCGGCGGTAAAACATCAGATGGGGCGGCATGATCTGGAGGGTGTCCGGGTCGCGATTCAGGGCATCGGCAATGTCGGCTACCGGCTGGCGAAGCACCTCAAGGAAGCGGGCGCGCAATTATGGGTCTACGATATTCATCAGGACAACATGGATCGTGCAGTGGCCGAGCTGGGCGCAACGCCTGCCAGCGCTGAAGACATCCTTTACCTGCCTGTAGATGTCGTTGCGCCCTGCGCCATGGGCGCGGTGCTGAACGACCAGTCAATTGCACGCCTGCAAGCCAGTGTGGTTGCAGGTGCGGCAAACAACCAACTGGCGGAATCCCGTCATGACCGTGCGCTGCGTGAGCGCGGCATTCTTTACGCACCTGACTTTGTGATCAACGCCGGCGGCATTATCGACGTGTGTTACGAGCGTAACGGCCCCAACCCGGAAGCCGTGCGCCGGCATGTAGAGACCATCGGCCAGACGCTGGACGAAATCTTCACCCGGGCAGACCGGGATAACCTGCCAACCGGTGAGATCGCCAACCAACTGGCAGAGGAACGTTTTCAACATCTTTCAAGATAACGGTAAACTGCGCCCCGGAATTTTCCGGGGACGTGATGACGCTTTCGATGATGCTGTAAAACGACGCGCACCAGGGCCGGTTTGCAGCATCATCTTACCCTAAAGGGCACAGCTGATGCTGACGGAATAAACCGCCAGCGTCTGTCCCCCGAAAACAAAAACAGCAAGCAGGAGACAAATATGAGCGAATCAACCTCTGCCACCCGCGGCAGTGCCGGTGGCCAGTCAGGCAAGCGGGGCCTCTGGTCTTCGCGCCTGGCGTTCATTCTGGCCGCCACCGGCTCTGCGGTGGGCCTGGGCAATATCTGGAAGTTTCCCTACATCACCGGTGAAAATGGCGGTGGCGCATTCGTACTGGTTTACCTGCTGTGTATCGCAGCGGTCGGCCTCCCCATCATGATGGCGGAAGTCATGATTGGTCGTCGGGGCGGCAACAGCCCGGTTAAAAGTATCCGTAACATCACTCAGGCGGAAGGCCTGAATCCCGGCTGGCGTCTTGTCGCGGCCATCGGTGTACTGGCGGCCTTCCTGATTCTGTCGTTCTACTCGGTTATTGGCGGCTGGGCGATTTCCTATGTCGGCACCGCGGCCAGTGGCGCACTAACGAACCAGGATGCTGACGCTATCGGCGCCATCTTCTCGGGATTGCTGGCAAGCCCCGGCACCCTGCTGCTCTGGCACTCGGTGTTTATGGCGCTGGTTATGTTTGTTGTAGCTCGGGGCGTGCGCTCAGGCCTTGAGAAGGCGGTCAGCATATTGATGCCGGCGCTGTTTGTACTGCTGCTGGTTGTGGTTGGCTATGCGATGACAACCGGTCACTTTGGCGAAGCCGTTTCTTTCCTGTTCCAGCCCGACTTCTCCAAACTCACCACCAAGGGTGTGCTGGTGGCACTGGGCCACGCGTTCTTCACCCTGAGCCTGGGTATGGCCGTCATGGTGGCCTATGGTTCGTATCTGCCGAAGGGTATCTCGATCGCCAAAACCTCTATTCTGGTCTCGATCATGGATACCGTCGTGGCGCTGCTGGCCGGCCTTGCGATCTTCCCGATCGTGTTTGCCAACGGCCTTGAGCCCGGCGCCGGCCCGGGCCTGATTTTCCAGACCCTGCCACTGGCGTTCGGTCAGATGCCGATGGGCAGCCTGTTCGGCACCTTGTTCTTCGTACTGCTGATTTTCGCAGCCTGGACCTCAGGTATTTCCCTGCTGGAACCGCTGGTTGAATGGCTGGAAGAGCAGAAAGGCATGACCCGCCGCACCAGTACACTAGCTGCAGGCCTGTCGTGCTGGCTGCTGGGTATTGCATCGATCCTGTCGCTGAACCTGTGGGCCGATGTCACGCCGCTGGGGATGTTCAGCATGTTTGAAGGCAAGACCATCTTCGACCTGCTCGACTTCCTGACCGCCAACATTCTGTTGCCGCTGGGTGGCCTGCTGATCGCAGTGTTTACTGGCTGGTTCATGTCGCGCCAGGCACTGGAAAACGAACTGGCCCTGTCATCAGGCTCGTTCAGCCTCTGGTACAACACCCTGCGTTACTTTACGCCGATTGCGGTTGCGATCGTGTTTGTTTACAACCTGATTTGATGTGATGCGATATCGGGCAGGGTGACACTCTCACGCTGCACCCTGCCCGACGTTTTCCTTTCCCTTCTCTTTCTCCGATTACTGCATTGCCGTTTCTTCGGCAGCCTGAGGCGCACCCGCCAAAGCCCGATAGAGATTGACCATTCCCAGCGTCACTGACGTTCTGCTCCGGATCAACGAGTCGCGGGTATCAATCAGTTCCTGTTCGGCATCCAGCACTTCGAAATAGCCGATCAGCCCTTCGCGATAGCGTTGCCTCGCCAGCCTCGCCGCTTCATTGGCTGCCGCTGTTGCCCGCGACAGATAGTCGGTACGGGTCTGGGCACGGTGGTATTCAACCAGCAGGGTTTCGGTTTCTTCCAGCACGTTCAATACGGTCTGGCGGTAGTTCGCGAGGGCACCGCGAGCGTCAGCGTCGGCCACATCAATACGGGCCTGCACCCGCTCGAAGTCGAGGAACGTCCAGTCGATTCCAAGCGTCACACGACGTGATGCCGCACCGCCGGTAAACAGGTCACCAGAGCTGTCTGCAACCGAGCCGATCAGCGCATCGAGGCTGAAGCGCGGGAACAGATCCGCTGTCGCAACGCCGATACCCGCAGTGGCTGCCGCCAATCGACGCTCCGCAGCCCGCACATCCGGTCGGCGGCGCAGAACGCCTCCGGGGCTGCCGACCGGAATAGCCGGCACAACTTCAGGCAACGACTTCGCTTTCGACAGCGTTGCAATCAGGGCAGTCGGCTGCTGACCTGTTAGCACTGCAATCCTGTGCATTCGGGCGCGTATGCCGGCCTCCAGTGCAGGAATCGTCGAGCGCACCGTTTCAAGCTGGGTCTGGGCGCGCACGGTATCAAAATTGGTTCCGCGTCCGGCTTCCAGCCGAGAGGTGACGATATCCAGTGTCTGCTGCTGGTTATCGAGGTTTCGTCGGGCCACCAGCAACTGCTGCTGAAGGCCCCGCAACTCGAAGTAACTGCTGGCAAGCTGCCCCACCAACGCGACCTGGACCGCATTCAGATCCGCTCCGGCAGCATCCAGCTCCGCGCTTTGAGCCTCGGTGATGCGACGCAGACGACCAAACAGCTCCAGCTCCCAGTGCGCCACCGCCCCCACCTGATACAGCGTGACGTCATCCGCCGAACCGGTGCGCTCCACTTCCGCAAGGTGATTCTCCGAAACCGAGCCGGACGCCGTAACACTCGGCAACTGGTTGCGCTCAGCCCCTCGCAACAGCGCCTGCGCCCGCTCGTACCGGGCCACTGCGACCTGCAGGTTATAGTTGGCACTGAGGCTCTGGCGGATCAGGTCCGCCAGCATCGGATCATCAAACCCCTGCCAGAAGCGCCGCTCTGCCTGCGCATCAAACGGATCAGGGTTACGAACTTCGTTAAACCGGTCCGGGGCGTCCGTCGTTTGCGGGGCCTGGTAGTCAGGCCCCACGGCACAACCGGCCAGCATGAGTGCGATCAGCGCAGTTAGTGACAATGATGACCTAGCCATGTGAAACCTCCGTCCGGTTGGATTCATCCGGCGATGGCGCCGAATCGTCTTTGTTGGCGCGATGCCGGTTGGCAAAGGTGCTCAGGGCCACGTAGAACACGGGGGTCAACAGGAGCCCGAACAGGGTCACGCCCAGCATGCCGGTGAACACGGTAATGCCCATCACCGCACGCACTTCACTGCCTGCGCCCGTGGCCAGAACCAGTGGTACAACGCCTGCAATAAATGCGACGGAGGTCATGATGATCGGCCGCAACCGCAGGCGGCAGGCTTCCAGCGCCGCATCCATCACCGACTTACCCTGCATTTCCAGCTCACGGGCGAATTCGACAATCAGGATAGCGTTCTTGCACGCCAGCCCCATCAACACCACCAGTCCGACCTGGACGAAGATGTTGTTATCGCCGCCGGTCAGCCAGACGCCAAACAGCGCTGCCAGCAGGCACATGGGCACTATCAGGATGACCGCCAGAGGCAACACCCAGCTCTCGTAAAGCGCAGCCAGCACCAGGAACACCAGCAGAAGCGCGAGCGGGAATACCACCATCGCCGCGTTCCCTTGCGTCACCTGCTGGAAGCTGAGGTCGGTCCATTCGAAAGTCATGCCCGAAGGCAGCACCTTCCCGGCGACGCCAGCCACCACTTCCAGGCTTTCGGCTGATGACAGCACGGCTGGATCAGACTGGCCGATGATGTCGGCGGCCGGATAGCCGTTGTACCGGATCACCGGGTCAGGCCCGAATGAACGCTCCAGTGTCACCATGGTGTTCAGCGGCACCATGTCGCCGCCGCGATTGCGGGTATAGAGCGAGTTCAGATCGTCAGGATCGTCCCGATAAGGGGCATCCGCCTGCGCCATTACCCGATAGGTGCGCCCGAACAGGTTGAAGTCGTTGATATAAAGCGACCCGAAGTAGAGCTGCAGAGTGGTGAACAGATCGTCCATCCGCACCCCCTGGGCCTTCGCCTTTTGCCGATCGATAATGGCATCAAGCTGGGGCACGTTGGCCTGATAGGAACTGATCGGATAGCCCAGGCCTTCGGTACCACTGAGCGCACCGGCGAGCTGATTGGTGACGGTCTGCAGCTCACCATAGCCGGCACCGGAGCGATCCTGGATGTACATCGAATAACCAGAGCCCGCACCCAGACCAAAGATCGGTGGCGGCATAAAGGTAATCGCAAACCCTTCGTTCACATCACCCAGCTTGCCGTTGATCTCAGCCGCAATCGCCTGTGCTGTTTTATCCCGCACACTGAAATCATCAAACAGGATGAAAACCGTGCCCACATTCGGGGTATTGCTGCCCTGCAGTGCATTGAAGCCAACAAATGCAGCGGCGTTGGCGACGCCCTCGGTTTCCAGCGCGATATCGCTGACCCGTCGTGCCACGGCTTCGGTGCGATCCAGCGACGCCCCTTCAGGCAAGCGGATGCTGCCGACCAGGTAGGTTTTATCCTGGGTGGGTATAAACCCGCCCGGCACCTGATTAAACATGAAGGCGGTGCCGCCCAGGAGCAGGAGATACACCATGAATACCGCGCCACGACGATTCAGGCTATGGCCGACAAACCCTTGATAGCGATCGGCATTGCGCTGGAAGAACCGGTTGAATGGGCGGAATATCCAGCCAAACAAGCGCTCGATAATCCGCGCGAAAAGATCCGGTTTGGCACCATGAGGCTTGAGCAGGGTTGCCGCCAACGCCGGTGACAGGGTCAGCGAGTTAATCGCAGAAATCACGGTCGCGATGGCAATCGCCATGGCGAACTGGCGGTAGAACTGGCCGGTAATGCCGTCAAGGAACGCCATCGGGATAAACACCGCGCAGAGCACCAGACTGATCGCAATAATCGGTCCGCTCACTTCCCGCATCGCCTGATGGGCTGCAGCAATCGGCGCCAGCCCTTCTTCAATATTACGCTCGACGTTTTCCACCACCACGATGGCGTCATCCACCACAATACCGATCGCCAGCACCATGCCGAACAGCGTCAGTGTATTGATTGAGAAACCCAGTAACAGCAGGATTGAGAAGGTACCGATAATCGATACGGGCACCGCCAGCAACGGAATCAGCGACGCACGCCAGGTCTGCAGGAACAACACCACAACCAGTACCACCAGCGCCACCGCTTCCAGCAGCGTCGTGATAACCGATTCAATCGAGGTGCTGACAAATACCGTGGGGTCGTAAGCGACTTCCCATGCCAGGCCATCCGGGAACTGATCATCCAACTCGGCCATCTTGGCGCGTACAGCGCGGGAGACTTCCAGCGCATTGGAGCCGGGCGCCTGGAAGATCGGCAGCGCGACGGCTTGCTTACCGTCCAGCAGCGCCCGCAATGCATCCTGCGATGATGCCAGCTCAACACGCGCGACATCTCCCAGACGGGTGACTTCACCGTTATCGCCGGTTTTCAGCACGACATCGCGAAACTCTTCAGGGCTGCTCAGGCGCCCCTGGGCATTAATGGAAATCAGAAAATCAGAGCCATCGGGCATCGGCGGCGCGCCGATCTGGCCGGCCGATACCTGCACGTTCTGTTCCTGCACCGCAGCCGCAATATCGCCAGCCGTTACACCGAGCGCAGCGGCCCGTTGCGGGTCAACCCAGATCCGCATGGCATAGTCGCCGGAGCCAAACAGCCCCGCCTCACCGACGCCGGGAATGCGGGCCAGCTCATCGCGAATATGCAGCACGGCATAGTTGCGGATATAGGTAGCGTCAAAGCTGTCGTCCGGGCTGACCAGATGCACCGCCATCATCAGGTTGGGCGACTGCTTGCGCGTGGTCACGCCCTGGCGACGCACGTCTTCCGGCAACCGGGGCAAGGCCTGGGTGACGCGGTTCTGGACCTGCACTTGGGCCTGGTCCGGATCGGTGCCCAGTTCAAAGGTCACCGTCAACATCAACCGGCCATCACTGCCAGCCACGGATTTCATGTAGATCATGTTTTCCACACCGTTGATGGACTCTTCCAGCGGCGTGGCAACAGTTTCGGAAATGGTTTTCGGGTTAGCCCCGGGGTAGTTCGCGGTGACCTGCACGCTCGGAGGCACAACCTCCGGGTACTCGCTCACCGGCAGCAGCGGAATACTGATCAACCCCACCACAAAGATGATGATCGACAGCACCGATGCAAAAATCGGTCGGTCGACGAAAAACCGAGAAATATTCATGACAATAGTCCCTCAGGCACCTCCCCGAAGGGAGATGCCGAATAGCGCCGAATAATGAACTGCTTGTGTTAGGTCGGGTTAAGGCTGGGCGAAGGCTCGCCTGCAATCAGGGGATAATCGCGACTGAGCCTGCAACCTCTTTGCGCTGCATATCGACCGGTTGCGGGGTGACTGGCATGCCGGCGCCAAAGATCTTGTGCAGACCGCTGACCACCACCCGGTCGCCTGCTGCCAGACCATCGGCAATCACCATCAAACCGTCCGCCCGACCTCCTGGCACCACTTGCCGGCGATCAATCGTGTTGTCGGCTTTCACCACGTACACGAAGCGCCGATCCTGATCGGTGACGACGGCTTTCTGATCTACCAGTAGCGCCTTATCCAGGTTCGACGTCGGCATCCGCACTCGAGCGAACTGACCCGGTTTGAGCATGCCTTCAGGGTTAGGCAGCACTGCCCGGTACTGCAGGGTGCCGGTATTGGCATTCAGCTGGTTGTCGATAAAATCCACCACCCCGGGATGGGTGAAACCGGATTCACCGGCAAGCCCGACTTCAACCCGTGGGCCCTGATCGTTCTGCAGCAGTTTCCGGCCGCCCAGAAACGTTTCTTCATTGCTCTCGAAGTACACGTAAACCGGATCAACCGACACGATACTGGTGAGAATCGTGGTGTCTGCGCTCGCCAGATTGCCGCGCGTAACGCCTGCACGACCGGCACGGCCTGCGATTGGCGATTTCACCTGGGTGTATTCCAGATCCAGCCGGGCAGTATCCAGCGTGGCCTGGGCGGACCCCACGGCAGCGCGGGCGGAGGCGAGCGCTGACGCACGCTGGTCATACTCTTCCTGGGAAATCGCCCTTCCTTTTACCAATCGCTCGGCTCGTTTGGCTTCACTCCGGGCAAGTTCAAGATGGCTGCGGGCTTGTGCCAGATTGGCCTCCGCCACTCGCTCGCGGGCCTTGTAAGGCCGTGGGTCAATTGAGAAGAGCACATCGCCCTTGGCGACCATTTCGCCTTCTTCAAAGCTGACACTGTCGATATAACCGCTGACCCTGGGCCGCAAGGCCACAGTCTCCGGCGCGACGACGCGCCCCGAGAAGTCATCCCACAAGGTCACATCACTACTAACCACTTCCGCCACTTCAACCGACGGGGGTGCCGGTTGTTGCTGGGCGGTTTCTTCTTCGCCATGGGCATCACAACCGGACAGCCACAATGTACTGGTCAGCGTCAGCATCGCCGCAACGGCACAGCGTCGTATGCCGGGTTTATTGATCAATTCCATGAGTCTGTCACTCCCGTGATTCAATCAGATCTGGTAGGGGACGCCGCCGAATCAGTCACTCGGACGTTCAGCAGCAGGCAGCCGCGCGTCTGGATACTGGGCTACCGATGACAGCCACTTTAGGGAATAACGACAAGGGGGAGGTATTCGGTTTCTGCGCGGTGATTGCCTATTTCTGCATCCAGCATGACACCTTGATGAACAGGTCTAGACCACCCGCGCAGAGGTTATTGCAGAACATTGCGCATTCCTGCAGCTTAATTGCCTAATCCTGCAAAACTTCGGATTCGCAACTTATTATACAAGTGGCAGGGCGTATACTTCTGATGTCACGACGGGGGAGGAACGCAAGGTGGATTTCAGCGCAATCAGCGTGTTCGAGCCATATTCGAATACTGAAAGACTACGCGAGCAACTGGCGCGAACAATCATTAAATGGACACCTGAAGAAGGCCTGCAGCCCTCGGCAATTGATGGCGTTGATTTGATTCGTAGCAACACCACGACTACTTGCTTCTCGTCTGTGTATCGTCCCTCGCTGTGCATACTGGTGCAGGGCAGCAAGACCGTTTGGCTGGGGGATCGCAAGATCGTTTACGGGCCACTCAGCTATCTGGCATCGTCCGTCGATCTGCCCATTACCGGCCAGGTCACGGAAGCCTCTCCAGAAGAGCCTTATCTTGCCGTGAGACTTGACGTTGATCCGCACGAAGTCTCAAGCCTGGTGCTGGAAATGGGCACGCAGGCGCAAGGAGAGGACGCCTGCCCGGAGGCGGCGTGCGGTATGTGTATGGCCAAGAGTGACGATGCCATGCTCGGTGCCTTTAGTCGCCTGATCAGCCTGCTCGATTCCCCTGGCGACCAGCGAGTGCTGGCTCCCCTTGCTCGCCGGGAAATTCTGTATCGCGCCCTGATTGGCGAGATGGGCCCCCGGATGCGCAAGTTTGCAGCATCGAATACTCAGGCCCACCGAATCGCCAAAGTGATTGCGCTACTCAAGAACCGATTTTCGGAACCCTTGCGCATAGGTGAACTGGCTGAAGAAGTGAACATGAGCGAATCATCGCTGTTCCACAGTTTCAAGGAAGTCACCCGGATGTCGCCGCTACAGTTCCAGAAGAAACTGCGACTTCACGAGGCACAACGCTTGATGTTATCGGAAGGTCTGGAGGCTGCCACGGCGAGCTATCGGGTAGGCTATGAAAGTCCTTCCCACTTCAGTCGGGAATACAGTCGGCTGTTTGGCGAGTCTCCTCGGGCGAACGTGGTCAAGTTGCGAAGCGCACAGCAGTCCGCGGCTGCGCAGGCATGAAACAGCGGGTCAGTCTGCCCCTCGCGTCGCCTCATCCAGCGTTTCTCGCTTGTACTGATCATAAGGCATTCGGGCCCGCTCTTCGCATTGGGCCCGTTCGCTGGTATTGATGATCCGGCTGCAATCGTCTACCCGGCGTTGCTGCGTGGACTCGTACATACCACGCGATGAGCATCCTTGAGCCGTCACACCTGCCAATAGAGCCATGACCAACCATTTGCCTCTCGCCTTTGCCATCACCGCCTGTCCCCGCTCGCCAATACCCGGCTGTGGAAGAATCAGTCCGAGCTTGTATCGCCTGATTTGCCCGACCTGCCATTAATGACTTCGTGCTCAAACCGGCCCAGCACCACCATAATGACCAGCGCCATCGCCGTCACCATGCAGGCAAGCGCAATATTGCCGATACCGCAGGCCACGCCTATCGCACCCGCCATCCAGATTGATGCACCGGTCGTGATGCCCTGAATGTTGCCGCGGCTCTGGATAATACTCCCCGCACCGAGAAAGCCGATGCCGCCGATCACGCCCTCAACAATCCTGGTAGGGTCAATCCGTGCGGATGGATCGCCTTCTGCAGTGGCGAACAGAATGTGCATGCCCATCATGATGAAAGCGGACGCCCCCAGTGAAACCAGCATATGCGAACGCAAGCCCGCCGCCTTGCCACGCAATTCGCGTTCAAGCCCGAGCATCAACGCCAGGCCTGCGGCTACCGATAACCGAATGAACATATCGAGTAATGGAATTTCGCTATCCCACACAACGCACCTCCGCTTTTTCTTTTTGTTTTCTCGGCCAGGCTGTTTTCCCGGCCGGGTTTTCCGGCGTCTATTTACCCAGTAGCTCACCTACCGGGCGCAAGTTAACAACGTGATCACACAGGGACTTGACGATCATCAGCATCGGCGTGGCCACAATCAGGCCGATCGGCCCCCACAACCAGCCCCAGAATAGCAGTCCGATAAAGATGGCCACCGCATTCAGGCTCGAAACATGGCTGGTCAGCCAGGGCGTCAGCAGATACCCCTGAACGCTGGTGATAGCCAGGGACGTGCCGCCGACAATAATCGCCATATCCATTTCACCAAACTGCAGAAACGCGGCCATGCTTGTCGCAATCAGCACCAGAAACGGGCCAAGATAGGGAATGCCGCTGGCGACACCTGCCACCACACCCCAAAGGCCCGCCTGCTCGACCCCCAATGCCATAAAGGCCAGCCAGGTCAGCACGCCGACAAACAAGGCGCCGAGCATCATCACGAACAGAAAGCGCCGGACCTGATGATGGAAATCGTTCATGATTCGCGCGGCGTTTCGCATACTGCCAAATGAGGGCCCCGAGAGCTTGACCACCTTGCGCTTGTAGAGCGAGCCCACTGCCAATAAAAAATACACCAGCAGCAAGACAGAAAAGCACTGGGAAATCAGCACCAACGCAGCGGGAGAGCCTTGGAGTATGTATTCCTGAACGTCCACAGGCTTTTCGATTATCCGGACCGGAGTAATGCCCGATCGACTCGTGTCTCCATTTTTGTCTGATGCGGCGCTCTTCTCGATCTGCTTGGCGGCGAATTGCGCCTTGTCCACTATGCTCTCTTCGTCCTTTGGCGCTTTGGCATCTCGCTGCTGAAACTGCTTGACGGCCTGCGGCACCTTATCAAGCATTTCCATTGTTTCATTTTTGAGCGGTACGCTGGCTGCTGCAACAATGCACACAAGGGCCACCAAAACCACAGCGGCGCTCAAGGGCCGGGGGAAATGCAAACGGTCCAGACCTGACACCAAAGGATCCAGCGCATAACTGATCAGCACCGCAACGATCAGCGGCAGCAATACGGGTTGGGCCCAATCGATAAAGACCAATGAGGCCATACTGGTGAGTATAACCAACGACAGGCTGCGGATATTGACCGCATCAATCAGGGCTACCTGTTCGGGAGCGTTCTCGCTCTCCGTTGAATTACCCCCGGTGTGTCGCTGGTTTTCCATGATTGGCATTACCCTCCTATGGTGCGTTGATGGTGATTGGCGGCTCATTATTCGCTAGTGTGAATAAAAGTGGCATAACCTTTGTTTAGTTGGGCAGACACTGCTGCAAAAAGCAATGTGAAACATTTCAATTCCTTCATCCCCCCGTTAAACGGCGATTTATGCGTTATGGTGAAACGGTATTGTTTTCACTCAAACCAGCACAGGAGTTCCCGAAATGGATGCACCACTGCATGGTAAAACAATCGCGTTTCTCGCCACAGACGGCGTGGAGCAAATCGAACTGACGCGCCCCTGGAAAGACCTGCAGGGCGCCGGCGCCCATCTCGAACTGGTGTCGCTGTCTGAAGGTGAGATCGATGGCTATCACCATCTGGATAAGGCTCACAGCTTCCCGGTCGACAAAACCGTCCAGCACGTTAACGTGCACGACTACGACTGCCTCGTGCTACCCGGAGGCGTTGCCAACCCTGACGCACTGCGAATGGACCATGACGCCGTCAAACTGGTGAAGCAGTTCTTCAACAAGGGCAAAACCGTAGCCGCCATTTGCCACGCGCCCTGGACGTTGATCGAAGCGGATGCTGTGAAAAACCGCACCCTCACATCCTGGCCCAGCCTGAAAACGGATATTACCAATGCCGGCGGTCACTGGGTCGACGAGGAAGTGCACTATGAAGACGGGCTGATCACCAGCCGCAATCCGGATGATCTGGATGCCTTCAGCGCCAAAATTGTCGAAGTACTGGCCGCTGCCTGATCGGGCCATGCCTGAAAAAGCCACTTGAAGGACGTGACTTAACGATCATACTGGTGAATAGATCTGGTTGTTTTTTGTTCAGATCATTAGGGCAAATGCCCTTGGATAAGGAACGGAGGCAACAATGGACGATCCCAAAACCGTAATGAAGAAGGAGCCCCGGAAAAGCCTGTTTATCTTGCTGGCAGCCGGGCTGTTTACCCTGATCATTGGCATTGTCGTGATGTTGGGGCCGGGCTCCGGGGAAACCGATATGGGCGGCAACGCCGGCTGGGTCATGATCCTGATTGGCACCGGCTGCATTATCGGCTACGTGCTGGCCCGGCGGCAGAAGCCGAAATAGGTCACGGGCAGGCATCTGTCGTACTGACCGAAAGCTCGCAGGCGTTCAGGGCCTGCGAGCTTTTTTATGTCGGAACGCAAGGCACACCACAAACCGGTACTAACGCGCGGACTTGCCCGGGCGGCCGCGTTTGGCTGGCTTCTTACCCGATTTTTTAGGGGATTTTCGCGGGATTTTCTGACCGGCTTTGCCAGCAGGATGACCACCGGTTTCTGATCGACCGGCTCCCGGAGCCTTTCGCCCGCCAGCTGTTGTAGCGGGTTTCGGTTTGGTTTCTGATTTCGGTTTGACCTGGTCGGTTGCGGCCGACGTCTTGCGTGAATCAGCCACGGCACGATCCAGCGCCGTCACTTCACTGGCTGTCAGATTTCGCCATTGACCCGCCTTCAGGTTACCTAACGACACCATCATGATGCGGGTGCGCCGCAGACGGGTAACCTCATAGCCAAAGTACTCGCACATGCGGCGAATCTGCCGGTTGAGCCCCTGGGTCAGAATAATCTTGAAGACAAACTGGCTTACAATGGTCACTTCACAGGGTTTGGTGACCGTTCCGAGAATCGGCACGCCGGCAGCCATCTGCGTTGCGAATTTCTCGGTGAGCGGCTTATCAACCGTGACCACATACTCTTTATCGTGGGCATTTTCAGCACGCAGGATTTTGTTGACGATATCACCGTCACTGGTGAGAAAAATCAGCCCTTCAGATGGCTTATCCAGGCGCCCGATCGGAAAGATTCGCTCCTTGTGACCGATGGCATCCACAATATTGCCCTTCACCTGATGCTCGGTGGTGCAGGTGATGCCGACCGGTTTGTTATAGGCGATATAAATACGGTCTGATTTGTTGGCCGCACTTGCCTTGATCCGCTTGCCATCGACGTAGACAACATCGCCGGGGCCAACCCGGGTGCCCAGTTCCGGCACCTTCCCGTTGATCGATACGCGGTTCTCGGCTATCAGCGCATCCGCCTCCCGACGCGAGCAAAAGCCCGATTCGCTGATAAATTTGTTCAGTCGTTTTTCGCCTAGCTCACTCAATCGAACACCCCGTTCTGTTCCCCGCGGCAGATCCTGAAAGCGCATACCCTACCCCAATTGACAGGGCAGTGCCGCATTCGAAGTTAACCAGTCAGGGGGACAGCCGGCAACAGCCGCGTTAAGCTCGTTCCCAAAGTGCGGACGCAGGTTCGAGTATCACATTGATCAGAAGCAGGAGAGCACGTGCCGGAACTCAAAACCATTGGGCTGTTCATCATCACTGCCGTTGCGGAAATTATTGGCTGCTACCTGCCCTATCTCTGGCTTCGGGAAGGCAAGTCAGCCTGGCTTTTGCTACCTGGGGCACTGAGTCTGGTGGCGTTTGCGTGGCTGTTGTCGCTACACCCAACGGCGGCGGGCAGAGTCTACGCCGCCTATGGTGGTGTCTACATTTCGGTAGCCATACTCTGGTTATGGCTGGTGGATGGCATCAGGCCCACCGCATGGGATATTGCGGGATCATTGATTGCCCTGCTGGGAATGGCAATCATCATGTTTGCACCCCGCCAGGGCTGAGCAGGCGACTGCAGCAGCCTCAGAAGGTGCGGGAGGTGGCCAGGGGCTCGAGTTCAATAGAGCTTGGCGGCACCTTCCGGTCGTGTTTTGAAACGCTTGTGCAACCATAGATACTGGTCTGGAAACTCTCGAATCGTGGTTTCGATAAACTGGTTCCAGGTCGCAGCATCCTCTGCCATATCATCACCGAAGTCCTCGATAATTGGCGAAAAATCCAGCGCGTATCCGCCATCCGGCGTCCTCAGGTGACTGACACAAATCACCGAAGCGCCCGATTCCCGCGCAATCTGCGAAGGTTTGGTGATACAGCCTGTTTCAACGCCGAAAAACGGCACAAACAACTGAGTTTTCCCGCCAAAGTCCTGGTCACAGGCATACCAGACCTGCCCGCCACCCTTCAGAAAGTCGATCATGTCCGGGATCTGGCGTTTGTTGAATGACCGGATACCAAAGTGCCGGCAGCGACCTTTCTCGATTACGCCATCGAGTACCGGGTTATTGTTGGGACGATACACATAGCCGGGTTTGGTGAGCTGACAGGCAATCAGCGGCAGGGCGAAATCGAAAATGCTGTAATGACCACCAATCAGAAATACCCCCCGACCACGATTCACCGCTTCCTGCAGGTGTTCAAGGCCCGTAACGGTAGCACTTGCCTGATAAGGCGCCATGTCATTCCACCAGGCATGGGTGGTTTCCAGAAATCCCCGGGCGCAGGCAACAAAGCTGTCGTCTATCAACTGCTCGCGCTCCTGTTCATCCAGTTCCGGCATGCAGGCCGCGATATTGGTGCGTGCCACTTTTGCCCTGGACTTCAGGCGCTTGCGCAGAAACAAACCAATGCCTTTACCCCATCGTTGCTTGGTCCGCATCGGCAGGCGAGAAAGCAGGTAGAGCCCAAAAATCGCGACCCAGGTTGTCCAGAATACCGGGTGCCACGCCGGTCTGGAGCTCGAGCGGCTACTTTTTTTCATGAGAGGATCGCTTGTTTGCGCCGGGCGGCGCATGGAGAAATGGCGTCTGCTGCAGTTAATGCAACGGGGCAGAAAGGTCAGGATGACACATGAGTGGAAAGGTTCATACCAGACAAACCGCTCAGCACCTGACGTTTATTAAACCCTTTTCATTTGTCGGAAGTCTGTCGCTCATGTGTAACGGTGTATGCTCATGTCGGCATAATAACCATATTGAGCTGACCAAATGCTGAGCAACCGCGTTTGGCGCAATCAAACTTTAAGGCTGATTCACTCACGCATCAGGAGTCGACATTTTGCGTACAACAAGAACCTACCTTCGTCAGATCTCATCCGTTATGACACTGGTCATGATGCTGACCGCGCTCTGGACCATTCCCTCGCTGGCGTCTGCCAACACCGGCATTGTCGGCACCGGCGAGCTGCTGACTGAACAACAGGCCGACCTTGATCAGCAAACACTGCTGAACATGCTGGAACGCCAGGATGTGAAGGACAAGCTGGCCACGCTCGGCGTCAGCGAGAGTGAAGTCAAAGACCGCATCAACAGCTTGACCCCTGCTGAACTGGCGTCTTTCAAGCAGCAATTGGCGGAAGCCCCCGCCGGTGAAGGTGTAGTCGGTATTATCGTGTTGTTTCTGGTGATCTTCATCATCACCGACATGCTGTGTGCTACCAACATTTTCCCGTTCATTAACTGTATCCGGTAAATCATCACGTGATGACGCTGAACTCAACGACCGCCCTTTCAAGGGCGGTCCCCGTGATTCTTCTGGCGCTGGTCATGGCAGGCTGCGCAGCAACGCCCGACTGGCCCACCTACGCGGACGGCTCACTAGAACTGCGCCTGCAGGGCCGACATCAGATCGACAACGTGCCCTTCTATCCGCAGGAGCAATACCAGTGCGGCCCGGCCTCACTGGCCATGATGTTGAACGCACAGCATATTGAAACGGATCCTGAAGCACTGAAATCACAGGTCTATATCCCCGGACGGGAAGGCTCACTTCAGGTGGAGATGGTCGCAGCGGCACGCAATCATGACTTGCTGGTGTACCCGCTGGATGGATCGCTCGAATCGCTGCTCGCCGAAGTGGCCGCAGGGCATCCTGTGCTGGTGCTGCAAAACCTTCGATTTGACTGGTGGCCACAATGGCATTTTGCCGTGGTGATCGGTTTTGATTCGAATGATAAGACTATCACCCTGCATACCGGCACCCAGGAAGCGGCAGAGGAGCCGCTCTCCGTCTTCAGCGCCACCTGGGCGCGATCAGAAAACTGGGCCGTCACCATGCTGCCACCCGATCAGCTGCCGGTATCCGCGGAACCTCTGCCGTTCCTGCGGGCGGCCAATGATCTGGAAACAACCGATCATACAGAGGCCGCTTACACCGCTTATGCGACAGCGAACGCCAAGTGGCCGGACCAACCCGCGGCCCTGCTGGGTATGGGTAATATCGCCTTTGCCAATGAAGACTGGCCTGATGCGGTCAGTCACTACAACAAGCTGACGACTGAGTTTCCACGCATCGCCGCCGGCTGGAATAACTTTGCTCACGCGTTGCAGGAGGCCAACTGCCCTGATGCCGCCGCCGAAGCGAGCGCTTGCGCGGCAAAGCTGGACAGTGATCGTTTCAGTGCATCACAGCAGAGCAGCGGCATCAGCGTATACGCTGAAAACTGCCCGACCGTCGCGACCTGTCCGGCTGAAGAATAGCCCCGCCACCACGGCTCGTTAACGCGATGCCGTTGCCAGCACTCCGCCAAAAAAGAAAAACGTCGTGCCCGCGGCCCGGTTCATGATCCGGCCGCCCCGGGCCGAGGTCAGCCAGCGTTTGGCGCGCCTGGCGAACACCGCATACATCAGGTGAATCCCTACCACCAGCACGCAGTAGGTAAGCACGAGCACGGCAAACTGTGCCGCATAGCTCGCAGACGGATCAATAAACTGCGGAAAGATCGACAGGAAAAACAGCACAACCTTGGGGTTGGTGAGCTGCATCGTGATCCCCTCTACAAACCGCTTGCCGAAGCCGCCATCATCGCCTGCTGCCGAGATCTCCAACTGCAGCGGCGGCGCCCGCCAAAGCCGGATACCCAAATACACCAGATAAGCCGCCCCGATAAACTTCAACGTTGTAAATGCCCCTCGCGCCGAATTGCAGCGCGTTGGACAGGGTCATCACAACCCCGGGGCCAGGACTCAGGACAGTGGCGCCAGCCATGAGCAGAAAAAGGAGATACACATGCACGGAGAAGGCTCCCAGGAACAACGTATTGATGATTTACTATTCAGTAATCCGGAAACACTGTCTGCACAAACCCGCCGCGATATTTGACAGGAAATAACAGAACGCAGTGGCGGAATCGCAAAGACTGAACAAGTATAGATAGATAACTAATAGCTTGAGCAGGCCTTGTCGTACGGTATCAACCGATCACAAGTTTACATTTGTATCAGGTTCTATAAAACCGGCAACAAGCTGCGCAACCCACACTAATCCCCTAACCCTAGCGGCTTCGAGGATATTGGCTACAGTGACAGGGAAGTGTTGTATCCGGGACGGAGAATCAAGCCCATGTTCGGAAAGAGTTCGAGTTCTGACAGCATTGTGCGTGCCATCAATGAAACCCAGGCGGTTATTCAGTTTGCGCTGGACGGCACGATTCAAACGGCCAACGCAAACTTCCTGAACCTGCTGGGCTATCAGCTGCACGAGGTTGTCGGCAAGCACCACAGAATGTTCGTTGAACCCGGCGAAGCCGATAGCGAGCGCTACAAAAAGTTCTGGGAGAGTTTGCGACAGGGCACGCCACAAACCGCCGAGTTTAAACGTATCGGCAAAGACGGTCGGGAAATCTGGATTCAGGCGTCTTACACCCCCATCGTCGAGCGCGGCAAGGTACAGCGCATTATCAAGTTCGCATCCGATGTGACCGAACAGGTTCTGGCCAAAGCCGATATTGAGTCCCAGCTACAGGCGATTCACCGTGCCGAGGCGGTCATCGAGTTTGATCTGGAAGGCCGCATTCTCTATGCCAACGATAACTTCCTCGGGTTAATGGGCTACCGGCTGGATGAAGTGGTGGGCCAGCATCACCGACTATTCGTGACCAGAGCCGATGCCAACAACGACGCTTACCGTGTCTTCTGGGAACGGTTACGACGTGGTGAGTATCAGACGGCCGAGTACAAACGGCTGGCGAAGGGAGGCAAGGAGGTGTGGATTCATGCCACTTACAATCCCATCAAAAGCCCCGATGGCAAAGTGCTGAAGATCGTCAAATTTGCCAGCGACATTACCAATGAAGTGACTCAGCGGGCCGAGTTCCGGCTGCTATCCATGGTGGCAAATGAAACCGACAACGCCGTTGTCATCACCAACCCCCAGCGGGAAGTCCAGTACGTCAACAGGGGCTTCACGCTGATGACCGGTTTTCATATGGATGAGGTGCTCGGTGGGCGCACCCGTGATTTTCTGGTCGGCCCCCATACCAATCCAGAAACCCGGCAGCGAATCGAAGCTGAACTTGATGCCCCAAGAGCCTTCTATGATGAGATCCAGATTCACCGCAAGGACGACTCATCAATCTGGGTGTCAATCACCAGCAACCCGGTTACCGGGCCTGGCGGCGAGCACCAGGGCTTTATTGCGATTCTCGCGGATATCACCCGGGTTAAAACGACGGCGCTTGAGTTCGAAACCCGGTTCGCAACCATCAGCCATTCCAACCTGCATGTCGAGTGGGACAAAAATGGAGCCCTTATCGAGATCAACGATTATCCGGACCGGGAGCTCAAAGTTCCGACACAGGATTTCAAGACCGCGATAAAACGCTGGGATACCTATTTAAGTGCCGAGCAGCGCGAGAGTCTGATCAAAGGCGAGAGTATTGTTCGCGATATCCTGATTCCGGTGCACGGCCGCGATATTGGCATTGCGGCAACCTTTGCCTCCATTCGCGACCCCTATGGCGAGTTGCAGAAAGTGATCATGTATGGCGCAGACATCACCGAACGGCTGGCAGTCGTTCAGACCAGCGACAAGGTCATGGGTGAACTGATCACATCGGGTGAGAACATCAACAAAATGGTATCCAGCATCAACGCTATCGCAGAACAGACCAATCTGCTGGCACTTAATGCCGCCATTGAAGCGGCGCGGGCAGGAGAAGCCGGTCGCGGTTTCTCAGTCGTTGCCGATGAAGTGCGCAATCTGGCATCAAAAGCCAGCGATTCCGCCCGCGAGATCAACAATGTCGTCACCGAAAACCAGTCACTGCTCAACAGTTTGTCACAGGCCTTGAACAAGCTGAATAAAAGGGATTAGCACGTACCAGCAGTCAAAGATTCCAGAGCCAAAAAAACCGCAGGGCCTGCCCAGCGACCTTGATAGTCACCGGACAAGCACACTGCGGTTGGGTCGCGGAATGGGTACTTAGTCGCCTTTTACTCCTTTCTCAACGCGGTCACCGATGGTTTTGTCGATGTTCTTCCAGTATTCGAATACCCGTGACAACACCGGCTCTTCAACACCGCCTTTGACATGGCCAACGATGTTGTCGACCAGACGATCGCGGGCGGCATCGTCCATTACCTCGTTGATCAGGGTGTTGGCCTGTCCGAAGTCGTCATCTTCCTTGTGCAGCGAATAGGCTGCCCTCACCATATCGCCGCTGGCTTCCCAGGTAGAATCGGTGGGATAGCGCTCACCATCCGCACTTGGGCCGCCTTTGGAATTGGGCGCATAGACCGGGTCGGTGACATTATCCATCCGCATCGCGCCGTCTTTGCTGTAGCTATGCACCGGTGACTGCGGCCGGTTGACCGGGATCTGCTTGTAGTTCACCCCCAACCTCGCACGGTGCGCATCGGCATAGGAGAACACTCGACCGATCAGCATTTTGTCCGGACTAATGCCAATACCGGGCACCAGATTGTTGGGCTCGAATGCGGCCTGCTCGATCTCGGTGTGGTAGTCGGTGGGGTTGCGATCAAGCGTCAGCTTGCCGACTTTGATCAGCGGGTAATCGCTGTGTGGCCAGACTTTGGTGAGATCAAACGGGTTAAACCGATAGGTTTCGGCATCCTGGAACGGCATGATCTGCATGTACAGGGTCCAGCTCGGATGATCCCCACGCTTAAGCGCCTCATAAAGATCCCGGGTATGATAATCGCCGTCTTCGCCCGCCAGCTTGTCCGCTTCGGCTTGGGTAAGGCACTCAATACCCTGGTCAGTATGGAAGTGGTATTTAACCCAGAATTTCTCGCCCTGCGCATTCACCCACATGTAGGTATGGCTGGAATAGCCGTTCATGTGGCGCCAGGTTTTCGGAATGCCCCGATCCCCCATCAGCCAGGTCACCTGATGCGACGATTCCGGTGACAGCGACCAGAAATCCCACTGCATGTCGTGATCGCGCAAGTTGGTGTCAGCCCGGCGCTTTTGCGAGCGAATGAAGTGCTGGAACTTCATCGGGTCACGGATGAAGAATACCGGCGTGTTGTTCCCCACCATGTCGTAGTTGCCTTCACTGGTGTAGAACTTGACAGAAAAACCCCGCGGATCGCGCCAGGTGTCAGGGCTGCCCCGTTCACCGGCAACGGTTGAAAAGCGCATCAGTACATCGGTTTTGGTACCGGGCTGAAACACCTTGGCTTTGGTGTACTGGCTGACATCGTCGGTCACTTCGAAGTGACCAAACGCACCGCCGCCCTTCGCGTGGGGCTGGCGCTCGGGAATGCGCTCCCGGTTGAATGTCGCCATCTGCTCAATCAGATAATGATCGTGCAGCAGAAGTGGACCATTCGGGCCGACGGAGAGTGAGTGTTCGTCACTGGCTACCGGAATACCGGCATCGGTCGTGGTTGGCTTGCGATCTTTACTCGTCATCGTCAGATCTCCTTGTTGTCAGTTCGGAGCTATCTTTCTCGAATGCGTGATCAACGGCGATACAACATCCCCTCCCGCGAAACGGGCGCGTGATCCAGAACACTGGGTAGCGGGGTATGCGGCAGTTGATCGTCAATACTGCCTTATATGTTGTATGCCTCGAGAAGCGATTAGTCCAGCCAGCCCCTGGAGCGAACAGCCGCTAGCGGCAGCGAAGTGTTCGTAACCGCGTTCAGGTCAAAACCTGTGGCGAACGCCTGATCCAGCAACAGCAAGGCCTACAGCGACGATGACGATTACCGGTCAGACGCGTTTCGTGGCGAATATTTATCACCTGAATATAAAATTATCATCACGTAACCCGGTGCAACCCGATGTCCCCGTTCGTTAATTAAGCCAAACAGCCATGACGTCAGGATTGATTAGCCGTCGGCTCACGCTCTTTCTGCCGACGTGAACGCAGCACATCGAATGCATCTTCTTTCAACGGTTGGCGAGCCGCCCAGATCAAATCGCCTCTCGCCACGCCGAGCACTTTCAACTGCCAATCTTCAAGCACCAGCAGTCGACGAAACCGGCGACGGCGAAGCCACCGTTTCAACCAGCGATCCAGTGCTTCGGTCAGCTGGAGTGGTGGCATTGCGGGCATAAAGAAGTCGGGCATGGCCGGTTCAGGCCTGTCCCGGGAATTACATGGTTCATGTGTGGACCCGTGACGTTCTGATTGATCGAGCGAGTGCCTGGTCATCGCAAGTCTCCTGCATCTGGACGTTGCAGGTCAGCGTCATTACTGACCTCGACTTGCAGGTTGCGCCGCTCTCTTTGTTCATTCAAACGAAATAAACTACACTTACTGTTCAATTTTACTTAACTGACTGCAACGCTATGGGCTCAACCGCACCCCTTATTCCACCGCAATCACTGCCGCTTCTGGAGACTGACGTGCTGCGCACATTTGTGGCGATCGCCGAGACCGCCAGCTTCAGTCGCGCTGCGCGGCAGGTTTTCCGCACCACATCAGCGGTGAGTATGCAGATCAAGAAACTGGAGGAGATGCTGGGCCAACCGCTTTTCCTGCGGGAGGCAAGGCGTGTGACCCTGACCCCGGCGGGCGAGACGCTGCTGCGGTACAGCCGCCGTTTGCTGAAACTGAATGATGAGGCGGTGTCGGAGTTTCTGAAGCCCAGCCTGGCGGGCACCGTCCGGTTCGGCACACCTGACGACATCGGTACGCGCATCCTGCCAGGCGTGTTGGCAGACTTTGCCCGCTCCTACCCCGCCGTGGAGGTAGATGTCGTGGTCAGTAGCAGCCAGACACTGCTCAAGCGGCTTGATGATGGCGAACTGGATCTGGTGCTGATCACCGCCGGCAGCGCTGACGACAAGACCGCAGACGGCACTGTGGTGCATACCGAGCCGCTGGTCTGGGCCGAGCGGGATGGAGGCACCGCTCTGGAGCGTCACCCTCTGCCGATTGCATTTGCCAGCCCCGGTTGTGCCTGGCGCAGCACGGCACTGGCAGCATTGGATCGGGCGGGGCTGACGTACCGGATCGCCTATACCAGCGAGCACTGCGCCGGGCAGCAGGCTGCAATGGAAGCGGATCTGGCTATAGCACCCTTTCCGCTGGGGCTGATCCGCAAACCTATCCGCCAGGTGGCGACATCAGCGGGGCTGCCATCGCTGGGTCACTATCAGATCGAGATGCGCAGCGGGGCGCATCGTAACGAGGTAGTGGAAGCCCTGTCAGGCTATGTGGTCCGCGCGTTCGAAATCATGCGAGGTGATTAGCGTTTCGAGCCAGACGAAGCCTCAGCCGACGCCTTCTCGCCCGGCGCGTTGATAGCCAGTGGCAGACGTGCCAGCAGGCCAACGGCAATGAATGCAAACAGAAGCCTTGCCCAGAGAATCCCGGAAAGATCGGCCCCCAGCAGCATCACCAGCAGCGTGTCTTCGATCAGGCTGTGGCACAGCCCGAGAAAACAGAGCGTCAACATCGCATCGCGGCGGCTCATCGTTCCGGATTCAATATCCCGAATCAGCAGACCTGCACCGAAGCTAAGGCCAAGGGTAATCCCGATTATGGTGGTATTCGCCGCCTTGCGACCAATCCCCAACAGGCGCAGTAACGGAAACAGCACTATGTGCAGCAGCCGCTCGATCCCCAGTGTTCGCAAAATTTTCAATAGGGCAATCAGCGACAGGATCACCAGGTAAATCGTGATCAGCATTTTCAGCTGCTCAAGCCCCCACGCCACCAGGCCACTTTGCTGAGGCTCGGGTTGCCACAACATGGCGTTCGGCTGCTGTAACCAGTTTGTTGACGTATAAATCAGGCTGAGCGTCCAACCGACCAACAAGCCCCCGCCAATCCGCAAGACGATCGTCAGCCACCAGGGCACACCCGCTTTGCGCGCCACCGCACCTTCGACCGGCAGGGAGTGACCGATCACCATCAAGGTGCCCAGAATGGTGATCTGGGCAACGGTCAGCGGCTGGTCTGCTGCCACACTGAAGAACACCACCATCCCGGTGTAGATGTTGGTCAGCAGGGTTGCCGCCCAGACAATGCTGAGCGCCTCGGGTAACCCCATCAACCCCATGACGGGCGCAAGCAGCGTACCCAGCCATTGGGTAAAACCCGCCATCTCCAGTGCCTTCACGACAATCAGCGCAGGCACCAGAATTTTTAGCAGTGTCAGGTATACCAACGTCGTTTCAGTCACGACAGCTCGGGTCCAGCGCAGCAGGCGCAAAGGCATGAATTTCTCCTGGTGAGAGACAAAGCGAAGCACAGTGTATCGGCAGGCTGCGGGTCGATCACCTCCTTATGGGCAACGGCTCTTGATAAACCGACACCCGCGACCCATATCATAGAGAGCCTTTGGAAAAGGCTATTGATTTACCGACACCCGCGCGTCATCAATCAGCTTTATGCTGACTCGCGATTGCTGAGCGCCACAGGGCCGCAGGTCCGTGCAACACGCTCTGAAAGTCCCGTTAAACGGGCACCTGGGTGGTGTCTGGCAACAAATAGGCAGCACCTATTGATTGGTTATGAATAATCAATTTAAACAAACGATCGAAAGGCATTATCTTGAGTGCCTCAACCAACTTGTAAGGAGTCATTGCGAATGTCCCTGATCAACACAGAAGTTAAGCCATTTAAAGCGCAAGCATTCAAAGCAGGTGATTTCCTGGAAGTGACCGATGCCAGCCTGAAAGGCAAGTGGTCTGTTGTTTTCTTCTATCCTGCTGACTTCACCTTCGTGTGCCCGACCGAGCTGGAAGACCTGGCCGACAACTACGACGAATTCCAGAAGCTGGGCGTGGAAATCTACAGTGTGTCTACCGACACTCACTTTGCACACAAGGCATGGCACGACACTTCAGAGGCCATCGGCAAGATCAACTACACCATGGTAGGCGACCCGACTGGCACTATCAGCCGCAACTTTGACGTGATGATCGAAGAAGACGGCGTTGCTGATCGCGGCACCTTCGTTATCGATCCTGAAGGCAAAATTCAGATCGTTGAAGTGAACGCCGGTGGTATCGGCCGTGATGCAAGCGAACTGCTGCGCAAAGTAAAAGCAGCCCAGTACGTTGCTGCTCACCCGGGTGAAGTTTGCCCAGCCAAGTGGAAGGAAGGCGAGAAAACACTGTCTCCTTCTCTGGACCTTGTCGGCAAAATCTAAGCCGGCATCGCGAACCCGGAATCCCGGGTTCGCTGCAACACCCTCTTATTTGACTGTCACTCCGTGTTCGGCTTTGCCGGGCTCAGGGTGACGCTCGACCCAAATTTAGTCGCAGGGGAATCATTATCATGTTGGACGCCAATCTTAAGGATCAACTAAAAGCTTATCTCGAAAAGGTGACGCAGCCGATCGAACTGGTCGCGGCACTGGATGACCGGGAGAAGTCACAGGAGCTGGATGAGCTGCTGCAAGAGATCGCGTCCCTGTCGGCGCACATTACGCTGCGCCGTGATGATGACTCCGATGTGCGCAGGCCTTCTTTTGCTATCCAGCGCACAGGTACGGATATCGGTGTACGTTTCGCCGGTATTCCCATGGGACACGAGTTCACCTCGCTGGTGCTCGCCCTGCTGCAGGTTGGCGGTCACCCGTCCAAAGCAGCCCAGGACGTCATCAAACAGATCGAAGATCTGGAAGGCGAGTTCACGTTTGAAACCTTCTTCTCGCTGTCGTGCCAGAACTGCCCGGACGTGGTGCAGGCCCTGAACCTGATGAGCGTGCTGAACTCCAACATCAAGCACGTTGCCATCGACGGCGCATTGTTTCAGGACGAAGTCGAACAGCGTGAAGTCATGGCGGTTCCCAGTGTCTTCCTTAATGGCAAGCCTTTCGCCCAGGGCCGCATGAGCCTTGAACAAATTCTTGCCAAAGTGGATACCGGCGCTGAAGCCCGGGAAGCCGAAAAGCTGAAAACCAAAGACGTGTTCGACGTGCTGGTTGTTGGCGGTGGCCCTGCCGGCGCCTCGGCCGCGATCTACGCAGCCCGTAAAGGCATCAGCACCGGTGTCGCTGCCGAGCGTTTTGGTGGTCAGGTGGTCGACACTATGGGTATCGAGAACTTTATCTCAGTGCCCTACACCGAAGGCCCCAAACTGACAGCGGCGCTTGAGGAGCACGTCAAGGAGTACGGCGTGGACATCATGAACCTCCAGCGCGCCGAGAAGCTGATCCCGGCGTCCAAACCCGGTCTGCCGCACGAGATCCAGCTGGCCAACGGTGCCTCGCTAAAAGCCCGCAGCCTGATCCTGTCGACCGGTGCACGCTGGCGCCAGATGGGCGTGCCCGGGGAAGAAGAATACCGCAACAAAGGCGTCGCCTACTGCCCGCACTGCGACGGTCCGCTGTTCAAGGGCAAACGCGTTGCGGTCATCGGCGGCGGTAACTCAGGTGTTGAAGCCGCGATCGATCTGGCCGGTATCGTCAGCCACGTCACGCTGGTTGAATTCGACAGCCAGATGCGTGCCGATGCAGTGCTGCAGAAGAAGTTACGCAGCCTGAAGAACGTCGACATCATCGTGTCGGCCCAGACCACCGAGGTGACCGGTGCTGACGGACGGGTAAACGGCCTGACGTACAAAGACCGGACCAACGACGAGATCAAGCATGTCGAGCTGGAAGGTGTGTTCGTGCAGATCGGCCTGGTACCCAACACCGAGTGGTTGAAGGACAGCGACCTGGCACTGAGCCCCCGCGGCGAAATCGAAATCGATGCCCGCGGCGAAACCTCCATCCCCGGCGTATTTGCAGCCGGTGACGCGACCACAGTGCCATACAAGCAGATCGTGATTGCCATGGGCGAAGGCTCCAAAGCATCACTGAGTGCCTTCGACTTCCTGATCCGCAACTCGGTATCAGAAGACGAAGAAGCGGCGGCCTGATTAACGCCATCGCCTGAAAACAAAAGCCCCGGAAACCAAGATGGTTACCGGGGCTTTTTTTGGTTCGCGATCGCTAAAGTGCGGTCGCGGGCTCGATACAGGCTCTGTCGAAAGGGACTTCACACCGACCCAATCCGGCGCTAGTGTTTCTTTATGCCCCGGATTCATTCAAGGAGGTGTTCGATGGCGGAAATAACCGGCAACTGTCTTTGCGGTGAGGTGACATTCAAGCTCGCCAATGACTTTCAGCAGTTCCATCTGTGCCATTGCAGCCAATGCCAGAAGGCCACAGGCTCGGCACACGCATCCAACCTGTTTACCGCTCCAGACAATATTGAGTGGTTGAGCGGCCAGGCGCATATCGTGCGATACGACTTGCCCGGCCGCACTATATCGAACGCCTTTTGCACGAAATGTGGCTCGCCTGTGCCTTATGTATCACAAAGTGGTCAGGCTCTGGTGGTGCCCGCCGGATCCCTCAACCAGACACCGGATATGACACCCCGGAGTCATATTTTCTGGCCCGAGCGCGCCGCCTGGTATGACCAGGCGCAAGAGGCTGAGCGATTCGACGCGTTCCCGGAATAAAGCCTCGGCCGGTGCACCGCTTTCACGCGCTGTAGAGTGTTTTCGAGGCTTCACGGTGGCGGGCCATGAGTTCATTGAGATCACCGCCCAGCCATCGTTTGTCCCGCACTCTCCACTCGCCGTTTACCATTACTGCATCCGCCTGGCTGGCACCGCAGAGCACCAGCGCCGCCAGCGGATCATGGGCGCCGCTGAAGCGGGGTTCATCCAGTTTGAACAAGGCCAGGTCAGCCCGTTTACCGACCGCCAGCTCGCCGATATCCGGACGTCTGAGCAATTGTGCCGAGCCTTTGGTGGCCATCGACAGGGCATCGGTATGGGTGAATTCGTCAGCTTCATAACGCAGCCGCTGGATCAGCATCGCCTGACGCACTTCCTGCATCAGGTTGCTGTGATCGTTGGAGGCACTGCCATCGACACCCAGCCCCACCGGCGCGCCGGCTTGCTGCAACTCCCTGACCCGGCAAATGCCCGACGCCAATACCATGTTGGAGGACGGGCAATGGCAAATACCGGTACCCGCCTGCCCCAACCGCGCCACCTCCTCGTCATTGAAATGGATACCGTGGGCCAGCCAGGTGCGATCGTGCAGCCAGCCGACACTCTCGAGATAATCCAGCGGGCGCTGGCCAAACTGCTTCAAGCAGAAGGCATTCTCGTCATTGGTCTCGGCAAGATGGGTGTGAAGCCCGACATCGTAGCGGCCGGCTAGTTCGGCGCTCGCTCGCATGATGCCCGGCGTCACTGAAAACGGCGAGCAGGGCGCCAGCGCCACTTCCAGAAGGCCATGAGCATCCCTTTGATGGTAGCGGCGAATCAGCCGTTCGCTGTCCTCCAGAATGGCCTTTTCGGTCTGTACGACACTGGGCGGCGGCAGCCCGCCATCATCCGTACTCAAACTCATGGAACCGCGCGTCAGCGTCGCCCGCATGCCCAGCTTCAGCGCCACATCGGCCTGAATATCAATGGCATCTTCGAGCCCGCCAGGAAACAAATAGTGATGATCCGACACCGTTGTGCAGCCCGATAGCAGCAGCTCAACCATGGCCAGCTCGGTTGCCGCCCGCAGTGCCTCCGGCGTCAGTTTTGCCCAGATCGGATAAAGGGTCTGTAACCAGGGAAACAGCTTCTTGTTCAGGGCCGGGGGGCAGGCGCGAGTCAGGGTCTGGTAGAAGTGGTGATGGGTATTGATCAGGCCGGGAATGAGTACCTGCTGGCTGGCATCAAATAACAGATCCACCGGAGTTTGTGGGTGGCCACGGTCGGGTACCAGCTCCACAATGCGGTTGTCGCTGATTACGATGCCGCCGCGGGCATCCTGCTCGTTACCGGTGTAAATCGCCAGAGGCTGGCGTATCCAGACGTTTGTCATCGCTATGCTCCTTTGCACGGCGATGCAGACACGCCATGCACTGAGGGGAGAGCCGGATCAGCGTCTCCCCGGGTTTCAGGGCCATGACAGTGACTTGCGTGTTAATCTGCCAGAGGCGCTATATTACCACGGTGTGCTGGCCTGAAAACCGTCCCGCACTGACTGCAAGCGCATAAAAAAGGAGCAGCCAAACTGGCTACTCCTTTGATCTTCCCGGTTATCTCTATCTGAGGTCGTTCGGCCTTGCCTCAGGTACCGAACTTCTCATGCTCGCCGATATCCGGCGTTTCATCTTTTGCGTTAGCTTTGGCCATTTTGAAGAACTGGACCATTTGACTGCTGTCGCTGTTCCAGTGTTCGCCCTTGTTGATCTTCACCTCGATCAGGCCAACGTTGGGCGCCCCTTTGCCCTCGGGAAACCAGGCGGCAACAAACGGATTCCAGAATTCCTCGACCAATGCCTTGTCAGACGTCAGGCGGGCGACACCAGTCATTGAGACATAGGTGTCTTTGTGGGAATCCGCAAAGGTAATACAGACATCCCGGTCCTGTTCGACTTCAAAGGCCTTCTCAGATTCCAGATCGGTGAAAAACCACAGGGTGCCGTCATACCTGTCCTGCACCAGGTGCATGGGACGGGCACGCAGTTCTTCGCCGTGCAGTGTGGCCAACATGCCCGTCTTGATGGGTTTGATCAGGTTCCAGATTTTCTGTTTATGCTCTTGGCTCGACATTCTGCTACCTCGCTAATGGTTGACGTATAAATAAAGTCGGTTGCGATGTTGAATGTGCTAAATGCCCGGCTCCTCTTCAGGTCCGGTAGCCTTGCTTTTGCGCCGAATAATACCGGCATCTGAACGCTTGGCTGAGGCGCCGGTTAGTGATCGGCCTCTCGCGTCTGTTCAAATTCTTTACGGGTGATGGTGCCGTCGTCGTTGGCGTCGTGAGCGTTCAGCAGGGACTGATTCTTGTCCTTCTGCTGGCCTGCAGCAGTATCGCCGTAGGCATTCAGCTCGTCGCCACTAAGTACACCATTGCCGTCTGTATCCAGCTGTTCAAACAGGGAAGAACTGAGTGAGCCCTGCTTTTGGGCTGTCCCCGGATTGTGGGTGTTGCTCTCACGCTCGGCCTGAGGCGTCACACTGCCGCCGCCATAATCACCGGCCAGGACCAACGGGGAGGCCAACGATGAGGCCAGCGCGATAGACAGGATAAGTGCTTTCGGTTTCATACGACTTCTCCTTCTGGCTTATACCTTTAAATATGAAGGGTTCGGCGCTGCATTCAACCCTGGGCAGATTAAACCCGGATGAAGGTTCCTTAACCCGATCATCGCCCCTGCGGCTGCGAGCGTGTTCAGGCGTGTAAAAGCCCTGCAATCATCGTATATTGCGGTAAAGTCCTATCTCGCTTTTCGATTGAACCGCTGAAAACAGAAACAACAAAGGTGATGTGTCATGGCGCTGGATTATTCTCTTTTGGATGTGTTTGCTGACGCCCCTTTTCAGGGCACGCAGATTCCGGTTGTGGATGGCCGCAATGGGCTGTCTGATGATGACAAATTGTCAATAGCCGGCGAGTTTCAGCAAACCGAGACCGTTTTTGTCGACGCCGATGATCAGGGCAAAAGCGCTGTCAGCGTCTACAACGCCAAAGGTAAAACCCTGTTCGGAGCCCATACCATTCTGGCCGCCTCATACGTTGCCACTGAAATGGGGCTGGTGACGGACAGGGGCAGCTATTTATCCTTCGATATCGCCCAGAACGACCAGCTGATTCACAGCTTTATCGACAAGTCCGACACCGCTCCGAGTACCATCCAGTTCTCTCGCATCCTGACCCCCACGGTTGATCGATACACACCGGATGTGAGCCGCATTGCCAAAGCGCTCAGCGTTGACGAAAAGCACATCACATTCAGCAAATACAAACCCCTGATGGTCAGTGTTGATCAGCCGACGCTTGTTGTGCCGTTTACCAAAGCCCAGCACGTGCTCGACGCCAGCCTGCATGCGGAGCACTGGAAAGAGTTGATGTCCGAAATTTACGCGACCCACTTGTTGCTGTTTGCACCTGGCTCGATCACCGGGTCATCGGATTTTCATGGTCGGCTGGTGAGCCCCGATCTTGCCCGGGACGTCTTCCCGCCAATCGGCAACGTGATGCCAGAGTTCATCGCCTACCTGGCAGAACAACAGCACACTGCTGAAGGCACCCATACCTTTTCTATCGATCGCGGTAGCCTTAACACCCGCAAGAGCGTGCTACATGTGGAATTCGACAAACATGCCAGCCGCGAAGTGGCCTGCCGCATCGGCGGCAATGTGATCAAGATGGGAACCGGCTCGCTGCTGGTATCATGAGACAAACGCTCGGCCACAAATGATGACCCGGTTAGCGGGCGCCCGGCATGCCCGCGCCTCCGCTCGATACTCTCTCCCCATGTCAAGGAAGGCAGGATTCTCCATTGATGCTTTATGTTCTCTTTACGGTGGCCGGCGCCATCATTCTCGGCGGAATAGCCGAGTCAGTTTCAGGCCTTGTCACAGGTGGTGCACTGGGTTGGATTGCGGCGTCAGTCGTCCGCCTGCAACAGAAAGTCAGCCGCCAGAACGATCAGATTCAGGCGCTGACGACCGAGTTGGCAAGCGCCCGACAGGCTGACACCACTCCGATTGAAACCGCATCTGCTGCGGCGCCGGCACCCGAGACGCTGGCAACACGGGAAGCCACGCCCGCTGCCGAGAGCCCGCCCGCCGCCAGCGCCGAAGCAGAAGTAGAAGCAGAAGACGTGTCGCTCGAGCTGGAACTTCATCCGGAACCGGTCGAAAACGCCTGGAGAGCTACACCCGAGCCCCTGAAGCCGGCGCCAAAATCGGCTGTTGAAGGCTGGCTGGATACGGTGTTCGACAAGGCCCGCCAATGGGTGGTTAGTTACTTCACCGGCGGCAACCTGATGGTGCGGGTCGGTATCCTCATTCTGTTCTTCGGCGTGGCTTTTCTGCTGAAGTACGCCGCCGAAAAGGTGGTGGTGCCGCTGGAACTTCGCTATGCCGGCATACTGGCTGCTGCGCTGGTGATGCTGGTTCTCGGCTGGCGGCTCAGGCGCAAAAATGCAGCTTATGGGCTGGTGATGCAAGGCGGCGCGACCGGGCTGATCTACCTGGCCATCTTTGCAGCCTTCCAACTCCATCAGCTGCTGACACCCACAACAGCCTTCAGCCTATTGTTGCTAGTCGTCGTGAGCACGGCTGCGCTGGCGGTGATTCAGAACGCCGTCTGGCTCGCCGCCGTGGGCGTCACCGGGGGCTTTCTGGCACCGGTGCTGGCGTCGTCCGGTTCCGGCGATTACATCAGCCTGTTTTCCTATTATCTGGTGCTGAACCTGGGCATCGCGCTGATCGCCTTTTACCGGAGCTGGCGCTTTCTCAACTGGTTGGGTTTCGTCTTCACCTTCGGCATTGGCACGGTCTGGGGCGCGCAGTTTTATCAGGCCGCATTTTTCAATTCGGTGGAGCCCTTCCTGGTAGGCTTCTTTTTGCTTTACACCCTGATCGCCCTGCTGTTTGCGATGAAACAACCGCCAGCGCTCAAGGGTCTGGTGGACGGCACGCTGGTGTTCGGCACACCCGTGGCCTTTATGGGGTTGCAATCGCAATTGCTCGACGATTACACCTCAGTGCCCTACATGATGGCCTGGTCCAGTGCGGCCGTGGGTGCGATCTATCTGGCGCTGGCCCGGTTCGTCCGTCATCGCGCCGGGCTTGGGCTGCTGTGCGAATCCTACATTGCGCTGGCGATTGCCTTTCTGACCCTGGCGATTCCGCTGGCCTTTGACGGTCGCGTAACGTCCGCCGTCTGGGCAGCAGAAGGTGCCGCGCTGATCTGGGTCGGGCTGCGTCAGGGCCATCTGTTACCGCGGCTGAGCGGGCTCGGGTTGATGCTGGTCGCGGCCGTCTTCTATTGGGATGAGTCACCCGCCAGCTGGCCCACAACGTTTGTGTTCAACGCCGACTTTATCGGCTCAGTGCTGCTGGCAGGCGCCGCGTGTTATGCCGCGCATCTGTATCACCGCCACCGGGACAAGCTGACGCTGCCGGAACAAAAATTTGGCGCCCGTGCGCTGCTGGTGTGGGGCTATATCTGGTGGTTGGGCGGTGGGCTGCGGGATATCGACAATCACTTCAACGGATTGGCGGAGTTGCTGCTGGTGGAAGTGCTGGTCGCACTCACCGGCATTGCCTGCTGGCTGGCGGTGAAACGTTACCGCGCAATAGCGCCGTTCATTCTCGGACTGGTCACGGCAGGGGCTGGTCTGCTCCTGATGTTGCTGCTCCACAGGTACTCTCTTGCGAACACCCTGCTGATCAACTTCAACATGCTGTCGGCCCTTATCGTCGCCGGGTTGTGTTTGTGGATGGCGATATCAGCCCACCGGAATCGTTTCAGTGACAGCATCGCTGTCGCGCCCGTGGCACAGCGGATGTTGCTATGGGCGGCAACCCTGACGTTATTGGGATTCGGATTTGGCGAGATTGATCACTTTGTCGCAGAGGGTCTGAAAGGCAGCCTGTCGCTGCTGCTGGCGCTGGTTGTGCTGTTACCGCTGATTGCCCTTCACCGTCGCGTGAATTGGGCGCCGCTGACCCAGCCGGTGCTGTTACTGCTGCCCATCATCGGCTTCACGCTGGTGGTTTATGTGATACGTGACGAACCATTGCTGGCGCATTATGGCTGGCTGATATTCCCCGCCGCCTGGGCGGGTTGGTACGGTGCTTTGCGCTATCTCGACAGACAGCCAGGTTACCCGCTCGGCGCTCTCCATGTTGCCAGTGCGCTGCTATTGACGGTGTCCATCGGCTGGCAACTCAGCCAACCTCTCAGTGCCGGTCTCTGGGCCATCTCAGCCTGGGGCTTGACCTTCGCGCTGGCGCTCGAGGCCATCCAGCGGCTGAAGCATCTGAGTTGGCCGTTCCAGCGTCACGCCGCAGCAATGAACACCCTGCTGCCCCGTATTCTGGTGGGTTTGCTGGCGCTCTGGATGGTGATCAGCAATCTGCAGGCACCGGGGTCGTCCGGCGCGATACCTTATCTGCCACTGCTGAACCCGCTGGACCTGACCAACCTCGCAGCTATCTGGTTGATCTTCCGCTGGCTGCACCGGCATGACCCAACGCTGATCACCGATCGTCAACTGGCCTACGGCCTGCCGGGAGCACTGGCGTTCTTGTGGATCAATGCGGCCCTGCTGCGAGCGTTTCACTTCACGCTGGATATTCCCTTCCGGTTCGAGCCGATGCTGGCTTCGTTCGCCGTTCAGAGCGGGCTGAGCATCCTGTGGAGTGTGATCGGTCTTGTCACCATGCTGCTGGCCACACGCCGCGGCTGGCGGCCCCTGTGGCTGGTCGGCGGCGCACTGATGGCTGTGGTGGTGCTGAAACTATTCACCGTCGATATGTCCGGCACCGGCACCATCGCCCGCATCATCGCGTTTCTGACAGTAGGTGGCCTGCTTTTGGTGGTGGGCTACTTTGCGCCGGTCCCGCCAAGGGAAACGCCGGATCAGGCTATCGGTAGCGAGGAAACTCCAGGCTAGGGCAACGGGCGACATGACCCCGGGCAATTCTTCGCTGGGTCTCACCGAGTACAGGCTTTAGGATGGCGCGTGATCATTTGCGTCGTCCGCCTTTTCGTCTGCACTGCTTACTGGATCTGATTATGCCGTCATCCGACTCGCGCCGCTTACCGGCGCTCCTGCTCTTCTTCGGTGTTGCGCTCGCCTTCAGCGTCACCATGATCGGCACCACCATGCCGACACCGCTGTACCCGATTTATCAGGACAGGTTCGGTTTCTCCCAATTGATGATTACGATCATCTTCGCGGCTTATGCGGTAGGGGTTATCGGCGCACTGATCGTCACTGGGCGCTGGTCCGATCAGCTGGGCCGTCGGCCGCTGCTGCTCGCCGGACTGGTGTGTTCGGTCATCAGCGACATCGTATTCTGGCAGGCAGACGGGCTGACGATGATTCTGGTGGGTCGGGTGCTGTCCGGCATTTCCGCCGGAATATTTACCGGCACTGCCACGGTTGCGGTGATCGAACTGGCACCACCCCACTGGCGTCAGCGGGCGACCTTTTTTGCGACTGCCGCCAATATGGGCGGGCTGGGCCTGGGCCCGATGCTGGCCGGCGCCTTGTCTCAGTACCTGCCGGCACCATTGATCCTGTCCTATCTGGTGCATATGGGATTGGCTGTACTCGCCACTACCTGCGTCTGGCTCGCTCCGGAAACCGTTGCGAAACCGGCCCGCCCGAAACTGTCACTGCAGCGCCTTAACGTACCGCCGGAAGTCCGCAGTGTGTTTATTCCGGCGGCAATTGCGGGTTTTGCCGGTTTCGCGGTGTGCGGGTTTTTCACGTCCATTGCACCGGCGATGATGGGTAAGGTGCTGGGCTACGATAACCGGCTGCTGATCGGCGTCGTGGCCGGTAGTATTTTCATTGCCTCCACTATCGGTCAGTTCCTGCAGGACAAACTGCCCATCGCCCTGCGCCTGCCGTTGGGCTGCGCCACACTGGTGGTTGGTATGCTGCCCGTCGCTTTGGGCATCTACCTTCAGTCGCTACCGGCTTTCATGGTGGGGGCCATCATCGCCGGCATGGGTCACGGGATATCCTTCCGTGCCGGGATGGGGGCAATTGCCAGCGCCAGCCCGGCAAACGAGCGGGCGGCTGTTACCTCAACGTTCTTCATCGTGGTCTATGTCGCCATCTCGCTACCAGTGGTGGGTATCGGTGTGATGGCCAGCCTGACCAGCCTGCAAACCACCGGCATCATCTTCTCGATTTGCGTCGGTTCGCTGGCGGCACTGGCGTTGGTGATACTGCTTCGGCGTCGTCGTTCAGCTTGATGGCCTGAGCGCGTTCGTTCCATACTGCCAATATCTAACCGGTTTCACTGGATTGTGAAGGAGGTGGGATGA
Organism: Marinobacter sp. V032; assembly: GCF_052645435.1. Taxonomy (NCBI): domain Bacteria; kingdom Pseudomonadati; phylum Pseudomonadota; class Gammaproteobacteria; order Pseudomonadales; family Marinobacteraceae; genus Marinobacter; species Marinobacter sp. V032. The sequence continues at coordinate 657,994 of NZ_JBQXYE010000001.1, read as the reverse complement.
TGTCGGCAGATAGCCCAATTACCGTTTTCTATGATGGCGCCTGCCCGCGCTGCAGAGCGGACCGTCGGCGTTACGAGCAGTGGGCCGGCGACCGGCGCGATGCGGTGTCCTGGTTCGACATCACCGGTCAGGACGATCACCTTCGTGACATCGGCATTGACCCGGACGCTGCGCTCAGGGAACTGCACGTGCAGGATCGGCAAGGCAGAATTCATCGGGAGCTGGATGCCTATATTCTGCTGATGGCCCGCGTGCCCCGCCTGAAACCGCTGGCCTGGCTGATCAGTCTGCCGGTGATCCGGCCAGTATTGTCGTGGCTCTACCGAACGTGGGTGTTGCGGCGGCTGGAGCGCACCGGACGAACCTAAAATAGTGAAAAACAGAGTTCAGGGAGGACGATCTGTGAAAAGGAAAAGTATGATCGCGGCCATCGCCATGATGGCAGGCTGTCTGGTCACCGGTGTTGCTGCAAGCGAGCCCGCATTTGCCCAGCAGGCAAGTGAGCTGGAACAAAACCTGCGCAAAGCGAAGCCCCTGACACTCGAGATCCGCTATGGGCTTTCAACATCGCCTATCTCAGCAAATCAACCAACCCCGTCACCGGTTTTTCTGGACAGCGCCCAGGCGATTGATATCGCCGTGGCGGCCGACGATTCGGGTATTGTCCGTAGCGGCAGCGAGCAAATCACCTACTCCCTGAAGCCGTCCAACGACGAGCCTCATCGGCTGGATTTCAACTTTTCCCGGGAAACACCCGATGGCAGTAACAGCTTCGATACCGCAATCACCGCGCCACTGAATCAGTGGCTGACGGTCGGCATGATCAGTCATGACGACGGCCAAGGCACCGCGGACAATTTTTACGTGCTGGTACGCCTGAGCGACCAGTAGTTCAGACGGTTACGGCTTTTGCTCAAACTGAACAGGCTGAACCCGTTTGTCACGCACCACCACCGTGCCCGCCAGCTTGTCATGCCAGCCCTGCTTGCGGCTGTCGAAAGCCACCCAGATAAAGCCCAGGCAGAACGGAATCGTCGACACGAAATAGGCAAGGTAGCGACCGATCGACTGTCCAACTGACATCCGGTCGCCGGTGCGGGCATCCACCACCCGCAACTTGAGCATCATCTTGCCCGGGGTGCCCAGAAACCGGCGCCAGAACCAGATGGTCGCAACGACCGGCAGCACATAGCTCAGCAGCACATCCCAGACCCCGTGCACGACCTGGGTTCCCATCCAGTAATCCTCGCCGTAGATCAGTGACAAGGACACCGCCATCACCACCAGCAGAATCACCGTATCGATAATCACGGCACCAAAACGAACGCCGAAACCGGCGTATTCCATATCGTCCATTGTTCGCTGTTCCTTTACGGGCACATTCGGCAGGATCGCTTGAGTCGCGATGGTGAACATCAGCGACGCGTCCGGTTCCTTCGATAGTAGCAAAGCAAACAGCGAGTTGGCGCCTCGTAACCTGACCTGGAGCAGCCCGAGTACCGGGCCCTCTCCTGCCTGTTACGCGAAGAGAGTCTCTAGAGCATCCGCAGCCCGGCGGTGAGCCCCGCCGCCAGCAGCCCCGTGCAGGTCAGTGACGTCAGTGACAACACCAGGTTCCAGCGGATCGCCGCCAGATGGGCGCTGTAGCCGGTAATCCGCTCCAGCAGCAGTGAGTTGGCGGTGTGCGGTGTGCCCGCCGTGGTAATCCCCCAACCGGACACCATACCGACACCCAGCCCCAGCAAAGCTTCTGAGGGCCAGATTGGCGCCAGCACGCCACCGGTCAGGGTGCCGATCACAATCGGATTCAGCCCCACCATGCCACCGAGGTAAAACACGAAAGGCACGCAGAACGCCGTCGCGGGATAAGCCCAGCCGTGGAGCGTAAAATCCTCGCCCATCAGTTGCAGAGCAAAGGCACTGATCAGCGCGCCAAGAAAAGCGGAACCGCCGACAATCACCAGTTCGTTGGTCACCGGCGCCATAGTGGGCAGACTGATTTTGCTTCCCTCAAGCCGACGCATAACCAGACCAACAGCCACCGCGCCGAGACAACTGAACGCCACCGCGCGCGAATAGCTGAGACCCGCCAGCGTGCTCAGCAGCATAGTGCTGATGCAGATTGCGCCGATAATGCCGGCGAAGCGCAGCCATGGCATCGGACCTGAGGGTTTGAAATCGTCCGGCCGCGCCAGTGCAGGTTCCGGGGTCCGGAACAGCGCACCACTCAGCAGATACAACACCGCAACAGGAAAGCTGACGGCAATCAGCTGCCAACTGTGAAGGCCCGGCAACAGCGTCACTGTCAGCACAATGGAGATCGACAGAGGCGAACTGATGGGCGATGCCCCGAAGCCACGCAAAGCACCACGGGAGGCGTTCTGGGTCATGGCGGTATCGCCGCGACGGGTGATTTCGCCACGGATCATGGTCGCCACCACGCCAACAGAACCGAAGTTGAGCGGCACCGACAGAAACGCGGTACCAAAGGCAATACTGTAATAACGCGCCAGGGGCTTGCCGGCAAAAAGACTGCGGGAGATTGTATCCAGGTCTTTGGAGTGCCCCAGCATGGACGACAGCAGCATCACCGAGATGATCAACGTGGTCAGCCGGGTCATGTTGTTGGCAGCCGTCAGCAGCGCCGTCGGCTCAATGAAGATGGCCGCCACGAAAGCAGCAATCAACAAACTGAAGATAATGCGCGACACCCGGCGCAAATCCCGCCAACCGAGAATAATCGCCAGGATAACGGCTGCCGCCCCAAGAATACCGGCATTGGGCACGAAGAACGCCACGCCGGCCAGCAAGGCGAGGTACGCCAGTGCCGATCGAACCGTCAGCATCCGGGCAGCGTTCGACGTCATGGCCGAACGTTCCTGCAGGGGCAAGCAGCGAGCGGCATCAGTGCGCCGACGGCTCTTGCAAAGGTGGCAGCAGCTTGGCGCCGGTCAGCGCCTGTACTTCTTCAAGCGTATTGTCACCGTAGAGTTCCCGTACCCGCAGGCCTTCGTCAGTCACATCAATGACCGCCAGATCAGTGTAAATACGCTTGACCACACCTGCACCGGTTAACGGATATACGCACTTTTCGAGGATTTTAGGCGCATTATCCTTGGCGTTATGCCGCATCAGCACAAATAGCTGGCGTGCACCCACTGCCAGATCCATCGCCCCGCCAACTGCCGGTGGAAGGGTTTGGCTCAGGGTGGCCCAATTGGCCAGATCGCCGGTCGCCGACACCTGAAAGGCGCCCAGCACAGCGATATCGAGATGACCGCCGCGCATCATGGCGAAGGATTCGGAGTTATCGAAATAGCAGCCACCGGGAATCAGGGTGACGTATTGCTTGCCCGCATTGATCAGATCCGGATCGATCTTGTCCGGCTCCGGTGCAGGCCCGACACCCAAAATGCCGTTCTCGCTGTGGTAGATCACCTGCCGGTCGTCAGAGACGAAGTTCGCCACCTGTGTCGGCATACCGATACCCAGATTAACGTAGGCGCCATCGGGAATATCCTGCGCGACACGACGCGCCATGTCTTCGTTGCTAAGCCGCATCATGTTGCTGTTCCTCCTGGGCCACCACACGGTTCACAAAAATACCCGGCGTTACCACGTGCTCCGGATTCAACCCGCCCGCCTCTACGATCGACGCGACTTCGGCGACCGTGATTCTGGCAGCTGATGCCATCACCGGATTGAAGTTACGCCCGGCGGTGTTGTAGATCAGATTGCCCCAGGTATCCGCCGTCAACGCCTTGATAAAGGCAAAATCGGCATGCAGCGCGGTCTCCAGCACATAGCCTTTGCCATCAATAATGCGGGTGTCCTTGCCTTCCGCCAGCAGGGTGCCGTAGGCGGTCGGTGTGTAAACGCCGCCCAGCCCTGCGCCTGCAGCGCGAATGCGCTCGCTCAGCGTGCCCTGTGGCACCAGTTCCAGCTCCAGCTCGCCTTTTTCGTATAGCCGCTCAAACCAGACAGAACCGGCGGACCGGGGAAACGAACACACGATCTTGCGTACCAGACCATCACGCAGCAGCGAGGCGATGCCTTCTTCCCTCACACCCGAATTGTTGGAGATGATCGTCAGGTCACGGGCACCGTGTTGGCGCAGCGCCTCGATCAGCTGCAGCGGAATACCGGAGTTGCCAAAGCCGCCGATCATCACGACAGCGCCGTCGTGGACATCGGCCACGGCAGATTTCAATGAGTCACATACTTTATTAATCACGTTGAGCCACCATCAGGAACGCACTTGTGAGCCGGATTTAATCGCGCCTGGCGAGTTCAGCATCCGGTTGCCAAAGTAAATCACGACCACCAGAGAGAAGCCCACCAGATCACTGATCCACTCGGGATAAATCAGAATCGCGCCAGCCACCATCACCAGCATCCGCAGCGGCCAGTTCAGCGTGCCAACCCGATACAGGTAACCTTCCATACCCGAAGCCAGCAGCCAGATCGCGGTGACGGCGGTGAAGGCGGAAATCAGAATGTGGACCGGATCGCCCTGCAGAATCAGCGCAGGATTCAGCACAAACAGGAACGGCAAAATGAACAGGATGCCGCCCAGTCGCATGGCGTAGACACCGGTCTTGGATGCGCTGGAACCGGCAATACCCGACGCCGTGATCGCAGCCAGCGCGACCGGCGGCGTGATGTAAGACATCATGCCCCAGTAGAGAATGAACAAATGGCTCGCCAGCGGATTAAGACCCGCACTGACCAGCGCCGGCGCCAGCAGAATCGACAGGAAGATGTAACACGCACTTACGGTCATCCCCATGCCCAGCACAAAGCTGGTGATCGCACCGGCCGCGAGCATCAGGGGGATGCTGCCATCAGCGTAGAGCAACAACTCACGGGAAAATGCACCCGCCACGCCGGTATAAGACAAGCCACCGACGACCAGGCCAATACCCGCCAGTATCGCAACAAGATTGGCGACGTTCGTTGTCAGTTCCTGCATGAACGACAACAGACGTTTGAAGTTCATGCGATACTTACGCTTGAACAGCGAGATACCCAGCAGCACCAGCGTGGCATAGTAAGGGGCGTAGGCTTCAAGCCGCATGAACAGCAACATGTAGATGAGCATGAACAGGCTGAACAGGTACGGCCAGCCGTCTTTCAGCGTCGCTTTGAGGTTCGGGATCTCTTCAGGATCCATCCCCTTCAGGCCATTCTTGGCGGCATAGATATCCACCTGGAACAGCAGGGCAAGGTAGAACAACAGGGCCGGCAAAAAGGCCGCAATCATGATTTCCGAGTAAGGCACACCCAGGAATGACGCCATGATAAACGCCACAGCACCCATGATCGGCGGCATCAACGTACCCCCGGTTGAGGCGCAGGCTTCAACCGCACCGGCGTAGTGAGCCGGATAGCCGGTCTTTTTCATGGTCGGGATCGTGATCGGCCCCGTGGTCAGAATGTTCGAGATAACACTGCCCGACAGGCTGCCGAGAATACCGCTTGAGAGTACGGATACCTTGGCAGGACCACCACGGCTCTTGCCCATCAGCGACGTGGCAAACTGCATAAAGAAGTCGCCACCGCCAGTGACGGTGAGCGCGCAACCGAACACCACAAAGCCGATGACCAGTTGCGCCACCACCTGCATCGGAATGCCGATGATACTTTCGACCCCCATCACGTGGGCGCGAACGGTTTCACCCAGGCTGTACTCGTTGCCCCAGAGGAAACCCGGCATTGAATCCGCAAACAGCGGATAGCAGCCAAACAACAAAGCCACCCCGAGCAATGGCCAGCCGCCACAACGGCGAACGCCTTCAAGCACCAGCACCAGCAAAATGGACGCCGCGACCGTCGCTTCGGTGGGTGCCATGAAATCCCAGCCCTGCTGGATCATCACCAGCCCGTGATAGCCCAGATACGCACAGGACCCCAGCGCCAGCAATGCCAGCGGCCAGTCATACCAGGAGACCCGGCTTTTCGCACCCGACCAGGCCGGAAAAACGATCAATGCCGCAGCCAGAAAAATGCCAATCAGATAGTAGAGATAGGCATTGCCCAATGGCTGAAAGCCCAGCAACGACAAGTTGAACGTCTGGTTAATCGCCATCAACAGGCCCAGACAGCCCAGCGCGATCACGCTCCAGTATGCAAAACCGGTCAAGCGGCTACTGGCTTCGCTCTCGGGCGACGTTTGTTTAGGGGAAGAGTCCTGAGCAGGATTCATGACAAGGGAGCTCCGAAAAAAAAGCTATACACGGGGCCAGAAGGCTCGCGTGTATAGCAATGGGGTCAAATCAGGATCGGAAAGATCAGAGCGACTGGAGAGCCTGGGTGCGGTACTTCTCCCAGATTTTGGCAAACTCTTCGTCGCTTTTGCCTTCACCTTCAGCAACGGCTTTGGGCCAGGCATCGCGCAGCGCTTTCAGGCGCGCCAGACGCTCGTTGTTCCAGGTATCGAACTGGTCAGTCCAGATGCCTTTTTCCTTCAGGTAGCGGATAGCACCAGGATGGAAGGGAACATCTGCAGCCGGGGTGCCCGACTTGTCCAGACGCCAGCGCTTCATTACCGACGTTGCGTCCTTGTAGATATCGTAGGTTTCGTCCAGCGCCTTGATGAAGGCGTACACCTGGTCATCATTCATATCCGCGCGCACAACAATCATCGGATAGCGATAAGCCAGAATATCGACCGGGTTTTCTTCACTGATACCCGCACCGATGGTTTCCTTGTACGGCTGAAAGAAAGGCGCCACTTCTTTCAGACGCTTCCAGCCTTCTTTGTTGTCGGCCGGCACTTCAAGCCAGTGAATACCGCGTGGCGACTGGTCCAGCTCGTACAGATGGCTCGGTGTAGTAGAGGTGCAGCTGGCATCCGCTTCGTTGCGGGTCAGCGAGCTCATGGTGCTGGCGTAAGTCGGGAACATGATCGCGTCAACGTCATCCCGGGTCAGCCCGGCAAATGCCAGAAAGGCATCGCATTTCACGTTAATCGAATCGTTACCCGCGACGTACGCAAAACGCTGTCCCTTGAGGTCTTCCAGAGATTTGATGTTGGCATCCGCCGCAGTGAATACACCAAATGACGACGGTCGACCGGCGATAACCCGCAAGTCCTGAGGCCCCCAGCGACGGGTCGCAAAGTCATAAACGCCTTCGGACGCGAAGAAAGTCTCTGTTGCCAGGAAGCTGAAATCAGCCCGCTTGCTGATCAGCGGCTGCAGACGACCAATAGCAGAACCTGAAGGCTGGATACGAATACGGGTACCAAACTTTTTACCAAAGGCATCGGCGATCGCGGATGCCTCAGCGTAACCCGCCGAGCCCACGTCATAGGATGACCAGGTCATGGAGCGCGGCAGTTCGGTGTCGTCTGCCAGAGCGGCAGAGCTGAAGCCCAGTGCGAGTGCTGCAGTCACAGCAGAGGCGGCTGAACGAAAAGAGGTGGACGTGCGAAACATGGTCTTTCTCCGGGCTGTTTTTATTTTGGCTGTATGTTCAGACCAACGAGCGCTGCGTTGCGGTCGCGTGTTCGACCTCAACGCCCCATCGCTGAACGACAAAAAAACCCACGGCCCGGGGAATAAATTGAAACCTCCCTAGCCGCGCCTTGGAGAAAATTAGTGCCAAACACCTACCCACGTCAATCCATTTTTCCCAAATTGCACAATTATTTTACTGCATATCGAGAAAATTAGATTAAACAACTAAGCCGAAAAACCTTATTTTTTGCAATTTATTTCATATAAAACAGTAGCTTATTATTTTTAAGATGAACGGGAAGGCATTATAAATAGAGAAATAAGGGTTCGCAAAAAAATACCAGCGTTTCGCTATGCAGAACAACAAAACAGAAAACAGATGGGGAAACGTGCGGGGGAGCTCAGTCGTGACCCACCGAAAGGCAGGCCACCAGAACCCGATTCAGTTGTCAGGCGGGCGAGACTTCCCGGGATAACCAGCGACTGATCTCTTCCCGGATCACATTGACCACCAACTCTCTGCGATCTGCGCTCATGCGTGAGGCGACCGACGCCACGCTGATCGCCACGTGATGCTGGATATCCGGAACCTGGAACGCGATGCCCAGAGCCGCAACTTCCGGCACGATACGGCCATTATTGAAGACGAACCCCTGACGCCGGCTCAGCGCCAGACCTTCAGCAACCTCATCCCGGGTTATGCCTGAATATTGTTCATAACGGCCGTCATTGGTGTTTACCATCCGGTCACCTTCCGCAACGGGCAACGCGGCCAGCAAGGCCATTGCCCCCGCACCAATACCCAACGGCCTGCGCGCTCCGGCAGTCAGCGTATTGGCACTGACCGGATAACTGCCTTCAGCAACATCGATGCACAGAGAATCCCGACTGGAACGAATCGACAGATAGGTCGACTCCTCGGAACGACGGGCAATCGCAAGAATCATCGGCCGCAACCGATGGCGTAGTTGTAAATCCGGAGCAACCGCCTGGGCAGATTCGGCAATTTGCAACAACTCGAACCCCACATGATAGGTTTTCGCATAGGGATCAAAGGTCAGTAAACCTTCATGGGCCAGTGCGGTCAGCAACCTGTGCGTGGTCGCCGTATTCATGTCAATCTCGCGGGCAATACGCGACAGTGTTCCGCCGGTAGGAAAGACGTTGGCAACGGTTCGCAGCAGCAACGACGCCTTTGCCAGAGTGGTACTTGAAGCAGGCCGGACGGGTGATTTTTGTTTTTCCACGGGCATAGATAAACCTGATAATAAAAACATTCAGCGGCGACGATCAGCCGCCAGACAGCCGCAACTTTACTGCATATTGATAAATTTATCTCAATTAATGGATAAATCGCCTTGGATTTGAGCTCGCCGGAGATGCGCGTATTCGTTTTATATGGCTTCTATCAGCCGGTCTACAGCCTTACGCCTTTACCGCTCGCAGTATCAGCATCATCGGTCGCCGAAGCTCATCTTCCCATCCCTTTTCCTTGACCATTTCCATTGGTGGAGCAGGTTCAACCAGCGATTCCACCGAGAACCCGGCTGCCAGCAGTGCCTTAAAATGACTTTCCACGGTGCGATGGTATTTGACGACATCAGCGCCCAAAAACGCCGTTGTCCTTTGCCCTTCATGGAAATAATTATCGACCGGCCAATGGGCTATCTGCCCATCAGCATCGTAGCTCCAGTCCTGCTGTTCCCGTGAAGTGAAGAGCGGATGCTCGACCGAATAACAGAACGTTCCGCCCGAAGCGAGCAGCTCTGCGGCTTTGGCAAAAACGGGACCGAGATCGCGAACGTAGTGCAGCGCGAGTGAGCTCAGGATAATATCGAACGAGCCGGGAGCGGCCTCGAAATCCTCTATGGCCGTTTGTTCGTATCGGACATTTCCGGCATGGGTCAGCTCGATGGCCCTTTCAATCATCTTCGCCGAAATATCAATCCCGACGACCTCTGATGCGCCATGCTCGTATGCAAACTGGCAGTGCCAGCCGTAGCCGCACCCCAGATCAAGCACCCGTTTTCCCCGAAAGTCCGGAAGCGTTTCACGAAGCGCCTGCCATTCGCCAGACGCAGCGAGCCCGTCAATAGAACGAGGCATTTTTGCGTATTCTGTGAAAAATGTCGGATCGTCGTATTTATTTTGCTTCATCGTAATCCCTCTACAAGATCGACCATGCGCTCACCGTACCGATCAGGTGGCACACGCCAATGACCAGACAAACCGCAGAACTCCAGAGCCAGAAGCCTGTGCTGTTTTGCACAATATGAGGATGGTCAGATATGAAAGGAGCGATCAACCCGCCTAATCCCCGGGCCAGATAAACCGTCGTGATGCCAACTAAAGCCAGCTTGAGCAAAGGCATGCCAGGCAAAATGCCTGCTCCAGACCATGCATAAACGCCCCAGACCACCAGCACCACGGCAATGCAAAAGGTAATAATTGCCGGTTTTGGTGAACCTCGTTCCGCCATCCGAGCCATCGCTTCTCCGGCCCCGAACAGACGGTACCAGCGGGGACCGCCGAGAATAACGCCGATATGTAAGGCCGCCGCCAGAAAGCTGAAACACCCGGCAAAAAACAAATAGTCCATATTCATGAGTGAACGTCCCTGTGACTCAACAGACTTAACATCAAAGACATTAACGCGTTTGGTATGCCCGGTTCGATTGAAATCCGTTAGTCCTGAGCAAAGCGAAATGTTTGAGGTTTTCCCTTTTTGCGAAGATCACGCATGCCGGATCAAGCTGCAATGACCCGGTTTTTGCCATCTCGCTTCGCTTCATACAAAGCATCATCTGCACGCTTCAAGGTGCCTTCATACGACCGGTCCTCCGCCATCATGGTGGCGACACCGATGCTGACCGTTACGGCGATGCCACCCGTTGAGAACCGGCTCAATTCACTCGTGAAGCGCTCACGCAGCCGGTCGGCAAATTGCACCGCATGCTCTCGTTCAATATTCGGCAAAGCGATAACAAACTCATCCCCACCAAAGCGACAAGCGGTATCGGTTTTTCTCAGTTCTAATCGACAAATATCGCCAACAGCCCGAATGATCTCATCACCCGCGTGATGGCCCAGGGTGTCGTTAATATTCTTCAGGTTGTCTAGATCAAACATCAAAATGGATGTCGGTATCGAGTGCCGCTCAAAGGTCTCAACATGAAGCGCCAGGTCGCGCTCCAGCTTTCTGCGGTTAGAAAGCCCTGTGAGCTGGTCCGTGTCGCTGAGCTCGCGGAGTTTGATTTCCATTTCGTGTCGCTCTGAAATATTGCTCGCGACCCAGAGCACCACCGCCTCATCATCAACCAGAAAATCGAGAGCCTGGATGCGCCCCTCGAACCAGATGGGTTGCTCGGGACCGTCCTCAGGTAACCCCTTTACGTCCCGGTTGCTCAGCTCGTACTCTTTGATCAGCAACTTGCCAGAGGCCAGCGCCAACTCAATCTGTTCGAGAAACCAAGCCGCCTTCTCGGTTGTCACCACGTCAGAGATATTCAAGCCGATGAGGCCACTGCCATCGTGGTAATAACGCGCATCGCGACCACCGAATACGGCCACATACTGGCCGCTGCGCGACAATATAAACGCCGGGTCAGGCAATGCCTCAAGTACAAAGGCCATCTGTTCAATACTGATCATAAACTCGCTCTGGGGATTGGCTCTGGGGAATCGAAGGCAGATCCACACCTCTCGCCATCATCCCCGTCGCCAGACCCCCTGGTCTACCAGTATTTGATGTAGTTTTGATTCGAAACTGCCTGTTCTCTGGCTAAACCATTCTTCAGGTTATGTTTTATCAATAGTCAGGGGTAATGCTTTATCGGCCTGATTTCACCGCCACCACTACGGCCTTGCCTATCTCAGCAATCGCCTCATTCCTCGACGGAAAAGAAGCATCCGTTTGCGTTATGTATAAAGCGACAATGATAGGCTCGCGCTCCGGCGGCCAAATGATGGCGGTTATCGATCGTGATCCAAAACCGCCAGCCCCGGTTCGGTCAGCCACAACCCAGCCTTCAGGTACAACAGCACGGAAAAGCCCATCCGCGACCTGGTTTCGCTCAAGCCAATCGCGTAATTGAACTCGGGATTCGGTGGATAACACGCCGCCTAACAACAAGCTCTGAAGGTTCTTCACCATCGCACTGGGAGTTGTTGTATCCCGCTGATCGCCCGGTGCCGCTTCATTAAGTTCCGTTTCCCAGCGATCAAGCCGAGTGACATCATCCTTCAAGAGCCTGGCGAAGGCCGTCACTTCCGCAGGCCCGCCTAAGGCTCGCAATATCAGGTTCGCTGCCGTGTTGTCGCTCATTGTCAGCGCAGCCTCACATAACGCCGCAAGGGTCATGGCCTGGCCGCCAACGAATGTTTCGGTGACCGGGGAGTAGGTCACGATATCCGACTTTGAGACGCTCACCTCCCTGTCAAGATTCTCCTCTCCTGCATCAACCCGGTGCAGCAAAGCGGCACAAGCCAGAGTTTTAAACGTACTGGACAACGGAAACCGCTGGTCGGCCTGGTACTCCCAGCGCTGGCCTGATTCGAGATCATAAGCAGCGAAACCCACATTCGCTTGAAGCTCGTTCGCGGTGAGGTCCACTGTGGCTATAAGCGCGCTATTGCCGTCAGCAAGTGCGATTGAGGGTAATAAAGTAAGAAAAAGACTGATAAAACAGTTTAAAAGCAGTTTCATTGAACTCATTCTCATCGGTTTCCGGAATAAAGGCATCGACCGCCCAAACGCATTACCCTTCCCTGGTGGATTTTCAACGCCCTCGGCTAAAAGATCTCGCAACTCGTATCGTCATTCCAGTGGACAAACGGGGACTTTGAAATGGCCTCCGTTTGAGGCTGGGGTGCGTCATGTTTATCGGGGTAAGTCCAGCGCCACGACAGTGGCCGCCGCTAGGCAGGGAACAAGCTTGAGCGATTTGTTAACCATTTGGGCTGACTCCAAGCGCGTATAAAACCGGAAAAACTTCTCCCAAAACCACAAGTGCAACGACGATGACACCGCCAATCAAAATAGCCTTTGCAGGATGTAGCCCCTCACCATCGGGGTTATCAGCCTCCCCCGGCATGTTTTCTGGAAGGTGGATGATCTCGCCGAAGATTCCGAGAGTAGCGACGATAATCAGCGCAAGAAAGTAACTTGCTGAGAAGACGTGAACGAGCACCAAAACTAGTGCGGTGATTAAGACTCCCTTCAACAGCAATGACTTTGCCATCCATGCCTTCAATATGGTTAACGAGGCTGTAGAAAAATCCCCGAGCCTTTTTTGATCGTGTTTCTACATTAAATCTGGGTGTGTTTTCGATGAATGACCGCTCCAGATTTCAAGAGTAGGCGCTATTTTTAGATTGTTTATTGATCTAGCTCAGGTCAAGAAAGATCGCTGACCTTTTTCTAAAGCCTCAACGCCCGGCTCACGCGCCGATTTGGAGCTACGAAGCGGCTGAAAAACGGTCGCTGTGCAGCCGATTGTTAAAGCCGGCCAAGCCAGTACTGCGGACGTCGCCGGTCATGGGCAACCGCCAGAACTTGAAAACCGTCAGGTTTCTCTCGGTAAACGATGGCTAGCGGAAATCTGTGAAGGGGCGCTCTACGAATATCTGGCTGCAACTCAACTCGCCAGGCTTTTGGTGACTCGCCAACTAAATTGGCCAGGGCCTCAAATTCCTCTATGAAGGCACCACCCAATCCCGGAACTTTTGATTCGTATTAACCAACTGATTCCAGGAATTCGGCTTCCGCTGCCGGGTGAAAAGAATAGTTCATTTGATCAGTGCTCTAGCCTTCCTCATGACATCTTCACCGGACACGGCCTGAACTGAACCATTATCGAGCTCTTCGCCTCTACGGCGGGCCTCAAGCAACCAATCGGACCTGAGTTCTTCTTCTGAGGGAGACTCCAGACTCAATACCAGTCGCTGGATCAATTCGGCTCGCTCCGATTTGGGAAGATGGAGCGCCTCGTCTTCAATTTTCTGGAGATTCATAGAAGAAACCTCTCGTTCGCGTATCGCTCAATTTTGACACGGATGGGTATCTGGTGCCACGACTCGGCTTTCCAGCTTTAATCGGGATAGGGAGGCACCTCACAGTGCCCCTCCTCCCACATCACCGGGCATACGGATCACGTACCACGGCGATTCAGTGACTTGATTCAACCCACTTCCGTGCTGCCAACTCTGGCAGCCCATAGTACCGGAAGGTTCGAGCCGGTAAGGCTTGCGACAGGGCCGGCGAATGACTCAACCGCCACGGGCCATGAGCCGATTTCGCGGTATTCCAGGCCAGTCTGACCGAGACACCCCGCTTTCTCAGCTCACGATAGCCTTTTCGACCCCATTGCTTCCACACGTAACTTCTCAATCTCCGCCGCAACCACTTGTCCAGATCCCGCAATGGGCTCAGTACTTCAGCAATGTCGAAGTACGCTTTCCAACCAAGCAGGGTATCTTCTAAGTCTGCGATCACCTGGGCCAGTGAGTGGCCCCGTGTACGGCGGCTCAGTTTTCGGATGCGGGCTTTTAACTGGTCGATGGCCTTGCTGGCCACTTTCAGTCGTTGCCCTTTCCGGCTGAGGATGAAGCCCAGGAAGCGGCGCTTCCAGGGACGGTCTACTGCACTCTTTCGTGTATTCACTGTGAGCTTCAGCGAGTCTTCGATAAAGCGCGTCAGATTCACCATGATGCGTTCGCCTGCACGGCGGCTGCCAACAAAGATCTGGCAGTCGTCCGCGTAGCGGGCGAAGCGCAGGCCGCGCCGGTCCAGTTCCCAATCCAGTTCATCCAACACCACGTTGGCCAATACCGGTGACAGTGGCCCGCCTTGCGGGACACCTTTCGGTGTCGGCACTTTGTGGTGGTCGAGCTGAACACCGGCTTTCAGATACCGGTGGATCAGCCTGAGCATCGGCTTGTCCGGACAGTGCCGTTTCAGCCGTGCCATCAGGCGATCGTGGTTCACCCGGTCAAAGAAGGCTTTGAGGTCCAGATCCACCACCCAGCTCTGGCCGTCCCGGGCACAGCCTTGTGCGTATCGCACGGGCTGGTGCGCTGAGCGGCCGGGTCGGAAACCATAGCTGTGGGGGTGAAATCGCGGCTCCCAGTCTTCCTGCACCACTTGGGCGATGGCCTGCTGGATAAAACGATCCAGCACGGTGGGAATACCCAGAGGACGAGAACCGCCGTTGGGTTTGGGAAGGGTGACCCGCCGAACCGGTTGCGGTCGGTAGGTCTGTCGGATCAACTGCTGCCTGATATGCGGCCACTGTTGGCGCAAATGCCCTGACAGTTGATCGACGGTCATGCCGTCGATGCCCTGCGCACCTTTGTTACGTCGTACCTGTTTCAGGGCGCGACTGAGGTTGTCCCTCCTCAGTACACGCGCCATCCACGGTGAGGGTTGAACGGAGTTCGACGCGGTCCGATTGCCAGGCTCGGGTTCATCCCCTGGCGACGCCAGGGGCAGCGAAAGCTGCTTGTCTGATGCATTCGCGATCCTCTGCACGGATGATCGACTCCTGTCTCTGTTCGGGCCTTCAGTTCACGGGTGAACCTACTATGCCCTCTGCTGACTTCTGCCACGCGATCAAAGGCGATCGCTCGCCTTTCAGTGGATCCCTCCACACATGACAGATCTCCCGGGGTAAGGCACAGAGCTTTCACGGCGTAGGCGCCCGATTTATAAAGCACATCCCGGTCGCAGATGGAGGGCTTAGCGGTCACGTGCCCGCTGGCCCCGGATGTGCCACACCTCGTCGGGTTCCTGTTCGTCGCCCCGCCGCTTTGGATTGGGCTTCCTCCAGCCCCCACCTCGCGATGACGCCCTTGCCCTTCTCCTAGCCTTCGGCTCTGCGAACACCTGGCAGGAGGACTTGCACCTCCCTAGTTCTGTGCCATGCCCGGCACACACGCTGAGCTAAGCGGCGGCCTGACAAGGCCGTCCGGTGGAGGCCCATTTGGGCCGCAACAAACTTGAGCGACTTGTTATAAGTCAAGGGCCTCTTCCTCTGCGGACAAGATTTTATCTTTTCGGCTAGCCTGCTCTTCCCATTTGGTAAGTAGCGCTTCGTAACGAACGGCCAATTCTTGCTGCTTGTCGAGAAGGGCATCGGTTTCTTCAGTTTGCCTGTCATAGTCGGCAATTTGACGCTCATAATCCTCTTGTTGCTGAGCGTAATCGGCGTCGAACGCCTGATAGTCGATTTTGAGATTCTCAAGCTCGTCATTGAGCCTGTCGAGCTCCCCACTGTTGTCAGAGCCACAACCTGACAAAGCGACTGCCCCGACCAGAACGAGATACTTCATTTGATACTCCTTTGCTTATAACGAGGCTGTAGAAAAACCCAATTCTGAGCCATTTTCACTCGCCATTTCAGTTGTTCTTTTGTTCATCCGTCATCGACGGATGCATGGGTTTATTCGGCGGCAGTGGCCACTTACTTCGGGTGGTCGCCGCTATGTCACCTATAGCGCATTCAGCGGCACCGTTTCGTGGATCTACAAGACCCACACCTCATGCGGCCATTTGTCCGTAATTCGCCAGCTTTTCAATATTATGCACCATGCAGTAGAGCTGCCACTGACCCTGTACTTTCTTTTTGCCTCTGAGGCTGAAGCGGTTCAGCTTTTTGTTGGTGCCGATATTGCCGAACACCGGTTCCACGACTGACATGCGATGGCTATAGATGGCTTTGCCTTGCGGGCTGTCGACGCGGTGCTTCATCCAGTCGGTGTAGTTGGGCTGGCGCTTGTTCTCGATGGTGAACGAGACCTGCCTTCCCGAGCCTTTCCGGTGGTCGGCAGAAGCCGGATTCTGCATGCACTGATGTTTCTTGGGGCAATGTCGGCACTGGAGAAGACGGCCTTCGAAGTGCACTCGGGTCTTGCCGTTCTCCGCTTCGCGTTGGCCTTGGTAACTGATGGTTTCGCCCGCCGGGCAGACACAGGTCATTGTCATCGGATCGAACTGGAACTCACTGGCGGGGATGACCTTTTTCCAGCTTGATGACGCTTTGTTCTGATGCCGCTTGCCGTATTTGTCTTTCTGTTGCGCGAACTTGGGATCGCGGCTGCGAAAGCGGTTGTCCGGGATGTAGCCGTTGATCTCTTGTTCGTACAGGTACTGCATGTTGGCTTCGTTGGCGAAGCCGGTGTCGGCGGTGACATTGGTGCCCGTTTGATAGATGTCGTCAGCGATGCCTAGCTTTTTATAGCGGTGCTGAACCGTCTCCAACACTGGCTTTAAGGTGTGGTGTTCCTGCCCTTCGCCGAAGGCCTGAGCATCGATGACGATCTGGTGTTTCTTGTCCACAGTGGCCACACCGTTATAGCCCTGAAGGGTGCCTTTGCTGGTGGTCATCTTGCCGCTTTCGTTATCGGTGATGTTGCTCTTCACTTCCTTGCGTCGTTTCCCCTGGCCCATCCTTGGGCTACTCGTCTTTAGGAAGCGGTCCACCTTTTTGAGGGACTCATCCAGGGAGAGTGTGGTTTTGGCTCGCCGGATATCCCGGTCCAGTTCGGCTTCGGTTTCTGCCTCATCCCGCTGGTGGTGTTCTTTGAGGTGGTACTGAATCAGACGTCGTAACTTGGTGCGCTTCTCGCCCAGTTCCTTGAAGGTGCCGGACCACTCTTTGGCGGCGTTGGAGGACATTTTGCAGCCGTCGATGGCGAACAGTTCGTTGCCTAGCAAACCCTGTTCGTGGCACACCAGCAGCACCTGCTCGAACAGTGCTTCGATCTCGTCTGCATGGCGGCTCACGAACGCAGCCAGGGTGGTGAAGTGCGGCACCGTATCGCAGGACAGGGCTTTGAAGATGATATTGGTCTCGCAACACCACTGGATCTCGCGACTGGAGGTGATGCCTTTGGAATAGGCGAACAGGATGATCTTCAGCAGGATGGCGGGATCGTAGGCAACGCGACCCGTGGCGTCGTTGTTGTACTTCGGGTCGAAAATGGTCAGGTCCAGCTTGTGTTCGATCAGATAATGCACCGCGTGTTCAAAGGTGCCGGGCTGGAGCTGTTCCTGGTAGTTGATCACGACCATGGCGTCCTGGTCGTAGTTGTAGTGCTTGAAACGAGGCATGCCGACGGCTCCTTGTCTGTTTGCCCAATGCTACCAAAACCAGTCTGATTTGGGGTTTTTCTACAGCCTCAACGCCTAAAACAGCGGCGGCCGGTACGGACGTCCAGCACAACTTGTTGTGCGTTGCTGCTTTTTCTTGTTATGTGTTTTAGCTGGATTTTAATTCTCGCTGACGTTTCCATAGTGGCCTTAACTTCGAAAACTCTACTGCCATGGTAAGAGCGCCTATTGCAATTACAGAATAGGACACAGTAGCATTACCTAGTATTGGAAGAAAACTACCACTTGTATCACCATCTAATACTGCTAGCCCGTAATAACCAAAACCTAAGAACATTGGGCCAGGCAAACAAACTAGGCGAATTAATAGGATACGTTTTTTAATGCCCTTTAATTCCTCAGATTCGACTTCATTCATACTATAAGTTTCGCTTTCTTGATCACATAACAGCAGTTAGACCGAATTCCACGTTAGTGCAGAAAAGTGCGTTCTCGATAACTCCACTTCCCTCTCACGTTTCACGGCATCAAGTCGTTTATTTATCAATATCTTAGCCAAGCTGTTACCAAACCGCCATGTATTCGTTTGACTTCCATCTTTCGCCCACACAATAATACTGTATAAATATACAGCAAAAGGAGATAAGCCAAATTGGACGGCATTCAACCTCAACCTCGCCTTCGTGATCAGGTTCGGGCGGTCATTCGAGTTAACCGGTACAGCATTCGTACCGAAAAATCCTACTGGTACTGGATTCGCTTTTTTATTCGGTTTCACCAGATGCGGCACCCCAAGGATATGGGGCCAAGTGAGGTGAACGAATTTCTCACGTGGCTAGCTGTCCATCGCAATGTGGCGGCGGCTACTCAAGCCTTGGCGCTGAATGCTTTGGTGTTCCTTTATTCCAAGGTGCTTGATGCACCTTTGGGCGAGATTGGGTCTGTTGTTCGCTCTAAAAAGCCCAAACGCCTGCCCGTCGTGCTCTCCCACGAAGAAGCCGTTAATGTCATTGGCAAACTGGGAGTGCCTTATCGGCTTCTTGCGTCGTTAATGTACGGCTCTGGCCTGCGGGTTACCGAAGCCTGTCGTTTACGGGTGAAGGATATCGATTTCAGTAATCAGATCATTATCGTTCGGGACGGAAAAGGCGCAAAAGACAGAACGACCCTTATGCCAGGTAGCCTGATCGCAGAGCTGGAGCGTCACATTGCCTGGATACGAAAGGCATGGAAGGAGAAGGACTTAGCCCTGCAAACACCGGTAAGCCTTCCATTTGCACTGGCTCGAAAGTATCCCGGTGCCGATATGTCACTGGATTGGCAATGGCTGTTTACGTCCCACAATCTAACTAAAAACGACTTCGGCAAGGTCGTTCGTCACCATATTCACACCAGCTCAGTCCAAAAGGCGGTTAGAGCCGCAGTCGCTGAATCCGGTCTAGGCAAGCCCGCCGGCTGTCACACCTTCAGGCACACCTTCGCCACAGAACTCCTGAAGCACGGGAACGATATTCGAACAGTGCAAGATCTTCTCGGCCATTCTGACCTGCGCACCACCCAAATCTACACCCATGTGCTGGGCCAGGGTTTTGCCGGGGTGCGCGGTCCGTTGGGTTGAGGGTCAGTAAGCGCTTACCACTCGAGCTGCGCTCCGGTCTGGTACTCGATCACTCTGGTTTCAAAGAAGTTTTTCTCTTTGCGCATGGTGGCCTGTTCGTCCAGCCAGGGTGAGACGTTTTTCGCGCCGGGAAAAGGTTCGTCCAGCCCGACAGTACGAGCGCGGCGGTTGGCGACGAAACGGAACTGCTCGGAATGGTAGTCCGCTGAATACCCCAGAATCGGGTCGCGCAGCACATAGTTAGCGTAGGCGCTTTCGGCAGCCTCGGACTCGTCCCACATGTCGCGCACCGCTTTGGGGTCGAGGGTGATGTTTTCTTCTTCGAGGATCTGGTTGACGACTTTGAGGCCGAAGGAAAAATGCATGGCCTCGTCGCGCAGGATGTACTGGAGTTGTTCGCCGGTGCCGCGCATCAGGCCGCGACGTTGCAGGGCGAATATCGGGCTGAAGCCGTTATAGAACCAGCAGCCCTCAAACACCGCAGCGAAAAACAGGTACGACATGACGAATTCCTGCAGGTCATCAGGATGACGCAGGTTCATGTCGGAACGCATGGCCGCATTGAGGCGGCGATTGGCAACCTGGATTTTCTGATTGATCTCCGGCACCACGCGGTAGCGGTTATAGATCTCGCTTTGGTCAAGGTTGAGGGTTTCGATGCAGTGCTGGTAGGTCCAGGTGTGCAGGGCTTCTTCGTACACCTGCCGGGCCTGGTAGATTTGCAGTTCCGGGGCGCTCATTTTCTCCATCACGGCCAACCCGATATTGCGCATGGCGATAATGTCGGAGGTGGTCAGGTAGGCCAGTACGTTTTCATAGATGTGTTTTTCCGGCGCGGACAGGCGGTGGTGATAGTCGTGGATGTCCTGGGACATGTTCACGTCCAGCGGCGTCCAGTGGTTCTTGTTGGCGTTCATGAAGTATTCCCACGCCCAGGGGTACTTGAACGGTGCCAGTTGGTTGATATCGGTAGTGCCGTTGATCACCCGCTTGTCGTCAACATTGACGGGGCGCGGGCCTTCGCTGGCAAGCGTGGTAGAAGCGTTGGACTCGGCGCTTGTTTGCGGTTCGTCATCCCAGTTCAGCATGGGGTTACTCCTGGATCTTGAATTCGTTGATCTGATTAGGGGCTTCAAAGCAGCCCCTGTCATAGAAGTCAGTACTTACTGACATGCCTCGCAATCAGGCTCATCTATCGAGCAAACCTGTGGGGCAGGCGCAGCAACCGGCGTCGATTTCTCCGCTCCGGTGGCCCCCAGCGATCGCAGGTAATAAGTGGTTTTCAAGCCCCGCTCCCATGCCAGTTGATACAGTTCGTCCAGCTTGCGACCGGACGGTTCCGCCATGTACAGGTTAAGGCTCTGGCCCTGATCCAGCCATTTCTGGCGACGCGAGGCGGCTTCCACCAGCCAGCGGGAATCCAGCTCAAATGCGGTGGCATACCGCGCCTTGATGTCCGCCGGTACGCGGTCGATCTGCTGCACTGAGCCGTCGTAGTATTTAAGATCGTTGACCATGACGTTGTCCCACAGGCCCAGCGCCTTCAGGTCGTTGACCAGCGAGGGATTGATCACCGTGAATTCGCCGGACAGGTTCGATTTCACAAACAGGTTCTGATACGCCGGTTCGATCGACTGGGACACGCCAACGATATTGGAAATGGTCGCGGTGGGTGCAATCGCCATAACGTTGGAATTGCGAATACCGTGTTCGCGGATCAGGTCGCGCACTGGCGCCCAATCCAAACGGCTTTCACTGTTGACGCTGAAGTCCTCTTCCCGGCGTGCGGCTTTCAGGTTGTTCAGCGAGTCAATCGGCAGAATGCCCTGTGACCAGAGCGAGCCTTCGTAGGTTGCGTAGGCACCGCGCTCTTTCGCCAGTTCGGCTGAAGCACGCAGGGCGAAATAGCTCAATTGCTCCATCGACAGGTCGGCAAATTCAACTGCTTCCGCGCTGGCATATGGCAGGCCAAGACGGTAAAGCGCGTCCTGAAAGCCCATCAGCCCCAACCCCACGGGCCGGTGATGCATGTTCGCCTCGCGCGCCTGCGGTACCGCGTAGAAGTTAATATCGATGACGTTATCGAGCATGCGCACGGCGGTGTTGACGGTGCGTTCCAGCCGCTGCACGTCCAGCTCCCCGTCGCGAATGTGGGCTGCGA
Source organism: Marinobacter sp. V032 (assembly GCF_052645435.1). NCBI lineage: Bacteria > Pseudomonadati > Pseudomonadota > Gammaproteobacteria > Pseudomonadales > Marinobacteraceae > Marinobacter > Marinobacter sp. V032. The sequence goes on along the minus strand of NZ_JBQXYE010000001.1, from coordinate 636,647 downwards.
GGTTCACTGAACCCAGGTTACAGACGGCGATTTCCTGTTCACTGGTATTCAGGGTGATTTCGGTACACAGGTTGGACGAATGCACCACGCCAGTGTGCTGCTGGGGCGAGCGCAGGTTGCAGGGATCTTTGAACGTGATCCAGGGATGGCCGGTTTCGAACAGCACGGTCAACATCTTCCGCCACAGCTGCTTCGCCGGGACAGTCTTGAACAGGCTGATTTCGCCCCGCTCGGCCTTGGCTTCGTATTCTTCATAACGGGTGCGGAACGCAGCACCGTACAGATCGTGCAGATCCGGCACGTCGTTAGGCGAGAACAGTGTCCAGTTGGCGTCGGCGCGCATCCGCTCCAGCAGTAGATCCGGCACCCAGTTGGCGGTGTTCATGTCGTGAGTGCGGCGGCGCTCGTCACCGGTGTTCTTGCGCAGCTCGAGAAATTCCTCGATATCCAGATGCCAGGATTCCAGATAGGCACAAACGGCGCCTTTACGTTTGCCTCCCTGGTTTACTGCGACGGCAGTGTCGTTGACCACCTTGAGAAAGGGCACTACGCCCTGGCTACGGCCATTGGTGCCTTTGATGTGGGCACCCAGCGATCGCACCGGCGTCCAGTCGTTACCCAGACCGCCCGCCCATTTCGATAGCAATGCGTTGTCCTTGATCGCGCCGTAAATGCCGTCGAGGTCATCGCTGACGGTGGTCAGGTAACAGGATGAGAGCTGTGAATGGCGGGTGCCGCTGTTAAATAGCGTAGGTGTGGATGCCATATAGTCGAATGACGACAGCAGCTCATAGAATTCGATAGCACGCGCATCCAGATCATCCTCGCGTAGCGACAACCCCATCGCGACCCGCATGAAGAATACCTGCGGCAATTCCAGGCGCTTGTCGTTCAGGTGGATAAAGTACCGGTCGTAGAGGGTTTGCAGCCCGAGGAAACTGAACTGGAGATCGCGTTCCGGCTTGAGGGCGGCGCCCAGCCGGTCGAGATCAAAATCCGCCAGCGCCGGGTCCAACAGCTCACGTTCAATACCCAGTGCGATAAAACGGGTCAGTGCCTGCGGGTAGACATCCACCAACGGCGTTTGCATGGGCAGTTCCAACACCCGGCCGGATTCCAGTCGCAGCTGTTCCAGCAGCAGGCGCGCGGTCACCGCGCTGTAGTCGGGCTCCTGTTCTATGCGGCCGCGCGCGGTCATGATGAGCGCGTTGAGGACGTCGTGTTCGGGGATACCGTCATACAGATTGCGCAGGGCATCGTCGACAATGGTGTCCGCATCAACGCCGTCCAGGCCAGCGCAGGCCTGTTCGACCTGATACTTCATCAGCCCCAGATCCAGCGGTGCGCTCTGTTTGTCCGCCAGCATAACTCTCAGGGTTGGGTGCTCTTCTACCGGCGCCAGTTGGGCGCGCTCCTGAGCGTGGGCTTCGCGATAGAGCACATAGGCGCGGGCGACTTTATGTGCTTCACCGCGCATCAGTTCAAGCTCGACCTGATCCTGAATATCTTCAATATGCACGGTGCCACCCGCCTGCAATCGCCGGCTCAGGGCGCTGATCACCTGCTGACTGACCTGGCGAACGGCGTCGTGGATATGGGCGGACCCGGCTGCCTTGTCGCCTTCTATCGCGAGAAAGGCTTTGGTGATGGCCACGTCAATTTTGCTGGCATCAAAATCAACGAGCTGGCCGTTGCGCTTGATCACCCGGAGTGAACTGATGGGCGCAGAATCGTGCGCCGTCTTTGTTGAGGCTGGGGCAGAAATAGCCGCACTGGGCATGATGAGTCTCCTGAGTACGCGTTTGAATTCCTTTCCTTCGCGTACGCAGGACGGCAGCCGGCCGTGAAAAAGTTCTCGGGCAGGATCCGTTATCTGCTCACCCTGAGTCGCGAAGGTGCAGTCGAATGGCGCCGTTTGCACGGGCCATACATTCCTGGCTGGTCTTCGGACTCAGGGGCATGCAGGCAAATGTGCCTGCGGCCTAACGTGACGACTTCCCGATTGCTCAGTGTCTGTGCCCGCACAGGTTGTTTTGGAAACGTTGTTTCGAGAACGTTTTTCCGAAAACTCTGTGCGGCACCGGTCACGCGCGTTCCCCAATACCGCTGCGCGTCAGTTCCGGAGTCTCACCGGATTCCCGCGGGAAGCGTGTTGCTTCCCCGCCACTCATCATCGCAGGATCGATTGATTACTCAATAATCACTACATATGGTGGCTGACCAAGAATAAAAACACTATATAGACCAGGTAGACGGGCAACAAGTAAAGTTTCAGAATGGCACGACAGATTCTGATTTCGCCCTGGAGCGTTTATGTCGTCACTTGTCCCCGTCTTTACCCTACTGCTATTGCTGCTGACGACACTGCCCGCGCCGGCCTGGGCGGAGGCGAGCGATCAGTCAGTCCCTCCCTTCTCCGCCATGACATCATTGGATGACGGATGGGCGCCGCTGGAATTTCCCAGTATCGACAAGCTCAGCCGCTACACACTGGTTGATGAAGACGGGGTTCAGGTGGTGCGGGCGGAAACCGATGGTGGTGCTTCAGGGCTGATTGCCAGGGTGTCGATTGTGCCGCGTGATCGGCTGATTCTGCGTTGGCGCTGGAAGGTCAGTGGGGTTTTCAAAGCGGGTGATGCGCGCAAAAAGTCCGGAGATGACTATCCTGCCCGCATCTACGTTGCCTTTCAGTTTGATCCGGACAGTGCCGGTTTCTTTGAGCGTGCCAAACGCAAAACAGCAGAGCTACTGTATGGCGATGCCCTGCCCGGTAACGCGCTGAACTATATCTGGGCCAATAAGCTGCCGGTCGGCGAGATCGTCACCAATCCGTTCACAGAGCAGACGATGATGATTGCCGTCACCAGCGGTGACGAAGAGGCGGGGCAATGGATCACTGTAGAGCGGGATATCGTGGCCGACTATAAGGCCGCATTCGGGGAGGCGCCGCCGGAGATCATGGGGATCGGAATTATGAGCGATTCAGACAATACCGGCGAATCGGCAACGGCTTGGTACGGCGATATCCTCGTCGAACACCCATAGCCGGGTGTTGCTGATCGCTAATCTTCGGGTGTTTCGGGATGTTCAGCAAGCGGGGCAAGGCGGTCATGCTGCAAGTGCCGCAACTGACCCGATGCGATCAATGACTGATAGGCCGCATCCAGCCGGTCAACGACACGCTGGGCATCCGGATGTTGGCGTGACACGACAAAAGCGCCACGTAGTTGATAGATAGGCGCGCCTTCAAGCGCCAGTTCCGGAAACTTTTGCTGCTCCGCGTATACGGGTTCGTCGTAATCGAGCAGGTAGTCGGCGCGCCCTAGCTGCATCATCGTCAGGGCAGCATGGTGATTGGGGGCTGCGGCTGTTTTCTCTGGATCAAGGTCAACATTGTCCAGCACATTGAGATAGGTGAAGCCGGCAATCAGCAGGAGTCGCTTGCCTTCAAGCTCCGACACTGAGGTAATATCCGGTACGCCTTTTTTGTGGAACGCCATCAACCGGATCGTCATGGGGCTGCTGGCGCTCTCGACAACCTTGTCTTTCAGCACCGGAAGATCGGCCACGCCCAACCATAAATCAATGTTGCCCTGCGCAAGATATCGGTACACCCGCGCGATCGGCAGCGATTTCCATTTGACGGCATAACCGGCCATTTCGGCAACCGCTTCCGTCATATCCACCCAGGGGCCTGCTGGCTCGCCACTTTCATCGGTATAGTTGAAGGGTGGGAATTCAATATAACCCACGCGCAACTCTGGCAGGCTCCTGGCCGCCACTGGCGCGGCAAGCAGCATGCCCGCCAGCCAAAAACAGATCAGTCGTCTTACCGGGGCAGCCGTCATGGCGCTTCCCTTATTACCTTTGAATCTGAACACAAACCAATCCGTAACATTGATAAGTTGCCCTTCCCAACACGGCTACCGTTACTCGCCAACGCCGGCGGGTGCTTGACGAACCAGACTCTCAGGGAAGCCCGGCAAAGTGCCCGGAGCGGGGCTGGAGAAGTCTGTCGAGTGGCCATCCCTTTCTCGCAAACGCTGATACGCGGCATCAAATTCATCACGGTATCGCACGGCGTCAGGTCTTTCCCGCGAGAAAATCCAGCCGGCGATCCGTTCACGCACAAACGAATGCTGTAATCCTTTGAAGCTGTCGTGCCCCGGCGTTGATTTGATTGGCTCCACATAATCGAGCAGGTAGTCCCCCCTGTCCCGCTGCAACATATCAAGGGCTGACCGATGATTGGTGGTATAGGTCAGTTCCACGTCATCCAGCCCCTTCAGATAGTTCGCAAGCCCGCCGTAGGTGTACCCCGAGATAAGAATCAGCCGTTTACCCCGCAGATCATCAAATTGGGTCAGCGGGGGGGTGTCGCCAAGAAACCAGGCCGCCAACTCTACCCGAATGGGGTGGCTGGCACTGACAATTACCTGCTTTTCGAGCATTGGAATACCCGTCAGTCCCGGCCAGACGTCAATCCGCCCTTGCTGCAGAAACAGGTAGATCCGGCTGATAGGCAGATAAACGAATTCGACGCGATAGCCCGCCTCTTCCGCTACTCTCTGGCTCAGCTCGATAAACGACCCGGCCGCTTCACCAGCGTCATTTTGATATTCATAGGGGGGAAACTCGACATAACCGATACGCAGCAATGGTTTTTCTGCCGCCGCGACAAATGCCGGTATCGACAGGACCATCAGCAACACGACGCATCGCACTCGCTGGTACGCTCGGTACCCGAAGCCGTTACACAACGAAAGAGATGCTGCCATTAAAAATGGCTCCAGGGAGTGAACTGCACAATTACGCCGTAGGTTCTGATTATTGTCATTGTGATTCAGAGCCTACCGCAAGCGCATAAAGTCAGGCTAGTAGAATTTTGTCTCACTGTGACGCTAATGCCCGGCGGCCTTTAAGCCGGCCACACCGGATCGCTTGCGTGCTGGCACGGGCAACCAGCACGCCATGCGTTTATCGCAGTATAACGAGCGGAGTGGTGCTGGTTTTCAACATGTTGGTGGTCGTGCTGCCCACCAGAAACTGGCGAATGCGAGAGTGTCCGTAAGCGCCCATTACCAGCAGATCAATCGCGTTTTCCTGTTGATAGCTGTGCAGCGTTTTTTCAACATCGCCCTCGCGGATTGCAAGATGAACTTCACAACCGCTCGCAGCCAAGGCTTTCTCGGCAGTGCGTAGTTGGTTCCAGCGTTCCTCCGATTCAGTCGCGACCATCACCAGATGCAACGGAAATGCCTTGAAGATCGGACTGCTGGCCAGCAGTTCAACACCCCGCATGGCGGTTTCACTGCCATCGAATGCCAGCATGGCGCTACGCGGTTCGGTGTATTCATCCGGCACCAGCAAAATCGGGCGATGCAATGTGCGAATGACGGTTTCAAGCTGACTGCCGATATGCACATCACGATCGGTACTGCTTTCGCCGTGCAGGCCCACCACCAGCAAACGGATGTCCGCTTCGATATCCAGCAGGCACTCGCCCAGATCACCATGGCGCTGACGCTGGACAATGGAGGTGACCCCATCGTCTGTCACCCGGCGTTCTGCAGCTTCGAGCATGTGCTTGCCTTGCTCCAGCGCCAGCTTGCTGCGCTGCTGGTCCAGTTCCGCCAGTTCTTCCAGCAGATGCTCGCGACTACCCAGCCCGATACTGCCGGCCAGATCCGGCTCAGTCGGATACCGGCCATGATCCAGTACATGGAACAGCATCAGCGAGGCTGCCAGACGCTGGCTGGCCCAGGCGGCGTAATCACACACCGCGGTGGTCGATCGGGAACCGTCGATACAGGCTACAACGTGGTTGGTGGCTGCCGGGGGCACGACGTCTTGGCTCATGTACACCTCGTTTCGGATCTTGTTTTAATCATTTGGCACCGGTCTATCATGCACCGACAGACCGGTGTCCGTCATTAGTGTCCGATCAGGCCATCGGCTGCTTCGGCTTTGTCGTGCACGCCAAAGCGGTCGACAATGGTGCTGCTTGCTTCATTCAGGCCGATCACTTCTACATCTGCCCCTTCACGGCGGAACTTGATCACGGCTTTGTCGAGCGCGCCCACAGCGGTTATATCCCAGAAGTGCGCCCGGCTGAGATCAATCACGACCTCATCCACCGCTTCCTTGAAATCAAACGACGACAGGAACTTTTCGGTGGAGCTGAAGAACACCTGGCCTACCACAGTGTAAACCCGCTTGCTGCCGGTTTCGTTGATCTCGGAGGTGACCGCCATGTAGTGCCCGATCTTGTTGGCGAAGAACAACGCAGCCAAGAGCACACCGGCAAACACACCCAGCGCCAGGTTATGAGTCGCCACCACCACAATTACCGTCACCAGCATGACGATATTGGTAGAAAGCGGATACTTGCGCAGGTTGCGCAGCGAATCCCAGCTGAAAGTACCGATGGAAACCATGATCATCACAGACACCAATGCTGCCATTGGGATCTGGACCAACCATTCGTCCAAAACCAGCACCATCACCAGCAGGAATACACCGGCGGTAAGGGTAGACAGGCGGGTGCGGCCACCGGATTTCACGTTAATGATCGACTGACCGATCATGGCGCAGCCAGCCATGCCCCCCAGCAGACCGGAACCAATGTTGGCGATGCCCTGACCTTTGCACTCGCGATTACGGTCGCTGGTGGTATCGGTCAGATCGTCCACAATCGTGGCCGTCATCAGCGATTCCAGCAGACCTACAACTGCCAACGGCAGAGAGTACGGCAGGATGATCCAGAGGGTTTCCAGAGTCATCGGTACATCTGGCCAGAGAAAAATCGGCAGCGTATCCGGCAGTTCCCCCATATCACCAACGGTGCGGACATCGATGTTGAGCACAATCGCTACAACGGTCAGCGAGACAATACAAATCAGCGGCGAAGGCAGCACTTTGCCGATGCGGGGAATCAACGGGAACAGGTAGATAATCCCCAGGCCTGCGGCCGTCATCGCATAAACATGCCAGGTAACATTCGTCAGCTCGGGTAACTGCGCCATGAAGATCAGAATCGCCAGGGCGTTCACAAAACCGGTGACTACCGAGCGCGAAACAAACCGCATCAGCGAACCCAGCTTCAGAAAACCGGCGGCAATCTGGATCACCCCGGTGAGCAGCGTCGCCGCCAGCAGATACTCAAGCCCGTGCTCTTTTACCAGCGTTACCATCAGCAGCGCCATTGCGCCGGTCGCCGCCGATATCATCCCCGGGCGTCCGCCGGCGAAGGCAATCACTACGGCGATACAGAAAGAGGCGTAGAGCCCGACCCGCGGATCAACACCGGCGATAATTGAAAAGGCAATCGCCTCCGGAATCAGTGCCAGAGCGACCACGACGCCCGCGAGAAGATCGCCACGGACATTGGAAAACCAGTTCTTCTTCAACGACAACAACATGACAGCAAGCCTTTGGGGTATTCATCACAATGCGGGATTACGCCGTGTCCGGACACAGCGCCCGCCTGAAAAGCATCTTGGGTCTCTATTACGTCAGGTAAACCACACACAACAGGCCGACCGAACCCATCACCAGGGTGTACGGCAGCGCCATCAAGACCATACGACCGTAGGAAAGCCTGACCAGCGGCGCGATGGCGGATGTCAGCAGGAACAGGAACGCCGCCTGTCCATTTGGCGTGGCCACGCTGGGCAGGTTGGTACCGGTGTTGATCGCGACCGCCAACTGCTGGAAATGCGCCTCCGAGATATGGCCATCCAACAGCGCCTGTTTGATCTCACTGATATACACGGTTGCCACAAACACGTTATCGCTGATCATCGATAACAGGCCGTTCGCTACAAAAAACATGCCCGGCTGCTCGGAAGCCGGCAACGACAACACATAGTCGATGATGGGCTTGAACAGGTGCTGGTCGTGGATGATCGCCACCACCGCGAAAAACACCACCAACAACGAGGTAAAGGGCAAGGCTTCCTGAAACGCCTTGCCAATCTGATGCTCATCGGTCACACCCGTAAACGAGGTGATCAGCACGATAACCAGTAGCCCGATCAGGCCAACTTCAGCCACGTGAAAGGCCAGACCGAAAACCAACACGACCGCCGCCATCCCCTGAACCCAGAGCGCGGCGCGATCAGACGGAGTGCGACGTGCGCGCTCGTTAGCCGCGAACTCTTCCAGCACCTGTCTTACCGGTTTGGGCAAACGGGCGCCGTAACCAAACCAGCCCATTTTTTCGAGCAGCAGGCAGGTGAGAAGACCCGCTATCAGCACCGGTATACTGACTGGCGCCATACGCAGGAAGAATTCGCCAAAATCCCAGCCCACAACCTTGGCGATCAGCAGGTTTTGCGGTTCGCCTACCATGGTCGCGACGCCGCCAAGCGCCGTACCCACGGCACCGTGCATCAGCAGGCTGCGCAAAAAGGCGCGGAACTGCTCCAGATCTTCCCTGTGCAATTCGATAACGTCGTGGTCACTGCCGGAATTGTGATCGTCATGCTGATAGCCCTTACCGGAGGCCACTTTGTGGTAGACCGAGAAAAAGCCCACCGCCACGCTGATAATGACGGCCGTCACAGTCAGGGCATCCAGAAATGCCGACAACACCGCTGCAACCAGACTGAATAGCAACGACAGGGTGGATTTGGACCGCACCCCCACCAGAATCTGGGTAAAGGTCACCAGCAGCAGGTCTTTCATGAAATAAATGCCCGCCACCATGAACATCAACAGCATGATAACCGGCAGGTTATTGAGCACCTCAAGATAAACCGCATCGGCAGAGGTCAGTCCGATGATCAGCGCTTCTGTTGCCAGCAGTCCGCCAGGTAGCAGCGGGTAGCATTTCAGAGCCATCGCCAGGGTAAAGATAAACTCGGCCACCAATAACCAGCCGGCAACAACCGGCCCTAGTGTCCACAGTACCAGCGGGTTCACCACCAGAAATAACAGGATAGCCTGCTTGTACCAGGTAGGCGCATTGCCAAGAAAGTTTGCGGCAAAACCGCCTATTATTGTTGATGGCATGATAATTATTCTATTCAGTCAGAGGGTTAAGACTCGGAGAAAAGGCTATCCGTTATCGAAGCATCAGCCATTGCAGCGATACTCCGGTGAGCCCGAAGCGACTACACCCCGTGTCCCGGGTATACGGGCTCGTAAACAGGGCGCGGAATTGTACCAGAACCGGCTCGTGTTTGGCACCGGAGTTGAGCAAATTACAACCAGTTATGACCAGAGCAATACGGTATTGTGGAATCGTAATATAGCGCTCGGGGCCTTCAGTAATGGGCGTTAGCCGGTTAATTCTTCAAGCTTGTCATCAAATAATAGTGGTTATCATTTGCATTAATCAAAGCCATATACCATTCTCCAGAAAGTAGCCGCTAATGGAGGGGAATAAGTATGAGTGATTCAGTGATATTGATGGCCGGATCGCCGGTGTCTCTTTGCAATGCGTGGAAAAGGTTGCGGACCGAAACCTGCCCCGCGCATGCGGCACCCAGGAAGCGACAAACCCGGGGCAGTGCCTCATCAAAGAGCGACTCCGGCTCGCGGCAAATGTCAGGCTAACCTTCGAGCTGGCCCGGGTAATCCTGATAAATCTCGACACACCAGGAGAGCCCCAGAGCAAGCAGAACAAGCCCGATTGCCAGCTTGAGCTTGACCTCGGGCACTGACTTCATGCGCCCGTGTAATACCAGCGCCACAGCCGTTACGGCGCTAATTCCCGCAGCGACACCCCACAGAACCTGGTTCCAGGCCGCCGTTGCGGCTCCGATGGGCAGCACAACCACAACGATTTCCGCCGCTTCTACTACTGAACTCTTTGCCATGACCAGAAACACAAACGGGGAAAATGCCTGAACGGCAGCTTCCGCGGTGGGCGACACCTTCAGCTTGCCTAAAGGATCTTCTGCCCAACGTGGACGCTTATTGGCAATCAGCCGGCGTATAGATTTCTGGGTCCAGTGCAGGCCCATGGCCGTCAGCAGAAAGGCAGCCAATACCCTTAGCCAGAAAACGGGTAGCATCTGGTTCAACGGAAGAAGGGTGATGGCCAGAACAGCCACCAGTACATGACCGATCACAACCGCGGTCAGTGCTTCCCGGGGGTACCCGGCCCGCACAATGGCGTAGGCGATCACTGCGGTCTCAAAAAACTCAACCGCAGTGCCGGTAAATGCAGCAATAAATGGCGAGATCATGCACTTTCCCTGTGCGATATCAGACTTGCGCGTCAGTGCCCGTTATTCAACGGTGACACTCTTGGCGAGGTTCCTTGGCTGATCAACGTCCGTACCTTTGAGCACGGCCACGTGGTACGACAGCAACTGGAGCGGAATCGTATACACGATCGGCGCGGTAATCGGGTGCACCTCAGGAATCGCCATGACGTGAGTACCGTCTTCATTCGCCAGGCCTGCGGCACCGTCAGCAAATACAAACAGCTCACCGCCCCGGGCCCGGACTTCCTCGAGGTTTGATTTCAGCTTTTCGAGCAGGGTGTTGTTCGGCGCAATGGTGACTACCGGCATTTCGCTATCGACCAGCGCCAGTGGGCCATGCTTTAGCTCACCCGCCGGATAGGCCTCGGCGTGGATGTAGGAGATTTCCTTGAGCTTGAGCGCTCCTTCGAGCGCGACAGGGAACAAGGTACCGCGCCCCAGGAACAGGCTGTGGTTCTTGTCCATAAAGGCACGGCTCATGTCTGCAATCTTGCTATCGAGTGCCAGCACCTGCTCAACCTGGCCCGGGAGCTTGCGAAGCTCGCGTACGATTTCCGCCTCTTTTTCCTGATCAAGACCATTGTGGCGCGCCAGCGCGAGGGTGAAGATCAACAGTGCGGTCAGCTGGGTAGTAAAGGCCTTGGTGGACGCAACACCAATTTCGGGACCAGCCTGCGTCATGATCACCAGATCCGATTCCCGAACCAGAGAGCTGCCCGGCACATTGCAGATAGCCAGGGCGGCACGGAACCCGGCTTCTTTTGCCTGACGCAGTGCCGCCAGAGTATCGGCGGTTTCACCCGACTGGGAGATACTCAGGAACAGGGTGTCCTTCTGGATCACGTGTTTGCGATAGCGATATTCCGATGCCACCTCAACCGAGCAGGGCACGCCTGCCAGTTCCTCGATCCAGTATCGGGCGACCATACCGGCATGATAGCTGGTACCACAGGCGATGATCTGAACGTGACGGATGTCGGCCAGAAGATTCTCTGCGGCCGTTCCCAGTGCCTGTTCCAGCACCCGGCTGTCAGTCAGGCGGCCTTCCATTGTGGCCTGGATGACTTTGGGCTGCTCGTAGATTTCCTTGAGCATGTAATGACGGTACTCGCCCTTGTCTGCGGCATCCAGGCCGTACTCAAAGCGATTGACTGCGCGCTCCGCTTTGGCTCCGGTCTTGTCCCAGATCTGCACAGCATCCTTGCGGATTTCTGCAATGTCGCCTTCTTCAAGGAACATGAAACGGTCGGTTACCGGCAAAAGCGCGAGCTGGTCGGAAGCAATAAAGTGCTCACCAATGCCTACACCTACGACCAGTGGGCTGCCTTCCCGGCAAACGATCAGGCGGTCCGGCTCATCTGCACGCAGAACCGCCAGGGCGAATGCACCCCGTAGCTCGGTGATCGCGCTGCGAACAGCCGAAAGTATGTCGCCCTGGGTGCGATAATAGGATTCAACCAGATGTGCCACGACTTCGGTGTCAGTCTGGGAGGTAAAGACAAAGCCCTCACCCTTGAGGCGTTCCCGCAACTGCTGATAGTTTTCAATGATACCGTTGTGAACAATCGCCAGCCGATCGCCCGACATGTGGGGGTGTGCATTGATTTTCGATGGTTCACCGTGGGTCGCCCAACGCGTGTGCGCAATACCGGTGACGCCCTTATGCCCGGATTTGGCCAGGACATCGCCAAGGGCGCTGACCTTGCCCACTTCCCGTTCCCGCATAATATTGCCGTCATTACCGAAAATCGCCATACCGGCGGAGTCGTAACCCCGGTACTCGAGACGGCGAAGGCCTTCCAGCAGAATTTCCTGGACGTCCCTCTCAGATACTGCACCTACAATTCCACACATCGTGTTGTTCCTGTTAATCCGTAAGGCGTTGTCGACGCTGATTTACTGCTTGCGGGGTCGTTGCCAGTTTTGAATATTACGCTGCTTACCGCGGGCGACAGCCAGCTCTTCCGGTTCAACATCCCGGGTAATGGTAGAGCCGGCCCCTATGGTTGCGCCTTCAGCGATCGTCACCGGTGCGACCAGTGACGAATTGGATCCGACGAATACACCGTTGCCAATGCGCGTCTGGAACTTATTGACTCCATCATAGTTGCAGGTGATGGTCCCTGCACCCACATTCACATCGCGTCCCAGCTCAGCATCACCGACGTAGCTCAGGTGGTTAATTTTACTGCCTTCCCCGACAATTGCCTTTTTGGTTTCGACAAAATTACCAACCTTGGTATTACGCGCCAACTCGGTGCCTGGACGCAACCGCGCGAAAGGACCTATGTGGGCGCCTTCACCGACCTGCGCGCCATCGATTACCGAGTTGGCTTCGATAACGGCGTCATTGGCGATTGAGGCATTGCGTATCAGGCAGTTAGGGCCAATGGATACCCGATTTCCAAGCGTGACTTCACCCTCAAACACCACATTGATATCGATCGTGATGTCCTGCCCAATTGTCAGCGGCCCGCGCACATCGACCCGGGCAGGATCCGCCAAAGTCGCCCCTTCCGTCATTAGTCTGCGAGCTTCATTCAACTGATACCAGCGTTCAAGCTCCGCAAGTTGCTGGCGATTGTTGACGCCCTGCACTTCATATTCGGTTTCGGGATGGGCGACCTTCACTTCGATGCCACGCTCAACTGCCATCGAGATAACATCGGTCAGATAATACTCGCCCTGGGCATTACTGTTGGAAAGCTGGGGCAGCCAGTCTTTCAGATGCCGGGCAGAAACCGCAAGAATGCCGGTATTGACCTCGTTAACCGCCAACTGCTCCGCTGACGCGTCCTTCTGCTCGACGATCGCGAGCACCTTGTTTTCGGCATCCCGCAAGATACGGCCGTAGCCATCCGGATTATCCAGCCGCACCGTTAGCAGACCAATCGACTGATCACTGACCTGATCCGCAAGATGCGCCAATGTGTCCTGTCGGGTCAGCGGTACATCACCGTAAAGAATCAGCACCCGGGCATCATCCGGGAGCTGAGGCAATGCCTGGGCGACGGCGTGACCGGTACCCAGTTGCTCCGTTTGCAACGCCCACTGAATATAGTCCGCCGGCGTTACCTCACGCACCTGGTCCGCGCCATGACCGATAACGCCGTGAATGCCGGTGGCACCCAGCGAGCGAGCCGTACCAATCACATGATGGAGCATCGGCCGGCCGGCCACTTTGTGGAGCACTTTGGGGAGTGCGGATTTCATCCGCGAGCCTTGTCCGGCGGCGAGAATAACAACGTGCAGTGGTTGCGTCATAACAATCGGTTTTCCTTCGACGGTCCGTTGGTTGCAACAGTGCGGACACAATACCTTGTCCAATAGCCAAAAAAAAAGCCGCCCCCTGTCATAACGTTACCTAAACCGGTCGTTACTTCAGGATGCGGCCTTTTCAGAGCCTGATATACAGCAGTGGTCTTAGCGGTGGTTGCGAAGCTGCTGGATCGTTCTCAGCATCGCAGTCGCTTCAGCCAGTTCTACGGCAGCACGGCTGTACTCAAATTCACTGGTCTGATTCGCCAGTGCTTTCTCTGCTTCGCGCTGCGCTTCAAGCGCCGCTGCCTCGTCCACATCCTTGGCACGAACAGCAGTGTCCGCAAGCAGTGTCACCACTGTAGGCTGAACTTCCAGGTAACCACCGGAAACGTAGAGGATCTCCTCTTCGCCACCTTGCTTGATCACACGTACCGGACCCGGCTTGAGCTGAGTCAGCAGTGGTGTGTGACCAGGCGCAATACCCAGATCACCTTCCGAACCGGCCGCGATAAGCATCTCGACCCGCCCGGAAAAGATCTTTTGTTCAGCACTGACGACATCACAATGTAAAGTCATAGCCATCTTCTTAGCCTCTTTGATCGGTCAGGAAACAGGGCCTTACTTCTTCTTGGCCTTCATTTCCTTCGCTTTCTCGACGGCTTCCTCGATTGTGCCGACCATGTAGAACGCCTGCTCAGGCATATCATCATAGTCACCAGCCAGAATCCCTTTGAAGCTGCTGATAGTCTCTTTCAGAGAGACATACTTACCGGGTGCACCGGTGAAGACTTCAGCAACGTGGAACGGCTGCGACAGGAAACGCTCAATCTTACGGGCGCGGGCAACGGTCAGTTTGTCTTCTTCTGACAGTTCGTCCATACCCAGGATCGCGATGATGTCCTTGAGTTCCTTGAAGCGCTGCAGGTTGGTCTGAACGCCACGAGCTACTTCATAGTGCTCCTGGCCGATGACCAGTGGATCCAGCTGACGAGAGGTGGAATCCAGTGGATCGATCGCAGGGTAGATACCCTTGGACGCAATATCACGGCTCAGTACCACTGTCGCATCAAGGTGCGAGAAGGTGGTCGCAGGTGACGGGTCAGTCAAGTCATCCGCAGGAACGTAAACGGCCTGCACCGACGTGATCGAACCATCTTTGGTTGAGGTGATACGTTCCTGCAGCTGGCCCATCTCTTCTGCCAGAGTCGGCTGATAACCTACCGCAGAAGGCATACGACCCAGCAGTGCCGATACTTCGGTACCTGCCAGCGTATAACGGTAAATGTTATCAACGAACAGCAGAACGTCACGGCCTTCGTCACGGAACTTCTCGGCCATGGTCAGGCCGGTCAGTGCCACACGCAGACGGTTCCCCGGGGGCTCGTTCATCTGGCCGTAAACCATCGCGACCTTATCGAGAACGTTAGACTCCTTCATTTCGTAGTAGAAGTCGTTACCTTCACGGGTCCGCTCACCGACACCGGCGAATACCGAAAGACCGGAGTGCTCTTTGGCGATGTTGTTGATCAGCTCCATCATGTTGACGGTCTTACCAACACCCGCACCACCGAACAGACCGACCTTACCGCCCTTCGCAAACGGGCAGATCAGGTCGATAACCTTGATGCCTGTTTCCAGCAGATCAGCAGAAGCTGCCTGGTCAGCATAACCCGGTGCTTTACGGTGGATCGCCCAACGCTCTTCTTCACCGATTTCACCGGCTTCGTCGATAGGACGACCCAGAACATCCATGATCCGACCCAGGGTTTTGGTGCCAACCGGGACGGAAATAGGTGCGTTGGTGTTTTCTGCCTTCAGGCCACGCTTGAGGCCTTCGGTGCTACCCATGGCGATGGTACGAACGATACCGTCACCCAGCTGCTGCTGGACTTCCAGAGTCGTCTCGCCACCTTCAAGCAGCAGCGCGTCATATATTTTTGGCACTGAATCCCGTGGAAATTCCACGTCGATTACCGCGCCAATGATCTGAACGATGTGTCCGCTACTCATGCTCAGTTCCTCGTTATCTTAAAAGTCATAAAAACCAGTTGGATCGTGGGGTCATCAGACCGATGCTGCACCGCTCACGATTTCCGAGATCTCTTGGGTAATGGCGGCCTGACGGGCTTTGTTATACGCCAGCTGCAAATCACCAATGATGTCACCTGCGTTATCAGTCGCGCTCTTCATCGCAATCATTCGCGCGGCCTGTTCACAAGCCAGGTTCTCCATCACACCCTGATAAACCTGAGATTCGATAAAACGTGTCAAAAGACCATCGAGAATCGGGCGAGCGTCTGGCTCGTAAACGTAGTCCCACTGGTTCTTACTCACGTCTTCGTCTTCATCTGCGGGCAATGGCAGAAGCTGCTCAACCGTCGGGCTCTGAGTCATGGTGTTAACAAAAGAGTTACTCACCAGATACAGGCGATCGATCGTGCCTTCTTCGAACGCATCCAGCATCACTTTGACGTTGCCGATCAGTTGCTCGGCACTGGGTGAATCACCCAGATGCGTCAGCGCTGCAATCACGTTTCCGCCATAGTTACGGAAAAAGGATGCGCCTTTCTGTCCAATAGCGCAGAGATCGGTTTCGACCCCTTTTTCCTTCCATTGCCGCATATCCCTGATAAGCGCCTTGAACAGGTTAATGTTCAGGCCGCCACACAGGCCGCGATCCGTTGACACCACAATGTAGCCCACGCGCTTAACTTCACGCTCAACCATAAAGGGGTGCTGATACTGGGCATTTGCCTTGGCAATGTGCCCGATTACCTGACGCATCTTTTCAGCATACGGGCGTGTCGCCTGCATGCGTTCCTGAGCTTTGCGCATTTTGCTCGCCGCAACCATTTCCATGGCGCTGGTGATCTTCTGCGTGCTCTTGATGCTGGAAATCTGGTTACGTATTTCTTTTCCGACGGCCATAACTCACTGCCTTTTCAAGTTAGACACCCGAGCCTGAAACTAACGCGGCCCGCTGTTAAAAGCGGGCCCGTGCTTTACCAGGACTGAGTGGTCTTGAATTTCTCGATTGCAGCTTTCAGGCCCGCAGCGATGTCATCATTGAAATCGCCTTTCTCGTTGATCTTGGCCAGGAGCTCAGTTTGTTCGCTGCGCATCCAGCTCATCAGGGCTGCTTCAAAAGCAACAACCTTCTCAACATCAACGTCATCCAGGAAGCCTTCGTTGGCTGCGTACAGAACGGTGCCCATTTCAGCCACCGACATCGGGCTGTACTGGTTCTGCTTCATCAGTTCGGTAACACGCTGACCATGCTCAAGCTGCTTACGGGTTGCTTCATCCAGGTCAGATGCGAACTGGGCAAATGCCGCCAGTTCCCGGTACTGAGCCAGAGCCAGACGAATACCGCCACCCAGCTTCTTCATGATCTTGGTCTGCGCTGAACCGCCAACCCGCGAAACCGATACACCTGCGTTCATCGCCGGACGGATGCCGGAGTTGAACAGGTTGGTTTCCAGGAAGATCTGACCATCGGTAATGGAGATTACGTTGGTCGGAACGAAGGCGGACACGTCACCAGCCTGAGTTTCGATGATCGGCAGCGCGGTCAGAGAGCCTGTTTTGCCCTTCACTTCGCCGTTGGTCATCTGCTCTACGTACTCGGCGTTTACGCGGGATGCGCGCTCCAGCAGACGTGAGTGCAGGTAGAAAACGTCACCAGGATAAGCTTCACGTCCTGGCGGACGACGCAGCAGCAACGAGATCTGACGGTAAGCAACGGCCTGTTTACTCAGGTCGTCAAATACGATCAGGGCGTCTTCGCCACGGTCACGGAAGTATTCACCCATGGAAGTACCGGCATAAGGTGCCAGGAACTGCATGGCCGCAGGGTCAGCTGCGCCGGCTGCAACGACGATGGTGTGATCCATCGCGCCGTGCTCTTCAAGCTTGCGCACAACCGCTGCAATAGAAGACTGCTTCTGGCCAACAGCGACATAGATACACTTGATGCCGCTGTCTTTCTGGTTGATGATCGCATCGATCGCAACCGCCGTTTTACCGATCTGACGGTCACCGATAATCAGCTCACGCTGTCCACGGCCGATTGGCACCATGGTATCGATAGCCTTGAGACCTGTCTGAACAGGTTCATCGACCGACTGACGTGCGATAACGCCCGGTGCGACTTTCTCGATCGGTGCGGTCAGCTCATTGCCCAGCTCACCTTTGGCATCGATCGGGTTACCCAGCGCATCAACAACGCGGCCCAGTAGCTGCTCGCCAACGGGGACTTCCAGGATGCGACCGGTGCAACGCACCTTCTGGCCTTCGGCCAGGTCTTCGTAATCACCCAGAACAACCGCACCGACAGAATCACGCTCAAGGTTGAGCGCCATGCCGAAGATACCGTTGTCAAATTCAATCATCTCACCGTACATAACGTCGGCAAGACCGTGGACCAGCACGATACCGTCCGATACGGACAGGATGGTGCCTTCATTGCGTGCTTCAGAAGAGATATCGAGCTGTTCGATTCTCTTCTTGATGATGTCACTGATCTCGGATGGATTCAGTTGCTGCATGCCTTTATCCTCAAACCTTGTGCTGAAATCAGGAGCCCAGTGCTTCGGTCAGCTTGGCGATCTTTCCGCGTACAGAGGCGTCGATAACCGTATCGCCAGCGCGAATAACCACACCACCAATCAATGACTGGTCGACCTTCGTTGCAAGACTCACTTTGCGATCCAGTTTCCTAGACAGTGCCTCAGCCAGCGTCTTCTGCTGTGCTTCAGACAGCTCATACGGCGCACTCACCTCAACATCCACACTGCGCTCGATGTTCGCACGGTAGGTGTCGTAGAGGCTGGAAATCTCCGGCAACAGCGGCAAGCGCTGGTTTTCGGACAGGATAGAAATAAAATTCCTGAACGGCTCGGAAACTGAGTTGTCGTAAAGGTTGACCAGAAACTCTGCCTTGCGCTCTTCGGTCAGGCTGGGGTTCCCCAGCAGACCGCGCATGTCACTGTCAGCCGTTGCCTGTGCTGCAAAGGTTAGCGTGTCAGCCCACTCAGCCAGTTGATTCTGGTCCTGAGCGGTCTGAAAAGCCGCTTTGGCATAGGGTCGGGCCAGCGTTGTCAGTTCTGCCATGATGAACCTCTTTTAGAGTTCTGCTGCCAGCTTATCCAGCATCTCGCTGTGCTTGTTGGCATCGACAGAGCTTTCCAGGATCTTCTCGGCGCCCGCAATTGCGATAGCAGCAATTTCTGCACGCAACGCTTCCCGGGCCTGATTACGCTCCTGCTCAATTTCGGCTTTGGCCTGCTCAATCAGCTTCTGGCCTTCCTTGCGGGCGTCATCTTTCGATGCTTCCACAATCTGGGCCGCCCGCTTGTTAGCCTGCTCAATCAAAGCAGCGCCTTCCTGCTTGGCTTCACGCAGCTCCTGAGCCGCTTTGTCTTGCGCGAGCTCCAGGTCACGTGCTGCCCGATCAGAGGCCGCAAGACCGTCAGCGATCTTCTTTTGTCTCTCCTGCAGGGCCGCCGTAATAGGAGGCCAAACATACTTCATGCAGAAGACGACAAAGATAAAGAACGCGATGGCTTGACCGATTAGCGTCAAATTAATGTTCACGTCTTCACCTCGCCTGTCGTTAAAAAACGTTCAAATCCGGTTCGCCCCGTAAAAACGAGGCGAGCCAATTAACCGACTTGAGCGAGGAACGGGTTAGCGAAGGTGAAGAACAGTGCGATACCAACACCGATCATGGTGACGGCGTCCAACAGGCCTGCAACGATGAACATTTTGACCTGCAGCATCGGTGTCATTTCTGGCTGACGAGCAGCACCTTCAAGGAACTTGCCACCCAGGATACCGAAGCCAATGGCGGTACCCAGGGCACCCAGACCAATCAGCAGCGCAACGGCAATCGCGGTCATTCCAACTACAGTTTCCATGATAACTCCCAGTTTTCAGTTAGTAGGTTTTCAAGTTTTGGGTTTTCGGTTTAGTTAAAGCTTAATGGTTATCTTCGTGCGCCATACTCAGGTACACGATGGTCAGCATCATAAAGATGAAGGCCTGCAGCGTGATAACCAGAATGTGGAAAATCGCCCAGGGCACAGACAGCGTCCATTGTGCCCACAGGGGAAGCAGTGCAATCAGGATAAACAACAATTCACCGGCGTAAAGGTTACCGAACAGACGTAGCGCAAGTGAAACAGGTTTGGCCAGCAGACTCACACCTTCCAGCAGGAAGTTGACTGGCACCAACAGGATCTTGAGGAAAATATTATCCGAAGAGAAAGGATGCATGGTCAGCTCACTCATGAAGCCGCCAACACCTTTTATCTTGATGCTGTAGAAGATAATCAAAAGGAAGACAGACAGTGACATACCCAGCGTCACGTTCACATCGGTGGTCGGTACCACTTTCATGTACTCAACACCGGCAGCGTGGAACAGCCACGGCAGGAAGTCGACAGGAACCAGATCCATCAGGTTCATCAGGAAAATCCAGCAGAAGATGGTCAATGCCAGCGGCGCGATGACCTTGTTGCGACCGTGGAAAGTCTCTTTAACACTGGTGTCCACGAACTCAACCATGACCTCTACGAAGTTCTGCAGGCCGCCCGGGGTGCCGCTGGTCGCTTTCTTGGCGGCCATCCGGAACAGCCCCAGGAAAATAACGCCCAACAACACAGACCAGCCCAGCGAGTCCACGTGAACAGCCCAGAAGCCCATATCGGACGCTTCTGCCGCATTTTTCGCGATTGTCCAGGTGCTGTCGTTCAGCACAGAGCCGTCAGCGCGCTCGTACCCCGCCGGCAAGTTGCCATAGGTCAAGTTCTGAAGGTGGTGCCGGATGTATTCTGATGCAGTGCCTGCCATAGTGCTCTCTCAGGTCCTGTTAGCGTCGCTGCGGTCGGCCACTTGCAAGAAGTGGCGTCAGCCAGTTGATCACTAGCATGATCGCAAATGTTAGAAAAAGTGCTGCCACATCAAGTGGCTGAATCCATTTAAAGGCCATCGTAAAAAAGACGGCACTCAGGATGAGCTTTCCGGCCTCACCCTGATAAAAAGAGCTGACAATCTGTTTCGCGGAGCGCGCGCCAGCGTGGCGAAAGGCTTTTCTCGCGAAATACGCGTTGGGAAGCACAAAAATAAAGCCCCCCACCAGTGCTGAGTATGCGGCAACATTTCCTCTGACCCAAAAGGCCAGAGCAATCAGGACGACCATGAAGGTCTGAAAAACAAGCCACCTCAGGACGGGCGGACGATGGATACCCTGTGTCTTAACATTCGCCATCTTTGTCCCAGCATCAACGGTGGCAGGAACCCGACCTGATTGACGGTCCGCCTGCACATAAGCGCCGCAGATTATATGTTTTCGAGTGTAATGAATCAACCAAACAGGGCAGAGAGCACGCCGGATTGCCCCGATTTGGCGCGCGCAGTGCACAGGCTAGTTATCCCATGAGAAACATGACACTAGATGTAGTGTCTTTAACCAGAAAGCGTCGCCTTTAGTGACATAAGCTAGCGTTGCAATTGGGCGTGATGACAGCGGCCAAATTACTTTATATGGCCCAAAATCCCATCGAGCTCATCAAGCGAGCTGTATTCTATAACCAGTTTTCCCTTACCCCGGTTGCCATGGTCGATCTTGACACTGGCGCCCAGTCGGTCCGCAAGATCATCCTGAAGGCGGCGAATATTCGGATCCACCTCGCTCTTGCGCGATTTCTGCTCGGGGTTTTCCTGTTGAATACGGCGCACCAGGGCTTCGGTCTGACGCACGCTCAGTGATTTGGCGACGACCTGCCGGGCGATCTGCATTTGCTGCTCAGGCGGCAAGGTCAGCATGGCGCGACCATGCCCCATCTCCAGGTCGCCATGTTCGAGCATCACCCGCACATCCTCAACCAGTCCGATCAGTCTCAACAGGTTGGTAATGGTAGTGCGTGATTTGCCCACAGCTTCGGCAACCTGTGCCTGAGTCAGTCCGAATTCATCCTGCAGGCGCTGGAGAGCAAATGCTTCTTCGATGGGATTAAGGTTTTCGCGCTGAATATTCTCGATCAGCGCCATGGCAATCGCGGCTTCGTCAGGCACATCCCGGATAATGGCCGGAATCCGGTCGAGTTCCGCGAGCTGCGTGGCGCGCCAGCGACGTTCGCCGGCAATCAGTTCATAGCTGCCTTCTGCCAGAGGACGGACCACAACTGGCTGCATCACACCCTGTTGACGAATCGAATCGGCAAGCTCCTGCAGGGCGGTCTGATCCATGTCACGCCGGGGCTGGTAACGACTCCGCTGGATCAGGTCGACAGGGATTTCCCGCAGCTGGCCGTCGTGCTCGTTAACTTCGCCACGATCCATGTTGACCTTGGAGCCCGCCAGTAACGCGCCCAGACCACGCTCACCTAATCCTCGTTTTTTCGCCGCCATGGTGTCTGTCATTCTTTTATAAGTGTTTTCGAAGAAATGTTATGGCCGTAGCCCGGGAAATAAACCGTCAGACCGCAACCGGTCGAGCCGGACGCTGCTGACCGTTGCGCCGGACCATTTCACCGGCCAGCGCCAGATAGGCAATGGCACCTTTTGACGCACGGTCATACTTGAGCGCCGGCAATCCGTAGCTGGGCGCTTCCGCCAGCCTGACATTGCGGGGGATCACCGCCTTGTAGACCTTATCACCAAAATACTCGTTGAGCTGCGAGGACACGTCGAGGGTCAGACTGTTGCGCGGATCGTACATGGTGCGCAGGATGCCTTCGAGCACAAGCTCGGGGTTCACCGTCTCCTGGATCTGTTCGACCGTGTTCATCAGGGCTGCCAGTCCTTCCAGAGCGTAGTATTCGCACTGCATCGGAATCAGCACGCTATCGGAAGCTGACAGGGCGTTGACGGTCAACAGGTTCAACGACGGAGGGCAATCCACCAGAATATAGTCGTAGCGGTCACGCACACTGTTAAGCGACAGTCGCAGACGGTGTTCGCGACCGATCTCGTTCATCAGCTCGACTTCCGCAGCTGTCAGATCACCATTGGCAGGCAAAATATCGAAACCGGAGGCTTCAGCCGGAATAATGACATCCGCTGCTGTCTGGCGCTTGGTCAACACATCATAGCCGGACAAGGTGAGCGCATTCTTGTCGATGCCACTGCCCATGGTCGCGTTGCCCTGGGGGTCCATATCCACCAGTAGCACCCGGCGCTTTGTCGCACTCAGGGAGGCAGCCAGATTCACGCAGGTGGTGGTTTTACCCACTCCGCCTTTCTGGTTGGTCACCGCGATGACTCGCGCCATGGTTTACCTCCTGTGTGTTAAACGCGATCAATGATAAGCAAGTGACGGGCACCTTCACAACCGGGCACCGACAACCGGATATCGTCCTTTACCTGCCATTGAGCGGGTAACCGGGCAACCTCCTCTTCCGGAAACTGGCCTTTCATCGCCAGAAAATGGCCCGTTGGAGCGAGTAGATCGCCGCACCAGTTGACCAGATTTTCCAGTGCCGTGAAAGCACGACTGGTAATCTGATCAAACGGCTGTGCCGGCACGAAATCCTCCGCCCGGGCATGGATAACCTCAACGTTGAACAGCTTCAATTCCAGCACGCACTGCTTGAGGAAACGGGTTTTTTTGCTGTTGCCATCCAGTAGTGTGAACTGACGATCAGGACAGACGATGGCCAGCGGGATACCGGGAAGACCACCCCCCGCGCCTACATCAAGTATGCGGTCCGCCTGAATATGCGGGAGTACAGACAGGCTGTCCAGCAATTGCCGCGATACCATTTCGGCAGGGTCGCGCACAGCCGTCAGATTGTAGGCCTTGTTCCATTTTTGCAGAAGTGCGAGGAACGCCAGCAACCGGGACCGAGTTGCCGCGTCAAACGACAATCCCAGTTCAGTCAGTCCGGACGCCAACTGGTCCGGCCATTTTGGGTCTGTCATAAGTCTTACGCCGACTGCTTGCGCAACAGGTCCCGTTTCTTGAGATGCACCAGCAACTGAGAAATCGCAGCGGGTGTAACACCCTGAATCCGTGATGCCTGGGCCACGGTTTCGGGCCGCACCTCGCCAAGCTTCTGCTTGATCTCGTTCGACAGGCCACCGATGGACTGGTAGTCGATATCAATCGGCAGGGGCAGGTTTTCGTTGCGACGCAAGCGATCAATTTCCGCTTCCTGGCGTGAAATATAACCCTCGTATTTCACCTCGATTTCCACCTGTCCGGCAACGACTTCTTCCGCATGCTCACCGCTAATCTCAGCGACGTGCGCATAATTGATTTCCGGACGGCGTAGCAGATCGGCCAGCGTGTGCTCGCGGTGAAGCGGCTTCTGGAGATACTGATCAGCGATTTCAGCCTGGGGCGTTTTCGGGTGCACATGGGTATTGTCGAGACGGCTGCGCTCAGCCTGAATCGCATCCCGCTTGGCATTGAAGTGCTGCCAACGTGCCTCGTCAACCAGTCCCAGTTTCTGGCCCACATCGGTCAGACGCAGATCGGCGTTATCTTCACGCAGGATCAGGCGGTACTCCGCCCGGCTGGTAAACATGCGATAGGGCTCGGACGTGCCCATGGTGATCAGGTCATCTACCAGCACGCCCAGGTAGGCTTCATCACGACGCGGATACCAGGCGTCTCTTTCCTGCGCCCGCAGTGCGGCATTGACACCCGCCAGCAGCCCCTGGGCACCTGCTTCCTCGTAACCCGTGGTGCCATTGATCTGGCCGGCAAAATACAGACCACCAATAAACTTGGTTTCCAGCGTATGCCGCAGATCCTGAGGATTCAGGTAGTCGTATTCGATGGCATAGCCCGGACGGGTAATGTGGGCATTTTCAAAACCGGGAATCGAGCGCACGGCTTTGAGCTGAATATCAAACGGCAGACTGGTCGAAATGCCGTTGGGGTATAGCTCGTTGGTGGTGAGCCCTTCCGGCTCGACGAAAATCTGGTGCGAATCCTTGTCGGCAAAGCGATTGACCTTGTCTTCAATCGACGGGCAATAGCGCGGGCCAACGCCTTCGATTTCACCGGCAAACATCGGCGAACGATCGAAACCGCTACGGATGATGTCGTGGGTTTCTTCAGTGGTACGCGTGATATAACAGCACACTTGCTCGGGATGCTGCTCACGGGAGCCCATGAATGACATCACGGGCGTCGGGCTATCACCCCACTGCTCCTGCATCACCGAGAAATCCACGGTACGACGGTCGATGCGCGGCGGCGTGCCGGTTTTCAGACGACCGACGTTGAACGGCAGCTCGCGTAATCGCTGCGCCAGCTTGATCGCCGGGGGATCACCGGCGCGACCACCGGAATGATTCTGCAAACCGATGTGGATAACGCCACCCAGAAAAGTCCCGGTGGTGAGCACTACGGTTTCGGCATTGAACTGAATGCCGGTCTGAGTGACAACACCCCGCACCTGATCGTTCTCGACAATCAGATCATCAGCGGCTTGCTGGAAGATGGTGAGGTTTGGCTGATTTTCCAGAATCTCGCGGATTGCAGCTTTGTACAGCACCCGGTCAGCCTGCGCGCGCGTCGCACGAACCGCAGGCCCCTTGCGTGAATTCAGGGTGCGGAACTGGATACCCGCCAGATCAGTGGCCAACGCCATAGCGCCACCCAGCGCGTCAATTTCCTTGACCAGATGGCTCTTGCCAATGCCACCAATGGCAGGGTTGCAGGACATCTGGCCCAGGGTTTCAATATTGTGCGTCAGCAGCAGCGTGCGGGAACCCATGCGCGCCGCCGCCAGGGCAGCCTCGGTACCGGCATGGCCGCCGCCGATTACGATTACGTCGAAACGATCAGGGAATTCCACTCTACACCTCTGGGACACAAAGAAAACGGGCGCAAAGTATACCGTTTATATCAGTGAAATGCAGTGGCGATGGATATTTTTTAACCAGCGACAGGCAGCGATCTGAATTCGATGAGCCGGATATAGAAAAAAGCTGCAATGTCAGTTGCTTGTAGCGGTATCCTGAGAAAAGTTTTCAATAAAGTTATCCACATCACTGATCACTTCAAAATGGACTTTTTATTTACGTAACCTTTTGATTTTTAATAAAACATAAAAACATATTCAAGGGATACCCCAAGGTTATCCCTGAACTTATCCACATTTTAAACCGTTTCAGAATCGCAGCGCGCTCAACCGCCGAACTTCACCTTCCAGACCCTTTGCTGTGACCCGTTCAGGTGGCCAGGGCGCGCTGGCCGCCAATGTGATCCGGGACCAGAACCGATGCGGAAGATGGGTGCCCGCAGGCCCGCCCTTGTGACTAAAGACGCTGCCCCAGAGCCCGCGAAGTGCCATCGGCACGACCGGCACCGGTGTCTGGGCCACCAGCGTCTCGATACCAGAGCGGAATTCATCGATCTCGCCGTCTGTCGTGAGTTTGCCTTCCGGAAAAATACACACCAGATGCCCCGCTGCCAGCTCGTCGGCAATACTGGCCATCGCTGCTGCGTACACTTCCGGTTTTTTGCTGCGGGGCGCAATGGGAATGGTCTGCGCCAACCGAAACAGCCATCCCAGCTGCTTTGAATTGAATATACGATCGTCCATTACAAACCGCACCGGACGCCGGATAGCGCCGCCAATCACCGGCGCATCCATATAGGACACGTGATTGCACACCAGCAGAGCCGGTCCCTCTTCCGGTATCAGCTCCAGCCCTTCATGGTGGACGCGGTAAAGGGTGTGAGACAGACACCAGATGATGAACCGCAGCGCGAACTCCGGCACCTGATGATAGATAAACGCAACCACCACCAGATTGGCAATCGACAGCACCAGAATGAATTCCGGAATCGATAAACCAAAAGGCCCCAGCAACAACATGCCGACCAGTGCGCTTGCCACCATAAACAAAGCATTGATCACATTCAGGCCTGCAATCACCCGGGCCCGCTTGCGTGGCACGGTTTCCTGTTGCACGAAGGCATAAAGCGGCACGATGAACAGCCCACCAAACAGGCCAACGCCGAACAGATCGATAAGAATGCGCAGTCCCGCCGGATCTGACAGCATGAACCACCAGTCGGAAGCAGCTGGCGATGATGGCACGCTGAAGTACAGATCAATACCGAACAGACTCAGGCCCAGCGACCCCAGCGGTACGATACCCAGTTCCACCCGATGGCCCGACAGCCGCTCACATAACATTGAGCCCAGCGCGATACCGACAATGAACGTGGCCAGCAGGACGGTCACAACGGACTCGTCGCCCAGCAGATCCATTCGGGCGAAGTTGGGAAACTGGGTGAGATAAGCGGCGCCGAGAAACCAGAACCAGGAGATCGCCATGATCGCCAAAAACACAGCATGGTTTTCCCGGGTCAGGATGATCAGGTTCCGGGTTTCCCGGATAGGCGACAGGCGCACCACCAGATCTGGTGCTTCGGCTTGCACATGGGGAATGGCACGGGCCGACAGATAGCCCAACACCGCCATGACCACCACCCCTGCAGCGGCGACCTGTGCTGCGTTTTCCAGCCCCATTGCCAACCCGGCCGCCAGTGTACCCAGCAAAATGGCGACGAAGGTTCCCGTTTCAACCAGTGCGTTACCGCCAATCAACTCATCCTGCACCAGCACCTGAGGCAGGATTGCGTATTTCACCGGGCCGAAAAATGTCGACTGAACGCCCATCAGGAAGAGCAGCACAAACAACGCCTCGTACCAGCCATACCAAAGTGCCGGAGCCGCCATCAGCATTATCACCACTTCCGCCAGCTTGATACGGCGGATGATCATCGACTTCTCACACTTGTCGGCAAGCTGCCCGGCAACACCGGAAAACAACACGAAGGGAAGAATAAACAGGCCGGCGGCCAGGTTGACCGCCATATTGACCGGCAAGCCCATAACCCCTGCCGTTGCGGAATAGGCCATCAGCAACAGCAGCACATTCTTGTACAGATTATCGTTGAATGCGCCTAAAAACTGGGTCAGAAAAAACGGAAGAAAACGACGCTTCTGAAGCAGTCGGAACTGACTGTCCTGAGACATGGAATAGTGTCCTTACCCGCAAGATTCTAGATTCCTTGAAGTGGCGGGATTTTCCGTTAACCCGGTGCGACAGGCAAGTGTGTCGCACCGGGAGACCAGCGCACTGCTCCTGACCGCGCTGATTATTCTTTCCGAAATGGGCTTCCTGTTTCGGTGGTTGCGTCCATGCCAACACCACGCTGCTGATCCAATTGCTGGCCTAATTCCCGTTCTACGGCGTTGGCCGATTTGGCGAATCGCGCGATCAGGTTGTAGAGCACGGGGATAATAAACAGCGTCAGGGTGGAGGCGAAAATCAGACCGCCCAGCACTACCACGCCGATAGCCGCACGGCTCTCGGCGCCAGCGCCGGTTGCGATCACCAGCGGAACGGCACCAAAAATGGTGGAGATTGTGGTCATCAGTACTGGCCGGAAACGCAGGATGGCGCCTTCAACAATGGCGTCATGCACGCTGTAGCCTTCATCCCGCAGCTGGTTAGCAAACTCGACGATCAGGATCCCGTTCTTTGCCATCAGGCCAAGCAGCATGATCATCCCGATCTGGCTGTAGATGTTGATGCTGATCCCTGTCATCGCCAGTGCCAACAAGGCCCCGGTGATCGCCAACGGCACTGATAGCATGATAATCAGCGGGTGAATCCAGCTTTCAAACTGCGCCGCCAGCACCAGGAACACGATAACGAACGCCAGCGCAAAGGTGACGTAGATGGCGTTGGAGGATTCCTGGAACTCCCGACTCAGGCCCTTGTAGCTGATCCGCGCTTCCGGCGGCAAGTTATCCACAGCCAGAGTATTGAGGTAATCCAGTGCTGATCCCAGATCATAACCCGGCGCCAGCGAGCCACTGATAATCACGGCCGGCAGCCGGTCTATCCGGCGTAAATCCGGGTTGGCGCCGATTTCTTTGGTGTCCACCAAAGCGCCGAGCGGAATCAGATCACCGCCGTCCCGCGGCCGCAGGAAAATATTGCTGAGATCACTGGGAGTCGCCCGATCTGCATCGGCAGCTTGCAGAATGACATCGTATTCGCGGCCACGGTCGATGTAGGTTGTCACCTGACGGGAGGCGAGCATGGTCTGCAGGGTCAGCCCGATGTCTTCGACCGTCACGTCCAGGTCTGCGGCGCGTTCACGATCCAGCGTAACCTGCAACTCCGGACGGGTCAGCTCGAAGTCGGTGTCCAGATTCTGCAGGTTCGGGTTGTCTTTGGCGCGCTCCAGGATTTCCTCGCTCCACGCCTGTACGGTTTCATAGTCAGGACCGCCGATCACAAATTCGATAGGCTGATTAAAGCCTCGCTGCCCCAGCCCTGGCGGGTTCACTGCAACAGCCCGGACACCCGGCACGTCGGCAAGCAAAGGGAAGAGTTTTGCAGTGAGATCCTGCTGCTTCATCTCCCGCTCATCCCAGTTTTTCAGCCCCAGAATCAGGAACCCCCGGTCAGCTTCGTCACGGAAGCCCACAATCGACAGCTGCCGGTCCACTACGCCAGAGTCCAGATAAGGCTTGAGCTGCTGTTCGATCTGCCGCACATGATGGTCGGTGTATTCCACCGTGGCACCGCGGGGTGCCGTGGCCGGCATGATGATAATGCCCCGGTCTTCGGTGGGCGCAAGCTCCTGCGGCAGGCTGGGGAAAATGACCGCTGCAAGCAGAATACCGGCCAAACCGATCCCGAGTAGCAGGCCTGGCTGACGCAACGAGAACCGCAGCATGCGCTCGTAGCCCCGGTTAAGGCTATTGAACCCGCGCTCGGTAGCCGCCCATAACCGATGGCCTTCGGCCGATACCGGGCTGTGGTGCAGCCATTTGGAACACAGCATGGGGGCCAGCGTGAGCGCCACAATACTGGATACAATCACCGCGCTGGCAAGGGTAAATCCGAATTCGCTGAAAAGGCGGCCTATGTTGCCCCCCATAAATGAAATGGGTACAAAGACCGCCACCAGCGTCAGGGTGGTGGCAATCACAGCAAACGCGACCTGACGGGCCCCATGATAGGCCGCCAGCAGCGGCGGCTCACCGTTGTCGATCCGACGCTGGATGTTCTCCAGCATCACGATCGCATCATCCACTACCAGACCGATGGCCAGGATAATCGCCAGCAGCGTCAGTACGTTGATGGAGAACCCCATAATGCCCAGCCCGACGAACGAGCCTATCACCGATACCGGGATGGTCACCGCCGGAATCAGGGTAGCCCGCCAGGAGCGCAGGAATACGAAAATCACCAGAATCACCAACGAGATGGCAATTGCCAGGGTGATCATCACTTCCTTGATGGACGCCCGAATGAAGATAGACTCGTCGTAGTTCTGGCGAATCGACACTTCCGGCGGCAAGGTCTCGCGGATCTGCTCCATCTCCGCCTGCACCCGGTCAGAGACCGCAACCGTGTTGGCCTTGGACTGACGGATAATGCCCATTCCGATTGCCGTGCGGCCATTCGCCCGCAACCGGCTGGTATCGGACTCGACCCCCATCACTACGTTGGCCACTTCCCCCAGCCGCAGCAGGTTGTTGCCGTCCCGACGCACCACCAGGTTGCGGAATTCCTCCACATTGGACAGCCGACCTTCGGCCCGCACCGTAAAGTCCCTTGATGTGGACTCAATTGACCCTGCCGGTAGTTCCACGTTGTTGGACCGCAGGGCACTTTCCACCTCTGCAACAGTAATGTCCCGGGCTGCCAGCTTTTCGCGGTCCAGCCAGACCCTTATCGCATAGCGGCGCTCGCCGCCTATCTGCACGTCAGCCACCCCATCCAGGACAGACAGCCGATCAGCCAGCACCCTTTCGGCGAAGTCACTGAGTTGGGCGCTGTCCCAGGTGTCGCTCTGCAGCGTCACCCACATCATCGGGCGGGCATCGGAATTGGCTTTGCTGACAACCGGGGGATCCGCTTCTTCGGGAAGCTGGTTCAATATGCGGGAAACCGCGTCCCGCACATCATTCGCGGCCACATCAATATCCCGGGAAGTATCGAATTCGATTGAGGTGCGTGATTCGCCCTGTTCGGTACTGGATTCGATTGACCGAATCCCCTCAACGCCACTGATAGCGCCTTCAATCACCTGGGTAATCTGGGTATCCACCACTTCCGCAGCGGCACCGGTATAGTCAGTCGAGATCGACACTTCGGGAGGGTCGATATCCGGATACTCCCTTACCGGCAGGCCCCGCAGAGCGGCGATGCCGAATACCAGAATCAGCAAACTGATAACCGTGGCAAAAACGGGGCGCTTGATTGAAATATCGGAAAGAATCACCCGTTAGCCCTCCTGGCTTTGTTGCCAGTCGTCGCCAAGCAGGGAATCGTCGCTGTCCAGAACGGTCACCGGGTCCCCGCTACTGAGCCGGTCCTGACCGGTCACAATAACCGCATCATCCCGGGTCAGGCCTTCAATCACCTCAACCTGACCAGGCTCTCGGGTGCCCAGTTTCAGCAGTTGCCGGCGCGCCTGTCCGTCCACCGCCACAAACACATACTGGCTATCTCCGCGGGTTAACACGGCCTGCTCCGGAATGACCAGGGCATCCCGGGTATCAAGCGTCAGCGACACGGCCATGAACAGGCCCGGACGCAAACGGCCATCTTCGTTTTTGATGACTGCTTTGACCGGCAAGGTGCGGCTCAGGGAATTCAGGCGCGCTCCCATCTCCGATAGCTGGCCTTCAAAGCGCTGATTCGGAAAGGCTGACGTCAGGCCGCTGAGTGGTTGACCCAGCTTGACCTGCCCCAGATAGCGTTCGGGGATCGAGAAAGTCAGCTCCATCGGGTTCACGCTGTCCAGGGTGGCAACACTGTCACCCACGTTGAGATAGGCCCCGGTACTGACCTGGCGAAGACCGACCACTCCGGCGAAGGGTGCTTCGATGCGATGATTGGCAAGGCGGATTTCTGCTGCAGACTTGAGGGCTTCCGCTACCTGCATAGTGGTGCGCAGTTCATCGACCTGGGATTCGGAGATACTGTTTCGGGAAACCAGCCGGGAAGCGCGGTCATACTGGGTTTTGGCATCCTTCAACTGAGCCTCGGCAACCCGAAGATCTGCCCGGGCCTGGCGATCATCCAGCTGCACCAGTAACTGACCTTTCTTGACGGGCTGGCCTTCGGTGAAGTTCAACTTGACGATACGCCCATTTACCTCGGCCGTGATCATCACTTCCTCACGCCCCTGCAAGGTGCCAACAGATTCGACCACATCGTGCACACTGGTCATCCGTGGATGCACCACATTGACCTTCCCGGCGGGCCGCACCCTCTGCTGCTGCGCTGTTGCCTCGGCCTGTTGCTGCCACCACAGCGCAGCCGCCCCGCCGCCTGCCACGACCAGCACCAAAAAGCCTATCAGGAGCTGCTTGCCCATTACCCTTTCCACCCTGAAGCGACCGGATATGTCTGCAATCCGGTTGTATGTCAGCGCCCGCTACCGGGCCGTTGTGTCACGCTGGATAACCAGTACCAGCTCACCTACCGTGACACCCCATTTACTCATCTCGGTCTGGTTGATCACCGTGTCTGCAGTCGTTGCGAACATCCAGTCATCCATCCGCACATCCAGAGTGTCGTCACCATAAGGGATGCGCAGTACATAATTCATATGAATCGCGTTACCACGCCATTCCATGAAGCCGGGTTCCACCACGTCACCGGCAGTAGCCTTCAGGCCGTTGCCTTCAGGTGTCAGGGTCCAGGTGCGGGTCTGAACTTCACCGTCGTCAAAGCGGAACTCTTCATCCAGAGTGCCCACACCATCGGCATCCCAGCGGCCGGTAAGATCCGCCTCGAAGGTGCGAATCACCTCACCGCTGTAATCCCTGACGATCCCCTGTGCGGTCAGTTTGCCGTCAAAAAAGGCTTGTGGCGTCAGCTGCGGGCCTTTGTCCTGATAGTCTGAAAGCGTCGGCCCGGCGCAGCCTACTAATAATACGCCTATCGAAATTACCCCGATAAGGGTCTGTAAACCAGTCTGAAATCGCTGAAACAAACGTCTTTGCATGATTTTTACACTCGTGGTTCGAAGGGTTAAACATCAGGAAACAGCCAAAGGCCGGAAAAGTAACCGGGCCCACTGTGAACTACGCCCCTTCACAGCAGGCGGACCAGCGCCGGCGTTTCATTCCAGCCAGTAGCAATTAAGCCTGTCTTTACAAACCCGCCAACCGAA
The DNA here is from genome assembly GCF_052645435.1 of Marinobacter sp. V032. Classification (NCBI taxonomy): domain Bacteria; kingdom Pseudomonadati; phylum Pseudomonadota; class Gammaproteobacteria; order Pseudomonadales; family Marinobacteraceae; genus Marinobacter; species Marinobacter sp. V032. Next base: position 603,986 of record NZ_JBQXYE010000001.1, on the reverse strand, counting down.
ATGGCATAACAGGCTGCCAACGCCTGCCCGGCAGCGCACCGTCATTTGAGCCAATTGGCTTCTTCGACAGACCCCCAGGCGGTTTTCGTCAATGGCAGCTCCCTCGCTTTGCCGTAAAACATAACCCAACGCCAATGCCTGAATAGCGACATGCTGATCAGGCCGGGCCAAACAGAATGAATCGAGGTTCCCGTATGCCAACGTACAAGGCGCCCCTGCGCGACATGACATTTCTGCTTAATGAGGTGTTCGACTATCCCAGCCACTATGCATCGCTGGCATCCGGTGAGAACGCAACACCAGACATTGTGGATGCCATCCTGACTGAGTGCGGCAAGTTCTGCGAAGAAGTCCTGAGCCCGCTCTATCAAACCGGTGACGAAGAAGGCTGCAAACTGGAAGACGGAAAGGTCACCACACCGAAGGGCTTCAAGGCAGCCTACGATCAATATGTGATGGGCGGCTGGCAAGGCCTTTCTGCGCCGGAAGAAGTCGGGGGTCAGGGACTGCCCGCGTCCATGGGGCTGCTGAAACAGGAAATGATGGGCACCGCCAACTGGTCGTTCAGTATGTATCCAGGCCTGTCATTGGGTGCCATGAATACCATTCAGTTGCATGGCGACGACCAGCAGAAACAAACCTATCTGGTACCGCTGACTGAAGGCCGCTGGGCCGGCACCATGTGCCTGACCGAGCCCCAGTGCGGTACCGATCTGGGCCAGGTTAAAACCAAAGCAGAGCCTCAGGGCGATGGCAGCTACAAGATCAGCGGCACCAAGATTTTTATCTCGTCCGGTGATCATGACCTGACTGAAAATATTGTGCACATTGTACTGGCACGTCTGCCGGATGCACCCAAAGGCACCCGCGGCATTTCACTGTTCATTGTGCCCAAGATCAAGGTCAATGACGACGGCAGTCTGGGTGAGGCCAATGGCGTCAGCTGTGGCAGCCTGGAAAAGAAAATGGGCATCAAGGCATCTGCTACCTGCGTGATGAACTTTGATGATGCCACCGGCTATCTGATCGGACCTGAAAATGAAGGCCTGAACTGCATGTTTACCTTCATGAACACCGCCCGTATCGGGACCGCCATCCAGGGCGTCGGTCCGGCTGAATTGTCGTACCAGTGGGCACTTGAATATGCCAAGGACCGCCGCTCCATGCGGGCCCTGTCCGGCAAAAAGGACGCCGATCACGTCGCAGACAGCCTGATCCATCACGCCGATGTACGCCGCATGCTGCTGACCCAGAAAGCCATTGCAGAAGGTGGCCGGGCGATGCTCTATGACGCCGCTCGACTGGCGGATCACATGGTCGAAGGGCATCTATCCGGCGACGAGAAGAAAGCCAATGCTTACGACGACAAACTGGGCTTCCTGACGCCGATCCTCAAGGGGTTCCTGACCGAGCTGGGCTTTGAAGCCGCCAACCACGGCATGCAGGTTTTTGGTGGTCATGGCTACATCCGCGAACACGGTATGGAACAAATCGTACGGGACACCAAAATCGCAACGCTTTATGAAGGCACCACCGGTATTCAGGCACTCGACCTGCTGGGCCGAAAAGTGATGCTGGCAACTCAGGGCGGGGCGGTACGGGACTTCACCCTGCGTATTTCCAATTTTGCCCGCAAACACCTGGCCAACAAACAGGTACGCCCCCTGGTATGGGAGCTGCTGAAGCTGGCTGCGCAATGGAATGTGCTGACCCTGCGCCTGATGCTGGCCGCTCGCAAAGATCGCGACGTCATCAGCGCGGCGGCTCATGACTTCCTGATGTTCAGTGGCTACGTGACCATGGCGTACATGTGGGCACGCATGGCGGTTGTCGCCTCAGACAAACTGGAAAATGGCGGTCAGGAATCAGAGGCTTTCTACAAGGCCAAGCTGGCAACCGCGGAATTCTATTACGAGCGCCTGTTGCCCCGGGCCCAGTCCCACGCCACCAGCATGCTGTCACCCACGCGCAATCTGATGCAGCTGGATGCAGACGACATGGCCTTCACCGGCTAGCGCTTTCCCTATTGACCGTTCTCCAGGGTTCCCGGCTTCGGCCGGGTTTTTTATGGATAGGGCCTGCACCGCCAACCGTTAGTGCTGCTATTTCAGGAATGTGACTTGCCCCTGCACCGTACACCCGCTAAATAATGCCATAATCAAAGCATTCAGCGGCGCGGGTGCATTACCTGTTCCGGGGTTATCCACAACACCTGACTGTAAGGACACTTCATGAAAAGCGCTTACCGGTACCTGATATCACTCGTCATCGTGGCCACCGCATTGATAGCCACCGGTTGTATGACATCCAGTTCCACAGAAGTCACCGATCGCCAATCGTCAGTTTCCGGCGATAAACAATATGAATCCTTGCTGGTTCTGGCCGTAACGGCCAACCGGGCCTACCGTGATGCGACTGAAAAGGCGCTGGCCGACAGCCTGATCGACCGGGGTTTCCGGGTGTTTCGACTGCCCGGCGATTCGGCCGAACTGCCATGGGATGACAAAGCCGCGATGAAAGCGCTGGTAAGCAAGCAGGCCAAAGCCGGCAAGACCGACGGAGTGCTGGTTGTCACGCTGGTGCGGCGGGAAGATGAGAAAAACTATGTGCCCACTCAGGTGGTCCAGCGCCCTGTCAGTGTTGGCATCGGGACCCAGGTCAACAACTACATGCAAACCACCGTTGAGCCTGGCTACTACAATGAGAAAAAAGTCTTCGTTCTGAAAACCACACTTTATGATGTCGAGACAGAACAGGCGGTCTGGGAACTCTATTCCAATACGGTTAACCCGGCATCACTCAGCGCCGGAGCCCATGACTTTGCTGCTGCGGTCGCCGAAGTACTTTCTGATGACGTCAAACACGGCGAATAATCCATGAAATCTATGCATCTCCCCATTGCCAACTGCGTCCTCGGTCTGACACTAAGCGGTTGCAGCGCCCTGCAAACCGCTGAACCCGGGACTGACGACAGCTGCGGAGCCCTTCAGCAAACAATCGAGAGTTACGATACCGGCTTTGAGAATCTGCGAGGCAAAGCCAGTAACTTCAATGCACTGACGCTCTACCGCGCAAAGCAGGAAATCGTGAAAGGACGCTGCGAAATATGGGCCTGGGCGAACACGGACTCAGCTTATGTGTGCTCGCTCAAAGCGCCCGATGACGAAGTGGCGAGGAAGCGCTTTGATACGGTATCGGCGCAGGTAAGCGAATGTCTGGGACCAGACTGGCAATCGGAGACCTTCGAACGTGACCGGAGCGGTGATGATGCCGGATACGGTATCCGCTTCACTCAGCCCGGGCGGGATGTGGTGGTGTCGGTGCACACGGTGGTGATTACCAAAGGGCCAAGCACCAAACGTTCCAACGACCTCTATATTGGCAGTCCCGGCCGGCTGGCGAACAGCGCACAGTGAGTAATTAAAGCGGTCGGTTTTCTGTCTTGCCTCTGTGCCGGATCCGCGCGCTGCTGATCCGGCACAGAGGAACACCGTTAAAATACCACCGGTGACAGACTTTACAGGCCGTACTTGTCTTCAATTGCCTCGTACATGCCAGACGCCTTTACCTTCTCCAGTGCCTTGTTGAGTTCATCAATCACTGGCTGAGGTGTTTCCGGGTTCATCGCCAGATAAAGTTCTGTCTGGTTAAACGAGTAAACCGGAACAAGGCCTTCCACATCCTGCTGGGAGGCAAAATAGGGGCCTGCCAGACGATCGGCGATCCACAATTCAATCTGTCCCAGCTCCAGACGCTTGGGATTCAGATCATCACTGTCGATCTGGGATACCGTATAGCCACGCTTGACCAGATACTCGGTCATCACGTCACCCCGATAGCCCCCAATCTTCTTATTTTTGGCGTCCTCCAGCTCATCCATCTTGAAGGTGGTGTCTTTGGGCCCGAAAATTGTCCACAGGTTGGTCGTCAAAGGACCGACCCACTTGAACTGGGGCGCGCGGTCTTCAGTGTAGGTGGTGCAGAAAATCCCGTGATTGGGTTTGTCCAGTACCCGCTTGTAGCCGTAATCCCAGTTCCGCAGCTTGATCGCATAGTCGAGCTTGGTGTGGGACATGATGGCTTTCACCATCTCGGTACACAGGCCATCAATCTGATCACCATTGTGCTCGAACGCCCGGCCGGACGCACTCATGTTATAGGGAGGGAAGTTCTCGGTGTAAAAATAGAGCTTGTCTGCCGCCTGGCTGCCAACGGGCATTGCCAGAGAAAGGGCCAGCAAGCAAAGAGCTGTCACTTTGCGCATTGTTAGATCATCTCCATGCGGTCTTTGTTTGTCGCGGATCACACCGATCCGGATTTATAAGCCGTCAGAAAGTCTACCCTAATGCAAAGCCTTGATACGCCTGATTCGCTGTTCCTTTTTGTAAAGCTGGCTTCTGTAAGCTTTTGAATAAAAAGTGAATTCGCGTTCACTTTTACATTCTGTCATCTCGAATGTCGGGTTCGGGCCCGGGTTCGATCTATTTCGGAGTACCGGACCCAACAAAGAGCCCTGCATCCGGGATCCCGCCATACACAGTACCAGCCCGGAAGATAACTCGCAGGCCCATGAATTAACCCTGTTATTTCCCGATGCAGAAACTGCTGAAAATCCTGCCCAACAGGTCATCCGGCGTCATGGCACCGGTTATCTCGCCCAGTGAATCCTGCGCCATGCGCAGATCCTCGGCCAGCAGTTCGCCAGCACCGAAGCCTTCGAGCTGAGCTTTGCCCTGGATCAATGATTCCCGCGCCTTTTCCAGGGCATCCAGATGCCGTCTTCGGGCCAGAAATCCCCCTTCCGTGGTACTTGCGAAGCCAATGCATTGCTTGAGGTGATCACGCAATATATCCAGCCCGCTGGCAGACTTGGCGGCCAGTCGGATAACCGGCGCAATCGCGTTATCCACAAGCCCGACGGCTTCGCCGGACAAATCCACCTTGTTGCGGATAACCGTCACCGGTGCCGATTCAGGTAGCCGGTCGATAAAGTCAGGCCAGATGGCGTGAGGCTCGGTTTCCCGGGTCGTACTGGCGTCGACCATTAACAAAATTCGGTCGGCCTGCTCAATCTCGTTCCAGGCCCGGGCAATACCAATTTGCTCGACTTCATCGGGACTGTCTCGCAGACCGGCAGTATCAATCACATGCAATGGCATACCATCAATGTGGATCTGCTCCCGCAGAACATCGCGGGTTGTTCCTTCAATTGCCGTGACAATAGCCGCCTCGCGACCCGCCAGGGCGTTAAGCAAACTCGACTTTCCAGCGTTGGGTCGCCCGGCGATGACGACTCGCATGCCATCACGCAGAATCGAGCCCTGCTGGGCTTCAGCCAGAATGATATCGAGATCGGACATGATGATGTCGAGATCGCCTGCGACTTTGCCATCAGCCAGGAAGTCGATTTCCTCTTCAGGAAAATCTATCGCCGCTTCGACATAGATACGCAGATGAGTCAGCGCGCCAACGAGTGCATCGATGCGGGTGGAAAAAGCCCCCTGCAGGGAGCGAAGGGCACACCGTGCAGCCTGTTCCGAACTACTCTCGATCAGGTCAGCAATGGCTTCGGCCTGGGTGAGGTCCATTTTATCGTTCAGGAATGCGCGTTCTGAAAACTCGCCTGGACGCGCCAGCCGTGCGCCCTGATTGCAGACTTCCCGTAACAGCAAATCAAGAATGACCGTGCCGCCGTGGCCTTGTAGCTCAAACACATCTTCGCCGGTAAATGAATGCGGGTTGGGAAAGTAAAGCCCCAAGCCTTCATCAATGATATCGCCGTTTCCGGCCGTAAAGGGACCATAGTGCGCATAGCGTGGGCGCGGCTCAAATCCGAGTAGCTGTTTGGCAATCGGAAAGGCAAGGGGGCCGGAAATACGGATGATACCCACACCGGCACGTCCGGGCGCGGTCGCAATGGCGGCGATTGTATCGTTGGTCTTCATGGCGCAATCATTCCCGTGTGTTCGATAGTCATAACAGGTCGTGTCTGGTTTTCTTGCAGACCAGCAGAATGGATATAATCCCGGCCCACAACGAAACAGGGCTCCCTGAGGAGCCCTTGAATCATTTACCGGTCAGGATTTCTTGGCGTCAACATCCGCCTGAATCTTGCGGGTAATGTACCACTGCTGGGAGATCGACAGGATGTTGTTGACCAGCCAGTACAGTACCAGACCTGCCGGGAACCAGAGGAAGAAGACCGTGAAGATCAGCGGCATCATCTTCATCACCTTGGCCTGCATCGGATCCGGAGGTGTCGGGTTAAGACTCATCTGGATGAACATACTCGCGCCCATCAGAATCGGCAGAATGAAGTAGGGATCCATAACCGACAAATCGTGAATCCACAGGAAGAAGGGGGCATGCCGCAACTGCACGCTCTCGAACAGAACCCAGTAAAGGGCAATGAACACCGGCATCTGCACAAGAATTGGCAGGCAGCCACCCAGCGGATTGATCTTCTCCCGCTTGTAGAGCGCCATCATTTCCTGCGACATACGCTGACGATCGTCACCGTACGACTCTTTTAGTCGGGCAAGCTGAGGTGCAACCGCACGCATGCGGGCCATCGAACGGTAACTGGTGGCCGAAAGTTTGAAGAACAGCGCCTTGACCGTCATGGTCAACAGGATAATCGCGACACCCCAGTTACCCACAAGGCTGTGGAACCAGTTGAGCACGATAAACAGCGGTGTGGCGATAAAGAACAGGAAACCAAAGTCGACAGTACGATCCAGGTTAGGGGCCACCGCTTCGAGGCGATCAATAATCTTGGGACCCACATAAGCCCGCGCGCCTACTTCCGCCTGCTGGCCGGGCTCAACGGTTGTTGCGCCTTCGACAAATCCCATCACATTCAGGTTGTTGCGCTGAGTGCTCTGATAAACATGGGATGAACCATCATCGGGAATCCAGGCACTCAGGAAATAGTGCTGCAGAAATGCAATCCAGCCGCCTTCGGCTTTGGTACTGATCGGATTTTCCTTCAGATCATCAAAGCTGAATTTTTCGTAGGTATCGTCTTTGGTGCTCAGCACCATACCGAGGAATGCCTTTATCCCCAGGCTTTGCTGGGCTGTGGGGTCGCCGCTGTTATCACGCACGATCTTGCCGGCAAAATTGCCTTTCCAGACGGCATCCGACTGGTTATCAATCAAGTAACGGACGTCAATTTCGTAGCTGTCACGCTCAAGGGTATAGCGTTTGGTGACCTTGATACCCTTGTCACTGGTAAAGACCAGATCTGCTGTCAACTTATCCGCGCCTTCGGCGAGCTCGAAGCTGGTGGCCTGTGCCTGATAGGTGGGCGCAGGTCCATTACCGGATGCGTCAAAACCATCGCGGCCAATTAATCCGCTTTCAAGAACATAGGTGCGGATATTGTTGTTCTGAAGCAGCTTGAGAGGGGCAGGATTATCCAGGTTTTCCTTGTAATCCAGCAGCGAGGCTTCAGTGATATTACCGCCGGCAAGACTGATCTTCAGCTTCAACACGTCGGTTGTCAGCGTGACTTGCTGACCACCGTTTTTCCCGGTATCAGTCGTCACAGTACCGCTCTCTACCGCGGTATCGCCGTGATCTTCCGGTGTAGAGAACTCAGAACCAGCCGCTGAACCGGATGTTGTCGGGTCAGTCTTTCCACCCTGGGTCAGTGAGGGGGTGTCACTGCCAGCTTCATTCTGTTGTGCCGTTTGGGCAACGGGTTGGGAAGGTGTCTGATGGTAGTCTTCGTTCCAGGCGAGCACCATCATGTAACTGACGATGGCCAGGCCTATCCAGAGGATTGTTCTTTGAATATCCATAGGTTCAACGTGTCGGCTGATTAGAATGTTTGGAACAGTGTGGGTGAATCCCGCCTTTTGCTGACGCTTCGGACGGCTGCTGATCGCAGTGTCCGGGTACGGGGTCGTAACCACCGACACACCAGGGGTGACAGCGTAACAGGCGTTTTATAGCGAGATAACCGCCGCGAAGGATACCATGCCCCTGAATTGCTTCCAGTGCATAAGAAGAACAAGTGGGGTGGTAACGGCAATGGCTGGCCATCAAAGGACTGATAGCGTACCGGTAGAACCGGATGGGGAGAAGCACGAGCTGTCGCATCATGTGATCCGGTACCCCTGGTTAGCCGGACGCCGCATCCGCTTTCCGTGCTTTGCGTCGCAAGCGCTGCCACAAATCCTCGAGAATACCGTTGACGCTGGCGTTCTCCAGGTCAGCTAGACCCTGTCTGCCCATCACAATGATATCCATTGGAGGCAGATCGGACTGTAGGCGAAAGGTTTCCCGTACAGCACGCTTGATCCGGTTGCGTTGTACAGCAAGCCTGAGATTTTTCTTTGAAAATATTAATCCGACTCTGGCATGGCCCCGGTCATTAGGTGCCGCAAGAATCAGAAAATGCCGGTGTGGAACCCGCACAGAAACATGATCGAAAACCCCGCTGTAATCGCGGGGTTTTAATAATCGTGCCTGCTTTGGAAACGTCAGCACCGGCATTCAGACCTATCAGGCTTGATCAAGCTGACAGGCGTACACGACCTTTGGCACGACGGCGGGAAATGATCTTGCGGCCGTTAGCAGTTGCCATGCGGGCACGGAAGCCGTGAACGCGCTTACGCTTCAGTACGCTGGGTTGAAACGTTCTTTTCATGATATCGATCTCACACTCGGGTGTATTGAAAACAAATTCTGTCAGTTGTTCACCGTTGCGAGCTGTACTTGCCGGTCGAATACGAACGGCCCGGCGGGCTCTCAACTAGTCAAAAAATGAACAGTCAAAATAGGAGCCGGATTCTAGACAAATCCTGACCCGAATTCAATCGTTACCTGCACGAGTACGCGGATTTACTCAGCAAGTGGTTTTTCAGCGGCTGGGCTGCCGACCGGGGAAAGATCTGACCATGGCAAAAAGTGAGCTGAATCCCTAACAGCAATAATACTCTTTTAAGTTTTTAAAGAATGTATAAATGCTTACTACTGTTACTGTTAGAGAGCCTGTTTTCTGTGTGTAAGGTTAAATTTATCATCTAAACCAGTTGGTTATGGAAATGACAACTGCGGTGACAAACCCCGTTGAGCTCTGGGGATAACTGATCGACGGATTGGGGATAAACCAGCACTCCTTGAATGAGATGAGTTATGCATCGATTCGCACTCAGCTTGTTCACAGGCAGACAGGGGGTGTTTACACAAGGAGCTGTGGAAAACTTTCTTTATCTGAATTTCTGTACACAAGGCTGTAGTTAAGTCAGTAATTGAATGATTTTTATATATAAAGTTATACACACCCTGTTTATGGAATGGTTCCGAGGGCTTTTTTTGAGTTCTGTGAGGGCGTAGAATAACCGGCTATTCGGTCGTTGGGTTCGATCCGGAGAGGGTGTCATTGCTCTATCCGGGTTTAAAAGCGCGTGTGCTTGGAATTGACAACAATAACCGCAAATTCCCATTTCCTATCCTCGTCAAGGATTGCTTACGCATTGGAGGCAGGCTGTCGTGCCGCAAACAATCTGGCATCAGTGTCTAGAAGTACTCCGGGACGAATTTCCGGCTCAGCAGTTCAATACCTGGTTGCGCCCTCTGCAATCCGAACATCAGGACGATCAGCTGATGCTGTTTGCACCCAACCGTTTTGTTATGGATTGGGTAAACGAAAAGTATCTGCGACGTATAGAGGAAGTGCTGAAGGATCTTCAGGGCGGACAGGCTCCCCGCATTAATATGCGCGTCGGTTCAGCAACTGCGGCCCGGGATATGGTGCAGCGTTCTCAGACAGCAAACGTCGAGTCAGGCCGTCAGGACGATACCGGGCCTGTCAGTGAGGAAGAGAAGGGCGTTGCCGCAACGGTTGTCGATCGTCAGCCCCGACGTGAGGTGTTATCGTCTGCTGCGGCCTCCAGGCGTCGTAATGTCCAAGTTGAAGGTGACATCAAACATCAGAGCTTTCTCAATGAGAGCTTCACCTTTGACACCTTTGTTGAAGGCAAATCGAACCAACTGGCTCGAGCGGCGTCCATGCAGGTAGCTGAGAACCCGGGTGGAGCCTATAACCCCTTGTTCCTTTATGGCGGTGTGGGTCTGGGTAAAACTCACCTGATGCATGCTGTGGGCAACGAGATCGTTCGCCGCAACCCTCGCGCCAAGGTGGCCTATCTTCGTTCAGAGCGTTTCGTTGCGGATATGGTCAAAGCGCTGCAGTTGAACGCCATCAACGAATTCAAACGTTATTACCGCTCTGTTGATGCACTGTTAATAGATGATATCCAGTTCTTTGCCCGCAAAGAGCGTTCCCAGGAAGAGTTTTTCCATACCTTCAATGCATTGCTTGAGGGCGGCCAGCAGGTCATTGTCACGTGTGACCGGTTTCCGAAAGAGATTTCGGATATGGAAGAGAGACTGAAATCCCGTTTTGGTTGGGGCCTTACAGTCATGGTAGAGCCGCCTGAACTCGAGACCAGGGTAGCCATCCTGATGAAGAAGGCCGAGCAGACCAATGTGAGGCTCAGTAGCGAAGCGGCTTTCTTTATTGCTCAAAAAATACGTTCGAATGTGAGAGAGCTAGAAGGCGCGCTACGTTTGGTGATAGCGAATGCTCACTTCACGGGACAGGAAATCACCCCTCCGTTTATACGTGAAAGCCTGAAGGATCTGTTGGCGTTGCATGAAAAGCAGGTCAGCATCGACAACATTCAACGCACCGTGGCAGAGTATTACAAGATCAAGGTGGCGGATCTTCACTCCAAGCGCAGAACCCGGTCAGTGACCCGGCCCCGGCAAATGGCCATGTCGCTGGCGAAGGAATTGACCAACCACAGCCTGCCTGAAATTGGCGATGCGTTTGGTGGTAGGGATCATACGACGGTGTTGCACGCCTGCAAGAAAATAGTTGAATTGCAGGGTACGGATACGAATATCCGAGAAGATTATCAGAACTTCATGCGACTACTGACAACCTGATCGGAGCGCATAAAAGCAGGTATACGATAGCGGTGATACCGGTTATCCGCCTCCTGTGAATAAAAATCAGAGATCGGTCGTTCGCTCATCATTTTAAACGATGGCCTACGGCAGCAGGTTTGCGTAACAAAACACTTAACATTCACTAGCAGATTCCGAGTGCCATGAAACTGACCATCAGCCGAGAATCCCTACTGACACCCCTCCAGGCTATTGCGGGCGTTGTCGAACGCAAACAGACCATGCCTGTGCTGTCCAACGTGCTATTGGTGGCCGAGGACAACACGCTCACCCTGACCGGCACCAATATGGAAGTGGAACTGGTGGGACGGATCGTGCCGGTGCATGTTGATCAACCGGGGCGTATCACCGTACCGGCCCGCAAACTGTCTGATATTTGTCGGGCTTTGGGTGACGAAGCGCCAATCGAGCTCAACCTCGAAGGCGACCGGTTGCACCTGCGTTGCGGCGCCAGTCACTTTACCCTGTCGACTCTGCCAGCTGAGCACTTTCCGAATGTTGAGGATGATGGCGAGAGTTTCAGGCTTGAGGTGACGCAAGCTGATCTTCGCAACATGCTGGATGCAACTGCGTTTGCTATGGCGCAGCAGGACGTCCGCTATTACCTGAATGGTTTGCTGCTGGAAGTAGATGCAGAGCATCTGCGTGTGGTGGCAACGGATGGTCACCGGTTGGCCATGTCCAACACAAAGTTGGCCACCGGTATCAGTGATCCGCGCCAGGTGATTGTGCCTCGCAAGGGTGTTCTCGAACTTGCACGCTTGCTGGATGATGTTCAGACACCCGTCACACTGGTATTTGGTGATAACCACCTGCGGGCGACTGTTGGTGCCTACACGTTTACTTCCAAGCTGATCGAAGGCAAGTTCCCGGACTACAACCGGGTCATCCCACGCGGGGGTGACAAGGTGATGCTGGCTGATCGGTCGACGTTGAAAAATACGCTTCAGCGCGCGGGTATTCTGTCGCACGAGAATATTCGGGGTGTCAGGCTGAACCTGGCGTCGGGAGAACTGCAGATCTTCGCCAACAACCCGGATCAGGAACAGGCGGAAGACGCACTGGCTGTGGATTACCAGGGCGAAGCATTGCAGATCGGGTTTAACGTGGGTTACCTGGTCGATGTGCTCAATGCGCTCGACGAAGAGCAGGTCAAAATCACACTCTCCAACCCCAACAGCAGTGCATTGATTGAGGCCCAAAATGACGACAGCGTGTTGTACGTCGTCATGCCGATGAGACTGTAAGCTATCAATAGCGTTCACAGCGAGCCCTGGCTCAGTCTATCCGCTGTGGATAAGTGATCAGAGAGTGATTCGATGCCTGGTGATATTGCCGGGCATTTGTTTACTGTAATGTATCAATTGATGCGGCGATGTGTGGTTGTGCTGCCGTGTATTTATCGAAACCGTGTTTGTCAGGGCCGGCCCGTACTGCGGATTTAAGGGCTCGTGATAGTTGCCGATCCTGCTTGCGCCCGAATGGATATCGAGAGGTTAGGACAATGGCAATGGTGGTAAATGGCGTCAAAGGCGCGCTGAGAATCGGACAGACACTTTCAGTACTGGGCCGTACCGGCGTTAACTGGTTGAGGGGTGATCGACCACCCGCTCCCCGGTTACTGCGTCAAACGTTTGAAAACCTTGGTGCAACCTACATCAAGCTGGGTCAGTTCATTGCCAGCTCCCCCACTTTTTTTCCTGCCAGCTATGTTGAGGAATTTCAGCATTGCCTCGATCGCACGCCAGCCTTGCCTTTTGGCGTAATGAAACGGATTCTTCGCGAAGAACTCACATTACCGCTCGAGAGTATCTACGCGGAAATCGATCCGGTACCGCTTGCTTCGGCCTCTATTGCGCAGGTACATGCAGCGCGTCTGGTGACCGGCGAAGATGTGGTCATCAAGATTCAGAAGCCCGGGGTTGAGAATATTCTGCTGACGGATCTCAATTTCCTTTATGCATCGTCACGGATTCTGGAAACGCTCGCGCCCAAACTGTCATGGACTTCCCTGTCGGGCATCGTTGAGGAAATCCAGCGTACGATGATGGAGGAATGTGATTTTATTCAGGAAGCCAACAACCTGAAGGTGTTCCGGCAGTTCCTGCTTGATACCCATAACGAGGATGCAGCGGTGCCTCAGGTTTACGAGGCTTGCAGCACGCGGCGAGTGCTCACGATGGAGCGCTTCCACGGCGTGCCGCTAACAGATCTTGAAAGCATTCGGGCTGTTTCCAACGATCCCGAGCGCACCTTAATAACCGCGATGAATACCTGGTTTTCCAGTCTTACGCAGTGCGAGTTCTTTCATGCAGATGTGCATGCGGGCAACCTGATGGTGTTGCGTGATGGTCGGGTCGGGTTTATCGATTTTGGCATTGTGGGTCGTATTGCGCCGGATACCTGGCAAGCTGTGTCTGATTTTATTTCGACGGTGATGGTCGGTAATTTTGAAGGTATGGCGGATGCCATGGTGCGGATTGGCGTTACGGACGCGGCAATTGATACTGGTCAGTTGGCAAATGACCTTCGTCGTCTGTATCAGCAAATGGATAGAATGACGCCGGACACACCTTACATCGGTGAAGAGACAGAGGACGAAGTGAACAGTATCCTGATGGATATGGTGAAAATCGGTGAGCAACATGGCCTGCACTTCCCTCGCGAATTTGCGCTCCTGATCAAGCAGTTCCTCTACTTTGATCGCTACGTTCATATCCTTGCGCCAGAAATGGATGTCTTTATGGATGAGCGCCTTAACATGCTGCATTAAAAATGAGGGCGTGTTTGAGATAACAGCGTATGAAAATGGGAGCCTATCGGGCTCCTTTTTTCTTGATGACAGAATGCTGATGACGCCCTGTCGCAAGCGCGCCCCTCGAGCTATATCGAATACAGCCCTGCCCTCAGCACCGGCTTACCTGTAGACTATCCATTCTTACTCATTCCATTCCGGATTTTATTCCTGCATGGCGCTCGTCCGACTCCAAACCCAGAACTTTCGAAACCTTGCCCCCACTGAACTGGTTTTTTCTCCATCAGTGAACCTCGTCTATGGTCAGAATGGCAGCGGCAAGAGCAGCGTACTCGAGGCCATTGGCTATCTCGGGCTCGGGCGATCTTTTCGAGTGAATCGTCATGAAGCAGTAGTCCGCCATGGTGCGGATGAGCTGACAGTTTTTGGTGAGATTTCAGAAAATGCCCCGCCGAATAATGACTCAAAACCGGCGCAGGATGAACGACACCGGATTGGCATAGCACGACACCTGGTCAACAAGGAGACCCGCCTGAGGGTAGACGGTGAGAAAGTGCGCAGCTTGTCGTCAGTGGCTCGCCATCTCGCGGTATCGGTGATTGATCCGGGAACTTTCGACATCATTTCCGGTGGGCCCGGCAAACGTCGTCAGTTTCTCGATTGGTCAGTGTTCCACGTGGAACATGGTTTTTCCGTCCTTTGGCAGCAGTTTCAGCGGTGCGTTTCCCAGCGGAATAAAATTCTCAGAAATGGTAGAATAGACGAGGCGTTACTAAGCATCTGGGATCGCCAATATGTTGCACTGGCAGAACAGATTAACGACGCGAGAAAAGGTGTTTTTGATCGCTTTCACCCGTTACTCGAGTCGTTATTAGCTGAAGTTGATGTGCCATGGACTGAGGGGTTGCGGTTTGAATTGTTCCCCGGCTGGGATCGAAAGCTGTCGCTGAGCGATGTGCTGTTGGCCCACAGGGAACAAGAATCAAAAATGGGGCATACCCTTTATGGGCCCAATCGCTGCGATATCCGTGTCAAATTTCAAGGCCGGCCTGTTGCTGAGACCTTTTCTCGTGGTCAGCAGAAAACTCTGGTGATCTTGATGAAGATTGCCCAGGGCCAATTGCTGGCGGACAGTGGCAAGCAGTGCACATTTTTACTGGATGACATTAATGCCGAACTTGATGATCAGCATCGTCGCATGCTGGCAGGCAAGTTACGTGATTTAGGCAGTCAGGTGTTTATCACCTCGATTGAGCCGCCCCGCCCCGACTTGTTGTGGCGGGATCCCATGCCCGATTTCAAAATGTTCCACGTGGAACATGGCGAGTTTACGGAAGAATAAGATCTCTGCGCTTTAGGAGCGTCCGAATGACAACGTCGACCTATAATTCCTCCAGCATCAAGGTTCTCAAGGGGCTGGATGCAGTTCGCAAGCGTCCCGGTATGTATATCGGTGACACCGACGATGGCACCGGCCTACACCACATGGTCTTCGAAGTAGTGGATAACTCCATTGACGAAGCCTTGGCTGGATTCTGTTCTGAGATAAAAATTATTATCCACCCTGATGAGTCCATCAGCGTTAAGGATAACGGGCGTGGGATCCCGGTTGATATCCACGAGGAAGAAGGGGTTTCGGCAGCACAGGTCATTATGACGGTACTGCACGCCGGCGGTAAGTTTGACGACAACACCTACAAGGTTTCCGGTGGTTTGCACGGTGTCGGTGTTTCTGTTGTTAACGCATTGTCTTCTCAGCTGCGTCTGACGATCCGTCGGGACAACGTGGTTTGGGAGCAGACTTACCACGAAGGTGTGCCTGATGAGCCTCTTGCCGCCAAGGGTGAGACTGATAGCAGTGGTACTGAAGTCCATTTCATCCCCTCTCCTGATACCTTTACCAATATCGTTTTCCACTACGATATTCTGGCGAAGCGTTTGCGAGAGTTGGCGTTCCTGAACAGCGGTGTCCGCATTCGCCTGCTTGACGAGCGCACCGGTCGGGAAGAAATTTTCGAGTATGAAGGTGGCCTTCGCGCATTCGTCGAGTACCTCAATACCAACAAGACGCCGATTAACCGGGTGTTCCATTTTTCCAAAGAGCGGGACGACGGGACGACAGTTGAAGTTGCGATGCAGTGGAACGATGCCTTCCAGGAGAATCTCTACTGCTTCACCAATAACATCCCCCAGCGGGATGGCGGAACGCACCTGGCGGGCTTCAGAGCGGCGCTGACGCGGTCGCTCAACAACTACATCGAGTCAGAAGGTCTGGGTAAAAAATCCAAGGTGACAACCTCTGGTGACGATGCTCGCGAAGGTCTGACTGCGATTGTCAGCGTGAAGGTGCCGGATCCCAAGTTCTCCTCGCAAACCAAGGACAAACTGGTCTCCTCCGAAGTTAAAACGGCGGTAGAACAGGAGATGTATCAGGTCTTCTCCGACTTCCTCAATGAGCAGCCGAATGAAGCGAAGATGATCGTCAACAAGATGCTGGAAGCGGCGCGGGCGCGGGAGGCAGCTCGCAAAGCACGGGAAATGACACGGCGCAAAGGTGCGCTGGATATCGCCGGCCTGCCCGGTAAGTTGGCGGATTGCCAGGAAAAAGACCCGGCCCTTTCTGAACTCTATATTGTGGAGGGTGATTCTGCCGGTGGCAGCGCCAAGCAAGGACGTGATCGTAAGACCCAGGCCATCCTGCCGCTTAAAGGCAAGATCCTGAACGTCGAGAAGGCGCGCTTCGACAAGATGTTGTCGTCCGCCGAGGTAGGCACGCTGATTACGGCACTGGGTTGTGGTATCGGTCGGCAGGAATTTGATCCCGATAAACTGCGTTATCATTCGATCATCATCATGACGGATGCGGACGTCGACGGCTCACACATTCGCACCCTGCTGCTCACCTTCCTGTTCCGTCAGATGCAGGAAATCATCGAGCGCGGCCATGTCTTCATTGCGATGCCGCCGTTGTACAAGGTCAAGCGTGGCAAGCAGGAGCAGTATCTGAAGGATGAGAAGGCAAAAGAAGCCTACCTCACCCAAACCGCTCTGGAAGGCGCCCAGTTCTATGTCAATCCATCAGCGCCGCCTATTGCCGATTCCGCTCTGGAATCCCTGGTGAAGGAGTATCAGGGCGTGCTGGCGATGATTGAGCGTCTTTCACGGGCCTATCCCGCGAAAGTACTGGAACAGATGCTGGATAACGCCACACTGACTGCCGCTGACCTGACCGATAAAGAGGCTGTGAGCAAGTGGGCAACGCGGTTGGGTGAAGGTCTTGATCTGGATGTCCGCACAGGCACCAAATATGTGTTCTCGGTGCATCAGGATCAGGAACGGTCACTGTATTTGCCGAAGGTGGATATCTACGTTCACGGCATTCCTACCACGCATATCTTCAACCGTGATTTCTTTGAATCCGGCGCATATCTGTCCATCGCCCGCTTGGGTGAAAAACTGGACGGGTTGATCGAAGAAGGCGCCTACGTGCAGCGCGGCGAGCGCAAGCAGGCGGCGTTGAGCTTTGAAGGTGGACTGGCGTGGCTAATGAAAGAGGCCCAGCGTGGCCTTACCATTCAGCGTTATAAGGGGCTGGGTGAAATGAACCCGGATCAGCTGTGGGAAACCACCATGGATCCGGAAACACGCCGGATGATGAAGGTGACGATCGAAGATGGCATTGCAGCCGACCAGATCTTCACTACGCTGATGGGAGACGATGTGGAACCGCGTCGTAACTTTATCCAGACCAATGCCCTGCAGGTCACCAACCTGGATATCTGATTGTCGGCTCATTGGTAAACGGGCTGCGAAGCCGAGTGACTAAGTGACACTTGCCAACTTTGCAGCCTGTGGGATAAATCAGAAAGCCCACAAACAAAAAAGCCCGATCCGGAAAGAAACGGATCGGGCTTTTTTATGCTGGACTGGAGGTAACCGTCTGCAATGAGCCGGGTTTTAGCCCCGGTTATTACTTTACTCAGACGAGCGCTGCTGATCGTTGTTAGAGGAATTGGATTCCTTTTTATCTTCCCCGTCATCATCCGCAGCAAGTGCGGGTGATAGCACTTCTTCGAGCTTGAAGCCTGTCAGACTACGAATTGCGCGCCATAGGTAATAGAAGATAGCGATCATCATCACCATTGAAGGGATTGCGATCATGGGATAGCTCACCAGTGTCATTTGACCCAGTTCTTCATTGAACGCAACCGTGCCTGATGGGCTGGTCACTATCCATTTGGCGATCACGTAATTCATGATTGACGAAAACAGGAAAGTGCCGGCGAAGAAATAGCTGGCCTTCATCAGCCGCGCCTCGAACACACCTTCATTGCCCTTTTCCACCAGTGCATTGTGGATCTTGTCCACATCCAGAATGCTGCGGTTGTAGAGCAGCGTGCGGACCAGCGGGTAGCGCGTGCGGGTCGATACCAGCACAGCAATGCCAATCAGCAGAGGGATGGCGGCTTCCTTGATGGCCAGCCACTGGGCGTCGAGCTCAAGCAGGCCAATGCCGCCGGTCAGCAGGATACTGACCAGGCCGAGGACTGCGATAAAGTTCTTTTTTCCAAAGCGGAAAAATTCATAAAGGCCCCACCCTAGCGGGAAGGCGAGACCGATCAGCAGCGCGAGTACAGAACCAAGGTATTCGTCGCCACTCAGCTTCATCAGAATGACGGAGGGAATGATAATACTGATTAACAGGTCAACCCAGGGACGCTGCTGGTGTTGCGGTTTGCTGGTCTGATTCATGAAATACCAAGCCCGGAATATGAATGACGGGGAAAACAGTGATGCCCAGTATATACGAGAATTCTGGTGGAAACCTGCTGCGGGTGCCGGAGGTCAAAAGACAGGATAAAACAGGAAAGGGTATTAGTTAAGATATTGAATAATAAGGAAATAATGGTCGGCGTGGCAGGATTCGAACCTGCGACCCCTTCGTCCCGAACGAAGTGCGCTACCAAGCTGCGCCACACGCCGATTTGCGCGATATTATACGCATGATAAAACGGATTTCCAGCCTCCCCATTGCTTGTTTAAACAGGGTTTTAGGGCCGGGAATGTTCAATCACACTGGAAATTCCGGAGCCTACAAGTTGCGTCACGAGACTGGCCAGATTATCCCATATCGTAACGTTCGCCATGGTGTGGGTTGAGAGAAAGCGCTCAGTCTCAAGCCCGTTACCGGTTCTCACCAGAGCAATAGCCTTACAGCCCGCTGTCTGGCCGGCCTGAAGGTCTTTCAGGCTGTCTCCCACCATAATGGCGGTGTCCAGGGTATCGAGCCCCAGGGCATCCTGTATCTGCATCAGAAGGCCGGCTCTGGGCTTGCGGCAGTCGCAGCCTGTATCCGGCAAGTGGGGACAGTAACTAATGTGAACGATACGACCGCCTGCATCGTTCACAAGACGCTGCATTTTGTCATGCATCGCCTGCAGCGCAGACTCGTCATAGAAGCCTCTGGCAATGCCGGACTGGTTAGTGGCAATGGCCACCTGATACCCGGCTTTTGTGAGTCGGGCGATTGCCTCTATGCTCGACGGAATAGCATGCCATTCGTCCGCCGAGCATATGTAATCGCCATGATAGTGATTGATCACACCATCACGGTCGAGGATGACGAGCATGGTGCTCAGCCGGCTGGCAGCAGAGAAATATCCGCTACCTGAAGGAACAGGTTCCTGAGCCGGTTCAGCAGAGCCAGGCGGTTATCGCGGACCTGCTCGTCCTCTGCCATGACCATAACATCCTCAAAGAACCGGTCCACTGGCTCCCGAAGATCCGCCAGTGCGGCCAATGCCGGGGCATAATCACCCTTGTCAAAGAGCGGCATGACCTGGGCTTCAAGACCGGTAACAGCAGCTGCCAGCGCTTTCTCGGCGTCGTCCTGCAGCAGGCTGTTATCGATATTCTCGCTCAGCGTGTCACCGCCCTGTTTGACCAGGATATTGGAAACTCGCTTGTTGGCCGCGGCCAGCGCCTGGGCTGCGGGCATCTGACGGAAGGCTTCCACTGCACGGATGCGTTGTTCGAAATCCAGCGGGCGGGTCGGGCGACGGGCCTGTACCGCGAGATAGACTTCAGCGCTAATGCCCTGCTCTTCGTAGTGCGCCCTGAAACGCTCAAGCAGGTAATCCACGACGGGTGTGACCGTGTCGTCTGCCGAGAGGTTGGTAAAGCCTTCAGAGGCCCATTCGCAGCAGGTCTGAAGATCCAGCGGCAGTTCGCGACCGACAATAATACGCAGCACGCCAAGTGCAGCCCGGCGCAATGCAAACGGATCACGGGTGCCTGATGGCGGCTGGTTAATACCGAACAAGCCAACCAATGAATCAAGCCGATCCGCCAGTGCAACCGCACAGCTGGTGAGGCCGGTTGGCAGGTTGTCGCCGGCAAAGCGCGGCAGGTACTGTTCATTCAGGGCTTTGGCCACTTCTTCCGGCTCGCCGTCGTTACGGGCATAGTATTCGCCCATCACACCCTGCAGGTCAGTGAATTCGAGCACCATTTCGGTGACCAGATCAGTCTTGGCCAACATCGCCGCGCGTTCTGCGTGGTTGGCATCGGACCCAATCGCATCCGCAATCCGGCGGGCCAGAGCTGCAACCCGGACAGATTTGTCATAAATGCTGCCAAGTTTGTCCTGGAAGACGATTGGCTTGAGCTTCTCTATCCGGCTCTCAAGCGTGTGCTTGCGATCGGTGTCATAGAAGAACGCAGCGTCGGACAGGCGCGGACGGATCACCTTTTCGTTGCCGGAGATAACCTGCGACGGGTCTTTGCTTTCGATATTGGCAACGGTAATGAACAGCGGCAGCATGACGCCATTTTTATCCACAACGTGGAAATACTTCTGGTGCTCTTTCATCGACGAGATCAGCGCTTCTGATGGCACGTCGAGGAAGCGAGATTCGAATTTGCCAAGCAGAGGTACCGGCCATTCGTTCAGAGCGGTGACTTCATCAAGCAGATCATCATCAATGACTGCTTCGCCCTGGCCTTGGGTACGGGCAATCTCGGTTACACCGTCGCGAATACGGGTACGACGTTCTTCAAAATCAGCCAGTACGTGACCGTCTTCGCGCAACACGACTTCATAAGCATCAGGCGTGGCAATGATCAGAGACTTGGGGCAGTGGAAACGATGGCCGCGCGTCTGGTTGCCGGTGGGAATACCCATGATGCGGGTATCGATGATTTTGTTGCCGTACAGCAGCACAATCCAGTGTACCGGGCGCACGAAGTCGACCTTGTGGGCGCCCCAGCGCATCCGCTTGGGGATCGGCAACGCCGCCAGTGACTGCTCGATCAGTTGCGGCAGCAGTTCAACAGTCGCCTGCCCCTTTTCAACCGTGCGGTACACCACCCAGGCGCCCTTGTCTGTTTCCAGCGTGTCGAGCTGGTCAGGCGTAACACCCAGCGAGGTGGCAAAGCCGGTCAGTGCACGGGTCGGGTTGCCGGCATCATCGAATGCCGCGTTGACGGCCGGACCGCGGCGTTCAACAGCCTTGTCCGGCTGGGCGTCGGTAAGCCCGTGAACACGAATCGCAAGGCGGCGCGGCGCAGCAAACGATTCCACTTTTCCGTATTCAATACCGGCGTCGTCCAGGCCTTTGCAAAATCCTGCGGTAAAGGCATCAGAAAGCTTTTTCAGGGCCTTGGGCGGTAGCTCTTCAGTACCGATTTCTACGAGAAAATCCTGTTGTGCCATGATCATGCTTTTCCTTTTTTCACCGCAGTTTTCGCCGCTGCTTTTGCGGCCTTCTCATTCTCTGCGTCGATGGCCGCTTCGGCTGCTGCTGTGACTTCTTCACGCAATGCCGCCGGCGCCATCGGGAAGCCCCGCGCCAATCGGCTGTCGAAATAGGCCTTGGCGACAGCACGGGCCAGAGTGCGCACGCGCAGAATAAAACGCTGCCGTTCGGTAACCGAAATAGCGTGACGGGCGTCCAGCAAGTTAAAGGTATGAGACGCTTTCAACACCTGCTCGTAGGCCGGCAATGCCAGGCCGGCTTCGATCAGACGCTGGCTTTCGCGTTCATGGACATCGAAGCTGTGGAACAGGAAGGTGGTGTCGGCGTGCTCGAAGTTATAGGTCGACATCTCCACTTCGTTCTGGTGAAACACGTCGCCATAGGTGACGTCGCCATCCGGGCCGTGAGTCCAGATCAGGTCGTAAACACTGTCGACGCCCTGCAGGTACATCGCGATGCGCTCAAGACCGTAGGTCAGCTCGCCTGTAACCGGATAGCATTCAATACCACCGACCTGTTGGAAATAGGTGAACTGAGTGACTTCCATTCCGTTCAGCCAGATTTCCCAACCCAGCCCCCAGGCGCCAAGTGTGGGCGATTCCCAGTTGTCTTCGACAAAACGGATGTCATGCACCAGTGGATCCAGACCCAGGGCGCGCAGAGACTCGAGATAGAGCTCCTGGATATTGTCCGGCGAAGGCTTGAGAACTACCTGGAACTGGTAGTAATGCTGCAGACGGTTGGGGTTTTCACCGTAACGACCATCGGTCGGGCGACGGCTGGGCTGCACGTAGGCGGCGTTCCAGGTCTCGGGACCAATCGCGCGCAGGAAGGTGGACGGGTGAAAAGTCCCCGCGCCCACTTCCATATCCAGCGGTTGCTGCACAACACAGCCACGCTCGGCCCAGAATTGTTGCAGGGTCAGTATCAGTCCCTGGAATGTTTTGGTGTCCGTCTTTGCCATCTCAGTCACGACGATTGCCTGTTAATCAGTGTGTGGCGCCGCTGTCCGATATCTGGGAAAGCAGCTAACAAGTTCCGGCAGCAAGTGGCCGGGGATTGCCTGCCAGCGGTTATACGGCTGGCGAGCGGCGCTCGGAAAAACGGCATTATACGCTTCTCCGTCAGCTATTTCGAAGTCCGGTGCACGGAATAGACAATGGTTTAATCAGCGACGCCAGAAGGCAGGGGTCAGCAACAGCAGAAGCGTAAATACTTCGAGCCGCCCCAGCAGCATTGAAAAGCACAGAACCCACTTGGCGACGTCGTTGATGGTGCCGTAATGGTAAGTCACCTCACCCAACCCGGGACCCAGGTTATTGATGGTGGCACCGACCGCCGTCCATGCCGTGATCTGGTCGAGCCCTGTGGCTTGCAGTACCACCAGCATCAATAAAAACATGAACATATAGACCGAGAAAAAGCCCCAGACTGCCTGCAGTACGCGGTCCGAGACAGGCCGGTTGCCCAGCTTGACCGGCATCACCGCATTGGGGTGCAACAGTCTTTTCATCTCCCGCAGACCCTGGCGGAAAATCAGCAGAATACGGACCACCTTGATACCACCGCCGGTTGACGCTGCGCAGCCGCCCATAAACGACATAACGAACAGCATGAACGGCAACATGAGGGGCCAGACTGAAAAGTCGGTTGTGGCAAAACCCGTTGTGGTGGCCAGTGACACTACCTGGAACAGGCCATCTGTCACTGCGGCAAAAGGCTCCAGCGTGCCCGTCAGAATCAGCACCACAATGGTGATCAGGCTGACGGCTGCCAGTGCGCCCATGTAGAACTTGAACTCGGAGTCGGCCCAGTAAAGCAGGGGGTTGCGTTGCCGCCAGGCCATAAAGTGGAGCGCAAAATTTGCACCACTGAGGATCATGAACACCACCGCGATTAACTCGATAGCCGAGTTGTCGAAGTAGCCGATGCTGGCGTCATGGGTTGAGAAGCCGCCGATGGCGACGGTCGAGAAACTGTGGCCGATGGCATCAAACCAGTTCATTCCGGCCGCCCAGTACGCCAGGGCACAGGCGATGGTCAGCGACACATAGATGTACCAGAGGGCTTTGGCCGTCTCGGCTATTCGGGGTGTAAGCTTGTTGTCTTTCACCGGACCGGGGACTTCCGCACGATAGAGCTGCATCCCCCCGATACCCAACATTGGCAGGATGGCTACTGCCAGTACGATGATCCCCATGCCGCCCAGCCACTGCAGTTGCTGGCGATACCAGAGTATGGATTCCGGCAGGCCGTCGATATGCGTGATAACGGTTGCGCCGGTGGTGGTCAGGCCCGAAACCGCCTCAAACAGCGAGTCGACATAGGTGATCGGTGCGTTGTCACTGAGATAGAACGGAATGGAGCCGGCAACGCTGAGCACGACCCAGAACAGGGTCGTGATCAGGAAGCCGTCCCGCACCCGCAGATCGCCGGTAACCTTGCGGAACGGTGCCCATACCATCAGGCCGCCAACAAACACCAGCCCCATCGCATCTGCAAAACGCAGCCATTGGCCATCGTCATAGAGCAGCGCAATCCCCATGGGCGGCAGCATGGTAAAGCTGAACAGCATCATCAGGATGCCGAGGATTTTCAGTATGACGGACAGTCGCATCAGTAAATCCGTTGGATCCGGGTCAGAAGAAGGTCAGGCCGACCTGGAACAGCCGCTCAACATCGCGGATGCGGGATTTATCTACCAGGAACAGGATAACGTGATCGTCCGGCTGAACGCGCAGGTGGTCATGGGCAATGAGCACCTCGTTGTGCCGGACGATGGCGCCGATAGTGGTGCCCTCCGGCAGGGTGATCTCGTCAAGTCGCTTGCCTACTACTTTGGACGACCGGTGATCGCCGTGAGCAATGGCTTCGATGGCCTCGGCTGCACCCCGACGCAAGGCGTGCACATTGACGACATCGCCGCGACGGACGTGAGTCAGCAGGCTGCCAATGGTGGTTTGCTGGGGCGAGATCGCGACATCGATTTCGCCACCCTGAATCAGATCCACGTAATCCGGGTTGTTGATCAGGGTAAGAACTTTGCGAACGCCCAGCCGCTTGGCCAGCAATGACGCCATGATATTGGCTTCATCATCATTAGTGACGGCACAGAACACATCCGTGCTTTCGATGTTCTCTTCCAGCAACAGATCCTTGTTGGCTGCGTTGCCCTGCAGCACGATGGTTTTGCGCAGGTTTTCCGACAGCATCACGCAGCGCTCGCGGTTCCGCTCGATCAGTTTGACGTGATAGCGGTTCTCGAGGTTGTGGGCCAGTCGCTGGCCGATGTTGCCGCCACCGCAGATGAAGATGCGCTTGTAGGGTTTTTCCAGCGGCTGCAATTCACTCATGACCGAGCGGATATGATCGGTGCCGGCGATGAAGAAGACCTCGTCGCCATCTTCAATCACTGTATCGCCCTGGGGAATGATGGGCCGGTCCTTGCGGAAAATAGCAGCGACCCGGGTATCAATTTTGGGCATGTGGGTGCGCAGGAACGACAGCTCGTGGCCCACAAGTGGCCCGCCCTTGGTGGCCCGAATTGCGACCAGTCGGGCCAGACCCTTGGAAAACTCCAGTACCTGCAGCGCACCGGGATATTCGATCAGGCGGGTGATATGACGGGTGACAACCTGCTCCGGACTGATCAGCACGTCGATCGGAAAGCCATCGCCGGTAAACAGTTCCTTGCGAGACAGGTAGGCGTTGGCCCGCACCCGGCTGATCTTGGTTGGTGTCTTGAACAGTGAATAGGCCACCTGACAGGCCACCATGTTGGTCTCGTCACTGTTGGTGACGGCAATCAGCATGTCGGCGTCTTCGGCGCCGGCCTGGCGCAATACGCTGGGATAGGAGCCCCGGCCCTGAACCGTGCGGATATCGAGACGGTCCTGCAACTCGCGCAATCGTGAACTGTCACTGTCGATAACGGTGATATCGTTTGCTTCATTGGCCAGGTTTTCGGCGAGCGTGCCACCGACCTGGCCTGCACCCAGGATGATGATTTTCATGTTGATTCCGCCTGCTTCGCTGATTGATCGTCCGCCCGGACCAGACAGGCATAGAAAAAGCCGTCATGGGAACCGGTCTCCGGGAAGAGTTGACGCCCCGCTTCGGTATCCAGCCCCCAGTCGAGCGCTGGCATCGCCAATGTGGCATCGTCCTGATGTCGCAGGAATCGCTGGATTATACGGTGATTCTCCTGCGGGAACACCGAACAGGTGGCATAGACCAGCCGTCCACCAGGCTTGAGTGTCTGCCAGAGTTTTTCCAGTAACCCGAGCTGGATGCCGGCCAGTGCAGGTACATCTTCTTCACGGCGAAGCAGTTTGATGTCCGGATGACGCCGGATCACGCCGCTGGCGCTGCAGGGAACGTCGAGCAGAATGCGGTCGAATGGTGTGCCGTCCCACCAGGATGCGGTATCGGCGGCATCTGCGGCGACGACTCGGGCGTTCAGATCGAGCCGCTCGAGGTTTTCCTCGACGCGCACCAGCCTTTCTGCAGACTGATCGAGCGCGACCACTTCGGCCAGCCCCGCCTCATGTTCGAGAATCGCACAGGTCTTGCCGCCGGGTGCAGCGCAGGCATCCAGCACCCGTTGACCGGGTTGCAGGTCAAGCAGTTGGGTGCAGAGCTGTGCGGCTTCGTCCTGCACGCTGACCACGCCGTCAGCAAAATAGGGGAGAAGGTCGACGGCGCAGGGTTGAGCCAGCTGGATGCCCATCGTGGCAAAGGCGGTAGGTGCTGCCTCAATACCCACCTCTGCCAACTGATCCAGATAGGCCTGGCGGGACATCCGGCGGGCATTGACCCGCAGGGTCATCGGCGCCTGGGCATTGTTGGCATCAAGAATGGCCTGCCAGCGCTCGGGCCAGTTATGGCGCAGCTTCTCAACCTGCCATTCGGGATGGCTGTATTGAACCGCCTGTGTTGGTGGTTCCGGTTCACCCTCGCGCAATGCGGCCCGCAGGACGGCATTAACCAATCCAGCCAGGTGCGGTTTGCCGAGAGACCGGCAGGCCTCCACCGTTTCATTGAGAATCGCGTAGTTCGCCTGATTGCTGTGACGAAGCTGGAACAGTGCCACCAGTATGAGCGGCACAACCACCCTGTCGCCCTTCTTCAAAGGTTTGCGAAGACGAATAGTCAGTTCGGCATTGAGTCGGTGATACCAGCGGCAGGTGCCGTAGCAGAATGCCTGCAGCTGGCCACGCTCGTTGTCGCTAATCTGGGCCATGCCGCCGGGCAGCGCCTGCGACAGTGATTGCCCCTCTTCGACGGCTTTGACCACCTGCGCGGCGACAGCCCGGAGCGGAAGACGTTGACTGGCCATCTAGTGCAGCACCTCGCCGGCCATCAGCACGTCGCGGCCACCGTTGATCAGATCGGATATG
Organism: Marinobacter sp. V032; assembly: GCF_052645435.1. Classification (NCBI taxonomy): domain Bacteria; kingdom Pseudomonadati; phylum Pseudomonadota; class Gammaproteobacteria; order Pseudomonadales; family Marinobacteraceae; genus Marinobacter; species Marinobacter sp. V032. The sequence goes on along the minus strand of NZ_JBQXYE010000001.1, from coordinate 577,092 downwards.
GTTTGGGCGCGACTGCCGGGAAGCTGAACCCGGGTCAGTTGCAAAACGCCGTCGCCACAGGCGATGGTGACGCCGTCGCGGCTTCGACTGAGCACTGTGCCGTGGGGCGCGTCACTGACTTCGTTAACAGGCGCGGCATCATGAATCCGGATGCGCTGGTCGCCAGCGTCTGTATAGGTACCGGGCCATGGATTAAAGGCGCGAATCTGACGGTCAATGGCAGAGGCCGGTTGAGACCAGTCGATGTGGCCATCCTGCTTGTTCAGTTTGTGTGCGTAACAGGCTTGAGCGTCATCCTGTATCTCTGGCTCAAGGGACTGGCGGGCGAGCAGCGTGAGGGCATCGTTGATCGCCTTGCCGCCCAATACCGCCAATCGGTCATGCAAACTGCCGCCCGTATCCCGGTCGGTGATTTCAGTGACAGATTTCAACAGCATCGCGCCGGTATCCAGTCCTTTATCCATTTGCATGATGGTAATGCCTGACTCGCTGTCGCCGGCAGCAATCGCACGTTGGATTGGCGCCGCACCGCGCCAGCGAGGCAGCAATGATGCATGGATATTGAGACAGCCGTGTGTCGGTATCGACAACACGGCTTGTGGCAGGATCAGCCCGTATGCGGCCACAATCATGACATCCGCTTCAAAGTTGGCGAGTTCGGCCTGGGCTTCGGCAGATTTCAGGGATTCGGGCTGGCAGACTGGCAGGCCGGCGTTCAGGGCTGTTTGCTTCACCGGGCTGGGCGTCAGTTTGCGGCCACGGCCTGAAGGTCTATCGGGCTGGGTATATACGGCAACCACTTGATGACCTGCATCCAGTAGGGCCTGTAAAGCGACTGCGGCGAACTCCGGTGTTCCGGCGAAAACAATGCGCAAGCAGCGCCTCCTTAATTGAACTGTGCAAAACGGTTTTAGGCCAGACCAGAGGCAAGGACTGGTCAACTGTTCAGGCTGATACGAAAAGACCGGGCCTGGTGCCCGGTCTCACGATTTGCATTGTAAACCACATTGAGGATGAATACTGTTCAGGCCATCGGCGCCATGCGGTAGCGCATTTCGTCAGGCGCGGATCTTGTGCTGCTTTTCCAGCTTTTTACGGATCCGGGTCCGCTTCAATGGACTCAGATAGTCTACGAACAGCTTGCCGTTCAGATGATCCATTTCGTGCTGGATGCATACCGCAAGCAGGTCTCTGGCTTCTACCTCAAATGGCTCGCCGTTGCGGTCAAGCGCTTTGATCAGCACGTGATCGATACGACTAACTTCCTCATAAAATCCGGGAACCGAGAGGCAGCCTTCCTGCATGTCCTGGAGATCGCCTTCAAGCACCTCGATGACCGGGTTGATAAACACCCGCTGATCACTTTTGTCGTCGGAGTGATCCATAACAATGATCTGCTCATGGACGTTCACCTGGGTTGCAGCCAGGCCAATGCCGGCTGCGTCGTACATGGTGTCGAACATGTCATCGATCAGTTTTCGGGTGTCATCCGTGACCTCTGCGACCGGCTTGGCGATCGTGCGTAAACGAGGATCAGGGAATTCCAGAATTTCGAGTATCATAAGTGCCTGTTTATTCGTTAAACCGCGTGTGATAACCAAAATGCGACGGTGTAGACCGCATCTTGTTCGACATATCCACTATGATCGTGACTTTGTCCTGAGTTTCAAGGTGGCTACATCTATTGTGTTGATAGTCTATTATCTATCAACTTTGCGGTTGATTACAAACTGACCAGCGCCACGCGCTGTGTTTCAGATAGTTGCAGACTGTGGCCAGAATTTACTGGAAGAACAAAAGATAACATCACAAACAGCATCACTTCTTCTATAGTAGGAGAACGTGAACAAGAATCATCAGTTTTAGGCAAGCGATCAAGGATCAGACAATGAGGAAACTGCTGTACGCTCTGACGGCTATCATGCTGCTGGGAGTGCCCTGGGCACACGCAGCCGGCCCTGAATTTCGGTCGGATCATCCCGAGCGCTACACGGTTGTTAAAGGAGACACTCTGTGGGATATCTCATCCCGTTTCCTGAACAACCCGTGGTACTGGCCGGAAATCTGGCACGTCAACCCGCAAGTGAGTAATCCGCATCTGATTTATCCCGGTGACCAACTGGCGCTGGTGTACATCGATGGAAAACAACGCGTGACCAAGGTATCCGGTGGTAATGGCGTGACCAAGTTGTCGCCATCAGTGCGGTCGACGCCAATCGATACGCCGGTGCCCGCGATTCCGCTGGACGCCATCAGCAGTTTCCTGACTGATACCCGCATCGTTGATCCGGCCGTGCTGGAAGCCGCACCCTATGTGCTTGAAGGCGAAGATGCCCGGATCGTGACCGGTGCCGGTGATCGCATCTATGCTCGCGGTGAAGCTACCCACGACACCATGGGTGTGTTCCGTCGCAGTGTCACCTACATCGACCCCGACACCCAGGAGTTCCTCGGGCTGGAAGCCAAGGCAATTGGCGCGGGCGAAGTGCTGGATACCAGTGGTGATGTGCTGACACTTGAACTGAAACGCAGCAAAGAGGAAGTCCGTATTGGTGACCGCTTGCTGCCAACGGAAGATCGCAAGATCACGTCTCAGTTCTCCCCCAGCGCACCGAACAGCGACATTGATGGCAAAATGATTGCCGTCGATGGCGGTGTTACCCAGATCGGCCAGTACAATGTTGTGGTCATCAACCGCGGTGCCCGTGAAGGCATTGAAGCCGGCAACGTGCTGGCGGTATTCAAGGCGGGCAGTCAGGCCCGTGACCCGTACACCAAGGAAGTGATTCAGTTGCCAGCGGAACGCGCAGGCCTGCTGATGGTGTTCCAGGTCTACGAAAAAGTCAGTTACGGTCTGGTATTGAAGGCAACTCGCACGCTGTCAGTGGGCGATCAAGTCAAAAATCCCTGATCAACTGGGTTAGAATTAAAAACGGGAGCCGGTTCAGCCGCCTCCCGTTTTTTTATGCCAACGATATGGCAGATCAGCCCATCAGGATGATGGGGCTTACTCTCAGGGACGATTTTGATGACCTACTCTTTGCCGCTGGCCTCTGCTGCCGGCGATCACTTCTTTGAACATCCTCAGGCACCCTGGCTGGTACTGGCGCATCTGCCGGGGCTGGGCGCCGTGCGCTGGCAGGCCATTCTCGATGCGTTTGCCGAACCACTGGCACTCCTTGATATGCCGCCGGCAGCATTGAAACAGCTCCTGACGCCCCAGGGGCGCCAGCTGATCGACGCCTGGCAGCAGCGGCACCATGAAAATGACCACCTGCAGAGCGCTCAACGGGCACTGGCCGACTCGAGCAGACTGGGTATTGATATCGTCAGTTGGGGCGACCCCGATTACCCGGCGCTATTGCGTGAGATTCACGGGCCCCCGCCGGTGCTGTATCTGCAGGGCCAGCGTGCGCTGCTGAGCCAGCCGCAACTGGCCATAGTCGGCAGCCGGAACGCGACCCGGGCAGGACTGGATCACGCCCGTCAGTTTGCCCGGGCTTTGGCTGAACGGCACTTTGTGGTGACCAGCGGCCTGGCATTGGGGGTCGATGGTGCCGCCCATCAGGGTGCGCTGGAGGGTAACGGGTCGACACTGGCCGTGCTTGGCACCGGTGTCGACGTAGCCTATCCGGCGTCGCACCAGTCGCTGGCCAGGGCGGTGATCGGACAGGGAGCGCTGGTGTCCGAGTTTCCGCCGGGGACTCCACCCCGGGCTGGCCACTTCCCCCGCCGGAACCGGATTATCAGCGGTATGTGCCAGGGCACGCTGGTGGTAGAAGCCGGGGTGAAAAGCGGTTCGCTGATTACCGCGCGACTGGCACTTGAGCAGGGGCGTGAGGTGTTCGCGATTCCCGGTTCTATTCACAATCCGCTGGCACGAGGCTGCCATCAGTTGATTCGTCAGGGCGCCAAGCTGGTGGAGTCGGTGCAGGATATCGAGGAAGAGCTGACCGCCTGGTGGATGCAGCCATCAGTGCCGGCCCAGGATCGGGAAGCGGCTGCGGCGCCGCCGGTGCCCGAGCATCTCGGAGAGATCGAAACCCGGGTGCTGACGGCGCTCGGCTACGAACCCTGCTCCACCGATGAGCTCTGTGACCAGACCGGGCTGGCGGCCGATCAGTTGATGCAATCAATGTTGATGCTGGAAATGGAAGGCCTGGTCAATACAGTACCGGGCGGATTCCAGCGGGCTGTCGGCGGATGACACGGGCCGTCTGTTCAGTGAAGCCCACAGGCGCCATAATGGCAGCTCTTTGTGCTTTACAACCCGACAACATCCCGACTACGGACGCTAATTCGCATCATGACGCAGTTGACTGATTCAGGCTCCCGTTACGCCCCGCCCTGGTGGCACATCGAACGCGCAACCCGGACGCTAAACAGTGGTGGCACCATTGCCTACCCGACCGAAGCTGTCTGGGGCCTGGGCTGTGATCCCTGGGATGAGGAGGCGGTGGAGCGGATTCTGGAGCTCAAGCGCCGTCCGGTGCACAAGGGACTGATTCTGGTGGCAAGCTCGGCTGAACAGGTCATGCCCTTGCTGGATCCCCTCGACAGCATTATGCAGGATCGCGCGCTCAGCTACTGGCCGGGACCGGTCACCTGCCTGATTCCCGACCCCCTGAAGCAAACGCCGGAGTGGATTCGAGGCCGGCATAGTGCGGTCGCGGTGCGGGTCAGTGATCATCCATTGGTGCGTCGTTTGTGCGAGTCTTTCGGTGGCCCGCTGGTATCAACGTCCTGCAATCCTGCCGGTCGCACTTCCGCCCGGACGCCCTGGCAGGTGCGTGGCTACTTTGGCGATGAGCTGGATTACATTCTGCCGGGGGATCTGGGGCGGGAGCGCCGACCCAGCCGAATTATCGATCTGGAAAGCGGTCGCCAACTGCGCTAAAGCGGACGAGGCTGTGCGGATCAATTCAACGGGTCGCTTTCCATGACCCGTAACATCGATAGATAAAGAAGGAGTCATCATGAACGGGCCCGACAGTGCCGCAGTAAAGAAGTACTTACTATCGCTGCAATCCTCCATATGCGAGCGTCTGGCGGCGATTGATGGCACGGAATCCTTTCGTACCGATAGCTGGGACCGGCCCGCAGGTGGCGGCGGTGTCAGCCGTGTGATTGAAAACGGTCGGGTTTTCGAAAAGGGCGGCGTAAACTTCTCTCACGTAACCGGCGATCAGATGCCTCCGTCGGCAACCGCGCACCGGCCAGATCTGGCAGGCGCGCCATGGGAGGCCATGGGCGTATCACTGGTTCTGCATCCGCTGAATCCTTATGTGCCGACCTCACATGCCAATGTCCGGTTCTTTATCGCCACGCCGGCTAATGCAGAGCCAGTCTGGTGGTTTGGTGGCGGTTATGACCTGACGCCCTATTACGGCTTCAAGGAAGACTGCGTCGGTTGGCACAAGGTGGCCGAGCAGGCTTGTGCGCCATTCGGCGATGATGTCTATCCTCGCTACAAGCGCTGGTGTGACGAGTATTTCCACATCCGCCACCGTCAGGAGCCCCGGGGTGTTGGCGGGCTGTTCTATGACGATCTCAACACAGGCAACTTCCAGCAGGATTTCGCATTCATGCAGTCGGTGGGTGACAGCTTTGTCGAAGCCTATGCGCCTATTGTTGAACGCCGGCTTGATACACCCTATGGCGAGCGCGAGCGGGACTTCCAGCTGTACCGTCGCGGCCGTTATGTGGAATTCAATCTGGTGTATGACCGGGGCACCCTGTTCGGGCTGCAATCCGGCGGGCGCACCGAATCGATCCTGATGTCGATGCCGCCGATGGCGCGCTGGGACTATGACCGCCAAGCCGAGCCGGGAAGTCCTGAAGCGGAACTGACGGATTACTTCCTGCAGGACCGGGACTGGCTGGCAGAGGAAGCGCCGGAATGAGTGATGATCTGTACGCCGTCATCGGCCATCCGATAAGTCATAGCAAATCCCCCAGGATTCACAGCCTGTTTGCCGCCCAGACCGGTGAACCGGTGGAATATACCGCCATTCAGGCGCCGCTGGACGATTTCGAAGGCACGGTTCAGCGTTTTTTTGAACGCGGTGGCAAGGGGCTGAACGTGACGGTGCCGTTCAAGGAACAGGCCTGGAAACTGGCCGACCAGCTGACCCCCGCCGCCGAGTCTGCGGGCGCCGTGAATACGCTGTTTCGCGATGCCGACGGCAAGCTCTGGGGCGAAAATACGGATGGCACCGGCCTTGTGCGGGACCTCACGGTCAATCACGACGTGACCATAAATGGCCGCCGGGTACTGGTGCTCGGTGCCGGCGGTGCGGTGCGGGGTATTCTCGCACCCTTGTTGGCTGCGCAACCGGCTGAAGTGGTGATTGCCAACCGCACCGCCAGCAAGGCTGAAGCCCTGGCCGCCGGATTTGATGCGGGTATTCCGGTGACCGGTTGCGGTTTTGCTGACGTTCACGGCGTATTTGCGCTGATCATCAACGGCACCAGCGCCAGTCTGCAGGGCGATTTGCCGCCGCTGGATCCTGCCATTGTTGACCCTGCGACCGTTGGCTACGACATGATGTACGGTGCCGAGGTTACCCCGTTCAATGGTTGGGTGCTGGACCAGAGCGCCGCCCGGGCGATCGACGGGCTGGGCATGCTGGTGGAGCAGGCGGCCGAGTCCTTTTACTGCTGGCGCGGTGTTCGCCCGCAGACGGCGACGGTGATGGCCGCGTTGAGAGATGGCACCTCTGATACCTGAAGTGACGCTTTGTTACCCTGATATTGCGGTCGATTTCAGGCAGATAGGCTATTCTTTCCGGAGTGTGAGCTTCTGAAACCATAATAAGGCCTTCCATGGATATCCTGACACTTGTCGGATTGATCGCGGGCGTGGCAATTGTAACCGCGGCGATGCTGGCGGATGCCACGATCTCGACCTTTCTCAACCTGCCCGGCCTGGCCATTGTGCTGGGTGGAACAATGGCCGTCACGCTAATCAAATTCCGATTGCGTTCAGTGACCAGCTCCCTGCGGCTGGCGTTATCAACGGTGTTCCGTGAACAAACGGACAAGCCAGTGGCGTTAATCCAGGAAGTGAACAGCCTCGCCAAACTGGTGCGCAAGGAAGGCATTCTCGGTCTCGAATCCCACCAGACCGATAATGAATTCCTCAGCAAAAGCATCAACCTGTGCGTTGATGGTCATCCCCCCGAGTTCATCGAAGAAGCCCTGCTGGAAGATATGCAGCAACGAATGGATCGCTACGACGTTGCCGAGCGGATGTTTCGCGGCATAGGCGACGCGGCGCCGGCCATTGGCATGCTGGGCACACTGGTTGGGCTGGTGCAGATGCTCAACTCGCTGGACGATCCTTCCTCCATCGGCCCGGCCATGGCGATCGCCCTTCTGACCACCCTCTACGGTGCGTTTATTGCCCAGCTCATTGCCCTGCCGCTGGCGGACAAGCTGCAGCTCAAGGCAGAAGACGAGCAGCGCAACATGGCGCTGATCGTCACCAGCATCCAGAACATCATGAAGGGTCAGAATCCGCGAGTGATCACCGAGTTGTTGTCTGCCTATATCCCACCGGAGCAGCGCAAGGGTCTGATTCGGGAGCGGGAGACCTGAGGCTATGGCGGCACTGCAGAGTTTGCGACGTTCCAAAAAAAAACAGCCGGCAGGTGCGCCGAACTGGATCGTCACCTTTGCTGACCTGGCTACCCTGCTGCTGACCTTCTTTATCCTGTTATTGTCCTACTCCAAACTGGATGTCGAGAAATACAAGTCGATGGCGGCCTCAATGGCGGGTGCCTTTGGCTCCAGCACCATTGCAGCCGATGCGGTGGGCGGCTCCCCGCTTACTTTGATCGAGAGTGAAACGCCGCCACCTGTCGCATCACCGACGCCTGCCCCGATTCCAGCGTCGACGCCGGATCTGATCGACGATTCGCCTCGCGGTGGCGATGACGTCACAACGGTGCCGCAAGGCATTACCCAGCTGGCCAGCAGGCTGATCAGCGAACTGGAAAGCGAAGTCGCAAGTGAAGCCCTCAATGTCAGTTACGACACTCACCGGGTGGTGATCCGCTTTGCCGAGGATGCGACCTTCCAATCCGGTCGTGCGGAACTGAAACCTGAGATGGGGTCGATCATTGGTCGTGTCGTGGATGTCCTGGCCCAGTGTCAGGGGGATGTGGTGGTTGCCGGCTATACCGACGACCGACCGATAGTCAGTGATCGCTATCGATCCAACTGGGATCTTTCGGCGGCGCGAGCGGTATCCGTTGTACACGAGCTGGTGCTGAACCGCACCGTACCTGCGGATCGGGTGGTGGCTGCGGGGCGCGCTGAAACCAACCCGCTGGTGCCCAATGATTCACCGGAAAACCGCGCCCGCAACCGACGTGTCGAAATCAGTGTGCGTGATCCCCAATGCAATGGCGCGGATCCAGATTTTCAGCCAATCGAAGTGATGCCCTGAACGAGCTACGGAGTGCAGCATGCGCCTTATGACTGAGCTGAAGGCGCTCATGCCCTATTCATATAACACCCGGCGGACAACATCGTTATACTGACGCCCTTTCTCAAAGCCGGCCTCGACCTTGAGTCCTGCGCCAGGCAATGCCGGATTGCGGCAAATAATCACGAACTGAGTTGATGAGGGTAACTATGAGCGGACCGGATAAGCCAAAGGTCATCGGGGAAGAGTGGAGCGACGAGCGGGTCAAGAGCTTCCTGTTCATTACCCCCTATGACAAGAAACTGAACCCGGACTATCAGGTTCTCATTAAAGCCTATCAGGCCATGCGAGCGGGTGATTTCGACCGGTTTCTGGCCTTTTTCACTGAAGCCGGTCGTGACCTGAACGCGCTGGGCACGGATGGCCAGACCATGCTTGATCATGTGTCCGAGCATCGCCGCAGTGGGGATTACCTCGAAGCACTGAAGAAGTATGGCGCCCAATCCGCCGCGACCAGCCAGGCATAACGCCATCAGCTTTCTGAATGACTGGCGTCGATACGGTACTCGTCTTTCAGCCGAACGTAGTTCGAAGCGGTGTAACTGAAGAAGCTGCGCTCTTTATCACTGAGCGCACGCGCCTGGCGGGCCGGGCTGCCGACATACAGGTAGCCTGATTCCAGCGTTTTACCCGGTGGCACCAGACAGCCGGCCCCGACGATCACCTCGTCCTCCACCACTGCGCCATCCATGATAATGGATCCCATGCCCACCAGAACCCGGCTACCAATCGTGCAGCCATGAAGCAGCGCCTTGTGGCCGACCGTTACGTCGTCGCCCAGCGTGAGCGGCCAGCCGTCAGGGTTAAAGTCGCTGGCATGGGTGATGTGCAGTACCGAGCCATCCTGAATACTGCAGCGCGCGCCAATCCGGATCTGGTGCATATCGCCGCGAATGACCGTCAGGGGCCAGACCGAACAGTCATCGCCCAAAACCACGTCGCCAATCACCACAGCACTGGGATCAATCCACACCCGATCACCTGTTTTTGGGGTCACCCCCTTGTGAGATCGCAATTGCGCCATTACATAGTTCCTATAGTCTATGACCGTGTTGTTATAAACGGATATAAAGGCCGTTTAATCTGTTGCGTGTCGCCACCGCGTATTATTGACGGCAATGTGAAGACAAGTATGGCAGGCTCGCCCTGTTTTAAGCGACACCTGACACGGACGAAGATGCAACCAAAGACGCGACTAACCCCATGAGGAGCGCCATGAACAACCCCTTGCTGAGTAATGATTTGCTGCCCCGCTTTGAACACGTGCGGACCGAACACATGGAAACCGCGATAGATCAGATCCTCAGCGATAACCGCATGCAGATCCAGCAGCTCGCGACGCAGGAACAGCCAACCTGGGATACGCTCGTGCAGCCAATGCAGTCACTGGATGACAGGCTCAATAACGCCTGGTCGGTGATTTCGCACCTTAATGGGGTGATGAACAATGACGAGCTGCGCGAAGTCTACAAGCGTTGCCTCGCCAAGCTCACGGAATACGGTACCGAACTGAGCCAGAACTCGACCCTGTGTGATGCCTATAAAAAGGTGTCTGAAGACGATGCTTTCAGCTCGCTGAGCGAAGCCCAGCAAAAAGCCATTCACAATACCCTGCGCGACTTCCATCTGGGCGGCGTTGACTTGCCTGAAGGTCAGAAGCGTCAGTATGCCGACTTGTCCCGTGAGTTGTCCGAGCTCACCAGCCGTTTCAGTGACAATGTACTGGATGCCACCCAGCACTGGTTCAAGCACATCACCAATGCCGAAGAGCTCAAGGGCTTACCGGAATCGGCACTTGATGGCGCTCGCCAGGCTGCTCAACAGCGTGATCTGGACGGCTACGCGATCACGCTTGATTTCCCCAGCTTCCACCCCGTCATGACCTACTGTGACAACGCCGCATTGCGCCGCGAAGTCTACGAGGCGTTTGTGACGCGGGCATCGGATGTGGGGCCGGATGGCGGCACCTGGGACAACACCCCGGTGATGGCCGAAATTCTCAAGCGCCGGCACCAGATGGCCCAGTTGCTGGGGTTTGAAAACTACGCCGAACGTTCGCTGGCCACCAAGATGGCCCGCAGTCCGGCCGAAGTCATGGCATTTCTGGAAGAGTTGGCGCAAAAATCCCGGCCCATGGCCGAGCAGGAATTTGCCGACCTGAAAGCCTTTGCGAAGGAACACAGTGGTGTCGATACGCTGGAAGCCTGGGACATTGGCTACTACAGCGAGAAAATGAGCCAGGACCGTTACGATATTTCACCGGAAACCCTGCGTCCCTGGTTCCCGGTAAACCGTGTGGTTGACGGTCTGTTCGCGGTCACCGAACGGTTGTTCGACCTGAACATCGAGCAGGTGGAGGACGCTGAAACCTGGCACCCTGACGTCAAGGCTTACCGTATCAGCCGCAGCGGCGAAGCGATCGCTTACTTCTACCTTGACCTGTTCGCCCGCAAAGGCAAGCGTGGTGGTGCCTGGATGGCCGATTGCCGGGTGCGCTGGCGTAACCTGCGGGGCACGCTCCAGTTGCCGGTAGCGTTTCTGACCTGCAACTTCACTCCGCCGGTGGGTGACAAACTCGCTCTGCTGACTCATGACGAGGTCACTACCTTGTTCCATGAGTTCGGTCATGGCCTGCACCACATGCTGACCAAGGTCGAAGTCGCGGACGTGTCCGGTATCAACGGCGTGGCCTGGGATGCAGTCGAGCTGCCCAGCCAGTTCCTCGAAAACTGGTGCTGGAACCCCGAATCACTGAACCTGATCGCCCGGCACCACGAGACCGGCGAGCCGCTGCCGCAGGATTTGCTGGACAAGCTTTTGGCAGCAAAGAACTTCCAGGCCGGTATGCAGATGGTGCGTCAGCTGGAGTTCTCGATCTTCGACTTCAGGCTGCATTCGGAGTTCAAGCCGGTCAGCCCGGTTAACCCGCTGGATATGCACCGCGAGGTACGGTCTGAAATCGCGGTTACCGAGACGCCGGAGTTCAACCGTTTCCCGAACGCCTTCTCGCACATCTTTGCGGGTGGATACGCGGCCGGTTATTACAGCTACAAGTGGGCTGAAGTGCTGGCGGCCGATGCCTTCTCACTGTTCGAGGAGCATGGCATCTTCGATCCGGAGACTGGCCGTTCTTTCCTGGAGAATATTCTCGAGCGCGGTGGTTCGCAGGAACCGATGGAGCTGTTCAAGGCGTTCCGCGGCCGTGAACCCGCTGTCGACGCCCTGTTGCGGCAGTGCGGGATCGTCACCCAAGCCGCCTGATCGGCAACTTGATAAGGCGGTAGCACAACCGTGCTGCCGTCACTGAACTGGAGAAATGATGGGCAGGCCCAAGCGATTTATAGCCGGCGCCGTGTGTCCCCGCTGCGGCGAGATGGACAAAATTATGATGTATTCGACGGACGAAGGACAGTTCCGCGAGTGCGTTGCCTGCGGGTTTGAGGACAAGCAGTCGGAAGAGAGCGACACGTCGGGTGAACTCACCACCCGCGTCAATCAGCGCAAAAACGAAGACGACCACACGGTGAAACAGGTGGTGTTTTTTAAATCCGCCGCAGACGATGACGAGGAGTCCCAGCACTGAGCCGCATGACATGCGGCCCAGAGAGTCTTTATCGGGTCAGAGCACCATCGCTGCAATCCAGCCAAACACCAGCAGTGGCAGGTTGTAGTGCAGGAAAGTCGGCACCACCGTATCCCAGATATGGTTGTGCTGGCCGTCAGCGTTCAGACCTGCGGTCGGCCCAAGCGTGGAGTCGGAGGCCGGTGAGCCGGCGTCGCCCAGGGCACCTGCGGTGCCAACCAACGCAATAATCGCCAGTGGGCTGAAGCCCAGTTGCAGTGCCAGCGGCACGTAGATGGCCGCAATAATGGGTATGGTCGAGAACGACGAGCCTATCCCCATGGTAATCAGCAGCCCCACCACCAGCATCAACAGCGCAGCCAGTGCCTGGCTGTCGCCGATAGCGCCAACCGAACTTTCCACCAGCGAGCGGATATCACCGGTTTCCCGCATCACTTCGGCAAAGCCGGAGGCGGCAATCATGATAAAGCCGATCATCGCCAGCATTTTCATGCCTTCGGTGAACAGGTCATCGGCTTCTTTCCACTTCACAACGCCGGAGACGTTGAACAACACAAAGCCGGCCAGAGCACCGAGAATCATCGAGTCCAGGGTCAATTGGACAACGAAGGCCACGACGATCGCGGCCAGTGCCATGATCAGTGTCCACTTGGTGTAGCGGATGTCGACGCGCTCTGTGCTCTCAATGACGCTCAGATCATATTCCCGCTCGCCGCGGTAACTGAAAAACACCGCAATCAACAGGCCGATGAGCATGCCCAGCGCCGGCAGCGCCATGGCTTGCATCACGTGCAGCCCTTCAACACTGACCCCGTTGGTCTCAATTTTGGCCAGCAGGATCTCGTGCAGGTAAATCCCGCCAAAGCCGATCGGCAGAAACATGTAGGGCGTGATCAGGCCGAAGGTCAGCACACAGGCCACCAGCCGACGGTCCAGCTTCAGCCGCGCCATGACATAAAGCAGTGGCGGCACAACCAGCGGAATAAACGCGATGTGGATGGGCAGCACGTTCTGGGAGGAAATGGCGATTGCCAGCAACAGACCGATCATCATGAACTTGATGGCTGTGCTGCTGCCGCCGGCGCTGTCCTGACGCCCGACAATGGCCAGTGCCCTGTCGGCCAGCGCGTGGGCCAGGCCGGATTTGCCGATAGCAACGGCGAAGGCACCGAGAGTGGCATATGACAGCGCCACCGTGGCGCCGCCACCGAGGCCGTTGTTAAATGCCGCGATGGTTTCATCCAGCGAGAGACCGCTGATCAGGCCGCCGGCCACCGCGCCGATGATCAGTGACACAACGACGTGGATACGACAAAGACTGAGAATCAACATGATGCCAACGGCGGCAACAACAGCGTTCATAGCGCACTCCGGAGTATTCTGGGGGTCGGAAAAGCGCGCTAATGTGCAGTAAATGGCCAGCGGAGTCAAAACGAAAGCCGGGAACCCCGGTAAGCTACTGAATTCCGGTCATGCCGGCTGGCGGCGGGGTGGGGTCAGTCGTCGATAAAGCTGAATCGGGGAACGGTTTCGCCGGCTACTTCGACGGTTTCGCGGAACATCTCAAGCGGCCTTACCCAAATGCTGTAATCACCATAGAGACACCGGTAGACCACCATTTTCTCTTCAGTTTCACTGTGACGGGCAACGCCAATCACTTCGTAGTCTTTGCCTTTGTAATGCCGGTAGCGACCGGGCTTTACAGGTTGGGCCATCAGGGAGTCTCCTTTTGCGGCTCAAACGCCGGGATGCAGGACAGTGTAGTTGCCGTTTGCCTGACATGCCGGCGCAGTGATGCATTCCGGCATGTCAGGCTGTCAGATCAGGAGTGGAGTTTGTAGCGGCCCGGCCCGAGGAAAACTACGGCCAGTGCAATAAACAGAAAGAAGCCTTGCAGCTCCAGCGCCCAACCGCCATTACCCGACAGCGACATCAGCTGATTGGCGTGCACCAGGGCTATGGCGACCACCATGTTGACCACCACAATCAGCGCTCCGATTTTGGTCTGGTAGCCCAGAATCAGCATCAGCGGCGCGATGACTTCGCCAATGTAGACACCGTAAGCCAGCACTGCGGGCAGGCCGTGGCTCACCAGTTGCGACTCGATGAAGCCAATGCCATTGAACAGCTTTGAGATTCCGTGGAATAACAACAGGCCACCCAGTGTCAGGCGGACGATCAGTTTGCCAAGGTCGGCGTTTTCCAGCATGGCGAGATTCCTTTGTAGTGGTTTTGCAGATGGCCCGAGAGCTTAGCGATTCTGACGGCCGGGTCAATTAATCTGATGCCGGGCGAGCGTCACGCGGCTGCCAATCAATGGCCCACGATGTCACCATGCATCGGCGCCAACAGCGATAGCAGCTCATTTTGGGCACCCACCGGAATATCATTCTTTTCCATCGCCAGAATCAGGTCCTCGACCAGTGCGTTGAACCCGGTTTCCGAGATATCGAGACCGGTATGGGCCTCACGCATATCCCGACCGGTGTAGGCACAGGGCCCGCCGCTGATATTGCAGACCTGGTCCGTCAGATGCTGATGTAACTGGGCAATGTCGACGCCCTTGAACTGTTTGGCGATGCGGGGGTCATCCACAATGCGGTACAGCATGTCTTCGACAATGGTTGCGATTCCCTGTCGTTCTCCAAGCGCTTCATACAGGCTGGCTTTTTCTGCGGCGGGTGCGGGGTGATAACCGATCAGCAGTGCGAACAGCATCACGAGCATTGAAAGTGTCCTCATCGTTAAAAGCTGCCCTGTATTGAAAGGTAGGCTCCCTGTTGGTCATCAAGGCCGGCGACGCTGCCGAGATTTACCCAGGCCGCTGTCACCGACAGGCTGCGGCTGGGTACCCAGGCAACAAAGACGTCGTACCAGTCGTCTTCTTCTGCGAATCCCAGATTGTCCGGCTTCTGGCGGTATTCCACACCGGCCAGCCAGCTGCGGTTGAAAAACAGGCCGGCACTGCCTTCGAAGACGGCCTCGTAGCTGTTATTGCGATCACCACCGAAGCCCAGTAGCCCGCCTTGGTTGGCCTTGGTGCCGCGAACTAGGCCATTCACCAGAATATTGCGGTCGAAAAGAGCGGACAGAAAAACCTTCGATCCGGCCAGGTAGACATCGGTGCCGCTATCATCTTTGGCACCGACAGCGGAAGGCACGTCAAAGGTGCGGTTGCGTTTGTGCTGAATCCCCAGCGACCATTGGCCGAAGCGGTTGTAGAGCACGTCACCGTAGAGGCGAATCTTGGCGCTGAAAATGTCCTGCTGCAGGTCATCCTGATTCAGCGCAGCGCCCAGCGTGTCCAGGTCGAGTGTCTGGCGGGCGACGCTCAGTTCGATCCGGTTGTGATAGTTCAGCGATGCCGCCATCACGTCCAGAGTGTAGTCGTCGACCGGTGCATGAGACAGCGCGACCGAGCCGCCCCATTCGGTATCGCTGGCATAGCCGCTGAGCACTGCCATCGGGACCAGTCCACCGCCGGCACTGCCTTCTATTGTGGTGACGCCGCCGGTGGCCCATAACCTGCTGCCCGGCTCTGCCTGTGCGGCCATGCTACTCATCAGCAGCAGTGTCGATATCGCCAACCGAGTTTTCAATGCGCATGCTCCATCATGTTCAAGGCCATCATCAAAGTGGACTGACGGTGCCAGTCGGTTTACTGGATCAGCGGCGCTGCGGCCAGCAACCCGCCAGACTTCTGCTGGAACTCGACATGCCAGTCCACCAGACCCTCGGGTGACATGGGACGGCCGAGAAAATAGCCCTGCGCCATTTCACAGCCCCAGCTTTGCAAGAGTCGCCAGCTGTCTTCGTTTTCAATGCCCTCGGCAACCACTGTCAGACCGAGGCCGTGGGCCATATCCACTGTCGATTTGACGATTAGTTGATCCTGGGGCGTTGAGTCCAGCTTCATTACAAATGACTTGTCGATCTTGAGTTCCTGCACCGGCAATTGGCGCATCTGCGCCAGCGATGAATAGCCGGTACCAAAATCATCTACAGACAGCTTAGCTCCCAACTGGCGCAAGCGCTCAAGTGTTCGGGCGGATGCCTGCATATCGACCATGGCGGCGGTTTCTGTAATTTCGAATGTCAGCATGTTGAGCGGCCGTGGCCAGTCAGCAAAAATGGTGCTGATCAGCGCCGGCAGGTTGGCATTGGTCAGGTCTAGTGTGGACAGGTTGATGGCCACGCCGATTCTGGGCATGCCCCGGCCATACCACTCGCGGCCGTCGCGTTCGACGCTGCGAATGATGTAGTCCGTTAATTGGTGGATCTGTCCGGAACGCTCCGCCAGCTGGATAAATTCTTCCGGATTCAGAAAGCCCAGCTCCGGGTGTTGCCAGCGCACCAGCGCCTCGACCTGGGTCAGGGTTGCGGTATCGAAGCGAATCTTCGGCTGATACACCATCCGGATTTCCCGGTTGGCCATCGCCGGCTGCAGGTCGCGAATGATCCGCAGTTCGCGTAAGTGGTGTTCTTCGCCGCCCTCCAGGTAGGTTGCTGTGCGGGTTTCGTGCTTGCGGGCACGCTCAAGGGTGAGGCTGGTGCGCCGTCGTACGTCATCGACGGTGTGAGCGTGCTTCGGCAGCTCCAGTAATGCGGCAGCGAGCTCAACGGAAACCGGCGTATCCTTGATCGTGACGGCGCTCTCGAGCGCGGCGCGCAACTTGGCAAGGGTCTCGCGAATGGTTGTTTCGTCTGTGTCAGGGGCCACCACCATGAACTCGTTACCCCCTGTCCGGGCGAGCATCTGGTGAGGCGGCAAAGTGCCGCGCAAGCGCAGCCCGGAGGCAATCAACACATTGTCGCCGAACTCGAACCCCAGCGTTTCGCTGATTTCCTTGAGACCCGTGATACTTAGCGTGAGCAACCAGCCCTGCTGGTTATTGGCGAGCTGCTGCCTGACCTGTCGCTCCATTGCCCGGCGATTGGGTAGCCCGGTGAGGGAATCGTGGTTGGCGTCGTGGCGGATCCGGTGCTCCCGGTGGCTTATGCGTTGCTGCATCGAGACCAGCGACTGCTCCAGTGTTTTCAGCTCGCCCCGTGTACGGATACCGGGGGGCGCTGCCGCTTTACCATCACCGATGGAGCCGGCGAAACCGGCCAGCTCCAGTACCGGCCGGCCCAGTGCACGGGCCAGAGCCAAGGCGATCAGACCAGCCACCGTCAGAGCGCCGATGACCACCCACAACAGATCAAACGCCAGTCGATAGTAGGCCGACAGCGCCGTCTTTCGATCGAGCAACAGTAGCGCCTGAACCGGCGTCGTATCCTGGCCCCCAAGCTGCGCGATGCGAATGAAATAGCGTTGGTTACCGATCATGCCGGTGGTGGCGGGCATGACGTCTGCAGACCCCATAGCCTGCTCGAGCGTAACAGTATGGCCGTATATTGAAGGTGCGCCGGTGCCATTGCTGGTAGATCGGAAAATAACATCGACGCCGGTGAGGCGGCTGATGGTTTCGGCGAAGCGATCATCGAGCGACTGCCCCATCACCAGCCAGGCCCTCAGCCCCGGCGCTTGAACCGGCACCATCAAGGCCTGGAAGGCCTGATCATTCCAGTTTATCAGTGCGGTGGCGGCGCCGGTGCGGTTGGCTTCTTCCATCAATTGAGGAAACGGCAGCGCGCTGCCCGGTGGCAGCCCCTGCAGATTAGCCAAAATATGGCCGTTGCGGTCGGTGACGATAGCCAGCGGTGAGTTGAAACGCTGGCTATGGTTCTCCAGCATGCTGCGCATGGTGGGTTCGTCCTGGGTCGCAATGGCCGACTTGAAGCCGAAATCCTCAACCAGCACATTCAGTGAAGTAAACAGAATCGCGGCGCGGCGAGCCAATACTTCCTGAACAACGTCCCCTGCCACATTGAGGCGTTCGTGGGCGCGGCTTTCCTCTTCCTGAAAAGCAGACACCATAAACGCAGCCGCAATACTGAAACTGGTGCCCAGCACCAGCGCCAGCATGGCCGTCAACAGACGGCCGCGAAATCCGACCCGACGCCCTGCAATCATTGAGCGTTAAACCGCTTCTGCAAGTCGGAGAACGGATTCTTGCTGGCGGCCGGTGCGGTCACGTCAAGCGCAATCGTGGCAGCGGTCTGGTCTGCAGGCTCGATACTGATGGTTTTCATGGTGCGGTTGTCGGTCATCGTCTCGTGCCAGACCTGAATTGTGCCAGAGTCTGACAGGCTTACCTCCGCCTGCCCGTCATCGCCGGTGACAGCGGTTTGGGCTGCATCGGTGACGACAATAAAGGCTCGCATCTGGTCGTGAATGTTGCAGCCAAGTTCGACGACACCGGTTTTATCGAATAGCACCGGAGCCTCCGGTCGGTCGGCGAACAGTTCCAGATTGAAGGGTTTCGCCGGTGAGAACGAGTAAACGTGATGCTGGGTGTTGTCGTGGTTGGGAAAATCGACCGAAGTGCCCTTTGGAATGGTCACCAGGTGTGGCACAAACTGACGGTTCTCCTGGGCTACTGCAACCGGCTCCGTCAAGGGGGGCTGGAGTGTCTCGCCAGCGACAGCCACGACTGCATTGGCCAGCGGCTCGCCAGTGGCTGCGTCGGTGACTGTCAGCGTAATCGCCTGTGTGACGCCGGAAGCTCCTGTGAATAGCAGCAGTGCCAGCGTGGCGCGCAGGCGGATTGAGTGCGGTGCAGAAAACAGGCTTGTCATAAATGGCTGCTCGAAATACGGGTTGAAGGCTGCACGGCGCTGTCAGTATCCGTTATTGCCTGCGTTGCGGTTAAATCAGCCTGAAACAGTCCATGTTTTCTATTTACATAGCATTTGAACATTATACGTAGTGTGGTTCTGTATCAGTCCTGTTGTTTTTATAGACTTTTACATTAGTGTCCGGCCTCTACAAATCACTTGTTAAAGACCGGAGTTGAGCGAAAAGCGGATCTGGTTTCTCACCAGCAGTTTTTGCCAGTATTCACGCATCCAGTCCCATGCGGCGTCTCTTGCTTTGTCGACAAATGGCGACAAGTTGAGTTCGTAGTAATCCGGCGAGCCGGCAATCTGAATGACCGTGATGGCAATGGATTGGTCCAGTTCGTTGGCAAAAGGCTCTCCTACCAGATGGTGAGCCAGCAGGTTGGCCTGCGTGGCCTTCAGATCCACCAGTTCGCTGTTACGAAAACTGTGATTGTTCTCGTACATTTCTTCCATCAGCCGATGGCACAGGTACGCCTTGATCAGTAGCCCGTCCAGCCCGTCATACTGGCTCAGTAGCACAGAGGGCTGGGTGAAATAATGGATAGCAGCGGCTATGAAAGGCGCGAACAGCGCCTCGGCGCCGGCTTCTTTGGCGCAGGTTTCAACACAGTCGATCAATCGCGGTGCCATTTCGATATATTCCACCGCGAACTGGAACAGGCAGGTTGCCGGTTCGCCTCCGCTGACGGAAATACTATCGGGCAGGTTTTGGGCACGATCGTCCATCTGCTTCAGGAAGACCCCTGAACGGGCTTCCTGTCGGCGGGCCTGCTCAACAATGTGAAGGACAGCTGACGGTGTCATCTTTGAAACTGCTCGTACCGTTCCAGAATAAGGTTGCAAGACGCCTCCCAACTTCGTGCAGGCGGGATATAGCGGCGCCTGATAACCCATAGAGACTCGAAACCATGACTACAGAAATCAATTTCAGTGTAGTTGAGAATTTCGGCCGGCGAGGCAAAGGTCCCGTCTCTAATTGTTAAGTCTGGTTAATTCCGGTAGTGGGATTGCTCCGGGTGAACCAGCGATCGTGACGGCTGTGGCGGAAGAACAGCCAGCCCATGCCGGCTGCCCGGGCCAGCATCAGGCTCAGCATCGCAAACCAGAGCCCATGATTGCCCCAGCTCTGGGTGAGCCACCAGACGGGCAAAAACACGCCGATGGTGGCAAGCAGCATGGTGTTCTGCATGTCGCGGGTGCGGGTGGCGCCAATAAAGATGCCATCCAGCAGAAAGCCCCAGACGGCTGCGAACGGCATGGCCCAGATCCAGGGTATATAGACCTTGGCGGTGACAACCACCTCCGGAATGCTGGTCAACAGGCTGATGATCAGGTCGCCACCGACGACGAAAATAAAGGTGAACAGCAATGCCCCCCATAACGACCAGCGCAGTGCTGTTCGGCAGACCTCGCCAAACTGCTCCCGGTGTCTCTGACCAATGGCTTCGCCCACCAGGGCTTCAGCCGCGTTGGCAAAGCCATCCAGGCCATTGGATATCAGCATCAGAAACGTAATCAGCACCGCATTGGCGGCCAGCACGGTGTCACCCTGCTGGGCTCCCTGAGCCGTGAAGAAGGCAATTGATAGTAGCAGGAGCACCGTGCGCACCAGGATGTATCGGTTGACCTGCAGGATTGCGAGGTAGTCGGCTATCACGCCCAGAAGCTGGCGATCAAAGCGCAGGTCGAGTGGCCGTCTGCGCCACACCAGCCAGAGCCCCAGGCCGGTAGCGGAGTATTCAGCCATCACTGTTGCCACGGCAACCCCCTGACTGTTCCAGCCCCAGACGGTAACAAACAGAATATCGAGCACCATGTTAAGACTGTTGGCCAGTATCAGCATCAACATGGGACCGCGAGGATACTGGGTGCCAATCAGCCAACCCACCAATGTGTACTGACAGAGCACCGCCGGCGCGCTCCAGATTCGGATACTGGCGTATTCGCTCGCCAATCGGGTGACATCCTCACTTGCGCCCATCAGGCTCAGGCCAATTCGGATCAACGGCTGTTGCAGCAGGATAAGGCCCAGGCCAATAGCGGTGGCCATCAGCAGTGAACGCACCAGCAAAGCACTCTGGGCGAAAGCATCACGGCGTCCGAATGCCTGTGCCGCAAGGCCGGTAGTGCCCATCCGCATGAAGCCGAAGGTCCAGTAAAGAATACTGAACAGGTTACCGCCTATCGCCACCGCGCCCAGGTATTCGGGACTTTCAAGATGGCCCAGCACAGCGGTGTCCACCAGACCGAGCAGCGGCACGGTAATGTTGGTCAGCATCAGGGGCCAGGCCAGTTGCCAGAGCCGGTAGTCCAGTGCGTTAATCCGCAAAACACGAGCCTCTAATTAGTTGGTTATGCTAACCGGGAATAAAACGATATTTTTAATGCGTCTAAATTTTAAGCAATCTTTTGAGACTTTTCTCAACCTCTGTCTATACTGACCCTTGGAGTCATCGAATAAGCCCTGAAGTATCGTTAGCTTACAGGATCTTCCCTGACTTCTTATCCGTGAAAAGACTTCCAGCTCAATGTTGCGCGTACGTGCGAGGTCGCGCAAACCGGAGGGCAAGGGAAGCAACGCTTCCCACAGGAAGTGTCACGCAGAACATGCAGGCCGCCCACGCAGGCAAGGTCGTGTATCGTGTGCCCAAAGCTCACGGAACACGGCTTCAGGCGAGGTCGTGTCGACGACAAGAACAAACTCTGTGGAGACACGGTATGCGCAAGAAGGCATTGCGAGTCGGTTCCCTGATGGCCGGACTCACGCTGTCTCAGTTGGCTCTGGCCGACTGGGAAGTCAACATGACCCCCGGGGTCACCGGCGTAAGCCGCGATATTTTTGGTCTTCATATGACCATCTTCTGGATCTGCGTTGCCATCGGCATCGTGGTATTCGGGGTGATGTTCTGGTCGATCTTTGCCCACCGAAAATCCAGAGGCTACAAGCCCGCCAATTTCCATGAGCATACCTGGGTGGAAATTCTCTGGACCATTATTCCGCTTGCCATACTGGTTGTCATGGCGATTCCGGCCACCATCACGCTGCTTGATATGTACAACACCGATGAGTCGGAAGTGGATATCAAGGTCACCGGTTATCAGTGGAAGTGGCGTTACGATTTCATCAACGAAGAGTTTGGCTATTTCTCGACACTGTCGACCCCGCGTGACGAAATCTATAACCGTGCCGAGAAGAACGAAAACTACCTGCTTGAAGTGGATAAGCCGCTGGTGTTGCCTGTTGGCAGAAAAGTGCGTTTCCTGATGACCGCCAACGACGTCATCCATTCCTGGTGGGTGCCGGCGCTGGGCGTCAAGAAAGACGCGATTCCCGGTTTTATCAATGAGACCTGGACCCGTATCGACGAGCCCGGTATTTACCGCGGCCAGTGTACGGAGCTATGCGGTAAGGATCACGGCTTTATGCCGATTGTGGTGAAAGCGGTGCCGCAGGAGGAATACGACGAGTGGGTAGCGGAACAGGTCGCGATGGCCGAAAAGGAACGGGAGCTCACCAGCAAGGACTGGACACTTGAAGAGCTGATGGCGCGCGGCGAAAAAGCCTACGACACCACTTGTGCCGCCTGTCACCAGCAGGACGGTTCCGGTTCACCGCCGGCATTCCCGGCTCTCAAGGGCAGCGCTGTGGCCACCGGACCGGTTGAGGAGCACATGGATATCGTGGTCAACGGTGTCTCCGGCACAGCGATGCAGGCTTTCGGAAAGCAGCTGAGCGAAGTGGATCTGGCGGCAATCATCACCTACGAGCGGAATGCCTGGGGTAATGACACTGGCGAAATGGTGACGCCCAAGCAGATTCTCGACTACAAAAACGCGCAGCAGTAACCGGCAGTGTGGATAACAATTGAATCAGGAGGCCACAGACAGAACCGGTTTCTGTTTGTGGTCCGGACGACATTAAACGCCAAGAATAACAACAGGCGGCTTACGGGGGTTCACCATGAGTGCGGTCATTGATACCCACGATCACAGTCACGACCAGGACCATCACCACGGTCCGGCGAAGGGCTTCAAGCGTTGGTTGCTGACAACCAACCACAAAGATATCGGGACTATGTACCTGATATTCAGTTTCACCATGTTCCTGCTGGGCGGCACCATGGCGATGGTGATCCGGGCCGAGCTGTTTCAGCCCGGGCTGCAGATTGTCGAGCCGGCCTTCTTTAACCAGATGACCACCATGCACGGCCTGATCATGGTGTTTGGCGCGGTGATGCCGGCCTTCGTTGGCCTGGCAAACTGGATGATTCCGTTGATGGTTGGTGCGCCCGACATGGCGCTGCCGCGAATGAACAACTGGAGTTTCTGGATTCTGCCAGCCGCGTTTGCGCTGCTGATCTCAACCCTGTTCATGTCGGGTGGTGCCCCCAACTTCGGCTGGACCTTCTACGCGCCGCTGTCGACGACCTATGGGCCGCCGAGTACCACCTTCTTTATTTTCGCCATCCACATGATGGGGATTTCCTCGATCATGGGCGCCATCAACGTGATCGCGACCATTCTTAACCTGCGGGCGCCGGGCATGACCCTGATGAAAATGCCCCTGTTTGTCTGGACCTGGCTCATCACAGCCTTCCTGCTGATTGCGGTTATGCCGGTTCTGGCCGGTGTGGTCACCATGATGCTGATGGATATCAACTTTGGTACCAGTTTCTTTAACGCCGCGGGCGGTGGGGATCCGGTGCTGTTCCAGCATGTGTTCTGGTTCTTCGGTCATCCCGAGGTGTACATCATGATCCTGCCGGCGTTCGGTGCCGTGTCCGAGATCATTCCTGCATTTTCACGCAAGCGCCTGTTCGGTTATGCCTCGATGGTGTACGCAGTAGGTGCGATAGCCCTGCTGTCATTCGTGGTCTGGGCCCACCATATGTTTACCGTGGGCATGCCGGTGGCCGGTGAAATCTTCTTTATGTACTGCACCATGCTGATCGCCGTGCCGACAGGGGTGAAGGTCTTCAACTGGGTTGCCACCATGTTCCGTGGTTCAATGACCTTTGAAGCGCCCATGCTGTTCTCCATTGCCTTCGTCATCCTGTTTACCATTGGTGGTTTCTCCGGTTTGATGTTGGCCATCGCTCCGGCTGATTTCCAGTATCACGACACCTACTTTGTCGTAGCTCACTTCCACTACGTGCTGGTGCCAGGTGCTATCTTCGGTATCTTCGCCTCGGCCTATTACTGGTTGCCCAAGTGGACCGGCAACATGTACGACGAAACGCTGGCCAAGACCCACTTCTGGATGTCATTTATTGGTATGAACCTGGCCTTCTTCCCGATGCATTTCCTGGGGCTGGCGGGCATGCCAAGGCGGATACCCGATTACGCGCTGCAGTTTGCCGATTTCAATATGGTCTCGAGCATCGGCGCGTTTATGTTTGGCAGCACCCAGTTGCTGTTCCTGTTCATCGTGGTGAAGTGCGCACGGGGCGGCGAAAAAGCCGCCGCCAAACCCTGGGATGGTGCAGAGGGACTGGAATGGACGGTGCCTTCGCCGGCGCCTTACCACACCTTCTCAACACCGCCTGAAGTCAAATAGAGCAGCGCGGCGCGCCGGAGGCTAATGATGACGACGGCAAAACGGTCCAACACCAAGGTAGTCGGCTGGTGTATTGCGGGGGTGTTCGGCATGTTCGCCTTCGGTTTCGCGCTGGTCCCGCTGTACAACGTGTTCTGCGACATTACGGGGATCAACGGTAAAACCGGTGGGCGCTATGAAGGAACCACAACCGCTGAGGCGGATATGAGCCGGACGGTTAAAGTCCAGTTCATCGCCCAGAACGGTCCCCATATGCCCTGGACGTTCCGGCCAGCGCAAACCAGTATCACGGTGCATCCCGGCGAATCGACTCATGTCACCTTCGTCGCGCAGAACAACACCGGTAGGGGAATGACCGCCCAGGCGGTACCAAGTCTGGCGCCTTCAGAAGGCGTGCTGTTTTTCCACAAAACCGAGTGCTTCTGCTTCAACCAGCAGACACTGGCAGCCGGCGAGTCTATTGATATGCCGCTCGTTTTTATCGTGGATCGCGATCTGCCCGAAGAGATCCACACCCTGACCCTGTCCTACACGCTATACGATCAGGAACGGATGGGAGAAGAACCGAAAGACGCAAAACAAGTCAGCACAACGACAACAAAAATGACGAATAACGGATAAGCCGTCGGAGGCTGCCATGGCAACAGAGCAGACATATTACGTTCCGGAACAGAGCAAATGGCCGATTATTGCCACCGTCGGCTTGCTGGTCACCATGTACGGCCTCGGTTCCATTATGGTGGATGGCTCAGCGGGCGAATCCACCACCACGGCCTGGGTGATATTCATGATCGGGTCGCTGATCATGGCCTACATGTTGTTTGGCTGGTTTGGCAGTGTGATCAAGGAAAGTCGCGACGGCTTGTACAGCCCGCAGATGGACCGCTCCTTCCGCTGGGGGATGAGCTGGTTTATTTTCTCGGAAGTCATGTTCTTCGCCGCATTCTTCGGGGCCCTGTTTTACGCCCGGACCTTCGCCATACCCTGGCTCGGTGGCGAAGGCGACCGTGGCAGCAGCAACATGCTGTGGGAAGGGTTTCAGGCAACCTGGCCGCTGCTGCAGAATCCGGATGCGGAGGCCTTTCCGGCCCCCTCTGGCGTGATTGATCCCTGGCACCTGCCGCTGGTGAACACCATTTTGCTGGTGACGTCATCGTTCACCGTAACGGTGGCGCACCACGCGCTCAAGAAAGACAACCGCGTTCGTCTCAAAATCTGGCTGGCGGCGACCATTGTGTTGGCCATCGCCTTCGTCGCCTTTCAGGCCGAAGAATACGTCGATGCCTACACCAATCTTGATCTGACCCTGCAATCAGGGATTTACGGCAGCACCTTCTTCATGTTGACCGGCTTTCACGGCGCGCACGTTATTCTGGGAACGCTGATGCTCACCATCATGCTGATCAGAATCACCAAGGGGCACTTTACTCCGGAGAAGCACTTCGGGTTTGAGGCGGCCAGCTGGTACTGGCACTTTGTGGATGTGGTTTGGCTGGGGCTGTTTGTATTCGTCTACATCCTCTAACGAATGCGGCTATGGCGTGGGGTTAAGGGATATATCTCCATGCCACATGGCGATAATGATCAACGCCACCAGCGCCAGGCTGAGACCAACCCGGACAATAAGCGAATTGAGCACCCGGGTTGATTTGCCTTCGTCTTTAATCAAAAAAAACAGACCGCTGAACAAGCTCACGACGACCGCCAGTAGCAGGATTACTATCAACACTTTCAGCATGGCTACCACTCCGCAACTCAATATCCGCAATGAGGTCACTATAGCAAAGCATGTCTGAGGGGACAGTACCAAAGCGGGTAGTACGACAATGGCGCCCGGACTGGCGTTTATGGTTGTTTGCAGGGATATTTTTCCCGTTGCTGGTCGGGCTGGGCAGCTGGCAGATCAGCCGTGCACACGACAAGGAAAAACTGCTGACGCAGTGGGAGCAGCAGCTCGATTCTCTTCCCTGGGCCACTGCCGTCAGTCGCGGGATAACCCCCGGCCAACCCGTTCAACTCGAAGGGCGATATCGCGCAGGTCATGACTGGCTCTTGGATAACCGGACCCGCAATGGGCAAAATGGCTACGAAGTTCTCACTGTTTTTGATCCGGTTGCGGGACCGCCGGTGCTGATCAACCGGGGTTGGGTTGCAGCGCCACGCTTGCGGCGCGATCTACCGGAGATCACAACGCCGTCCGAATCCGTTATTGTCACGGCCCGTGCGGCTGCCTACCCGACGCCACCTGTTCTCGCGGAAACCCCGGATGAAGCCGGCTGGCCAAGGCGGGTACAATCTTTGAAGCCGAATGTTGTCCAGCGCGAGGTGCCAGGCGCGACCGACATACTGCTGAAACTCGAGGGTGATGATCAGCCGGGCGCCTATAGTGCTGACTGGACACCCGATTTCATGGGGCCCGCAACGCATTACGGTTACGCCGTGCAATGGTTCTCGCTGGCGGCCGTATTGACTGTACTGACACTCATCGCCAGTTTTCGTAAGCCAGAACAACAAAAAATGGATCAACAGGATGACCAACACAATGGCTGAACAGCGTTCAACAGACGGCGGAAGATCATCTGATGCGCCAACACCGGCGCAGGTCCGACGCGGTCGTCGTACTGCACTGCTACTGTTTGCAGTTGGCTTTGGTCCACTGGTTCTCGCCACCGTGATGTACTACACCGGCTGGTTGAATCCCGAGGGCATTAGCAGTAACGGAATCCTGGTGGAGCCGCCTGTTCCGGTGTCGTCACTGGCACTGACGGAAGCGGACGGCCAGCCGTTTGCAGATCGCTTCGGACCGGATGTCGAAGCGCCGACCTGGATGATGGTAGTGGCTGCGGGCGATTGTCAGCAGGATTGTGAACAACTGATTTATCTGGCCCGACAAGTGAACATCGCGTTGGGCAAGAACCAGGAGCGCATGCGGCGGGCAGCTTATCTGAAAACGCCACCAGCGGATCTTTCCGGTTACCCGGAAATGCCGTTGTTGCGCTCCGGAGCGACCGGCCCTGAAAGCTGGCCGGGCGGCATCAGTATTGAACAGACGCCGCAACTGTATGTAATTGATCCGTTTGGCAATATCATGCTCCGGTATGGTTCGGAGTACGAAGGCAAAGCCATTCTGAAAGATCTTAAACACCTGATGAAACTGTCACAGATAGGTTAACGATGACCGAAACACAGGCGCGAGCAGCACAGCATCGTCGATTCATGGGCCGGCTGGCACTGATCGCGACGTTGCTGACGGTGGTTGTGGTAATGCTGGGCGCCTGGACGCGACTGGTTCATGCCGGCCTGGGATGCCCCGACTGGCCCACCTGCTACGGTTTCCTCAGCGTGCCGCAATCAACCGAACATATTGCGATCGCAGAAGCCCGTTTCCCGGAAGCGCCGGTGGATACCACCAAGGGCTGGCCGGAAATGATCCATCGCTATGCGGCGGCATCATTGGGCATGCTGGTGTTTGCGATAGCCGGCTATGCCGTTTGGCATCGCCGGGAGAAACTGCCGCTGAAGCTGCCGTTGTTTATTGCCGGCTTTGTGGTGCTGCAGGGGGCGTTCGGGATGTGGACGGTCACCCTCAAGTTGTGGCCCCAGGTGGTGTCGCTTCATCTGCTGGGTGGTTTTACCACGCTCAGTCTGTTGTGCCTGCTGGCTTTGCGCCTGCGAGGCAAGGTGCTACAACCGGATGTAGCCAAAGCAAGGGCGCTGGCCCGTTTCCGTCCTTGGTTGTTCGGTGGTTTGGCTCTGGTGATTATGCAGATTGGTCTGGGTGCCTGGACCACGTCCAACTATGCTGCGGTGGCCTGCACCGATTTGCCGACCTGTCAGGGCCAGTGGTGGCCCGATATGGATTTCCGCCACGGTTTTGATGTGACTCAGGCAGTGGGCCCCAATTATCTGGGCGGCCAGCTCAATGCTGATGGCCGGGTGGCGATCCATGTCAGTCACAGAATCGGGGCAATGACCGTTCTGTTGTATCTGGGGGCGTTACTGGTATTGCTCTGGCGACAGGCCCGTCAGACATCCATCGGCCCTTGGGTATTGCTCAGTGGCGGCGTATTGTTGACGCAGGTGATGTTGGGAATGGCGAATATCCTGTTTCACATTCCATTGGGCGTTGCGGTGGCGCACAATGCGCTCGGCGCCGGTCTGCTGCTGACCGTGATCAATCTTTTATGGCGCCTGCACCCGCTTCGGCTACCGCGCCGCGCCCCCGCCGGGCAAACACTCGATCAGGAGGTTCCTGCATGACCGATACGACTCACAACGGCGCTGCTTCGGTTTCCCAGCCAGTCACATGGCGAGATTACCTGGAGTTGACCAAGCCCAAGGTGGTCGCATTGATGATGCTGACAACCGTTATCGGCATGCTGTTGGCACGCCCCGGAATTCCCCACTGGACGGTATTTGTGTTCGGTAATATGGGGATCGCCTTCCTGGCGGGCGCGGCTGCCGTGGTCAACCACGTGGTGGATCACAAAATCGATACCATCATGGCCCGTACCCGCAAACGTCCGGTTGCGACTGGCAAGGTATCCTCGGTCGAGGCGCTTGTTTTCGCCCTTTCACTGGCCCTTGCCGGCATGCTGGTGCTGGTGTGGCAGGTGAATGCCCTGACCGCCTGGCTGACGCTGGCGTCACTGGTGGGGTATGCCGGTGTCTATACCCTGTTCCTCAAGCGCGCCACACCGCAGAACATCGTAATCGGCGGCATTGCCGGCGCCATGCCGCCGCTGTTGGGCTGGACTGCCGTCACCAATCAGGTTGAAGGACATGCGCTGTTGCTGGTGCTGATCATTTTCGCCTGGACGCCCCCGCATTTCTGGGCGCTGGCGATTCACCGCAAGGAAGAGTATGCCAAGGCCGGTATTCCGATGCTGCCGGTCACCCACGGTGAGCGCTACACCAAGCTGCACATTCTGCTCTACACCCTGATTCTGCTGGCCGCGACCTTGTTGCCGTTCGTCACCGGCATGTCCGGCGGCATCTATCTGGTGGGCGCGGTGGTTTTGGGGCTGCGTTTTCTGCATTATTCGATTCGTCTTATCCGGGAAGACAACCGCAAGCTTGCGATGGATACGTTTAAATATTCCATCAGCTATCTGATGCTGTTGTTTGTCTTCCTGCTGGTTGATCATTACGTCTATTTCTAGATCGCGAGGAACGCATGGCTCAGACACCACCGGGAACGTCGAAACGCGCCATCCGGCGCACACTGATCATTCTGATTATGGTGGTGGCGGCCGTCATTGGCATGATGGTGGCCCGGCAGGTGCTGCTGGTTCCGGAGGCCGAGGCGCCAGAGCCGGCGCCCGATCTGAGCACTCTGAATGCCTACGTCTACGACGAAGCACGTCCGATAACCCCGTTCACGCTGACCGATGATCAGGGCAATACGGTCCACGAAGATGCGCTCAAGGGGCACTGGACCTTCGCCTTTATCGGCTATACCTATTGCCCGGATATTTGCCCCGCTACCCTGTCGATGCTGAACCGTGCAGACAAGGCTATCCCTGATGACCTGCCCGATCCGGCGTACCTGCTGATTTCCGGTGATCCGGAGCGGGATACCCCCGAGCGCCTGGAGGAATACCTCAATTTCTTCGGTGAGCCGTTTATGGGCTTAACCGGTGATATCGATACCCTGCGCGCGCTGGCGCAAGACCTGAATGGGGTATTTGTTCACCGTGAAGGGGCCAATGGCGAGGTGTTGGTGGATCACAGTGCCCATATCGCATTGATTAACCCTGAGGGCAAAATGACGGCTATCCTGCAGCCGCCGTTCAAGCCTGAAGCGGTCGCTGAAATCTTCGAAAAGATTTATGCCTGGGCGCTGGAAAATCGCCAGCGCACATCATCCTGATACCGGGTCGGTAGTATCGCTACTTTTAAACCCAGCGCCGGGTGCTAGACTTGCGGGCCGATTGAATAACCAACACAGGTTCTCCATGGCAGCCCCCACCCCTTCAAAAGCATCGTCCCGTGAATTGTTGATGGTGATCGCCGCCGGCGCGGCCATCCTGTTGGTGGTGCATACCCTTGGGCGGTTCATCTACACCCCGCTATTACCCTATCTGGTAGATGACGGCCTGGTGAACGCCCAGCAGGGCGCAGCGCTCGCCACCTGGAATTATCTCGGTTACCTGATGGGCGCGATTCTGGCGATCCGCTGGCATCGGGTTGATCACATCCGCTTCATGTTGCCGCTGGCCCTGTGTGTCCACGTCATCACCACCTTATTGCAAACCCAGATTGAAAATGTGGCAGTGCTGGACACCGTGCGCTGGCTCAATGGTGTGGCGAACGGAACAGTGTTTGTGCAGGCACCTGCGCTGATTCTGGAATGGCTGGTGCTGCGTAATCGCGCTTCGCTGAGCGGGTTGGTGTATCTGGGTGTAGGCCTGGGGTTGCTGGTTTCGAGCGCTCTGGTGTCGTTTACGGCGTCGTGGCTGAGCGGTCCTGATCGCTGGTGGCCTGCTGCCCTGCTGTCCATACCGCTGGCCTGGTGGGGCTGGCATCGCCTGAGCAAACTGGATGTGCCGGTCAGGCAACAAAACGACGATGGCACGGATATCGTCAAAACACCCCTGTTTGATCGCGCCAGCACCCCCTTGTTCCTGTCATACGCTGGCGCCGGACTGGGCTACATCCTGCCGATGACGTTCCTGCCGCTGCTGGCCAAAATGCAGCTCCCGGCCGGTGACTGGCTGATTGACGGCTCCTGGCTGATCGTGGCGCTGGTGACCATTCCTTCGGCCTACATCTGGAATCATCTGGGCGCCCGGATCGGCGATGTGCTCGCGATTCGGATCAACTATGGTATTCAGTTGCTAGGGGTGCTGGCCGCAGTGGTGTGGCCGGGGCCTGTGGGTATCGTGCTGTGTGCCGCACTGGTTGGCAGCACCTTTCTGGGGACTGTGCTGCTTACCCAGCGACTCGCCCGGGCATTGCATCCGCATCAGGGGCCGCGATTGTCGGCGGCGACAGTCGCACTCTATGCCTTCGCGCAGATGGCGGGGCCCTGGTTGGCCAAGCAGTGGCTGGATGTTGGCGGCACGCTGGAAAGCGCATTCTGGATTGGTGTGGGGGCGTTGGTCTGGGGGCTGTTCTTCGTCTGTCTGGTGCCGCGACCGGAAGACTGGCACCAGCGTTAGTGCGAGGCGCCTCCGCTTTTGCTGAAGCAGCAGGGCAGAGAGTAAAAGTAGGTTTCGATCGCCCGCTCGGATTCCTGTTCCATGTCAAACGAGTCGGGCAGCAACAGCCACATATAAATCAGACCGGTAAGCTGAACGTGCAGATGCACGATGGCCCGGTCGATCTCCAGGTCCGCCGGCAACTGGCCCCGCCGAATCGCATTCTGCATGATCGTGCTCAGCCGGGCGGCCCCTTCGACAAAGTTTTGCCGGTGACGAGTCCCCAGTGGCTCGTTGGCTTCAATCAGCTCACACTTCTGAAAAATGATCTCGCAAACCCGGCGGCGGCGTTTGTCGCGTGCAATTTCCCGCGTAATGAACAACAAAAAGGACTTCAGCCGACCCAAAGGGTCGGGGGCTTCTGGGTCTTCGACCATGGATCGCATCATGTCGAGTGGCATTTCCTGCCGGCTGATCATGGCCTCGAAAATGTCGTGCTTGTTCTTGAAGTGCCAGTAAATTGCGCCACGGGTGACGCCGGCTTCGTTGGCGATGTCGTTAAGCGAGGTGCTGGAAACGCCTTTGGCGTGGAAGACCGTCTCGGCAGCATCAATAAGCTGTTCCCGGGTTTTATTTGCGTCTTCTTTCGTGCGGCGCGCCATCACTGCTCCTACTATTAATGATCATACTTTTGTCACTATACATACATTCTAGAATGTATGTATGATTGCAGTCATCCCTTTTGTGTTGCCCCCGGTTTTGGCTGAAGTGCTCCGGCCTGACCTGCACCTGTTGATATAGAGGTTTCTGCCCATGCGATATGCCTTCCTGCCCCCCTTGATCACGCTGACTTTGGCAGCCCTGCTGGCAGGTTGCAGTGATTCTGAAGCGCCAGCCCAGAGTGGCGGTGCTCGCCCTGCTCCGGAAGCCGGCTACATCACCATCGAGCCTGAAGCCTTTACGCTGGTAAACGAGTTGCCGGGCCGTACATCGCCTTATCAGGTGGCTGAAGTCCGGCCCCAGGTCACCGGTATTCTGGAAAAGCGGTTGTTTAACGAAGGCAACACCGTAGAAGCCGGCGATGCCCTTTACCAGATTGATGACAAGCTCTATCAGGCCTCACTGGCGAGCGCCAAGGCAGATCTGGCCTCGACACAGGCAACCCTCAAGACCGCGCAGCTGAAGTCGGATCGCTACGAAAAACTGATCAAAAGCGGCGCAGTGAGTCAGCAGGATCTGGATGAAGTGCGTTCATCCCTGAGTGAAAACCAGGCCCGGGTTGCGGCGGGAAAAGCCGCGGTGCAAACGGCCACGATCAACCTTGAGTACACCACCATCAAGGCGCCGATCAGCGGTCGTATCGGGCGCTCGGCAGTGACAGCCGGTGCGCTGGTAACCGCTAATCAGGCCACCTCACTGGTCACCATTCGTCAGCTTGATCCCATTTATGTGGATCTGACTCAGTCCTACGCTGATATGCAGGCACTGCGTAATTCAATGGAGCAGGGTCAGCTCGAAACCCTGGGTGAAGATAAGGCGGCCGTTACCCTGGTCGATGAAAACGGCAAAACCTACGACCAGAAAGGCACCTTGCAGTTCTCCGAATTTTCGGTCGACGAAAACACCGGTTCTGTCACCTTGCGGGCGCTGTTTCCCAATCCGAATGGTGAATTGCTTCCCGGCATGTTCGTACGCGCGCGATTGCCTCAGGGTGAACAGCAACAGGCTATTCTGGTGCCGCAGCGGGGGATTTCCCGCGATCCCAGTGGCCAGGCTACAGCAATGGTCATCGGCGAAGGCGATAAGGTTGAAAAGCGTAAGGTCGTGACCGAGAAAGCAGTCGGCAATCGCTGGCTGATTCGTGACGGACTGGCAAAAGGCGATCGCCTGATTGTGGATGGCCTGCAGAAGATCGGCCCGGGCGCACAGGTAAAGCCGGTTGATGTGAACGCGCAAAAGACCGGGACCGATTCGTCCGCACCGGCAGACGCAGGGCAGGGCTGATCTGATGGCGCATTTTTTTATCGACCGACCGATCTTTGCCTGGGTTATCGCCATCATCATGATGATGGCCGGTGGCCTGGCGATTTATTCCCTTCCGGTGGAGCAGTATCCTACCGTTGCGCCGCCTGAAGTCAGCATATCGGCGAACTATCCCGGTGCTTCGTCCGAAGCGGTGGAAGACTCGGTAACCCAGGTGATCGAGCAGGAAATGAACGGTATCGACAACCTGCTCTACATGGCCTCGACCAGTGATTCCTCGGGCAACGCCTCGGTGACACTGACCTTCGCCGCAGGCACCGATCCGGATATTGCCCAGGTACAGGTGCAGAACAAGCTGCAACTGGCAACGCCCCGCCTGCCGCAGGTTGTGCAGCAACAAGGTGTGCAGGTAACCAAATCATCTGACAGCTTTTTGATGGTGGCGGCTTTTACCGACAAAAACGAAACCATGACAAGGGCTGACCTGTCGGACTATGTCGCCGCCAACATTCAGGATGCTATCAGTCGAACCCAGGGCGTGGGCCAGGTGCAATTGTTCGGTGCCCAGTATTCGATGCGAATCTGGCTTAACCCGAACAAACTGACCGAGTTCAACCTCACTCCGGCGGACGCGATCGGCGCGATCCAGGTTCAGAACAATCAGGTCGCCGGTGGCCAGTTGGGGGGGACGCCCTCAGTCGACGATCAGCAACTGAATGCGTCCATCGTGGTCCAGACCCTGATGGAAACGCCGGAAGAGTTCGGCAACATTCTGCTGAAAGTCACAGCTGATGGCTCAAAGGTGCTGTTGAAAGACGTCGCGCGCATCGAGCTGGGTGCCGAGAACTACGCGGTACAGGGCCGCTTTAACGGCCAGCCGGCGGCGGGTCTGGGGATCAACCTGGCGACCGGTGCGAACGCGCTGGACACAGGCAACGCCATCCGCGCCCGTATCGACGAGCTCAGTGCCTATTTCCCGGAAGGGATGCAGGTGAGCTACCCCTACGACACCACGCCGTTCGTCAGAATCTCGATTGAAGAAGTGGCAAAGACCCTGTTTGAAGGCATCATCCTGGTGTTCCTGGTCATGTACCTGTTCCTCCAGAACTTCCGGGCTACGCTGATTCCGACCATCGCGGTGCCGGTGGTTCTGCTGGGCACTTTCGGTGTTCTGTTCGCCTTCGGTTTCACAGTGAACACCTTGACGATGTTCGGCATGGTGCTCGCCATCGGCTTGCTGGTGGATGATGCGATTGTCGTAGTTGAGAACGTTGAACGGGTAATGTCTGAAGAGGGGCTGGGGCCGGTAGAGGCCACCCGTAAATCCATGAGCCAGATTACCGGCGCACTGGTTGGCATCGCGCTGGTGCTGTCGGCAGTGTTTATTCCCATGGCCTTCTTCCCCGGCTCAACCGGCGCTATCTACCGCCAGTTCTCGATCACCATTGTGTCGGCGATGGTGCTGTCGGTACTGACGGCGATGATCCTGACGCCGGCCCTGTGCGCCACCATGCTCAAGCCACACAAGGGCGACCACCACACCAAGGGTGGGTTCTTTGGCTGGTTTAACCGCAGCTTTGAGAGCGCCAGCGGACGCTATCAGGGGCGGGTGGAAAAAATCCTCGGACGTCGTGGCCGCTACCTGTTCATGTATCTGCTGATAGTGCTGGCGCTGGGCTACAGCTTTATGCGTCTGCCCACCGCCTTCCTGCCGGATGAAGATCAGGGGATTCTGCTGGCCCAGGTCCAGTTGCCGGTGGGGTCTACCCAGGAGCAGACCATCGACGTGCTCAAGAAAATGGAGCATCACTTCCTGGTAGAAGAATCCGACGTTGTGGAGTCGATGTTCTCGGTAGCAGGCTTCAGTTTTGCAGGCCAGGGCCAGAACTCCGGCCTCGCCTTTGTGCGTCTGAAAGACTGGGAGGATCGGGATCTGACCGAGGATGGCGTCGGTGCCATTATCGGCCGGGCCATGGGTGCTTTTTCGCAGGTGCGTGAGGCCATCATTTTTGCCCTCAACCCGCCGTCGATTCCGGCGCTGGGTGTCGCCAGTGGTTTCAACTTCCAGCTACAGGACCGGGCGGGTCAGGGGCACGACGCACTGGTTGAAGCGCGCAACACCCTGTTGGGCAAGGCCAACCAGGATCCGGCGATGGTGCAGGTGCGCTACAACGGCCTGCCCGATGCCCCGCAATACCGGCTGGATGTAGACCGCCAGAAAGCCAAGGCAATGGGCGTTTCGCTGGAAGACATCAACACCACGTTGGCGGTGGCCTGGGGTTCCAGCTACGTCAACGATTTTGTTGATCGCGGCCGGATCAAGCGGGTGTATATGCAGGCCGATGCACCCTACCGAATGCTGCCGAACGACATCAACAACTGGTATGTCCGTAACGGTGAGGGCGATATGGTGCCATTCTCCAGTTTCTCCACGGGCGAGTGGACTTATGGCCCGCAGCAGCTTCAACGCTATAACGGCGTCTCATCGGTGAATATTCAGGGCAACGCCGCACCGGGGTTCAGTACCGGTGACGCAATGAATGCGTTGGAGCAACTGACCCGCGACTTGCCTGAAGGTTTCGGCTTCGAATGGACCGGCCTCTCCTATCAGGAGCGTGAGTCCGGCAACCAGGCGCCCGCGCTCTACGCCCTGTCGTTGATGATCGTCTTCCTGTGTCTGGCAGCCCTGTACGAGAGCTGGTCGATCCCGTTTGCGGTGTTGCTGGTGGTGCCTCTGGGGGTTCTCGGTGCGGTACTGGCGGCCACCATGCGCGGTCTGGATAACGATGTCTTCTTCCAGGTGGGCCTGCTGACCACCATCGGCCTGTCAGCGAAGAACGCGATCCTGATCGCCGAATTTGCATTGGAGCTTGAACAAAAAGGCCGGGGCCTGCTCAAGGCCACTCTGGAAGCGGTGCATATGAGGTTGCGGCCGATCCTGATGACCTCCCTCGCCTTCATGCTGGGCGTCACGCCACTGATGATCAGCACAGGCGCGGGGTCTGGTGCGCGTAACGCCATCGGTACCGGGGTATTTGGCGGTATGTTGACGGCCACGGTGCTGGCGATCTTCTTCATCCCGCTGTTCTACGTGGTGGTGCGGCGGATTTCGGGGGTGCCGCTGGTCAATGACAGTGATCACGACAACAGCGACCATCAGGACGTACCCGTTCTGGACGATCCGGCCCGGCGATCGTAATCACAATGCCCGCCTTGCCATGCCCCGGCGGGCAGTCGACATCCGCCCCGCAATGCCGGGGCGGCCTCTTTAATACAATTTGAATACGCGTCGTATAACCTCGGACATCGGGTGTTTGGATACGTGAACAAGTAAGGATAGGGTAATGATATTACGTAATTGGATGCCGCTGGCGCTGGTGGCAAGCGTCTGTCTCATGACCGGCACTGCGGCCGCCCAGAGCGAAGATGCCGACAATGAAAAACCCCGTGCCAGCAAATCATCCCAGAGCGCCAGCGCTGAAGATGACTGGCAGGTGATGGCCGGATTGGGTGTTGGTATTGCCCCGGAATATCGCGGTGCTGACAGCTATGCCGCCATACCGCTTCCCTATTTCAGCGTGAGCAAAGGGCGTTTTTTTGCGGATATACTCAGAGGCATCGGCTGGAAGGTCATCCAGACTGAAAACTGGACCCTCGCACCGACCATCTCCTATGCCCGCGGCCGGGACAACGAAGGCGCGATCAGTGCCTTTGATGATGTCAGCGACAGCGCTATGGCCGGCGTGTTACTCAACTGGCAGTCGGGCCACTGGGAGCTGGATTCCGATCTGGCCACCCCTGTCACTGGCGATCTCGAAGGTTGGCGCCTGCGGAGCTACGTCCGCTACCGTGCCCGCATAACCGAGCGTCTGAGCTATGCCATCGGACCCGGCGCAACCTGGGCTGACAGCGACTGGAACGACTCGCTCTACGGTGTTTCGGCAGCGGATGCCGCGCGATCAGGCCTCGACGCCTACCGTGCGGACGACAGCCACTTCAGAACCAGTCTGAACGGTCGTCTCAGTTATTACCTCACCCGCAAGCTCAACGTCTCGCTGATCGCCCGCTACAGCCGGCTCTACGGTGACGCGGCAGACAGCCCGATCGTCAAAGACGTGGGCGACGCCAATCAGTTGTTTGGCAGTGTGCTGGCAACGTACAAGTTCTAATCATTTGCCTGTGCCCAACCGGGCAGCGGTGCTCCAATACAGATAGCCGCTGCCTGCCCCGAATCTGAAAATATGATGTGACATCGGAACCATTTGCCCCTATGAGTCAATCGTCCTCTGCGTTACGCGCAGGCATTTTCTTTTTTCTGGTGGGGGCTCATACGGTGCAGGCCGACACGCTCAACCTGTCCTGGGACAATGACCTGCTGGCGGCTTCGGACAAAGGCTATACCAATGGCCTACGTTTCTCTTACCTGACGGAAGCGGCCAGCGGCGGCCCTGACCGCTGTCATCTATGCCTGGCAGACCATGCGAGCGAGGGGTTGGCATGGCTGCCCGGCATTGGCGACGTCGGTAACCATCACGGGGTCGCTTTCAGCCTGAGTCAGTTGATGTTTACTCCCGAAAACATTGAGGCGACGACGCCCCAATATGATGACACTCCCTATGCGGGCTATCTGTCAGGCGTTGCCATGCTCTGGAGCTGGAATGATCGGAGCATTACCGGTTACGGCTTAATCGTCGGCGTAGTGGGCCCGGAATCCGGCGCCGAAAATGCCCAGAAGTGGGCGCATAAACTCACGGGTAGCGATAACCCCAAAGGCTGGGACAATCAGCTCGGCAACGATGCCATTGGCGGTATCCAGGCATTACACGCCGAGCGACTGCTCCGCGCCACCAGTGCTGATGACTTTACTTCCGAAATAACCTGGGGCACCGGCGTGCGCTTGTCCAACTTCATCACCAATGCCGAACTGGGCGTCGCATGGCGTATAGGCACCCATCTGCCCCACAATTTCATTCCCGACTATTCCGGTGCATCATCAACCATCGGCTTACCGGGTGCGACAGACGCGACTGCTGCCGGCTGGTCTTTGTTTGCCGGGCTGGGCACGGAGTGGGTGCCCTACTCCTATCTGGATGACCGCTCAGGCCCCTACACGTTCGAACAAAGGCCATTTGTAGGATATGCGGGTATTGGTGTTGGCTGGCATTTTCCGGGCTTCCAGGCTGCCTTCACGCTGAAGGCCTCCACCAGCCCTGATAAAACCAGCAAAGAGGCGTTACGCTTTGGCACTCTATCGGCCAACTGGCAGCTTTAACGCTTCATACTGACAGTGCACTAGGCGTTGGCGTCGTTTCCCGGCATCATCGTGACCATGCTACCGATCGACGCCCTGTTACCCGACCTGCTCACCACCCTCGCCGACCACACCACCGTGCTGTTGCAGGCGCCACCGGGGGCCGGTAAAACCACTCGTGTGCCACTTGCCCTGCTGGGTGCAAACTGGCGCGGCGATGGCCGCATTCTGATGCTGGAACCGCGCCGTATCGCCGCCCGTGCGGCAGCCACCTTCATGGCGAAGCAACTGGGTGAGAAGCCTGGCGAAACCGTCGGCTACCGCACCCGGCTGGATACCCGCGTATCAGCCCGCACCCGCATTGAAGTCGTCACCGAAGGTATCCTGACCCGGATGATCCAGCAGGACCCGGCGCTGGAAGACTATGCCGCCATCCTGTTTGACGAATTCCACGAGCGGTCTTTGCAGGCGGATCTGGGCCTGGCGCTGGTACGGGAATCCCAGCAGGCCCTGCGGGATGATCTGCGCGTCGTCGTCATGTCCGCCACGCTGGACACCGCGCCCCTGGCCAAATT
Source organism: Marinobacter sp. V032 (assembly GCF_052645435.1). Classification (NCBI taxonomy): domain Bacteria; kingdom Pseudomonadati; phylum Pseudomonadota; class Gammaproteobacteria; order Pseudomonadales; family Marinobacteraceae; genus Marinobacter; species Marinobacter sp. V032. The sequence goes on along the minus strand of NZ_JBQXYE010000001.1, from coordinate 537,784 downwards.
GCTCGACGACGCGCCAGTGCTCACCAGCGAAGGCCGCGCCTACCCGGTCGACGTGCACTATCGGCCGTTACCGCCGTCATCCCATCGGCCACCCCGGTTACCGGATCACGTGGTTGCAGTGATCCGCGAGGCGCTGGCGGCTCAAACGGGCTCAATCCTCACTTTTCTACCCGGCGCGGGCGAAATCCGGCTGGTGGAGCGCCTGATTCGCCCCCATTTGCCACCCAACACCCACCTGACACCACTTTATGGCCAGTTGAAAGGTGAAGAGCAGGACCGCGCCATCCAGCCTGCACCGGAAGGCCAGCGCAAAATCGTACTGGCCACTGCCATCGCCGAAACCAGCCTGACCATCGATGGCGTGCGGGTTGTGATCGATGCAGGCCAGGCACGCCGTGCCGTGTTCGACCCCAACAGCGGCATGACCCGCCTGACCACCGGCCGGCTCTCCCAGGCCGCCGCCGAACAGCGCAAAGGGCGCGCGGGCCGAATCGAACCGGGTGTCTGCTATCGGCTGTGGAGTGAGTCCGAACAGCAAGGTCTCGCGGCCTTCACCGCGCCGGTAATCCTCGAAGCCGATCTGGCACCGCTGGCGCTGGAACTGGCGCAATGGGGCGCGCGTGATCCGGCAGATCTGGAATGGCTCAATCCGCCGCCGTCTGCTCACTGGGCCCAGGCCGTGACGCTGTTGCAATGGCTAGACCTGCTGGATAACGAAGGTGCGATCACCGAACACGGCCGGGCCGCACGGGAGCTGGGTATTCATCCGAGACTGGCGCACATGGTGCTGCTGGGACGCGAAATGGGGTATCCGGTGACGGCTGCCCGCTTGGCCGCCTTGCTGGGCGAGCGGGATTTTCTCGGCCCCCATGCCGGCGCTGATATGACGCACCGGCTGCAACTGCTGACCGGCGAGTACCGTGCCCCCAATCTCGATCGGGGCCGGCTCGATGCACTGAAGCATGCAGTCGATAAACTACTGCCAGACCGCAAAGCCCAAGACCGGGACGATAGCCTTCCCGCCGGACGTTTGTTAGCGCTCGCATACCCGGATCGCATTGCGCGGCGACGCCCCGGTGATGCCAGCCGTTATCAGCTGAGTAATGGCCGTGGCGCGCGTTTGCGAGATGAAGACGGGCTCGGCCAAAGCCCCTGGCTGGTGGCCGCCGAACTTGATGGCCAGACCCGCGAATCGCAAATTTACCTTGCAGCATCTGTGGATCTGGCAGAACTGGAAACCGATCTCGCAGCCCACATCACCCTCACCGACGACGCCCGCTGGGATGACGCCCGCGGCACCGTCACCGCTCAACGGGTAAAACGCCTCGGCGCACTTATACTCGAACAAAAAGCGTTGCCTGACCCTGGTCCGGAACAAATCCAGCTCGGCCTGCTCACCGCCGTGCGGGAAAAAGGCATCCACAGCCTTCCCTGGACCGACACCGCCCGCCAGTGGTGTGCCCGCGTACAGCACATGCGCACCCTTGAACCGGAACACTGGCCCGACACCCGCGAACACGCCCTGCTCGAAACTGTCGAAAACTGGCTGGCCCCATACCTCGCCGGCGTCCGTAACTGGAAAGGGCTGCAACAGATCAACCTGCATGACGCACTCAACACCCTGCTGGATTACCCCCGCCAACAGACCCTGAACCGTGAACTGCCTACCACTCTGGAAATCCCGACAGGCCAACGTGTCACGCTGGACTACACTACCGACAATGGCCCGGTACTATCGACCAAACTCCAGACCCTGTTCGGCTGGACCGAAACACCCAAACTGGCAAACGGACGCCTGCCCGTCGTCATCCACCTGCTGTCCCCGGCTCAACGCCCTCTGGCGGTAACGGCAGATCTCGCAAGCTTCTGGACGCAAGCCTACCCGGAAGTAAGGAAGGAACAACGCGGGCGGTATCCAAAACACCCGTGGCCGGAAGATCCGCTAACGGCGGAGGCGAAGGTGGGTACCAAGAAATCGGGACGATGAGCACTACCGTCATAGTGCGGTTGTTTATACAGTGTTATTGAAAGAGCAAATAATAGAGGCAGCGCGATTGCAGGATGGTGATGCCTGATATTCGTAAGTTGTTGTTTGAAAAATAAGAAAGATGGCGTTCGATGTTTGTCAGTAATAATGAAGCGGTCAGGTTTGTGCAATATCGAAGCGTTCTATCTAACCACTGTTAAGCACAAAAATGGATATAGAGACAGTTTCCCATCTAATAGAAGGTTACCTACTTGCGCTTAGAAGATTGAGTGGGAATCGGTGCGACTTTTGGTCGCTAACTACACCGCTGAAAGATGATGTTGAGAACAGCTTGAAGGCCTATTTTTCAGGTATCGATGCGGAGACAACGATTATCGGCAAAACCGCAATTGGATACGCCGAGCTTGAAACTCATCTGGATCAACATCTTTTCTCAAGGCTAGAAGGCGGTGAGGAAATCCATCGCGAGCTTTTTGGTTGGGACATTGTTGAGTTCATCCAAATGTCCTATCGAGAACTAGAGCCGGAAATTGATCCTCTGCGCTCGCGGCAAGCAATGTGTTTTGATGTTAGTTCGCGATTCTATGGCGAGCATTTTTACCTTGCCGTTCCGGTCAAGGAAACAGTCTTGATCATCGGTCTAGGTGCACGAGCTTAACAAGGCCATCAAATTCGCTATGCACTTCCCCCACTTCAATAGACACGCATCGATAACTGCGCGCTTGGATGTGTTTTGTATTGCGATCGAAGCTCAAAAACTTAAAAAACGCGTCAATTAGGGCGTGGATATCCCCCAATCAAGGAAGATTATGAGAGTCTCGAAGTTCCCGCTGATTATTCTGTGCCTGTTTATGGGCTTCACCTTTTGGGTTATGGCAGGCGCAGAGCAGTCGCTCTTGGCGTTTGGCTTCCAGCTGATGTCCAGTCCGGACACCGCTCAGGTTGTCATTGATCTCTATATCCTCGCCGTCTTGGCCTGTGTCTGGATGTACCAGGATGCGAAAAACCGAGGCAAAGGCTTGGGTTATCTTGTGCCATTTTTCATTGTGACAGCGGTGTTTGTTTCTGCAGGGCCGCTGCTATATTTAGTGCTGCGCGGTGAACGGAATGCTGAAGCTGCAACCAGCAACATATAACAAACTACAAAAGTGGATTTAAGGATGGTGGGGCGTATGCCCAGCATTGGATACGTCGCTGCCTGGAAATGGTGACACTGAATGGCGGATTTAATTCTCACTACTTTTGATTGGGTTCCGGAACTGCCGAGGGGCTATGTGCGCGACATGCGTGTGCGCTGGGCACTGGAAGAGGCTGGACTCGACTATCGCGTCGAGAGCGTGCCGTTCGGCGACAGGGGTGCGGAACATTTTGCGCATCAACCTTTCGGACAAGTCCCTTGGCTGACCAATGGCGACCGGTCCATCTTCGAAAGCGGCGCGATTCTGCTTCACTTGGGTGAGCGCAGTGACGCGTTGATGCCTGCCGATCGGAGTGCGCGCACAGAAGTGATCGAGTGGCTCTTCGCGGCGCTCAATTCTGTCGAGGCGGCAAGCCTGCCCTGGACTATATTCAAGTTCTCTGGCGACGTCACTGAAACGCCGGGGCGGGCGCATCTGGACGAGTTTCTCAAGGCCAGGCTCCGGCACATGGAGACGGTTTTGGCAGGCCGCGAATGGCTAACCCCAACTTTCTCCATCGCCGATATAATGATGGCTGACGTTCTGCGCCTGATCGACCGCTTTGAGGGTCTGCTGGAATACGCTGCTTGTCGTGACTATGTTGAGCGCGCTACGTCTCGCCCGGCTTTTCAGAAAGCGTATGCAGACCAGATGGCGCACTTCGCTGCGGCAGACTGAGAGTGACGATGTCTGTGCGAGGCCGATGGACGGCAGGGCTTCCTTGTCGGGCAGATGTTGAATCCAGCACCCCCGGATTTCTGAGGTGGAATAAAATGACGCAGAACGACACGAAATCCAGCTTTGATGCAAAATTGCTTCGCCCTGCTAACCCGGGCGACGATGCCTCGTGGGCCTTTGTGGTTCTACCTGAAGGTGCAAGCGCCAAGCTTCCCCGGCGAGGTCGAACAAGCGTAGAGGGCACGATTAACGGCCATGGTTTTCAGGCGACACTCGAGCCCGACGGTCAGCTCAGTCACTGGCTGCGGGTAGACGGCGCGCTACTCGAAGCAGCCGGTGTGAAAGTAGGTGATGTGGCGACGTTTGAGATCATGCCGGTGGAGCAGGAACCCGAACCTGAAGTACCGGCTGACCTGCTAGAGGCGTTAGCAGCGTCGCCAGAGGCTCGGGCGGTCTGGGATGATACAACGACCATCGCACGTCTGGACTGGATACATTGGGTCACTTCAGCCAAGCAACTCAAGACCCGTGACAAGCGAATTGGCGATGCCTGTGACATGCTGGCATCGGGCAAGCGGCGAGTGTGCTGTTTCGATCCCTCGGGTTACTACAGCAAAGCCCTTAAAGCACCCAAGGCGGCGGATTAAGCTCAACCGCTATGCGCTGGTCGTATCAATCAGAAACCCGAGCGGATATTTTTCGAAGGCACGCCCCGTTCAGCATTTAGCCCACAGAGAAGAGAATATGACGAATCAGATTAACAGCGAAAGCGCGGAACAGATCGGGCGGCCAATCATCGAGCGCATTATCAAAGCGCATTCAGATGCAGATTACGGCCAGCTTGTTGAGCTCATTCCCGACATGGAAGGGAAGTTACTGGAGGAAGAATTTATAGAGGCGGCGACAAGCCTGGAACCCCTGGGCACGGTCGCGTCGATTGAATACCTGGGGCATTTCAGTAAGGTGAAAGAGCACCTTGTGCTCTGGCGAGTCCGATACGAACTGGCGGAAGAGGATGTGCTCTGGCACCTGTATCTCTCAGATAATGAAGGTGAAATTAAGGCCGTCGGCTTGTTTTTTGATCTCTAGAGATGCTTTTTAGCAGGTATGCCCAGGCGAGTGCCAATGCGTGACCCTCGATTCTGCTGGAAGGCAACGATTCGAGACAGGCTTTTACCTGCATCCAACAGTATCAACAGGCAGTACCGACCCCATGCGTTACACCCTTCGACAGTCGCGTGCAGACGACATTGACTGGCTCTATGAATTGAACTGTGCGGCTTACCGTGAAGTTGTGGTGCGTCAGTTTGGTGGCTGGGATGACGCCTTACAGCGGCAGATCTTCTTCTCCAGATGGCAGGAGCCACGTGCAGCCCGGATCATTCAATCCGGAACGGAACGAATCGGTGTTCTGATTCTGGAGCAACGCGACGATTACGATTGGCTTCAGGAGATCCAGATCAGCCCGTATCACCAGGGCCAGGGTTTGGGATCGTCACTGTTGCGCGAATTGATTGCCGATGCGCGCTCACGAGGCGTGCCGGTTCGCCTCCAGGTGCTGCACGCTAACGAGGGTGCGCGGCGTTTATACGAGCGCTTGGGCTTTGTGGTGATACAGAAACTGGACAACCATCACCTGATGGAAATCGCATAGTGGCGACCTGTTCGCGATAACCGGGCGGCACCGGTTTCAGAATCGTCACCGATTTACGTTTCTAATAGGCCGATAGAGGCGTAGTGTCGGTAGTCGGTTTCCTTATCTGACAGAAGGCCTTTGTATGCGTGTCTTCGCCAATCCCGTTGGTTCTGGTTCACTTTGGTTCGACAACCTGGCTACTGCCGACGGCACTCCTGTGGCTTACGATCCTCAGGCTCGGGCTTTTCTTCCCATGCCGCCTTTCTGCGCGAACCGTGAGGTGATCGGCTGCAACTGGATCGCGCCGGAACAAGGCGCGTTCTGCCGCTCCTGTGCAATGACAGCGCTGGCCCCGGACCCTTCGATTCCCGATGCGATTCCCAACTGGGCCAATACAGAAGCCGCCAAACGGTGGGCGCTGGATAATCTCGGGCGCTGGCACTGGTTCCGTCCCGAAGATCCCGGCGTTCGCCCGGTCTTTCACATGCTGGCGGAAGGTGAGACGCCGGTGTTTATGGGCCATGCCCAGGGCGTTGTAACTATCAGTGTGGCCGAAGCTGAACCCGTGCTGCGCACTACGCGCCGCCAGGCACTTCACGAGCCCTACCGGACCATGATCGGTCATATGCGTCATGAAGTGGCCCACATGCTCTGGTGGCGGTTGAGTTTGCGCGACGATTTCCTCGACAGCTTCCGTGCCATGTTCGGCGACGAGCGTGCGGACTACACGGCGGCTCTCAAGCAACACTATGAAAATGGTCCGCCGCCCAACTGGAACCAGAACTTCCTGACCAGCTATGCCTCCACACACCCGCACGAAGACTGGGCCGAAACAGCCGCGCACATACTGCACCTGACGGATATCAGCGACAGTTTCGTGGCAGCGGGTCTGACTTCGCCAGAACTGCCCAGTCAAAACTGGGATCCCTATTCGGAACCGGATGCCGAGCGGCTGATACAAGTTGCCGCCACACTGGCGGTGGGGATCAATCACGTTAATCGCGCGATGGGGTTGTCGGATCTATACCCCTTCGTGCTGTCGGACGTTGCGCGCCGCAAGCTCGCCTTTGTGCATGACTGGCTGCGCCGGGGCGCCCAGGGGCGATGATGCAATGAGAAGGGGCGGACCGCTTGTGCCCGCCCCTGACCGGATAAACGCCGGTTGGCTTCAGCCTTAGTAGGCGCCCTCGCTGTATACCAGCTCGTAGCTGTGGCTGTAGATCTCCAGAATATTGCCGAACGGGTCTTCCATGTAAATCATGCGGTAGGGCTTCTCGCCGGGATAGTAATAGCGAGGCTTCTCCATCCGCTTTTTGCCGCCGGCTGCCACAATGCGCTCGGCCAGTTCTTCGACGTTGGGGTCTTGTACACAGAAGTGGAATACGCCGGTTTTCCAGTACTCAAAGTTGTTCTCGGGGTTTTCCTGGTTCTTGAACTCAAAGAGCTCAATGCCAATCCGGTCGCCGGTAGACAGGTGGGCGATACGGAAATTGCCCCAGCCTGCCCCGAACACGTCAGTGCACATTTCCCCAATGGGGCTGTCGTCTTCAATGACGTCGGTGGGTGCCATGATCAGGTACCAGCCCATCACTTCCGTATAGAACTCAACGGCTTTTTCCAGGTTGGGCACTGAAATGCCAATGTGTGAGAAGTTTCTCGGGTAGACGTTGCTCATAACCTTTCCTCCTGTATTAACGTTGAAGTCAGGTTACAAAGACTTGATGATTACGTAAAATTATCGTTTGTCATGTTAATGAGTATATTTTGTTATGATCAATCCGGTTTTGCTGCGCAGTTTTTGCACGCTTGTTGAAGTCGGGCATTTCACTCGTACTGCAGAGCGCCTGTTTATGACGCAATCTGGCGTCAGCCAGCATGTACGCAAGCTCGAACAGCTGCTGGGGCGACCGTTGCTGGTACGGCAGGGCAAGCAGTTCACACTCACGGATGCCGGTGAGCGCCTGTACCGTGAGGCGCGGCAAATCATCCGGTCATTGTCAGATCTTGAGCAGCGGGTTGGAGACGATCCGCCATATGAGGGGGCCGTGCGGGTGATGTCGCCGGGCAGTGTGGGCCTCAAGCTGTATCCCCATCTACTGGCGCTGCAGCAACAGCATCCGAAACTGACGATCGATTACCGGTTTGCACCGAACGCCGATGTGGAAAAAGCCATCGCCGGTGACAGCGTGGATATCGGGTTCATGACAAGTCTCTCCACTGTAGATGAAGTGAACTGTCAGCCCATCGCCCGGGAAGCGCTGTTTCTGGTGACGCCGTCGACAGTGAGAAACCCGGATTGGGAGACGTTGTTGCGGCTAGGGTTCATCGATCACCCTGACGGCGCCCATCATGCTGCCTTGTTGCTCGGCGCGAATTATCCCGAGTTCCAGCACAGTAACCTGTTTGCCAGGAAGGGCTTTTCCAACCAGATCAGCCTGATTCTCGAACCGGTGAGTATGGGGATGGGGTTTACGGTATTGCCAGCCCACGCAGTCGATGCATTTCCGAAACCGGAACTGATTACATGCCATCAGCTCCCTCATCCGGTCAGCGAAACGTTGTATCTCGGTATTAACCGCAACAGGTTCACGCCTGGCAGGGTGAATACGGTGATTGCCGAGGCCCGAAGGTGGCTTTAGTGTGTTGTTGTGTTCAGCGGGCGCGCCAGACGAGACACTGACGCCGCTAGCGAATAGGATAGCGGTCTACCCTGCCGATGGCATTGATCAGGCGTTGAGTCCACCAAATGCCACAGCGGCGAGGCAAAAATTCGATAAGCGAGTTAAACCATGAGTGATGACCAGCTACAAAGTGTGCTCGAATTGAATGGCGAAGAACGCTACGACTATTTTCTGAGCGAAGTCGCCGAAGATCGTGAGATCTGGATACTGGTAAATGCCGAAAACCGCTTCCTGAAAATCGTATCGGAAGACGGTGATGTTGAGTATCTGCCAGTTTGGCCACGCTCGGAGTTTGCTCTGGACTATGCCGAAGGTGCGGGGGACTTGAAGCCAAAGAGCATTTCCCTGCCGGAGTTCTTCAAGAAATGGGTGCCCGGGCTTGAGAGCGATGGTCTGGAAGTTGGTGTATTCCCGGGGCTGGACAAGACCCTGTGGATAACAGAGCCATCAGAACTGAAGAATGACCTGCAGGATGAAATGTCCCCGATGTGAGGGCCTGGCTCGCCCTGCTTTGGTCAGCCTGTTTCGAGGGGCGTCGTTACCGAGGATTATGCGCCTGAATAAAACTGTTTGATGGCGACAACGAGCTGATCGACGTCTTGTCGGCTTATATCCCGGTGGGTCACAAACCGAATTGGATCGCCCGCCGTGATCAGGATGCCCTGCCCGGCCAGCGCGTCACGTAATGCCACGGCGTGACCGGATCGGCAGCGGGCGTAGATGATGTTGGTCTGGGTTAAGGCCGGGTTGATGTCCAGCTGCGGAAGGTCGGCCAGGCAGGCCGTCAGGTACTCGGCGTTGTCGTGATCTTCATGCAATCTCAGTGGCCCCTGTTCCAGCGCGATGCGCCCTGCTGCCGCCAGAATGCCCGCCTGACGCATACCGCCGCCGAGCATCTTGCGCAGGCGTGTGGCCCGCTTGATAAATGCTTCCGAACCCAACAGCAGTGAGCCTACCGGCGCGCCCAACCCTTTTGACAGGCAGACGCTCACCGAGTCGTAGTGCTGGGTTATCTCCGTGACATCACAGCCGGTTTTGACTGCTGCGTTAAAGACCCGGGCGCCATCAAGGTGCAATAGAAGCTGATGATCGTCGCAAAAGGCACGTGCCTTTTGCTGGTAATCCAGCGACAGCACTTTTCCGCCGATGGTGTTTTCCAGTGATAGCAGGCGGGTCATGGCGAAATGGAAGTCGTCGGCCTTGATGGCGGCGCGCGCCTTGTTCAGGTCGATGCTGCCATCGGGCTCGTTCTCAATAGGCTGCGGTTGAACACTGCCGAGCACCGCCGCGCCGCCGCCTTCGTAGCGGTAGTTGTGAGCGGATTGGCCACACAGGTACTCGTCGCCACGACCACAGTGGCTCATGATGGCCAGGAGGTTGGCCTGGGTGCCGGTTGCGGTAAACAGTGCAGATTCAAAGCCGAACCTGTCAGCGGCGTAGGCTTCCAGGCCGTTGACGGTCGGGTCGTCGCCATACACATCATCGCCGACTTCCGCGCTGGCCATCGCCTGGCGCATGGCCTGTGTGGGGCGGGTAACGGTGTCACTGCGAAAATCGATCATGGTGGCGGCGCCTTTTGAGTCACGAGATGCACTCTATTCTACAGGGCGCCGCCAGGCAGGGAATGGGGTGAGCTGAAACGACCGTGAACTTACCGGGCTAACCGGTTCTTCCAGGCCGACGAACGACTCTCAGCTTGCCACTGCCGCCACCGCCGCAGAAGAATCGGTCGCCGCCGTTGGACTCCAGCCCGGAAACTCCCACGCCGGCTGGCAGGGTGATACTTTCCAATACTTCGCCGGTATCCTGCCTGATGTGCCTCAAGTCACTCTCGCTGTTTTCCCAGGTGCCGTGCCAGAGCTCACCATCAACCCAGGTCACGCCGGTTACAAAACGGTCGGAGTCCAGGGTGTTGAGCACCTTTCCGGTTTCCGGATCCAGCTGCTGGATATTGCGGTTTTCGTAGCCGCCCACCCAAAGCGCGCCTTCGGCCCAGGCAAGGCCTGAACAGGCCTCACCGGGTGCCGGGATAGTGGCAATCACCTGGCCGTTATCCGGGTTAATCTTCTGGATGCGATCGCCGGCGATCTGGAACAGGTGTCGGCCATCGAAAGCCGTGCCGGCATTGGCGGTTACGTTGAGCGATCTGACGGTTTTGCCACTCTCCGGATCAAGGGCGTTGAGCTTGTCTCCCGACGCAAACCAGACATGCTGGCCGTCAAAGCTCACGCCATGCACGGCATCGGCTTCATTGAATGGCCCGTATTCGCACAGAATCTCTGCTGCTGTTTGTTTCATGTTCGTCTCCCGGTTGATGGACTGCATGGACCAAGTCTAGCCATCGGGCAAAAGGCCAGGGAGTAACAAAGTTGTCGTGAATCCCGGAACCGGGGTCGCCATCCAGCAGCGGGCTCTCCCCTGGCCGAACGATTGCACCTTGCCTGCTTCCACGAGCGCATCAAGTGCACGTTGCACCGTGCGTTGGCTGACTCCAAGGGCAACCGCAATAGCCGAGCTGGGCCATGAGTCGCCGTCAGCCAGCAGCGCGAGCAAGGCGCCATGTCGTTCATCAACGGGCCGGGCCAGCACGGCAACGTCGATGTTCTGGTGAGGCTCGATGATAAAGCCAGTGCTGGTGGCGTTGATTCCGGCCAGCGGGCTGATGGCTTTGCGGAGTCGGCCAATTTCGACTCGCAAGCGGGCTCGATGAGAGTCTTCGCCGCCTTTCAACCTGAAGACCTGGGCGATAAGCGTGTCCCGGGACACGTCATGGGGCCAGGCCTCGGCCAGCGTGCGCGCAAGGGTAAAAAGAACCGGCCGGGTGGTAAGCGAAATGGTGCTGCTCTGATTTCGCACGGCATAGCGACATGCGTCGACGATGAGGGTTTTTGATGCCACCAGGGCTTCGACGTCTTCAAGCAAAAGGAGGCGTTGGGTGCCACGGGACATCAGTCTTGCTGCGGGAGAGGTCAGTAAGCCTTGAGTGCTTTCAACTTCGGCTGCGAGCGAGGGAATGCCGGCCTGGCCTGCGCTGCTCCGCGCGCGGGCGAGCGCCGCGCGTGCGGTGTCGGTTTGCAAACGTCGTATCGCGATTCCGGCGATGACCAGCTCATGTGCCGTTTTGAGCGCTGGCGGAAAGCCCGCGGGGTTAACGCTGCAAAGTGCGTGCTCGGCGTCGTCAAGACGCCCGATCAGGAGCAGGCGCCGTATTTCGAGATGGCGAGCATGGGCGGCATTAATCGAGTCGCCGTGGTGCTCAAGTGTTTGCCATGCAGAGGTGAGTGTCTCGGCGGGCCAGCTCAGATCTCGGGAAACCAGTGCGATTTCCGCCTCGGCAACCCGGCATCGTGCGCGGGAGACTGCCCGCTTTGGGCCGAAGGCGCGGGCGGCACGCTTTAGCAGCCCCTTGGCCCGAACGAGATCGCCAAGCTGTGCCATGGCAATACCCCGAAGGGCGAGGCCTGGTGCGTCGCCCCGCAGGGCGACAAAATTAAGCGCATCCAGCGGTTTGCCCTGAGCCAGCGCCTGTGCTGCCGTTGCGATAATCGGATCCATCGGTGCCCGGTGACTCCTTTTTACTCTCACCGAACACCCTTTGTCCGGAAGCCTTTTCAGAATAGCTGACGCGCCAGCGTTGGGGTGCTTTCAGGCATCATCGCTTAGCCCCTACTCTTTTAGTTTGCCGAAATAGAGCAGTCCCGAGCCGATACCGAGCACCACCAGCGCCAGCATCACGCCGAACAGCGGCCAGGGCCCGAAGTTGTAGATAACGGGCAAGGCGATGCCGGTGATGAGGCCACCACCGAAGAAGGGCTCGAACACCATCTGTTTGTAGCCAAAGGCCTCGTAGGCCGGGGTCTTGTTGTCGGGATCTGCGATTTTCATCAGGATCAGACCGGTTGCCGTGACCCCCATGGATTGGCCAATGTCACCGATGCCGCGCTCGAACCAGTATTTCGGGATAACGCGCGGGGCAAGCCAAAGAAACAGGCACACGTTCCAGGCAATGCCGGCAACGCCCAGCAGAATGAAAGGCATGAGGTTGGATGCGATGACCGCCAGCGACAGACTGGCAATTGCCGCGGCAATCAGGATGTCCAGAGCAAGCCCCTGAATGCGGACCATGGTGGCGCGATCAAGCAAATCGTTCTTGTCGAAACGTGTGAGCAACTGCTGCACGACCAGGCCACCGATCATGGCCAGCGGAAACAGCGGCACCGCCCCCAGCAGCTCGATACCATTCTCACCGCTGCCCCAGGTATGTTTCTCAATCCAGACCAACCCTTCAAGGATGCCAATGCCCACCAGTATGGCCATGGCAATGAAGGCGAAGTGCAGGGTCAGAGGTTCAATGGATTCTGATCGAACGGTCATGCCGCCGGTGGCTACAGGGCGGTCCTCTTTGTCCACAAGTCCGCGCTGCTGGCTGGGGGGAATCGTGCCGACATTTTTATCCAAGACGGCGCTTTTGCCGTTGCGTACGCCCCAGTTGATCAAAATGATGCCGCCGACAATACCGGAGATAACGCCAACGGTGGCCATGCCAACCGCGAGGTCTGCGCCTTCGGGGAAATTCAGGTCGGTGAAGACTTCCTGCAGACCCGCCGCAGTGCCGTGTCCGCCCTCAAAGCCAATCTCGATGAGTGCACCGGCCATCAAGGGCAGGCCGAAAAAGGGCGTCAGGATAAGTGCGGCGATCAGAATCCCGATCACGTATTGGCCCGCACCCAGCGAGACACCAAAGGCGAGCTGCGGTCCGGCGAGGTTCCAGACGTGTTTCCATTTCGGTAGCGGCACGCCCAATAGCAGGGTGGCAAACACCACGTTGATCAGCAGGCCCGGCAGCTCACTCCAGAGCTCGAGCATGGATTCCGGTATCGCGCCCTGGGCCAGCGCTGCATCCGGCCCTGCGGTTGAACGAACGACCAGGCCCAATACGCCGGGACCCAACAGCAAGCCGATTGCACCGGCAAGAATGGAGGCCGGCAGGAAAAGCTTCTGCGCGGGCCGCCAGTGCATGCGTACCCATTTGCCCAGAAACAGCAATACGGCGAGTATCAGGAGGGCGAAACCAATCTGGTCAGCGGTCATCGGGTCACCTTTTCAGCCATTTGTGAATGCGGCGGGCGAAAGCCTGGCTGCCCGGGATGTTTGCTCTGGGTATTTCGTTTGTATTCGTGGACGGCTACATATTGGAGAGTTGTTGCGCTGTCGGAAGCAGAGCGCAGGCCGATCTCTCTGGCTATGTTGTTAATCTATATAAGATTATAAGAAGAAACTCAAGATCTTCTCCTCAGTTGGTAGTCTTTCTCTTCCGCTGTCTATACTGGTTGTGTTGGCGTTTCATGACATCGTGTCGTGTCGTCGTTTTGCCCGTCAGCAGGACGCCACTCATTCACTTTAGCTGCGTGGTTCAAGAGGGATTCTGCTCATGGATATTCATCTTCTTATTCCACATCGCTGCATCGGTAATGCCGCTGTTGCGGTCCTGCTGGCGGCCGACGTATCAGAAGCTGTTGTCGCCGAATCCATTCTGTAACGAGAATTGGACTACATTTAAAAGTCGACGCACGCACGGGCACTCAAAGCAGTGTTTCTGAATTTAAAACAGTGGAGGTTCTCCCAAATGAGAAAACAATGGATCCGCTTGATCGCCGTTCTGGCGCTGTTCACTGTGAGTGCTCTGGCCTCGGCTGAGAATGATCCGTTGCCATCATGGAATGAAGGGCAGACGAAGACCTCGATTGTCGATTTTGTCCAACGCGTGACGGATAAAAACTCATCAGATTTTGTGCCGGCTGAAGCCCGTATCGTGACGCTGGACAACGACGGTACGCTCTGGGCGGAGCAGCCGGTTTATTTCCAGGTCTACTATGCGCTGGATCGGCTTCGCGAAATGGCGCCGAATCATCCCGAGTGGAAAACCACAGAACCGTTCAAAAGCGCACTTGCTGCTAATGCCAAGGGTTTGAAAGCCACTGGTATGGAAGGTGTGACGGAAGCCCTGCTGACGGCCCACTCGGACATCTCTGGTGAGGCATTCAAGGCGTCGGTAAGTGAATGGTTGGCGACGGCCAGGCACCCCACCAGGAACATGGCCTACAACCGAATGGTCTATCAGCCCATGCTTGAATTGTTGGATTACCTCCGCGCCAATGACTTTAAAACCTATATTGTGTCTGGCGGTGGCATCGATTTTATTCGGGCGTTTGCGGAAGAGACTTACGGCATTCCTCCTGAGCAGGTTGTTGGCACCACGAGCGATGCCCGATATGACATGCAGAATGGGGTGCCCAGGATCATCAAGACCGGGAAAATGGTGTTGGTGGACGACAAAGAAGGCAAACCTGTGGGTATCTATCGTCATATCGGTCGCCGGCCCATCATGGCGGTAGGCAATTCTGATGGCGATCTGCAGATGCTGGAGTACACCACGATTCCCCGGGAAACCGGGGACAAGACTGCCCGTTTGGGCGTGTTACTGCATCACACCGATGCCGAGCGGGAATGGGCCTATGACCGGGACTCCGCCATAGGTAAATTCGACAAGGGGCTTGAAGAAGCACCGGGGCGAGGATGGGTCGTCATTGATATGAAAAAGGACTGGAAGCAGGTATTTCCTGACAGCAAATGATGTGCAGCTCCGATAAATGAAAAGCGCTTGATCTTGTCCCTGAGCAGGGCATTCTACGCCAGCGTGATGCCCTTGCTCCTGCCTTTATAACTGTTGGTTTCAACGACAGTCTCAAATGGTCTACACCCCCCTATTGTTGTTTTTAGTTCGTTCGCTTATTTTATGGTTCTAAACTAACGATATTTTATTCTCATTTCGAATATAGGATCTTCTGGCCGCTATGTTGAACTCTTCGCTGTCTGCAAGTCGCACCCGTAAGGGGCTTTGGGTCGGTGCTCTGGCGCTGGCTTTTTCACTGTTTACCGGTCCGGCGTCGGCTCAGGATCGCGAGATGCTGAATTCATCCTACGATATTGCCCGTGAACTGTTCGCCGACTACAACGAACTGTTCGCCAAACACTGGCAGGAAGAGGCCGGCGAGACGGTCAATATCAAGCAGTCCCACGCCGGTTCGTCCAAGCAGGCTCGTGCGATCATGCAGGGCCTGAGCGCTGACGTGGTGACCTACAATCAGGTTACGGACGTCAACGTACTGGCTGAACGTGGCAAGTTGATCCCTGAAGACTGGGCATCACGCCTGCCAAACAACAGTTCCCCCTACTACTCCACCATGGCGTTTCTGGTACGCGATGGTAACCCCAAGAATATCCACAACTGGGATGACCTGGTGCGGGAAGGTGTCGAGCTGATCATGCCCAATCCGAAGACCTCCGGTAACGGCCGCTACACGTATCTTGCGGCGCTCGGATACGCACAGGAAAAGTACGGTGACGATCAGGAAAAAATCGATGCGTTCATGAGTGAGCTGCTGGGCCACGTGAAGGTTTTCGACTCCGGTGGCCGCGGCGCAACCACGACCTTTGTTGAGCGTGGTCTGGGCGATGTTCTGCTGACTTTCGAGTCCGAGGTCAATAATATCCCTGCCCTCAACCCGAGCAAGAACCTGCAGGTTGTGGTGCCCAAAGTGAGCTTCCTGGCCGAGTTCCCGGTGGCTTGGATCGATAAGAATATCGAGAAAAATGGTACCGAAAAGCTGGCCAAAGAGTACCTCCAGTACCTCTACTCTGAAGACGCACAGCGCCTGCTGGCCGGCTTCAACTATCGTGTCCACAACGAGACGGTAAAAGCCGAGAATGCGGACAAGTTCCCTGAAGTGAAGTTGCTTTCGATCAAGGAAATTGCCGGTAGCTGGGACAATGCGATGAAGACCCATTTCGCCAGCGGTGGTAAGCTCGACCAGCTTCAGCGCCAGCGTTAAGGAGTGCAGCCTCTGATCAGGTCCATTGGCGATTCTGGCTTTCAGGGGAAATGCCTCCGGGCAAGGTCTCAAGACTTGCAGAATCGCCAATAGACTTGATCACAGGCTTCTTAGTTAATGTCTACCACTGACACCTCCGGGCGCCCGGCCAAACGGCTGAGCGCTTCGGGTACCAAACGCGTATTGCCGGGGTTCGGTCTGAGCCTCGGCATTTCGCTCTTCTTCATCAGCCTTGTTCTATTGCTGCCGATCACCGGTTTGGTGATCCGGGCGGGTGGTATGGGCTGGGAGCAGTTCTGGTTCGTTGTGACTGACCCACGTGTGGTGGCGTCCTACAAAGTCACGGCGCTCGCGGCACTGGCGGCTTCGCTGTTCAACTGTGTATTCGGCCTGCTGATGGCCTGGGTGTTGGTGCGCTATGAATTCCCCGGCAAGCGCTTTCTGGATGCCATCATGGATCTGCCGTTTGCGCTGCCGACAGCCGTGGCCGGTATCACCCTGGCGACGCTCTTCTCCGAGAATGGCTGGTATGGCCAGCTCCTGTCGCAAATAGGAATTGAGGTCGCATTTACGCCATTGGGTATTGTGATCGCCATGGCGTTTACCAGCGTTCCTTTTGTGGTGCGCACTGTTCAGCCCGTGCTGGAAGAACTTGCCCCGGAAGACGAGGAAGCTGCCGTGAGTCTGGGCGCCTCCGACGCCACGGTGTTCCGCCGTATCCTGTTTCCCACACTCTGGCCGGCGATCGTCACGGGTGGCGCCTTGTCATTCGCCCGTAGTCTGGGGGAGTACGGCGCGGTGATCTTTATTGCCGGCAACTCGCCCTACGTCAGCGAAGTCATCAGCCTGATGATTTTTGTTCGGCTTGAGGAATACGACTTTCCTGCAGCCAGCGCGATTGCCGCGGTGGTCATGGTGACGTCGTTGATATTGCTGCTTGTCATCAACGTCTGGCAGGGGCGCTATCTCAAGCGCCTGAACGGAGGCTAGCGCATGGCCACTCCCAAACATCGTCGCGTTGGCGACAGCCCAATGGTACGCCGCCTGCTGATCGGCACCGCTGTTTTGCTGACGGTCCTGCTGCTGTTTATGCCACTGGTGCTGATCTTTGTTCAGGCGCTTTCCGAGGGCTGGACGGGCTACGCAGGCAACATCCTTGATGATTACACACTGGATGCCATCGGCCTGACGCTGGTGGTTGCCCTGATGACCGTGCCGCTGAATATGGTGTTCGGGGTTTTCCTCGCCTGGCTGGTGACCCGTTTCCGGTTCCCTGGCCGCAAGGTGCTGACCACTTTAATCGATATCCCCTTTGCCGTGTCGCCGGTGGTGGCCGGGCTTCTCTATCTGTTGTTGTACGGCAGTAACGGCTGGGCCGGTCAGTGGCTGGGTGAGTATGATATTCAGCTGATGTTCTCCTGGCCGGGCATCGTCATGGTGACGGTTTTTGTAACCTGCCCGTTTGTTGCGCGTGAGCTGATTCCGCTCATGCAGCAGCAAGGCAGTGAGGAGGAAGAGGCCGGTGTTGTTCTGGGCGCCTCTGGCTGGCAGTTGTTCCGCCGCATTACCCTGCCCAATATTCGCTGGGCGTTGCTTTACGGCGTGATCCTGACCAATGCCCGGGCGGTTGGCGAGTTTGGTGCGGTGTCGGTGGTATCCGGCAATATCCGTGGAGAGACCAACACCCTGCCTTTGCACGTTGAACTGCTGTATCAGGATTACAACATCGTGGGCGCCTTCGCTGCGGCGTCCCTGCTGGCTGCTATCGCACTGCTGACACTCGTTGCCAAAGCTATTGTGGAGTGGCGCCAGAGCCGCGTTTAAGGATTGTCCATGAGTATCGAAGTTCAGGGTATCAACAAGTTTTTTGACACGTTCCAGGCGCTGCACGATATCGACCTGACGATTCCCGATGGTCAGCTGACAGCATTGCTGGGGCCTTCCGGGTCCGGTAAGACGACCTTGCTGCGCATTATCGCCGGGCTCGAAAACCCTGAGCAGGGCCGCGTGCTGTTCAATGGCCGCGATGTCACGCAGCTGCATGTGCGCGACCGCCGGGTCGGGTTTGTGTTTCAGCACTATGCGCTGTTCCGCCATATGACCGTGGCACAGAATGTGGCTTTCGGGTTGGACGTGCTACCGCGCAAGGAGCGTCCGTCCAAGCCCGAAATTCGCAAGCGGGTGGCCGATCTGCTTGAGATGGTGCAGCTGGACCATCTGGCCGGTCGCTATCCTGTCCAGTTGTCCGGCGGCCAGAAACAGCGTATTGCCCTGGCCCGTGCGATGGCTATGCGCCCGGAGATACTCCTGCTGGACGAACCCTTTGGCGCGTTGGATGCCAAGGTTCGAAAAGACCTGCGCCGCTGGTTACGTAACCTGCATGACGAGCTGCATTTCACCAGCGTATTTGTCACCCACGATCAGGAAGAAGCGCTGGAATTGTCGGATCAGGTCGTGGTGATGAGTAATGGGCGCATCGAGCAGATGGACTCACCGCTGGAACTCTACGCCCGGCCTGACAGCCGCTTTGTATTCGAGTTTCTCGGCCAGGTGAACGTCCTGAGCGGCAAGATCAGCGAAGGCACTATCCGTCAGGGCAATGCCTGGGTGCGGTTGCCGGACAGCTGCGACAATGACGACGCCCAGCTTTACCTGCGCCCCCATGAAGTCCGCCTGACCCAGGCGCCCACTGAAGAGGCGCATCTGCCGTTCCAGATAGAAGCGATCAGCGTCATTGGCGCTGAAGTGCGTATCGAACTGAAACCGGACGGCTGGGCCTGCGATGAACTCTGGGAAGTCGGCATCAGCCACACCGAGTTCAATGCCCGCAGACCCCAGCGCGGCGATCGCTGCTATGCCGTGCCGGAAGTCGGGCACCTGTTCTGCGATCATCAGGCTGTGCCAAAGACACTGGACTGGTCTGTGGCGCGCTAACCAGGCAGCGCTCGCCTGCCGCATATTCAGTGTGCCCGGTGACCTGGCTTCTTCGCCGGGTCATCTCCTTAAATATGTGATTATCATATAAACAACAACGGCTTAGCCGTTACGCTTTGCGTCGCGACAGACCCCCTCCTATAATCGCTTGTTGCCGCTGTTTTTATCTACCGCGCAGTGGCCTGGATCCCCCCAATAAAAAGGATAACGAGATGTTGAAACGCTGCACGTTTATGGCTGCTGCTGCCGCTACCCTGCTGTTCAGTTCTGCGACCTTTGCCCAGTACAAAGATGAGTACACGGTGTCGACCGTGCTGCCCTCAGCATTCCCCTGGGGACAGGCGGCGGATAAATGGGTCGAGCTGGTAAAAGAGCGCTCAGAAGGGCGCATCAACATGAAGGTTTACAGCAATTCCCAGCTGGTTTCGGGGGATCAGACCAAAGAATTCTCGGCGATGCGTTCCGGTCTGATTGATATGGCGGTTGGCTCCACCATCAACTGGTCGCCTCAGGTGCCGGAGCTGAATCTTTTCTCGTTGCCTTTCCTGATGCCGGATAATGCCGCAATCGATGCGATCACTCAGGGTGACGCCGGTGAAGCGATCTTCGCTGCCATCAAAAAGCGCGGTGTGACTCCCCTGGCCTGGGGTGAAAACGGGTTCCGCGAGCTGTCCAACTCCAAACGCGAGATCAAGGCACCGGCTGATCTCGACGGCCTGAAGATTCGTGTGGTGGGTTCGCCACTGTTTCAGGACACCTTTACCGCGCTGGGCGCCAACCCGACCCAGATGAGTTGGGCCGATGCCAAGCCTGCGCTGACTACCGGTGCAGTGGATGGCCAGGAAAACCCGCTGTCAGTGTTTGATGTGGCGCGTATTGATCAGGTGGGCCAGAAGTACCTGACCCAGTGGCATTACATGGCCGATCCGCTGGTCTTTGCCATCAGCAACCGTGTCTGGGGGCAGTTCAGCCCGGAAGACCAGAAATTGCTGAAACAGGCGGCTATTGATGCCGGTAAGTGGGAAATCGAAAAATCCCGTTCTGAGCTGGCGGATACGTTGGCTGCCATCAAGGAGCGCGGTGTAAAGGTGACGGATCTGACCCAGGCGCAGCACGATGCGTTTGTTGAAGCGACTCAGTCCGTATACGGGAAATGGACCCCTCGTATTGGTGAAGATCTGGTCAAGCAGGCTCAGGACGCTGTTGCTAACCGTCAGCAGTAACCCCTGCTGCTTGTTGTTCAGAACGCCCACCGGTAAAGGCGGGCGTTCTGCCTCACAGCATGCCATTGTGAACCGGAGTAACCATGTCGTCCCGACCCCCGAAGTGCCGGCCTGAAGCCTGGCTGGCCTCCCTCGCCCTTATTGCAATCTGTATCATCAGCCTGGGCAATGTCATTGTCCGTTATGCCACCGATGCCTCATTTGCCTTCACCGAAGAGTTTTCAGTGTTCTTTCTGGTGCTGCTTACCTTCGCCGGTGCCGCTGTGGCCGCGCGCCGCAACCAGCATATTCGGATTGAGCTGATCGAACACCACCTGCCGCCCGGGGCCCGCAAGGTAGTGTTTGTACTCCAGTGGCTGGTGGGGATGCTCGTGTTTGGCATCACGGTCTGGTACGGCAGCACCTTCGCTCTGCAGGAGTATGACTGGGAGTCGTTGTCGCCCGGCCTGGGGTTGCCAAACTGGATGTACGTCATCTGGCTGCCGTTCTTGTCGGTCGCCATCATGATTCGTATGACCCAGAACCTGATTGATCGTCTGCGGGGCAAGGAAGAGCCGGAGGTGGTTCATGAGTCCTGATCTGTTGATGATCGGCAGCTTCCTGGTAGCCCTTATGCTGGGGGTGCCGGTGGCCGTTGCGCTGGGGCTGGGTGGCGCTGTTGGCATTTTCGCGGGGCTGTCGCCCGATATGCTGGCGACCTTTGGTACCAATACCTACAACAGTGTCGCCAAGTATCCGTTGATTGCGATTCCGCTGTTTATCCTGACGGGGCTGATTTTCGAGCGTGCAGGCGTGGCAGCCAGCCTGGTGCGGTTCGCCCAGGCGATTATCGGGCCACGTCACGGTGGGCTGACCGTCGTCGCCGTGCTGGTGTGTCTCATTATGGGTGGCATGAGTGGCTCGGGCCCGGCGGATGCTGCGGCAGTGGCGATGGTGATGTTGCCAAGCATGCGTAAGGCGGGCTATCCCCAGCCTTTTTCGGCGACGCTGATTGCCGCTTCGTCCTCTACCGCTATTCTGATTCCGCCCTCTATCGCGCTGATTCTCTACTCTATTGTGGTGCCCGGTGTCGATTTACGGGCGTTGTTCGCTGCGGGTGTCTTTCCCGGCATTCTTGCGGGCGTCTCATTGCTGGCGCCGGCACTCTACTTTGCCCGTAAATACCGCTGGGAAGACCCGGAAACAGTGGAGCGACCACCACTCTGGCCGAGCTTCAAGGCTGCGATACCGGCGTTGTTTGCACCGGTGATCATATTGGGCGGGCTGCGCTCCGGGTTGTTCACACCGACAGAGGCCGCTGTGGTGGCCGTGGCCTACGGCGTTATCGTCGGCAGTCTGATCTATCGCAATCTGAGTATTCGTGACCTGTTTGATCTGATGACCGAAGCCGCGGTGACGTCCGGCGTGGTGATGTTGATTATCGCGCTGGCCGGCATTTTCGCCTGGGCGGGCACCACTCTGGGCACCTTCCAGCATCTGGCCGATGCCCTGCTGTCGTTATCAGACAATGGCTGGGTGCTACTGGGGCTGGTGATGGTACTGGTGCTGATTGCCGGCATGTTGCTGGACGCCATATCGATCTATCTGATTCTGATCCCGATTGTGTTGCCGCTGATGAATCACTTCGGCTGGAACCCGGTCTGGTTCGGTATCCTGCTGGCGATGAATATCGCCATCGGCCAGTTCACGCCACCGGTCGCCGTTAACCTGATGGTCACCACCCGTATTGCCAATATCCGGTTGGAACACACGCTCGGCTGGGCGTTGGTGTTTATTGCGGCAATGGGCGTCAGTTTGCTGTTGGTGATGCTGTTGCCCGGTATAGCGCTCTGGCTGCCGGACAAGCTGGGATACGTGGTCGGGAAGTGGTAACAGCGGTGTGCAAGCGTGCCCGTGAACCGGGCCGCTGAAACACGTCCTGGCAGGATTGAAACATCGCTCAGTGGGCGCCCGGATTATCGGGCGTCAATGCTCACCACTCCTTGTCTTCCGCGGCCTCTTCCGCTTCGACTTCGGCCTTGCGGGCCTGAATCTTCTTCATCTTCTCTTTGGAAATTTTCATGCTGCCGGCGTTGTCGCGCAGGATGAACAGCATGCCGACGATCAGCACCATCGCAAGTATGACGAATACCCATCCGATAATTGGCATAACGTGCTCCCTGAAAGGTTGGGTTTCCTCCATAGTGAACCAGTCAGCGCCGGGTCAGCAACCGGATTTCTCTGAAATCCGGGCTCAGGGTATATAAACGTCAAAGGATGCGCAGCAGCGTCTGCGGGGCCTCTCTGGCTTGAACAGGGTTACCGCAGGGTGACGGTTTTCACTTCACCCAGGGCAACGGGAACGACCATGTTGCCGCCGTGAAGCTGACGCTTGAGCTGCAGGGTCTGGCCCTCTACGCCTTCGATGCGTCCCTTGAGCACACGGCCACTGTTCAATCTGATCGTCACATCCCGGTATAGATGCTGGTCCAGATTGGCTAGGGCAAGTTGCCCGGCCGGCCGGGCTGAGGCTTTACCGGTCTTGGTGCTGCCGGTGCTGGCCTGAGGCGGCTGCTTTTGCGTAGCGCTCTCAATTACCTGCGTGTCGGTATCGGCAAGGGCCTGTTCGCTTGGTGCGATGCTCACGGGCTGCATGCCGGTCACTTCGGTACCCATTTTCGGGTTCAGCCGCCCGCTCAGATAAACCGGATCAGGACTGAGGTAATTGCTGCCGAGATCCAGTGCCGGGAAGGGCTCCATCTCGAATGTCAGGGTGCTGCCGGGGTTGGTCGCGTAATCGCGATAGATATCCACAAGACTGTCGCTCGGTTCCAGTCCAAGGTTGTGCCAGGCGTCGAGCCAGGCAGCCAGGTGGTGCTCGCGGTAAGCGGCGGTATCCATTCCTGTTTCATCGGCACAAAACGCCAGGCTGCGTTCAAGATAGCCCAGGTCTTCTATCCGGATGGTGGCGTTGGTGAGCTGTGAGGCCTTGGCCAGATCACCGCCAGCCATACCCGCAATGCTCGGCGCGTATGGCAGTCGCGAGGTCATTTCCAGATCAACCGCCATCTGGTCGCGCGAGATCACGTCAAGCGTCAGCACGAGGCGGTTATCGCCTTTCGCCAACTGGTACCCCATTTTCATATCAAGGGTGAGCATGTCGTAGCCCATATCCTTGAGGTCACTGCGATCAAAGAACCGGCGTTCACCGCAGCCTGCGGTATCGAGGCGGCTCATGGGATTCGCTTGCCCGGCATTGTTGAACAGGGCAGCATCCGCCAGCAGGCCTTCTACAGACACTGCAAGGTGCTCGGGGATTTCGTTGTTTTTAAAGGTGTCTTCAAGCGTTAGCAGTTGCCACAGGCTGCCGGTGATCAGTGCAATTTTGTCCGCATGGATTGCCTGACCTGCAGGCGATGTGAACTGCACGTCACTAATTTCAATATCGCCCGACAGGGTCGTCGAGACATCGCTGTAATCGAACTGCGCATGGCCTCTCATTGCCCGCTTGGCGGCATCGAGCCCATCGGCTACCGAACTGGATATTTTGTATTGTGCAGTCGCAAGACCGGCGACCAGAAGGACGACAAGAACAATCAGAAGGCGCTTCATAAAATTCCCTTTTACAGCAGTCCATTTCGGAACAGGGGTGATGGACACTAGCCCGCCTGAAAGAAGCGGATGAGCGGGATATTACCTTAACGCTATGTAATGTTTAAAGCGGCGATCGCCAATTACGTGCGGGAGGCACGCTTATCGCTGCGCGCACTTGTGGGCGCATCCGGAGGCCGGATACCTTTCGTGAGCTACACTGTACAGAGCGCCGGCACCCTGCCGGATGGCAACAGGCGCGAACTGACCGGGCACCGGTCCTGACCCTTTTGTGCGCTTATAAAGATACTCTCAGACCAGACAATGTGAATCAGAGGCGAGTTATGCTTGAGAACATCCGAAATCTGCCGTTTTCGATTATCCATCGGTCCGGCACCAAATCCTGGTTTGGTCTTGGCCTGGCGTTGTCTGTGGGATTGGGGCTTTCAGGTTGTAGCAGTGACGGCGATGGCGATGCATCCACCCGATTCACGGTAGGAGGCGACGTATCCGGGCTGGACGGTATGCTGGTGCTGCAGAACAACGACAAGGATGATCTGAGCCTGACTGCGGATGGCGGGTTTATCTTCTCTGAAGCGCTGGCAAAAGATGCCAGTTACGCGGTCACCATCAAGACCCAGCCTGCCGGCCAACGCTGCACGGTCAGCCAGGGTAGCGGAACACTGACGGCCAATGTGACCGATGTGGCGGTTGCCTGCGTGACCCCTGTGGCGTCTGCTGCTTACGTCACCAACAACACCGATGGCACGGTCAGTACCTTTAGTGCTGACGCCACAACCGGTGCGTTAACCGGGACAGGATCGGCGATTGCGGCGGGCGCCTTGCCGCAAGCTATTGCGGTGGAGCCGACGGGGCGGTTTGCTTATGTCGCGAATACTAACGATCCGATCCGGACGTTTGCGATAGATTCGGATACGGGTGCGTTGACGAAAGTTGACGACTTAAATCCGACGGGAAACCAGCCCAAAGCGGTTGCAGTGGACCCGTCAGGGCACTTTGCCTACATGGCGAATGCCACGAGCAACAATATAAGCATCTACAGCATTGATGGGGATACCGGAACACTTACAAGCGTCGGATCGCCCGTTCCAACCGGATCTTCGCCCAGTTCGGTTGCTGTGGATGCCAGCGGGCGCTTTGTTTATGTTACAAACCGCGGTAGCAACATGTTGAGTGTCTACAAGCGAGATCCGGCCGACGGTACTTTGACCCCTGTTCCTGATTCGCCTTACTTGACTGGCGGGCTTCCGGCTGCAGTGGCTGTTGATCCGGGTAGCCAGTTTGTCTATGTGGCCAACAACGGCTCAAACGATGTCAGTATTTATAAGATTGAGCCGATTACCGGCACGTTGACGGTTTTTGCCGGGCTGACGTTTCCAGCCAGATCAGACCCCACCGGAATTGCAGTGGATCCGACCGGTCGTTTCGTCTACGTCACCAATGGCGGCGACAGTAGTATCAGCCAATACACCATTGATCCTGTAGACGGTGAGCTGGCCGAAATTGGCGTGCTGACGAACATCGGCCTGAACCCTGATGCCGTGTCGGTCGATCCGAGCGGTCGTTTTGTCTATGTGGTCAATCGTGGTGGCGACACGATCGGTACGTTTAGCGTCGATCAGACAACCGGTGCGCTCTCGGTGGCGGGCACTGCAGTAGCCGCCGGCGACGGCCCGAATTCAATAGGCCTCAGCCCTCTGAAGCGCTTCGTTTACACCGCAAACAGTGACGACGACAGCGTCTCCGTTTATGCCAGCGATGCAGCCAGCGGGGCACTTACATTCATGGGCAAGACCGAGGTGGGTGATGAGCCCGGCTCGGTAGCCGTATCATCGACCGGGCGTTTTGCCTACGTTGCCAACAGTGATGACGATACGGTAGCGGCCTACACGGTGGATCGGGTCAACGGTAACCTGACGGCCGTAGGAATGGCGATACCGACGGGTTCCCATCCCCAGGCAGTGACCTTTCATCCGGACAATCAGGTAATTTATCTGGCGAACCGGGATGAGAATACGGTGGCAGCCTACAAAATTGATGACGTGGGCGCTTTGACTGCGCTGGGCTCAGCTCTGGCGACTGGACCGTTGCCTTCGGCTATTGCCGTCAGCCCTGACGGATCAACCGTTTATGTAGCGAATAGCGGCGGGTTAGGGGGTGTGTCAGTGTTTAAGGTTGTGGCAACGACCGGTCAGCTGGCATTTTTTAGGAGTGCTTCGACAGGCTCGGATCCCCAATCGATTACAGTAGATCCCACAGGGCGTTTTGCTTACGTGGCAAATTCAGGTTCCAACAATGTCACCGTTTATCGAATCAATGCGGCAAACGGCGACCTGACATTCCAGACGCCTCCGGTAACCACAGGCGCGAGCCCGCAATCCATCACCATGGATCTCACAGGCCGTTTTGCTTATGTGGCCAACAAAGACAGCAATTCGATCAGCACGTTCAGTATTGCCCAGGACACAGGTTATCTGACCGTAACCGGGAGTCCGGTACCCACGGGGCGTGAACCGGTTGCGATTCGGCTCGATGCGACAGGTCGCTATGCCTATGTGACCAATAGTGGTGACGACACCATCAGCACCTACAGCGTCGATTTGGAGACGGGTGCCCTGACTGAGGTGGGAGATCCGGTTGCGACAGGGCGGGAGCCGGCAGGGTTGAGCCTGACAGGCTCCCGCTAAAAGGGATCAGTTCAGGAACTGCATGTTGAAGCCCAGAAAAATCTGCCATTCCG
Source organism: Marinobacter sp. V032 (assembly GCF_052645435.1). Taxonomy (NCBI): domain Bacteria; kingdom Pseudomonadati; phylum Pseudomonadota; class Gammaproteobacteria; order Pseudomonadales; family Marinobacteraceae; genus Marinobacter; species Marinobacter sp. V032. The sequence goes on along the minus strand of NZ_JBQXYE010000001.1, from coordinate 511,244 downwards.
GTTGGCCGGGGCCATCATCGGCAACCGAGAACTGGGGTTCGACAAACAGGTTATAGACGGTTTTATCCTGCTTGAAGACCTGGCCGACACCCACACCCAACGGCATGCTGTAATTGCCGTTCTCGAGGTTATACAGCCATATCGGCGCGGCCCTCAGATAAGTGCCGCCGCCGAGCTGGTAGAACGCAAAGGGCTGGAAAGCCGCCGAGTTAACATCTTCCCGGTCGTCTTCACCGGCAAAACTCTCCTGCCAGGTCAGCAGGTAGCCGTACTGGAAGGTCGGTGAACTGGCATTGAACAGCACGTTCGCGACGCCACCCGACCATTTTTCGCTACCCAGCTCATCCTTGCCGGCGGTGGGCGCAGTGATTTGCGGACCAAAGCCGAAACTGACCGCCGGGTTGCCGGTATCGAACAGGTAGGCGGCAAACATGTTCAAATCACCGATACCGGTTTCCTTGTCGCCATCCGGTGCAGTGGGGAAAGAGTTGATCGGCAGGGATGCACGGAATATCCAGTCAGTGTCGGAGACCGAAAAGGGCTTGGCGAATCGAAGCCAGGCCTGATTGGCGGACTCGTCTGACTCGGTCAGGTCACCGATATAATAATCCTGGATGTTGAAGGCGGTCATGTCGGCCAGCGGGTTGTTGGCCTGTGCTGCGGCATTACCGGCCTGCTGGTCTTGTGCGAAGGCAGCATGATGCGACAGAAGCGCACACCCGCCGAGTAACAGTGAACGTGTCAACGCTGGTGCTTTCATACCCTGTTCCTTTCTTTTAAGAGACCCGGGAATTGTGAATGTGAGGCCGTTCTGATGGGATCTGATGCCCTTGTTCAGCAAAGCGATAGCCTGTTAAACCGGTGTTTCAGGCGTATTTTCAAGTGTCAGGTAATGAATTCGGACATACGGAAAATATAGGTGAGGGTTGAGAGTAGTGCCAATCCGCAATGTCCTTCTATAGTGTTAGTGAACCGCCGGGCGGCTTGGAGCGCCGGTGTATTGTCAGATTCGAGGGCTGACCCATGAACCAATGGCTGGTCGACAATGGTGTGCCGGATGTCAGGGATGGTCTGACCCGCACGGAAAGACTTGTGTTGACGGTACTGCACGAGACGCAGCAGGAGCGCAACGGGCGGTCCGTGCCCACCGCCATGCTCTATGGTCGGGTGCTTGAACACATCAACCTGAGTGAAGCGGAGCTGCACGTCACACTCAACCGGCTGGGTGTAAGAAAGTTCTGATCTGTGCCGGGGCTGGCGGGCAACAGGGAGAAACCGGGGATGAACGGAAAGATGAACCGAAAGCAGGGCAAACGAACCGGATGGGCCACTCTTGGCCTGGCCCTTATGGCTATATCGTGGTCCGTTATGGCAACGGCTTCTTTCTTTGAAGACTACATGATTGATGAGCAGGACGGCATGCTGGACGCCAGTCGCTTCCTGTCGGAGGTTCCGGCGGGGTTTCTGCCAGTCCCCATACTGATTACGGAGCCCGCGGTGGGCGCCGGTCTCGGTGTAGCCGGAGTTTTCTTTCATGAGTCAGACCAGCAGGCAACAGCCAAGGGCGCCGGCAAAGGCGCGGTGCTCCCTGAAAATATCTCAGTGATTGGGCTGGGCGGCACCCGCAACGGCACCAAAGGGGTCGGTCTGGGCCACATGGGGTTCTGGCTGGATGACAGTCTGCGTTACCGGGGATTCGTTCTGTACGGTGACATCAACCTTGATTTCTACTCGCTGGCCGATCGCCAACTCAATCGGCCTATAGAGCTCAATATCAAGGGCCCGGCTGTGATTCAGGAACTCAAGGCCCGAATGGGGAGCAGCGACTGGTTTGTCGGGGCCCGCCAGGTCTACCGCAAGGTTGAAAGCGAGCTCGAAAGCAGGATTACACTACCGAATCCGACGCTGGACGATCGCATAAATGCCTTTCTTCAGAATCAGCTAGGCCGGGATTCCGTAACATCCGGTCTGGGGTTGCTGGCAGAGTACGACACGCGGGATAACCCGCTGGACCCGCAGGCAGGCTACAACCACCACTTCAATTACGTGATATTCGATGATGCTATCGGAAGCGATGTGAATTACGACAGCTACCAGTGGGTGGGGCTGAATTACTGGAAGCTGTCAGATAGCTGGAACCTGGGGCTGCGCCTTCAATATGACGGCGTCTCAGCCGACGGCGATGAAGAGCTGCCACCCTATGTTCCGCCTTCTGTCGATCTGCGCGGGGTGCCTGTTAACCGTTATCAGGGGCGAGCCGTCGCCGTTGCCGAGGTTGAGTTGACCTGGCGCTTCTCCCGACGCTGGAGCGTGAACACCTTCACCGGCGGTGGTCGGGCCGCAGACAGCTTCGGAGATCTGCACGACGATGCCCAGTCGGCCAATAGTGTCGGTGCAGGCTTTCGCTATCTGATCGCCAGCCGGTACGGCCTCCATATGGGGGCGGATATTGCGCGGGGGCCTGAGGATACTGCTTTCTATATTCAGGCAGGCGCGGCTTGGTAAGTCATCAAGGCGCCGGTTCGGATTGCGATTTGGCACGTGGCTTGCGAATCCGGCCGCTGCTTTGAATGCTGCTGATCAGATCAGAATAACGAACCAGCAGACCGAAATAATGGCCAGCCCGACAAACTGGGCGGCGCTGCCCATATCCTTGGCGTGTTTTGACAGCGGATGCAGCTCCATGGACACCCGGTCCACCAGGTTTTCGATAGCCGAGTTCAGCAATTCAATGGCCAGTGACAGCAAGGGGGCTGAAATAAGAATGGCGCGCTCAGCCGGGGTGACGTCAAGCCCGCAGGCAATCGGGATCAGAATCACGTTGATCAGAACCAGCTGCCGGAATGCGGCCTCGTTGATAAATGCCGCCTTGAACCCCTGCATGGAATAACGGGTGGAATTGAGAATCCGGGCCAGGCCCTTGCCGCCTTTGAGGGTGTGAGCAGAATTGTGTTTGGATTTCATTTCTTGTTTGCTACCACGCTGTCCAGAATCGGGCCCAAAAACGGCTTGTGGGCACTGATCTCTTCCCGGCTGAGGCCGTTCAGCTCGTAGGGGAACACCAGCCAATCGTCAGAAGTATGCAGGCAGTAGTCGGGATTCAGGCCTGTTTTGTTGGCGCCGGGCCGCTGATAAAGAGTGGCGATACGGGTATCTGTCGGCATGTTGCGTTTCAGTTGTTCGTTCAGTCGCTTCAGAACAGCAGCGACGCTGAAGCCGGTGCTGAACACATCATCGACAATGAGCAGGCGATCGCTCTGGTTCAGGTTATCCAGCAGATAGTGGGTGCCATGAACCCGGATGTTGGCTTCAGGTGAAGCGACCATGGCGTCGTAATCGTCCATGCCCCGATAGGAGGTGCGCAGCGCGATGTGGTCAGTGGCAACGCCAAGTGTTTGCAGGCATTCCTGAACATAGATGCCAATGGTGCTGCCCCCACGCCAGAGGCCGACGATAAAGTTGGGTCGAAAACCGCTCTCGTAGACCTGAACCCCGAGTCGGAAGGCATCTTCAATCAGTTCCTTTTCGTCGAGAAACCGCCGGGTACGGGTGAAGGAATCGGAAGTATCGGTCATGAGGCTGCCAGACTGTAGTTGAGTTTGCGTCCCCTGTTTGATGGGACAGCCGGTTTAGTGGGATTATAACGCGATTGAACCTGTGCCGGCTCGTATGCCAGCGGCCTGTTGCCGTTTTCAGCGTCTGTTGCGGGCGCAATCGTCGCCGTCATTAAAGCGCGTCACGTTCCAATACATGACCTCCAAAACAGTAGTGATCTTATGGCCGATAAACAATACATCAGTGCGCAGAGTTTGCTTGAAGATGCCTTCCGGCTGGGAGCGCAGGTACTGAACTCCGGCTTTCGCCCGACTTTCATGATAGCGGTCTGGCGAGGGGGAGCCCCTGTCGGTATTGCTGTGCAGGAGTTTCTGGATTATCACGGTGTGCATACTGATCACATTGCGATCCGGACGTCGTCTTATCATGGCATCGATCAGCAAAGCCGGACAGTGCGGGTTCACGGCCTCAACTATCTGGTGAAGCATGTGACCCATGAGGATTCACTGCTGATTGTGGATGACGTGTTCGATACCGGGCGTTCAGTTGAGGCGATTATCGGCGAGCTGAAACAGCGGGCCAGGTTGAATACTCCGAATGATATTCGGGTCGCGGTGCCCTATTACAAACCGGATCGAAACGAGGTGGGATGGGCGCCGGAATATTATGTCCACGATACGGCAGCCTGGCTGAAATACCCGCACTCGATGGAAGGTCTGACCGCTGAAGAAATCGCCCACCACCGGCCTGAACTCTACAGTATTCTGGCACCGCATCTGGCGTCGTGAACCAAGGTGGCAGGCGCGTCATTGCCTGCCGTCACTTTATTACAGGCAATAAAAAAGGGCAGCCTAAGCTGCCCTTCTTACGTGCTGTCTGTTAATTACAGAGCAACTACGTTTTCCGCCTGAGGACCTTTCTGGCCGTCAGTTACGGTGAATTCTACTTGCTGGCCTTCTGCCAGAGTTTTGAAGCCGTCACCCTGGATAGCGCTGAAGTGAACAAAAACGTCAGGGCCGCTTTCGCGAGTGATAAAGCCAAAGCCTTTTGCTTCGTTGAAGAACTTAACAGTGCCGGTAGTAGTAGACATAATAAACTTCCTGATCTCATAACTTTTAAATGCCGCCAGATCATCGACATGATGGCTGGTCAGCGTTGTGCGGAAACAAAAAACACGCGGAATCAAAAACAGGACGGTGCACTACTAACTACAACTGAGAGACGTCTTATTCGTGAACGGCTTTGCTAGATCTTTCCAACGACGATTACTTTACAACGAAGTGTGTCTGTTTGCCAAACTTATTTGTGTAGGCAGTTACCGGCATAACACGCTTATACTCCAAAGCGTGTGCTGACGATCGGAAATAGCGACCTGATCGTGTGATTTTCCGGTGTTTTCAAGGGGGTCTTATGCCGGGTATTGAGTCTCTGGATCGGTTGCGGTTTCTGGTGAATCGGGTACGGGAGCGGCTGTGGGTCAAGCCGTTGGTCAGTTCGCTGCTGTCGGTGGGAGCGGTGTTTCTTGCCAAGTCTGCTGATTATAGCGGGCTGGGGGATCTGATGCCGGTGATGACCCAGGATTCGGTCGAAACACTGCTGTCGGTGATGGCTTCCAGCATGCTGGTTATCGCAACACTGGCGGTAGCGTCCATGGTATCGGCTTATGCCTCAGCCAGTAACACCGCAACGCCTCGATCATTCCGGCTGATTATCGCGGATGACGTCTCACAGAACGCGCTGTCGATTTTTATCGGTGCGTTTATTTTCAGCATCGTCGCCCTGACTGCGGCAAAGAATAACTACTATGCCAACGCGGGTCTGTTCACGCTGTTTGTAATGACCGGGTTGGTGTTTGTTGTAGTCGTACTGACCTTTGTGCGATGGGTGGACCGTATCGCCCGGCTTGGTCGCATCGGCGCGACCATCGAGTCAGTTGAAAGTGCAACCGAAGCGGCATTGCGGCATTACCGCGAGATGCCGCGCACCGCGCATCGAGGGCCGGAAAGCGATAATGGCATCGAGATCACGGCAACCGCAGTCGGGTACGTCCAGCATGTGGATCTGGCAGCGCTGCAGGCTTATGCCGAAGAACAGAACGGCAGCGTGCGGGTGCTGACGCTGCCCGGCACCCTGCTGATGCCGGGGCGGGTGATGGCGTGCGTCAGTCATGTGTCGAATGTAGACGACGCCCGTGTTCGGGAGGCCTTTGCTGTCGGCAGTCAACGTCGCTTTGACGACGACCCCCGTTTCGGACTGGTGGTGCTGTCGGAGATTGCCAGTCGGGCCTTGTCTCCTGCGGTCAATGATCCCGGCACCGGTATTGATATCCTCACCCGACTTGCCGGACTGTTTCAGCTGTGGTGTGAAGAACCGGACGAACGCAGTGACGATGCGCCGGATTACAGCCGCGTGTCGATGCCGGAGATTGATGTGCGTGATATGTTCGATGATGCGTTTGGCGCGATCGCCCGGGATGGCGCCGGCATGGTGGAAGTCTGCCAGCGATTGCAGAAAGTGCTGGGGCATCTGGCAGGTTCCGGGCTTGCGGATGTGCGCGATGCGGCGATTGCCCATCAGCGTCTGGCGCTTAAATACGCCGAGAGCGGGCTGGTGCTGGAGGAAGATCTGGAGCGGGTACGGCAAGCAGGTGGCGATAGCTTGCAGGAATAATCCTGAACACGGGTTTTGCGTGAGTTGGCGAAACCCGGTAGCTTTCTGTTTTTAACGGCGCTCTGCCTCGGTGCACAAGGCGGGCGCTTTCATACCCGTTTGCAGAGTGATAGCCGATGATTGAAACAACAATAAAGCAATGGCATGCCCTGGTTGATGCCAAAGACCCCAAAGCACTGGATGATCTGCTGGCAGAGAATGTGGTGTTCCATTCGCCGGTCGTTCACACCCCCCAGCAAGGTAAAGCCATCACCCGAACTTACCTGATGGCGGCACTGTACACACTCAACAATGAGCACTTCCGTTACGAGCGCGAGATCCTTGACGGTCACAATGCCATGCTGGAATTCACCACAGAGCTGGATGGTATCAAACTCAATGGTGTCGATATTATTCATTGCGATGCCGAAGGCCGGATTGATGACTTCAAAGTTATGGTGCGTCCGCTCAAGGCTGTCAACAAGATCCACGAGATGATGGGTGCGATGCTGGAGAAGTTGAAGTAACCCCCAGTTTTTCTGACGAGGGCCTGACTCCTGTTCTGGAGTGAGGCCACTTGCCCTGCACCACTTTGGGCCCCCGAAATGGATGCCGCAAAGCCGTCGTTACCGCTCCATTCCTTATCAAAGCGTTATTTTTATTACCTTAAGTGATGAGTGTTCGCGGGAAAATGTCAGCTAAATTTACAGCTCGACATCTTCTCGGCGAGGCCCTGTTTTCATTCATATGAAAAGTAAGGACTTTAAAAGTTGGCCTTTTAAATGCAGTGGAAATCAGTGGAGCTGCACTTGCAGTCGCAGAGCTTCCATAACGGAACTGATTGGAGGCATTACAATGAAAAAATCACTATTGGCTATGACTCTGGCGCTGGGGATGACTGGCGCAGGAAGCGCATCTGCGCTGATGATCGAGACAGATGGTACGTCAGTTGCGGGGCAAATTGGCCCTGTTACTCTCAACAGTGTCTTCACCAGCACGAACTTTGATGGCTTTTACAAGGGCAACCTGTCCAGCGGCGTTGGTATGCTGAAGGTTGAGTTTTTGGGTAAAGAAGCCGGCTACGTCAACACATTTGAAATGGATGGCCAGTCGCTTTCAACCGAAAGCACGGTGGGCGATACCATCTACGTCAACAATGCGGTTGCGGGCTTGCTGAACTTTATCATTCAGATTAACAGTGGCGCGGGTTCGGTTGCGAACGGATCCAATAATAACCATACCTCCGCGGGTACTCCTGATTTCTGGCTGGGCTACGACCCACTCGGCAATGGTGTACTGCTGGCGCTGGATGACGGTGGTGCAAACCCCGACGATGACAACCACGATGACCTGGTACTCCGTATTACAGAAGTACCGGAGCCTTCCACTCTGGCACTGATCGGGCTTGGTCTGGTAGGTGCTGGTGTTGCGGCGCGCCGTCGTAAAGTTTGAATAGCCCGTTGTATAGGGACAAAGGCCTGTTGCTCATCGCGATGGGCCTTTTTTTGTGCCCTTTTTTGACCCCAATCAACCTTCCTAATGCCCTCGTTTCTTGACGTTGCTGCCGTTCTGCCGCTAGAACAATAGCAGGTACCGCAAATGGTGAGGCACGCACATGAAGTGGATTATTCTGATTATTGTGGTGGTGGCTTTTGGTTTCTGGTTATCCCGTGGGCGCCAGAAAAATGCCCCTTCTGATCCAGACGCCAAAACCGTCGAACAAAAGGATTACTACCTGTCACCGGAAGAAGAAAACGAACGTCGCAACACCTCAGACGTGCAGGAGCAGAGCCAGCGTGATGACGATAAAAGGAACTAGCGTCTCTGCAATTGAATGCCCCGGGAGCACAGTTTCGACCAGAGTCGACTTGGCCTGATGGGGCTCTTGGCGTTATGTTGCTTGCCCCGAGGCGGGTCAGGCGATCCGCTGCTTTACTCGTCAACAGAGGCTAGCGGATGTTTTCACTGACAATTGAGCCGCGTTTTAATGACACGGATGCCCTGGGGCACATCAGCAATACGGCATTTCCCGTCTGGTTTGAGCAGGCCCGGACGCCGGTTTTTGAGCTCTTCCACCCGACTTTGACGATGCACGACTGGCCGCTGATTCTGGCGCGAATGGAAGTGGATCTGAAAGCACAGACGTATTGGTCAAAGCCGGTCGAAATCCGCACCTGGCTGGGGAAGATCGGCAACGCCTCGGCCCAGGTACTGCAGGAAGCCTGGCAAGGCGATAGTCTGGTGGCAAAGGGAATCGCCACGCTGGTGTATTTCGATTACAAAGCCGAACGGTCAATGCCGATTCCGGATGCAATTCGTGAGAAACTCGCGCCGCATCTGGCAGAATGAGGCCGGCTCGCTTCATCCATTTCCTCTTCAGGAACCCGCCTGCATGACGATTTCCGCTTTTAATCATCTGGCTTGCCCGCTGGATGGTGGCCCGTTACTGAGACAGGACGCGAACTGGACCTGCGCAGCAGGCCACAGTTTTGACATCGCCCGCCAGGGCTACGTGCATCTGCTACCGGTGCAGAAAAAACGGTCGCTTGATCCCGGCGACAGCAAGGTGATGGTGGCGGCCCGACAACGGTTCCTGAATGCCGGTTTTTATCAGCCGATAGCTGATGCCGTGACCGCAGCGACCCTCGAAGCTTTGCCGGCGTCTGCCAGTTGTCTGGATGCCGGCTGTGGCGAAGGCTATTACCTGCGCCGACTGGCTGCGGCGGTTCCGGATGAGCAAACGCTGGCGCTGCTGGGCGTGGATATTTCCAAGTGGGCAGTACTGGCGGCGGCCAAGCAGGACAAACGGCCGGGCTGGACCGTGGGTAGCAATGCCAACCTGCCGGTTCAATCGGCAACGTTGGATCGCGTGTTGAGCATGTTTGGCTTTCCGGTATACGCCGAGTTTGCAAGAGCTATCAAGCCTGGCGGTATGCTGATCGAAGTCGATGCGGGCCCAGATCACCTGCGCCAATTGCGGGAGATCGTCTATCCCAGCCTCAAGCCTGAGCGCGCCGAGGAACGGGCGGCGCCTGCCGGCTTTACTGGCCTGCCGCCACAAACAGTAAACTTCCCGCTTGAAATCAATGGTGCCGAACAGGTTGCCGACCTGCTGGCGATGACGCCCCATGGCTATCGCGCCAGTGCGGAAGGGCGTGAAAAGGTAGCGGCTCTGTCTGCCTTGTCGGTAACTGTGGACGTGCGCATTCGCCGCTGGGTCCGCGACGATCAGGTCACTTCAGAATAGTATATAAAACGACCAATAATTAACCTGACAATCAGATCCTTGGGGCATAAAGTACAGGTAAATTCTGAATACTGAACCGGTTGTACCCCATGCGCTGGCTGATGCTCCCTTCACACATCGAAATTTCCTCCATTTGGGCCTTGCTCCACCTCCCGCATCGTCAGTTACGTTATCTGGGGCTGTTGGTATTGGTAGCACTGGGACTGGCGGGTTGTGCGAGCAGCCAGTCGGTTGATCGCACCTATACGCCGCCCGGGCCAATCGAGGACCCGCAAGACGCGGCGACGGCTGATCAACTCTGGCAAGTATTCGAGCGCTATCAGGGCGCGCCCTACGAGTATGGTGGCATGTCAGCCGATGGCTTTGACTGCTCCGGTTTTATTGTGACGGCCTATCAGGAGGCGCTGGGGCGGCAGTTGCCCCGCACAACCGGCATGATGCTGAGGGCGGGGATTCCGGTGGATCGCCGCCAGGTGCGGCCGGGCGATCTGGTGTTTTTCCGGATTGAGGGCAAAGAGCAGCATGCGGGAATCTACATGGGCGACAACCGCTTTATCCATGCCTCAACGTCGGTCGGTGTTACGCAGTCGCAACTGAACGGCTACTACTGGCGCGACCGGTTTTCCCAGGTGCGGCGTTTCGAATAACGCCTACCCGGGCACCCTGTGATGTTTTACTCGTTGCCCAGATACTTGTCGACAATGCCTTTCCAGGCAGCGGACTCTGTGACTTCAAGCACTTTCTCTGAAACCGGCCCCCTGAGCGGGCTGCCTTCCGGCATCGCCAGTGCGTAGAGTTGTTGCTGAAAGGTGCCGGGCAGAATCGTTAGGTGATCGCCCTGTTGCTGATTCCGGTATTGCATCAGTGCACGATCATAGACAGCGGCATCGGTTTCACCCCTGGCGGTGGATTCCAGCGCGGCGCTCAGATCCGGGTAGAGCGTATGCCGCACTCTGTTCTCTTGCAGATACTCTTCGCTTGCGGTCTTGGCGATGGTGGCCACGTTGGCACCGGGCAGATCCCGTGGGCCCTGAATCTGGTTTTGCAGATTGCTGACGGTCAGTGACGAGGTGATGGCGGCGGTGAAACTGGCGACCATTATCAATCCGGCAAACATCCAGACCAGCCCTACCAGGCGCCCTGCCAGGGTAACCGGGGCCTTGTCACCGTAGCCAACGGTCGTCATGGTCACCGCTGCCCACCAGAAGCTCGATCCAATGCCCTGCGCCGCACTGCCGCCGAACTGCTCGGGGTTACGCTTGCGCTCAAACAGCCAGACCGCAAATCCGACGGCCAGCAACAGGCCTGCCAGCCCGGCAATCACACTCACAAAACGCCAGCTGAGTAGCGCACCCAGACTGCTGAGCAGGCTGGGATCTTTGACCTTGGGCACGGCGATCGACAGACCGGTCTGGTAAAACGGGTGGCTGAAATCGAACCGGGTTTCGCGGGCGGATGTCATGGTCAGGGCGCCGACCGCCACATCAATGTCACCGTTCTCGACGCTTTTCAGCAGTTCCTGAAATGACAGGGGCACCAGTTCAAAATCGCGACCCAGCCCGGCGGCCACCTGGCGCCAGAGATCCACGCTGATGCCTTCCCACTCACCGTTTCCGGCTTTCATGACAAACGGTGGCACTGGCGTAATGCCCACTCTCAGGGTTTGATCCTGGGCCGATGCCAGGGAACTGAAGATCAGAATGAACGTGATAGCGAGCAGCTGCAGTGATCGGGCTACGGGGCTTTTAGCGATAGAACGAGGCATGGGAATAGTGAGGCCCGGATGTTAACCGGCTCCTGTGTGGTGGCTTTTTGTTAGCAATCTGAAGTAATAACGATACGGTGGTCGCAAGGGTGTTGCAAAAATGCGCCAATCTCCCCGTTATATGGGGGGTTACGTAGCAAATGCCGGAAATGATGAAAACCCGTCGATGATTCCCGTCTGTACCTGCATGGCGCCGCCGATTACTATGACGACGACCTGATGAGCAGGATGAAATGGCTCGGCATTGGATAATTCCGGCATCGAAAACTTGGCAATGGACAGCACTAAAGTGAATGACTCAGCAAACCCCCGCCTTGATAACGCCACCCGTTACGGCATCGTTGGTATTGCCTTGCTTCAGGGCATGGTGCTCTATGGCTTGTACTGGACGATAGATCACGACATTTGGCCCGCGACAGACCCCAGTTGGCTCACCTCGTTGTATACGGTTGCGATCGCCTTGCCATTATTTTTCTACCTCGGCATGGAGCGACTACGGGACTACCGAAACCTCATCGTGCTGCTGCCACTAACCGGGTTGTTGTTCTGGATGGGGTGGCACCTGAGTTGGGTGTTATACGGTGTGGGCGACCAGTCGGTGACCTCTGGACCTCATTTCATGGTGTTCATTCCCGGGCTGGGTGTCGGGCTTTTTATTCTGGCGCTTTTCTTCCGCGTCTGGTGCATAGGCGGTCGTGAACGATTTGGTTATGAAACGCTGCTTGAACACTCCTGGCAGCATGCGTTGATGTTGGCAATGGCAGGGTTGTTTTTGCTGGTGTTCTGGCTGCTTTTGTTTCTCTGGGGAGCCTTGTTTAACGTCATCGGGATTTCGTATTTCCAGGATCTGTTTGAAGAGGCGCTCTTTATCTATCCCGCCACGGCCTTGGTTGGCGGTTGGGGGTTGGTGCTGATCCGCGAGCGCATCCGGGTTATGACGACGATGCGAACCCTGTGTGAAGCGCTTATCTCCGCACTGTTGCCTCTGGTGGCGCTAATTGTGGTGCTGTTTCTGGGCGCGTTGCCTTTTACCGGGCTGGAAAAGATCTGGCAGACCGGAAAGGCCGGTTTCCTGATGATGTCATTGGCGGTGGTATTCCTGTTTTTCTTTAACGCGGTACTGAGCAACAACGCCCGTTTTTCGGATAAATCACGTGGTGTGCGGGGGCTGGTCATGGCAGCACTCGTCATTCTGCCGGTTTACACCGCGCTGGCGGCCTGGGCGCTTTGTCTGCGGGTGGATCAATACGGATTAACCTATGATCGCCTCTGGGCCGGCGTTATCCAGTTACTGATGGCCAGCTTCATTCTGACCTACAGCGTGTTGATCGTGCTGAGGCAAGCTCGCGCCGTGACGGCTATCCGTGAGGCGAACAAGTGGCTGGCGATCGTGGTTGCGGTTGTGCTGATTCTGGTCAACACACCGGTGTGGGACTTGCGAAGCTGGTCAGCTAGTAATCAGGTGGAGCGATTGATTAATGGCGAGGTGACACCCGCTGATTTTGATTATGACTACCTGCGATTTTCGCTGGGTAGCTACGGCGTGCAGGCGCTGAAGGAGCTGCAAACCTCGGACTTTGTCAAAGAGCACCCGCAGGTGTCAGACCGGATCAGCGCAAGCCTGAAACAGAAAAACCGCTGGCACAAAGAGCCGATGGTCGACAAGAACGACCGCGCGGCGGTTGTGGACATGTTAAGGCGCATACCCGGTGATCTGGCTCTACCTGCAGCACTGGTGGACAGGGTCTCGGAGAGCATGCCTGCATGCTTGAACGTGCCAGGCAACTGCTGGATTGGTCAGGCTCGTTCGCAAGAGGGCGTGAGCTATTGGCTGGTTTTCACACAACATTATGCTCACTACGTTTCCGGCAATGCATTTGTGCAACACAGCAACGTTTGGCAAATGGCGGGCGATCTTGCGACCCCCGGCTGCCTTGGAGACCGTAAAATCACCCTTACTGACAGCATGGTATTTGAGCCCGTACCCGGGCCCTTTGTCGCGTTCAGGTCTGGAGGCTGCTTCTATCGGGTCGACGCCAATGCCGAGTATCTTGGCTTGCAGGCACCCTTACGGGCGAATTGAATCGCGCTCGCTTGATGACGACTGTCGACTTCAGTCGTCATCCTCATCGCCCCGCATCCGTTCCAGCCGTTCTGATTCCTCTTCTTTGGCGGCATCAATCACCGCGAGCAGCTCGTCGACGTTGGCGCTTTCGGTGTTGTGTTCAAAGCAACCGGTCAGCCTGGTTTCGGCGTGCAGGTCGCCGGCTTCGTACAACGCCCAGATTTCCTTGCCGTAGTCGGTGTTGAGCAGTTCGGGCGCAAAGCGGCCGAAGTAACGGCGCATGTTATCGACGTCCCGCTCGAGCATGCGTTCAGCGTTGTTGTTACCCGAGGCATTGACGGCCTGAGGCAAATCGATGATGACCGGGCCCTCTGCGTCGACCAATACGTTGAATTCCGACAGGTCGCCGTGAATCAGGCCGGCGTCGAGCATACGTACCACATCGGCAATGACTTTGGCGTGGTATTCCCGGGCCACTTCAGGCGTGAGCGTCACATCGTCCAGGCGCGGAGCGGCTTTGCCTTCGGCATCTGCAACCAGTTCCATCAGTAACACGCCATCCACGAATCCCTGAGGCTCAGGAACGCGTACGCCAGCAGAGGCTAGCCGGTAGAGGGCATCAACCTCGGCGTTGAGCCAGGCGTTTTCCTGCTCCTTCTGGCCATAGCGGGTTTTCTTGCTCATGGCCCGGGCGCGGCGGCTGTTACGTACCTTGCGGCCTTCCTGATATTCCACCGCCTGTTTGAAGCTGCGCTTCTGGGCTTCTTTAAAAACCTTGGCACAACGGATCGTGTCGCCACAGCGCACGACGTAAACCTGTGCTTCCTTGCCGCTCATCAGCTGATAAAGCACGGCATCGACCATGCCATCATCGACAAGAGGCTGTAATCGCTTCGGTATTTTCATAGAACCCTGATAGTGGCCCGTGGCCGTCTGAAGTGTCCGGCTCGGGCCGGTGCGATGGTGCAATGTTAACCGATCGTGTCGCCCTTGGCGTCGAAACCGTGTGGGATTCAGCACAATTCCGGATTTTCTTGCGGAAGTGCCTTTGACGGGTTTTCTAATTCATGGGATGATCCTATCTAAATTCATGGGATGATCATATGAATACACAAAAAATAGCCCGCCGCTCGCTGGTAGACAGTGCAATCGATCAGTTAAGGGCAACGGTTGAATCAGGTGAATGGCCGGTTGGTGAGCGTATTCCCAATGAGAGTCGACTCTCCGAGTTGCTGGGCGTAGGTCGTAATACCGTCCGTGAAGCGGTGCGTGTGCTGGTACATGCCGGCTTGCTGGAAACCCTTCAGGGGGACGGCACCTATGTTCGGGCACGTCTGGATCCGGCAGAGACCATGCGGCGTATCGAGCGCTCGGCTCTGCGGGACCAGTTGGAAATGCGGATTACCCTGGAAGCGGAAGCGGCTCGCCTCGCGGCCTTGCGTCGTGATCAGGATGATCTCGATGAACTGCGCGCAGCGCTGGCTGCCCGGGCGGCGGCTGGAGACGATATTGATGAGCGTATTGCCCAGGATGAGCGTTTCCATGTGGCGATTGCCGAGGCGTCGCACAATCATGCGTTGATGGCGATGTACGCGTATTTCCGCAGCGCCGTTTCGGCGACGATCGAACGCACCGAACGGGATGCGGATCTGCCCGAGCCGTCCCACGCTGATCACGAGTATCTGCTGGCAACCATCATCATGGGAGATGCCGAGGCTGCATTTCGCGTCGCCCGCACCATGCTGATGCCGGCTCTGGACGCGTTGTCGGAGGCCATGTGATGCGTATTCGTCTCGATCCGTTCACGCTGATCCTGCTGGGTGCGGTGGTATTGGCGTCAGTTTTGCCGGCCCAGGGCAGTATTGCCCGTGTGTTGGGTGTGGTGGCTTCTGCGGGGGTTGCCTTGCTGTTTTTTATTCATGGTGCGGCCCTGTCGCGGGAGCAGATTCGGGCCGGCTCGACCCATTGGCGACTGCATCTTTTGATCGCATCGCTCACGTTTGTTGTATTCCCGCTGGTGGTCTTGCCCATCGGTGCGCTGGCGCCGGTTTTGATTCCGGAAGATCTGGCGCTGGGCTTTCTGTATCTGGGGGTGCTGCCCTCGGCGGTTTCCTCTTCCATTGCATTTACCGCGATGGCTAAGGGTAATGTTCCTGCGGCGATCTGCAGCGCTGCCGCCTCGAATGTGTTCGGCATGATGCTGACGCCGCTGTTGCTGGTGCTGCTGGTCAGTACCACCGGCGACGGAGGCTTTGATGTGCTGGGTGCTTTGCGGGATATCGTGCTGCAACTGCTGTTGCCGTTTGCGATCGGCCATCTGTTGAGGCCAAAGCTGGGTCCCTGGCTGGATCGTCACCCCGGATTCTCGTCTCGCTACGATCAGGGGGTCATTCTGTTGATCGTCTATGTCGCCTTTTCCCAGTCAGTGGTGGGAGGACTGTGGGACCAGTTGCCGGTGACGGCGATTCTGATTGCAATCGCACTGTGTCTGTTGCTGCTGGGGCTGGTGATTGGCCTCGCCATGATCTTGTCGAGACGCCTGAAGTTGCCGCTTGATGATGAGATTGCGGCTGTGTTTTGCGGTTCGAAAAAGAGTCTGGCATCGGGGTTGCCCATGGCGAAGGTGCTGTTCGCCGGTCATCCCGGTTTCGGTATGATCGTGCTGCCCATCATGTGCTACAACCAGATTCAGATCATTGTTGGCGCAGTGCTCGCACGGCGCTACTTGAAGCACGCATCACGCCTCAGGGGCTGACCGCTTCTCAGGCCGGCAAGTCCGTTGGGCTTGCCGGCTTCCTTCCTGCATGCCTGCCCTGTCGTACTTTTAGTTGTGTCGCTTAAGGCGCGTGATGAAAAGTGCCGAAACGCGAACCCCGTCTTGTCATTTTCGGCCATAACGCCATTTGTGGGATGCCATTTCAAAACGTCCGATTACTGGGTGCCTATATTCTGAAATGGGTGTTGTAGTACCCGCTTAGAACGCGGAGTCGTTGGCAGTGGCTTCGTGAAATGCCGACTATTGGTGCGCACAAGCAGTGGTGCGCGAGTCGGGACTCTCGCCTCATGGATGATTGAAATGGGTCAGTCTGAACACTTGGCTTACGACATGCCGTTGGTGTCAGCCCGCTATGCGCGCCGATTTGTGCGCTTTATGGGCGGCAAGGGAATTGGGCAACAAACGTTGCTGGATGGCAGCGGTCTTGATGACGCGGTGTTGAATAATCCGGATGCGTTTCTGTCGATGAAGCAGGTAACGGCGATTCTCAAACAAGCGGACTGGCTGGTTCAGGACGAGCGCGCCGCATTCCAGTTCGGCCAGGAGCTGAACCTGCCCGCCCATGGCCTTGTCGGCTATGCTTTTCTGGGGCAGCGGGATCCGAAGAAACTGATTCATGCCATTGTGCAGTACCTGCGGGTCAGTTTGCCGATTATGGACATCGAGCTGACCTCCCAGGGTGAGGGAATGGCAATCCGCCTGCATGACACCTGGCGGCTCGGGCCACTTCGGGCGTTTATGTCCAAAATCTACATGGGCAGCATCTACGCGTTGTCCCTGCCTTTGTGCCGTCACTTCATATTCGAATTTGATTTCCCGACCGCTCGCCCTGTCAGTGACTGGAATGCGTTGGTGTCAGATTCGGAAATGCATTTTGATAAGGCGCATACGCAGGTGTTAATGCCGCTTTCCGGACGAAAGGTGCCGGAGGACGATGTGGGGCTGGCCTATGCGATAGCCCGCACCCGACTTGAGGAGCAGCTCAAATCAGCAATCCACGGTGAACTGGTCACGCAGGTCCGGGAGCAGATCATCAATAATCCCGGCCGCGGCAGCTCGCTGGAAAAGATAGCGATGAGATTGGGTATGAGTACCCGGTCCGTCCGCAATCATCTGGTCGAGTCCGGGTATTCGTTTCGGGAGATTCGCAACGATATCCGCGAAACCTTTGCCACTCTGTATCTGACGGACACCTCGGTTGCCCTCGATGTGATCGCCGACAAGCTCGGATTCAGTGACCAGGCCAGTTTCACTCGCGCTTATCGGTCGTGGACGGGTAAAACACCTGGCGACGTCCGCCGCAACGGTCCCGCACAATCCTCCTGATCAGGACGCACGCTGTCGTTGGCGGCTCTTCCTGATCGCTTCGGGCAATTCCTTACTGTATACAGCTGTACTCTTCTATTTGTTTGTGTCGAGCTCAAGCTGCCCCTTTATTTTTTTGATCAAAAATTGTCCATAGGGGCCATTATCGCGATATATCGCTGCTTTGTAAGACAGTTTCCCAGTTTATGAAGGGCTTCACGAAATTTGAATTAGGCGCACAGTTGTTCCTTTTTTATCAAAAATATTGCCGATAAAGGCAATGACCTCCTTGTGTATTCGGACGCTTAATGGATACAGACCCTCATCGGCATGCCGGTGCTGGTCGTCGAGGTTCACCATCTGTTCCTGACGAATGCGGATGGCGCCTTTCAGATGACAAGGAAAGTCGCAAGATCGATATTTACTCACGCTGTCGATGATGTCTGCGAATCCTATAAAAACACAAAAAGCTTTTTGTAGAGGACGACAACATGAGTTCGACGAAAAACAACCGGAACGCACGTACATTGCGTTCGGCCATCGCCGGTACGGCGCTCTTGGCTGCGAGTGGGGTGGCTTCCGCTGCGCCTGTTTCCCTGAATCTGGATTTCGTATGTCCCTTGCCATTGATTGGCAACCAGCCCATTTCAGCCCAGATCAGCGCAGATTTCCCGCCTGAAGCGCAAGTTGGCGACACGTTTGGACCGTTTGCCATTGAGGCAACCACTACAGTCAACAATGACTCCCGGCTAGGCCTGAAGCTGGTGGGCTCTGCCACGATCGAAGGGTCTGCGACAAACCTGTCGACCGTCCGCACCGCAGGCCGTGATCTGCCACTGGATGTACCTCTGACAATTCCTCAAAGCCCGATTCCGGATGCTGAAGGTCCGTTTACTGTTCCCGCTTCAGGTGAAGCACCGGCAGTGACCTTTACCATGGCAGACGTAGGTCAGGGCACGGTAACCGTTGATGACCTGACCCTGAACATGGTGGCACGGACGGCTGACGGCGCTATCGCCCCGCCGCCAATTGGTGAATTCACCGCCGACTGTACGTTGGTTGAAGGCCAGAACAACGTATTGCACACCTTTGAGGTCACAGGCGAAGCCGTACCTGATCCTGAAATCAGTGTGGGCGCTGAGAATGTCGATTTCGGCAAGATTACGTCAGGCACCAGTGCTGAAGAAGTCATCACTGTTTCCAACACCGGCGGCGCCGATTTGGGCATCAACGCGATCACCCTGAGCGGTGCCAACGCGGATGCATTCATGCAGACCAACGACTGCACCACTGTTGCACCGGGCGAAAGCTGTGGCGTTACCGTGACCTACATCGCAAGCGGTGAAGGCGTAAGCAGCGCGGCATTGGCAATTGAATCAACCGATCCGGCGACACCTTCTGTTGAAGTCGCGCTGACCGGCGAAAGCATCATCACGCCAGTACCTGAAATCAGCCTGGACGCGACTGAAGTCAGCTTCGGCAAGATCGACGTGGGTACAAGCGCTGATCGCCAGGTCACGGTTACCAACGCAGGCGGTGCTGCTCTGACCATCAACGCTATCAGCCTGTCCGGCGACAACGCGGGTGATTTCTTCCAGACCAACGACTGCTCTACTGTTGCCGCTGAAGGCAGCTGTACCGTTTCACTTACCTACACGGCGAATGCAGAAGGTGCCAGCAACGCGGTACTGAGCATCGAATCTGATGACCCTGAAGCTGCAACTGTTGAAGTGGCACTGTCTGGCGAAGGCAAAAGCAATGACACTGGCGGTGGCGTTGACTTCCTGCTGGATCTCCAGGGCACAACCGGTATTGCTGCCTCTGATAGCTCCCTGCCACTGAGCGGCACCATCGATGCTGTGCTGGAACTGGCCACCGGCATGTTCACTGCTGATCTGGCGCTGGATGACACGGAAGGTTCCTTCCGGGTAATCAAGTTCTTCAAGCGCTTGAAAGCCACTGCCCAGGTTAACTTTGAGCAGACCCAGCAGACCACCGGCACACTGGTTAACGGTGTTCTGACCGCTGACTCGCAGATGTACATCAACATCCCCAAGGTCACCGTGAAACTGTTCGGCTTCAAACTGCCGATTGGTGGTGGCTCTGAGTGCCGCACCATGGATCCGGTGAACATCTCGCTGAAGACACCAGAAGGCGAGAGCTTCGCACCGCTTGAAGGCGGCAAGGTGGTCGGTACTTACGATCTGCCTGCACTGTCTAACTGTGGTCCTCTGACCGATATCCTCAACCACTACATGGCAGGACCGGGCAACACCATTGACCTGGATCTGACCCCTAACCTCTAACGCTGATGAACTCGCGGGTGCTTCTCCTCTGGAGGAGCGCCCGCTCTAACGGCCGTTGTGGTCTGACGGCAAAGCAGTACTGCAACAAACGGAAAGGACTATAACAATGAAAAGCCTGAAAAAATCACTGCTGATGCTGGCGATTTCCGGGATGCCTCTGATGGCACAAGCGGAACTCAAGGCACTCGACGACTCCTCGATGGGCAGCATTACCGGCCAGGCCGGTGTCACCATTGAACTGGAGACCAAAGTTAACATCGGCGAGGTTCGCTACATCGATGAAGGCACACTCGCAATCAGCGACGTGTTCATCGGTGGTGCAAACCGCGACGATATGTTCCAGGAACTGGGGTTTGCCATTCCAAGCAGCGCCAGCGACCTGATCGATAACATCAAGATCAATATTGACGTACTGGCGGATGGCGATGCGGTCATTCAGGTACTGCCGCTATACGGCTCACCGATCGACTTCGCGGTCCGCACCGGTGCCTGGGAATTGCGTGGCAACACCGACAGCACAACGGTGATGGATAATCTGTCTGTTGAGGGTATTTTCGGTTCGATGATGGTGACCGTCGATACCGCAACCGACAAGATGAACATCAATACCCGCTTTGCGATCGATGATCTGGATGTGGATGTACCGTTCATGGCGGTCGGTATCCGCGATCTTGAACTGACCGGCGCAGGTTACGACGATAACCCGAACGTGGTCAGCGTGTTCGCACTGGCGGATTTTGATGTCTACAAGGCGCCCAATGCGGCAGGCAATGACAGCCTGGCGGTCGATATCGATACCTTCAATGCCGACATGAACATCGGTGGCGTGTTGATCGGTGGTACATCCATCGGCTCGATCGCCCTGGATGACATGTCGATCCAGAACACACAGATGCGGATTTACGGTCACTGATCACCCGCGATCTGAACGCAGGCCCTTGTCATTTTCGAATGGCAGGGGCTTTTTTATGGGTGATTGTTTACACTTTTCTGCCCCACAAATAAGACGTTGGCAGGCGGGTATGCGGGTAAAAGGAACACTGGTGCAGTGGCACGGTGAAAAAGGTTTCGGGTTTGCGGCGCCAGTTAGCGGCAGCGATAAAATATTCGTCCACGTAACCGATTTTGAGAACCGGTCACGGCGGCAGCCGCACAAGGGCATGAGCATCAGTTACGTTGCCGGTCGCGACAAACATGGGCGTCCCTGCGCGACGGCAGTTCAAATCAATGGCGACCGCTCGCCTGCCCGCCCTTCACGACGCCCGGCTTCACTTGCCCTGCCGGCTGCTGCAATGTGGGCGATTGTTGTGGCCGGAGCCTGGCTGGAGGGCAAGCTCCCGCTGATTATTCCCCTGTTTTATCTTGCTGCGAGCGTCGTGACGTTCTGCGTTTACGCCTGGGACAAGCGTGCTGCCCGCCGCGATGCCTGGCGTATCCAGGAAAATACCCTGCACATCCTTGCACTTATCGGCGGCTGGCCCGGCGCGGCCCTCGCGCACCAGCTGCTACGGCATAAATCCAGCAAGCGCGCCTTCCGCAATGTGTTCTGGCTGACGGTTATAGTGAACTGCGCCGGCCTGATCTGGCTGCTATTACCGGATGGCGCTGCATGGATGAATCTCGTGATAGCGAAAGCTCATCTCGACTTTGATCTGCCCGTTATTCTGTTTCGGTTGCAGGAGCTGTGGTCGCAATTGATGGGCTTACTGGCCGGCGTTGTGCGATAAGGAGCGCAAGGAATCCCATAAACGCCAGAGTCGACAGCATGATGACCCCGGTGCGCACGCCTGCAACGCCTCCGCCGCTACTGCTCCAGGCAAAAGCGGCCAACGCCGGGCCAAGGGTTGAGCCGGCCATTCGGGTCACGCTGGCGACGCCGCTGGCGGTGCCGGTCTGATCCCGCGGTGCTGATTCCAGAATGGCTGACATGACAGGCGCATTGAAAATCGCCATTCCGATGCCGGCAACCGCCGCGCGCCACACCAGGTCCAGCGTGGTGGCCTCTGCAGTCAGGGTCGCAAGCGTCAGCAATCCGGCTGTTGTCAGCAGTGCGCCGATAGCGGCCACGTTCAAGGCACCAAAACGATCGGCAAACATACCTGCAATGGGCGACATGACGGCTGACGCGACCACAAATCCCAGCATGGCGTAGCTCAGCACCTCCGGACTACGCTGCATCACCTCAGCAACGAAGAAAGGCAGCGAAAAGGCCATCAAGCCGATGTTGGCCGCAATCAACATCAGCGCCAGCGCCGGCAAGCCGAAGCGTGGCTGCATCAGCAGGCAGACTACCGGTCGGGCGGAACCAAGCCGGGCCCAGGCTACCAGCAGCCCAAGCGCCAGTATGGTGAGGCCAGCGGCGAAAGACGGCTGCTCCTGAAGTTGCTCAATACCGATCAGCAAGGCCGTCATCGCGGCCCCAATCAGCAGCCCTTCAAGAAGCATGGTGCGGGTGATGGCTGGCAACGCCGGACGTGGCGCCGGTGCTGCACTGCGCAGCGTATGAAAACCAAGCGCCAGCACCAGCCCGATCAAAGGCAACTTGATCAGAAACACTGCCCGCCAGCCCCAGTGCTCGGCTACCAAGCCGCCGAGAGGCGCCAGTGCGACACTGCCCAGCATCATGATCGAGGAGATAATAGCGATTGCTTGCCCACGTTGCGCAGGTTTCACTGTGGTCGCGACAACCGGCATATAAACGGCAAGGTAAAACGACGCAGCCAGCCCCTGCAGCACCCGTGCGGTCATCAGCATCGCAAACGAGGAGGCCAGCGAAACCAGAATGCTGAACAGCCCGAACCCGAACAGTGACAGCAGAAACACCCGCCGCACATCGGCGCGGTCGGCCCAGCGGCCAGCGGGAATCGCAATGGCAATGAGCGGCAGCGTGAATGAAAGCAAGACCCAGGCAGTGGCACTTGATGGCATTTTGAGTTCAGCGCTGATCAAAGGCAGCGCGAAGGCACTCAGCGTCAGTTCGCTGGCAATAATCAAAGTAGCCAGGGCCAGAGTGACCACCGCACTCCAGCGGGTATGGGTGATAACCGGCGTTTTGTTGCTATCGGCCGAAGCGGTGGGTGTCGTGTGAGCCATTATCCGGTTCCTTGAACGTATCTGGGGCAGCCTCCGGGCGTGCGCCGCGACAAAGAGAATAGCAGACCGCCTGAGCGACTTTCGCTAAACCGCGCCACAGCCTGACGCAGCGGATCAAATTCTCAAAGAACCCCGTGTTGGCGTTGCCATTGGCGGCGTCGATTGTCGATAATGCGATCAGATGAATTTTCTCTGAGGCGAAAGATGGCGAAATCTCTGCAGGAACAGTTACTCCAGGCCGGTCTGGCGGATGAAAAAAAGGCCAAGCAGGTCAAGCAGGAGAAACACAAGGCCCGGAAACAAAAGCGGCCTGTGGATGCCGACGCCGAGGCCCGGCGCCAGGCGGCGGAAAAGGCGCGTGCTGACAAGGTGGCCCGCGATCGCGAAATGAACCAGCAGCGTCTGGCCGAACAGCGTCGGCAGGAGCATCGCGCTCAGGTAAAGCAAATGGTCGAGCAGCACGGCATCAGCCGGGGGGACGGTGACACGCCCTATCAGTTTGTTGTCGACAAGAAAGTGCACAAGATTTATGTGAATGCGGAGCAGGGTGAGCACCTGTCCCGTGGCCGTTTGGCGATTGTTGTGCTGGGAGAAGACAGCTTCCACGTGGTGCCCGGCAATGTTGCCGACAAAATCCGTCAGCGGGAAACTGAAATCCCGGTGATCCAGCATGAACCATCGTCCAGCGAGATTGATGAAGATGATCCCTATGCGGATTATCAGATTCCCGATGATCTGATGTGGTAACTCCCCTCAGGTTCCTCATAAAACGCCCTTCGGGGCGTTTTTTTGTGTCTCTCGTCCCTTCTTCAGAGACCGTGACCGCCACAGGCGGTGGCTGGTAAGTAGAATTACCTAACCATAGGTAGCTGGCTAATCAAATGTCAATCTGTAAAATGGCTGATTAAATTAGCCTGCTAAATAAATAGCGGATGCCATCCCATTGCCAACAGGGAGTCGCCCCGTGTCACCGCACGACCCAGCCACACCGTCTGTCGAACCTTTTCTCTCGCTGCATCAATCACTGAAGCCGTCGCTTGGGGCCGCCCTTGGTCGGGTCCACCGGCTGTGGCGGGATGCAATAACCGCCGCCGTGGCGCCGCTCGGGATGACGGAAAGCCGCTGGGCAGTGATGGTTCATCTCGCCAAGATCGGTGAAGGCGCAACCCAACAGGCGCTGGCAAAGGCGCTGTGTATCGAGATGCCGTCGCTGACCCGCACGCTTAATCAACTTGAACAGCAGGCACTGATCGAGCGCCGCCGCGATCCCGAAGACGGCCGGGCTCATCGGCTCTGGTTTACCCCTGAGGGCAAGCAGGTTGTCGTGCAACTGGAAGATCGCATTCACGGCGTTCGCTTCGATATTTACGACGGGTTGTCGGATATCCAGCTGGATGCTTTTGCTGAAGTGTTGATTCATATGGAGGCCAACCTGCGGGAGCATTTGCAGATCCCGGGTCTGGATAACGGGGAGAGCGGCACCCAATGACACCGGATCAGAGTTTTGCCCGCTGGGTACACGTCTCTCTTGTTGTATTTGCCATCCTGTTTGGCTACTTCCTGATTGCCGATATGTGGATGCCTGTTACGCCGCAATCCCGCGTTATGCATTCGGTTGTCCGGGTGGCGCCGCAGGTTAGCGGACAGGTCACGGCAGTCCATGTACGCGACAATCAGCATGTGAAGGCAGGTGATGTCCTGTTTACGTTGAATCAGGCGCCCTTTGAACTGGCTGTCAGCAAGGCTGAGTTGGCGCTGGAAGAAGCAAAAATGCAGAACGACCAGATGGATGCGTCCATTGCCGCTGCGGAGGCCGGTGTGGTGGCTGCCAAAGTGGATGCCGCCGAGATGTCGCGAGAGCTCAAACGGCTGGGCCACCTTTTGGGCCGGCACAGCGTTTCCCAGCAACAGTATGACCAGACCCGGGCGAGATCCCACGCTGCTGACGCAACAGTGCAACAGGCTCAGGCGCAGTTGCATCAGCTGAAGGTTCAGCGTGGCCAGTCCGATGACAGCAATCTGCGGTTGCGACAGGCCCGCAACGCGCTGGAGAGTGCCCGGCTGAATCTGGGGTACACCCGCGTGCTGGCAGATGCGGATGGCACCCTGTCCAACCTGCAGGTCAAACCGGGTACTTTTGCCCAGGCGGGTGTTTCCATCGCGGCGTTGGTGGAGGATGAGGCAGACGTCATTGCCGACTTTCGTGAGAAATCCCTGTCTCGCGTGACCGTGGGCGATTCCGCCGCAGTCGTATTCGATGCGCTGCCTGGGGATGTTTTCCAGGCTCGGGTGGAAGCCGTCGATGCAGGCACCCGTCAGGGCCAGTTGGCTGCGGACGGCACGCTGGCATCACCCGAGGCCACCGATCGCTGGGTGCGGGATGCCCAGCGCCAAAGGCTGCACCTGTCACTGAACGACGACGCTGAGGTGCTTGAGCGTCTGCCGTCGGGTGCTCGGGCGACTGTACAACTCTACCCTGCCGATGGTCTGGCGGGTTGGTTGGGTGCGCTGCAGATCCATGCGATCAGCCTGATTCACTACGTTTATTAAGGCTGCTGGCATGCCCCGCTTTTATCCCATCCTGATGGTTCGCAAGCGTGAGCTTAATGGCAATGATCTGCGCCAGTGTCTGCGGATTGCCTTTGGTGGCACGCTCGGCTTTATGCTGTGCAAGATCATGGGCTGGAACTACGGTGCATTCTTCACCGTTACGCCGATACTGCTGCTGGGGCTGGTGCCGAGGCTCAACGGCCATGTGATTCGCCAGTTTCTCGCCAACATGACGTTGGTCAGTGTGGCCGTTCTGTTACTGCAGGGACTGTTTGGTGACAAGCCGATCCCCATGACGCTGGTGGTGATCGCGCTCTTTGCCCTGCTGTTTCGGGAGATGGCCCGTGGCCCTAACTTCCTGTTCGGGGCGATGTCGATCGTTAACCTGTCGATGCAAATGCACTTTGCCAGTTATCCGCAGGCCGATGTGTTCGATATCGTCACCTCCAACATGATGGCGGTGCTGCTGACTCTTTTTATTGCCGGTCTGATGCAGAGTCTGTTTCCCGATGTAGAGCCGCGCCAACCCCGGCAAATGCCGAAGAAGCCCCTGTCCAACCAGCGCCATGAAGTAATTCTGGCGACCACCGTGGCCACCCTGTCGTTCGTCGGATTTCAGGTGATGGACCTTCAGGGGTCGCTGTCCGCCCAGGTGGCGACCATTCTGGTACTGTTCCCGATGAACTGGAAAGGTGCCGGGCCTGCCGGCTGGAATCGCGCTATCGGTACGCTGGTAGGCTGTAACTTCGGGCTCCTGATTCAGTTTGTTTTGATGAACCATTTCAGTGTGTTGCCGTTTATCGCGCTGGGCCTGTGGTTGAGTCTGATGCTGTTTGCCCGCTACCACATGCTTGAAGGCGGCATGTCCGCGGCCGGTTTCAGTGCCTTGACGACCATGGCAATTCTGTTCGGGCAGTATGTGTCGCCGCAGCAGGATCTGATCTACAGCGATCTGTATCGCTTCAGTTCGCTGGCGGTTGCGGTATTGCTGGCATTGATGGCGGTGTACCTGATGCATCATTTGCTTAACCGGTTCCAGAGTACCCGTCTGCAGCCGTTGAGTTAGATTTATCAGATGATTAATTCGCCGAACCAATAGGTTATGGTATGTCGTATTCTGGACTGTCACTTTTAACCGGGGCGCTGGCGTGGCGAAGACATCACGAACGAAATCCATACTCAAGGGACTGGCCTGGATACTGGGCGGTCTGCTGCTCTTCGTGGCGGCGATTATCCTCCTTTTCCGTTTCGTAGATCCGCCCACCTCGGCATTTATCATCGCCGACCGCTTGCAGCACCCTGAACGGGCGCCCCGGCAGCAGTGGGTGGATATCGACGCTATTTCCCCCTGGATGCCACTGGCGGTAATTGCCAGTGAAGATCAGCGCTTCCTGACCCACTGGGGCCTGGATATGAATGCGATCGCCGCCGCGGTTGAGGATTATCAAAGGGGTGATTCGTTGCGCGGTGCCAGCACCATTTCCCAGCAAACGGCCAAGAACCTGTTTCTGTGGAATGGCCGCCAGTTTGTCCGCAAAGGACTGGAGGCGGGGCTGACGCTTGGTCTGGAAGCCCTCTGGTCAAAACGCCGGATTATGGAGGTGTACCTCAATATTGCGGAATTCGGGAATGGCATTTTTGGTGTTGAAGCCGCAAGCCAGGCCTACTTCGGAGTGAGTGCCCGCTACCTTTCCCCTGGCCAGGCAGCCCGCCTGGCTGCGGTCTTGCCCAACCCCAAAGTGATGAATGCCGCAAAGCCCAGCGGCTATGTCTGGGAACGGGTGGACTGGATTACCCGCCAAATGTATCAACTGGGCGGCACTCGTTATGTACGTTCGCTGACGGGACGCTAGCCAATGGATATTCGCGGTTTTCAGGTTGAAGAGCAGGATCAGGTCGTTACGCTGTGGCGGGCCTGTGGTCTGGTTGTGCCGCACAATGATCCGGACAAGGATATCCGGCGCAAGCTGGAGGTCGATCCGGATCTGTTCCTGGTCGGTACGCTGGACGGTCAAGTCGTGGCGTCAGTGATGGGTGGTTATGAAGGGCACCGTGGCTGGATCAACTACCTGGCGGTGTCGCCGGATCATCAACGTAAGGGGTTCGGGCGTCAGATGATGGCCGCAATCGAGCGCGCAATTGCAGCCAGAGGCTGCCCCAAAATCAATTTGCAGGTGCGTGAAGGAAACGACCAGGTGGTCGCCTTCTACAAGGCGTTGGGATATTTCCCAGACCATGCCATCTGCCTGGGCAAAAGGATCGAACATGATGTGTAAGCGCTGCGCTTTCGACGCGGTATGTGGCCACAAGGCGAGCGTGCTGTGCTGAGTATTTCCAATGCCGTCTCGATACCGGACGAAGAAATTGAGCTGACTGCGATCCGCGCCCAGGGTGCGGGCGGACAGAATGTAAACAAAACCTCATCGGCCATTCACTTGCGCTTCGACGTGGTGTCGTCCTCGCTGCCTGAGTTCTACAAACAGCAGCTGCTGAAACTCAATGATCAGCGCATCAGCAAGGAAGGGGTAATCATTATCAAGGCGCAGCAGCATCGTACCCAGGAGAAAAACCGGGACGACGCCCTGAGCCGGCTCGGCGATATGATCAAGGGAGCTGTGGTGTTCGAAAAACCACGGCGACCAACGCGCCCCAGTAAAAATGCCCGACGCAAACGAACGGACAAAAAGAAGCAGCGCGGCAGAACGAAGCAGCTGCGGGGCAAAGTCTCCGATTGACGGGAGTGTCGTCAAAAAGAAACTGAAAATACCGACTGCGGCTGTAACTCAACCGTTCGAATGCTATTTTTATCTGAAGATACTGAAACAAACTCAACCGGGAGTAGCCACATCATGCAAAGGATTTATCGCATTGCGACGCTGGGAATACTGTTTTTACTGTCAGGCATGCTGGCAGGCTGCGCCGGTTTCGGAGGCGGTATGGAGGAGAGCAGAATTGAGGGCAGCGTCTGGTACAAGGAGCGGATGATGATTCCGCCCGATGCCACGGTGA
Source organism: Marinobacter sp. V032 (assembly GCF_052645435.1). Taxonomy (NCBI): domain Bacteria; kingdom Pseudomonadati; phylum Pseudomonadota; class Gammaproteobacteria; order Pseudomonadales; family Marinobacteraceae; genus Marinobacter; species Marinobacter sp. V032. The sequence goes on along the minus strand of NZ_JBQXYE010000001.1, from coordinate 482,924 downwards.
CCGTATCGCTGGAAGATGTCTCCCGTGCGGATGCACCCTCGGTGACCATTGCCAGCAAGGAGTTCAAGCCTGAAGGTGGTCCTCCGTATGCGTTTTCCCTTGCCTACGATGCGGACCGTATCCTGAAGCGCAATCGCTATAGCCTGCGCGCCAAGATCATGCGTGATAACAAACTCCTGTTCATCAGCACCCAGGCGGTGCCTGCCTTTGCCAATGATTCGGGCACACCGGTCAAGATTCTCGTATCGCGGGTCAATGCCTCGATCAGCAGTGATAACGGCCCCGGCGGCGTATCAGCTGCCGCAGCAGCGCCTGGCCAGGTGAAAATGACCGAAACCTTCTGGAAACTCGTGGAGCTGAACGGTAACGCCATCAAGAATGACGTCGGTGTTCGTGCCAAAGAGATCAATATTGTGCTGCACGAGGAAGGCACCCGTGCGGTAGGCTTTGCCGGCTGCAATAATTTCAGCGGCAGCTATACCCTGAGCGGTAACGATATAAGCTTTGGAGCGCTGATCTCGACCCAGATGGCCTGCCTTGCGGGTATGGATGTTGAAGACAGCTACCTGAAAATGCTTCAGGAAACCACGCACTTCAAACAGGAGCGCGGTGTGCTGACCTTCTTCAATGACAGTGATGAGGCTGTTCTGAAATATAACGCTGATGACATGATGTAAGCCCTGAGCGGATCGCGGAGCAACGCTATGGCGCAGGCCACGGAAGGCATTCTGAACATTACCAACGGCGACTGTGCTGTTGAGATCATGAGCAGCGCCAGCCTGCCAGGGCGTTATCTGCCCTGGCGGGATATCCTGCACGAGGGGCCTGTGCCCGCTGGCTTGACGCTTGAGGCCTTGTCCGATGTGCGTGCGGCCGCGATCGCCGGGCGTGGCTGGGGCGACGGCGAGGCTATCCGTACAAGCTTCGCGGAGCGGGACGCAATCCTGCGGAACGCGGGGCACTATCAGAAGATCCGTCTCTGGTTTGAGCACGATCTGTACGACCAGTTGCAGCTTCTGCAGTTGCTTGCCTGGTTTGCGGAGCATCCCGACGAGGTGACGGCACTCAGCCTCATCTGCACGGATCAGTACCTTGGGTTAACGACGCCTGCGAGCCTGACGGCTCTGCTGGCATTTGAGGCACCGGTGACGGCGGACCAGCTTGCACTTGGCTCTGATGCCTGGGCAGCATTCTGCGCGGATTCACCTGAGCCTTGGGCCGGTTTGCTGCAGCGTGATACTTCGGCTCTGCCCTTTCTTGAAGGCACCGTCCGGCGCCTGCTGGAAGAATACCCGGATCCCCGCACAGGCTTGCCTCGCACGGCTTACCAGGCCTTGTGCCTGATTGCTCAGGGGGAGCAGGGTTTCAGCCAACTATTCTCCGAATATCAGCGCACTGAATCCCGGCGCTTCATGGGTGATCTGGGTTTTTGGGGACTACTGGTTGATATGACCCGCGCCGCATTGCCTTTGCTTACAGTGGGTGACCGATTGCTTCCCAGCTCCATTCTGGCGGATCAGCCTTTTATGCTCACTGAGTTTGGTCGAGCCGTGGTGGCCGGCCGGGATACGGCACTGAACCGTGTGCTGCCTGATCGTTGGCTGGGTGGCGTTCATCTCACAGCGGATAATAGCTGGTGCTGGGACAGCGCCGCGCAGCAGTTATCCCGCTGTGATCCGTCCTGATGAGATTTGGCGGAGCGGCATACTTCGGTTTTTCGCTACGGACGGTGAGTAGTGTGCTAATCAATAATGTAGGGATTGTTGGCTGGTAAAGGTGTTAAGGACGATTAATCACCATGGGTCTGATAATTCTCGCTATTTTTATTCTCTGTGCCCTCTATGTGCAGCACCGGGGTGTTGTTCAGCATGCGAAACTGAGCCGCAAACTCACCGATCATTCGAATTTTCTGGCACCGCTGAACTGTCTTTTTTACGCGACCTCAAAGCAGCCGAATACGCCGTTTATTGATGTGGCCTCCTTCCCGCAGCTTAAGGTGCTGCAGGATCACTGGGAGATCATCCGTGATGAAGCGATCGGCCTCAATGATGCCGCCGCCATCAAGGCATCAGACGATCTGGATGATCTGGGCTTCAACTCGTTTTTTAAAACCGGCTGGAAGCGCTTTTACCTGAAATGGTACGGCGCCACTCTGCACTCGGCCAACCAGCTGTGTCCCCGCACGGTGGCATTGATAGAGGGTATTCCCGATGTCAAAGGTGCGATGTTCGCCATGCTGCCACCGGGGGCGCGTCTGGTGATTCATCGGGATCCCTATGCCGGGTCACTGCGCTATCATCTGGGGCTGGTGACGCCCGATTCGCAGGACTGCTATATCAGTGTTGATGGCCAGCGCTATCACTGGCGAGATGGTGAGGCGGTCATGTTTGACGAGACCTTCCTGCATTATGCTGAGAACAGAACGGACTGTAATCGGATTGTGCTGTTTCTGGATGTCAGACGCCCGGTAAAATTACGTCTGGTGGATGGCATAAACCGGGCATTTTCCCGTCTTGTCATGTCGGCCACCGCGACCAAGAACACAGACGGTGATAAGGTCGGCGCGCTCAACCGGCTATTTGGTTCTGTATACCGGGTCCGGACGCTGGGCAAGAAAATAAAGCGCTACAACCGCACCCTTTACTATGCACTGCAATATGGCCTGTATGCGCTTCTGATTTATCTGATTTTCTTCTGATGCTCTGTGGGCCAGTTGCAGGCTGACAGGCGGGAGGTATTCCCCTGACTAACATTGTGCTGATTGGCATGCCCGGCTCCGGTAAAAGCACGGTGGGCGTGTTGCTTGCCAAGCGTATTGCCCGCAATTTTGTCGATACAGACCTGTTGATTCAGGCGGCGGAAGGCCGGAGCCTGCAGGAGATCGTCAACTCCGAAGGCTATGCCGCGCTCCGTGGGATTGAAGAGCGGGTGCTATGCGAGGTCGAGCTGGATCATCATGTCATCGCCACCGGCGGAAGCGCGGTATACAGTGATAAGGCCATGCGCCATCTGAACGCCCGTGGCCAGGTTGTCTTTCTCAACGTCACGCTTGATACGGTTAAAACGCGGATCGGCGATTTCAGCCTTCGGGGCATCTCAAAGCGCCCGGATCAAACCCTCGACGATCTGTTTGACGAGCGATATGCGCTCTATACCCGGTACGCGGATATCACCATCGATTGTGATCGGCTCAGCCACGATCAGGCCTGCGATGAAATAGAAGCAGCACTCAAGCGGGTAGCAGACGCCAATAACCGATCGGACAAGGACAATAGCCAATGAAAGCAGTCACCATGACTTTGCGTGCGGTAATGATTGCCACCTGTCTGGCCGTGGTGTCGGCCTGCCAGAGTGTACCGAGCAACAATGAGGAAATCGGCGAAATGGTGCAGGCGGTCGAGGCGGCAATTGATGCGCCAGAGCAGTCCGCCTCACTGCGCACGATTGTGGAATATGGCACCGACAGCCGCTACTACGTGATGATTCGCGGCTGGCTGGTGCAGGAACTCAAAGGCGTCGAAAGCCAGCGGGATGTAACCCGTGATCCGACCCTCAAATCCCAGTTTGAAGTCAAAGCCGCCTTCCTCCAAACGGCCATTCGCCGAATTGATCTGGAGTAGGCCGCCAACAGGGCTGGCGGCCTATTGAGTCGAGCCTCTAATCAGGAATGCGAACCTCACCGGCTTCGAAGGTGATGCGGTCTGCCGCATCAGGTGAGGACGCGATTGGCGGTACATTCGCCGCTGTCAGTGCCGGCGCGCCAGTGCCGCGAGGTGTGGTACGCACGACCTGACTGGGCGGTAGCGCACTACCTTGTTTCAGGTGGTCGTACATCAGATCCAGTGCCTGAATGTAATACCGGTGCAGCGGGACATAGCGCGCATCAAAGCCGGGAAACGCATTGAACGCGTCCAGGTGATGGGCGTTAAGCACCTCGTAGTAACGCAGGCCGCTACTGCCGCCTTCAATCTTCTGATTCAGCCCGTAGTAGGGCCGTGAGGTGTGATTGATGGGCAGTATGGCGTCGGCACGACCGGTGACGACAATCGCCGGCTTGCCCTGCAGGTCACCGGTAGCTCTCACCTTTTCAATACCATCCGCAATCCTTGTCGCGTTGGCGGCAGCAGTACCTGACAGGGCCGCTCTGGATACCGCATCCCTGTTCTGAGCAAGACTGCGCAGGCAAAGCAAAGCGTCCAGGCCATAGTCCTGCAGGCCGCTGCTGGGCGACGTGCTGAGCGAAAGATTGGTCGGCATGCCGGTCGCATCATCGAACACCAGATTCACGCCTGCGGTGGGCGGGATGCCGTTGCTGGCGGAAAACAGCGCGGCTTCCTGCGTGGCCGACAGCGGCATAACGCTGCCATCACTGGCGTTGGTCGCCGCAAAGCTGAGCCCGCACAAGCGGTCCTCGACACCGAACCGGCCGTAAGCGTTGGCGTAGGTCATCGCAATACTCTGGGCGACATTGGCACCGAAGTGGCTGGGGGCGACCAGATTCTGCTCCGGCTGAATGCCGTAATCCTGCTCCAGAATGCGCTGGGCGTCGGCGGCGCGGGCATCAAGGTCGGCACCGGTCACCAGCCCTTTGGCGGCGAGCGCTGCGCAGGCGTTTTCATTGGCGGGCACATTGTTGAGCGCTGCGTTAAACGGCGCATCATCCCGCACATTCGGCGCCCGGTTGGCGCAGCCCTGATAAACCGCAATCGCAGTGGTGTAGTCAAACAGGCTGCGGCTGTGACCGGTAATTGCCGGCTGGCTGCCCTGACGAATCGACAGGCTGCTGTCCACTACTGGATTGACGTTGGGCTCGGATACGGCAACGCCGTCGATCAGGCCTTCGCTATCCTGCTCCGCTGCCCGCACCGAGGCACCGCCGCCGTTGGATACGGATGAGGCAATCACCAGTGTGTTGGCCGGTGTTACGGTTATTTTGTGCCCGCCCTCGGGTGTCTCCTCGCCAAACTGTTCGTTGAGCACGTAGAAACCGAACTGGATGGACTGCAGCACATGCTGCCCCCAATCGGCTTCAGGATTCACCTTTGAATGGGCGTGCTTGAACGCAAAACGGTCGGGAGTGGCAGTATTGAACGCCGCCCTCTCGGCTGCACTGAGATCGCTACGGAACTGCACCGGCTCACGGGTATCCATAGTCAGTGTGCCGTCGATCCGCTGGGTCGTGCCGGTCGCCATATTATCTGCGCCGGTGCCGCTGCCCTTGTCAGTATAGACCACAGCGCAGCCCTTTTTCAGCCCCCACTCGCCGGCCGTGCCAATAGCACCGTAAATCCCCCGTGAACCGGACGATGGCGCGGTGACCATGCAGGCATTTGCGGGATCAAAACTGTCGGGAATCTGAACCATCGCGGTGACGGGTACGCTTTCGTTGTCGCCAACCGTCATAAAGGCGAGGTATTCATCACCAGCGACGCGGCCTTCACTGTCCTGAGCATCCACCTGTGGACCAAAAAGGGTGCCATAGCCACCGTTTGTAGAGGTATCCACCAGCGCCCGGTAGTTGTTGTAGATCGCCAGCGTACGCAACTCTTCTGGCGAAGGATTTAGCGGATCGGCAAATGCAGGTGCAGCCCCGGCCAGACCACTGGCACCGAGCCCTGCGGTTAGCAAGTCATTGCTGCTGCCATCGTACCGGTTGTGGTGTACCTCGCCGCTGAGGAACGCGGGCGGTTGGTTGAGTGCCGCATTGTCGTCGTCTTTATCACTGTCATTGCAGGCGCTCAGACCGAGGGTCGAGGCCGTTATGAACAAATATAAAAGCGTCCTTTGCATGGTTTAGTCTCCGGAATATTGTTGTTATTGGACGGTTGTTAAAACACCACACCCGCGAGAAAAGGACACGGGTGTGGTGAGATTCAGGTTATGGGCACTGACCGACGCGATACTCCCCGGGTGCCGCCTCGTAGACCCAGTTGTAGCCGCCGGATATAGCGCCCAGCGCATCGTCACCACCGACGGTGAAATATCCCATCTGGTAATAGGCGCGGTTGGCGTTCTGGTGCTGAAGGTTGCTGCCGTACCACTCTTCGCATGGCTGACCACCCCCATTATTGCCACCGCCAGTGCGGCATGCCTCAGGCTCTGCCGCGTACCAGGTGCCGGGCTCGCCTTCATGCAGAGTGACGGATGACCAGGTGTCGTAGGATGCCCCTATGTCCTGCCGGTCAGTCAACGAAAGTGCGCGCAAGTTGAAGCTGCCACCTTTCTCGGCACGTCCTGCTGTGACGTGAGCACTGGGCGACGCAATTTCGGTGGCACAGGACGCTGTGGGTGCGGACGGATCGGTTACCCGGACCGTGCGCGTGCGGGCCACTGTATTGCTATCGGAGTCAGTTGCGGTGTACTGGCAGGTGTAATCTCCTGTCTGAGAAGTGTCGACTGAGCTGCAATCAGCGTTGACGCTGAGATTGCCGTCTTCAGGATCGGTTGCGGTTGCGCCGGGATCGCTGAAACTCTGGTCCAGTGTCAGATCGAGTGGGTTGTCGCCCAGCACGGTTATTGTCGGCTGGCCATTGCTGACGGAGCCAGTGCGGCTGTGGCGGTTGAAGAAATCCCAGATAATATCCGGATAGCTGGGCCCGGCCCTTACGGCCCATGGACCTTCGCTGCCGTTAACACCACCGACCCAGAAGTGGCCGTGGTTTGTATCGGTTGAATTGGCCGTATTGATCGGACCGTCAAAGAAAACGGTTTCAACCACCGAACGACCGTCGCCATTGCCGTAGACGGTGTGCACACACTGGTAGTCATTCTGATAGGCGGGCGAGCAGTCGGACTCGCTCTGGCGCGCTGTGATCGGAGTGTCATGGCTGCTGTCTCCAAACACCCGCAAATGGGCATCGCGGATATTGCGGCCCGCGGGCTGCACTACTGTGCAGTCGTTTTCACTTTGCAGCACCATCATTGGAATGGGGTAACTGTCGTTCAGCTCCTGTTCAATGTCGCTGGCGACACGGCTGACACCGTGAAACGTCGCACTGCCCGGACATTGGCCGGACAATGATACTGAGCTGGCATCTTCGCCATAGGGGAGGCCGGAAGCCGACGCAGCGGCAGCCCAGTATTCGTTGTGCGTAATGGCGGCTACCTCTGCCATTGCGCCACCCGATGACAAGCCTGTGATGTAGCGTCGATCAGCGTCCACGCTGTATTGGCTTTCAATGGCCTGGCCGATCCGTACGAGATCCTGTGGCTCGCCGGCACCCTCATGACGATGCTGGTCGAACCAGAATCCCCAACAGTTCTGGTTTCTAAGGCCGTCGTAGCTGGTAATGAAAGGCGTAACCAGGATGAATCCATACTGGTCGGCTGCAGCTTGCAACCCCCATTCATTCATGACGTTGGCCTGGGTCTGGCTGCAACCATGCAGGGCCATCACCATGGGCGCAGGTGTTGTTAGATTGTCAGGTACATACACTTGGTATTGACGGTCGCGGGATCCGGACTGGCTCCCCGCTGCAAGGGTATCGGAGGTAAGCGTCCCGGCATGGGACGGGTTGGTTATGGCGAGCAATGCCATGGCTATGATCGCAAGAGTGACTCGGATCGACATGTTTTTCTTCCTGTGATTGTTTTTGTATGGAACGCCGGCGCCGTTAAGGCTTGATACTGTTGACCGGTAATAAACCGAAGCGGATCTTGTGCCAGTTTAATAAAGCGTTTTAAAACAATTGGTTGTTACTGTTCTTTGGATGGCTTGTATAAAAAGTATCCGGAATTCCGGACAGTCGGCATCTACAGAGCTGATAAACGATGAGGCCGGGAGGCCCGGTAGCGGGAGGACAAGGAGGTATCTGTGACGTGTATGAAAAACTGTACAGTGTCCGAAATAGTGGACGGTTGGCGTGAGAGTGCCGTCAAAATCGGACCGGGTCCGCGACGGATGATGTCGCTATGACCCGGTAATCCTGGAGTTTAGCGCTTTTTGGGTGCCACCAGCGCAACAGCAACGCTGACAAGAGTCGATGCGCACAGAGCGCCCAGATAAGGCGCAAGCGTGGGAATGCCGCCGGGGAAACTGGCAGCTTCAAGCCCGGCCATCATGCTACCCGTGCTCACTGCGCCGGGCAGTACTGCGCCCACAAGCCCTGCCAGTGCGCCGGCAACCGCCGCCGGTGTTGTCATTCTTGACCAGAGTCCCAGCAATACCGGAATGACCGCCGTGGCGCACAGCAAGTCCGCGATCAGAAACAGACGTAGTACCGAGTACCCCTGCAAGGCAATCAGTACGACCGGAATCATCAGCAGGCAGGTGAACCAGCGGGCAGACGTTAGTGACAGGCCCTGCTTTTCGGTCACCGCCAGGGACGCCAGCGCGTTCTGTAATGTGTCGACCGATGACGCCACCAGGCAAAGCGCCAGCACCAGTGCGACTATCCCGAGCCAAGCCGGTGCCTGTGTCAGCAACGCAAAGAACGGGATTGGCGGTGTGCCGATGTCGTCCAGGCTCAGTGATGCTGCAATGCCCAGGGCGCCCACCAGTGCGACGACCAATACGGTAACGCCGCCGCCCAGCATAGCGCCCCGGCCCAGCGCAGCGTCGTCTTCGGCGGCCCAGAGTCGTTGCCAATAGCCTTGATGGAACAGGTTGGCGGCGGTCACGGCAATCACCAGCGTCAGCGCAACGCTCAGCGAGGCGGTCACAGGAATATCCGGCAGTTTGGCCGCATCGAATGCATTGGGGAGCTGCGGTAAAGCAACGAAGGCCACCACAACAAGCAACGCCAGCAACAGCAACGCCTGCCAACGATCGGTTTCAAGGCTGGCTCGCAGTCCGCCCCAGGCGGTGTAGATCAACGTGGTCACAGCGACAGCGATAACCGCGATATTGCCGTTAAGATCGGACAACAGGTTGGTAATGGCGCCGATAGCGGTCAGTTCTGCTGTCAAGAAGCAGAGCATATAAAGGACAGAGATGATCGCCACCCAGCGGCGTACGCCGTTGCCGTAGCAGGCCTGGGCAAACTCACCAATGCTGCGTCCTTCGGGCAGGTATCGGCGAATAGCCGGGCCACAAAAGGCGAACACAATAAACGGCAGCGCCGCGCCGATGGCATAGCCGGCAAGGGCGACCGGGCCGACCAGTGCGCCCACTTCCGGCGGCGCAAACAGAATCCAGGCCCCCATGCCGGAGGCAAGAAAAGACAAGCCAATGGCCTGGGCACCCTGGCTGTTGCGGGCGGTGATGTAGTCATCCAGACCGCCGTCAGCCAGACGGGCCCGCAAGCCGAGCCAGGTAAAGAGAATAAGAGCGCCTGCCAGCGCAAGCGAGGCTGTTACTATCATGTCGCACTTCCTCCGCCGGTGTTAACCGGATCAGGTTCCAGGGTTTAGGGCGGATGGCCGATCGATGCCACCGCCGCATTCTCAGACCTGCGTTAAGCAGGACTCCCCTGGCGACGTTAATGGGATTGTTTTGGTGTGAGCCATAGTGCCACAGCCCTGAATCAATGACGACGGTGAGGCCGGACACAGGTTGGTCTAAACTGGGGGCGGATAACGACAGAGTTTTCACGATCAGGCGAGGCAGCTAAACCGAATGCATTCAATTTTCACTATTTTCGCCGTTACCGGTCTGGTGGCCTCGCTGGCTATTCTGGTGCATTACCTGTGCCTGTCGTGGCTGTCACGATTGCTGGCCCGCATGGATATGTTCCATCGTTTTCGTATCGTAATTGGCGTATTTGGCACTCTTTTCGCGCATCTTGTTGAGGTTTGGATGTTCGCGCTGGCGTATTACTGGATGCACCACACACCAAACTGGGGCTATTTCGAAGGCAACTTTGCCGGCACCTTGCTGGACTGCTCCTATTTCTCGATCACGACCTTTACCACCCTGGGATTCGGTGACATCGAACCCCACGGAGCCTTGCGCTACCTCACCGGCATCGAAGCCCTGACCGGACTGGTACTGATCACCTGGACGGCGTCATTCCTGTTCCTTGAAATGCAGCGCCGCTGGAACGTCAAACGCTAGCGCCTATTGATCCACCGACACCTGTGCGGCGACAGTTTCCAGCTCGGCAATCAGCGCCTTCAGGCGCTGGCTCATGCTGGCACTGTCGACCAGCTGGTCCACCATGCTCTGGGTTGTTTCACGGATACTCTGGATGTCGTGCTGGACTGCATCTGTAGCAGCCGTTTGATCGGCTGATACGCGGGCAATGTCCTGATTGGTGTCATCAATCTGCTGCACGACGGCATTGATTTCCTGCAGCGCGATCGTGCCGGCATCGGCTTCCTCCACGCAGCGGGAAGCATCGGCGGAGCTGGCGTTCATCTGCTCAACTGCTGATCCCATGGTGGCGAGCAGGCGATCGATGGTGCCCTGAATCTGCTCGGTTGAATCCTGAACCCGGCGCGCCAGGTTGCGTACCTCGTCGGCGACGACTGCAAATCCGCGCCCCTGCTCGCCGGCTCTGGCGGCTTCGATGGCCGCGTTGAGCGCCAGCAGGTTGGTCTGTTCGGCGATGCCCTGAATCTCCGTCACCGTGCTTCCGATTTCACGGCTGTTTTCGGCCAGCGCCTCGACGCTGCTGGCAGACTGGGCAATGACTTCAGCCAGCTTTTGAATAGAGTTTGATGTGCGCGCGACCCGATCTCGGCCGGTCGTAGCCGCCAGTCGCGCCTCGCGGGACAGTTCCTTGGCGTTATCCGCCTGGCTGGCGATCCCCTGAAACCCGGTCAACATGGCGTCAACGGCATCCGCTGAGCGATCAGTTCCCTGCTGCTGGCGTTTCAGTTCATCGCGGCTGCGTTCGGTGGCAGCGGTTAATGCGGTGACTTCCGCTTCCAGCCTGTGGATGGCATCTTTCATGCTCAGCACAGCATGCCCGGTCCGCCCTTGCATGGCGTTGAAAGCTTCCGCCATCTCGCCGATCTCATCGGTGGAATCAACATCGGCCCGCAGGCTGAGATTACCGGTGCGCTGCACGTCGACCATGGTGTTCTTGAGGCGGTGTATATGCCGCTCGATAAAGCTGATCAGCAACTGGGAACCAGCCATTTCGAGCAGCATGAGCACGAGCACGATGCCGGCAAAGCCGCCGGCGTGCTCCGCAAAGGCGGCCTCAAAGGTCTCGCCGGTGGCGGCTGCAATCTCGCTTATGGCGTAGCCGGCCAGAACGACCAGTACGGTGAAAACAACAATATTGAGCAGCCAGAACTTGTACTTCAGCCTGGCGTTTTTGAGCAGAGTCATCATGGTGGTCGTGCAAATCCCTGAAAATGAAGGCATGGCGAACAAATGCCACGCTAATTATCAGTAAGATAGCACTGCGAGCGTCAGCGTGCTTTGCCTTGAGTCAAAACAGGTGGCGTTTGACGATGTTTTGCTTTGTGTTGCCAAACCCCGCCTGTCAGGACAACTCAGGCCTGTTGGTCGGCCACCTGTGTGGCGGGTTCGCCAGCCCGCCCAAAGGTCATCGCGCCGTCGGCAACCCGGCCAAACCGCATATTCACCAGATCCAGCAGGTAGTTCTGATACAGCTTCCAGGGCTTGCGATCGCCCTGTTTTGGCAGGTGGGCCTCGGCTCGGTGAACATAGCCCGAATCCAGGTCAAGAAAAGGCTCCTGCTCCACATCGGCGCTGACCACCGGTGTACAGTAATCAAAGCCCTGCTTATCCATGAAATTGATCAGCCGGCACACATACTCGCTGGTGAGATCGGCCTTGAGGGTCCATGACGCATTGGTGTAGCCAACGACTAACGCCAGGTTGGGTATATCGCTGAGCATCAGGCCTTTGTAAGTCATGGTCTCGGCGGGCTTGATCTGTTGACCGTCAACCTGCAAGTCCGCACCGCCAAGGGTGACCAGATTCAATCCTGTGGCCGATACGATAATGTCGGCTTCCAGCGTTTCGCCTGACTTGAGGCGGATGCCCTGTTCAGTGAATGCTTCGATATGGTCTGTCACGACCGATGCATCGCCGTGACGCAGCGCCTTGAACAGGTCGCCGTTGGGTACGATACACAGGCGTTGATCCCAGGGGTTATAGCTGGGGTTGAAATGGGTGTCGATGTCGAAATCCGGCCCCAGCTGGGCGCGCAGGTGTTTGCGCAGCAGTTTGCGTACAAACTTGGGATAACGCCGGCAGAGTTGGTAGAACATCGTCTGCAGGGAGACGTTTTTCCAGCGGGTCATCTGATAGGCCAGACCAGTCGGCAGCAACCGATTCAGCGTGCGGGCAATCAGATCTACATCGGGTAGCGATACGATATAGGTCGGTGAGCGCTGCAGCATGGTCACGTGAGCAGCCTGTTCGGCCATCGCCGGCACCAGCGTGACCGCTGTGGCGCCGCTGCCGATCACCACCACCCGCTTGCCAGTATAATCGAGATCTTCCGGCCAGTGCTGGGGATGAATGATCTGGCCCTTGAAGGTGTCCGCGCCCGGAAATGCCGGGGTATAGCCTTCGTCATAGCGATAGTAGCCGCTGCAATTGATCAGGAAGTTACAGGTAAAGCGGCTCGTCTTCTTGCCGGGCCCGACTTTGGCTTCCACCGTCCAGGTGGCGTCGTCACTGGACCAGTCGTAACGGGTGACCCAGTGGTTATAGCGGATCGCCTGGTCGATGCCATAGGTTCTGGCCGTGTCCCGGACATAGTCGAGAATGGAGCTGCCATCGGCAATGGCTTTGCCTTGTTGCCAGGGTTTGAAGCGATAGCCCAGGGTGTACATGTCGGAGTCGGAGCGGATGCCCGGGTAGCGGAACAGGTCCCAGGTGCCGCCAATGGCTTCCCGGCCTTCCAGAATGGCGTAGCGCTTGCCAGGGCATTTCTGTTGCAGGTGGTAGGCTGCGCCAATGCCGGATAAGCCGGCGCCGACAATGACAACGTCAAAATGCTGCGTGGTCATGGAAGTTCCTCTTCAATGAGCGGTGGCGGTTCCGGGGCAGCCGGAACTCTGACAATGACTAAAGCATTTGCTTTAGTCATTTCAACCCGGAGTGGGGTGACAATACAAGTGCGATCGGGGCCAAGTGAAAATGGGGGTCGTTTCCCGGTGTTGAGTCGCTTTGTCGCGCTATACTGGCCGTTTGAATTGACGACTTGGATATCACCTGACGGTATGTTGCTGAACACATGTTACTGACAACCCTGGTACCGCGACGATACTGGATACTGGCAGTCACGCTGCTGGCGGCCTGGACCTTGCCCGGTGCGCTGCTGGAGTGGTCACGGGCCGGGATCGTTGAAGGCGAATACTGGCGGCTGCTGACCGGTCACTGGACTCACGTGAGCCTGGCGCATCTGCTACTGAACCTGCTGGGCCTGATGGTGATTGGCGCATTGTTCAGTCACCGGGAGGGTATCTGGCAGTGGTTACTCGCGCTGATCGTCATCGCGCTGGGTGTTTCCTTGTCGCTGCTCTGGCTGATGAATGACCTGGACTGGTATCGCGGCTTTTCCGGATGCCTGTATGGGTTGCTGGCTTATCGCGGAGTTGTGTCGCTTACCGACAGGCCTGGATTTGCCGCTACGGTTCTGGTCTTTACCGGGCTCAAGCTGCTGGCTGATTCAGTGATGACAGGCGATGGACTGAGTGCTGACTGGATTGGTGCAGCGGTGATCTGGCAGGCGCATATTGCGGGCGCAATCACCGGTGCTGTTGTGGGTGTGTTGTGCCTGGCTGGCGGGCATCTCCTGGGCAGAAGACGCCCGTCAGCGGCGGATTAATCTCAGGCTGACATCCGTCTCCGCCAGATCAGCAGGCCGGTCAGCAATCCTGTGAATAGAAGCGACGTACTACCGCCGCCTCCGCCACCGCTTTGGATGCCGGTGGTTCTGCTGACGGCTTTGTCTGAAGTCGAGGTTGATGCTTGTCCTGCGATGCTGTTATCGATGCGGGCAACGCGCATGTCGACGAGATCGGAAGGCGCGTCGCCAAGGAAAGCGAGAGTCCCTACATCGAGCCCCAGCAGCTGGTATGACGAGCCGTAAACATAGTCGCCAGAATTTGACAGGGCGCGAGAGCTGGTTCCGATCATCAGTGTGTCGGCAGACGAGGATGAAGAGAGCAGCTGGTACTCTTCCAGTAAGGACACGATAACATCGACCCGTGTGTCAAAAGTCTCGCCCCCACTCAGCGTCATAGTGAGATCGGTTGTACTGTAGACATCTTCGCCAAGCCTGATGTGGCGGGGGAGTTTCAATAGCCCCTGGTGATACACATACTTGGTCTGCGAGCCATCCGTGTCGTTGATGCCTCTTTCCATTATATAAATACCATCCTCGCGACGTTCCAGGATCTCATAGCCGCCGCTGCTGTCGTTGCGGAATCGCCCCTGGGCACTCAGTGACTGACCCTCAACAGTCGCGATATAGCCATTGCTGAAGCGGTAGTCCCAATTGATGTCACCAAGTGGGTAGAAAGCAAACAGGTTCTTGCGTACAAAGATATTGGCAACATCGGGCGAGTAGCCCGAATTGATTTCCGACAGATTGGATGCACCATCGTTGTCGTAGTCCTCGAAACCGTCGTCGGCGTCGTAAGGGTCCAACGCGGCGTACTGTTGTTCAACGTCGTAGGGAATGCCGTCGCCATCAGGATCGTTCGCATCGGCAGTGGGACTGATCGTGTCGGTAAACTCGATATTGTCGATCCATACGGCATCTTCACGCGCAATAGTGACGGGGTCTTTACGGTAGGTGAATTCAACCCGTCGCGTGGGATTCGGAATCAGCACTTCAATGTGCTGCCACTGGTTGGACACACCTGTTTTCCGGAAATTATACCGCTTGCCGTTAATGCGGAGCTCCATCACGTCGCAACAGCTTTCGGTCAGTTCAAGGTAGTCGAATGAGAGTGTGCCGGCGGGCAGGTGGGTATCGAGTGCAACCGAGCTGGTCTGGTTGTGGTCGATCACGCCAGAGCGCAAGCTCAGCGAACCGGATTTCGATTGGGTCGAGTCCAGCTTCCAGGGCCGGGCACTGTCGGCTCCTTCGTGAAATCCTTCCGGCATAACGCCACTCTCAAAATCCTCGAAGTAGCTTTCATAACGGACTTCGCCGGTATCTACGGTGTTATCGAGTTCTATGGTGGCGCCGGCGCTGAAAGCCGGAACGGGCAAAACGAGAGCGAGGGACAGCGCAGCCATCAGGCTGGTGAAGGTCCGTTTCATTACTGCATTCCTTATTATTGACGTCGAACAGCGGCGTATGACTGCGTAATCAGGAAAATGAAACTGAACGTGGATGGGCAATCAGGGCAGCATCAGCAGCAGGTTCACCAGTATCCAGCGTTACAATGTGTCGTCAGAATAGGTAAATCGCCTGTCCGCTTCAGTGAGACGGTTCTCAACCAGAATCATTTCCCGGCTTGATTTTGCATAACCTGCACCCACAACAAAGGTGCTTCCACAGGAGACCTTAACCATGAGTGATCTACTGCATGTCGGTTGTCCGCACTGCAAGAAGATGAACCGGGTGCCCGCGCAGCGGCTCAGCGATGGCCCGAAATGCGGCGCCTGCAAAGGCGCTCTGGCAGAGGGGGCTGTTGCCGAGTTGAGTGACGCGGAAATGCCGGGGTATACCGGTAAAAGTGATCTGCCGGTGTTGGTGGATTTCTGGGCGAGCTGGTGTGGGCCTTGTAAGACCATGGCGCCGGAATTCCAGTCAGCCGCTAAAAGCTGGCGGGGACAGGTCGCCTTTGCCAAAGTGAATACCGAACAGGCGCAGCAGGCGTCAGCCCGTTTCGGCATTCGCAGCATTCCCACGCTGATCCTGTTCCGCAATGGCAAAGAAATTGCTCGCCAGAGCGGCGCAATGCAGGCCTCTCAGCTGACGGCCTGGCTGCGAACGCAACTGGGTTAAACAGCCTCCGGATCACAGGACAAGGCGGACGTGTGGCGGACAACAACGAACTGAGTAACCTGGAACAACTTCTCGACCGCATTGACCGAGTGGCGGTGGCGGATGAGCGAGTGTCGGTTGGCCGCATACTGGAAGCGATCGGATTACGTTCGTTCGGGCCGATTGTGCTGTTTGCGGGCCTAATTACGCTGGCGCCTTTGATTGGCGATATTCCGGGGGTGCCAACCCTGTTTGCATTGCTGGTCATCCTGACTGCCGGCCAGCTGTTGTTCCGGCGTCAGCATATCTGGCTGCCCGGGTGGATAACCTGCAGAACCATGCCGCAGGACAAGCTGCGCAAAGGCCTGAAATGGATGCGTGGCCCGGCCAGCAAAATTGATCGACTGACCCGCCCAAGATTGACCGCGCTGGTGGAAGGGCCCGGCCTGCTGGTGACTTCCGCGGCCTGCGTGGTGGTTGCGCTGGCGATGCCGGCTATGGAGATTGTGCCGTTCAGCGCTAACGGCGGCGGTGCCGCGCTCACCGCATTCGGGGTAGCCATGATTTCCCGCGACGGTGCGCTGGCGCTATTTGCGTTGGTGACGACGGCCGCCACTCTGGGCATCGTGCTGACCAATCTGATGTGACGGGTCAGCACGAGGGCCTGCCTCAGGGCAGTTGCTTCGGCTCCTGCAGAGGCGCAGGCGCGCTCCTGTCAGAGTCCATCGAGGTTTTGCGATACTGCCTGAACCAGCGAAGTGCCGGCTGTTCTATCAAGGTATGGATGCCGTAGGCCAGGGTCACCACGACCGCGATGGCCACCATCACACCGACCTGCCCCGGCAAACCGTAGTCGTAACAGAGCTGGATGATCCCGTAGCCAATATTCTGGTGAACCAGGTAGAGCGCGTAAGACAGCCGGCCCAACAGCAGCAGCGGCCGGTTGGCGAGAAAATTCAGGTAGCCCATCACCGCCATAATGAAGGTGGCGTAGCAACCGACAACAAAGAAGTTGAACGGGCTCTTGTACGCGACCAGACAGTGGGCCATCGCGACCACCAGCAGCAAACGGTCCGCCATCGACGGTGTGCCGTGTTTGTGCCAGCGGAACAGCAGCATGCCGCTGATGAACAGGGGCGCGTATTTGGTGAACAACAAATCCTTGATCAGGAATTCAAGCCCGTCAGGGATCGCTTTCCAGTAGAAGACAGCGAAGTAACTACCAATCACCCAGGCCCAGAGCACTACCCGCAACTTCTGGCCTTGCCCCAACCCGTAAAACAGAATCGCCATCCACACGTAGAAGGTCGCTTCGACCACCAGACTCCAGTAAGCGCCATCAACGTGGGGCAGCTCGAAGTATTCATGCAGCAGGGTCGCGTTCACTAATGCATCCGGGAATGACACCAGCCGGCTTTCGGGGCCTAACAAATGCACGAAGATACTGGTGAGGATGATGCCGGCCCAAAGCGACGGCAAGAGTCTGAACGCCCGCGCCAGGCCAAACCATTTGGCAGTGGGCGTACGCTCCAGCGTCATGAAAATAACGAAGCCACTTAGAATAAAAAACAGGTGCACGCCGTAACGGCCGAACTCCAGAAACGACCAGGGGGTAAAGCTGTGGCCGAAGAGTTCGTTGAAGTAGGGAATATAGTGAAACAGCATCACGCCCACGGCGGCGATGCCGCGTAAGGCGTCCAGTGCCTGTAAACGCTCGGTATTTTGTGCCATGGGCCCATCCGTATAGTTTGTAGACTTATTCTATGTGGAAACGGGCCCGGTGGGCAGCGCTCTTCACTACCATCTGATTGCGGTGAGCTTACGGTATGGCAACGAAGAGCGTAAAGGAGGGCGTCGCTGAGGGGCGGTTAGCAATTGCTTCCGGCCAGCGCGGCGCGCTTGCGCGAGGCTTTATGCTGGCGCAGGCCGATCAGCGCCAGCGGCACCACAATCATGCTGCTGCCCAGCAGGAACCAGATGTCCGGGGTTTCGCCGAACCAGAGCCAGCCCAGCGCGACGGCCCAGATCAACCCGGTATATTCGGCACTGGTGACCTGACTGGCGTCGACCTGACGATAGGCCAGCAGTACCGTAATGTTGTAACCCAGAATAAAGACGGTCGATCCGGCTGCGCTCATCAGCATGGACGGATCCCATTCGGCGCCCTCCCACAGCATCAAGGCGCCACTGGCGGGCAGTACCAGCAGATATGTCAGGAACAACTTGTGCACCATCGACTGGCCGCTGGGGAGCTTGCGAACCAACAATGCGTTAATCGCAAGTGTTGCCGCCATTACCAGCGCACTGAGCGCCATCCAGTTTACTTCGACCGGCCGCAGAATCACGACAATGCCGAGAAAGCCGCTGATGACGGCAAACACACTGCGGCCATCGAGTTTCTCGCCGTACAGGATCACGGATAGCACCATGACGATGACCGGCGCAGCATAGAAAATCGCGTTCGCGGTCGCCAGCGGCAGGGCGCCCAGCGCCAGTACCATGCAGACCACACCGACCAGGTGCACGTGGGCCCGCAGGACGTGAACGCCGAGGCCTTCAAAGAGCCGACCGGTATCGATATAGCGCCAGAACGGAACCAACAGGGCGAGCGTCAGCGCGCAACGCAGGAACACGAACTGGAACACCGGTGAGCCGGGCTCCAGCAACTTGATAAACACATCTGAAATCAGCGCCAGTGCGTTGCCGATAACCAGCAAGAGAATCGCGCTGTTGACTGTACGGCCTGACATGACTCCCTCCTGATCTGGTGCATGAATGAATAATGAGCAGTCGCCAGTGTAGGGGTTCTGATTTATCCTGTTTAATGATATTTAAGCTATCAGTATTAGTTTTATGTATAACAGGAGTGGGTCACGATGATGAAACTGCCTCCGCTGCGGACCCTGCCGGTGTTTGAAGCCGTGGCACGGCTGAACAGCTTTTCCCGCGCAGCGGACGAACTGAATATCAGCCAGAGTGCGGTCAGCCATCAGATCAAGGCGCTGGAAACCTATCTTGGCGAGGCGCTGTTTCTGCGCAACGGCCGCTACCTGACCCTGACCGACGAAGGCCGCAGTTATCAGGACAGCATCGGCTCCGCCCTGCTGCAGATCGAGCGGGCCAGTGAGGCGCTGCTGGGGGAAGAAACGGCCCGCATTCGGCTGGCGGTCTTCAGCTCGTTCGCGGTGCGCTGGGTGATCCCGCGATTGCCTGCTCTCAAACGGGCTCACTCCCAAGTGGATCTGGCACTGGAAATGACGGGTGAATCACCACAGCTGTCGGATCGGGTGGCCGATTGCTTTATCACCATCCACCCGGAATCCAGCGCCTTCACTTACGACCTGCTGTATCGGGAACGCTTGTTCCCTATTTGTAGCCGTCAGTTCTGGCAGCGGGTGTGTGAGTCGCTGGGTCTGAATGGTGCCGCTGCCGAAGACGGGCCGGACGGCGAGGCGATGACACTCACCCCCGAACAGATTGCCGGATTCCCGTTACTCTCGACTCACAGTATTTACGGGCGTGAATCCGGCGACTGGCAGGCCTGGTTTCAGGTGGCGTATCAGGGCATTCCGGCACATGCGCGGGTGCAGCATTTCAGTCACATGCTGATGGCGCTGGAAGCGGCCCGGTTTCATCAGGGCATCGCGCTGACCAATGATTACATGCTCAGTCAGGAGGACGATGAGGCGGCCTTCGTCCGGCTGCCCTGTCACACGCTCATTACCGGTGACCGTTTCTACTTTGCCCACAAGACCAGCCGGCGAAATGAGCCGGGTATTCGGCTGCTGCGGCGTTGGGTGATGGATCAGGCCATTGCCAGCGGACTCCGGTCCGCCAGTGAGGGATGACCTGCTTTTTCGAATAGGACAGCAACTACCGGAGTGAGTCGTTGGTCGCGCTGATTCATACTGCCGATGTGGGTTAAGATTGAAGCCGATGGAGGCCACACCGATGAGCATAACTGTAGCCAGATCAGATCACTTGATGCCTGAACCCGAGCAATGCTGGGCGGCGGTCTGTGACCGGGATCCGCAGGCCGATGGTCGCTTTTTCTACGGTGTGATCACAACCGGCGTCTTCTGTCGCCCGGTTTGTCCTTCCCGGCGGCCCAACCGCGAGAATGTCCGCTTTTACAGTAGCGCCGAGGCGGCAGCCGATGCCGGTTTCAGACCCTGCCAGCGTTGTTATCCTGATCAGCCTGCGCCGCAAGCTCAGCGCCAGCAGCAGATGGTCGCGGCCTGCCGCGAGATCGAAAATGCCGAGTCGGAGCCCTCCCTGTCACAGCTGGCTGCGGCCTGTGGGCTAAGCCGCTTTCATTTTCAGCGGGAGTTCAAACACCGCATTGGCCTCACGCCCCGGGCCTACTTTCAGGCCCACCGGGCCAACCGGCTGAAAGCGGCGCTGGCTTCGGGTGAAACCAGTACCCGCGCCGGTCTTGACGCGGGCTTTGGCTCCTCGGGTCGACTCTACGCGGCGACCGGCGATCATCTTGGCATGACCCCCGGGGACTATCGTGCCGGCGGCCGTGGCGAAACCATTCGTTTTGCGCTGGGTGACTGCTGGCTCGGGGTGATCCTGGTCGCGGCCACAGCACGAGGCATCTGTGCGATCGAGTTGGGTGATACTGCCGATGCTTTGCTGCAGGCCTTTCAGTCCCGTTTTCCCCAGGCTGAACTGGTGGGGGACGATCCGGCGTTTGCCCGTTGGGTGGCCGTATTGGTGGGTTACGTGAACCAGCCGGATGAGTCGGTACTGGACCTGCCGCTCGACATTCAGGGAACGGCCTTTCAGCAGAAGGTCTGGCAGGTGTTACGGGCGATTCCCTGTGGCGACACTGTGACCTATACCGATGTTGCCAACGCATTGGGTCAACCCACCGCCGCCCGCGCCGTGGCCAGGGCTTGTGCCACCAACCGCATTGCACTGGCGATCCCATGTCACCGGGTGGTGCGCAGTGACGGCAGCCTGTCCGGTTATCGCTGGGGCATCGAGCGCAAAGCCGCGTTGTTGGAGCGGGAGTCGGATCAGGCCAGCAGGTGAAGGCTGGTGGCTTTCGCTTCTCTTTGACGCTGCATGGGTGTAGGTTTTGTGCCGAAGACACCCAAAACGTAAGGAGAACGTGTTGAACGCGTCTAAAATGGTAGGGCTTGTACTGTTGGTCGTTGGTGTGATTCTGCTGTATTTCGGCTGGAACGCATCCCAGAGTGTGGGCGATCAGATCTCCGAAGGACTGACCGGCGAATTCACTGATGATACCATGCTGTATCTGATCGGTGGCGCCGCCGCGGTGGTCGCCGGTGGTTTTATGGCGTTTATTCGCAAGTAATATCCGCGAACTGACCGCGCTGGTAGCAGCCGGTCAGTTCGGCTCTTCCAGTACTTGCACACTATCCCCGTCCCGAATCTGCCCTCCGGTAATTACCTTGGCGGTAATGCCGCCGTGCCCACGCACCGCGTTGTATCCACCGGCCCCGAACGTCGTTTCCATTTTCGAGCAGGGATGACACAGACCCGTCATTTCCAGCACCACCTCGCCGATGCGAAACTGCCGTCCCTTTAATGCCAGCAGGTTGAGTCCGCTCACCACCAGATTACGTCGCAGCAGCTCCGGCCCGACAGTTTGCCGGTGCAACAACGAGGCGATGACCGGCAGGTGCTCTGCCTGAATCAGCGTGACTTGCCGTTTACTGTCCGCTCGCCCTTTGAACCGGTCACCCGCCAGCCCACCGCCGACGGTAATGGTGGATTCCGCACACCGCTGCATGAGTTCACCCCGGGCGGGACGAATGCCGATCCATTCCAGGCGCCCGGTTTGGGGCAGTTGTTGTAGCAGATGCGCAAGGCCTTTGGGAACGTTCGCTGAGGTCATGAAAACTGCTCGCTGACGTTACACGCCTGTCGCGCAGCGCTCTCTTCAAGGCGCACCTGTTCGGCGGCCAGCAGTTTGTCGACCTGGCGCAGTTGTCGGATCTGCTTGCGGATATCCAGCCGCTTCTCGGCCAGAAGCTGTGCGCCCTGGGCGCAGTCCACCTCGTTTGACTGAATGCCGTTTAGGATGGTTCTGATTTCGCTCAACGAGAAGCCGAACGACTGCAATTGCCGGATCAGCTCAACCTGCCGCACAGCGGATTCAGGGTAGTCACGATAGTTGTTGGCCCGTCGCTGAATGCCGGGAAGCAGCGCCTCCTGTTCGTAGTACCGCAGCGTATGCCGACCAATGCCGGTGCGAGATTCAAGCTGGGCAATCCGCATGATGAAAAACCTGTTGACTGTAGAGTTCACTTTACACTTTAGCATGAGTTTCCGAAGGCACCCGACGGGGTCTCATTTGAAGGAGTAAACATCATGAACATACTGGTAACCGGCGCGACTGGATTCATCGGCCGCTATCTCGTGGCGCAACTGACGGCGCGCCAGCATCAGGTGATCGCGCTGATGCGGCGGCCCGAGGGAATAGACGACTTTCGCCGGCAGATTGAGGGGCTTGGCGGTAATGGGTTGTCCCTGTCAGCACTGCAGGGTGATCTTGATCAGCCGGATCTGGGATTGGAGCATGCGCCTGAGTCACTTGATGCCGTCGTCCATCTCGGTGCCCGGTTTGCATGGAAGTTACCCACCGAAGCGGCTCGCCAGACTAACGTGGAAGGTGCGCTGGCGGTTGCCCGACTGGCGCACAAAGCCGGGGCCCGACTGGTGATGATCAGCGGTTTTATGCTGGAGAACGCTGCCCACCTGCAATCACTGGGTATTGACCCGGAACATCCGGAAACGGTGGATTGGCCGGCGGTTTACCGCCAAACCGGAGCCTATGAAGCAAGCAAACTCGAGGGTGCCTTGCGGGTACGCCAATGGGCTGATTCGATGGGTCTGGACTGGATTGAAGTGCAGCCGGCTACGGTGTCAGGCCACAGTCAAACCGGTGCTCTGGAGTCGGCGCAGCCGCTGTACCAACTCATGGATAATCTGGCCCATGGTCGCCTGACGATGATCCCCGGCACATCGGCGCATCAATTGCCGCTGGTACCGGTCGACCTGCTGGCCGGTCTGATCGTCGCGGCCTGTGAAGCGCAAACAGTGCCTCGGCGTTTGCTGGCGCTGGATGCGGAAACACCGAATCTTAACGGTGTGATCGGCCAACTGGCAAATGGGCTGGGTCGCAAACCGCCCCGGCGGCATATGCCTATTCGCGTGTTACAGGGGCTGTTGCGTATTCCCGGTGTTTCGGCGCTAATGAAGACCGCACCGGAATCGCTCCAGTTTATCCAGACCCGCACGTTCTCATCGGATCAGACACGGGAATTTGCCCGCAGCAACGGTGTCGCGTGGCCTTCGGTCATGCAGAGCCTTCGGCAGACAGCGCAGGCGTATCGTCATCTCTGAAATTTGCCAACTTTCATGCCAGAAACTACGTTTGGGATATGGGTAAATATCCTCACTAGGTGAATACGGAAAAAGGTTCTACATTCGCGAAAATGCTGGCCCGTCATATCGAACGGGCTTTTTTTCTACCCGGTAAACATTACGTTACCTGCGCAAACCGCGCCCACAGGGAGAACGCTTAAACACCCATGAACGATCAGAACAGCATCCAGATTACAGACTACTACGACGCAGAGACTTTCAAGCGCATCAAGGCTTTTGCGGATACCCAGGAAACCCCTTGTCTCGTTGTTGATACCGCCACCATTGCGAATCAATACGACGAGCTGGTTGAGAATTTCCCGTACGCAAACGTGTATTACGCAGTGAAAGCCAACCCTGCGCCGCAGGTGCTGTCGCTGCTGCGTGATCGTGGCTCCAACTTCGACATCGCGTCGATTTACGAGCTCGATAAAGTCATGGCGCTGGACGTGAGCCCGGATCGGATCAGTTACGGCAACACCATCAAGAAGTCGAAGGACATTCGTGCCTTCTACGACCGTGGTGTGCGGCTGTTCGCGACGGATTCTGAAGCTGACCTGCGCAACATTGCCAAGGCAGCACCGGGTTCCAAGGTGTATGTGCGGATTCTGACTGAAGGCACGCAAACGGCTGACTGGCCGTTGTCGCGCAAGTTCGGTTGTCACACCGACATGGCGATGGATCTGCTGATCCTGGCCCGCGATCTGGGCCTTGTGCCTTACGGTGTGTCGTTCCACGTGGGTTCGCAGCAGCGCGAAATCGGCGCCTGGGACGCGGCGCTCGGCAACGTGAAGGTTATCTTCGACCGCTTGAAGGAAGAAGACGGCATTGTGCTGCAGATGATCAACATGGGCGGTGGTTTTCCGGCCAATTACGTCAGCCGCACCAATGATCTGAAAACCTATGCTGAAGAAATTGAGCGCTTCATCCGTGAAGACTTTGGTGATGACTTCCCTGAAATCATCATCGAACCGGGCCGTTCGCTGATTGCCAACGCCGGTGTACTTGTGAGCGAA
Source organism: Marinobacter sp. V032 (assembly GCF_052645435.1). Lineage (NCBI taxonomy): Bacteria > Pseudomonadati > Pseudomonadota > Gammaproteobacteria > Pseudomonadales > Marinobacteraceae > Marinobacter > Marinobacter sp. V032. Next base: position 458,695 of record NZ_JBQXYE010000001.1, on the reverse strand, counting down.
GTGGTACTGATTTCACGCAAGTCGCGTCACGGCCTGCACCGCTGGGTGTTTACCGACGTCGGCAAGTTCTCCGGCCTGATTGAAACGCTGGACGAGTCGATCAAGTTCCCGGTGTACACCGAGAAAACCGGTGAATGTGAGGATGTGGTGATCGCCGGCCCGACCTGCGACAGCGCCGATATCATGTACGAGCACTACAAGTACGGCCTGCCACTGAACCTGGCCATGGGTGACCGGATGTACTGGTTCACCACCGGTGCTTACACCACCACCTACAGCGCGGTCTGCTTTAACGGCTTCCCTCCGCTGCAGGATTACTACGTCTGATATCTGCCTCCAGTGGCCGCATGTGCGGCCACTGGTTGTCTTTGCCACTTCCTTTTACACTGACGCCCATTGATTACAGGGAGTGATCCATGGCGAGAAGTGTGTATTTCGCGTTTTTTCTATGCGTGTTGCAGCCTTTGGCGGCATTTGCCGAGATCTACCGCTATACCGACGAAAACGGGGTGGTGCACTTCGGGGATCGTCAGGTGCAGAACCAGCAGCAGGAAGCCGTCCAGTTACGCGGTGTCCGCTCTGATTGGCAGCGCTATCACATTGATGTGATCGCCGGTGACGGCGTCACCCTCACCGATACCGAGCGTGAACGTATTGAAGCCGATGTGAATCACGTTTACCGGTTTTTTGACGACGTGCTCTATTTCGATATTCACCGCACAGTGCCCGTGAATATTCTGCTACTGGCCAACAAGGCCGCCTACGATAGCTTCCTTAGCACACGCATTGAGGGTTCGTTGCCGCCATCACGCGGTATCTTTCTGGGGCGTACCAACGACATCGTGGTCTATATACGGGAAGACCGTGAAGGCACCTTCCGTACCATCAAACATGAAACAGGCCACGCGATCGTGGCGACGCTGACGCCCTATTTGCCGGCCTGGCTAAATGAAGGGCTGGCCGAGCAGATGGAAATGCTGACCCGCTCAGGTGACCGGTTAAGGATTGAATCCCATCCTGAGAATGCCGCCGATGTCCGTGATATGCGGGACAGGAACCTGATGGCGGACGTGAAAGCGTTTCTTTCAATGCAGAGTACCGATTGGCGAGGGCATTATCGCGATAAGGGGTATTCGCTGCAGTCCCAGACCGGGGAGTTTGTCTATTTTCTGCTGTCATCGCCCACCGGGCGCAGTTTTCTGACCCGTTTGACGCATCAGTATGCCCGTGGGGACCGGACGCTGGCGTCTTATCTGGTGGACGAACATTATATTGGTGGTATGCGAGTAATGCAGGACAATTGGGCCCTCTGGTTACGCGGTGCCCGCAAAGACGCCCTGATCTTTTAGCGGTTTTGGCAAACGATGCCGGTTTTATATATAGGAGAGTTTTAAATGGAGTGGCTGAGCTGGGTCAATGACCCCCAGGCGTGGATTGCGCTGGCAACACTGACGTTGCTGGAAATCGTGCTGGGGATCGACAACATCATTTTTATCTCGATCCTCGTGGGGCGCTTGCCGGAACATCAGCGCAACAAAGGCAGGGTCATCGGTCTTGGGCTGGCGATGATCACCCGTATTCTGTTGCTGTTGTCACTGGCATGGGTGATGACGCTGACAGCGCCGCTGTTTGTGGTGCTGGAGCAGGAAATTTCAGGTCGGGATCTTATCCTGATTCTGGGTGGCCTGTTCCTGTTGGGCAAAAGTGTGCATGAGATTCACAACAGCCTCGAAACCGAAGAAGGCAGTGCAAAGGTTGCGGCGGTGGCCAGCTTTGGCGCCATTCTCGCGCAGATTGCGGTGATTGATATCGTGTTCAGTCTGGATTCGGTGATTACCGCTGTCGGCATGGCAGACCATGTGGCCGTGATGATCATTGCGGTGATGATTGCGGTGGGCGTTATGATGCTGGCGGCCAAGCCAATCGGCGACTTTGTCGACTCCCACCCCACTATCAAGATGCTGGCGCTGAGTTTTCTGATTCTGGTGGGTGTCGCCTTGCTGGGTGAAGGCTTTGATATGCACATCCCGAAAGGCTACATCTACTTCGCAATGGCGTTCTCGTTCGGTGTCGAGATACTGAACCTGAGAGTGCGGAAGAAGAATCGCGAGAAGGCAGAGCTGGAGAAGCAGGCCGAGGGCTGACGTGTCAGGTTGAGTCTGCAGAAATGAGAAAGGGCTGTATGACGGATGTCATACAGCCCTTTTTTAGCGCCTGATGTTACCAGCGGTAGCTGACGCTGCCAATTACGCTACGCGACTCACCGTAGTAGCACCAGTAGTCGCAGCTGGCGACGTATTCCTTGTCGGTCAGGTTGTTGACGTTCAACTGCGCGCGCCAGTTGCGGGCAAAATCGTACTGGGCCATCAGGTCGAACAGCATAACTGACGGTACTTCGATGTCGCCGTCGACGCTCTCGCCGATGTGCCGTGCGCCACCCCCTACTTTCAGGCCCGGCACAGTGTCCAGGAACGAGTAGTCAATCCAGGTTGAGGCCATGTGGCGAGGTATCAGCGGAGCGCGCACTTCACCGGCTGAGCTGGTCTTGTTTTCCGTTTTTGAGTCACTGTAGGTATAGGCGGCTGTCAGTTGTAGCCTGTCCGTCAGGTAAGCAACGCCTTCCACTTCAAGGCCATCGGTATTGCGCTCGCCTTCCTGAACCTGATTACCCCCGGTGGCGGAGGTGACCAGTGAATTCTGCTCCTCAATGCGATAGACCGCAGCGGTGACGTAACCGTCCAGATAGTCGGGAGCAAACTTCACACCTGCCTCAAGCTGCTTGCCTTCACGTGGTTTGTACAGATCACCATTTGGATCGGTGCCTGCAATGGGCTGGAACGACTCGGTGTAGCTGAGGTAAGGCGACAGGCCATTATCCGCCAGGTACATCAAGCCACCCGACAGGGAGACCTGCTCGTCGTCTGCCTCCTGGGTTGTGTTGGTGGTGCGATTCTCGTTATCTGTTTTGGCCTGATCGTAGCGTACGCCTGCCAGCACGATCCATCGATCATCAATGCGGAGCTGGTTCTGAACATACAGACCGGTTTGGTCTTTGGTGATGTCGCGGGATTCCAGCAGGGCCGGGTCGATCGGGGTGTAGTTACCGTACTGGGGATCGAAAAGGTCAATGGAGGCGTTGCCGAAGGTGTACAGGTTGCCCTCCAGACCGTCATTCTCGAGGTTCTGGTAATCCAGCCCGATCAGCAGGGTGTTTTCGGTACGGTCGGTGAACCACTTGCCGACCATCCGGCTGTCCACAGTCCAGCTTTCGATTTCGCCGTCGCGATACGTCAGGCCCCGAACGCCGGTGCGTGGGCTATCGGCATACAGGATGTAGCTGCTACGAAGTAGAAGGTCCAGCTTGCTGTAGCGGAAGTCCTGTTCGAACGACCAGTTGTCGTTGAATGCGTGGGAGAATTCATAGCCGATGGCGGTCTGGGTACGCTCGTTGGTGTCGTAATCCGGTTCGCTGTAGCTGGTTGAAGGATCAACCTTGCCGAACGGCGTTTCTTCAACCGTACCGTAAGGCAGTTTGAAGCCGTTGTAGGGCACTGCATCGTCTTTTTGCAGGCTGGCGAGAATGGTTAGTTGCGTGCGGTCGGTAATGTCCCACTCAAGACTCGGCGCGAAGTAGTAACGTTCGTTCTCGGTATAATCTATATCGCCTTCGCCAGAGCGGTAGAGCCCTACGAGGCGGTAGCGGACGTCGCCGTCATCGGAAATCGGGCCTGCGGTGTCCACACCAAGTTGCTGATGATCATTGGTGCCGCCCTGCACCTCAATCAGCCCCTGGGGTGTTTCCGTCGGCCGTTTGCTGATGGCATTGATGACGCCACCCGGAGGTGCTTCACCATAGAGAATGGACGCCGGGCCTTTCAATAATTCAACCCGTTCCAGCCCGAAGGTTTCCGGTAGCCATTGATAAAAGCCTTCCCGGTATATGCGCAAGCCATCCTGATAGGTCGCCTGATCATAGCCGCGTATCTTGAACCAGTCGGTGTCGTTGTCTCCGCCGTACTGGCCAGACAGCACGCCTGCCCGGTAGCGGAAGGTCTCATCCAGTGACTGGACGTTGCGCTCTTCAAGCTCTTCCTGATCGACAACGGATGCAGGGCGAGGCGTCTCCACCAAAGGCGTTTCCACCTTCAGTGCGGTGTCTGACACGACTAATGTATCAAGTGTCGTGGTGTCAGACTGCGCAAGCGCAGTAGCGGGAACAAGTATCAATGCGACGGGCAGCGTGCGGCGAATGGCCGCAGTCAGGGAGCGAACGGCGTGGTTCGAAGTGGACATGCAATACCTCTGGACAGTGTAAGGGTGGCATTTCCATATGCACATCAATTTTTGCGAATGATATTGATTTAATTTAATAAACGCAAATGATTCGCAATTGGATTAGGGGAAAGAGTTGTTCAGAGTGCTGCAAAGGATCTTACACAAGGCGTGTTGGCCGGCCTGAAATCGGCGTTAATCGGATGGATAGGGCAACTTTTAGCGGGTTATATCGAAGGGGCGAGAGCCAGGGAGGTCACCGGACAGACGATAATCAACCTGTCCGGTGATGTCGTGTGGTTGCGCTTATCATGAATAAACGAACCCGCACACGGGATGCTTACTCGTCGTCAGGGATCAGGTAAGCGCCGTCTTCATCGTGTACTTCGCGGCCGGTAACCGGCGGGTTGAAGGCGCAGATCAGGCGCATGTCTTCAGTGCCACCGCGCAGAATGTGGCGGTCATGGTTATCCAGTGCGTACAGCACGCCGTCAGAAATCTGGTGAACTTCACCGGTGGCGAGGTCTTCGATGCTGCCGTTGCCAGCCACGCAGTAAACCGCTTCCAGATGGTTCTTGTACCAGAAGGTGTGTTCAGTGTTGGCCGGGATGATGGTCTCGTGCATGGAAAAACCCATTCCGTCCTTTTTCAGCAACAGGCGGCGGCTATTCCAGTTCGGTCCGTGAACATCCTGATCTGAGCCAATGATGTCATCGAGCTTTACTATTTTCATCGTCATCCCCAATTTGTTTAGTCAAACAAGCCATTAGTATAAACATGCCCCTTTCTACGAATTCAAATGCATTCCGTAGCTATCCCTTCAGACGGACTGCGCGGGCGATGTGCCGGTGGCTTCGTTTTGCTGCCATTGGCTGAAGGCATGCATGGTGTGGTTGATGGTCTGTATCCACTGATCATGACGCCGGCCGTCAGTGGTCCCTTTGCATAAGCGCTGGATCAGACTCTGAAGCTGGCGCTGGTCATCTTTGCCGAGCTGGCTGATCCAGTGCTCCCCGGTGGTGGCCAGATTGACCGGGTCGCGACCGGCATGGTTGCGATGACTGATCTGATACCAGTGATTCAGCGCCCTGCCTAATACAATATAGCCGAACTGCAGGTCGGCTGCCGGACCAAAGCGCACGCTTCGATGCCCTTGCCGGAGCGGCCCCATCGACCACTTGCCCAGCCGGTTGGCGTAATAGTAGCTGCCGGCAGCTCCGACAATGCCGCCCAGGAGTGCGCCCGCACCCAGCGAATGCCCCAGTGTCAGGGCATCCACTCCAACGCCGCTGATGGCGCCAGCGCCAAATCCGGCGGTTGCCAGATGGGTGCGGCTGACGCCCCAGAGCGCGCGACTGTGATCACCGAACAGATCATCGTCGCCTGCCCAGTGGAGTTCTGCTTCCTGCCGTTGAATCCGGTGGTGTTGATAGATCGATTCCACGCCCTGTCGAAGCTGGCGTTCACGCTTGCGCTGGCTGTCTATCCAGCGCTGCTGCAATGTTTGTTTCGCCGCGCTGCGGGATTCTGTCGGGCCGATACTACCGGTGACCTGCAGTTGCAGCATGTCACTCAGGGCGCGGGTGATCAGATCGGCGGAGTCGGTCTGTCGCTGCTGGCGTTGGTGTTCCAGATGATCGGTGGCGGCTGTGAGCGGTTGCTCCCAGCGAGCTTCCAGCTGGCCGAATCCTCGCAGCAACCCGAGGTGTTGCTCGAACGGCGCGGTGACGGCGTTAAACCGGCGCACAATCCTGAAATACTGGCCCAGTGCATTCTCCCAGCGGTCACTGTAGTCGTCGCTGCCGATGGCATTGATCAGCGCGAGGCTGGGCCGCCCGGTCCACTGAAGAATGGTCATTTCCGCTTCATTGGCGGCGCTGTAGGGCACAGACCCGTCAACCACATAGATGATGCCGGCATTCTGCTCAAGGATGGGCTTGAGCAACTCGCATTCGTCATGGAACTGCGGATCATCCCGGTGCTGGTTGTAGAATGCCTGCACGGTTTCCGGCCGGTCGGATGCGGAAGCACTATGGGCTTCAAGCCAGGCCAAAAGCTTGCGTGGGCGCTGAAAACCGGGTGTGTCGATCAGAGTGTAAAGGGTGTTGCCATCGACGGTCAGAGGGTAAGCATGGCTTTCGCGGGTGGTGCCCGGTTCCATCGCAATGGCAATACCGTCATTTTGCGACAGCGTAGCGACGACACTGGATTTGCCGCGATTAGGGTGGCCGACGACTGCGAAACTGGGCGCTTCAACCATGACGGGCCTCCGCTGAAGGTGCTGCGGGCAAGGCGCAGACCCAGAGGTTGGCATCCTGCTGGCGTTCAACAAAGCGCAGCCACTGGGCACTCTGTATGTCCGAGGCTGGTGACAGCGGCGTTTCCCCGCCAACAGGCAGTAGTGCGATTACGCGATTTGCGGGGCCTTGCTGGCGGGTGTCCCGAATAAAGTCTGCCAGCTCGCCGGTGGGCGGTTCCCACGCCCGGCACAGGATAATCGCCGGTCTGTCATGCTCTGCCAGCTGGGTGATCGTCTGCTGATCCTCGTTCAGGCTGGCAGTGCCTCCTGCCTGCAGAACCAACACCTTGGCATTCTGCTGAAGCCGGGTTCGAATGTCGGTCACTTCGGAGCCTGCGCCGGCCCAGCACACCAGCGCATCGCCGGCTGGCAGTGCATGCAGCTCCTGTTGCTGTGGTGCCGCCGGCGCCGAGCCACTGTCGGTCAGGTCGCTGCCGGTATCCAGTGTGGGGGTGGCAAACCGGTGCAGCAACGACTGGCGGCCAGGGTGGGAACGCAGCAGCCTGCGGGCCTGAAAACGCAGGTGCAGACGGGCAAAAACCAGTAATAGCAGCCGCGGAACAATGGCATAGGTCAGCCATAGCATGGCGACAAACGGCCACCAGTCACCATAGCGCGCCGGGTTATCACCCACGGCATCCGATAACCGGAAAAACTGGGTCAGCTCGACCAGCGTCAGTGATGGCACAGCAGACGGTAACCAATTGGCCCACGGCGCTGCCAGCCCCTGCACTATGCCGGTATAGGCATCGGCCGAGGTGCGCAGTGTCGTACTCCAGCCGAACGCCAGATCCTGCACCACCACCATGGCGATCAGTGTCAGCCAGCCAGCAACGGCGAAAGCCAGCGCCATCTGGTGCGCCGTGCAGGCGGCGAGCTGGGGCTGAAGTTGAGCCAGCATCGGGTGGATTTGCGACCGTTTGCTGTCGTCTCCTCGGGGAATGCTGCTGAGCAACTTGCCCCAGGGGCGCCAGCCGACCAGCGCCTGACCGGTCGTCAGCACAGCGAGCAGCAGCTGAAGTGCGACAAATCCGATAATCACGGTCACATTGATTTGCTGGTTACCGTCATAGAACAGCAGGCCAAGCATTGTCAGCATGCCCAGCAGAGCGCCAACAGGCGTAAGCAGCAGGGTCAGTCGTCGCCAGGGTTTCAGGCGGGAATCGTGATCGGGTCGGCTTGTCGCCGGAACCCGTGTCTGGACATGATCAAGCCAGCCGGCAATACCGGGCCGTTGTTGGTTGGCAAGGCAATCCAGAGCGTAACGCCGGTCGCGTCGATGGAGGAACAATGCTGTCTGGGTCTGGTCACGCCGGACCTGATCATCGAACTCCAATAACAGCGTGAGTGGGCCGTGTGGCATCCGGTTCCTCGGTTTAGTGGCGAATAGTGTGGCGCTTGAAGTGTAGCGCCTGGCCCGGGCCTTCGGCCAGTATCAGTCCTGCTTCCAGAGCGCTTGCCAGCCCGTCAGTCCCAGCCGTTGCAGAGTGTTGATATTGGCTCGGTAGATGGCGTCAGTATCGTCCATCGTATCAACCGCCCGGGTAATGCTCGATTCCCGCAACAGGTGAAGCACAGGATAAGGCGAACGGTTAGTGTAGTTCTCAATGTCGTCAGGCGCGGTGTCTGCAAACTGATAGTCAGGATGAAAGCTGGCAATTTGCAGGATGCCATCGAGCTCAAGGGTTTCAAGAAGTGCGTCTGCCACGGATAGGAAGTCATTAAAGTCGGCGAAGTCTGAAAGCCCGCGTGACAGGATCAGCAGGCTGGTCTCCCGCTCGGCGGGATCGGCCGCCATCAGGGCCTGGATTTCGTCGACCAGGTCATCAATCAACGCGTCGTTGGCGGTCGCTTCTGATACCGCAAAATGAACCTGGGCTTTGAGATAGGGGGCTCGCGCAAACGGGCACAGGTTGAGGCCGATGACGGCTCGTTCAAGCCAGCTGCGAGTGGACTGAATCACGGCGGTTTGCGACGGTATCATGAAAAGCTCCGGTGGGAATTCCGGTCATGATACCTGCGCCTCGCCAACCTGTCCTCTCCCGACCCTGGCGGGTATCAGGGTGCCAGTGCCTGCAGTGTCTGCAGCGCCAGTTCCTGACCGACGTCTTCCAGCGTAATCGGCTCTCGCTGTTTCTCAAAGCCGTTGCTGGAAGTTACCCAGCGCCCGGGGTGCTCGCTTTCCGGCGGGAGGCCACTGGCGCTCACCATGGTGCGGATCTCGCCGCTCTTGATGTCGATAACGGTAATCCGGTAGCCGCTGACACCGCTGCCTTCAAGTTGAATCATTAGATCCGTATGTTTGGCAAGGGCATGCATTTCGAGCCGTGAGTTGTCCGGTGACAGGCGCGAAAATGTACCGTCTTCGAGAGCGTTATCCGTCAGCCTCATCAGCGCATTGCGATCCATTGGCCGGGCGCCAGCCTGTTGCAGTTGGCGGATAAAGCCGGCCTGGATCTCAAAGGCCGGCGCCTGACCGCTATTGGCGTGTGCAGAGCGGTATTCCACTTGGGCTGCGGCGGTTCCCTCACCCTGCAGCGTCACAGCCCCTTCGGGGATCTTGCCGTTTATAGAACCGGCGCTGCTGACGACGGTACGGCGGGATGACATCCAGTCACTTACCTGTCCGTTAAATTTGCGATTCCAGAAAATGGCGGCCGACAGGGGCTGGCTGGCCGGATAGGCCTGGCGAAAGCGAGCAATGATGGCATCGGAAGACTCGGACCGTTCACCCGCCTCCGCTTCGATTCTGCGGTCTTCCGAGGTGACCGGTTTCACCGGGGCGGCCATCATGGGCGTTTCGGCATGATCAGTGGCAGCAAATGTGGACGGTGCGATCAGGCAGGTCGTTGCAATAGCCAGTATGGATTGACGCATTACTGCATCCCCCTCACTTCAACTCGATATTTCAGTGGCGCGGCACTGATGGACAGTTCGCGATATGTCGCCACGCTGTTGGCTGGCACGGTCATACGCTTCCAGACGGCATCGGCGTCGGCGGGTACCTCGTCACTATCGACAAAGTGAGTGCGGGCCTCGACAGGGTAGTCAAAATCGGTGTGATTACGGAGCACAACATAGACTTCTGTTGTGCCGGTGGCTGAAGTTCGCTGGCCGTGTTTGGTCACAGACAGGCGATAGCGCTTGTCGTCGCCGAAGAGGCCACCGGTCCAGCTACGGCTGAGATTGTAGTCGGTGAAAACAACGGTGTTGTAGCCGACCGGTGTCGTGCGTTCGGTCAGGTCGGTCGAGTTGCTGGGCAGACTCTGACAGGCACTGAGTGATAATGCTGCGAGAGCGGCGACAGTGAGCGATTTGATCATCTTCATTTTGGGTTCCTCATTCAGTTCCGACTATCGGGAAGAGGCGAAAGCGACGCCGTTTCCGTTGGCGTCCATGTGAACTGCAAAGCGTTTTGAAAGGCCGCCGACAGGAATGCCGTGGCTGTCCAGATAACGAATAGTCAGCCCTTCGTTTGCCGTTGCGTGCATTGGCAACAGGTGTACCGTGTCCGGCAAACCGTCCCAGTAACGAGTATCCGCGCGCACCACTGCAGAGGCGGACAGCCCCTGGGCAGCGACGCTGACCAGCGAGACCGCGGCATAGCCTGCGCCAAGCGCGCCACCTGCGGCAGCACTGGCACCGGCCAGCCAGTTGCTACGACTGACTTCGCTTAGGCTGGTGCCAAATTCGCGCGCGTTGGTCTTGAACTCGACCTGTCCTTTGACGATGCGGTCAATCGCCCGGCCACCGCGGGTTGACGCCTGAAAGTACACATCTTCGATCGGGTAAAGACGGGTCCAGCTATCATCGATTCGGACGACTGCAGCTGTATCCTTGAAGTCTTTGCCACGCCGGTAAACCAATTGGTAATGGCCAACACCATCAGCCAGCTTGCGGGGTGACGTGCCGGTTTCGGCAATCAGCAGAACATTGTCGTCAGGTCCGGGAAGCGGGGCATCGGGCCGGTAGAGTTGAAGCTCCCTGAAGTGCTCCTGTGCCAGGGTTTCGCTGCCCATCAGGCGGGCCGACCAGCCAGCCAGATACAGCAGCGAGGCAAAGTCAGCGCTGTGCTGCTCTTCTTCAGCAAACGCATCCTGCAGCAACCCGCTGATAAAGCTGGCGCGGGCGTTACCGTAGTCGCCTTCCTGAAGAAAAATCAGCCCCAGGTAGAAGTACACCATGCAGCGCTCGTAGGCCTCGCCTTTAAACTCCTTTTCGCTCTCTTCATACCAGATGCTGCGGGCTTTGCGGGCGGCGTCGTTGTCGGCATAAACGCTTTCGATATTGAGCCGCGCTTCATCAAGGGCTGACTTGGCCTCGTTGTAGAGCCCCAGACGATAGGCGGCAGTGCCTATCTCCATCAGATTGAGTACCTCGTTTCGGCGCCCCTCTGCGTAGAGATCACGGTAGTACGACTGCAACGCAGCCGGCTTGCTGGCGACCAGATCCTGTTGACCGGTATCCAGCGTTGCCCGCTCGAACTGTTTGGGACCAGTGGCACAGCCGGCCAGTAGCAAGCATGCGGCACTGGCGGCGATGACGGGCCGTAATTTACCGGTAAAGGACATTGTCTTGTGCTGCCTTGCGCATTTCATACAAGCCGCTCCAGACAATGGTGCCCAGTTCGAGATCAACCATTTCAAATGTGATCTGGCTATAACGGGATTTGGTACCGGTGCTGCGGTCGACTGCGTCCAGTGAGGTAATGCGACCTGCCAGACGGAAATCGGCGCCAGCCTGAGCCCGGGTTTTGCGAATGGTGCCGCCGTCAACCACGCCATCACGCTTCAAGTCGCGTTCCTGCTGGACCATGTCGGACAGTTCGCGGGCAACGAATACCATGCGCCCGTTGGCGGCACGGTTCAGCTCGATGCGCAGTCGGTCTGTCAACTGGTTGGTGTTAATCACCGACGAGCTCTCGTTACGCATGTACTGGTTATCGATGATGATCCGTGGCGACGTGTCACGGCCGGTCAGCATGGGATTGCTGAGCATGTCGCGCATCATCTGGTCGGTCATGCCGACGACGTCCTGGCTTTCAATACCAACGCCACTGACACGGCCGGTGGTTGACGGGTCTTCGTATACCGTAGGCTTACCTGCAGCATTTTCAATTTGTGTTGCGCAGCCCGTGAGCAGCAAGGAAGACAGCGCGAGGGCGGTGCAAATGCCGCCTTTGTAAGTCAGAGTCATGATCCGGCTCCTGAACAAATAGACGGGCAATGCAAGAGACAGCATTGCCCGGAATGATTAACGAATGTGGTTAGCCAACTCGGGATAAATCGCAACCGCGGCGTTCATCACATCCTGGTAGTTGGAGTGTCCGCCGTATTCCTGGCTGAGGTAGACGGCCATGTCGTTGAGGTTGTTGAAGGAGCGATCGGACGTGGCTCGGATATAGTCCCAGCCGCCAGACGCCTGAATGGCGCTATCACGACCCACATCCTCGCCAGCCGCCGAACCGGCGATACCACCAACCAGACCGCCCAACAGCGAGCCACCCGGTACCTGGTCGAGCAACTGTGAACCGAGGAAGCTGCCGGCTACTGCACCCAGCCCTGAGCCTGCGGTGGCGCCCATGTTGGCGTTGATCGCCTTGTCTACCCATTCAGCGGTGACGCCGTCGCTGGTCCAGGGGCACATGTAGCGACCGGTATTATTGGCGAGTACCAGTGAATGTTTTGCGGCTTCGATGGCGCGGGCGATGGCTTCCGTTTTGTCTGTCATGGCGGTGATCACGTCGTCGGAAAAGCCCATGGAAGTGAGGTGATCAATTTCTTCCAGAGTAAACGGTCGGTAGCCGCTGTCCGCGGCCTGGATGGCCACAACAAGATCATCAGACCGGGCGCCCGTTTCGATCGCATCGGCGAGTTGGAATACTTTCAATCCTTCAGGACCGACGAGGTACAGCTGGATGTCTTCGTTCAGCATCGGCACCATGTCGGGGTATTCTGCGGCCAGCGCCAGAGAGGCTTTGATGGGTTCGCCGGAAACCGCCGCACGCTCAATCATAAGCTCGTATACGTCAGCCCGGAGCGGCGTCCTCGGGTATTGCTCAAGAAACGTCTTGTACGCGGGAATGGTATTGGTCGCGCGGAAAGGTGCCAGATCTTCTTCAGTCCCTGTCACCGGAGTCAGAGTGAAGCTGATACTTGTTGGTGTACCAAGGGGAAACATGGGCTGCTGAAAAACTTCAGTATCTTCATAGCCTTCCATACGTGCCTGGAAATAGCTGTTTGACCAGCGCAGGCTCGTATTGTTGGTCATCACAGCGTTGAATGGTGTGGTCTGGTATTCAGTCAGGTTGTCCGGTGTCGGGCCTTTGTAGATAGTGGCACCGCTCGGCACGGTGGTAATGTTATAAACCGTTGTCTTTGGAGGATCGATTGCAGCGCAGCCTCCGAGCATCGTGATCAGGGCAAGGGCCCTGAAGTGTTTGACGTTTAGCAGCATGTCCAGTTCTCCAGCGAATTTCGTGGACCGACCCTCAAACGGGTCGGTTTTGGCGATAGGTATTTCAGTAGTGCGAAATCTAGGGGCAGGCTGAGAGGGGCGCTATACCTAAAATTGGGGATAGGTAAACTTTCGGTAATGTTTTGCCGGAGAAAATGAGCGCTAACTATATGAATTAATGAACCAATATTCAGTTTGTAAGGAAATGCTCCATTTTTGTGAAAAAAGTTAAAATCTTTTGATTTATCCGATAGATAGGTAACTTATGCCCCATTTCCTGATGAATCTGCGCAACGTGCCTGACGACGAGGCTGATGACGTTCGCGCGTTGCTCGACGACAACAATGTGGACTATTACGAGACGCCGCCGAGTCGCTGGGGGATCAGCATGGGTGGGTTCTGGGCGCGGGATGCGGATGAGGCGGAGCGTGCCAAAGCGTTGTTGAAGGCCTACCAGCAACAGCGCTTTACCACTCAGAAGGCCCTTTACGAGCAGCAGAAACAGGAGGGCTCGGTACTCTCTTTCGGCCAGCGGTTATGGCGCAGGCCGGTGACAGTGCTCGCGGTATTGGTTGCTGTCGTATTTATTCTCGCTTTGAGTATCGGGCCTTTTATCGGCTGGTAGCCTATTAAAACATCAGGCCCGTGCCTGAGTGAGAGACTTAGTCCCCCATACCCATCTGCCGCCCCAGAAACTGGATTCCATCGTCAATCGCGCTGCCACTGAACAGAAACGTGGTGATATGGCCTCGTAAACGTAAGATCTCCATTTCCGTTGGTATGCCTTTGGCGGCCAGGGCAGCCTGGAAATCCGTCGCATGATCCGTTGGCACCAGCGAGTCCCACGCGCCGTGATAGAGGAAGAATGGGGGCGCATCCGCGGTAATGTGAGTGACGGGCGATGCTGCGGTGTAGGCTTCGGGGTGAGTTTCAATGGTGCCGCCCAGAAACTGCTCCACCAGTTTTCCATCACCAAATTTGCGTAAATCAGAGGGTGTGCCACCCGCAACGACGGCGACCGGACGGGTTTCCGGCCCGCCGTAAGGGCTGTCGAGAGGCCCGCCTTCACTGGCGACCAATGCCAACAGGCTGACCAGATGCGCTCCCGATGAATAGCCAAAGGCGCCAATGCGCCGGGTATCAATGTCCAGCTCCGTGCTCTGCCGGTGGAGCCAGTGCATCGCCTGTTGGAGATCGTGCAGTTGCGCGGGAAAGCGATAGGCAGGCGCAAAGCGGTAATCAATGTTCATGACAGCAAAGCCTCTGGAAGCCAGGGTTTCGGCAATGCTGTCCATGTCGCCCCGCGAGCGCCCCTCCCAACCACCACCATGAACCAGCAGCACCGCCGGAGCGGATTGGACATCGTCGGGCAGATAAATGTCTGCGAACAAAGCCTGAGGCCAGTCTTCAGGTGAATATCGAACCTGTTGCTGCATATGCCAGTCTGTTTCCTCGAAATAAATGGTCTGGTCCGGAGGGTTAAGGTGGCTGGCACAGCCGCCGAGCAATAACAGGGCAACCAAACTGGCAACAGGCTTCATTCGGACTCCAAAACGTCAGCAAGAGGGCAGGCGGTTGCGCCGGAAACTCAGGCGCGCCGCGGTTACAGTTCAGACTACGTTGGCGCCCGTTATTCAGATGCCCGGCGCTGGATGACCAAGCCGCAACCTTCTGCCCCTTACCCGGCTGGGCTCACTTGCGTAGACTGGAGTGCCTGCTTTTTCGCGGTTCTGATTATGTTACTGCTCATTGCCTTTGCGGCCATATCCATAGGCTTTTCGTTTTTATGCTCGGTGCTTGAAGCCACCCTGCTTTCCGTGACCCCGAGCTATATTGCGTCCCTGCGGGAGCAGCGCCCTCGCCTGTTCGAACAGTTGCGACAGCTCAAAGACAATATTGACGATCCGCTTGCGGCTATCCTGACACTCAATACCGTGGCCCACACGGTTGGTGCCACTGGCGTTGGTGCACAGGTGGCCGTCGTGTTCGGCGAAATCTGGATTGGTGTGGCGTCAGGGGTGATGACCTTCGCCATTCTGGTGTTCTCTGAAATTATTCCGAAAACGATCGGTGCTCGCTTCTGGCGCGAGCTGGCGCCTTACCTTCCAGTCGTGCTGCGGTTCATTATGGTGCCGCTCAAGCCGTTTATCTGGTTTTCCAATATCATCACGCGACGTATTGGCGGCCAGGAACCCGATATTGATATCCGCGCCGAAATCAGCGCGCTGACCGAGATAGGCCGTGAGCATCAGGCACTGGACGAGGATGAGCGCCGGGTGATCCAGAATATTCTACGGCTGCATGAAATTACCGTCGACTCGGTGATGACGCCCCGCACGGTCTGCCGTTTTGTGGCGCCGGACCTGACGGTTGCCGCGTTCAGGGAAGACTACGAAAAGCTGCCATTCACCCGATACCCGATTGTCGACAACGAAGACGCGACGCTGGGTTATGTTCACAAATCCGATGTGCTGACGGCCGAAGGCGATGCGCTGGTGATGACGGTAGCGCGGGAAGCGATGACCACACGGATCAAAGCGGATATCGAAAGCCTGTTCTCGGATATGCTGCGCCAGCGCCAGCATATGGCGGTGGTCTACGACGAGCAAAATGTCTGGGCCGGCCTGGTGACGATGGAGGACATCATCGAAACGATTCTCGGGCTCGAAATCATGGATGAGACGGACAATGTTGCCAACATGCGTCGCTATGCCCGGACCCGCTGGAGCCGCCGTTTACGACGATTGGGACAAGGTTCGGCACGTTCGGGGTGAAATCCTGTCAAACGGGGCTGACAGGGCGCGCAATGCGCTCGACGTTGACCGGCCCAACCGCTATTGTTTGAGTCAGCATTGCAACGATTTCGCTGGAGAGCGTGATTTTCGCGTCACTTGCAGGTGATGCGCCTTCCAAGAAGGATTTAACCGTAGATGAAAATGTCCAGGGAGTCCTCCTCCCCGTTCCGCAGGGCTTTGCTGGTGGGTGTGCTCTACGGTGCAATCGGATGCCTGTGGGTTATCGGCAGTGATCAGCTTGCCGCTGCGCTTTTCAAGAATCCTGAACTCTATTCACCGGTGCAGACCTACATGGGCTGGGGCTTTGTGCTGGTCAGCAGTTTGTTGCTGTTCTATGTGGTCTATCAGCTCCTGCTCGAGCAACGTGAAAGCGAGTCTCTCAACGAAGAGCAAGCGAATGCGATTCGTGAGCTGGGTCAGTTCCAGGAGAGCGTGATCGACAATGCCACGGTCTGGATCAATGTGTTTGCGGCAGACGGAAAGGCGTTGATCTGGAACAAGGCTGCGGAGCACATCAGTGGTTACGCACGACAGGATGTGATTGGCCACAGCCGGATCTGGCGTCAGTTATTTCCCGATCGGACGTTTCATGACCAGCTTATCAAGAAGGCTGCGGATACCCTGAATATGGGGGAGCAGGTATCGGAGGTTGAAGCACCCATTGTCACCCGCAATGGGGAAAAACGCCTCATGTCCTGGAGTGGTCGCCGGTTGTATGACGCGCATGGAAAGGTCGCCGGGATTATCGTAATTGCGCTCGATGTGACGGATCGGCGTAACGCCGAGGCGGATGCCCGTGGCCGCGAACGCCAGCTGAAGACCTTGATGGGCAATATCCCGGGTATGGCCTATCGTTGCCTGTTTGACGAAAGCTGGACCATGAAGTTCGTCTCGGAAGGCTGTCGCGAGATTACCGGCTACGAGCCAGACGAGCTGATCGAAAACAATGTGGTCTCGTTTCTTGATCTGATTGAGCCGGACGACAATGACAAGAACACCCGTACCGTTGAGAACGCTATTGCGGAGGCGGAGCCGTTTGCCATCGAGTACGCCATTACCCGCCGTGACGGCAAGAGAATCTGGGTTTGGGAGAAAGGGCGCGGGGTCGATGTGGACGGCGAGCTGATGCTCGAAGGAATCATTTTCGATATCACCGAACGCAAGGCGCTGGAGCAGGAACTGTCCCGCATGGCCACCCATGATGCCCTCACCGGCCTCCTGAACCGGCGTGAGCTGGAAGCCCGCCTGGAAAGCGAAGTCCGCAGGGCGCGGCGTTATCGGCGGCCGGTGGCTCTGCTGTGGATTGATGTGGACCACTTCAAGTCGGTGAATGACCGCTTTGGTCATGCCAAAGGTGATGACGTTTTACGCCGGATAAGTGATTTGCTGCAGTCCTCTGTACGTGCGGTGGACATTGCCGCCCGCTACGGTGGTGAAGAATTTGTGGTGGTACTGCCGGAACGTGATCTGGAGGAAGCCAGCGAGACGGCGGAGCGCCTGCGCAGTCTGGTGGCCGAACAGGACATTGAGGTGGCCGAAGGTGAAAGCATCAACCTGTCGGTGAGTATAGGTGTGGCGGTTTATCCTCTGCATGGTGACAACTGGCAAACACTCTGCAGTGTTGCGGATAAAGCCATGTATGCCGCCAAAAGTGCCGGCCGTAATCAGGTCTGTTTGCCCCAGTCGGCAGGCGACAGCTGGTAAAACCCTTTCAGGCAGTCATAAAGATGCGGCTCGTGGGTCTGCAGAGCCTGCGGTGACTGGAAGAAGGCTTCAGTTGCTACCGCAAAAAATTCCGCCGGATTCGTTGCGCCGTAAGGGTCGAGCACATTGTGGGGGTTGGTGGGTGCCGCCTTGAGGCGCTCCCAGGATTCTGAGAACACGGCCTCCCAATTGCGGGCCTGCTCCCCTGAGGACAGGGGTGGCGCACCATCGGCCTGACCATCCAGTGTATCGAGTTGATGGGCAAACTCATGGATTGCCAGGTTGCTGGTAGCCTGCGGATCGGCGGCTTCCTGTTTAAGCGTGGACCATGCCAGCACAACCCTGCCATCGCCCCAGGATTCGCCAAGCCGGGCATCCGATGTCGTGGTGTGCACCATGCCTTCTGCCGTGTGGGATGGCGCCCGGTAGCCGTCGGGATACACCAGTATGGTGCGGATTCCCGAATCGTAGCCGGTCCTCATGCCGCAGGTTAGCAGTGCCCCGTGAGCTGCAATGAGTCGCTTCATGGCATCCGTGACCTCGACGTCGTTGCAGCCATAAAAACTGACCCTGTCGAGCAGAAGCAGAACACCATCCTCAAGTTTCTTGCGTAAATCTTGTGGTAAACGGGTGTAGTGCATCATGTCTCGCTCAAGCTGCTTGCGCCACTCGTCAGGAAAAGCCTGCGAGATAATGTCGCTCTGGCGCCGGCGGGGATAGAAAAACAGCCGGTCTGCAGCAAAGCCGATTACCGCGATAGCGGCCAGCAGGTAAAGTGCAATCACGTTGGCATCCCGTCCCGAGTTATCAGTGAATTGGCCCGTATTGAGTATGTCAGGCCGTCGAAGTTGGCTATCACCGCAATGTATCATTCGATTGCGTCACTGTCTCAGCCCTCAGGCTGATCTAAACTAGGGAATCCATCTCCCAGGTGGCAAACACCAACGCAGTCTGAAGGATGTCTGCCCATGAATCGTATTACCCGCCGTGCCCTGAACTCCGCCGCTATACCGCGTGATCTGGCGCCGGTGACTTCTATAGATAATGCCAGCGAAGTGCGCCCTCAAACTGTCGGATTGTCACCGGATGCCGTGGATGACATCTGGCGCAGCGCCGAGCGGCTCTACCGCACCGGCACCCATCCGGGGATGCAGCTGTCGGTTCGTCACAAGGGCGAGATTATCCTGCA
This sequence comes from Marinobacter sp. V032, assembly GCF_052645435.1. Taxonomy (NCBI): domain Bacteria; kingdom Pseudomonadati; phylum Pseudomonadota; class Gammaproteobacteria; order Pseudomonadales; family Marinobacteraceae; genus Marinobacter; species Marinobacter sp. V032. Next base: position 439,980 of record NZ_JBQXYE010000001.1, on the reverse strand, counting down.
GCGCTCACTGGGACACGCCGCGGGTAACGGTCCCCGGGACAGCCGGCAAACACCCAAAACGGTGATGACCAACGACACCCCGATCTGCTATTTCTCGGCATCCAAGGCGGTAACGGCGTTGCTGATCCATATTCTGGCAGAGCAGGGGCGTATCAACCTGCTTGATCCGGTCAGTCACTATTGCCCTGAATTTGCCCGTAATGGCAAACGCACGATTACCATTCACCAGATTCTGTCCCATCGAGGGGGCATACCGGCGATACCGAAAAACACACCACTGGACGTGCTTTGGGATACCGATGCGATCTGGCGCATTCTGTGTGATGCCCGGCCGGTCGAGGTCGACGGTGCCAAGGTGGCCTACCACGCCATTACCGGCGGTTATGTGCTGCAACAGGTGCTGGAGCGGGTTACCGGCGACTCGATCGAGAATTTTCTTGATCGCCATATTCGCCAACCCATGGGGATGCGTTGGTTCACCTACGGCATCCAGCGAGACAAACTCGACGCGCTGGCATGCAACTACGCGACCGGCCCGGCGCCGGTGTTCCCGGTGTCCTGGATCCTGCGCCGGGCGCTGGGGGGTGACATTGAGACCATCGAAACGGTGGTCAATGATCCCCGTTTTCAGGAGGCGGTCATTCCTGCGGGTAACCTCTGTGGTACCGCTGATGAGATGGGACGGTTTTTTCAGATGATGCTGAATGGTGGCGTCTGGAATGGTCAGCGCATCTGCACGACCGAAACGGTGCGTCGGGCGATTCAGCAGTTCGGTTCGCTGCAGATCGATCGCACGATGATGATTCCGATGCGCTTCAGTGCCGGCCTGATGCTGGGCGGCGATCCTGTGGGTATCTGGGGGCCGCACAGCCGTGAAGCCTTTGGGCACGTGGGCCTGATCAACAAATTCTGCTGGGCAGATGCCTCACGTGATATATCGGTCAGCCTGCTCAATACCGGGCTGCCGATTGTAGGGCATCATCTGCCGGCACTGGGGAAGTTCGTCTGGACGATTTGTCGCCACTGCCCGAAACTGCCCCGGACCGAATGGCCGCTCGTCGCTGCCTGATAGGTGTCAGACGTCGTCCAGCTGTGACTCCAGAATGGCCAGGACCGATGACTGGATTTCCTTGAAATCAGTCACGGTCTGGGTGCGCTGGATAACATCCTCCTGTTGTTCCTCCAGTCGCAACAGTTTCGGAATAACCCGCCGTATGCCTTCCGTGATCACCTCGTAGGGGTAGTGGTGATCCATCACGCTGAGCTTGTTCAGCTCCGCCACCTCCTGATGAAAGATGCTGATAATGTCGTACAGCATGTCCTTGTGCTGAAGGGTGCTGGCTTCCCAGTAGGCATCGTCCAGCAACTCCAGTAGTGACAGGTATTCCCGCAAGGTATCAGCGACAGAAGGGGCGATCATCATCGGCTCCGGCTTATGGAAAAGAGTGCTTCAAGAATAGCAGCCCTGTTGCAGAGTGAAACCGCCTGGGATCGCTGCAAGGGGCTGAAAAATCGTTGGTTACTGAGCGATTGTTCAAAATACTTTACCGGTAAATGAATCTTCGTTCATTGTTTGTTGCAGTTTGTCCGACAGTCATGCACAATCATTTGTATGCTTTGTGCACTATTCATGACATTGTATGTCTATACTGCAGTGCAGCAGGCGTGATACCGAGGATACGGTAATAACCCCCAACTCAAGGATGAGAGACGGATTCATGGACAGACTGATCCCCCACAACGATGTGGAAAATGGCCTCGCCGACAGGCATATGCCTTCACCTCCCCTTCAGCCCAACCTGAACCAGCACGATAGCGTGCGGGAACATCTCCAACTGCGCCTCAATCGCGAAGTGGCTGATCTGGAAGAGCGGATTGAAAGTCTGCGTCGCAGCAGTGCCCCCCATACGGCCATTATCATCGCCACTTATGAGCGCATGATTGATCGCAAGAAAGGCTTTATGAGCACCTGGGGTATGCGCGACAGGTATTCAGCAAACCCATCGCAGTAGTTCCCTGATAAAAGTCCCCTAACTGATCCCTGTTTCGGCACGTCGCGTTTACTGTCGCGATGCAACCGGTGCGGTGCTATAGGTGTTGTCCGACGCTGTTTTGGTGCCGCAATAGCCTTTCGCCTTTTGGTCAACCCCGACTGAGGTATACACAGTCGCGGTTGCCATAGGGTAATCCACCACGACTCTTGCACAATCCACTGATGCGCCCGCGAATGTGAACGGCGTATCGCTGCTCCGCGTCCAGGAATCCTGTTTATCGCTGATCAGATCCTGATCAAACCCCAACCGCTCTGTGTCGTTGCCGCCTGTGAATGAGACGGAAGCGCGATCAGGCGTGTTGAAGCCGACGCTGGAGAAATTGGTCGGGTCGTACTGTTCGGCCAGGATGATGCCATCGAGAAAGTCGTCCGCGGTGCCGACATATTGCACCACTTTCTGGATTTTATTTGAGCCCTGAGGCGCATAGACCCATCGCAGCAATGCGTAGTTGTAACGGTCGACCGGTGTGCCGGCGGGCGCTTCATCAAAACGGATGCCGACGCCGTTAGCCGAGTTGCTGTATTCGGCTGCTGTGCTCGCATCGATGCAATCGCTGATGTAGCGGCGCCCCTGATTGAAATTATCGATTTCGTTGGTACCGATCTGATTATTTATCAGGTCGGCGGGATTGCGGACGCTGGTGAAATTGTTTTGATTGGAGTCAGTGTTTTCACCGCCGTTAAAGCGGGCTGTCTCGATCATGACTGAATCGACCACCGCTGTGCTGGTGGGATCGCTGACAGCCGGCTGGATACCCCGGATAAAATCGCGGAACAGCGTGTGCTCAAGGTCGGCCGGGTCGCTGAGTTCGAACGAACTGAGCGATATAATCACGTTTGAAGCAGGGTTAAAGGCATTGCTGCAGCTGCCGCCCTTGCCACCACCACTGGCAAAATCACTGTCGCCTCCGCCACAGCCAGTCAGTGCAATGCCCAGGGTGCTGAGGATAAGGCAGGTTTTCAGAGTCGGCATGTCAGGTATCCTTGGAAAGCGGTGAAGCCGCATGCAGAGGGTGCGAAATCCTCGATAACAGGCTAAAGTATCGGGCAATGGGCGCGAACGTCTAATAAATAGAAAAGCCCAGCCAGTCGGCACCTTATCGAATTAATCCTGCACCTTCCCGCGCGGAGATCACATTTTGCGGTTCCTGGAATTGCGACCGGTATTACAGCGGGCACTCCGTCCGATCGCTGCCCTTTGCGCACTCCTCAGCCTGATCATGTTGCTGGCGGGCGGTTCCTCTGCATTGGCGGCAACCAAGGGTTGTCACGATGCGCCGATCAAGGTGGCGACCGCCGATGAACGCATCGATCTCGCTTATTGCCTCTGGTACATCGAAGACAAGACCGGGGAGCTGGCCCTGTCGGATATCCGTGATCAGAGCATGGGGCTGGTGTTTCAGAAACACGATGGCGGCGTTCTCAACTTTGGCTATACCGAATCTGCCTACTGGACCCGTTTCGATCTGGCCTATACGGGGCTCGAGCCTGCCGAGCGCGTGCTGGAACTGAATCTGCCGCTGGTGGATCACGCCTCACTCTATGTCTACCGTGACGGCATTCTGTCTGATCAGCGGGAGTTGGGTTACACCCGCAGCTGGGAGGATCGGGAGCTGATGGTGCCCAATCCGGTGTTCAAGCTGAAGCTGAATCCCGACGAAGCGGTGCGTATTTATCTCCGGGTCAAGACCACCAATACCTTTCGCCTGCCGCTGACGCTCTGGTCGGCTGATGCCTATGTCGAGAAGGTCGCGGTTGATGAAACCCTGCAGGGTATTTTTCTGGGCAGTATTCTCGCCATGCTGGCGTACAACCTGTTTGTTGCCGTGACCGTAAGGGAGCGAAGCAATATTTACTATGTGTTGTATCTGGTGTTCGCCACCCTGTTTATTGCCACGGAACAGGTGCACGGTCTGCAATTGTTCGATGAGCGGCCCTGGTTCCTCGACAAGCAGTATCTGCAATATCACATCCTGCTGGCCTGGTTCTTTGGTATCCAGATGGCCCGTGGCCTGCTTGAGTTGAGGGAGCGTTCGCCGGATCTCGACAACATCATGAAAGTGGCACTTTACGCCGTGGTGCTCACGTTTGTGATGAGTCTGTTCATGCCCTATCACATCTCGATGGAGTGGACGGTGCTGGGGTCTATCACACTGGCGCTGATGATGATTCTTGTCAGTTACTGGTCCTGGCGTCATTTCAACCCCGCAGCCCGCAGTTACTTCATGGCCTGGACCTGCACTCTCGCCGGCGTCGGCGCCTATGCGTTCACTGTTATGGGCTATCTGCCGTTGAACAGCATGACCTCGCACGCGCCGCAGATCGGCCTGACGGCGCAGATCATTCTGTTCTCGTTCGCCCTGGCCGACCGTATCAAACTGATTCAGGCCGATGCGTTGGGCTGGAGCCGGCGTGCGCTGTCCAATCTCAGCCGTTATCAATCGCTGTTCAATAACGCGGTTGAGGGCATTTTCCAGATGTCGCTGAAGCGGCGTTTTATGGCGGTTAATCCGGCAATGGCGGAACTGCTGGGCTACTCGAATCCTGACGATATGGTACGCCAGGTAAACGATGTCCTGTCGACCTGCTTCGCAGAAGAGTCATTGCGGCGCCGTGTTTTGCTGCAGCTGGAATCAGAAGGCACCGTTAAAGGCGTGGAGTCCCGCTGCTTTACGCTGCAGGGCGATGAACGCTGGTTGAATGTGTCGCTGAATACCGTTTACAACGCCGACGGTGATCCGGAGCATCTTGAAGGCACTTGCATCGATATCACCGAACGCAAGCAACGGGAGCAGATCGAAAGAGAGCGCGAAAACGAGCGAATGGAGAAAGAGCTTGCGCGTAACTCTGCAGAAGCCAAGAGTCAGTTTCTGGCCAATATGAGCCATGAAATCAGGACCCCGCTGGCGGCGATCATCGGCTATGGCGAGACCCTGCTGGATCCGGATCTGGGCAGCGCAGAAAAGCGTAGCAGCGCTGAGGTCGTTGTGCGCAGTGGTCGCCATCTGCTTGACCTGGTGAACGATATCCTCGACCACTCCAAGATTGACGCCAACAAACTGAATGTTGAGATCCTGACCGTTAACCTGCCTGAGCTGCTGGACGAAGTCCGGGCCTTCTTCGAGCCGCGGGCAAGGGAAAAAGGCGTCAATTTCAGTATTGTGTGTGAATTTCCGCTGCCTGAAACCATCCAGACAGACCCTACCCGTTTGCGCCAGATCCTGATCAATCTCTGTGGTAATGCGCTCAAATTTACTGAGAGCGGAACAATTTCGATCTCCGTGCGTTGTCAGCGGGAGACGGAGATGCTGATCGCCCGTGTGGTAGACAGCGGTATTGGAATGAAACCCGAGCAGATCAATCGCCTGTTTGATCCATTTGCTCAAGGTAGCCCGGCCATAGCGCGCCAGTACGGTGGTACTGGTCTGGGGCTGAGCATCTCCCGCCGGCTATCAGAAATGCTGGGCGGCACCATTGAAGTCAGCAGTGTGTATGGTGAAGGCAGCGAGTTTGAAGTCACCATTGCCATCGGCTCTCTGGAGGGGGTCCACCTGTTGCGGGATGCATCGGAGCTGACAGAGCGCCGTCGGTTGTTGCCCATGGTGGCCGCTCCACGGTTGAGCGGGCGTATTCTGTGCGCTGAAGATAATGACGTGAATCGCAAGTTGGTAAACCTGATGGTCATGCGCACCGGCGCCGCCATCGTGTTCGTCAAGAACGGTGCTGAAGCACTTGAGGCGGCCACTCATGACGCATTTGATCTGATCCTGATGGACATCCAGATGCCCGTCATGAATGGTCGGGATGCGACCGCTGCCATCAGGGAAGCCGGCATCAATACACCGATTGTGGCCCTCACTGCTAATGTCATGGCGGAAGATATCGAGGATTATCGACGGGCCGGGTGTACCGGTCATCTGGCCAAACCGATCGACAAACAGCGATTCTATGAAACCCTGGCCCAGTTCCTGACAATCGAGAATGGCCCCGGCGAAATTGAGGAACGTCAGTTCGAAGGGACCGTCCTGGTGGCGGAAGACAACCTGGATAATCGCCAGCTGGTTGAGCATTTGTTGAAGCGGTATGGCCTTGAAGTACTGGCCGCCTCCAACGGTCGCGAAGCGGTGCAGCTGGCAATGGCGAAGACGGTGCATCTGGTGCTGATGGACCGGCATATGCCGGAAATGGACGGCCCTGAAGCCACTGCAATGCTTCGTAAAACGGGCTTCCGACGACCGGTGATTGCCTTTACCGCCGGCAATCAGAGGGAAATCGATGAACTGGTCGATGCCGGTTGTGATGATGTCCTGAACAAGCCGATCGATCAGGGACATCTGGCGGCGTTGCTTATCCGCTATCTGGAGTCCCGACACAACAATGGCGCCGCCAGAGCCGAGCAGGAAGGCCTTCAGGCGCTGGTGAATCAATTTCTGGATGGCTTGCCGGCACGTATTGAGAGTATGGATCAGGCCAATACAGCCGGCGACTGGCAAGCCTTGCAGAGTCACGCACATCAGATAAAGGGCACCGCCGGCGCTATGGGCTATCCGCAGATGACGGCATTGGCCGCGGAACTTGAAGCGGTACTCAAACGTGCCGAGACGAACCGGGTTCCCGAGTTGTTCGATAACCTTAAAACGCAGATGAGGCAGGCCATTACCGATCACCGTGCCTCACCCGAAACACCGACAGAGGACTAACCGTTATGGGTGATAAACACAGCAGTGAACAGTCATCACTCAATACCATGTTCGGAACCTATGCCGACGTATTGTTCGTGCTGTTTCCGTTTCTGGTTATTTTTATGCAGCGACTGTGGGTGGGCGAGCTGGAGGACGTTTTGCTGCGTCCGGACCTGAGCATTGCGGCTGCGATTCTCGGGGGGTTGGCTATCGGCAAGTTTGTATTGGGGCTGGTCGTCAATCGTGAGCTGGGCGCACACAAGGAGCGCATCGTCTTTTTCATCGCGCTTACGTTGTTTCTGGTGCTTGGGCCGTCCATTATCATGATCCTCAGCCTGGTGGGCAGTAGCGACGTTCCGGGCTTTGTGGCGTTTTTACAACCCGTATTGCTGATTGTCTCGATCTCGCTCTACACCACAGCGATCAGTATCAGTAATATGTTGTCCCGGTCCAGGGGCGCTTCGGAGGCAATGGACGTTGACGAGAACCATGATCCCCAGGCGGCTTCAAAGCCGACAGCACTGGTGATACCGCGTCGTACGTCCGGGAGTTGACCTTTGTTGATGGATCACGAACAGATAAACCAAGAGGGATTTAAAATGGAAAATCTGCGGGTCCTCGTTATCGAGGATGAACCGATCATGCGTGAGCTGCTCAAGGATATGCTGTATCAGACCGGTGCCACGCTGGTTGTTGCGTGCGAGAACGCCACTGCTGCCAAGGCCCATTTCGCCGCTGAAAGTTTCCATATCATCATGCTGGATCTGGGATTGCCCGATATGGATGGCCATGAGTTGATGCAGGAGTTCAAGACAAGCAACGACAGCCAGCATATTGTGCTGGTTACCGCTGACGACTCCATCGACAGTATCCAGCGGGCGATCAGTGCTGGCGCCAACGGCTACGTGGTCAAGCCCTATTCAAAAGAAAAGATTCAGGACGTGGTCAATAATTACATCATGGTTCATAGCGACGAGGCCGAGACGCTCAAAGGCCTGACCCGCCCCCACTGATTTCGCATCGACATGCCCCGGAACCTGAGGTTCAGGGGCATACTTCAGCTTTGAGAATGGCAAAGGGCCGGGCCGGAAACCTCCGGCCCCGAACCCTGCGCCCGCCGAGATGGCTTCCGATCAGGCGACCTGACGTGCGATCCACGAGTTGTATCGGGTGGCCAGCGCGCGCACATAACGCGCCTCTGAATCGTCCAGGTTGGCAATCACTCCCTTGAAAATCCAGCCCCGCTCGTATAGGCCAAGCACACTTTGCTCGCTTTCCATATTCACGCGCTGGTTCAGTTTTTTACAGATAGCATCCAGCAGCGGCAGTTTAGCCGGGCGACGAAGAGGCCCCTGGGAAGGTGCTTTTACTTGTGGTCCAGGACGGTACGCTTGTTTTCTCATGACTCTCTCCTATGGCAACTGTTGTGCTTTCCTCGCACTTTCTGCGGAAGCCTTTTCCGGCTCCGGCGAAAGTGACCGAAAGACATAAAAAACCCCGGTCAGTGCAACCGGGGTCAGTCGAGAGACTCTTTGCCCGGTTGCCTGACGGCACCCGGGGAATGGGAACCGTCAGTAAATGGCGATCGCACGCATGGCGACAAAACGCGACACATGCAGGGCTTCTGGGCCTGCGGTCGGCTTTTGTAGAGCAACTGAGAGCTGTCGCATGGGTATCGAAACCTCTGATCACTGCTGATCGTTAGTGTGTTGTGACGTCTGTACGATGGCTTGGCAGATTGAACGCTGGCCATAAAAAAAGCCCGGAATCAGAGCGCTTCCGGGCTTTTTGCCACCGGAAGATTCGCTCCGCGAATCGCCCGGCGAGGGGGATTCGGGAATCAGGTCTTTTCAACAAATACAGGTGCAGTCACTGTCCGGTTACTCCGGGTAATAACCCGTTATTGGCAATTGAATAAGGTAGTGATCGGGGTGACTCTGATATCACTCCCGATATGGCTCAGTCTATCGGGACTGCTGTACTTTGCAAGCCCCTGCGCGGCTCTGATGACCCGCTTTTGGGGCGTCTGCGGCAATCCCGTACAGATATCGCAAGTGCCCATGAGCATAATGGCACCTGTCACGTGTTTACGTTGTGTAATTCATCCTTTTTACCGCTTTGTGGCGGGTGTGATGAATCTCTCCTTTAATAGCGCATCCTTTGGGTGCGCTTTTTTTTTTGCCTTCCGTTTCTCCTCCGGCTGTCTGCTCTCTTCGCCTGATCGCCGGTGTATCGGCTTCTTCGTACAGGCTTCTTCTTACAGCCGGGAGTGGTGTCCGGCATTATAATTCGCTTACTAACTGAATATTCCCAACCGTCTGAAGGATCTGCGGTGATGCCCCAATTAAGCCCGATGAGAGAAAAATCGAGAACGCCATGTCACACGACACCCACAGCAAGACCCAAACAGCCCGCCTGAAGTACCATGCCGTTGTCGAAACGGTACTGATTCTGGCCCTGGCGGTTTATTTTTTCCTGGCAGAAAGCCATATCGTTGGCGATGACATCGTCTTTACTGCGATTGGTGCAGCGCTCATGGTCGTGGCCACTTTCTGGACACTGACGACGACCAGCGACTTGATCGGTGTTGTTGCCGAGCGCCGGAACATCCGCGATCGCTGATCGGGAATGGCGCCACTGGGGAGTTTGATAGTGCGTTAGCGCCGGGCTGTTCGCAGGCCGAGGGGCTGATGTGCGTCGCCTAGACTGACCCGGCGCCAGGTTTCCTGCAGGATCAGGGCATCATTGGCGGCACGATGAACGGGGAGGCCGAGTGACGCAATCACCTGTTGACGCACTTCCGGCCATTGCTGCACCTGATGCGCGCCAAGAATGGACGAGACGGACTCCAGTGTGAAGGCAGCCTCTACCCGCGCGCCCCGAAACAGCCGATGTAGCCAGAAACTATCGAAGGTCCACGCATCACAGTAGACCGGGCCTTTTATCAGTGCGTTCAGTTCCTGTGCGACGTCCTGTATCTGTCGTCCTTCCCGTTTGAGTGTTTCCAGGCTGATCCCGTGGATCGCTTCGGCGCTTTCAGACCAGTCCCGCCAGAGCACATGCGGCGCAATGAGCCAGCTGTGCAATGACCCGTCAGGCATACACACACCCACTTCGATCGGATAGCTGGCTATCAGATCAAGGCTGGAGGCTTCAAAGTCTATAAATGCAGGTGTTTCGGGAACGCTCATACTGCTTATTCTGATTATGTAAGTTGGGAAGGCGGCGCCAGTGACTGCCTCCATGGAGTTTAACTGCCATCAAGGCAGGACGCGAACCCATCATCACAAGGGCCTGTTACAATTCATCCATTGATCGGCGCGCCTGATCGAAAATCATTCTATTCCGAGGTTCCCGCTATGTCCGAGAAAGTCGTGGTCATCTACTCCGGTGGCATGGATTCGTTCACTTTGTTACATCGTGCCCGGGCGGCAGGCCATGAGGTGCATGCGCTGTCGTTCGATTATGGCCAGCGTCATGTGCGTGAACTGGACTACGCCCGACGGGTCTGCAGTGCGTTGTCGATTCCACACAAGATAGTCGATATGACCCAACTTGGCAGTCTGTTGTCCGGGTCAGCACTGACTGACGGTGTCGATGTACCGGAAGGCCACTACGAAGAAGAAAGCATGAAGGCGACCGTAGTGCCGAACCGGAATATGATCCTGCTCTCTCTGGCCACAGGTTATGCGGTTTCGGTTGGCGCCCAGGCAGTCTGGTACGGTGCGCATGGCGGTGACCACGCGATTTATCCGGATTGCCGGCCCGAGTTTGTGGAGAAGATGGATGCCGTGTGTCGGGTTGCCAACTACGAGCCCGTGCGTATTGAGGCGCCTTACATGCAGTCTGACAAGGGTGAAATATTGGCGGAAGGGCTTGCCATGAATCTGGACTACAGCCAGAGCTGGACCTGTTACAACGGCCGTGAGGCGGCTTGTGGCCGTTGTGGCTCCTGTGTCGAGCGGTTGGAAGCTTTCGCGAGCCATGGCCTGCGTGACCCGCTTCCTTATGAGGTGGCGGTCTGATGTATCGGGTAAAAGAAGCCTTCTACACACTTCAGGGCGAAGGCGCTCAGGCAGGGCGCGCAGCTGTGTTCTGCCGGTTCAGCAAATGCAACCTGTGGAACGGTCGTGAAGCGGACCGTGCCAATGCTGTGTGCTCATTCTGTGATACCGATTTTGTCGGTACCGATGGTCAGAACGGCGGTCAATTTGCAGATGCGGCTGCGCTGGCGGATCACGTCGCGGCCTTATGGCCGTCAGATACCGGAACAAGCGATCGCGTTAAACCTTATGTGGTGTGTACCGGCGGTGAACCCCTGTTGCAACTGGATACGCCATTGATTGAGGCCTTCCATCAGCGTGGCTTTGAGGTGGGGGTGGAAACCAACGGCACCTTGCCTGCGCCGGCCGGATTGGACTGGCTGTGTGTGAGCCCGAAAGCGGATGCGAAGGTTGTGATTGAGCGTTGCGATGAACTCAAGCTCGTATATCCCCAGTCACTGGCAATGCCGGAGCGCTTCACAGGCATGCAGGCGCAGCATTTTTTCCTGTCACCCATGGCGTCGCCGGCTATTCCCGAGCAGAGCGCAGATCCGGTTAAACAGAGCAACACCCGTAAGGCCACTGACTACTGCCTGGCCCATCCGCAGTGGCGGCTGACGCTGCAGATGCACAAGATCATCGGGATAGACTAAACCGGCCCTGGCAATAAGCGCGTCCGGTCAGTCGCCTAGCAGATGATCCAGAGGCTGGCTGTAGCTGGGCGCAAACACCTCCAGAAAGTAATGGACCTCCGGCAGCGGATCGGTTTGGAGTCGCTCCATAATCTTGATTGCGGCCGGTTCGAACTCCGTGTTGCCTGCGTTGATCTCAGCCTGGCATTTGAACCAGGCAGACAGCCGGTCCGCTGCCTTGATAATGGCTTTGATGTCGGCAGGCCATTCCGATTCCTTGATGTACTCCGCGAAATCACCCCGCAGTCCCGATGGCAATAAATCGAGCAGCTCATCTTCGGCTTTGTGCTCGACCGTGCTGAAGGCTGCACGCATAGAGTTCGAATGGTACTTGACCGGCGTCGGCAGATCGCCGGTGATGACTTCGGTGGCGTCGTGATAGAGCGCGGCCGTTGCTATGCGATCAGCATTCACCTGCCCGTTAAATTCCCGGTTGCGGATCAGCGCCAGGGCATGCGCAATGGTGGCCACTTCCCAGGAGTGGGTGGCAACATTTTCTTCAATGGCATTACGCATCAATCCCCAGCGGCGAATCCATCGCAGCCGGGAAATGTACGCGAAGAAATGACTGACCGGAGTTGCCATATCGTGGGTAAATCCTGTGTTTTGAAACCCCTAGCGGGCGTCCATGGTAAAGGGCACTATCACCTGAATCTTGTCGGCGGTGGTCACGGTTTTGGCATCCCTCGAGGGGGCCAGCATAAACAGCTGATCGTCGGGAATATTGAACTCCTTCGCCAACCGGTCATGTAGCATCGCGCCTCGCTGTTTTGCGAGCTGGTCGAGTGCTTCCGGTGGCAGCGACACATCGGCGGTCATATCTTTAGCCAGGGTTTCCAGCCAGGTGCCATCGTCCAAACGTTCGTTGCCGGTTTTGCCTGCTGACTGTTTGAGGTTGTCCAGTGCAGCCTGACCTTGTTGCTGGCTGTACTGGCTCTCGAGCGCCGTAATCCGTTCCCGGATACTGGCGTTGTCTCTGAGGCCGACCTTGTTGAACAGTTTCTGACTTTTGAGGCCGAGTTCATCCAGTTCCGGTGCCACAGAGCCCCTGACGTTCAACAGCAGCTGCGAACGGTCGGACAAGGCTTTGGCCAGCAGTTCGAACTTTTTCTCTTCACCCGGAGCCAGCCGGGCCTCGCCGGGTACAAATGCCATTTGCCCGAGCTCTTCACCTGAGAAACCGGCCAACTCGGCGACCGAACCCAGCACATTGAATGGTGATGTGGCGACCCGTGCGAGCAGGTTCACAAAGGTGCGCATGACCACCCGGCCCACCCGGAATTCCGGATCATCGAGATCGCCCTCAATCGGCAGATCGATATCGATCACACCATCACCATCACGCAACAACGACAGCCCCAGACGAACCGGAGCATTGACCGCTTCCTCGCTCTGGACACTTTCGCCAAGCGCAAGCTGGTCCATGATCACCCGGTTATCGGCCTTGATATGACTGCCGGTGATGTCGTAATCCAGATCCAGTTTCAGCTTGCCGCTATCGACGCTGTAGCCGACGTAGCGACCGAAGTAGGGTGACAGGTCAGACATCGCCAGGTTGTCGGCATTGAGTTTGAGTTTGGTGGTGTCCTCCTCGCCCAACGTGCCGATCGAGCCGGTCACGGCCAGGCTGCCCCGCTCGCCCAGTTTGCCTTTGAGGTTGATCTTGCCTTGCTGGGGCGAGATATTGCTCAAGCCTTCGATATTTCCTTCCAGCGCGCTGAGACGGGTACTGAACACCGGTTCGATGCTGCGGTCGACAAAGTCGAAATCACCATTGGCAATGTTGATATCCTGAATGCGGAAAATGAACTCGGGCTGCTGTTCATCTGTCGTTGGCTCGTCGGCCGCTGCTTCAGTGGTGTTGGCTTGAGGTGTGGCGGTATCGGCCGATTCTGCGCCACCTGTGATCTGGTCGATGTTGGTCGTGCCGTCCTTGAACAGCACGATATGGCCTTTGGGGTCCGTCACTGTTATTCGGCCGATTTCAAGGCGTGCCGGATCCAGATTGTATTCAATGGGCTGGGCGACTACTGAGCGCCAGGCCAGCAGCGGCTCGTTGCTGCCCGGGCGTGACAGGGCCAGGTCATTGATCTGGCCGGAGCCATTGAAGGTGCCGGTGAGCGTCGGAGTCTGGTCATCCAGATCAAGCTTGCCGTTGACGGTTAACAGGCCGTTGTTGAGCTTCAGGTCCGCGCTGTCCTGCACATAAGGCTCGAAAGGCGCCAGGGCGATTTTGTCCAGTGCCAGTGACGCTTCAAGTGTAAAGGGCGACAGGGTGGTCTGGCCTTTAACCGACAGGGTGCCCTGTTCGCCGGTCTTCAGATTGAGTTCGTAGGGAACAGGGTCCTCCTGATTGCCCTTTAATTGACCGATTTCGATATTCAGGTCACTGACGCTGAGGTTGGCTGGTGTGGCAAGGCTGTTGTCCTGCCAGTTCAGCTTGCTGTCGGCCAGGGTAATACTGTTGATGTTCCAGCGGAATTCGGGGCTGTCGCTCTCTGGTTCACCTGCTCCGGCGGCGGGTTCTTCGGGTTCCTGTTCGCTTTGAGCATAGGGTTGCATCAAATTGATCGTGCCATCCTCGCTACGACTGACACTGCCGTCCAGGCCGCTCAGAGCAATGCTGTCGATCGAGAGCGCGCGTTCGGTCAGGCTGAAACCGATGTCGCTCACCGCAAGGGAGGCCAGTTTGGCGAAAGGTGTGTCCGAGTCCGCCAGGCGTGCACTGATGTTCTTGATGCTCAGTTCGCCGTTACGTGTCTGGAGATCAAACTGCTCACCGCCGTGCATGGCGTAGTCCGTTTTCAGGGACAGGCTGCCGTTATCCACTACATAGGGGGCGTATTGTTCGGCGAAATGCCAGAGCGTGGAATAGGTAATATCGGTCAATTCAACGCTGCCGTTCGAGCGGAACGGACGCAATGCCATCGAGCCTTCCCACTTTATCTGTTGCTTGTCGATCGCGGCCGACAACTGGTAGTCGCTGTCTTCGCTGCCATCATTGAAAGTAGCGAGGTCGTTCAGGTCCAGGTTGAGGGGCTGAATATCGAAGGTCTGATTTTTGTCAGTACTGAAATCCCGGAACCGGATGTGGCCTTCCTGTAGCGCAATTTCATCGAAATAGACACGAAGTGGCGAGTCGTCAGCGGTATCGTTCGGGGCATCTTCCGGCGTGTCATCCGAGTGACGGCTGTTCCAGTCCTTGGCCAGGTTGATGCCGTAATCCTGCAGCAGGTCGATACGGGTGAAGGGCCGGACCAGCGTGATATTTTCAAAGCCGACAGTACCGGTGAACAACTTGAAGTAGGCGACGTCAGTGTGCAGCTTCTCGAGAGTGACCACGTCTGTGCCGGTGTCATCTTTGGCTTTAAAGCCGGTCACATCCAGCGTGAGCAGAAAGGGATTGAAATCGATATTGTCGATGGTGGTCTCCCAGCCCATATTCTCTTTGAGCATGGGGGGCAGGTTCCGTTCAAGCCACCAGGGAACGCCAACAAATCCGACGATGACGTAGAGTACAAATAATAGCGTGAACACCAGCGCGAGCCAGAAGGTCAGCATGGTATACAAAGGCTTGCGTGTATGGGGGTTGGCCACGGAACACTCCTTGTCAGCATCGTGCAGTAAGGATAGCCGGCAATGATCGCAGGATTCGCGTTTTTAACAGACGGGTGTCCGAGCGGATTCACGGCACTGCATGGCTGAGCACAGTCGTTTTGCAATACATTGTTAAGGATAGTCTGACAGGTGGGTCTGTGTCACCGCAGTGTCGTGATCAGGGTGCGCAATGCGGGATGGGCCGGGCGCCGATATTCGGGTGCCCGGCCATTGGGATTACTCTGCTGCGTCACGTGCAGCTTTCAGCCAGTTGTCATAAGTCTCGCGGTGACTTTTGATCCATGACTGGGTGTGGGCCATGATCTGTTCCTGCGAATCTTCGCCGTCACGGATCTTCATGTTCTGGGCGCTCACGTCGTTAACCGAGAGCTCCATGACCTCAAACAGCTTGGCTGCCGCCGGATTGGCTTTGGCAAATGCCTTGTTGGCAACAATCCGCTCACTGTTGATTTCGAACCCATAGTTCTTGCCGTTAGGCAGCTTGGTATCGGCGCCATTGGGGTTGGACGAGAACGGCACTTCCAGCCAGATCACATCTTTACCCGGCACCAGGATTCCCGATACCCAATACGGCGTCCAGGTGTAGTAAAAGATCGAATCGCCGTTCTCGTAGCGGGTAATGGTATCCGAGATGATGGCCGCGTACTGGCCTTGCTTGTGGGTAATCGAGTCGCGCAGCTCAAATGCATCAAGCTGGTGCTCGATCACGCCTTCGCAGCCCCAGCCTGCCTGGCAGCCGGTTAGATCGGCTTTGCCGTCACCATCAGTATCGAAGATCTTGGCGATTTCCGGATCCTTGAAGTCTTCGATGTTGTCGATGTCGTATTTTTCGGCGGTTTTCTTGTCGATCAGGTAACCCTGGGCAGCACCGTTGATGTAGTTGCCCTTGCGGTAAAACTTGTCGTCACCCCCGGCGTTCTTGTACATGTTGTTGTGCAGCGGATACCAGTTGACGGCCATATAGGTCGCATCGCCGTTGGCGATTGAGGTGTAGCCGGCGCTGTAATCCACTTCCTGGATGGGCTGTACGTCATAACCAAGGTCCGTCAGGGCCTGGTTCACCAGCATGGTCTGGAAGGTTTCTTCCGCAATCGGGCTCTGAATCGCCTGGACGCTGACGCCCTCGCCGGGCATGTCCTGGGCCTGGGCGCCAAAGGCGACGCCGCTCGCCAGCACAATGCCGGTCAGTGTTTTTTTCATCGTCATGCAATTCTTCCTCTTTTTTATGTCGAGTTATTTAGGTCACGCGTCCCTGTTCTTGCTCACCAGCCCATAAACTAATCCGACCGGGCCGGATTGGTACCAGTGACGGGTTCCTCTTTCCCTTGAGTCCCGGCCCAAAGCCTGGGTCATGCGATCCAGGATGATGGCCAGAATAACGATGCCGATACCGCCCACCGTGGCGAGGCCGATATCGAGCCTGCCGATACCACGGAGCACCATCAGGCCCAATCCGGGTACGGCAATCATGGAAGCGATCACCACCATCGACAGGGCGAGCATCAACGTCTGGTTAACGCCGGCCATGATGGTAGGCATTGCCAGCGGCAGCTGCACCTTGAAAAGCAACTGCTGCGGGCTGGCCCCAAATGAGCGAGAGGCTTCAACAAGATCCGATGGCACCTGTCGAATGCCCAAGTTGGTCAGGCGGATAACCGGTGCTACCGCAAAAATAATGGTCACGATGACCCCCGGTACATTGCCGATGCCGAACAGCATGACAATCGGTACCAGATAGACGAACGCCGGTGTGGTCTGCATGGCATCCAGCAGAGGTCTGACCACCCGGGCAATGCCGTCACTCTTGGCCATCCAGATGCCGGTAGGAATACCAATCACCATGCAGAACATGACCGAGGTGATAACCAGCGACAGGGTTGTCATTGCCTCGTTCCAGGCACCGATTGCCCCCATCGCGGTCATGCCGATGACGGCTGCAATGCCGAGTCGCCGACCGGCAAGCTGCCATGCCAGCAACCCGAAAAGCGCAATCATGATGATCGGTGATACGCTTTGCAGAGTGGCGTCAAAAACGCCCAGAGCAAAGTCCACCGGCTGTTTGATCAGTTGGAAAAAGACCCGGAAATTGTCGACGATCCAGTCAATGCCGTGTTCGACACCCGTTTGGACATCGAACCACTCCGTGTTGAATGGTTCCAAGACAGTGTTTTGAACTGTGGCTACGGCGTCAGAATTGTCGAGCCAGCTCTCAGCGCCGGTGTTGGTGCCAGCGTCGGGTGTCGGACCGGCGCTGCCCCATGGGTCGCTCGCGGTGCCGCCACTGCCCTGCTGCGCGGA
Organism: Marinobacter sp. V032; assembly: GCF_052645435.1. Taxonomy (NCBI): domain Bacteria; kingdom Pseudomonadati; phylum Pseudomonadota; class Gammaproteobacteria; order Pseudomonadales; family Marinobacteraceae; genus Marinobacter; species Marinobacter sp. V032. Next base: position 422,594 of record NZ_JBQXYE010000001.1, on the reverse strand, counting down.
GGCATCAGCCCAGGGGTTTGAAGCGGTGTCACCGGTTGTGGCGTTGTCGCCGGTTTGCGGATTGTTTTCTTCAGCCATGATCAGTCTCCGTCCCGGTCGAGCGCCTGCAACAGCACGCCTCGTGAAATCACACCCAGGTAATAGCCTGCGTCATCGACAACCGCCAGACCGCAAGGGGCCGTGGCGACTGCGCCCATGATGTCCGTCAGCGAATCGCGTCCATTGAGCGGTGTGACATCGGGCAACAAGGCATCGCTGACACGACCGCCTTCACGTTCGGTCTGCAGGAGCGAGTCCATGGATACTGTGCCGTGATAGGTCTGGTCCGGGCTGACGACGTAACCGAAATCCCGTTCGTTCTGGCGCAGTCGCTCCAGAGCCGCGGTCACGCCGGCACCTTCCCGTTCGATGACGGTTACCTGTTTACGGCGGGCAATATCGGCTGCTGTGAGCACGCTCGACACATTGACGCCGCGGAAGAATGAGCGCACATAATCATCAGCCGGATTCTTGAGAATCTCGTCAGGGGTGCCAACCTGCACCACCCGGCCGCCTTCCATAATGGCGATACGGTCGCCAATGCGCATGGCTTCGTCCAGATCGTGGGAGATAAACACCACCGTGCGCCGGGAATCTCGCTGCAGCTTAACCAGCTCATCCTGCATCTCGGTGCGAATCAGCGGGTCGAGTGCTGAAAAGGCTTCATCCATCAGCATGATTTCAGGATCGTTCGCCAGTGCCCGTGCCAGGCCGACGCGCTGCTTCATACCACCAGACAATTCGTCAGGGTAGCTGTGTGCGTTGGCTTCCAGACCGACTTGTGCCAGTGCGCTCAGCGCTCGTTTGTGCCGTTCTTCGCGGGGAATGTTCGACAGCTCAAGGCCAAAGGCGGCGTTGTCGATCACATTCATATGGGGCATGAGCGCAAACGACTGGAAGACCATGCTCATGCGGGTGCGACGCAGCTGGTTGAGCTCTTTACGCGACAGCGCCGAGATATTCTGGTCGCCGACCCAGACTTCGCCGGAGGTGGGCTCGATCAGTCGGTTCAGTAGCCGCACCATGGTGGATTTGCCGGAACCGGACAGCCCCATAATCACGAAAATCTCGCCTTCGTAGATTTCAAAAGAGGCGTCCAGAACGCCAATGGTTTTGCCGGTACGCTCGAAAATTTCTGCCTTGCCTATGCCCTGATCTAACAGTTGCATGGCCTCTTCCGGGTTATTGCCGAAGACTTTGAAGAGGTTTTTTACAACGACTTTTGGCTTCATTCCTGGGGAATCCTGGCGGCGCTAGCCTGAATCTTGTTTTCTTTGAGTGTAGTCAACATTTACAGCTGTGAGGCGCTTGTCTGCGCAAGTCGGGCGCGATCACCTGTTTCACGCTAACAAAGCGCTTCGCAGATTGACAATAAATATGTCGTTTAACTAATCAGAACAGTTGAGCCTGATGTCCCGATCTGTCGTAAACAGTCGTGGGTTTCGGGTGATACCTGCAAAAGGTTGTTGAGAGCAACGCAATGGCTGTGCCAGTCTGCTGTTACTATTGGGTGATTGCCGCCTGGTCAGGTCTGATCATGAGTCGGGTCAGCACCATTCGGATATCGGCTAACGTGAGGAAAATAGATGGATATCAGTGATATGCGCCGGGATTTCGAGAGCGACGGTCTGGACCGTGACGCCCTCGATGACAATCCGGTGAAGCAGTTTGAAATCTGGTTCAATCATGCCCGTGAAGCCGGCGTACTGGAGCCGAATGCCCTGTCATTGGGCACAGCTCAGGCTGATGGGATGCCCGGATTACGAACGGTATTGCTGAAGTATTTTGATGACAATGGCTTCGTCTTCTTTACCAATTACGGCAGCCGCAAGGCCAATGAACTTGATGGCAATCCGCAGGCGGCCATGCTTTTTCCCTGGATTGCCCTGAACCGGCAGGTCATTGTTCAGGGCAAGGTGGAGAAAGTCAGCAAGGCAGAGTCGCTGCGGTACTTTGCATCCCGGCCGCGGGGTAGCCAGATTGGCGCCTGGGTGTCAGACCAGAGTCAGGTCATTACTTCGCGAGGGTTACTGGAGCAGAAAGTGGCGGAGATCAAGCAGCGATTCAGCGACGGTGACGTCCCCTTGCCTTCGTTCTGGGGCGGGTATCGGGTTGTACCCGAGCGCATTGAGTTCTGGCAGGGGCGTCCCAGCCGGCTGCATGATCGCTTTGAATATGTGCGCGAAGGTGATCGGTGGCGGATCCAGCGCTTGCAGCCCTGAGCGGTCTCTACATTAGTGACGATGTGTCGGAAGGAGCAATGGAATGACGGTTGATGGCGAGCGTTGCGGTTGGTGTGGCACAGATCCCTTATATGTGGACTATCACGATCATGTCTGGGGGCGCCCGGTGTCCGATGATCAGACGCTGTTTGAAAAGCTGTGTCTTGATGGTCAGCAGGCGGGGCTGAGCTGGATTACGATTCTCAGGAAGCAGGCCAGCTACGAGGCGGCTTTTGACGGCTTCGATGCTGAGAAAATTGTGCGTTACGACCAGGCGCGTATCGAGAGTCTGCTGCAGAATCCGGGCATCATCCGTAACCGGCTGAAAGTGGAGTCCATTATTCGCAATGCCCGTGGTTTTCTGGCATTCAGGGAGCAGGATGAATCCTTTTCAGAGTTCCTGTGGGGCTTTGTGGGTCACCGTCCTGCACAAAATGCCTGGCCGTCGATGGCGGATGTGCCGGTCTATACTCCGGAGGCCGAGGCCCTTTCGAAAGCCCTCAAGAAGCGCGGGTTCAACTTTGTCGGGCCGACCATCGTTTACGCCTTCATGCAGGCCGTCGGCATGGTGAATGACCACCTTGATGGATGTCCGGTGCGCGAGCCCTGCGCCCGGATGGCGGAAGGTCTGGATTTTCCTGTTCGCTGATTCTTTTCTGATCTTTTAAGCATTGGCAGTCGTAAGTCCTCCCGGTTATTTAATTGGAGGGCTCAATCATGCGTATGACGCTTGACGAGCTGCAATCGCTGGAGAATCCCCGCATCGCACTACTCGAGTTACTCTCGCTGGAAGGTCAGTTCTATATTGCGCGTCTGCATTTTGAGACGCCGCCGGACGACCATGAGGGCACGTTGCGGGTGCTATCGGATAAGAGTGGTAACACCGTGTTGTTTAAAAGCGCCTGGCAGGCTCAGAGTGCGCTGGAAGAGCTCAGGGTACTGCGGACCGATGTTGTTCACGCATCGGCGTATCACGAAATGGTGGGGCTTGGAGAAGAGCAGCCCGAACCTATGCGTATCCCGGTTCAGGGGCCACGGCGATGATTGCCGTCGCCCGACTTGCCACTGCGATTGGTCTTGCAGGACTGATTCCATTCATCCTCGGCGCACTCAGCGTGCTGCTTTTTCCGGAGGCCGAGGCGCTCTGTATCGAGCTTTTTTATACCTACAGCGCCGGCGTTCTGGCGTTTATGGCCGGTGTGTACTGGCCGATTGCGCTGCAACTTGAAGATCGCTGCTTTCCGTTGTCGCCTGTTGTCACCCTGATCATCAGCCAACTGTTTTTCGTAACGGCCGGCTTGTCACTGCTACTGCCGTTGGCAGGTCAGATGGTGGTTTATCCGCTGGCCTATATCGCACTGTATATTGTGGATGCGCGCTGGATGCGGATTTACTGGCCGGACTGGTACCGCAAGCTGCGGCTGGTGTTGACGGTTGTTGCCTGCGTTTGTCTGGTGACAGTCGCGATAGCGCTCGGCTTACGTTAATACTCGGGGACGAGTGCAGATCAATTTGGCCTGACGTGTGAAGTATAAAGGGGAGGCCAGAAGGGAAGGTTGATCGGGTACCGCCTGAATTTCGCAGTTCAGGCGGCCCGATCAGGGAGGCAAGACGTCCTCCATTATCGAAGCCCGAGCGACCGGTTCCGGCTTCGACAACTCGTTATCCCCGGGGTTGCCGGGGGTACGCTGACGTTGCCCGGATCAGGCGGCAACGATGGCGTATTCGTGGTTATGTGGCTCGATCAGTGTGGCGTGCAGCTTGGCGATCGCTTTTTCGTAATGATCTTCATCAATCACGAACTGCATATCCACCTGGCGCATACACTGGTGCAGAGCCAGCACGCTGATCTCTTCTTCAGCCAGTGACGTCACAGTCTTGGCCAGAATGCCCGGAACCTGCATGTCACTGCCGATAGCAGACACCAGCGCCACTTTACGGGTAGAGATTTCTGCGTTCGGGAACTCTTCCTTCAGTGCCCGGACCACACGCTTCACGTGCTTCAGTGTGCTGTCCGCATAATGGGTGATGGTGTTGGCGTTGGTGTCCTTGCTGATGCAGCGGATCTTGAACCGTGCCAGTACATCGAGAATCCGGCGATCGGAACCCGGGTCACCCTGCATGTCCTGATCAAACACTTCGATGGCAAATACACCCTTGCGACCGGCGATGATTTCCACCTGTGGCTTCTCGCTCACATAGTCGCGGGTGATGAGCGTACCGGTATGTTCCGGCTCGAAAGTGTTCTTGACCCGCAGCGGGATATCATTCTGGCGCAGCCCCTTTGCCGCCCGTGGGTGGATTGCTTCCATACCCAGGTTGGCAAGCTGGTCAGCGACGTCATAGTTGGTCCGACCCATCGGTACCACTTTATCTTCACCGACGATCTTGGGGTCAGCCGAACTCAGGTGGTATTCCTTGTGAATAATCGCTTCACGGGCTTCGGTAATAACCGCCACACGGCTGAAGGTCATTTCACTGTAGCCGCGATCGAAGGTGCGCATCAGCCCTTCCTCACACTGGGCATAGCCGGTACAGATCGGCATTTCCCGGGTTAGGTCAATGCTGTCAAACGCCTGCTTCAGTTTGGCATCCAGCGGCAGTAACTCGTTATCGCGCCACCCGGTCAGATCGACGAAGCGGGCGTTGATGCCTTCAGCCTGCAGTTTGAGCGTGGTGTTGAATGCACTGTGTGCTTCACCGATACCGGCGAGCATCTCACGCACTGTCAGCAGGTGTTCTTCGAGCTGGAACTGACCGTAGGAGCACAGACGCTGCAGGTCGATCAGGCAGCCACGGACGCCTTCCACGCGGTCCATAATGAACTGGTCGGCCTGCTGTTTGAGCATCGGGTCATCAAACAACTGCTTGTTGATGTCGATCAGGAACTGGGTCAGTTTGGTGAGGTCGTCCCCCCAGGCCCAATCTGACTCGGCATCTGCAAACAGGGCGTAAACGCCGGGCTCGCCGGTTTTCTTGTGCTCCAGCAACTCGTCCGTTACGCCGCTATAGGCGGATACCACAAAAATGCGTTGGTACAGTTTGTCGGCGCTGCGATCGCCAACAACGATATTGTCACGAACGGCGGTAAAGTCGCTCATGGACGTACCGCCAATTTTCTCTACTGTATGGTCTTGGCTAGTCATGATCCTGGTCTTCGGTCGCTTGAATGGGCGCCGGGAGTATTCTGAGCGGGAGAGCCGCTTGCGCCACCTGGCGTCCCGGCCGTTGGCTGGCTCTCCCCATCCTGCAACTGCCTCAGGATGCCTGGCTCATGTCTTCTTTCATGATCTCTTCAACACTTTGCTTGAGCAAGTCCAGACCTTGTTGGAGATCTTCATCGCTGATGGTCAGCGGCATCAGGCATTTGACGACTTCATCGTCAGGCCCGGCTGTTTCAATGATCAGGCCCTTCTCAAAGGCGCGAGCACAAATCTTGCCCGCCAGATCGCCATCACGACAGGCGATGCCCTGCATCATGCCACGGCCCTTGAGCTTGAACTGGCCCTTGAACTGGTCGCTGACCGCTTTCAGGCCTGCATTCAGGATACCGGCCTTCTTCTTCACTTCATCGGCGAAGCTGTTGTCTTTCCAGTAGGTCTCCAGCGCGGCCCTGGCGGTAGCGAAGGCCATGTTGTTACCCCGGAAGGTGCCGTTGTGCTCACCTGATGTCCACACGTCCAACTCGCGCTTGAACAGTACCAGTGCCATCGGCAGACCATAGCCACTCAGTGACTTGGATACGGTGACGATATCAGGCTTGATGCCGGCCTCTTCAAAGCTGAAGAACTGGCCGGTGCGGCCATTACCTGCCTGGATGTCATCAACAATCAGCAAAATGTCGTGCTTCTTGCACAGCTTGGACAGCTTCTGGAGCCATTCGGCACGGGCCGCGTTAAGACCACCTTCGCCCTGCACCGCCTCAACGATGACAGCCGCTGGCAGATCGATGCCTGATGAGTTGTCAGTCAGCATCTTGTCCATCATTTCGATGGTGTCGACATCATCGCCCAGATAACCGTCGTACGGCATGAAGCTGACGCTGCCCAGTGCGACGCCGGCACCACCGCGGTGGTGCTTGTTACCGGTAGCGGCGACCGCACCCAGCGATACACCGTGGAAACCATTAGTGAACGAAATAATGCTGTCACGACCTTTAACCTTGCGTGCCAACTTCATGGCCGCTTCAACACAGTTGGTACCGGTAGGGCCGGTGAACTGCATTTTGTAGTCCAGATCACGAGGCTCAAGAATGTACTTCTTGTAGGCTTCCATGAAGTCATGCTTGGCTGTGGTGTACATGTCGAGACCCTGGCTGACACCGTCGTTTTCGATGTACTCAAGCAGTGCCTTTTTCAGGATGTCGTTGTTGTGACCGTAGTTCAGCGAGCCTGCACCCGCCAGAAAGTCGAGGTACGCCTTGCCATCTTCAGCGTAAAGGTGCGCGTTTTTCGCGCGGTTGAAGATCACGGGGAACGCTCGTGAATAAACACGTACTTCTGATTCGGTCGACTTGAAAATTTCCATTGTCTTGCCTCTTAGCATGTCAGGTTCGAGGTTAAGGCAGTGCCAGTGAACGGATTCGGTCGCATTCAGGCGGCGGCTGCCAGTGATAGTGCCAGTCGGGTCAGGGTTTACGGACTTTGTGTAGTCGCGAAATCTCTAGCCGTTGACTGGCTTCGTGAAGGGGCCTATCCGGAGCAGGAATTCCGAGTCGTGGTTGCCACCGAAGTGGGTACCTTTCTCGAAATGCTCGGAATAGGTCAGCTCGGCGCCGAGATCACGGGCAAACGAGCGAAACAATGCCCAGGACGCCTCGTTATCTTCAGTAATCGTCGTTTCCATGTGTGTGACGTTCTGACACACATCACGGGCCACGATGGCTTTGAGCATTCGTTTTGCAAGGCCTTGGCCTCGTCCGTTTTCGTGGACGGCAACCTGCCAGACGAAAACCGTCTCGGGTTGCTGCGGGGGAATATAACCGGAGATAAAGCCGACCAAGTCACCGTTCTTTTCAGCGGCAACACCGGTTTCGGCGAAGTGGCTGCATTGCAGCAAGTTGCAGTAGATCGAGTTGGGATCCAGTGGTGGGCACTGTTCTACCAACTGGTAAAGCCGGAAGCCATCATCCTTGCACGGTGTGCGAAGGGTGATGGCGGTGGTATTTGATCCTTCGTTTGTCATAGCGGTCTTGGTCACTCAGTCATTTAGAGTTAAATTCAATTACGCGGCGTCTACTAATGCGGAGCCGCTGGATTGAAGGTCTTGCCCAAACATAACTCGTTGAAAATTAGCGAATTAAGTTATGCCGGCTTCAATCTTTAGGGTTGTAATTATATAGACCACGAAATAAAAATCAAATGGCGTTGGTTGCTACAGGCCGTTTGCGCAACCAGTTTGCGCCCCTGCAAGGGCGTTGAAACCTTCGCCTGGTCGGTATTCAGCGGCTTTAAGCGGCCCCTCTTCTCGCCGTTTTCGCTCATGTCTTACAGACGAATATCCGCAACCGTAAGTTTAGTCCCCTTCAGGATTCTTTGCCGGTAAGAAATGGCGGCATCACTGCCTGTCGGCCAGCACTGGTCAAAGCGTGCAACCCAGGCCTGGGCGTCAAACGCGACCGGCACCAGCGATACCTCAAGGTCCCCCTGGCGGGCGGATGCGAGTGCGGTGCCCGCAGGGATAGTGGAAACGCGGGTGATCAGCCCCCGGGGATCGGCATGCAGATTGCCCATGCCTGCCGAACCATTATTGATGATGGTCTGTGACAGTAAGGTGTCATGACGCTGCCACAAGGCGGGCAGGCATGTGTGGGTGCACGCCATCAGAGTTGCACCGGTTTGGGCAAACCATTGATGCAGCTGATGCTGGTGACTCGGGCGGGACAGGTTTTCGCTGGCCAGGCCCCAGCCTGCGAGGGATTCGGGATCCCCGTGGAGAATCAGCAGGGTTTCACCGCTAAACGAGAGGCAGCGCCAGCGTGGTGCTGCCCTGAGTGATGCCTGAATGTCGGGGTGCCGCGAGGCGATGGCTTGCAGGCGCGCAATGATCCGGTTCGAGCGTTCGACGGTGCCATTATCGACAAAGTCCGGGTAGGCGCAGCCGCAACCGGCATCCGGACTGGGGTTGGCAAGTTCGTATTCGACATTGCCCTGAATAATGTCGTGCGCAAGCACACGGTTGTTAACGTCGACGAAAGCGTCTTCGTCGGCATTAAACCAGTTGAAGTCGCCGTTAAACAGCAGTTTCACTCGCCGGCCGAGGGCCTGTTCGGACGCCGCCATGGCGTCAATGGCATCGAGTGCCAGCGGGTTGCCGTATAGCCCGCCAATCACGTAAAGCACGTCGGCTTTTACCGGCTCCGGATCACGGCACAATCGCTCGGGCTGATAACGATAATGGATTGGGCAGCTGCGCCCCGGTTGCTCGCTCATGCGTTGGTGGAAACGGTGTGGCGGCCACTCAGACGTTGCAGCACCAGCGGTAAAAAGAAGCCGGTCGTGCAGATCAGTATCCCCCAGGCATTCACTCCCAGCAGTGCGGCGTAATGGCCTTCTCCGATTGACCAGCTGACAGGAATTAACCCCATGGCCAGCATCAACCCGAGCACGATGCCGCTCCAGAAGCTGAGGTGGAAGCTCCAGGGCGACCAGCGGGTGAAACCGTAAAACAGGAACACCGGCGCCAGCCCCATGACCATGGTGCCGGACACGGTAGTGGCTTTGAGGATGTCAGTGCCGGCAAACATCGGCAGGTTGCCGAGTATCGCGAACGCAACCATTACCACGGCGCCTACACGCATGCTGGGCAGTTTGTCCGCAACGCTGCGGACCAGTTGGGGCAGATCGACCGCAATCGATTTCGACAGTGAGGTGAAGGTGGAGTCCAGAGTTGAGCCGGCGGACGTCATCATCACCACGCTCATAAAGAAGAGTGCGGTCATACCCAGCGCCTGTCCCACGGCAGCCGGTGCATTGCCGTTGGCTTCGATGCCGTTGAGCTGGGCGTGCACACCTACGAGGCTGAAGATGAAGACCGCTATGAAGCCCAGTAAACCGGCGACTACGAAGCTTTTCAGCATAGTTTTTTCCTTGTTCACAAAGCCCCGGTCGGTCAGCACCGGATCGTGGAACGGGTAGCTGAAAATCTGCAGACCTGCGACAAGCAGGAGATCGGCGCCGGCGTTCAGCTTGAATTCGCCGGCACTGAGTAATGCGCTGGTATCGTTGGCAGGCACAATCAGGAACAGCACCGCAGCCACAAAGAACACAAAAACCACAGCCTGAATAACATCGGTGAAGATCGAACTCCGAAGCCCGCCTTTGAGGCTGTATGCCAGTGTGAAGGCCGTAAACAGCAGCGCGGCGGTGTAGTACTGCCACTCACCCGGCAGGCCGAAGTAGCCGCCCACCACCGCGGTATTGCTCCATACTTCGTTATAAAGACGGATCAGAATGGCGGCGGCGAAGCTGACCGCGGCGAGTCGGCCAAAGCGCGATGTCAGAAACTCTTGAAGACTGCGGGCGCCGGTCTGGGTGCGGATCAGGTAAATGATGTAGCCCGCAACCGGAATGGATAGCCAGTAAGTCGCGTATGCCAGCCCTCCGGTGACGCCATAGGCGGCGCCAAGGTTCGCGGCATTGGTGACTGACTTGGCGAAAATCCAGCTGATGAATATGCTGGCAGTGAGTGACCACTGACTCACGGGCTTGCCGCTGTCATCCGCACCTTTGTAGAACGAGGCTGCATTGCGGCTGCGTGGCGAGAGGGCATACATGATGATGCCGTACACCACCAGAAATCCCCAGAATAAGCTGGCTTCAGCGAAAGACATGAGTGATGACGTCCCTGTAAGTGGTCAATAACATCAGTTTTAAACCGGCGCGCTGCAGCTGGCTCCGAAGCGATAACATGAAAAGCAGCGGTGATGGCGGAGCATGATGCGGGTGTCCATGCTTTCCTGCAGCGTGCTTCCCAGATCGTAATCCGGATCGTCGTCCACCAGCGTGCAGGCAAACACCCGGACTTTGTCGTCCCGTTTCACCAGCATGCGGGTATAGGTGCACATGAAGTGGGCCCGGCTCTCTTTGGTGGGGAATTTGTCCATGCAGCCTTCGGTAATTTCGGGGCTGCCATCTTCAGAGCCGGGAATGCCGAAATCGGGGAATGCAGTGAAAGCCAGGTCTTCAGGGATGCCCCATTCCCGGAATATCGCGCGGAAACGGGCTTCGACCTCAGACGCCACTTCGCCATCCTCTATCTGGCGGGCAATGGATACCGCAAAGCCGTTGTTGTGCAACCAGCGAATGCCTTCCAGAGCCTTGTCAAAACTTCCTTCGCCGCGATCCACGTCGTGTTTGGCCGCATCCGGGAAATCAAGACTGACCCGAAAACGAATCGGATAGGCATTGTCGCGCAACGGCAGCAGTTGGTGTGTGCGCTTCAGTAATGGATCTGTGGCATTGGTCAGCACGAAGCAGGGGCGGTGCTGGCTGGCGTAGTCCAGAATGTTGACGAAATCGCGAATCACAAAGGGCTCGCCGCCAGTAAATGAAAACTGCTCGACGCCCATGTCGATGGCTTCGTGAATAAACGGGCGCACATCATCCAGTTTCATGCCCGGAATACGGCCATCGCCGGGGTGCGAACCTTCGAGACAGAACGGACAGGCAAGGTTGCAGGCGGTGCCGGTATGGATCCACAGCTCCTTGAGCTGGTCCGCATCAATATAACCGCGCGCCTCACCCTCCCGGGTGTGCGTCCAACTATCGCGGTTGCGCGGTGTCGCCAGCTCGGCGGCCGGAATACGCTGTGCATTGGCCAAGTCAAATGCCATGTTTACTCCCTTGAATATTCTTGCGTGTTCAGTGCCCAGTCGTAGTCCAGGAACTTGATTTCAGCCTTGTTCAAAGTGGCCTTGTCAGGCACCTTCGCTTGAGCCATCAGGCCGATATGCTCATTCAGAAACGCCCTTACGCCACCGGGATAGCCGCTATCGCGATTCCAGTCATCGCCATACCAGTCAAAGATAGAGGAGACTTCGTACCGATTTGTCACAGAGAGATAACGATTGCGTGTCGAATCGGACAAGAAGCGCTCCACCGCCTTGTCTAGCTGAGCATCCAGCGAATCGCCGGTGTAGGCCGACGCGGCCAGCGCTGGGCAGCCGACAGAGGCGCAGTTCACTGCCATATGAATGCGCGGCTCGTTGAACCACTCGCGGATCATCTCGTGTTCCAGCTCATCCAGGCTGCGTTCTTTTCCCAGCAGCGTGAAAAACGAGCGTGACCAGGGCGACTGAAAAATATTGCCAATGTCGCGAATCGACTCGAGGCCCGGATAATGGTTGAGGATGAGCTTAACAGTAAAGGCGTTGTAGGCGTTGATCAGAAACGCCAGCCGCTGTTCTTCCGGCCAACCATCAAGCGTTTGCAGGGACACGGCCGAGAGCGAGCCGAGATAACGGTCGAGCGCCTTCTCGTCTTTGGCGAAGCCATCATAATCAACCGTCGACGCAATGCCGTCTTCAATATAACTGACGTGAGCTTGCAGAAGGCCATTCCAGCGACCGTGACTGTGGTCGAAGGAGGTTGCGCCGGCTGCGCCTATACTCAATATCATCAGTGCGACAGCGGTCAGGGTGGTACCGATTGCAGACGTCATCAACAGGTCTCCAGGATACGTCAGGTGTTGGTCATGCTTCTTTTGTACGTCAGCTTTTCGTTAGAGGATGCATCCATCACTGTGCATCTACTAACAGAGACGCATCGGTGGATTATTTGTTACAGGTGAACTTTTGAAGAAAAACAGCGTCCACCTCAGGCCGGTTTTCGATGGTTCGAGGCCGTATGTTGCCGCGTCAGCGTGCAGCATTTTTATAACGAGAGGAAGCGCTAGAGTATGGTGAAAACAGGTGAATCGTCAGCCAGAAGTGGTGATGAATCCTCGCTGATCAAGCGTCTGCAGGCCGGAGAGCAGGCTGCATTTGATGAGGCGGTGCGTGCCTACACGCCTTCGATGTTATTGGTGGCGCGCTTTTATCTTGATCCTGCCTCTGCCGAGGATGCTGTTCAGGAGGTTTGGATCAAGGTGGTTCAGGCAATTCAATCATTTGAGGGGCGTGCCAGTCTGAAAACCTGGCTGCACCGGATTGTGGCCAACCAGGCAAAAGACGGGCTGCGTAAAGCGGGGCGGGAGATCGCGATGGATTTTTCGGAACCGTTGGAGCCGGCACTGGATTCGCGGTTCCGGACCCGGGGCACCTGGTCCGAGCCGCCGCGCTTGAAAACTACCGAATCGGCCGAGCAATGGCTGGAAAGCGGTGCGCTCAAGGCTTGTCTCGACAAGCACCTGACGGCATTGCCGGAGCAGCATCGCTCGGCATTAATGCTATACGAGGCGCATCAGCATAAATCAGAAGACGTCTGTAACATCCTGGGAGTTTCTGCATCTAACCTGAGGGTGATACTGCACCGGGCCCGGCAGCGGATATTTTTGATGGTGGAAACGTTTCGGGAGACAGGCAAATGCTGATGTGTCGTGATCTGGCCGTCGTGGCCAGTGACTATATTGATGGGGAGCTGAGCCCAGGCCAGCGACTTTCAGTGAAGGTGCATCTGATGATGTGTCGTCACTGTCGCGCGCTTGTGAATAATCTTCGCAACAGCGCGACCGTGCTGCAAAAGCACTCCAGTCAGCAAGTTAATGAGGATTATTTCCGTCGCGTCAAACTGAATATAGCGCAGGCGCTCCAAGATAGCCGTGATAAAAATAGTTGACGATTAGACCTTTTTACTAGGCTTTGCTTCCGCCAACGTCTCCTGCCTCAGGGCTCCTTGATACCAAGGGGTTATCCAACTTGTATCATCAAATACGACATAACAAACCTCATCTGTAATGCATTCCAATTCGGTGCAAGCTGCAATTTTATTCTATGCTAGACCTAGCCCATATCACTCAGCGCGGATGGCTGGCAGGCGCACCAGAAGTGTGCAGCAACGTCGCTCATTGCATCTGGTTGAGGGCAAAAAGCAGTGGTTTTGAGCAGATAAATATCAAAAATAAAACAATATCAACAACTTGCAAAGATTGGCTTAGGCCTTGCTGTTGCCAGGTTGTTATGCACACAACCGATTTTGGAGACAACTTATAATGAAAAAACTGATTTCACTCGCTGCAGGAACCGCCGTCCTTGTCGGTACCTTTATGACGGGCACCGCGATGGCGGCTTCAACGCTTGATAGCGTCAAGGAAAAAGGTCATCTCCAGTGTGGTGTGACGTCGGGTCTGCCCGGCTTCTCTCAGCCTGACGACAAAGGTAACTGGACAGGTATTGACGTTGATACCTGTCGCGCAATTGCGGCGGCGGTTTTCGGCAAGGGCTCGGCTGTTGAGTTCACACCATTGACTGCAAAGGAGCGCTTCACCGCGCTGCAGTCCGGCGAAATCGACGTGCTGTCCCGTAACACCACCTGGACGCTGACCCGTGATGCCTCACTGGGCCTGAACTTTGCCGGCGTAAACTACTATGACGGTCAGGGCTTTCTGGTGAAGAAAGATCTGGGCGTAAAGGATGCTGAGGAATTGGATGGCGCCACAGTCTGTATTCAGGCAGGGACCACTACTGAGCTGAACCTTGCGGATTACTTCCGTGCCAAGGGCATGAAGTTCAAGCCGCTGGTATTCGATACCTCAGAGCAGACGGTTCAGGGTTTTGCTGCCGGCCGTTGTGACGTTCTGACCTCTGACCGTTCGCAGTTGGCGGCATTGCGTTCGAAGCTGACCGATCCTAACAGCGCGATCATTCTGCCAAACACCATTTCCAAGGAGCCTCTGGGCCCGGTTGTGCGCCAGGGCGACGATCAGTGGTTCAACATCGTGAAGTGGGTGTTGTCGGTGCAGATCAACGCTGAAGAACTGGGCGTGACCATGGATAACGTGGACGACATGAAAAAGTCGGACAACCCGAATATCCAGCGCCTGTTGGGCACCGATGGTGACATGGGCGAGAAGCTCGGCCTGCCGGCTGACTTTGGCTACAAAGTGGTGAAGGAAGTTGGTAACTACGGTGAAATGTACGACCGTAACGTTGGTCCGGACACGCCGCTCGGACTGGACCGCGGAATCAATGCGCTCTGGAATGATGGCGGTATCCTGTACGCGCCGCCAGTGCGTTAATTCCTGATATAGCAACCAGACACCAGCGGGCCGGTTAACGGCCCGCTGGTGATGCCGAGATTCACGTTTTCCGCATGGGTGCTTTCGGGATTCTGCATGAACCAAGTTAAACCTAACGCTGCGCAACCCAAACCGTGGAATGATCCGCGAGTGAGGGCTCTTTTCTTTCAGGCCGCGGCGATAGTCGCGGTTTTCTATGCCGGCTGGACACTGTTCGATAACACGCTGACCAATATGGAAAGTCGTGGTATCAGTACCGGTTTCGGCTTCCTTGATCAGTCTGCCGGCTTCGGCATCATTATGAGTCTGATCCCCTACGATGCCACCATGAGCTACGGGCGAACTTTCTTTGTTGGTCTGTTAAACACCTTGCTGGTGTCTGCCATGGGCATTGTAACGGCCACGATCCTGGGCTTTGTGATCGGTGTGGCCCGCCTGTCGAGCAACTGGCTGATTGCCAAATTGTCGCTGGTCTACATCGAGGTGATCCGCAATATCCCCATCCTGCTGCAGATCTTTTTCTGGTACTTCGCGGTCCTGGGCGCTCTGCCGTCACCACGGCAAAGTATGGATATGGGCGGGATGATCTTCCTGAACAATCGGGGGCTCTCGGTGCCAGAACCGATCACCCAACCGGGCTTTGGCTGGGTGATCGCAGCGATTGTTTTCGCTATCGCTGCGGTGGTTGTCATCAAACGTTGTGCCCATAAACGGCAGCTTGCGACCGGTCAGATCTTTCCGACCGTGAAAGTCAGCCTTGTGGTGCTGATTGCGTTGCCAGTACTGGCTTACCTGATAACCGGCGGACCTCTGGAGTGGAGCGTACCGGAACTCAAGGGCTTCAACTTTGGCGGTGGCTATACTGTGCTGCCGGAACTGGCCGCGCTATGGGTGGCGCTGACCCTGTTCACGGCGTCCTACATTGCTGAGATCGTTCGCTCGGGGATTCTGTCGGTCAGCAAGGGGCAGACAGAGGCCGCCCGTGCGCTGGGTCTGCATTCCGGCATGACATTGCGATTGGTGGTGATCCCCCAGGCCATGCGCGTGATTATTCCCCCACTGACCAGTCAGTATCTGAACCTGTTCAAGAACTCCTCGCTGGCGACAGCGATCGGTTATCCCGATCTGGTGTCGGTCTTTATGGGCACGACGTTGAATCAGACCGGTCAGGCGGTAGAAGTGGTGGCCATGACAATGGCGGTGTATCTCGCTGTCAGCTTGTTGATCTCCTTCTTTATGAATATCTACAACCGCGCAGTCGCGCTTAAGGAGAGATGATGAGCGAATCCATGGCACCTCCTGTACGCGCGTTCGCCCCCGTTCAGTGGGTGCGGAACAATCTGTTCAATACCTGGTACAACATTCTGTTGACCCTGGTGGTGGGCTACTTGCTGGTGACCAGTCTCTGGCCGCTGCTGAACTGGGCATTTTTCGATGCCAACTTCGCTGGCGAATCGCCCAGTGACTGCACCAGTGCGGGCGCCTGCTGGCTGTTTATCAATCAGCGCATGAATTTCTTCATGTATGGTTTCTATCCGGATGAGCTGCAATGGCGTGTGGACATCATGTTTGCACTGCTGGCGGTCGCTTTTGTGCCCCAGTTTATCGAGCGTTTTCCGGGCCGTCGCTGGTTTGGCATTTTCGGTATGACCGGCTTGCCGATCATTGGCTACTTCCTCATTCCGGGCGGCTGGTTCGGCCTGGAAGAGGTGCAAAGCAGCAAATGGGGCGGGCTGATGCTGACCCTGATTCTGGCCTACATCGGGATTCTGGGCTCACTGCCGCTTGGTGTTGTGCTGGCCCTGGGGCGACGGTCGGAAATGCCGATCATCCGTGGTTTCTGCGTTATTTTCATCGAAGTCTGGCGGGCGGTGCCGCTGATTACCGTGCTGTTTATGGCTTCGGTGATGCTGCCGCTGTTCCTGCCGGAAGGGATGAACTTCGAGAAACTGATGCGGGCACTGATCGGCCTCACATTATGGCAGTCGGCCTACATGGCGGAAGTTATTCGCGGTGGTCTGCAGGCGATTCCCAGAGGGCAATACGAGGCGGGCAGTGCACTCGGGCTGGGTTACTGGCGCAAGATGCGATTGATCATCCTGCCCCAGGCGCTGACGCTTGTCATACCGGGCATTGTTAACACCTTCATCTCACTGTTCATGGACACCACGCTGGTGCTGATCATCGGCCTGTTCGACATCCTCGGTACGGTGCAGTCGACGGTGACCGACCCGGCCTGGCAGAACGTGGCTATTGAGGGTTATGTCTTTGTCGCTTTCTGTTTCTGGGTGTTCTGCTTTGGCATGTCGCGCTATAGCCAGAACCTTGAACGCAAGTTGGATACTGGTCACAAGACCTGATGGATACGCAAAATGACTGAACAAATGCAAACACAGCAGGACCGCAGTGACGGCGATGCAGTAGGTTCCGCCAAGGCGGAGAAAACCATTATCCGCGTCGAGGATATGCACAAGTGGTACGGCCAGTTTCACGTACTGAAAAATCTCAACCTTAACGTGGCACAAGGCGAGCGGATCGTCATCTGTGGCCCTTCAGGTTCGGGTAAATCGACGTTTATACGCTGTATCAACCGGTTGGAAGAGCACCAGCAGGGTAAAATCATTGTCGATGATGTGGAACTGACCAATGATGTCCGGCAGATCGATTCCGTGCGCAAGGAAGTCGGCATGGTGTTCCAGCACTTCAATCTGTTTCCCCATATGACCGTTCTGGAAAACTGCTGCGTGGCACCAATCTGGGTGCGCAAGACGCCTCGCAAGGAAGCGGAAGCAACGGCAATGGAATACCTGGAGCGGGTAAAAATTCCGGAGCAGGCGAACAAGTTTCCCGGGCAGCTTTCAGGTGGTCAGCAGCAGCGGGTCGCGATTGCACGGGCACTGTGCATGAAGCCGAAAATCATGCTGTTCGACGAGCCGACATCGGCGTTGGACCCGGAGATGATCAAGGAAGTGCTGGATGTCATGATCGAGTTGGCAGGCAGCGGCATGACCATGATTTGCGTAACCCACGAGATGGGTTTTGCCAAAACAGTGGCTGACAGGGTGATCTTTATGGATGCGGGTGAGATTGTCGAATCGGCACCGCCCCACGAGTTCTTTGATAACCCTCGTGAAGCGCGTACCCAGAAGTTCCTGCAGCAGATCCTGCATCACTGACCGGGGTCTGATGACCGGTCATAAAAGCCGGACAGCTCACTGGGGCTGCCCGGCTTTTTTGTGGCTGGCAGGCCCGGTTAGCGCAGTTCCGGGTTCAGGGTATAGGTACCGCTGACCCTTGCGCTGTCCAGCACGTGGCCTTTCATCGCCTCTCTGACAGCGTCGCCTTCAAAGCCGTCGCTCAGTTCCAGTGAGGCAACATCCAGCGCGTAGACCTCAAAGTGATAGCGGTGCACCCGCTCGTCGTTCCAGGGCGGACAGGGGCCGTCGTAGCCGGTATAGGTGCCGGCCATATCCGGATTACCCGCGAGAAAATGAGTAAAGGTATTCACACCCGGCTTGCCGATGGAATCGCGTGCAACCGGCTTGCCTTTGGGAATCACGCCGTCGCTGTCGGTACCCTCGGCGATCTGGTTAATGTTGGGCGGAATATCGACCAGCAACCAGTGGAAAAAATCGACCCGTTCCAGGTCCTTCGGAATGGTTTTGTCTTCCTGATTGACGTCATCAGCTACGCTGGGCACGTCTTCATCAAACATCACGACCGCAAAGCTGCGCGTGCCTTCCGGCACATCTGACCAGACAAGTTCTGGGTTGCGATTGCGGCCAAAGCTCATGTGGTCTGCTTCATTGAACACGCCAAACGCGAAGATTTCGGGAATGGGTTGTTGGTCCGGGAGTCCTTTGACTTCAAGCTTCACAATTGATTCCTCTGTCGGGTGTGGATGCTAATGTTGTAACAGGGGCGTTTCGTCTGTGTCCAGTGGAGATGCAGTGGCTAAACGATTCGTCATCCTTTAAACGCGATGTCCCGGGGTTTGGGGGCGCGCGGGAGGAATCTGGCGAATAAGGGATTGCCAACTGGCTGGTAGCGCTTCTGCCACGGAGGATAAAGCGATCGTTCAGGGAGGCGAGACTGGGCGTGTTTTCGTTTGCCCTGTTGGGACGGGGCACGGCACAGTGGCCGTACCCCGGGGAGTGAGCAATAGGGCGTAATTACTTAGCCTTTTTCCACTCGAATTTTTTGAATGGCTCGTCAATTGGCGTTTGCGCAATATGATTGACGTAGTTGCTCATCACTTTTTGTGACAGGCCAAGAATGACTTCCAGTACCTGGCGCTGTGCGTAGCCGGCATCATAGAAAGCTTGCAGGTCTTGCTCGGTCACGTTGCCGCGAGTACGTACCATCGCCAGAGTGAAGGTGCGCAGCGCTTCCAGTTTGTCGCTGGGCAATGGCGTCTCATCACGCAGCGCATCAATGATGTCGTCGGAGACCTTCATCATTTTGGCGATACCGGTATGAGCCGGTACACAGTAGTGGCACTCATGCTCAACGTTGATTGTCTGCCAGACCACGGTTAGCTCGTCTGCATCAAAACTCGTGTCCTGGAACAACCGGTGAAGGGTCTGGTAGCCCTCAAGCAGTCCGGGAGATTCCGCCATAATGGCGTGCAAGCCGGGAAGTCGACCGAATGTAGCTTCAGATTTGTCGATAAGGGCTTTGGACGCTTCAGGTGCAGATGCCCGATCATGTTTCTTGAAATCGCTCATACATTGTCTCCTCAAGGTTGGCTTTGCATTTTCTTTTTGAGCGGTTGCTCAACTTGAGAGTCACCGTAACTATTATTGAATGATCACTCAAG
The DNA here is from genome assembly GCF_052645435.1 of Marinobacter sp. V032. NCBI lineage: Bacteria > Pseudomonadati > Pseudomonadota > Gammaproteobacteria > Pseudomonadales > Marinobacteraceae > Marinobacter > Marinobacter sp. V032. The sequence continues at coordinate 403,340 of NZ_JBQXYE010000001.1, read as the reverse complement.
TTAAAATTGAGTGATCATTCAGATTTGCTCAGAACCTCTCGGCTATAGATTCCGGGATGTGTCGGGAGAAGGCAGTATGCCCCGCGTTGTAAAATATGATCGCCAGCTTGCACTGGAAAAGGCCGTCGCACTGTTCTGGCAACGGGGTTATTACGCCACGTCACTGAAGCACATCGAGCAGGCGCTGGATATGCGCCCGGGTAGCCTGTATGCCGCGTTTGGCTCGAAGAGCGGGCTCTTTCTCGAAGCGCTGGATGTATATGCGGGCCGGATGGGAGTATCGCTGCGTGCTCACATCAACGCGTCTGATTCTGTTATTGGCGGTATCAGCGCTTATCTGCGTGAACTGGCACGAACCTGTATTGCCAAAAACGCACCCACTCCACCGGCTGCGGCCTGTATGATCGTTAAAACACTGCTGGAAATTAACTACCAGGACGAGGCGATACAACGCAAGGCCAATGAGCTTCTGGAAGCACTGGAACAGGGTTTGTTTGCGGTGCTAACGGAGGCGCGAGATGCGGGTGAGCTGAAACCAGGGGTCGATTGTGTCCGTCTGGCGCGCCTGTTACAGGCCCAGATCATGGGGTTACGGTCATTTGCCCAGCGCGATGTGCCGGCGCTGACCGTCGAACAGGTGGCGGATGATATGGTCAGTATACTGGATGGCTATACGCAGAAGTCGCCAGCGCATTGATCTGCCTGAACTTACCGGTTTGTTCCCCTATACCCTTCACGTTAGGATGAGTTGCTTTTCCACTGTCGCCCGGATGTAAAGGGCAAGTGAAGACAGCCAAAGGCTTTTATACCAGAGCATTTGGCTGTCTTTTCTTATGAGATGTTTGATATGGAAAATCAGCAACAGGATAAACTGCACCACATAGTGGTTGTCGGTGGCGGGGCTGGCGGCCTCGAACTGGTCACTCGCCTCGGCAATAAACTCGGCAAGCGTAAAAAAGCGCGCATCACACTGCTTGATTCAGGTTTGACCCACGTCTGGAAACCCTTGCTGCACGAAGTGGCCTCCGGCTCGCTTGATGCCAGTGCCAACGAAATCAATTACCGTGCCCACGCGCGCAAGCATCGCTACGAGTTTCAGCTCGGGCGTATGTGCGGGCTTGATCGTGAGCAGCGGGAAGTGGTGGTCGAAGCATTTCACGACCACGAAGGCGCAGAAGTCGTGCCTGAACGGCGGATTGCCTATGACACGCTGGTGATTTCGGTTGGCAGCACCGCCAACGATTTCGGCACACCGGGCGCGCAGGACCATTGCCTGTTCCTCGACAGTCTCGGGCAGGCCCATCGTTTTCATCAGCTGATGCTGAATGCCTTCCTGCGCAAGAATCACGAAGCACAGGAAGGCCGCGACCATGAGCTGCCCATCAGCATTATCGGCGCCGGCGCAACCGGGGTAGAGCTGGCGGCCGAGTTGCGTCTGGCGTCCCGTGAGCTGCCGGTGTACGGCATGAACCATCTGCGCCCGGAAGACGTGACCATTCGGGTTATCGAAGCGGCTGATCGTATTCTGCCGGCTTTGCCCACACGACTGTCAGCTGCCGCGACGCGTGAGCTGGAGCGCCATAACGTTGAGGTCCAGACTGGCCAGCCGGTTGCGGAAGTGCGCAAGCACAGTTTCGTTATGAAAGACGGAACCGAAGTGCCGTCTGAAATGACCATATGGGCAGCCGGCATCAAGGCACCGGCATTCCTGTATGAACTGGGCGGTCTGGAGACCAACCGCGGTAATCAGCTGGTCGTGAACCAGAATCTGCAGACCACGCGGGACGAGAATGTGTTCGGCCTGGGCGACTGTGTGGCCTGCCCTCAGCCGGATTCTGACCGCCCGGTGCCACCGCGAGCCCAGGCGGCGCATCAGCAGGCGGATACCCTCTATGAAACCCTGGTAAACCGTCTGCAGGGCAAGCCGCCGGTGGATTTCGTTTACAACGATCATGGGTCGTTGATCAACTTCAGCCGTTACACCACAGTCGGCAACCTGATGGGCAATCTCACCGGTCGCAGCATGTACATTGAAGGCAAGGTTGCGCGACTGTTTTACATCTCGCTCTACCGCATGCATCAGGTGGCACTGCACGGCTTCCTGCGTGTTGGCGTGATCTGGCTGATGGATCGGGTGAGTCGGGCGATGCAGCCGCGTCTGAAACTGCATTGACGCTATTTGCGAGTGGATTCGTCGGAATTCGTCAACGTTAAATCGGACAGCGGGTGGCATACTGGTTTCCATCAAAGGTTAAACCGGAGCTGCCATGTCACCCACGCCACTGACCGATTTGCTGGGGTTTGATCCCCATCTGGTCACCCTCGCCCTTGCCCCCGCTTTTTTTCTGGCGATGGCCGGCGAATGGTGGCATTTGCGGGGCAATCAGCAACGCTATCCCTCTGCCGGTTACACCTGGGTAGACACCATCAGCAATATGACGCTGGCGGGGTTGTACCAGGCCAGCGATGTCATTGCCGCCCTGCTGACCATCGTAGTCTACAACGCGTTTTTCGATGTCCGGCTGTTTGATATACCGTTCAACGGCTGGACTATCCTGATGCTGTTTGTGGTGCAGGATTTTGTCTACTACTGGTTCCATCGTGCGCACCATCGGATCCGTTGGTTCTGGTGTTCTCACGTGGTGCATCACTCGTCGGAAAAGCTTAACCTGTCGACCGCGTTTCGCCAGAGCATTACCTATCCGATTACCGGTATGTGGCTGTTCTGGCTGCCGATTGTATTGATCGGCTTTCCGCCTGAATCGGTGATTTTCGTCGTGGCCATGAGTCTGGCGTACCAGTTTTTTATCCATACCCAGGTGGTCGGCAAACTCGGCGTGCTGGAGTGGTTCTTCAATACCCCGTCCCACCACAGGGCTCACCACGGCCGTAACCCGATCTACATCGATCGCAACTATGGCGGCATCCTGATTATCTGGGACCGGCTATTCGGCACCTTTGTAGAGGAACAGGAAGACCATCAGCCGGACTACGGCATTCCCCGCCAGATCCACACCCACAACCCGGTGGCGCTTAATTTTCACGAATGGAAAGACATGTTTCGCGATGTCTGCCTGCCCGGCCTGTCATTAAAGCAGCGGCTGAGGCTGATGTTCGGTCCGCCGGAAGTGGCGAATGACGTGAGGGGGAATCGAAGCCAAGGGGAAAGTATGGAGCGGGTGAAGGGAATCGAACCCTCGTCGTAAGCTTGGGAAGCTTCTGCTCTGCCATTGAGCTACACCCGCATGAGGATTGCCTCACCCGCAATATAAGCGCCGGCCTGCCGGCTGGCAAGGGTGGTCGCAGGCAGGGTTGGCAACCCTGTGTTAGAGTTGAGTAAAACCGGCAACTCGTCTGGATCGTACTTTGGCAACAGATCCCCAGTCTGCAATGCGGCGAATACTCACTCAGGGATGGCCCGTGCTGGTCTCGCTTGTGGCCGGCTTCGTATTAACGGCCATTCTTGCGCTGAAAGCGGACGAGGTCGAACGCCAGATCGTCCAGGCGCGCTTCGAACAGGAAGCGCGCTCCCGCATTCTGTTGATTGAGGAGTTGCTACAGGCGCAGCTTCGCGAGCTGGACACCGTTCGGCGCTTTATCACGCTCAATCCGAATCTCACGAAAGATGAGTTCGATCAGATGGTGCGCTTGTCCGATCGTCTGGAGATGACGATTGCCTGGATCGAAAATATCCCCACTACCCGCCTCGCCTCTTACCTTGATCATATGCGGCTTTTTTATGGTCCGCGTTTCCATTTGCGCAAACCGCCGGCTGTGGAGCTACTTTCGTCCGGGGATGTCCAGCGCCACTTTCCGATCTCGTTTGTGAATTCAACAGCCCCCCAGCCAAGCATCGAAGGGGTTGATGTGAGTTATCTGCCCCGGCGCGTGGCGGCGTATGAGGATGCGATGGCGCAAGGCAGCGCAGTGGTGGTCAGTGATGTCAGAACCATTGACGATCCGGTCCAGAGTTCGGGGGTGCTGGTGTTTGCGCCGGTATATGCCAGAGGGGCGGTGCAGGATATTACCGATCACCACTTCGGCAATCTGCGGGGGTTTGTCGGGCTTGGGTTAAGGCTGTTCAATCTGGCGGACGTGGCTTCAGCGGCACAGGTCGGCGGTCACGACTTTAACTTCTCTTTTGTGGATACCACTGACCCGGATGCGGTTCAAACCCTGTTCAGCGGCAACGGCGCCGGCAACGACGGCAGTGGTTTGCTGTTCAGCCGTGACATGAATGTCGCAGACAGAACCCTTCAGGTATCCGCTGTGCCGACGCATTCTTCTGACTGGGAACGGCGCCCAACCGCCCTTTTTGTGTTTGTTTCCGGTGGGATTGTATCCGTTCTGGTTGCCGGCTATATCGCGCTGGTGCTGCTCCAGCGTTCCCGCGCGCGGAGAATGGTAGCCAGCAAGACAAGCGAATTGCAGTCCACGCTGAAAGCCTTGTCCGAATCAGAAGCGCGCTGGCAGTTTGCGCTTGAAGGCTCAGGTGACGGCGTCTGGGACTGGGACCTGCGAACAAATGAGGTCTTTTTTTCGGATGGCTGGAAAGCGTTATTGGGCTATAGCCATGATGAAATCGGCAATACACTTTCGGAATGGATCAGTCGCAAACATCCGGACGATGAAGATAGCAGTCAGGCCAGTCTTGAAGAGCACCTTCGGGGCGAGACGCCTTACTACGAGGATGTGCATCGCCTGCTTTGCAAAGACGGTCATTACAAATGGATTCTTGATCGGGGCAAGGTGATTGAGTGGCTGGCGCCGGGGCAACCGGCCAGGGTGATCGGTACCCATTCTGATATTGATGATGTTAAGCGGGCCGAGCTGGCCTTGCGTGAGGTTAACGGTTTCCTGTCGGGATTGCTGGCGTCTGCAGAGGATGTCTCAATTATCGCGACTGATCCTCTGGGTACGGTCACCCTGTTTAATCGAGGTGCAGAGCGGCTGTTGGGGTACGACTCAAAGGAAGTGATTGGTCGTCTGACGCCTGTGGATTTCCACCTGCCATCGGAGATAACCGCCTGGGAAGCCACGCTCAGCCGTCAGACGGGTCGTTCCATCCAGGGTATGGGTGTATTGGCAGCCTGTGTCGCCCGGCCTGATTTGCGTGCAGGACGCTGGACCTATCGGCGCAAAAACGGCGAACACCGGCAGGTTCGTCTGACGTTATCGAGCATTCGTGACGACAACGGCCTGCACTTGGGATATCTCGCGATCGGGCTCGATATGACGGATTATCTGGAGGCGGTGGCCGCACTGGAGCGCAGTGACAAACTATTCCAGGAGCTGACGGCCAGCGTACCGGGAATGATCTTTCAATATCTGTTGAAGTCTGACGGTTCAGACCGCTTTCTTTATGTCAGCAATGGCGTCAAACATTTGCTGGAGATGACGCAGGAAGAGGCTCAAGGTAACGCAGCGCTGGTGTTCGGGAGAATCGACCCGGTAGACGAGACAATGGTGCGTTCATCCGTCCGCTTGTCTGCAGATACACTGTCACGCTGGCTCTGCGAGTTCCGTGTATCGCTGCCGCGTCATGGTGAACGCTGGTTGCGGGGTGAGGCACTTCCCCGGCGGCTGGATGATGGCGCTATCCTCTGGCATGGTTATCTGAATGATATCACCGAGATTAAAAAACTGGAGTTTGGGTTGCGTCAGGAAGCCACGGTTGACCCGCTGACCGGTGCCTTCAATCGTCGCCACCTTGAGACCCATTGGGATAGGGATATGGCACGCTTCCATCGAAAGCAGGTGCCATTTTCAATTGTCATGCTGGATATCGACCATTTCAAACGCATCAATGACAGCCACGGTCATGCAGCGGGTGACGAGGTGCTGGTGCGTCTCGGGCGATTGCTCAGCAACGAAGTGCGCTCGACCGACGTTGTCTACCGCTTGGGTGGTGAAGAATTTCTGATTCTGTGTGAAGACACGGTTGCAGAGGGGGCTGTGCGTCTCGCGCAAAGCCTGCTGGAGTCGATTCGTCAGATGCCGTTGCCATTCAATGGCCATATGACGGCAAGCTTCGGTGTCGTCGAAGTACAATTGGACGAATCCAGGGAGGATGCCTTCAAGCGTTTGGATACGCTACTTTACGCTGCCAAATCAGGCGGCCGCGATCAGGTTGTCTCGATGCCAAAGGAACCTTCCGCTTACTGAGCGGTCTTTTCAGACCTTTTCCTGGTTTCACAAGCGGCGCTAAATATTTAAAATTTATAATGAAATGGGCGTTGGGCGCTGCCTGAACTGTTATTATCAGGTTAACTGGTGGAGATGATATGGACCCAACGCTTACCCTGATCGGCGCATCAATGCTGGTCATCAGCATTCTGCTTAGCCCCCTTTCCAGCCGGCTCGGCATGCCCGTGCTGTTGATATTTCTCGGCGTCGGCATGCTCATGGGCGAAGACGGCCCCGGCGGTATCCGGTTTGATAATTTTGAAGTGGCCTTTTTTGTCGGCAACCTCGCGTTGGCGGTGATTCTGCTCGACGGTGGTATGCGTACCCGGGCTGAGACTTTCCGCGTTGGCCTCAAACCGGCGCTGGTGCTGGCTTCAATCGGCGTCCTCATGACCGCTGTTATCTGCGGTGCGGTCGCGTACTGGCTGTTCGATCTGAACTGGATGACGGCGCTGCTGATGGGAGCACTGATCTCCTCCACCGATGCTGCAGCGGTATTTTCGTTGTTGCAGGGGCGCGGATTACATCTGAATGAACGAGTCAGTGCGACGCTGGAAATCGAGTCGGGCAGCAACGACCCGATGGCGATTTTTCTCACGCTGATGCTGCTGGCGCTGGTAGAAACCGGTTCCGAGAGTTCGGTATGGGGCGCCGTTCTGCTGCTGGTGCAGCAATTCGGTATCGGCGCATTGCTGGGAGTGCTCGGTGGTCGGGCGTTGGCCTGGCTGGTCAATCGTTCGCACCTGCTGCCGGCGCTTTACCCACTGCTGGTGGTGGCTGCCGGCATGGCGCTGTTCTCGGCGGCAAACGGTCTCGGTGGTAGCGGTTTCCTTGCAGTTTATCTTGCCGGTGTTGTTCTGGGTAACCGGCAGGTACGCATGATGCCCATGATTCTGCAGGCTCACGATGGGCTGGCCTGGTTTGCGCAAATGAGCCTGTTCCTGATTCTCGGCTTACTCGTGAAACCGGTCGATATGCTACCGATTGCCGGCAGCGCCTTGTTGTTGTCCTTGGTGCTGATACTGTTTGCGCGGCCGTTGGCCGTTTTTACCACGCTCTGGCCTTTCGGGTTCAACCGTCGGGAGCTGACGTTTATCAGCTGGGTGGGGCTGCGCGGTGCTGTACCCATCGTGCTGGCCCTGTTTCCGGTGATGTATGGTTTGCCGGAAGCGCAATTGCTGTTCAATATCGCCTTCTTCGTGGTTTTGATTTCGCTGGTCGTACAGGGCAGTTCGCTGGCTGGATTTGCCCGCTGGCTCAAGCTGGAAGTGCCGGCTCCCACTGAACCATACCGCCGCTTGCCGCTGGATATAGCGGCGGCCGGCGATCACGAATTGATGCTGTTTCCCCTCAGAGGGGAGCGCTGGGGTGAGCCACGGCCGCTGAACAGGCTGAACCTGCCCGAGCGGGCGGCGGTGGCGGGGATCTTCAGGGATCGTGGCTGTATCGCGCCCTCTCCTGAGCTCGAGGTGCAGGAAGGCGACGTGCTTGCGTTGTTCGCGCTGTCCGAGAATCTGGTGGAACTGGGCCATGCACTGAGCGGTCGTCAGCCGCCCCAGCATTTGAGGGAACGCGCCTTCTTTGGCGACTTCGTGCTGAACGGCGATGCCTTGCTGGGTGATGTGGAGCAGGTCTATGGGATCGAGTTTGATGAGCTGCCCCCAGATTTGTCGCTGGCCGAATGTTTCGCCCGTCGCACCAAGGGTCATCCGGTTGTGGGTGACAGGGTCACGCTGGGGCCTGTATCGCTGGTTGCACGGGCAACGGACGCCGACAGCGTCACCAAGGTGGGTCTTAAGCTGGAAGACAGCAAGCCGCCGTCTGCATAGGCCCGGTATCCATTTTCATTTGCGGTGTCTGACGGGAATCACTCATGACACGACCAATACCAACCCACCTGATTGTGGGTTTTCTCGGGGCGGGGAAAACCACCGCGATTCTCGACCTGTTGCAGCACAAGCCGGAGGGCGAAATCTGGGCTGTACTGGTGAACGAATTTGGCGAAGTCGGGATCGATGGAGCCCTGCTACGCGCTCGTGGCGCCATGGTTCGGGAAGTGCCTGGTGGCTGCATGTGCTGCGTGGCCGGCCTGCCCATGCAGATGGGGCTCAATATGCTGATTCAGCAAGCACAACCTGACCGGTTGTTGATCGAGCCCACCGGACTGGGGCATCCCGAACAGATTATGCGTATTTTGCGCGGCGAGTTTTACACTGACCTCCTATCGGTTGAGTCCACCTTCTGTCTGGTTGACCCAAGGCGGCTGGATGATTCGCGCGTCTTGAAGGACGTCCAGTTCCAGGATCAGGCAGCCATTGCGGATGTACTGGTCGCGAACAAAATCGACCTGTGCTCGGACAGCCAGCTTGCGAACTTTGATCTCTGGGCCAAAGGTTTTCAGCCACCAAAAGCCCGGATCGCGCATACCCGCAATGGCGCGCTTGATCCCGCGTGGCTGCAATTACCCTCAACTCCACGATCGCTCCAGTTTCCGACTGCTCACCACCATCACGGGCACGGTGCCGAGAGTGCCGTCGCGCAGACCGAAACAGCGACGGAGGCTGAATGGTGGTATCGGGAGAACGCCGGTGACGGACATTTCAGTATTGGCTGGCAGATGGGCCCTGAAATTTGTTTCAAAAGGTCACCGCTGATGGGTGTGGTGATGGACGCCCGCTTCGCCCGGGTCAAGGGCGTAGTAAGAACCGCTGACGGCTGGTTGGCGATCAATGCAGTCGGTGGCGATGCGGCGTCAGAGCGAATCGATCCGCAACCGGAAGGGCGGTTGGAGATCATCAGTCGTCTTGAGTTGGATGCCGGGCAGTTGGACCAGCGGTTGCTGGCGATGCTGGAGTGATCGCAAAATTACGTTTTGAAGTCGAACGTTACAGATCTCTGTGCTATACAAAGCGCATTACTTTTATGCAATCTTCCGGACGGTTTATGTTTGTGCGTATCTCGGCCCTCGTGCTTCTGACAATTTCCCTTTTTTCCGGTGCTGCTGCGGCGGAGAATCTGGCGATGGCGATCACCCAGTATCCTGAAGCGAAATCGCAGGATGACAGCACGACCGGCATTCGCGTTGATCGGGTGGAGGTGCGAAAAGGCGAGCGCCGTATTTATCTGATGTCCGATGGTGAGGCGGTGCGCAGCTACCGGATTTCACTGGGCGATAATCCGGTGGGTCACAAGTTGTTCGAAGGCGATGAGCGTACGCCTGAGGGCGAGTACACACTCGACTGGCGTAATCCTGGCAGTCAGTTCCACAAATCGATTCACGTCTCCTACCCTAATGACCGGGATCGGGAAGATGCAGCTGCCTGGGGACTCGACCCGGGTGGGCAGATCATGATCCATGGATTACCTAACGATGTTGGCGACATGGCCTTTGCCTACACGGGTCTGGACTGGACAGATGGCTGCATTGCGGTTTCCAATGCTGCAATTGACGAGATCTGGTCACTGGTCAGCGATGGTACCCCGATTAAAATCTATCCCTGAGTTTTCCTGTTTGCTCATCGCTGAGTTACGAAGCGGTAATTGGCTTAGTAAATTCAGTCGTCTATAGTTCACTAATCATGACGCAGTGTTCTACACTGACGAAGACGATTTGGATGTTTGTAGTCCAAACTCAGGTATCGACAGGATGTCGAAACCGCAGACTTCTGCAATAACAGGAAGACATAACCACCAATAAGGGGTATTTAGAATGCGCAAGTTGATGATCGCTGGTTTTGTAATGGCTACCGCTCTGACTGCTGGTTGTGCTAGCTCAGGCTCCCAGGAAGCAATGGATGATGCGGCTGCAACTGCAAACTCTGCAGAGCAGACTGCTAGCAACGCTCTGAGCACAGCTAACTCGGCTCAAAGCCGTGCCAACGCTGCATACAGCAAGGCTGAAGATGCCATGGCAGCTGCCATGAAAGCTCAGAAGTCTGCTGAAGAAGCAAACGAGCGTGCCAAGCGTATGCTGCAGAAGTCGAGCATGAAGTAAGTATTGCTCGAGCTGATGCTAAAAAGGGCCGGTTTATCCGGCCCTTTTTTGTGTCTTCAGGAAAACTTTCAGGTTTGTGTGAGCGACACCTGCTGCACCGCTCTTATCCGCCCGGGCATTTCCTTAATGGGAAACCCGCTCTTTCCTGCCTGACTCAACGCTTGCTTTGGCCACCTGCCGGGTCCGCTCGCCGACCAGGCGGGGAATGCCGTCCGCCTGATCAATCGCGTTCTCGACAGCTGCTCGCTGGAACTCGAGGCCGGGGTTGGATTCCATCAAGGTATCCATGCGCGCCATCACGGCTTTCCACAAGCGGTCCTTGGTTTGTGCGTCCAGGTCCTCTTTCGGACGATGCACTTCAAGCCAGACTTCATTGCCGTTCAGGCCCACTTTGACCGGTTGATCGACAAACGCCACCGGAGTGCCCTTGGGCACGTCAAAAACGAGTTCCTTGATATCGTTGTTGTACATGCGGATGCAGCCGTGGCTGACCTGCATGCCGATACCGAACTTCTTGTTGGTGCCATGAATCAGGTAACCCTCTGCGCTGAGCTTGAGCGCGTAGTTGCCCAACGGATTTTCGGGCCCGGGCGGGATCACCCTTGGCAGCGGTGTGCCTGAGGCTTCATATTCTTCCCGTACACTTTTCGGCGGGTACCAGGCGGGCGATTCGAGCCGCATGGTGACCTTGCTTTTGGTTAGCGGAGAAGGGTTCTGTTCGCTGCCAACACCGACGGGATAGGTTTTAACGCCACCATCCTTGTAGTAATAGAGGCGGAATTCAGCCAGATTGACCACAATGCCTTCACGTGGTGAATCCGGCAACACATGCTGCTGTGGCAGGGTAATGCGTGTGCCATCGCCCGGCAGCCAGGGATCGATACCCGGATTGGCGTGCACCAGCTCAAGATAGCCTATGCTGGTTCGCGTGCCGATATCGGCGAAGGTATCTTCGTAGCGGGTGGTCATTGACTGCATGCTGCCAATCACATCATCCTTGACGGGAAACAGCCGGTTTTCGCGCGGTGCTTCAGTGGCCTTTTCTGGCTTGGCGGATGATGCCTGGGGGCTATCTGGTGCAACGACAGGGGTCGACTGAACATTATCTGCCCTGGCCGACAGTGCAAAAAGCGCCAGACTGGTAACCATCAGACTGCGTCTGAATACTGCCATTTCTCTTCCTTTGGGCATCTATCGCCCTGACTTTCAATGATGTGTTTGCCGATGCTGGCCCTGCAGCCGCACTGTTAAAGCAAATGACGTTACCCGTTGCGCGCCAGCGCGTCCAGTGTGGACAATATGAGCACATAGTGATCGATACCGCTATTATCTCATAGAGTGACAGCGTCGCGGGATAATGGTTCGAATGGACAAACCAAGACTGCAGTTGCCCAGTGCAATACACCATACGGTGTTGCCGAAGTGTGAGGGCCGGCAATCCCGTTCAAATAAAGAGAGTGGCCTGTTGTGAATCCGGACACCATTAATGAATGGCTGAATTATTCGCTGATAACCCTGGGGGACGTGGAAATACGCGTTTCAGGTGTGTTGGCAGCGTTTGCAGCATTGATTATTACAATGCTGGCTTCGCGTGTTCTGCGGCGCGGGCTGGACGCGCTGGCGGGGCGGCGCCAGTCAATGAACGATGCGTCGATCTATACCATCAAGCGTATGGTCCACTACGCGCTGATTGCGTTGGGCATACTGGTGGCCCTGTCATTTCTCGGCCTGGATATGAGCAAGATGGCGATAATTGCCGGTGCGCTGGGTGTGGGGATCGGTTTTGGTCTGCAGAACATCGTCAACAACTTCGTCTCCGGGATTATTATCCTGTTTGATCGTACGCTGAAGGTCGGCGATTTCATGGAACTGGCGTCGGGCCTTCGGGGCGAGGTACAGGCGATTCATATTCGCAGCACGATTATCCGCACGCCGGATAATATCGAAATTATTATCCCCAATTCCGAATTGGTTAACGGCCAGGTCACCAACTGGACCTTTTCGGATGCTAATTGCCGGTTACGCATTCCGTTTGGTGTGGCTTACGGCAGTGACAAGGAGTTGGTGCGCAAATCAGTGCTGGAAGTGGTTACTGCGAATGCCTACACGGTGAGCGGCGTGACCGACCGCGATGCAAAAGTATGGATGACCGGATTTGGCGACAGCAGTCTCGATTTCGTACTGGCGGTCTGGATTCAGCCGGAAGTGCTCAAGCGCCAGTCCGATGTCATTTCCAGTTATCTGTGGGGGATTGATGATGTCTTCCGTCGCGAGGGTATCGAGGTGCCTTTCCCGCAACGGGATTTGCATTTGCGCTCTGCCGGTTCCGCTATCCAGATAGAACGCGTGGCGCCTAATGGCGAGGTTTCCGTCAGCAAGGCCGACCCGTTAAAAGACTAGAGTCCCGCCGGGCTAGTGAATCAACCCGGCGGGATGCACCCCCTGCAACGGCAATCAGCTGAGCTGGACACCGTTATAGGCGCCCCATAGCGTGATGATCCCAAGGATAATGAACAGCACGCAGGCTGCGATCCGGGCTGTTGTCAGAGGCATGCGATCCATCAGCCAGCGCCCCGCCATGATGATCGGGACATTGGCGAGCAGCATGCCCACGGTCGTGCCCAGTACCACCATCAGCGTGTTGTCGTAGCGGGCAGCCAGCACCACGGTCGCGATCTGGGTCTTGTCACCGATTTCTGCGAGAAAGAACATCACTGTGGTTGCGGTAAAGGCGCCGAATCGAAGCAGGCCCGAGTCTTCGCTGTCGTCTTTGTCGGGTATCAGCAACCAGACAGCAATCGCGATGAAACTGCCGGCGATGATCCATGGCAGCCAGCCTGCGGGAATAACTTCGGCCAACCAGGCGCCGAGCAGAGCCGACAATGCGTGGTTGAGGAGTGTTGCTACAAGAATGCCAAGCACAATAGGTGTGCGGTGGGCGAAGCGGCAGGCAAGAAACAGTGACAGTAGCTGGGTTTTATCGCCAATTTCGGCAATCGCTACAGCCAGTGTTGAGGCAAGAAAGGCGTCCATTGAATCTCCGTAGACAGGGGGCGGTTTATTTTCAGACACTGGGATAGATCGACCCCCGCCCCATGGCAGATCGATATATCCCAGGTCTCGTCAATCCTCGAATAACAGGACGTAGCGGCCATGAGGATGTGCCTCAAGTTTGTTGACCGCCACCCGGAAGGCCAAGCCTTGCCGGAGACTACTCCCCTGGAGATGCCCGCATAATAGCCAAACCTGCGTGCCGGGACAACTTTCACGGGCTGGATGTCGGGGTAAGCCGGTAACCCGTCATTGGGCTGTTTTAGTAAGCTTAATGATATAAATTCGCATTTGCGTTAGGTGGGGTGCATAGGTAGACTTGTTCTCATCACAATGGCGCTGCGGCGACGCGTTTGGACGCCCGGGGCCCTTCCCTATTCTGCTATGTCTGCATCTGCCCATGCCCCAGATTCAATCATCTGATCTTGACCGGTTTTTCCAGCTGTCTTCGCTGGTGCATCCCGCGTTAGCCGGGGAGCGGTATTCGGGGGATAGCCCGTGTGTTATCGCGGGGCAGGACAATCGGGATCTGATTGTCGCGCTGGTGGAAAGCTTGCAGGCCGGTTTTCCGGAAGCCGGTGCTCCCTACTGGTCAGCGCGATGCTGGACCTTTCTGGTCTGGCAGCCCATTGCACTTTCTATCGTTGGTGTGCACGGGGCGGGCGTATTGCCGCCGATAGATGCGCTGCGCCAGAAAACTGGTCCCGGGTACGGTTATGTCGCCGGCTACCAGTTACCCGACAGTGGCTGGCATGCGGATTCTGAGCTGGCGCTTATCGATGCCGGTGGAGCCGTTTTGCGTCAGGTGTGCGATCAGCTACTTGCCGAGTTGCGTGATGTTATCCGGTTCAAGCCCCTGAGTGCCATGCGTCTTGTGGCCGACAGTATTGTCGGCGGGTTGATGCGCTTGCCGGGCTTGCGTGACGGCGCAAATATGGATCGTCTGCAGTTTTTGGCCGACCGCTGGCTGGCCGCAGCAGGTCTTGAGGGGCAGTCGGGTCTTATTCCGGTGCAGCTGGATGACAATGTCGTCCGTCTCGGGCTCAGCAGAAAAGGTTGCTGCATGCATTATCGTTGTGCCGCTGATGACCTGTGTGCCGGTTGCCCCAAGTTCAGGCCCGCAGAGCGGTTGCAAAGCATCAGAGAAGAGTTGATGGAATATGCTGGAGCTCACTGATATTCGGGTGCACCGTGACGGGCGAGACATATTGGCGCTTGATTCCCTGACCATTAACGCCCGGGATTTTACGGTGATACTGGGTCATAACGGGTCGGGCAAATCCACCCTGATGAATCTGCTGGCCCGGCAGATGGCGCCGGATGAAGGAGCCGTCAAGCTGGAAGGCAAGCCCATCGACCGCTACTCCGCCCGGGATCTGGCCCGTAAAATTGCATTTCTTCCCCAGCGCCTGCCAGAGGTGGCCGGCTTGAATGTGCGCGAGTTGGTGCGTTTGGGGCGCTTCCCCTGGCGTGGCTTGTTTGGTCGTTGGCAGGCAGAGGATCTGGCCGCGATCGACGATGCAATGGTGCGCACAGACGTGACCCGCTATGCCGATCAGATTACCGACCAGTTGTCCGGTGGTGAGCGGCAGCGGGCGTGGATTGCAATGCTGTTGGCTCAGCAGTCGCCACTGCTGTTGCTGGATGAGCCAACGTCCGCGCTTGATTTGTCACATCAGTACGATTCCATGTCCCTGCTGCGGGATCTCAACCGGCAATCCGGTCGGGGTGTGGTGGTGATTCTGCATGATATTAATCTGGCAGCGCGCTTTGCCGATCGAGTCCTTGCGCTCAAGGGCGGACGGGTGGTGTTTGATGGCGCCCCTGATGAACTCTTGTCAGAGCCCCGTCTCAGTGAGCTCTACAGTATTGATATTCAATTGGTGTCGCAGCCGGGGCACACACGCCCGGTAGCGGTAGTGGCCTGATTTCAGAGAGGTAATTGATGGCTGTTCGTGCATTTTTTCTGACTGGGTTGTGCTGGCTGACGGTACTGTTTAGCAGCTCGGCATCGGCCGTCACCGTGACTGATAGTCGCGGCGAACACGAGTTCGACACCGTGCCTGAGCGGGTAGTCTCGATCAGCTGGGCGATGACCGAGGATGTGATCGGTTTGGGTATCCAGCCGGTAGGCGTCGCGGATATCGATGGCTACAACACCTGGGTAGTGCGTCCGGCGATACCGGATGGTGCCAGTGATGTGGGTAAGCGCGATGAGCCCAGCATTGAGCAACTGGCCGCGCTGAAGCCGGATGTGATTATCCTCTCCAACGGTCAGGAAGGTCTCATAGACAAGCTGGAGCAGATCGCGCCGGTATTGTTTTTCGATGCCTACAACAAGGATCACGACAACGCCAAAGCCGCACGCGAGATTTTCCTGGAGCTGGGCCGGTTATTCTACAAGGAGGCGATGGCCCGTCAGAAGCTGGACGCCATGGATGCCCATATCGCCAGCCTGAGTGAACAGCTCAAAGCGCATTTTGGACCGGATTTACCGCAGGTGACCGGTGTCCGCTTTGCCAGCAGCTCGGTCGTCATGGTGTATGGCCCCAACGCGATGTCGCAGGCGGCGTTGACTGAAATGGGGTTCGGCATGGCGATGGATCAGGAGTCCAACCAGTGGGGCATCGTGCAGAAGAAAATGACGGAGCTGAGCACGATCAGCAAAGACGGCATTCTGCTTTACTTCAAACCCTCACCGGGAGTTGAGAAACTGTTTGCCGCGCCCTTGTGGAAAGCCATGCCTGTCGCCCGTGCCAATCGAGTGGCGGGTGTTGAGTCGACGTGGAGCTACGGCGGCGCCCTGTCCATCGGCTACCTTGCCCAGGCCATGACGGACGCGTTGCTCACCATAGCACCCCAATGACCGCATCGGCCGTTATGTTTCGCAGCGCCCCTGACGTCAGGCGCAAGCGACTGATCCGCTACGGGCTGGCGGTTGGCTTGTTGTTGGTGGGGTTTCTGCTTCATCTCCAGCTCGACAGCGCGTTGACGTTGTCGGACCAGTGGCGCATCGCGACCGGCGCCGCGCCGGATTCCTTCGAAGAGTTCCAGTTTTATTACGCCGCCATGCCGCGCGCCCTGTTGGCGGTCATGGTCGGTGCTGTGATGGCGCTGGTGGGCAGTTTGCTTCAACAGGTCACCCAGAACCCTCTGTTGTCACCCATGACGCTGGGCGCATCGTCAGGCGCCTGGTTGGCGCTGGTGTGTGTCAGTATCTGGCTGCCGGACCTGCTGGCTGATTATCGTGCCTGGTTTGCAATGGGTGGCGCCCTTGTCTCGGTCACGCTGGTATTGTTGATTGCCGGGCGCAGTGGTCTCGGTGGTTTGCCGGTGATCCTGGCCGGTATGGCCACCCATATTCTGATGGGTGCCGTCGCCACTGCGGTTATCCTCCTGAACCCCTATTCCGCTGACAGTCTGTTTATCTGGGGAGCGGGGGATCTTACCCAGACCGACTGGGAATGGGTCAGGTGGTTGCTGCCCAAGCTTAGTGTTGCATTGGTTATCCTGTTGATTGCACCCCGCCCGCTCACACTTTTACGATTGGGAGATGCTGCGGCCAGCGCCCGGGGATTGAGCACGGGGCCTGTGTTGGCGGTTCTGTTGTTGCTGTCCTTGTGGCTGGTTTCCAGTGCAATTACTGCGGTAGGGGTTATCAGCTTTATTGGTCTGATTGCGCCCAATATTGCCCGTAATCTGGGGGCCAGAACGTCGCTCGACGAACTGGTATTCAGCCTGGTTCTCGGGGCGCTATTCCTGCTGTTTACTGACGGGTTGGCTGTCATTATCAGTCAATGGACGCCGGATATGGTGCCCAGCGGAACGACTGCTGCGCTGATCGGTGCGCCGGCGCTGATCTGGTTCGCTCGAAGCAAGCTGTCGTCCCGGGACCAGACAGCGTTACAGGTGCCGGAAGGTGCAGCACGCGTGCGCCGCGGAGTCTGGATTGGTGTGCCTGTATTGCTGACCTTGCTGACGCTTTTACATCTGGCATTTGCGCCGGCTGCGCTCTCGCCGTTCGATCTGTCGGCGCTATTCCAGTGGCCGTCGGATCTCGTGTTGTCGCTGCGCTGGCCCCGGATCGTGACCGCCCTGTGCGCGGGCGCGGGAATGGCCGTTGCAGGATTGATTCTGCAACGCCTGATTCGCAACCCGCTGGCCAGTCCGGACATTCTGGGCATGTCCGCCGGGGCGACGTTTGCGCTGGTGGCGTTCACCGTATTTGTCGGCGGCTCGATTCATGAAGGTGGCCCGTTTATCGCCTTCGCTGGCAGTGCCTCCGTGTTGGCTGTGCTGTTATTACTGGGACGTAAAACCCGGTACGCGCCGGGTATCATGATTCTGGTAGGCATCTCGCTGTCAGCGGTGATTGAGGCGCTGGTGCACTTCGTGCTCGCCAAGGGCAGCGATCAGGCCTATGCCATTATCGGCTGGCTGTCGGGGTCGACTTATCGGGTGTCTTCCGGGCAGGCGCTGTTCCTTGCGGCTGGTACGGTGTTGCTGTTTCTGTTCTCGCTGATGGCCTCGCGGGCACTCACGCTGATTTCAGCTGGTGATGCCATCGCACAGGCCCGGGGACTGAACACTCAGCGTTCCCGGTTTGTGTTGCTGGTATTGGTTTGCGGGTTTTGTGCGCTGGTCACCGCTATTATGGGGCCAATTGCCTTTGTCGGCTTGCTGGCACCGCATGTGGCGACGATGCTGGGGGCTCGAAAAGTATGGCCGCAACTATGGCTGGCGCCCGCTGTCGGCATGATGCTGATGTTGTTTTCGGACTGGCTGGGGTGGGCGCTGCTGTACCCCAAACAAATGCCTGCGGGTACGATTGCGGCTATTCTGGGTGGGGCTTACTTCATCTTTCTGCTGACTCGGCGGCGGTTGGGTTAACCGCCACCTGTCATCATTCCTGTGGGCCATCGGAGTGACCCGCGAGACTTGCTCTCAACGATTCTGTAGCTGATCGCCGTTAATCATGATGCGGTTGAACACGCTCATCGCAATGGCGAGGTCGTCGTCACTGACGCCTTCCAGCATCTCTTCGCGCAAGGTGTCTGCGCGGCTGTTCAGGTCATCCATAAACGCTTCGCCGGACGGCGTCAGGTGCAGGCGACGTGCCCGACGGTCTTTCTGGCAGGGGCGACGCTCGATCAGGTTCTGGCCTTCAAGGCTATCCAGCAAACGCACCAGCGTCGGGTTTTCAATGGCCATGAGGTTGGCCAGCTCACGCTGGGTCAGGCCTTCTCCGCCTTTTTGCAGGTAAACCATGGTGGTCCAGCGTGCCTGGGTTACGCCTAGCTCCTTCAGACGCTCATCCAGCAGTTTGCGCCAGCGACGAGTGACTCGGGCAACAGCAAAAGGAAATTGATCCTTCATTGATTCAGACTCCCAACTTTAAAATAGGAATGATTACCCGCTAGAGGCACAGGCAGGTTTACTCAGAGGTTCCCTAATAATAGTTTGCTAACATGTGTAATGGGAACAGTTTTGTTGTAAAAATCATACTCAGGGAAAACCGAAAAATCAGCAGGTCATTGATAGCGGGGCGTTTGCAGGATGATCCAGATCATTACCGGCTTTGTTCAGGATGAAGAAGGCGACTGGGTGGCGTTACTGGCCTGTGGGCATCGGCAGCATGTCCGCCACAAGCCGCCATTCGTGAACCGGCCCTGGACGACGACGGCCTCAGGTCGAGCCGGGCGAATCGGCACGACGCTGGCCTGCGTCAAATGTGACCGCCAGGAACCTAGAGATTTTGAGGCGGAATAAAGGCTCGCCCTGAGGCCTTGTCCAAGACCCGCCTATGGCTACTGATGGCGGGTTTCTTCCTCTTCTTCCATTGCTTGCACCTCTGCCGAGACATGAAAGTCTTCGTTTCGCGGATCCATTTCTGCCAGTGCGGTTGAGCTTTGCGGCATGGTCGCCACGAAATGCTCCTGCGCTTCTATCGGAATATCCTCGGTTGTAACGATGTAATAGCCGGTCATCGCAGCGAGCAGGAGCAGGAACCCGGCACAGCCCAAAAACAATCCCTGGGGTCCGATGATGGCAATCAATTCAGACATGACGACAGGGCCGATGACGCTGCCAATGCCATAGCTCAGTAGCAATGTGGCGCTGGCCGATACGATGTGGTGCTGCTCCATGCGGTCATTGGTGATGGCCACCGCGATTGGATAGAGCGCCGCCGCCAGCCCGGTAAATGCGCCGACTGCTGCGATCAGCAGAATCGGGTACTCGACGCCTAACAAAGCAGCTGCCAGCGCTGCAATTGCGCCGATAAACGACACGCTTAACATTACGCGCCGGCGATCATGGCGGTCGCAAATACGACCCAGCGGCCATGCCAGTATCATCGCCGCCACAATCGCAATCGCCATAAACAGGGAGGTTTGTTTAAGGTCAAGGCCGATCATCGTGGCGTATACCGGCCCCAACGCATAAAAGGCGCCGAGCAGCACGCCACAGATCAGCGCGCCGCCAATGCCGGTGGTGGACTGGCGCAGCAAGGTCAGCACGGACATCCGCTCAACAACCTCGATCGTCGGCGCCGGCATCCGTGTAAGGGACAGGGGCACCAGCGCGAGACTCAACAGAATGGCGGCAATGGAAAATAGCTTGAAGGACTCGGGATCACCCACGTTGACGATAAGCTGACCGCCGGCCACGGAGACAAAAAACACGATCTGGTACACGGCAAACAGGGCGCCGCGGTTGGCATTGGTGGCTCGACTGCTGAACCAGCTCTCGATCACCAGCAGCACGCCTGCCATGCAGAATCCTGAAAGAGCCCGCAGCAACGCCCAGAACACCATGGTCAGTGCCATGGGGTACAGCAGCGCCGTAACCGAGGCGAGTGCCGCGAAAGCAGCAAACGCACGAATGTGGCCGACCCGCTCAATGATCCGGTTAACGTAGAGCGTACCGACCACAAAACCGACGGAATAACACACCAGTACGCGGCCGATGGTCGCCGGATCAATAGCCTCAAGACTGAGGCGGATGCCCAGCAATGTCATCAGAAACGCATTGCCGCTGACCAGCAGCATAATGCTGAGAATCAAAGCAAACAGCGATGCGACTGTTCGGGTCATGTTTACAGCTCCGGAAAGTGGCCGGCAGGAAGTGTCCGCCTGTTTATCAGGTCAGTCCATGCCCAAACATAGCACTGCCTTGCAAACCCTGCCGAAAGGCGTTGTGTAAAACCGTAATGACGCCCGCAAAGCCGTGCCTTTTGCGGGGCGAAGAGTTTTATGGCGGAGATGTTACCTGAATGTAAGTGGTGGATTTAATTATAAACCGACAAACTGTACACATCATGTTTGACGTTATTTAACATTAATGTGCCGTAACACGCGTCGCATATGGAAAGCTGTTAGCATATTCAGCGCTGGTCAAGGAATGATCGGAATTCAATCAGTTATGAAGAGCACCAAATCATGAAAAAAACGGATTGGCCCATACGGTGGGATCTCCTTTTACGTTACCGCCTGATTGAAATTATCGCCTTGTGGGAAGGGCGTCTGACAACTAATCACATCTGTCATGCCTTTGGTATCGGCCGACAGCAAGCCTCCAAAGATATCAATACCTATCTGCGTGAAGTGGCGCCGGGCAATCTCGAGTATGACCGGCACCTCAAGGGCTATGTGCCAGCGCACCAGTTCCGTCCTGCGGTGACTCAGGGGCGGTCAGACGAATATCTGGAAGTACTGGGGCGCGATCATGCCTTGAGCGAGACTTTTGAATCGCTGGACCTGGGTTTGCCCAACACTGAAATTCTGCATATTCCCCGTCGGCTGGCGGAGCCGGATGTTGTTCGCCCGATTGTGATGGCGACACGCCAGGGGCGTCGCCTCGAAGCAGAGTATTTTTCACTGTCCAACCCGCAGGGCGAGCGTCGTGTAATTGAACCGCATACGCTGGTCTACAGTGGTCAGCGCTGGCATGTCCGGGCCTGGTGCGAATGTAACAGCGAATATCGCGACTTTGTGCTCAGTCGTTTCCGGGGCGATCCGCAGGTACTGCCTGAGCGCAGCCGCCACAAGGCTCGCAATGATGAGGCGTGGAATACTCAGGTGACCATCATATTGCGTCCGGATCAGCGCCTGACCGAGCAGCAGCAAGACATTATCGCCAATGATTATGCGATGACGAATCGTGAGCTGCGGGTTGAGACTCGTGGATCACTGGTACGCTACCTGCTTTCCCTGGCTGGACTGGGGGTCGACATGCCGAAACGCGATCCGCTTATCCAGCAGATCGAACTGGCGAATGCCGAGGCCTTGGAAGCCTGGTTGTAGAATTCGGCTGATATGAAGGGTCAGTGGCTTTCGGCATACTGCCGGCGCCACTGATCGATCCCTGCCGCCCATTGCTCTGCCCGATCCTTGCGGGTGTTAGTGGTCAGGCCAATGGATGGGCACTCCGGGTCATCAATGCTGACAACCACCTTGTAACGGTGCCGGTTGGCTTCCATTTCCTGTTCGTCAATTGTCACCCCGGTAATCTGGCTGGCGTGAAACAGCTTGAATGTGCCCGGCCACACTACCGCAAATCTGCCCGACCCTTTCTCTGTTACCAGCGACACATTGCTGTCCCAGCACTGATCCTTGATGAAGCCTTCCTGCACAAGCGCCCCCATTGCCGTCGAGGTTCGCCGTCGTTGTATCAGCATCAGGGCCGCTATTGCGCCAATCCCCAGCAGGATGTAAATCACAGTCATACTCATTGAAGTCGTCTCCGGGTTATCCTGAGCCGCTGACCGGCCTTATGCGTCGCACTGCTTTCACTTTAACAGGAGACTTATGCTCTCGCGTATCACCGCACTGCTCTTGTGCTGCTCCGCCCCGTTCGCGGTGGTCGCGCAATGTGGCGATCCCTACACGCCGGTGGCCGGGATTCAGGGCGAACAGGATGCCTCGCCGCTGGCGGGGCAATCGGTGGTTGTTGAAGGGGTTATGACGCTCGACAGCCGGTCAAAAGACGGTCTCTCCGGCTTTTATATGCAAGCGAGTGATGAGGATGTCGATGACAGTTCGCGAACCTCTGAGGCTGTGTTTGTGCACACCAAACGTGCGGGTGGCCAGGTGGGACATCGGGTACGGATCAAGGGGCAGGTGAAAGAATATTACGGCCTGACGGAAGTCACCCGCCTGTCCTCACTGATGGATTGTGGTGCCGCAGCGCTACCAGCACCGGTCATGCTGTCATTTCCCTTGCCGGGGGCTTCCCGGCTGGAATCGTTGGAGGCTATGCGGGTCAGGTTCTCGGCACCGCTGACGGTCGTTGATGTCCATGATCTGGGACGCTTCGGCGTGGTAGCGCTGGCCGCGACTGATCAGTGGCAAAAGGACAACAGCGAAGATTCGACCATGGCGGGCAACGCAATCACCCGGATTCTGCTGGATGATGCCAGCAATCGCCAGAATCCGGATGGTGCAAACTGGCTGGGTGGGCAGTTCAGGGCTGATCGTCTGGTCCGGGCGGGGAGTCAGCTTGAATCGGTCAGCGGAATACTGGATTTTCGATACAAGGCCTGGCGTATTCAGCCGGACAGGCCGCCGGTTGTCGTTGACCGTAACCCCCGACCCGCAGCGCCAAGGGCGCCGGTAGACGGCAGTCTGCGGGTGGCGAGCTTCAACGTGCTCAACTTCTTTAACGGTGACGGCAAGGGCGGCGGTTTTCCCACTGCCCGGGGAGCGGATAACAGGCAGGAGCTGTTACGCCAGCAGGCAAAACTGGTGTCGGCATTGCAGCAGTTAAAAGCTGACGTGGTCGGTTTGATGGAGTTGGAGAATGACGGCTCAGGCCCCGAGAGTGCTATCGCGGAACTGACGCAGGCGCTGGGTGTGCCCTGGACATTCGTTTACACAGGCAATCGAGTAGGGCGAGATGCCATTCAGGTTGGCATTATCTACCGTGCCGACAGGGTGACGCCGGTGGGGGATGCCGTCATCCTCAATGACGGCCCTTTCGCTCGCTTCAGCCGGCCGCCGGTCGTGCAGCGGTTTCGAGCGCAGACATCGGACTTTTCGTTTCGGGTGATGGTCAATCATTTCAAATCACGCTCCTGTCGCAATGCCAAAGGCGACAACAGCGACCAGCACGATGGCGAAGGGTGCTATGCCCCGGCACGTCGAGATGCAGCCCGCTCGCTGGTCAACTGGTTAGCCTCGGCATCGCCCCGGGAGGCAACGCTGCTGCTGGGTGATCTCAACAGTTATGCCGGTGAATCGCCGCTGACTATTCTGGCGGCCGGCGGCTATCGTCAGCCGATGCAAGGCAGCAATCCGTCGCATTACACCTACCGCTTTTTCGGTGTTAAAGGCTCGCTGGACTATGTGCTGGCAGATACTGCGTCGGCTTCTCGGTTAACCGGTGTGGGTGTCTGGCACATCAATGCAGATGAGCCGCCTATGCTGGATTACAACCTTGAGCATCATCCCGAGGGGCGGGCAGATCGCCTCTATCAGGCAGCGCCCTGGCGCTCATCGGACCACGACCCGATTTATGTGGATATCAACACCGGCCCATGAGCAGACGCCAGCACTGGCAGTTTCGCCCGCCCATCTGAGGCCATACAGCCATGTTGTCTGTCGCCATTCCCGTTAGACTCGGTATTTATCGTCGTCGACAAGGTTTTATGTCATGCCCGCAGATTCTCCCGTAGTGTCAGGTCTTCAACGTACTCTGAGCCGAATACCCGACCCCTGGCCGATGGCCCGCACCGGGCATCGCTGGCTTCAACGCATGCGCCGCCATTCAGCTGTGATCGACAACCATCGCGTTGTCTGGCTGGAATCCGGTAAGCGGAAACCAAACCGGCCTTCGTTGGTGCTGTTGCATGGGCTGGCCTCAATGAAAGAGAACTGGGGGGCCTGGCTGCCTCTTCTACCCCGCGACTGGCACGTGGTCGCAGTTGATCTGCCGGGGTTCGGCGAGAGCGACTACCGTGTGGGCGCATCCTACCGTTACCGTGATCAGGCCGATCGGATGCTGCAGTGGCTGGGTGCGGCCGGGCTTGGTGAGGTTCACCTGGTTGGCAGTTCGATGGGCGGCGCGATCGCCACCCTGATGGCTGATAAAGGCGGCGAACGTGTCGTCAGCCTGACGGTGATGAACAGTGCCGGTATTCCCGCAAATGACAAGGTTGACCTTGAACGGCCGCCGGTGTTCGACCGGTCAGTGCTGATTCCCGAGAGCTGGTCGGGTGTCTTCCGCATGTTCAATCAGGTTGGCAATGGCAAGGTTACTGCGATGGGGGTTGCCATGACCGGATTATTGGGTGGCGATCTGCTGAAACGAGCAGGTCAGCACCGGCATGTGTTCTCTGATATGGCCGCCGACCCCTATGCGCCTGCGCAGGCGTTACCAGAGCGAACCGGACCAACGCTGGTGATCTGGGGCGATCGGGATCGCATCACGCCAACCGGTTGTGTGGATTTCTATCGACAGCATATGCGCCACGCAGAAATTCATGTGATGCGAGGTGTCGGTCACCTGCCGATGGTTGAAAATCCGAAACGGTCGGTGGCGCTGTTGATCGATTTTCTGGCGCGTCAGGGGCGCTAGCACTTGCCAGTGCATGCCACGCACTTGGCCCGATCATCCTGTTGACGCGTCATTCCAGTCATGGGTTTTGTCAGCGATCGGTCCATAATCGATCGTATTACAATAATACATCCCCTTGAGGAATGCCGTCATGGCTGCCGCTGCTGCACAAGTTCAGGACTTGGGTCTACCTGCCATATATCTCCATACCATCGCAGAGCTTCTGCGCGAACGTGGCGTTGACGATCGGGCGATTCTGACGCGTGTCGGTCTTGATCCGGCTTGTCTGACCGATGATGACGTTCGGGTCTCGATGAACCAGGCCGGTGAATTCGTGACCCGGGCGGTCATTGAAAGCGGTGAGCCCGGACTGGGCATTCTGCTGGCCGGCGAACTGGTGTTGCCATTGCATGGCCCACTCGGTGTTGCCGCCATGAACAGTCGAACACTGGGCGAGGCCATGAGTCTGCTGGTGCGCTATCTCAAGCTGCGAGCACCCCACCTTGGCATTTTTCTGGAGACCGAAGGCAATTACACCGTGTTGCGTTTTACCGGCGGCAGCGAGCTGGGCATGCTGCAGAGTTTTATCATGGATGCCGTACTGTTTGGCTGCATCAAGATGAGCCTGCAGCTGTTGGGTAAACCGGTTGATGGCACCTTTGTGCGCCGACGGGGACGTGAGCCCAACTATTACCAGCGTTTCCGCCAGCGGATTCCGGTACCGGTCGAGTTCGAAGCAGTAGATGATGCTATCGTGATTCCAAACGCAGAACTGGCGGCACCAACGCGATTCAGTGATGAGCAGATGGCGAACATCTCCCGGGCCCAGTGCGAGCAAGCCTTGCAGCGGCTAACCGAAGATGCCTGTTTTGCGGCGAGAGTGCGTCGGGTAATCGAAACCAGCCATCCATTCCCACCGAAGCTGGCCCGCGTAGCCGCCACCCTGTTTGTATCCGAACGCACATTGAAGCGTCGCCTGCAGGAAGAAAACATCAGCTTTCAGGCGGTTGTGGACCAGGTTCGGCTGGATCGGGCGTCAGAATTATTACGCAGTACCTCCATGAGCCTGAGTCAGATTGCCGACGGTTTGGGCTACGCTGACGCCGCCAACTTTACCCGGGCATTCAAGCGCTGGACGGGGCTGAGCCCTAGCGCTTACAGGAGCGAACAGGCAAACCGTGACAGCGCACCCCGGCTTGCCCACCCTGTGTCAGGCCGTTGATTTCGGGGCATTCAAAACCTGTACATAATAATTGCACACGCATTACCTTTCGTTCAGATCCGTAGATCGATCAGCCGGGTTTCTGGCATGATTCTTTGCCATATACGGGGCGGATGAGATCGCCCCCGGATTCACTGAACGGAGGATCTACCTGCATGAAAACCTGGTTAACCCTGTGTTTTGCGACGAGTCTGGCGTTAACGACGCCGTTTGCCCTGGCCGCCGCCGATGACAACACCTCTGCCAGCTCTGCAGATGCGGAGCAGCTCGGATTTGTCGAATGGGTGGTTTTGCAGGATACCGGACTACGCATGAAAGCGCGTCTGGATACCGGTGCGAAGACCTCATCACTGCACGCTGTCAATGTTGAACCATTCGAGAAGGATGGCGAGGAGTGGGTCAGATTCGATCTTCCGCTGGATGACCATCTCGATCCGGAAAGTGAAGAAAATGCAGGTGTGGTGCTTGAGTTTGAGCGCCCTGTCACCCGCACGGTGCTGATCAAACGCAAGGGAGCCGAATCCCAGCGTCGTTATGTCGTCAAAATGGATTTCTGTATTGCCGGCAAGACCCACGAAACCCAGTTTTCCCTGACCGATCGCGGGCACTTCAGCTATCCGGCACTGCTGGGGCGTCGTTTCATGAAGGATGACAACGTGCTGATTGATTCTTCAGACAGTTTTCTGGCGGAAAAAGAATGCGGGCATCTGAGCCTGAGCGAGCTGGCTGAAAAGTACAAACAGGACTGAGCCCTTCCCGTGGCTGCCATGACAGCCCTGTCCTGGCGTAACACGTCTTAGAAACGGAGCACCTTGTGTGCTCCTTTTTTGTGGTGTCATCACAGGCCAATGTGGTGCCCGCGCAACGCGCCGATTGCTGTCCGATATGCCTCTTCGGGAACCTGACTCTAGTGCCGCGCCAGATTGTCGTTTGCTGCCATTAAAGGATGTGCAGTTGCTGATAAAGTGCTATTTAAAGTAAGTGCTTTAACGCGGCGCCGGAGTGTTGTACTCCGGCTGTCTGGTGGCAATGCAGATGCCGGGCTGGGCCATATACGTCAGGATGGAGAGGGATTGATGAAAGACTTAACCAACAAGGTTGCGGTTGTTACGGGTGCAGGCTCGGGTATCGGGCGTGCGCTGGCGTTGAAACTGGCAGAAAAGGGGTGCCGGCTGGCGCTGTCTGACGTCAACAAGGCGGGCCTGAAGCAGACTGCGGCCGCCTGCAAGCACGTCGGCGTCAAAACCTACGTGCTGGATGTGGCGGATCGCGATGCTGTCTATGCCCATGCCGAGGCTGTCGCCAAAGACTTTGGTCAGATCAATCTGATTATCAACAATGCGGGTGTGGCCCTGTCCGCCTCGGTGCGGGAAATGACAGATGAAGATTTCAAATGGGTGATGGATATCGACTTCTGGGGTGTTGCCCACGGTACCCGGGCGTTCCTGCCGCACCTGATTGCATCCGGCGACGGCCATGTTGTGAATATCTCGAGCGTGTTTGGCCTGATTGGTGTGCCCAAACAAAGCGCCTATAACGCGGCAAAATTTGCAGTGCGGGGGTTCACTGAAGCCCTGCGCCAGGAAATGAGCCTTGAAAATCTGCCGGTGCAGGTCAGCTGTGTGCATCCCGGTGGTATCCGCACCAACATTGCGAACTCGGCGCGAATGGGCAAGTCGGAAAACGCTGAAGCCCAGCGCAAGGGCTTTGACAAGCTGGCGGTGACCACTCCGGAGAAGGCGGCCCAGACGATTATAAAAGGCATCCTGAAAAATGATTCCCGTATTCTGGTAGGGCCTGATGCCTGGGGGATCGAGATGATCAACCGGCTGTTGGGCGCGGCTTACCAGCCGCTGGTCGAGCGCTTCTCGAAAAAGAATCTCTATATCTGAGACTCGACGGGCTGATCGAGGGCGTCAGGCAGGCGGGCTGTGCCGTTCAGTATTGCGCCGGTGGTCTATACTGGGCAAATAACGAGAAGAAAGGCTGCACTCGGCATAGCCTGTGATTCAAGGATTGGCCCATGAAACTCCTGAACCTGGACGGTTCGCGGCGCGACGACGCGATTGCCGATCTTGGTAAGCGTCCGTCTGCGCTGCGGGATGCGCACCGCCGCGCGCTGACGGGCATGATGTTCATGTGCACCGGCATTGTCCTGTTGGTTTTCGGGGTCATTCAGATCTTCAACCACAACCTGATGCTCTCGGTTTTTGAGTTTTGCGCTGCGGCAGCCCTCATCGTTTCGGCATTGAGGATCGAGAAAACCCAGCGGTTGATGCTCTGGACCTATGCCTACCTGATCTCCATTTTCAGCTTTCTGATTTACATTATTGTGATGCCTGATGCGTCGACGACGGCGTTTGTGTGGGTATTCATCATGCCGGTGTTTTCATATCTTTTGTTGGGTCGAATGGCCGGCTTCCTGGTGGCTGCGCCTTTTATGGCGGTAGGCGGCATTGCCTTTTTTGTGCAACTGGAAGCCATTAACAGTGCGAGGGTCGTTATTGATTTTCTTAACCCGTTTTTCTGTGCGGTGATGATGCTGTTGTTTGTGCAGGTTTATGAAACGCGCCGCGCTGACGCGGAGAATCGTCTGGTGATGCTGGCCGAGACTGATGCACTCACGGGGCTGGATAACCGGCGCAGATTCCAGTCGACGCTGGATCGCACACTGAGCGAGGCGAGGCGCAGCCAGGCCAGTTTTGCGCTGGTTATCATGGATATCGATCACTTCAAGCGCGTTAATGACAGTCTGGGGCATGATGCCGGCGACCGGGTGCTGCAGCGGATTGCGGTATGCCTTTCAGAGCGGTTGCGTACCACCGATTCTGTGGGACGCTTGGGTGGTGAAGAATTCGGGCTGTTGTTGCGGGACGTGAACCGCGCCAGCGCTCTTGAGCTGGTCAATGATCTGCGCCAGCGGATTGCCGGATTGGCGATGACGTATGATCAGCAAGTGCTGCACATCACGGCGTCGTTCGGGATCGCTTACTGGCCGGCGGATGCGGATCGGGCCAGCGAACTGTTTCAGGCGGCTGATCGCCGGCTTTATGATGGCAAGCATGCGGGGCGCAATACCGTGTTCGATCGGGATGACACCGCTCAGGCCGACGTGGCGATTTACTCCGATACGCCACCACCGGCCTGATGGCCGCGATTACAGCTTGATCTCGGCGCCCAATACTTTGAGAAATGCGGCAATCCACGCCGGGTGGGCGGGCCAGGCAGGTGCCGTGACCAGGTTGCCATCCACGTGAGCCTGATTAACCTCAATGTCTTTGAACGTGCCGCCCGCGCCCGTAACTTCCGGACCACACGCAGGATAGGCTGAACACTCCCGACCTTTGAGTACGCCGGCTGCAGCGAGCACCTGTGCACCGTGGCAAACCGCTGCGATGGGTTTGTTCTTGTCCGCAAAATAGCGAACGATGCTGAGTACGTCCTGGTTCAGGCGCAGGTACTCTGGCGCACGACCGCCGGGTATCACCAAACCGTCGTAGTCAGCGGGATTGATGGAAGCAAAGGTAGCGTTGAGCGCAAAGTTGTGGCCCGGCTTCTCGGAATACGTCTGATCGCCCTCAAAATCGTGAATCGCGGTACGGACGATTTCGCCGGATTTTTTGTCCGGGCAGACAGCGTGAACTTCGTACCCCACGGCCATCAGGGCCTGAAAGGGGACCATGACCTCGTAATCCTCAACGTAATCACCGACCAGCATCAATAATTGCTTCATCGTTACCCTCTCCTTTTGAGCCCATACGGAAGTATGTCTATAGCATTGATGATTGGCGGAGAATATCAAATGAACAATTAGTCGATAGGAATCCTGGCGCCGTCATGTAAAACGCAGAAGGCCCGCATGTGCGGGCCTTTGTTCAAGGTAGGCGTCAGATCACTGCAGGGTCCGGTTGCTGCCCTTTTGGTATTGCGGGGCAATGTGGGCACTGATCTGCTCCTTGAAGCTGGCGATCAGTTCACTGTTGTCATGCTGCCAGGGGTGGAAGCCCGGTTTAAAGTATTCAAGCCAGGTCGGTATCAGGCTTGAGAAGGCACCGTTTTTACCCCACATGCGCCAGAGTCCTTTGGCACTGTCTTTAAGGGAAAAATTCTTGCGGTCATTCAGCATCATTCGAGTGGTGAAGTAGGTGGCCATTACGCCGAGCGCCGCCGTGCTGAATGCCAGGTAAAAGGTGCGTTCCGCATAGGTGCCGCCTACCTGCTCAAAAACATCATAGGTCACCGCCTTGTGTTCGGTTTCCTCAATGGCATGCCACATCCACAGCGGGCGCATGGTTTCGTGCATGTCATCGCGGATGTCCGACCGCTCCAGCAGCATGTCAGCCATCATCGCGGTCATGTGCTCCAGGCCGCAGGTGATCGCCAGTTGGTGACGCTTGGGTAGCTTTTTCGATAGATTCAGGACCACCTCGAGGTGTTTCTCGAGCGCCTCAACCGGCATGCCCTGATCACGAACGTGCTGGTTCATTGCTTTGTGTTCCAGCGAGTGCATGGCTTCCTGCCCAATAAAGCCGCGCATTTCTTCTTTGAGTTCGGGGTCGGTTATATCGTCCCGATAGGCGCGGACCGCATCCACAAAGAACTGCTCGCCCTGGGGAAACAGCACGGAAAGCGCATTCATCATATGGCTCAACAGGTAGTTGTTGTCCAGCCAGTAATGGGGAACCTGTTCGTTAAACTCGAACCCCATGCGTTGGGCCTTGATTTCAACGTGATCGGGTTTGCGGGCGGATGTCGCCTTCTTGCTGTCTGTTGACGTGTTCAGCATTACTCCTCCTATGCGCAGGTTGCGCCTGAGCCGATGTCATAGGACCAGTTTCCCGGTTACAAGCATTAACCACCATGCGTAAAGAGGACGTTGGCCGTGGACCTTGGGCCATCAGTCTCATAAATTGACCTCAACGACCGGTATCGCTGGGCGCTGCACCAAATAGGGTGAGGGCGTCATCTGGTAGCATCTGTATGAGGCGTCGCCAAACAGCTACGCCTTGAGTGCTGTTCAGCGTCTTCCTATCCAGACCGACGAAACGGATCTAAAAGGACATAACATGGCCAAGCCTTCTCCCGATAAAGAACGCCAGATGCTGGGGCTGTTTTTGCTGCCCGGCGTTTATTTGCGTGTGCTGGCGGATACGGTCAAGCGTTTGGGTCACGACGACCGGCGGCTATATGAAGGGCTTAGTTTTGCACCGGACGAGCTGCAGGCAGCCGATAGTCGGGTGTTTGTGACAGATGCCATCATTTTCGCGGACCGGGCGATGGCAATGGCCGGTAAGGACGGGTTGAGTTTTCTGCTGGCCAGAGAGCTGCGGGTGACGATTCACGGCACGCTCGGTTTTGCCGCGCTGACCAGCCCGACCGTTGGCGGTGCGCTGGATTCCGTGCGCCGTTATCTGCAGTTGCGGGCACCCTTTCTGAGTCTTGTCATGCGCGATACCGGGGAGCATATGCTGGTGCAGCTCAGAAGTGAGTTCGAGGTGCCCGGGCTCTATCACTTTCTGGCCGAGACGGTGATGGCGACACTGGTGATGCTGGCAGAGCAGCTGGTCGACCGCGACAGTGCTTCGGAGCTTGGCTTTACGCTGGAAAATGGCAAGCTGCCCGGCGTGACGGCGCGGCTGAGCTGCCCTGAACCGGCGTATTACCCTCGCTTTGCGGCGCAGCTACCGGTCAGCTTCGAGTATGGTGCTGAAGCGGAAATGATGGTGTTTCCTGTAAAATTCATGGATATCCGCATGCGGCTTGCGGATGCCGATGCGTCCGAGATGGCGCGCAGCCAGTGTGAGTTTGAACTTCAGAAAGCGCTGAAGGAACAGGGCGATATTGTGCTGGCGATCCGCAATATGTTGCAGCTGACGCCAGGGCCTCTGCCCTCACTTGATGTCATGGCGGAGCGCTTTTGTGTGTCCTCCCGTACCCTGAAGCGGCGGCTGGCGGATCGTGACACAACCTATCGTGAGATTGTCGAGTCAGTGCTCAAGAACCGGGCGATCCAGTTACTGCGTTATACCAATCAATCGATTAGCGAAATTGCCTACGAGCTGGGTTATGCTGATCTTTCCAATTTCAGTCGCGCCTTTCGCAAGTGGACTGGCAAATCAGCCAGTGAGTTCCGCGAAGACGGGCCGGATCCTGCGCCCGAACTGGGGCCATAGGCTGTCAGTCCGCACGGAGTGATGGGTGCCGGGTGAAAGTGCGAAAGACAGTTCGGATTAACTGCTGGAGATAACGGCATGCCTCACACGGACACGCACAGTAAAGCGTTTGGATACCTGCTCTGGATTTTCGGATTTCTGGGCGCTCATCGTTTTTACTACGGGAAGCCTGTAACTGGGACGATCTGGTTCTTTACGCTCGGGCTGTTTTTTATTGGCTGGATTATCGATTTCTTTCTGATCCCGGGGATGGATGCTGAAGCGGATTTGAGGTTTCGCGGCGGCGATACCAGCTACAACATTTCATGGTTGCTCCTGACCTTTCTGGGGGTGTTCGGCATCCACCGGATGTACATGGGCAAGTGGATCACCGGCGTGATCTATCTGTTCACCGGCGGTCTGTTCATGCTCGGCGTACTCTATGACTTCTGGACCCTGAACGATCAGGTGTCCGTCAAGAATGCATCGTTTATAGATTAACTGCGCAACCGGTGAGTCCTGAGCGTCACCCGGTCATCGACCGATGCCGGGTGACCTTTGCTGAGTCAGGCTGCACACCCCTCAACCTGCTTTACCCTGATGCCCAGTTTGATCTCGTCTCCATCGCGTTGTACTTCGAACGTCGGGACGCTCACGGTCTCATCTTCCAGGCACTGGCCGGTGCTGAGGCTGAAGTGCTGTTTATAGAGCGGTGACGCGACTACCAGCTCCCCCTTGATGTCGCCGACAATACCCCGGGCCAGCACATTGGCCTTGCCGATTGGATCGTAGTGGCCGATGGCATAAAGCGGCTGCTTGGAGCCGGGCAGGTAGAAAAGGGCCGCGGGCCCGGCAGGGGTCCAGACGGCGATGCCGGATTCGGCGATCAGATCGCTTTGTCTTGCGACAGTAATCCACTGTAGATCAGACATGATGTTCTCCTTTTTCATGACCGGCATGGCAGCTCTGGTGGCGGCCATGCCGGTATCGGTCAGGCTGTTTCGGTTTCAGCTTTCGGTGCGGGGCGGCGCTGGCCACGTTCCTCAACCCAATGCTGCACGGGATCCTTGCGCTCATCGTTGACGAACTCACGGAAGCGCTTGCGCTTCTCGGGATCCTCAACGGTGGATTTCCACTCGCACTGGTAGGTGCCGATAATGCTGGCCATGTGCTGCTCGAGTTCTTCACCAATACCAAGGCTGTCGTTCAGTACCACATCCTTGAGGTAGTCGAGGCCGCCTTCCATGTTTTCCATCCAGACGCTGGTCCGTTGCAGGCGGTCGGCGGTGCGAACGTAGAACATCAGCACCCGGTCGATGGCGCTGATCAGCTGCTCATCGTTAAGGTCGGTCGCAAACAGATCCGCATGACGTGGGCGCATGCCGCCGTTGCCGCAGACATACAGGTTCCAGCCTTTGTCTGTTGCGATCACACCAATATCCTTGCTCTGTGCCTCGGCGCACTCGCGAGTGCAACCTGACACCGCGAACTTGATCTTGTGGGGGGAACGCAGGCCCTTGTAGCGGTCTTCCAGACGGATCGCCATACCCACACTGTCCTGCACGCCGTAGCGGCACCAGGTGCTGCCAACGCAGGACTTCACGGTGCGCAGTGACTTACCGTAGGCGTGGCCTGTTTCAAAGCCAGCGGCGATCAGTTTTTCCCAGATTTCCGGCAGCTCGCTCAAGGTGGCGCCAAACAGGTCGATCCGCTGGCCACCGGTGATCTTGGTGTAGAGGTTGTATTCCTTGGCTACTTCACCCAGCACGATCAGTTTGTCCGGCGTTATTTCGCCGCCCGGTACCCGTGGCACGATGGAATAGGTGCCGTTTTTCTGCATGTTGGCCATGAAGGTATCGTTGGTGTCCTGCAAAGGCACGTGATCGGTGGCCATGATGTGTTCGTTCCAGCAGGTGGCCAGAATCGACCCCACGGTCGGTTTGCAGATATCGCACCCATGTCCTTTGCCGTATTGCTCTATCAGGCTGTGGAAGGTGCGGATGCCGTTCACTTTGACCAGGTGGAATAGTTCCTGACGGCTGTACGCAAAGTGTTCGCAGATATCTTTGCTGACTTCGACGCCGCGTTTTTCCAGCTCGGCATCCACCACGTTTTTGAGTAGTGCCGAGCAGCCACCGCAACCGGTACTGGCTTTGGTTTGTGATTTGACTGCACCAAGGTCAGTGCAGCCGGCGTCAATCGCACAGCAGATATCACCTTTGGTGACGTTATGGCAGGAGCAGATCGACGCTGTTTCGGGCAGTGCATCCGGTCCCAGCGTCGGCGCGCCACCTTCGCTGGCGGGCAGAATCAGAACTTCCGGGTTGGCCGGCAGGTCGATGCCATTCAGCGCGTATTGAAGCAGGGTGTCGTAAGGGCCGTTATCGCCCACCAGAATGGCGCCCAGCAGTTTCTTGCCATCTTCGCTGATTACCAGACGGCCGTAGGTGCCCGCCTGTTCGTCGTTGAAACGAATGTTGCGAGCACCCGGTGTGGAGGCGTGCGCGTCGCCGATCGAGCCCACATCAACGCCAAGCAGCTTGAGCTTGGTGCTCATGTCGGCACCAACGAAGGAGGCTTCTGTATCCTGATTCAGTCGCGCAGCGGCGGTGCGTGCCATGGTGTAGCCGGGAGCGACCAGGCCGAAAATACGGTTACTCCAGAGCGCACATTCGCCGATAGCAAAAATCTGGGGGTCGGAGGTGGTGCAGTAATCGTCAATCACGATACCACCACGTT
This sequence comes from Marinobacter sp. V032, assembly GCF_052645435.1. Classification (NCBI taxonomy): domain Bacteria; kingdom Pseudomonadati; phylum Pseudomonadota; class Gammaproteobacteria; order Pseudomonadales; family Marinobacteraceae; genus Marinobacter; species Marinobacter sp. V032. Next base: position 368,443 of record NZ_JBQXYE010000001.1, on the reverse strand, counting down.
CACCGATTTCGAGACCGCAGCTGCGGGCCAATGTGTCCTGCGGACGGATACCCGCCGAGAACACGATCAAGTCGGTTTCCAGATGGGACTCGTCACTGAAGTTCATTCGCAGACGGTGTTCGTCACCGGCGACGATTTCGGTTGTGGCTTTCTCGGTATGGACCTGTACGCCCAGTTCTTCGATTTTGCGACGTAACAGCGTGCCGCCGTCTGAATCGAGCTGCACCGGCATCAGACGTGGGGCGAACTCCACCACATGCGCTTCGAGCCCCAGGCATTTAAGCGCGTTGGCAGCTTCCAGACCGAGCAGGCCACCACCGACAACAACGCCGCGTTTGACGCCTTCGGAGCTGGCACGGATAGCGTCGAGATCGGCCAGTGTGCGATACACCAGACAATGCGGCTGATCGTTGCCCTGAATGGGGGGCACAAATGGATAGGAGCCCGTGGCGAGCACGACGGCGTCGTAGCGGTAGCGGCCTTTCGGCGTAATGACTTCCCGCTGGTCACGATCAATGTCCGTTACCTGTTCATCCAGGTGAAGCTGGATCTGCTTTTCCGTGTACTGGTCGGCAGTGCCCATCGCCAGATCGGCGTGCGTTGAGCCCCCGAAATATTCGGACAGATGAACGCGGTCATAGGCGATCAGTGGTTCTTCACCGAACACGTGAATGGTGTAATCCGCAGCCGCAGGGGTGTCGGCAAACTGTTCAAGAAAGTGATGGCCAACCATGCCATTACCAATCACGATCAAATTTTTCTTAGCCATGGTGTTGTCTCTCTCTTTTATCTGGTTCAGGCGGTGCAGTAAGCAGCGCCAAAGGCCAGTTGCTGCCGGTGGGCCGACAGATCACGCTGTTGCTGTAGTTGGTCGAAATACCAGGGACCGTCTTGTGTTTCGCCGAACAACACAGCGCCGGCGAGGCGGTTATTCCTGAGAAGAAGGTGGCAGTAACGCGCGGTGTCGTGGTCCTGCCAGATAACGGATTCTGTGTCGGGACCCGGTACCGGGTGGCCGCACGAAAAAATGGGAATGCCACTGATCTTCAGGCGCGTGGCGACTTCGCCCGGCTTGAAATGACTGTCGTTATGGCACAGCACCTGTGCGAGCGTGTCGGCCTGTTGGTAGCCGGGCTCAACCAGTCCGAAGGTCTGCTTGCCTAGCTGGCAGCACTCGCCGACAGCGAAAACAGAGGGCTGGTTGGTGCGTAACTGGCTATCGACGAGAATGCCGCGATCACATTCGATGCCGGACTGTTCGGCAATTTCACGGTTGGGTGTTATGCCGGTGGCGAGCACCACCAGATCAGTGCTGATCAGTGTTTCGTCAGTTAGCTCAACGGCTCTGACCCGGCTCTGGCCGACCAGACTGAGTGGTGAGGAATGGGTTGCCACGTGAATGCCACGGGTGACGAGGGCATCTTCAAGGAGCTTGCCGGCGGTCGGGTCGAGCTGGCGATTGAGCAGGTGCTCACCACGGTGAATAACGGTGACGGACATGCCCTGTTGACGCAGACCTTCGGCGGCTTCCAGGCCGAGGAAACCGCCGCCGATTACAACGGCGCGGCGATGATTGCGGCTCATTTCAAGCAGCTTTTCAGTGTCGTCGACATTGCGAAAGTTGACGACACCTTCCAGTGTTTCACCCGGCAACTTCAGTGAAGCAGCCCGGGAGCCGGTTGCCAGCACAAGATCATCGTATTGCATGACCTTGCCGGAGGCTGTCATAACGGTTTTGGCTTCGGTATCTATGACCGTCGCGGGCTCGCTTGAATGAAGCCGGATGCCATGTTCACGGAACCAGTCTGAGGATTGCAGGGCGATGCCCGCCATGCTCGCGTCGCCGGCCAGTACCGACGACAGCAAAATGCGGTTGTAGGCTGGAACGGCCTCCGCATTCAGCACGTCGATCTCGGTGTAGGGATTGGCAGGTTCGGCCACCAGCCGCTCCAGCAAACGCTGGGCGACCATGCCGTGACCAATCACTACGAGCTTCCGGTTGTCCATTTTTCACCTTTCTTGAAGCAAAAAAGCCGGAGCACCTTCCCCTCGCGGAAATAGGTGGCCCGGCATCAGTGCCAACAACGATGTGTAATGTCCGGTCAGTCCTTGACCGGGAGTTCGTCCTGTATAGGCTAAAGCGATAACTGTGCCAGGCTTTAAACTATCCTTAAATCAATTGGTTAAGCCTGATTTTGAAATAAGGCTAATCAGGTTTGTGCCCTGCGGTGGTTCGCCGGCCCCCGGTTTTGCACTGAAAGGGTTCAGGAATGTTCGATAACGGCCGCTTTCTCCTTGTCGGTGTGGGCGGATGAATCGATGCTGCCAGGCTCACGCTGAATAACTTCTGCAACTGCAGGCTGTTCGGTTGGTGTAGACACTTCGTCACCGGCTTCAGCTTTTTCGCTTTTGCCGGGGAAGCGCTGCTTTTCATACAGGAACCGCAAAACCGCCTGGCGGTAGTGGACATATTCGGGATCGTCTGCCAGCGTGACGCGGTTGCGTGGCCGGGGCAGATCAATTCGCAGTTCTTCGCCCACGGTTGCTGCCGGGCCGTTGGTCATCATGACGATGCGGTCGGAAAGCAGCACCGCCTCGTCCACATCGTGGGTAATCATGATCACCGTACTGTTGAGGTCCTGCTGAATATTCATCAGCGCATCCTGCAGATGGGCACGGGTCAAGGCATCAAGCGCGCCGAAGGGCTCATCCATCAATAACACCCTTGGTCGCATGGACAGTGCACGGGCAATGCCCACTCGCTGGGCCATACCGCCGGAGATTTCCCCGGGGCGCTTGTGGGCGGCGTGAGCCATATTGACCAGCTCAAGATTGTGTTGAATCCAGTCGCGCCTTTCCTGTTTGCTCATGGTTTTACGGAAGACCTGCTTCACTGCCAGTTCGACGTTTTCGTAGACCGTTAGCCAGGGCATCAGGGCATGATGCTGGAATACAACGGCACGTTCCGGTCCGGGTGAGTTGACTTCCTGGCCGTCCAGGATGCAGCCACCTTTGCTGGCTTGCAGCAGGCCCGCCACAATGTTCAGCACGGTAGATTTACCGCATCCGGAATGGCCGATCAGGGAAACAAACTCACCCTTGGCGATTTTCAGGTTGATCGTATCCAGTGCCTGAAAGCTGCCCTGCGGTGTATCAAAAGACATGCTGACGCCGGTCAGTTCAAGATGCGGCTTGCTCATGTGACATCTCCTTGCTCCGTCTATGGAACACTGGTCATAAAATAGGGTGTTGAGTCAGAATTCGGTCTGCCAGGACGCTGGTTTACTCATCCCAGGCAACTTTGCGCTGGATCAGCAGCATGACACGGTCCAGCAGGTAGCCGATCAGGCCGATGGTGATCACGGCCACCATGATGCGGCTGAGTGAGGCACTGCTGCCGTTCTGGAATTCATCCCACACAAATTTGCCGAGACCGGGGTTCTGGGCCAGCATTTCGGCTGCAATCAGCACCATCCAGGCAATCCCCAGCGATACCCGAAGGCCGGTAAAGATCATCGGCACCGCGCCGGGCAGGACGACCTTGCGGGCGTGCGTCCAGAACGGCAGTTGCAGCACCTTGGAGACATTAACCAGATCGGGGTTGACCTGAGACACGCCGGTTGCGGTATTGATCAATGTGGGCCAGAGGCTGCAGAGAGTGACGGTAATCATCGAGGTAATGAACGCCTTCTCGAACATGGGGTCGTCCGAGACATAGGTGGCCGAGACCACCATGGTGACCAGCGGCAGCCAGGCGAGCGGCGAAACCGGCTTCAGAATCTGGATGATCGGGTTGGTCGCCGCTGCAAAGTAACGATTCAGACCAATCAGGATGCCCAGTGGCACCGCAATGACAGTGGCCAAAAGAAAGCCTGCGAGTACTGTCACAAGGCTGGTGCCGATCTGGTCGATGAAGGTGGGCGCACCCGGATAGGACCGCATGCGGGTTTCCGCCTCGGGATTCTCTGCCAGAATGCGGGCGTTGCGGGCTTCCTGCATGTCCATGAATTTGGCAGCCCGTGCTTGTTCGCTCTCGTGTTCGTCCCACAGTTGGCCGGCCTGTTCCCAGACGTTGGCCGGTGTCGGGAACTGACCGAGCGAGGTATCGATTTGCGGCGCAACCAGGTGCCATAGCACCAGGAAGACGGCGATGCCCAATGCTGGCAGCGTGATCGACTGAAGAAGTGATTTACCTGTTATATCCGGATAGCGCCGGCGTAATAGCTGCATCAGCGGATTAGGTGTGGTCAGCGTGCTCATAGTCAGTTCTCCGGCGTAGCCCTCTGAATCAGAGGGTCTCGTTACCTTTCAGGCCAATGTCGAAGCTGTCGATATAGGCGTTGGGTGCTTTCGGGTCGAAGGCGATGCCATCAATCAGCTCTCCCTGGTGGGGGCGGGTGAAGTTTTCCGCGCCCAGATCAGGAAAGGCGTCAGCGGGCAAGGTGCCGTCGTCAATCAGAGACTGGGCAGCCTGAGCGTATATATCGGCGCGATAGACCTTTTTGGCGGTGTCCATGTACCAGCTATCGGATTTGGGCTCGGCAATCTGCCCCCAGCGACGCATCTGGGAGAGATACCAGATGGCATCAGACGGGTACGGATAAGTCGCGAAGTAGCGAAAGAACACGTTGAAATCGGGCACTTCGCGCACATCGCCTTTTTCATACTCAAAGGTGCCGGTCATGGAGTTGGCGATGACATCTTCATCGGCGCCAACATAGTTCGGGCGTGACAGCATTTTCACTGCGGCAGCACGGTTGGCATTGTCGTTTTCGTCCAGCCATGCTGCCGCTCGGATCAGTGCCCTTAGCAGGTGCAGGTGAGTGTTGGGGTTTTTCTCGGCCCAACCTTCGGTCACGCCAAATACTTTTTCCGGGTTGTTCGGCCAGATCTCGTAGTCGGTAATGACCGGCACGCCGATCCCCTTGAATACGGCCTGCTGGTTCCAGGGCTCGCCGACGCAATAACCCTGGATGGTGCCTGCTTCCAGAGTGGACGGCATCTGGGGTGGCGGGGTAACGGAAAGCTGAACGTCTGCTTTCAGGGTGCCGCTGGAATCGCCTTTGTGTGGCGCGTAGTAGCCCGGGTTCAGACCGCCGGCGGCCAGCCAGTAGCGAAGTTCATAGTTGTGTGTGGAGACTGGAAATACCATGCCCATCTTGAACAGTTGTCCGGCATCACGCTGGGCTTCGACGACCGGTTTCAGAGCTTCGGCACTGATCGGGTGCCGGGGTTTGCCGTCGGCGTTCTTGGGAATGTGTGGCACCATCTGGCTCCACACATCGTTGGAGACCGTAATGCCGTTGCCGTTCAGGTCCATACTGAATGCGGTAATGATGTTGGCTTGAGTACCGTAGCCGATGGTGGCGCCTAACGGCTGACCTGCCAGCATGTGGGCGCCGTCCAGTTCGCCGGTGATCACGCGATCGAGCAATACCTTCCAGTTGGCCTGGGCTTCAAGTTCAACAAACAGGCCCTCATCAAGGAAAAAACCCTGCTCCCAGGCGACGGCCAAAGGGGCCATGTCGGTCAGTTTGATAAAGCCCAACTTCAGATCGCTCTGCTCAGGCGGACCGATTTTGTCTGCGGCAAAGGCCGCGCCCTGTGTCAGGCTCAATGCCACCGTTGCTGCTGCGGTGAAAGTCCGGATTGCCATGCATTTCTCCTTGATCGTCATTTTGTCAGGCCAAAAAAAACGCCCACCCCCGATGTCGGGGATAGGCGCCAATGCCTGCAGATCGTCTGGATCTTGATGTGTGGCTTGCTGACAGGTGTCAGTAAGCGTTGAAGCTAATAGGGTGTTTGCATTGCGCGTGCCAACTTGTAAAAGGCAGTAAAAACAAGGGGTTATTGATTTTACAGATTTTCGTTCTGTTCAGGATCGAATCTAATTGGGTCGCGCCGGCGAATTTCGCACCAGTGGCGGGCAATGCAGTAAGGAGGGGGTAATCAGGTTGGAGTGGGCTGTATTTAGCCCGGCCAGCGATGCAGTTGCTCGCCGAGCAGACTGTCGCCAGCAATACTGACGGGGCCATCGCCACCTTCGATAACGTGCGGCAGGCGATGACGCCCTTCGGTTTTGGCGTCAATCAACGGGGCATCAATACCGATTCGGCTTGCAGCTTTGCGGAACAGGTCGGGTTTGACCACTGCCCGGATATCTTCGGTACTGAAACTGCCGAGCTGATTCCAGCGTGCCAGACGAGAGGCTAGCCAGTGTGCCTGGGACAGCCATGGGAAATTGGCACTGTCACGGAAAAAGTGCTGATGCAGTCGTGGATGGAACAGCGAAAATGGATGACCATCCAGCGCCTGAACCTGATTTCCCAGATAGCGCTCATCTGCAAGAATGTCGCGAAGTGTGTCGTGGTGGGCCGGGTTGTCCAGCCATTCGCAGGCGCGCAGCAGAACCCGGATCAGTCGCTCATGAATTTCAGGGTGCTGTTCGGCCCAGTCCTGGCGCATGCCCAGCACTTTTTCCGGTGCGTTCTGCCAGATCTGGTGGCCGGCATGGAGCAACACACCAAGGTCCTGCCACTCCAGCAGACTGTTCCAGGGTTCACCTACGCAGCAGCCTTCAATCGCACCGGCACGGAATGCATCCACCATTTGTACCGGCGATACCGGCACGATACGTAAATGGTGCCGGGCTTCCGGGCCTGCGCTGGCAATCCAGTCACGCAGTTGAAGGTCGTGGCTTGACCAGGGCGCGACAGACGCCAGCTGGATCGGGGCGCCCCGTTTCTGGGCCACTTCGATCAATGCCTGGGCGGAGGCCAGTGGATTGGCGGGATCGGCGCCACATGCCTCCAGCTCGGGATAGAGTGCAGATGATACGGTAATGCCGTTGCCATTCCGGCTTAATACCATACCGGTGACAATCGGCGAGCGAGGTCGGTCGTTAGCGAGCGACATGGCCAACGGCATTGGGGCCAGCATGTGGCCGCCGTCCAGTAAGCCGAAGGTGATTTTGTCCCGTAGCGAGGCCCATGAGGCCTCGCGCACGAGCTCTACTTCCAGCCCTTCCTGAAAGAATAGCCCCAGTTCATGGGCAATGATCAGTGGTGCGCTGTCCAGCAATGGGACGAATCCGAGTCTCAAGTGAAACCCCTTGTGGCGACGCATTGGTATCGGGCTGGCAGTCATGGCATATCGGGTTCGTCAGTGCATTACCTGATCGCTTTATCAGGACGCGCGCCGCAACTTGCCGGCGCTTTCATGGTCGCTTGTCTGCAACATATCGATGACCCGCTGAGCGATCTGGCCCATGCGCTGGCTGTGATCCATGGCTGATTTCTGCAGCACACGGTAGGCCTGGTCTTCGTTGCAATTCTCGCGCTTCATGATCAGGGCTTTGGCGCGATCAATCAGTTTGCGTTCTTCCAGCGCAGTGCGGGTTTCTTCCAGTTCATTGCGCAGCGACTGGAAGGCCTCAAACCGGGCTACAGCGGTATCGATAATACTGCGCACGTGTTGTGGCTGAAGGCCGTCTACAACGTAGGCGCTCACGCCGGCACGCACCGCTGCCTGAATGGTGTTGCGGTCACTCTGCTCCCGGGCGAAAAAGACGATCGGCCGGGGCGCATGGGCATTCAGTGTGCTCATGTTTTCCAGCGTGTCGCGATCAGGCAAGTCCATGTCGATGATGACCATGTCCGGTTCGTCACGGGCGACCGCAGCTGTCAGGCCGGTGGCATCCGGGCGCTCACTGATGACTTCATGTCCCTCGGCAACCAGCGCCTTGCGGACCACGGCAGCGCGGTCGGCATCTTTGTCTATCAACAGAATACGGAGTGGTGTAAATGAATCCATGGAAACGTCCTCGATGTCCTGAACCGGATCTAAGCAAAAACCTGACCAGAGTATCGGGTGCGAGGCTAATGGACTGAATCGTCGGGGCTTTTAGGGATGTCCCGGGTTTGAGATGAAGGCGAGAGGCCTGATTATCGCCCTGCTGTGGTTCGAAAAAAGCGCGGCTGCACTGTTTTGGTTTGATTCGGGCTGGGGTGAGTATCGGCGCACTGCCTGGTGCGGGGCTATAACGTGATGGCCCCCATATTGCTTCAAACGTTGAAATATCTTTGGAATGGTGGAACCGGGTTCAACTCCCGGCAGCGATATGTCCATTCTGTTCCATGCGCTCAGGACGCCACAGGCGTCGCCATGCGCAAGGCAATGACGCCCGATGGTTTGCAAAGCCGGTAACCGGTTTTGCGGGCTATCGGGCGTTTTTTATTGGGGAGCACCTGTGATTGAAACGTCAGACACATCTTGCAAAACCACCTGTCCGTACTGTGGCGTCGGTTGTGGTGTGGTCATACCGAAGGATCAGGGTGCGACGCCGTCGGTAACCGGCGACAAGGATCATCCAGCGAACCGGGGGCGTCTGTGTGTCAAGGGATCGAGTTTGCACGAAACACTCGGCGACGATGATCGCCTGCTGTATCCGCGGGTCCGGGGGCAGCAGGCCAGTTGGCCCGAAGCAGTTGACGCGGTTGCCCACGCGATTCGCAAGGCTGTCGACGAGCATGGCCCGGGTTCTGTCGGCTTTTACCTGTCAGGTCAGTTGCTGACGGAGGACTACTACGCCGCGAACAAGCTGGCGAAGGGCTTTATCGGCACACCGCATGTGGATACCAATTCCCGGTTGTGCATGTCGTCAGCCGTTGCTGCTCACAAGCGTGCGTTTGGCGCCGATGTTGTGCCGGCCTGCTACGACGATCTTGAACTGGCGGATCTGGTGGTATTGGTCGGGAGCAATACGGCCTGGAATCATCCGATTTTGTATCAGCGCATCAAGGCGGCCGGGCGCGAGGGCCGCCGGGTGGTAGTTATCGATCCCCGGGAAACTGCGACCAGCGAAGTGGCAGATATGCACCTGCGCCTCAAGCCGGGCAGCGATACCTACCTGTTTAACGGCTTGCTGGCCCACCTATACCGCTCTGACTCTCTTAACAGTGACTATATCGAACAGCATTGTCATGGGTTTATCGAGGCATTGGCACCTGCGCTGGCGTCCGCGCCGGATATTGAGGCGGTTGCCCGACAATGCGATATACCGGCTGAAGATCTAGCACGTTTCTTTGACTGGTTTGCTGAGAATGACCGCACGGTCACCGTGTTTTCCCAGGGCGTAAACCAGTCCGCCGCAGGTACCGACAAGGCCAATGCGATTATCAACTGCCACCTCGCGACTGGCCGTGTCGGCAAACCTGGCGCTTCGCCCTTCTCAATGACAGGCCAGCCCAATGCGATGGGTGGGCGCGAAGTGGGAGGGTTGGCCAACACCCTGGCGGCGCATATGGATTACCAGTCGCCGGAGGACGTCGATCGGGTTGCCCGTTTCTGGCAGTCACCAGGCCTGGCAAAAGGGCCCGGCTACAAGGCCATCGACTTGTTTGACGCGGTACATCGGGGTGATATCAAGGTCCTCTGGATTATGGCGACAAATCCTGCGGTGAGCCTGCCGGATAATGCCCGGGTCCGTGAGGCGCTCGCCCTGTGCCCGACGGTTATTGTCTCGGACTGTATCGCCAAAACGGATACCACGCATTTCGCCGATATTCTGCTGCCGGCAACGGGCTGGGGAGAAAAGGACGGCACGGTTACCAATTCTGAACGGCGTATCTCGCGGCAGCGGCAGTTTCTCCCCAACGCGGGTGATGCCATGCCGGATTGGTGGATTATAAGCGCTGTCGGCAGGGCTCTTGGGCACGAATCGGCTTTCAGCTTTGAAAATCCGGCTTCAGTGTTTCGGGAACACGCGCGCTTGTCGGCTTTCGAAAATGACGGACGTCGGCCGTTCAACCTGTCAGCGCTCGCGGCGTTGACCGACGATGAGTACGAGGCACTTGCACCCTGCCAGTGGCCGGTGACTGAGAAAAATCCGAACGGCCTTGAGCGGCTATTTACTGATGGCCGCTTCGCGACCGCCGATAAACGGGCGCATTTCGTACCGATTCAACCGGCGCTTCCCACCCAGCAACCTGACAGCCAGCACCCACTCGTCGTGAATAGCGGCCGAATCCGCGACCAGTGGCATACCATGACCCGCACCGGCCGGACTGCCCGGCTCTGGCAGCACCGGGCCGAGCCCTTTATCGATGTGCATCCGGATGATGCGGCCAAAGCCGATCTGAAGCAGGGTCAACTCGGACGCCTGAAAGGCCGGCTGGGGGATTTTGTTGGTCGGGTGATGGTGACCGATGCTCAGCGGGCCGGCGAGGTGTTCATCCCGATCCACTGGAACCAGCAGTTCTCCTCAACCGGGCTGGCATCCAGCCTGATGGCGCCTGATGTTGATCCGATCTCCGGTCAGCCGGAATCCAAGCATGGGGTGGCGCGCCTTGAACGATTCCCGGCGCGCTGGGAGGCGCGGTTGCTGTGTCGTGAAACTCATCCTCGTATGTGGCAGGCGGCTCAATGGTCCAAGGTGCCGCTGGAAGGATGTGAGAGTTGGTGGATTGCGGGAGAAGAGGCTGTTGATTGGTCGACAACAGCCGCACGCTGGCTCGGAGGCACGCCGCAAATCGTGATGTCGGACCCTTCCACAGGTCGCTTCCGCGCTGCTCGTTTTTATCAGGGACGCGTGCTGGCGGTCCTGCTGGTTGAGCCGCCGGAAGGCGTCCTGCCGGACCTCGCCTGGCTGGCCAGCTGCTTTGGTAAGGAGAGCCTTACCTCGGCGGAGCGCCGCGCTATCTTGGCTGGCCGGGATGCTGAATTACCGGATATCGGGCAGATTATCTGCAGCTGCTTTCAGGTGGGGCAGAAGCAGATTGAAGCCGCGATTCAGGCAGGCACTGGTTCGGTAACGGGACTTGGAGATGCATTGAAGTGTGGTACCAATTGCGGGTCCTGCATTCCGGAGCTCAAAAAGCTGATCGAAACGACCACGATTGATGCCGACAGCGCGACCAGTAAAACGGAAGAGGGTGCGGCACTGGTGACAGGTCAGTAAACGTTTTCTGCGTGGCTCATGAGTGAAACCGGCACCCGGTATCGCGTGCCGCGCCAACGCCCGGTGCCCTCGACCGTGCAGGTACGTCGATTGATGCGGATGACCTCGCCCTGCCGTTGTCGACCCTCTGTGCCAAACAGCACATTGTCACCAATGGCGAAGTGCTCCAGTCGGGCCTGGGCGTTAAAAGTGTCGAGTGAAGCGGTCGGGATCATCATGTCCTGATGCGTTGCTCGCTCCAGCAAGAACGCCCGAACCGCCATCGCCGCGCCGCTGTCGTGCATTTCTTCCAGAATCCTATAGAACGCCGCGTTATGGACCGATCCCCGCTTGCGTTTGCCGCTGGCACTTTGCAGCAGGTGAGCAAACTCATGGCAGCAGGTATGGGCTAACAGATTGGCTGTCGACACCTGGCCATCGAAATAGCCGTATTTGCGGATTTCCCGGGTAGAAAGCCAGCCGTGGGCCGATTGGGATTCGAACTTTGCTGCCACCATACGTTGGCCGTAGGTGATGACATGCTGATGGGTGGCTGGATCAAACTGATGGTAGGTCGCCTGACCACTGCCGGTGCGACAGCGCAGTTCGCTTGCGGGCAAACGCTCGCGTACCCACTCGCGTGCAGGACCCCAGAGCAGTGCTTCTGTGGCGGCGCACATCAGTTGGGAGACCTGTCGGGAGGTTTTGGAATCGGGCCGGGACGTCATGGGCAGGAATGATCGCCAGAAACCCATAACAACGCAAGCCGCTGTTCAGATTCTCGCCATGTCCGGTAACAAATCTCCGCAATATGGAACAGTCAAAAACTGTCAAATCGAACTATGATTCTTCTAAGGCTACTTAATCGACATACCCTTTTTGAGGATAGTTTGATGCGCTTCAGTCACCTGCTCGGCGCTTTCCCCCTGACACTGCTGCTCGGTTGTAGTCTTGTCTCGGCCAATATCACCGCTACGTCGAGTAGCGACGACGGCCATGTTGCCGAAAACACGCTGGACGGAAGCCGCGCCGGTTGGTCGCGCTGGTCCAGTAAAGGCGACTGGGAATGGATTCAGTACGACCTTGGAGAGCCACAACAACTGCTCGCTGTCGAGATCGCCTTTCATCGTGGTGATCAGCGACAAGCCTATTTTGATCTTCAGTCATCGACGGATGGCGTGCAGTGGGAACCGTTGATCGAAGACACCAGTAGCAGCGGCAGTACCCGCGACTTCGAAACAATCGACGTACCCGATACCACCGCACGTTATGTGCGCTATGTGGGATGGGGCAATAGCAATAATCTGTGGAACAGCATCACCGAAATCCGCTTTGTGACAGAGACTGACGTCGACCCGCTGCCGCCAGTGGGGGATTGGTGGCAGCCCGCGCAGGGCCTTACCTGGCAATGGCAACTGACCGGCACGATTAACACCGGCTATGACGCCCAGATGTATGGAATTGATCTGTTCGATTCTGATATCACCCTGATCGAATCCCTGCAGCAGTCGGGTCGTCGGGTGCTCTGCTATTTTTCCGCTGGCAGCTATGAGGACTGGCGAACGGACGGCCACCTGTTTACCAGCAGTGACCTGGGAGATCCCATGGGCGACTGGGAAGGCGAGAACTGGCTGGATATTCGCTCCGCCAATGTGCGCGACATTATGCGTGCCCGCATGGTGCTGGCGCAGACCAAAGGCTGTGATGGCGTTGAGCCCGACAACGTGGACGGCTACGCCAACAGCACCGGCCTTCCACTGACCTATGCCGATCAAATCAGCTATAACCGTTTTCTTGCTGATACCGCTCACGAACTGGGGCTGGCCGTGGCATTGAAGAACGATCTTGGCCAAGTTGAGGATCTGGTAACCTACTTTGATCTGGCCATCAACGAGAGCTGCCACAAGTACAACGAATGCTTCCTGTTGCAGCCCTTTATTACCCAGAACAAGCCGGTTCTGAATGCGGAGTACGCCTCCAAATACGTTAACGATCCGACGGCCAGAGAAACCCTTTGCAATGCATCAAAAGCCTTTGGCATGCATACCCTGGTACTGCCCCGGAATCTGCACGACGGGTTCCGGCTGGATTGCGGGATGTGAAAAGCCGGGGATTCGGTGCCTCCGGCTTTTCAGTCGTTAACTCAGGTCTATCCTGCAACCTTCGGCAAAAACGACAGATCGACGGCGTACTTGCGAGGATTATTCCGGTCAATGAATACGCGAATCGTATCCACGTTGATGTGATTCGTCGGGTCGTACCAAAGGTTATTGCTACGGAATAAATGAATCTCGGCGTTTTCGGGGTTCTGCCACTGGGTTACCACCTGGAATGGACTGCGGCCATTTACCGAAACGCCCTCGTTGTATTCAACATTATGGAACCGTGTCTCGATAATCGTCCCGTGCTTGCGCAGGTAAGCCTCCTTGCGGTTCTTCAGGGCGGGCACCACAAACAATCCCATACCCACCAGAAAAAACACGCCGCCTAGAATAGACAGGATTAATACCGGGCCCCAGAGCGACATGAAGTCGTTAATCCTGGCATTTTCAGGCGATTCCACCTCATACAGAACCGATACGGTTTCACCACGTGAGTAGGCTGGCGGGTTGCTGCTGGAAGAAGACGAAAACTCGATATGTTGTCCACGAGCATCGTTAAAGGTAACGACGGGGTAGTAAGTGGTGGAACTACTGGAACGGGATTGCCCCAACGCTATGACGGTACCTTCAGTTTCCCGTGCGCCGTCTAGAAAAGTGGTGGTGTGCTGGTATAAAAATAATGTGCCGATCAGCATGCCAGCGCCAATGAAGCTGAAAACATACTTCAGAATGGTGATAACTTTCATATTGTCGTCCTTTGACAGATTTCGCAGCACGTCACTGTGCCTTCGGGGTTCATGTTTGATTGGCTTGCCCGACTGTGTTTCGAGCGGTGCTGAATCAAGCGGGTAATGTTACCCATAAAAATGCGGAAACCAAGCATTTCGGAATGAAAATGATTACCTCTGATATCGCGGGTGATGTGGTGAGATAGTGGTCAGCCAAAATCCCTCGTTTCTGGTAGAATCTGCTGATCGCGACAGGACCGTTGCCCCCAACGAAATGGAGATTTCATGAGACGTTTTGCTCTTCTCGTTCCCTTCTTTTTAATGGCTGCCTGCAGCTCCCCTTCATTAACCAGCGAAACGCTCTCCGAAGCGGAGATTGCCGCTATTCAGTCACGCGTCAGCGATGCTTATCCGGAGCTGTCCTCTGAAAAACAGCAAGCGGTAACCGAACTTGTAGTGCGGGCGTTGGATAACATGGTGTTTGTTGAGGGTGGCAGTTTCATGATGGGTGAGTTCGGCGTGCCTTGTGAACCGGGCTCTGACGATGTCTGCATGAGTGATTTTGATAAGAGCAATGATCACGCCCACAAAGTTGTTTTGGATGACTATTCGCTGTCAGCATATGAAACGACGATTGCCGATTTTGATCTTTTTCGGGAGTTGCACGGGAAAGCACCTTATGCCGCTGATTTGAGAGCGCGCGAGGATCGGCAGGAATTGTTTGAGCCTGAGAAGCCGGCTTGGACGAAAGATTGGGAAGAGGCGCGGGACTACTGTGTGTGGGTGGGGGCTCTGGCTGAGAGGAAAGTCGATCTACCTACGGAGGCTCAGTGGGAGTTCGCGGCTCGTGATCGGGGCAAGGATGTTCTCTATCCGACAGACAACGGGCGAGTCGAAGTCGGGGAAAATTACCCACCCGATTCGGAGGATGATAGCACTCAAGTAATAGGGCAATATCCCCCGAGTCCAATGGGGCTATATGATCTGAATTTTAACGCGAGTGAATGGGTATCAGATTGGTATGGGGAGGACTATTACGAAAATAGTCCTGAGAGCAATCCGGTCGGCCCGACTCGTGGAGATAGTAAAGTAATGAGAGGTGGAGGGAGTTTTAACTCACCCGAGGCCAACACTACGTTGCATCGAGAGTCCCGTTCACAAGACTCTGATATATACTATGAGTTCATAGGATTTAGATGTGGGGTACGCTGACCCCTCAGCTTAGCTGTGAGGTTCTTAGCATCGATAGTCGCTGGTCAATACGATCGTTTTTCAAATTGACCGGAATTTTTTGCCATGCGAGTTCGTGCTCTGTAAAACTAAGCTTCTCGGATAAGCTTGAGACAATCCATCGTTGGAATTTACTCAGCTGACTGTTTTCACCGTCATCATCCAAAATTGCGCATATTCGGGCGAGGCTCCCCATTGCGTTGACCTTCCTGCCGTCCAACGACATGTGTTGGAGAGTCTCAATAAACTGGCGCCAGCTGTTTATTGCTGAAACGACAATTAGAATCGCGGTTTCCTGATCTTCTTCCCTACTTTCGATGAATGTTTCCGTCAGAGTGTAAAGTATCATTCCAAGCGTTTCAGGAGGTAGTCGGCTATACGGAATGCCCTTGTATTGCAAGTTCTTCGGAGAGCCTCCCGCATCTCTCGCTTGTTTTTTTATGTTTCTGGCTAAATTGTATGCCTCTGCTTTCTGCCCTTGGCGTCGTGCCCACGCTGACCTGAAAGAAACATAGTCGGATACAATTGTTTCGATGTTGTCTATGTTTGAGGATATTCCCAGAAATAAGCTTTTGGACCATTGCTGGAAGAGATCTGACTCGATATTGCTTAAGAATTGAAAATCGGATTTTTCAAGCACTTCCAGCGTTGTGGACATCAGTTGCCAAACGGTATCAGCTCCTATGGTGCTGCCGAAATTACCGCTAGCGCCAGGTCCAAACACGAGTCGACCTTTGCATTTCAATAAAATCTTGCCTTGCGAGAATCCGAGCTGAAAATCCATTCCGGCACCGATGCCAACCGCGACCGTTCCACCAGCTTCAATTTTCAAAAGCTCCTGCCAGTCCGCGTTCTTTTTAAACTGCTCATCGGGATGAACCCAGCAGAACTTACCGGCGATGGCTCCACCCGCTTCAGCGCCGGCAAAGGCATTGCCTGATACACTGAGGCCTGCTTTGGGGTCGGGTTTGATCTTCTTCTTGTCTGATAGCAAAAAGGTTGCGGCGCCGGTGCTGAGCCTGGCATTGGCTTCGCCGCTGAGTCTGCCGCCGACAAAACAGTTCAGTGTGATGTCACCGGACAGGCGAAATGCGCCAAATGCGAGATCGGTCAGTTCGCCGTTCCGGTTCTTGTAAGTGAAACGACAGTCCCAGCCCGCTTCGTTGGGCACGAAGACTTCTGCCAGCTTCGCTTCCGCTTCGGCAAGCGCCATGGAAGCACTGGCCTTCGCTCCAATATCAATTTCACCTGTGCTGAGATCGAAACTATTGACGCCAGCGCTGGCTTGCATGGCAAATCGCATGAGCTGGGCTTCGGCGCTGACTTGTAGCGTGTTTTCCGCAGGGCTTTCGCCGTTTCCGGAAGACCATGTGAGCTTGGTGTGTTCCTCGCCCAACAGATAGTATTCTTTCTTTGCTTCTGCGAATTTGACCTCGATATTGCCTACAAGGCTCTTTTTGGCATCAGAGGCAATATCGTCTTTGATCTTGCCCAGTAATTGGCCTGCCGTGCCGCTTTTGTTCTTCAGCGCCTCAGAGATGGCACGCGTTTTTTTGATGTATCGGATTGAGGCATAGGCGGCGATCAAACGCTTGTAGACACCTTTGCGAACGTAATACCAACGGCCCGGCCGACTGAACACCATGACTTCAATGATGCCGACTTCGGTGCTGTTGCTTCGTGTTGAGAAATCGCTCGCTTTGACGCCGCCACCTTTGACGCCCTGGCTTGAGGTCCCTTTCCCGAGCTGTCCTTCCAGAGATTTTCGTTCGCTTCGAAGTAATTCAAGACGCTTTTGTTTGGCTGTTGTAAGGATACTCTCTCGCTTCTCGTCATCGTCGCTGGCGAATGACCAGAAGTAGTCGGGATCGTAGTCTTCGAACCACTTGATCTGTTCATCCACAGCGGCAATCTGCGACTGGACCTGAGATACCTTGGTTGGCCCTTCATCTTCTTCCTCATCCGCTTCCGGTGCGATGACCCCTTTTTCCGCTGCCTTCTGCATCCACTTACGTTTTGGACTCGGTTGGTCGCTGGTGGCCTCCGCGTCGACAGGCTCGTCCTGAGCCTGTTTGAACTCCTTCATCAAGGCGTTCATTTCCTCTATCTCAGTATAAATCTCGTCAGCCGCGCTTTGTGGCAGGGCGACGCACCATTCGCCATCGTCGGCACCCATGACGTGAATGATCTCTGCATATTCCTCGGCACAACCTTCACAAGTGGGTTGTGTTGAGGATGTGCTCTGAGCCGATTTAGCTGGCGGCATCGAGGCAGCATTGCTGTCGTTGGCAGGGATTTTAAGCTGCCAGCCTGCTTCAATATGGTTTGCATTAGTAATTTGTGGGTTCTGAGCCTGAATATCTGCGACGGTGACCTGATGCTTTTGTGCGATAGCCGTTAGGGTGTCGCCTGGCTGAACTTTATACTGCGGCATGGTGAATCTCCGGTTCGCTTTCCATAGCGATAAATCGTTCCGTGGGAGATAAGTCTTCCCGGACCAGTAATGCTTTGAAGGGGGGGTGCAGATAAAAATCGGCGCCATGCCGAAGTGCTAAACGCAACCATTGTTCCTGATGTGCACTGTTATTAAAGCCGGCTTCGTTGGCGTCGATCAGTCGCTCCAGCGCCCAGTGTTCAGGCTCAGGCGTCGTTGACAGCACGCTGGCGTAATACTCGGCATAACCTTGTGCATCTGCCGCGAGACGGTAAGGCGTGACGGCCTCTATCTGGTTTGAGGCCACCGCAACTTCAGGCAAGGTTTCAGGGGGACTATTTGCGGGCTGGGGCGGCCGGTGTTCCCGCCATTGATGGCTGTCATGCCAGTGCCAGCTTGAAGCCGCGTTTCCGAGCAGGGCGCTTTGCTCGTTTGCCAACGCACAAAGCAAAGGGCCAAACATCCGTGGCTCATGGAAACGCAGGATCTTGCCTTCACCCTCGGTCGAACTGCACAACCAATGAGCCAAATAATCACGGAGTGCGATCGGTTGCCACTTTGACGTGATCATGAGGCCGATCGGCACTTCTGCGGCCATGGAAATCAACTGCGATTGCATTTTGGGCGCATATCGAAGGTCGACCAGTATAGGGCCGTGCTGCCAGTTTTCCTGCCAGGAAGTGCCCGTAAACAGGCTCCACCACTCGATTGTCTCGCTGGTCATACCTGCATAAATATTTTTCAGCAGGTCATCGTCGATCGCGAGATCAACAATGGCGAAGTCAACGCGGGTTGGCGCTTCAGACAGCCCCGCTTTTTGGTTAAGCGTGTTGATGTTTTTTGCAGCGTCCATGCTCATCGTACTCAAGGTCGGAAATGGTTTGGTTGCCGGGTTTCGTGGGTTCCACCCCTTTACTAGCGTGCTACCCAATAATGAGGCTGATGCACACGGCAATCCCCCCAAATAAAAACAATCCAAAAGTCGGCAGAAATCCCCATAGAAATAAGTAACGAGGGATTTCAGTATCGACGTTTCCGACATTTGCGGCTGCTCGACGGAAATGGCCCGGCACGTTGCGTATTGATAAAAACGTAAAAACCTGGGTGGTTCGGATCAGCCTGCCGAAAGGATCGCCACCCCATATATTCCGACCGGATGACGGGTTCAGAGTGGCTGCCGAGATCATTGTCTCGATCTGTCTGACTTTCGGAAACGCAATAGTGATAATGACCAGCGAACAAAGCAGAGCGCCAGCTATTCCAATGATTCCCGCATATACCGTAACTACACCGATCTCCTCAGTGACTGTAGACATTTTGGTATACCGCCTTAAAGCTTCTCCGTCACTGCCAACACCGTCGACGTTAGCCACAAGATCAAGGGGTCACAATTAATAATTCAATACCAGCCGCCCTTTTCACTCAGGCATGAATTGCCCAGCGATAAGAAAAATCACAAAGCTCAAGAACATAGTGTTCGAGGGAACCAGGGCCCATAGTCGCAAATTGAGCGGTATATCTATCTCTGGATCGCCGAAATCCGCAGCTGAGCGTTTGAAGTGCCCAAACGGTATCTTTCGCATCACCAGGTATCTCCATACGTAGCTACTGCGCATAAGCCGTCCGTACAGCCCTCCACCCCAGACCTTTCTCAACCGTAACGCAGAGTACTTAGGTTCAGGGCAAATAAATTCTTCAATTTGGCGGATTTTTGGAAAAGCAATTGTCAAGATTGCGACAAGGGATAGCCACATCAGTCCTAGCCCTCCCGCGCCACAAAAGAGCGCGATTGTTACTCCGGTATCAGTCATTCTCAACACGCCTGTAAATTTCGTCTCCAAGACCTTCGCCTGCAGTGCCCCCAGCATAACCACCGACTGCCGAGCCCGCACCTCCCAATATAATGGCGCATGCGATTCCGCCAACGCCACCGGACGTAACGGCTGCTAGCCCACACAGTGCTGCACCGGCCAATGCACCCCCTGCGCCGCCCCCCACACTGCCAGTCAGCCTGCCGCCTTCGGTGTATTTGACCTTTGTGCATTCCTGAGTTTGGCCATTGGTACACACTTCATGAATTCTCATGCCGGAAACCCCCGCATCTAAGGCTATCGCAAGGTAGCCACCGGCCCTAGCGTATTTGGCGCCAGTAGTTAGCTTGTCATAGTGCGTCGCATAGCCGGGAATACTGCCGACACCCGACTGCTTCCAGTTGTGCACAATGCTTTTAGATGACAGTCCAAGTGCGGTTTTAAGTTTCGGGTCGTCGCTCAATGACATGCCCTTGCGCGCGATTTTCCCCAGTGCAAAATCCAGCCTTTTGAAAAGACCTTGCCGTTTCTCAAAAAACTCGGTGCTATTGAGGTGGCCATGTTTTTTATAGCTATCCTGGTGCAGAACTTCCAGATCCCTGAGCACAGCTTCGATAGACTTGATCTGATTTGCGATCATTACCGAGCCTGCCCCCATGCCGGTGGAGGCATTTGAGGTCAGCGTTTCGAGTAAGTCGTAGTGATCGACCAGAAATTGTGCCTCTTGTTCGTCCAGCTTACGTAGGTCCTGGTTAACCTTACGGGCAACCTGCATTAAATCTGCTTCTTCCCGGGTGCATTCCATGCCATTTGGATCACCAAGCACGATCATCTCGCCGGGCATCACCCGGTCACCAATGTTAGGGTTCAGGCGGTCGAATGAGTCAGGCTTTGCAGAAGCGTCGCCATACAATTTTTGTAACAGCGCATTTTTATTCATGGCTGATTGAGCGACGTGAAATCCAGGCTCAGCTTGAGTGGGTGCGGGTTCTTCATTGTCCGTTTTTTCAGCCGCCGGCTGTGAACTGTCAGCGCTTGCAGGTACCGATGCGTTGCCAGTATTTGTTTTGTCTGGCGATTGGCTCAAGTTACTTGAAGCGTGTTGATGTACTTTGCAGCGTCCATGCTCATCGTACTCGCAATCTGAAACGACCAGAGCGCCTTTGTTGGCGGACTCTTTCAGTAGTGGGGTAGCTGTGCTGGCTGGGGGCGCTACGGGGCCGCCTACTGCATTCGCCCGCTGAGATGTATCACCGAGCTGCGCCGTTTCCCGAGAGCCATGGCTGGCCGGATCAATCATTTCGGGCATAGCCGGCACCACAGCGCCTTGCCCCGTCCCACTCCCCGGTGAGCCACCGGAATTCATCTTGATCATGGGCCCTGACACAGTCACGCCACTTGGGTCGACTTTGACGAAGCTGCCACCGGCTTTGAGAGTGATTTCGGCACCGGCTTCGATGACGATCTTCATGCCGGCCTTGTGGTGAATTTCGCTGCCGGCTTCGACCAGATGGGATTTACCCTGTTTGCTGTGGTGCGTTCCGCCCACCGTCAGGCTGCTGTCACCGCCAACCTTCTCCCGCTTCTCGCCATCCACCGTATGGTGATCATTGGCCTTGATGTGACTGACCCGGTCGTTGTCCACGGTGAGGTGGCTGTTGTGGTGAATCACCTCAGTGCGGTCGTTTTCGGTCAGCAGGTCCAGGTCTTTCTGGGCGTGGACGTAGATCTGTTCTTTATCGGCTTCGTCTTCAAAGCGCAGTTCGTTACTGCCTTCGCCCTTGTGGGTCTGGGTTTTCAGGGTGGTGCGGGTTTTGTGGGCCGGTAATTCATACGGCGGAGTGTTGGTGGCGTGGTAGGTGCGCCCGGTAATGATCGGCTGATCCGGATCGCCGTCCAGGAAGGACACAATGACTTCATGGCCGATTCTCGGGAGGGCCATAAACCCATAGCTGCCGCCGGCCCAGCCCTGGGAGACGCGTAGCCAGGCACTGCTGTTGTCGTCGTTCTTGGAATAGCGGTCCCAGGGGAACCGAACTTTAACCCGGCCGTGTGCATCACAATGGATTTCTTCCCCCGGGGGGCCAGTGACGATGGCGACTTGCGGGCCATCCATACGGGGACGCTGGCTGTCTTTTAACTGGGGGCGCCAGGTGCGGTCGGCCGGAATGACGCTGAAGCGGTTGTTGTAGGTGGTGGCGCCACTGCCGCCGTCTTCTTCCAATGCCTGGGGTTGTGTGCCCTTGTGGGTGACGCTGGTAATCAACCAGTCCCGGTTGAGAGACTGGGCACTGTGTTCACTCAGCGTGAATTTGGCGCCGCTGGTGAAGTCCGCCCGGTTACTGGTACCACTGGCAATCCGGCTTTGATTGCGCAGGCTGTCGAGAGTAGCCTCGGTAAAGGGTTGGCCACTGGCATCCTGTTTAAACCGGCCCGGGTAGTCGTAATGCTGGTAGTCGTCCCGATGGGGTAAATCAGCGCCACTGGTTTCGTGCATCAGGGCATAGGCCGGGTTCTTGAAGGTGTAGTCCTTCAGCGCCACGCTGGCGACGGAGACCGTATCCTGAGGTGTGAAGCTGAACACCGCCGGTTGGCGGCTGCTGCCGCCTGCGGTGGCGTTGTAGCCGGCCTCTGGCAACTCTGGCGCTTCGCGGTGGTGATCGGCCAGGATTAACGTATGCCCGCCCTGGCGGTGTTCAAAGCGGTAATGCCAGCCTTCTTCGGCGGCTAAACGGGTAGCGAAGGCCAGATCGGATTCCCGGTGCTGGACGCAGTATTCCCGTTCTTCGGAAGGGCGTTTGAGGTTGAGGGTACGGTCGACGATACCCCGCTCATCCAGCAGGGTCTGGACGATGGTTTCAGTGGTCTGCTGCTGGAAGATGCGGCTGTTGTGCATCAGCCCTAAACGCCAGAGAGCGGGCTGAACGATAGCCGAGTACTGGGTGCGGCGATGGCCGGTATCGCCCCGGCTGAAAGAGGACACCACGCCGTGGAAGCGTCGCAGAACGTCACCGTCCTGATACAGCACCAGTTCGGCATCCTGATCCAACACATCGGTCACGGCCAGATCATCAAAGGCACTGGCCAGATCCAGTTTGAGATGGAACAGGTCGGAGAGGCTTTCGGTCAGCTCGAATTCCACCACCGAGAAGGTGTCATCCGGCAAAGACCCGAGACGGGCCGTGAACTGCAGGCCGGTGGGCTGGGGCATGGTGTCGTCCTTGATTTATCCTGAGGGCATCAACCGCCAGGTCAGCGGTGGATACATCCTGCATCCTCGGGCATCCGGCCCGTTTTATGTCGTCGTGCAAACTGATCAAAGTTTAACAGGTTTGACGTCATCAGCGCATCGTCTCATTGGCTGAGATGATTGTGCGAAATAACGGTAAAGCTGTGAAACCTTCAGTGTCTTTGCAGGGATTGGCTCAATCAAAAACGGCCAGCAGAGGCTGGCCGTTTTCGGGATTCACCTTTACGTTCGGGCTTACGCTTCGAACGGTGAACGCCAGTCGTCAGCACCGGAAGTGCCAGCGATTGCGTGTTCCCAGGTCACTTTGCGGTATGCAACAGACACTTCTACCAGCTGGGTGAATTCAGCTTTTGAAGGATCCTGGCAGTGAGGCATTTTGCAGTCGATGTTGATGATAGTGGCATCTTCCAGGATGGTAGAGAAGAAGTGCTCTTGCTTACCTTCAACAGACGTGCGGTACCACTTCATTTCAACTTTCGGCAGCATTTCGCCAGAAGCCAGTGCGTTGTACATCAACGGTGTGGCTTTGTTCAGCGCAGCGGTGAACTTGAAAGGCTTGTGAACGCGCTGACCGGCAGGCTGACCAGATTGCGGGTCAGTAGGAACGGTAACGGTGTGGTCGAACTGCTGAACCAGTACCTGGTCTTCGTGACCTTCGACGTAGATGTTGCCGACTGAGTCTGAAGTGAAGGCACCAGCGGTGATGTTGCCCTGAGTTTTACCTTCGATGCTGATATAACAAGGAGTTGGCATTGTCTGCTCCATGACATGAATGAGTGAGTGGCCAGAGTCCATTCCGCTCTGGACACCAATGCTATATCAAGGTGCGTGCCAGGAATTAAAAGCAACTAATTATCAAGCAGTTAAGTATTTTGTGTGATTTCAGTGAAGTGCCGATCAAGCAAGGAGTTGCAAGGAGCGGGCGGAAACTTGCTGTCCGGGCAAGAATTCGCCCGGACGGGCTACTTCAATTCATAGCGTATGGGGATGGTATAACTGAAACGATCGCCTTTCATGCTGTCAGGTACTGGCGGCATGGGCTCGCTTTCCTTGATAAACGCAAGTGCTGCTTCATCCAGCAGACGCTCATCCGAACTTCCTGACAGATTGCTGCTGATGAGTTTGCCGTTTCTGTCGAGCTCGAATTCCACCACGGGAGTGCCTTCGATGTTGCGACGTTTGGCTCGGCGTGGGTACTTGAAGTGCTCGGACAGGTGGCGGTGCAGGCGCGATAGATAGTTGTCCATGGCGTCTGACTGACCGGCGGTCAGCTTGATATTGCTTGGTGTTCCACTGGCTGGCCCTATCGTTTTAGCCGGTTCAGCCGACGTCTTTGGCGCTGTCGCGGCGGCAGCTGTCTTTGTTTCGGGTGGCGTCGGTTGCGCTTTGGGCTCTGGTTTTGGCGTTGGTTCTGGTTTGGGCTTTGGTTCAGGTTTCGGCGTTGGCTTGGGCTCCGGCTTTGGTTTTGGTTTTGTCTTGGGCTCTGGCTCTGGCTCCGGTTTTGGTTCTGGTTCAGGTGGTTTAACTGAGGGTTGAGATTCGGCAGGCGCTGGCGTTGCTGTTTTGTCTGCTTTTGCTCTGTCTGCCAGGCTGACCGAAATCACCGCTTTTGAAGTAACCGACGCATTGCCTTTCATATGGGGGACTTCGGGTGACGACTGCGCAAACAACAGGCCGAGCCCCAAAGCACATAGCAAAGAGAAAGCCGCGAACCCTGCTCGAATAATCTGATTCACAGTGTTGGCTCCGTCAGCAGTGACAGCTTGTCGTAACCTGCTTTTTCAAGCTCCCGGAACAGCGACTCCAGTTCTTCCATGGAAATGTCCGCGTAGGCGGCGACGCGTAGTGGCTTTGCATCATCCGGTGCCGGGAGCTTCTGAGCCAGTTGATCGGCGTTCACGATTTGCTGGTTAATGAGCCAGCGGTTGTTCTCGTCGATAACAATGTCGGCAGCCGGGGCGCTTGTGTCGCCTTCGGCAGGCGTTGCCGGCAGCGGAGGAAGCGGGTCGTCGCTAAGATGCCCCACTGCAATAAAAAACAGCAACAGCAGAAAAACAAGATTGATGAGCGGCAGAATGCCGTCCTCGACCTTGTCCATCAGCGTCTTGCCACTATCGCTACGGAATGGGGGGATAAAGCTGGGCATGGTATGTCAGGGTGTCTCGGTGTCGTCGGTTACGTCGCTTCGGCTCCAGTGCGTCGTTAGTCCGGCAGACTGGAGCATGGTCAGACTTTCGGTGAACGTGCTCAGAGCCACATCCTTGTCTGTGCTCAGATTGACTTCCCTGACATCCCGGCGCCTGAGGGCGTCGACTGCTGCCGATGGCGACACCTGCTTGCCATCCAGATCAAGCTGGCCGTTGCGATGGAGAACCAGCTCCGGCAGTGGATCACCCGTTTGGGTGCCGGTGCTCGCGGTGGCGTTATCCAGTGCGAGAGAACTGGTGGGCACCAACCGGGACGTGACCATAAAAAACACCAGCAAGATAAAAACGACGTCGATCAACGGCGTAATCTTGATGGGCAGGCGCTTGTAGGGACGTGGTTCAACCAGTTGCATGGGCGAATCGCTTTTCACCGGTAGCGGTGTTAGCTTCGGTTTCGCTGTTTGTGGCGCCTGGCGCAGCCGTAACCGTCGGCGTGACGGGTTCCGGCGTATCCTGGCGCGTGGACGCGCTGAGTACCTGGACCAACAGATCGTTCATGTGAGTGTTGATGCGGCGCAACCGGAACTCCATCCATGCTGCGATAGCCGCCAACGGGATTGCAATGACAAGACCCGCAGCCGTGGTCATAAGCGCCTGATAGATACCGCCACTGAGTTGACTCGCACTGGCGCGGCCTTCTGCCGATGCCATGGCGCTAAAGGCTTCCATCATCCCCATGACTGTGCCCAGCAGACCGAGCAACGGCGCCAGTGCCGCGATCACTTCAATTATTTTCAGGGGTGATTCGAACGGCTGGAGCGCTTTTTGTGCCAGCCGGGCAACGTCTTCGCGGATCTGGGTGTCAGTCTGACCGCGCAGCAGGCCTCGCATGGTCGTATTGATCAGGCCATGCATCGGATTGAAGCGCTGGCGCGTAGTCTTCTGATCCAGAACCTCAGCGGCAGTGCGCTCACTGGGCGAGCGTTTCCAGCGATCGACGGCCGCTTTCAGTCGCCGGTCTGTTCGGGGCGCAAAAACGGCACCGACCAGCATGGCGTAGATGAAGGTTGCGGCTCCCAGCACGGCAAGCGCCAACAGGACGACCATAACCGGGCCGCCGAACTCTATAAGCTGTTGGATGGGCGTAAGCTGGTGCGTCACGTCGGAAATGGCAGTGGGATCAGGCACGAATATACTCCTCGGAACATGTGAATCCGCTAACGTTAATAGTAACGATTATTATTAAGTTTAGCTACTGGACGTAAGTGCTACAGAGGTTTCCAGGTCTGATACACTGACAAGTGACTGATGTCGCTTTAATAAGTAGTGGGTAAGAAAGAGCCGAAGGCGGCGAGAGCGGGGGACAGGATTTGTTTCAGCGGATACAGCACTGGTTTGACAGTCTGAGAAACCGGGCAGTTGGAATCGTCGTGCTATTCGTGGTGTTGATCACGGTAATTGCAACGCTGGTGGGCATTTTTGCCGGTCAGCGCGAAATTGAATCCCAGACACGCGCCCAGCTCGAAACCGACGCCGCGATCATCGCCGAGAATATTGATGACAAGCTGGAGCAGCGTTTCCGGGCGGTCTCCTCGGTTGCTCACAGCATGACAATGGATCGTGAAAGCCTTCTTGGCCGGGCTCAGCTCATGCTCAACCGCCAGGTTGCGCTTGGCGGGTTATTCCACCGTCTCTACCTGATGGATGAAAACGGGAAAGTCGCAGCCGCTTTTCCTGCGGCGGAAGATGCACTGGGTATTGATGTCTCGGACCGCCCGTACTTCAAATTGACCAGTCAGCAACTCACCACCCTGATATCTGAACCCTTCCTGACCCGAGATGAGAACGAACCGGTCGTTATCGTTACCGCACCCGTTTTCGATTTTAAACAGCGCATGATTGCGATACTTGCCGGCACCATAAAACTGGACGAAGACAGCTTTCTGGGCCAGCTCGGGACCGTGTCCATTGGCAAGGATGGCGAGGTTGGCGTTGCGACCCGTTCAGGGAAAGTTCTGGCAGGCAGTGGCGCCAGCAACAAGCTTGAGCCGCTTCCACCTGGTAACCATGCGTTCGATGATGCGCGTAAAGGTGGTGAAGGTGTGCGAATTGCTCGCGCCACAACGGGCGAGAAAATTCTCGTCGCCAATCGCCAACTGAATTCTGCGCCCTGGTTTGTCGGCGTATCCCTGCCGGTAAACGAGGCATTTGCGCCCATCGATCGACTGGTTAACGTGATGTTTTGGGTAGGGCTGGCTCTGATCGTTTTGTTTGTGCCGCTGGCGCTACATCGCTTCACTCGATTGCTTCGTCCTTTAGATCAGTTGGCACGGCAAATACCTGAGCGCGCTCTTGGGGAATTGAGTGGACCGGTAAAGGTGGGCGGTGGGCGCGAAATCCAGACCCTGGTGGGTGCGTTCAATGAAGTGATGGAAGAACGCGATCGGGTCAAAGGCGATCTGGAGCAGCAGGAAGTCTATTATCGTGCTCTCTCCGAACGGGCGCCGATTGGTATCGTACAGACTGATGTGCTGGGGCGGGTGGAATTCGTCAATGCAGCGTTTGAAGCCATTATGGGACAACCGGCCCAGAAGCTGCGCAATCGTCATCTGGCGGGAGGGGTCTACAGGGATGATCGGCCGGAAGTCATGCGCACATGGCGCAAGGTGTTACGTGAAGGTGGCGTTTCGAGCAAGGAATACCGCCTGTTTGATGCATCGGCCAATCGCGTGATCTGGGTGTCAGCGATGACCTCGGCCATCGCTACGCCGGATCGCTCGCTCGGTACGTTGACGATCATCAACGATATTACTGAGCAACGTGCAGTCGAGGCGGAACTCAAGGCCGAACGAAATCGCGCGACCAGTATTCTGGGGGTGCTGCAGGAAGGCGTTATCCTGACTGACAGCGCGGGTGTCATCAGCTACGCCAACGGCCCCGCGCATGCCTTCCTTGGTCAGACGGAAACCGTATCAAGTCTCAAATTGTTTGATCTGATGTCGGTCACGATCGGTGACCAACCCTGGACGTTGGACGAATTCCTGCAGCAGCCGCAGGTCAACAGCCTCGATGCGGTGATGACGAACGTGAATGAAACGGAATTCGAGGTTGAGCTGACCATGTTGCGGCTGGACCGTGATGAAGAAACGGATCGGCTGGTGTTTGTTCTCAGAGATGACAGCGAACGGCGCAGGCAGGAGGCCGCTCTTACCTGGGAAGCTTCTCACGACAGCCTGACCCGTCTGTCCAACCGGCGTGCCTTTAATGCGCGGCTATCAGAATTGTTACGCCAGGATGTTAGTCGACGCAACGGGTCGATTGTCATGCTGATTGATCTGGACCATTTTAAACCGGTAAATGATAACGGTGGTCACCTGCTCGGTGATGAAATGCTGCGCCAGATAGCGACGGTGCTGACACATGCTGTACGTCAGTCTGATATGGCCGCACGGCTCGGTGGTGACGAATTTGGTGTGATTTTACCGGCCTGTGGTCTTGATCGGGCTGAGGTCATTGCAGAGTCGATTCGCGCCGGCATTGAAGCGATAACGCTGGAACAGGAGGGGGCCCTCTTCAGCGTTACAGCCAGTATCGGCGTAACTGATATTGTGGATAGCGACAGTGATTATAAAAGCGTGGTTGCGCGCGCGGACGAAGGCGCTTATGACGCCAAGGGCCGCGGGCGCAACCAGGTCGTGGTTCTGTCCGGCCAGGCGTGTCCAGCACTATCCTAGCCGGGCGCTATGTCAGCCGTGATCGGCAATATCACCTTCGGTGAACAGGAATTCCCGAAGGAAGCCGTCGAAATCCGTGTTGTTCCGGCGAAACCACTCGATGCACATGGCGGCGTGCTCCATCTCTTCGCGCATGTTATGCAGCAGGATACCTTTCAGAGCCTTGTCATCGCAGTCATCCGCCCGTTGGCGATACCAGTCAACGGCTTCCAGTTCTTCCATCAGGGAGACGATGCAGTGATGCAGATGAATCGTCTCTTTGGACAGTTTTTCACGTGGTGCGTGCAGGTTTTCACTCGACATGGCACATACTCTCTCTTCAGTTGGGGTAATGACACCGGGTTGGTTTTTTTGATGAGTCCGATACGTTGATGACAATAGCATACGGCAGCGAGGCTGCCGGACATCGATGGCGCCAGAGACGCTGTTCAGCTGCTAAAAGGATGCCGTTTTCATGACCGCCACGACAAGCGATACGACGCTTCGCGCGCTCCGGATGAAAGGCTTTGCCATTGTCGGTTTTGGCGTTCTCATGCTGTCGCCGGACTCGTTGCTGGTCAAGTCGACCAGTGTCAGCCCGGTGGTGTTTCTGTTCTGGCGTGGTTTGATGCTGACGCTGGCGTTCTCGCTGATTAATGCGGTCCGCTATCGAGGGCGTGTTGTGTCCAGCATGAGAGCCTGTGGCAAGCGCGGGTTGTATTGCGGTGTCGCGTTCGCAGGCAGCACGCTGGGCTTCGTCACCGGTGTGAAGTACACCGCTGCTGGAAACGTACTGGTGATTCTGAATACAGCGCCGGTGATCGCGGCGCTGCTGGCCTGGTTGATCTGGCGTGAACGGCTGCCGCTGAGGACCTGGGTGCTGATTCTCGTCTGTGTCTCCGGCGCGATGCTGATGGCAGTGGGAGAGCTGGGCCACGGCGAGCCGCTGGGGCTGGTGATGGCCTTTGTTGCAGCTTTCTCGCTGGCGTCCAATTTTGCTGTCGCCCGATCAAGACCAGAAGCCGATATGAGTCTGATGCTGGTGTTTGGGGCGGCTCTGGTCGCGGTGGCGGCTGCCCTGGCCGGCGGTATGCAGTGGCCGGGTTGGCGTGATTTTGGTCTGATTTCACTGCTGTGCCTGGTGTTTTTGCCTACCGCGAGCATTCTGATTCAGACCGGTCCGCGATATCTGCCGGCGGCTGAAGTAAGCCTGTTTTTGTTGCTGGAGACCGTGATCGGCACGTTTCTGGTCTGGCTGATGCTGGGTGAGTTGCCTGGCGTGCTGGGGTTTGTCGGTGGCGGGATCATCCTTGCTGCGCTGCTGATCAACGGCCTGATTGAAGACTATCGGTTCCGTCGTTCAGCCAAACACACCATAGCTTGAGGCGGCCTGCCAGATCAGTCG
Source organism: Marinobacter sp. V032 (assembly GCF_052645435.1). Lineage (NCBI taxonomy): Bacteria > Pseudomonadati > Pseudomonadota > Gammaproteobacteria > Pseudomonadales > Marinobacteraceae > Marinobacter > Marinobacter sp. V032. The sequence goes on along the minus strand of NZ_JBQXYE010000001.1, from coordinate 338,687 downwards.
TAGGGCCAGCACCGTCAGCAGCCAGTTGAAGCCGCGCTGGAAAGTGGCGTTGCTGAACTTGCTCAGCAGATGAAGTCCGATCCAGGTGCCGGCGAAACCGCAGATGATCATACCCGCGACAAACGGCAGCCAATCGGCAAGCGCGAATCCGGCCAGGCCGAATATCAGCGCTTTGGGGCTGTGTTGCAGGGTCATTGCGGTGGCGAAAGTCGAGACCGTTTTAAACCGGTCCTGATGGATCTGTTTAATAAACGCCGCGACCAGCGGCCCCGTCGCACCGACAAACAGGCTGACGAAACTCGTCGCCAGTGATGCAGCAAATATACCGGCGGGGTTCAGCAGAATCTTCGGCAGCGAAGGCCCCCAGCACAAATAAAGAATAAAAAGTGCGATGGTCAGCTGCCAGATCACAGGCGGCAGATTCACCAGAAGCAAAGCGCCGAGCGCAGCCCCGATAATCACACCCGGTAGAAAAGCCGCGATCACCCGCCAGTCGATGTGCCGCCAGGTCAGTGCAGCCCTGCCACTGTTCGAGCCGAGCTGGATCAGTCCGTGTATTGGAATAATAGCCGTTGGTGGCAACCACAAGGCCATCAGCACCAGCAGCAGGGCACCACCACCTGCGCCAAGGCAAGCGGTGATCAACGAGGTGACAGCGGAACAGACCAGCAGGAACAGGGCGACTTCAGGTGGCAGGACATCAGGAGGCAACAGCCAGTCCACATTCAGTCTCCGGTGTCAGTGGGATGAAGTTTTATGTGATAGCGGTTAGGTTAAAGCCCGCAAAGCACGGCCTTTTTCATTCGCCGGTCCTCGCACAAGGCTTCGGCCGCCAGCTCAACATCCACAACATAATACAGTGAAGCCAGCCCCAGGCGGTTGCGGCCCAGATTGTGGAATATCATGCCAAAGGCAATGTCGCCTGCGCTATAGCCCTGATGATGTTGGGCAAGATAGGCGGCCGGCTGCGATAGCTCTGGATCGTCAAGCAGGTCTTTCACGCGGGTGGCGCCGCCGTGATACGCCTGCACGACCAGCAAGGTGAACAGCCGGTTACGTTTTTCCTTTGGCAGGTGACCGAATAGCTTGTCGAAAGCCGGGCGCAGGTAGCGAGCGTTCTGGCTGGTCAGCCGCATGGCGCAATCAAGCTGTGCAAGCCGGTGCCAGTAATTGGGCGGGGCGATGCCGCAGTCAGACAGCACGACTGTGGACAGCTGCATGATGCCGCGGGCGTTCGCTGCCGAATGAGCCTGACGACGACCGCCGCTTTCAATCAGTAACTGCCCTGCAAGGTAACGGGGCATTTCAGGGGGCAGGTCGAGCCGGTTCTGTTGCTCCCGCACCTTGTAGATTTCTTCCAGTGCCTGATGCAATGACCGGGGGGATTGGGGGCTGCCAATCGAGAGGTCATCCCAGCTGCCCCAGATCAGGTCGCCGGCTTCACTGCCGATGTAGCGGGACATGGCTTCGTCCAGATCGACGTGCGGCTGCTTGCAGGCGAGTGCAAACGGATAGCCAGTATTGCCTGCGGAGCCTGGCACCCAATAGTCGCTGCGCCCGTCGCGGGTAAACTTCAGGCGCGTGGTGTTGAGTTTTTGCTGGGTTGCCGCGCGGGTATCAGCGTTTTCCATATAGCCCAGGAATTTGCCCCGGCGATCGAAAAAAATGTGTCGGTTCTCATCGGAGCAGTAGGCCTGACCTTCCAGAATCCAGCGCCGTACGCTGCGGATATTGGAGTAGACACCTTTGCTCTCCCAGTAGGGGGATTCGCGGATCACCGAGGTCCAGTCTTTCAGCTCCTCGGCCTGCAACGGGCCACTGAACGCAGACAGCAGGCCTGCCAAAAGACCCGTCAAGACGGAGACAATCCGGCGCCCCGGCAGTCGGGATTCCGGAATCGTCGGATTGAGGTTACTTGCCTGCATCAATATTACTCCGCCTGAAAGACTATTCTGAGAGGCTGCCGGAAGACCCGAGTGTGGCGATGCCGTCGTTCCATATCAACTGTCACTGATAGCGGGAGACGCACAAGGCCGATCCAGCCCGTTCAGTATCATGTACGTCAAAAGGACACAGAATGGCCTGTTAAACAGGTGACGCTGAGGTATTCTGGTGCGATCCAGTCAGCTCGCCAGCAGGATGAGTAAATGAAAGTCAGTGACTATCGACAGTATGATGCGGTTGGCCTCGCCGAAGGTATCCGGAAACGGGATTTCAGTGCCGACGAGGTGCGTAAAGCCGCGGTTGCCCGGGCGCAGGAGGTCAATCCTGAAATCAATGCGATCTGTCATCCCCAGTTTGATGACGAGTTGCCAGGCAGCATGTCGGACGAGGCGATGCTGTCTGGCGTTCCGTTTCTGTTGAAAGATCTGGCCCAGGAACAGGCAGGCAAACCTTGTACCTATGGCAGCCAGGCGTTGAAGAGCCAGGTCGCAGAACGGGATTCGTCATACGTAACCCGCGCCCGCAAAGCCGGGTTGGTGCTGCTGGGTCGCACTGCCACGCCGGAACTGGGGCTCAAAGGTGTCACCGAGTCCCGATTATGGGGCCCGACCCGTAATCCCTGGGATACACGCTTGACCCCGGGCGGCTCCAGCGGAGGCTCAGGTGCGGCAGTTGCTGCCGGTATCGTGCCGATGGCCGGCGCTAATGATGGTGGTGGATCAATTCGGATTCCGGCCGCTTACTGCGGTTTGTTCGGGCTCAAGCCTTCAAGGGGCCGTGTGTCGGCAGGGCCGGGGATGGGCGAGCACTGGACCGGCGCATCGGCAGATCATGTGGTCAGCCGCAGTGTGCGCGACAGTGCAGTAATGCTCGACTATCTGGCGGGACCTGAAGCGGGTGATCCGTTTGTGATTCCGCCACCAGCAGCGCCTTACGCCAGTGTGATCAAGCAAGCGCCAAAACCGCTCCGGATTGGGGTATTTACCGCGTCGCCCTACAACGGCGAAGTCGCGCCTGAATGTGTGGAGGCGGTCGAGTCTACAGCGCATGCGCTGGAAAACATGGGGCATAAAATCGAGTACGCCAAGCCGGATTTTGATGGCATGGCGCTGGCCCGCTGTTATCTCGGGCTGTATTTCGGTGAGGTCTCGGCCACCATGGCGCAGGCGGCCAAGCGTTTTGGTGCCAAAGACAGTGATTTCGAACTGGATACCCGCTTGATCGGCATGCTGGGGCGCACGTTACCGTTGCCGGATTATGTGCAGATGCGCCAGCAGTGGAATGTGTTTTCCCGGGCCCTGGGGCTGTTTCACCAATCCTATGATCTCTACTTGTGTCCTTCGACCGGTCAGTTACAGCCTGCGATCGGTGCTTTGGATACGCCAGCTCACCTTCAGGTCGTCAGTCGCCTGATGCTGTTGCTCAAAGCCGGTCGGCTGGTACACAAGAGCGGCGTGGTTGATCAGCTGGCACTGGAGAGTCTGGCGCTGACGCCGTTTACGCAACTGGCCAACCTGACCGGCACGCCGGCGATGTCGGTACCCCTGCACTGGACTGCAAAAGGCCTGCCGGTGGGGGTTCAGTTCGGTGCGCCTCATGGCGACGAAGCGACGCTGTTGCAGCTTGCTGCTCAGCTGGAGTCGGTGCTGCCCTGGTGGGACCGGTATGAGAGTGTGGCGGTTTGAACACCGGTTAGTCGGGCAGACCGGATGGTGACTGAATTACTCCGCGGGGGTTGTGATCTATTAACGTCGCCTCCACGTTTAACCTTTTGCGGAGACACGCTATGCTGTAGTCAGGACTTCAGAATTCCTGTGAAGTCCTGTGGCGATCACTGAATAGACAACTGTCTGTGGTGAGTTCCGCCAGACAGATTGCGCTGTCCAGTGTCTCCCAACCCTGATGGCATTGAGGAGACGAGCGTATCATGAACGAACCTATTGCGATCGATGAGCTGGTAAACGTAGCGCAGGGTGAAGCTATGGGAGAGCTGGACGCTCCCATGATGGCGATCGTCCTGTCATCCGACCAAAGCTATGACTTACCCATTAACTCCCTTGAAACCGAGGCTGACAAGGCCCGCTGGGCGCTGATATTGCGTGCGGCACGCGAACATGTTGAGGCGGATGCGGTTGCCGTGCTCTATCCGGCGTGGACCACCATTCGTACCAAAAAGCAGCGTGACGTTGATCAGTTTGAAGTGACGGCTGAAGAAGATGCGGCCGACGATAGCGCTGACGACACACGAGACCCCATCGACACCCTGTTCGTCCAGTTGCACACCCGTGACCGGATATACTGGCGCGGTTTCGAGCAGATCCGTGATCCTCGCCATCAGCGGATTATCGGGTTCAAGCGAATCGGTGCACTGTCTTCGGATTATGACCGGGATGAAGCGCCGGGGATTGCTGCCTGGCTGAATACCCTGTTCGAGCCATTGCCGGACGAGGGAGAGGAAACGGACGTGGATCGCGAGCTGGCGAATCTGCTGGAGGAACCGGAAGTCAGCGCCGCCCTGTATCCGCGTCAGATGCGTAGCCTGCACTGAGGCATTTAACGTTCTGATACGCGGCCTGCCCGCAGCCTCACTGTGATGAGTGAGGCTGCGGGGTTTTCTTTCTATCTCACACCTTTCACATTGCCGGTAGACCGGCGAACCGTTCCGCTGCCCAGTACAGAGCGATGGCCGATACCACCAGCGCCATGGCTGGCACAGCAGCCCTCTGATAGACGCGATGGCTTCCCATCAGATACAACAGGGGAAACACCAGCGCGACCAGTGTCAGCTGACCCAGCTCAACGCCGATATTGAAACCTGCCAGGGCGGTGACTTTCTGCGAGGTGCCGCTGGCCAGATCGCTCAATACGCTGGCAAAGCCAAACCCGTGAATCAAGCCGAAGCCAAAGGCTAGCTTCCATGTTTTACGACCCAGCACCGGAAAGAACAGGTTCAGCGCAGCGAGCGCAATCGACAGGGCAATGATGATCTCGATCCACGCGATGGGAGGCTGAACAATATTCAGTGCAGCGAGCACGAGCGTGATCGAGTGGGCGACGGTGAACGCTGATACGATACCGGCCAGTTGCCATAACCGCTGTTTTAGTGTGGTGCGACCGGCAGCACCGGTTGCGTCGTGGCGCAGGGTTGCGGGCAGTATCAGCACCAGCAAGAACAGCACGTGATCGAACCCCAGTACCAGGTGCACCACGCCCTGCCACAGGAAGTCAGCGAAGGTTTGCCACAGTGGCATGGCTGCGCCCGACAAAGACAACGTATTGCTATCCGGGCTCAGTGACGCCAGTTGCTCGCCCTCAGCACCCATGCGTTGGATCAGGCCGCGGTGCAGACTGTCTACCTCAAACAGCAACTGATAGTGCAGTGTGCTGGCGACAGTGCCCTCAGGGCAGTCAATACCATAGCGGGCGGAGGCATAGGGACCGTCGCTGTGACGGGTCATACCCCATTGGTCACCGCTGAGCCGGCAATTGCCTGCGCTGGATGAGAGCGTCAGACCCTGCTCGATATAGCGGGTGATATCAGCCCGGGCCTGATTCAGCTCAGCCCCTGTTACCTGCTGGTCCCGATTGTGGTCCAGCGCGACGACCAGTGCCAGATCCCGCACAGCCAGATCGACACGGATCGTCTGGTCGGCTTCACGCTGATCGAGATAGACAAAACCGTCGCTGGCCTTGTGGGCCATTGCCGAAAAGCTCGAAAGTATCAGCGCGACGCTGCATAAGGTTATCAGAGGCCATTTCACAAAAGGTTCTCCGGGTATCGGGCATCTTGTTGGTGACGTGCTTCAAGCCAGCGGGTGACGGTCTGGCGCGCGTCGGGTTTGTCGGCGGCAGCCGAGGCTCTCAGGATCAGGGCTGTGTCGGCCGGCTCACGTTGTGTCTGCCAGTTTTGCCAGGCGTAGGTGAAAGCGGCCTCGGGATCGTTTTCAACATCGAGCAGAAACCGGGCGAGATCACGCTTGTGGAGCAGGTTGCCGCGCCAGCGCGCTTCTTCAAAACGCTGATTCAATCTGGTTTTCAGCGCCGCCAGCTTCGGGTCGTCCAGTTGTTTGAGTGCGATGGATCGCAGCACAGCGAGGTTGTCGACCTGTTCGTAGCCTTCGGTTAATTTCAGCGCATCGTCAGGTTGCTGGTGCTGAATGAGCCAATCGGCATAGGCGGCACGGATATATAAATCATCCGGATCCAGCGCCAGTGCTTTCTGCCAGCGTATTTGGGCGTCGGGTCGGGCCTGTTGGGTTGCGATATCGGCCAGCGTGCCCTGCGCCCAGGCAATGCTGGTGCGATCGGCATGGGATTGGCTCACGCGGGTCATGGCATTGAGCCGATTATAGGCTTCCTCAGCCCGGCCCGTGCGAGCCTTAACCAGCGCATGGCAGCTGGCGGTGATCAGGCCTGCATATCGGGATTCCAGCTCGGTGCAGGCCACTCTGGCGTGATCGTAGCGGCCCTGCACTGTTTCAAGATTTGCCAGAATCAGCCAGGCCTGCGTTTTCAATGCGGGGTCTGACGGGTGGCTAATGACTTTATCAAGGTCGGCTCTGGCATCATCAAACTTGTGCAGGCTCTGGTTCAACGAGGCCCTTAGCATCAGCAGTCGTGGTGTCAGGCGAGCATCAGGCCATTCATTGAACGCCCGTTGGGCATAGCCGAGAAAGCGTGGATCGCCACTCGTGCGGGCCTGCTGCAGAAACGCTTGTATTCGGTTGGCGGCTTGTTCGGGGGTCTTGTCAGTGGCGGCGCCCTGAACATTCGAGAGGTCGGGAAGTTCGATCAGTACCTGCGCCTGCGGGATGGGCTCAATCGGCGGTGGCGCGGCGTAGCTGTGAGTCGCCACTCCCAGCAGTGCAATAAGCGGGAGCAAGGCCCGGCCCCGAAGGGCCAGACCTGCAGCGATGGTTACCCCGCCTCCGGGGTAACGGTCATCCGTGGTGCATTTACTTGAGCACATCATCGAAGGCCTGTTCATTGGTCTGGTCGTTGAAGCTGAACTCAATGTCGTTGATGGCGACCGGATCACGGTTATCCCGCGTATCCCCGATCTCGTCGCTGACAAACTGGGTAAAGCTGACTTTGCCGTCGGGAGCTGGAGCCGGATCGGGATTGTTGCTCCCGCCTCCGCTGCCACCGTCAAAGCAACCGCCCAGCGACAGTCCAATCAGGGCAAGGCCGAACATTGCAGCTATGCGTGTCATGACGGACTCCTCAAGGGGTGTTGGGGTTAGGTGAACCAGCGATCGGGGTGCCCAGATAAGGGAACTCGGCCAGCAGCTGAGTACGATCAACCACGGCACCGTCGGTCAGGGGCGCACCGCCATTGGGATCTGTTTCACCAAAGAACGGCAGAAGAGCGCCGATAGCCGCGCGTAACTCGATATCGACCACGTCATCCACCGGGCGGCGACCGTTCGGGAAACCCGAGGTTTCCAGTGCCAGCAAACCCAGATCATCCTGGTTGGCGGCTGATGGATCAGCTGCCGGAGTAGCCGTGTTCAGACGCAGCATTTCGGATGGTTTGACACCCTCGGGCTGGTTGGAAAACAGCACACCGCCACTGCCATCAGGCAGACTCACACCGGTCAGGAATGTGGCGACCAGATCCTTGCGTGGGAAAACCTGTGGCTCAGCAGTACCCGCCACAATATTGAGAAGCTTGGGCAAGGTCGGGTTGGTGGCATAAGTTGCGAACTGGCCATCAGCATCAGGCTCGGACGCATTGAAGCGATCCTTGTCCTTGAGGCCAATAATTACCTCGTTGACCAGTGGCATACCGAGACGTGAAACCTGGGTATAGGCGCCGCCTTCAACGGTTGCACCCTTGCCATCAGCCGTAGGTTCAGGGTTGATAACGCGGGCCTGGCGCACACTTGCAGTGGTCCAGCCACCAATCACGGGATCGCCCCCAGCGGTCATGGCTGTGCCGGTCAGGCAGGTGGTCGGTACTTCCAGAGCGAATGACGTGACGTTGGCGTCAGCGAGTTCATCCAGCCCTTGATCGCGTGCACCTGTCGGGTTGGCGATATTGACCAGGTCAAAAATCTCGCCAAGATTTACCGCGAAAGCCTCTTTGCGCTGACCCACAAAGACCTGCCCGTTGCCACAGCCGGGAATGGCCACGTCATAGATGTGATTGCCTGCATAGGCGGCATAGTCCGGAATGGACTTGGTGCCGATGTTATCGAGCGGCTTGCGAAACGTCTCGGTGCCGGTCGATACATTGGTTGCCGTCTGGCTGGCACCGGTTCGACGATCACCACGAATGACCTTGACGGTATATTCCTGACGTACCTGAACGCTGTCAGTGGCGTCTGCACCGGGACCGATCCCGCCGATATTTTTCAGCGGAACTGAAACCATCTGGCCACCAATGTCCAGCTGGAGGTCTTCGGTGATATCGTTGAACTTGAACTGAAAGGTAATGTCTTCTTTGGCATTACCTGAATTATCGATATGGATTTCATATATGGCATCATCATCCAGATCGAAGTAGTTCGGGCCACCGTAGGCATCCTGCAGCGGCAGATAGTTGGCGATCAGGGTAATGGTGTTTTCATGTCCCGGCTGGTAACTGCGGAACATGTAGAAGTCCGTACCATCGACTTTCGGAGTCTCCGTGATAAAGGGAGCTTCCCGATGGCTGGAGGCAAAGCTGAGGCCGGTAGTGAGACAGAGCCCGGCGATCGTAACAGCAAGCGCTGAGCGCTTGAGCGTTTTTGATCGGTTGAGAATAGCGTCCATTGTCCTTTCCTCTGCTATTTTAGTTCGGTGTTGTTGTGATGTCGGTGCAGCGAGTGATAAGTGCTGCCCTGAGTCCGTTACGGTCCCGAATCATCGAAAGTTGCACTTCGAAAATATAATTTTGTAAGCGTCACCAGGCCGCATCCCGATCATCTTCCGAGACGTAGTGATGCTGCCTGACGAATAAAAACGACTGCGACGAGAACGATTTTTATGGCGGTTGAATCAGGTCAGGAAGAGTTGATAACGCTGTTGGCAGGTGTTGCCCGGCATGACCGGAGTGCCTTCAAAAAGCTGTATGAATGCATGTCCGGCCGAATGTTCGGGGTGTGCCGCAAGCTGGCGGGGCAGCAGGAGCTGGCCGAGGAAGCGCTGCAGGATGCGTTCATTCGCATCTGGCACCATGCCGGGGAATATCACAGTGAGCGGGGGTCGCCGCTGAGCTGGATGTTGACCATTGCACGCTATCGCACGCTGGATCTGATGCGAGCGCGCAAGGTGCGGCAGACCGCCGGCGACGACATGCTCGAGACGATAGCGGATGATTCCGCCAATCCGCTCGATGAAACCCTGCGTGCTGACGGCGCATCGGCTCTTAACGGTTGCCTGGAAGAGCTCAGTGATTCCCAGCGGGACAGTGTGTTGCTGTCCTACTACAAGGGATTCACCCATGAAGAACTGGCAACGGCAATGAGTACTCCTATCGGCACGGTCAAAAGCTGGATCCGTCGGGGGTTGCTGGCGCTGAAGAGGTGTCTTGAACGATGAAAAAAACGCCTGAACGAGTTGAACGTCTTGCGGCAGAGTATGTGCTGGGCACGCTGACTGGCGGGGCCCGTCGACGCTTTGAGCGCTGGATGATGGAGTCCTGGGCGATCCGGCAGGAAGTCTGGTTCTGGGAACACAAACTGGGTGAACTGGCTGCCCGGGTACCACCGGTGGCGCCGCCGGCATCGGTCTGGACGCGCATCGAACAACGGCTGTGGCCGGAGCCAACATCAGCCAAGGCCTCCACTGGCGGGTGGAACTGGCTGTGGGCCGGCTGGAGCCTGATGGCGACCGCAGCAGTGATGGTGATGGCGGTATTGCTGATGCAGCAGCCTGAACCATCCAGGCAGCCTCTGTTGTCTGGCGCCGTGGTGCAAAAAGATACTACCGATCCGCTCTGGCTGGTTGCTGAAAGCGGTGAACCCGGCCAGCTCAGGCTGAAACCGGTCGCCGCCACGCCTGCCGAGGGCAATCAGGACTACGAGCTGTGGGTGGTGCCTGAAGGCGATGGCAATCCGATGTCGCTGGGTGTGATTCCGGTGGGCAAGGATATGCTGCAAATCCGTCTGTCGCCGGAAACCCGTGCGGCTCTCAGCGTCTCCCGTACGCTGGCCATCAGTCTTGAGCCCAAAGGTGGTTCGCCAACCGGCGCACCAACCGGGCCGATTCTGCATATCACCAAGCTGCACCCGCTGGAGTAAAAGGCCGACTGCTCTGGCTGTATCTGGCTGTAGTTGTTGGGAGGAAGGCTTGATTTAACGCCATCCTCCCAGTAGCTCACGCTTCCGCTATTATTCTCTGACAAAACGGAACCTGATTGCGGCTAGCCCCGATTCGGGTTCCGGAGCTGCCTGCTGTATACTGCGCGCTTATTTTTGCAGCTTCAGAGATGCCACGTGATTGAACTTGATCAGGTCCACAAGGCTTATGAGGTGGAAGGGCGGGCGATCCCTGCTCTGAAATCCACCAATCTGGCCATCCAGAATGGCGAAATCTTTGGCATTGTCGGCCACTCCGGTGCGGGTAAATCCACGCTGATACGGTTGATCAATATGCTCGAGCGCCCAAGCGGCGGGCGTATTGTTGTCGATAATGAGGATGTCACAGGCTACGCCTCTGACAGCTTGCGGGCGTTTCGTCGCAAAGTCGGCATGATATTCCAGCATTTCAATTTGCTGTCCTCCAAAACAGTCGCCGATAACATCGCGTTCCCGATGAAACTGGCCGGCATCTACTCCCGCGAGGAGATCCGCAGCCGGGTCGCCGAACTGGTCAAGCGTGTCGGGCTTGAAGACCACGCCAAGAAATACCCCTCCCAGTTGTCCGGCGGCCAAAAGCAGCGGGTTGGTATTGCCCGCGCTCTGGCATGCCGTCCGACCATTTTGCTATGCGATGAGGCGACCAGCGCGCTTGATCCGCAAACGACCCAGTCGGTATTGCGACTGCTGGCGGATATCAACCGCGAGCTGGGTCTGACGATTGTTCTGATTACCCACGAAATGGATGTAGTGCGCCGGATTTGCGATCGCGTGGCCGTGATGGACGCCGGAGAGATCGTCGAGATGGGCACGGTAGCGGATGTATTTCTGCACCCTGAGCATCCGACTACGCGGGATTTTGTGTTTGAGAGCGAGCACATTGATGAGCGCGAGCAGCAGGCAGACTTTGCCCACGCAGAAGGCCGTATCCTGCATCTGACATTTCGGGGCGAGTCTACCTACAAGCCGCTGTTGGGCAGCATTGCCCGTCAGACCGGAGTCGATTTCAGCATCCTGTCGGGTCGGATAGACCGGATCAAGGATATGCCGTATGGCCAGCTCACACTATCTCTGGTTGGCGGGGATCTGGAAGCCGCGGTGGCGGCGCTTGATGCGGCTGATGTACACGTGGAGGTGCTGCGATGATGGCTGATCTGTTCAGTAATGTTGACTGGCTGGAAATCGGCTGGGCCAGCTGGGATACCCTGGTCATGGTCGCGGTATCGCTGTTTTTCAGTATTCTGTTCGGTCTGCCGATAGGAGTGCTGTTGTTCCTGACCGGCAAACGCCAGCTTCTCGAACAGCCTGTGGCCTATGCCGCATTGTCGTTCGTAGTGAATGTGCTGCGCTCGGTGCCGTTTATTATTCTGCTGATCGTGATGATTCCGGTCACGGTGATGATGATTGGTACCTCTCTGGGTGTGGCGGGCGCTATTCCCCCGCTGGTCGCCGGTGGTGCCCCTTTCTTTGCGCGTCTGGTTGAGACCTCGCTGCGTGAAGTGGATCGGGGCATTATCGAGGCTACTCAGGCGATGGGGGCCACGGTACGTCAGGTGATCTTTGGTGCCTTGCTGCCCGAAGCATTGCCGGGGCTGATTGCCGGCATTACGGTGACTGCGATTACGCTGGTTTCCTACGCGGCTATGTCGGGGGTAATTGGCGGCGGTGGTCTGGGTGATCTGGCGATACGTTTCGGTTATCAGCGATTCCAGACTGACGTGATGGTGATTACTGTGGCACTACTGGTAATTTTTGTGCAGTTGTTGCAGATGGCGGGCGACCGGTTGGTGTTGCACTTCAGTCGCCGCTGATCATCAGGCTGGCGAACAGTAACGATTGCTGATGACGATAGAAAATGACACGCGATAGTGGCTGTTCCGGGGAGTGATACTCCTCGACAGGACTGTCCAAAATAATGACACGAGGAAAACCGATGAAACTGAACAAGATTCTGACGCTGGCGGCATCGCTGGTCGCATTTTCGTTCTCCGCTCAGGCGGCTGAGAAGCTGAGCGTTGCAGCAACCGCTGTTCCTCACGCTGAAATTCTGGACTTCGTCAAACCTGACCTGGCCGAGCAGGGAGTTGAGCTGGATGTGAAGGTGTTCACTGACTACGTTCAGCCCAACATTCAGGTGTCCCAGAAGCGGATGGACGCGAACTTTTTCCAGCACCAGCCGTACCTGACGTCATTCAATGAAGGCAAGGGTACCGATCTGGTGAGCGTTGCGGGTGTGCACGTCGAGCCGTTTGGCGCTTACTCCAGCAAACTTAAATCCCTGGACGAGCTCGAAGAAGGCGCGACCATTGCCATTCCAAATGATCCGACCAATGGTGGCCGTGCGCTGTTGCTGCTGCAAAAGGCTGGCATCATCAAGCTGAAAGACGGAAGCAAGATCACAGCAACACCCCGTGATATCGCAGACAACCCGCTCGACATTAAATTCTATGAGCTGGAGGCGGCCACTCTGCCGCGTGTGCTGGATCAGGTCGCAGTGGCGATGATCAACACCAACTACGCGCTTGAAGCGGGTCTGAACCCGACTGAAGATGCGCTGGTTCTGGAAGGCTCAGAATCGCCTTACGTCAACATCCTGGTAGCGCGTCCGGATAACAAGGACAGCTCGGCAATGAAGAAACTGGCGGCTGCACTGACCAGTGACAAGGTGAAGACGTTTATCAAGGAAAAGTACAAGGGCGCGGTTGTTCCGGCTTTTTGAAGCCCGAATACCGATGTTCTGATACATTAAAAAAACCCGGCTCAGGCCGGGTTTTTTAATGTCCGCTACTTTATTCCTGCCAAACAGTCTGCAGGAATGGCAACCCGATCAGTTGCCGCTCCAGTTGGATTTGGGGTCTGGAGTCATACGCAGATAAGGTTTAACCGCTTTGTAGCCTTTCGGGAACCGTTGCTTGATCTCGTCCTCGTCCTGCAGCGAAGGCACGATCACCACGTCTCCGCCGGACTCCCAGTTGCCGGGGGTCGCGACCTTGTGTTCGTCAGTCAGCTGCAGCGAATCAATGACGCGCAGTACTTCGTTGAAGTTGCGCCCGGTGCTGGCCGGATAGGTGATCATCAGCCGTACTTTCTTGTTCGGATCGATTACGAACAGTGAGCGTACCGTGAGGCTGTTATCGGCATTGGGATGGATCATGTCATACAGGGTCGATACCTTGCGGTCGCCGTCCGCGATAATCGGGAAATTAACCTGGCAACCCTGGGTTTCGTTGATATCGTTGATCCAGCTCTTGTGAGATTCGGTGTCGTCAACGCTCAGTGCAATCGCCTTGACGTTGCGCTTGCTGAATTCGTCCTTGAGCTTGGCTGTGAGACCCAGTTCGGTCGTGCAGACCGGAGTGAAGTCAGCCGGATGTGAAAAAAGAATGCCCCAGCTGTCGCCCAGCCATGAATGGAAGCTGATTTTACCTTCGCTGGAATCCTGTTCGAAATCGGGTGCAGTATCGCCTAAACGTAAACTCATTGAATATCCTCCTGATCAATGTGTAACGCCGGACCCCGTCCGGCGCGCCTGCTCTCGGTAGTGCGCTGAATCATGCGCTGCGTATCAATATGAGGGTCCTTCCGCTCACATCCAAATACTGTATTGAATCTAGCTTATAACCGGCAACCGTGACGCCTGTGATCTTCGTCGCCCAGGTTGCCGAAAAGTTCCACCTGCGGTTCCTGTTATACCGGCTTACCGGCCTGACGTGCGAAGTGCTCCCGGGTCAATCTGAAGACGACCGGGCTCAGTAGCGCCAGCGCGATCAGGTTGGGGATCGCCATCATCGCGTTCAGGGTATCGGCAATCAGCCAGATCAGCCCGAGATTGGATGTGGCGCCGACAGGAATCGCGATAATCCACAGCACCCTGTAAGGCCAGATGGCTTTCACGCCGAACAGATACTCGATGCACCGCTCTCCGTAGAACGACCATCCCAGAATCGTGGTGAAGGCGAACACCGCAAGCGCGATAGCGACAACGTAGTTGCCAAAACCGGGCAATGCATCGGCAAATGCAAGTGATGTCAGTGCCGCACCGGACTCACCATCGGTCCACAACCCCGAGGTGATGATGACCAGCCCGGTTATGGAACAGATGAGGATGGTGTCAATAAAAGTGCCCAGCATCGCCACCATACCCTGATTGATCGGGTTTTTGGTTTGGGCAGCGGCGTGTGCAATGGGCGCTGAGCCCAGCCCGGCTTCGTTCGAGAATATACCGCGGGCAACACCAAAGCGTATGGCGGCCCATACGGCTGCACCGGCGAAACCACCCTGGGCGGCAATCGGGCTGAATGCATGCTTGAACACCAGCGTCAGTGCATCGGGAATGGCCGTTGCGTTAATGGCCAGTACGAGCAGACCAATTGCCAGATAGGCAATCGCCATGAAAGGCACAAGAGCGCTGGCGACCTGCCCGATACGCTTGATACCGCCTATCAGCACCATGCCGACCAGCACCATCAGCACCAGGCCTGTAAGCCAGGTGGGCACGTTAAAGTTAGTCAACACCACATCTGCAACGGAGTTGGCCTGCACCGTGTTGCCGATGCCGAAACCGGCGATTGCACCAAATAAGGCGAACAGGGCGCCCAGCCAGGCCCATTTCGAGCCAAGGCCATTACGGATGTAATACATGGGGCCGCCCACGTATTCGCCTCGCTCGTCCACTTCGCGGAAGTTCACTGCCAGCACGGCTTCGGAATACTTGGTCGCCATGCCCACCAGCGCTGTCAGCCACATCCAGAACAGCGCGCCGGGCCCGCCGAGAAACACTGCAGTGGCGACGCCGGCAATGTTACCCGTGCCGACTGTGGCTGAGAGTGCCGTCATCAGGGCCTGAAAAGGGGGGATCTCGCCGTCCTTCTCGGAACCGGTGGCGCTGCGCCCTTGCCACATCAGGCGAAAGCCGGCGCCCAGCTTCAGAATCGGCATCAGCTTGAGGCCGATGCTCAGGAACAGCCCGACGCCAAGAATCAGTACCAGCATCGGCGGCCCCCAGACGAGGCCATTGATGGAAGTGATAACGCTGGATAGTGCGTCCATAAACCAGAGCTCCTTATTTGGGGTGGGATCTGCAGAGGCGTGCGAACCGGAGTATCGGTAACGGCATCGATGCTGACCGGGAATACGTGCAGATTCAGACCCGGAAAGTATAGACCTCTTTTTTTCGATATGCAGGAATAACTGATACTAAACAATATGATAGCTGCATATTTTTCTGTGCGTCATTGCCGCAACTTTCAATTCCTGCGTGACCTGGGTAACGGGAAAACTGCCAGGAAAAGATATGGATTATCGCCCACAATCGCGTAATCTGCTCATAACGTGAACATGCCGTGGCAGGAGTAAGAACCCGTGAACAGCGCAGTTGAACGCCATCCCCCGAAGACCCAAACGATTCAGGTCAACGGCCTGTCCTTTTTTGTGGAGACCCGGGGGAATCCTGAAGGTGAACCGGTGCTCTTCATTATGGGCCTCGGCGCGCAGATGACATTGTGGCCGGAGGCGTTGCTCAATGCCTACGCGGATGCCGGTTACCGGGTCATCCGGTTTGATAACCGGGATATCGGGCTATCAAGCCAGGTCAAGGCGCGCCTTAACGGTCATCCGCTGGCGGCCATGGCCCGGTATCGTCTGGGGCTGCCACTGGCCGCACCCTATACCCTGCATGATATGGCAAGAGACGCCTGCGGAATTCTGGATGGGCTTGATATTACCCGGGCCCATATCGTGGGTGTGTCAATGGGTGGCATGATCAGTCAGATACTGGCGGGGGACCATCCGTCTCGCGTGCGCTCGGCAACTCTGATCATGACGTCAACCAACAGTCCGCGACTGCAATTGCCCAAGTTGCAGCTGATTGTGAAGCTGGCGGGCGTCGGTGCAAAAGGACACGACGAAGAGGCGGTGGTTAATCGTTCGCTGGCGTTCTGGAAAACGATCCAGGGCACGGTGCATCCGACGCCATTGCAGGAGGTGCAGGAGCGACTGCGTTCCGATTTCAGGCGCAGCTATCACCCGGCCGGCATACTGCGCCAGACCCGGGCGATTCTCGCGACCGGCAGTTTGTCGTCAATCACCCGCCGTATTCGCGTACCCACCACGATTATTCATGGTACGGCAGACCCGCTGGTGCGCCCGGGAGCGGCTAAGCAGCTGCAATACCTTGTTCCCCATGCCCGGCTTCAACTGATTAGCGGCATGGGCCATGACCTGCCCGAGCCGGTGTTGCATGAG
Organism: Marinobacter sp. V032; assembly: GCF_052645435.1. NCBI lineage: Bacteria > Pseudomonadati > Pseudomonadota > Gammaproteobacteria > Pseudomonadales > Marinobacteraceae > Marinobacter > Marinobacter sp. V032. Next base: position 322,218 of record NZ_JBQXYE010000001.1, on the reverse strand, counting down.
ATTGCCAAATCCGGTCTGGCGATGATGGCGTCGGTTTGACGCTGGATTACCAGCTGCCGGTATTCTCCATATCCTGCCAGGGCGCCCGAGGTGGTAAGGCATCCCCTTTCTGCAGAAGCTCGATTGAAATATTGTCAGGCGAGCGGACAAAGGCCATATGGCCATCCCGGGGTGGTCGATTAATGGTCACACCGCCGGCCTGCAGTTTGTCGCACAGGGCGTAGAGATCGTCTACCCGATACGCCAGATGGCCAAAGTTGCGCCCACCATCGTAGTCTTCAGGATCCCAGTTGTACGTCAGTTCTACCATCGGCGCGCGATCGTCCAGAGCGCGTTGTCTGTCATCTGGTGCAGCAAGAAACACCAGCGTGAAGCGACCCTTTTCACTGTCTTTGCGGCTGATTTCTTCCAGCCCCAGCAAATTGCAGTAAAAATGCAGGGAGGCATCAAGGTCTTTGACGCGGACCATAGTGTGGAGATATTGCATAACGGATGTCCTGTGGTCAGATGAATGCACTGACCATTATGATCGGCAAATGGTGGCACAAATGAAAGCAGGGCGTTTTCTGGCGAAATAAGGCAAAAGATGAAAAGGAAGGCAAAAAAATAGCCAGCTCAAATGCCTTTGAGCTGGCTATCGGGCGGGAATACTCAAAATGAGATTCCTCCGTTTTGGTTACTCTCATACGCTGAATTAGCGCTGGCGCAGAGCAGCCTTCAGGCTACGGGACTGTGCCGGACGATTCAGCGCTTCCAGACTCAGGGTCTGACGACGCTCAACAGCTTCAACGCGCGAATGTTCTGGCATAACCACACGGTTACGACGGAAACGAACGGTCAGGTCAGATAAACGCATAATACACCTCCAGTTGAACTAGCTATCCCAGGAGTTCGAGAGAACGATCCTGTTCAACGCCTAGTAAAATAATATGTAGTAAAGACGCTGCAGTGGAGGCCACGCGCGTCACCCTGAAAGAACTCAGGGTGCGATTGGGAAGAAGTCCCTCAACGCAGGTGAAATGTACGGCATACAAGGGCTTCGGAGCAATAAGTAGTAAGCGAATATTGTGTCAGTTTGTGTGGATTTGAGTTACAACATGTGCATTCTGATGATAGTGAATGGTGAAGTCTCTTTATAGGCCATCGCCATGGTCGTTATCTGATAAATGTATTTCCCTATCGGCTGGTCTTTGCCTAGTTTTAAAGCATGGCTGAGTGTTTTGTCGGCCAGTTTGCAGCGCGGATTATCCAGCGGTTCCGGAATAATCAGTAACGCGCAGACCCAACAGGCGGGAGACGAGATATGAGATCACTCACTGCAGGCGATGTGATGTCCAACCACATTGAACCTGTGCGTTGCGGCACACCGCTGGGCAAGGTTGTGGAAACGCTCTTGCATCACCATGTCACCGGCCTGCCGGTGGTGGACGACAAGCGGCATGTTATAGGCTTTATATCTGAGCAGGACTGTATCCATTCGCTGCTGGTCACCAACTACCATTGCGAAGGCGATCCAACGGTTGATGACGTGATGTTCAAAACACCGCTGACCATTTCACCGGATGTTTCAGTGGTGGATATTGCCCAGAATCTGGGGCGAGACAAGCCAAAAGTGTATCCTGTTGTTGATGAGGGCCGATTGGTCGGGATTGTCACCCGAACCGCCATATTGACGGCACTGGCCCGCAATGGCTGCGACATGGAGTTGCCCCGCTTTGTCACGGAAGCGGACTGATCGCGTTCGTCGGTGATGCCGGCCCGCCCTGCTGATTCGGGCTCGGCTGTTTAGAGCCCCGAACGCCGCGCTTGCCGGCTATGCCGGGTTGTCCGATACAACAGACTGACAATGATCGCCCGTGCGGCTGTGCCGCGGCGGGTGTTTTTCTTTGAGCGCCGGCGTGATGCGCGTCGCGCCGGTTGCCGAATCACTGTGACTGACCTCTAACCAAATTGGAGCAGGATTATGAAATCAAGAGCCGCCGTAGCCTGGGAAGCGGGCAAACCACTGGTAATCGAAGAGATTGATGTACAGGGCCCCAAACAAGGCGAAGTGCTGGTTCGGATCGTAGCAACGGGCGTTTGCCACACGGATGCCTACACGCTGTCCGGTGCAGATCCTGAAGGGAACTTCCCGGCGATTCTGGGGCATGAAGGCGGCGGTATCGTCGAGGAAGTCGGGCCGGGGGTGACATCCGTTAAACCAGGCGATCACGTGATTCCGCTGTACACGCCGGAATGCGGTCAGTGCAAATTCTGCCTGTCTGGCAAAACCAACCTGTGCCAGGCCATTCGCAGTACCCAGGGGCAAGGGTTGATGCCCGATGGAACCTCGCGTTTTTCCATGAATGGCAAGCAGATCACCCACTACATGGGCACCTCGACTTTCTCTGAATACACGGTCATGCCTGAAATTGCGGTCGCCAAAGTCAGCAAGGAAGCCCCTCTGGATAAGGTCTGCCTGCTGGGTTGTGGTATCACGACCGGCATCGGTGCCGTGCTGAATACCGCGAAAGTAGAGCCGGGCTCTACCGTTGCCATTTTCGGCATGGGCGGCATCGGCCTGAGTGTGGTTCAGGGTGCGGTGATGGCCAAGGCTTCGCGGATCATCTGTGTGGATATCAACGAGGAAAAATTCGAGATGGCCCGCATGCTGGGCGCAACCGATTTCGTGAATCCGACTCAGTTTGACCGCCCGGTGCAGGAAGTGCTGGTGGATATGACCGACGGCGGTGTGGATTACTCATTTGAGTGTATCGGCAACGTCAATGTCATGCGCTCGGCGCTTGAATGCTGCCACAAGGGCTGGGGCGAATCCGTCATTATCGGCGTGGCCGGTGCCGGCGAAGAAATCAGCACCCGTCCGTTCCAGTTGGTGACCGGCAGAAGCTGGCGCGGCAGCGCGTTTGGTGGCGTGAAAGGCCGCACCGAACTGCCAGGCTATGTTGATCGCTACATGAAAGGCGAAATCAAGATTGACCCAATGGTCACCCACACCATGGGTCTGGATGATATCAACAAGGCCTTTGACCTGATGCACGAGGGCAAGAGCATCCGTTCGGTCATCATTTACTGAGGCCTGATCCGACATTGCCCGGGCCGGGTGACTGACACCGGTCCGGTACTGGCCGGCGGCAACCAGACGCTGCCGGACACGCTATTTACCGGAGACATCTCTCATGGAATTGCTGTCTATCAACCGGAGTTCCGGTGGTGAACACCGGCGCTACCGGCACCATTCCGACGTGCTCGACTGCGATATGGATTTCGCTGTTTATCTGCCGCCGCAGGCGGAAAACAAGGACGTGCCCGTGCTCTACTGGCTGTCCGGCCTGACCTGCACGGATGAAAACTTCATGCAGAAGGCCGGTGCCCACCGCCGCGCAGCCGAGCTGGGCATGGCCATTGTCTGCCCGGATACCAGCCCACGTGGCGTGAATATCCCCGGAGAAGACGACAGTTACGACTTCGGCAGCGGCGCGGGCTTTTACGTTAACGCGACCGAGGCTCCCTGGGCGTCACATTACCGGATGTACGATTACGTAGTGACCGAATTGCCAGAACTGGTCGAATCGAATTTCCCGGTCACGGATCAGCGCGCAATCAGTGGGCACTCCATGGGTGGTCATGGCGCACTGGTGACAGCACTGCGCAACCCAGGCCGGTACACTTCGGTGTCAGCATTTTCGCCTATCTGTCATCCCACGGCATGCCCCTGGGGCCAGAAAGCACTGGGTGGCTACCTTGGCGACGACACCGCGACTTGGGAGGCCTACGATGCGACTCTTCTGGTACCAGCGGCGGAAGAGCGCCTGCTGCTATTGATTGATCAAGGCACTGCTGATCAGTTCCTTGAAGAGCAGTTGTATCCGGAATCGCTGGTTGCAGCCTGTGAAGCGGCGGGTCATCCGATCAATCTGCGGATGCGCAAAGACTATGATCACAGCTATTTCTTTATCTCGTCATTTATTGGTGAGCATCTTGATCACCATGCCAAGGCCATTGGTCTGATTTAAGCGGCGTGAGGTTGCGATCGGGGCCGGCCTTCGCGCCCTGATCGTCCGACCCGCCCGCATAGGTGTCACTGGCCTGTCATCGTTCTGCCATTCCCCTGTCGTCTTGGTTCTCTAGCGTGTCGTTACTAAAAACACGCTGGAGAATTTTGATGAAACTGACGAAAACCCTGTTATCTCTTGCCGTCGGCGCATCGCTGCTGGCTCTCGCTGGCTGTGGCAGTGATAGTGACAGCGATGATGAAGAGGATACGTCGGATGTCTATACCCTGCAGTTACTGCATTTCGCCGACGTGGACGGTGCGCCCGGTGCAATCGACGAAGTGGACCGGTTTTCAGCGCTTGTAGAAGCCTTTCGGGGAATGGAAGACAACACCCTGCTGGTGAGCTCCGGCGACAACGTGATTCCCGGCCCGCGTTACTTCGCGGCAAGCGACAGTTCGCTCGCGGATGAGCTCGGTGTGCCGGGCAACGGCCGCGCGGACATTGCGTTCATGAACGCGCTCGGCGTATCGGCGTCCGTTATCGGCAACCATGACCTGGACGGTGGTCCCGCTGAATTTGCATCGATGCTGACCGCTGAAACCGACGGCGACAATCGGTACGAAGGCGCGGCATTCCCGTTTGTGTCTGCCAACCTTGATGTGTCTACCGAATCCAGCCTGGCGCCGCTGGCAGTCGCCGGTGGGCAGGCGCCCGCCAGCGTTGCCGGTAAAATTGCAGCTTCTGCGATCGTCACGATTGGCGGCCAGCAGATTGGTATCGTCGGTGCCTCGACGCCTGCACTGGCCTCCATTACCAGCACTGGCAATATCACCATTACACCGCCGGTGGTAGCGGACGAAAACGCGCTCTATGACGATTTGGCTGCTGTGATTCAACCGGCAGTGGATGATCTGGTCGACGCCGGCGTTAACAAAGTCGTATTGCTCGCACACATGCAGCAGATCGCCATCGAGAAAGCGTTGGCCACGCGCCTGAATAACGTAGACGTGATCGTTGCCGGTGGCTCCAACACCTTGTTGGCCGACAGCGACGATGATCTGCGCACGGGTGACGTCGCCGCCGATAACTATCCGCTTGAGTTTGAATCGCCCGCTGGCGAGCCGGTACTGGTCGTAAACGTGGATGGTGACTACAAGTATCTGGGGCGCCTGGTGCTTAGCTTCGATGAGAACGGCGTGATTGATACCGGCGCGCTTGATCCGGCCCTCAACGGAGCCTGGGCTTCAACCGATGCAATGGTACGGCAGTTGATGGGAACGGTGGACTCGCGGGTTGCGGCTGTTTCTGCAGCGATTCGCGATGTCCTGGCTGCGCGGGACGGCAATATTCTTGGCCAGACCTCGGTCTATCTTGATGGTCGTCGTGAGCAGGTCCGCACACAGGAAACCAACCTCGGTAATCTGAGCGCTGATGCCAACCTCTGGTACGCCCAAAAGTTTGATGCCAGCACGGTAATTTCGCTTAAAAACGGCGGCGGTATCCGTTCTGCGATTGGGCAGGTGGTGCAGCCACCGGGCTCTAACGATCCGGCTGATGCACAGTTTGAACCGACGGCAGCGAATGCGACCGTAGGCAAGGAAACTGGGGATGTATCCCAGTTCGATATCGAAGGTTCCCTGCGGTTCAATAACAGCCTGGCGCTGGTAACGGTAACCGGCGCAGAGTTGCGTGATCTACTGGAACACGCCGTAGCAGCGTCCGCTGATGGTGCCACGCCTGGACAGTTTCCGCAGATTGCCGGTATGCGCTTCAGCTTTGACCCGGCAATGCCGGCTAGGACGACCTCCGATACCAACACTGGAGCGTCGACAACCGGCCAGCGAATTCGTAGTCTGGTGGTTGAAACCGGCGCTGGTGATGTCGTGATCGTCCGTAATGGTGTTCTTGAAAATGGCGGTACGACATACCGGTTGGTGACGCTGGGCTTCCTGGCGGGTTGTATGCCGACAGCAACTGAAGTTGGCGCGGCGAGTTGTGGTGACGGCTATCCGTTCAAAAATCTGACTACAAATCTGCGATCAGAACTTTCTGAGGAAAGTAGCAGCAACGACCCGGGGCTGGCCGACTTTGCCGGTTATGGCTCCGAGCAAGACGCGATAGCAGAATACCTGCAGGCCGAGTTCGACCCTGCCGGTACGCTGTCTTTCAGCAAGGCTGAAACCGACGCCGCGACTGATGAGCGGATTCAGAACCTGGCAGTGAAAACTGTGGATACGGTGATCGTGCCCTGATCGTTTCAGACGTACCTTAGTGGCCCGGCGGCTGTTCAGGCCGCCGTCGGGTGACGCTGATCACAGCGTAGTGTCTCAAAATCTTCCCGCAGACTGTCGATTTCGTCCCTCAGGTGAACCCTTTGATCTGGCGTTGCAGCGTTCATCAGGTCGGTGATCAGTTGCGCCAGTGCTGGCCGGCTTTGTTTCAGCATCAGCCGGTATTCCTCGCCGCGGTAGGCGCTGCTGTTCGTGACCAGTTGACGAATGCGTCCGGGAAAGTCCGGTTCTGTTCGGTCTTCCAGCGCATCAAGCAAGGCGGCCTGCCAGCGTGCTCTGCCATCAAACCAGATTTCAGTCTGACGCCCTCTTTCAGCATTCCATTGCGAGATGATGGCGCGTTGGGTCGGCATCAGCGGCCCCAGCCAGCGTTCCGCTCTTTCCCGCACCCTTTCTTCACGTTTTTCGAGCTGCTCCTGAGGGTCTTCTGACAAGAGCTCTTCTTCCCGCTCCTGACGCTTCTCTGCCATTGTTTCGGCCAGCGCTTCGACCTGTGAGTCTGTCAGGCCTGCGAGCAGTTCGGTTGTCGCCGGGGTTATTTCGATCAATAGCCTGTCGATGGCATCAAACAGAGCGTCCTGCTGTGCCAGTACCGTTTCGGATTGAATGGGGGGTGTGGCGATGTGGTTGCGGAGCTGGTCGAGCCATTGTGTGTATTGCGGCAGCTCTGACTGGCAGTGCCAAGCCAGTAATTGATCGACCTGCTGGCTGAGGCGGTCTTCCTGAGGATCGGTCAGGGGGATGAAATCGTCTACCCACCAAACGATGGCCCAGTCCAATTGGCGGTAAGCAAGTGTGGTCGAGCTGCAGCCGCTCACCAGCAGGGCAATCAGGCCGATGATAGCGGTGTATCGGCAGCAGCGGGTGGAAGGCGGTGTCCCCTGAATGTGCGGCATAGGCCTTTCCGGTAAGTAAGATCAGGCCCCTGCCAGTGCAGGGGCCCTGGGCTCTGGTTTACGCTGTCAGGGCATTCAGTACCGCTTTGGCTGCGGCTTCTGAAGATGCCGGGTTCTGCCCGGTAATCAGGCGGCCATCGGTGACCACATAGGAAGCCCAGTCGTCGCCCTTGCTGTACACACCACCATTTTCGCGCAGCATGTCTTCCACCAGAAAAGGTACCACGTCAGTGAGCTGAACGGCTTCTTCTTCCGAGTTAGTAAAGCCGGTGACCTTACGCCCTTTCACGAACGCCTCGCCAGAGGCGTCTTTCACATTTTTGAATACGCCTGGCGCATGGCAGACGGCGCTGACGACCTTGTTCTGTGCGCTGGCGGTTTCTATCAAACGAATGGAATCACGGTCGTTGGCAAGGTCCCACAACGGACCATGACCACCAGGATAGAAAATCGCGTCGTATTCGTCAGCTACTACTTCTGACAGCCGCGTCGTGGTTGCCAGCACATGCTGGGCTTCCTTGTCATCCTTGAACCGGCGTGTGGCGTCAGTCTGTGCGTCGTCGGTGTCGCTGTTAGGATCCAGTGGTGGTTGGCCACCGGCTGGCGATGCGACTGTTATCAGCGCACCGGCATCTTTGAATGTGTAGTAGGGGGCCGCAAATTCCTCCAGCCAGAAACCGGTTTTGTGGCCGGTATCGCCCATTTTATCGTGGGAGGTCAGCACCATCAGTACTTTCATATTGCGCTCCTTATGTTCGTTTCAGCGTTTATCCGTTACATCGTCACGTCACACACTAACGTAATATTAGACCGGTCGTCTAGTTTGCTTGTGATTCGGTCTGCCACAATCTGAGTGGGCCGAGTTCAGCCAGTTATCGAGGCGCTCTGCGCTGTTGTGGGTTAACGCCGGATTGGCGGCGAACCAAACCACTTCCAGCGCGTCCATAATGCGGGCGGCGATTACCAGGTTATCTACGCTGAAACCGGTCAATTGGGCCAGTCGTTCTATCTGGCGTGGATTGAGGGCGAAGCCGTTGATAGCTGAACCCGCGTCAAGGCAGGGATCGCCAAAGCCCGCGAATTCCCAGTCCAGCAGTGTCCAGCCGGATGATGACAGGATGAGGTTACCGGGGTGCCAGTCGTGGTGGCACAGCACCCGTCGACTTGGGGGCTGGTAGTGTTCGAGCAGCTGTTCAACGGCTGATCGTGTTGCCTGGTGTTGCGGGCAGCGCGTGGCGAATCTGAGCAACAGGGTCGGGATATCGGTTTGCAGGGAAGGCACCGGCGTCGTTTCGGAACAGGCATGCACCGACGTCAGTGCATGCGCCAGCCAGTGCAGCCGGGTCAGCTCGCCACCCACGGGTGCGTCACCCCCAACCCAGTCGGTGACCATCAGGTTATTGGAGGCGTAGCGCAGGTGCGGGGCCCACGGGTTGTCGGCGATGAGGTTGAGCATGGCACGCTCGCGCTGGTGGTCGACTCCCAGAGGCTCCGGATCGGGATGATTGACTCTCAGCGCAAGGTCGCCTGACGGATGCCGGACCTGAAACAGGGTATTGCAGAGCCCGCCTTCAACCGGGCAAATCTCGGCTTCCCGCAGATGCCGCTGCCAGTGCCCCGGGAGTTCCTCAAGTGCGCGTTCCAGCGCCGTCTCATACATGGGGTTATGCCTGCTCTCCGGCGTGACTGATCATCACGCCCGGCGCACCGGTTATCAGTTTTTGGCGAATGCCATCCGGTACCGGCGTTTTTGCTGCAGCGCTGGGCTTGATCATAACGTAGGTGATCTCGGCATTTGCTACAGCGCGTTCTTCCCCGAAGGTGTGAAACGCCAGATGCACAGTGAATGAGGTATTGCCGAGCTTTCCCGGCTCGATCCTGGCGCACAGCACGTCATCAAAGTGCGCCGGTGATTGCCAGTTCAGTGTCATGCTGACCACCTGAATATCCAGATCCTGATCCAGCAAAGCCTGATAGTCACCGAACAGTGTGCGGATATATTCGTTGACCGAAATGTCCACATAATCGGCGTAGCGGGCATTAAAAACGACGCTCTGGGCATCACATTCGCCATAGCGAACACGAAAGCGAAATTCGAACGGAACAACTGCCGATGCCGACATAAAGGATTCCTTTGTATGCTGAAAAATGAAACATCACGTAAACGTTTGGCAAAATGCAGTTAAATGCCTTTAAAAACAGCGAAATGCCGAAAACACTTGATTGTAAATTTTAGTAGCTTGCACTACCTTTTTCTGATTTTCAGGTTAATCTAGATCAATACGGTTCCATAACAATAACCAAAAAACGGGGCGCACCAGAAACCGCCCGGCTCACTGGCACTCGGCAATTATGTTTTACCGGTTACGTCATGACTTTCATCTGTCGATCATTACCATGCTCGGCGCCTGCGCTGTGTTCGGTGTTACGCCGTTTGCTATTTACCGCTTGTACAGCGGTAACCTGGCTGGCGCGTTGGTTGACCTGTTTATATTGTTCACAATCTGCTTCACCGTTGCCTACGCTTGGGTTACGGGAGATAACCGCCGCAGTGGCTTCTATCTTGCGCTGCTTTCCTGCGCTGGCGGCACGGCAGTTGCCATCATGCAGGGCGATGTCGGCATTTTCTGGCTGTTTCCTGCGTTTATTACCAGTTTCTTTTTGACTGAGCCTCGGATAGCCGTGGGGTTGAACTTACTGGCTATTGGTGTACTGGCGTTTCAGCCGGTCGTATTTGACTCACAAGAGCAGATGCTGGCGTTCGTCACTACCAGCATTGTGGTCAGCTGTTGCACCTACATCTTTGCACAACGGGCAGCGCACCAGCGTAGGCGCCTGGAAATGCTCGCCACACACGATCCTTTGACAGGGGTCAAGAACCGCCGGGCAATGGAAGAGGATATGGCCGCGGCCGTTTCGCAGTTCACACGCAGCCAGATGGATTACGCGCTGATCATCCTCGATCTGGATATGTTCAAGCGGATAAACGACCGCCACGGCCATGCCGTCGGTGATGAGGTGCTGGTGGATTGCGCGCGGCTGATCCAGCGCAATACCCGGCGAAACGATTGCCTGTACCGGTTTGGGGGTGAGGAGTTTGTCATCATCATGCCGGGCGTGAAACCGGCCGGTGTGCGGGCGGTGGCCGAAAACCTGCGGCATAAGCTGGAAGCCGAGCTGGCCAGCCCGTCAGGGGCGGTGACGGCATCCTTTGGTGTGGCATCCCTGTTGGGAAGCGATAACGCTGACAGCTGGATTGCGCGGGCCGACGGCGCCTTGTATCAGGCCAAGACTGAAGGCCGCAACCGGGTTGTCATTATGGCGCGACGTCAGGATGCGTCGCCGGAAAACGATACAGGCGCGCCCCCAGAAGTAGTCCCGCTACTGTAAGCCCCACCGTTAGTCCAACCCAGAATCCGGCAGCCCCCATAACCGGCACGATCCGGTCGGTAAACGCCAGTATCCAGCCCAGCGGCAGCCCCACGCCCCAGAACGAGAACAACATGATAAACATCGGAATACGGGTGTCCTTGTAACCCCGCAACGCACTGATGCAGGTGACCTGGGTGACATCGGCGATCTGGAATATTGCCGCGTAGAGCAGTAAGGCCCTGCTCACTTCCTGCACCGCCTCATCGCCGGTGTAGAGATGGGCAATCAGGTTTGATCCGAAGAACAGCACCGAGCCGAATACCAGAGCAATCGCAAGCGCAAGCAGAAGGATGGTGCGCGCCAGTAACTGGGCGGTATCGGTCGCTCGGGCGCCGACCAGAAAGCTAATGCGCAGCGTCAGTGCCAGCCCAAGACTCAGCGGTACCATGAAAAACAGCGAGACGACATTGAGCGCGATCTGGTGGCCGGCAACGGTCACCGGACCCAGCGGCGCCAGAAACAGGGCGATGATGCAGAACATGCTGGCTTCAATGAAAATTGTGAAGCCAATGGGTACGCCAAGGCGCAGGATGGTTTTGATGGTTTCCGGGTCGGGTTTGACCCAATCCTGCAGCAAGTGAAACTGGCGGTAGGCTGCGCTGCGATTAAGGTATAAAAACATGGCAAGCGCGGCTACGCCGTTCGAGATGGAGGTGGCCCAGCCGCAGCCAATGCCGCCCATCGCCGGCACGCCCAGTTTTCCATAGATAAAAATATAGTTAAGCGGCAGGTTGATCAACGTGCCCAGTACCGAGAATGCCATGATGACTTTGGTATGGCCCAGGCCATCGGTCAGTCCGCGCAGGGCCATCATGATCATCATGGCTGGCACACCCCAGGCGAACGCGTCCAGATAGCCCTGCGTGATGTGGGCGGTGTGGGTATCCAGGTTCAGGGCATCGAGAATCGGCCGGATATTCATCAACAGGGCGATCATGAGCACCGACGATCCGATCGCGATATAGATGCCCTGCCAGGTCACGGGCATGATGCGATGCAGTTCCCGGGCGCCGCGGTGACCGGAAATAATGGGCTGCAGTGCGCCGAGCAATCCCATAAACAGCAAAAAAAGCGGCATCCACAAGCTGCTGCCGATACCGACAGCGGCCAGATCTTCGGCGCTGGCATGACCTGCCATGACCGTATCAATCACACCGTTTGCCATTTGGGCCAGTTGTGCCACCAGAATCGGGCCGCCCAGCAGGCACAGGGTCTTCCACTCGGCGAGTGTCCGGACTAGCAGACTTTGGCGCGCCTCGGGTATTGGTTGTGCGTTCTCATCCACGGTAGACAGGATCCATCGGCAATTGGGCGGGTAACAGAATAGCCGGCCAGATTAACACGAAGCCGAGCCGCTTGAGCGGATTGGCGTATCAGGGATTAACGCAGTTGATGTGCGTCACCTGGTGGTCGTCATCGCCCGCGCCTGCTGACAAAATCTGGGCATTTGTTATGGCGCCAGCTAATCTCTGGTGCGTGAACGATTGACCTGACAGAAGGATGAGTCCGATTAGCATACAGCCCGATATGGATAGCCATGACCGTTGCCTGCGGCTGCGTGATGGCCGGAAGCTCACCTATACCGATCTTGGTGATCCTGAGGGTATACCGGTATTTTTTGCTCACGGAATGCCCGGCTCCAGGTTGGAGGGCTGGTTTTTCCACCAGCAGGCGCGTCGCCATCATTTCAGGATTATTACTCCGGATCGCCCCGGTATCGGTGGTTCGACCTTTCAACCCAACCGGACATTGCTGGACTACCCGCGGGATGTGGAGCAGCTGGCGAATGCGCTGGATATCGAGCGTTTCATCCATGCCGGCTGGTCGAGTGGCGGCACCCGCACCCTGGCTTGCGGTTATGCCTTGCCCGAGAGAGTCATACAGGCAGTGGTGATGTCATCCTATACCCATTTTGAAGAATACCCGGGAACCCGGGCCTTCCTGCAGGCCACGCGCTGGCCCGGACCAAAGCTGGCCAAAATGGGCTTCAGCATCATGCGCGCCGCAGTCGCCGTTGTTGTCTGGCTGGCTCAGCGGCATCCGGGCTTTTACTTTCGGGAGGCCCGGCACATGATCAGCGAGCAGGATCGGGAACTGCTCAGCTCGTTTATGCACAATCAGCTTTTTCGGCGCGACCAGGCGCTCTGCCTTGCCAGCGGTGGTCGTGCGATAGCGCAGGATTTGCAGACCGAACTGCTCGACTGGGGGTTTGTTCTCAACCAGGTCGGGGTGCCGGTGATGTTGTATCAGGGGGATCAGGATCCATTTGTGCCAGTCGAGTATGCCCGGCACATGGAGAGTCACTTGCCTGATGCCGATCTGACGCTGATGCCGGGAAAAGGGCATCTCTATCCGTTATCGGAAGCCTTTCAGAGCACGCTATTTGAACGCCTGAGGCAAGTTGCTGGCTGATATTTGCGCTCTTTTTTTGCGCTCAGCGCCAAGGATAACGATAATCGGCATCCTGTTTGTCATCGTTCCGCCGTGGAGTGCAGAGTTGACGGGTTTCATCCATTTGCCAGTTTCCACGTAAATAGCGCTGATGCAGCCACACAATCAGGGCAGAGGATATCCCATGTCGCAGTCTTCCCAGCAGTTGTCCCCTTCGCCGGTCCCTGAGGCTCAGGTTACCGCTATTCCCAACCCGCCTGTTGCCGAGCCGGTGCTCAGCCCGGAGGCGCATGCCGTGCGGACTGCGCTGATTGAATCGGGTTTGGAAACACCGATGACCGCTAACGGCCTGTCCCGCGACCAGAAGGTCGGTCGAATCGCCGAGCTGATGACTGGCGTGGCGCAGACCTTGGGTCTGGACCTTGCGGACGACAGCCTGACCGAAACGCCGGAGCGGATTGCCCGCATGTATGTCGATGAGCTGTTCTCGGGGCTTGATTACAGCGCCTTCCCGAAGATCACCCAGATTGAGAACAAGATGGGGGTCGAGGAGATGATCAAGGTGCGGGATATCGGCCTGATCAGCACCTGCGAGCACCATTTTGTAACCATCGACGGCGTCGCCCGCGTGGCCTATATGCCGAAGAACAAAGTGATCGGGCTATCCAAGATCAACCGGATCGTCCGTTTCTTTGCCCGCCGGCCGCAGGTGCAGGAGCGTCTGACCCACCAGATTCTGGTGGCGCTGCAAACTCTGCTCGAAGTGGAAGATGTGGCGGTGCATATCGATGCGACCCATTACTGCGTGAAAGCGCGCGGCGTAATGGATGGCAGTTCGCGCACCGAGACCATTGCACTTGGCGGCCGGTTCAAATCCGACCCGGCGTGTCGTGCCGAATTTATGGCCTGATCACTTATACCAGGCTCACCTTTCCGGTTAGCTGTTAGCGCAAGGTTGTTGCATGGGACTTCTGGTTTTTGTCACGGTTCTCTGGGCCGTTTCGTTCAGTTTGATTGGCGAGTTTCTCGCCGGTCACGTCGACAGTGATTTCGCCGTACTCAGCCGTGTCGTGTTGGCGGGGCTGGCTTTTCTGCCGCTGACCCGCTGGCGGGGCGTTCGCTGGGAACTCAAAGCCGGTGTTTCTATAGTGGGCGCGCTGCAGTTCGGGATCACCTATCTGTGCCTTTACCGGTCGTTCGCCTATCTCAGCGTGCCGGAAGTGTTGCTGTTCACTATCTTCACGCCGCTTTATGTCACGCTGTTTGATGATGCGCTCAACCGCCGTTTTTCACCGATGGCGCTGGTGGCGGCTGCCATTGCCACGCTGGGCGCCGGCATTATCCGTTACGACGGGCTGAGCAACGATTACCTGACGGGCTTTATTCTGCTGCAGGTTGCCAATGCCACTTTTGCCGCCGGGCAAGTGGGCTACCGCCACCTTGTTCAGCGGTATCCGACCGATATTCCGCTGTACCGGTTCTTCGGCTATTTCTATGCCGGTGCGCTGGTGTTTGCACTGCCTTCGTTCCTGTTGTTCGGCGATATCGCCCGCATGCCGTCTACGCCTTTACAGTGGGGCATTCTGGCGTGGCTGGGGCTGGCGGCGTCGGGATTGGGGCTGTTCCTGTGGAACCGCGGTGCCTGCCTGGTAGACGCGGGCACCCTGGCCATAATGAACAATGCGCTGGTGCCGGCAGGCCTGATCGTCAACCTGCTGATCTGGAACCGTGATGCCGATCTTGGCCGTTTGATGCTGGGCGGATCGGTGATCGCCTTGTCACTGTGGCTGAACGTTCGCTTCTCCCGCCGGGCGCACCTCGGGTTGGCGGCCAAAGCCTGAGAGGGCGAGGGTCGCCTGTACCTGTAGCCGAAGTTACAGCTTTGGTGGAGCCGCAAGGCTCCAGAGTTAACCCCGCCGTATCGCGTGATACTTTTGTGAAGTCTGGTCTATAAATTCTTTACTTCCCTGTGATGCCCCTGTGAGCCCCGTCTTTCATTCTGCATGCTGTGAACTCAGGCCGTTTACCGATTAAGCAGGGCGGCTGGTTCACGACTGAACAATAACCTTTGCAATCATTCAAAGCCTTCATCACAGATGAAGCAGGGAGACATCACAATGAAACTGATCAAACCAATGCTGACCGCTATGACCGCCACCGTTTTTGCGCTGGGTATGGCGAGCGTGCACGCCGATGACATGAAAAAGTCGGACGACATGAAAACGGAATCCAGCATGTCGCGTGGTGGTATGGACAAGGACGATATGAACCATGACGGCATGAAGAAAGATGACATGATGCATGACGACATGAAGAAGGACGGCATGAAGCATGACGATATGAAAACGGAGTCCAGCATGTCACGTGGCGGTATGAAAAAGGACGATATGAAGCATGACAGCATGAAAAAAGATGACATGATGCACGACGATATGAAGAAGGACGGCATGAAGAAAGACAGCATGTCGAAGGGTAGCTGATCACACTGGTCTATGCTTCAGGCAGGATCGGCCGAATTATCGTGTTGTTTCGATCCTGACCCTGAAATCTGATCAAACTTAATGGATGTAGTAAACCGATGAGCCGAACGGTACTGATCATCGAAGACAACCCGGGCATCGCCCAACTGGTCAAAATGCACATTGAAGACCTGGGCTGCGACGCGATCCACGTCGCCCGGGGTGATACCGGGCTTGAGCGCTATCGCGAAGGTGGTATCGATCTGGTGGTGCTGGATCTGATGCTGCCGGGGCTCGACGGGCTGTCGGTCTGTCGCGAGATTCGAAGTGGTGCCGGCTATGTACCGGTACTGATGCTGACGGCCAAAAGCACCGAACTGGACCGGGTGCTGGGGTTGGAGATGGGAGCGGATGATTACCTCACCAAGCCCTTCAGCGTGGCGGAACTGTCGGCCCGTGTGAAAGCCCTGTTCCGACGGGTGGATGCCATGGCGGCACCCCAGCCAACAAGTGAAGAAGAGGCCAGCCGTATCGATATCGAGGGCCTGAGTATCGACCCGACCCGCAGACGGGTGGAAGTGAATGGCGCCGAAGTGGAGCTGACCGCGCGGGAATTTGATTTGCTGTGGCACTTTGCTCGCCATCCTGGCCGGGTCTTCAGCCGCACCCAGTTACTCGATGCGGTCTGGGGCTATAACCATGAAGGCTACGAACACACCGTGAACACCCATATCAACCGCCTGCGCGGCAAGATCGAACTGGATCCATCCGAGCCTGTATACGTCCAGACGGTCTGGGGCGTGGGCTATCGCTTCCGGGACTGACCCCATGCTGAAATCCCTTTATACCCGGCTTGCGTTGGGCCTGTTTGTGCTGCTGGTGGCTGTCGGGCTGGTGTATACCTTCATCAGTACCGTGTCGCTGCGAGAGTACAACGCCTCGGTGAATCAGGAGTTGAACCGCAATCTGGCGCGGGATCTGGTATCGGACCGCAATCTGGTTGATGAAGGCCGGCTGGACGAGAAAGCGCTGAAGGCGTTGTTCTCGCTCTACATGACGATTAATCCCAGCATCGAAATCTACCTGCTGGATATGGACGGCAAAATCCTCGCCTACTCGGCTGATCCGGACAAGATCAAACGCAATGCCGTTTCGCTTGAGCCTGTGCAAAAGCTGCTTGCCGATGAAACCGCCTATCCGGTGCTGGGGGATGACCCGCGCAGTCACGATCGCCGTAAGGTGTTTTCCGTGACCCCGGTGCCTTCTGCCGCGAATCCTGAGGGCTATCTGTACGTCGTGTTGCGGGGGGAAGAATACGATTCCGCTGAGATGATGGCCCGTGAAGGGCATTTCATCAGCATGAGCGCATGGGCAGTGGCGGTCAGTCTGCTGTTCGGTATGTTCGCGGGGCTGGCGGTATTCCGGCTCATGACCCGGCGATTAACCCGGCTGACCCGCATCGTTGAACAGTTCGAGAGTGCCGATCTGGCGATTGATCAGGCCCCGCGCTGGCGGGATCAGCGTTCCGGCAGCCGTGATGAAATTGACTATCTGGGTATGACATTTGACCGAATGGCAGATCGCATCGCCTACCAGATCGATCAGTTGCGGGAAAAGGATGCGTTGCGCCGGCGTTTGATTGCGCAGGTTTCCCATGACCTTCGCACGCCGCTGGCATCGATTCAGGGGTATGTTGAAAGTCTGCGAATCAAGCGTGCAGATCTGAGTATCGAACAGCAGGAACGCTTCCTGGATATCGCGCTGAATGAAGGCCGGCGCCTGAGTCATCTGGTGGATGAGCTGTTCGAGCTGGCCGCGTTGGAAGCCAGGGAAAAACAGCCACAGCCGGAGCCTTTCGCACCCGGCGATCTGGTGCACGACGTGGCCCAGAAACATACCCCGGAAGCCGACAAAAAACAGGTCACGCTGGCCGTCTCCGGGGATTTGCAGCTGCCGCTGGCTTACGGCGATCTGGGGATGACCGAGCGGGTGCTCGACAACCTGATACGTAACGCGCTGGACTACAGCCCGCAAGGTGGCACGATCGCGCTGGCGCTGACTGCCAGCGAGGATCAGCTCAGAGTGACAGTCGCCGATGACGGGCCCGGTATTGCAGAAAACGATCTGCCCCATGTGTTTGATCCCCTGTATCGGGGTGATCAACAGGATAGCCCCGGCCATGCCGGGCTAGGGCTAGCCATTGCACGCCGGATTATGGACATGCAGGGCGGCTCGGTCGCGGTCAGCAATCGTGATCCTCACGGTGCGGTTTTCGAGATCCGTTTGCCGTTGCGATCCGCCGAAACGGTACGTAAATAGCAGTGATCCTTTCGCCGTTATGAATTCGTAACTTTATCAAGAAATCTGTGTGAATTTTCCCCGCCAGACTGAACACTATTGAGGTAGGGCCAGCCGGATAACCGGCTGGCCCTGGGACACACAGCGAACAACGCGTTGATACCGGCCGTGTGACGGCTTTGACAGACGCGTTCCGCAGTATTCGATAACGAGGTGAGCCACATGAAACGTGTCATTTCCATTTCAACACTGGTGCTGATTGCCGCCCTGATCGGGTTGCGAGCATACGCGGATGACGATGCCAGCAAAGACCAGTACGCGCCGGATGATAAGTCGCTCAAAGTGGCCACCTTTGCCGGGGGCTGCTTCTGGTGCGTGGAGGCCGGCTTCGAGAAAATTCCGGGGGTCGTTGAGGCGGTCTCGGGTTACAGCGGCGGTGATGCCGAGAACCCGACTTACGAGGCGGTATCGTCAGGTGGCACTGGCCACACTGAAGCGGTGCAGGTGTATTACGACCCCAAGGTCATTACCTACGAAGGGTTGTTGCAGGGCTTCTGGCGCTTTATGGATCCGACCGATGACCAGGGACAGTTCGTTGACCGGGGCACCCAGTATCGCCCGGCCATCTTCTACCATAACGCGGAACAGAAGCGTCTGGCGGAAGCATCCAAAAAAGCCCTGGCGGATTCCGGTCGCTATAAAAAGCCCGTGGTGATCGAGATTGTGCCCTTCGAGAAATTCTATAACGCCGAGGGCTACCATCAGGATTACTACAAGAAGAATCCTGTGCGCTACAAGTTCTATACCTTCAACTCCGGTCGCTATCAGTTTATCGACAAGGTATGGGGCGACGACCAGAAAATCGACTTCGCCCAGTTCCGTCCCGAGGCTGCGGCTGATCAATCAAGCAGCAAAGGGGCAAGCAAAGGCTTCGATCCTGCCACATTCGTAAAACCGGACGATGCGGAGTTGAAAAAGCGGCTGACCGACATCCAGTACGCTGTTACCCAGAACGATGACACCGAGCGAGCATTTAACAACGAGTACTGGGATGAGAAACGTGAAGGCATCTATGTGGATGTGGTTTCTGGCGAACCCCTGTATTCATCACGGGACAAATACAAGTCAGGCACCGGCTGGCCGAGCTTTGTTCGTCCGCTGACGAAGGATGCCGTGGTAGAGAAGGAAGATCGCTCGTTGTTCGGGGTGCGCACCGAAATCCGTAGCCGCTACGCTGATTCGCATGTCGGGCACGTGTTTGCGGACGGCCCCAAGCCCACAGGGCTGCGTTACTGCATGAACTCGGCTGCGATGCGCTTTATTCCGAAAGCTGAGATGGCCGCACAGGGGTATGGCGAGTATCTGGATCAGGTAGGCCCGCCGCGCAGCTGATTCAAGCAGGTAAACGGTCACACCTGGGCGGCGTGACCGGTAGGCATTTGGCCAAGACACTGAAGCGCGGCGCTCGCGCTCTCAGTGTCTTTTGCGTTCAGGGCCGTTAAAAGAACAGCTCCGGCAGGTAGGTTGCGATGTCCGGGAACACCATGATGATGCCCATGCCCACCACCTGAACCAGTACGAACGGAATAATCGACTTGTAGATATCCTGCATGGTGATGCTCGGGGGCACGACACCTTTGAGGTAGAACAGGTTGAAGCCGAAAGGCGGTGTCATGTAGCCAATTTCCATATTGATCACGAACAGGATACCGAACCAGATCGGATCGAAGCCCAGTGATTCCACAATCGGGATGAACACCGGCAGGGTGATCAGCATGATACCAACCGGATCCAGAACCATCGCCAGCAGGAACACGATCAGCATCATCGACAGCACGATTCCCCAGGGGCCGCCCGGAATCATCTGCATCAAGCCTTCAATTAGCTCCTGCGCGCCCATGCTCTGGTAGGCGGCGCTGAATGCGTGGGCCGCGAACAGAATCCACATGATCATGCCGGTCAGCTTGAAGGTGCGAATTGCGGCGTCATGCAGCAGCGCCCAGGTGAACCGGCGATAGACGGCGGCAGAAATCAGCGCACCGAACACACCGACGGCAGCCGCCTCGGTTGGTGTGGTAATGCCGGCGATAATCGAACCCAGCACCATGACCACGATGGCAATTGGCAGGATCACGGCCCGCAGGGCGCGGAATTTTTCCGGCCAGGTGGCCCGTTCTTCTGGCGGCAGCGCGGGCGCCAGGTGAGGCTGGAAGTAACAGCGAATGATGATGTAAGCGGTGGTCAGCACCATCAGCAATATGCCGGGCAGAATACCGGCAGCGAACATCTTGCCCACCGATACACCGGTAATCAGCGAATACAGGATCATCAGGATGCTGGGCGGAATCAGAATGCCCCAGCCCCCGCCGGTATTGATGCAACCCAGCGCCATGTTCTTGTCATAACCGCGCTCCAGCATGGACGGCAGGGCGATGGTGCCCATGGCCACGACCGCAGCGCCACTGATACCGCACATGGCGGCAAAGAGGGCACAGATACCCAGGGTGCCGATGGCCAGACCACCGCGAACGCCGCCCCACCAGAGGTGCATCATCCGGTACAGATCATTGGCGACACCGGTGCGCTCCAGAATCATCGCCATATAGACGAACAGCGGGATGGCCACCAGGGTAAAGCTTTCCATGGTGCTCCAGATCTGGGAAGCCACCATAAAGAAGGAGTCAAAACCCCAGGTGAAATACAGAAAGACGACGGATACACCGCCCAGTACAAATGTCAGCGGCAGGCCGAGAACCAGGAAGAACAGCAGCGCGCCAAAGAATAAGAGGGTCAGGGCTTCAATACTCACGAGTGCTCTCCTGTGGTATTGGCTTCAGGCTTGTAATAGTCAAGGTTCAGGGCAATGGCGATATCCTGGAGGAGTTTGACCACACCTTGCAGGATGAGCAGCCCGGTACCTAGCGGAATGGCAACCTTCACCGGCCAGATCGGCGGGTTCCAGGCAGAATAGGTGGTTTCAAAGCTGGCGACGGATTCGCTGGCCATTTCATAGCCGAAGTAAAACAGGGCCAGGGTAAAAATAAAGAACATGGATGACGTGAAGATATCCACGCAGGCTTGAGTGCGCGGCCCAAGATGGGAATAGAGCAGATCAACATTGACATGCCCCCGGTGCGCCATGATGTAGCCGCCGGACATGATGGCGTAGACGCCAAACAGCATTTGGGTCAGTTCGTTGGTCCAGACAGTCGGCGAGTTGAGCAGATAGCGAAAGCCCACTTCCAGCAGCAGACAAACAAACATCGCGAATACAAGCAGCGAAACCCAGCGCCCAACCAAATCGTTGAGACGGGTCACTCCGTTCATAAAGGCCGTTAGCATACGCACGGTAACCTCCGGGAGGATCAGGTCGGCAAAAAAGGGGGTGCAATAAAAAGGGCCGGGAAGCGTCAGGCTTCCCGGCCCCGGCTTACTTGATTAAAGGTAGCCCAGATCGGTCAGGTAACCTTTGAGCATATCCAGTGCTTTCTTGGCGCGGTCGCTGCGCTCACCTTCTTCAGCCCACATTTTCTGTGCGGTTTTGACAAGGCGGTCCTGCACTTCTTTCGGCATGGTGTTGACCTTCACACCGTCTTCCTTGATGGCCTTGGCCAGCGTGAGGCGTTCTTTGTACTGGTACTCGTTGGTGCGGAACCAGAACTCTTCCTCAAGGGTTTGCTTGACCAGGTCCTGCAGGTCTTTGGGCAGCTTGTCCAGCGCCTTCTGGCTAACGATGATAACGTCGGTGCCGGCGATATTCAGTGCGGGTTTGACGTGGTACTTGGCCACTTCATACAGGCCCATGCTGTAAGCGCCTTGAGCGGCACCCCAGTGCGCGCCGTCAACTACACCGCTGTCCAGCGCCGGGTAAAGCTCGCTGCCAGGAACATAGGATGCTGCGGCACCGGCTTCGGTCAGGAATTTCTGCAGGGCACCGGAAGAGCGGATTTTCAGGCTGGAGAAGTCATCCCAGCTGTTGATGGGCTTTTTGACGACCATCTCGGTGGGATACACCTTGTCTGTTGCCCAGTAGACGCCGTATTGGGCTGCTTCTTCACGCAGCATCTTTTCAAAGCCCAGACCTTGGTGGAAATAGGCGGCTTCCCAGACATTGCGGAACGCAAAAGGCAGACCGGAGGCAATGCCTGCCAGTGTCATTTTGTCCTGGGCGTAGGCAGGTGAAATGGTGCCCATTTCCAGAATGCCACGGCTGACGGCATCAAACGTCTGCTTGGCTTTAAATAGTGCGCCGGCTTCATACAGCTTCAGCTCCATGCGGCCGTCACTGCCTTCTTCGATGATGCGTTTGATACGCTCAAGGCTGTCGGTATAGGAACTGCTGGAACCAGGCCAATGGGATTGTACTTTCCATACGAATTTATCGGCGGCGCTAACGCTGCTGCTGGCGAGCAAGCCACCAACACCAATGGCGAGAACCGACGCGCAGACAGTCAGTTGTTTTTTGAACCGTGAAAAGGCAGGCATGGTAGACCTCTTGTTATTGTCCAGATTGATCTTCAGACAGTGTTTGGATTCCTTCCTTGTTTCGCAGTGCGGTACAACAAACTGCAGAATGGATCCTTGTTTTCCGAATCTAGCACAAAAGTGCTGTTTTGCAATACTACGGGGGTCGAATTTAGGTGGTAACGCCTAATTACACCACCAATGGGTTCTTTGTTCGACTCCAATCAGCCGAAGTGGGAAGGGGCAGGCGATGCCTGGATGGCATTGCGCCTGCAAGTGCTCGTGCTGTTTGCGATGGTTTTAAAGAGCGGGCCAGGGAAGTCCACCGGGGTGCAAATGCCCGCCTATCAGTTGGCCGATCCGGATCAGTTCTTTCTCGCTGTAGGCCGGGCCAATCAGTTGGGCGGCCAGCGGCAACCCGCTCTCGGTAGTGCCAATCGGAATGCTGAGTGCCGGTAGGCCTGCAATGGCGGCCAGACCGGCCCAGACCGTGACATCCATGTAGACCTGGGGCTTGCCGTTGATCGTCAGTGTGCGGCTGGTGGCGGGTTGGGAATGATCATGGGGAAAGGCCGGGGTATTGACCACCGGACATATCATGAGATCGAAATTATCGAAGAAGGTAAGCCAGTTATTCTGAAGCTGGGCCCGCTTTTCGTCCTGCTTCAGCCACTGGCCGTGGGACTGGGTGGCGCCACGGGCAAAGCGGGTGCGGTAGTCGTCTGTAGTGGATGTGTTGGCCAGCTCAAGCAGCTTGTTGCGGGTTGCCTCGTTCAGACCGGCGCCCATTGAGGAGGCCAGCATGTCATAGTAAAGCGCGTGACTGCCTTCAAGGGTCATGGCGTCTGGCCGCGCTGTGTCGTCAATGTGGGCGCCTTGGTTGCGAAGCAGATCGACAACCCGGTTGAGGGCGTCTGCCATCTCGTTATCAATTTCGCAATATGGATCGCTCAGCCAGGTTGCGATCTTCAAGTCGCCCAGCCTCGACGTTTTCGCAGCAGGAAGCGTGATCGACCAGGCATCCGAGGCGGGCCTCTCAGGGCCGGCAATCAGGTCGAGCGCCTGTTCGATATCGTCAAGGTGTCGTGCCATGGGGCCCGTCACGCTGATGTCCCGTTGGCCGAGGCTGCCGGGGGCAGACGGTACGTGGCCCCGCAGTGGCACCAAACCGTAAGTGGTCTTCAAACCATAAATGCCGCAGAAAGCCGCAGGGGTCCGGATAGAGCCGGCCAGGTCGCTGCCGAGCTCCAGTGGAATCATGCCGCTGGCCAGTGCCGCCGCGGCGCCGCCCGATGAGCCGCCGGATGTCATGTCCGTGTTCCAGGGGTTATTCGTTGTGCCGTAGATCCCGTTGAAGCTTTGCAGATCGCCGGCCAACTCCGGAATATTGGTTTTGCCGACAATGATGGCGCCGGCATTAATCAGTCGCTGCACGGCGGGCGCAGTGCGGGGCGAAATGTGGTCTTTCAGTTTGCCGTGGCCGGCGGTGGTCGGCCAGCCGTTGATCTCGAAGGTTTCCTTGATGGTCATCGGCACGCCATGCAGCGGCCCTGTGCTGTCGCCTCGCTGTATTGCTTTATCGGCTTGCCGGGCCTTTTGTCTGGCCTCGTCTGCCCGCAGGATCACAATCGCATTCAATGCAGGGTTCAGGGCGTCAATACGCTCAAGAAAATGCTCGACAACCTGAACGGATGTGAACTGCTGATTGCGGATGCCCCGGGCGAGCTCGACACTGCTCATTTCATGGTAATTCAAGGTCTTCTCCCCACGTATTGTTGGTTTGTTATTCACGGCTGCGGACAGCGGTATGGATTCATGAACATAGAATAGTTGGTATTTTTGTGAAACAGTATTTCGCAAAATGAGTCAAAATGAACTGAAAACATCATGAAGTCGGGAGAAGTGACGTGATTGAAATTAACCGCGAGAACGGTCTGGTTCACCTTAATATCAATCGGCCGGAAAAAAAGAATGCCCTGACCCGGGATATGTACGAAACCCTGGGCCGGGAGGTCAATGCAGCGGCGGATGATCAGAGCGTGCATGCGATTGTGATTACCGGTGAGGGTAAAGACTTTACCGCCGGCAATGACCTTGATGATTTCAGGGCCCGGGCTGATGATCCCAATCCCCGGCCGTCAGCGGGGCTGGCATTTATCGAGTGCCTGATGAATTGTGATACGCCCGTCATCGCCGGCGTCGAAGGGCGTGCGATTGGTATCGGGACGACCATGCTGATGCACTGCGATGCGATTATCGCGGGCGAGAGCGCCACCTTCAAAACCCCCTTTGTTGATCTGGGGCTGTGTCCGGAAGCGGCTTCTACCGTGATGATGCCGTTGCAACTGGGCTATCGGGTCGCTACCCGGTTGTTGATTCTGGGCGAAGCCATAGCCGGAGCAGATGCTCTGGAGGCCGGACTGGTGAACCGCTTGGTCGCTGACGGGAGTGCAACGGAACAGGCGTTGAACGAAGCCCGCGCCCTGACCAGCAAGCCGCGTGAGGCGTTACGGGTTAGCAAGCAATTGCTGAAGGCGCCCTGGCGTGAACAGGCAATGGCAGCGCTGAATCGTGAGCGTGACCAGTTTGGTGAGCGTTTGAAGTCGGACGAGTGCCAGGCTGTGCTGGCGGGTATGAAAAAGCGGTGATGTGCATGCCCACGGGCTTTGAAGCCCGTGGGTGCCGTTGTGCATATTCAGGCGTTGTTCATGTAAGGCGCGCGCAGCTCCCGTTTCAGCACTTTGCCGATTGTGCTGCGCGGCAGTTCGTCACGCCATTCCAGGCCGCTGATTCGCTGGCTTTTACCGAGCCGCTGATTCGCCCATTCCAGAATATCTTCGATAGCGGCGTTATCGCCGGGCTTGCGAACAATCAGGCCCAGGGGCGTTTCGCCCCAGTGATCGCTGGGAATACCGATCACGGCGGCATCAGCCACGGCAGGATGTTCCAGCAGAACCTTCTCCAGATCGACGGCATAGATGTTGAAGCCGCCCGAGATGATCATGTCTTTACGCCGATCCAGGATGAACAGGAAGTTGTCGTCATCCAGCCGCCCCATGTCGCCACTGCGATAAAAGGTCAAGCCGTCCGGGCTGGTCCAGAGCATGTCACTGGTTTGCTCTTCGCGACGATAGTAGCCGCGCATCATGGCCCCGGCACGGCCGACGATTTCGCCGATTTCTCCTGCGGGCAATTCCTTTCCGTCTTCACTGATGATGCGAACTTCTGCGCCTTCGGTGGGTCTGCCGACGGAATCCCACTTATCGGGAAAGGCTGCGCAATCAAGGCTGGTTGAGATACCGCCTTCGGTCAGGCCGTAGACCTCGATTATATTGCCGGGCCAGCGCGCCATCGCCTCGCGGATCACGTCTGCTCGCAGGGGAGCGCTGGTGGATGATTTGAATTTGAAACTGGAGAGATCGAACTGGTCAAAATCGGGCTCGGCCAGAATCCGCTGATACTGAACCGGCACCAGCATGGCGTGGGTGACCCGGTGTTGCTGTGCCAGCTCGAGAAATTCACGGGTATTGAATTTGCGCATCAGTACCAGTGTGCCGCCGTAAAACAGCGTGGGCAGCGCAGAGACCAGCGTGGTGTTGGAGTAAAGCGGCGTGGACACCAGGTTGATAGCGTCGCCGTTCAGGCCATACGACCCCATGCGCTGGATCTGACGCCAGCGGAACCGGTGGTCATGGAGGATACCTTTGGGTGTACCTGTTGTGCCGGAGCTATAGATGATGTTGAACGGATCATCCAGCCCGACGTCGGCAATGCAGGGTGCGGATGGGCTGTCTGCCAGCAAGTCGTCCAGCGTCAGTGAGCTGTCAGGTGGGCGGAAGTCGAGGCCGATGCGCCACTCAGGGCTGACGTTGGTCAGCTGATCCCGGACCTCTTCCAGCAGGGCGGTGTTTTTCTCGGAAACAAACAGGAAGCGAGCGTCACAGTCATTGATCATCAGTGCCAGCGATTCTCCGCTCGCCATGCCTGACAGGGGCACCATGCAGCCACCGGCCGTCAGTACGCCAAGGTAAAGTGCCACGTAATCCGCGCTGTTCTCGGAAAGCCCCGCGACAGTGTCTCCGGTTTTCAGTCCGGCATCCTGCAGCCGGTTGGCAATGGCATTGACCCGGAATACCAGTTCGCGCCAGGTGACGCTTATGCCGTTATCGATCAAAGCGATCTTGTTGGGTTGCGAGACGGCGTAATCCTGGATTTTCTCGCCAATCGCGGTGAGCGACTCTGCGGGATTGATGGGAGCGTGAACTGGCATCGACTGCACGTACTCTTTCATTTTAAGCCTCGCTGCGATTTGTGTGTTTTGTCTAGCGAAATAACTTTCCGAATATATTGACTCAAAACTGGAATACATGACAAATTAATCACCGATTTCCTTTTTTCGTGTGATTTTTACAGGTTCAGTGGCCAGGTTCGGCTGCGCTCCGTGGATTTCCTGACAACAAATCCGGATAACAACAAAAGGAGCATTCCGCATGATGCGTTTCAAAAAAAGAGTGGCCATCGTCACCGGTGCCGGTAGTGGTATCGGGCGTGCGGTGTCTCAGCGACTGGCGCGCGAGGGAGCCACTGTGGTGCTGGTCGACCAGTCGGAAGCGGGACTGCTTGAGACTCAGGGAATCCTGGCCAACACTGCGGTCAGCCAGTTCCGTGTAATGGATGTTTCCGACGAAAGTGCGGTCAGTGCGCTGGTTGCCGACGTTATCGAAACTCATGGTCAGATTGACGTCCTGTGCAATAACGCGGGCATTGCCGGCCAACACTTACCGATCACCGATCAGGATCCGGCCCAGTGGGAGCGGATTCTGGGGGTTAACCTGATTGGGCCCATGCTCTTTATCAAGCATGTTGCCCCGCACATGCAGGCACGTCGCCAGGGGGCGATTGTGAATACCGCTTCGGTGGCGGGTATCCGCTCGGGTGCCGGCGGTAATGCATACAGTGCGTCCAAGGCCGGCGTCATCAATCTCACCAAAACGGCGGCCTGCGATCTTGGGGGCGACAATGTCCGGGTCAATGCGGTGTGCCCGGGACTGGTGGAAACCGGCATGACCCAACCCATTTTCGACTATGCCCGCGCCAATGAAAAAGCCCACAAGCTCGGCGCCCGATGTGAGTTACGTCGTTACGGAGCAGCCGAAGAAATCGCGGCTGCCATTTTGTTCCTGGCCAGTGATGACGCCAGTTTTATCACCGGACAGGCACTGCCCGTCGATGGCGGTAATACCGCTTCTTTAAATCTCCCTGGAATGAAGGTCTGATGTCAGAAACAAACGAAGCCGTTGTTATACGTGGGGGCAAGGACCTGCCCGGATTCCACAAGGTTCTCGGCTACGAGCAGGTGTCCTGGGATGAGGACGTCGCCGTTATATCAGTTGAACTGCAGCCCCATCACCTGAACCTGGCGGGTGTTATCCACGGCGGCGTCTTGACGTCACTGCTGGATATCGCCCTGGCTCAGGCCGGCACATACTGTCCTTATCCGGGCCGAATGCGGAAGGCCATTACGCTTTCGCTTACCACAACGTTTACCGGGCAATGTTCGGGCGGTGTGATTACGGTGACCGGTCAGAAACGCGCGGGCGGTACACGGATTTTCAATAGCTCCGGCGAAGTACGCGATGCGGAAGGAAACCTGCTCGCCATGGGCGAGGGCACTTTCCGTGTGCGCTCGGGCAGTGAAAGTCCCGAAGGTGTGCCGGTTTAATCGTTACCTGTCGGAATAGCGCGCGGCGTCAAGGCTGACGGCGGTCAGTAACGCGCAGCTCTCTGTCACGAATACTCAATCAGAACAACAGCAAGAGGCCAGAACGATGTTTGAACTGTCTGAAAAAGCGAGCCAACTCAGAGAACAACTGATCGCCTTTATGGATCAGCATGTCTACCCGAACGAGCACCTTCATCACGAGCAGATCGATGCGGCGGAGAATCGCTGGGCGCCGACTGCGATCCTGGAAGAGTTGAAGCTCAAGGCCAAGGCTGAAGGACTGTGGAACCTGTTTCTGCCAGAGAGTGACCTGGGTGCCGGTCTGACCAATTTCGAGTACGCCCACCTGTGCGAAATTATGGGGCGCTCCCACATGGCACCGGAGGTATTTAACTGCTCCGCACCGGATACCGGCAACATGGAAACCATTGCCCGCTACGGGAATGACGCGCAGCAGGAGCAGTGGCTGAAACCCCTGCTGGCCGGCGAGATCCGCTCATGCTTTTCAATGACCGAGCCGGACGTGGCCTCATCTGACGCCACCAATATTGCCTGTGAAATCCGCCGTGAAGGCGATGAGTACGTCATCAACGGCCGTAAATGGTGGTCCTCAGGTGCCATGACCACCACCTGCAAAATTGCGATTGTTATGGGCAAGACGGATCCGGAAGCGGAGCGTCACAAGCAGCAGTCCATGATTCTCGTACCGCTGGATACTCCGGGCGTGAAGATCATCCGTCCGCTGACGGTATTCGGCTATGACCATGCGCCGCACGGTCATGCGGAAATCGAATACAACAATGTACGCGTGCCGGTCAGCAATATGTTGCTGGGTGAAGGTCGCGGCTTTGAAATTGCCCAGGGCCGCCTCGGGCCGGGGCGTATTCACCACTGCATGCGCACCATTGGCGTTGCAGAGCGCGCGCTCGAGTCCATGTGCCAGCGCGTCAATGAGCGCGAAGCTTTCGGCAAGCCGCTGGCGCAGTTTGACTCGATCCGCAAAGACATTGCCCGTTCGCGCCTTGAAATCGAACAGTGCCGCCTGCTGACCCTGAAGGCCGCCCACATGATGGATACCGTGGGCAACAAGGTGGCCCGCCAGGAAATCGCCATGATCAAGGTGGCGGCACCAAGCATGGCGCTGCGTATTCTGGATCGCGCGATTCAGGTTCACGGCGCTGGCGGTGTGTCCCAGGATACCTTCCTGGCTTCGGCCTGGGCGCAGGTGCGTACGCTGCGGCTTGCAGATGGCCCGGATGAAGTGCATCTGGATTCCATTGCCAAGATCGAACTGCGTGACTATCCCAAAATGACATCCAAAACCCACTGATCAGGAGCCGAACCATGACCAATCCATTGTTCGATATGACCGGCAAGGTCGCCCTGATCACCGGGTCTACGAAGGGAATCGGCCGCTCCATTGCCGAGGAAATGGCCCGCAGTGGCGCGAAGGTCGTGATCTCAAGCCGCAAGGCCGATGTTTGCGAGAAGGTCGCGGGCGAGTTGCGCGAGCAAGGTTTTGAGGCGCTGGCGATTCCCTGCCACGTGGGCCGCAAGGATGACCTGCGGAATCTTGTCGACAAGACAATCGAAGCCTGGGGCCAGATCGACGTGCTGGTGTGCAACGCGGCGACTAACCCGGTTTACGGTCCGACAAGCGAAATGACGGATGAGGCCTGGGACAAGATCATGGACACCAACGTCAAGGGCACCTTCTGGCTGACCAATATGGTGTTGCCGCAAATGGCGGAACGCGGCGATGGTGCAGTTGTGTTGCTGTCGAGCATCGCCGGTATCCGCGGCAATACCACGATCGGCACTTACGGGGTATCCAAGGCGGCGGAAGCGGCACTGGCGCGCAATCTTGCGGTTGAGTGGGGCCCACGGGGCATTCGGGTCAATGCGATTGCGCCGGGTCTGGTGCGGACTGATTTCGCCAAGGCGCTGACGGACGATCCGGTTCGTGCCAAGCGGGCGGAAGAGAAAACACCGCTGCGCCGTATTGGCGAGCCCGTTGATATCGCCGGGCTGGCGGTGTTTCTTTCCACCAGGGCCAGCGCCTATATCACCGGTCAGGTGATTGTAGCGGATGGCGGCGAAACTGTGGGCTGAGGTGGTAATGAGCATGGAACCCCAACTGGTGGACGTCCTTGACGCCCACCGGATTGACCAGGCCGGGCTGTTGAGCTGGTTGCAGAAGGCGATGCCGGATTTCGGCAATCGCCTGGATGTAAAACAGTTTCAGGGTGGTCAATCCAACCCCACCTACCTGCTGGATACTGACAGTGGCCGGTATGTGTTGCGTAAGAAGCCGCCGGGAAAGGTGCTGCCTTCGGCCCACATGATCGAGCGCGAATACAAGGTGATTCGCGCGCTGTCGATGAATACCGATGTGCCCGTTCCCCAAACCCAGGTGCTGTGCGAAGACGCGAGCGTCATAGGGACACCTTTTTATGTGATGGACTATATGCCGGGTCGGGTGGTCAGCCACCCGGCACTACGCGCGCTGGATCGCGCCGAGCGTCAACCGGTTCATGAAGCCGCGATCGATACGCTGGCCGCGCTGCATTCAGTGGACGTGAATGCTGTGGGTCTCGGTGATTATGGTCGTCCGGACGGTTATGTTGCCCGTCAGGTGTCCCGCTGGAGCAAACAGTATCTCGCTTCCAAGACGGACGATATGCCGTCGATGGACAAGCTGATGGCCTGGCTGCCCGACCATCTGCCCCAGAAAGATGAGTGTGCGATTGCCCATGGTGATTACCGCCTGGGTAACCTGATGCTGGCTGAGGACCGCCCGCAGGTTGTCGCGGTTCTCGACTGGGAACTCTCGACGCTGGGGCATCCGCTGGCGGATCTTGCCTACTACTGCCTGCCTTATCAGCTTCCCGCCGAGCTGGAAGGGTCCCGTGGCCTGGTCGGTGAAGATCTCGAAGCGCTGGGCATTCTCAATGAACAGGAAACGGTGGAACGCTACTGTCGCCAGACCGGCCGTTCCGGGATTGACGACTGGCACGTGTACCTGTCGTTTTCGCTGTTCCGTCTGGCCGCAATCGTGCAGGGCGTATATGCCCGTGCTCTGCAGGGCAACGCCAGCAACGCCGATGCGCTGGACGTTGGCAAACGTGCCCGGGTGCTGGCGGACGCCGGCTGGCACATTGCCCAACAGGGTAAAAGGAGCTTGTCATCATGAGTGATCCCATCGTAAAGCGAATTCTGATTACCAACGACGATGGCATTGATGCGCCGGGGCTGCGTGTGTTGGAAGCGATCGCCCATCAGCTTGCCGAAGAAGTCTGGGTGGTGGCGCCGGAACACGATCGCAGCGGCGCAGGCCAGAGCATTTCCATTCATACCCCGCTTCGGGTGTTTGAAAAGGGATCCAACCGTTATGCCCTGTCCGGCACGCCGGCAGATTGCGTGTTGTTTGCGGTCGAGCACTGGTTTGGCGAGACACCGCCGGATCTGGTGCTGTCGGGGGTGAATTGCGGCGCCAATATCAGCGATTCGGTGCAGTACTCGGGCACGGTTGGTGCGGTGCTGGCGGCTGAGCAGCTGGGCATTCCGGCGATCGCGTTCAGCCAGGCATTCCTGAATCGTGATGGTATCGACTGGTCGCCGGTAGAGCAGCACGGGGCTGCGGTTGTCCGGGAACTGTATGCCTCTGCCGATAACGGCGGGCACTGTTGCTGGAACGTGAATTTTCCGGCTTGTGGTGCTGATGACGTCTCCGAAATGCGCTGGGCGCGTCAGTCCACAGGGTCGATTCAACGCACCAAACTGGTGGCCGGTCAGGATGGCCGGAGCCTGCCGTACTGGTGGCTGAGCTTCGAGCGAAGCTCGCAGCACATCACCGATCCCGAGATGGATGTCACGATTTTGCGCGACAAAGCGATAGCCGTTACGCCTTTGCGCAGCGAAGCACCCTTGCCCGGTGGGCAGGCGGTTCATTCGATCAAATCAGTTGTCTGATGATTTTTCCGGTCCTCAGGGCCGGATCAAAATGTGGGGAATAAGCGATGTTTACACGACACCATGGGATATGGCCGCAGTCATTGCCCAAGACCATGACCTTGCCGAAGACCAGCGTCTATACCAATCTGGCGATTTCGGCTGAGCGTTATCCAGACCATACCGCCATCATCTATTACGACACCCGTATTACCTACCGCGAACTGTTCGCTGAAGTTGAAGCGCTGGCCGGCTACCTGCACGAAAAAGGCGTAAAGAAGGGCGATCGCGTTCTGCTTTATATGCAGAACTCCCCCCAGTACGTCATCGGTTACTACGCTATTTTGCGTGCCAATGCCGCGGTTATTCCCGTTAATCCGATGAACCGCTCAGCGGAGCTTGAGCATTACATCAGTGATACGGATTCGCGGGTCTGTCTGGCCGGACAGGAACTGACCGGCTTTATCGAGCCCTTGCTTGAAACGACCCATCTCGAGCATATCGTGGTCGCCGCCTACAGCTCGTATGTGCGGGGCGAGACTGATCTGTCGCTGCCCGCCGAAGTGTCAGCACCCGCTGCGCCGCTTTCGACGCCGGGGCTCGACAGCTGGGATGAGGTGATCAAGGCAGGTCGAGTGCCCGGCGAGCATACAGCCGGACCTGACGATCTGGCTGTCATTCCTTACAGTTCGGGTACGACCGGGGCACCCAAGGGCTGCATTCATACCCATCGTTCTGTCATGGCGACCGCCGTGCACCGGGCATTCTGGAACCTCAGCACGGCTGATACAGTGCAGCTGTCAACGCTGCCATTTTTCCATGTGACCGGCATGACCGGCTCAATGAACAGCCCGATCTACAGCGGCTCAACATCCGTGATCATGACCCGTTGGGATCGCACGACCGCGTCGAAGCTGATCGAGCGTTACAAGGTGACCGGCTGGACCAATATCGTCACCATGGCGGTCGACTTCTTGTCCAACCCCGATCTGGACAAGTTCGACATCAGCTCGTTGAACACCATCGGTGGCGGCGGTGCT
This sequence comes from Marinobacter sp. V032, assembly GCF_052645435.1. Lineage (NCBI taxonomy): Bacteria > Pseudomonadati > Pseudomonadota > Gammaproteobacteria > Pseudomonadales > Marinobacteraceae > Marinobacter > Marinobacter sp. V032. The sequence continues at coordinate 289,279 of NZ_JBQXYE010000001.1, read as the reverse complement.
GCGATGCCCGAAGCCATTGCCGCTAAACTGAAAAAGCTGACAGGCCTGGATTACATCGAAGGTTACGGCCTGTCCGAAACCATGGCGGCCACTCATATCAATCCTACTGAAGCCCCCAAGGCCCAGTGCCTGGGTATTCCGGTGTTTGACGTGGATTCGCGTATTGTCGATGTGGAGACGCTTAAAGAGCTGGGGCCGGGTGAGGTCGGCGAAATCGTCAGCAATGGCCCTCAAGTCACTCAGGGGTACTGGAACAGGCCGATGGAGACCGAAGCGGCCTTTATCGAGCTGGACGGCAAACGTTTTTTCCGCACCGGTGATCTGGCGTACTACGATGAAGAGGGTTACTTCTTCATGGTTGATCGGCTCAAACGGATGATCAACGCATCGGGCTTCAAGGTTTGGCCGTCAGAGGTTGAAAGCCTGATGTACCGACATCCTGCCATTCACGAGTGCTGCATTATCTCGGCGCCTCACGAAAAGCGGGGCGAGACGGTAAAAGCCTGTGTTGTGTTGGGGCCGGATGCAGAGGGAACCGTGTCTGAAGCCGATATCATTGCCTGGTGCAAGAACGAAATGTCGGCCTACAAGGTGCCGGAAATCGTTGAATTTGTAACAGAATTGCCGAAGTCCCCCACCGGCAAGGTCATGTGGCGCGCCCTGCAGGAGCAGGAGTGGGCTGCCGAGGCCTGAGCCCTTCGCTCCAGTAAAACCGAAGTCGGTCAATAAACCGGCTTCGGTTTCAATATCCCTCCATAAGAAGTCAATATATTCCGCTATGCGGAAATTCATTTTGTATATTGACATAATCAAGTGACAGTGTAGTCTCAGATGAAAGGTGATATCACCAACTATCACCAATGCCTGACGGGCTGCGCAATCAATCCTTTGCCGTGCCTCAGGTAGTACGTCGATCACGCGACACAGCGGTGACGACAGCGCGCGAAATGTGTGCGATGCAGTACTGACAGACTTAGCAACCCAACAAAAACAATGCCCGGGGGCCGGTTTGAACCTTTTCTTTCAACAAATAATCAACGGTATGACGTTGGGGAGCATCTACGGTCTCGTAGCGCTCGGCCTGACGCTCGTATACGGCATACTTCATATTCCCAACTTTGCGCATGGTGCCCTGTACATGGTGGGTGCATTCATGACGTATTTCCTGATGGTCGATATTGGCGCCCACTACTGGGTTGCCATGGCGGGTTCCGCCATTATCGTGGCCATCGTGGCGGTCCTGAGCGAACGCCTGGTGTTCCACCCCTTGCGCAATTCACCTCCGATCCACGACAAGATCGCGGCCATCGGTATTCTGCTGTTTCTCGAAGCGCTCGTGCAGATGATATGGGGGGCGGACTTCCGTCGCATTTCATCCCCTTACACCGGCATCCTGAACTTTGACGGGCTGATAATTCCTGAGCAACGCCTGCTTATTATTGTCGGCGCGTTTGTTCTGGTTGCGGCGCTGCAACTGTTCCTGCGCAAAACCATGACCGGTGCCACCATCATTGCGATGGCGCAGAACCGTGACGGGGCCTTCCTGGTGGGTATCGACGCCAACCGGGTGGCCATGATGACTTTCGCCATCTCGGGCATCCTCGCGGCATTCGCCGCCACACTGTACGCGCCCATCAACCTGGTTTATCCGGCGATGGGGCATGTGGTCATCATGAAAGCGTTTGTCATCATCATCCTCGGCGGCATGGGCAGTATTCCCGGCGCGATCGTGGGTGGCATGATCATCGGTTTTGCCGAAGCCTTTGGTGGTTTCTACATCTCGACCAGCTACAAGGACATCATCGCCTTTGGTCTGTTGGTCGTGATTCTGTCCATTCGCCCGCAGGGCCTGTTTACCAAGGGAGCGCACTGATCATGATGTTTAAACTTGCTGCCTTACTGACCCGACCGGCGACCAAGTATGTGTTTATTCTGCTGGCGCTGTTGTTTCCGCTGTTTGCTGCCAATGAGTACCAGGTGTACGTCATGTCGCTGGCGTTCGTTTGGGCGATAGCCGTTTACGGTCTCAACATCATCACCGGCTACTGTGGCCAGTTGAACCTTGCCCACGGCGGGTTTTTCGCTATCGGTGCCTATACGCTGGGCTTGCTGACATCCGATTATGGCTGGAGTTTCTGGCCGGCTTTTGTCGCCGCGCTGCTGATGACGGCTGTGCTCGGCTTTATAACCGGTGTCATTTCCCTGCGCCTGAAGGAGCATTATTTTGCGATCTTCACGCTTTGCGTGGGGTTCATTATCTATATGCTGCTGGACAAGTGGGAAGAGCTGACCCATGGCGCTATCGGTGTTCGCGATATCGCAGCACCTTATGGTTTCGGGGTCGTCGATTTTACTGACTCGGTGCCTTTCTATTATCTGGTGCTGGCATTCCTGATTTTCTCGATCTGGTTCATCAGCCGGTTGTCAAAATCGCTTCTGGGGCGCACCTTCATTGCCATCCGCAACGGTGACGAGCTGGCTCAGTCCCTGGGCATCAACCTGATGCGCAACAAGGTGCTCGCATTTGTACTGTCGACCACCTACGCCGGGCTGGCGGGCGCGCTTTATGCGGGCATGGTGCGCTTCATTGGCCCTGAAGATGCCAACATCCTGCACACCTTCAACCTCATCACCTACCTGTTGGTGGGCGGTATCGGCACCTTGTTCGGGCCGCTGGTCGGCACCCTGAGTATTGTCTGGCTGACCCAGTCCCTGCAGTTTCTCGAAACCTACAAGATGATCCTGTTCGGGCCCTTGCTGGTGCTGCTCGTTATCTTCTTCCCGAATGGTCTGGTGGGCTCATTGCTGCTCTGGATGCGCCGCAAGGCAGAATCCATGGGGGTGGCGAAAACGCCGAAGGCAAGCCGAGTAGAGGCATCGAACAGCGCGACCGGAAAGGAGGCCGAGAACAATGCTTAAAGTCGAAAATCTGACCAAAATGTTTGGCGGTCTCGCTGCGGTCAATGATGTGTCCGTGCACTTTGAGGCCAACAAGATCAACGCGATTATCGGGCCCAACGGCGCCGGTAAAAGTACCTTCTTCAACCTGATCGCCGGCATGCACAAACCGACATCCGGTCGCATCATTCTGGATGGCGAAGATATTACGCCGCTGCGTTGTGACTACATCGCCCGGCGTGGCATTGGTCGCACTTTCCAGACCACCAATCTGTTTGAGACGGCAACGGTGCTGGACAACCTGATTGTCGGCCACCGGCTGCGTACCCAATCCGGGTTGTGGGATGTGCTGATCAATTCAAAGCGACTGCAGGCGGAAGAAAAGGAGTGCCGGGTCAAGGCCCGCGAAGCACTGGATTTCGTCGGTCTGTCTCACGTGGAAAACCGTTTGATAGCGGATATCACCCAGGAAGAGCGCAAGCGGGTCGCCTTTGCACTGGCGCTGGCTACACAGCCCAAGCTGTTGCTGCTGGATGAGCCTGCGGCCGGGGTTAACCCCGAAGAAACCGTGGGTCTGGCGGACCTGATGCACAAGATGGTCGCCAACGGCCTGACGGTCTGCCTGATCGAACACAAGATGGACATGATCATGGGCATGGCTGACAAGATCATGGTGCTCGATCATGGTGAAAAGATAGCGGAAGGCACACCACAGGAGATCCGTGAAAATCCGGTTGTCATTGAAGCCTACCTGGGGAGTGACGAAGATGCTGCAGCTTAAAAACGTTGATGTGTGTTACGGCAGCTTCAAGGCGCTGAACGAGATTTCGATGACCGTTAACAGTGGCGAGCTTGTCGTGCTTCTCGGTGCCAATGGCGCCGGTAAATCATCCCTGTTCAATACCCTTAGCGGGCTTAACAAACCAACTGCCGGTGACATTGAGTTTGAGGGCAAGCGGCTGAATGGGCTGCGGCCCAGTGCCATCGTTGATGCTGGCATTGTTCAGTGTGCCGAGGGCCGCAAGCTGTTTCCCCAGATGAGCGTTCAGCAGAACCTGATGCTGGGGGCCTATGTGCATCGTCGCGACAAGCAGGGCAACCGTCGCCGCTACAAGGAAATCCTCGAGATGTTTCCGATTCTCGAAGAGAAAGCGGAGCAGCCGGCAGGGTCGCTTTCAGGCGGTCAGCAGCAAATGGTGGCAATTGGCCGGGCGATGATGAGTCGCCCCCGTCTGCTGATGCTGGATGAGCCCTCACTGGGTCTGGCACCACTGATCGTGCGTCAGATGTTCCAGACGATTCAGCAGATCAACAGCCTGGGCACCACGGTGCTACTGGCTGAACAGAATGCGTTTGCCGCGCTCAAGATTGCCAGCCGCGCCTACGTTATGGAGAACGGACGACTGGTCATGGAAGGGGACCGGGAAGCGATGCTGGGCAACGAGAAAGTGCGAGAGGCGTATATCGGTGCCTAAGCGTGCCCGATTGATGAATGATCCAACAAAAACAGAAGCGCAATACCCAAGGAGAAAACAATGAAAACACTCAGAAAACTTGGCAGTGCGATTGCCGTAGCAACCGTCAGCATGGGCATGTCTGCCGGCGCGCTGGCAGAAGAAGTGAATATTGGTTTCACCGGCCCGCTATCCGGTGGCGCGGCCCTTTACGGTGAAAACGTCCTGTCCGGTATCAAGATGGCGGCCGAAGAAGTGAATGCGGCGGGCGGTATCGATATCGACGGCACAAACTACACTGTGAACCTGATCGCGCTGGACGACGGTTACTCGCCGGCTCAGGCGGCTACCAACGCCAAGCGCCTGAAAAAGGAATCCGGTGTTTCAGCCGTGTTTGTACCCCACTCCGGGGGTATTTTCGCGTTGCAGGATTTCAACGAAAAAGATGACTTCCTGATTATGGCCTACACCAGTGTGCCGTCGGTCACGCAAAAAGGTAACGAGCTGACGCTGCGTATCCCCCCCACATTCGATGGATATGTCACAGCGTTTACCGATTATGCAATGAAGCACGACGGCAAAAAGCTCGGCATGGGCGGTGCCACCCACGAGTACGCCAAAATCTGGGCGGGCATGATGAAAAAACAGTGGACGGCTGAAGGTGGCGAAGTCGTTGCTGATAATCCGATGGACTACAACAAATCTGCGGATTTCTATACCGGCGTCAGCCGTATCATCTCCGAAGCTCCTGATGTCATGTTCGTGGGAGGCGCATCAGAACCCACGGGCCTGGTGGTTCAGCAGGCGCGGCAGCTCGGTTTTCAGGGCAGTTTCATCGTGATGGACCAGGCGAAACTGGATGAAGTGGCGGAAGTCGCCGGTGGTCTCGAGATGATGGAAGGCGCAATTGGTGTTGTACCGCTATCAGTCTACGAGACCAAGCCGGCGCAGGACTTTATCAAGCGCTACAAGGCCAAGTACAACAAGATGCCCGGTTCTGAAGCCGCCTATAACTATCTGGCAATGCATGCGCTGATCGAGGCGATGGACGAGCAGAATACGACTGAAGCCAAAGCTCTGCGGGCCGGTGTTCCAGAAGCGCTGAAATCAATGGATGACAGCAAGAACCCGTATGAAGTGAAAGAGGTGGATGCCGGTGGTGGCTTTATTACTGAAACCACGCTGGCGGTTGTTGAGGACGGCAAGATCGTGCAGAAGCCGATTGAATAACGCCAGACTCCAGATCCATGAAAAAAGGGGCCGATTAACGGCCCCCTTTTTTTGCCACACCCCGGGATATCCGGGGTTCGGGTTGTGTGGGGATTACCGCACGTACATCACCAGACTCTCTGCCACACAGGCCGGCCGGTCTTCATCACGAATCTGCACGGTAGTTTGAAAGGTCGCCAGCACCCGGTCTTTGTCGACGGTTTTGACATCTTTCAGAATCACTTCTGTCCGTACATCCGATCCTGATTTTACCGCTGATGGAAACCGCAGTTTGTTGAGCCCGTAATTAATCGTGGCCGAGGTCCCCGTGGTGTGGATGACGCCCTGGTTCAGTTGTGGGATCAGGGAAACGGTCAGAAAACCGTGGGCCACGGGGCTGTTCCATGGTGATTCGGCTTTGGCGCGCTCCACATCCACGTGGATCCACTGGTGATCGCCGGTGGCATCTGCAAATGCCTGAATCATATCCTGTGAAATATGTTTCCAGGGGCTGTGGCCGATCAGTTGTCCTGTGTACTGGGTCAGGTCATCCAGTGCTATTTCTTTCATGGTGGCTCCGGTTTTGTTGTTGGAAGCATCGGTTAACAATGCTGTTTCATATTGATTGTAGCGCCGGGATTGTCACTCTACTTTTTTGTGCTGAAAAACAAAAAAGGGGTGGCCGAAGCCACCCCTGAACGGATCTCTCAGCAGGGCTGAAGATCCGGCTCCTCGCACAGGATTCTGTATCCGGATCAGGATGCGACCTCGAGAAGGCTGGCATAGTGTTCCAGATGAAAATCATCATCACCGAGCTGGTGATTGATCATGATCAATCGCTTGGCGTAATGGGCCAGGCTGTATTCCCAGGTCATGCCGATACCGCCATGAAGCTGGATGGCCTGTTCGGCAATAAACTGGCCTGAGCGTCCCACAACGTTCTTGGCCGCGGCCAGAATACGGCGACGCTCATCGCTTTGTTCGGCATCGGCGACATTGGCAGACAGGATGGCCATTGAACGGGCCTGTTCAAGTTCTGAACTCATGTCGACCATGCGGTGCTGAAGTACCTGGAACCGACCGATCGGGGTACCGAACTGCTTGCGGGTCTTGAGGTATTCCAGGGTCAGCTTGATGGATTCTTCCATCGCGCCAACCGCCTCTGCGCACAGTGCCGCAATTGCGCGTCCGGTCTGGTACTCGATGACATCGCCGGCCTGACCTTCGGTGCCGATCAGGGCGTCAGCATCAACCTGAACATTCGTCAGGGTGACGTCGCAGCCTTTCGCGCCATCAACGGTCGGATAAACGCGACGCTCAACACCGGCCGCCTTCGGATCAATTGCGAACAGCGACAGGCCGTCAGCATCGCGGCTATCGCCTGAGGTGCGTGCCGACACAATCAGAAGATCAGCACAGTGCCCACCGATCAGCACGGCTTTGCGACCGTTGAGGGTGTAGCCGTTGCCCGATTTTTCCGCTCGTGTCTCAACATCATTCAGGTTGTAGCGGCTCTGGGGCTCCTGGAAGCCTACAGCGACCTTTAGCGCACCGGCTGCAATCTCACCCAGCCACTTTTCTTTCTGGCTGTCACTGCCGGCCTGGGCGATCACGCCGCCACCCAGAATGACGGTCTGCAGGTAAGGCTCCAGGCACAGGCCGCGGCCGAGTTCGGTCATGACCGACTGCACTTCGACGCCGCCGCCACCGAATCCGCCCAGTTCTTCGGGGAAGGGAACCGCTGTGAGGCCGAGTTCACCCAACTGATTCCAGAAGGCTTCGCTGAACCCCAGTTCGCTGTCGCTGAACGACAGGCGCTTTTCAAAATCGTATTCACCGCGAACCAGACGCGCCACGGTGTCTTGCAACATTTGTTGCTCTTCACTCAGGTTGAAGTCCATGGGGCCCCCTTATAGTCCGAGAATCATTTTGGTGACGATGTTCTTCTGGATCTCGTTTGATCCACCGAAAATCGACAGCTTGCGCATGTTGAAGTAGTGCGCGGAGAAAGCAGCGCCGTCTTCGTCTGACAGGAACTCACCGTCGTAATCCAGATCCAGCTCTTCTTCAACGAACGGCTGGGCGTAGGGCCCGATCGCACGCCGCGCCAGATCGGTAATCGCCTGGCGGATCTCGGTGCCACGTACCTTCAGCATCGAACTCTCGGCACCCGGCACACCACCGCCGGCAACTGCGGCGATAATGCGCAGGTTGCTGATCGTGGCCGCCATGAGATCAATCTCGATCTTGGCGATACGCTGGCTGAAGGTGGCGTCCTCAATCAATGGACGACCGTTCTTCAGGTTGCGGCTGGCGATGGTCTTCAGATGGCTGAGTGCGGCTTTGGATGCGCCGATACCCGCAAGGCCTGTGCGCTCGTAGGTGAGCAGGTACTTGGCATATGTCCAGCCCTTGTCTTCTTCGCCCACCAGATTCTCGACCGGCACCTTGACGTCATCGAAGAACACTTCGTTAACCTCGTGCTCGCCTTCAATAGTGATGATCGGGCGGACGGTAACGCCTGGTGTGTCCATATCAATCAGCAGGAAAGAGATGCCTTCCTGAGCTTTGACTTCAGTATTGGTGCGCACCAGACAGAAAATCATGTTGGCGTGCTGACCCAGAGTGGTCCAGGTCTTCTGGCCATTGACGATGTAATGGTCGCCATCGCGCACGGCGCGGGTCTTCAGCGACGCAAGGTCGGAACCGGCGCCGGGCTCGGAATAACCCTGGCACCACCAGTCTTCACCGCTGAGGATCCGGGGCAGGTACTGCTGCTTCTGCTGCTCGTTGCCGAACTTGATGATGACAGGCGCCACCATGTTGACACCGAAAGGAATAGTGCGCGGCGCACCGTAAGCACAGGACTCTTCATCCCAGATGTGCTTCTGCACAGCCGTCCACTTAACCCCGCCGTACTCTTCAGGCCAGTGCGTGGCATACCAGCCTTGCTTGCTGAGGATCTGTTGCCAGCGTTCGTGATCCTCTTTGGTCATCCGGCGACCGCGTTTGACCTTCGCGGCAATATCGGCCGGCAGCTTGTCGTCAAGGAAGCGGCGAACCTCATCGCGGAAGGCCAGCTCTTCGACTGTGTAGTTCATGTTCATTGATCAACCCCTCGGATTGTCATTTGTGAAAATATATACCGCATAGCAGAATTGGGTAAGGATGAATCATAGAGAAAGGCCTGTCAATTCTCCTGCACCCTTCAAATGGGCTTCTAATTGCGAAATTCCATTAAAATCGCGCCTCAAAGGTTGTTGTTCAAAATTTGTTTGTCTATATTCGAAAATACGGAAGCGTGTATTGCTTAGCGAAACTAATTCTGTGCACGTACCGCTCAGCGGAATATGGTGTCTATTAAAGCGTAAATCCGGTCCGGCTGAAGACTCACAACAAAGTTGTACTCACAAACAATAATTGAAACGCGAGGTTTGTAATGACAAGAACAACAACGTCAATGAGAGTTCACCCTCTGACAAAAGCGGTTGCCCTGGCCGGTCTGCCATTGATTGCGCTGACATCTGTGCCTGTCGCAGCTCAGGATGCTGATTCAGAGGTTGATGCACTGCGCCAGCGGGTGGAACAACTAGAATCACGACTGTCCGGTGCGGTATCAGAAGCGCCGGAAGCCACGGCTGATAACCCGTACATATTGAAAGAAGGCGATGGTCTGAAAATCGGCGACACCACGATCTCATTTGGTGGCTTTATCAAGGCTGACATGGTCTACGGATCGGGTGGTGATGGCACACTGAATAGCTACAGCGTAGGTCTGCCCCGCAACTTTGCAAAATCAGCTGCCTCGACTGACGACTGGAAAGTCGGCTTTACGGCCCGTGAATCCCGCTTCAGTTTCGGTACTTCAACCGACGATGTCGGCGGTCACCGGCTGCAAACCTACCTGGAGATGGACTTCAACACAGCGCAGGATTCGCCGGGTAACGAAGTCGTATCCAACAGCTACAATCCGCGTCTGCGTCAGGCATATGGTCGCTGGAATGGTTGGGAGTTTGGTCAGACCTACACCACCTTTACCGACCTGGCAGCACTGCCTGAAATTCTGAATCAGGGCAAAATGGCAGCCTTCATCTATGTCACCCAGCCGATGATTCGTTACAACATGCAAGCGCCGGGCGGTAAGTTCATGGTAGCGCTTGAGAACCCCGAGGATGGATACGGCACCAATTCCTACGACGATCAATCCTATCCGGACCTGACCGCACGCTACGAGATCCGCGGCAACTACGGTTTCTACTCGGTTGCGGGTATGTTGCGTAATCTGGAAGACGACGCGTCAGGTGATGAGAAGCTGGCCGGCGCCGTGTCGCTGAGCGCGCGGATTCCGACCATCGGTCGTGATGATGTGCGTTTGCAGTACAACTACGGGGCGTTGGGCCGCTACATGGGCCTGTTTACCTATCCGGACGTTGATCTGGCTGACCAGGCCGCCGGCGAGGTGGATCCTTTGACAACCTACGGCGCTACTGCGGCGTATCGTCATTTCTGGACACCGCAATGGCGCAGCAGTCTTGTGGGTTCCTACACAGAAGTGGTTGACGACACAGCGGTGCAGGGCGCAGGTAGCCTGCTCAGCTATTTCGACGCATCCACATCGGTTCACGCCAACCTGTTGTGGTCGCCGCATCAGAATCTGACGCTGGGTCTGGAGTATTCTTACTGGAACTTCGCTTACGCAGGATCGGATGACAACGACCAATACCAGCAGGTGATGGCCTCTGCCAAAATGATGTTCTGATAGTGCCGGGCATCGTGCCCGGTGTTGCTTCCTTAACTCGGTTTTTGTTGCCGTTTGCCCCGATGCGTTTGCATCGGGGCTTTTTGTTATGTGGACGACAGAATTTCAAGGGCCTCCCGACGACGGCTCATCGGTCATTCCCTGAGTGCAAAGGCCATGGTTTTGACCAGTGCCGTCACTTCCCTGCCAACAACCAGGCCCAGCTCATCGCAGGACTTTCGTGTCAGCCTGGCGCGCAGCGATTGAGCCCCGATACCGAGCCGGATTTCCATTGCTGCAGGATCACAGGGGTGTGGTGCCGACTCCATAATGGTGGCACGCAGTTGGTTGCGGTAGCTGCAACCGTGCTGCGGCTCGAGTGATAGGGCGACATCGCGGACTGGAATGCGCAGTCGCAATCGCTGGCCGATGGCTGCATCTTCTGCCGGGATGCTGAGTTGCTGCCCGTCATCAAGTGTCACTCGGGTCAGGCCGTAGTCGGGTTCATGGCTCATGACGCGTGCATCCAGAACAGAAGCCGCATTGAAACCACCGAGATGTTCGGTGAGGTCAAATCGCATCAGCAGGGTTTCGAGATCGCCGTCCGCAATCAGGCGCCCTTTATCAAGCAAGACCAGATGCTGGGCGATTGCCAGCAGTTCGTCGGTATCATGACTGACGTAAATAATCGGTATATCAATATCGCGGGTCAGGCGGGCGATGTAGCGCAAGAGTTCGGACTTGCGGGTGCCGTCGAGACCGGTGAGTGGTTCATCCATTAACAGCAGGGATGGCTTGGTCAGCAGCGCGCGGCCAATGGCCACCCGGCGCGCTTCACCGCCCGACAGTGTAGCCGGGTAGCGATCCAGCAGATGTTCAATCCCCAGTAACCCGATAACGTGACTGAAATGCTGCGGGTCCGATCGCTTTACGCCGTAGGTGAGGTTGCCACGCACACGATAATGGGGAAACAGGCGGGCATCCTGGAACACGACCCCAAAGTTTCGATGGTGGGCGGCAACTGACACGCCCTTCCGGGAATCGGTCAGGGCTTTGCCCTGAAAATGAATAGAGCCTTCGTCTGGTGAGTCCAGTCCGGCAATCAGGCGTAGCAGCGTGGTTTTGCCGCTGCCGGACTTGCCGAAAAGACCGGTAACGCCAGATGGGGCAATCGTCACGCAGGCATCAAGTCTGAAATGCCCCTGCTGTTTGCGAACATCGATGACCAGCGCATCCTGAGGCAGCGTCATGGGGTATCTGCTCCCTGCAGCCGGCGACGGGATCGCTTCGCAAGCCATTCAGAGGCGAGCAGCGACAGGATCGCAATCACAATCGACAGAACGCACAGCCGCGCTGCGGCGGCTTCTGAGCCTGGCGACTGGATCAGCGTGTAGAGTGCGAGCGGCAGTGTGCGGGTTTCACCGGGAATATTGGACGCAAAGGTGATCGTCGCACCGAATTCGGACAGCGCCCGGGCGAATGCCAGCACGGTGCCGGTAATCAAACCGGGGAGGGCCAGTGGCAAGGTGATGGTTAACAGCACGCGCCAGCGATTGGCCCCCAAGGTTCTGGCGGCCGCTTCAATGCCGGGGTCGACAGCTTCAATGGAGAGCCTGACTGCCCTTACCAGCAGTGGGAAGGCCATAACGCCGCCGGCAATGGCCGCGCCTTGCCAGGTGAAGGGCAGAGTCACGCCAAACTGACTGTCCAGCCACTGGCCGAACCAGCCATTTCGCCCCAGTGACAGCAGCAGCAAATAACCGACCACCACGGGCGGCAACACCAGCGGCAGGTGCAGCAGGCTATCAACAATGACTTTGCCCCTGAATTGCTTTCGGGCCAGTATCCAGGCGGTGGCGATCCCCGGAATCATGATCCAGCCAACCGCACTGCCGGCGATCTTGAGGCTGATCAAAATGGCGTCCCATTCGGCGTCAGACAGCATCAGGGGCAGCTCCGTCTTCAGGGTGTGGCGGCGGTGAAGCCGGCCTGGGTGAATATTGCGCGGGCTTCGGCGCTTGCCAGCCAGCGGCGGAAACGGAAGGTGGCATCACCGGCTTTCGGATTGACGATGGCGATGGGGTAGGTGATGGGCCTGTGGCTGGTTTCCGGAAACAGCCCGATTTGCTGCACCTTGTCGCTGGCCATGGCGTCAGTCCGGTACACGATTCCAAGTGGCACTTCACCCCGCTCGACCAGCGCCAGTGCCGCGCGGACGTTGTCAGCCGGTGCCAGTCTGGGCGCCAGCTCCTGCCACTCGCCAAGCGTTATCAGTGCCTGCTTCGCGTAGATACCGGCGGGCACATGTTCCGGGTCGCCCACTGATAGCCGCTCGCCCGTTTTCATCAATGACAGCAAGCGAGTGCCGCTGCCCGGAGCGATGGGTTGAAGCGGGCTCTTGCCCGGCGCAATCAGGGCCAGCCGGTTGCTGAGCAGGTCGCTGCGCTGACGGAGCGTGATCTGCTGATCGACCAGCCAGTCCATCCACTGCTCGTTGGCAGAAAAGTAGAGATCTGCCGGCGCGCCATTGGCAATCTGCCGCGCGGCTGTTGAAGATGAGGCATAGACAGTAACGATTTCCACGTTGTGGCTGGCTTCGTAGGCGGTAGCGGCCGTTTCAAGCGCATTGGTCAGGGATGCAGCTGCGTAAATCCTGACACTCTCTGCGGCTTGCAGGCAGGCGGGTAACAGTAGCAGGAACACCGCAATGGCGCGGCGGGAAGCCAGAATCAGAAATGCCATGGGTATCTGCCCCTTTTGCCGGTCCGGTGGAAGTACCGCTCTGACGGTTGGTAAGAAAGAGGTCACTATAGCTGCTGGGATGAATCGCCTCCAGCAGGCTGGCGTAAGGCTTTTCTGACGGACGTTCTGGAAGGCATTGCTAAACAGTCGCCCGTCCATTTTGAATGGCGGCAACCAGGGGAACATGCAGGCAAGTTGAGGAGGTATTCCTTTTAGCGAAAGCTCCAGCTTTCGAGCAGCCGCCTTGCGGCCCTCTCAAAAGCTGAAGCTTCGGTCACCAGGGCGGAGCCGGCTTCAGTCCGTCACGCGCTCAATGACCGCCGCAATGCCCTGGCCGACGCCAATGCACATGCTGATCAGCGCATAGCGGCCTTCGGTGCGCTCGAGCTGGCGGGTGGCGGTGAGGGCGATGCGCGCGCCGGAAGCACCCAGCGGGTGGCCGACCGCAATAGCGCCACCATTGGGGTTCAGGCGTGAATCGGTAGCATCGATGCCCAGCCGGTTGGTGCAGCCGAGCACCTGAGCGGCAAACGCCTCGTTGATTTCGATCACGTCCATATCGGCGATGGTCAGGCCGGCTCGTGCCAGGGCTTTCTCGCTGGCAGGTACCGGGCCATAGCCCATGACATTCGGGGCCACACCGGCAATCGCTGCAGACACGATGCGCGCCCGGGGCTGCACGCCCGCTTTTTCGCCGGCTTCGCGGGAGCCGATAATCAATGCCGCTGCACCGTCGTTGATGCCGGATGCGTTGCCGGCTGTCACCACGCCACCCTCGAACAGAGGACGCAGGCCGGACAGAGCATCGACAGTTGAACTTGGGCGTGGGTGTTCGTCCTTGTCAACGGCGACTGCAGGTTTCTTGCGGCCCTGAGGCACGTCAACAGACAGGATTTCTTCATCGTAGAAGCCGGCTTTGAGGGCGGCGTCATAACGGGCCTGGCTCTGGGCGGCGAAGCGGTCGACAGCGTCGCGGCTCAGGCCCTGCTCACGGGCGATGTTGTCAGCAGTCTGCGGCATGGTGTCGCTACCGAACTCCGACTCAATGCGCGGGTTCGGGAAGCGCGCGCCAATGGTGCTGTCGAAGGCGCGGAAATCACGGGAGAAAGGCGATTCGCTTTTGGCCATAACAAAGGGCGCACGGCTCATGCTCTCGGCGCCACCAGCGACAAACAGTTCGCCTTCGTTGCAGCGAACCGCGCGTGCCGCATCGATAATGGCGGCGAGGCCTGAGCCGCACAGGCGGTTGACGGTGAGCCCGCCGGTTTCGATGGGCAGGCCCGCCATCAGGCCGGCGTGGCGGGCGATGTTGCGTGCGTCTTCCCCTGCCTGGTTGGTGCAGCCGGCGATAACGTCTTCGTAAACACTGGCTTCAAAAGCATTGCGCTCAACAAGCGACTTGATGACGCTGGCAAGCAGGTCGTCAGGACGGACTTTGGCCAGTGCGCCGGCGTGGCGCCCGAATGCTGTTCTGAGACCGTCATAGATGTATGCAGACATGGTAGCTCCTGTATTCAGGCCGATTTTCGTTTGCCTGATCGCCGAATTAACAACAGTGCAGATCTGATCGCAGCCAACGGTCATGTTGGTGGAGGGTCAGGGTTGCCTGTGCATAAATGTTAATGTAGTTTCGTTAAGCGAAATTAAGTTTTGTATATTGGGCTAGATTAATGGCGGCATGCAGCAAATGCAAGCCGGCAATATGCTCTCGCATCCCTCTTGGTCGGGCTGTTATGACAACATATTTTCTTCCGCTTGCGGTGCTCGCCGAGCTGGCCGCATTGCTGACCGGTGTCGATCTGCTGAGCACGCTCTCGGGCACGATGATGCTCACCTTCTTTTTACTGCATGTCGGTCGGTTGGAGGGGTATGCCCGCTATCTGTTTCTGGTCACTGTAACTGTTGTGGGTGTTCTCGGTGCGGCTGGCCAGCTGACGGCGATTACACTTCATGATGCGGTCACCGCGGCGGCATTTTACGCTGCCTTTCTGGGTAGTCTGGGCATGATGCAGTGCCTGGTCCGGCGTTTTGAAGTCTTGCGGCGGATTCATGACGTCCTGTTGGGCGGGCCATCGGTCTGGCTCTATCCCAAGTACGCGCTCACCAGTTGCCTGATCGCGTCTGTGCTTAATTTCGGGGTTATGAATCTGTTGTGTGGCGCGTTAACCGAGACGCTGGATGATCGGCGCGTTACCGGCCAGAGTCGGTTGCGTTGGCTGCGTAGCGTGTTAAGCAGTACCTTGAGGGGGTTTGCGCTGGTGCCCCTGATTGCCCCGACCAGTGTTGCTGTCGCCATTATCACGCGCGAAGTGCCATCCTTAACCTGGGGGCAAATCCTGCCCTTCAGCCTGATGGCGGCTGCGGCCCTGATCGCGATTGGCTGGGGGCTGGAGTACCGCCGCTTTCATCTGGTCAGTCAGGAGCGCCAGGAGCTTGATGGCTGGCCTCCGGGAAGTGGGCGATTGGTGCTGGTGGTGCTCGCGGTCTTCGCCGTGATGGGGGCGCTGGTTGCTTTGACGGATCTGAATGTCTCCCGGGCGGCGATGCTGACGGTGCCGACCGTCACTTTTATCTATATGGTGTGGGAAGGCGGGCGCGTGGCCGGCGTCATTCGCGAAATGGCCGGCAATGTGTCATCCCTGACTAACGAGATGTGTATCTTCGCGTCATCTGCTGCGCTGGGTGTCACGCTTGCAGCTCAGGTGCCGCCATCGGCGATTACCGGGTTGCTGGAACATTACTCCGGCATTTACCTGCTGGCAGTGGCGGCTATGCTGATACTGCCCTTGGGTGCAGCTTTCGGAATTGCGCCGATTACGGTGCTGAGTTTTATTGCCGGTTTGCTGGGGCCAGTGGCCGCGCAGGGTTATGAGCCGCTGTTGATTGCGGTTGCGCTGGTGATCGGCTTTTCCATGGCGATGATCCTGTCACCTTTTGGTCCTTCGGTGATGTTGTTGTCGCGTTTTGGTCGCCTGTCCCGCTGGGTTGTGGCATTCGGCTGGAATGGTACTTTTGCCTTGCTTGCGCTGCCGGTGATGTTGCTATTGTTGTGGCTCTGGGTGCCTTTTACCGCAAGCTGATTCGGCCGTGTTGGCCAGGGTTATGAAAGTAAAATGGAATACCGCAAAGCGCCGGAATGTTTTTGTTCAGCTTTGATCATCAGCAGTATTTTGAAACGAAATGGAATATTGGCTCATATTTGGCACACATCTTGTTTGATCGATATTGGTAGTTCCACTGTACTCCGTTAGAATAGGCATGTTTTTGTACAAAAGTACAAAACCGGAGATGCCGCAACGTGTTGGTCACAGTCTCGTGTTCCAGGATGTCAAAAAGAACGGGCAAACCGGACTATTTTTATAATGGGGCTGTGGGGGGCACCAGAACGCTATGAATACAAAAGAAAAACTAGAACGGGAACTGGCTATCGAAACGGGTGGTGGCATGGTTGAAGGTGACGAAAAAGATCGCAAGTTTGTTGAGGCGCTTTCCCGGGGGCTGAACGTCCTGCGGGCTTTCAGTCAGGGTTCCGTTATTCTCGGAAACCAGGACATCTCCCGTATTACCGGTTTGCCGAAACCGACCGTCTCGCGGATGACCTACACGCTGACCAAACTGGGGTATCTCAGTTACAACCCGGTACTCGAGAAGTACCAGCTCAGCTCGGGCGTTCTGGCATTGGGTTATGCCTATGTCTCTAACCTGAAAGTACGTCAGCTCGCCAAGCCTTACATGGATGAGTTTGCACGACGCACCAACATGTCGATCGGTCTGACCTGCCACGATCGTCTGCATATGATTTATGTTGAAAACCGCATGCCTCCGGAAGCCACCTTGTTGCGGATGGAAATTGGACTGCGGTTGCCGATGGCGACTACCTCCGCTGGCCGGGCTTACTGCGCTGCCATCAGCGAGAGCGGCCGCAAGATTCTGATGGACGGTATGGCCAAGAAATACGGTCCGGACGCCTGGCCCGAGAAGAAAGAAGGGCTTGAGCGGGCGATGGAAGAATACAAAACCAGCGGGTTCTGCCTGTCACTGGGCGAGTGGGATCGCAATATCAATTCCGCTGGTGTGCCGGTCAGGCTGGAAGATGGTACGACCATGGTGCTGACCTGTGCCGCACCGTCTTACCTGATCTCCGCCGAAAAGCTGCGTGACTCGATTGCTCACGAGCTGGCGATGCTGGCGAGTGATATTGAATCGCTGGGTGTCTGATCGGAAATCAGAGTTGTTGCTTCTATATAGAGGGTATTGAAACTACCCTCAAAAAAACCGCACGGCGTCACTGCCCTGCGGTTTTTTTATGCCTGATGGTTTTAGAGGGGCTCCGGGGTTGGTCCTGCATTCAGGTCATCGCTCGGGTAGCGCACTGTGATAGCAATGTGCCAAATTGATGTTGAAAGATTGCTCTAACTTGTATTAAATCGTATTCAAGTTTCGCTTATTAAAACTGTATTCCATAAAATTCGAGGAGGAGATATGTCCGAGGTCGTAAATTATCAACGTCAAGGCAGCATCGGTGTGATCACCGTGAACTACCCGCCTGTGAACGCCCTCAGTCATGCCGTGCGCTCTGGCCTGCTTGACGCGCTCAAGCAGGGCCAGGCAGACGCGGATGCAAAAGCACTCCTGCTGGTTTGTGATGGCCGCACCTTCGTTGCCGGCGCTGACATCACTGAATTTGGCAAGCCGCCGCAAAGTCCGGGGTTGCCTGAAGTCGTTGCTGAATACGAAAACAGCGAGAAAACCATCGTGGCGGCCATTCATGGTACGGCACTGGGCGGCGGTCTGGAGCTGGCGCTGGGCTGTCATTACCGGGTGGCACTTGAAAGTGCGAAGGTCGGTCTGCCTGAAGTGAAGCTTGGCCTGTTACCGGGTGCCGGCGGTACCCAGCGCTTGCCACGCCTGACGGGTGCTCAGAAAGCTCTTGAAATGATCACTACAGGTGATTTCGCGAGCGCCAAAGATGCGCTGGCCAACGGTATCGTGGATGCCGTGGAAGCGGGTGACGATGTGAAGGCCGTTGGTCTGGCCTATGCCGAGAAGGCGGTTGCCGATGGCAAGGGCCCGCGCCGGGTGCGTGATGTGGAAGGCAAGGTTGCGTCCGAAAAAGGCAGCGATATCTTCAGCCAGTTCCGCGCGGGTCTGGAAAAGAAAGCACGGGGTCTGTTCTCACCTTTCAAGTGTGTGGATGCAGTCGAAGCGGCGTTTACCCTGCCATTTGACGAAGGCATGAAGCGCGAACGTGAACTGTTCATGGAATGCATGGAATCACCCCAGCGTGCGGGCCTGATTCACTCGTTTTTCTCCGAGCGCCAGGTGTCCAAGGTGCCGGGGCTGCCAAAAGATACGCCAGTGCGCGATATCAATAGTGTCGGCATTATCGGCGCCGGCACCATGGGTGGTGGTATCGCGATGAACTTTGCCAATGTCGGCATTCCGGTTCTGTTGCTCGAGCTCAAGCAGGAAGCGCTGGATAAAGGCCTGGCGATCATTCGTCGCAACTATGAAAACTCCGCTAAAAAAGGGCGTATCACCCAGGCGCAGGTTGAAGAGCGCATGGCGCTGATCAAGCCAACGCTGGCCTATGAAGACTTCAGCGACGTGGATCTGGTGATCGAAGCCGTGTTTGAAAACATGGGCGTGAAGAAGGAAATCTTCGGCACGCTGGACAAGATCTGCAAGCAGGGCGCGGTCCTGGCGTCTAACACCTCAACGCTGGATATCGACGAAATCGCCTCTGCAACAACTCGCCCGGAAGACGTGGTGGGGATGCACTTCTTCAGTCCTGCCAACGTCATGAAGCTGCTGGAAAACGTCTGTGGCAGCAAGACTTCAAACGAAGTCAAAGCGACAGTTATGGCAATTGGCAAGCGCATCAAGAAAGTCAGTGTGCTGGTGGGCAACTGCTATGGCTTCGTTGGCAATCGCATGCTGCATCAGCGCGGAGCCGAAGCGATCAAGCTGGTCAATGAAGGCGCATCGCCTCAGCAAGTCGATAAAGTGCTGACCGATCTCGGCTTCCCGATGGGGCAATTCGCGATGTCGGATCTCGCGGGCATTGATGTGGGCTACCGTATTCGTGAAGAGCGCCGGAAGGCGGGCGAAGACATTCCGGCAAGCTGGATGGACAAGCTCGCGGAACAGGGCCGTCTGGGGCAGAAAACCCAGGCCGGTACTTACCTGTACGAAGAAGGCAGCCGCAAGCCGGTTGTGGACCCGGCAGTGGACGAGCTGATTGCCGAGTTCCGCAAGGAGCAGGGCATTACACCGCGCGAGATCACTGATCAGGAAATCCTTGAGCGTTGCATGTACGTGATGATCAACGAAGGCGCCAAGATCCTTGAAGAAGGCATTGCGGCCCGCGCTCTGGATATCGACATTGTCTGGATCTACGGTTATGGCTTCCCGGCTTATCGTGGTGGCCCCATGTTCTGGGCCGATCAGGTTGGTATCGAATCCATCTACAACACCGTGCGCAAGTTCCACGACACGCTGGGCGGCGATCAGTGGAAGCCTTCAAGTCTGCTGGAGCGTCTGGCGGGTGAAGGCAAGACCTTCGGTAGCCTTTGATTTCACGTCTTTAGTGCAAGACGGCCGGTTCGTGGCGTTGGCCCCGAATCGTCCGTCGCCTCTTCAATAAACACAATATTCCCAATGAGGACACGTCCATGTCTGATGCCGTTATCGTTTCAACTGCCCGAACCGGGCTTGGCAAATCCTATCGCGGAGCGCTGAACAATACCCACAGTGTTGATCTGGCAGCGCACGTTATTCAGCACGCTGTTGAGCGTGGAGGAATTGATCCGGCCATCGTTGAAGATGTGATTCTTGGCGCGACTTTCCATGAAGGTGCGCAGGGCAAAAACATGGCGCGTCTTGCCGCGATTCGTGCGGGGCTGCCGGTCACGACTGCGGGTATGTCGATTAACCGCTTCTGCAGTTCCGGTCTGCAGGCGATCAGCCTGGCGGCCCAGCGGGTGCTGTCCGAAAAAGTACCGGCCATGGTTGCCGGTGGCGTTGAGTCCATCAGCCTTGTTCAGAATGACAAGATCAACCAGTTCCGTGCGACCAACGAATGGCTGATGAAGCACAAGCCAGAGCTGTACATGTCGATGATCGAAACCGCGGATATCGTGGCCAGGCGTTACGGCGTGAGCCGTGAAGCGCAGGACGAATACTCGCTGATCAGCCAGCAGCGCACCGCTGCGGCGCAGGAAGCCGGCAAGTTCGACGACGAAATCGTGCCGTTTGATGCCACCATGCTGGTCAAAGACAAAGAGACCGGTGATGTGAGCGAAAAAGACATCACCCTCAAGAGCGACGAATGCAATCGCCCCAATACCACGCTCGAAGGTCTGCAGGGACTTAACCCGGTGCGGGGCGAGGATCAGTTCGTCACCGCCGGCAACGCCAGCCAGTTATCCGACGGTGCGTCGGTGTGTCTGGTAATGGACGGCACCTATGCCCAGAAGCACAACATCGAGCCCATGGGCATCTTCCGCGGTTTTGCGGTTGCAGGCTGCGAGCCTGATGAAATGGGTATCGGCCCGGTTTATGCCATTCCGCGTCTGCTTGAGCGTAACGGCCTGACCATGGACGACATTGATTTGTGGGAGCTTAACGAAGCCTTTGCGTCGCAAGTCGTCTACTGCCGTGACAAGCTGCATATTCCGATGGAAAAACTGAACGTCAATGGCGGCTCTATTTCGATCGGTCACCCTTACGGGGTCACCGGTTCGCGTCTGACCGGCCACGCGCTGATTGAAGGCAAGCGTCGCGGTGCCAAATATGTGGTGGTCACCATGTGCATCGGTGGCGGTCAGGGCGCTGCGGGTCTGTTCGAAGTCGTATAAAGCGGAGCGCTGCCATGCAACAGCATGTTATCAACACTCAGGATCTGGCGTTCCAGTTATTCGAATTGCACAAGACGGAAGATCTGCTGCGGTTTGATCGTTACGCCGAACACAGCACCGAAACCTTGCAGGCGGCGCTTGATCTCGCTTTGAAGGTGGCGGTGGAGACGTTTGCTCCCCACGCCCGTCTGGTCGATGAAGAAGAGCCGCGTTTCGAGAACGGCAAAGTGGTGATGCGCCCGGAGGTCAAGCGGGCGCTGGATGTGCTTCGCGAGACGGGTCTGATCGCAGCCGGCCAGAGCTTTGAACTGGGCGGGATGCAACTGCCGGTCGCTGTTGCCCAGATGTGCAGCGGTATGCTCAAGGGCGCGAACGTGGGGACACACGCCTACGCCGGTCTGACGTTAGGTGCGGCCAATCTGATCCTCGCTCACGGCAGTGATGAGCAGAAAGCGCGTTTCGCCGGGCCCATGCTGGAAGGCCGTTTTTTCGGCACCATGTGCCTGACCGAGCCTCATGCCGGGTCATCGCTTGGTGATCTGCGCACCCGCGCCGAACCGGTCGGTGACGGCAGTTATCGTCTCAAAGGCAACAAGATTTTCATCTCCGCCGGTGATCATGAGCTGAGCGATAATATCGTTCACATGGTCCTCGCGCGCCTGCCGGATGCGCCTCCGGGTGTGAAAGGCATCTCCCTGTTTATTGTGCCCAAGGTACTGGTCAATGATGACGGGTCACTGGGGGAGCGCAATGATGTCGCACTGGCGGGCCTGATCCATAAAATGGGCTATCGCGGCACCACCTCGACCATGCTGAACTTCGGCGAGAAAGAGGGTGCAGTTGGCTATCTTGTGGGCGAGCCCCACAACGGCCTGGCCGGTATGTTCCACATGATGAACGAGGCTCGTATTGGCGTGGGTCTCGGTGCCGTCATGTTGGGTTACACCGGCTATCTGCACGCGCTCGACTACGCCCGTGATCGCAAGCAGGGCCGTCCTTTTGGTGACAAGGATCCGCTGACCGATCAGGTGCCACTCATCCGCCATGCGGATATCCGCCGCATGCTGCTGACCCAGAAGGCCTACGTTGAAGGTGGGCTGGCACTGTGTCTTGAAGGTGCGCGACTGGTGGATGAGAAGCGCTATGGCGAGAATGAAGCGGATCGTGCCGAAGCGGCTGGCTTGCTTGACTTGCTGACCCCGCTGATCAAATCATGGCCATCGCAGTTTTGTCTGGAAGCGAACAGCCTGGCGATCCAGGTGCACGGGGGCTATGGCTACACCCGCGAATACCCGGTAGAGCAGTTTTACCGCGATAATCGCCTCAACCCGATCCATGAAGGCACCCACGGCATTCAGGGTCTGGATCTGCTGGGGCGCAAGGTCACGATGGCGGGCGGAGCGCATTACCAGGCACTGATTAAACGGATGCGGCGCTCTATCACCGAAGCTTCTGAAATTCCATCGCTCAAAGATAACGCTGGTCGCCTGGCATCTGCGATTGACGATCTGGTCGGCGCCACTGATGCCATCAGTGCGGTGCGCGGCGCGGGTGAAGCGGAACGTGCGTTGGCCAACGCCTCGCTCTATCTTGAAGCCTTTGGTCACGTCGTCGTAGGCTGGTTGTGGTTGCGTCAGGCTCAGGCTGCGCAGGTCGGGCTCGATACCGGCGGGCCCCAGACGGCTGATTTTTATCTTGGCAAACTCAAGGCGTGCGATTTCTTTGCCCGTTATGAGTTGCCGAAAGTATCGTCCCTGTCCGAATTGCTCAAGGAAGTCGACGGGACCGCGCTTGATATGGCGGATGAGTGCTTCTGAATACCCTGCTCTAAACATAATAATCAGGAGATAGACAATGACGCGTGAATCGAAAGCTGTGGTCTGTCGGGAATGGGGTAAACCCATTACCGTAGAGACCATTCAGGTTGCTGCTCCCCGGAAGAATGAAATCACGATCAAGGTTGCCGCTTGCGGTGTCTGCCACAGTGATTTGTCCGCCACCACCGGCAAGATCCAGTATCCGCCTCCGCTGGTGCTGGGCCATGAAGCCTCCGGCATTGTGATCGAAGTGGGGGAAGGGGTCACCGCCTTCAAGGAAGGTGATCACGTGGTCAGTTCGTTTATCTCCATGTGTGGTAAGTGCCGCCAGTGCGTCCGTGGGCGCCCGGTGCTGTGTGAAAATGCGCGCAAGGCGATGTTCACCCTGCCGGATGGCACCGTGCGAACACAGGACAAGGACGGCAACGACCTCAACGTATTCGGTGCCTGCGGAGTCATGGCGGAATACGCGACCTTGCACGTGGATAACGCCGTCAAGATCGATCCTGCCACGCCGCTGCCGCAGGCCGCACTGGTGAGTTGTGCAGTGGTGACCGGTGTCGGCGCGGTATTTAATACCGCCAAGGTTGAGCCGGGTTCGCGCACAGCCGTGTTCGGTGTCGGAGGTGTCGGGCTCAACGCGATTCAGGGCTGTCATACCGCCGGTGCGGAAATGATCGTTGCGGTTGATACCAGCGACAGCAAGCTGCAAATGGCCAAAGAATTCGGCGCTACCCATACCGTTAATATCAATGACGTCGAAGACGCGGCGAAAGCGGTGAAAAAGCTGACGGAGGGGGGTGTTGATTACGCCTTTGAATGCGTAGGCGCCGGTGCTGTTGTGGCACAGGCATACAAGTGCCTGGCCCGTGGCGGCACGACAGTCGTGGTGGGTGTGGCTGATCCGAAAGACAAAACCCAGTTCGGTACCCTGTCGATGCCTGCTGATGAGCGCACGATCAAGGGCAGTTGGCTGGGCTCTGCCCGGCCTCAGTATGACTTTCCGCGGATTCTCGGCCTCTACAACATGGGCAAGTTGAAGCTGGATGAACTGATTACCAAGACCTACAGCATCGACGAAGCGCCCCAGGCGTTTGACGATATGGTGGCAGGTAAAAATGCACGTGGCGTGATTGTATTTGAATGAGCACCCGAGGTGTCTCACAACAATCCGCAACCAGGGAGAGAGTCATGAACGACCTAAGCAAGCTGTACATTAACGGCCAGTGGGAAGCCTGGTCAGGCGACACCATTGATGTCCATGAAGCCGGTACCGGTGAGGTAATGGCGAAAGTGCCTGCGGCTGGCCGAAGTGATATGGAACGTGCCATTGCCGCTGCCCACGACGCGTTTGATAGCTGGTCCGAGTCTACTGTTGAACAACGGACCAAAGTGCTCGAGCAGCTTTTGGCCGGTCTCAAGGAGCGTGCACCTGAGATTGCCCAGGTTATCTGCCGTGAAGTGGGCATGCCGATCAAAATGGCGGGTCAGATTCAGGCCGGCTTGCCGGTGGCGATTACCCAGTCGTATCTCGACATGCTGCCAGCCTATGAATTCAGCGAGCAGGTGGGCAACTCCGAGGTCCAGTATGCCCCGGTCGGTGTTGTGGGGTGTATCACCCCGTGGAACTACCCGTTGCATCAGGTCATCCTGAAAGTCGTACCCGCCCTGGCTGCGGGCTGCACCATTGTGCTCAAGCCAAGTGAAATTGCTCCGTCCAGTGCCTACATTCTGGCGGAAATTATCGACAAGACGGACCTGCCTGCCGGCGTGTTCAACGTGGTGTGCGGCCTGGGTGAAGAAGTGGGCGATACCCTGATCAAGCATCCGGATGTGCGGATGGTGTCGTTCACGGGGTCAACCCGCACCGGTCACCTGATCGCCCATGCGGCGGCGGACGATTTCAAGCGCTATGCGTTGGAAATGGGCGGCAAATCCGCATCCGTTATCCTGCCGGATGCGGATTTGGCGGCAGCGGTCAAAGGCACCATCAACAACTGTCTGCTCAACTCCGGGCAGACCTGCACCGCGCTGACGCGCATGCTGGTGCCTGCGGACAAGCACGATGAAGCCTGCGAACTGGCAGCTGGCGTTATCGCCAAGATGGTGCCGGGTAACCCGCTGGAAGACACCACCCGTGTGGGGCCGCTCGCCTCTGCGCAGCAGCGCGACAAGGTGCTCGACTATATCCGCATCGGTCTTGAAGAAGGCGCGACGCTGGTCGCTGGCGGCGCCGAAAAACCGGAAGGCTGCGAGAAGGGCTATTTTGTGAAGCCCACCGTATTTGGCGGGGTTAAGCCCGATAGCCGTCTGGCGCAGGAAGAAATCTTTGGCCCGGTACTCTGCGTGATCCCTTATCAGGATGAAAAAGACGCGATCCGTATTGCCAATGGCACTGACTTCGGCCTGTCCGGCGCTGTCTGGTCAGGCGATGCAGCCAAGGCGAAAGCCGTTGCCGGAAAGCTCCGCACCGGTCAGGTGTTCGTCAATGGTGGCGCGTTTAACCCGCTGGCACCCTTTGGCGGATTCGGTTACTCAGGCGTGGGCCGGGAGTTCGGTAAGTGGGGACTCGAGGAGTTTCTTGAGGTACGATCTCTTCAACTTTGATTAGTTAGCTATGGGAGCGCGCATCGAATGAGCAGTATCTGGACAGTAAAACCGACGATTGAGGCCATTACCGAACAGTCCGCAAACACCGCGGTAACGACGCTCGGTATCGAGTTTACAGAAGTAGGGGATGATTTCCTCAGGGGCAGAATGCCGGTGGATGAGCGCACCATTCAGCCTGCAGGCATTTTGCACGGCGGCGCGTCGGTGTTACTGGCCGAGACGCTGGGTAGTGTTGCTGCCAATTGCTGTCTCAAAAAGCCGGGTCAGGCAGGTGTGGGGCTGGAAATCAACGCCAACCACATCCGTTCGATGAGCAAGGGCTGGGTGTACGGCACGGCGCGGCCTCAACACATTGGTGGCACCACCCAGGTCTGGGAAATCCGGATTGAAGACGAGGCCGGCAAGCTGGTGTGTATTTCCCGGATTACCATGGCGATCATTCAGCGCCCCGGCTGATCTGGCTGCATCAGTACTGAGCCCCGGCTGGAAACACCCGGGGCTTTTTATTGTCTGGCAAAAAACGGCGGTGGCGTCAGTGAGGCATTAGCGCAGGGCTACTTCTGAACGCTGCCGCCCAGCAGGATGCGAACGGCCTTGCAGGATTCCTCAAGTTCTTCGAGTTGCGGCTCACGTCCGCAGATGACATCGCTGTAAAGGCAGGATTCCGCCAGGCGGACCATGAAGTAGGAGAGGCTTTCCAGCTTCATGGGCAGCTTGAGCCGCCCTTTGTCCTGCTCGCTCCTGAGTAGCTGGGTATTGGCATTCACGGTACGGCTATGAACGGTGGAGCTCGCTGAGGTCAGAATACGCAACGCATATTCCGGATCGTGACTGATAAATCGCCGCACGGGCTCCGCATTGAGCAGTGTCAGATTGATGGTGCGGTAAACACCCACAACGTAATCGATCCCTTCGCCGGGGGTTTCACTGAGTGCTGATTTTCGAATCGGGTCGTAAAGGGACCAGAGCACATCTCCCAGCAGCAGATCCTTGTTACCTACCCAGCGGAATAGCGTGGCCCGGCCAATATTCAGTTCCTCCGCCAGAGACGCCAGGTGAATTTTTCGTCCTTTCAGCCAGTGTTCCCGGGCTTTTCGGAAGGCGTCGTCAGGAGTAGCCCGCTGCGCACGGACGGGAGCGTCGCCGGTACTGCTCGAATATCTAGCCAAAATATCATCCCTGCAAAAACACAGTTTGGAGCTGCTTGCTATTGTTGTGGTTATATTGAGTATACATTCCTCACAAAAATTACCTATAACTCAGATCACTTCGTGTCTAGTCTATTGACGTTTTAACGTATCCGTTTTCTGGCAGGTTATGATCCTATTTATTGCGGCGTTGTTTGCTACCGGCCTGGGCACTTCCCTGATTGCCCTGTTGGCTTTTTTTCGCCGGACAAATACCTGTGCAATAGCCGTTTGTGTTCAGATGATCGCGCTGAGCTGGTGGACCTTTTGTTATGCCATGCAGCTGCTGAACTCCTACTATCCCCAATACACACTCCGTCTTTTTGAAGACCCGCTGTTCTGGTTCAAGGCGCTATTTGTTGGTGCTGTTGTCGTCCCGGCCGGTTTGCTGGTTTTCATGCTTCAATATACCGGGAGCAGGCAGAGAATCGGCCCCCGGTTCCTGCTGCTGCTCTCGGTTGTGCCTGTTCTGACGCTGGTTATGGTGGCAACTGATAGCCAGCACCATCTGTTTCTTGGCGGTTTTCAGACCGGGCACAACGATACATTTGTCGGGGGCCCGGCTTTCTGGCTGCACACGCTCTACTCTTACGCCATCAGCCTGTTCGCACAGCTGCTCCTGATACGGTTTATTTTCACCGCGTCACCGGTTTATCGCCGGCAGGCTATCCTGCTGCTGATTGCGGCCCAGATGCCACTGGTGGCCAACCTGGTCTCTATTTTCCATTTGTTGCCTGAGCCGCTGCACCGGGTCGATATCTCGTCCTTTGGTTTTCTGGTTTCAGCGATTGTGATGTTCTATTGCATTCGGCATGAGGGGCTACTGAGGCTGCTGCCGGTGGCGAGGGCCACGATAGTTGAGCGCATGGAAGACGGGGTGCTGGTCACCGATGCCCGCTACCGGCTAACTGACTTCAACCGTGCGGCGGACGGCATGCTGACGCCGATCAGCCGGCTCCGGGCCGGCATCAATATTCTCGACAGTTTTCCGTTTCTGAATACCCGCACGGGTCCGGTGCAGGCAGAGCGCATGGACGTTACGTTGCAGGCAGCTGACAACTCGGACCTGCATTTCAGTGTCCAGCAAACAGCGCTCACAGGGTGGCGGGGAGAGTTGAAGGGTCACATATATGTATTTCGGGATGTGAGTGATCTCAAACGGGTGGAAGCCGATCTGCGAGAGCAGCTTAAGCAGAACGAAGTGCTGCGCCAGACCCTGAAAGAAGAATCGATACGGGATCCTTTGACCGGGCTGTTCAACCGTCGTTTGATGGAAGAAGCGCTGGATCGCGAATTGTCCCGCTCGGCGCGAACCGATGCCGGGCTATGCCTGTGCCTGATCGACATTGATTACTTCAAGCGTGTGAACGATACCTTTGGCCATAACGTGGGTGATCAGGTCCTGAAAGCGTTCGGTGAGGAGCTACTGGCCCTGACCCGGGATATGGACGTCGCCTGTCGTTACGGCGGCGAAGAGTTTCTGCTGATCCTGCCGATGGTGCCTGTCAGCGTCGCCGTGGCTCGGCTGGAAACGCTGCGAAACACGTTTTCAGCGCGTTCCTTCGGCCCGGATGGGCCTGCAAGTGTGGGGTTTTCTGCTGGTATTGCGATCAATCCGGAGCATGGTGCCGAACGGTTGGTGCTGCTGAAAAAAGCAGACCAGGCCCTGTATCAGGCGAAATCAGCGGGTCGTAACCAAACGCAGGTATACGTCGGAGATTGAGTCGTTTTCCCCTCTTTTCACGTCTCATTGCTGCATTTCGCTAACCCTCGATCATCCCTGGCATCCGGTGTCGTCTTACTCCCATTGATTCCTGTTGCGTGCTATGAATAATGAAATCACGTTTCAATAAATAAAACATACGCGCGAAAAATCAAAACGGGGTGTCCTGTGAAAACCAGAATTACCGAGCTATTCCAGATCCAGCATCCGATTATCCAGGGTGGTATGCATCATGTTGGTTTTGCCGAGTTGGCGGCTGCCGTGTCCAATGCAGGCGGACTGGGCATCATTACCGGACTGACCCAGCCGACCCCGGAAGATCTGGCAAAAGAGATTGCGCGTTGTCGGGAAATGACGGATAAGCCGTTCGGGGTGAACCTGACGTTCCTGCCATCGTTCAATGCACCGCCATATCCCGAGTACATTCAGGCCATTATTGAGGGCGGTGTGAAGGCAGTGGAAACGGCAGGCCGCAGTCCGGAGCAGTACATGCCGAGCCTGAAAGCTGAAGGGATCAAAGTCATCCATAAGTGCACCTCAGTGCGCCATGCACTCAAGGCCGAGAAGATTGGCTGTGATGCGGTCAGTGTTGATGGGTTCGAGTGTGGCGGGCATCCCGGGGAGGATGATATCCCCAACTTTATCCTGCTGCCCCGCGCTGCCGAAGCACTTACGATTCCCTTTGTTGCGTCCGGCGGCATGGCGGACGGCCGTAGTCTGGTGGCCGCAATGGCGCTGGGCGCGGAAGGTATGAACATGGGAACCCGCTTTATTGCCACCCAGGATGCACCGGTACACCAGAACGTCAAACAGGCCATAGTGGATGCCGACGAGTTGCAGACCCGGTTGATCATGCGCGGCCTGCGCAATACCGAGCGGGTCATGAAAAATGCCGCGGTCGATGAAATCATCCGGATTGAAGAACTCAAGGGTGATGCGATAGGTATTGAGGATATTCGGCACCTGGTGACCGGTGTTCAGGGACGCAAAGTACTGCAGGAAGGCGAAATGAATGCCGCCGCCTGGAGCTGCGGCATGGTGGCCGGCCTGATTCATGATATCCCCAGTTGTGATGACCTGATCAGTCGCATCATGAGCGATGCCGAATCAATCATTCGCCAGCGTCTCGGTGGTTTTCTGACATCGTAAATGGACGGGAGCTCAGCATGACAGATTCTCCGGAATTACTGGCCGACGGCGGCACCTTTTTTGAAGGTCCGCGCTGGCACGATGGTCGCTGGTGGGTGTCGGACTTCTATCGCCAGGCGGTCTATACGCTATCGCCTGCTGGGGGTGAGCTTGAGAAAGTGTTGGACGTGCCATCCCAGCCATCAGGGTTGGGGTGGATGCCGGACGGTTCTTTGCTGGTGGTCTCAATGCGGGACCATCAGGTACTTCGCCGTTGGCCGGATGGCAAGCTGACGACCCATGCCGATATCAGCCGCTATGCGACCGGCCATGCCAACGACATGGTGGTAGCCGCCGACGGTTCAGCGTGGGTCGGCAACTTCGGGTTTGATCTGATGGGTGGTGAGGAAATGCGTCCGGCTGCACTGGTGCACCTGGATCCCGAAGGCAATGTCTCACTCGCTGCAGAAGACCTCGCTTTTCCGAACGGTATGGTGATTCTGCCCGATGCCAGCACCCTGGTCGTTGGTGAGACCTTTGGCAACCGGATGACTGCATTTACGATCGCTGAAAATGGCGAACTGACGGAGCGTCGGGACTGGGCCGCATTCGGTGACAAGCCTGAACCCGGCCCGCGGGCCGAACTGTTGAAGCAGCTTGCGGTCGGGCCTGATGGTTGCTGTTTGGATCGTGATGGCCAGATCTGGATCGCTGACGCCTTTAATCAGCGTTGTATTCGCGTTGCCGAAGGCGGCGGGATTACAGCCGAGATTAAGGCACCGGCTGGCCTGGGCGTATTCGCCTGCATGCTGGGTGGCCCCGATGGGCATACGCTGCTGATGTGTTGCGCTCCGGACTCCAGCGCCACACGCCGGATGCGGGCTAGGGAGGCCAGTCTGTGGACTGTTCGGGTGACGAGTCCTGCAGCGGTGCATGTTGCTGAATAAATTACAGGTTTTTACATTTTTCCCTGTCAGTGTGGAAGCCTCGACCTTGGCAACCCGCTAAAATATCGCCTCCCTGAATGATCAGGTTGCGATATAGCACCACACATAAAAAAGGATTCCCATGACAGGAAGAAAAATGCTGCGCGCGAGTGGTCTGGTTCTAGGTAGCCTGGCTTTTATGACGACAGCCCAGGCTGACGAAGCCAAGTCAAAAGCCATGCCTTATGCCGGGGTATCGGTAGGCCAATCAATTGCCACCGACTTTTGCGACGATCTTGAGCCACTTAGCTGTGACGACAAGTCGCTGGCAGTGCGCGCCTACTTCGGTGCATCGTTCAGCGAATATATTGGTGGCGAAGTAGGGTTTACCTTCGTCGATGACGTTGAAGCGTCAGGCTCGGCCTTCGGAGCGTCTGCATCCCTTGCCAGTGGTTATCAGGCCTTTGACGGCACAATGCTGTTCGGTACTTCGCGGGATAACGACTTCCGGCTGTTTGCCAAGGCAGGGATCGTGGCCTGGAACTATGATTCAAAAGGCTATATCAGTGGTTCCGGGATGATGATCGTCGGTGATGAAGAAGAAAGTGGTGTCAGTTTTCGCACCGGTCTGGGCGCCCTTTACAACGTGACTGATAATGTTTCAGTGCGACTGGATTGGGATTTCATCCCCGATATCGGAGATGATGAAACCACGGGTGAAACAGATTTGCACATCCTGTCAGTAGGGCCTCAATTCCGGTTCTGATGACTCTCTGCCGGAGAGGGGCGTATCAGTGCTCTCTCCGGCAGAAATCAGGATTAAACCAGGCCGGGTTCAGCTTGTGTTGTGCCTGCCTTATCCACAAATATCCGCTTTGCCAGCCCCGCACCTTTCACGCCCTGTATCGACAACGTTGTTACCAGACCGCCAATCATCGCACCCACCACGCCACAGGTCAGAATGTCCTGTCCGGTTAGATAGAGCCCCGGGATACGGGTTTTCGGCCGTAACCAGGTCTGGTCGAATCGTTCCGGCGTGTGGTCGAGGCCGTAGATTTCGCCGCGGCTGTAGCGGCAGAACCAGTCCGTCGATAGCGGCGTCGAGGCTTCTACATAGTCCACTTTACCCCGCAACTGGGGCAGTTTTTCATAGAGTTTTTCCAGCAGGCGGTCGGTGACGACCTGCTTGAGCTGCTCGTATTCCTCGCCGCGCTTGCCCCAGGTGTCGTCTTTCCACTGTGCGAACATGTCGTAGGTGGTGGGTGCGACGATTTCGACGGTAGCGGTATCGGGATAGCGGCTCAGATAACTCGGGTCCTTGGCTGACGGAAACGAGATGTAGACCACCGGGAACTCGGAGTTGGTGTTATCCAGAAAACGTTCGACGTTGCGGTCGTGGTGTTCGTCCGGATAAATCCAGAAATTGGTTTTCGGCAACCCCAACTCCGCTGCCGTGCCTTTGAAGCCAATATACAACCCGATATGGGACATCGACGGCTGTATCGTCTGGCGCGTGCGGGGGTAACCGCTTTTACGCACGGCGGCTTCAGGTAACAGGGTTTCAAAGGTATTGATGACGCCGGCATTACTGATGATCAGCTCGCTGCGAATCTCGTGGCCATCGGCCATGCGAACGCCACAGGCGCGTCCGTTTTCGACCAGAATATTGGTGACATCGGCGTAGGTGAAAACATCGCCGCCGCCCTGCTGAGTCACCGGAATAATAGTGTTGGCCATCTCCGATGCCCCGCCGACCGGGTAGTAGCCGCCGTGAACATAATGTTTGGCGATCAACGCATGAATCAGGAAACTTGATTGCTTCGGGGTGACACCACAATCGCCCCATTGGCCGGTGATCGCGCCGATCAGGGCTTGGTTATCGGTCAGTCCCGAGAGTACCTCGTAAGTGGTTTGATTGAAGTAACGGGGCAGGGCGAGGCTGACGGCTTTGCCGACCAGCGGAGCTGTCATTGTGGGTGCCAGCTTGGACATGGTGTAGATCTGCATACCCGACGACACTTTACCCAGCAACCGAATGTACGCATCTATGGCTTTTTCTTCTTCCGGAAAGGCCTCGACCAGCGATGCCCGAAATTGTTCTTTGCCTGCTTTCAGGTTGACGATTTTATCGCCGAGATAGAACCGGTCGTAGGTTTCGTCCATTGGTGCCCACTTGAGCTGGCCGTCCGTAATGTAATCGAACAGTTTGCGAGCCAGTGTGTTGGGCGATCCCATATCGCCGATGTAGTGCACGCCCACATCCCACTCATAGCCGTTCCGGGCATAGCTGTGGGTAAACCCGCCGGCCGTGTAGTGTTGCTCCAGCACCAGCACCTTCTTGCCGGCCTTTGACAGGCAGGCCGCTGTGGTGAGGCCTCCGATGCCGGAACCAATCACGATGGCATCATAATCGTCGTCAATACGGCTGGCACGATAGCGGCGACCGATGCGGATGGTGCTGGGCTTGAGGCCTGCGCTGGTGTTTTTTTCAGGAGTGCTCGTGGTCATGTCGAGGTGCCTTCTGTCTCGTTATTATTGTGTTGTACGGGTCACGGCAGTATAGCGCTATCAGAAACGCAATAGCGTAATCAGTCGTACCGCTGCCGGACTTTAGGCGGCATCTGCGCGAGTTGGCGTTTGACTAACGTGTCCAGCGCGGCATACAGCGGATCGTAATCGCAACCGGGCGCGACCTGGGACAATAGATGGGCGATGGCCTCGACGGTGGAGACGCTGTCATCCCGGGAGGCTTTGCGGATGCGGTAGCGTGAAGGCGGTGCGGCATTAAAGTGGAACTGCGGCAGCGCGTTGAGCCAGGGGTTGCTGAGAAAAATACGGGACGCCTTGCGCCAGGTGCCATCCAGAATAATCCATTCCCGCACCTGTGCGACGGGGGCGGATTCCAGCGCGGCGCTGGCGGTGGTGGGATAAATCAGCCCCATGGGAATCTGTTGGCTGCGAATGGCGAGCGGTTCGAAATCAGCCGGTGTTTCGCCCACCAGTACCCTTAAATCGGGCAGACACGCGGTGGCGATCCTCAGTGTCCCCTTGTTTTGTGCCACTTCTGATGGATGCTGTAATACCCAGAGCGGCGGAGCTCCGCTGATCGGCTGACAGGCATCGCAGACACAAATGTTGGGATGAACCCCGCAACGGGGACAGGGTGCTTGTCGCATGGAGCTCCTGACACTTTTTCGGCGCAGCCATGAGCGGCCGCCCCGAACCGGCTCCATCATAGCGCCGACCGGTGGCAGGTGAAACTCCCGGGATATCGCTCGGGCTATTTGTGCTTGTGGGAGTCCTTGTAGATGAAGTAACCCACGCCCCCAAAGAATACGAACAACAGTGAAACAGTGGCCATGCCGGCGATAACAACAGTGTCCAGATACATGATGAGTACCTCCTGATATAAGTTGATATGACAACTTTATCCCGGCTGGTGGGCCGCCTGTTTGACCTGAATCAACTGCGACCTCGATAAAATTTGATCTGGATCAGTAAAGCGCGCGATAGCGGTTTTGCCGTCACCCGACCCGATGGGTACTAACACGGATAGCGCGGCGCCGGGGCTGCTCTATGCTTGCCGCGATTGCTGGTTGCTACAGGGTTGTAGCAGGGCATCTCTGAATGAGGTTTGCGATGAATAAAACGTCCCGTCTTGAAAGCCGGCTACTGCAGATATCGGTCTGGGGTGCGCTATTCGTCACGGTTCTGGGATTGTTCTGGGGCCTGGCCATCAAATCCAGCGTGATCCTGTTTGACGGCATCTATTCGGGCGTCAGTATTTTTCTGTCGATCCTCTCGATAGTGGCGCTGTGGATGGTCAATCGTCCCCATGACAACACCTTCCAGTTTGGCCGGGTCGCGCTGGAGCCGTTGATCGTATCGCTCAAGGCGATCGTCATTATCGGTGTCTGTATCTATGGTGTGGTGACCGCACTGGTTCTGATTCTGGATGGAGGCAATACCGCCACCAGTTCGTTGTCGGGCATGCTCTATGCGTTGATTTCGATGCTGACCTGCCTGGTGGTGTGGCTCTATCTCAAAAGCAAAGGCGCGGACCTGCCGGATCTGGTGCAGGCAGAATCAGAGCAGTGGATGGCCGATCTGGTTTTCAGCACCGTGGTGCTGGCCAGTTTCTGTCTGAGCTTCGGTCTGTCCTATACCGACTGGCGCGCGATTGTTCCCTACATCGACCCGGGGATGGTTGTCGCGGCGTCCGTTTTCTTTATCAGGGTGCCGGTGAGCCGATTGGTCTATAGCGTCCGCGAACTGTTAATGATGGCGCCTTCAGAAGATCTGCAGGAAGACCTGCGGACGCGGATTGACGCAGTAGCGGCCAATCATCGGCTGCCCAATGCGGTTATTCGGATGGCCAAAGTCGGGCGGGAGCTGGCAGTGGATATCACGTTCATTACGCCAAACGACTTCGGGCCGGTTGATATCGGTGAGCTGGATAACGTGCGTGAAGAGCTTTACGGATCGCTGTCGGAAGCGGGCTTCAAGCTCTATATGAATATCGTCTTTACCAAGGAGAGACGTTGGGCCTGACCCTTCAGGTGCGTTCCGTGACAGGCTGAAGCCTGATGATTATGATTCAGATACCGTCACTGCCCGGATCCCGGAATTGTTATGGCGTTTACCTCCCAGTTTGTTGTGTTGTTTTTTGAGCGCTTGCTGCAGGCATCGCCGGTGCTTACGTTCCTTGCTGTGCTGATTCTTGTACTCGGTTTATGGGCCGGCCGGATTGAAGGCTGGCGCTGGCAGGACGCGCTCTACTGGGCCTGCATCACCGGTACCACAGTCGGCTATGGCGACCGTGTGCCCAAGCGCAGCATACCCCGTTTTCTGGCGGTGGTGATCGCGCTGGTCGGGCTGGTGCTGAGCGGGCTGGTGGTCGCGATTGCCGTCAGCGCAGGGACCGAGGTGTTCAGTCACCTCGGCCGCCACTGACCGCAATCGCGCGTGCCCTTACGATGACCTGTCTTTT
Organism: Marinobacter sp. V032; assembly: GCF_052645435.1. Lineage (NCBI taxonomy): Bacteria > Pseudomonadati > Pseudomonadota > Gammaproteobacteria > Pseudomonadales > Marinobacteraceae > Marinobacter > Marinobacter sp. V032. The sequence continues at coordinate 253,998 of NZ_JBQXYE010000001.1, read as the reverse complement.
GGCAGATTAGGTTTGGGTGACTTGTTGTCCTGAGATCGGGTTTCTTCCGGATCGTCCCCGTTGCCCGTCTTATCGCCGCCGGCTGTGTCGGCAGGCGGCGCAGCCGGAGCCGCGTACCAGGCTTCTTTGGGCACCAGTTTGGGTTCTTCCGGGTCAGCAATATAGGATGGCGTCATAATGGCCACGCCATATTCGTTGAACACGTCCAGTATGTTGCGATGCAATTCGGCATAGCGATGGAACCTGTGCGCCGGCTTGTCGACATACACATTCAGTTCATACACCACGGCGAAGTCGCCCAGCTCCTTCTCTAGCACGAAGGGAGCGGGTTTGTTGCGGATGTTGCGGGTGCGCCCGGCGGCCTCTTTCAGCATGGCTTCGACCTGCCGCCAGGGTGTTTCGTAGCCGATACCGACGGTGGTGTGCAGTACCAGACCATCGCCGGATGATGACCGGCTCAAATTGTTGACCGGGCTGTTCAGAATCAGCGCATTGGGAAGCACAATTTCCTCATTGCGCACGGTGCGCAAATGGGTCACCAGCAGCCGCGTTTCCTCCACTACACCAGTGTATTCACCCACCGAAATCAGATCGCCGATCCGGAATGCCCGCCGATAAGTCATGGCATAGCCCGCAACGATGCTTGATACCGCCGAAGACGCGCCCAGTGAGACCATAATACCGAGCAACAGCGACAGCCCCTGGAATGCGGCGCTGCCGGAGCCGGGAATATAGGGATAAGCCAGCACCGCGGTAAGCAGAATGACGAAGAAGCGCAGCAACTTGAATGTGGGCTGGGCCCATTCAGGGTCAAACTCGCCGAGTTGAACGCGCCCGCGCTCGACGCCTCTGAAAAACAGGTGCATCAGCTTGATCAGGTAACGGGCGACGGCAATCAGAATGATCAGGAAGATCAACTGCGGCAGATAGTTGATGAATGCCACCGTAATGGAGGTCAGCGGATCGACCACCATATTGAGCAGGATATTGGCGGTGGACCGGGTCCAGGGGAACTGGTACAGCACAAACTCGACACACAGGTAGGCGAGTATCAAAACCGTTGCCGTGCGGATGAACCTGAGCAGGCCGGTGACAGCGCCCCAGATGTTTTCTGCCCGAACCACCTCGAACGACTCGATCTTCAGGTCTTGTACCCGCCGCTTGTATCGGGCTTCAAGAAAGGCCAGCAGACGCCGGAACAGTACAATAATCGCCCAGATAAGCACGCCGGCGATCAGCACTGCCGCGCCGGCGTATAGCAGGGCCTGAAACAGGTACGCGGATGTCCGGTGGCTGCGATAAGCAGTAATGGCGCTGGCAATCCGGGTTTTGAATACTTCACTTACTTCTGCAATCGGTGCGCCTTCGATACTTGCATCGATGGGGAAAATCACCAGCAACCGGCGTTCACCTGCCATGATGTTGACGCGGTTGTCGCCGCTGACCAGCTTCACGTCCTCCGGCGCGATCCCGTCATCTCTGGCGGCTTCAGCGATGCGGCTGGCGACGTTGCCGGCCCGTTCTGTCGACGGGAAGGAGTTGGTGCCGGCGAGGCGAAACAGGACTTCACCGTCAATGGTGACCGGTGAGACGTCGGTTTGTGCTGGATCTATATCGTCATCCTGAGCCTGCGCCGGCGTTACCAGACCGATCAGTCCGAATAACAACAGACACATCGCCAGAAGTTGTCTGGTGTGACGCAAGAGTTTGGGGGTGGAGGTGCGACGCTGCGCCTCAGGGCCTTGAGGCGTTGGCTTGTCTGGATACATCCTGAATAAGGTCCTTGCTGAGATGCGAATACCTTAACTATGGCCCGAAATTGAGAATTTTCCTGCCTTTTTACCAGAATCTGTCGCATTCGCGGATCACAGCGCGTGCCTCGCTCAGCAGGGACGTTAAACGGTTTTGTTATGACTGTGTAACTTCGGCTGAAGAAATCTGCGCAATGGCCGCTATAGTATGTGGTGTTTGCATCTATCTCGCCCCAGCGCCCCACAACTTGGCGCAATGGGGCCCGTGATACCACCACGGATAACAAAAAACTGTTTAGCCATACCTACGGGATCCTGACAATGACAATACTGAACCGGCTGCGCATTCGCTCACGTCTGATGCTGGCGACAATCGTACCCGTACTGCTGACCGCAGTTGTAATGAGCTGGATGACTGTGAACCAGTTAAAGACCAACGGTGACCACGAAGTCGAACGACTGCGTGAACAGATCATGGAAGCTCGCCAGGAAGGTCTGAAGAATGTAGTCGAGGCAGCCCGATCGGCGGTACTTCAAGCCAAGAGCGATCCCTCGCTAGCCGAATCAGAAGCAAAGACGCAGGCCCGGGATAGAATCCGGGCGATCGGCTTTGGCAACAACAATTATGTGTTTGCCTATAGTCGCGACTTGATCAATCTGGCATACCGCCCCGACCCGACTAAGGAAGGGCCTGCATTGTTGCGTGACAATGCGACCGTTCGGAAACTGGTTTTGACGCTGTTTGATGCGGCCGAAAAGGATGGCATACATGGTTATGAGTGGGCGAATCCAGCGTCGGGTAATACGGAACCCAAGGTGTCCTATTCCGTCGTTATTCCCGGCTGGGACTGGTTGCTGGGTGCGGGTGTCTATGTCACGGACATAGACCAGAAAGTTGCAGCGGCCCGGGAAGAAATCGATGCCGAAGTGGTCAGTGCCATGACATCCATTTTGTTGGCGACACTGGTGATCGTCGTTATCGCTCTGATACTCGGCGGTTTCGTGGGGCTGAGTGTCACACGTCCGATCCAGGCTGTAAGCCAGACCATGCGCGAAATTGCCGAAGGCGAGGGTGATCTGCGTCAGCGGTTGCCGGATGAGGGTAACGACGAGCTATCGGAGCTTGGGCGCCGCTTCAATGCCTTTACCATCAAGATCCAGAACACAATCCGTGAAGTGGGCTCGACGACCGATCAGGTTGCATCGGCGGCTGAAGAACTGAGCAGTGTGGCCAGCGAAACCCGCTCATCGGTGCAGGAGCAGGGTTCTGAAACGGATCAGATTGCCTCGGCGATCCATGAAATGTCGGCCACGATTCAGCAGATTGCCGGCAATGCCAATTCCGTAGAATCGGCCGCATCGGATGCTGACCGCCTGGCGAAAGACGGCGGTGAAACCATTACCCACGCCCAGTCGGCAGTGAACGCTCTGTCGCAAGAGATCGCCCAGACCGCCAGTAACATCGACAAGCTGGCGGAGAAGACGGATGACATCCAGCAGGTGCTGGACGTGATTCATGCGGTGACCGAACAGACCAACCTGCTCGCGCTGAACGCTGCGATTGAGGCGGCCCGTGCAGGCGACCACGGTCGGGGATTCTCGGTGGTTGCAGACGAAGTGCGCCAGCTTGCCCGGCGCAGTGCGGAATCGGCCGACCAGATTCGCGAGATGATCGATGGCTTCACGACCGAATCGCGGGCTGCAGTTGAACGGATGCAGGCCTCCCGGGCACGTTCCGGTGAAACGGTTGAGCGCATCAACCACGCAACGGACACCCTGCGTACAATCGAGAAATCGGTCGGGCAGATTCACGATCAGGTGACCCAGATCGCCACTGCTGCTGAGGAGCAGAGCCACGTTTCTGAAGAAATTAACCAGAACGTCGTGCGAATTGTTGAAGCGGCTCAGCGCAGTGATACCGGCGTCACCCAAACGACTGAAGCGAGTCAGGAACTGGCACGACTCAGCGAAAACCTGCGCGGCCTGATCAGCCAGTTCAAAGTCTGAGGGCGTATACCGCTCGCCATACCGTTCCACGCCCTGCCTGCAATATAAGCAGGCAGGGCGCCTTCTTTATGCTCACTTTTGGTGCTGCTCGTCATACTCTCTGGTATTTTCTGCTACCTTAAAATAGCTAACTGACTCTATATCAGTGGTTTACTCGATTTCCTGAACATTTGGCCAGCTTTTTGCTCGATGCAAAGAGTAAAGAGTGATGACAATGCCAATTCACGTTCGGTGCTGGTCACCGGTCGGGAACAGGTCCTAACGGCTCCGGGGTGGAGGCACGCTGCTGCCGTAACGTGGATAAGTACTAAAAAAGTAATTCATAACAGGAGAGTGCACGTATGCGATTGTTTAAAAAGCTGGCGCTGGTGGCCGCACTGGTTCTGCCGATGCAGGCCTTTGCTGAAGACCCGATGAAAGTCGGTTTCGTTTATGTCGGACCGGTGGGTGACCACGGCTGGAGCTACCAGCATGATCAGGGGCGTCTGGCTCTTGAAGAGCACTTCGGCGATAAAGTGCAGACCACCTATGTAGAAAATGTCAGTGAAGGGGCTGATGCAGAACGTACCATTCGCAAGCTGGCGCAGGCCGGCAACGACATTATCTTCACCACGTCGTTCGGTTTCATGAACCCGACCGCACGGGTAGCAAAAGAATACCCGGATAAAACCTTCCTGCACGCGACCGGCTACAAGCGGTCAGAGAATATGGGAACCTACCTGTCCACAACCTACGAGGGCCGTTATGTTTCCGGTACGGCTGCGGGTATGGTTACCAAGACCAACAAGCTGGGATTCATTGCATCCTTCCCGATTCCTGAAGTGATCCGCGATATCAATGCTACCTTCCTGGCAGCCCGCAAGATTAATCCTGATGTTGAGCTGAAAGTGGTCTGGGTCAGCACCTGGTTTGACCCTGCCAAGGAAGCGGATGCCGCCAATACTCTGATGGATCAGGGCGTTGATGTGATTATCCAGCACACAGACAGTCCGGCTGCGATGCTGGCAGCCGAAAAACGCGGCATCTGGGCAGTAGGCCAGGCATCGGACATGTCCCGTTTCGGGCCCGAAGCGCACCTGCTGTCGGTAGTGGATGACTGGGCGCCGTACTACATCCAGACAGTTCAGCAAGTTATGGACGGCACCTGGAAATCTGAAGACTACTGGGGCGGCATCCATGAAGGCGATATCAAAATCGCCAGCATCAGTGATCGTCTGACTGACGAACAGCGCAAGAAGATTGACGACACCATCGAAGCCATTGGTAACGGTTCACTGCATCCGTTTGCCGGCCCGTTGAAAGACCAGTCAGGCAAGCTGCGAGTGCCTGAAGGCAAGGACATGACGAAGGAAGAGTTGGCCGGTATGAATTGGTATGTCGAAGGTATGACATCGACTCTGCCGAAGTAAGAGGTTTCAAGGGCAATGACCGCGGGAGATCGCACTTCCGCAGTTATTGCTGTCTCCCTTGGCCCGACGCATCTCTGCGCCGGGCTTTTTTGTGGGTGTTAAATTGGTCCCGGAGTGGTTAGCTGACCCGCGCCAGCAGAGTGTTCACGCTGGCCTGCACACTTGCCACCAGCTCGGCCTCATCCAGCCCCTTCACCTGCCCGTCCCGCACTACCGGTTTGCCATTGATAAAACTGTGCTTGACGGCGGTGGGCTCGGCACAGAGCAAGGGCGCCATCAGCGGAGTGTGAACACCTGAAAAGCGGGGTTTACGAATATCGTACAGCACAAGGTCAGCAGCCTGACCGACTGCGATCTCGCCCAGGTCGTTGAGTCCCAGCAACCTTGCTCCGTCCCGGCTGCCCCAATGGAGAACAGTTTCCAGATGGGTCGCGTCAGGCCCGTGAACGGCGCGGTGAAGCAGCCAGGTCAGGTTCAGCTCCTGCAGCATCGACCCGGACTCGGACGAGGCTGAGCCATCAACGCCGATACTGATGGGCGCGCCTGCCTGCTGCAGTTCAATCACCGGCGCGACGCCGCTGCCGAGTCGGCAGTTTGAGGTGGGGCAGTGGGCAATGCCCGTGCCGGTAGCTGCCAGCTTGCTGATGGCGTAGTCGTCGGCCTTTACCAGATGAGCAAACCAGACGTCCGGGCCCAGCCAGCCGCAATCAGCTGCGTAATCAATAGCCTTCATGCCATATTTTTGCAGCGACTGCTGCTCGTCATAGTCCACTTCCAGCAGGTGGGAGTGACGGCGGATACCGTGCTGGCCAGCCCATTCGGCAATCGTTTTCAGGCTTTGGGGTGAACTGGAGTGAATCAGGCTGGTGGGCGCTGCAACCAGCTTGCGCATGGCATTGCCGCCTTCCTGATGGTAACGGGTGCGACTGTGTTCCATCCGGCTCATTACCTGATCCAGTGTTTCCGGCACAACACCGCCCCGTGCCATGCCCTTGTGGCTGCCCTGCTCGGTTGCACTGCCCCGGCACAGCACCAGTCGAATGCCGAGATCGTCCGCCGCCTGCCAAACGGCATCTTCCAGTTCCTGCGACGTGTCCCGGTGATAGAGATAGTGATGATCAGCGCAAGTGGTTGCGCCCGAGCGGAGCAACTCGTAAAGGCCCAGGCGGGCGGCGTGGTACATCAGATCAGGTGTGATATGAGGCCAGAACCGATAAGGCACGGAGGCAAGCCAGTCACCCAGGCCCTGGTTAATACCGCCCGGAATCCCCTTGAGGATAGATTGCGCCAGATGATGGTGGGTGTTGACCAGCCCGGGGTAAATGACACACCCACGGGCGTCAATGATCTGCTCCGGGTAATCGTTGGTTGGCGTGAGTTGGCGGCCGATTTCGGTGATCCTGCCGTCGGCGATCCGAATGTCTGTGGCACTGGGGTGCTGTTCTGAAAACAGCGCGATGGCATTGCGAATCAGGTAGTTCATGGTCATTCCTCTACTGATCGGACCCGGTAAGGCCCGAATCTGAAAAAAAGAGCAATGTCCCGGTGCCCGATAAGCTGGCTGCAAAACGTTGTGGGGCAGTCGTTCTGCAGTAGCCTCTTCAACTTGAAGGCGGGGTAACCTGACCGCTTCTACTCTTGAAAACGATGGATTAAGTGCTGCCTCATTTATGTTGCAGCGCTCTGCACTCTTGAGCACTTATGCAAAGCAATAACCTTTCCATTTCTCTGAAGCCCGGCCCGTCCGGTCTACCGTGTTATCACCGCCCGTAATCCGGTGCTTTATTTCGCAGCACGGTCGCGTGATTGTGGATTATCTTGGTGCAGTTTGAAAAGCTGTCCGGTTGGTCAGGGTGGGGTGCTTTCCTGTCAATGCTATGTGGCGCGCGGGTTCTTCAGTTCTGGCATGTCGGATGCTTTGTTGAAGTCAGGTGATGGACCCCTGAGAAGGCTCGGTGCGCAAACGCATTGATCGCCCGGGGTCCTGCCTGAACGTGACTGAGTAGAAGCGGTCAGGTTCCTTCACATTCAGGAACCCGGGCATTGCTCATCGCGCGACCGGCTTGCTATAGGGCAATGGCGGAGCGTGATGGCAAGGGTGATCCGGTTCCGACCTCCACTTGCTGTGTGCTCTTCGACTGTCGCCACGCCAGACCGGTTTCATTGATGGCGCGTGATGCGCTGATTCTGACACTCGGAGACTAGCAAATGACAAGCATGAAAAAGGCATGGGGATTTATCCCGAAAACACTGGTGCTGGCGGGGATGATGATGGGCTCGTCAACGCTGCTGGCGGCAGACAAGGTCACCTTCCAGCTTGACTGGCTGCCAGGCGGTGACAAGGCGCCGGTTTATGTGGGGCTGGAGAAGGGCTTCTTTGCAGAGCAGGATCTGGATGTCAGCATCTCTCAGGGTCGGGGTTCAACCGATGCCCTGACCAAGCTGATGACCGGTCGTGCCGATGTGGGTCTTTCCGACCTGGTTGCATTGCTGCAGGCGCGAGCCAACGACAATATCCCGGTAAAAGGCATCTATTCGGTCTTCAGCGAAGCGCCTCATGCGTTCTACACCTTGAAAGGATCGGGTGTCGACAGCGTAAAGGATATTGCCGGCAAGACTGTAGCGACCTCGCCGTTCACCTCGTCAAATGTTTTCCTGCCCCTTTTGCTTGATATTAATGGTGTCGATAAGGACAGCGTCAAACTGGTCAAAACCGACCCGGGGGCACTGAACCCGATGCTACTCACCGGCCGCACTGATGTGGTGATCAGCTGGATTACCGATAAGGAAAAGTACGCCGCTGTGGCGAAGACTGCTGGCAAGGAATTGCAGGTGTTGCCCTGGTATGACGCGGGGCTGAAGTTCTATTCAACTTCGGTTATCGCCAGCGAAACATTTCTCAATGAGCGTCCCGATGTTGCGCGTCGATTTGTAAAGGCCTACGCAAAAGCCGTCGAGTACACCTGGGCTCACCCCAATGAAAGCGGTGAAGCTGTGCATAATGTCGTGCCGGAAGTGGATGCCGCGCTGGCAGCCGATACCATTCGCTCCATCGAATCGCTGGTGTATAACGAGGCCAGTTCAGAGCAAGGTATGGGTGTTTTCAACCCGGAGCGCCTTGCGACCACCTGGAAGTGGACGGCTCGTGCACAGGGTATTGATGTCGCATCGTTTGATCCGGAAACCGCGGTGGATCGTTCCTTCATGCCTGAGCCTGCGGCGGAGTAAGACAATGAAATACGGGATGAAAGAACTCGAATTCGAAAGCACACTTGGCGGTGAAGGCATTGAAACCGACCGGCGCCAGATTCCATTGATCGACCTGAGCGATTTTGCGAACCGCCGCGAAGCGATCACCGAGCAGCTTTGGCAGGCAGCGAGCGACGTTGGATTCTTCCAGCTGGTGAATCACGGCCTGGATATTGAACGGGTTCGCGAAGCGTTTGCGGCAACCGAAGCCTTCTTTGCGCTGGATCAGGACACCAAAGGCCGGTTCCCGCTCAAGCAGGGGCTCAATGCCGGCTGGGAGTTCATGTCGCAGGTGCGCCCCTCAACCGGCACGGCTGACCAGAAAGAATCCTATCAGGCGACGCTGCCTCATATGGATGATCTCTGGCCGGGCCAGACGACTTTGCCGGAGTTCCAGCGAATTATTCTGAATTTTGAACACAGTGCCTGGCAGGTGGGCATGGCGATTCTGTCGTGCTTCGCTGACAAACTGGGCTTTGAACGCGACTTTTTCACCAGGGCCCATGATCGCAGCTCACCGGAATATCAGAGCACCCTGCGCCTGTTGCATTACCTGCCGATGGCGGACGACGCGCAAGCGGAGCCGGGCATCTGGCGCGCCGGTGCCCACACCGACTTTGACTGCCTGACGATGGTGTTCCAGAAAGAAGGCCAGGGCGGTTTGCAGGTATGCCCCGGCAAGGACGCACGTAGCAGCGATCAGCAGGAGTGGAGCAGCGTGGTGCCCCGTGATGATGTCATAACCTGCAACATCGGCGACATGCTGATGCGCTGGAGCGACGACAGACTGAGATCCACACTGCACCGCGTGCGGATGCCCAGGGCCGGTGAATACCGTGGCCCGCGCTACAGCATGGCGTTCTTCTGCCAGGCCAATAAAGACGTCATGATTCAGGGGCCGGAAAAGAAATACCCGCCGATTTCGGCCCGGGATTATCTGTTGCAGCGGATCAACGCGAACTTTGCTGCGAAGATGTGATGGCGGCCAGCCATTGAACTGGCAATTAAAAAGCCCGCAAGTTCGTGAGAACCTGCGGGCTTTTTAGCGAGCACAACTTGGTGGGCACAACCCTGTCATGGGCCCATAGCCCGTTAATTACTGAGTGGGTTGCTGTAACCAGCGGCCCAGCATCTTCCGCTCCTCCGGTTTCATTCCGGTCATGTTCCCCAGCGGCATGTACTGACTGTTTACCGCCGCCTGCAATACCTTCTCCCGGTGCTGCTTCACCGCTTCCAGAGAATCAAACGCGATGCCGGCAGGGGGTGCCTGAAAGGCGGGGCTTGAGGGCACTTTTGCATGGCAGCCGGTGCAGTGGGTGTCGATCAGCGACTGAATATCGGCGTCGGTCACTTTGGTATCAGAGCCGGATGGGGTTGCCGGAACGGATGTCGGCGATGGCGCCAGCACGCCGATCAGGATGACCGTCATGATCGCAGCAATCAGCAGGATCGATGGCCGGTAAACGCCCCTGTGTCGAAGGTTGAAAAAGTGCCGGGCGAAAGCGGTGATAAAACCAATCGCTGCCAGCACAGCCCAGCCGTATTCGTGGCCGTAGAACATCGGGTAGTGGTTGCTGATCATGATGAAGATGATCGGCAGAGTCAGGTAGTTGTTGTGGGTTGATCGCAGCTTGGCCTGTGCCGCCAGTCGCGCGACTTCAGGCCCCGGCGTCTCGTTGTTCTCGACTGCACGTACCAGTGCCCGCTGGGACGGCATAATACCGAGAAACACATTGCCCACCATCAGTGTGCCAATAACCGCACCCACATGGATAAACGCGCCACGACCGGCGAAGATATGAAACAGCGTCCAGTCCACCGCAACCAGCAGGGCAAACAACACCAGCCCAAAGGCTTTGCCGTTGCGCGCCAGTGGGCTGCGTATCAAGGCTTCGTAAAGCACCAGCATGCCGCCAATAAAACCGAGCCCGATTGCGGCCGCCGCCAGGGGTGTCAGGTCCGCGCGGCTGGCGTCGACCAGGTAGCCCGGCGAGCCGAAGTAGTACACGGTGAACAGAAGCGCCATGCCGCTGAGCCAAGTGCTGTACGCTTCCCACTTGAACCAGTGCAGCACGGGTGGCATTTCTTCCGGGCCCAGCTCGTACTTGGCGACTTCGTAAAAGCCGCCGCCGTGCACCGCCCAAAGATCACCTTTTATGCCCTTTTTAACCTTCCACTCCGGCGGCTTGCGCAGGTGGTTGTCGAGCCAGATGAAGTAGAAGGACGCGCCTACCCAGGCAACCCCTGCAATCACGTGAAACCAACGGATGATCAGACTCAGCCATTCACTGAGGTAGGCTGCCATGGGCGACTGCTCCTGTGGTGAGTTCAGGGATGGCGGCATCCCGATCAAACCGGCATTCGCCGGCAACATAGGTACGGCGAATCACCCGGTCATCGCCAAGAATCATCAGATCGAAAAGCTGTTCACTGAGCGTTTCACTCTGGTCTTGTTTGAGGCCGAGCATTGGCGTCGCGCTGCGATCCAGAATCAGGAAGTCCGCAAACTTGCCGGGCTCGAGGCTGCCGGTTTCATCTGCCTGATGCAGTACCCGGGCGTTTCCGAGCGTGGCCATATAGAAAGCATGAAACGGCGTCAGTGACTCGCCCCGCAGCTGGCATACCTTGTAGGCCTCGGCCATGGTGGGTAACAGTGACAGGTTGGTGCCGCCGCCGACGTCGGTGGCCAGCCCTACGGGGATACCGGCATCGTGGGCACTTTTGAGATCGAACAGGCCGCTGCCCAGGAACGTATTCGAGGTGGGGCAGAAGGCGATGCGGGCGCCACTATCGACCATACGCTGGCGGTCGTCGTCATCAATGTGAATGCCGTGGGCCAGCACGCTGTGGTCGTTCAGCAGGCCGTAATGCTGGTAGACGTCGAGGTAGTCTTCCCGTTCCGGAAACAGTGAACCGACCCAGTCGATCTCGGCCTTGTTTTCAGCCCAGTGGGTTTGCATCAGCACGCCGGGGTTGGCTTTCACCAGCTCGCCGGCCAGTTCCAGCTGGCGCGGTGATGAGGTGGGGGCGAAACGAGGGGTGACGGCGTAGCGCAGGCGCCCCCTGTTGTGCCAGCGATCAATCAACGCCTGGCTGTCGCGGGCACTGGTTTCGGCCTCGTCGCACAAGCCTTCGGGTGCGTGACGATCCATCATCACCTTGCCGCCCACAATGGCCTGCCCGCGCTTTTCGGCAGCCTGGAACAGTGCATCCACCGATCCCGGGTGAGAGGTGCAGAACACCAGTGCCGATGTGGTGCCGTGGCGGAGTAGCTGGTCGAGAAACAGTTCAGCCTGGCTCTGGGCCCAGTCGGTTTGCTCGAAGCGCATTTCCGCGGGAAAGGTGTAGGTTTCCAACCAGTCGAGAAGCTGCGTGCCGTAGCTGCCAATCACTCCGAGCTGTGGCAGATGGACGTGAGTATCGATAAAACCGGGCACGATAAGCGAGTCTGGCCAATGTTCCGGCTCACAGTCCGCTGGCAATTGGTCGAGTAGCTGATCGGCCGGTCCAACCGCGCTGACCTTTTGGTTATCAATAACGAGTAGCCCGTCCGGCAGCCAGACGTAACTGTCCTGATCCGGTTCGCCCAACCCGGGATCGTCTACGAAGTAAAGTAGCGGGCCACGAAACGCCTTTACGCGCTGCTCCGGCGCCGATGTGGTTGTCTGTTCTGGCATCAGCTCCCCCGATAGGTCGAGTAGCCCCATTGATTGAGTAGCAGTGGGACGTGGTAGTGGCTGTCAGTGTCGCTGACTTCAAAATCCAGCGTGACTTGCGGGTAAAAGCAGGCTTTGTCCTGTGCGCCGAAGTAACTGGCAGTAGCGAACTCAAGCCGGTAAAGGCCGGGCGATATCGGGCCTTCAAACCAGTCAGTGATGCGGCCGTCGGCATCCGTGGTCCCTTCTGCGATCAGCGTCCAGTTGCCGTTGTCGCCGGTGCTCAGGCTGACGGCAACATTGGCCGCCGGCCGGCCGGTACCCAGGTCGAGAATATGGGTGGTAATCGGGCTTTTACTCATGCCAGTTTATCCAGTCGTATGTGGGTGATTTTGGCCTGCTCGCGGGCGGCATTTTCGATTTCCTGCGCCCGGGTATTGGGCAAGCGGGCTTCGAGAAGCGCCAGCATCTCATCGGCGGACTTGCCGGTAGCGCAGACGATAAAAATAAAGCCAAACTTGTCAGCGTAGGCGTCGTTGCCGTTTTTCAGTCGTTGTAGCACCGATTCGTCGGCGGCGGCGGTAGCGGATTGTTCGCCACTCGCCAGGCTGTGGGTATTGGCGTATTTCTTTTTCAGGCTGGTGACATCGCCGATTTTAGGGTGGGCATCAAATGCCTGCAGCCAGTCTTCATCGCTCAAAGTAGCCCATAGTGTCGCGGCTCTGGCGTGCAGTGCCTCGCTGCTGGGGAAGGGGCGGGCGGCTACCATCCCGTTGATCCAGCGGTCAGCCGCGCAACAGGTTTGCAGAGCGTGGCGGGCCTCGGCTTCGCTCATCCGGTTAAGGGACTCAAGAGACATTCATTTCTCCGTGGTGTCAGTTTCAGTCGCGACCGGTGTCTCCTGCATCAGGGTTTTCAGCCCTGACCAGGATAGCCCGCGTCTTGCGGCTTGCGTGCCGTTGCCATCGTCTGCCGCAAGGGCCAGGAGCTCCGCGACAATCGATACAGCGACTTCCATCGGTCGCTTGCCCGGAACGTCCGGATGGCCGACAGGGCAGCGGATTCTGCCAATGGCCTCGTCGCTGAAGCCGCGGTGTACCAGTCGCTGCACAAAGCGGTTGGCTTTGGTTTGCGAGCCGATCAGCCCTATGGACGCAGCCGTATCAGCGGTCAGCAGCGTGCGGCAAAGATCAAAGTCCAGCTGGTGATTATGGGTCAGGATCAGGCAGTGAGCGTCAGTGGCCAGATTCGCAGCATCACCAACCGGATCATCCGTCAGATGCCGGCGAACGTTGATCGGGAGCGCTTCGGGAAAACATTCTTCGCGACTGTCGACCCAGGTCACCTGCCAGGGAAGCTGGCCCATGATGCTCATCAGCGCCTGTGCCACATGGCCGGCGCCGAACACAACCAGTCGGGCATCGCTGCCGGGCTGGCCCTCAAGCATCACCGCCACGCTGCCACCGCAGCACTGGCCGAGGCTGGCGCCCAGTGGAAAGTTCGCCATCTCGTAGCCGTACTCTTTCGCTGCAAGCCTTTCACGGGCGCGGGCGATGATGCGGTATTCCAGATGCCCGCCACCAATGGTGTCGTGGCTCTGGTCGCCGGTGACCACCATCTTGCTGGCGGGTTCACGGGGGACGGATCCGGTCACACCTAATACGGTGACCAGCACATAGGGTTCGCCCCGCTTTTCGCAGTCGGCGACCGCCTGATACCAGTTCATGCGCTTTTGCATGGTGCGGCTCCTGATGCGGTGTCGTCCAGGCCGGCGAAGCGGCGGGTTGCGGTGACCGCGCCCAGCACACGCTCCGGCGTGGCCGGGGTGTCCAGTGGCGGACTGAAGCGGTAGTCCGCAATGCTGGAAACAGCGTCGCGCAACGCGCTCCACACCGAAATGCCCAGCATCAGTGGGGGCTCTCCGACGGCTTTGGAGCGAAACACTGTGGCCTCGCGGTTCGGGCTGTGAGGCAGCAGCGCCACGCGAAAATCAAGCGGGGCGTCAGACACGGCGGGGATTTTGTAAGTGGCCGGGCCGGTCGTCAGCAGTTGCCCTTCGTCGCTGAAGACCAGTTCTTCGGTGGTGAGCCAGCCCATGCCCTGAATGAAGCCGCCTTCGATCTGGCCGATATCGATTTCCGGATTTAGCGATTGCCCCACGTCATGCAGAATATCGGTGCGGATGACGCGGTACTCGCCGCTGAGAGTGTCGACCACCACTTCCGAACAGGCCGCACCGTTAGCGTAGTACAGGAACGGATGGCCCTGTCCGGCTTCCCGGTCATAGTAAATTATCGGCGTTGCGTAGAAGCCGGTGGATGAGAGTGACACCCGCGCCATATAGGCCTGCTGGACAAACTCGGCCCAACCGAAAGCCTGTGCGCCCACATGGACCTGATTGTTGCTGAAGGTCACGTTACCGGGTTCGACTTTATAGGTCTGGACTGCGAAATCCACCAGCCGTTGCTTGATGGTTTCACAGGCGTCCAGCGCGGCCATGCCGTTGAGGTCCGAACCTGATGATGCCGCTGTCGGCGAGGTGTTGGGCACTTTGTCAGTGCGGGTCGCGGATACCTTGACGCGCTCCAGATCCACCTGAAAGGCTGCGGCCACCACCTGCGCCACCTTGATGTAGAGGCCTTGCCCCATCTCGGTTCCGCCATGGTTCAGGTGAATGCTGCCATCGGTATAGACATGCACCAGCGCGCCCGCCTGATTCAGGTGCTGAGCGGTGAATGAAATGCCGAACTTGACCGGCGTCAGCGCGATGCCCTTTTTGATGACCGGGCTGCGCCTGTTAAAGGCGGTGATTGCGGTTCGGCGCTCCCGGTAATCTGAGCTGGTTTCCAGCGAATCGATCAGTTCCGCCAGAACGTGTTGTTCAACAGTCTGGCCGTAGTGGGTCTGGTCGCGTCCGGGCCGATACAGGTTGCGCTTGCGCACATCCAGTGGATCAGCACCGATGTGGCGGGCGATATCATCCATCGCACGCTCGATAATCATCATGCCCTGCGGACCGCCGAAACCGCGAAAGGCGGTGTTGGACACCGTGTGGGTTTTGCAGCGATGGCCGGTTACGCGGGCCTGATCGAGATAATAGGCGTTGTCGGCGTGGAACATGGCCCGGTCGACAATCGCGTCGGACAGGTCGGGAGAGAAGCCGCATCGACCCGCCACCATGATATCGGCGCCCTGCATCAGGCCGTTGTCATCAAAGCCGATATCGTAGGTGTTGTAGAAATCGTGGCGCTTGCCGGTCTGGATCATGTCATCGGCCCGGGCCATGCGGAATTTCACTGGCCTCCCGGTGGCGCGCACCAGCAGTGCGCTGATGCAGGCCAATGGCGCGGCCTGGGTTTCCTTGCCGCCGAAGCCGCCGCCCATCCGGCGCACCTCAACCTGAATCTCGTGAATCGGCAGATCCAGCACCTCCGCGACCAGTTTCTGTACTTCAGATGGATGCTGACTTGAGGTGTGCACGAATACGCCGGCGTCCTCAGTGGGTTCCACCAGACAGGCCTGACCTTCCAGATAGAAGTGCTCCTGCCCACCCACATGCATGTCGGCCTGCAGGCGATGCGGGGCATTGGCTAGCGCCGTGTCCGGATCGCCACGTAACTGGGAATGACTGGGGCGCACGAAGAATTGCTTGGCCAGCGCGGCTTCAGTCGTCAGCACCGGTTCGAGCTTTTCGTACTCGACTTTCGCCAGTCGGGCCGCCTGTCGGGCGGCGCGCATGCTGGTGGCGGCTACCGCGAAAAGAGGCTGGCCGATGTATTCCACAATATCGCCGGCCAGTACCGGATCGCCGGGAAAGACCGGTCCGATATCAGTATGGCCGGGGACGTCATCTACCGATACGACGGCGACAACACCGGGATATTCGCGCACGGCGCTAAGATCCATCGACAGGATGCGGGCATGGGCTTCACTGCTCTGGCCGACAGCAGCGTGCAGCAGGTCGGCGGCTTCCGGAATATCATCGATATAGCGAGCCTGTCCGCTGACGTGTTTCCAGGCACTGTCGTGATGGGCGCTGTTGCCGGCGACGCCGCGAGCAGAAGTGGGCGTCTGTGCCGAATGTGAGGGCAGTTTACGCATAGTCGTTCACCGTTAGCGGAAGGGCCGGGTCAGTGTGAGAGCGCGTGGTTTCCAGCAGTGCACGGGTGAGCAGGTTGCCTGCCACCGTGTTGCGGTAATCGGCGGAGCCCCGTACATCGGACATGGGCTGGAAATCGCTGGCGAGCGCCGCGACCGCTGCCGCAATGCTGTGCGCGTCCCAGCTCTGGCCGATCAGTGCCTTCTCGGTTGCCTGTGCCCGTCTTGGAATAGCCGCCATGCCACCAAATGCAATTCTGCAGTCGCTCAGAGTTGTGCGGTCGGCATCGTCAAACCTTAGCCAGAACGCGCCCAGCAGGGTGGAAATATCGTCGTCCAACCGTTTGGATATTTTGTAGAGCAGCAACTGGTCATTGGCCTGTGGCAAAGGGATGGTCACGCCACGGATAAATTCACCAGGCTTGATATCCGTCTTCTTGTAGTCGAGAAAGAAGGATTCAAGCGGCAATCGCCTCACGCCTTCGGTGCTGTCCAGCTCCAGTTCGGCACCCAGGGCTATCAGCGCTGGCGGCATATCACCGATGGGCGATGCGTTACCGATATTCCCACCAAGCGTGCCTTTGTTTCGAATCTGCAAGGAGCCCAGACGTTCAAGCATGCCTGCGAAGTGGGGCCAGTATTGCGGAAGCAGCGCCTGCATTTGTCGATAGGTGACGCCGGCGCCGAGATAAAGCGCGTCAGAACGGATCTCTGTGGTTTTCAGTTCGGCGACCTGATCCACGGCAATCAGATGCTCCAGATCTTTCAGCTGCTGGGTGATTTCCAACGCCAGGTCCGTGCCGCCGGCGATCAGGCGTGCATTCGGGTGATCGGCCCGCAGGCTTCGCAGTTCATCAACTGTCAGCGGGGTGTCATAGCGGCGATGGGTGGCCTCTTCCTCGAGCCCCGAACGTTGGGTGGCCATCCGCGTCAATGCGGCGGTCATGTCCGGCGCTTGCAGCCAGTCCGGTCCTGACAGGGGCCGCGGCTGGTCTGCTGCGGGGCTCCATGTTTCCACACAGGCCTTGCGGCCGGCAGCAATTATCGGGCGATAACCGGTACAGCGACACAGGTTGCCGGCCAGCGCTTCCAGCAGTTGATTGTCCGGAACCGGCTGCTGCGCCAGCAACGCATCGCTATGTCGCGCGGTGTGCAGGGTAAACAGCGACATGATGATGCCGGGGGTGCAGAACCCGCACTGGGCGCCATGACAGTCGATCATCGCTTTCTGGACCGGATGGACAGGTTCCTGTTTCAACGCATCGACCGTTACCAGGTGACAGCCATGCAGACTGCCGACCAGCCCGATGCAGCTGTTGATGCTGTCATAGCGCAGGCGCTCCGGCCGGGTTGGATCCGGTGAGCCTATGCTGACGGTGCAAGCGCCGCAGTCGCCGGAGGCACAGCCTTCTTTGGTGCCGGTAAGCCGCATTTTGGTGCGCAGCCACTCGAGAATGCTCAGATTTGGGTCGGCATTGGTCAGGGTTTGATGTTCGCCGTTCAGAAAAAATTCAATCACAAGGTGCCTCGCAACGCTTGATTTCGTACCCTTAACACCGCGATTGCTCCGCGCTGTTGGCCCTGATGTTCAGGTTCGCTCAGAAGTCGGGGCGACGGCTTGGTCAGGGAGTTGTCCCGACACAATCACAGTATAGATAGTCGCATGTTTTGCAATTTTCTGACCAATTAGTCCAGATTGTGTGTTTTTAGATTTTTATTGCCAGTTGGCAAGCAAATTGCTCTGATTCAAATGTTGATTATTTGGTCAGTTTATTAAAGCCAGAGGTTGCAGGAATGACGGCAGTGGCACGGCTCACGCTCGAGAACATCGTCAAGCAGTACCCGGGGTGCCGGGCAAACGACGGCGTAGACCTGGTGGTCAACGCGGGCGAAATTCATGCCTTGTTGGGGGAGAACGGCGCCGGCAAAAGTACCTTGATGAAAATTATCTACGGCGTTATCCAGCCCGATGAAGGTACGATTTACTGGGAAGGAAAAAAGCTGACCCTTCAAGGCCCCGCCCATGCGAGGCAGTTGGGTATTGGCATGGTGTTTCAGCACTTTTCCCTGTTTGAAACCCTGACCGTTGCCGAGAATATTGCACTGGCCCTGCCAGCGGCTGAGGCCCGTGACCGGCGCGCGTTGGATGAGCGTATTCGCGAGGTGTCGGCCCACTACGGTATGGCGCTTGATCCCCGCCGTTTTGTGCACACCCTGTCGACCGGTGAGCGCCAGCGCGTTGAAATTGTCCGTTGTCTGATCCAGAACAGCCGGTTGCTGATTCTGGACGAACCGACATCGGTGCTGACTCCGCAGGAAGTGGCGGATCTGTTTTCCACACTCAGGCAACTCGCCAGCGAAGGCTGCAGTATCCTGTTTATCAGCCACAAGCTGCAGGAAGTGCGGGACCTTTGTCATACCGCTACCGTGCTGCGCCATGGCAAGGTCACTGGCGCCTGTGACCCCACGATTGAAACCACCGATGCGATCGCCCGCCTGATGGTCGGCGAGGGTACGCCTTTATCTACCGATGTGCCGCCGGCTGATCCGGGCGAGTCGCTGCTGCAGATGCATTCACTGAGCTTTCGTAGCGAAGATCCTTTCGGCACCAGCCTTGATCGTATTTGCCTGAATCTGCGCGCCGGTGAAATCGTGGGTATTGCCGGAGTGGCCGGTAACGGTCAGGACGAATTGTTGCGGGCGCTGTCCGGCGAAATCACGGTGCCTGCCGAACACCTGACCTTTCAGGGCACGCCGGTGGGTAATCTGGGGCCTGATGCCCGTCGCCGTCAGGGCATGGCGGTTGTGCCGGAAGACCGGCTTGGCCGTGGCGCGGTGCCGGACCTTTCGCTGGTTGATAACACCCTGCTGACCGCCTCCGCACAGGGAATGGTCCAGCGAGGCTGGGTGTCTTACAACAAGGTGCGCGACTACGCACAGCGCATACGTGAGCGCTTCCAGGTGAAAGCCTCCGGGCTTGATGCCACCGCCCGCAGCCTCTCCGGCGGTAACCTGCAAAAATTCATAATCGGCCGCGAAGCCCTGCAAAAACCCACGTTGCTGGTGGCGTCTCATCCAACCTGGGGTGTGGATGTGGGCTCAGCCGTGGCCATCCACCAGGTATTGGTGGAACTGCGCGACCAGGGCGCGGCTGTCCTGCTTATTTCGGAAGATCTCGATGAACTGTTCCAGCTTTGCAATCGCATGGGTGCGATCTGCGGTGGCCGCCTGTCACCGCTGTTGCCCACACCGTCGCTTACTATTGAACAACTGGGGCAGTGGATGGCCGGCGATTTTGCCGACAGCGCTGATGCGGAGGTGAATCATGCTGTCGCTTGAGCGTCGGGGCGTTGACTCCAGACTGATGCGCTATGGCTCGCCGGTGCTGGCACTGGTGCTGACCGTGGTGACCGGTTTTCTGGTGTTTCTGCTGCTGGATCGCGATCCGGTGGAAGGGCTGCGCTACTTCTTCATAACGCCGATCAGTGACCGCCACGGGTGGGCCGAGCTGGGCTTGAAAATGGCGCCACTGCTTCTCTGCGCCGCTGGCCTGACGGTGTGCTATCGCGCCAAACTCTGGAATATCGGTGCCGAAGGCCATTTCCTGATGGGCGCTGTCGGCGCCAGTATTGTGGCGCTTCAGTTCAGCGAGTCGACCGGTTTCTGGGTGTTGCCGCTGGTATTGCTGGGCGGCGTGGTGTGTGGAGCCTTGTGGTCGATGATCGCGGCGTTGCTGAAAACGCACTTTCACTGCAATGAAATCCTCACCACCATCATGCTCAATTACATCGCGCTCAACCTGTTGCTGTTCGCGGTGCATGGTCCGCTCAAAGATCCTTTCGGATTCAGTTTCCCCCAATCTGCCATGTTTGCCGATTCGGCACTGCTACCGATGCTGATTCCCGGTACCCGGCTGCACATTGGCCTGCTGTTCGCGCTGCTTGCTGCAGTGGCAGTCGGCGTGATTTTCTCGCGCACATTTATCGGTTTTCAGCTCAAGGTGCTGGGTGAAGATCCGCAAGCTGCTGCGTTTGCAGGTTTTCCCCAAAAACGCCTGGTGTGGTTTGCATTTCTGGTGGCCGGTGGTCTGGCGGGTCTCGCCGGTGCGTCGGAAGTAACCGGTCCGATCGGGCAGCTGGTGCCGCAGGTTTCGCCGGGTTATGGCTACACCGCAATTATCGTGGTGTTCCTCGGTCGCATGCAGGCGGTCGGCATTATTCTGGGCAGCGCATTGCTGGCACTGACGTTCCTTGGCGGCGAAATGATGCAGATTGCAATGAATCTTCCCAAGGCCATGACAGGTCTGTTCCAGGGGCTGCTGCTGTTTTACCTGCTGACCTGTGATGCGTTTATTCATTACCGGCTGCGCTGGAATGCGAAGGCCGCAAAACCGGTGGCGCCCGCGTCTGCTGCAAACACCACGCTGGCCGGACAGGAGCGCTGAAATGAGCATGGACCTGATTATCAATATTCTGTCTGCCACTCTGGTTGCCGGCACGCCCTTGCTGCTGGTCGCGCTGGGCGAACTCATTTGCGAACGCTCGGGCGTTCTGAATCTCGGGCAGGAAGGCATGATGCTGGTGGGGGCAATGGCCGGCTTTATCGGTGCGCTCACAACCGGCAGCCTGATGTGGGGTGTTGTGGCGGGCGTAGCGGCTGGCGTTGCGATGTCACTGCTGTTTGCTCTGATGGCCGTCACGCTTGCCGCGAATCAATATGCCGCCGGTCTGGCACTGACCATTTTCGGCACGGGGCTGAGTGCATTTGTCGGGTCGGACTATGTGGGCCATACCGTTGATGGGTTTACTCGCATTGCGATTCCGCTACTCAGCGACATTCCGGTGCTGGGCCCGATCCTGTTCAATCAGGACCTGCTGGTTTACGCCTCTCTGGTGATGTTTGTGGTGGTGTACGTTTTCCTTCGGTATAGCCGCGGAGGTCTTTTGCTTCGTGCTGTCGGCGAGTCGCCTGAAGCTGCAAACGCCAATGGCATGCCGGTGCTGCTCATCCGCTATCTGGCGGTAGGATTTGGCGGGGCCATGACGGGGCTTGCTGGCGCTTACCTGTCACTGGCCTATACCCCGATGTGGTCCGAAGGTATGAGCGCAGGGCGGGGCTGGATCGCGCTGGCGCTGGTGGTTTTTGCGACCTGGCGCCCGGGGCGTGTGTTGTTTGGCGCTTATCTGTTTGGTGTCGCCAGTATTCTGCATCTGGTGCTGCAGGGATTCGGCTGGGATATCTCGCCCGAACTGCTGGCGATGCTGCCGTATCTGGTGACGATCATCGTGCTGGTGTTGCTGTCGAGCAACCCGACCCGCACGCGACTGAATACCCCTTTATCAATTGGCCAGCCGTACCGGCCAAGCCGTTAGCAGGCGTTGCAAGGCGCCGCCTGCGTGGCCGCTTTGCAATACCTTCGACAGGGTGTCCGATGGCCGTCTCTGCGGACCCCGACAATAAAAAAAGAGTGTGTCAATCACGCCGACCGATGGACAACATAACGTAACCGAGGATGTACCATGAAAGCGCTAAAAAAGACCCTGCTAGCCAGCTGTATTGCCGTTGCCTGTATGCCTGTCGCTCACGCCGAGAAGTTCTTTGGCGATTCCAGTATCAGTGTGCTTCACAGCGCCGATTATGAAACATTCGGCGATCGGCAGATTGAGGACACCGTATTCACATTCGAAAATGCCACCGGCCATAACTGGGGCGGCACTTTCTTCTTCATCGACCGTAATCACGGCCGCGGCGCTTCCGGTAGCGGCGATGACAACGTTTACGGTGAGTTCTCCCCCACACTGAGCCTGAGCTGGGCAACGGGCCAGACCCTGAGCTTCGGTCCGGTCAAGGACGTGCTGCTGGCAGCCACCTACGAATTCGGTGGAGCGCCGCAGCAGAATAACTACCTGACCGGTGCGGGCCTGGCCTGGAATGTACCTGGCTTCCAGTATTTCAATACCTTCGGATTTTATGCTGCCAATAACTCGGATGCGCCCGGCTTCGAGAATCCTGACAACGACCTGCAGCTGACCATTACCTGGGGTGCACCGTTTGAACTGGGTGCGAACCGCTTCCTGTTTGATGGTTACATCGACTGGTCAACTGCGGAAGATGATCACGCGTCAGATTTCCACTTTAACCCGCAGTTCAAGCTGGATCTGGGTAACTATGCGGGTAACCCGGGCATGCTGTATGCCGGTATCGAATACTCTTACTGGAACAACAAGTATGGTGTGGGCGATGACGACCTCATGGCCACAGAGAGCGCGGTCAGTGCGCTCGTGAAGTTCCACTTCTGATCCATTCCGGGAGTCCGGCAGGTGTCGGGCTCCCGGACCTGGGGCGAGGCAACAAAGATGACTCTCCAGCCTGAAAGCGAAACAGCTACGGAACGGCAGGAAGCCGACTCCCGCGGGCGGCGATACCGCCCCGGCCGGATTCGTGAACGCAACCGAGAGTGTATTATCGTGGCCGCCGAGCAGGAATTTGCCCAGCATGGTTTTCGCGGCACCACGATCCAGAATATTGCAGAGCGCGCCGAGCTACCCAAGTCGAACGTGCTTTATTATTTCAGTAGCAAGAAGCGAATTTATCATGCGCTTTTTGATGACATCCTGACCCGCTGGAACGCGGTGTTTTCCGAAATCAGCCCGGAGGACGACCCGGCCGAGTGTCTGGCCAGCTTTATCCGCACCAAGGTCGAGCTGTCACGTTCCCATCCACTGGTTTCCCGCCTGTTTGCTATGGAGATCATTCAGGGGGCACCTTTCCTGAAAGATCACCTGCGAACCAATATGCGGGAGTGGGTCCGGGGCAGGGCTGGCGTGATTCAGCAATGGATCGACGAGGGCCGGATGGCAAACGTTGATCCGGTACAGCTGATCTTTCTGATCTGGTCATCGACCCAGCATTACGCCGATTTTCAGGTGCAAATCCTGATGGTCGAAAACAAGGCCGAGTATGAGCAGCGTGATTTTGACCATGCTGCCGATTTCCTTATCTCGGTTATTCTGAGGGGATGTGGTCTGGAGCCGCCCAAATGAGTATGACACCGGAATACCCGCGGGACCTGATCGGGTACGGCGCTAACCCGCCAAAGGCCAACTGGCCCGGTGACGCCCGCATTGCCGTGCAGTTTGTGCTGAACTATGAGGAAGGTGGCGAGAACTGTGTGCTCCACGGCGACAGCCATTCCGAAGTCTTTCTGTCCGAAATCATTGGCGCGCAGGCCTATCCCGATCGCCACATGAGTATGGAGTCGATCTACGAATACGGCTCCCGCGCCGGTGTCTGGCGGGTGCTGCGCGAATTCAAAAAGCGCGGTCTGCCGCTCACCATTTTTGGCGTCGCCACCGCATTGCAGCGCAACCCCGAAGTCACGCAGGCTTTTCTGGCAGAGGATCATGAAATCGCCTGTCATGGCCTGCGCTGGATTCACTATCAGGACATGAGCGAAGCCGACGAGCACGAGCACATGCGCGAAGCCATCGCGATCCACACCGAACTTACGGGCCAGCGGCCACTGGGATGGTACACCGGGCGCGACAGCCCCAATACCCGGCGGCTGGTGGTGGAAGAAGGCGGCTTTGAGTATGACAGTGATTACTACGGTGACGATCTGCCATTCTGGACGACTGTTGAGACCCAATACGGCGATCGGACGCCGCATCTCGTTGTGCCTTATACCCTGGACACCAATGACATGCGGTTCGCCTCGCCCCAGGGCTTCAATTCCGGCGAGCAGTTTTTCCAGTACCTGAAAGATGCGTTCGATGTGCTCTATCAGGAAGGCGCCGAGACGCCCAAGATGTTGTCGATAGGTCTGCACTGTCGCCTGATTGGAAGGCCCGGCCGCTTCCGGGCATTGCAGCGTTTTCTTGACCATATCCAGCAGCATGAACAGGTCTGGATCTGCCGGCGCATTGATATCGCCCGCCACTGGAAAGCGGAACACCCCTATACACCTGAGTGACCGTCAATCGAGTCAGTCCGAAGAGAGAGCGAATATGAGTGATGTGCAGGTTGCCCCGATTGTTGATGGCCCGGCGTTTACCCGGGATTACCTGAACCTGGCGGATGCCAGTCTGGGAGCGGCTGTAAGCTGGGTGACAGATGAGTTTTTTGCGCCCCGTGAACGCATGCTGAACCCGGAGCCCGCACGTTTTTATCCCGACAAGTACGACGATCACGGCAAGTGGATGGACGGCTGGGAAACCCGCCGTCGCCGGGATACGGGCCATGACTGGTGCATCCTGCGTCTTGCGATGCCCGGTGTGTTGCATGGGGTGGATTTTGATACCAGCTTCTTCACCGGCAATTTCGCGCCTGCGGCGTCCATCGAAGCTTGCTGGTCGCCGGAATCCGATCCGGGTAATGACGCCGACTGGCAGGAAATTCTGCCCGCGGTTTCGCTCGCTGGTAACGATCACAGTTTCCAGGCCCTTGCCGCATCCGGCCCCTGGACACATCTGCGCCTGCACCTGTGGCCGGATGGGGGCATGGCCCGTTTCCGCGTTTATGGTCAGCCGTTCTGCGATTGGAACAATCGTGACCTGAACCAGCGGCTCGACCTGTTGGCGCTCGCTAATGGCGGCGATCAGGTGGCCTGGAGCGATGCCCATTATGGTGAACCCCGCAAATTGCTGCGTCCCGGCCGGGGCCTCAATATGGGCGATGGCTGGGAAACCCGTCGGCGCCGCGAACCCGGCAATGAGTGGTGTATTCTGAAGCTGGGCCACAAGGGTGTGGTCGACGGTATTGAAATCGACACCGCACACTTCAAAGGCAATTTTCCTGCCCGTTGCTCAATTCAGGCCGCTTGCGTCGAAAAGGGCACGACCCAGTCCATAACTACCCAGAGCATGTTCTGGGAAACCTTGATGGATGAGCAGCCCCTGACGGCTGATGCCATTCATGAATTCAGCCAACTCAAAGATGTCGGGCCCATTACCCACATTCGGGTGAACAGCATTCCGGACGGTGGCATCAGTCGTGTTCGTCTCTGGGGGAAGCCGGTTAAATGAGCACGCCGCGCACGATTGCCAGCCAACCGCTGACCCGGGAAGCCTTTGCACCTTTCGGTGATGTGATCAGTGCTGAAGGGGCTGATTCCTTCCCGATCAATGATGGGCGAACCGAGCGCTTTCATGCGCTGGCGGCGGTAGAAACGCTGGGAGAAAATGCTGATGCCATTATCTCTATATTCCGGGGGCAGCCGCTGGAACCGCTGGTGATCGAACTGATGGAACGTCACCCGCAGGGCAGTCAGGCGTTTATGCCGCTGGGCGATACGCCCTATTGGGTGGTGGTCGCGCCACCGGGCGAGTTTGATCCGGCCCGGATTTGTGTGTTTCGGGTAGAAGCCGGGCAGGGGGTGAACTACCGTGCCGGCACCTGGCATGCGCCCTTGCTGCCGGTCGGGCGCGACGCTGATTTTCTGGTAGTTGATCGCCGGGGTGCCGGTGACAACTGCGATACCGTGAACCTTGAGCCGCCGGTTTTACCGGCCTGAGTAAGCTATGACGCTATTTGCCATTACCCACGTCGCCATTTTTACTGTGGATCCCCGCAACCGGGTGATTCCCGATGGCACAGTGGTGGTCGAAGATGATCGCATTGTGGCCGTGGGGCCATCCGCTGAGGTTGCGATCCCTGAAGGAGCAAAGGTCATTGATGGCGCGGGCAAGCATGCGCTGATGCCGGGGCTGGTCGACAGTCACTCTCATTCCAGCCTGATGCGCGGTGTGACCGAGAATATGCCGCTGATGGAATGGCTGCCCCATTACCAGCTCGAGCACCGGGCGCTGACCGAAGAGGATGCTTTTCACTCGGCGCGGCTGTGTTATCTCGAAGCCCTCAAAAGCGGCACCACCTGTGTGATGGACATGTTCCGCTTTATGGATCGCTGCGCAGATGCAGCGGGTGAAATCGGCTTGCGAGTGAATCTCGCACCTTATGTCGCGGATCAGCCGGGCAAGGATTTCTTCGCCACCCGGGATGAAAACAAGCGCCTGATCAAAACCCGTCACGGCAGCCAGCAAGGTCGGATACAGGTCTGGATGGGGCTGGAGCACCTGTTCTACTGCAGTGAAGATGCCTATCGCGATGCCGTGCGCTGCCAGCAGGAATACGGCGTCCGTATCCATACCCATGCCTGCGAGCAGAAAGAAGAGGAGGCCGCCGTGCTGGCCCACTTTGGGCGGCGCTCTATTGGCATGCTCGATCACTATGGCCTGCTGGGTGAGAACACGCTGCTGGCTCACTGTGTATGGCTCAATGATGATGAAATCAAACGGCTTGCAGACACCGGCACGGCGATTGCCCATTGTCCTGTCAGCAACGCCAAGCTGGCGAGTGGTGTGGCCCGCACGCCGGAAATGCTGGCCGCAGGCATTACGCTGGGCATTGGCACTGATGGCCCGGTCTGCAATAACAGCCTCGATATGTTCGAGGAAATGAAGTTTGCCTCGCTGATCCAGAAAGCAACACGGCTTGACGCCACAGCCCTGCCGGCTGACCAGATCCTGCGTATGGCCACCATCGGCGGCGCCAAAGCGCTGGGGCTGGACAAGGACATCGGGTCAATTGAAGTGGGCAAGAAGGCCGACCTGGTAATGCTGGATCTGGCCATGCCCAATCTGACGCCCCATGAAGTCACAAACGACGGCGGTAACCTGCTATGGAACCTCGTGTTCGCAGCCCGAGGCAGCAACGTGAGCCGGGTTTGGGTTGATGGCCGCTGCCTGATCGAAAACGGGCGCTCAACGCAGGTCGATGAGGCCCGAGTACTTGAAACCGCTCAACAATGCGGTGTGTCCCTTTATGAACGATGCCGGGCGATGTCCCATCTTCGTGTCGATATGGTTTAGGAGTTGTACATGAATCAAATCCCCCTTATCTCCATCGCAGGCCTGCGCAGTGACGACGCCAATGTGCGCAGAAAAACCGCAGCGGAGCTGGGCAAAGCCTGCCGCGAAGTGGGGTTTTTCTATGCGGTGGATCACGGGATTCCCCAGGCGGTAATCGACACGGCGTTTGCAGAGGCCCGTCGTTTTTTTGCGCTCCCGGTTGAAGACAAGCAGGCGCTGTCCATCAAGCGCTCGCCCCACAATCGGGGCTATGTTGCCATGGCGGATGAAAAGCTCAATCCGGAATCCGGTGCCGATATGAAAGAGGCCTTCAATCTGGGCGCCGAGATGCCGGCAGACCACCCGGATGTGCTGGCCAATAAGCCGTTCCGGGGCGTCAACTTCTGGCCTGAGCTGCCTGAATGGCGCGAGCACATGTTGGGCTACTTCGATGCCTGCCTGGATCTGGGGCGGGTGATTCACCGTGGTTTCAGTCTGGATCTGGGGGCGGACGAGCAGTTCTTCGCCCAGCACCTGAACGAACCGGTCGTGACACTGCGGATGCTGCATTACCCGGCAACAGCCGGCCAGTCAGATCGGCAGGATGGTGGCGCCGGTGCGCATACCGACTATGGCAACGTGACCCTGCTGGCCACCGATTCAGTGGCCGGTCTCGAAGTGCTGAACCGGCAAGGGGAGTGGGTCGATGCGCCTCACGTGCCCGGCGCTTTTGTCTGCAATATCGGCGACTGTCTGATGCGCTGGAGTAACGACACCTACGTCTCGACACCTCATCGCGTGCGCCCGCCGGAGCAAGAGCGCTACTCCATTGCGTTCTTTCTGGAAGCCAATCCGGATTCGGTTGTTGATCCACGGGATATCTACCCGGATCAAGCGCCCAAATATGAGCCGATCACCTTTGCCGACTATCTCAAATCACGACTGGATGCGACCTACGAACACCGGGTTGCCGACAAGGGCTGAGATCCGTCTACTCGGACGTGCGGTTCTCCCATACCAGAATCGCCGCCGCGAGATCCTCCAGTGATACGCCCACCGATTTGAACAGGGTAATGGCATCATCCCGGGATCGTCCGGGGTGTTCGCCACGGCTCAGTTCAGCCAGTTCTGCGTGAACATCGTCCATATTGAAGCGCCCTTCGTTTACTGCATGATGCAGATCGCCGGCTTCACCTTTAGCCCCGGCGTAGGAATCAACAAACACCTCCGCACGGGCGACGCATTCACTGTCGGTTTCGCGCATATTGGGGCGGAAAGCGCCGACCAGATCAACATGCGTGCCTGGCGTTAGCCATTCGCCATGAATAATCGGTGCTGTTGACAGCGTGGCTGCGCTGACAATATCGGCCCCGCGAACGGCGCTCTCCAGATCGGAGGTCGCTGTGACGTCTTCAAATGGCACCTGACCGGCGGCATAGCCGAGGTAGGCGTCGGCAAGGGCGCGGGCCTTGTCGAGGTTACGACCGTACACGATAACCTTGCGGATCGGGCGGACTGCAGCATGGGCTTCAATCAGCATTGGCGCCAGCTTACCTGTACCTATAACCACCAGCGTTTCGGCGCTCTCACGGGCCAAATAGCGAGCCGCCAGTGCAGAGGCACCAGCGGTGCGCCGTCGTGTCAGTTCGCTGCCATCAATACAGGCCAGCGGCTGACCGTTCGCTCCATCACTCAGCAGGTAGACCCCGGCAATGGCTGGCATGCCTTTGTCGGCATTCTGGGGAAATACGTTGACCATCTTGACGCCAAGGTAGCCCGGCTGAGTGTCAGCGGATTCCCACGCCGGCATCAGCAACATGGTGGCCTCGCCATCAGGGCGCTCAATGGCGTGGTGATGACGGGGCGGCGTTTCGATGCCGCCCCTGAAAGCCTGATCCAGTCTGTCGACCAGAGAGACCCAGGGCAGGGCCTGGGCAACATCGTTTTTTGACAGAATCTGCATGGTGAGTCCCGTTGGCAATGTCAGGTATTCACGCTACCAGTGAGCAGGGCAAAGTGGCCAGCAGAAAACCCGGTAATGTGTCGCTTTAATAGGATGAAGTTAATTCCGTCGGCAGTGAGGTTGGCAGTGGAAAACCACAAAAGTAAGTACAATTACAGGCATGAAACAGGTCGCATGCTAACTGTACTGGTCATAAATTGACCTCTCTGTATCTGCCGAAAAACCGCTCAATCTGTGACCATAGGCTGACGCTGTAACCGATTCTCTGAAGGCTATTTGGAGATAGATGGTTGCATAAGCGACACAGTCATTAATCACAGAGAGTGGTGATCATCATGCCCGCAAAATCGTCAGCATTTGTCCGCACATTGAAAGTCTGGAATCAGCGTTCGGCTGAACGTCGTTCCCTTCGCCGCGATATCAATCGGGATAACGTCGCAATGATTGAACGCGATATCGGTCTTGCGCCGGGTAGTTTGTTGCGTGAAGCCAGCAAGCCCTTCTGGCGGAGTTGATGTTGATTTTATCTGGCTCAGGTCCGATGCAGCTGCATCTGACGGCAACCCGATACTGTTCAGCAAACAGCGCGCTGTGCCTGTTGCCAGGGGCAGCGCCCATCACTCTTCCGGTTTGATTTACCCGGTTTCTGCCTGACTCGTATCTGGCATTTCAGTCCCCTTGATTCCCCGTCCTGAAGTACCTGGCACTATTGAATCTGGCACCCGTTTTTACCGGTCATTCGGCAGTAGCTGTGTTCGTCGTGCTGTCCGGTTGCCAGGGCTCCAGCAAACTCAGTTCACCGATGCCCGGCAGTTTGATGCCCAGCGCAATTGGGTCCACGCCCAGAGACAAGCCCAGCAGGTTCAGTTCGATGCCTTCGCGCACACTGGCTAGCACGCCGGCATAGCCAAGTAAGGACAGTTGCAGACCGGAATTGCTGGGCGTGGTGGCGACCAGTCGTGGGCCGAGGTAATCCTTGCCGATGGCGGTATTGGGGAGCGCCACCGACAGCTCGGGTACCTGGCGGATCACCCAGGAGGTAAAGGTATTACTGTTGGGGCCGGGCCAGGCCTGATAGCGATCGGCATAAGGGTAGGCTTCCACCGCTGCCAGTATCTTCGGAATCGCAACCTCAGCCTGCGAGCCCCGGATATCAGCAATCAGCGTGGGTGGATTGCCATACCAGGCAGTGTCGGGCTCTGCGGCATAGGATCGCATGGTCCGCTGGCGCCAGCCGGTTACATCGTGAACCCAGTAGCTGTTTGCCCCTTTCTCTTTGGTGGCCAGCCAGGTGTGAACTGCAAAATAGCCCCGCCATCCAAATGCTCTGGCGTGGTAAACCTGCACAATCGCCTCTTCGGCAGCGCTTGGGAGTGGCGCTATCTTTGCGCTTGAGCGATCGGTGTCGTACCAGTTTTGCTGGCTCTGAATACCACTGCAGGCGGCCATCATAAGCGGGCCTGCCAGCAAGGCGAGCAACAGCACAAGGCTGCGTAACGCCCAGCGGAAGAGACGGCGGGTTATGGTGTGCTTTGGAAGTGTTGATTCTTTGAATGTCATGGCCGTTGATCATTCTCGCAAGACTGAGTCGGAATCGCTGCACAAAGCAGGCCAAACTGATTACGGACTCAATCTGTCACCGTATCACTATAGATCGGACATGAGAGGCAGGATACATGGAAGGGGCGAATTGGGAGCGGTAAAACAAAAATGCAGCGACTGGCGCTGCATTTTCTGAAGGGCTGAATGCCGGGATTAGTTCTTGCGGCGGGTCGCCCCGAGACTCAGCAGGCCCAGACCCATCAAAGCCAGCGTAGCGGGCTCGGGAACTGAGGCTACGGCGTTTACTCTAACGTTGTCGATGAAGTTGCCGTAGGTGCCAGTTGCCGGTGAAACAGTGGTAAAGGCCAAAGTGGTTGAGTCAGACGTTGCCAGAAAGCTGCCACTGAATAGTGACCATTCCTGAGTGGTGTGATCGCTCAGTGTGGTGTCGAGGCCGGCTACGCTTACGTTAAAGGCTTCGTTGTCGTTTGAGCGCGCGCGGTAGGCAAACGAAATGTCGTACCAGTTGCCAGCTGTGGTGACGAACGACTGGAAGATACCGAATACGGTGTTTGTGTTCGGGTGCGCATTCAGTTCTGCGAACTGGCTGCCTTCGGCAGCGGTGACACCATTGTAGTCATTCCAGATTTCGATGTTGCTGCCATCCCAGCCCGGTACTTCGCTGGAAGTGAAGTGCTGCCATGTGCCTGCTTCAATAATCGGGTCTTCAAAGCTACCGTTGATCAGAAGATTTTCCGGTAAATCAGGAATACCGATAATGCTGGCACTAGCCGCTGAAGTGCCCAGGGAAAGTGCAATAGTGATGAAGCTTGTCGATATTAATTTGTTGAATGTAAGCACAGGAAGATTCTCCAGAAGACGCTAATAATAAATGAAATTGTTAGCTTTCCATCAAGCAAAAATCGGGCCTTAAATTAAATCTCATATAAAACAGTAGTTTGAGTGTAAGAAAAGGCTCCGATTTTTGATTGTGTAAAAAAAATAGACGCATACGGAGTTCTGGGTTTTATCTAACGGTGTACGCTTGGATACCGAAACAGTCTGGATAAGCCGGGCGCAGCCTGTTAAATGTATCTATACAAGAAAGATATTCCGGGAGATCCTGATATGCCGATAAATCTTCCCTTTGGACTGGTGCTGGTCCTCACATTTTTTATGACAGGGTGCAGCGATGCCTCCTCCCCATCGGTATCGGAAACCGGTGATACAAGCGATAAGCCCCAGACCGAACCAGGCAAGGCTTTTCCGCCACCAGATGAGACGGGCGTCCTCAAGGTTGTCACCCGCAATGGTTCAACCACCTACTACCTCAATCGCAATGAAGAGCCGGTTGGACCGGAGTTTGCGCTGATAAAAGCCTTCGCCAAGGCGAAAGGCTGGAAAGTGGAATGGGAGGTGCTGGACTCAACCTCGGCTGTGCTGGATCGGTTGGCCGACGGGAATACCCATATCGCAGCAGCCGGCCTGACGTTTTTGCCGTCTCGTGATGACAGGCTTACGCGTGGTCCCTCCCACACAGAAATTACCGAGCAGTTGGTCTGTCACCGGGATTTGCGCCCCTTTGCAGAACGTCCCGAAGAATTACGCGACCTGAACATTCGGGTGACCGCCGGTTCCAGTTACGCCGAAACCCTCACGGCGCTGGCGGAGGTTAACGACAAACTCAGGTTTTCCGAAGACACGGACATGAGCACTGAGCGTCTGCTGGGTGAGGTGGCTGACGGCAAACTCGATTGCACGGTGGCTGACTCGAATATCGTGCAGGTCAACCGCCGGTACATGCCGCATCTTGCCATCGCCATGGATCTGAACGAGCCGCAACCGATGGGCTGGTACCTGCCGAAAGGACGCGACGATCTTGCTAAAACCGCGACCGACTGGATGAAAAGTGAAAAGGGTCTGGTGGCGATCAGCGCAGTCGACTATCGCTACTACACCTATATCGGCGAGTTTGATTTTGTGGATGTGCGGGCGCTGAATCGCCGCATTGATGCCCGTCTGCCCAAGTTCAAAGAGCATTTTCTGACGGCGGAGGAGCAAACCGGCATGCCCGCCGACCTGCTTGCTGCCCAGGCGTATCAGGAGTCGCACTGGGATCCGCATGCCAAAAGCCCGACCGGCGTGCGTGGCATGATGATGCTGACGCTGAATACGGCCAAGTCACTGGGCGTCGAAAACCGACTGGACCCGGTACAAAGCATCGATGGCGGCTCACGTTATCTGGCGGACCGGCATCGTCGTCTGCCGGATACCATTCCAGAACCGGATCGGACTTTTCTGGCGCTGGCCAGCTACAACATCGGCCGTGGGCACCTGCTTGATGCACGCACACTGGCGCGCAAGCTGGGCAAGAATCCGGATTCCTGGATCGACATGCGCGAAGTCCTGCCTCTGTTGTCTGACAAGCAGTACTACTCAACGCTGCGATACGGCTATGCCAGGGGGTACGAACCGGTGCAATACGTGTCCCGAATCCGCAACTACCGGGATGTGATTGTGGGGGCTTTTCATGAGTGATCATCACGCAGCGGACAGCCGGAAAAACCGCAAGTATGCCGTATCAGCCAACCGGGACCGCAGCCATCAACGCGTACGCTATGTCGAAACCGGCGGCGCTGCGGTGGATACCGAGGAATGTGTCTTCTGCGAGGTGACGCCCGTGGTTGATGTCAAAGAGGACGATAAGGCCGGGGCAAGGTCGCGTTAAATCTCCGGCGCAATATAGTGCGGATAAATGCCGGAGCGTTGCATGCAGGTGGCGACGTCCAGCCCCTTGAGTGCGCCGTGAGCTGTGACCAGCAGGGTGTGCACGCCGGCGTTCTGGCCGCCGAGGATGTCGGTATGCAGGGTGTCGCCCACCATGAGAATCCGGTCTCTGGGAATGCCTTCCAACCGATCAAGCGCAGCGTGATAGGCCGGTAAAAAAGGTTTGCCGTAAAACACCGGGGTGACGCCGGTTTTGTCCGCCAGGCGATGGGCGAAAAAACCCGGTTCAAGTGACAGTTCAGTCGCGCGTGGTGCGACTATGTCCGGATTGGCCACTTCCACCGGTCGCGGGTATTCGGCCAGACTGGCCTCCAGCAAAGCCTGATGGGCGGTGTCCCAGCCCTGACTGCTGAGCAGTATGAAGCCGTCACAACGGTCCATCTGTTCGCGCATGCCGGCATCAGGCCGGCCCTGAATCAGGGTGTAGTTGACGGGGAGTGTTTGCGGGTTGGCTTCCAGTGGCGCGATCACGCCCCACAATCCCGGCTTTTTCGCAGTCTCCAGCGACTCTTCCAATAGCCAGCGGCTGGAGATCAGCTGGTCTTCCTCGAGCGCAAACCCCATCGTCTGGTATTTCAGCAACAAAGCCTGTGTGCTCGCTGTCGCTGCATTGGAGAGGATCAGGCAGCGTTTGTTGATTGCCAGCAGATGTTCAACCCGGGCAAGTGCGCCAGGCAGCGCCTGCTCTCCAATGTTCAGAACACCAAACGCATCAAAAATAAACGCATCGAAGAACGGCTCAAGGGCTGCCAGCGAGGGCACCTGCTCAGGCACGACCGCATGGGTGGGCGGGGCAGGAAGCCGGTGCCTCACGCGTTCGTATTCAGAAAACGCCCAGCGCGGCGTGGGACCCATCCCGAGATGAATGTTGGTGTCTGCTTTTGACATGCAAAGATCTCGAAATACCGCTTTTTCTCAAGGTCGCGTGAGTGGGGCAGCTGCGAATACGCGGGTGGCGAAAACAGGGGGGCAGAATGCATCCCTGTGCAGAAACCACTGCCAGACGGCCTGATCGGCGCTGTTACCGCCCTCCATGGAGCTAATCCGAAGCTTGGCGATAAAAGCAGCCAAGCGCAAGCCGCAGACTGTTTTTTCATGTTATCCGCAATGTTACCGGCGCTATTTTGTGTCACAAAAAGCGAT
Source organism: Marinobacter sp. V032 (assembly GCF_052645435.1). Lineage (NCBI taxonomy): Bacteria > Pseudomonadati > Pseudomonadota > Gammaproteobacteria > Pseudomonadales > Marinobacteraceae > Marinobacter > Marinobacter sp. V032. Next base: position 219,546 of record NZ_JBQXYE010000001.1, on the reverse strand, counting down.
GCTTTAAATGTGTCGCTGCGAATTAGTTTTGTTTTCGAAGTTGTTATGGTTTCAATTTGTTAGCCGGGATTGATGCGAGAAGAGGTTAAAAACCTTCGACGTTTAGCTAGTGGTTAGTTTCTAGACGAATCGGCAATTGGTGACGATGCTCTCAAATGCTTCGGGCAATTTTTTGCCCGGTGCAAGGTGCGGGCTCCGAAGGAAGCAAGTCTCGCTGCTCTCATGGAATTCAGCACCAGTACTCAGTTCAAGCAAACAACAAAAACGAAACTGGAGACTTGTCGATGAATACCCATTTGACTGAACACAAGATCAGGCCCGCGCGTTCACGCCGGGGATTTTTGAGATCCCTGGCTGTTGCGACCTCGCTGATAGGGACGTCCCTTTTCTTTGCGGCACCGGCGCAGGCCGCGACCACCTGGAAAATCCAGTCCGTCTGGGATGCGGGCACTGTTGGCTACTCCTTGTTTGAGGAGTGGTGCAACGACATGGAAAAGAAGTCCGGTGGCGAGCTGATTTTCAAACCCTTTCCGGCCAAAGCGGTAGCTGCCGACAACAATGCCCTGTTTGACGCGGTCCGCAATGGCGTGCTGCAGGGAATGAATCCGTTTACCCTTTACTGGTCGGGCAAGATTCCGGCGTCTGTATTTCTCTCCTCATACCCCGCCGGCCCGGATCAGCCGCATCAGTGGGACACCATGTTCTACTCATTGGGCATGCTCGAGAAAACCCGTGAGATCTACAAAAAATTTGGTCTCTTTTACGTCGGGCCGATTCAGCACGATGCCAACATCATCCACTCCAAGAAGCCGGTCAGCAGCCTTGATGACCTCAAAGGCATGAAAATCCGTGTGCCTGGCGGCATGGTGGCCGAAGTGTTCCAGCAGTTTGGTGTGTCGACCGTCAGCCTGCCGGGCTCGGATATTTTCCCTGCGCTGGAAAAGGGCACCATCGATGCGGCGGATTACGTTGGCCCTGCGGTGAATTACGAACTTGGTTTCGCCCAGGTCACAGACAATATCCTGTTCGGACCTCCGGGGGTGATGTCTATCTACCAGCCGGTCGATCTGATGGACCTGACCGTAAACCTGCGCGCCTGGAACAAACTTGATCCTGAACTGCAGCAGCTGGTCGAGGATGAAGTACGGATCTACTCCCAGAAGCATTACCTGACCATCCAGAAGCGCAATATCGAAGCGATGGAGAAGTTCAAGCAAGCCGGAAGCAAGGTGTCGCGTCTGAGTCAGGATGACCTCAAACGTTTCCGTCAGGCGGCGATTCCAATCTGGTTCAAATGGGCCAACAAAGACGAGGATGCGAAGGAAATCTTCCAGCTTCAGCTTGATTACATGATGAACGACATAGTCGGCTACGTGAACGAAGACGATATCAAAGGCATGAAATAGCCCTGTATCGCTTTGTTGTTGTCACGCTGCGGAGGGAGGGGTAACGCTCCTTCCGCACCTATTGGGCATAGGTAGTCAGAGGTACCGGCATGTCGGATCTGGAAGGATTTGGTTTTGTGTTGCCCCATTGGGCGTATTGGGGTTGGTTAGCGGTAATGCCGCTCATAATGATGGCGCTGGACAGGCGCAAGCAACGTAAGGATGGTGCCGCAGAGGCCGAATCCCATCCGGTGATGGGCGAGCTTCAGGCCGAGGAAGACCCGGTAATCAACAGCGACGTCGGGGCCAACGCCTTTACCCGAACGATCGACTGGATCAGCGAGAAATCGGGCGTTTTTGTCTCCTTCTGGACCGTCAACGCGGTCTGCTTTTACTTCTTCGAAGTGGTCATGCGTTACCTGTTCAACATGCCGACGATCTGGGTGCATGAAGCCAGCTATTTGCTGCTGGGAATGCAGTACCTGTTGGCAGGTGCCTTTGCGATGCTGCATGGCGCCCATGTACGGGTTGATGTGCTCTACAACCTCCTGCCTGCGCGGGGCCGCGTTGGAATGGATATTTTCACGTCCATGTTCTTCTTTATCTTTGCGCTGGCGCTGGTCATTACCTCCTGGACCTTCTTTATGAATTCCTACTCCATGCATGAGACCACGGTTGAGACCTGGGGCATCCAGCACTGGCCGGTCAAGGCCATGATGTTGCTGGGCGCTGTGCTGATTTTGCTGGCGGGTATTTCCAAGCTGATCAAGGACATTGCCCTGTTTGTCCGGATGGGACAGGAGCCTGCGCAATGATGACCTCGTCAGGTAATGCCTCACCCTTGAACCCTGTGATCGGCAAGTTGGGCACTGCACTGATGGTCATCTGCACCCTGGTGCTGGCGTTCATCATCTGCGTTGAAGTGATCAATATCCTGTTTTACGACCCCTATGAAGAGGAGGTGTTCCTGTTCCGGCTGGCCGGCAGTTTGGATGGCGTCGAGATTGGTCCGTTGACCTATCTGATGTTTGGATCCCTGCTGGTGGCCCTGATGATGGGCTTGCCGCTGGCGTTTGTGACCGGCGGCCTCGGGGTGGCCTTTATCTATCTGGTGGGGGACAGCCTGATGTTGAACATTGTCCCCAGCCGCATCTTCCCGATGATGACCAATTCCGATCTGGCTGCAATTCCGCTGTTTATCTTTATGGCGTCTATGCTGGAGCGGGCGGGGCTGATCGAAGAAATGTTCAACGTGGTCTACAAGTGGATGGGCGGCTTGAGTGGTGGCCTGGCGACAGCCACGATCATCGCTTCCACTATCCTGGCGGCGATGGTGGGCGTCATCGGTGCGGCCGTTGTGACGATGGGGATTATTGCGCTGCCAGCGATGCTGAAGCGGGGTTATGACCATCAGATCGCTCTCGGCTCGATTATGGCGGGCGGTACGCTGGGAATCCTGATTCCGCCCTCGATTCTCGCAATCCTCTATGCCGTTGTTGCCCAGCAGTCAGTGGGCGAGCTGTATCTGGGGGCCGTGATTCCGGGGCTGATGCTGTCCGGCATGTACATCGCCTATGTATTGATCCGCACCTGGATCAACCCGGAGCTGGGGCCGCCGGTCGCGGAAGATGAGCGGATTTCTATTGGCGCCAAGCTGCTGCTTTTGAAAGATCTGATCGCGCCGTTGATTCTGGTTGCGTTGGTGCTGGGGTTGCTGTTCGGCGGTATCGCGACACCGGTGGAAGCCGCAGGCATTGGCTCGTTCGGCGCGATTCTTGTGGCCTGGAAGCATGGCGCCTTTTCTGTCGCGACCCTCAAGGATGCATCGGTAACAACTGCCAAGGCCTCCGCGATGGTGCTGTGGATCATGTTCGGTGCCTCGGTGTTTGTAGGCTTCTATATTTTGCAGGGCGGCCAGGACTTCATCACCGAAGCTATCCTCGGCACCGGTCTGTCGGCCTACGGCATTCTGTTCCTGCTGATGTTCCTGCTGGTGGTGTTGGGCATGTTCCTGGACTGGGTGGGCATTCTGCTGCTGGCTGTGCCGATCTTCATTCCGATCGTGCAGGCACTGACCTTTGAGGGTCTGTTCGGCTTGCCGGCAGTGCCGGGCGACGATGTGGTGCTGTGGTTTGGGGTGTTGTACCTGGTGAATATGCAGATGTCGTTTCTCAGTCCGCCGTTTGGTTATGCGTTGTTCTATATTCGGGGTGTATGCCCGCCGGAAATTTCCATGGCGACGATTTTCAGATCCTCGCTGGTGTTTCTCGCATTGCAGTGTCTGGGGCTGATCCTGTGCATCCTGTTCCCGGCAATTATCACCTGGTTACCCAATATGGTGTACGGCTAGCGGGCAGGGGTTGATAGCGTTACCGATGAAAGTCGCATGGTCATGATGCGGCTTTCACCGTTATAACAATTGGATACTCAACGAATAGGGTGGACAACCATGCTCACGATGAAACGATTGGATCTGGCGGATGCCCGCCTGCTGATAGAGGGCGCTGCCCGCAAATCACAGGAAATCGGCGTGCCCATGTGCATTGCGATTACCGATGAATCCGGCAACCTGGTGGCGTTTGAACGTATGGATGGCGGCAAGACATCCAGCGTGATTGTCGCTCAGGACAAGGCCTACACAGCCGCTGCGGCACGCAAGGCCACGCACGACTACAATAAAGTCTGCGTGCCGGGCAATCTTGCGTTTGGCATTCACACCGAAGTGGGCGGTCGGCTGTCGACGGTTGGCGGCGGCTTGCCGGTGACGGTTGATGGCGAAGTAGTGGGCGGTATTGGCCTCAGTTCCGGCACGCCCCAGCAGGATATGGATTGTGCCCAGGCGGGAATCGATCACTTTATGGCGGCGCGGGGCTAGGTCTCTCCGGGCGCCTTTATCACTCTCCATCACTCTCCGAATCATTTCGGCCGGAGCCTATTGATGATGCAGTCTCACAGCCACAAACGGGATGCTCTCGCTCGCCGGTTTCGAACGTTTATCGATCCTGATTTTGTGATCGCTGACGAAGAAACCATGAAGCCCTACGAGTGCGACGGCATGTCGATGTTCTGCGAAATGCCGCTACTGGTGGTGTTGCCGGAAACCGTGGCCCAGGTGCAGGAAGTCATGCGGTTGTGCCACAGGGAAGGGATTGCGGTAGTGGCACGGGGTGCGGGCACCGGGCTGAGTGCTGGCGCAATGCCTCATGCAGACGGCATTGTGCTGTCGTTGGCGCGTTTCAATCGCATTGTCCATATCGATCCGCTGGCGAGAACGGCCCGGCTGCAGCCCGGCGTGCGCAACCTTGCGATCAGCGAGGAAGCCGCCCAGTACGGTCTCTATTACGGGCCGGATCCGTCCTCCCAGATCGCCTGCACGATTGGCGGCAATGTCGGCAATAATTCCGGCGGCGTGCACTGCCTCAAGTACGGCCTCACCGTTCACAATATCCTCAGTGTCGAGATGATCACGATTGAAGGCGAGCGGGTGGTGATTGGCAGCGACGGGCTGGATAGCTGTGGCATGGATCTGCTGGCCCTGATCACCGGTTCGGAAGGTTTGCTGGGGGTTATCACCGAAGTCAAAGTGAAGTTGCTGCCCAAGCCGGAAAAAGCCCAGGTGGTGATGGCCGGGTTCGACGATATCCAGAATGCCGGCGATGCGGTCGGCGGCATTATCGCCCAGGGCATTATTCCTGGCGGTCTCGAAATGATGGACAGTTACGCGATCATTGCAGCCGAAGATTTTGCTCATGCGGGCTACCCAAAAGAGGCCGCCGCGCTGTTGCTGTGCGAAGTGGATGGCACGGCAGAAGAGGTGCAGGAGCACATCGAGGCGGCGGAGAGCCTGTTCCGGTCTTTTGGAGCGACCTCGATACGCACGTCCAAGAATGAAAACGAACGGGCACTGCTCTGGAAAGGCCGGAAATCGGCTTTTCCTGCGGTCGGTCGCCTGTCGCCGGATTATTACTGCATGGATGGCACCATTCCCCGGGGCCAGCTGGCGCACGTGCTGCTGGAAATGGAGAAAATGTCGAAGGAATATCAGCTGCGGGTCGCCAACGTATTTCACGCCGGCGATGGCAACCTTCACCCGCTGATTCTGTTTGACGCCAACGTGCCCGGCGAGTTTGAGCGCACCGAAGCCTTTGGTGGGGCGATCCTGACGCTTTGCGTTGAGGTCGGCGGCTGCATTACCGGCGAGCACGGCGTAGGCATCGAAAAAATCCGCTACATGACGACCCAGTTTGGAGATCTTGAACTGGCCCAGTTCAACGCGATCAAGGCGGCATTTGATGCCAATGGCCGGCTGAATCCGGGCAAGGGCGTGCCAACACTACGCCAGTGTCAGGAATACCGGGCGCTTGAACGCAAACCCGCCAAGGTGGAGGCCTGATATGTCTGACCAGACAGCGCGTCTGATTGAGCAGGTCAACGCTGCGATAGCCGACGGCCAGAAACTGAATATCACCGGTGCGGGCAGCAAGGCCTTTATGGGGCGTGAGACGGATACCCGCCACGCGGCGGTACTGGACTTGAAAGACCACACGGGTGTGGTGAATTACCAGCCCGTCGAACTGGTACTGACCGTGCGTGCCGGCACACCACTCGACGAGATTGATGCGGTGCTGGCAGAGCATAACCAGATGCTGTCATTCGAGCCGCCCCGGTATGCCGCAGGCGCCACAATCGGCGGCACGCTGGCGTGCAACCAGTCAGGTCCGGGTCGGCCCTGGACCAGCTCGGTGCGGGATCAGGTGTTGGGGATCAAGCTGATCAACGGCAAGGCCGAGCATCTCCGTTTTGGCGGTCAGGTGATGAAAAACGTGGCCGGCTATGACGCCTCCCGCCTGCAAGCGGGCGCGATGGGCACGCTGGGGGCCATCACCGAAGTCAGTCTCAAAGTACTGCCGCGCCCGGCGGCCACTACAACCCTGGCGCAGGCGATGCCGCTGGCCGACGCCATTCCGTTTATGAACCAGCGTGCGGCTCAGCCGAAACCGCTATCCGGTGCCTGCTGGCTTGATGGCTCGCTCTATTTGCGGCTTTCCGGCGCGGCCTCCGCTGTTGATGCAACGGCTCATCAGTGGCAGCAGCAAGGGGCGCAGGTGCTTGATGCTGACTCCAGCGCCTGCTTCTGGCAGCAACTGCGGGATCACCAGCTGGATTTTTTTGCCGGTGATGCACCGCTATGGCGATTCTCCGTTGGGCCAACCGAACCGAATCCTGACCTGAGCGAACCCTGGCTGATCGACTGGGCCGGGGCGCAGCGCTGGTACCGGGGCGACGAGTCCATGTCCGATATGGAAAGGTTGGCAACTCGTGCCGGTGGACAGGTGAGCCAGTTTCGGGGCGGCGATCGGCACGGCGATGTGATGCATCACCAGCCCGCCGTACTCAGGCAGTTGCAGCAGCGGCTCAAACACGCTTTTGACCCGGATGCGCTTTTTAATCCCGGACGCTTATACAGCTGGATGTAACAGGACCCCTATGCAGACCAATCTGGTTGAACAGTTTGCCAATACCGCTGAAGGGCAGGAGGCGGAAGCCATCCTTCGTAGTTGCGTGCACTGTGGTTTTTGCACCGCGACCTGCCCCACCTATCAGGAACTGAATGACGAGCGTGACGGCCCCCGGGGCCGCATTTACCTGATGAAAGAGTTTCTAGAAGGGGGCGAGGTCACCGACAAAACCCAAACTCATCTGGATCGCTGCGTATCCTGCCGCAGCTGTGAAACTACCTGTCCGTCCGGGGTCGAGTACGGTCGTTTGCTGGATATCAGCCGAGGGCTGATTGAGCAGAAACTCGAACGCCCGAAGCAGGCCCAGCTACTGCGCTGGCTGCTGCGCAAAGTCGTACCCAATACCCTGCTGTTCCGACCCCTGCTCCGCATGGGGCAGTTGTTCCGACCGGTATTGCCACCGGCGCTGAAAACCAAAGTGCCGCCCCACCGGTCGGCGGGCCCGTGGCCGGACCGCAAACATGAGCGTGTTGTGCTGGGAATGGCGGGTTGTGTCCAGTCAGCCGCCACACCGGATACCAATGCCGCAACTGCGCGGGTGCTGGATCAGCTCGGTGTATCGCTGGTGGAAGCGCCGAAGGCCGGCTGCTGCGGCGCTGTTAGTTACCACCTGTCAGCCCACGAAGAAGGTCTGGATTACATGCGCCGAAACATCGACGCCTGGTGGCCCTCTATTGAGGCGGGTGCCGAAGCCATTGTCATGACCGCGTCAGGCTGCGGTGCGCAGGTGCAGGACTATGGCCACCTGCTGAAAGACGATCCAGCCTACGCCGACAAGGCGCATAAAGTATCCGCTCTGACGATGGATCTGGGTGCATTCCTGCTGGGTGAAGACCTGTCCCGCCTGAAGCTTGACCACAGGCCCGAGAAAGTTGCCTTCCATTGTCCCTGCACGTTGCAGCATGCCATGAAGCAAAGTGGCGTGGTGGATCAGGTACTGACCAGGGCCGGCATAAAACTGGCCGACACCCGTGACAAACACCTGTGCTGCGGCTCGGCTGGCACCTATTCCATCCTGCAGCCTGAGCTTAGTCAGCGTTTGCTGACCAACAAACTGAAGGCACTTACTGTCGATCACCCGGAACGTATCGTCACCGCAAACATCGGCTGCCAGCTCCATCTGGCGACGCGCGCCGAAGTGCCGGTGCAGCACTGGATTGAGTTGCTGGACCCTGACAATCAGCCATTGCCCGACCAGCATTGACGTTTTAGGATAACGTCTCAACTGTCGGAACTGGTGCAGTTGTCTCGAAACAATAACAATAACCCGCACGGACCCTGCGGGCTTTGACCCAATAGGCGAGGCTGGCGCGGGACGGAATCACTGCCGGTATACGCGGAGTTGTAGATGACCAGCAGTGTGTTTTCCCAGATCGTTCTTCCCGTGTGCCTGTTTATCATCATGTTCGGGATGGGCCTGTCCTTAAGAATCGCTGACTTTACCCGTGTGGCGCGTTTTCCCAAGGCTGCAATACTGGGCACCGTCGGGCAGATGATCGTATTGCCGCTGGCTGGTTTTGCGCTCGCAGCCTGGCTGATGCCGACGCCCGCGTTGGCGGTGGGGCTGGTCCTGATTGCAGCGTGTCCCGGTGGCATCACCTCCAACCTTGTGGCTTATCTGGCGAGAGCCGATCTGGCCCTATCTATCAGCCTCACAGCGATCAGCAGTTTGCTGACCACGATCACGATACCCCTCATAGCCGGTCTCGCGCTGACGACCTTTGCGGGCGAAGGTGTCGTGTTTGATGTGCCGGTGGGCAAGATGATGGCCGCGCTGTTTGCGATTACTCTGCTGCCGGTGCTGATCGGAATGGTGATCAAGGCAAAATCCGAACGCATGGCGCTCTGGCTGGAACCCAAGATCAATCTTTTCGGGGCACTGTTTCTGGTATTCCTGATCATCGTAATACTGATCGAGCAGGGCGAATCGGTGATCACACAGGTATCGGACAGTGGCGTTGCCGCCCTGGCACTCAACGTCGTCATGATGACCGTTGGCCTGCTTATGGCCCGGGCATTTCGTCTGAATTCAGCCCAATCCACCTCCATTACCATCGAAATCGGCATCCAGAACTCCACCCTGGCCATGATGGTCGCAACGACATTTCTGCATGACCCCGCAATGGCCGTCCCCGCCGCAGTCTATTCCATCATGATGTACCTCACCGGATCAGTGGTGATCGGTGTGCGTCGCTGGCAGTTGAAGTCAAACCGGCAACAAACGGCGGCTGATCTGGCTTAGAGTGTTTGATAGTTGAAACATGGTGCGGCGTAACCAAACCGGGCAACGCAGTGTTTTTATACAGTATTATTGAATAAGCAAATTGTGGAAGTCACGCGATTACGTGGAGGCCTGTGAATGGCTGAACTAAGATGTTGAAAAATAAATCATCTGTGATTGAGGGATGCGAGAAAAAAGTGGAGTTATCGAGAACGCACTCTTCTGCAATATCGCGGAATTCGGTCTAACTGCTGTTATATGCTCAAGGAAGGAATAAAGAGTGCCGTACACTGTTGCAGTCTCATTTGACACTTTTTATCAAAATATAAATCTATCTGGCGATCACAGAGATACAGCTAATCGCCGTAGAGATGATATTGTAAGCACGCTAAAGAAGAAACTTCATGTTATAGAGTCTTTTTCGTCTGGCTCCATCCCTCGGTATACAGCTTTAAAAGATCATGCTGATTTGGATGTAATGGTAGCGCTCCATTATACGAAGCATATAAAAGGCAAAAAACCTTCTGAGGTGTTGCAAGAAGTAAGAGATACGCTATCTGAATATAGAACTAATGTCAGAAAGAATGGGCAGGCGGTAACTCTCTATTACAAGACTTGGCCTAACGTTGACATAGTACCGTGTAGTCGAGTTGTTAATGATGACGGGATTGTTACTTCATATTCCATACCTGATATGAACACAGAGCAATGGATTACAAGCAAACCAAAGAATCATACAGCTAACATGACATCGAGGGCAGGAACGTGCGGCTCGAATTTCAGAAAATCCATTACCATGATCAAGCATTGGAATCGGACGCACAGTTCTTATTTGCAGTCTTATCATATTGAGGCAATGGCCTTAAGGATATTTGATTCTTCGATGAATGATATTTCATGGGACATTTTTAAATTTTTTGAAGAGGCGGCTAATTTAGTAGATAGCCCCCTTTGGTATGAAGGCGCATTTGCCGATGACTATTTAACCTATTTGACAAGATCTGAAGCCAAAAAGCGGCTAGAAACCGCACGAGACAAAGCTAGGTCTGCCTGGGCTAAGACTTATGGTCATGACAATGACCACGAAGGTGCAATAGCTATATGGCGCCAAATATTTGGAGACAAGTTCCCTGCTTATGGATGATATTAAATTACTAGGACTACAAAGGTCTGAATTTCAAAGAGCTGAAAAGCTTCAAATCTGGGCAGGTAGGGTTCAGGTTATCATCGTTATTGTATCGATTTTATGCCTAGTGATTCAAGAAATTAATATTATTCATTCCCTATCGATTGTGAGCATCTTACTAGCTCTCGCTTGGTTTTATATTTCCGAGGAATCGAAAACCTCTCATAGCACTGCGGAGCGTGCACGGCGGGCAATTGTCATCAGAAATGGCTTAGGTATACAGTTAAGTGCCAAGTCCTACAGTGACTTAATATTGTGTTTTAAGGCAAGCAGTGATAGTGCAGAACAATGGGAAGATGAAGAGTATTTCAAATCAGAGTCGGAATATGGGAATCAAAAATTAGCCGAGATTATAGAAGAGAGTGCATTTTGGTCGAAATTTCTTCTTAGAGAGTATGCCAAGAAAACATGGCTCATTTTTTCTTGCGTGTTAGCAATATCGGTTTTTTCCCTCTTTTTAATAACTTTTTTTGATTCTTCTGATTTTAGTAAAACTGTTGGCCAGATATTGTGCCTCGTATTAATGTGGTTAATCACGGGCAGTCTTTTTTCTAAGTCAATAAAGTTGACCTCTTCATCCAATGCAGTCGACTCCATAGAGGAGAGGCTCAACAGTATTATTCAGGTCGGAAATATAAAAGATGACATACTTATATATATGTGCGATTACAATTCGATTATCGAGGGAACCCCTGTCATTCCTTCGAAAATATACCTAAAAAACAAGGATAGGCTAAATTCTCTTTGGAGAGAACGTGCTGAACGATAGACCTGCATATAACAAAGCGCTGCTGTCGGACAATTTTTCCGCTGCGCTCCAAATTTGCCGCAGAGCGCGGCGTTGAGGCTGTAGAAAAACCCCAAATCAGACTGGTTTTGGTAGCATTGGGCAAACAGACAAGGAGCCGTCGGCATGCCTCGTTTCAAGCACTACAACTACGACCAGGACGCCATGGTCGTGATCAACTACCAGGAACAGCTCCAGCCCGGCACCTTTGAACACGCGGTGCATTATCTGATCGAACACAAGCTGGACCTGACCATTTTCGACCCGAAGTACAACAACGACGCCACGGGTCGCGTTGCCTACGATCCCGCCATCCTGCTGAAGATCATCCTGTTCGCCTATTCCAAAGGCATCACCTCCAGTCGCGAGATCCAGTGGTGTTGCGAGACCAATATCATCTTCAAAGCCCTGTCCTGCGATACGGTGCCGCACTTCACCACCCTGGCTGCGTTCGTGAGCCGCCATGCCGACGAGATCGAAGCACTGTTCGAGCAGGTGCTGCTGGTGTGCCACGAACAGGGTTTGCTAGGCAACGAACTATTCGCCATCGACGGCTGCAAAATGTCCTCCAACGCCGCCAAAGAGTGGTCCGGCACCTTCAAGGAACTGGGCGAGAAGCGCACCAAGTTACGACATCTGATTCAGCACCACCTCAAAGAACACCACCAGCGGGATGAGGCAGAAACCGAAGCCGAACTGGACCGGGATATCCGGCGAGCCAAAACCACACTCTCCCTGGATGAGTCCCTCAAAAAGGTGGACCGCTTCCTAAAGACGAGTAGCCCAAGGATGGGCCAGGGGAAACGACGCAAGGAAGTGAAGAGCAACATCACCGATAACGAAAGCGGCAAGATGACCACCAGCAAAGGCACCCTTCAGGGCTATAACGGTGTGGCCACTGTGGACAAGAAACACCAGATCGTCATCGATGCTCAGGCCTTCGGCGAAGGGCAGGAACACCACACCTTAAAGCCAGTGTTGGAGACGGTTCAGCACCGCTATAAAAAGCTAGGCATCGCTGACGACATCTATCAAACGGGCACCAATGTCACCGCCGACACCGGCTTCGCCAACGAAGCCAACATGCAGTACCTGTACGAACAAGAGATCAACGGCTACATCCCGGACAACCGCTTTCGCAGCCGCGATCCCAAGTTCGCGCAACAGAAAGACAAATACGGCAAGCGGCATCAGAACAAAGCGTCATCAAGCTGGAAAAAGGTCATCCCCGCCAGTGAGTTCCAGTTCGATCCGATGACCATGACCTGTGTCTGCCCGGCGGGCGAAACCATCAGTTACCAAGGCCAACGCGAAGCGGAGAACGGCAAGACCCGAGTGCACTTCGAAGGCCGTCTTCTCCAGTGCCGACATTGCCCCAAGAAACATCAGTGCATGCAGAATCCGGCTTCTGCCGACCACCGAAAAGGCTCGGGAAGGCAGGTCTCGTTCACCATCGAGAACAAGCGCCAGCCCAACTACACCGACTGGATGAAGCACCGCGTCGACAGCCCGCAAGGCAAAGCCATCTATAGCCATCGCATGTCAGTCGTGGAACCGGTGTTCGGCAATATCGGCACCAACAAAAAGCTGAACCGCTTCAGCCTCAGAGGCAAAAAGAAAGTACAGGGTCAGTGGCAGCTCTACTGCATGGTGCATAATATTGAAAAGCTGGCGAATTACGGACAAATGGCCGCATGAGGTGTGGGTCTTGTAGATCCACGAAACGGTGCCGCTGAATGCGCTATAGGTGACATGGCGGCGACCACCCGAAGTAAGTGGCCACTGCCGCCGAATAAACCCATGCATCCGTCGATGACGGATGAACAAAAGAACAACTGAAATGGCGGGTGAGAATGGCTCAAAATGGGTTTTTCTACAGCCTCGTTAGCCAAGGGGAAGGACATTTGGATTTGATCGAAGTCGGAAAAGTTCTCTTACTGCTGATTAGCGGGATTGCAGGTTTTTTGGTAGGGCAAGCTAATGGCTTTTTTGACAGACGGAACGAAAAAAGAAAGGCATTCAGTCGTGCTCTAGCCGAATTGTTAGAAATTCGGCATCGGTTTAAAGGAGCCATCTATCTACTTCGACGGCTTGGAACCGACCTGAATGTTCCGCGAGAATATCTTGACGACATAATTCAGGGGCTGCCAGACGGTTTGCTCTGGGACCCAAGCGTCTCTGTTCGCTACGCTGATGCCATCAATACGCTGTCAGCCTACTCTCCGTTGTCTGCCTATGTTTTAAGATCAAAGGACATCGTCGGCCTTTTTGTGAACGGGAGTTCGGTAACTTTTGGCTCTGATGAAATCACCCACTCCTTAGCCCTGAAAAATCTAAAAATAATTGAGAATGCCACGCTTCCGGCTTTAGAGGAATCTATTGAAGCTGTCTCAGAATTCTTAGGTAAGAAAACAAAGAAACTGACTCAAGATATCCTCGATGGTAGCCGAGAGGTTCTTCCTGAGGTAAAAAGCATTGCTGATGAGTTAATCGCAAATGTGAACGCTACGATCGCGACAGGAGCTAACCAGTCGCTGTAGTACGCGGCCGATGGCCGCCGACGCCCTTTTCATTGCGGCTTCGCCTCCATTACAAGGTGGCCGCTAAGCTTCTCGTTATGCGTGGTAGAGCATGAAATATCTACTCAGGGCAGAAGACGTGGCAGATGACCCAGAGTTTTTGGTCGCGTTAATGAAAGCCGACTCAGACAAAGATGTGTATCCCGACTCTGAGGAAGATTCGGTCTATGTCCCTGAGAGAGTGATGGAAAGGATTCTGGGTGTAGGCAGCGCTTATAACCTGCAATTCACCAAGCATGCGCCAAACAACCATTCTGATCGGTGGGCCTATAGCTACGCTCAGCTTGAATGGATCATCGATGAACTTGGATTTCTTCAATCGTTGCTGAACGATCAGCTGCTAAACGACTACCTTTCAAAAATTTTGGGTTTGGCGGCAAAAGCACGACACAAACTTAATGAGCTGGAGCTAATTTTTGAGGGGCCGTAAATCGCATAACAAGTGACTGTGGTGTCAATCCCATAAATTAAGTCACTCATGCCCGCCCCGGTTTTACGGACATCCACCCAAGAGACAGCCAGCCTCTCTGTATAAAAAAAGTTGAGCCCCTGTCGATTTGAGCTTCACCGGTTCGACTACCTTTCGAAACACCCACAATGAAAGGAGAACGTGATGTCTTATATCGATGGATTTGTCGCAGCGGTACCGAATGCCAACAAAGAGGCTTACATCAAGCTGGCCAATCAGGCTGCCGATATTTTCAAGTCGCATGGCGCGCTGGAAGTGGTAGAAGCCTGGGGTGATGACATACCGGAAGGCAAGGTCACGTCATTCCCGATGGCGGTGCAGTGCAAGGAAGAGGAAACCGTCGTGTTTTCCTGGATTACCTGGCCATCGCGGGAAGAGCGGGATGCGGGGATGAAAAAGTCGATGGAGGACCCGCGGATGGATATGGATATGAACAACATGCCGTTTGATGGCAAGCGCCTGATTTTCGGTGGCTTTAAAGTGATCGTTCAGCAGTAGCCCGGCAACTCGAAGGTAGAGATGGCGTGCAGCATTCAGGATTTTTTAACGCCAACGTCAAAAAGCTTTCGATGGATTCAGGCCGGGCGCTGGGTTTCCATATCGGTACCCACCCAGTGATTCGGAGGTGCCGAAATGAATCCACGTACTGTGTTGAATGCGCGACGTCGTCAAACACCTGAACTTCGTTTGGAGGCGCTATACCTCAATCAGGGCACGCCTGATGACCGGACCCGGCAGGCCAGAGTGATCATGCTGAAGCAGTGCTGGCAGCATGCGAAGGTCACGTTCGTCAGGTTGCGTATAGGCTTGAAGCGGAAGGCGAAGAACGAGTGTGCAAGCTGTGGTGAGCGTATCGCGCGTCAGCGTCCGGTGTGTCGGGGCTGAGCGTCAGGGCAGGGATGGCGGTGTGCTGTCATCCCTGCCGTTTACCGTTCATTATTCTGACCAGAAAGGTTTCTGCATTTCATCTTTCAGTGTGCCGGGTTCCAGCCCGATGTCCCGCTCTATCCGGGCGAGCCATTGCGGGCTGGCACCGTGGAAGTCATGACGTAGCGCTTGCCGGTTGCTCCAGCGGCGTTGCCAGATCCGCAGCATCCCGAAGCCAAACCCTGCAAGCCCCAGACGTGAAACCAGTGACGGGTGTTCCCGAAGCGGGCGTTTCAGCAAGAGTGGTGAGTGTGTTGTGTTCATGACGCTGTCCTCCTGTCAGTCATGCAGCCACGCTGGTTTGTGCGGCTGAGAGTTGATAGTAGGAAGCCCCGCCGGCGGAATGAATCTAGTAATTTTTCACGGACCGTTCACCATTTCTGAACACAAAACTGTGCTGTTTGAGCCGCCAGCAGACTGTGCCTGTCGGATTGGCAAAACCCGTAGTATGCTTTTGGATTGATGGTCATCGCCGATGCCCAGGGAGGGCCGGACGCTATGAATATCCAGATCGAAAAGTTGCGGTCCTTCGTGCTGATTGCCGAAGAGAAAAACCTGACCCGTGCGGCGGAACGTCGGTTCTCCACACCGGCAGCCGTGAGTGCCCAGTTGAAGCAGCTGGAAGACACCCTGTCACTCCAGCTTTTCGAGCGCACCAGCAAAGGCATGCTGCTGACGGACGCCGGCTGCAAGTTGCTGCCGATGGCCTATCGTGTGCTGGGTAATCTTGCGGAGCTGGAAACCACCGCCCGGGCGATTGCCGGGCAGGCTAAAACCCGCCTGCTGCTGGGGCTGAACGCGTTGCCCGAGTTGTTACGAATCGAGTCGGTACTTGAAGCGTCAGGAGAAGAGCTGCCGGATGTCTCGCTGGTGGTTAAATCCAGTAACTCGGCAGACAACCAGATCGACGTATTGGCCGGCCAGCTGGATGCAGGCTTTGTCTACGGCGGTCGTGATCACGAAGATCTGGTGCGTACCGAACTGGGGTACATCAATGTGGTGACCATTGCGCCTGCCAGAATGAGTCTTCCGACACTTCCTGAGGCGCCCCGTGAACTGGCTTACCTGCCCTGGATTACGCCGTCGCCGGAATGCCCCTACATTGAACTCATGCGCAAAACCATGGGCGTGCATTACGGTGCCATGAACAGCGTGGCATCGTCTGATGAAGAGTATTCTACGATTGCCATGGTTAAAGCGGGATTAGGTCTGGGGCTGGTCGAAGAACACCTTGCAGAGATGGCGGCGGCCCGGGGCGACGTCACGGTGTTTCCGGAAAGCGGTGCGCGGGTGCCACTGTTTCTGGTGATGCGAAAAGACCGGCGTAAGGCCCTGGCCGAGTTGGAAGTATTTGCGCAGCTGGTTGAAGATCAGTGGGCGTGCGGTGATCAGCGGCGTGATGTGGCGGGGGATGTCGCACCGGCAACTGCAACCGACTCGATGTCGGTGATTCGCAGCTTTTAACCGGCAGTTGAGAGGCTAGCGGGCGGCTATAAAGGCGTCGGTGAGTAGTCTCAAATGCCGGCTGAGTGTATCCGCGAAGTTCAGCTGAAATACCGACAGGGGTTCATCCTGAATCGCATCGCGCACCGCCTCTGATGGATGGCTGAGGTGCCAGCAGCCAATCAGCGCCTGCTGGCACAGAATCAGATACTCGAAGCAGGCGGCTTCGTCCTGTCCGGTAACGCTTTGGATCGGAGCGCCAAGCCGCCGGGTCTGATCCAGCAGAAACAGTTTGAACTCACGCGCTTCGGCCGTGCTCAGGCCGGTTTCCAGCACGGTATGCAGAATGGCGGTGAGGCCACAGTAGGTTGTATGTGACAGCAACGCCTGAATAAACCGGTCAGGAAAATCCTCTGCTGACAGCGCCTCGATATCGGTTGCCAACGATTCAAAAGCACGCCGGTATACCGCAAGAAACAGCACTTCCTTGCTGCGGAAATAGCGATAGAGTGCGGCCTTGGTGAGCCCGGTTTCCGCGGCGACATCGGCCAGTTTGAGGTCGTTAAACCTGCGACTGGTGAACAGCGCTTCGGCCGCATCCAGAATCTGTTGCTCACGCAGTGCCTTGTCGGCCTCACTGCGCGCGCGCTGTTTACCGCCGCATAGAATGGTTTTCACTCGACCCCTGTCCTCATGCTTGCAACCAGCCGGCCAATCGCCGGGTAATCAATCGGGGTGAGAGTTTACCAGACCAGACCATCAACAGATTTTTAAGGCCGGGAATAACGATCGCTTTGTGGCGCCCGGCCAGCGCTTTTCTCACCACCGCTTCCGCCGACATGGTGCCGGACCGGAACAGCAGCGTATCGGTCATGTGGGCCTCGGTGGCGAATTCGGAATCCGTCGCGCCAGGGCACAGGGTGCTGACGCGAACGCCGCTTTCCCGAAGCTCCTCGTGGAGCGCTTCCGAAAACGACAGCACGAATGCTTTGGTGGCGTAATAAATGGCCATGTTGGGGCCTGCCTGAAAGGCGGCAGTTGAGGCGACATTGATAATAAAGCTGTCAGGTTGCGACTTGAGCGCAGGCAGCAGGCGCCAGGTCAGCGCGACCAGAGACGTAATATTGACCTGAATCATCGCCAGCTGGCGCTCCAGCGCGAGTTCGCTGAAGTGGCCCCGGTCGCCAAAACCGGCATTGTTAATCAGGCCGTTAATAGCCCAGCCTGCCTTTTTGATGGCTTCCACCAGCAAGGTCGGTCCTTCGGGATCGGCCAGATCCGATGCGATCACTTCGACCTCGACACCGTGCTGGTTCTTCAGCTCGTTTGCCAATGTCTGCAAGCGGTCTTCCCGGCGTGCGACCAGAATCAGGTTCTGCCGCTCCGCAGCCAATGCCCGGGCAAATACCTCGCCGATACCTGCGCTGGCACCGGTAATCACAACATATGACATAGCGGTATTTCCTTTAAGTAAACAGGGGTCACTTAAAGTAGTGTGTTATGGCTCGAGTGTAAATAACTGAAGGTTACTTATTTTCGGGTAATTTTTGAGAATGGCCTATTCTGCCTCCTTGCTGAATAGCGCTGCGTTCTGCCTGGCGCGCTGGGCGAGTGCCTGCAGCGTGGCCTCAAGCTGGTCAGCGATTACCGGCTTGGTCAGGATGAACTCCGCGCTCAGGCCCGAAGCCTGAATCTGACGCCATTGACTGAGCTCACCGGAGAGAAACAGGATGGGCAGAGAATTCGTGGACTCTGTCTCCCGCACAATCGTGGCAAGTTCCGGGCCCGATACATCCGGCATGTAGACATCCAGTACCAGAACATCAGGTTTGAACGCTTTGATGTGGTCGAGGGTGGTAAGCGGCTGGCTGACTTCTTTCACATCGAACCGTTTGATACGCAGGGTTGCGGCCATTGCAGCCAGCACCTGCTCATCATCATCTACCAGCAGGATACGATAGGGGGTTTGGCTCTCGGGGTGGCTGAAGGTTTCGACCAGGTCCAGGAACTTGTCCCGGGCGATAGGCTTTGTCAGGTAGCGCGAGGCGCCTGCGCGCAGTGCGGTAAGCCGAGCTTCAAGGCTATCCATTACAGAAATGAAGACGACTGCGGGAAAATCCTCGTGGTTGCGCTGGAGTCGGCGCAGATAATTTGCTCCCGCATACTGTTCACCGTCAAAGCGCATATCCATCAGTATGAGATCGGGCTTTTTGAGGCTTTGATAAAGGTCATAAAAAACACTGACAGAGGTGAATATCTCTGTGGTGTAACCCGCATCTGACAGCCATCTCGCCAGCAGTTGTGCCTGATCGGCGTCATCGTCCACCACATGAATTAACTGGGAAGTGGAGGGGATTTGAGGCCGCTGCGGGATCGCAATCGAGTGCTCTGGTGGCTGGTTTCGAATATCCGCCATTTGCTGGGCGAGATATATCATTTTACTCCAGGGAGCTGAATCGACCCCCTGGGAGCCCCATAACCAGGTGTTCAGCGTTTTATTCATCTCGTCTGCGATATTGCCGACGGCCAGATAGCCAAAGGTACCGGCGGTGCCGATGAGGTTGTGAAGTTGGTCTTTCAATTCGTCGATGGCGCGAGACAGTTGCTCAACGCTGACATCGGATGTGTCATTCTGCAGAGCGAATCCCAGCATACGAAAGGCTTCAAGCAGGTCGTCGATTCGCTGGGGGAATTTTTCAATCACGGTGTCCTGCAGGCGTTGCAGCGCTTCTTCCGGGCTGACGCCTGCTTTGGTCGTTTGCTCTCTCAAGTCGGGCTCCTGTCCGTTCGTCATTTTGCAGTCCTGTCTCTGTTTAGAGGTTCCCTGGAACTACTAACTGTAATTGAGAAAAGCGGAGTTTGCGCGGGATGGCGACAAATATCCTGCAGAAAGCAGGGGCACAAAAAAGCCCGGCAGGGTTTCCCCGGCCGGGCGGTTTTATCTCACCTGAGTGTTCAGGTTGAGGCGGCTGCTTCCCGTGCTTTCTCGAGAATGCCGTTCAGGGTCTTGCTGGGCTGCATGATGGCGCAGACCTTGTCTGAAGGCGGATGGTAATAGCCGCCGATATCGGCAGGACTGCCCTGGATAACGCTCATCTCTTCCAAAATGGTGTCAGCGTTGTCTTCCAGTTCCTTCGAGAGTTTGGCTGCAAAGGCTTTCAGATCGGGATCTTCGTCCTGATTTGCCAGCTCTTCTGCCCAGTAGCGGGCCAGATGGAAGTGGCTGCCGCGGTTATCCAGTTCGCCGGTGTTGCGCGACGGTGACTGGTTGTTTTCCAGCAGCCGCTCGGTCGCCTTATCCAGCGTCTGGCCCAGCAGGCGTGCCCGCAGGTTGCTCTCTTTGTCGCCCAGTTCCTCAAGCGACACGGCGATTGCCAGGAACTCGCCCAGCGAATCCCAGCGCAGGTGGTTTTCCTGCAGCAGTTGCTGAACGTGCTTGGGTGCAGAGCCGCCGGCGCCCGTCTCATACAGGCCGCCGCCATTGAGCAGTGGCACGATAGACAGCATCTTGGCGCTGGTGCCCAGTTCCAGAATCGGGAACAGGTCTGTCAGGTAATCACGCAGGACGTTACCGGTGACCGAGATGGTATCCAGGCCGCGGATCAGGCGTTCCATGGTCCAGCGGATCGCCCGAACCGGCGACATGATCCGGATATCAAGTCCGTCGGTATCGTGATCTTTGAGGTAGGTTTCGACCTTGCTGATCAGCTGCGCATCGTGTGCGCGCTCGTCGTCCAGCCAGAACACCGCAGGCATGCCGGTGGCGCGGGCGCGGTTAACAGCCAGCTTGACCCAGTCGCGGATCGGCAGGTCTTTGGTCTGGCAGGCGCGCCAGATATCGCCTTTCTCGACCTTGTGCTCGGTCAGGGTGTTGCCGTCGCCATCCAGGATACGGACAACGCCGTCTTCCTTGATTTCGTAGGTTTTGTCGTGAGAACCGTACTCTTCGGCTTTCTGTGCCATCAGACCGACGTTGGGAACGGTGCCCATTGTTGTCGGGTCGAAAGCGCCATGAGTCTTACAGAAGTTAATCGCTTCCTGATAGATGGTGGCGTAGGTGCTTTCCGGCATGACGGCCTTGGTGTCTTTCAGTTTGCCATCGCGCGCCCACATTTTACCGGAGTTACGGATCATGGCCGGCATTGAGGCATCGACGATGACGTCACTGGGTACGTGCAGGTTGGTAATGCCTTTAACCGAATCCACCATCGCAATTTCAGGGCGGTGTTCGTAACAGGCGTGCAGGACTTCCTGGATTTCTTCCTGCTTGGACTCGGGCAGCGACTTGATTTTCTCCAGCACGCTGGACAGGCCGTTGTTCGGGTTAACGCCGATTTCCTTGAACAGGTCGCCGTATTTCTCGAACAGATCATCGTAGAAAATCGTGACCGCATGACCGAAGACAATCGGGTGCGAGATTTTCATCATGGTCGCTTTGACGTGCAGCGAGAACATCACACCTGTGTTCTGGCAGTCTTCAATAGCGTCACTGAAGAACTTGCGCATGGCCTTGCAGCTCATGAACATGCCATCCAGTACTTCGCCTTCCAGCAGTGGCAGTTCGCTTTTCAGAACGGTCTGCTCGCCTTTTTTGTTTTCAAAGACGATGCGGGCGGTGGTGTCTTTGTCGAGCGTCAGGGATTGCTCGCTGGAGTAGAAGTCACCCCCTTTCATGTGCGCGACGTGCGTGCGTGAAGCAGGACTCCACTCGCCCATTGAGTGCGGATACTTGCGGGCAAACGCTTTGACCGCAGAGGGCGCACGACGATCCGAGTTGCCTTCCCGGAGCACCGGGTTGACCGCGCTGCCGAGTACCTTGGCGTAGCGGTTTTTGGCGTCTTTCTCTTCGTCGGTCTCGGGGCTTTCCTTGTATTCGGGAACCTCGTAACCCTGCTCCTGCAGTTCCTTGATCGCGGCGCGCAGCTGCGGGATCGAGGCACTGATGTTGGGCAGTTTGATGATGTTGGTTTCTGGCTTGAGGGTCAGTTCACCCAGCTCAGCCAATGAATCCGGAACCTGCTGATCCTCAGTCAGGTAATCGGGGAAGGTCGCCAGGATACGGGCGGCCAGTGAAATATCGCTGGTTTCAAATTCGATGCCCGCAGGCTTCGCGAAAGTTTCCAGAATAGGAAGAAGAGAGCGGGTGGCCAGCGCAGGCGCTTCGTCCGTGAGCGTATAGATGATTTTAGATTTGGATGCTGTCATTTTATCTTCAGGTCGCCGTATGTTGTTCAGGACGGATTAATTGCAGGCTATTAAATTCGCGCGAGGAATAACCAGGAATAGCCCACCCCCATGGATACCATATTTATTCACAGTCTATTCGTTTTCGCGAACCTCGTAGCCAAATGTATATGTATCTTATGGCTACATGCCGGCGGCTCACAATACTGATGGAGCGTCGTTGCTCTTTTTCGAAGGCGCTACCCGCGATCAGGTACGCCAGCCTGTAAAACGTGGAGCCAGTACAGTGCTCTCACCGAGACAGGCTTTGGGGGAGATAGTTCGCGTCAACGACCCGATCGCATATTGATACGCTGCGCTCAGGCGTGAACGTCGATCGCTATTATAGTCAAAAAACCGCCTCGTCGTCCGCCCCGGTTTTCACTTATTCCTTGGACATTGGTCGACGACCCATGACTTGAATCATCTGCATGTGTTCCCGGCAACGTATCGTCGTCTCAAAAGAGGCGCCCGCTTCATAGGGCGTGATCGTTGCAAAAGGCAAGGGTATAGTCCTACCTTTAAGTCATCCTTATTTCAGGCCGATTCCGAGGTTTACCATGCTTGCGACCCCCAGCTCATCCGCTACGATTTTGCGTTGTTTGTTGATGATGGCCAGCCTGTTTGCACTGACGGCCTGCGTGACCGTAACGGAAGAGGGGACACCTGAAAGTACTGAAGTCACCTTTACCAATACGGACTGGAAACTTCAGCATGTTGGTGGCCAGTCTGTAGACAGTGACAAGTATCTGCAGGCGCCGTATGTCATTTTTATGGATGACGGCCAGGTCACCGGGTTTTCAGGCTGCAACAGTTTCATGGGCCGTTACGGGACGGTTGAGGGGCAGTTTCGCTTCCTGTCGATGGCGTCAACGCGCAAGGCCTGCGCAGAGGGCACTGTGGAGTTACCTTTCCTGACAGCGATGAAGCTCACCGTCAGTATTGAAATGGACGATGACGAGCTGGTGCTGCTGAATGATAAAGGCGAAGCACTCGCGATCTTTCGGGCAAGCAAGTCCCAATAGCCATCGCCTCGCATGAACCGGGCAGGGTGTGACGTCGTGATTCTCATAGCGCCAGGTAAAGAATGCCTCACAAAAGCAGCATGTGGATGACCGGCAGACGTACATTTTCACCCGGCATTGCCGGGCACTGGATCATTCGGTGCGCCGTTGTGCTTGTGACGGTGCTGGCAGGTTACGTCATTGATCGCGCCAACTATGAATCCTATCTCGATGATACCCGTCAGGACGTCACGCAGGGTCTGGCGACGGTTCGCACAGAGCTCGAGGGTACGGTCAGCGAGAACATGCAAACCGTCCGGGGGCTGGTGGCCGCCATCGCGACCGAACCGGACATGAATCAGGAGCGCTTTGCGGCGCTGGCCAGCGTTATTCTGGACGATCGCGATGAGCTCCGGAATATTGGAGCCGCACCGGATATGGTGATTCGGCTGATTCACCCGCTGGAGAAAAATCGTGCCGCGCTGGGTCTGAATTTTCGCGAGAATGCCGAGCAATGGCCGGAGGTCAAACGCGCGGCTGAATCCGGCAAGCTGGTACTGGCCGGCCCGGTTAATCTGGTTCAGGGCGGGGCGGCCTTTATTGGTCGTGTTCCGGTCAAACTATCCGCCCGCCCCGGCGAGCCTTACCGGCTCTGGGGGCTCATTTCCGTTGTTATCGATATTGACACCCTGTTTGATAAAGCCGGCTTAACACGGGTTGATCACCTGACGCTGGCGTTAGGCAAAGTTGAGGATAACGGCGAGCCCGGGCCGATTCTCTTTGGTGACGCGGATGTGTTTGACCGCGACCCGGTCGAGATGAGGGTAAACGTGCCCGAGGGGCAGTGGATACTGGCAGCCACACCAAAAGGAGGCTGGCCGTCTCGGGCTGCCAATGCGGTCGCGCTCCGGATGCTACTGGTTGCAGTCGGCCTGTTGATTGTCGTGCCGGTGTTGCTGCTGTCCTGGTCGATGTTGCGGGAGCGGGTTGCCCAGGGGCGATTGCGTTCTCTGTATGAGCTCTCGCCCAGTGGTATCGGGCTCTACGATTTTTCCGAGGGCCGTTTTATTCGCTGCAACGATGCGTTCCTGCGTCAGAGCGGATACGCGGCTGAGCATATTCTGGCCCTGAGTATCGACGATATTGTCGTCGAGCCACTGCACGTGGAATTGCAGGCGCAATTGGAAGCAAGCGGAAGGTTCGGCCCGGTTGACCGGCAATGCCGGCGGCAGGACGGCTCGCAGTTTCTCGCGCTGATCACCGGCGCGTTGATGGCCGAAACCCGTGAACGCACCTTGGCCTGGCTCGTGATTCAGGATATCTCCGAGCGCGAGCGTGTCGAGCGGATGAAAAGCGAGTTTGTGTCGGTTGTCAGTCACGAGTTGCGCACGCCGTTAACGTCAATCGCGGGGGCGCTGAAACTGGTGGCATCCGGTGCTTTGGGTGAACTGCCCGAAAAGGCCCGACCGATGATTGAAATTGCCAGCCAGAACGGCGATCGGCTGACTGCACTGATTAACGACCTGCTGGACATGGATAAGCTGATTTCCGGCAAAATCCACGTCGATATGACCTTCCATGCTCTTAAGCCGCTTCTGGAAACTGCGCTCAGGCAGAATCAGCACTATGGTCAGAACGCCGGCGTCAGTCTCGTGCTGGCGGCTTGTGAGGAGACGCTTGAGGTTAACGTGGATGAGCGCCGTTTCTTGCAGGTCATGGCGAACCTGCTTTCGAATGCCATCAAGTTCTCTCCACCGTCAGGGCAGGTCACGGTAAGCGCCGTTCAGC
This sequence comes from Marinobacter sp. V032, assembly GCF_052645435.1. NCBI lineage: Bacteria > Pseudomonadati > Pseudomonadota > Gammaproteobacteria > Pseudomonadales > Marinobacteraceae > Marinobacter > Marinobacter sp. V032. The sequence goes on along the minus strand of NZ_JBQXYE010000001.1, from coordinate 195,015 downwards.
GGAACGGGATGGTTGAAATCTCGGTAAAGGATGAAGGGCCGGGCGTACCTCAAGCCTTTCGCGAGACAATCTTCGAAAAATTCACTCAGGTGGATTCGTCAGACGCCAGACAGAAGGGGGGAACGGGCCTGGGCCTGACGATTACCCGTGGTCTGGTCCAGATGATGAGCGGCCAGGTCGTGCTGGCCGATTCGCCTTCGGGTGGCGCACTGTTTGTGGTGACGCTGCCGACGGTGTCGAGTGATCATCGGATCGACGATGAAGGCCTGTCCGCCGAATAGCGATCATCGGCTTCGGGGGTATTTCACCCATTTCGCGTGATGTGATGGGTGGGTCTCCACCCATTTTCTGATTGACCGTTATCCTCAATAGCGGATCAAGCCCCTCCCTGAGCCAATCTCCGGCTTCTGGCCTATCCTTTGCTCTGTATCCCATTACGAATCCAGTTGGCTGGGTTCGACCTGGAAAAGATCCCAACAAATATAACGATACATTGGAGCCTGAAATAATGAAGACCTCTCGTGCCTTCGCTTTGGCGACGCTGGCGGCGTCCGCCCTCTTCTCGACAGCCACACTTGCAGAAACCGATCGCTCTGACTGGCCGACCAATTTCACGGTCGGTACCGCGAGTCAGGGCGGCACCTACTTCGCGTATGGTTCCGGCTGGGCCAACTTTGTTGCTGAAAACCTGGGTGTTTCGGGCGGCGCTGAAATTACCGGCGGCCCGATGCAGAACATGGCGCTGGTGCATACCGGCGATCTTAAATTTGGTCTTACCACCATGGGGCCTGCCCGTGAATCCATGGATGGCAACAGCCCGCTGGCGCCTGGCATGAAGATGGACAACGTTTGCGCGATGTTCCCCATGTACCAGACGCCTTTCTCGGTAACAGCGCTGGCCAGCTCCGGCATCAAGTCCATTTCCGATATTCCGGATGGTGCACGCATCGGTTTCGGCCCTGCCGGGTCAACCTCTGACACCTACTTTCCGAAAATGATGGAGACCCTGGGGGTCAAATTCGACCGTCGCAACGGCAGCTGGTCGGATCTGGGTGGTCAGTTGCAGGATGGTCTGATTGACGTGGTGGCGTTTGCCGCAGGTATTCCGATTCCGGCCGTCAGCCAGCTGGAAGTGCAGACCAAGGTCAACATCATTGCGCTCAATGACGACGAGGCGAAGAAGATTGTGGATAGCTATCCGGTCGCCGAATTTGTCATTCCCAAGAGCACCTACAGTTCACTGAAGGAAGATTCACGCGTGGTCTCGATGTGGAACTTTGCCATGGTGAACTGTGATGTGTCGGAAAGCTTCGTTTATGAGATCACCAAGCTGACGATGGAAAACAACGACAAGATGATGTCGATCCACAAGGCTTCCCGCAGCTCCATTCCCGAAAATTACACCAAGAACAATGTGCTGCCATGGCACCCGGGTGCGGCAAAATGGTTCAACGAGAATGGTTACAAAATCGAAGACAGCATGATCAAGTAATCACTGCGGGGCTGGCTGCTGCCGGCCCTGATTGAACGATTTTGTATATTGGCCGGCCTGCGGGCCGGCGCTCATTCTTGCTGCATCAGGTGCACCATGACCCTACCCGAATACGAAACAACCAAGCCGGACGACGATCATATTCTCGCTGAAGGCGTCGATGAGGAGCCGGTAGAAGCCAACCGCCGACTGTTTCATCGCTGGACCTTGCACGCCTTTACCGTGCTGGCGATTGCTTACTCTACGTTCCACCTCTACACCCTGAATATTGCGCCGCTGGAAACCTGGTCATTCCGGATTGTTCACGTCTGTGGTGCGCTGATTCTGGGTTTTATCCTTTTTGCCGGTAGCCGTTTCAGTGAGGGTGACCGGGTGCCGGCCATGCAACGCTGGACCACTGTCGCAGCCCTGATCCTGATGGTGCCGGCGGTCTATGCGCTGGTCCAGACCGGACTGATGTATCAGATGGTGCTGGACGGCACGATGCGTATTCCGCCGGATATCGAAACCTGGCATTTCGGCTGGCCCCTGCTGGCGGCGACCACCTTCGGAATTATTGTCAGCTGGTTTCATGTGCGCCCCCGTTCCTTTTTCAGCTTGCCGGATCTTGTGCTGGTGGTGTGCTCGATTGCCGCCGCAGCTTATTTTCTGGTGATCTATAACACGCCGGTGAGAATGAGTACCGGCACTTCTTTTGCCCCTATCGGTATTTCCTTCGCTGCCATTGCCGGCATCGCGCTCATTATGGAGCTGACCCGGCGCGTGGCAGGCCTGGCTCTGGTTATTATCGCGCTGATTTTTCTCGGCTACGTGTTTGCAGGCCCCTATCTGCCGGGCTTTCTGGGCTATCCGGGGCTGACAATCCAGCGCTTTTTCAGTCAGGTCTATACCGACGCGGGCGTACTGGGTCCGACGACTGCGGTATCGTCTACCTACATCATTCTGTTCATTATCTTCGCGGCCTTTTTGCAGGCATCAAAGGTGGGGGACTATTTCGTCAATTTCGCTTTTGCTGTGGCAGGGCGTTCCCGTGGTGGTCCGGCCAAGGTATCGATCTTTGCATCGGGCCTGATGGGCATGATCAACGGCACCAGTGCCGGCAACGTAGTGTCGACGGGTTCCCTGACCATTCCGCTGATGAAGAAGGTCGGCTACGACAAGCGTTCAGCCGGTGCGGTTGAAGCCGCAGCTTCTACTGGTGGGCAGATCATGCCGCCGATCATGGGCGCAGGCGCCTTTATCATGGCGGAGATTACCGGTATTCCCTATACCGAGATCGCCATTGCCGCGATTATTCCGGCCATCCTGTACTTTGCTTCGGTCTATTTCATGGTGGACTTTGAGGCGGCCCGCACCGGGATGCGCGGCATGCGTTCGGAGGAGCTACCGAAGTTCAGGAAACTGGTGAAACAGGTCTATCTTTTCGCGCCGATTATCATTCTTGTGGTCGCGTTGTTCATGGGGTATTCGGTGATCAGGGCCGGCACTCTGGCCACGGTATCGGCTGCTGTCGTCAGCTGGATCTCGCCCAACAAGATGGGTGTTCGCGCCATTTTGAGAGCGCTGGAGTTGGCCGGCATCATGTCGATCCAGATTATTGCGGTGTGTGCCTGCGCCGGTGTAATCGTGGGTGTGATTTCCCTGACAGGTGTTGGTGCGCGTTTCTCCTCACTGCTGTTGGGTGTGGCGGAAACCAGCCAGTTGCTGGCACTTATCTTCGCCATGCTGATTTCCATCCTGCTCGGTATGGGGATGCCGACAACGGCGGCTTATGCCGTGGCGGCCTCGGTGGTGGCGCCGGGTCTGGTGCAACTGGGGATTGATCCGCTGACGGCGCATTTCTTTGTATTCTACTTTGCTGTGGTGTCGGCGATTACACCACCTGTGGCGCTGGCATCCTACGCGGCGGCGGGCATCTCCGGTGCCAATCCGATGGAAACGTCGGTTGCTTCCTTCCGTATCGGCTTGGCGGCCTTCATCGTGCCCTTCATGTTCTTCTACAACAGTGCGTTGTTGATGGATGCAAGCGTGATGGAGATCGCCCGGGCGCTGATTACGGCCACGTTTGGTGTCTATCTGCTGTCCGGTGCCGTGCAGCGCTGGTTTATCGGGCGTCTGGCGCCCTGGTACACCCGCATCCTGATGATGGCGGCGGCGTTGATGATGATCGAAGGCGGGTTGATCACCGATCTGGCCGGTATCGGTATCGCGGTGGTGGCGTACCTGCTGCAAAAGCGTGCAGGTGATGGTTCGCAGGGCGAGCCGGTCACCTCGAACTGAGGGCTTTGACCTTTCAACTGAAAGCCGGCAACCTGCGGAAACACAGGTTGTCGTGCTGACAGTCAGCAACCCGAGTTTCATCACAACGAGACGTCATGACCTATCGCGTCTGGGCCCTTATTCTGTTCCTGGTCACTGCTGCCTGCTCGTGGTGGGTTGGCGGCTGGGCCGGATTTCGACTGGTAGAGCAGGAGAGCCTTGAAGAATCCTTTCGCTACAGTCAGCTGGTGGCCAACGAGCTGAAACGCTATCGGCCAATTCCCGAGCTGATGGCCGAGCACCCGCTGCTCGAATCTGTCCTCAAATACCCGCAAAGTGAAAACCTGATCCTCCAGGCCAATGAAGAAATGAAGCAGATGGCAGCGATCGTCGGCAGTTCTGACGTCTACCTGATGGATCGCACAGGCCTCACGATCGCGGCCAATAACTACCAGCTCAAGAGCAGCTTTATCGGTCGAGTCTTCGATTTCAGACCCTATTTTCAGGATGCCATGCGCACCGGTAAGTCGGCGGTCTATTTCGCGCTGGGCACAACCACCGATGTGCGCGGCCTGTATTTCTCACATCCGGTGAAGTCTGCCACTGGCAAGGTATTGGGTGTGATTGCGGTAAAAGTTCAGGTCACTGAACTGGAATCGCAATGGCAGCGCCCGGTGCCGTTCAGTGATGCCGAGATGGTGGTGCTGGACGGCGACGGCATCAGCTTTCTCGCCAGCCGTCCGGGCTGGTTGTACCGTGACTTTCAAAGCGGAACTGAAGCTGAAACCAGTCAGTTGGACGGCATCGATAAAGCTAAGCGAGGTAATCTGCGTTATCCGGGCCGGGATCTGGCGCCCATTTCGGTGGTAACACTGGGGCAGCCGTTAGGTGTTTCCGAGCGTTCGCAGCGGATCAGAATCAATGATAACGGCGGCACCCGTGAGTATCTGAGTGTGCAGACGCCCCTGCCGCAACTGGATTGGAAACTGCAGGTAATGGTGGGCACCCAGTCAGTGCTCTGGACCCGTATCCAGTTCCTGATCGGCGGCGCGGTATTGTTTTTGGGCGGTTTTCTGACCTGGCTTTATTTGCGGGAGCGCTACCGCCGGGAAGCGGAACTGGCGTTGCGGGGCGAGCAGCTGGAGCGTCGCGTGGCAGAGCGCACCGCTGATCTGGAAAGTTCCAATGCCCAGCTGCTGGAAGAGATCCGGCAGCGGGAAGAGGCCCAGACAGAACTCAGGGAAACCCAGCAGGAGCTGATCCAGGCGGCCAAGCTGGCGGTGCTGGGGCAGATGTCGGCCGGGCTGAATCACGAGATGAACCAGCCGCTGACCGCTATCCAGACCTATGCCCGCAATGGCCGGCGCTTTCTTGAGCGGGGTACCCATGAGATGGTGGATGCCAACCTGAACGAGATCGTCACGCTGTGCGACAAAATGGCCGAGCTGACCCGTCAGTTCAAGGTATTCGCCCGCAAATCAGAAGGGCCGCCTGCTCCGCTGGATCTGCGTTTGCCGATTGATGCCGCGCTCAAAATTATCAGCGCTCAGGAACACCGGGAGGGTATCCGTATCGACTGGCGTAGGCCGGATGCACCGGTGATGTGTCATGGCGACCTGATCCGGATCGAGCAGGTCATGGTCAATCTGGTGGCCAATGCCGTTCAGGCTGTGGAATCTTCGGAGCAGGCAGAAATTACCATCGATATCGTCGATCAGCCGGCTCACTGGCAGTGTCGGGTAAGAGATAACGGCCCGGGGCTGACAGGTGATACCGAGCAGATTTTTGAACCCTTTTTCACCACCAAATCCATGAAACAGGGATTGGGGCTGGGGTTGTCTATTTCGCGTCAGATAATGGATGCCCTGGGTGGGCGACTGACCGGCCACAACAGGGCCGACGGCCCCGGTGCCGAATTTGTACTGACGCTGAACAAGCGAGGAACTGCGGAATGAACGAAACCGCCGTCGTGTTTATTGACGATGATCCGGATATACGGCTGGCCATGGCGCAGACCCTTTCGCTGGAGGATTTGCCGGTTGAGTGTTACAGCGATGGTGAAGCCGGACTGGCCGCGTTGACCGCGCATTATGAAGGGGTCGTGCTGTGCGACTACAACATGCCGGGGCTGGATGGCGTGGCCGTGTTGAAAAGGATTCAGGCGATTGACGACGCCATTCCGGTCATCATTCTTACTGGTCAGGGGGATATCAGCACGGCTGTTTCTGCAATGCAGCAGGGCGCATACGATTTTATAGAGAAGCCGTTTGATCACGACGAGCTGATGGAGTTATTGCGGCACGGGCTGGAGAAGCGCCATCTGGCGCTGGAGAACCGTCGGCTCAAAGCTCAGCTGAAACTGCTCGGCCGACCGGGCCCGAGGATTCTGGGTGACTCTCAGGTGATGCAGAAAGTGATCGCCACCATTGATCCGCTGCTGGATATTTCCGCCAACATCATGCTGTGTGGTGAAACCGGCGCCGGCAAGGATGCGATTGCCCGCTATATCCATGAAAACAGCCCGCGTAGCGCCCACAACTTTGTGGCGATCAATTGCGGAGCCGTGCCTGAAAACCTGATCGAGAGCGAACTTTTCGGGCACGAATCCGGCGCCTTCACCGGCGCTGATAAACGCCGTATCGGCAAGTTCGAGCACGCCCACGAAGGCACGCTGTTTCTTGATGAAGTGGAAAGCATGCCGCTGCCGCTGCAGGTCAAACTGTTGCGGGTACTCGAAGAACGCATGGTTGAGCGATTGGGGAGTAACGCCCAGTTTGAGGTGGATGTGCGGGTAATCGCCTCCAGCAAATCGGATCTCAAACAGCTCAGTGAAGCGGGGGAGTTCCGTTCGGATCTGTATTACCGTCTCAACGTGGTGCAGGTTGATATCCCGCCGTTGAGAGAGCGAAAGGAAGACGTGCCGCTGCTGTTTCACCACTTTGCGCTGATAGCAGCAGCCCGTTATGACCGCGAGAGTGTGCCGCTGGACGCCGGGCAGGCGGCGCGGCTGATGCAGCACAGCTGGCCCGGCAACGTGCGGGAGCTGCGCAATCTGGCAGAGCGCTACGTGTTGCTGGGGCCGGTCGCGCTGGACGAAACCGAGGAGGTGCAGGGGGCCAATATTTCAGGGCGACAGACCCTGTCGGAGATGATCGAAGCCTTCGAGCGTTCAGCGATTGTCAGTGCGCTCAATGCCTGTCAGGGCAGCATCAAGGGCACCATGGTGCAGCTCGGTATCGCCCGCAAGACCCTCTACGACAAAATGAAAAAATACGGCCTGGATAAAGCCGAGTTCAAGGACTGAGCAGCAGGAGCCACTCGGAAGTTGCATAAGGCCAATAACTGTTTTTATATACAGTATTCAGTGTTATGCTGCTTCCCGTCAGATGCGCGGATACCCACAGGAGATCAGATTCATGGCAGTGACGGCGCTGTATTTTTCAGAGAGGGATGGTCAGGACATGGCACTCAGCAACCCCGATAAAATGCTGTTTACATCCAAGGCAGACGCGGATGCGCGGGATAAAATGCTGGAGTTGTCAGAAGAAATTCTGGTGTTCCTGCAACGCCGTGTTGACGGCCTTTCAGACGAGTTGGCCGAACAGTGCGCGCTGGCCATCGCAGAAGATAAAGACCTGTTCCAGAAGGCGCTGAAAAAGCCCGAATTGCTGAACCAGGCGCCGGAGCAGCCAGCAGAAAAACAGGACGCCTGAAAACGATTTCAGGCGTTAGCGGGATTCACTGAGGGTAGAGGGTGACCGGTTCGATCGTGACATGGGATTGCTCATCCCCGATGCCCACCTGGCCATCCTGAATGGTGCACTGCAGTGTCATGGCTTTCTGTGCCAGTGCGGCCAGTGCCTGGGTTTCGTCCCCGGGTAGCTCGATGACCCGCAGATTATCAAACCTGCTGACCTTGCTCTTCAGCTTCTCCCACCAGACCGGGACTGCCCGGGCGCCGTAGGCATATACCACCACCTGTTTTGCCCGGTTGCAGGCCTTGCGGATGCGGCTCTCGTCCGGCTGGCCCAACTCGATCCACAGTTCAATTTCGTCAGTCAGGTTCTTTTCCCACACGTCCGGTTCATCGTCAGTGCTCAGGCCTTTGGTGAACTGGAGGCTTTCGCTGGCATTGAGTGCGAATGCCAGCAGTCGCACCATCAAACGCTCGTCATTCTCGGACGGGTGCTGGGCCACGGTGAGCATATGATCCGCGTAATAGTGGCGGTCCATATCCGCAACGTTAAGAGATGCTTTAACAATCGTCGCTTTAAGCGCCATGAGGTTTGCTCGCAGTGGGGGTCGCGGATAAGTGAAGGGCTGTGGGCCGGCGGACATTCTCTGTGATTCCGCAGGCCGGGTAAAGCAACCCGGAATCAGAGGGTCGGGACAGACGTGCTGTCATCAGGTAAATTGTCTGCCTCATTCAAAACCTGATAAGGAGCCTGCATGCCTGCCCCCATCATCTGGATTACCGGAGCCTCCTCAGGCATTGGCGAAGCGCTTGCGGTCGGTTTTGCCCGCAAAGGTGCTCGCCTGGTGCTGTCAGCCCGTCGCGAAAGTCAGCTACAACGGGTCAAAGCCCGCTGTGTCGGGGCGGATCTGAGCAATGATCAGGTGCTGGTACTCCCTCTGGATGTCACCGACTGGGCAGCCTTGCCCGGGGCAGTGCAAACCGTGCTCGACCACTTCGGTCAGATCGATGTGCTGATCAACAATGCCGGCATGTCCCAGCGTTCGCTGTGCAAAGAGACTGACATGGCGGTCTACCAGAAACTGATGGATGTGGATGTGATGGGGCAGATCGCGGTCACCAAGGCGGTGTTGCCCCATATGCTGGGGCGGGGCGCCGGGCACATTGCTGTTACGGCCAGTGTCGCCGGCAAAGTCGGTGTACCCCAGCGCACCGGTTATTGTGCCGCCAAGCATGCGGTGATGGGTTTCTTTGATGCGCTGCGGGCGGAAGTTGAGGACTCCGGCGTGCATGTGTCCACCATCGTGCCCGGCTTTATCAAAACGGATGTTTCCCGCAACGCACTGTCCGGTGATGGCACGCCGTTTGGCGAAGAAGATGACGATATCGCCGGTGGCATGGACGTGAACAAATGTGCGGATGTGGTAATCAAAGGCCTGGAAGCCAGAAAACGGGAGATCCCGGTGGGCAAGGGCAAGGAAATGGCCGCACTCTGGATCAAACGGATTGCGCCCGAGATGCTGTTCAAAATTACCAAGCGCCGCTGAGCTTCTGACAGGTAAATCCGTAACGCCATTCATGAGAACAGGAGACAGGAGAACCTAATGAGTGATCGACCGTCGGTCTATCTCGCCGGCCCCGAGGTCTTTTTTCCCGATACGCTGCGGATCCACATTGACGAGCGCAAGAAGGCGATTCTCGCCGATGTCGGGCTGCAAGGGCTGTCACCCTCCGACAATCAGCTTGATCTTGAAAACGCCGCAGATCCGGGGCAGTTGATCTACGATGCCAACAAGCAATTGATGGATGAAGCGACTGCGCTGATCGCGAACCTGACACCTTTTCGTGGTCCCAGTGCTGACGCCGGCACTATTTTTGAACTGGGTTACATGATTGCCGCAGGTAAGCCTTCCGTAGGGTTCAGCGTTTGCGAGACCCCCTACAATCAGCGCGTTAAAGGCAAGGATGGCGTGGACAGTAACGGTGCTGCGATCGAGCCGTTCGGGTTGTGCGATAACCTGATGCTGGACTGCGGGCTGGTTCGCGCCGGCGGACATATGGTGCACGGTGCCCGGCCTTATCTGGAAAGGGGATTTGCGCCGGAAGATTTCTTCGACGAGGCGCTCTTTATCCGCGCCGTCCAGCACCTCCGGTCTGCGCTGTTATAACGCAGAGACCGAAGGTGTGGGATCAAAGTTCTACATTTACAGCAATCGCGTCGGGCGGCCTCAGGCCGATTCCGCCTGTTTGAGTCGCTCGCGCATACGCAAGGTAACCAGCACGGTATTCAGGTGCGGCACTGAAACCTTATGTTTTTGTGCGATGGCGACGACGTTGCCGATGACCGCGTCCAGCTCAATCGGCCGGTCGTTCAGGTAGTCCAGCGCCATGCTGTTCTTGTAAGGCGGCATCTTGCGGGTGCCGGCAATGTTCTTCTCGATCAGGTTCTCGTCCATCGGGTAACCATCGGCCGCGGCGACCGCCATTACTTCACGGATCAGTTCCCGTATCAGGTCAGCACCGCCTTCGGTGTCGAGAATGGTGGCGGTGTCGGCACCATTTGCCAGCACCGACAGAGGGTTAAACGGCGTATTCCACAGGCATTTACGCCAGCGCTCGCCGACCACTTCCTCGGTCAGGTCGATTTTGATGCCGCCCTCGACAAACAGATCTGCCAGTGCTCTGGTTTCGCTATCGATACCACTGGGGAAACTGCCCATCACCAGTCGGCCATAAGCCTTGTGATCGACCACTCCCGGTGCAACACGGCTGGCGGCAATAAACGCCAGGCAGCTGGTCACCGGGTTGGCGGGAAAGGCGTCAGCCAGTTCGCGTTCAATGTCCAACCCGTTTTCGATCAGCACAATACGGGTGTTGTCGCCCATCCAGGGGCGGATCATTGCGGCGCGGTCGACACCGGGGAGCACTTTGACGCAAAGGATCAGATAATCGGGCGCGCTTTCCGGCGTGTCGCCATCACGGTAAACATGATCCGGCCGGTAGGAGAGCTCACCCAGCTCGCTGTTGATTTGAATGCCATTGGCCACCACCGCGTCGTATTCCGACCGCATGACCACACTTACCGCACTGCCTGCGCGCTTGAGAATGGCGCCATAGAAGCTGCCGATGGCACCGGCGCCGACAATCAGAATGCTGGACTTGGCTGACATTACATACTCTCCTCATTGAAAAAAGGTGGTGATTAACCTCGGTAACGGCGGTGAGGCTGGCCGTGGTGGCGACAGACATTGAGGTCAGTTGTTCGTGAAGTCTAATTTACCTTTAGCGTACCGAAAATAATATATTAAGCTATATATTTTGGTATCCAGTATCGCAAAGCGGAATATAAAACGAGTCCTATGCTGCAAAAACGATTGCGAATATCCTGAGCCGGCAATGCCTCGAAACCGCCGCCACAATTGATAAGACCGCCTGTCAACCGCTCAGGGAGTGGATTGGGTGGATACATACCGCAATATCTATCCTCTCTCAGTCTGGTAGGGTATGCGGCCGTTTTTTATTGTGGATTCTTAAATTGATGTCTTCTTCGAGCTCAAATGCCTCGAGCGCGCAGCGTTCAGACGGCCCGTCTTCTTCTGCCCCCAAGCGCCGTATGGGCGATCCGATTGTGCTGTCCCTCACCATGGGGTTTATCGCGCTGTTCGTGTTTTTCTCTTTGTTCGATGCCTCAGCAACAAAGACGTTGATCGGCGACGGTTTCACCTGGACAGCAAAGTACCTCGGGTCGTTCTTTCAGGTTTTGCTGCTGCTGACGTTTTTTGTGGCTATCGGTGTTGCGGTTTCACGTGCGGGCGCAGCGCGCATTGGCGATCTGAAAACGCCGGAAATCAGTACATTTCGCTGGCTTTCGATGATTATGTGCACCCTGTTGGCGGGTGGTGGTGTCTTTTTTGCCGCGGGCGAGCCCGTGTACCACTTCGTCGTTTCGCCTCCGGCATTTGATGCAGAAGCGGGAACGGCGGCTGCGATCGCACCGGCGCTGGCCCAGTCATTCATGCACTGGGGTGTCCTGGCCTGGGCTGTCCTGGGTTCATTGACAGCGGTGGTTCTGGCGCATGCACACTATTCCGAAGGCAAGCCACTTCAGCCGCGAACGCTCCTGTATCCGGTATTTGGCGATACCGTAATCAAAAGCAAACTGGGCAGTGTGGTAGACGCTTTTTGCGTGATTGCTGTCGTCGCGGGCACTGTCGGCCCCATCGGCTTTCTGGCGACGCAGGTCAGTTTCGGTTTGCATGAACTCTTCGGTTTTGCCGACGGCTATGGCTCCCAGATCACGATTCTGGCAATTCTGGCCGGTATCTACATGACGTCCGCGCTGACCGGGCTCCACAAAGGTATTCAGCTGCTGAGCCGCTTCAATGTCATCCTGGCACTGGTCATTGCGGCGATCCTTTTTGTATTTGGCCCGACACTGTTTCTGGTTGATACCTATGTTCAGGCAATGGGCCAATACGCGTCTTCGTTTTTCAGCATGGCGACAATGACGACCAACACAGCGCCGGATTGGTGGATGAAATGGTGGACGGTTTTCTTCTTCGCCTGGTTTATCGGTTACACACCATTGATGGCGGTTTTTGTGGCCCGGATTTCTCGTGGACGTTCGATCCGGGAAATGATTCTGGCGGTCGCCGTTCTCGCGCCGGTTGCCACCACCATCTGGTTCACGCTGCTGGGGGGATCGGGCATCTACCACCAATTGCAGGGCACGTTTGATCTGACCGAGGCGCTGGGGAACTTCCAGTTTGATGTTGCGACATTGACGGTGGCCCAAGCATTGCCCGGTGGCTCGTTTATGGCGGCGGCGATCCTGCTGTTGACTACGATTTTCGTCGCCACCACGGGTGACTCCATGAGCTACTCGATTGCAATGGTCGGCGCCGGACACGATGAGCCGAACCGCTGGGTGAGAGTTTATTGGGGCGGTGCCATGGCATTGATGGCCGCCATACTCTTGTCGATGGGGTCCGGCCAGATCGGTGTGCTCCAGCAGTTCATCGTGCTGACGGCCATTCCGGTATCGCTGGTGATTCTGCCCTCACTCTGGACCGGCCCCAAGGCAGCCGTGGCGCTCGCAAGAGCGCAGAAACTGATCGACTAGCCGGGCCATTGCAGGCTGGCTTTCAGAGCACAAAAAACCCGCGCAAGCCTTAGGCTGCGCGGGTTTTTTATGTGCGACGCGATGAAATCTTAACGCCAGATTGTCGCGTCTATCTTGTCTTTTAACTCAGGATAGTCCGCCGCTTTGAAGGTGGGCACAACGCCCTGTTTGCGTTGCTCCAGGTAGTCTTTGGTCAGTTTTACGACCGTGCCGGATAGCAACACAATGGCAATCAGGTTGATGGTGGCCATCAGCCCCATGGAGGCATCAGCGGCGTTGAATACGGTGACAACCGCTTCATAGGCACCCCAGATCACCATGCCCAATGTGGCTGAACGCAATAACATCAGGGCTGGGGTGTTGTCGCCGCCGAGGTAGATCAGTGCGTTTTCGGCGTAGCTGTAATTGGCGACGATGGAGGTGAACGCAAAGAACAGAATGGCGATTGCGACAAAGTAGGCGCCAAAGCTGCCCATGTGGAACTCCAGCGCTTCCTGGGTGAGCTGGGTGCCGGTCAGACCCGAGCCCGGCTCAAGCGTGCCGGAAAGCAGAATCATGACAGCGGTGGCGGTACAGATCACCAGCGTATCCACAAACACGCCAAAGGCCTGAACCAGCCCCTGTGATGATGGATGGTGGGGCGCCGGTGTTGCGGTGGCCGCGATATTCGGCGCCGAGCCCATGCCCGCCTCATTTGAAAACAGGCCGCGCTTGATGCCGTTCAGCATGGCAGCGGTGACCGATCCGGCAACGCCGCCGGCCGCTTCATTGAGCCCGAAAGCGCTCTCCACAATGTTGATCAGTACGCCGGGGACTTCGGTAATGTGGATGACCATAATCCCAAGCGCGATCAGCACATAGATGCCGGCCATAAAGGGCACCACATATTCAGCAAAGCGCACAATGGAACGCAGCCCGCCGAAGATGACGAACCCGGCGAATACCGCGACCACGACGCCGACCCAGATCTTCGGCGCGCCAAACGCACCTTGCATGGAATCGGCAATGGAATTGGCCTGCACGGCATTGAATACCAGCCCAAACGAGATAATCAGGCAAATCGCAAAAATGCCCCCGGCCCAAGGCGCTTTCAGTCCTTTCGCCATGTACACGGCCGGGCCGCCGCGGTATTGGCCTTTGCCGTCGCGCACTTTATAGAGCTGCGCCAGGGTACTTTCGGCGTAACCGGTCGCCATGCCGACCAGCGCGACCATCCACATCCAGAAAATCGCGCCTGCGCCGCCCAGATAGAGAGCGACGGCGACACCGGCGAGGTTGCCGGTACCGACCCGGGAAGCAAGACTGGTACACAGGGCCTGGAACGGCGATATGCCGTTTGCATCACTTTCCCGGGAGCCGCGAATAGCGCGGATCATCTCGCCGAAGTGAAGAATCTGCAGTAACCGCAGTCGGATGGTGAAGAATACGCCCACCCCGAGCAGACCGTAGATCAGTACGTAACCCCAGAGTATGGAGTTGAGGAAATCGATTATCGCAGTCATGGCTATCCCTATCCTTGGCGGCGCGCGCCTTTGTGGCTGAGAATGGTGATTCAAAAGGAAGACGGTAATCTGTGGCTCTTTATTCTGGCGTTGCTATCAGTCTAGCATCGCAATACAGCGCTGCAGGGTAGGGGGCCGAGGGTGTTGGCACAATTGTTCGTTTGGCTTACGTGGTCTGCGATGGTATTCAGCGGGTTTATTCCAACAGTTTCTGCGCATGATGTTTGAATCCGGCCGCGTTCTGGTGGCGGTCTATGGCAGCCTGAAAAGAGGCTACAGCAATCACCGTTTTCTGCGGGGCGCACGTTTTGTCGGCCATGATCGACTCGACTGCCTGACGCTCTATGATCTGGGATCCTATCCGGGAGCAAAACTGGAGCCGTCCCGGGGTGTTGTCGTGGAGCTTTACCGGGTAAACCAGGCGGTCTTCAGGAGACTGGACTTGCTGGAGGGTTACCGTCAATCGGAGCCTGCGCGGGGGCTCTACGATCGACAGCAGCTCAATACGCGGTTTGGCCCGGCCTGGGTCTATGTCTACAACCGGCCTGTAAAGGGACGTCGGCGAATAGCGCGCGGCAACTGGTGATGGTGTTATGGCTGGCCGTTGCGACCAGGCCGTGTCAACGTCAGGTCTTTGTGCAATTCAAACTCGGCAAAGTCATCCGCAAGATTGAGATGGCCGTTGTAGTACTGACGCGCCTCATCCGCTATTTCGCTGATCAGGGTATTGCCTTGATGGTATTGATAGCGGGCGCTGAAGTGGGTCAGTACCAGTGCTGGCAGTTGTGCCGATTCGGCAAACGCTGCCACCTGAGCGGCCGAGCTGTGCTGCGGCGCAGGCCCCACCCGGTCTGAGACCGCCTGGGTGTAAGTGGCTTCGTGAATCAGGACCTGCGCGCCCGCGCAGGCGTCGCGCAGCAGTTCAGGTGTGTCGTTGTCACCGGCGACGATCAGCCGGCGGGGCTGCCGGTTGACCGCCGTGTAAGCGTCGCTTTTCAGTTCGGTCCCATTCTCGAGTACCACATCCTGACCCTGTTGAAGCTTGCCCCAGACCGGGCCGGCCAGGATCCCGTCGGCTTTCAGTTTGTCGCTCAGCAGGCTGCGCTCCAGATTGCGCTCGGTAAACACATAGCCGTAGCAGGGCACCCGATGGGACAGGGGCACACGCTCAACTTGCAGGTAATCGTCACGCCATTCAAAGCTGTCCTGCTCCACATCAATAAACTCAATGGGATAGCTCAGCGTCGAATCACAGGCTGCCAGTGCAGTTTCGACAAAGGCCCTCACGGGCGCCGGTGCGATTAACGGCAGGGGCTCGGTCCGGCCGGCCATGGAAGCACTGGAGAGCAGGCCCGGCAGGCCAAAGGTGTGGTCGCCATGCACATGGGTAATCAGTATCGCCCGCAGTTGCAGCATCGAATATCGGGTACGCAACAGCTGATGCTGTGTGCCTTCACCGCAATCCACCAGATACCAGCCTTTTGGTCCACCGTGCTGCAGTGCCAGCGCGGTGACATTGCGGGCGGTAGTGGGAGTGCCGGCTGAGGTGCCGAGAAAGGTGAACTTCATGGTGCGGCTCGCAGTTGAGGGGTCATGCTTTCAGTTGTCCGGTTTCGACCTGTGCGGTCAGCTGCCGGATGCAATCGGTAAAAGTCCGGCTGATCAGTGTCTGGTCGTGGATCAGCGCCATGCGTGGCCAGGTGGCCTGTTCCCCGAGACGGATATACATCTCGAGGTCCTCCGGGCTTGGGTTCGACAACACCTTGCGATAGAGCAGGGGGCTGAAGGGAAACTGGATGTTGATATCCCCGAGATAGGCCTGGGTTGCCATGGCGTGGGCTTGCTGGAGATAGGGGCGCAGTAGCGACGAGTTCCAGCTGTCGCGGGTCAGTTCAAGTACGGTGGCCACCTGGGCGTGCAGCACTGATGCGGCTGCCTGTTTCAGAGCGGCTTTGGGGCCGCGCTCATGGTGATGGGTGATAAACGGCAGCACATGAGGGTTGGCCTGACTGACAATGGTTTTATTGACGTTATGCAGGCGGGCAAGGCGCATCATCGGCAAATCGCCCTGCACGCTGCCGTCGATCCAGTGCTCCGTCGGCATATAGGGTATTTCAGGGTTGCCGCCGGTTTTCTTGTTCCGCGACTTGAGTGTAACCGAAGGAAAAATGCCCGGCACCGCGCAGGAAGCCAGCACTGCGTAGTCGATCAGTACGTCGGGTGATGCCAGTTCGTTCAGCAGTCGTGGCTTCTGACGGGTGCGGGTGGGCGAGACCGAAATGTTCAGCGTTCGCCCGCTATGCAGATAAGCCTCGCGAAAACTCATGCTACCGACATTGCTGCGAATGTGTTCATGCAGCTGGGTCTGATCCATGGCGTGGCCCTGCTGCACCATTCGGTCCAGGCGTAACCAGCGCAGGGCATCAAGGTGAACCTGGTGGGGCTTCTCAAAGAATGCCGCCAGTTCGGTATCGTTTCGGCAACAGATACTGGCTGCGATGATTGCGCCCATGCTGGAGCCTGCCACTACATCCGGCAGCAGATCCCGCTGCCAGAGCGCGCGGGTGACGCCCAGATGATAGATGCCGAAAGCCGCACCACCACTGAGCATCAGGGCCGGGCGGCCAAACACGCGCTCAGCCCGGTGAAACAACTGCAACTTCTGTTCAGCGGATACGCCGGGCATCGGTTGGTCGCAGACAAACCGCATCGAACGTTCGACTTCCTGCAGAAACTCGGTCACCAGCAGCTTGGTGCCGGTGCGTGCAACGCCGTACAGGTCGGGGTTGGAGAGTTCGCCGAGATGGCGATAAAGGCTTTCCTGCAATACCCGGGGCAGGTTGACGGTGTCGCCCTCCTGCCGGTAGTGCGCCATCTGCCGGATATGTTCACGAATCAGGTCGCTGTGAAGCATGCCGGTGTCGCCATCCTCGCGCCACGCCAGCAGTCCATCCATCTCATCCAGCTTTTCTGCCGCATCAAACCATTGCTCGTAGCTGTTCGCGTTAGCGAGTTGGCACTGCAACTGTTTGCGACGTTTACGGTGGTTTTTCATGGTCTTTACGATAACCCAGATGCGGAGGAACCCAAAACGTGCGTTGCCATATACCGTTTTCGGCAGACGTCTTGTTGATCAGGGATGGGGTGTTAACCCGGCTGATCCGCGGGAATGAGATTTTTCCGGATGGTGCTGGTCAACGATGTCGGGTGTTGCTGGCGGCCCAGTCTGTTCGGCTACGCCATCAACAGTCAGGAAGGTTTGTATCTGGTGAACCGGGTACTGCTGGGCACGGTATTGATGTTCGTGGTGATGGTCGCGCGCCCGCAAGGTATCTGGCCGAGAAGGCGTCGCCCGGAATCAGTACCAACGAAACGACGTGACTAACGCTTGATAGTATCGGGATCAGTTTCGGTGCTCTGCGGGCTCTGCACAGGAGTCTGGCCGGCAAATGTTACCGTCCTC
Organism: Marinobacter sp. V032; assembly: GCF_052645435.1. Classification (NCBI taxonomy): domain Bacteria; kingdom Pseudomonadati; phylum Pseudomonadota; class Gammaproteobacteria; order Pseudomonadales; family Marinobacteraceae; genus Marinobacter; species Marinobacter sp. V032. The sequence goes on along the minus strand of NZ_JBQXYE010000001.1, from coordinate 177,483 downwards.
TGTTGACGCCCTTGCCCGCTGCGATGCGACAGCGAAATACACGTTGTTGTCCCGCCTCGAGGCGCACATCTTCCACCAGTTCCGGGCGATTAAATGCATTGGGAATAAACTCGTTGGGTTCCACGGCAAGGCCTTCACGTTGTCGTGTGGGCAGGCTGTGAGATGTGTAAATGTGCACGACGCCGCGTTCCTGTTGTATCTCCAGGCGTACATCCGCGACGGGATCGTAGAGCCAGCTGCGTAGCCATTCACCCGTGGCCGGGCCGGTGTAGCACTGATCAATATTCTGAGGGCCAATCACCTTGGCCTTCGTGCAAAAATCATCCGTCTCATCGCTGAGTGATACGTAGGCTTGCTCGCCCGGCAAAGGAATCAGCCGACTATCCACAGCAATGGCACAACGATGGGGCAAGGATACCAGGCAATCATCGATATTGCCGGATGGTGGCAACAGGTAAGGATGCCAGCCGCAGCCAAACGGGGCATCACTGTTGCCGACGTTTTGCGCTTCAAGTGTCAGTGAGAGGCATTCTGCTGTCAGACGGAAGGTGGCTTCCAGGTGGATGTTGAAGGGGTATTCCGGGTGTTGTTGGGCATTGATTTCGTCGGTGGTGAGCACTACGTTCGCCTGCGTGTCGTCAGCCGAGAGGTGGCTGATACGCCATTCGCAGTCAGTGACGAATCCGTGGATGGCGTTGTCGTTTTTATCCCGCTTTGGCAGGCGATAGTTTTTGTCGTTAAAGCGGTATTGTCCGCTTTCGATACGATTACTGAAAGGCGCCAGAATGGCCGAGCGGGCGCCTGTCAGTGTGTCGAATTCGGTTGGGCTCTGATAACCGCCGATGACATTCACCAGGCTGTCTTCAACGGGCAGCGTGAGGGACAAAAGCGTGGCACCCCGTAATGCTATTTCTGCACTGGCGCCAGTCTTCAGGTCATTTAAACGTACCGTCGTGTAAGGCCCAAAGGCGCCGGGTGCCGCGGTAAATCGGGGCATGTGAGGTCCTGTTAACCTATGCGCGATTTCCATGCCTGCACGAATGCCTGGGCATTTACTTTGACGTCATCGGCCTGCATTCCAGGGCGATAAAGCGCTGACCCCAATCCAAAGCCTTGAGCGCCTGCCTGGTGGTAATCGCCAAGATTTTCGGGCGAGATGCCGCCGGTAGGGGCGATCGCCACATCGGGAGGCAGTATTGAACGCATTGCTTTAAGCCCTGCGACGCCAACCAAATCGGCGGGGAACAGCTTTAACGCATGGGCGCCCGCAGCGAGTGCTGAGAAGGCTTCGGTCGGTGTCATGAATCCGGGTACAACGGTCATGCCCGCTGCCACGCCAGCGCGGATGACCTCAACATCGGAATGAGGCATCACCATGAGCTGGCCACCGGCATCTTTCAGTGTCTGTACCTGCTCTACCCGTGTCACTGTCCCAGCGCCAATGAAGGCCTGATCACCAAACCGCTCGGTGAGTGCTGCGATACTGGCAAAGGGATCAGGTGAGTTAAGTGGTACTTCAATCAGACGGAATCCGCTCTCGACCAGAGCCGACACAATCGAAATGACTTCTGTCGGTTTAACGCCGCGGAGAATAGCGATTAGCGGCAATTCCGAGAAACAGGTATCAAAGTCAGCGTTCGCCACGCAAGTCTCCTTCAAGTGTCGGTGTGAACAAGTCAGTGTCCTGAGGTGGTCAGGCCCGCGTGAGAAGCCAGATAGTGAAGGCCGGCAACAGCTGCCTGGTCGCCATCAATACGACGCGTGTCATGACCAAAGGCACTCAGTGCCTCGGCGTAAAGTTCGGTGAGTCGGCCATCGCCAATAAGAGTGACGGGCCCTTGAGTGTTAAGTGCTTCCAGCATGGAGCGGACTTCTTCGCCGATCAGGATGCCCGAGAGATAGGCAGCATCAGCATCAGCCGCCAGTCCACCGAGCAGTACTTCCGCACGGGCGCTGAAAAGGTGATGCAATAGTCCGCCGGGTTGTTCCGCTAGCGCGATGCCTCGGGCGAATGCTTCAGGGTTATGTTCACCTTCCCGGGCAAAACGACTGAGTATGGTGTGGTTGCGCAAGGCAGCAAAGACATCGCCCGTCATGCTGGTGCTGAAGTGCATGACCCGGCGCCCGTCCAGCGCGACCCATTTTGAATGGGTGCCGGGGAGGCAGAATGTCTGCATTTCGCTGGCGTCGTCATCAATAGCGCCGAGGATCTGTATTTCCTCGCCTCGCATGACGTCGTGGGTGCCTGCAGTCGACTGGCTGCGCAACCCGGGGACGATAAATACGGGCCGATCAAGGTCTACGTTGGGGATTTGCACCAGCGCATCCGCAACATCATCGAGTCGGGCCGGACAGGGTAAATAGGGCACCTCGAACAGGCCATCTGCGCTACCCACCATGCCCGCCATCAGGATCGGCACCGCGGGCAAGTGCGGCAACCAGGGGGCGAGTAACTCCTGCAGCGCCGTTGGGAACTCGCCGGCTGCCAGATGCAGTATTCCCCGGGGGGCCTGAATTCTGTCGATCACATGACCGGCATCATCCAGCAAGGCGGAGCGGAAATTACTGGTGCCCCAGTCAATGGTAATGAGTCGTCCGCTTTTCAGTGCCTCGATTTCAACGATTGCGGCGCCGGTCATACGCGCCCTCCGTCAATCACGTGACTCTGGCCGGTAATCAGGGCGCTGTCGTCTGCCGCGAGAAACAGGGCAAGCCGCGCGACATCAGCAGGGTCGATTTTCTGTTTGAGCGCCTGTTGCTGCATCAACTCGCGCTCACCTTCGTCAGTCAGCCACAGCTTGATCTGACGATCGGTCATCACCCAACCAGGTAACACCGCGTTGACGCGAATGCGTTCTGGTCCAAGCTCCCGTGCAAGGCTTTTGGTCAGTCCGATAATGCCGGCCTTGGCGGTGACATACCCCGGATAACCTTCCAGTCCCAGCAGGTAGCTGTTGGAGCTCATGTTGATAATGCTGCCCCCACCGGCTTCACGCATGGCGTCACGTACGGCCTGAGTCGAGAAGAAGTGCGGGCGCAGGTTGACCGACTGACCTTCATCCCAGGATTCAGGCGTCACGTCTTCCAGCTTGTGGCGATCATCCCGCGCCGCGTTGTTCAGGAGTACGCGAATCGGCCCCAACTCATCGCTCACCTGCGCGATGGCGGTTTGTAACGCATCGACGTCGCGAATATCACACGGCACAAAAACGGGCGCGGCATCGCCATCTTTTAGCTTTGCCGCCAATGCTTCACCTGCAGTTGTATCCACATCGAGAAAAGCGACACAGGCACCTTGCCCGACAAAGGCTTCGACAAGCGCGGCGCCAATACCAGTGGCGCCACCGATGATCAGCGCGACACGACCTGTAAGGCTGGGATACTGGGCATAATCCGTCATATCAATGAGACTCCCGCGTCACGACATGGCCGCTGCTGCCGACCAGAAAGTCCAGATCGGCGCCATCTTCAGCCTGCATGACGTGATCGATGTAGAGACGGTAGTAACCCCGCTTGTGGGGTGACTCGGGCGCTTGCCAAGCCTGTTTGCGCCGGGTGAGTTCTTCGGCGGAGACATCCAGGTGGAGTCGGCGGGATTCGACGTCCATCTCAATCCAGTCGCCGTTCTCGACCAGTGCCAACGGGCCGCCCTCGTTGGACTCGGGGGAAATGTGCAGGACCACGGTGCCAAATGCCGTGCCGCTCATGCGGGCATCCGACAGGCGCACCATATCGGTGACGCCTTTCTCCAGCAGTTTGGGCGGCAGCGGCATGTTGCCCACTTCCGGCATGCCGGGGTAACCCTTGGGGCCGCAGCCTTTCAGAACCAGAACGGAGTTTTCATCCACCTCCAGTGCGGGATCATCAATACGCGCCTTAAACTCCTCGATGGTCTCGAAGACTGCCGCCCGGCCCCGGTGCTTGAGTAGCGATTCGCTGGCGGCGGAGGGCTTGATAATGGCGCCGTTGGGGCACAGGTTGCCTTTGAGTACGGCTATACCCGCGGCGGGACGAACCGGGTTATCCAGCGGGCGGATAACATCATCGTTGAAGCACTCTGCCTGATCCAGCGCTTCGCCAATCTGACCGCCGGAAATGCTGGGAGCGTTCAGGTGTAGTTGGTCAGATAGACGCTTGAGGACTACCGGCAGGCCGCCGTTGTAATGGAAGTCTTCCATCAGGTATTGGCCTGAGGGCATCAGGTTGACCAGTAGCGGAACGTCGCGGCCGAGGCGGTCGAAATCTTCCAGATCGAGATCCACGCCAAGACGGCCGGCAATAGCCAGCAGGTGCACGATAGCGTTGGTGGAACCCCCAATAGCAGCGTTGACTTTGATGGCGTTCTCGAAGGCTTCGCGGGTGAGAATTTTAGAAATCGTCAGATCTTCATGAACCATCTTCACCATGCGCATGCCGGTCAGGTGGGCGAGCACCTTGCGACGGGCATCCACGGCCGGAATGGTCGCGTTGAGCGGTAAGGCCATGCCCATGGCTTCCATAAGAGATGCCATGGTAGAGGCTGTACCCATCGTCATGCAGGTGCCAGGACTACGGGACATGCAGCCTTCGGCATCAAGGAATTCCGGCAGGCTCATGGAACCGGCGCGAACCTGCTCGCTGAACTTCCAGACATCCGTACCGGAACCGATATCACGCCCCCGGTATTTGCCGCTGAGCATCGGACCGGATGAGATAACGGCGGTGGGCAAATCCACACTCGCGGCTCCCATTACCTGGCCCGGCGTCGTCTTGTCGCAACCACCCAGCAGGATAACGCCGTCCAGCGGGTTAGCGCGGATGGACTCTTCCACATCCATGCTCAGCAGATTGCGGAACAGCATGGCGGTCGGTCGCATCTGGGTTTCGCCGAGTGACATGGCGGGGAACTCCAGAGGCACGCCACCCGCTTCCCAGACGCCTTTTTTGACGGACTCGGCAATGTCGCGCAAATGCGCGTTACAGGGCGTGATCTCCGACCAGGTATTGCAGATGCCGATAATAGGGCGGCCATCGAAGGCATGGTCCGGGAGGCCCTGGCTTTTCATCCAGCTGCGGTGAATGAAACCGTCGCGATCGTGCTTGCCATACCATTGCTGGCTGCGAAGCGTGGGGCGTTTGTCATTGCTCACGAATCATCTCCAACGAAATAACTGAGACAGGATCATGCCGTGCATAAACTCGGCATATTATTGTTCCGTATAATGGAACTATTGTTCCGAATATTAATAAGTCTCGACCTCTACAACATGTTCTGTCAAGCAAGTCGGTTTTTATTACGGCGCTTTAAGGTTTGCCAGTCGATGCTTGACCCCGCAATTGTTTGTGGTCCATATTCCGGAACATGAGTTCAAAAATATGGAACAATTAAGGACTTTGAATGAACAAGGTGGGGCAGTAATGGCGTCGATTGATAAAGCGATGCAGGTGTTGGAAGCGGTCTGCGAGCACGATGGGCCGGTTCGACTGACAGATCTGGTGTCGCAGTTGGGGTTGCCGAAATCGACCGCCCACCGGTTGCTGGGGTCTCTGTTGGAACAGGGGCTGGTGCGTTACGACACTGATGGACAGCGCTATTCTCCCGGCTACCGCCTGCTCAGCCTGGCCCAGCGGACCTGGGACAGTCTCGATATTCCACGGGCAGCACGCAAACACATGCCGAAACTGCTGGAAGAGGCGGGCGAGACCATTCACCTCGCTGTCGTCGACGGTCATGAAATCATCTATGTCGACAAGCTTGAAAGCCCCAAAACGATTCGCCTCTACTCGGCTGTCGGCAAGCGGGGGCCTATTTACTGCACGGGTGTCGGCAAGGCCATTCTGGCATTTCTTGATCAGGCCCAGCAGGAAGACATTATCAGGCATACCGCGTTCGTACCCCACACCGCCCACACCATTCCAGATGCCCGTGCCCTTCGTCAGGCGATTGCCGAGATCCGTGTGCGGGGCTGTGCATTGGACATGGAAGAGCACGAAGAAGGTATTCGTTGCGTGGCAGCGCCTATTTTCAATTTTCGCGGGCAGGTGGTTGCCGGCATCAGCGTGACGTCGGTGGCGTCGCGTATGACGACCACCCGTCTGCAGGACCTGCAGCCGATCGTGTTGGAAACGGCACGCCATATTTCCCGCGAGTTGGGATTTGTGGAGCCTGAATCAAAGCAGCGCAAGGTTCCGGAAAGAACCTGAGGAGAGATGAGGCAGGATGAATTTCAAACCCGTCATGGCCGATCGATTCATCCTCGGAGAAGCGCCCCACTGGGATGCTGACGAGCAGGAAATGCTCTGGGTCGATATTGCTGGCCGCGCCGCTTACGCGTATCACACCGAGTCGACTCGACTTCGGCAATGGCATTTCGATGAGCCAGTCAGTGCGATTGTTCCCCGCGCTGGCAATCACTATCTGGTGGCAACCGGGCGCGGTGCCTACGGACTGAATGCTGATACTGGCGCGATCAGCCCGATTGCAGAACCTGCTGGTGAACCGCCTGGCAATCGCACGAATGAGGCCCGGGTTGATCCCCAGGGTCGATTCTGGATGGCCAGCATGGAAAACAACATTGGACCTGACGGCGGTGATATTCCGGTCGCTGAAAGCACTGGCATGCTCTGGTGTATCGACACCGATCATAGCATCCGTCGCGTCGAATCCGGGATTGGCATCAGCAACAGTCTGGTCTGGAGCCCGGATCAAACACGCATGTACTTCGCCGACACCCTGCAGCGCGTGATCTGGGTCTATGACTGGGACGCCACGAGCGGCGAGGCGAGCAACAGGCGCGTTTTTGCGGCAACCGAAGGTTGCGGTAACCCCGATGGCTCAGCGATGGACGAAGAAGGCTGTCTGTGGAATGCCCGCTGGGGTGCAGGCTGCATTATCCGTTACCGGCCGGATGGCAGTATTGACCGCATTGTCGATGTGCCTGCCCGTTGCCCCAGTAGTTGCGTGTTCGGAGGGCCTGACCGGAAAACACTTTACGTGACCACCGCTTTTTTCGGCATGCCGGAGTCGGAACGGGGTGAGTATGACGGTGCGCTGCTGGCTGCGGCAACCGATATCAGGGGGCAGGAATGCACGCCATATGGCGGTTAGCTCTGCGGACATGGCGCCTTGCGTGCATCCGGATGTCCGACCATCTGGTGTTCCGCTGACGTTCTGTCGCCGTCCATAACATTTTCCGTTCGCCGGGCTGGCGAGCCGATGTGTACAACCAACAATAATCACGCAAGGACAAAGGATTCGAAATGCATGCTATCACGCTAATATCGTTCCTCTTCTTCACTGGTCTGGTGGCATTTATCACCTGGCGAGTGACCCGCAATGATGACCACCGCAGTACCGGCGGTTACTTCCTCGCCAGCCGGAGCCTGACCTTTCCATTGATCGCCGGCTCGCTGTTGATGACCAACCTGTCCACAGAGCAGATGGTCGGGCTCAACGGTGCCGCGTTCACCGATGGCCTGAGCGTCATGGCTTGGGAAATCGTGGCGGTGATTGCACTGGTCATGCTGGCGCTGTTCTTCCTGCCGCGCTTTTTGCGAAGTGGTATTGCAACCGTGCCGCAGTTGCTGAAAATCCGCTTCGATGACACGACGCAGTTGATCTGTAACATCATCTTTTTGATGGCGTACGCAGTCATTCTGCTGCCGATTATTCTGTACTCGGGTGCGGTGGGTTTGCAGGGCATGCTGGACCTGCCGGGCCTGACCGGTATTCAGTCGGATACCGCGCTGCTGTGGGGAACCGTCTGGATCGTAGGCATTATCGGCTCAGTCTACGCCCTGTTCGGTGGTTTACGGACGGTTGCAGTCTCGGACACGCTGAACGGCGTCGGCCTGCTGGTTGGTGGCTTCGTGATTGTCTACTTCGGCCTGCAAGCGGTCAGTGATGGGGGCGGCGTTATGGCCGGATGGGATGCCCTCAAACAGGCCAATCCTGACAAGCTCAACTCAATTGGCGGCAGTGACCAGCAAGTGCCCTTCGCCACACTGTTTACCGGCGTCTTGTTGATCAACGTTTTCTACTGGACCACCAACCAGCAAATCATCCAGCGTACCTTTGCGGCCAAGAACCTGGCAGAAGGCCAGAAGGGTGTTCTGCTGACGGGCCTGTTCAAGTTGCTGGGGCCTTTGTACTTGGTACTGCCCGGCATCATCGCCTTCAATCTATATGCTGACGATGGTATCCGTGCCGACGAAGCCTACGGTCACTTGGTCTTTAATGTACTGCCACCGTACCTCACCGGTTTCTTCGCTGCGGTCATGGTGGGCGCGATTCTGTCGTCGTTCAACTCGGCGCTTAACAGTACAACGACGCTGTTCAGCCTGGGGCTATACAAGGACGTGATCAACAAGGACGCCACTGAAGAGCAGGTGGTCCGGGTCGGTAAAATATTTGGTTGGGTCATGGCCGCAGCCGCGATGACCATTGCACCTATGCTGGCGGGTCAGGAAAGCCTGTTTGGCTATCTGCAGAAGATGAATGCGATGTACTTCATCCCGATTCTCGCCGTGGTGTTGGTTGGCCTGCTGACCAAGCGCGTGCCGTCGAGTGCAGCCAAAATTTCGCTGATCGGTGGTTGTGCGATCATCGGGCTGGTTTACTTTGTACCGCCATTCACCGGCCTGCTGGACGTCATCCACGACTTCCACTTTGTCTCACTTGTGTTCGTGCTGCTGGTGGCCTTTATGTTGATCCTCGGCAAAATCAGCCCACGGGCAACCGCCTGGGTGCATGAAGACAGCGGCAAGGTTGATCTCACGCCGTGGAGGTATGCAGTTCCATCCGGTGCAGTGCTGGTGGTGCTGGTAATCGCGATTTACGCCGCCTTCGCGGGGTGAGTGTTCACAACGAGGACTGAAGAACTCTCGTGATTGAAAACGCGGGCTGCCGGGGAATAAGACCCTGTCAGCCCGTTTTTTGTTTCAGGGACGCAACTTGAGTTTCTCCATAGCAATGCCGGTAGCGCGCCCGCCCGACAAAAATTGACGGTTCTTTGAAAGCGCCGTAGCCTGCCTTGATAAGCCGTAACCGGCACTTTTGCCGCCCCGGTCGTTCACAAGGTATTTGTACAGTGACCTGTGCTTCAGCTGTTATTTCCGGATATGTAAGGGCATGCACGTTGGTGCTGCTGGGTATGGCGCCAGTCGTCAGTCAGGCGGCACCTCAGTGCCAGCCGCAAACCGAATACGAAAAACTCTACTGCCAGATCAAAGCCAAAGACGCGAACGTGGCGTTGCCGTCGTTTGAAGATTTTCGGCGTAATGACCCGCAGGTGCAGGCGCTCTTGCTCAAGCGTCCAGCGGCGCGCTGGGGACTTGCAGTGCCTTCGCCGAAAGTGGCTCCAGAGCCTGAAACCTCCGCTGCGCCAAAGGCATCTGCACAGGTGACCCCGCCCGCCACTGAACCACCTTCGAGAAAAAGTCCTGCGTTCGGCAATACGGGGTTGGGGGAATGCACTCTGCAAGGGGACAGCATTCGCTGTCCCGGCCGCCAGTTTGAACTTGTATCCAATCAACCTAACCGGGCGTTGCCCAATGGCGTGCTATCGGAAGAGAACAAGCTGGGGTTGCCGTCATTTACCGGCGACCTGAAGGATGAAGTGTCCGTCCGCCGGTATCTGTCGACTGCCTACGATCGCTATATCGTCAAAATGCTGGAGATCGGTCTGGGTGGCGCCACTATGAGCTTTACCCGGTTTTATAACGGATTCTGGCGTCATCAGTCGCAGGGCGTGGACTATGCGCAGCGGATGGAATCAACCTACCACTACCTCAAACAGGACAAGAAAACCCTGGCGGTGAAGGCGCGATTGCACAGCAAGCTGCCGGCGAATCTCGACAATTGCAGCGCCGTTAACGGTGACATTCTGGTCTGTGATGATGTGGCAACGAGCTGGGTGTTTGTGCGGGCAAGGTAAGGGTGAATATCGAACAGGAAGGCGGACGGCCTGATACCGGGTATGACGGACACGTTGGCCGTGGGTCGGTCAGGAAATCTGCAACAACCGCAGCAGCTGGCTGTGATGTTTCTCGGGCACCAGGTCGGCCAGGGTGTATTCGTCCAGTGTTGCAAGGAAGCTCTGCAATGCCTTGGCAAGAATGCCTTTCAAGCCGCAAACCGGCGTAATACGGCACTCGTTGGCTGATCCCATGCATTCGACCAGATCCATATCCTGCTCCGTTTCGCGGACCAACACACCAATATTGATCTCTTCTGGTGGCAGCCGCAGTCTCAAGCCACCGTTTTTGCCCCGGACACTTTCGATATAGCCTTTGAGATTGAGCTGGTGCACAACTTTCATCAGGTGGTTCTTCGAAATGTCATAGCTGTCGGCAATTTGCTGGATGGTCGTCAGCTCCTCACCGTGGCTTGCGAGGTAGATCAGTACCCGCAACGAATAGTCGGTGTATCGGGTGATACGCATTAATAGCCAACTCCTGATTCAGGGCTCTCGCGGACAAAAACCACCAGCTGGTTATCCGCCGTTGGGTGGCCATCATATCGCAATCAGCGATCTCTTAGTGAACAGGCCTGCCCAATGCTTTCAGGCAGACCAGTCGGGCAATGTAGGAGAGCTTCACCATAATGGCGAAAAACAGGATGCCGAGATGGGCGCCGATTTGCTGGGGCATGGTGAACTGATCCGCAAAGGGGTAGGAAATCAGAGTAGCCGCGATCAGAGCCAGAATAGCTATAAGGAGAGTTGTGTTGGATGCGCCGAGCATTTTTTCCATGATGCACCTCTTAAACATTTATTTAATTTACATGTTTATAGTATGCCGGGTATTCAAGCTGTTCAAGTCACCGTGTGTAAATTTTTAATTCTCTTTGAGGGCCCGTGGTGTGTTGCATCTTACGGAATTCTGGTGCCAGACAGACTGACCATCGGGTAAGGGTCAGCCTGTCTGTAAAAGCACTGCTTCCATAGTGTCGAAGGCTTGTTATCCGACTTTTAGATCTTCAAGCGGCCCGAAAAACTCATACCGGATTTGCCGCTCGGGTATCCGGAGATCACTCGCGATCGACCAGACCAGCTGCATAAACGGCTTGGGGCCCAGAAAGTAGAGATCCACGTCGCTGTCATCCGGCAGGAGCTGACCGACTGTTTCGGCGTCGATAAAGCCCTCGCCGTGCGCGCGGTCGTCGTTTAGTGGATGGCTGTAGATGTAGTGGGGTTCAACATTCTTGTGCTGATCCGCAATAGTATCGACGTGATCGCGGAAAGCGTGAACACGGCTGTTCAGCGCACAGTGGATAAAGTGAACCTTGCGGCCGGTATCGGCGATGGTTTCCAGCATGCTCACGGCGGGTGTGATGCCAACGCCTGCTGTCAGCAGCACCAGCGGACGAGTGCTTTCGGTCAACGTGAACTCGCCGGATGGTGGCAACAGATCCACTTCAGTACCCACTTCAACCTGATCATGCAAAAAGTTTGATGCCACCCCGTTGGCTTCACGTTTTACGCTGATGCGATAGTGGTTGTTGCCTGAAGCACTGGACAGCGAATAGGTGCGGCGCAGGGGCTGATTGTCCACTTCCAGCAGTATCGTGATGTACTGGCCCGCCTCGAATGCCATGATGGCTTCACCGTCTACAGGTTCCAGATAGAAAGATGTAATCACATCGCTCTCGGGTGTCTTACGTGTGACCCGGAAGCGCCGAGGCCCCCGCCATCCACCTGGCCGGGATTCATGCTCGGCGTAAATGGATTCTTCTGCCTGCGTCAGAATCCCCGCGAGGTGCCCATAGGCCTCCGCCCAGGCATTCATGACGGCATCTGTTGCGGCCTCACCGAGAATTTCCCGAATCGCCTTGAGCAGGCATTCACCCACGATGGGGTAGTGTTCCGGACGAATATCCAGCGCCACGTGTTTCTGAATAATACGCGGGAGGGCTTCGCTCAACGCTTCCAGCCGGTCGATGTTTTCGGCATAGGCCAGCACGCTGTTGGCCAGGGCACGTGGCTGGGTGCTCTGGGCCTGATGCGCCTGGTTAAAGTAGGCTTTCACCTCCGGATAGTCCCGGAACATGATCTGGTAAAAATGCGTGGTGATGGCTTCGCCGTGTGCCCTGAGGGCAGGCACTGTTGCTTTGACTGTGGCAATGGTGTCGTTTGTGAGCATGAGTCTCTCCGGTTGCTTAAACATATATATATAATAAATGTTTAAGCGTGCACTTCAATCTCTTCCAGCCGGGTGAGTCAATTTGTCCATATGTGTTGCGGGGTGGAGAAGAGCGAAGGTGTCAGTCAATGCCCGGGCGGTACTCAACGCCGATGCTGAAAAAGAGATCAGAATCAATCGGCGTATCGGCCTGTTCGAAATCGGAATCTTCCCAACGAAAGCCCCGTAATCCGCCGACGCCCAGTTTGAGGTGACCCCAGAGGTTTCCTGTCACACGTTGGTTAAGCGATGCGCCAAAATCCCAGCCATCAAGGTCAATCGCTACATCGCCGTCACCCTCATCAACAGTCCAGGATGCGCCGGAAAGCGAAGCGCCAACGCTGATAAAGAAGTCTCTGGTGGGGGCCCAGGTGATATCCGGCCAGGGCATGATGGCACTCACCGACCACTCGGGCGTCATTGCCCAAGAGGCGCCGATATACGGCAAGTAAAGGTCGCCATCGGCCGCATGATCGGCAAAGAAACCGAAGGCCCACCAGAGCTGCTCGTTCTGTACATAGCGTGAAAAAATGCCGCCCATGGTTTGCCAGTTGTCAGTATTGGATTTGATGGTGCTGTGGTGCAGCATCGGCATCACGAAGGCGGCGATCTGCCAGTCGGGATTTACCTGTCGTAACCAGCCGATGGGCAGGCCAAGAGAGGTAACAGAGAAATCATCGACATTGCCGGTGTCCACCAGAAAACGGGAATAGTTGACGTACTCGCCCAGGATCAACACATCGCGGTCGCTCAACACCAGCGGTAAACCGGCTGCCTGTGAAGTGTTGAATAACCGGTAATTCAGCCTGTCGCCCGCACGGGTATCTGTTTCGGTGTCGCCGTAGGCGCGTGTGTCCAGATAGACCATGGGTATAAAGGGTTTGTTTGAGGCGGTGTTCCCAAGCTTGATGTCACTGTTTTTGAAGCGATCAATCAGCTTGTCGACATAGCCGCTATTTTCCTCAGCTGCGGAGAGGGCTGATGTGCTGAAAAGACTGCCTGCAACCAAGGTCGCCAGCATCCGCCGTCGGGCATTGTTGTGACTGCGTGTTGAAAACCAGGGCATAGCCGGCACCGGGCGAAATGGTTTGAGCTGAACGTTTTTGGCGCGCTCAGGCCTGAGTCCATTTTAGGCGCTCTCCTGAAGGTTTGCCTTGTTCGCGGAGGGGCTTTCGTGAGGCAAACGGAGTGGGGGATTCTGCGAGTGCTGGCGTTTGCCGGGACCCTGGCTAACGGCGCGGCGGGATGCCGCGCCAATAAAGGCTGCGCAAGTGCGGGTGCGCAGCCGATGTCGTCAGTTGTTCAGGGTCTCATATACCACCCGGGACAGGTTGTACTGTGATCCCCAGTTGCCGTTGAAGCGAACCCAACGTACTTGCTTGCCGTTACTCCACCACTTCTTCTCGGTGCGGGTGGATAGGTCTACGGTAATGCCGTTGCGGGTAAAGTTGTTTTTCACCGTAGTGAACTCGCTGCCGGTTGAAGTATTGATCGTTCCACCATGATTGGTTTTTTCGCCCATGATCACCGGAAAGTAGTTGTACCAGATTCCCGATGGCGACTTGCTCACGGTTTTGAGTACGCCGTTGTTGGCTACGTTGCGGTTGCAGGTGTCATAAGCTCCGATCGATGACGCACCGCATGCACTGTGCAGTGGCACCACGCTGTCATCCATGCCGGGCAGGAAGGGTTTGGTGGCGCCTCCGTACTGCCAGCCGGTGCCGACGAAACGCAGGCGCGGCACACTGCTGCTGGAGGTCGCGATATTGCGGGCTCTGCTCGGCTGAAGATCGGTCAGCACGCCGAGTTTGCCTCGCTCCGGGGTGAACCCGAGAAACGTCCGGATGGCGGACCGCTGCGCGCTGTTCACCCAGCCCTGCCCCTCAGAGACGCCAACAGCCACGTCGGCAATCTCGGTGCCGCCGCCTGCTCCGGCGAAATCGAGCACCGCCAGAACCTTGATTTTATTGCTCAGCCCCCAGGCGCCAAGATTCCGCAGTGCGTAGCGCGTAACCAGATCGCCCGTGGAATGGGTGACAAACACGCAGCCGTTGCTGCATGTGCCGGCATTAGCTAATCCGTTGAGCTGGTTGCGAATATCATCCTTGATGCCGCCGGTAATCCGATCGGCTGACGACCAATACAACACCGCTTCGGCACGGGATGATTTGTTCCAGTAGGCAGACCAGTAACTGTTGGCCAGATTCTGCAGTTGGCTATTGCCGGGTTTGTTCTCGATATCACTGGCCCTGAAGCCGTGTATGAGCACTACATTTTTACCCGCTAACTGGGCCTGGCTAACACTGGCCAGAGCCATTAAGGCTACAGTGACCAGAACTTTCTTTATTGTTGTCATATTCGTCCCTTGTCTTGTTTTTGGAGTGGATTATCAGGCGCATCCTGCGCGTTACAGCTCCTGTCACCGGGCACATCAGCCATTTCAGTCGCGACAGCCACTAAAGTCGTCCCAGTGTTTTTAGAAATTCCAGTCGCTCTTGCTGGAGCGGGTCTTCGTAGGGCACTTGCTGGTAAAGGCCGAAGTCAAAACCTTCGACGTGAAAGCCTGGTTTGGCAGCGCGGCCGTAGAGGTCGTAGTTTTCGCCCTGCTCGGACGTTCTGACGATGGCCACGTCCCGGAGCTCGTAGGGTCCTTCGTCTCCGCTCAGCTGCAAGGCGGCAATGTGGGCCCTGAAGTCCATCGCATCATGTGGTCCTGCGAGAGGGCCTTCTGCTTCGAGATGCACCAGCGCGTTACCGGTTTCTGCACTGTAAAGATTGCCGCTGAGGAAATAGTACCCATCCCTTTCGACATCAAATTCGAGGGGGATCGTCAGATACTCGCCGTTCACATCGCTGTAATTCACTGCGACCAGTTCGGCGACCGATTGCTGATAACGCAGGGGGGCGGACATGAAAAGGGATTCGCCATTGACCGTGACTCGCGCCTGAACCTGGAGTTCGATCGGCCAGTCACCGGTGCTTGCCGTGTGGGTGTCAAAAGCCGTTAGCCACTGCTTCTGGTAGTCCGACGTCACGTGGGACATCAGCTCCTGTCCCTGATCGCCCACCAGTCGCACTTCCATTGCCGATGCCGATAGCCCCTTGTCGGATATCACCGAAACCGCCACCGGTATGACTTCGTTGCTGAAATAAACGTAGCGATCCAGGTCGATGCTCAGTTTGACGCTGTCGCCGTTCTCCAATTCAAATGGCAAGCCGGTATGGGAGGGCGTGTGATTGGGCTGGAACTGTCGCAGCTGTTCAGCCGATCTTATTGGCTGGGAGAAAGGTGGATACGCCATATTGGCGTCATACATATCCGCCACCTGGAGGATTTGCGAGTTAAGCGCAGCATCGGCGTAGGGATTGGGTTCGCTTTCGTCCGGATCGGTATTCTGCGCAGGCGCGGGAGCTGCAGGTGGAAATGCGGCAGTTCCCGCTGTTGTTTCGGTCGTGGTATGCCGGCGATCTGACCGATCCGGATCAGAGCCACTGGCGACTGCCCATAGCAGAACCGACAAACCGACGATCAGACCAGCGCCGAGGGCGAGGTATCGAAAAGAGTGCTTCATTGCGTGCCGCCGCATTTATTGTTTTTGTTGCTCTGGCCTGTCTCGATGGTGTCGCCGAAAGCTGGGCTTCATAGACACGGAGTTGGACAGGCCATGATCTGCTGACGCTAGAAAATGCAGCCACGGCATACAATGTCAAAAAAGGTAAATGTTGGGTAAGATATTGTTTTTAATTATTTTATCGAGATGCGCTGTTGATGCATTTGAAAGGCTGGGAAATGGCTGGTGTTGAATAGTGGCGGACCGCTGTCAGGGCGTTTCACGGCCTTGCAGCTTAATTGTCATGACGTGAGCCACGCCATAGAACGACGGGTGTGAGCCTGTCATAGTCGCTGTTCGGTCAGCACGAGCCAACAACAACGATAAGTGCCGCTGGTTACAGTATGCAGATCCTGAAACGCTTATTTTCGAACAGTCTGTTCCTGTTGCTTATCCTGCTGATGCCTGGCAGCCCGGCGGTGTATGGCGCGGAAACGGCCTCTATTGATTTGCGCGACAAACAATGGGGCGCAGGCCAGGTCTTCTCTCTGGATGGCACCTGGCGCTTCACCCGGGGAGCCTTTCTGGCGCCGGCCAATCCTGCAGCTGACCCGGCGGCTTCTGACAGCCCTTTTCCCATACCTGGCTTCTGGAACGACGCTCCGCTGAGTCAGCAAACGAATGGCTTTGGCACGCTTCATACGCAGGTTCGGGTACCTGCTGGAAAACCGCTTTATATGGCGCTGTCAGATGTCCCGGCAGCGTACCGGCTGTTCATTAATGGCGAACTCTCTGCCACTGTTGGTACGCCTGCAGCATCCCCTGATCTTGAGTCCCCTCACTTCCTCCCGCAGCTGATTTCAATCCCCGCCACTGATGGCGTCATCGAAGTGGTGATTCATGTTTCAAACTTCCATTACAAGCAGGGAGGTGTGCGGCGCAGTATTCTGATTACAGATGAAAGTGGCTATTACTGGCTCAAAGACTGGCCCATGCTGTTCGATATTTTCTTCAGTGGAGTGCTGATCACCATCGGGTTATCACTTCTTGCGCAGAGGCTGATTGATCGCGATGCCCGCGCGGCGACTTTCCTTGGTCTGTTCTGTCTGGTGATCGGAACCCGAGCCTTGCTGGTTGGCGAGCGTATTCTGTATCAGGTGGATGGGTTGCCATGGAGCGTCTTACAGAAAGCTGAGCATATCTTTCTGTACTTCGGCATGGCCAGTTTTGTGTATTACCTTTATGAGCTGTTGGAAGGCCAGATCAGTAAACGGCTGCCTCAGCTTGTGGGTGCGTACTGTGTCGTGTTGTCGCTACTGACCCTGATATTCCCGGTGAAAACCGGAACCCTGACAGTGATCCCCTTCAAGGTAGGCGCATTGGCGATTTCGGTGTTTGTGGCCGCCCGGTATGTCCCCCGACTGCGACAGTTTGGACCAGGCGTTCAATGGTTTCGTCTCAGTGTTGTTGTTCTGGTCAGTGCGCTGGTGATTGATCTGCTGATGAACCAGTTGCAGATTCACAACCGGCCTGTCGTGCATTGGGGGCTGATACTGTTCGTCGTGCTTCAGGTGACCTATTTGTGGCAGCTGAGGGCCAACCGACTCAAACAGCTAGGGCCACTGACAGATCATTCATCCGGTGTTGCGCTGAGCGGTTTGTTACCACGGTCTACTCCACTTTTTGAGGGGCTCTACCGGGAACTGGGTGACAGTCGCAAACGCATCCGCGATCTGGAAAGCCGTCTGCGTGGCGAACATGGCCAGCTCGCAGGCCAGCAGACGTTAACTTACCCCTCATCCTCGGCTGCCGTGCATCGACACGAAGCGCACGACGACCGCCGCGATAGTCGCGCACTGTTGACCGAACTCTTGCGGTTCACGCTCAATCTTTGGGAGCGCCACACCGGCAAGAGTAAGGTGCAGTTGGCCGAACAGAGTGGTTGCTGGCGGGTCTATATGGATGGCAGTACACCGAAAACCCGTACCCTGGACAAATACCTGAACCCGAAGACCCTACCCAAAAATCCCCGATGGCGGCTGGTCGTTCGCACCTCTCACTACGTCATCGCCCACTGCGATCTCTCAAAGGACGAGCGCACCCGGCTGGATCGCATGATTCAGGGTGTCGAGCACGCCCTGTCCTGAAGGCCCCGGTTAGCGTGTGAAGCACGTCACATATTGCGTTCGCAATTTGTCGAACTGAGGTTCTTTATCTGCCCTCCGGCAAACCACGATTCCACAAAAAAGCCCACGCTAGGTGGGCTTTTTTGTGGAATATGGCGCGCCCGAGAGGATTCGAACCTCTGACCTCTGCCTCCGGAGGGCAGCGCTCTATCCAGCTGAGCTACGGGCGCATTCGAGCTTGACGGTGGTACGTCAATTTCGAGTGCGCAATCTTACGTGTGAGGGCGGTTTCTGTCTAGTCTTCTGGATTAAGAGGGTGAGATAGGTAGTGGCAAACCGTTACACAAAAACTGAACAGGAAGGGTTGCAATCATGCTTGCGAATGACAATAATTATCATCATCGTTTAATCAGTCAGGTGCGAGGCGTTTATGTACGTTTGCCTTTGTCAGGGAGTTACCGATACCCAGATTCGCCAAGCGGCGGAAGAGGGTTGTCGCTCCATGCGTCAGCTGGGAAAGGAAATGGGCGTTGGCCGTCAATGCGGACGCTGTGCCTCCACTGCACGTGAAATTCTGCGTGAGTGCCAGTCAAACGACTACCTGAACATGGCCGGATTGCTCGCCCACCCTGCCTGACCAATCCCTCCGTTTTACCTGCCTTCCGGCACCAGGCTGAATGCGCCTCTGGTGCCACTGGGAATCATTTTCCGTTGCGATTTTTTATTGCTGGCTTTAGGTCTATCCTTGTTGTTCATATGGAACGGACAAGGTGCGTCAGTAATGAAAGGTGATAAGAAGGTCATCCAGTTTTTGAACAAGGTACTCGCCAACGAGTTGACGGCGATTAACCAGTACTTTTTGCATTCTCGCATGTACAAGGATTGGGGCATCACTCACCTTGCGGCGAAAGAGTACGAAGAATCCATTGACGAGATGAAGCACGCCGATCAGCTAATTGAGCGGATTCTGTTTCTCGAGGGGCTGCCGAACCTTCAGGATCTCAACAAGCTGATGATTGGCGAGAACGTCAAGGAAATGATCGAGTGCGATCTCAAGCTTGAGCATATTGCTCACAAGGACCTGAAAGAGGCGGTTGTGTACTGCGAAGAGGTGAAAGATTTCACCAGTCGTGCACTATTCCGCAGCATTCTGGACAGTGAGGAAGATCATATTGACTGGCTTGAGACTCAGTTGGATATGATCGAGCGCATGGGCGAGCAGAACTACGTTCAGCTTCAGAGCACAGCGGCCAGCTAAAATTGTCGGCTCTGGCGGTGGCGGCGTGCTTTCAAGGGCGTCGCCCGCTGTCGTTCTTTTGTTGAGAAATTTGTGTTTCGTTTTGACTCCTCCGTTTGATTCTCGCCTGTTTTTCCTCGGTTTTTCCAGATTTTCCCAAACGCTAATTTTCGGTAACCAGCTTTTAACCTGTTAATGCGATAACGTCTGCGCCTGATGTTGAAAATCCCTGGTATTGAAGATCGGTATTGAAGATCGGTATTGAAGATCAGAGTACGGCGCTCGTTCGTCCTATCATCAGGTATCATGCGCAAGCTGGCACACATTGTGTTTGTTTTGTTTATCAGATCGTCCGTTACAGGCAGGCTGTTGCAAGCAGCAGTGCCTGATAGAGCGTGATGCGGGCAGCGTGGTCATGGATAGCACGATTGTTGGTGCTAAAAGACAGTGCTCATGGATTGGAAACCTCGCAGAGGTCGGATGCCCGAAAACAGGGCATTCCAGGCGAATACTCATTGAGGATAAGGAGCGGGTGATGATTCCAGTAATTCTTTCAGGCGGCACGGGCTCCCGGCTCTGGCCGTTGTCGCGTCAGGCATATCCCAAGCAGTTTCTTCCGCTGGTTGGCAGCCAGAGCATGTTTCAGGACACGCTCACGCGCTTGCCCGAGGGTATGGGCGCACCGTTGATTGTTGCCAACGATGAACACCGGTTCATCGTGAAGGAGCAGCTAGAGGCCATTAATCTCAAGTCTCGCTCGATTCTGCTCGAACCCTTTGGCCGCAACACCGCGCCTGCGGTGGCACTGGCGGCGATGGAAATCGCTCGGGAGAACCCTGAAGAGATCATGCTGGTGTTGCCAGCCGATCATGCAATTGATCAGCCCGCGCTTTTTCACCGGGTGCTGGCCGCAGGGCAGGTGACCGCGAAGAAAGGTGCGCTGGTACTGTTCGGTGTGACACCGGATCGCCCCGAAACGGGATATGGCTATATCGCCAGTGGCGAACAGGCGGACGCCGCGACGGGCGCACTCAAGGTCAGCCGGTTTATTGAAAAGCCTGACGCCCGAACCGCGACCGCGCTTCTGCAGGAAGGGGGCTATTTCTGGAATAGCGGGATGTTCATGTTTCGTGCTGATGCTTATCTGGAAGAGCTGAAAAAGCACAGTCCTGATATTTACGATACCTGTGCCTTGGCCGCCAGTAACTACACGCGGGATCTAGGGTTCACCCGCATCCCTGCTGAAATATTCGAGCATTGTCCGGATGATTCCATTGACTACGCAGTGATGGAGCACACGAATCGCGCCGTTCTGGTGCCACTTGATTCCGGTTGGAATGATGTGGGCTCCTGGTCAGCCTTGTGGGACATTAATGAGAAGGACGACAGTGACAACGTCATCATCGGTGATGCCTGCCTCGAAGACTCCCGCGGCTGCCTTGTTCACTCAAAGGACAAACTGGTGACCATGCTGGGTGTTGAGAACCTGGTTGTTGTCGATACCAAAGATGCCGTGATGGTCGCGCACCGCGACCGGGTACAGGACGTCAAAAAACTGGTGAATCAGCTTAATGGTTCCCAGCGCACCGAGGCGATTTGCCACCGCGAGGTCTATCGTCCCTGGGGCAGTTACGACAGTATTGATATGGGCAGTCGCTTCCAGGTGAAGCGGATTACCGTCAAACCGGGCGAGAAACTTTCGCTGCAGAAACATCACCATCGTGCCGAGCACTGGATCGTGGTCTCGGGCACGGCTGAAGTCACCCGTGGTGACGACACCTTTTTGCTGGCGGAGAATGAGTCGACCTATATTCCGATCGGCACTGTTCATCGGCTGGCGAACCCGGGAAAGATTCCGCTCGAGCTGATCGAGGTACAATCCGGCACTTATCTGGGTGAGGACGACATCGAGCGACTGCAGGACAACTACGGACGTACAGAGACGGAATCAGAGCCTGCCCGCGAGCAGGATGAGATTCCGGTGGCGTCAGTAAAAGCCTGATAAACCTATTGCAAGGACGACCGGCAGTGGGCTGACCGGTCGGATGACAAGGAGAATTGAATGAGTTATTCATGTTTTAAAGCGTATGATATTCGCGGCCGGATTCCTGATCAGCTGAATCCGGAGCTTGCCGAACGTATCGGTCGCGCTTATGTGGCCGTCACCGGTGCCAAAAAAGTGATCACCGGTTATGACATCCGGTTGTCGAGCCCGGAAATGGCCGATGCGCTGAATCGCGGGCTGCAGGCCGCCGGTGCCGATGTTTACGACATCGGGCTTTGCGGTACCGAGCTGGTTTATTTCGCTACCAGCCATTTCAAGATGGATGGCGGCATTATGGTGACCGCGAGCCATAACCCGAAAGACTACAACGGCATGAAGCTGGTACGGCAGGAGTCGCGTCCGATCAGTAATGATACCGGGCTGCGGGATATCCACGACCGGTTGGATGAGCCGTTTGAAGATGCGCCAAAAGCGGGTACCTATCACACCCTGAAGGCAGAAGACGCCTATCTTGATCACCTGATGGGATACATCAACAGCGCAGATCTCAAGCCGCTGACGATTGTCACCAATGCCGGCAACGGTGGTGCGGGTCTGATCATGGACAAGCTGGAATCGCGGCTGCCATTCAAGTACGTCAAACTGCAGAATGACCCGGATGGCGAGTTCCCGAACGGCGTGCCCAATCCGATCCTGGAAGAAAACCGGGCGGTAACGGCCGAAGCGGTCATTGCTAACAACGCTGATATGGGCATTGCCTGGGATGGCGACTATGACCGTTGCTTCTTTTTTGATGAAACAGGCCGCTTTATCGAAGGCTACTATGTAGTGGGTTTGCTGGCTGATCAGTTCCTGCGCAAGGCTGGTGGCGGTGCGGTCATCCACGACCCCCGTCTGGTCTGGAATACGCTGGATCTGGTAGAAGCTGCTGGCGGCCGAGCGGTCGAGAGCAAAACCGGCCACGCCTTTATCAAAGAGCGTATGCGTGAAGAGGACGCGCTCTATGGCGGTGAAATGAGCGCTCACCATTACTTCAAGGATTTCTCCTACTGTGACAGCGGTATGATTCCGTGGCTGCTGGTGGCAGAGCGTCTTTGTCAGTCCGGTCAGAGCCTGTCATCGCTGATTGATGCACGGATTGATGCCTACCCGGCCAGTGGTGAGATCAATCGCACTATCGATAATCCGCCGGCGGTCATCAAGGCAATCGAAGAGAAGTATGTGCCCGATGCCGAGTCGGTGAGCCACGTTGATGGTCTGAGTGTCGCGTTTGCAGAATGGCGCTTCAACCTGCGGATGTCGAACACCGAACCCGTGGTGCGCCTGAACGTGGAGTCACGGGGTGACAAGGCCTTGATGGAGGCCAAGACAGCGCAGTTGCTCAAGGAAATGGACCAGCTCAACAAGGCTAACGTTGCCTGAAACTGAGTGTCGTTCAGTATTAAAAAGCCCCGCATTTGCGGGGCTTTTTTGTTTGCCGCGGGGCTGACGACCGGTTTTAGAGCCAATCGTTCAGCATGATCCCCACGCTGACCCGCTGGATGCGATAGTTGTAGTCGATCAGACTCTCGCCGTAACCGTTGAAATACTGCACATAGCCTTTGATGGTATCGCCCATCGGAAAGCTGTAGCCCAGCTCGACCGAGGTTTTGTTGTCAGTCGTTTTCAGGTTGTTGCGCAGTTTGAGCGAAAGCGTCCGGTCGTTATCCAGTTTATAGACGGCCCAGTAATCCGCGTAGCCCAGGTAGGACTCGATGTCGGGGTTATCGTCTTCGTCCTCGTCTTCCGGGATCCGGTACCAGGGCTGAACCATGAACAGCCAGCGGTTGTAGGTGTAAGTCACGCCGCCCAGGATCCGGTTCCAGCTGCGGGATTGGGGCTCAGACTGGCCATTTGATTGATGGTTGAGGCTCAGGCTGAGGGCTTCAAGACGACCGGGGCCAACGTCCCATTGTGCCGCGTATCGCGCAAAGATTTCCGGCTGATAGTTGGTTTCGCGGAAAGGCTTGGAGGCATCCGAATTGAACAACTGCCAGAAAGAAAGCTGGGTATAACCAAACCACAAGGTGGTTTTACGGTCGAACATGCCCGTTAGTAGCGGAACCTTGAAGCTGATCTGGTACTTGGCCTCGTCATGATCCAGCTTATTGTCATAACCGGTCACGCCGGTGCGCGGACTGACAGGGGTCTGATTGGGGGAGTGCATGTAGGTGTAAGGCATGATGTACGTTGGCCGGTGGGTCACAAAACTACCGGAGAACGAAAAAAGCGCCTGTTCAGCTGCAAAATAGCGGTCGACCATCGAGTTGGCGTCTGCTGTTTTGCTTTCTTCAACCTGGCCATTGGAAGCGGGGTCGGTATCCGCGTTTTGGGTGGACTCGAAGTTCAGGTTTTCGGCGGCGTTATTGGCCTTTTCCTGCTCTGAGTCGGTGGCGCTTTCGCGTGCGTCAACGGGATTGGTAATGGCGTCATAGCAGGCCAGACGCTGAACACCGTTTTTGACCAGCGCACATTCGTCCAGTGTTACATCGGTATAGTCAGGTTCGTTGGTCGTGTTCTGGGCAAAAAGAGCGGGTGCCGCCAGCGTCAGGCCAAGCGCGGTCAGTATTCGCATGATTCAGTCCGTGTAATAGAGAAAGATCCCTGTTGCTGTTAAAGGCTTTGCCAGGTGCGGGCGATGCTGTAGGCCCAGATGCCGATTAATGTCAGGGACAACAAGCCAAATATCAGTTTGTGTTTAAAGGCTGCGCCGCCTTCAACATTGACGACCCAGCGCAGGTACATAAGCCCGATAAAGCTCATGAAGACCGCCAGGCTGGCGAGGGCAGGAACCAGTAGCCAGGCAGGGCTGATGGTGCCGTCAGTGCCGGCGATGCGGCTGAATAGCGCCATTGACCCGATCAGCAGCGCCAGGGCGCCGAACTCGGTTATGAGAAGGGGTTTTCGCCAGCGATGGGCTTTCGGGTAATGTTCGGGCATGCAAAGCTCCAGTTCAGTCTGTATACATGGTACCGATATACGAGGATCGGCGTCATGTGAATCAGTGAAATTTACCGATGTTTCATGGCGGTCTGATGATGCTGTTTTGTTTGAAGCCGTCCTGCCGCTATAATGCGGCACTATAAAATAATCACATACAGGTGAGGTGCGCACTGTGAAAATGATGAGAGTCCTGGCGACCGCGCTATTTGGTAGCGTATTGATGGCGAGTGTTGCGCAGGCGAGCGTGGAAGACGATATTAGTGCCCGGATTGAGCCTGTTGGTACCGTGTGCGTGCAGGGCGAAGATTGTGGCGATATCGCGACGGCTGCTGCCCCCTCCGCATCAGAAGGGCCACGTTCGGGTGAAGAGGTTTACACCGCAGTGTGCTCCGCATGTCATGGTTCGGGTGTAATGGGCGCGCCTAAATTCGGCGATGCCGGTTCCTGGGCGCCCCATGTTGCGAAAGGGATCGATACGCTGATTGATAATGCGATTAACGGGATTAATGCCATGCCTGCAAAAGGCGGTTGTGCAAGCTGCCCGGATGAAGAGATTGAAGCAGCGGTTCACCATATGGTCGATAACAGCAAATAAGCTGGTTGACGCTGTATCAAAACGCCAGGCACCTGCCTGGCGTTTTACGTTGTGGCGAAGCGCGCGCCATGCCGTTGGCTACAAGCCCAGATCGCCCAGCAGCGCGCTGAGTGTTGCCTTGCCTTTGCGCTGGTTGGCGGCTTCGTCCAGATCGCCCGTGCCCTCCCAGATCACATCATCCTCTGGCAGTTCATCAAGAAAACGGCTGGGAATCGTCTCGATTTTCTCGCCGTACTGTTTGCGCTGAGCGGCGAAGGTGAGCGCGAGGGTTTCCCTGGCCCGGGTAATGCCGACATACATCAGGCGCCGCTCTTCTTCGATGGCATTCTCTTCAATGCTGGAGCGGTGGGGCAGGATCTCTTCCTCAAGCCCCATTATAAAGACGTGGGGAAACTCCAGACCCTTGGATGCGTGCAAGGTCAGGAGTTGCACCTTGTCGCTGTCGTCTTCCTCTTCCCGTTGCTCCATCATGTCCCGCAGAATCAGTCGGGTGATGGCATCTTCAATACTCATTTCATCCGCGGTGCCCTTGTCGTTGTCCAGCATGCGCTGAATCGAATCGACCAGATACCAGATGTTTTCCATCCGCCGCTCCGCCTGCTTGGGCGTGCCGGCATGCTGATGCAGCCATTCTTCGTATTCGATATCGGTGAACAGCTGCTTGATCACGGGGATCGGGTCTTCCTCGAACAATCGCTGGCGAGTGCGGTCAGCCCAGTGGACGAAACGGCGCAGGCGATCGAGGCCCCGCTCACTGACGTGCTCGCCGGCTCCCATGTCACTCACCCCACGAAACAGGCCGACTCTGCGGCTGCGCGCGTAATGGCCGAGTTGCTCAAGCGTGGACGGACCGATCTCCCTTCGCGGCACATTGACCACCCGCAAAAATGCCGCGTCATCATCCGGATTGATCAGCAGACGCAGATAACTCATCGCGTCCTTGATTTCGTTGCGGGAGAAAAAGGATTGGCCGCCGGATATCCGGTAGGGAATCTGATACGCCTGTAGTTTGACCTCCAGCAACCGGGACTGGTGGTTGCCCCGGTATAGCACGGCGTAGTCGCGAAATTCCTTACCTTTCTTGAGTTTGTGATCAATGATCTCGGTGGCAATCCGTTCGGCTTCCGCGTCTTCGGAGCGGCAGCGGATAATCCGGATTTCGTCTCCCGTGGCGTGCTCGCTCCACAGCGCCTTTTCGAAAACGTGTGGATTGTTGGCGATCACAGTGTTGGCGCAACGCAGGATGCGTGACGTTGAACGGTAGTTTTGCTCCAGCTTGATGATGTTGAGGCTGGGGAAATCCTCTTTGAGCTGAACCAGATTCTCCGGTCGGGCACCACGCCAGGCATAGATGGACTGATCATCGTCGCCCACCACGGTAAAGGCGGCGCGCTCAGCGACCAGCTGTTTGACCAGCTCGTACTGGCAGATGTTGGTGTCCTGATACTCGTCCACCAGCAAGTAACGGATTTTGCGCCGCCACTTGGCCAGGACCTCGGGTTGCGTGCTGAATAACTGGACCGGTAGCAGGATCAGATCATCAAAATCCACCGCATTGTAAGCCTTCAGATACTCACAGTAGCGCTGGTAGATCAGTGCGATCCGCTGCTCTCTTTCATCGGCAGCTTTGCTTAGCGCCTGGCTGGGCGCGCGCATCGCGTTTTTCCAGCTGGAAATGGTCATCTGGATATCCGATAGCTCGTCCCCGGCATCGGCGCCGGCTTCTCGCATCATCAGATCCTGTAGCAGAGCCTTGGCATCTTCGGCATCAAAAATTGAGAAGCCCGGGTGATAGCCCAGATGCTCGTGTTCTTCCCGAATAATGTTCAGGCCGAGGTTGTGAAATGTAGAGACCGTCAGCCCGCGTGCCAG
Organism: Marinobacter sp. V032; assembly: GCF_052645435.1. Lineage (NCBI taxonomy): Bacteria > Pseudomonadati > Pseudomonadota > Gammaproteobacteria > Pseudomonadales > Marinobacteraceae > Marinobacter > Marinobacter sp. V032. Next base: position 150,956 of record NZ_JBQXYE010000001.1, on the reverse strand, counting down.
CTTGCGATCAACCAGCCGGCTGACCCGCTCCTTCATTTCGCGCGCCGCTTTGTTGGTGAACGTCAGTGCCGCAATATTGCGCCCGGGAATGCCGACCTGTTCGATAAGGTAGGCGATTTTCCGGGTGATCACGCTGGTCTTGCCACTGCCGGCGCCAGCCAGTACCAGAAGTGGGCTATCCACATAGCGGACAGCTTCGCGTTGACGGGGATTAAGTTGTGACACTAATGTTGCCTGTTCTGGACGACTGTTCTGAAAAGTACACGGGGACAATCGTCGGCGATAGAAATAGAATAGGCGTCATTCTACACCCTCAAGACCCAAGCCGTGATGGGTGGAATCCACTTCAGTACGGTTCTGCAGATTTCTCGTGCAAATGGCGGTGCATGGCAAACGTTAGTCGACTATGCTTCTTTATGCACTGCGTTAATGTAGTGACAGGAATTGACAAAAAGCTGGCAGGGATTGTTCCGGAGCAGCCTCCGGTGCCAGCAGGTAACACACCAGGGAGTTGAGCGCAGTTAATGAACGATGACCAGGATGCATGGAGTCAGACCAATATCCGGTTGCTGATTCTGATGCCGGAACTTAGCGAGTACCTGTGGCTTTGCCATTTCTTCCGGCAAAACCCTGAAATTACTGTGGACATTACCTGGTGCCCGGATCTCGCAGACTGTGAAGACCTGATCAGCAACGCCCAGTTTGATGTGGTGTTGTGGGACAGTGCCATGTTTGTGACCTCCCAGACAGTCTTCCTCCAGTACCTTTCGGTTGCAGGTGATAACCGCCCCGTGGTGGCGCTCGGTCCTGAGCCTGAAGCCTTTGGCCTTCCTCCTGCCCGGGTGAACGGCGCGGCAGATTACCTGTGCAAGGGTAACCTGGATTGCTGGAACCTTGGTCGGGCGCTGCTGTGTGCGATGTTCCGGCAGAAAGTAGGGGACCTGGTCCAGGGCCAGTTGGGCCGGGATGTTGCGCGTGGCTTTATCAATCGCGACCTGTTTTTCGATCGTCTGCAGCAGGCGTTGCTGCGAGCAGAACGCCAGGGTCAGCGCGTGGCTTTGTTGCATATCAATCTTGATGATTTCCGTTCCGTTAACGACAGCCTTGGGTATCAGGCTGGTGACCAGTTGATAATGGCGCTGGCTGAACGGCTGCGTGAGAAACTGCGACGAGTGGATTCGCTGATGCGGATCGGTGGGGATGAATTCGCCATTATTATTGAACGGGTCGAAAACTCACTGGATGTCACCCAGATTATCCGCAAACTGATTAGCGGTCTGAATGAACCGGTGGTGATTGAGGGCAAGCCGGTGGCCCTTAGTGCCAGCGTTGGTATCGCGACCTTCCCGGAAGCGGGCAATACGCCGGAAATGCTGCTACGCCAGGCCAACCGCGCGATGTTCGAGGCTAAACGGGATTCGGGCACCAGTTACAGGTTCTATAACCAGCAACTGCATCTGACGGTTGGCCGACAGCTCACACTGGAAGCCGACCTTCGCAGCGCCCTGCGGGGGCGACAACTGGAGCTGTATTACCAGCCCCGGATCGATCTGGTTACCGAGGAAGTGCGCGGGGTTGAATGCTTGCTGCGCTGGAACCATCCCGAGCGAGGTCTGGTTGGGCCGGACGACTTCATTCCGGCGGCCGAGCGCAGTGGTCTGATTGTGCCGATCGGCTACTGGGTGATAGAGCAGGCCTGCGAGCGACTTAAAGAAGCTGCCAGTCTCGGTTACCCGGGGATGGTGTTCGCCGTCAATCTGTCGTTCCGGCAGTTTCACGACCGCAAGATGACCGAGACCATCTTCCGCATTATCTACAATGCCAGTGTTGATACCAGCTTGCTGGAGCTGGAGTTGACTGAAAGCGCGATGATGCACGACCCGGAATATGCCCAGCGTTGCCTGCGCGAACTTAACCAGCTGGGGATCAGTTTTGCGCTGGATGATTTCGGCACCGGATTCTCATCCCTCAGCAATCTGCAGCACCTGCCTATATCGCTGGTTAAAATCGACAAGTCGTTTGTGCAAAAGCTGGGCGAGAGCGGTGATGCTGAACATATCATCCGGGCCATCATCAGCCTTTCACACAGTCTGCAGATGAGCGTGGTGGCTGAGGGCGTTGAGACAGCCGGTCAGCTGGAATTTCTGCGCCAGCATCATTGCGACGAGGTACAGGGATATTTTTACGCAAAGCCGATGCCCTGGAGCGACCTGGTGACCTTCCTCGAAAACCGCAATGCCATGGCGCTAACCGGACCGGATGCCCTGTAGTGTTTGGTTAACCCAACACAAGCAGTGAAATCCGTCGCCACGGCGCTATAATGCCCCGCTTTCCTATCAGCGCTTTCGCTTGTTGTACCGGGCCCTAAAACCCGCAACAATCGGAGCCGGATATGACGCATACAAAGCGAGGTGGCATGAACAGTATTTCTCAGCGTATCGCCGATGAACTGGGTGTTCGGGAGCAGCAAGTCAGCGCAACCGTGGCCATGCTCGACGAAGGGTCGACGGTGCCGTTTATCGCACGTTACCGCAAGGAAGTGACCGGGTCTCTGGACGACAGCCAGTTGCGGACACTTGAAGAGCGCTTGCGTTATCTTCGCGAGCTGGAAGACCGTCGCGCAACTATTCTCACCAGTATCGCCGAGCAGGATAAGCTGACGGACGAGTTGCGTGCTGCGATTGAGTCGGCGGACACCAAGAACCGGCTCGAAGATCTTTACCTGCCGTATAAACCCAAGCGTCGCACCAAGGCCCAGATTGCCCGTGAAGCCGGTTTGGAACCGCTTGCTGACAGCCTGTTTGATAATCCGGATCAGGATCCTGATAGCCTCGCTGCGGACTATGTCAACGCTGAGGCTGGGTTCGGCGATGCCAAGGCAGTCCTGGATGGTGCCAAGTTTATCCTGATGGAGCGATTTGCCGAGGACGCGGAATTGCTGGGTGCACTTCGCGAGTTCCTCTGGGAGCAAGGTACGCTGCGCGTTGCCGTGGTGGATGGCAAGGAAGACGAGGGTGCCAAGTTCCGTGATTACTTTGATCACAGCGAACCGTTGAAGAAAGTGCCGTCGCACCGGGCGCTGGCCATTCTGCGCGGTCGTAACGAAGGCGTGCTCAACTACAGTATCGTGGTCGACGGCGATGATGACCGCTCCCGGGTGGCCGCTGGCGAGCAGAAAATCGCCGGTCATTGGCGCATCAAGGATATGGGGCGCCCGGCGGATCGGTGGCTGGCGGAAGTGGTCCGCTGGACCTGGCGAGTCAAGCTGTCCACGCATCTGGAAACCGAGTTGATTTCACAGGTGCGGGAATCAGCGGAAGCCGAAGCGATTCAGGTATTTGCCTCCAATATCAAGGATTTGTTGCTGCTGGCACCTGCTGGCCCGCGCCCGACGCTCGGTCTTGATCCGGGGCTGCGTACCGGTGTCAAAGTCGCGATCATTGACGGCACAGGCCAGGTTACCGGGCATGGCGCCATTTTCCCTCACGCGCCGCAGAACAAATGGGACCAATCGATCGAGCAACTGGCCAGGTGGTGTAAAGAGCATGCCATTGAGCTGATCGCGATCGGCAACGGTACTGCATCACGGGAAACCGAGAAGCTGGCGGCCGAGCTGATTCGCCGTTATCCCGATCTCAATCTTGCACGCATTGTGGTCAATGAGTCCGGTGCTTCTATTTACTCGGCTTCAGAGTTTGCTTCTCGAGAGCTGCCGGACCTGGATGTGACGATCCGCGGCGCGGTATCGATCGCACGCCGTCTGCAGGACCCGTTGGCTGAGCTGGTCAAAATCGAACCGAAATCCATCGGCGTTGGTCAGTACCAACACGATGTGTCTCAGGTGCAGCTTGCTCGCAGTCTGGATGCGGTGGTTGAAGACTGTGTAAATGGCGTGGGTGTTGATATCAACACGGCGTCAGTGCCGCTATTGGCCCGGGTCGCTGGCTTGAGCCAGGTCACGGCGCAAAATATTGTCGATTACCGCAGTCAGCACGGTATTTTCCGCAACCGCAAGCAGTTACTGGATGTCGCTCGTCTGGGGGCCAAAACCTATGAGCAGGCAGCCGGCTTCCTGCGCGTTGCCAGCGGTGACAACCCGCTGGACCGCTCGTCAGTCCACCCGGAGGCGTATGGCGTGGTAGAGGCGATTGCCAAAGCCAGCAATCGGTCAGTCAGCGACGTGATTGGTGATGTGGCGTTTCTGCGGAGCCTCGATCCAAAACAGTTCGTGACCGAACAATTCGGCCTGCCAACAATTAAAGACATCATCGCCGAGCTTGAAAAACCCGGCCGCGACCCCAGACCTGAGTTTCGGTTCGCTACTTTCGAGGAAGGTGTCGAAACCCTGAAGGACCTGAAGCCCGGCATGATGCTGGAAGGGAGTGTCACTAACGTCACCAATTTCGGTGCGTTCGTGGATATCGGGGTGCATCAGGACGGTCTGGTGCATATCTCGGCACTGTCGCACCAGTTCATCAAGGATCCCCGTGAAGTGGTGAAAGCGGGTGATATCGTCAAGGTCAAAGTCATGGAAGTGGATATTCCGCGTAAGCGGATCGCACTTACCATGCGCATGGATGACCAGCCAGGCGAGGCACAATCAGGTAAGGGCGATAGAGCCGAGCGTGGTCGTTCCAGAGGCGATGCCCGTGGCAGCGGTAATAGTGGTGCCGGGCAGGGTGGCCGAAAGAATGAAGGCAAGGCCGCGCCTCAGGGCGCAATGGCCGGTGCGCTGGCACAGGCGATGGCTTCGGCACGCAAAAACGACCGCTAATTCACAGCTATTCAATACCGGCTCAGTGCGCGACTGACCGGTATTTTTGCACCCAAGGAGTCCGACCATGGGCGATTCCCGCAAAGGGTTATTCCAGCACATTTCTGCGCAGGACTGGTCCGGCTTCCGAAAGGGGCTGGAGAAAGAAGGGTTGCGGGTTGATAGTGAGGGCTTCATCGCGCAAACGCCTCACCCGCAGAGCCTGGGCTCAGCGCTGACACATTCCCGCATCACGACGGATTACTCCGAGTCGCTGCTTGAGCTGATTACGCCGGTGTGCAGCAGCACCAGCGAATTGCTTGAATCGTTGCGGGACACCCATCGCTTCGTCCAGTCGCAACTGGGTGACGAGGTTTTCTGGTCGGCCAGTATGCCCTGTCGGCTGGATGGTGATCCCAGCATCCCCATTGCCGAATATGGCACCTCGAATAGCGGGCGCCTGCGGCACGTCTATCGTCAGGGGCTGGCGGTGCGTTACGGGCGCATGATGCAAAGCATTGCCGGCGTCCACTATAACTTCTCGATGCCGGATGATTTCTGGCGTCGTTGGCAGGCGCTATTGGGCGACACCCGGTCGCTGCAGGACTTCAAATCCGACCAGTACTTCTGGCTGATTCGCAATTTCCGTCGCCGTAGCTGGCTGCTGATGCTCTTGTTTGGTGCTTCACCGGCACTGGATGCGAGCTTTGTCGATGGCATGAGTCATCATCTGGAGCGCTATTCGGACGACACCTGGGTAGGTGAAACGGCCACGTCGTTGCGGATGGGTGATCTGGGCTATCACAACAACGCCCAGTCATCGCTGGATATCTGTTTTAACGAGCTGAGCACCTTCACCAATACGCTTTACCGGGCGATCCACACACCCTGGCCGGCGTACGAAAAGCTGGGAACCCGCAACGCAGACGGGAAATTTATCCAGATCAACACCAATGTGCTGCAGATCGAGAACGAGTACTACAGCGCTGTGCGTCCCAAGCGCACGACCTGCCGGGGTGAGAAGCCGATTCAGGCACTGGAATCCCGCGGCGTTGAATACATCGAAGTGCGTTGCCTCGATCTGGACCCGTTTGAGCCTCTGGGTATCGGTGCCGAACAGGTCGATTTCCTTGATTTGTTCCTGCTGGATTGCCTGTTAAGCGACAGCACCGCAATTGGTGATGATGAATGCTCCAGGCTGGATGGCAGCTATAAGGACGTTGTCAGCAATGGTCGCAAGGACGATCTGAACATCTGTTTTGACGGCGCGATGACGCCGGTTAAAGATGCCGCGTCCACCATGCTTTCACGGCTTGAGGCTCTGGCTGTTCAGTTGGACGGTTTCAACGGAGACAGCTCAGTTTATCAGGATGCACTGGCAGCACAGCGCACGGCGCTCTCGGCAGATGGTCAGGTCAGGTCGTCGAAGGTGCTGGCCTCGATGAAAGCCAGCGGCATGGGGCATCTGGAATGGACGCTTGAACAGTCGAGGGGGCATCAGGCTGCATTGCGGGATGACCCGCTAAGTGCCGAGATGCTGGCCGAATACCGCAAGATGACAGAGGACTCATTGGCTGAGCAGCGAGAACTGGAAGCGGCGACTGACCAGAGTTTCGAGGACTATCTGAGTGCCTACCGGGCGGATTGATCACCTGTGTCTCAGCTGATACGGACCTGTCGCACAAAATCTGAACAGCTACTTGTCTAAATCGTAAGCTGCTGTTAATTTTTGTTACAGGTTCGGCTGATATAGTGAAAGCACACCGTCGGCATTTGCCGCAATTGGAATGTGTATTCACGTCATGGGAGAGCACCGGGATGGCCAGGGACATAAAGCTGGGTTGGGATGTTGAATCGCTCAACAAGGCCTATCGGCAGGGGTATATGGCGTCGGTTATGGGCATGCATCGTGAACGCTGCCCTTACCGTGGCGATGTGGTAATCGCTGCCTGGGAAGCCGGCTGGGAGGACGGTCAGGCAGCGTTGGCCAGTGAACCATCAAGGCTTGAAGGACGCATCGCCTGACGATCAAGGTGTTGATGTCTACTGTTCTGAACCGACATGACCAGCTGTTCGCTGCAGCAGTTCCCTTGTGCTTTATTTTTGGACCACAAAAGACGTAAACAGTACGCCTCTGATCTCGGCGTTGGTGTGCTCATCTGTTAAAACGCCGTTGAATGCCTCTAGCGCTTTGCTCCGAAGCGTATCTTGCCCTTGGGTTGTCGACAGCGTATCTCTACTCTCTGAGCTTAATAGCATGACCATTTCATGGCGCAGGCGCGGTTCGTGCTCCCGTACGGCTGTTTCTGCCTCCGGTGACGAGACTCTGAGAGTGAGTTCTGCCTTGACGTAACTTAGCCGGCTGCCCGATGACCCGACGTTGGTGACAAAAGCTGGCGGCATTTCCACGTATATGGATTGCACGGGTTCGGCTTCAGCCTCGGATGCCTCTTCGTCGGGTGCCTCATCTGCCCGCGCAGGAAGATTCACAGAGCCGAGCAGAACGAGACTTGAAAGAAAAAATAAACCGCGCAGAGTCATGAGCTTGCAGTTCTCCAAGATATCCTGTTTGATCGCACTTAAGGTAACCGCTCGCTATTCTGGCCACCTCCACTTGGTGACCAGAATAGCAGGCTGAAAACACAGCGCCCACCTGAAACTGAGAACGGCTGTCTTCAATGCCTCCTCAGGATGGTGAGCCGTCTTATTCGCTTTGCCCAGAGGATGCCATGCCAGCCCGACGTCTTGTCTTTCTGATGATTTTTCTGATTTGCGCCGCACTGATGTCGGTCGCCTTTTACATGGAATACGTGATGGGGCTCGAGCCTTGCCCTTTGTGCTGGCTGCAGCGCATTGCCATTTCGGTGGTCGGGATTCTGTCGTTGATTGCAGCATTGCACGGGCCGACGGGCTGGGGTGGCCGTGTGTATGGTCTGCTGCTTGCCCTGTCTTCCGCGGGTGGGGCTGCATTGGCAGGCCGTCAGCTTTGGCTTCAGAGTCTGCCTGAGGATCAGGTGCCGGCTTGTGGTCCGTCAGTGGACTATCTGCTGGATGTCATGCCGATTTTCGACGTTTTCAGGATTGCGTTGCACGGTACCGGGGATTGCGCCAAGGTTGCCTGGCGCTTTCTGGGGCTCAGCATACCCGGATGGACCGGGCTCTTTTTCGTGGCTTTGGCGCTGGTAGGCGTCGCGATTCTGTGTGGTGCCTTCAATGCCCGTCGCTCAGCCGGAGCCGCTTAATTAATCGCTTGCCCGGGCTGGTGGGCATGGGGTAAGTTCCGTAGGATAACGATAAGAACGCAGAGATTCAGGAGGAGTCATGCTCGACAATTTGCAGAATGCCCGTGAGCGCTGGGGCGGCGTGAGTGATCTGATTGATCGGTGGTTGCGCGATCGGCAACAGCTGATTGTTCAGTATTGTGACATCAGTGGCACCACAGACTTTGAAGACAGCGAGCAGGTGCGCAATAAATTCGGCAAGTTGTGCGATGCGCTGGTGGACTATGTGTCCGCCGGGCATTTCGAGATTTACGAAAAGCTGATTCGCGAAGCCAAAGAATTTGATGATGGCGGCGTTGAGTTGGCCGCGAAGGTTTACCCTCGCATTGAAGAAACGACAGAAGTCGCACTGGCATTCAATGACAAGTTAAGCGCCGATGCGATGAGTGAAGAGGCGTTGCGCGGCCTGATGGGGCCGCTGTCAGAGCTGGGTGAGCAGCTGGAGACGCGTTTTTCACTGGAAGATTTTCTGATTGAGCATTTGCACAACGTGCATGCGGACCAGATGGTGTCTTCTGCCTGAGTAGTGTCGATGGCCGATTGGTTTTGATGGGGTGTCATCGTCCATCACTGGTCGTTGTATTAGAGCTGATACAAAGGCCGGGATAAAAAAAGGGAGTGCGATTAATCGCACTCCCTTTTTTGTGCCTGAAGCTGGGGTTATTCGCCAGCTTTGGCAGCGTCGCCTGCTTCCGGGGCAACCTTGATCAGCTCAACGTCAAAAACCAGTGTCTCGTTGGGGCCGATCGAGCGGTTACCGCCTGGGCCGTAGGCCAGATCAGACGGAATATAGAACTTGTAGCGACCGCCTTCTTCCATCAGTTGCAGACCTTCAGTCCAACCAGGAATCACCTGCGACAGCTGGAATGTGACCGGCTCGCCACGCTCCCGTGAGCTGTCAAAAACGTCGCCATTGAGCAGTTCGCCTGTGTAGTGGACCGTTACGCTGTCAGACTCGCTTGGCTTGGGGCCATCGCCTTCTTCGATGACTTCGTACTGAAGGCCGGAATCTGTGGTTTCAACGCCGTCACGCTTAGCGTTCTTGGCCAGATAGTCCTCGCCCTTTTTCTTGTTTTCTTCGGCCATCTTTTCAACTTTGGCCATTTGTTCCTTCTGCAGCTTCTGCTGGTATTCCTGAAGTGCAGTCTGGATTTCTTCACGCGTCATGCGGGCTTTGTCGCCGCCTTCATGACCGTCCTGAATACCCTGGAGGAACTGATCCATTTGCAGGTCCGGCAAGTCGTTCTTCATGCGCTCGCCCAAAACCAGCCCCATACCGTAGCTGACCTTCTGGTCCTGGTTGTCCAGTGCCGGCTCAGCGGAGACATTAACAACGCTAAATGTCGCGGCAGCAACAGCGCCGACGAGTGCGATCGAGATCAGGGTTTTCTTCATGGATTATCCTTAGCTTTTCAGGAGAGTCTGAAACCGGAATGCTTCGGCTGAAGGGCTTGTTTAAAAGCAGGTTTCAGTGAGTTCCCGGTGCATTTTTATCAATGAAGGAGCAAAGGTAACGCTTTTGGCGACAGGGTGCCAATGACCGTTGTTTAAGAATCGCCATAAGAAGAGGGTAAAGCCGTCACAATGTGAATTGTGTCAGGGTGTGGCGGCATTCCGCATCGGGCGGTTGTTGTAATCGAGGGAGTAAGGTGCGTCGTAGGGCGATTGCCAGTCATTCTCGGGAGGCGTCGAGAATGTGGATGCCTGGGACTTGGCCGGATCAACTGCCAGGGCGTTCCAGGCGCCATTGGCCGGCGGTTTGTCAGCGTAATGCCAGTTGCCACTGGTGTCCTGCCATTTAAAGACGATATCCGGGCCGTCATCCGCAATCGGGGTGGGCACCACGCCTTCAAAAGCTGTTACAGGTTCAGGATTGGCGGAATTTTCGGGCACAGGCTCTTTGATGCCGATAAACATCAGCACAATAAGCATGCCCAGCGCAGGAAATGCGAGCCTGAAGCCCCAGCGGCGCAACATCATGATGGCGTTACCCCATTCACTGGTTCCGGACTGAGGTGAAGACCATTTTTTGCAAGTGATTGTTTCAAAAGGGTCATGCCTACTTTGGATTCTGCCGGTGTACTATTCAATGGAGCCGCGGCGCGAAGGTTACAGCTTAACAGATCGTCATTATAGCCCGAAAAACCAGACATGTTATTACAATCGAGGCTGTGGGCGTGGCAAATCCAGGCGAGCTCAACTTTTTCAGCGGCCAACTCAGCTGCTTTGACCTGTTCTCTGAGCTCGCGGCATGGGCCTTCTTTATCCAACTCTTGCCTTAATTCGCGCAGGCGGGTGGTATGGCGATGGCGCCAGTCTGGGAGCCCTTCAGGTTCACTGCCATCCCAGCTCTGGTTCATCGTTGCCAGCCAGATGGCGGTCAGTATGCGAGATACCGACCAGCCCGATTGCTGGAGTTGCAGGCAGGCGTCCGCGATCTGCGGATCGCGCCAGAGTGTCAGGGCGGTGTGCCATAGCGGATTGTCGAGAACGAGGTCGCGGGGCAGCGTCATGCTTATCGGCATCAAAGGTGTGAGCGTTGGATGACGCAGACAGGGCAAGCCCTGATAGAATACCGCCATGCTGACATTAACGAACCTTAGTTTACAACGTGGCGGACAGTGGTTGCTAGAGACCGTGTCCGCGACGATCCAGCCAGGCCAGCGGGTCGGGGTTATCGGTGCCAATGGTGCCGGCAAAACCAGCCTGTTCAATCTGGTATTGGGCAATTTATCTCCTGAAGCTGGCAGTATTGATTTGCCCGGCGGGTGCCGTGTCGCCCATATGGCGCAGGAAGTCGGGGCGACCGAAAGGAGTGCCCGGGAATTTGTGCTCGACGGCGATGTCGAGTTACGGGAGCTCGAGGCGGCGCTTGCCGAGGCGGAGGCCCGCAATGACAATACTGCTCAGGCCCGAATTCACGGCGAGCTGGATATTCGGGAAGCCTGGGCTGCGCCGCGCCGCGCCGAGGCGCTGATCCGCGGGCTGGGGTTCTCCGATGCCGATGCGGATAGGCCCGTATCCTCATTTTCCGGCGGTTGGCGTATCCGGCTGAATCTTGCTCAGGCATTGATGCGGCCCTCGGATCTGTTGCTGCTGGATGAACCCACCAACCACCTTGACCTGGATGCCTGTCTCTGGCTCGAAAACTGGCTGCGGCGTTATCCCGGTACCTTGCTCTTTATTTCCCACGACCGGGATTTCATGGATCGCGTAGCGACGCATGTCATGCACTTTGAACAACGCAAACTGACGATGTATACCGGCAACTACTCGTCGTTCGAGCAGCAGCGCAGTGAGCGACTGGCTCAGCAACAGGCCGGTTATGAACGGCAGCAGGCGCGCATCGAAGAGATCGAAAAGTTCATCACCCGCTTCAAGGCGAAAGCCACCAAGGCGCGTCAGGCCCAGAGCCGGATCAAATCGCTGGAGCGTATGGAGCGAATCGCGCCGGCACACGTGGATTCGCCGTTTGAATTCACTTTTCCTGAGGCCGACAAAATCAGCAGCCCGCTGCTGACTATTCGCAATGGGGTGGCGGGGCATGGTGAAAAGGTCATTTTGCGCAACATCAGCCTGAACCTGCTGCCGGGTAGTCGGATTGGCTTGCTTGGGCCCAATGGTGCGGGTAAGTCGACGCTGATCAATGCCATGCTCGGGGGTAGCAGTTTGCTGAGCGGTGATCGGGCTACCGGCGAGCATCTTGCGGTGGGTTATTTCGCGCAGCACCAGCTCGAATCGCTCGACCTTGATGCCAGCCCTTTTCTGCATTTGCAGCGAGCGGCTCCGAAGGCATCAGAACAATCCATTCGCAACTTTCTGGGCGGCTTTGGTTTTCATGGTGATGAGGCGCTGTCGACCATCCGGCGTTTCTCCGGTGGTGAGAAGGCGCGGGTTGCGCTGTCGCTGATCGCCTGGGCAAAGCCGAATATGCTGCTGCTTGACGAGCCAACGAACCATCTGGATCTGGAAATGCGCCAGGCGCTTACCATGGCGCTGCAGAATTTTGAGGGCGCGGTGGTCGTGGTGTCTCACGATCGTCATCTGTTACGGAATACCGTGGATGACTTCCTGATGGTCAACGATGGCCAGGTTGTTGAGTACGATGGTGATCTGGACGACTACGAACGCTGGCTGGCGGATCGTCGGGTCGATGAAACCAAAGCGCCCCAGCGGGAGACGGCGTCGGCCACTAATGCAGCCAATGGTGCCGGAGCAAGCGCTGGTCTGGTCGGTGAAAGTGCCGATGATCGCAAAGCGCGCAAGCGTGTGGAGGCTGAGATAAGGCAAAAGATGAGTCCTTTCCGCAAGCGACAGCAGACGCTGGAGGCGGCTATGGCGAAACATCAGGCCACGCTTGCCGCGCTGGAGGCTTCGCTGGCCGATGCGACGATCTATGAGCCGTCCCGAAAGGAGGATCTGAAGCGGGCGCTGGGCGAGCAGGCAGAGGTCAGACGCGCTCAGGAGGAACTGGAGATGGAGTGGCTTGAAACTACTGAAACCCTCGAGGCTATGGAGGCCGAGCTGTCCTGAATGAGGTATCAGAAGCTGATCAGGTTACGATCAGCTTGAAGTCCTGCTTCGCCAGATAGTCGATTTCATTGTGAAGATCAGCACGGGTTAACGGACGCTCCTCCAGCCAGCCGTCAGCAAAGCTGATGGTCATGCCATTCGCTTGCGGTTCAACGCTGAATCCTGCTGGCTGTTCCATGTTCCGTGGGTGTTGCAAAAGCACGCCCATTCTCAGCAGCACGCACAGCAGCCGCAGGCGAGGTACATCTTCCGGATCACAGCTTTCAAAAACAGCCGTCGAGAATTTGCGACGGTGCCCGCGAACCAGTGTTGCAAGATCTTTCTTTGCCTGCTGAGAGAACCCGGGAAGATCGGAGTAGCGCAGCATGTAGGCGCCGTGTTTGTGGTACTGGGTGTGGGAGATCGTCAGGCCGATTTCATGGAGCCGGCAGGCCCATCGCAGAATGTCTTCATCGTATTCGCTATCAATTTCCCAAGCCTTGGCAACCTGCCGGAATGCGGTCATCGCCGTTTCTTCTACCGCCGATGCCAGGCTCGTATCGATATCATAGCGGCCCTGTAGTGCCTGAATCGTCCGTTCGCGGACATCTTCATGCTGGATTCTGCCGACAATGTCGTACAACAGGCCTTCACGCAGTGCGCCGTCGGTATAGGTCATGGTTTCGATGCCCAGTGATTCGAAAGCCGCCAGCAAAATCACCAGTCCGGAAGGAAAGATGCTTTGCCTGTCCGTGCGAACGCCCAGTTCCGACAGGCGATCAGTGTGGCCCATATCGATCAATCGCTGGCGCAATTCCCGCAGCGCATCAATCGTAATGGTGCCGTTGGTCAGCTTGAGTGTAGCCAATACTGAGGATATGGCTTTGATCGAGCCGGAAGATCCGACCGCGCTTTGCCAGCCAAGCTGTCGAAAACGATAGCGAATGTTCAGCAATTCCTGGGAGGCGTGGGTCATGGCCTTGTCGAATTGCTTGCGCTGAATGCGGCCATCGGGGAAATACGCATTTCTGAAAGACACGCACCCCATGTGCAGGCTATCCAGCACCTGGGTTTCAAAGCGCTCGCCGATAACAAATTCCGTGCTGCCGCCACCGATATCGATGACCAGGCGGCGGCCGGTGTCGTCTGCCAGGGTATGGGATACGCCGAGATAAATAAGGCGGGCTTCTTCCCGGCCGGCAATTATTTCTACCGGAAATCCGAGTACCTCTTCGGCCCGGGCCATGAATTCGCTGGCATTTCGGGCCACCCGCAGAGCGTTTGTGCCGACAATCTGCACCGCCGCTGGCGGCATGCCCTGCAAGCGCTGAGCGAAGCGGCTCAGGCAGTCGAGGCCGCGTAACTGGGCTTCTTCGGTGAGGTTGTTGTTCGCATCGAGACCTGCGCCAAGCTGGACCTTTTCTCCCATTTTCTCGAGAGTACGGATCTCGCCATGAATCAGGCGGGCTATCACCATATGAAAGCTGTTAGAGCCCATATCAATGGCTGCAAACAGTTCCGGTGATGTGGCGGAATTCGGAGCCGTCACGTGTCTTGAAATCCTCTTTTCGGGCCGTATATTGTGTCAGGCTCGTCGCGGGAAACTGATCTGCGGGTTACTATAAGCGAAACCGCGCGGCGATGTCAGTAATGGATCAGAGGTTGCCCGGAGTCTGACGTCATCGCCGGGGCTTTTCGGGCAATAGTGAGATCGCGTAAGATGTGCGGATCTGATCGGCACATCTGGGCCATAGCTCCGATGGCCGGGCAGGCTTGACCTGAAGTCCGGCAGGCCAATATTCAAGTGATCTGTCCCGCGGGCGGGTCTTTATCGTGTCATAGTAGTGGTCCATTCCGGGCGCTGCCAAAAGCAGGAAATTGTAATGAGCGGAAATATCGTAAACGTTACCGACGCATCGTTTGATGATGACGTACTGAAGTCCGATACGCCGGTTCTGGTGGATTACTGGGCAGAGTGGTGTGGCCCCTGCAAAATGATTGCGCCGGTGCTTGAAGAAATTGCTGAAGAGTACGAAGGCAAGCTCAAAATCTGCAAGCTCAACATTGATGAAAACGAGCAGACGCCACCCAAGTTCAATATTCGTGGTATTCCAACATTGATGCTGTTCAAAAACGGCAATGTTGATGCAACCAAAGTAGGCGCGCTTTCCAAGTCTCAGTTGGCTGCGTTCCTCGATAGCAATCTCTGATCCGTATGCTGGCAATGACGGCTACCGTGTTGACGGTAACTGCATTGTGAACGGATTCTGAAAGCCACTCCCGCGGGAGTGGTTTTTTTATGGCGACGTTAAAACGCAAGTGAGGTCGCGGGATAGCGTGGTCGTTCGCAAGGGGCAGTGAAATGGGTGAGTTGAAGCTCTGTGGGTTGATCCTCGCCGGCGGGCAGGGGCGCAGGCTCGGAGGTGTGCAGAAGGGATTGCTGGAGTGGCAGGGGCGGCCCTTGGTGAGCTACGCCCGTGAGGCCTTGTCGGCAACTTGTGACCACCTTGTTATCAGCGCCAATACCCAACTGGCGGACTATCAGCCCTGGGCCGATGCGATAGTGACGGATGGCGGCTGGCATGATGCCGGGCCACTTGCCGGTTTGCTGGCGGGGCTCCACTACGCCGCCGGGCGCCATTTTGACGGGGTGTTGGTAATGCCATGCGATACGCCCGGTGTCACTCCGGCCCTGATGGCGCAACTGGCCCGCGAAGCCGCCGCGCAGCCACATCAAGCGCTGCTTTGCAGTTGCAAGGGCGACCCGCATCCGCTGCACGGCTATTATCCGGTATTGCTGGATCGAGAGCTTGAAGCGTTTCTGGCGCAAGGAGGGCGCAAGGTCCAGAACTTTGTGACAGCGCACGCTGGCGCCTATTGTTCACTTGAGGCCCCGGCGGCTGCCTTCCGCAATCTGAATACGCCCGAGTGCTGGGTAACGGGTTGAGCCCGGTCAGGCGGGGTTCTGCCGATTCCAGCGATCGGCCTGTTCCCGGTCGCTTGCTTTCTGTTCGACCCACTGGGCGCTGCCGTCGGTCGCGATTTCCTTTTTCCAGAATGGCGCATCGGTTTTCAGGGCATCCATCAGAAACTCGCAGGCTTTGAAGGCATCACTTCGATGAGCGCTGGCTACGCCAACGAAGACAATCTGCTCTCCCAGCGCCAACTCGCCCACCCGGTGAATCACGCAGACATGCTGAATCTGCCAACGCTGTCGAGCCGTCTCTACCAGGCCTTCAATGACCTGTTCTGTCATGCCGGGATAGTGCTCTAAAAAGAGTGCGCGCACATCGTTTCGGTCGCCGTGCGCCCGCACCAGCCCGGTAAACGTGCTGATAGCGCCGGTCTCGCCTTGTCCTGCCGCTCGTAATTGGCGGCACTGCTCGCCGGTATCAAAGTCAGCCTGCTGAATGCGAATGTCTGTCCGTGGCGTTGGTGCAGCGGTTTCCACATCAACCTCCGGTTACTGGCGGAAAAAGCGCGACCTCATCGCCATCAACAAGCGGATGGCTGGCGCGTGCCATTGTCTGGTTGACCGCAATCATCACCTGCGCCGAGCCTTTCAACTCAGACCACTGATCACCTTTTGCGGCGAGCGTATCAATCAGGTCGCTGACCCGGCTGGCAGAAGGCAGGCTGAGCGATAGTGATTCGGTGGCAAGCTGCTCTCGCAGGCGGGCGAAGAAGCGCACTGTAATGCTAATGGTTGCAGTGTTGTCGTTTGCCATGGCTAGCTCGTCAGGGTGCTAAATGAATAGAAGGCCACTGGTGTGCGGGGCGTGATCGTCGTGTTTTCCGGGATCATCGCCAGGCCATCTGCCCAGCAGGCAGAGCTTAGCATGCCGGAGCTCTGGTTCGGGTGAGGGCGCAGCGTCGTGGTGTCCGCTTCGTTGACCTGCTGAACACGGATGAACTCCCTGCGCGGCGAACTACGTGTTATGGCAAAGCCGGCAGGTAAATAAACCGGTTTGACGGTGGCCGCATTCAGCCCCTGAAGCCTGCGAATAACCGGTGCGCCAATCATCAGGAATGTCACCAGCACGGCGGCCGGATTGCCGGGCAAACCCAATATCGGTGTTGTGCCGATGCGGCCAAAGGCCAGAGGCTTGCCTGGCTTCAGCGCGAGCCGCCAAAGTGCGACCTGGCCGATGGCCTCAAGCGAGGTGCGCACGTGATCTTCTTCGCCTACTGATACACCACCGCTGGTAATCACCAGGTCAGCCGTTTCTGCCGCTGCAGCAAGTGCCTGTTCTGTGGCTTCCCGCGTGTCGGCGATGGTGCCGGGGTCGATAACGACGCAACCCATGGCGTGCAGCAAGCCGTGCAGGGTGTAGCGGTTGGTGTTGAATATCTTGCCCGGAGCGGGCGGTAGGCCCGGGTCGATAAGCTCGTCGCCAGTCGTCAGAATCGCGACTCTCATGGGACGCCTGACGTGCACGCGGTCAATGCCCAGTGACGCGAGTAATCCAAGTTCCTGCGCTCGCAACCGAATGCCGGAATGCAGCGCAATGTCGCCGGCGCAAATGTCCTGGCCCTGAGGGCGGATGTTCTGGCGACTCTCGACCGGGCGTTTGGTGCTGATGCCTGCATCCGATGCGTCAACGTATTCCTGCATCAACACAGCGTCGGCACCTTCGGGAATGCTGGCGCCGGTAAAAATGCGCGCCGCTGTTCCGGGTAACAGGGGCGGGGGCGCTTCGCCGGCCGGAATGCGCTGACTGACCGGGATTGGTGCGCCGCCAAGATCCGCTATACGGATCGCATAACCGTCGACGGCGCTGTTGTCCGTTGGCGGGACATTGATGGATGCCTCGGCGTCCTGCGCCAGAATGCAGCCGAGTGCGCTGGTGAGGGTGCGCACCTCGGTTTCTTCAACGCTGCTGACCTGTTCCAGAATGCGAGGTAATGCCTCGTCCAGCGATGTCAGGTTTGCCAGAGGAGTCATGACTGCGTGCTCAGACCGGTTTCGAGAGGCGCGTCCAGTTGGGCCATCGGCTTGTCCGGCTTGCGGCTAACCAGAGCCGAGAAATTGCAGGGCCGGTGACGGCTGTCCAGTTGGTAGCAGAGTATGCCGTCCCAGCCGGTCTTGCAGGCCCCGGTTGATCCGGGGAGGCAAAAGATGACGGTGTGATTCGAGAGGCCGCCGAAAGCCCGTGACTGGATGGTTGAAGAGCCGATGTCTTCAGCCGACAGACGTCGGAACTCCTCGCCGAAACCATCGATGGTTTTGTCGAATAGCGGGCGCACGGCTTCCGGCGTGCTGTCGCGTTCGTGAAATCCGGTGCCACCGGTGATGACCACTGCCTGTATCCCGGGATCGGCAATCCAGCGGGCAACCAGTGCGCGTACCAGATAGATATCGTCAGGTAGCAGGCGTCTCTCAATGACCCGGTGTCCGTCAAGATTGGCCTGATCGGTCAGGTATTGGCCGGAGCTATCCTGGTCAGGGCCACGGGTGTCAGAGACTGTCAGAATCGCGATATTCAGTGGCGTCAGGGTACTTGATGCGGTCATGAGGCAGGTGTTGCTCCGGTTAAACAGGCGGTTAAAACAGGAATGCGCATTCGAAATTTGAACGAATGCACCAAAAAGTGTGCTTGCTAGTGGGTGAAAAACACGCTATACCGTAACTCGTGCTAACCAGTATCCTGTTGTCACCGCAATTTTGGAAGGGGTGGTAATGGTCATTTTAGTTGTTATAATGGCCGGCACGTTTAATAACGCTTCCATTTAGATCAGCCGTATTGGCGCCCGCCACACGGTATCTGTCCCGATTTTAAAAGCATCACGTTATACGTTCAGGGGTTTTCTCCTGTCTTCGCAAACCTGATTGATTTTCCATTCCGAATCGCCAAACAAAATATGAATCTTACTGAACTCAAGCAGAAACCCGTTCCAGAACTGCTCGATATTGCTCAGCAGATGGGACTCGAAAACCTCGCCCGCTCACGCAAGCAGGATGTTATTTTCTCCATCCTCAAAAAACACGCGAAGAGCGGTGAAGACATTTACGGTGATGGCGTGCTGGAAATCCTCCAGGACGGCTTCGGCTTCCTCCGTTCCGCGGATGCGTCTTACCTGGCAGGCCCAGACGATATTTACGTCTCGCCCAGCCAGATCAGGCGATTCACCCTGCGAACGGGCGATACTGTTGCAGGCAAGATTCGCCCTCCCAAAGATGGTGAGCGTTACTTCGCGCTACTCAAGGTTAACGAGATTAACTTTGACAAGCCTGAAGATGCCCGCAACAAGATCCTGTTTGAAAACCTGACTCCGCTGTTCCCGGACGAGCGCCTGACGCTGGAAATCGGTAACGGCAGTACTGAAGATCTGTCTTCGCGGGTTCTGGATCTGGTCGCGCCGATTGGTAAAGGTCAGCGTGGTCTGATCGTATCGCCGCCGAAGGCTGGTAAAACACTGCTGATGCAGAACATCGCACAGGCGATCACCCGGAACAGTCCGGAATGCCATGTGATGGTGCTGTTGATTGACGAGCGGCCAGAAGAAGTAACCGAAATGCAGCGCACTGTGCGCGGCGAGGTTATCGCTTCGACCTTTGACGAGCCGCCGGCCCGTCACGTGCAGGTTGCCGAAATGGTGATCGAAAAAGCCAAGCGCCTGGTAGAGCACAAAAAGGACGTGGTGATCCTGCTGGATTCCATTACCCGTCTGGCCCGCGCTTACAACACGGTGATCCCTTCCTCCGGCAAGGTACTGACCGGTGGTGTTGACGCCCACGCCCTTGAAAAGCCCAAGCGCTTTTTCGGTGCGGCCCGGAATGTTGAGGAAGGTGGCAGTCTGACCATCCTCGCAACCGCGCTGGTCGATACCGGCTCCAAGATGGATGAAGTCATCTACGAGGAGTTCAAGGGTACCGGTAACATGGAGGTTCATCTGGATCGCCGTATTGCCGAGAAGCGCGTTTACCCGGCGATCAATATCCGCCGTTCCGGCACGCGCCGGGAAGACCTGCTGATGGCAGAAGCTGATATTCAGCGCGTCTGGATTTTGCGCAAGCTTCTGCACTCCATGGACGATGATGGTGCCGCGCTTGAGTTCCTGTTGGACAAGCTGCGTGATACCAAGACCAATGATGAATTCTTCCTGTCCATGAAGAAGCGTTGATCGTCTGAATGATCCCCCGACCGTACCAAGCGGCGGGGGATTTTTTGCTTAGAAGGCTGCACTGATCATCATTGTGGTCTGTATTTTTTGCCTTTCCGTAAACCTGTCCCTCGCTCCAGACCCGGGAACCTGTCATGAATTACCACGATCTCCGTGATTTTATCGAACAGCTGGAAAAGCTGGGCGAACTGAAGCGCATCACCGCCGAAGTTGATCCTCATCTGGAAATGACGGAAATCTGTGACCGTACATTGCGAGCGGGTGGGCCTGCGTTGCTGTTCGAAAACCCCAAAGGCTATGCCATGCCGGTACTGGCAAACCTGTTTGGCACGCCAAGACGCGTTGCACTGGGGATGGGGCAGGAGGATGTCGCGAGTCTGAGGGAAGTGGGCAAGCTGCTCGCTTTTCTGAAAGAGCCTGATCCGCCGAAAGGATTCAAGGACGCCTGGGAGAAACTGCCGATTTTCCGGCAGGTGATGCAAATGGGCCCAAAGGTCCGGCGATCGGCACCCTGTCAGGACGTGGTCATCGAGAAGGATGACGTGGACCTGTCAGTGATTCCTGTTCAGCATTGCTGGCCGGGTGATGCAGGCCCGTTGATTACCTGGCCACTGGTAATTACCAGGGGCCCCCATAAAGAGCGCCAGAATCTGGGCATATACCGCCAGCAGGTGATTGGCCGAAACCGCTTGATCATGCGCTGGTTGAGTCACCGGGGCGGTGCATTGGATTTTCTGGAGTGGCAGAAGGCACATCCTGGAGAGCCTTTCCCGATAGCGGTGGCGTTGGGTGCTGACCCTGCGACGATTCTGGGAGCGGTGACGCCAGTGCCGGACAGTTTGTCGGAATATGCCTTTGCCGGCTTGTTGCGAGGGAGTCGCACCGAACTGGTGAAAGCCGGGCTATCTGAATTGCAGGTGCCTGCCAGCGCCGAGATTGTGCTCGAAGGCTTTATTTATCCGGACGACATGGCCCCCGAAGGCCCCTTTGGCGACCACACCGGCTATTACAATGAGGTCGAGTCGTTCCCGGTCTTTACGGTCGAGCGCATCACGCATCGCAAGAATCCGATTTATCACAGCACCTATACCGGCCGTCCACCCGATGAGCCCGCCGTTTTAGGGTTGGCGCTCAACGAAGTGTTTATTCCGATTCTGCAAAAGCAGTTTCCGGAAATTGTGGATTTCTATCTGCCGCCGGAAGGATGTTCCTATCGCATGGCAGTGGTGACCATGCGCAAACAGTACCCCGGCCATGCCAAGCGGGTGATGATGGGCGTATGGTCTTTTCTGCGCCAGTTCATGTACACCAAGTTCGTGATCGTAACGGACGACGATGTGAATGCCCGGGACTGGAATGATGTGATCTGGGCGATCACCACGCGCATGGATCCCGCCAGGGACACAACGCTGGTGGAAAACACGCCGATAGATTACCTGGATTTCGCCTCGCCGGTTGCCGGCCTCGGCTCCAAAATGGGGATGGATGCAACCAGCAAATGGCCTGGCGAAACCGACCGCGAGTGGGGCGCGCCGATCACCATGGATCCGGCCGTCAAGCAACGTGTTGACGAGATCTGGTCCAGTCTCGGTATTGATGAGCCCTGATGATGCCCCCATTTCGCCGGTAAGTGTTTGCATCACACCGGCGGATATCCGCTTTGAGGCCAATCCGGATGAGGATTTACTGACGGCTGCCCGCAGGGCTGGCGTCGCGGTGCGCTGGGCGTGCCGCAATGGTGTTTGTGAGTTGTGCGAAGCGCAGCTGACCGGAGGCAATGTGTTCAATACCCGCTCCGGTAAAACTGAATGTTCGCCCGCGACGATTATGCTGTGCCGATGCCAGCCGTGCGGGCCTGTCGAGTTGGAGATAAAAGCCGTTATGGCATCAGGTAAGCACGTACCACAGCAGTTACTGGCGAAGGTCTCGGATATCACGCCGCTGAGTCATGACGTTCATCGCGTGACGCTGCAACTGCCCCGGCGGCGCGAGCTGTCTTTTCATGCGGGCCAGTATCTGTCGGTTCTGCTGCCAGATGCTCCGCCTGCCTACTTTTCGATTGCCAGCAGTCCGGAGCAGGATGCGCTTGAGCTGCACGTCCAGGCTGCAGCTAACTGGGAGTCGGCGCAGCGGATCATCGAAGTCCTGCGTGACGAGGGGCAGGTTATGCTGGAAGTGCCGCACGGTCAGGCCTGTCTGGCGTCCGTCCCGCAAGCGCCATTGATTCTGGTGGCGGCCGGCACCGGCTTTGCCCAGATGAAGAGTATCGTCGATTATCTGAACGCCTCCGGTTGTCATCAGCCTGTCTGGCTCTATTGGGGGGTGCGTCGGCATGAGGATATGTACCTTCGCTCCATGGCCCAGCAGTGGCACGATGCCAGTGATCGGTTTTCGTTTGTGCCGGTTGTGGGCGACGATGAGGATAATGACTGGAGCGGGCATCACGATCAGTTGGTGCGCGCTGTTCTTGCGGGCGGTCACGACTGGGCGGCGGTTAATGTTATCGCCAGTGGCTCACCGCCGATGGTCTACACCCTGATGGACGCACTGGCTGAAGCCGGTATGCCACAGCAGGTATTTCACTCTGACGTTCTGGAGTATGCCCCGAGGGGGTAGATGATGCACAAACAGGTAGCTGACATTTGTCGGCTACCTGTTTGTGTCAGGGTCATGCTTTCGGCATCGGCAGGTCGGGCAGGCCACTGTCCTTGAGCAGGCTCTGGATCAACAGCCGGCTACTGGCCTGTTCGTCACCAAAATAGGCATTCAAACGACCCAGCTCGGCCATGGTTTCACGACTGCGTTTCAGGCGCAGGCTGGTCTCGAAGTACTCTTTGGCTTTACCCCACAGCTCATTTCGAAGACTTAAACGGCCCAGGGCGAGCAGCAGTTCCGCGTTGTTGGGGCGATCCTGAAGCCAGCGCTCGGCTGCGAGCAGTTGCTCGTCAGGTTCGGTGCCCTTGATGCGACCGTAGAGGTTGATCAGGTCGTCACTCCAGTGATTCTTCAGTACCTTCCGTAACAGGGTTTCAGCCTGTGCGTCATCGCCGAGTTCCGACAGGTGTCGGGCGTACTCGTAGATCGTAATTTCATCTTTGCGCATTGAACCCGGCAGCTCATCCCACAGGCGGGTCAGCGGCGTAAGCGATTGCGGTTCGCTCTGCCCTTGCTTGCGGATGTCGTCGGCTGCCCGCTGCAACAGGTTGTGCCAGGTTTCCCGCTCAAGCTGGTGAAGCTCGGTGGCTTCAATCAGGTCCCGCTTGCGCAGCTCCGGCAGCAGAGCCGCCAGCTCGCGCCAGTCTTCCAGGCGCAGATAGACCGTCTTCAGTAGCTTTAAAATGAAAGGGTGATGAGGTGACTGCTTGCGCAGTCGCAGCAGGGTAGCGAGGCATTGTTCCAGCCTGTCGCCCGCCAGCTGCAGCTGAGCCTGAGTGATGCCCACCGCAAGATCAGATCCCGGGGTGCTTTCAAATGCCTTGCGGAGCAGGTCGTCAACCGCGTCATAATCGCCACACTCGAAGGCCGCCTGTGCGGCAGCGAGGTAGTTGATCAGCGGCGTATCGGCATTGTGGGCTGATGCCTGCAGCAATTTGCGGGCTCGCGGCCAGTTGCCTTCCGCCAGCGCCAGCAGCCCCTGCGTGGTGCGGCGACGGGCGCGTCGCTCGGCGCTTTGATTCAGCCAGGTGCTGACGATGCCGGATCCACTGCGAAGGCGGCGTATCATAGACAACGTGAACTGCAGCGCCAGTATTACCACCAGAATCAACAATACGCCGATCCAGAAATTGGTCTCAATCAGGTAGTTGCCAAGGCTGATCCGAATGTAGCCGGTGTCATACTGAAAGCCTAGGCTTAACAGCGCACCTATCAGCAGTGCGCCCAGTAGTAGCAGGAATAGGCGTCTCATGAGGCGTCGCCTGCCTCGGCGTCGTCAGGCGCCGCGTTATTCTGTTTGTCTTTGGCTTCGCCGGTCGTTGCATTGAGGCGACCTTCCATGCGGGCTTTGAGCAAGTTCAGTGAACTGCTGATATCCGGCAGCTCGGGGTTGATGTTCTTTTTGCTCAGCTCACCAATATCTTCGCGCAGGGCAACAACAGCCGAGTGGCTGCTGTCGTACCAGCTCGCAAGCCAGCCGTCTGCCTTGAGCAGTGCGCGTTCGTACAGCGTTTGGTTCCCCCGCAAGACCGCCATTTCGGCTTCTTCGAGCATCAGACGCATATTCAGCCGGGCGTAAGCGCTCTGGTCCGGTGATAGCAGGGGTTTGACCGGCTCATCCAGGCGGCGTATCGAAATCGCTTTGCTCAGGGTTTCCTTGATCACCGCCCAGCCGACGGCCAGTGCGCCGCGTTCCTTGAGCTGCTCCGGATCCTGTTCCAGTTGTTGTGTGAAGGCCGTGCTGGCTTCAATTGACAGCGCCCGATCGGTCAGGTTGCCGACAACGTCGATGGCGGCTTCGAGTTGCAGGTACAGGCCGGTGCGATCGACATCTTCAATGCTCTTCAGTGCGAGAACTTCCCGGGCGACCTGCTTGCGGATCGGATAGACTCCGGCGTCTTCAGTCTCTTTCAGTACCGTATCAGCTGCCTGCAATGCCGAGAGTGCGCCGCGATAATCCTGTTCGATTTGCAGGCGCTGGTTGCCAATGCGCAGCAGATACTCCGCCTCCGCGAGCAACCAGTCGGTCCGGGTTCGGTTGCCGGCTTCCAGCAGGGCGCGCGCGTTGTGGTCAATCTGGCGGCCATGCTCGGATGTCAGCGTTTGCTGGGCGCCAATTTCGGCGCGGATCGCCTGCATCTGACTGTTCAGCTGGCCACCGGTTTGGCTATAGGTTCGGTCAAGCTTGTCTGTGGCGGATTCCAGGTAGGCGATGCTCTTGTTGATCGCCTGTTGCTGTTGCCATTGATAGCCTGCCCAAAGGCCGAGCAGAATGACCGCAACCAGCGCGAACACAGCAATAAGCCACAGAGGCCAGAGGCGTCGGGGCTGCTGGGTTTGCGGCGGCACCGGGGCTGGCAGGTTTGTTGTAGAGTCAGTCACAGGCATCCTTACTCAGTTAACGGAATTCCAGTTGTGATCAATATACCCGCCGAACGGACGTCAGTATGTGTGCTGAGTTCCGGAAGGTAATGCTGTCAGGCATTGGGTAAGCCCTTCGGGCGTGAGCTGATCCGGCACCAGGGCCCGGGCAAACCCCGCTTTTCGGGCCTGTTCGGCCACCTGGGGTACAGGGACCACTAATGTGCGTTGCATCAGTTGCTTATCGGTATTCTTACCCAGTGCAATCAGATTGTTCAATGTTTCTGCGGACAGCACAATAATGGCGTGCGGATCAAAGTCTGTCAGCGCTGCGGTCATGGTGGCAGCATCATGCTCGGGGCAGGTGCGTTGATACAGCACCATGTCATCCACCCGTGCGCCACGTTCCCGCAACGTGCGACCCAGCAGCTCCCGACCTCCCGCCCCTTTTGCAATCAGCACGCGTTCGCCGGCGGGTGCTGCCAGTGCCGGCACTGACAGCAAGTGCTCGCTGGTGTAGCCGTTGGCTGGCGTCGTAACCGTCAGTCCTGCATGGCGCAGAATCTCGGCTGTACCGCTTCCTACTCCATACCAGTGTAGTCCGACTGGCCACTGCGGCCACCAGTCATCGGCATATTCCAGAAACGCACGGGCGGCGCCGGGGCTGACGGCGATAACGTGCTGGTACTCCGCCAGCTCCTGAATCCGGCTGCGGCGCTCCGGTGTATCGGGTGTCGGTGCCAGAGTCAGCATCGGCAGGCAGTGGGTTTCTGCTCCTGCTGCCTGCAGTGCCAGAGCGACACGATCGGCATCCGGCTGGGGGCGGCAGATGAGAATACGCATCCCCGCAAGCGTTGCGTTACTTGACGTCGAAGCCATAGATGTCAGCCAGAATGCGATTGGCACCTAACGACAGCAGATCTTCGGCGAGTTCGGTGCCCAGGCGTTCACCCTCAATCCGGGGGGCGCGACCTTCTACGCGATAGATTTCGGTGCCATCCACTGAACCGACCAGGCCGCGCAGCCAGATCGTGTCGTCGTCTTCAAGCAGGGCATAGGCCGCAATCGGCACCTGGCAACCGCCTTCGAGTCTGCGGTTCAGTGCCCGCTCGGCGCGGACCCGGTCGGACGAATCCTGATGGTTTAGCGGCTGGAGCAGCGCAATAAGATCGGCGTCGTCGGTGCGACATTCAATGCCGAGCGCGCCCTGGCCTACCGAAGGCAGGGAGACGGTGTCCGGCAATGCGTAGCGGATACGGTCATGAAAGCCGAGGCGCTTGAGGCCTGAGCTGGCCAGTACGATCGCGTCATAGTCACCGGCATCCAGTTTTGCCAACCGGGTGTTGACGTTGCCTCTGAGTGTGCGGATCTCCAGATCAGGGCGGTAGGCCCGCAGCTGGGACTCACGCCGCATACTGGCGGTGCCGACGATAGCGCCCTGGGGCAGTGCATCGACATTATCGAAATGATTGCTGACGAATGCGTCAGTGGGATCTTCCCGCTCGCAGATGGCGACCAGATCGAGGCCGTCCGGAAAGGTCATCGGCACATCTTTCATGGAGTGCACGGCCAGGTCAGCCCGGCCGTCGAGCATGGCTTCCTCGAGTTCTTTGACGAACAGACCCTTACCGCCAATCTTGGCCAGCGGGACGTCGAGTATTTTGTCGCCCTGGGTTTTGATGCCGAGCAGCTCCACAGTGATGTGGTCGTGCAGACGCTCAAGCTCCGCTTTGATGAATTCGGCTTGCCAGAGGGCCAGGGCACTATTGCGGGTTGCAATGCGCAGCGTACGTTTGGACATGATGGATGCTGTTCACTACTCGTTGGATGAAGCCGATAGCCTAACGCGAATGGCTTCAAATGTCGTGGTTGACCGTGTTGTTTTGTCTGCTTGAAGCGGGGCTAGCGGCCCTGTTGCTGCAACCATTCCCGGACGGCGCCAGCGTGACGGCGGCTGACCTGCAGCGATGCCGAGCCATCGTTGAGCTGAATCTGGTATTGGCCAGCCGGGGTGCGGGTCATGGCCTCGATAAAGCGTTTGCCGACCAGTGTGTGGCGGTGAATCCGAATCAGCGCTTCAGGGAAGCTGCTTTCCAGCTCTTTGAGCGTGTGATCGGTGACGGTTTCGCCGTTGCTGTGGCGCAGAGTTACGCACTTCTGATCAGCTTCACAGCTACGAATGCTGCTGACGTCGATCAGCACTGTGCCGCGATAGGTGCGCACGGCGAGCTTGCCTGGCTGGGGCCGCTGCTCGGCTTCCAGTGCCTGCAGCTGTACCCGGTTGATTCGTCCGGCGCGTGCCAGTGCGTCGGTCAGTGTTTCCAGTCGCACCGGCTTTAGCAGGTAAGCGATCGCCTGCACATCAAAGGCATTGATGGCGTACTGGTCGAAAGCCGTGCAGAAAATTACCGCAGGCGGCCGGCTGAGCTGGGTGATCTGGCGCGCCACATCCATGCCATCAAGTCCGGGCATGCGAATGTCGAGCAGCACGATATCCGGTTCGCATTCTGCGATGGCTTGCAGAACGTGGTTGCCATCGGCGGCTTCACCGCAGACGTCATAGTCGGGAATGGAGTCAACCAGGCGTTGCAGGCGCTCCCGGGCAAGAGGCTCATCATCTGCAATCAGGATGCGCTGGGGCATAAAGAAATTCCTGAATTCTGTTGTTGTATCGGTGGTTCCATACTCACTGAGTGGTTGTCCGCCAGGGCAGGCGCAGCGTAACAGTATAGCGGCCATCGTGAACGCTGTGCTTGAGCACCGCATACTCGTCGAACAGGGCATCCAGCCGGGCGCGGATGTTGGCAAGCGCAATCCGGTTGCCCTGGTGGCGGTCCAGTTTCTGGTCCGGCTCAGGGTTCTGGATCTGGATATAGACCGCGTTGCGCTTACGATAGGTCTCGATCCGGATTTCACCGCCCTCCGGACGTGGTTGGATACCATGGTAGATGGCGTTCTCGATCAGTGGCTGCAACGTCAGTGGCGGAATCGCTTGCGCGCCGAGGTCGTCATCCAGCTGCCAGGTCAGGGTCAGACGATCACCCAGGCGCAGCGCTTCAATGGCCAGGTAGCGCTGGCAGAGCGCCAGTTCCTCTTTCAGGGTGATCAGGCGATCCTGGGTGCGCAGGCTGGCGCGAAAGAGTTCCGACAGATCCAGCACCGCGTCTTCTGCTTGCGCGGGCCGGCTGGCGATCAGGCTGGCGATGGTGTTCATGCTGTTGAACAGGAAATGCGGATGAATCCTCGCTTGCAGCGCTGTAACCCGTGACTGCATTTCAGCCTGCTTCTGGCAGCGCCATTGATGCTGGAGATAGAAATAGCGCAAGGCCATCAGGGTGATAATCAATGCTGCCAGCATGTTGCGCCCGACCATATGGACCGAAAGAGAAGCGCTGGTCATGGGCAGCAGCTGGGCGGCGATCACAGTGAATACCAGCACGTCGGTCAGGACGACAGCGGTGATGATGAGGACGACCTGGGTGGTTGAGAAACGGCTCAGCCAGTGCCTGATGCTGCAGATCAGTGCGGCGCTGCTCAGCACCGTCCACTGGACGAATAACGATACCAGCCCGAAATAGTTCCAGTCGATCCAGCCCGATTCCGCCTGCAGAATGGATAGCAGCACGACGATCAGCTCGCTGATCATCAGCAACATGAATACTGCGCGCACACGGCAAAGGTCCGGTACGAAGAAATCGGTCGTCGTGTTTTCCTCCACCGGATCGGTTTTTTTGGCAGAGGTCAGGGACATCCGGGCACCTGTTGGGTAGACAGTGGTACAATCCCGGCAATTTTCAAAATCCGGGGTGTGCGCCCGTATAGGCGGCGCGTGTCCTGTATCCCGCCTTTGGCGGGAACACATTCAGTTAGCAGGAAAGATAGACCATGACTGACCAGAACAAGACCTCCGAAAAACCCTGGGGTGGCCGTTTCAGCGAGCCGACCGATGCATTTGTTGAACGCTTTACCGCCTCCGTAGGCTTTGATCAGCGCCTGTATCACCATGATATTACGGGATCTATCGCTCATGCGACCATGTTGGCGAAAGTCGGTGTGCTGACCGATGCCGAGCGTGATCAGATTATCGAAGGCCTGCGTGGCGTCAAGGCGGATATCGAGTCCGGCGCATTCCAGTGGTCGGTGAGTCTTGAAGACGTGCACATGAACATCGAAGCACGGCTGACGGACTGCATTGGCATTACCGGCAAGAAACTCCACACCGGACGCAGCCGAAACGATCAGGTTGCCACGGACATCCGCCTGTATCTGCGTGATGAAATCGACGTGATCCACGAAGAGCTGGTGCGCCTGCGTCAAGGACTGCTGGATCTGGCAGAGCGCGAAGCCGACACCATCATGCCGGGTTTTACGCATCTGCAGACCGCGCAGCCGGTGACCTTTGGTCATCACCTGATGGCGTGGTACGAAATGCTGGTGCGTGACACTGAACGTCTGCTCGACTGTCGCAAGCGGGTCAACATCATGCCGCTGGGCGCCGCAGCGCTGGCGGGCACCACCTATCCGATCGACCGGGCCTATACCGCCGAACTGCTGGGTTTTGACCGGCCTACAGAGAACTCGCTGGATTCAGTCAGTGACCGCGACTTCGCGATTGAATTCGGCAGTTTTGCCGCGCTGCTGATGACGCACCTGTCACGCTTCAGTGAAGAATTGGTGCTCTGGACGTCTTCCCAGTTCGACTTTATCGATCTGCCAGACCGTTTTTGCACCGGTTCATCCATTATGCCCCAGAAGAAAAACCCGGATGTGCCAGAGTTGGTGCGCGGCAAGACCGGCCGGGTGAATGGTCACCTGATCAGCCTGTTGACCCTGATGAAAGGCCAGCCGCTGGCTTACAACAAGGACAACCAGGAAGACAAGGAGCCACTGTTTGATATGGTGGATACCGTTAAAGGCTGCCTCAAGGCATATGCCGACATGGTGCCGGCCATTGAAGCCAAGGCTGACAATATGCGCATCGCCGCCAAGCGGGGGTTCTCCACCGCAACGGATCTGGCCGACTATCTGGTCAAGAAAGGCATGCCGTTCCGTGACGCGCACGAAGTTGTGGGCAAAGCCGTGGCCTTCGGTGTGGCTGAAGAGCGCGACCTGTCTGACATGACGCTGGAAGAGCTGGCGGTATTCTCGGATGTGATCACGGCTGACGTTTTCGACGTGCTGACGCTGGAAGGCTCGGTTCAGGCGCGTGATCATCTGGGCGGCACCGCGCCGGATCAGGTGCGCGCGGCTGTCGGGCGAGCCGGTCAATCTATGAAGACGGCTATGAAAACAGCCGTGAAGTAAGCTGTGACCATTGAGCACCGGGCCCGGCGGCTAGCCGATTTTCCCGGTGCTCAGTTCAACCGTTGCCGGTGCGAGATTCTCCAGCGGCTGCGGCATCGATAATCTGAATCCCTGCCCGAAATGAATCCCCAGCTTGCGTACCTGTCGCAGCGTATCGTCATTCTCGATAAAGGTGGCCACCGTGGTTTTGCCAGCGGTTTCGGCAATTCTGTGCAGTGCTTCGACCATCACCTGTTGTACCGGGTCTTCGTCCAGATCCTTCATCAGGCTGCGGTCCAGCTTGATCAGGTCCACCGGTAAGCGCGCGGCCAGCGTATAGCTCTGCACTGACGCCCCGGCGCCATCAAGCGCGACCCGGCAGCCCACCTCATGCATGGCATCGCAGAACACCGTCACGGCGTCAGAATACTGGGTCGCGTCGCTTTCACGGATCTCAAAGCAGAAGCGTTCGGCGGAGAACATTGAGTCGGTCAGCTGTTGGCCGACAAAGGCCGGGAAGCTGTCATCGAGCACGCTGGCCAGCGACAGGTTGAAACTGCAATGTTTCAGTCGCGGTTCCAGCAGCTTGTGTTGAGCCAGCCAGCTCAGGGTTTTGCGAATGACCCGGCGATCAATGTCGCGGGCCACATCAAAGCGCTCAGCGATGGGCAGGAAATCGTCTGGCAGCCAGACACCTCCCTCTTCGTCTCCATTGCCCAGTCGCGCCAGAATCTCGATGTGCTCGCCCCAGGTGGCGCTGGTGACCGGTCGCAAGGACTGATACATCAGGTTGATGCGGTCTTCGCTGACATACTGTTTCAGCCGGGCAAGCAACGCCTGCGCCTCGCTTTCCAGCAGAATTGAGCCTTGGTCCCGGTGTACATGAACGCGGTTCCGGCCGGCATCCTTGGCGGTCTGGCAAAGGTCGGCCGACAGTGCCAGCAAGGCCTCAGCCCCTTCAATGCGACTGCCATTGCCGAATGGCACCAGGCCGCCGCTGGCCGTGGTCTGCAACGAGTTGCCCTGCCACTCAAATACAAAGCCGCTTATTTTGTCACTCAGGTTGCGAGCGATTTTTCGGGCTTCAACTTCCGAACACTGATCCAGCAGCAGCGCGAATTTGTCCGCTGAGATGCGTGCCAGAGCGTCGCGCTGCCGCACGCGTGTGGACAGCATGCCGGCCAGTTCCCGTAAATAGCGATCGCAGGCACCGGCGCCCGCGGTTTCGTTGAAGCGGGTGACATGGTCCAGATCGATATAGAGCAGGGCATGGCCGGGCTTGCCCTCGCCAACGCTTTTAAGCGCTCTGTTGAGGCGGTGCAGCAGTTCGCGTCGATTGAGCAGGCCGGTCATTGGATCGTGACTGCTCAGGTAATTCAGGTTATCGCCGGTTCGCATCCGGTGCGTGATGTCCTGCGCAATATGGACGGCGCCGATCGTATGGCCCTGGGCATCACGCAACCGCTGATAGCGAATTTCAAAAACCGGTAGTTCCCGTTCCTGTCGGGCCAGTGGCATTTCCACGGTGAAGTGATCGCGCTGCATCGCGCGTTCCCACAACCGCTGGCCCAACCGGCGTTCATTGGGGAAGTCGGCGAGTAGTCGGGTCAGGTTGTCGCCGACCCGGGGGCGTTGGCTGAAGGTGCGTTCGAACTGATGCACCATCGGGCTGTTCACCGCCAGGATCTGCATGTCGGGGGCGACCGCCATGATCAGATTGTCAGAGGCGGCAAGCACCCCTTGCAGGATCTGTTCGATTTCAGTGCGGGCCTCGCGCTGTTGCAGGCGATCGGACAGGTCAACCAGTGTGCCGGCGATAGAGGTTATCTTGTCGCCTGTTTTCAATGCTCGGCCCGTCATGCGGACGTGGCGCAGGCGCTGTTGTGCCGTCAGGATATGAAGATCGCGACTGAATGCCTTGCCGGAGCGCAGGCAGCGACGAAACAGCGCGCGCACCCGATGCTGGTGTTCCTGAAAGTAGAAGAGTGCATGTTCAGGCGAGATGTCGGTACCGGGGCGCAGATCGAAGAGCTTGTAAAGGCCGTCAGACCAGCTGATGTTGTTGCTCTTGGTGTCCACCTGCCAGATGCCCAACTGGCCGGAGTTTTCAGTCAGTTTCAGCAGACGTGGATCGAGAGGTTCTTCACCGCGTGGCAAGATGGAAGCTGATGCCACCTGATCGGCGTCCGCAACATCAACCCTTACGCTGAATCGGGCGGTAAAGAAGAAGCCTTCACGATGACGCAGTGTCAGCATGATCGGCTCGCCACTGTCGAGCGATTCGCGATGGGTTGGGCTCAGTGGGTTGTCTTGTGGCGTGGCGGCCAGAGATGCAATCGCGACACCGGTCAGCTCGTGGGCGTCATAGCCCAGCACGGGATCGGCGTAAGTATCGGCATAGGTAATGATGCCGGCATCGTCGATACGCACGAGCGCGCGCCGCTCCTCGGGGGATGATGCCTCGCGACGATAGCGGCTGATGAAAAATTCCTTCACGCTGGATCCGCACCCTGTAGGTTATTATCGTTGTGGTTTTGAGTGGAGGCTAACATGATACTGCTAATGCCGCAGCGAGACACGACTGAATTAGAGCCGCTGCTGTGGTCATCTTTTGACTGATTAATCTCGAGGATAGCGCCGTCCGTGGCCTCTGCATTTCCGATCCTGCTCGACTTTGCCGATGGCATTGATCGCAAAACCCTGAAGCGCCTTTGCGACCGGTTCCTGAAGGTGAATCAGGCCCGTTGCGATCGCGCCCGAATGGCGTTGGCGACCCGCCAGCAGGTTGTGCTCGATCTGTTGCCGTTGCTGTTCCACCTCAATCATCCGGCGCTCCCCGGCTATCTTGATCACGCCTGCCCGCACGGCATTGCCCATTACACGCCCGACCCATCCGCCCTGGATGCGGCGCAGCGACTGGCCCGGTCGTTCCGGTCGCGCTCATCCGGTCGCAGGCTTGCCGATATTAGCGCCCTGTTTCTGATGGGAAGTCCCGGTACTATCGGTCATTCGGTGGCCAGCGACCTTGACGTCTGGCTTTGTTACCGGCCGGATCTCGCGCCGGAGGGTGTGGCTCAGCTGGAAAAGAAAGCGGCCGCGATATCCGACTGGGCCGCGACCCTGGGACTGGAGTTGCACGTGTTTGTCTTCTCGGCCGAAGACTTTCGCACCGGGCGGCAGAATGTTGAAGTGAATGGTGAGAATTGCGGCAGCGCTCAGCACTATTTGCTGCTCGATGAATTTTATCGCACAGGGATATATCTGGCGGGTTGTTATCCGCTCTGGTGGCTGATCCCGGCGGATCAGGAAGAACAATACGATGTGCTGGTGCGCCAGTTGCAGGATTGTCGCTTTATCCGACCGGATCAGTATATCGATTTTGGCGCCGTTACGCGGGTGCCGTCAGCGGAGTTTCTGGGCGCGGGTGTCTGGCAACTCTACAAAGGCATTGATGCGCCCTGGAAGTCTATCCTCAAGCTTTTGTTGATCGAGTGTTACGCCCGTGACGCTGATCAGCCGCTGTTATCTCGCGTGTTCAAGGAGCAGGTATACGCTGGTGTTACGGAGACCAACGCCCTTGATCCTTATGTGCTGCTTTACCAGCGCCTTGAACAATGGCTGTTGTCGCTGCAAACGCCCGAGCGACTGGCGCTGGTGCGCCAGAGCCTGTACCTCAAAAGCGGGCTACCGCTGAGCCGCCTTGAACGAAGCGACCGGTCCTGGCAAGGCGCCTTGCTGTCTGAGCTCACGCAGCAGTGGGGCTGGACATCTGCGGATATAAAGCAACTGGATGACCGGGAGCGATGGCGGATCAATGATGTGCAGATCCTGCGTCGCACCATTGTCGCTGAGCTTACGCACAGTTATCGCTTCCTGTCCCGAATGGCACGGAGTCATGCCGTCCGTGCGGCGATTCGTCCGACTGACATGAGCCTGCTGGGGCGCAAACTTTACGCGGCGTTTCAGCGCAAAGCGGGCAAAGTTGAACTGGTAAACCCCAACATTGCGCCGTCATTGGCAGAAGAGAACCTGTCGTTTCATCATCAGTCCACCCAGCCGGGAACCACCCAGTTAGCGGGCTGGTTGCTGTATCGCGATCTTGAAAGTCCCGCAGATGCGCACTGGCAACCCGTGATACGCCGCAGCGCCAGCCTGGTTGAGTTGCTGGTCTGGTGTCATTGCAACGGACTGCTGACCAGGGCGACCCGGCTCAATCTCCGCAGCGGCACCAGCCCGCTGACTATGGCCGGTCTGAGAACAATGATTGAATCTCTGCAGGCAGCTCTGCCGGTGCCATTAGCGCCAGCATCCCGGGACGCGTTGATGGCCGGCAGCTCGCTATTGCGTGTGGTTCTGATCGCCAACGTGGCGGTTGACCCGCAAGCGCCGCTTTCGGAAAAAGGCTTGCATAAACTGAGCGCCCGACACGATTCCCTCGGTTTCAGTGGAGGTCGGGAAAATCTGGTGCTGACGCTCGATCAGGTCGTGCTCAACAGCTGGCACGAGGTCTCGGTTCATCGCTATGAAGTGGGCGATATTCTGATTCAGTGTTTGAAGAACCTGCTGGCTGCGCGGGCAAAGGCGCCTGCGTTGAAACCCGAGTTGAGCGTTTGTTGCCCGGGCCTCGGGCACGCGGTATCCATCGAGCGTCGCTTGGCGATCTTGTTCGATGACGTTCAGAACCGCTTCTTTGCAAATGGCCGCGGCCCTAACTCCCTGCGCTATGTCATTGAAATGGGCCGGCGCTATTTTGTGCTGCAGTTTACTGATGGCGAGCCCGGCTTTGTGGCACTTGAGTCTTCAGAGGCGTTGCGTGAGCATTTGCAGAAACCCCAGCACACTTTCATGCCGATTGTGCTGGATCGGCATGCGTTGGAAGAAGATGCCGCCTTGCGGCTGATTTGTGATGCCAGTGAGCCGGACAATATCCAGGTGTTCTACCTGTTGAATGATACTGACGCTGAAGTGTGGGTGATCGATGAGCGGGGGTCCCTGAGCCATTGGCGCCAGCTTTGCAGTAATCGTCGACACTTGCTGGCGCCGGTGTTTCGCTTTCTGGGGAACCTGGCAGAGCGTCGCCAGCTGCGTGGTGCGCTGGTGGATGCAGGCGGCGAGCTTGCCATTCGCTGTATGGAATTGGTGCGGTCCCGAGGCCAGTGGCGCCTTGAACCCCGCTCTTTCTCGCCCGATGAGCAGCCGTTGGATGGCTTTGAGGTGCAGGCGGTGGGAGTCAGTGAGGGCGATCAGCCGCTGCGATTTGATCTGTTCTGTGATGAGCAGGAATTCACTGAACTGGATCATGGCGATCAACTTGCACGCGCTGTGGCCCATTACGTGACATCCCGGCGTCGGGGGCAGGGTAACTATCCTATTTATCTCACTGATGTCTATCTGCCCCACGACATTGACCCGCAGGCATATCAGCACGATCTGCAAACCTGCCAGTACCTGCACTACCGCATTGCGCTGGAAGCGGAACTGAACGCGGCGCTGAAGACTCCCGGATGATCTCGCACGGTTTAACCGCAGTGGGTATACTGCCCTCCTAATCCAATGAGGCTGTTGCAAAGCGTGGCGAGCGCTGTCGTTTTTGCCGCAGCCTCAATACCGCCGGAGCCTGATCTGATGATGGGTCGACGACTGATAATAGGCCTTGCCGCGCTGATGCTGGCCGGTTGTGGCCAGAAAGGACCGTTGTTCAAGGCGCCTGAGCCAGAGGCTGCGCCGGTCCAAAGTGAGCAACCGGCTGCTGCGCCGGAGAATGACAAGCCCGACGAACAGGGCGCTGCTGAATAACAGGAATCTGAATGGATCATTTTAATACCCGCGACGGCGCGCTTTACGCCGAAGATGTGGCACTGAGCGACATCGCCAGCCAGTTTGGAACGCCGGCTTATGTCTATTCCCGTGCAACGCTGGAGCGCCACTTTCGGGCTTATGATGAGTCCCTCGCTGATTGCCCCCACCTGATCTGTTATGCCGTCAAGGCCAACAGCAACCTGGCGGTGTTGAATGTGCTCGCCCGCCTGGGTGCCGGCTTTGATATTGTATCAGTAGGCGAGCTAGAGCGGGTGCTGCGCGCCGGTGGTCGGGCCGATCGTATCGTATTTTCTGGGGTTGGCAAGCAGGAACACGAGATGCGCCGCGCCCTGGAGGTGGGGGTTCGCTGTTTCAACGTGGAATCTGAAACCGAGCTTGATCGGCTGAATGAAGTTGCTGCGGCAATGGGTGTTACCGCGCCGGTGTCCTTGCGGGTTAATCCGGACGTGGATGCAGGCACCCACCCGTATATCTCCACTGGCCTGAAAGAAAACAAGTTTGGTATTGATATCGCTGATGCCCGGCGGATCTATGGCCACGCTGCCAGCTTGTCGAACCTTGATGTTCAGGGGGTGGACTGCCATATCGGATCCCAGTTGACCACGGTGGCGCCGTTTATGGACGCGCTGGAGCGGGTGCTTGCACTGGTTGATCAGCTTGCGGAAGACGGCATCTGCATTCGGCATCTGGATATGGGCGGTGGTCTGGGTGTGACCTATGACCAGGAGAAGCCGCCGTCGCCTGCCGATTACATGATCAAGGTGCGTGAGCGGCTGGCGGATCGCAAGCTGGAAATCATTCTGGAGCCGGGGCGTTCGATTGCGGCCAATGCCGGTGTTCTGCTGACCCGTGTCGAATTCCTCAAGTGCACTGAACATCGCAACTTCGCGATCATCGATGCGGCCATGAATGATCTGATCCGGCCCGCTCTCTACAGTGCCTGGCAGGCGATTGTGCCTGTATCGCCACGAGATGATGTGGAAGAGAAGGTTTACGATCTGGTTGGTCCGGTCTGTGAAACCGGTGATTTTCTGGGTAAGGACCGTCGACTGAGTCTTGCACCGGGTGATTTGCTGGCGGTTCGCTCGGCTGGCGCTTATGGTTTTGTGATGAGCTCCAACTACAACTCCCGCAACCGGCCCCCGGAAATCATGGTCGATGGCGCAAAAGCGCATCTGGTTCGGGAACGCGAAACCCTGGATGACCAGTTGCGGCTCGAATCCTGTTTGCCAGAGTGAGTGATATGAGCGATACGAAGCGCGGTGGTGCTAACCTGCAATTCACCAAAATGCACGGTTTGGGCAATGACTTTATGGTCGTTGACGCCATCAGCCAGCCATTTCGTATGCGCCCGGAAATAATAAAGGAGCTGGCGGATCGTAATTTTGGTATCGGATTTGACCAGTTGCTGGTGGTTGAACCGCCCGGATTGCCCGATGTTGATTTCCGCTACCGGATCTTCAACGCTGATGGCTCCGAGGTCGAACAGTGTGGCAATGGCGCCCGTTGTTTCGCCCGGTTTGTGCGGGACCAGCGGTTGACCAATAAAAAAGTCATTCGGGTCCAGACGGCAGGTGGCGTGATTGAGCTGCGGGTGGGCAAAGAAGGTTGGGTCACGGTGAATATGGGCGTGCCCGAACTTGAGCCTGAGCGGATTCCCTTCAATGCCACCGGTCGCGCACTGACTTATAAGGTGCAGGTGGGGGATGACAGTGTGGAGCTGTCTGCTATCTCCATGGGCAATCCACATGCCGTATTGCTGGTTGATGATATTGATACGGCGCCAGTGGAGGTGTTGGGGCCGGTGCTGGAATCTCACGATAATTTTCCCAAGCGCGCCAATATCGGATTTCTCCAGATTGTAGATCGCCAGAATGCCCGTTTGAGGGTGTTTGAACGGGGCTCGGGCGAAACCCTTGCCTGCGGCTCTGGCGCTTGCGCTGCTATGGTGGCGGGCCGTTTGCGCGGGTTACTGGACGAACGCGTCCGGATAGAGTTGCGTGGCGGGCCGCTTACCCTTGAATGGCAGGGCGAAGGGGCGCCTGTTATGATGGAAGGTCCTACCGCCCGCGTATTTGATGGCCAGGTGCGGGTGCCGGCAGACCCTGCCCGCAGAGTGCCGCGTTCAGGGCGGCAGTCGAATCGGAACAACAGAAGTAAATCCAGAAAAAAAGCTGGCGCTGGGACCTCTTGACGGGACTGGTAGTTGGATAACAAGAGTCGTGCCTTTGTGACTTGTATTACGCACTCCAAAAAGCGGGTGCTGCAACCACCAAGAGGCGGCCGAGAAAGGAGGATTCCGGATGACAGACCAGGCGGAACCGCAAACGTCGGGCACAGCGACAGAAGAAGATGTCGTTGCCTATCTGAAAGCACACCCAGAGTTTTTTGTGGGGCAGAGCGATCTGTTGCGCACCCTGACCTTGCCTCATGACAGCGGGCGCGCTATCTCGCTGGTTGAGCGCCAGGTTCATCTGTTTCGGGAACAACGGGATATGCTGCGCCATGAACTGGGCGAGCTGATTGAAATTGCCCGGCACAATGACCGGCTTTTTGAAAAGAGTAAGCGTCTGCTGACCCAGGTGATCGAAGCGCGCACCATCACCGAAATGGCGTCAGTCATCGACGACAGCATTCGTGGCGATTTCGGTCTCGATGCAGCCTCGCTGATTATTTTTGAGCAGGGCACGTTGAAGCCCGATGCCGATACTTCGGCTGCCGAAGGCGCGCTGGTCCGGGTGAACCGCAAGGAAGCAGAGACCCTGTTGGGTTCGCTGCTTGAGGGGCAGCGCGCCGTGTGCGGTCAGTTCCGTATTGATCAGCGGGCGTTTCTGTTTCCCCAGCGGGACACTCCCATTGCATCGGTTGCACTGGTGCCGCTTCGCCACGGCGATCTGCTCGGGCTGTTCGCGATTGGTAGCCAGCAAAGCGGCTATTTTGACGAGAGCATGGGGTCGATGTTTTTGTCATACCTGAGCGACACGCTTAGCCGCTTGCTGCCGCCTTTGATGGCGCGCCACAGTCAGTTGGAGCCGGTTTCCGACCAGGTAGCTGAATCCCGCTAATCGGCGCCCGTCGGGCGTAGAGGAAGTGGCAGAAGGTCGCGAACGCGGCGGTTTTGTCACACTCGCTGAAAGCGCCGACGAAACTGAGGTATGCGATGAGTGACTTACCGGACACGCTTGCCCTTTCAATGGCGGGTTTCGCCGAGCATCTTGCTTCCGAACGCCGCCTGTCGCCACATACCTGCCAACACTATCTCCGTGATATCGAGCGTCTCGCCGAAGAGTTGCATAGCCAGCAGCTGACGGACTGGAGCCAGCTCGATGTACATGGGTTGCGCCGTCATGTCGTTGAGCTGAGCCGGGAAGGCCTGGGTGGTCGCAGTATCGCCCGTCACCTCTCGGCTATTCGCCGGTTTTACGAATTCATGCTGCGCGAGGGTGCGGTAAAGGACAATCCCGCGCTTGATGTGCGCGCTCCCAAGTCCGGCAAGAAGCTTCCTCGTGTGGCCGACGTGGATCAGCTCAACCATCTGCTTGATGCTGACGCCGACGACGTGCTCGAAGTGCGC
Organism: Marinobacter sp. V032; assembly: GCF_052645435.1. Taxonomy (NCBI): domain Bacteria; kingdom Pseudomonadati; phylum Pseudomonadota; class Gammaproteobacteria; order Pseudomonadales; family Marinobacteraceae; genus Marinobacter; species Marinobacter sp. V032. The sequence continues at coordinate 111,592 of NZ_JBQXYE010000001.1, read as the reverse complement.
GACCGGGCCATGCTTGAACTGATGTATTCCTCCGGTTTGCGACTGGCCGAGTTGGTGGGGCTTGATCTGGTGAGCATGGACTTGTCGGGGGGCGAGGTTCGGGTGTTGGGTAAAGGCAGCAAAACCCGCATTTTACCAGTGGGGCAGAAAGCAGTATCTGCACTGAGCGCATGGCTGGATGTGCGTGCGTCGCTGGCCAGAGACGGCGAGGAGGCGGTGTTCCTCAGTCGGCAGGGCAAGCGGCTGAGCCCGCGCAGTGTTCAGGCCAGACTTAATCGCTGGGGCTTGTTCAAAGGGGCAGACCAGCGTCTGCATCCTCACCTGTTACGTCACTCGTTCGCCAGTCACCTGTTGGAATCAAGTGGCGATCTCAGAGCCGTGCAGGAATTGCTCGGGCATGCCGATATCTCGACCACGCAGATTTATACGCACCTTGATTTTCAGCATCTGGCCAAAGTTTATGATGCCAGCCATCCGCGAGCCCGTCGCCGTCCCGGCCCCGCTGCATCGCGATTGCAGGCAGAAAAATCGTCTTCACATGACGGTGACTAACAACGCCTGGTAGCGCATTGAGCTGGTGGCGAGCTAGAAAGACCTGCCGCCTGCGTCTACTTTTACAAAGAGGTCACGGCAAACGCGTTGCGTGCAACTGTCATTTCATATCAACAGGTTTTAATTGCGAGTGGGACTAATTGGAATGAACCAGAGCGACTGGCAGGAAGAGCGATACACGCTGCAAAGGCTTCTGGTAAGAGCAACGCTTTTTGCTGAAGGGCTGGACGGCGAGCTGGATCGCCTACTTGATGGTATTCGGGACGAGTTGCGGGGCGAGAGCGGCAACCTGGTGAACCTCAAGCGTGCTCAGGCCGGTCTCGACAAAGCGCTGGTGCGACTCGATGCCCGCAAGGTGGACGATCAGGCACATTTGGTCGAGAGCCTGTCACGGCTGCTTGCCGCCATCGATGAGACTGCCGGCGACAGGCTGGCTCGCAAGGATATCCGCCAGCTCGACAAAGCACTGGGCAAACTTGAAGACGGCGTTCGCCCTCTCAACACCTGGCTGGCCGGACTGACCGGGCTGGTTGAGTCCTGCGCACCGGCTGAGGGCCAGGCCAAACCGTCCTGGCGACGGCTGTTCTCCCGGGATAAAGACACCGCAGCAACGCCGCCGGCTTTGGATGCAGAGTCGCGCGATGCGGACGATGCAGACATTCGCAATTCTTCGGCTGTTAATAGCCCAGCCAGCCCTGAACCCGCCGCCGCTGCCCCGAATCAGACTGGCGCGCAGGATGACAGTTCAGGTGACGACCGGCTCAGAATCGCGCGGCGTATTGGCGAGCTGATCGGCCATATGCTGGCTCAGGTCAGCCTTGAGTCGTCTATGCAGGCCAAGGCGCAGCATCTGAAATCACTGCTGGATCAGAGTCAGGACTGGGACACCATCCGCGACGCACTGAACGATATTCTGGATCTGGTCGTCGCTGCAATGAGCCAGGGGCGATCGGAGTTTGAAGACTTTCTGAAACGTCTCGATGAGCGATTGCTGGCGCTGAAGGAAAACTGTGCAGCACAACTGGAGGCCAATGCAGATCGCCGGAGTGCCACCGAATTGCTGGACCGGGAACTGAATACCCGTCTGCAAAGCATTGGTGATGCGGTGGACACCTCATCCAGTCTGAACGATCTGAAAGCGTCGGTCAGCGACCATATTCAGGCTCTTGCTGAATCTTTCAGCCGTTACCGGGAAGGTGAGGGCCAGCGTGAACAGGTGCTGCAGGAGAAGCTGGCCGCCATGCAGGAAAAACTGGCGGGCATGGAAGTCTATTCCGAACAGGTGCAGGATCAACTCAAGGCCGAGCGTTCGCGGGCCCTCACGGATGCGCTGACCCAGCTGCCAAATCGGGAGTCGTGGCAGCAGCGTCTCGAGTTTGAGTATGAGCGCTGGGCCCGTTACCGGAATCCGGTCACGATGGCGGTTGTTGATATCGACTTTTTCAAGAAAGTGAATGATTCGTATGGCCACAAGGCCGGTGACCGGGTAATACAGCTGGTAGCAAAAACCCTGAAAGATCGCCTGCGATCAACTGATTTTGTGGCGCGTTACGGTGGAGAAGAGTTTGTTGTGCTGATGCCGGAAACGGAAATTGACGTGGGCTACCGTGTACTGGACGGTTTGCGTACCCATGTCGCCGAACTGCCGTTCCACTTTCACAGCACGCCGGTGCACATCACCCTGTCTGCAGGGATGGCAGCCTTCGGCGCAGCCAATACGGTTGATGAGATCTTTGATCTGGCCGACAAGGCGCTATACAAAGCCAAGCATGCCGGCCGAAACCAGGTGGTCCGGGCGTAATGCCAGGCTCGCCCGATGCCGGTCTTCGTTTAGTGTCTTAAACGCGCATCCAGTTCATCAATGACCTCCGCCCAGTCGGAGTCGTCGTCGATACCCTGATGCAGAAAACCGGCTTGAGCCTTGTTCCAGAAAGCCGCATCGGCAAGAGCAGTTTCCGGCGGTAACGGCGCGTGGCGGGCGATGAAGTCGTCGACGCTTTGAGTGTCGGATGGCAGGCCGAGTTGCTCAAATAATGTGGAAAGTGTGTGCTGGCTCATATCCATGATGAAACCTCCTTCAGTGCGATGATCGCCTGCAGCGCAGGCCGTCCTTCATTTGTTAACATGCTGATCTGAATAAATCCAGTTCATTGCCAAAGGATAATCTGTGATCCACCGCCTTGTTTTTTGGTGTTTCTGTTGCCTCATATTGATACCGGCGGCCGGGGTGCTTGCCGATCCGCGTATGCCATCGCCGCTACCCGTGCTGGGGGCAGAGGATCTGAGCTGGCTGGCTCAAAACGGGCCACTACGAATTGGTATTGCCGGGCAGCGAAAGCCATTGGCGTACATTGCGGCGGATGGCGAGATGGCGGGCACTCATCCGGCTTTCGCCCGGCTGGTTGCAGAAAAGCTCGACGTGCAGGTCGAACTGGTTCCGGGGGCTCCTGTCACGCTGGAGACGCGGCTTCAGCAAGGCGAGCTGGACGCCATTGTGACGCTTTACCAATCGCCCCACAGCGCCCCTGAAATGCTGTTCACTGACAGCATGATGTCACTCAACTATGGCCTGTTTGCCAATGCGGACGACGCATCGGTGCAGCGGCTGTCTGATCTTGAGCACAAGCGTGTGGCGCTGATCTCCGGCGACAGTCACCAATACAGCTTGTTGGATTCGGTGAAATCATTCCGCCCGATTCCTGTGCGCAGTGTCAGCGAAGCGGTGAATAGCATCACGTCGGGTCGGGCTGATGCCTTTTTTGCGCCCATGCCGGTGATTTCCGATTATCTGCGGGCCGGGTTGATCAACCAGATCTCGCTTGTGGCGGTGCTTAACAATCAGCCGGCCGAAGTGGTGTTCGCCACGGCGGCAAACAACATTCGCATGCAGCGCATTCTGAACGCCGGTGTCAATGCCGTCAGCGGCCAGGAAAATCGCGCGATTCTGGATGACTGGATTGGGTTCGAGCTTGCAGGTAAAGCGCCGGACAATGAGGTCAGCATTTCATCCCAGGAACAGCAATGGCTGAACCGTCATCCGGATTTGAAAGTGGCGTTCCGCCGTGACTGGCCGCCTTTCGAATTTTACGAGGATGGTCGCAGCACCGGGCTGGTACCGGATCTCGTCGGCAAGCTGGGTGACCAGCTCAATATCCGTTTTTCCAGCCCGAAAATTGACGACTGGTCCACTGCCGAAACCATGCTGCAAAACGGCGACGTGGATATTATTCCCGCCTTGCCTCGCACACCACGGCGGGAAAACCTGTTTCTTTTCACGCGTTCATACCTGAGCCTGCCCATTGCGCTGGTTATCCGTGACGACGGGCGGTTTATCGGCGATCTGCGTGAGTTGAGAGATGAGCGCGTCGGGGTTGTGCGACAACAGGCCAGCCATGAATACCTGCTGATCAACCATCCCGAACTGAACCTGTATCCGGTTGATAATCTCGAAAAAGGTTTGCTTGGGCTATCCAATGGCGATCTGGATGTGATGGTAACGCATATTCCAGGCGTCAGTTACACCGTGGCCCACTTGGGTTTGTCGAACCTGAGAATCACCAGTATCACGCCCTATCAGTACGAACTGAGGCTGGCCGTGCGAAAAGATGAGCCGGAACTGCTGCGAATTCTGAATAAAGGACTGGGCAGCCTGAAAAAGCAGGATTACGACACCGTCTACAATCGCTGGATCCATCTCGATATCGAACAGGATATCGACTATACGGTGGTCCGTCGGGTAGTGCTGATCGCCATCGTCGTGGTGCTGATTTTTCTTTACTGGAACCGCAAGCTATCGCGGGAAGTGGATGAGCGCATCCGTTCGGAGAACGCCCTTCGGGACAGTGAGGATGAGTTACGCGCAGCCAAGCTTGAAGCCGAGCAGTTGGCGCGAGCGGCGGAATCCGCCAGTCGGGCGAAAAGTGAGTTTCTTGCCAACATGTCCCACGAAATTCGCACCCCGATGAACGCGGTAATGGGTTACAGCGAGTTGCTTGAAGGCAGCGTGACGGATGCGCGCCAGCGGGGTTATATCGAGTCCATCAAGGCCGGTAGCCGAAGCCTGCTGACGCTGATTAACGACATTCTCGATCTGTCCCGCATTGAAGCGGGCAAAATGAAGCTTGAGTTTGGTGCGCTGGACCTGCAGCGATTGCTGGAAGATGTGCAGCGGATTTTCGAGATTCGCGCCCGTGCCCGCGATCTGACGCTCAGTGTCTCGCTGGCTGATAATATTCCCGCCGCCATGGTGCTGGATGAAACGCGGTTGCGGCAGGTGTTGTTCAATTTGGTGGGCAATGCCATCAAGTTTACCCACGAGGGTGAAATTCGCATTCATGCCCGTACCGAAAGTTGCCACACGGACGAGACGAGGGATGAGTGCCAGCTAGTGATAGAGGTGACCGATACCGGCATCGGTATCCCTGAAGACCAGCAGGATCGTATTTTCGATGCGTTCGAGCAGCAGGAAGGGCAAAGCAACCGGCAGTACGGCGGAACGGGCCTGGGGCTGGCCATCAGTCGTAAGCTGGTGCGGATGATGGGCGGGGAGTTGACGGTAACCAGTCACGCTGGTGAAGGTTCTTGCTTCCGGATCGTATTGCATGATGTGGCCACGTCGTCTGCCGGGCCGGAATCCAGTCGTGATGAGGCAGTGGTTTACCGGTTTGATAACGGTCTGGTGCTGGTGGTCGATGATAACCAGATCAACCGTCAATTGGTTCGGGACATGCTGGAACCTGTGGGATTGCGGGTCATTGAGGCGAGTGATGGTGCCCAGGCGCTGAATGTGGCGAATGAATGCCTGCCGGATGTCGTGCTGATGGATATCAGGATGCCAGTCATGGACGGTTTCAGTTGCCGCAAAGCCATGCACGAGGATGACAATCTGGCCGCTATCCCCGTTGTGGCGCTAACAGCATCGGTGATGCCGGGTGATGCTTCCCGCATCGACGAGGCCAGATTTGACGGCTTCCTGCAGAAGCCGGTCAGTCGTCAGGTTTTACTGGGTGAACTGGCGCGCTTTATGATCCATGAGACCGATCAGACTGACGATGAAGCTGAAGGCGATGACGCACGGCCGGAACTGCAAGTCGTGACCAACAGCTATCTGCGGCTGCAACTGGCTGAAGAGTTGAAGCAGACCTTCACCGATGACTGGCAGGCCACCCGCGGCAGCGGTGACCCTGAACAGCTGTCGCTGTTTGCCGGGCAGCTCGTGGAGTGGGGGCGTGATCGGGGTGTGCTGGAAATTGTTGAGTATGGCCGTGAGTTGCAGGAGGAGATTGACGCGTTCGATCTGGATAGCGTCCACGCCCGGCTGGAGCTGTTCCCTGAATTACTCAACGATGAGCCGCAGCAGGAGCCTTAAAGGCAGTCGTACTGGGACTGACGGTCAAATGCGACTGACACCATGTCATACCCCTGGTTGCTCAGGCGTTGCATCAGTTCCCGGTCGCGAATCATGGCCATGCAGATCGTGTTAATACTGGCTTGCAGTCGGCCATCGTCCGGCATCTCCTGATAGCGAAAATCGACGATCAGGTACTTGCGTTCGTAATTCGCCGATTCAGGAATATCGTCGCGATCAACGCTGGTCATGCCGATATAGGTAGGCCCCTGTTTGAACAGCCCGCTCATCAGCAGATCAATGTTTTCAGCATGCGCTGCGGGCATGGCAGAAAGCAGACCGAACAGAGCCGCGACAGTGAGTGACAGTGCACTGCGCCCCTGACGCCTGGATGAGTTGACCAATCGGTTGCTGGGCATAAGATGGCCTTGCCTGATGCATGTAACATTCTGTAACTATCTGTTGCGAATCATTATGACAAAGGAATGAAAATCTGCTTAGTGGCGGCCGCATATTTTTTCATTTGTTTGCAATGCGGCTGTGTCAGGAAGAGAGGGCGTTCTGGCGGACATTTCAGCCCGTCGGTGGCAGGCGGTTTTGGCAGCACGATATTCTGCGGGTGGGGTACACTGTAAAAAAACTGTCGGAACGTCAACGGCAGACAACAGGGCTTTGGCCTGTACCCATGAACCGGATTCACGATCGGTAATCAACGGGGCATGGTATTTCGGGGGAATCAGATCATGTATCAGTTAGTGTTCAGAGGCGAATGCACGCCACAAACCGATGAAGCAACCGCACGCGCCAACGCGATGGCGCTATTCAAGGCAACGGTTGATCAGGTCGACAGGATGTTCAGCGGTCAGCGCGTCGTGATCCGCAACAAACTCGATGAAGCCCAGGCCGGCAAGTACGAGGCGGTGTTGCGAAAGCACGGCATGATCGCCCATATCGAACCGATGGAAGGGACCGCGCCACCACCACCGGCTGCTTCACCTGCACCGGTTCAGGCGCCCGAGCCTGCACCGACGACCCCGCAAGCACCCGCCGCATCTGAGAGCAGCTCTCAGGTCCCTGTCGAGCCGGGCGACCGGCTTCAGGTGGCTGGTGAAAAGGTTGATGCCATTCTCTCGGGTTCTTCTTTACGTGTGGAGCAGGCTCACGACCGCCTGACGGAAGAGCGCCATGTTGATGCCCCCATGTTTCAGCATCTCGATGAATGGACCCTGGCACCGGCTGGCAGCACGCTGGTTGAAAAGAAAGAGGAGATCCCGACCGCGGTGCCGGATATTTCCCATTTGTCACTGGTCAGTGACGAAGGCGATCGCGAATAATAGGCCGGCCATAGCGCCCGGCCAACTCTTGGCAAGTACTCGTGGATGATCCGCTCCGGATCACGTTCGCGGGTGCCAGGGGTTGCCGGGTAAAAGGGCAGGTTTGTTAACGGTCAGTGGGTCTTCGATGGACTGTCTTCAGGACGGGGTCGCAAGATCATGGGTAGGGAGTCCCAAGTGTTTCGGGTATTGTTTTCGTTTGTTCTCGCCAGTCTCTCGTTATCCGTTCAGGGGCAGCCGTCCGAGGGTGAAATGGACCGGTCCCGGTCCGCTTCTGACAAGCAAGTGGTCGCGCCCGCTTCGGAGCGTCCGCTGGTTGCGCTTGTCCTGAGTGGCGGCGGGGCCAAAGGCATGGCACATGTGGGGGTGTTGCGGGCTCTGGAAGAAATGCATGTGCCAGTGGATATCGTTGTGGGTACCAGTGCCGGTTCAGCCGTAGCTGCACTCTATGCGCTGGGGATGGATGTAGACGATATTGAAGACCGCTTCATCGATATGGATTGGCTTTCCAGCTTTCGTGACAGTCCGGGGCGTGCCTATAAACCGGTACGTCGTAAAATGGAAGACTGGCGCTATCCAATCGATCCGGGCATCGGTGTGGGGCGTGACGGGCTGAAATTGGGGCGCGGTCTGGTGGCCGGCCAGAATCTCGGATTTATCCTCAATGAACTGACTAGCAACGCTTCGTTGGTCAGGGATTTCGATGAGCTGCCTTTGCGTTTCCGTGCGGTCGCCACCGATCTTGAGACTGGCGAAGAAGTGGTGATCGGCGATGGCGCCCTGGCGACGGCTATTCGCGCTTCAATGAGCATTCCCGGGGTTTATGCGCCCACCGAATACAACGGCCGCTGGCTGGTGGATGGCGGGATTGCCAACAACCTGCCGATCAGCGTCGCGGAGTCGATGGGTGCAGATGTGATTATCGCTGTGGATATCAGCGACACGCTGCTGGACAACGACCAGCTTACCGGCGCATTTTCTGTTGTCGGGCAGCTCACCACGCTGATGACTCGCAGCAATGTGGAAGAGCAGCTTGAACTGCTTACTGATGAAGATGTGCTGATCCGTCCTAATCTCGACGGCCTGACCTCAGCCGATTTTTTTGATTCCTCACGCATTATGGAAGTCGGCGCCACTGCAACCCGGAACGCCGCGGTTGCCTTGAACCGGCTTCGGGTCGACCCGGTTACCTGGGCCGGCTATCAGCAGCGGCGTTCTGTTAACCACTTTACTCCCAAGTTGATTTCCAACATTGAAATAAAAGATGACTCACGCCTGTCGTCGGAGTTTCTGCTATCCCGCTTGCGCCAGAAAATTGGTGAGCCTTTGGACGCCGAACAGCTTCGGGATGACCTTCGCCGTATTTACGGGCTCGGTTACTACGAAACCGTCAGCTATGCGCTGCAGTCGGACGAGTCGGGTGAGGGATCGACGCTCGTTATTGAAGTTGAAGAGAAGAGCTGGGGGCCAAATTACATGCGGTTTGGTCTTGGTTACGAAGACAACTTCGAGAATGACACCCGCTTCAATGTAGCCGCGAACTTCCAGATGACGCAGTTGAATGCGCTGGGTGCCGAGTGGAATACCGGTGTGCAGCTCGGTACCGAGCCGTACGTGCGGACCGAGTGGTTCCAGCCGCTGGACTACGGCTACCGTCGGTTTTTGCTGCTGGGCGGCGACTATCAGCGGGAAGCCTATAGCGTGTTTGACGACCAGGGCAGTCGGGTTGCGGAAGTCGAGGTCGAAAAACAGGAAATCGATGTCAGCCTTGGCCTCGAGCTGGGCGCCGAAGGGGAACTCCGGGGTGGCTATCAGCGGGGTTATTCGTCGGTAGATGACGCTTTGGGTTCAAGCGGAGCCTACTCTGACAGTCGCATTGAACGCGGCGCCTGGGATCTCCAGCTTACAGTCGACACACTGGACGACCCGTTTCTGCCCAGTAGCGGTGGGTTCCTTGGGATTAATGGCCGCTTTGAACGCCCCGGTCTCGGGTCCGACAGCGATTACGATCGCACCACGCTTTTGGGTATTGGCGCTCAGGAATGGGGGCAACAGGTTGTGGTTGGGCAACTATACGGCAGCATGATTACGCGCGGCGAAGCGGGCGTTGAAAGCTATGTGTCACTGGGTGGCTTCCGCCGATTATCGGCCTATGCCCGAGGAGAGGTGACCGGCGCCGATGCGGCACTGGCAAGCCTGTATTCCTATCGCCGCTTTGGAGGGCCGGTGGTGCCGTTTTTCGCCGGGGCAGGCTATGAGGGGGGCAACGCCTGGCAGAATGTGCGGGACGCCAGCTGGAACGATGTCATCCATTCCTGGAACCTGTTTGCGGGTATTGATACGTTCCTGGGGCCAGTGCAGCTCTCCACGGCTTATGCCGATGATGACCACTGGACGACATTCCTCACAGTGGGTTACTCACTGGAAAGCCTGTTCATTGCCCCCTGACGCCATGTCTGCCTGCGGTTTGCAGCAATTGGCCACTATCTGACCGGTCCTACCAGCACCAGACGCGGTGCTTTGCAGTCACCGTTCAAGGGCCGCTCCAGAATGGCGCGGTATTCATCGCCAGGCCGGGCACTATCAGGTGCCGGATAAAACAGGATGTCGTCGCCGGGGAAAAATTGCCAGGTGCCGACACGAGCCGTCCTTGCCAGAAGTGATACCACGCCTTTCACCCTGCTCCAGGCGCAACTGGCGGGAGGATAGGGCTCAGCGGGTTTCGATACCGCTGGAGGCTCCGTAGCCTGGGGTTCCTCAGGGGATGGCTCCGGGGGCGCGGGTTCAGGAGCAGGTTTGCGCTCAGGCACGGGGCGGACCGGCTCGGGTGTCGTCGGTTTCGGGCTGCTGGCACACCCCCCGAGCAGCAGGGCTGCAATAATCAGAGCTACCGTGGTTGTTGATTCGGATTCACGAGGCCGCATTGCGACCGGTTTTCGTCGGTTCTGCATCGATAAACGCCAGTACCTGTTTGCACTGTTGTTCTGCATACCCTTTGAGAATAGCGACAAGCCGCTCTTCATCGTGTGCTTTAATCGCTTCAATGGACGCTCGCATGTGGGCGAGATTGTCTTCGAGCACTTGCTGATTGGCGTGCTGGAACGCCACAAATGCGCAGCGCTTCGCCGACGGCCATAAATCCTTGATGGCCTCCAGAATAAAATAATTGTCTGCGTAGGTCAGGGATGCCTGAGTATATTCGATACCAAGATCCAGAAACGCGAGCAAGTCACCCCGGCGGTAGCAATCTTCCATGCTGGCATAGAGTGATTCCAGTGCTTCCATGTCTTCCGGTTGCCACTGGCGGGTCAGCTTGCGGCCGGTGTGGCACAGGTAGAGTTCGAGCACCTCGTACAAACTGCGGACAAAATAGTCGTTCAGTTCGGTAACAAAGGCGCCTTTTCGCGGCACGTTGCGCACGAGATGCCGCTTTTCCAGCAGCAGCAGACCTTCCCTTACGGAGCCGTGGCTGACATCCAGCTGTTTGGCCATGGCGTTTTCAAAGATGCGCTCGCCGGACCTCAGTTGACCAAAACAAATCAGGTTCTCAATGTGCTGTGCGACCTGTTCGGTCAGCGTTTCACGTGGCTTGAATGGTTTCATCAATATACGTCCGGGATGATGACAGCAATCGGGCGCGATGCCCGGCCGGGTAGGTCAGCAGGATGTTTCACTGCCCGATTCGAGTGCAATGGTTATGCTCTCACATTCCCTGATAACTGCAAGTGCAGTCGCTATAACACGGGGGCCAGCAGACGCACGGCGCGGCAGGTTAAGCGGAATGGCAGCGAACGTTGGCTGTAATCGGCCGGCGTCATCTCCCGACAGTGACCGAGATCGGTTTGGAGCATGGCATCGACTTCCGCAATGAAAGACGTTGACGTTACCAGTGCCCCGATTTCAAAATTCAGTCGCATGGAGCGATTATCGAGATTCGCCGTGCCCACCATTGCATAGCGGTCATCCACCAGCACCACCTTTTGGTGCATGAAGCCGGGTTGGTAGCGATAGATACCGATACCGGCCTGGCTGGCCTGAATCAGGTAAGAGTAGGCGGCCAGCCGGACCAGCAGGTGGTCGGGGTTTTCGGGAATGATAATGCGGACGTCCACGCCCCGCAGCGCAGCCAACTGCAGAGCATTGACGATCTGCAGGTCGGGGACGAAATAAGGGGAGCTGATCCAGATCCGCTCCCGGGCGCTGTTGATGCAATTGAGGAAAAACAGGGTGCAGGTCTCAAACCGGTCTGCCGGGCTTGAAGGCAGAATCAGCACGTCGTGTTGCCCTTCGGGATTATGTGAAGGTGTCCAGTTGAGTTGGGGCAGGGAGTTCGATGCCCACTTCCAATCCTCGGCGAAGGCGAGCTGAAGGCCCATCACCGCAGGGCCTTCGATCCGGCAATGGGTATCGCGCCAGGCAAGACGGTTGGACTCAGTGCCCAGATACTCGTCGCCCAGATTGATGCCGCCAACAAACCCGACATTTCCGTCACAAATCAGCAGTTTGCGGTGATTCCTGAAATTGATCTGAAAGCGCCGTCGCCGGACATTGCCATCGCCGAAAGCGTATACCTCGGCGCCGGCCCGGGTCAGGGCCTTGATGTAGGCTCGGGGCAGCCAGGCACTGCCGATATCATCGTAGGTAAAGTAAACCCTGACGCCTTCGGCGAGTTTACGCTCCAGAATCGACTTGATGCGCTGGCCCACCTTATCGGAACGGATGATGTAAAACTCCAGCAGAATATAGTCGGTGGCGTTCTCCATGGCCTCGAACAGCGCCTCAAATGTTGCTTTGCCATCCTGCAACAAGCTGCATTGATTGCCGCTGGTGAACGGCTGACGGGCAAGGCTGGTCAGCACCTGAAGATCAGGATCCAGAGACGCTGGTGTGACGACATGGGGTTCACGGGACTTGTTCTGGAACACGCTGAGCAGATGATTGAGGGAGACATCCCGTGAGCGGCGTGCCTGCACATAACCGGAAAAGCGGTTGCGACCAAACATGAAAAACAAGGGGAGTGCGAGGTAGGGGAATGCCAGCAGCGAGATAATCCAGGCGATGGCGCCCTGAGTGGTTCTGTAGTTCAGCAGTGTCCGGAACACACAAAACAGTGCCAGTCCGTAGACGACGGCGAGAAATAGCAGAAACAGCGTCGGATTCCACATGGCGACTCCGGATGGCTCGATAACAGGTCAGCGATGTCTGGCACGGTATTGTGCGGGGGACTCGCCTGTCCAGCGTTTGAAGGCCCGGCTAAAAGCGCTCAGCTCCGAAAACCCCAGCAGAAATGCGATCTCACCCAGCGCATACCGGTCGGCGGCGACGTAACGCAGGGCTTTGTCCTTTCTCACATGTTCGACCAGTTCGTGAAAGCTGAAACCTTCTTTTTTCAGGTGACGGTAAAGTGTTTGCCGGCTCATGTTGAGCTGATGAGCCAGAGAATCGGCATCAATCCGCTCACTGGCCATTTGTCGTGAAATCAGGCGGCGCACTTTCCGGCTGAGTCGTCGCCGGGACTGAACCCGGGTCAGCAGACTGTTGACCTGGCGCAGCATCGCGGAGTGGATATAGGGATTTCGATGAGGAATAGGGCGGGTCAGATAGCGGGCGCTGAAAGCAATCGCCATGCGCGGCATATCAAACTCGATCGGACACTGCAGGATGCGCTGGTATTCGCTGGCATACACCGGCGCGGGGTGCGCAATATGAACCCAGGCAATATCGAGCGACGGATGAATGAAATGTCTGGCCCGACTGACGGTGGCTGACAGGGTCCGGTCCATATCCTGGCGGCAATAGTGCGCCGGTTCGTCCACTTGCCAGGACAGAATGGCAAGATCGTCGGTTTGTTCGAAGCGCAGGCTCACGGTTTCGTTGATCAGACGATGCAGGCGGACATATTGCGTGACGGTTGCGCCCAGCGTGTCGCAGTTGAAAAAAACATGTCCGAGTAGCCCCATGCGGTCAGGATCGACAATTTCGCCGGCATGGAGGCCGATGGCCTGATCACCGGTTGCCTTTTCGGCGAGAGCCCAGAGGGCGTAGTGGTGGTCAGCAGAAATGCGGATATCGGGATCAGACAAGGCTTCGATCGAGCAGTCCAGCAGCGATTCAACCGCTTGGGAGTCGAGCAGCTGACGTTCCTTCAGGTAATGCACCAGCCCCAGGGAGGTAGAAGCGGCGACCTGCGGAATATGGCGCCTGGTTTTCTGCTTTTTCGCGCCATCTGTTGTTGCTCCAGATGTTGCACCAGATTTACTGGCACCGGATTTTGCTGGGCTCATTGCGACCGTTTTTATTGGAGTGGTGTTACCAAATGTCAAACAGTTGGGACGGAGTGTCAACGCATTGAAGGTTTTTCAGGGTTATTCTTTGGTCATATTCATAACCCGACCAGAACCAAGGAGGTCGCAGGTATGCAATTTGAAATCTTTGTACCCCATAACGAGTTTGAGCGTCTCAACTGCATTGAGCTGGAAAAATATCTGAACAACATTTTCTATTGCTGATGCGCGCCGCTCGGCAGCGACATGGCAGCATCTTCAGATGTTGAGTAACAGTAGTCCGAAAGTACCCTTCGAATTGGCCGCCTGAAAAGGCGGCCATTTTTTTGTCTGGCGAAAATGGTGTCTGCGAGTATTGAGCGAGCCAGGCCTGGCGTCAGGATTGATCGTTGCGGGCAAATGCGGGAATGGCGTTCAGGGGCTGTACTCTTAGCCTGAGTTTTTCCGTGCGATCCAGAATGCCTTCAATACGCCCCAGTTGTGCTTTGGTATGCTCTGACCGCATATAACGATTGGCTGCAAAATCGAACATCAGTCCGTAGAGGGTGGCATCCCCGATACTGCGTTGATTCTGTACTCTGGCCACGAGCCGCTCAACGACCAGGTCACCGGTCGCCATTTCGAGCACCAGTCGCAGTTCGACCCGGGTGCCCTTCGAGAGGGCTGAATCGCCGGTGGCCTGCCTTTTCACGAGAATAGAGACACCTTCACGGGTGAAGTCTTGGCTTTGGGCCAGTGCATACGGGGTAAAGAACCCTTTCCGGATGCGCCAGGACACTTGCAGCTGGGCGGCAGGAAAACGGCGGAACTTCCGGCGATCATTGGTTGAGGGCGCTTGCATGCGTGCGGTTTTTCTCATTATTGAAACATACTGCAATAGTCAGTAGGGATTGGCGGCGACAATCCGAGCATATCCTGACAAGCTGTCCGCTGAAAGGGCCTTGTCCACGTTTCGCCCGATCCATCTCTTTTTTTCGGGGACTGTCTCATCTCCGGAGCCCGTCATAAATGTTGCGGAGGACGTTTGGTTTGTCTCAGAAATTGATGATTTTTGATCTGGATGCCGGCTTTCTTGATGATGAATTGCTGGCCAGCCAGATGCGCTTGTTGGTCGGCCTGGTGAGTACTGACCGGGCGCGCAGTGCGGGTGATCGGTTACCGCTCGCCTGGCGGGGCCATGAAGACGCATTGACCCTGCGCCTGAACCAGTTGATGGACGAGATGACCTTGCGTTCGCTGGCAACGCCCGGCACCGTGGCCACCACCAATGAGGCGGTTATCTGGCCGCCGACTGACCGGGATATGCTGCAGGCGCAGCTGACCGAGATTCGCAGCCGGGCGGAAAAAGGATTCAAAGGGCGGATCCGGCTGCCGAAAAATGAACATGAACTCTGGGCGAGCTACAAATACAGTCTGCTGGCACGTAACCGGCAGGCCTATGAGAGTTTTGGTCGTCGGGTGGCGGCCCGCACGGTCGACTTGATGGACCTCTGGCTGGCGTTGGAAAATGCGTCACGTATCGCGCCTCCTGAAGGCGGTATTCGCAACGCCCTGCAGCACATGTGGGGTTACGTGTCGGGCTTTTCGTCACTTAGTCCGCAAACCGATGACCTGGATGGACTTGCCCAGGAAGTACAACTCCTTGCCTGCCAGCATCAGGTATCCTATCTGATCAATTCAACGGCGTTGGGAGAACTCCGCGCCTGGTTGTAAGGAGAGCGTTGTGAGTCTTGATCTGAATGCGCGCGTGACAGGCGAGGGTGATCCCCTGATTGTTGTTCACGGGCTTTTTGGTTCACTGGAAAATCTGGGGGGCATCACCCAGCGTTTGTCGGATGAGTGGCAGGTGCATGCAATTGATTTACGCAATCACGGCCGTTCCCCCCATGCCGATACCATGAGCTATCCCGAGATGGCGGCGGATATTCTGCGCTACATGAATCAGCAGAAGCTCGACTCTGCTTGCCTGCTGGGACATTCAATGGGAGGCAAAACGGTGATGGAGCTGGCGTTATCCGATCCGGCCCGAGTCAGTCGACTGATTGTGGCGGATATCGCGCCGGTGACCTATCCGCCGCACCACGACGCCATTATTGACGGCCTGACCGGGCTGGATCTCGATGCTGTTGGCTCCCGCGGAGACGCAGACAAGGCGCTGGCGGAATCCGTTGAAATACCCGCCGTCCGACAGTTTCTGTTGAAAAACCTGGTGCGTACTGATGACGGTGGTTTTCGCTGGCGCCTCAATCTCGACGCGATTGAACGGGAGTATGCCAGCATTGCCGCAGGCCCCACGGCGCAAGGACCGTATAACGGGCCGACGCTGTTCATCAAAGGCGGGGAGTCAGATTATATACAGGACAGCCAGCACGATGCCGTTGCAACGCTGTTCCCTTCGGCACTGATGCGGATCATATCGAATACCGGCCATTGGCTGCATGCTGAAAAGCCGGAACTGTTCGCCACACTGTGCCGGCGTTTTTTGAACGGAGAGTTTGACCAGAAAGGTTGATGGAAAGTTAGATCGTGCCTGGAACCACGGCCTTTAAACGCAAAAAGCCACGGCATCGCTGTCGTGGCTTTTTGTGATCCCGCGGGCTCAGGCTTCGGCGCCGTCACTCATGCTGGTATCGGTATTTTGTTGCTTCAGTTGCGCCATCTTGGCATCGAAGAAGGTTTTGGCGGAATAGAAAATGCCGAACAGAACAGCCAGTGCTGCCACGGTGTACAGCGGTGACGCCAGATCGTAAAGCATGGTGACGATTCCCCTGAAGGTGGATGTTCGACCGCAGTCGACCAAAAAGTGAGCAGCGAATATACCGAAGGGACCTGTGCCAGACAACCGGTAGATGCCGCAATGGATGCTTGAACGACGGCTCGAGTCTGTCGGGGGCCTTTGCTATGGTGATGGCGCGATAGTGATACTCACGCTCGCTTTATTGAATCTGGTTGGGCCGAGACTGCAGAAGTGAAACAAGGAGAAAATATGCGTTGGGCTTACGCATCAGGTGTCCTGATATTTCTGGTGGTGGGTGGTTTTCTTTTCAATCCTTCTCCGGTGGACAGTGTGGCCTGGACCCCGCCAGCGGCGCCCGGATTCAAGGGCAAGGCGGCTCCGAATGAGCTGCTGACACTCTCAGAAATTATTGCCGTGCGTCAGGTCAATGGGCCGGAAGATGTGGACGTTGATTCCACAGGCCGGGTATATGCCGGCAATGCTGACGGCAACATTGTAAGGGTGTGGCCGGATGGCCGGGTTGAAAAGTGGGTGAATACCGGTGGCCGCCCGTTGGGGCTGGATTTTGATGCGCGTGGCAATCTGATCGTCGCGGACGCGGTAAAGGGCTTGTTGTCGGTGAATGCGGACGGTGAGATCACCACGCTGACAACAGAGGCGGCGGGTACAAGCTTTGGTTTTACCGACGATGTGGATGTCGGGCCGGACGGCATGATTTACTTCTCTGATGCCAGCACTCGCTTCGGTATGGATGAGTTCCGTCTGGACCTGCTGGAGATGCGCCCGCATGGGCGTTTGCTGCAATACAATCCCTCAACTGGCAAAACCCGGGAATTATTGAAAGACCTCCATTTTGCTAATGGTGTTGCGGTCGCTCGTGATGGATCCTATGTACTGGTGAACGAAACCTGGAAGTACCGCACGATTAAATATTGGCTGAAGGGCCGTAACGCCGGCAAGGCTGAAACCTTTGTAGATAATCTTCCGGGGTTCCCTGATGGCATTGCTGCCGACAGCGAGGGACGTTTCTGGATTGCCTTGCCGACCCCCAGAAACCCGCAGATTGATGCGATGCATCCGCACCCCTGGATCAAGGAACAAGTGGCCAAATTGCCGGACAGTTGGCAGCCACCGGTACAACGTTACGGTCTGGTGATGGCATTTGACGGTGACGGCAAGCTGCTGGCCAGCCTGCATGACACCAAAGGCAAGTATCTTGAAGAAATCACATCAGTGCAGCCGCACCTTGGCATGCTGTATTTCGGCACCTTGCACAATGACCGGATTGGCCGCTTGCCGATCTCGGCCATTCCCACATTGAATAAGGAGTCTTCCAAGTGACCGACGTGCCGAACCTGATTGACTGGGATTTGCCCGAGCCTTTTATCATGCCGATTCAGGTTCAGCCTGAAGACGTCGATCGTCTGGGGCACGCCAATAACGTGGTCTATGTGCGCTGGCTTGAAGACATCAGCTGGGCACATATCGAAAGCCTAGGCATGACCTGGGAGAAACACGAAGCGACCGGCAAGGCGATGGCGATCACCCGTACCGAGATTGATTATCTCGCTGCTGCCAATTCGGGCGAACACCTGTTGTTGGGTACCTGGCTGGTCGATTTCGATGGCCGGTTTCGCTCCGGGCGTCGTTTTCAGCTAGTGCGCCCGGATGACAGCAAAACACTCGTCCGTGCGCATTCGACTCATGCCTGTATTGATCTCAAAACACAGCGGCCGTCCCGGGTCCCCAAAGAGTATGCCGAGCTCCTTGGTGGCGCCGTGCACAATACGCCGGCCACCTGAGCGGCTTTTCTGCTAATCTTTCCTGATACGGTTTCGTGCCGTTGCTATTGCTGATCGCTGGCAAAGTGAACGGTCCTATCCCCGCACCACCTGTTCTGGAGACTCGTCATGCGTCGCGTCATTTACTCGCGTTTCGGTGAAGCCGAAGAACTTCAACTGATCGAATCTGACATGCCGGTGCCGGGAGACGGCCAGGTCTGCGTGGCCGTTGCCGGAGCTGGTCTTAATCCGATTGACTGGAAAACCCGCAAGGGGCTTGGCTTTGCTGCTCAGCAAATCGCCGATCGCTTGCCCTGGACGCCGGGGTATGACCTTTCCGGCATTGTTACCGAGGTAGGCGACGATGTGACAACGCTCGCGCCGGGGGATCGGGTAATGGGATTAGTCGGGTTTCCTTCGGGCGGCGGCGCCTATGCGGAGTACGCACTGGCCAGAGCCGATGAGCTGATTCTGGTGCCTGAGGAGATGGATCTGGTGGAAGCCGGGGGCTTGCCGCTTGCCGCACTGACTGCCTGGCAAGGGTTGTTTGAGGTGGCTGAGCTTGAGCCTGAACATAAGGTGCTGATTCACGCCGGTGCCGGCGGAGTCGGGCATCTGGCCATTCAGTTCGCCAAGGCCAGAGGCGCCCATGTGATCGCCACTGCCTCAGCCGGTAACAGCGATTTTCTGGCAACGCTGGGGGCGGATGAAGTCATTGATTATGCCCATGATGATTTTACCGATGCCTGCTACGGACTGGATGTGGTGTTTGATCTGGTGGGCGGTGATACCGGTCATCGTTCACTGCACACGCTGGGAGAACATGGTGTGCTGGTAACGGTACCCACTGTCACTGCAGATCCGATTATTACTGAGGCGGAGAATATGGGCCTGCGCGCACATGGCATGACGGTGCGCCCCGATGTGTTCCATCTCGATGAAATTGCCGAACTGATTGAAGACGGCGATGTGCGACTGCATGTGGAAACGATCTATCCGCTGGACGCAGTCGTTGAAGCGCATCGCCAGTTACAGACCGGTCGTGGCCGGGGCAAGAAAGTGTTGCGCTGCCAGCCCACATACGCTGAATAGCGAGCGATGGCAGACAGCGCGATAGTCCTCCCGTCAGGCCGGTAGCGGCGACGGATCGGCAGCCGGTCCGTTGCTGTCCTTCTCTTTTTCTTTGCGCTCTTTTGGCGGCTGGGACGGCACCAGGCTGATCAATTTCCAGCCCTTCTCAAGTTTGAACGTCGTGTCTGCGGTGACCGCATATATCCGCTCACGCGGATCAATCACAAACATCAGCAGAGCTTGATGGTCGTATTGCTCCCGGAAGTGCTCGTAGGTGAAGGTTTCACTGAGCTGTGTGGTTTTGAACTGATAGCCTTTGCTCACCATGCTGGCGAGCTTGGCATAGCTGATATCACCGAACAGGCCGCGAGTCTGCTGGATCTTCTCTGCCGTCTGATGGCGGGCTTTCTGGTCCTGATCACCTTCAGACAAACTGTAAACGCTGCCTGTCCCGAACCAGTCCAGGAAGTGATAGGTCGCCAGAGAGTTAAGTTGCTTGTAGGGCGAAATCACCAGCAGGTTGCCGATGCCGGTGAGATCCAGATGGGTAGACGCATGCTCGGAAACCGGGTTGCCGAAGTACACATGCAAATTTTCCATCCGTGCCTGGCGGACGTTTTCCCAGTTGGTATCCGTCAGCGTTACCGGAACGTCCAGCTTTTGCAGGGCGAGACCAATCTGGCGGGCGACCGCGTTGGCTCCAAGAATCAGGAAGCCGTAATCTGCCGGCTCATCGACTTTGAGCAACTGGGCAATCGGCCGCGCGGTAAGGCTCTGCAGCGTGACGGTTGCGATGATCACCATGAAGACCAGAGGCACCAGCACACCGGCATTTTCGTAGCCGATTTTCTGCAACTGGAAAGCAAACAGCGCTGATACCGCCGCTGCCACGATACCCCGTGGGGCGACCCAGCTGAGGAACAGCTTTTCCCGAAGGTTGAGATTGGTGCCGATGGCCGACAGGAAAATACTCAGCGGTCGAGCTACCAGAATCAGGACCGCCAGCAGAATCACCAGCCCCCAGCCCAGGCTGGCAATCGCCGCGAATTCGATACGCGCCGCCAGAATGATAAACAGGGCGGAAATCAGCAATACGCTGAGGGATTCCTTGAACTCCAGAATACTCTCGATCGGCACCTGCTTCATGTTGGCCATCCAGATCCCCATCACCGTCACCGTCAGTAGCCCGGATTCATGGGCCAGTTCGTTCGACAAGGCGTAAACACCCAGCATGAAGGTCAAGGTGCCGGCATTGTGCAGGTACTGGGGGATCAGGTGCTTGCGCAGCGCAATGCCGTTCAGCCAGCCGGCCGCACCGCCAATCACTACGCCGACCAGAATGGTGGTGCCGAAAATATACAGTGAGTGTTCAAATACATTGCCCTGACCCCAGGACACAATGCCTTCAAAAACCAGTACGGCCAGTAGCGCGCCTACAGGGTCAATAATGATGCCCTCCCAGCGCAGAATATTGGCCAGCTTCGAGACTGGCTTGACCGAACGCAGCAAGGGCGCAATCACGGTAGGCCCGGTGACAATCGAAATGGCACCGAACAGCAGCGCGATTTCCCACGAGATGTCCAGCACCCAGTGCGCGGTGAGGGTACCAATCGTGCAGGTGACGATGGAGCCGATTGGCACCAGGTTGCGCACCATCACGCCGTGGCCCTTGATCTCCTGATAGCGCAGCGTGAGGCTGCCTTCAAACAGAATGACGGCGACCGCGAGCGATACCAGCGGAAACAGCAGGTCACCAAACAGCTGTTGCGGTTCGAGCCATCCCATTACGGGGCCGGCCACAATTCCACCTGCCAGCAGAAACAGAATCGCTGGTACCCGCAGGCGCCAGGCAAGCCATTGGCAAAACAGGGAGAGGACACCGATGCTGGCAAGGATAAGCACAATGCTGACTGACATAAGAGATTCAGTTCCGTTGAATAAATGAGAGGTTGGTCAGTGCCGTCACGCAGACGTTCACCGGCGAAATCACTTGGGCCAGAGTGGCTATCATGCCGTTGAACTGGCCTTGCGGGCAATGCGATTCAATAATCGCGATGCGGCGAATAGTCCAAACGTTGCTGTCACCGGGCTGGCCGCGCCAAAACCGGTGGCGCAATCCAGCCGCACTGGCCCATCAGTAGCCGGCTTCTGCAGGCAAACGTCGCCGTCGCCGGTAGGGTAGGTCAGTTGCTCCAGCGAGTATACTGCCTCTATCCCAAACCGACGTTGCGGGTTGCGAGAAAAGCCATACTCCCTCCGCAACAGGTTGCGTACCTTTGCCAGCAGCGGGTCCTGCGTGGTGCGGCTCAGATCGCCGACCTGAATCTGGGTCGGGTCCATCTGACCACCGGCACCGCCGGAGCAGACCAGGGGGATTTTCCGGCGCTTGCAATGGGCAATCAGTGCGGCTTTTGATTTTATGCTGTCGATTGCATCCACCACACCGTCAATATCCGTTGTGATGAGTTCCGCTACGTTTTTGGGGGTCACAAACCCAAAGTGGATATGAATCTCGACAGTGGGATTGATGGCCTTGAGGCGCTGCGCCATGGCGTCGGTTTTGGTCATCCCGTACTGGCCCTCCAGCGCATGCAGCTGGCGGTTGGTGTTTGAGACGCAAATATCGTCCATGTCGATCAGTGTGAGCTTGCCAATGCCGCTGCGTGCCAGCGCCTCTGCTGCCCAGGATCCCACGCCGCCGAGGCCGGCGATGGCGATGTGAGTCTCACGAAATGCCTGGGTTGCCTGGCGGCCGTAGAGTCGCTCAATGCCACCAAATCGAAAGCTGTAATCGTCCGCTGTCATGCCTGGCCTTTGTCGGGATGGAGAAATCGATGACTGGGTCTGTTGGCAATTGTACCTGAGAAGGCGTGCACAGGCAGTGGGCTGACTATCAGGGATGTCCGGAGGGCGAGCAATGAGACATAAAAAAAGCCACGACAAAGTCGTGGCTGGACAAGCAAGGACCTATCCGTCAAAGGCAGGCCGGGATTAGTTCAGAGACACTAATCAACGCCACCCATTATCCCCGGTTTTCGGGGGTTTGGTAGGTCAGAAAGGGCCAAGGCTCGGTAAGTGACGGCCACCTTGAGGCTGGGTGGCCGTTGTTCGGGGTTCCGGTCAGTGTCAGCTGATAAACGGATTCAGCAGCCGCGTAAAGGTGCCGGTTAGCTTAAGAGGCGCGCTCAACACCGATAGCGTGATGCAGTCTGGCCCTTCAAGCGCGATGGGTTTGTGAGTGTCTTCCTGGTCCAGCACCACAAAGTCCCACTGATTAAATACCCCCTTGTGATCACTGAAGGCGCCCTGCAGGACAATCGTGGTTTCCTGGCCCCGATGGGTGTGGGCAGGGGCCTTGCCACCGGCCGCCAGTTTCTGGAGAACAACCTTCTCGGGCTGGTCGGGAAACAGGTGGCTGATATCAAATACGCTCACATCCGCGAGTTGACGCTTCCAGGGCAGGTCGTTGATGTCGCTCTGCACCAGTCTTTCGAGCGCGTTGCCGGCTTTGTTCACGGCCGTTGGCGGTATTTCGGGCTCATCGTTCAGGCGCGCCAGAATATGGTCGAACATGTCCGCGGAGACGCTGACGCTGGCCTGCTGCTCCATTAGCACCGCACCCAGGCTGTCGAGCGTGTCGACACGGCTCTGGCAGTGGTCACACTGGTCAAGATGAAGGCGAATACAGAGGGCGTGGGGATCACTGAGATTCCCTGCGCTGTATTCCATCAAGCTGTGACTGTCGGGGTGGTGCTGGGTCATGCGTTCTGGTCCTGCAAAATCACTTTAAGCTTGCCCAGCGCCAGTCTGACGCGACTTTTGACGGTGCCGAGCGGGATGTTGAGTTCATTGGCGACGGTCTGATGGGATTTGTTTTCCATATAGACCTTGGCGATCACTGTGACCTGTTCTTCCGGCAGGTGGCGCAGGGATTCACGGATCCGGCGTTCGGCCATCAAGCGATGCAGGGAGGTCACCGGTTCGTTGTCGTTCTCGCCCGGAATCTGCCAGAGGTCTTCGGTTTCAATGGTAATTTCAGCGTTGGTCCGCTTCAGCTTGCGGAGAATATCAATGCGTTGGTTACGGGCGATGGTGAAAATCCATGTCGAAGCGGCAGCCTTACGCCAGTCATACAGGCAGGAACGGCGCCAGATCGAGACAAACACCTCTTGCACCAGTTCTTCCGCGTGACTGGCCAGCCCATTCGCCATCGCGTAATACTTGATCTGCGGACCAAAGTGCTCAAAAAGCGCTTTGTAGGCCTGACGATCCTGGGACTTTCCCACCTTCTCGAGAAGCTGGCTCCAGGGATCTTTCTTGCCATCAGCCCGGTTCGGCGTTGAATTCGGGGTGGACACTGAACGGTCCCCTGTAGTGGCTTTTATTGCTCTTATGGAGTTTGTCATTCTAGGCGCCTGCCATCAGATTGTCAGTCTGGAACCATACGGCAGGCGCAGAAAAGTGGATCAGTCTTCCAGGTAAGTGTATCCGCTGAGCCCTTGAGCCAGCTCCTGATACAGCGTGGTTTTTTCTTCGTCCGCCAGACTGCTGGCTGCAAGCTGGGCCTGATAGGCTTCCAGCAGTGCCTCGGGTTCGAAGTTCACATACTTCAGTACCTTGGAAACGGTATCGCCTTCAACGTGGTTACAGATCTGGTACTGGCCATCCGGGCCACGGCGGACATCAACCGAGTTGGTGTCACCGAACAGGTTGTGCATGTCGCCGAGGATTTCCTGGTAGGCGCCGGTCATAAAGAAACCGATCAGCATCGGCTCGTCAGCGTTTTGTTCAGGCAGCGGGAGGGTGGTTTCAATGCCTTGCCCATCCACGTAACGATCAATGCGACCGTCAGAATCGCAAGTGATGTCCTGAATAACAGCACGGCGGGTGATCGGGCGATGGAGGCCGTTAATCGGCAGCACCGGGAAAATCTGGTCAATGCCCCAGACGTCGGGCAGCGACTGGAACAGCGAGAAATTGACAAACAGCTTTTCGGCCAGCTTCTCGTTCAGCTCATCAATGATTTCCCGGTGCGCCCGGCTGGCGCTGTTGAGCTGGGCCTGTAATGTCCGGCAACAGGCGGTGTAAAGCTGTTCCGCCTCAGCCCGATGGGTCAGTGACAGCAACCCGTGGGCATACAGTGCGTGGACATCGCTCAGGGCGTGCAACACGTCGTGATAGATCTCCACTCTGGAGCGCGGTGTTTCCGGTGATTGCAGACTGGTGTAGTCCCGCCACAGGTCATGCAACGGGGGCGGTGCATCCGCAGCCGGCTCTGTCGGTTTCGGGTCAGTGGGGGTTTCGTGGTCAATGACGTTGGTTACCAGTACCGCGTGATGCGCCGTCAGGGCCCGGCCGGACTCGCTGATCAGGTTGGGATGCCGGATGCCTGCCCGGTCGCATTCAGCCTGCAGCGTGTGAATCACGTTATAGGCATATTCGGACACGCTGTAATTGATCGAGCAACTGCTGCGCGAACGGGTGCCTTCATAGTCAACGCCCAGGCCGCCACCGATATCCACGGTGTCTATTGGTGCTCCCAGTTGGCAAAGCTCGCTGTAAAAGCGGGCACACTCCTTCAGGCCGGTCTGAATATCCCGGATATTGGCAATCTGTGAGCCCAGATGAAAATGGAGTAGCTGCAGGGAATCCAGCGCGTCTGCTGCCCTGAGCTGGCTGACCACATCCAGTACCTGGCTGGCTGACAGGCCAAATTTGGATTTTTCACCACCAGTGTTCTGCCAGTTGCCTTTGCCGATGGTGGCCAACCGGGCGCGCACGCCAATCAACGGCTTCACGCCGAGCCTGTCGGCCTCTTCCAGAATTTCCGGCAATTCGGACGGCTTCTCTACGACGATGAATACCTGATGCCCCAGCTTCTGGCCGATCAGCGCAAGCCGGATGTATTCCCGATCCTTGTAGCCATTGCAGACTATGACGGAGCCGGGCTTCCGGGACAGTGCGAGCACCGCAATCAGCTCCGGCTTGCTGCCGGCTTCAAGACCGATCTGGCCCTTGCTTGCTGCCGGCTCGGAGCTGATCAGCTCTTCCACTACATGGCGCTGCTGGTTGACCTTGATCGGGTAAACCGCTGTGTAGCGGCCGGTGTATCCCTGTTCGTCAGCGACCCGGTTAAAGGCATCGCAAAGGTTGTTTACCCTGTCATGGAGAATATCGCTGAAGCGGATCAGTACAGGCAGCGGGACACCCTGGCTGACGAGTTTTCGGGTGAGCGCGGGCAAGTTGATATCGGCGCCGCTCTGGCCGCGATCAGGCCTGATCAGTACATCACCGGCAGGATCAATGCCGATATAGCCCTCACTCCATTGCGCGATATTGTAGATCTTCTGAGCATGTGTGCCGGGGCTGTCAGTCATTGCGAACTCTATCCTTTGGGCGAGTGGCTATTGTAATGAAAGGAGCAGGGCCGCTGAAAGCCTATACCCTGGAAAATTAAAGAAATCGGAAACTGTATTTTTACCGAGTTGCGCGGGACAATATGAGCCAATCCAGGGGGCCGCTTTTTCGAGCGGCTCGTCACATCCATTCCGATCATGCTGGCTATTGGAATCACCAGCATGAAGGCAGGAGGGTCATGCGCAATGTCGGTATTGAATGAAGGGTGGTTTACGGAAGTTTTCCAGAATCAGGGCACGGCGTTTTCGTTGCAGGTGAAACGCAAGCTGCATGAAGAGCAAACCGAGTTCCAGAAACTGGAGATCTACGAAACCGAGACCTTTGGCAACCTGATGGTATTGGATGGCTGTGTCATGCTGACCAGCCGGGACAATTTCCTTTATCACGAAATGATGACCCATCCGGCATTGTTTACCCATAAGGCCCCGCGCAAGGTTGTGGTGGTCGGCGGTGGTGACTGCGGCACCTTGCGTGAAGTGCTTAAACACCCGGATGTAGAAGAAGCCTGGCAGGTCGAAATCGACGAGCGCGTCACGCGAATGTCGGAGAAGTACTTCCCTGAGCTATGCGACGCCAATGAAGATCCGCGCGCGAATTTCTTCTTCGGCGACGGTATCCAGTGGATCAGGGACGCTGATCCGGACAGCATCGACTTGATCATCATCGACAGCACTGATCCTGTCGGCCCGGCTGAAGGGCTGTTTGCGCTGGATTTCTACCGTGATTGCATGTTGGCGCTGCGTAAGGGGGGCATTATTGTCCAGCAGAGCGAATCGCCGTTGTTGCATACGGAGACCATCATCAAGGGTATTCACAAGGACATGAAAAAGGCCGGCCTTGATCATGTTATCACGCTGCCATTCCCGCAGCCGGTGTATCCGACAGGCTGGTGGAGCTGCACCATGGCGAGCAAGTCCAACCCGCTGCATTACTTCCGCGAAGCCGACGCCGCCGAACGGCCTTTTGTGACCCGTTACTATAACGAGGCTATTCATACCGGAGCGCTGGCACAGCCCCAGTTTATGCGGGATATCCTCGAAGACTGATATCTCCTGTGCGGTCATGTCGGCGCTCAAATGGCCCGGCATGATCGATCTGTCTTTCATGAAGGCCTGTTTTCATTCCCTTCCGAAATAACGAACCCGATTTTGACGCAGAGATGTTCTCTCCCTGAGGACTGATCTCAGCTACCCTGTGGGTACTGCATGCATGCAGTTAATACCGGTCATTGATGAGTTGAGAAGTGAGCATCAGTGGCCCGTTTTACGGGAGGTGCTATGGCCGTTCGGCATGGAGAACGAGACAGAAACTGGTTCAGAACAGAGCGCTTCAGTTACGTGAATAGCGAATGGTATTTTGAAACACGGGAAGGGTCGATTGAGGGGCCTTTCGAGACGCCATTGGAAGCAGAGCTCGAGCTGAATCATTATCTCCGGGTGGCGCAGTCCATGCCCGGTTCTTCGGGGAAGAGCAAAGACCACTGACTGTCGTTGTGACATTACTGAAGAATTAGTGAAGATGAAAAAGGCGCCCCGTGGGGCGCCTTTTTCATTTGAGGGTGAGCAGTATTACTTGGTGCTCACAAACTCCGGGTAGGCTTCCATTCCGCACTCGGAAAGGTCGACACCTTCGTACTCTTCTTCTTCAGTGACCCGCAGGCCCATAACCGCTTTCAGGATGCCCCAGACAATCAGGCTGGCAACGAAGACCCATACAAAGATGGTGATCGCGCCGATGATCTGGCCACTGAAGCTGACGTCGCCGTTGGTGATAGGTACCAGCAGCAGACCCAGCAGGCCACAGGTGCCGTGAACAGAAATAGCGCCGACCGGATCGTCAATGCGCAGCTTGTCCAGCGTCACGATGCTGAATACCACCAGGATGCCGCCCAGGCCGCCGAACAGAGTTGCTTGCAGGGCAGTTGGCGTTGAAGGCTCAGCCGTGATGGCTACCAGACCAGCCAGCGCGCCGTTCAGCAGCATGGTCAGGTCGGCTTTGCCGAACATCAGGCGGGCCGTAATCAGCGCGGCGATGGCGCCACCTGCCGCCGCCGCGTTGGTGTTCAGGAATACCATGGCAACTGAGTGTGCGCTTGCGATGTCGCCCAGTTTCAGTACCGAGCCACCGTTAAAGCCGAACCAGCCCATCCACAGGATGAAGGTACCCAGTGTTGCCATTGGCAGGTTGGCGCCAGGGAAGGCGCGGATTTCGCCGTTAGGACCGTACTTGCCTTTACGGGCACCCAGCAAGAGAACACCTGCAAGGGCCGCAGCTGCGCCGGCCATGTGCACGATGCCTGAACCGGCGAAGTCACTAAAGCCAAGGTCGCCCAGCGTGTACATGCCAAATACTGATGCACCGCCCCAGGTCCAGGAACCTTCCATCGGGTAGATAAAGCCTGTCATGAAGACCGCGAAGATCAGGAAAGTCCAGAGCTTCATGCGCTCAGCTACTGCACCCGATACGATCGACATAGCAGTTGCAACGAACACAACCTGGAAGAAGAAGTCGGAAGCGCCAGAGTAGATTGAACCGCCTTCAAAGCCGTCTTCACGGCCGGCGAAGTCGCCCAGAACGCCTGCAACGTCAACATTGCCCATGCCACTCAGGAAAAGGTTTCCGTCATACATGATGGCGTAGCCGCACACCAGATACATGGTGCAGGCAATCGCAAACAGAGCAACGTTCTTGGTCAGGATTTCGGTGGTGTTTTTAGCGCGTACCAGTCCGGATTCCAGCATGGCAAAGCCCGCTGCCATCCACATGACCAGTGCACCACAAATGAGGAAGTAAAAAGTGTCTAAAGCATACTGCAACTGAAAGATATTACTTTCCATCGGAAGCCCTCCGCACGAGGCTCTTCAAGGATTAATAGGTTAAAGCGTTGGCGTTAAAGAATCAGACGAGCCTTATACGGCTTCTTCGCCGGTCTCGCCGGTTCTGATTCGAATGGCCTGCTCCAGCTCGGTCACGAAGATCTTGCCGTCACCGATCTTGCCGGTGTTGGCGGCCTTGGTGACAGACTCAATCACCTGGTCGAGCAGGCTGTCACCAATGGCGACCTCAACCTTGACCTTGGGCAGGAAATCCACCACATATTCGGCACCCCGATACAGCTCGGTATGCCCTTTCTGCCGTCCGAAGCCTTTGACTTCAGTGACGGTCACGCCTTGAACGCCTATCTCGGATAATGCCTCGCGGACATCGTCGAGCTTGAACGGCTTGATGATAGCTGTCACAAGTTTCATTGCTGTCTCCTTGGTAATGCCGTCTCAAACTTTTTTCGGTATGAATCAGGGTTTGAGTTCGGGATGCTGCCACCTCGCACACATTCGTGCGGATTGCGTACGTGGTTTAAAGCATCGTGTGTGCCAACGCTAAAATAACCTATAAAAACAGTAATATATGATCATTTGGCCCTGATATGGGTCACGCAGATGCGCCATTGTAGAGCGACCGGAAAAGTGACGCACATATTTGGTGCATTGCGGTGTGCCACAATTGGCCAACTGGCAATCACACCGGCTATGTTACACTTTTCCAAACCTACCTTGGGAACCACAGAGGTGCATTTTGAAAACACCCCAGGACTTTTTGTCACAATTGCAGGGACAGTTTAGCCAATTTGTGCCGGATATGGCGCGCGCAGCGAAAGATGATTTTGAGCAGCAAGCGCGTGCGACCGTCATGTCAGTGCTGGCCAGACTGGATCTGGTAACCCGCGACGAATTCGATGCACAACAGGCTGTGTTGATGCGCACCCGTGAAAAAGTTGAAGCGTTGGAGAAGCAGGTCGCTGAGCTGGAAGCTCGCATCAAGTAATGGCAGGGGCGGGGTAAGCCCTGCCGGGATGTAAATGAATCTATAGTGGGTGCTGCAGGACGCGGTGCCCGGCTTGCCGGCCAACGCAGTTGACGATGGGCTGGCGATCCTGAAATGAAACCATGGAAGGTCTGTATGCTAGCTATTGTCCATACCCGGGCGCGCCTTGGCGTTTCCGCTCCGCCGGTGACGGTGGAAATACACCTCTCGAACGGATTGCCCTCCCTCTCAATTGTCGGCTTGCCTGAAACCGCTGTTCGCGAAAGCAAAGACCGTGTCCGCAGCGCACTGATGAATGCCGGCTTCGAATTTCCAACCCGTCGGATCACTATTAATCTGGCACCGGCAGACCTGCCCAAGGAAGGAGGGCGTTTTGATCTGCCGATCGCACTGGGCATTCTTGCGGCTTCCGGCCAAATTCCTGCCGAACCGTTGGCGACACTTGAGTGTGTCGGCGAACTGGCACTTGATGGTGCGCTGCGTCCGGTCAGGGGTGTGTTGCCCGCAGTAATGGCCGCGCGGCGGGCAGGGCGACAACTGCTGATTCCCGAAGACAATGCTGAAGAGGCCTCGCTGGCGGCCGGCGATGATGTGCTGGCCACAGGGCACTTGCTGAAGGTCGTCGCGCACCTGTGTGGCAATGAAAAGCTGGCCCCGCTGGAACGCTGCGAAGATGCGCCATTGCCCACGGATTACCCCGACCTGCGGGATGTGCGTGGTCAGCATGTACCCAAGCGGGCACTGGAAATAGCAGCGGCTGGTAGCCACAACCTGATGTTGTTCGGGCCTCCGGGTACAGGCAAGAGCATGCTGGCCAGTCGAATGCCCGGCATTCTCCCGCCGCTCACGGATGCAGCTGCGTTGGAAGTAGCGAGTGTGCGCTCGGTGGCGGGCGAAGCGGTGGATCCTGGTAGCTGGCGGCGACCGCCTTATCGGGCGCCCCATCACACGGCCTCCGCCGTGGCGTTGGTCGGGGGCGGTAGCAGCCCCCGGCCGGGTGAAATCTCGCTGGCCCATCGTGGTGTTTTGTTTATGGATGAGCTGCCGGAATTTGATCGCAAAGTGCTTGAGGTTCTGCGTGAACCGATGGAGTCTGGTGAAATCGTGATCTCCAGAGCGGCTCAACAGGTGACCTACCCGGCCCGGTTTCAGGTCCTCGCTGCAATGAACCCATGTCCTTGCGGCTATCGCGGACATCCGTCGATCGAATGCCAGTGTAGCCCTCAGCAAATCGTCCGCTACCAGTCTCGTCTCTCCGGACCTCTGCTCGATCGCTTTGATTTGCATGTGGAGGTGCCGGTGCAGAGTGGCGATACGCTGCTCAAACAGGAGCGTGCACCGGTCGATAGCGCAACGGTACGGGCGAGAGTGATGCAGGCGCGAAAGATTCAGGCTCAGCGCGGAGCGCTTAATGCCGATCTGAGCGGCGAGGCATTGGATCACTACTGCAAGCCGGGGCTTGCCGGTGAGAAACTGCTGGCGCAGGCGATGGAGCGCCTGGGGCTGTCGGCCAGAGCGCTGCACCGGATACTGCGGGTGGCGCGTACGTTGGCGGATCTCGCCGGTGAACAAGAGCTTCAGCACAATCATCTGGTGGAGGCGCTGGGTTACCGCAAGCTTGATCGGCGGAATGTGTCCGCGACGGGACGAGCGCCGGCCTGACAGACGGTTGCATCAACTCCTCAGGATTGCTCGTCCGGCGCTTTGAATGCGTCACGGTGAAATGCCGCCGCGGCTTCTACCTCCGGGTACCCGCAAATGGCCGGGGTTACCGGCTGGGCCCCAGCCAGCACGCTGAGAACGGAATGAACGCCATGGGACAGGGATTCAAGGTTGTAGCCGCCTTCAAGGACAAAGGCAATGCGGCCATTGCATAGCCTGCGGGCCAGCGACTGCAGATGCCCCGCCATCGCGCCAAAGCCGTCATAGGATACGTTCATGGCCATATCGAGCCAGTGTGTATCGAATCCGGCCGATACCAGTATCAGGTCTGGCTGAAACCATTCCGCGGCCGGCGTGAGAATGTCTTCAAAGGCTTTCATGTACGCCATGTCCCCGGAACCTCCGGGCAGCGGGACATTCACTGTGGTGCCGTCACCCAGGCCTGCGCCAATGTCTTCCAGTTTGCCGGAGCCGGGGTAAAACGGCGCGGCACGATGGAGGTCAAAGAACAGGACATCCGGATCGGCCCAGAAAATGTCCTGGGTACCGTTGCCGTGGTGTGCATCCCAGTCGACGATCATGATGCGCTCGCAGCCAAGTTCCGCCTGCGCGTGAGCGGCGGCTACGGCGACGTTGTTGAACAGGCAGAACCCCCGGGCCCGCACGGGTTCGGCATGGTGTCCGGGTGGACGCACCAGCGCGAAGGCAGATTCAGAGGCGCCGGAGATGACAGATTCAACGGCTGCGATTGCAGTACCGGCAGCGACTTCTGCGGCTTCTACGCTACCGGGTGAGACCGCTGTGGTGTCGATGTCGAGCCATGCGTGCTGGCCCCGGAGCTCAAAGATATCGTTGAGATACGCCGACGTGTGGACCCGACCCAGTTGCTCAGTAGTCGCTGCTTTGCCGGGTGCGAGCTGGATGCCGGGGATCGGTTGCTGCTGGAGCAGATCCATAATCGCGGTCAGGCGGCCCGGATGCTCGGGGTATTTCCAGGGAACATTCAGGTCTGACAGGATCTGGCGAACGCGTCGATCCACCCGGGATGGCAGGAACGACGCTTCGGAGTCGGGAGCGTGGGCGAGAACCCGCTCATCATAGAAAACGGTTACCTTGCTGGGCGTTGTCATTGTCACCTCCGTGTTTTGTAAACTTAGCACAGAATATCCGGAGACTGTTGTGCTGCAGATGTTGGCAGGTTTGGTACACTTCTCACATTCCCAATCTATTGATGAGAGGCTCCAATGACCGAAGAGAATGACAAAAGCCATTCTTCCTCCGGCGCTGAACCGGTTACCACTCGCCGTGGTATCCGCAGCTTTGTATTACGCCAGGGCCGCATGACAGAAGGCCAGAAAAAGGCCTATGAGCGGAATTGGCCGAAGTTCGGTTTGACCCGCGAACACGGCATGATTGATCCGCGCGAGATTTTTGGTCGTGAAGCGGTTCTGAATCTCGAAATCGGTTTCGGTATGGGGCAATCACTGGCCGCAATGGCGGAGGCCGCACCAGAGCAGGACTTTATCGGCGTTGAGGTGCACACCGCCGGAGTCGGGGCTTTGCTGAAGGAGGTTGAGGACCGGGGGCTGGAGAATGTCCGGGTTTATAACATTGATGCCAACGACGTGATCGATCTGTGCCTTCCGGATGCCGGGCTGGACTGCGTCATGCTGTTTTTCCCCGATCCCTGGCACAAGAAACGTCATCACAAGCGCCGGTTGGTGCAGCCGGAATTTGTTCAGCGCATCCGCCACAAGTTAAGAGTCGGGGGGATTTTTCATCTGGCGACAGACTGGGAAAACTATGCCGAGCACATGATGGAAGTTCTCAGTGCCTCGGAAGGTTTTGCCAATACACAGCCTGAGGGTAGTTACTCGCCCCGTCCCGAGCAGCGCCCGCAGACCAAGTTTGAACGGCGCGGTCTGGATCGCGGACACGGTGTCTGGGATTTGTTATTCCGGCGTACCAACTGATAGACGTTGTTTGAGCGGTGATATCAACCTGCCAGACACCGGTCGTGTTTGGCAGGTATTTACTCGTTGCTCGCGGATGACCCCGAGTAGCGATGCGCTGATCGCAGCACTACCAGCCCCGCAAACCCCACTAGCAAACCGGTAAACTTGATAAATGCAAACCCGGTTGCCATCAGGCTAAGGGTGTCTGTTGGCTGCTCCAGATTGTTGAGCAGGCAGGCGTTCTCTGCCCAATCAGCGAGACCAGCCACGATAAAGAGCGTTTGAATCAGGCGGCCTGTCTGGCGCGCCCGCACGCCCGGGCGGTAGGAAAGCAGGTAGCGTGTCACCGCCACCAGCGTCAACGCATAAACCAGTGCAAAGGGTATATCCAGAATCAGTGATACGTGGGGCCAGAACAGGCTGTCCCAGCTATCAATGATGGTCTGGCTTTGTTCGGCGTTGGCCGCGAGTTGCAGGCTTACAATACCTTGCGGCGAGGCCGGCGTGGTTAGCGGAATGTTGATCAGCACCAGTGCTGTCAGCAGTGTGATGGTGAGGCCGATCATACCTTTGAGCCGGCGAGGCATGGGTGGGCGTGTAGTCGGGGGCATCAGAGGAAGCGTTCCAGTATGCTATTGAGATACCGCTGTCCTAGCGGCGTGGCTTGCAGCCGCGAGGCCTCGAACAGGCCTTCACTGCGCACTGTGGAAAGTATCTCAGCAATCCCGGCAAGGGGTAAACCTGTCCTTTCAGTATACAGTTTTTCGCTAACGCCTCTGTTCAGGCGCAATGCATTCATCATGAATTCCAGCGGTAATTCATCGACGGCAATGGCCTGTTGGCCAGCCGTACGGCTGCCTATACGGTTGAGATAGGCTTCCGGCTGGCGGGTTTTCCAGTAGCGCCGGATTTCGTTGTCTTCCAGGAACGTGATCTTGCCGTGCGCGCCTGCGCCCATTGCCAGATAGTCGCCAAACTCCCAATAGTTCAGGTTGTGACGGGATGCTTTTCCTGGCTTGCTCCAGGCTGACACCTCGTAATCCTGATAGCCGTTCGCTCGCAGCAGGTTGCCTCCGGCTTCGATAATGTCCCAAAGCGCGTCATCTTCTGGCAGGTCGGGTGGTCGGCTGTAGAATTCAGTATTGGGCTCCAGCGTGAGCTGATACCAGGACAGGTGCGGTGGATCAAACGTCAGCGCCTGTTCGAGATCGTTAACCGCCTCGTCCACAGTCTGGTTTGGCAGGCCGTGCATCAGATCAATGTTGAAGTTGTCGAAGCCGGCTGCGCGGGCTGCATTGATAGCGTTGCGAGCGGCCTGATCATCATGAATCCGCCCCAGCGTTTGCAGGTGAACAGGATTGAAGCTTTGAACGCCCAGCGACAGCCGGTTGATGCCCGCCGCACGGAAACCTTCAAAGCGGGATTGTTCAACGGTTCCCGGGTTGGCTTCCAGCGTTATTTCGGCATCGGGGGCGAATTGCAGGTGCGCCGATAAACGCTCAAACAGCTGCCGGTAGAAATCCGGTGACATCAGCGATGGTGTCCCGCCGCCGATGAATACCGTTTCGATAGAGCGACCCTGAACGCCGGCGATATCGGCCGTCACGTCCTCCATCAGTGCGTTCAGATAGGCCTGCTCCGGAATATCACCTTTCTGTGCGTGGGAGTTGAAGTCACAGTAGGGGCACTTGCGAACGCACCAGGGCACATGAATGTAGAGGCTGAGCGGAGGCAGAGTGGCAATGCTGGGGTTTTGTGCTGCGCGGGTCATTGTGCCTGTCGCAGTTTGAGCGTTTCCAGCAGCCCCTTGAGTGCCTTGCCCCGGTGGCTGAGGCGGCTTTTCTCGCTGCGACTTAACTCTGCAGCCGCACATTGTTTTTCCGGCACCCAGAATACCGGGTCATAGCCGAAACCGTCGGTGCCTCTGGGCGCTTCAAGTATCCGGCCTTCCCAGATGCCGTGACAGATCAGTGGCGTTGGATCAGCGGCGTGACGCAGGAACACCAGTACGCAGTGGAATTGGGCACTACGTTGCGCTTCGGGTACATCAGCCAGCAGCGTTAGCAGGTGATCGATATTGTCCTGATCAGTGGCCTGTAACCCGGCGAAACGGGCGGAACGGACGCCTGGCGCGCCTTGGAGTGCGTCAACGGCAAGCCCGGAGTCATCAGCCAGCGCCGGCAGGCCGGTGTGAGCAGAGGCATGGCGCGCCTTGATAATCGCGTTTTCGACGAAGGTGACGGCAGGCTCTTCCGCTTCAGACACGCCCAGCGATTTCTGGGAGCTGATCTTGAGGCCAAGCGGGGCGAGCAGTTCGCCCAGTTCGCGAATTTTGCCCTCATTGTTACTGGCGAGTACCCATTCCTGAGGTGTCATGTTTAATCGTTCACCAATGACTGGGCGACACGCACCGGCATGCCCTGGCGGGCCCCCGGAGCGTTTGCCTTGAGTTCGAACGTCAGCAGTTCGCCGTTAATGTATTGAAACTGGGCGATGAAATAGACCGCATCGCCCTCGTCAATGCGACGGAATGCCAGAAAGCGGTTTTGCTGGATATCGTTGATGACCTTGCCTTCAACCTGTCCGTTAACGGGTTTGAAGGTACCATCATCGGCCTTGTGCAAAATGCTGACGTTTACAATACCAACGGATTTACTGCGCACCAATTCGTACTGTTTGGCAATGTCTGGTGTCAGGAAGCTGCTGGGGAAAATGCTGTAGTGCACCTGGTAGTCGCCGAAATCTTCAAATTGACCGGCTTGGGACAGGCTGGATAGGAGTATCAGCAGGCCTGCAGTCAGCAGAATCCGGAATTTTGTGTTGTGCTTCAGGGCGTTCATGAAAAGGCTCCTAGCGGGTGATGC
Source organism: Marinobacter sp. V032 (assembly GCF_052645435.1). Lineage (NCBI taxonomy): Bacteria > Pseudomonadati > Pseudomonadota > Gammaproteobacteria > Pseudomonadales > Marinobacteraceae > Marinobacter > Marinobacter sp. V032. The sequence continues at coordinate 75,766 of NZ_JBQXYE010000001.1, read as the reverse complement.
GGTAAATCGCAATTTGCCCGAGCATGTTCGGCCACAACCTGTTGAACCAGCGATAGCGGTGTTCGCCGTCGACAACAGTGCGGTTTTTGATTTTGATGTTCTTACGATAGCAGAGTGCTTCAAAATCGTTGAACGTGCACAGATGAATGTTGGGCGTGTTGTACCACTTGTAGGGCAGGGTTTCGGATTCCGGCATCCGGCCATTGCGCATCAGGTACCAGCGCAGGCGCCAGTAGGCAAAATTCGGGAAGGTGACGATGCATTCGCGCCCCAGGCGCAACATCTCGTCGAGCACCACGTCTGGGCGGCGCACGGCTTGCAGGGCCTGAGTCATGAGCACGACATCGAAGCTCTGGTTTTCAAAGTTGCCGAGACCCTGCTCGTCCATATCCTGTTCGATCACACAGACACCACGCCCCATGCAGGTCGTAATGTGCTCGGGGTTGATCTCTAGCCCGAAGCCGGTGGCCTGGCGTTCACGCTGCAGATAATCCAGCAGGGTGCCATCGCCGCAGCCAAGATCCAGTACGTGACTGTTTGGCTGAATCCACTTTTCGATAATTTCCAGATCAGCTCTCATGCGCCAACCTCCCGGGCAACCCGTTTCATATAGGCTGAAAAGGCATCGATGTAACGCGGCGTGGGGATCAGAAAGGCATCGTGGCCCCAGGGCGCATCAATCTCGGCGTAACTGACCTTGCGGCGTGCTGCGATCATGGCTTTCACGAGTTCCTCCGAACGGGCGGGTGTAAAACGCCAGTCGGTGCTGAACGATAACACCAGAAACTCACATTGAGCTTGCGACAGGGCGGCGGCGAGATTGTTGTCTGCATCGTAGGCCGGATCAAAATAGTCCAGGGCCTTGGTCATCAGCAGGTAGGTGTTGGCGTCAAAGCTTTCAGAAAAACGCTCGCCCTGATAACGCAGGTAACTTTCGACCTGGAACTCGGCGTCATAGCCAAATTTATATGCCTGCTCCCGCATATCCCGACCGAACTTCTCGCCCATGGACGCATCCGACAGGTAGGTGATATGGCCCACCATGCGCGCCAGTGTCAGGCCGTGACGAGGGGTGGCGTTGTGTTCCTGGTAACGGCCTTCGTAAAACTCGGGGTCAGAGGTGATCGCTTGCCGCGCTACTTCGTTGAAGGCGATGTTCTGTGCAGTCAGGCGTGGTGTTGACGCAATGACCACGGCATGGCGCAGTCGGTCAGGAAAAGTAAGGCTCCATTGCAATGCCTGCATGCCGCCCAGTGATCCTCCCACGACGGCTGCCCAGCACTGGATGCCCAAACGGTCTGCCAACGCCGCCTGGCTACTGACCCAGTCTTTCACCGTTATAACCGGAAAGTCCGGGCCGTAGCATTTACCGGTAGCCGGGTTGGTGGATGTCGGGCCGGTACTGCCGTGACAGCCGCCCAGATTGTTCAGGCTGACGACGTAAAAGTGATTGGTGTCGATGGGCTTGCCAGGGCCGATGCAGCTATCCCACCAGCCGGGCTTGCGGTCGCTCATGTCGTGAAAACCGGCCGCATGATGATGGCCGCTCAGGGCATGGCAGATGAGTACGGCATTGGAAGCCTCTGCATTCAGCTCGCCATAGGTCTCAATCACCAGATCATATTCTGGTAGTGACTGGCCGCAGGCGAGCGGAAGCGGTTCTGAAAAATGCAGGGTTCTGGGGGTGACCAGACCAACTGAATCAGGCGGTAACGAATCAGGCATCGGCGCAAACTGTTCCTGAGTAATGCCGGCAGGATAAAGGAGATACAGTGCCGGCCAGCGAAGCAGTTTAAAGGCGGGTGCCATGCGCTGCAACAGGCAGCCCGGGTTGAGCCAACTTTAACCCGCAGCAGATGTGACAAAGGCCCGCACGAGGCGAGCCTTTGTCAGCGGTGACCTTGTTCCGCCACAGCGTTCAGGGGAAAATCTGTCAGGCGATGCCCGACAGATTCACAACCTTTTGCTGGATCAGCGTCGGAGCCGGCTTGCGGATCTGCCGGTGCATGTTGTCTGCAAGCTCGAGCTGACGGTTGAGATCGGCAATGTTGTCCGCCAGACGATTGCGCTCTTCTTTCGAGGAGCGATCATTGCGAACCATATCGCGGATCCGGCGAATCTGGTGCTCAAGCAGTTTTTTCTGCTCCATCGAATACTGCATGATCGGCAGCAGAGCTTCTTCAGGCCAGCGCTCAACATCGGAGCGTACTCTGGAATGCAGTGTTCTGGCTTCGCTCACCATAATGTTGAAGAACCGGCGGATCAGCAGCGTTTGTTCCATCATCATGTTCTTTGGGTTGCGGCGGAAGCGGTCCGCTTTCTTGCGCAGCTCGCGCACCGCAATCACATGTCGGCCGGCACGTAGCGGGATCGGCTCCAGATGACGGGCGCGGGTATCTTCGTTGTAGCGGCGGTAGATCGACGACACCATCTTTTCGGCGAGCTGGCCCTCCGACATCAGGTTGGCGTAGTCGCCTTCGATCAGTTCAAAGAAATAGTTCATCGAGCGGCTCATGCCGGCCGTTGTCCAGCTCTTGCTTAGCATGCCCCTGACTTTGGTGACATGGCTTTCAAACCGTTCTTCGGTGACCAGGTCTTTCAGCATGTCGCCCTGGGACTGCATGAGCCGACGGCTGGAACGCAGGGTGATCAGTTTTTTGTAATAGAAGTCGTAATCGTGCTGGGCTCTCTCGGCCAATCGTTTCAGCGCATCCCGGTCAACGTGGGTTTCACCACAGGCACCCAGTTCTTCGCGCAGGGTGGACAGCCGGGTTTGCATTGCCGCCTGACTGTTCTGGAGCATGCCGAGCAGATCGTTGATCAGGCTCTGGGTGATCAGCTGCTCCTTATGCATCAGGATGCGGTGGATGATCAGCTTTTCCAGTTCGGGCAGACGGCTGCGTTCGAACTGCGCTTCGTCGTTGTGAACCCGCGCCAGCAGACCTTGCTTGGCAGAAACCGGAATAACATCTTCCGGCCGGATGTTGAGATGGTCGGCGGTATATTCGCGCACTTTGGTGATAGAAGCTTCGGTATGCGCGGGGCCTTGGAGGTCGTCCCAGAGCACGTCGATCTTGTTCAGTACTGCAAAGCGGCCAGCCCGGTGGTCCGAGTTTTCGGTCGCGATGTGGTCTTTCCAGATCGTCATGTCACTGGCGGTGACGCCCGTATCGGCGCTGAGCAGGAAGATCACGGCATGTGCCTTTGGCAGCATGCTGATGGTCAGTTCCGGCTCGGAGCCCAGAGCGTTGAGTCCTGGCGTGTCGAGTATGCGCAGACCGCGCTCAAACAGCGGGTGGCGGATACTGATCTGGGCATTGCGCCATGCCGGTACCAGTACCTTGCCAGGCTCACTGCGATCGTGCTCCAGCATGTTCTCCTGAAAGCCGAGGTCGCGGGCTTCTGCCGCCGTAACGCTTTTAACTCGGGCAACTTCTGCCAACACTTCCCGCATGGCCTCTGGCGAGCCGGGATCAAGCTCGTAACGGGTCCAGCGGTCTGGTTGTTTGCGGAGTTGTTGCAAGGAAGTTTCTTCGCGACGGGTCTCGATGGGGAGCAACAGCAGATAATCGCGAGATTCGGTGCGATCGTAAAACAGTTCGGTCGGACACATGGTGGTCCGGCCTGCCTGTGAAGGCAGCATGCGCTGGCCGTATTCGGAGAAAAACAGGGCGTTAATCAGCTCTGTTTTGCCGCGCGAATATTCACCGACAAACGCAATCGTCAGCTCGTCCTCGATCAGCTGTTCAAGGCCGCGACGAATACGCTGGCTGATATCTTCCGAAAAGAGGTCATTGTCCTGCAACCAAAGACGGTAGCGGGATATTTGACGGATAAGTTCCTTTTTCCAGGCGTGATACGCCTCTACCTGATGAGCCAAACTGCCAGGTGAATGCATGGGGCTAGCCTTTTACGCGTCTTTATAATTAGGTTGTCACATCGGCAGGCGCCGATTCAGGACGGTATTACGTGAGTGTTGGACATAGAATAATCGATTCTGAGTGGCGGCTATGTGACCTGAATCTCCAGTTTGGTTAAAAAACAACCGTGTTGGCGGGTTTTGGTTTGGTAACTTCAATAAAAACAGGCGACTGCATCACTGCTAGTCGCCTGCGGAATTGCGATTCATTTTGTGTCGATATGTAATGTTATATTACAGACCGATGCCGATACTGCCCAGGCCGACGCTCGCCGCCATGTGTTCCACCACAACTGACAGCACGTTGAGAATCAGGAACACGACTATCGGTGACAGATCCAGGCCACCGAGAGCCGGCATTACATTGCGAACCGGACGCATAACCGGCTCGGTCAGCTGCGCAATCAGTTGAATGGCCGGGTGGGCGCTGCCGGGCGCGACCCAGCTGATCAATACCACCGCGAGCACGGACCAGAAGTAGATCTTGATGATCAGTCCGAGCACCGTTACCACCGACCATGCCAGCAAGGTTAGCGGGTTGATTGCGGGGAAGCCGCCGTTCAGCGCTGTCAGAATCAGCAGGAAGGTAACGGCCTGAATCAGAATGGCCAGCACCAGTGCAGCACCATCAATGCCGCCCCAACCGGGAATGATTTTGCGCAGCGGGCGCAGCAGTGGGTTGGTGGCCTTGACCACGAACTGACAGATCGGGTTATAGAAGTCAGCCCGTGCCAGTTGCAGCAGGAAACGTAACAGCACAATCGTCAGATAAAACGTTGAAATAATCTGCAGTGTCGTGATCAGGATCTGCGCCAGCATGGTTTACTCCGTACTCGGGTTTCGGCGTCAATAATGCGTTTGAAATGTAGCAATTTCCAGCTTTTAGCTGTCGTCCTTGCTCAACTCCACTGCCATTTCTTCTGAGCGGGTATAGGCGGCCGAACAGGCTTTGTGCACCAGGCCGCGTAGATCACCGGATTCATAAGTTTTAATGGCCTGCTCTGTCGTGCCGCCGGGCGACATCACGTTGCGTTTAAGCTGAGCCGGCTCATCCGGGCCACGTCGAGCCATTTCAGCGGCGCCAGCCATGGTCTGGATCGCCAGGCTGCGGGCTGTTTCAGGCTTTATGCCATTGGCGACGGCGGCTTCTTCAAGTGCCTCCAGCATCAGGAAGAAATATGCCGGACCGCTACCAGACAGCGCGGTCACCGCATGCAGTTCATTTTCCTCATTAACCCAGACTGCGATGCCAATGCTTTCGAAAATAGCCGTTACTGTCTTACGTTGTGTCTCTTTCACAGCATCGGTGGCGTAAAGCCCGGCGGCACCCTTGCCGACCAGAGAGGGCGTGTTGGGCATCACGCGCACCACAGGTAGCCCGCCGCCCAGCCACTGATCCAGCGTAGCCGATTCCAGACCGGCCGCGATTGATACCATCAAAGGGCGGGTATTCTGTACGACCGGTGCTATGTCCTGGCAGACACTGCGCATGACCTGCGGTTTGACTGCCAGCACAATAACGTCGGCTTGCTGGGCGCAGTAACGGTTGTCAGTTGTGACGCTGACGCCGAACCGCTTGCGGATGCTTTGCAGATGATCGTCATCCGGGGCGCTGACCCAAATGTTTTCGGCGTTATAACCGTTTTCAAGCATGCCACCAATGATGGCACTGGCCATGTTGCCGGCACCGATAAAAGCGATTGTCTGGGATGTGCTCACGCTGCAACTCCGTCAATCAGATGAATGGTGTGGGATTCTTTGGTCCGGATCATAACAGGTTGGCCCCGGGTTATGCCTGCCCGGGTTTCCGTTCGCGCGCGCCGAACAACGCGGTGCCGATTCTGACAAAGGTGGCTCCCTCGCCAATGGCGAGCTCGAGATCGCCTGACATGCCCATGGATAAGGTGTCCAGTTCATTGGCTTCCGGATGGCGGGTGCCAAGCTCGGAGAGCAGGGCAGCGAGTTCGGCAAAGCGCGCCCGCAGGCTGTCTTCTGGCTGGTCCGGGTCCGGGATCGCCATCAGTCCGCGCAGTCGGACGTTGGGCAATGTCAGGATACCTTCGGCCAGGTCGGCCAGGTCGGCCAGGTCATCCGGTGCAATGCCCGCTTTGCTGGCCTGCGCATCAATGTTGATCTGCAGGCACAGATTGAGCGGAGGCATGCCTTCGGGGCGCTGATCGCTCAGGCGGCGAGCGATCTTGAGCCGGTCCACACTGTGAACCCAGTCAAAATGTTCGGCAATATCGCGGGTTTTGTTTGACTGGATAGGGCCAATGAAGTGCCATTCGATATCCGGAATGTCGTTCAGTGTGGCGATTTTTTCGAGGGCTTCCTGCAGGTAGTTTTCGCCAAATGCCCGCAGGCCTGTAGCGGCGGCTTCACGCAGTTCGTCGGGGGTCCTAGTCTTGCTGACGGCAAGCAGCCGAACGCTCTGTTCAGGGCGGTTTGCGGCCATTGTTGCTTTTTGTATGCGTCGGGTTACGGCCCCGATGTTGTCTGCTATGCTGGGCATTTAGGAACCTCTGAATAAGTCTGGTGGTGATTCTGGCTCTCTCTGACATGCGGAATCAAGGCGCGTGTTCGCAAGGGCGGCGTTAAAGGGGCGTTGTGTCGCCAATAGACTTATTCAGAGGTTTGATAGAGCTCTCTGGTCGATCGTGAACTTATTCTGACTTGGCACTCCCCGCTGAGACAAGACTGAACACCGGCGAACCAAGCTGCTGGCGGGTCATGCATGCGACTGTTTCGAGAAAAAGAACAAAGCCTTCCGAGGATTATGAATGGATATTACTGAACTCCTGGCCTTCTCGGCGAAGCAGGGCGCGTCGGATTTGCACTTGTCAGCAGGTCTGCCACCGATGATCCGGGTTGACGGGGATGTGCGTCGTATCAACCTGCCGCCGATGGAACATAAAGATGTCCACGGACTGATTTATGACATCATGAATGACAAGCAGCGCAAGGACTACGAAGAGTTCCTTGAGACTGACTTCTCGTTTGAAGTGCCGGGTGTCGCCCGTTTCCGGGTTAACGCCTTTAACCAGAATCGCGGTTCAGGTGCGGTTTTCCGGACCATTCCGTCGAAGGTTCTGACGATGGAAGATCTGGGTATGGGGCAGGTCTTCAAGGATGTCTCCTCGGTGCCGCGCGGCCTGGTGCTGGTAACCGGACCGACCGGCTCGGGTAAGTCCACTACGCTCGCCGCCATGCTTGATTACATCAACGACAGCCGCTACGAGCATGTCCTCACCATTGAGGACCCCATCGAATTCGTGCACGAATCCAAGAAATGTCTGGTGAACCAGCGGGAAGTCCATCGGGACACGCTGGGCTTCAACGAAGCGCTGCGTTCAGCGTTGCGGGAAGACCCGGATATTATTCTGGTCGGTGAGCTTCGTGACCTTGAAACCATCCGCCTGGCGCTGACAGCAGCGGAAACCGGTCACCTTGTATTTGGCACCCTGCACACCACCTCCGCTGCGAAAACCATTGACCGTATCGTTGACGTATTCCCGGCAGAAGAAAAATCGATGGTGCGCTCGATGCTATCGGAATCACTGCAGGCGGTTATATCCCAGACGTTGATGAAGAAGGTGGGCGGCGGCCGGATTGCGGCGCACGAGATCATGATAGGGACGTCGGCCATCCGTAACCTGATCCGCGAAGACAAAGTCGCGCAGATGTATTCGTCAATCCAGACAGGCAGCGCCGTTGGTATGCAGACCCTTGATCAGTGTCTGCAGCGCATGCTGCAGAAGGGCCAGATTACCCGCGAGGCGGCACGTTCTAAAGCCAAGATGCCGGATAATTTCTAATCATTTTGACTCAGCGGCAATCGGTGCCGGAACAATGACAAACAGGTGTTGTGATGGAATTTGAAAAACTGCTGCGGCTCATGGTGGAGAAGGGCGGATCGGATCTTTTTATAACGGCCGGCGTGCCGCCAAGCATGAAGGTCAACGGGAAAGTATTACCGGTCACCAAAACGGCGCTGACGCCGGAGCAGACCCGGGAGTTTGTCTATGGCGCGATGAACGACAAGCAACGTGCCGAGTTTGACGAAACCCACGAATGCAACTTCGCCATCAGCGCCCGCGGCGTGGGGCGTTTCCGGGTGAGTGCCTTTTTCCAGCGCAACTTGTGCGGCATGGTGTTGCGGCGGATAGAGGTCAAGATTCCGCAACTGGATGATCTCGAATTACCTGAGATTATCAAGGACCTGGCGATGACCAAGCGGGGTCTGATTATTTTCGTCGGTGCGACGGGCACGGGTAAGTCCACCTCGCTGGCGGCGATGATCGGCCACCGTAATCGCAATAGTCGGGGGCACATTATTTCGATCGAGGATCCGATCGAGTTTGTGCACCAGCATCAGGGCTGCATCGTGACCCAGCGAGAAGTGGGGATTGATACCGAGAGCTTTGATGTCGCCTTGAAAAACACCTTGCGTCAGGCTCCGGACGTTATTCTGATTGGTGAGGTGCGTAGCCGGCAGACAATGGAGTATTCGATCCAGTTTGCTGAAACCGGTCACCTGTGTCTCGCGACACTGCACGCCAACAACGCCAACCAGGCGCTGGACCGTATTATCCAGTTTTTCCACCCTGATCAGCACAACCAGATCTGGATGGATTTGTCTTTGAACCTCAAGGCCATTGTGGCTCAGCAGTTGATACCAACCCCCGATGGTAAAGGGCGTCGGGCGGTTATTGAAGTGCTGATCAATACGCCACTGGTGCAGGACCTGATCCGAAAAGGCGAAGTGCACAAGCTCAAGGAGTTGATGACCAAATCAACAGAGCTGGGCATGCAAACGTTTGATCAGGCGCTCTATCGCCTATACGCGGACGGCTCGATTACCTATGAAGACGCGTTGGCCCATGCCGATTCCGCCAACGACCTTCGCCTGATGATCAAGTTGGGCGCAGACGCGACTGGCGCCGATAAGCTGTCGTCAACGGTTGATAAGCTGAGCATTCAGGAAGACTAGATCCCTGTCCCGAGGCTGAAACCGGTGTCATTCTGACCGGTTTCAGCCACTGCGTTGCCGTTCGTTCCATGCGTTACTCCTTCCTGTGCGTCGCTTTTAGCGCCCTATATCTTTTCGATTCCAGGTCCTACGATTACTGTCGAATGTTCATTGTCTTATAGTTAGCATTGCTAATAGGTTGGTTTGGCATTTGAGGCCAAACTCCAGGCGTGCGTATACTCCGCGGCCTTAGACTAATGGTGGAGAATCAATTCTTATGTACAAAAACAATCGCTTGTCCCAGGCCATTCTTGCAGCCACACTCGTTGTGCCTGCCATTTCATTTGCGGGTGGTTTCGCCCTGAATGAACAGAGCGCCAGTGCAATGGGTACCGCGAACGCGGGTACTGCTGCTAACCCGGAAAACGCCACTACGGTCTACTTCAATCCAGCCGGTATGAGCCAGCTTTCGGGCACCAATATGTCCTTTGGCGCGTCTGTGCTTGATATCTCTGCCGAGGCGAAAAGTGAAACGGCGAGCGCGACAGATACGGTGGGTGCGCCGGTCCAGGGCTCCAATGGCGGTGATCTGGTGCCGGTTGCCGTATTGCCTAACTTCTTTATGACCCATGAAGTCAACGACACTGTTGATATCGGTTTTGGTCTGCATGCGCCATACGGACTGACGGCAGATTACGACGATGACTTTGTAGGTCGTTATTTTGCTGACAAGACCGAACTTATGGCGATCGCCTTGAGCCCGTCGATTGCCCTGAACAACGGCGACGGATTCTCGTTGGGTTTTGGTGTGAACATCATGTACGCAGAGGGTCGTCTGTCCAAGTTCCAGGATTACAGCGCAAATGAGGCACAGGCCCGTCAACTGGGGTATGCCGGCCCGGGTTTCCAGGACGGCTATGTTGATATCAAGGGTGACGATGTGGGCGTTACCTTCACCGCGGGTTTCCTGTGGGAAGTGACGGATTCAACCCAGATCGGTGTGTCCGGTCAGACAGGTACCCGGCTTGAGCTGGAAGGTGATGCAACGCTCACCAATGTGCCTCAGCCAACTGTTACCTCCACCGGCCTTGACTTCGATTTTGCGACACTTAAAGAAGATGTGATGGTGCCGATAGAGATTCCTGAAAGCATCACCTTCGGCGTTCGCCATCAGTTGACCGACTCGGTAACTCTTCTGGCTGGCGCGACATGGGCCAAGTGGAGCCGTTTCGAGGCGCTGGATGTAGTGAGCGAAGAAGAGAACGGTTCCATCTCTGCCCTTGGTGGCCCCAAGTACGGCCAGGATGATCTGGTCGGGCACGTTTCAGAAAACTGGGAAGATACTTGGCAGGCCAACGTGGGTGCCATCTGGCAGGCAACCCCCGCCTGGGCATTCAAGGCCGGTTATGCCTTTGATCAGTCGCCGGTAAACTCGGATTTCCGTACGGCGCGTATCCCGTCCACAGACCGCCACTGGCTCACCCTGGGAACTCAATACGCGAATCTGTCGAGTGGTTGGACTGTTGATGTAGCGGCCGGCATGTTGTTGTTTGATGACGTTGATGTCAACGAGCAGGAATACACCGTTGATGATCAGCCTGCCGCAGGTAATGCCAGCTACTCAGCGACTTATGAAGTCGATAGTTGGGGCGGAGCGGTCCAGATCAGCAAAGCATTCTGATCGGCTTGTAACGCTGTAACTGAAAGCAGTGAGCGCGGGTCGGCAGGCCTTGCGCTCACTGCTTTTGTCGTTTATGTCCCGCCGTAAACCGTCTCACTAGTCCTTACTCAGACCGGCACTTCAATTGTCTGCCCGCGGTAGGTGATGGTGCGGGTGCGCCCGGATGCAGAATCCTCCTGACCCCGTTCATCGTGTATTCCGGCATGTCCCGGTTCATTACTCTCTACCGGTTGGCCGCGGTACATTTTTCTTGGGACTGTCGTCTGCGGTTCCTGTGTCTCCCCATTATTCTGAAGCTTCTCCCTGAGCTCTTCCCAGACGTTGCTCAATTGGGGTGAGCGTGATTTTTTTGCATAGGCGGCGAGCTGCGATTTCAGGTGCTCGTCCGTCAGATGAACCTTGATGCCGAATTCTGCCAGTATCAGCCTGCGGCATTGATGGACCAGTTTCAGAAGTCCTCTGTCGAGTAGCCAGCTGCGCTCTGCTGCGAGTGTCATCATCTTCCCACCTCTTTCTCTGGCATGTGCTGATTGCTCGTCACACGCGTGTCACGACATGACAATTTCCGCAGAAAAGGTGTCGCTGCGGTTTGTCGACAGCAATAGGAAAGCGAAAACTATGCCGCTTTCAAACAGTTGGATAATCGGGGGGAAGTGGAGGGAGTTCGGATGGATGTGCACAAACTTGACGCATGGCGCGTGTATTTTGCACTCAAGTAGTTGATGCAGACCGCCCCTGACGAGGCGGTCTGGAAAGGGTGGGCGCGATCAGTGGGCTTCGTCCCAGTTGTCGCCAACGCCGGCTTCCACCAGCAGAGGGACCTCAAGCTCAGCGGCGCCAGACATTCTTTGAATGAGGCCTTCAATCACCTCATCCACTTTGGTGGCCTTTACCTCAAGCACCAGTTCGTCGTGAACCTGCATCACCATGCGGGCATCGTTGGGGTGGCTGTCCAGCAACCAGTCTTCCACCGTTACCATCGCGCGTTTGATGATGTCGGCTGCTGTGCCTTGCATCGGCGCGTTGATGGCCGTGCGCTCCGCGGCTTGCTGGAGCTGCTTGTTGCGGGCATTGATTTCAGGCAGGTAGAGCCGGCGTCCGTACAGGGTTTCCACGAAGCCCTGATCGTGGGCGCGGGCACGGATATCATCCATGTATTTCAGCACGCCGGGATAACGGTTGAAGTAGAGGTCGATATACTCCTGCGCCACCTTGCGCGCGATACCCAGTTGGCGTCCCAGGCCGAAAGCGGACATGCCATAGATCAGACCGAAGTTGATCGCTTTGGCGCTTCTGCGTTGATCGGACGTCACCTCGTCGAGGCTGGCGCCAAATACCTCAGCGGCGGTCGCCTTGTGAATATCCTGTCCTTCGGCAAATGCTTTCAGTAGTCCCTTGTCGCCGGACAGGTGCGCCATGATACGCAGTTCAATTTGCGAGTAGTCGGCAGCCACCAGTTTGTAGCCCTCCGGGGCAACAAACGCCTGACGGATACGCCGACCCTGCTCGGACCGAATCGGGATGTTTTGCAGATTGGGTTCCGAAGACGACAGCCGGCCCGTTGCGGTGACCGCCTGATGGTAAGATGTGTGCACCCGCCCGGTGCGCATGTTGATCATTTCCGGCAGGCGATCGGTATAGGTGGATTTCAGCTTGCTCAGGCTGCGGTGCTCCAGAATGAGCTTCGGCAACGGATAATCATGCGCCAGCTCCTGCAGCACGGGCTCCGCTGTCGAAGGAGCGCCTTTTGGCGTTTTCTTGATAACCGGCAGGCCAAGCTTGTCATAGAAAATAGCCTGCAACTGTTTTGGCGAGCCAAGATTAAAGGTTTCACCCGCTTCATCGTGAGCGGCCTTCTCCAGCTCAGCCATGCGCTCGGCCAGCTCCTGGCTATGGTTTCGCAATGTACTGGCGTTGATCATTACCCCGCGTTGCTCCATGCGGGACAAAACCGGTACAAGCGGCAGATCGATGGTCTCGTAAACTGAGGCGAGTTTTCCCTCTGCGGCGAGTCGGGGGCGCAGTGCCTGATGGAGGCGCAGGGTGATATCAGCATCCTCTGCAGCGTAGGGTCCGGCCTGCTCCAGATCTATCTGGTTGAAGGTCAGTTGCTTGGCGCCTTTGCCCGCGATCGACTCAAACGAAACAGTTGCTTCACCGAGGTATTTCAGGGCGAGGCTGTCCATGTCGTGGCGGGTCACGGTGGAGTTGAGTACATAAGATTCCAGCATCGTATCTTCAGCAATGCCGTCGAGGCTGATATCGTGATTGGCCAGCACGTTTTTGTCGTACTTCAGGTTTTGCCCGACTTTTTTCTTTTCCCGGTTCTCAAGCAGTGGTTTGAGTTGGGCCAGTACGCTGTTCCGGTCCAGTTGTTCCGGGGCTCCCATGTAGTCGTGGCTAAATGGCACGTATGCCGCTTCACCGGGTTGTATGGCGAACGATACGCCCACGACTTCAGCATCCATGTAGTTGAGGCTGGTGGTTTCGGTGTCAAAAGCAAACAGGTCGGCATCATTGAGTCGCTTGACCCAGCTGTCCAGTTCCGACTGGTCGAGGATGATCGAGTAGTGCTTCTCAGGAATCTCCGGTGTCGGCTCGCTGTCATCACTGCTGGCAGTGGCGCCTTGTTCCAGTTCTGCAACCCAGGACTTGAACTCCATTTCCCGGAACATGGCGAGTAGCTTATCGTTGTCTGGCTCTTCGTGAGTTAACTGACGGATGCCGAACTCCAGTTCAACGTCAGTTTTGATGGTGGCCAGCTCTTTGCTCAGAGGGAGTTGTTCAGCCGCGCTACGGAGATTGTCGCCAATCTTGCCTTTGATCTCGTCGGCATGCTCGAGCAGGTTGTCGAGGGTTTCGTAGGACTCCAGCCATTTAACGGCTGTTTTGGGCCCGCATTTGTCAACGCCGGGAATGTTGTCGACCTTGTCGCCGACCAATGCCAGATAGTCGATAATCTGTTCCGGGGTGATGCCAAACTTGGTCTTAACGCCATCGCGATCCATGTGGGTGTCGGTCATGGTATTCACCAGTGAAACGTGATCGCTCACCAGCTGCGCCATGTCTTTGTCACCGGTGGAGATGATGACGTCCACGCCTTTGTTCGTGGCTTCGACCGCCAGCGTGCCGATGACATCATCAGCCTCAACGTCCTTCACGATCAGCATTGGCAGGCCCATGGCGCGAATGATTTCGTGGATAGGTGCGATTTGTGACGCAAGGTCTTCGGGCATGGGCGGCCGATTGGCCTTGTACTCGGCATAGAGTTCATGGCGGAACGTCTTGCCTTTGGCATCAAAAACCACCACCACCTTGGAGCCGGGGAAATCCTGGTCCAGACGGCGGATCATGGAAATGACGCCCTTGATGGCTCCCGTAGGCTGGCCTTTACTGGTGATCAGGGGCGGCAGTGCGTGAAAGGCACGGAAAAGGTATGACGATCCGTCGACAAGTATGACCGGAGGAGTCTGTTTCTGGCTCATAAATAGCAGTATCCGGAATCAGGTTGTGAAGCGTGCGGTCTTGTGTAACGCTCAGACGTATTAAAAGAATTTCAGGAAACCAAGGTTAACATGAAACAGATAATTTCAAGTGCGATTGTCATGGCTGCAGTGACGCTTTCCCCGGTGCTGCAAGCAGAGGAAGCGGCGCCATCAGCCCCGGTTCGTGCATCCGAATACCGACCAAGTCCGAGTGACCCTCAGGTGGTGATCCGCTCCGGCGAAAAAGAAACCTATTACGAATACCGGGTAAACGGTGAATTGAAGGAAATTCGGGTTGAGCCTGAAGTGGGGCCTGTCTACTACCTGGTGCCGGCGGACAATGGCGGATTCATTCGTCAGGATGGTTCCCAGCTCGTGGTGCCGAGCTGGGTACTGTTCAAGTGGTGATGCCGGTTTGCCACCGCTTGCGGCGCGGAGCCACCCGCTCAGATAATATTAACGGAAACCGCTTTTGATCGGGTGCTTTCCAGGCCATCGGTGTCCAGAGTGGTGACTGCGAACTCGTATACACCGGCTTTGAAGTTGGTGAGTTTTAGTCGGGTTCTGGTGGCATCAGAGAGTTGGATAACCTGATAGCTGTTTTCATGGCGCAGCTTGTAGTAGATCCGGTAGCCCTTGATTTCCCCGGTGTAAAGCTTGCTGCCGTCAGCCCTTGTGGCCGGGGCAACCCAACTCAGTGAAGGCGTGCTACTGCCGTTACTTGCTTCGCGGGCTACAGAGTTGCTGTTATTTTTGGCTGATTCGGAAGTGTCTGGAACCGCGGCTACAGGTGTTTCAGTGACAGAGTCCTCTCTATCTGACTGCTGCGTGCCGGAAGGTGAAGTGATGTCGCTTCGCGAAGACTGTGCTGTTCTTGAGATGGATGGTTGAGCGGGTTCGAGTAGCGTACTTGTCAGCGCCTGGTCACCACCTTTGCAGCCGCTCAAGGCAATAGCAATAGTGAACCACAGGGCAAGCGGAAGCCGCCCGGTAATAAGGGTAGAGTCAAACATGGAATGGCCCGTATTCTCTTGATTGTTACCTGCTCAGGCAGGCTTATTTTATCAAAGAGGTAAAACGAGGTCCGATATCCCCACCCTCTGAATCATTGCGCATGAGCATTATGCAAATTCACAAAGTGGACTCAAATGAAATTTATGTAGGATTGAGGGTTCTGGCACAGAGAGGGCAGTTTACCTGACGAGAAACCGCGTCCGGGTTAGTATGAACATTCTAAATTTTACTCGTATTCTTCATGTTGCTATCAAGGTAGGCGTCATCGGCGCTTGATTGAATCCGGAACAATGCAATGGAGAAACCTTATGGGTAAGCTTAGAAACTATCAGGAACAAATTCAGGATATCGTCGAGAAAGGCATCAACGCCGCTGAAGAGCAGCAAAAGAAGCTGGCAGCGAAGCCGTTTGAGTATGCCGAAAAGCTTGAATCCGAAGCGCGTGAGTACAGCGTAAAATCGCTGCGCAAGCGTTACGATGGCTACAGCGACAACGTTTTTGGCCAGCTTCGCAGCCTGAATTCACGGCTGGGCAACTTCGCTGCTGACCTGGTAGCGAAGATCGAAAAGGAAACAGCTGAAAGTGCTGAGGCGGTTTCTGAGGCTGCTGAAGGGGTGGCCAAGGAAGCGCGGCCAGTCAAGAAGTCCACGACTTCCAGTGATCGCAAAACGACTGCTCGTAAAGCGCCAGCCAAAAAGGCGTCTGCATCTGCGTAAGCGGATTCAGTAGACTAAAAAAGGGACGCTGAGGCGTCCCTTTTTTGTGCCGCGGATAGGCTCCGTCAGGGCTTGTTGCTGACTTCGCTGCTGGTAGTCGGCGGGTTCAGTTCCAGAGTGCGTTCCTGGCCGGTAAGTTCCTCCAGTCGCTCAATCTTGTCTTCGAATGCTTCGCGTATGGATTGGGTCTCCTGGGATTGTGCCGAGATTTCGCGCTCGATATCGAGAATCTGTGACCGGAGGCGGTCGATGCGGTTTCGCAGATTGTCCGGAACCTCGCGGCCCGATCGCTCCAGGTCGGCAGCCTTGCTTTGCTGCTCCTGTAATTGGCTTTCAATCACCGAAATATTGCCGCGTTTGAGTTGAGAAATGCTCTCAAGCTCCTGAAGCTTGCGGCGCAGGGCTTTGACGGCGTCGTCCGGATGGCTGAAGGTGCGCAGCAGTTCGGCGTCTTCTCTGCGCTGCTCCTCTAGCGCCTGCTTGCGTTTTTTCTGGGCGTCGCGGTCGGCAAGCTCTTCTTCGGTAGGCGCGGGCGCGATCACCTGAATGACGCGTCCCTTGTCGTTGAGGATTTCGTAGCCCCGGGCGGTGCTTTCGGACGGCACGGTATTGCTGATAACCATGCGTCCGTTGCTGTCTTTATAACGGTACATGGTGGAGGCAGTGGCAGACGTGCTAACCAGGCTGGCAAGGATAACTGCGGCCAATGCAAGTCGTGGTAGGTGTCTCATAGAATGCTACATCACTGTTTTATACGGTTTGCCATGAAGCATAACAGACCTTTTCCAGCGCGTGGAAGAAAATGTCAGATGCCGTACTTTTCCCGATATTCGGCAACTTGGCGGGCATTTTCAGAAAAGTCAGCACTTTTGTTGAGGTAGCTGATAACCTGCTCGAGGCGGATAATGCTGATAACCGGCAGCCCAAACTCGTTCTCGACTTCCTGAATGGCGGACAGTTTGCCCTGCCCACGCTCCTGGCGGTCAAGGGCAATCAGCACGCCCGCGGGCTCTGCTCCGGCGGCCCGGATAATATCGATGGATTCACGGATGGCGGTGCCTGCGGTGATGACGTCATCAACAATCAGGACTTTGCCCTGTAGCGGTGCGCCGACGATCTGTCCGCCCTCGCCGTGATCCTTTTTCTCCTTGCGATTGAACGCATAGGGGCGGTCATCACCGGACTGGGCGAGTGCGATGGCAGTCGCGGCTGCCAACGGAATGCCCTTATAGGCAGGTCCGAACAGCATGTCATAATTCAGGCCGCTATTTTGCAAGGCTGAAGCATAGGCTTGACCGAGCTGAACGAGGTCTGATCCCTGGTTAAACAGGCCTGCATTAAAGAAGTAGGGGCTGGTTCTGCCAGACTTGAGCGTGAACTCGCCGAAGCGAAGAACATCGCGGCGAATGGCAAATTCTATAAAATCGTGCTGATAGTGGTGCATGACAAGGTTTCTGGCGGGTTGGAATCTGTTAAAACGTCATAAAAACGGTATCATACACACAAAAGTTTCAGGGAACATCTATGCGGGTAGTATCAATCAGTGTTAACGGTCTCAAGCAGGCGGTTGACCGTGGTTTTTTTGACTGGCTGGCCGAGCAGGATGCAGACGTGGTTTGCGTGCAGGATCACCGCATGCGGATCTATGAATTTGATGACCCGCGATATGTCCCTGAAGGCTATGAACCCTACTTTATAGACGGTGAGGACACCGAGCACGGTGGCGTCGGCATCTACACCCGTCATTTCCCGAAAGCGATTATCTACGGTTTCGCCAATGAACAGGCTGACCGTGAAGGCCGCTTTATTCAGGCTGATTTTGACAAGGTCAGTGTGGCCTGTGCGCTGGCTCCGAGTGCTTTGGGGCGCGAAGACGTGCCAATTGGTGATGATGATCTGACCGCGCTGGATCATAAAGACAGCTTTCTGGAAGCTTTCGGTATGCACCTCCAGAAAACGCTGCGCAAGCGTCGACAGTTTATCTTCTGTGCCAATTTGCAAACGGCGCATCACGTAACCGACACCAGCGCCCGCTACCACAAGCTCGATGTGTCCGGCTTTCTACCGCATGAAAGGGCATGGCTGGATCGCCTGTTTGATGAAATGGGGTGCGTGGATGCATTCCGTGAAATCAATAAAAGCGGTGATCAATTTACCTGGTGGCCTGAATGGGCTGAGGGCTGGCGCCGTCATGCGGGCTGGCGGACGGACTATCAGCTGGTCACGCCGGGCATTCGCAAGGCAATTGAAGATGCCTGGATTGATGGGGCTACACGATTCTCGGACCATGCGCCGGTAATCGTTGATTATGATATTGAAATAGGATTTTGATTCCCGGCCTGCGCTCGCAGGCCGGTTCACTGTTTTCTCTGTTTTAGCTTTCGAGCGCTTTTTTCTGCAGTTCGAACAGTTGGTTAATGGCCTGCTTGGCCAGACTCAGCATGCTGTCCAGTTCTGTCTGGTCGAAAGGCGCACCTTCCGCCGTCCCCTGAATCTCGATGAAGCCGCCGCGGTCCGTCATGATAACGTTCATATCGGTTTCGGCAGCGGAGTCTTCCGGGTAATCCAGGTCGACAACGGTTGTGCCCTCGAATACGCCGACCGAAATTGCGCCGACCATTTGTACCAGTGGTGATGCTTTCAGTTTGCCGGTGCTGACCAGGTGGTTCAGGGCATCGACCAGGGCGACGCAGCCGCCGGTGATAGCAGCAGTACGGGTGCCGCCATCCGCCTGAATCACGTCGCAATCGATCGTGATGCTGTGCTCGCCAAGCTTGGTCAGATCAACCGCAGCACGCAGGGATCGACCGATCAGACGCTGGATCTCTACCGTGCGCCCGCCCTGTTTGCCGCGAGCGGCTTCGCGGCCCATGCGGCTGCCGGTTGAGCGCGGCAGCATGCCGTATTCGGCGGTAATCCAGCCTTTGCCTGTGCCCTTGAGGAAGCGGGGCACACTGTTTTCGATCGATGCAGTACAGATCACTTTGGTGTCGCCAAATTCGATCAGGACTGACCCCTCCGCATGTTTGGTGTAATTGCGGGTGATGCGGATGTCGCGCGGTTGCTCAGGCGTTCTGCCACTGGGTCGCATACGGTTTCCTATCTCGAATGAATGTTTAAAATAGCGCGCCAGTATAGCACGGACGCACAGGATCGGAGCACGCCAGTCGCCCTGCAGGGCTGTCGCCTGTTAAACTATTGCCCACCTTATGATGCCGATGCGGAGTTCCCATGATCAGAAGCATGACTGCCTTTGCCCGAAAAGACCTTGAAGCGGACTGGGGAACGCTGACCTGTGAAATCCGCACGGTGAACCACCGCTACCTTGAAACATCGTTTCGGCTGCCCGAGACATTGCGCGAGCTGGAGAATGATTTTCGTGAGCGGCTGCGTGGGCAGCTGCGCCGGGGGAAAGTCGAAATCGGGATGCGTCTGCAATTGGCTGAGCGCGTGACCGGAGGGCTGAACGTCAATGAGGCCCTGGCTGAAGAGCTCAACAATGCGGCCAATCAGGTCAATCGGATTCTGGATAATCCCGCGCACATCAATGCACTGGATATCCTGCGTTGGCCCGGTGTACTGGAAACCGCTGAGCGGGATCTTGCGCCCGTAAAGGCAGCAGCTCAGTCGCTTTTTGATGAGGCAGTGGCAGAACTGGTCAGTGTGCGGGAACGGGAAGGCGAGCGATTGCGCCCTCTGTTTAATGATCGCCTGACAGAAATTTCCGAATCGGTCGCTGTGGTCAGGAAGCGCATGCCTGAGCTGCTTGAGAAGCAGGCGCAGACGCTGCGTGACCGGTTTGATGCTGCCAAAATTGAGCTGGATTCAGACCGGCTGGCTCAAGAGATGGTGATGGCGGCCCAGAAGGCTGATGTCGCGGAAGAGCTTGATCGACTGGATGCCCATGTGGGCGAAGTGACCGATACCCTCAAGGGCGATGACGCCATCGGTCGCAGGCTTGATTTTCTGATGCAGGAACTCAATCGCGAAGCCAACACCCTGAGCAGCAAATCCATTGATGCTGAAGTCACCCGTGTGGCTGTTAATCTGAAAGTGTTGATCGAACAGATGCGAGAGCAGGTCCAGAACCTGGAGTAATAGTCTGTGAGCACCATGCCGGTGAGCTGGTGTTCGGAGACATTGAGTTAACAGTATTCTAATCGTTGAGGAGACCGGGTTGATGACTCAGCCGGCCGGGAAAGGCACGCTTTATATTGTTTCAGCGCCATCGGGTGCGGGTAAAACCAGTCTTGTGGCAGCGATGCTGGCGCGAGACCCGGCGCTGTGTGTGTCGGTATCCCATACGACCAGGCCGATGCGCCCTGGTGAGCAGGACGGCATTAACTACCATTTCACCGAACGTGACGTGTTTGCGTCGATGATTAACGATAATGCCTTCCTCGAGCATGCGGAGGTTTTCGGGAATTTTTACGGTACCTCTCAACGCTGGGTCGAAGAGACGCTGGAGCAGGGGCGTGATGTTATTCTCGAGATAGACTGGCAGGGCGCTGTCCAGGTGCGTCGTTTGCTGCCGGAGTGTGTGAGCATTTTCATAGTGCCACCATCGCCTGAATCGTTGCGCGAGCGCCTGACCGGAAGAGGGCAGGATGCGCCGGAGGTAATTGAACGACGTTTACGTGAGGCAGCGGATGAATGCAGTCACGCGCTGGAATTTGATTATCTGGTGGTTAACGACCGGTTCGACCAGGCATTGGGAGATCTGTTGTCGATTGTGGTCGCCCAGCGATTGCGAGTAGAGCCTCAGGAAGTGCGCCATGCTGATTTGCTCTCGGCGCTGGTTTCCGGTGGTTTTGCGTATACAAATTGATCATTAGCTTTTATACTTCGCGGTCTGCTCCGGACCGGGTCGGTCCAATCCGAGCTCTCAGTTTACTTATCGATTATAGTCGGGGAAGTTATGGCACGAGTCACCGTTGAAGATTGTCTGGATCACGTAGATAACCGTTTTGAACTGGTTATGTTGGCGACCAAGCGCGCGCGCCAGATTGCGACCAAGGGTCACGAGCCAATGGTTGCTGAAGAAAACGACAAGCCAACGGTTATTGCGCTGCGTGAAATCGCGGAAGGCCTGGTTGATCGCAAGCTGGCCTATGAGCGTGACGAAGAATAAGCGGTATTCTGCTAATCGCTGATTGAAATCTGTGCCTGTGCTCTTATAGTAAGAGGAGCAGGGCAGATAAAAGTCCTGTAAGGGCTACGGAAGACCCGAGTGCGCAAACATTCGGGTTTTTTTGTCGGTGTTTCATTTAACTGTCTCTGGAGGCGTGGTGTCAGCAGAGGCTACGGCACTCTCTAAAACCGGTACATCCCCGTCCGATCCGGCTGATGCCGTTTCGTCGATGACGATCGACCAATTGGCGGACCAGCTCAGTACCTACCTTGATACGCCACGGATTAATCAGGTGCGCAGGGCATACTATTATGCCGAACAGGCCCATGCAGGCCAGATGCGCCGTTCCGGTGAGCATTACATTACGCACCCGCTGGCGGTCGCGCACATTCTTGCAGACATGAAGCTTGACCATCAAAGCCTGATGGCGGCGATGTTGCACGATGTGATCGAAGACACCGGTATTCCAAAAGATGCCCTGGCAGAACAGTTTGGTGAGCCGGTGGCGGATCTGGTCGACGGTGTGAGCAAGCTGACCCAGATTGAGTTCCGCACTCGTGCCGAGGCGCAGGCGGAAAACTTCCAGAAAATGACACTGGCAATGGCCCGTGATATTCGGGTGATTCTGGTCAAGCTGGCTGATCGGCTGCACAACATGCGCACGCTGGGGCACATGTCGTATGAGAAGCGCCAGCGTATAGCGACCGAAACGCTGGACATTTACGCCCCCATTGCTAACCGCCTGGGGATGCACAGTTTGTGTACGGAGCTCGAGGATCTCGGCTTCTCATTTCTTCACCCGATGCGCTCACGTTATATCTCCAAAGCGGTAGAAAAACTGCGGGGCAGTCACCGGGAAATTATCGAAGAGATCCAGGCGCGCGTTGAGGAAAAACTGACAGAGCGAGGCATGCCCGGACGCATTCTGGGCCGAGAGAAGCACCTGAACAGCATCTACAACAAGATGAAGTTCAAGCATAAGTCCTTCCATGAAATCATGGACGTCTACGCCTTCCGCATCATCACTGATTCAACTGACGATTGTTATCGCATTCTGGGCGCTGTGCACAGCCTCTATAAGCCCCTGCCTGGCCGCTTCAAAGATTACATTGCGATGCCCAAGGCGAACGGCTATCAGTCGCTGCATACCACCTTATTCGGCATGCACGTGAATATCGAGATTCAGATCCGCACCGAGGAAATGGAGCAGATCGCCAACAACGGGATTGCAGCACACTGGCTTTATAAGAACGATAACTCCACCGCGATTGAGGTCAGCCAGCGTCGGGTCGATCGCTGGGTTCAGGGGCTCATCGAGATGCGCGAGCGCACAGACGACTCGCTGGAGTTTATCGAACATGTAAAAGTCGATCTGTTCCCGGACGAAATTTATGTTTTCACTCCCAAGGGCAAGATCCTTGAGCTTCCGGGCGGTGCCACGCCGATTGACTTTGCTTACGCCATCCACACTGATATCGGCAACGCCTGCGTGGCCTGCCGGATTAACCGCAATCTGGGTTCACTGAGCCAGCCCTTGCAGAGCGGGCAGACCGTTGAAATCATCACTGCGCCGGGGGCGCGCCCCAATCCTGCATGGCTGAGCTTTGTCGTAACCGGCAAGGCCCGCAGCTCCATTCGTCATGTGTTGAAATACCAGAAGCGAACGGAATCTGTTGAGCTGGGTAAGGCGCTGCTGAAGAAGTCGCTGGTCGGATTTGGCGCCAAGTTGTCCGAAATCAGCGATCAGCAGCGTGAACGTGTGGTCAAGCATAATCAACAGACTGACTTCGATGATCTGCTGGGCGAAATCGGGCTGGGCAACCGGATGGCCTACATTATTGCCCGCCAGCTGACGTCAGACCTCAACGATGATGGCCGTGAGTCGGACAGCGCGTCCGAGACGCCGAATGTGGTCAGCTTGCAGGACAACGGGCGCGGCTCAGTTACCATTCGCGGTACCGAGGGATTACTGGTCCGTTTTGCCAGCTGCTGTAAACCGATCCCCGGCGATCCGGTGGTTGGCGTTATGGAGTCGGGCAACGGCATGGTGATCCATACCGATACCTGCCGTCGACTGCGTGATAAGCACGGTGATCGTTCTGCCCTGACACATCTGAAATGGGCGAAAGATATTACCGACGAATTCTCGGTTGAACTGCGTGTCGAGCTTGAGCGCCAACGCGGTGTGATTGCCGAGATGGCCAGTGCGGTAGCCAAAGCGGACGGGAACATCGAGCGCATTAACGTTGAAGAGCAGAACGCGCGCCTCAGCGTTGTCAGTCTCGTTGTGCACGTCAATGGTCGGCGTCATCTGGCGAGAGTCATGCGACGGGTCCGGAATATTCGGGCCGTTACCCATATCAGTCGCATCCGCTACTGATTCTGACATGCTTTAGTTGACAGGTGGTGCAGGTCGCGGCGACGATCACCGCCTTCATTTTTTGTCCATGCTCCGGCTTGCGTCGGAGCCATCAGGGGTTACGACAATATGACCAACAAATCAGTGATTCAGACTGACAACGCGCCAGCAGCCATTGGAACCTATTCCCAGGCTGTAAAAGCGGGCGATACCGTCTATCTTTCTGGCCAGATTCCGCTTGATCCTGAAACCATGGAAGTGGTTGGCGGCGATATCGCCACCAGCATCCGCCGGGTCTTCGATAACCTGACGGCTGTCTGTGAAGCATCGGGCGGTAAGTTGCAGGACATCGTCAAGCTGAACATTTATCTGACGGATCTGGGCAACTTTGCCACCGTTAATGAAATCATGGCGACCTATTTCCACGAACCCTATCCTGCCCGCGCAGCGATTGGTGTCGCCGCGCTCCCCAAAGGCGTGGGTGTTGAGATGGACGCCGTTATGGTGCTCAGCTGAGGCGCGACTGAATCATTTCGCCATAGCCTTCCCTGTAGCTCGGGTAGCGGAAACGGAATCCGCTCTCGAGCAAGCGCTGGTTACTGATTCGCTTGCTGCCAGCGCGCCTTCCTGAGCGTGCATTTGCCGTCGGTGGCTGACAGCTGATCTGTGACTGGATCCACTGCACAATATCGCCAAGTGTTACCGGCTCACTGTCGCTGGCCAGATAACAGGTCTCCAGTGGCTCCCCTCGTAACGACCTGTTTATCAGGTGCACCGCAGCTGCGGCCGCATCGTCTTCATGCACACGGTTGGTGTAGGGGGAGGGAGCGGCAGGTTTCAGTTCCCCGTTGATTACCGATTCCAGAAAGCGTGTGCGGCCCGGGCCGTATATGCCGCTGAACCGGATAGTCGTCGAAGGCCAGGGTGCCATTGCTGCGCATTGCTCACCTTCCAGAAGACGTTTTCCGCCAAAACGGAGGGGGGCAGTCGGGCTGCTTTCGTCAATCCAGTTGTCGTCATCCTGTTGGTAGACACCTGTGCTTGAAACGAATAACAGTCGGTTCAGTTCCTGTCCCTGCGCCTTCATCGTGTTGATCAGGTTCTCCAGGCCGCTCACGAAAGCTGTTCGGTAACCCTCGTCGTCGTAGCTGTTAGGCGTCAGGCAATAGATCACGGCATCAAGATTGTCAGGCACTACCTGAGCGAGTTGTTCCGGCATTTGCAGGTCGGCAGCCAGTGGCAGCACGCTCTCAGGGAGCCTGTCGGGGTGGCGCTTCAAGCCGTAGACCCTGGCGGTCGTGGCGAGCCCTTTGGCGATTTTGCTGCCCAGTGCGCCGCAACCGGCGACAAGAATGCGTGGTTCACTGATTGCCATAGTCAATATCAATCCTTATTCTGTACATGATTGAGTATCTATCTGCTGTTCCTGTGATTGGCCGGAGTATTTCATGACCCTGACAGAATTGCGTTATATCGTCACGCTGGCTCGCGAGAAACACTTCGGCCGGGCGGCCGAACGGTGCCACGTGAGCCAGCCTACCCTGAGTGTTGCGGTTAAGAAACTGGAAGATGAGCTCGGTATTCCTCTGTTCGAGCGCAGCAAAAGCAGCATTCGAGTGACGGAAACAGGAACCCGTATTATCGAGCAGGCGCAGCGCGTACTTGATCAGGTGGGCGTGATCCGTGATATGGCGCAGAACGGCAAGAACCAGTTGAGTTCGCCGCTCAAAGTCGGGGCCATCTACACCATCGGACCCTACTTGTTCCCCCATTTTCTGCCGGAGTTGCGCCGCGCTGCGCCGGATATGCCGCTGTTCATCGAAGAGAATTATACCGCCGATCTGCGTAAGAAGCTGCGCCAGTCTGAGCTGGACGCCATTATTATTGCCTTGCCGTTTGAAGAGCCTGAGGTAGTAACTCTGCCCCTGTACGACGAACCTTTCGTTGTGCTGTTGCCTGCGGACCATCCGCTTACCAAAGAAGAATCACTGACGGCGGAGCAGCTGGCGAAAGAGCAGTTGCTGCTATTGGGCCCCGGTCATTGTTTCCGCGATCAGGTGCTTGAATCCTGTCCTCCGCTTGAGAATGCCATTGCCACGCGGTCGTCGAAATCGGGGGAGCAACCCTCGCTGGTGACGGAGGGGAGTTCACTGGAAACTATCCGGCACATGGTGGCGTCAGGTCTTGGGGTTACGGTACTGCCGCTATCAGCTGCGACGGCGATGGAATACAAGGATGATGTGCTGGCAGTGCGGCCGTTCAAGGCCCCGGTGCCTTTCCGAACGGTTGCCCTGGCCTGGCGGGTAACCTTCCCAAGGCCGAAAGCGATCGATGTACTGGCCCTTGCCGCCAGTCAGTGTAGGGTGATCGAGAAGACTGACCAGGCATTGCATGCTGTCCCGGCCAGCGCCTGAATAATTCATGGCAGCACTGGCAGACATTAACGTCACAGCCCTCAAGGGCGTGGGGGCTGCGCTGGCAGCCACCATGGGCAAGCTCGGCATTCATTCGCTGCAGGACTTATTGTTCCACCTGCCTCACCGTTACGAAGACCGCACGCGCGTTATCCCGATTGGTAGCCTGCATGTTGGCGACACTGCGGTGGTTGAAGGTGAGGTTGTTAAATCCAGCCTTGTGATGGGGCGCCGCCGGAGCCTGCAGGTGACGCTTCGCGACGATTCCGGCTTTCTTGCTCTACGCTTTTTCCATTTTAATGCCGCCCAGAAAAACCAGTTATCAGAAGGCGCGCGAGTGCGCTGTTTTGGTGAAGTCCGGCCGGGCCGGGCCGGGCCGGAGTTCTATCACCCTGAATATCAGGTGAATCCTGCACCCATGCCGCCGGCCGAGCGTGCCACGCTGACTCCGGTCTACCCTCTTACCGAAGGCATTCAGCAGCCACGAATCCGCAGCCTGTGCCAACAGGCCCTGGGTTATCTTGCGCGTTATCCGGTCAAGGAGTGGTTGCCTGAAGGGTTGCTTGCCGACTTCCAGCTTCCCGGTATCAATGAGGCCTTGCAGATGGTGCACGCCCCGCATGCGGGAGCGCCGGTGCCAGCGCTGCTGGAGGGGCGTCATCCAGCACAACAGCGTCTGGTAATGGAGGAGTTGTTGGCCCACCAGCTCAGCTTGTTGCGGGTAAGGGCCCAGATTCAGTCGCGCCAGGCCATCCCTTTGTTGCCGCAAGGTACTTTGATTGAGCGGTTCCTGGAAGCCCTGCCATTCAGTCTGACGCCTGCCCAGCAGCGAGTGTTAAGTGACGTCCGACAGGATCTCAGTCAGCCGTTGCCCATGCTGCGTCTTGTCCAGGGGGATGTCGGTTCGGGCAAAACCGTGGTGGCGGCGATCGCCGCGTTGCAGGCCATTGCTGCCGGAGCACAGGTGGCCTTGATGGCACCTACTGAAATTCTGGCAGAGCAGCATTTCCTCAACTTTCAGCGCTGGTTCGAGCCTCTGGGTATCGAGCTGGGGTGGCTGTCGGGCAAGGTGAAAGGTAAATCGCGAGAGGCGGTGCTGCACCAGCTTGCGACCGGGACTGCCCGAATGGTGATCGGTACCCATGCGCTATTTCAGGATGATGTTGCCTTTGAGCGGCTGGGCCTTGCAATTATTGATGAGCAGCACCGGTTTGGGGTTCACCAGCGACTGGCGCTACGCGAGAAGGGCGCAGCCGGGGCTCTTGCGCCGCACCAGTTAATCATGACAGCGACACCGATTCCCCGCACCTTGGCCATGAGCGCCTATGCCGACCTTGATACCTCGGTGATTGACGAGTTGCCGCCAGGGCGTAAACCAATTGAGACGATCGCGATACCGGACGCACGTCGGGAAGATGTGATTAATCGGGTTGAAGAGGCATGCCGTTCCGGCCGTCAGGCTTACTGGGTATGTACACTGATAGAAGAATCCGAGGCTTTGCAGTGCCAGGCGGCGGAAGTGACCGCCGAAGAGCTGCAGCAGCGCTTGCCGGGCCTGGCTATTGGTCTGGTACATGGTCGTTTGAAAGCTGCGGAAAAGGCGGAGGTTATGGCGCGGTTCACCCTTGGTGAGCTGGATCTCCTGGTTGCAACCACTGTTATTGAAGTAGGGGTGGATGTGCCCAATGCTTCATTGATCATTATTGAGAACCCGGAACGGTTGGGGCTCGCGCAGTTGCATCAGTTGCGTGGCCGGGTCGGTCGGGGCCATGAGGCCAGTTTTTGTGTGTTGATGTATCATCCGCCGTTGTCGCTCAATGGCAAGGCGCGGCTCCAGGTGCTGCGCGACAGCCAGGACGGATTTGTCATTGCCGAGAAAGACCTTGAAATTCGTGGCCCGGGGGAAGTGCTCGGAACCCGCCAGACAGGTATGATGCAGTTCAGGTTGGCAGATTTCGAGCGAGACAAAGGCTGGATCGGCACTGTCCGCGATGCAGCACCTGCATTGATGTCGGATCAGACCCGCGTTGACGCTCTTATTCGTCGTTGGCTGGGCGAGCGTATTCGCTACGGTGAAGTCTGACCGGTCGCACTTACATGTTTTCAGGAAGGGATTTCAGGGGAATGACCACACAGCTACCGCTTGCACTCATCGATGCGTTGAAGACAGTTTCAGATAGTGAGGGCGTGCCTGCCTATCAAATGCAATCTGAAAGCTCGCCCGAAAATGCGGTACGGATGGTGCCTCTGGAAGATGTCGACGGCAAGCTGCAGGTGATTTGCCGCCAGGTCGACTTGCTTGATGTCACACTTCTGAACAAGCAGCTTGGCCGTGATTTTCGGGCGATCAATCGCCGGGAGCTGCGTCGCCTGACCAGTCGGCTTGAAGTGCAGACGCTACCGGCCCTGCCATCGCTTACGGGGTGGCCTTCACTGGTAGACCCTGCGGTCGACGGACTGAACAGGATCAACCTGTCCTTTCAGTCACAGGGGCCCGTCATTGATATGACGGCTGCCGCCTATCGCGAGTTGACGGGCGATATCCGCCGGTTCACAACGACCACGCCCCAGTCCTCTATTGACGTTAACCTGTCAGAGCCTGAGCTGGATCGTGAGCAGGTCCATGATGCTATCAAACGATTAACCAATCTGCGCATTCGTCAGCGTCTGGAAGATACACTTGAGTTGCCGCCGCTACCCGAAACCGCCCAGCGGATTATCCATCTCCGGGTTAATCCCAATGCTGTCATGAACGACCTTGTGGATGTGGTTGAAAGCGACCCCAGCCTTGCAGCTCAGGTTGTCAGCTGGGCTTCGTCTTCTTTCTATGCCGCTGCAGGGCAGGTCCGCTCTGTGCATGATGCGGTGTCGCGTGTACTTGGCTTTGAAATGGTCATGAACCTGGCAATGGGGCTGTCGCTCGGGCGAGCACTCAAAGCACCTGAAGACGAGCCAGACGGGTATATTGGCTACTGGCAGCAAGCCATTTGGCAAGCTCAGTCTGCGGGTATTCTATCGGCCATGATGCGTCGTGGTGAGCGCCCATCGTTTGGTTTGGCTTATCTCAGCGGGTTGCTGCACAATTTTGGTTATCTGGTGTTAAATCAGGTGTTTCCGCCGCATTTTCGTCTTGTCTGCCGCAACCTTGAAGCCAATAGCGAGCTGGATTCATCGTTAGTCGAGCATCATTTGTTGGGGGTTACCCGTGAACAGTTGGGTGCCCAGTTGATGGAAAACTGGGGTATGCCAGACGAGGTGGTGACTGCCATTCGGCAGCAGAAGAACCCCGATTATTCCGGCACCAATGCGGTTTATGCGCGGCTGCTTTGGCTTGGACGCCAGTTGCTTATCGAGCGCGGGGTAGAGCTGGGCTCAGCTGTGCCTGTGCCTGACGACATGTATCAGTCGCTGGGGCTGGATCCGGCTGCTGTGGCTGAACAGTTTGACGATATGATGGAGAACCGGGATAGCATTTTGGCTATGGCAGGTATGATGCAGTCCTGAGTCTGGAAACTATCCGTTGTTTGATGTGTAAATTATTGTAACTTTTTGGTTGTCCTGATTTATTAAATCTTTACTATTCAAATGGTTACCGGCTATCAATAATTTGACGTGACCGTCATTTTTATCATCGGCCGGCGTTCCCTTCCTTTTCTCCTGTCTTGGACTAAGTTAAATACAGCAATGCCCGAAACTGACCCGTCATAGCAAGGGGTAGCAGTGTCGTATCGGGCTACCACGTTTGATAGCGGGGTAGGTCCAATGGAAAGGTTCATATTCACTTCGGGCAGTATCTTCCACTTGCAGCAACTCGAGTGCCATTTCAGGCGCCGGGGCGGTCGGCACTTTCACCTCGCTGATGACGATGAGCGTCTTGCATTGTTACGCGAAACTTCGCGCTCCCGCGATCAGGTCATCCAGAAGCATTTTCGGCATTTATGGGCCAATCTCGATGCGGACGTCATTGACGCGCTTATGGATGAAGGTGGCGTTGAGCAGCCTGCAAACAGCGAGCAGGTTTTTTTAAGTCGCCATTGAATCCGAATGCAGCAGGGTGCCGTAAACAGATATATAGCATGTGAATAGCGAATGTTTTTCGGTAGTTGGATTTATCGAACTGATTCTGCAATCGCGTGGATGTGCATTATTCCGGGCCAAGTGAGGCGACAAAGGCGCTTGTCCGGGAATGGGAGTACTCAGGTTGTATCTGCAAAAGCGGGTGAACTTGCCGGCCTCAGGGCCGGCTTTTTTATGGCTGGAAATTATAGTGGCGTATGGCGGTAGCCGCGCGCCTTATCGCATCAGAATGCTCTTTTTCCAACGCGAATCGTTGCTCGTCCATCTTCTTCAGAAATTGAGGATCGGTGTCCTGCCTGCTCTGGTGGGTCGGCATGTGGTCGAGGGCGTCGTGCATGTCCTGAAAAACCCGGTAGGGCGTTTGCTGCAGCAACTCCGGTGAGACGTGATCCAGCAATCCCTTGATCCGCAAACAGGCTTCAGAATATTCAACTTGATCCTGCTCAATCGCCATTGCCAAAACTCTGATGCTGTCGATCATGCTGGCGGTACGTTCCTGCTGTAACGCCTGAGTTTTGGCCTGAGCCCTTTGGTGGCGGCGCAACAGTGACACACGATGGCGGATAAACAGCCCTAGCAGCACGATCGTCAGCAGTCCTGCGCTGATCAGTGTCCATTGCAACCATGGGGGCATCGGTCTCTCCTGTCAGGAATTGGCGGCCATTCGACCCGGCTGCACAGGATAAAGCATCTGACGAACTAACCCCAGACGGATGTCTGCCGCGCGTGGCCTGAAAGGCTAGATTTGGTTTGGAACATAAAAAAGGCCAGCGCGAGGCTGGCCTGGAGTACTCTTTGTCCTTCTTATGAAGTTACTCGGTGATCTCCTTGATTGGGTTGGAGATGAAGTTGAGATACGCACCACCGCTTGGTATTTGTAAAGGCAGTTCAATTGTTACAAGACCAATGTCTTCGATGCCCGCAGTGTTTGCCGTGACCATTAGTTCATCACTGTTACCGACCACGTTGGTGTTGCGCTGCTCGATTTGCATTCTGCCATCATCGAAAAAGGTGATGTCTCCTTTTAGTTCAAGAGTGAAGGGGCGGCCATAAAGATCATGCGTCCCTCCGAGCGGAATAACCATCTCCGGCGCATCTAATAGCAGTTCGGCGCGAGTGATGAAGACAGGCTGGCCATCTTCGCCTTCAGTGATAACTCCGGGGATTAAGGAGTTTCTGGCACAACTCTCACCAATGCATGTCGGATCGTCCTTGGCATACCTCATCCTCAGAACCTGTGTGTTGGTCACGGTTTCTTGTTGCAAGGGGATCAGTGATATCAGTTTAATCCTCGTGAATACGCTGATTGAAGAGGTTGTAAGCAGGGTTGGATAGAGATCTATCAAAACACCTTCTACCTCGTCTCCAGGCTGGCCGGGTGTGGGGTCGTAAGTCCCCGGGCCTTTAACTTCAGTGTTGAGACCATAGGTTTGATAGATGAATTTTGCTCTGGGGCATGTGGTGCCTTCGCCAGCCTCGCATCCAACCTGAGCAGGGATTTCTCCGCCGGCAAGCGGGCTTGCTTGTGCTGTACCGCCGATAACACCTAGTTTTGTGGAATTAGCTGAAGGGGCCCAGCCTTCGCTGTCACTGCCGGCATGGGAAAATGGCTCCAGGCAATTTGGGTCCATATTATCAACAACATAACCGCCGTGAGAGTTTATCGTTGTATTGCAGTCAACAATAAAGTTTGAGTTGGTATCGCGGATAGGAAGGTTGCGCAAGGGAGTAAAAACGGTGTTTTTAGCCTCTTCACCCGCAAAATAGATAACGAGATCGTCGGAACCATTATCACCACCGCCGTCATCCAAGCCTTCCAGCAGGTCGGTCTTTAAAGCGAGCCCATTCACACCACATACTGAGTCAGGGGAACCCTGTTTACAGGTGTTTGGATTGGGATCCTGCCGAGATTTCATTGTGTATCGGTAAAAGTCGCCGGTCGACCACGGCTTATCCGGGTAGAAGCGGATGCGTTGGTTGTTTTTCTCCAGGCGCCCCGATACGACTTCGGCTGTCCCGGCAGGCTTGCCGTTTGAATCAGCTGATACCTTTTCGACGATAAAGGTTTCTCCCAAGCGGATAGAGTCAGGATCCATTGACTGGGAAAATACGACGGTGATGGGCCTGTCAGCTGGCATTTTGCTGACCGGCAAGGTGTCTATTGTTGCATCTCTGCCGCCGGAGTATGCATCACCGCTAGCATCAAAACATTGACCAAGAATGCCGGCGTTTAGATCGAGATCGTCAAAATTGGTTTCGCACGGATAGCCAGGATAAGTGGTCAATGCCAGGGGTGGGCGTTGGGTCACAGAACCGTTGTCGATTGGAGGCAGCGCAAACTTCAGGTCCTGTGAAGTCGCCCCGTTACCCGCTATATCCGTCAGTGAATTGGCAATATTAAGCGTGTAATCAACACCGTGCTTCAGGCCGCCTTTGGGGTTGATGGCTACTGTGGTGCCGTCAACTTTGGTGCGCAGGTCTGGCACTTCTGAACCGTCACCAATCAGGGTTAGGCCGCTGGCGACGGTTTCAGGATCAAGCGGTTCGTCAAAATTCAGAACGAGTGGGTCGCCCGGGCGCTGCATGTCCTGGCGCGTGGCGGGAATGGCATCCACGGGGCCGGGCATCCAGCTGACCAGCTTGGGAGCCGTGCGGTCGATTGGGCGCTCGGGAGCGGTGTCCTGCGCACCGGTATCCGCTGACAGTCTGAACGCGATGGTCGAATCGGTATATTCCTGACCCAACAGGTTCGGTTCAACCATGCCAATGGCATCGATAACCAGCTTGCCGTCGCGGACAAGTGCAATACCGCTTAGCTCAACCCTTAGCAGGTCCTGTGACAGAGATGCGTTGGGCTGAGCCTCTTCTGTATTCATCGATACATCCATCCACAAACGCACGTGGCGTGGTGCATCGTCTGCATCGCTGTAGGGGTTCGGATAGAGGTAGCCCGACGCATCGGAGATCATTGTGACCTTGATGGTGCCGGTTTTTTGCTGCTCGCCGGTAGCGGCGTCCAGCACAGGCACACTGCCGTTGACCAGTACATCCAGGCTGGTGCTTTCCAGAACGGTGCCTTTGGGGACCCGCAGCGGCACCGGTGTGTCGCCGGGGAAGTTCGGCGCATACGCCAGCTCGGCATAGAGTGCGCCGGTTTGCTGAGAGGGCCCTGCTTTCCCCTGAAGGACGGAGTTCAGCGTCACGACATTCACGAACTGACCGTTCAGGATCGACTGCTCGGAGAAACCGGAATCCACAGCTTTCTGGTAGAGAACTTCGTTGGGCCCGGTGTTCTGGGGCTGGAATGATTTCTCATACTCGAGGACATCACCTTCCTGATTCATCAGTCCGGCGATGCTCAGGGTGTAGGTCTCATCCGGGTTGAGCTTGTCCTCTCCGCTACCGCAAAGGGCGCGATCGTCCAGCGTGCATGGATCAACTGTCAGGTTGTTGCCTTTGACCAGCAAATCGGCAGGGACCAGTTCACCCTCACCGTCCAGCAGTGACACGGTTTGACCATAAATGGCCGATTCCGGATGAATCGGTTGGCTGGTCTGCAAGCGAATCGTGGAGAAATCCATGAACCGGAAGAAATCCCCGTCCGGTAGCGTGTTGATCACTTCGAATGTGTCGCTCAGATTGGCCAGTTTGGCAACCTGACTGAAGCTACCACGGGTGGTGAACTGGATACCGTCGGGCCCCGTCGCATTGGGAGTTGCAATCGAGCGGTTGCCTGCAGCGCCAAGGTTGTTGGCGAAGCTGACAGTGTACTCAGTACCGGGTTTGAGCTCGTCAGACGGTGTGAGAACCAGGCTGAGGCCATTGTCGACCGGGGTGACGCTGAAGCTGACCGGGTCTCCGCCACCACTCGGCGCAACCTGAACCTTGCTTGCAATGGCGTCGTCCGTGATGGCATCAGAGAAACGCAGGACCAGATCAGCTTTCGGCGATACGTTTGCCTGACCATCCGCCGGGAAGGTGTACACGACTGAGCCCGGTGATGTGGGCTGAGTAACCGTTTGTTCTTCGCCTCCGCAGGCTGCGAGCAGCACAGCAGGGGCCAGAGCCAATAACTTGTAATGTTTCATCGCTGACACCTCTCGATCAGAATTTCAGCGTGACTGAGCCGCTGAATACGTCAACATCGCCGCTGGTAGAGACGGTGGTACCGGTAGTGCTGCCTGGCTGAGTGTTGTCCAGGGTGAAATCCCGATCCTGCAGCATCTGGCGCTGGTAGCCGAAGTCGAA
Source organism: Marinobacter sp. V032 (assembly GCF_052645435.1). Classification (NCBI taxonomy): domain Bacteria; kingdom Pseudomonadati; phylum Pseudomonadota; class Gammaproteobacteria; order Pseudomonadales; family Marinobacteraceae; genus Marinobacter; species Marinobacter sp. V032. The sequence continues at coordinate 41,753 of NZ_JBQXYE010000001.1, read as the reverse complement.
GCGTATGGGGTAGGTCAGATAACGGGTTTTCGTATACTCGGCGGAAAGGCCCAGGCCAATGATGTACTTGTCATTGTCGAAGTAGTTCACGTCCTGAGTACTGTCGCTTTTCAGGGCGGATTCCTGGTAAGCGAAGCCCATAGTCACACCGAAATGCTCGGCGAAACGGTACTCGGCACCAATGCGCGGAATCACAATATCGTCAAACTGGGCATTGCCCTGATCTTTGATGGTGTCCGTCTCAAACCGGTCTTCGAGCTCGGACCAGTTCTGTTGCTCGAGCGTCACACCCACGCGCCAGTCATCGGTCGCGTACTGCATCGCCAGACTGTAGATGGATGGCTGATAGGAGTCGTAAGTGAGAACCGAGAAAACCAGCGGGTTGCTGGAGGGAATCAGGCCGGGGATAACGGTATTGGCGTCAACCTGGGTGCTGGTGCTGGAACTGCTGCGATAAGCGAAGGCTGTTTCAAAACCGTCGAGCCAGCAGGAAGAGTCGGGGCAGAAAGTTTCACCCATATCAACGCTGGTGCTCAGAATGGAGCGGAGCGACGGTTCAGCATTGACGGTCAGGGTTTCGTATTGCGTGTTACCGGCGAGATCGGTGGTAGTGGTCAGTGAGGCTTCCGATTGCAGGGTGATACGGAACGACAAGCCAACATCGATACCGCGCCAGACGGTGGTAGCGCCACCCAGGTTCAGGAACAGCGGTTGGCGGCCGTATTCCATGAATTGACCTTCAGTTGAGGTTTCTGATTCAAAGGCCAGCATTTCCTTGCCGTACTTTTCGACGCCCGCCATAAAGCCCAGGTAGAACGGGTGATCAAAGCGGGTGAGTGATGACAGGTCTGTCTTCATGCCGATCAGCACGTGTTGACTAGGTTGGTTCGACAGGATATCGCCATTGCGGTTCGCTGATGAGGCGCGAAGCTCGGGTTCGGCGTGCAAGATACCGGTTGTAAGCTCGCCGCGGTCATCTTTCGCCAGATAGGCCGGATTATAGTAAGTGGCCGATACCTGCGAGTTGAACATCGACAGGGCCTGTGCGGACGCAATGTCCGATGGAAGAATGCCGTAGGTGGTGCCGATGTTACCCATACTGGCTGAAGCTGTGGAGGCCATACCTGCCAATGCAAGGCTGACTGCGGAGGTGAGAATACGCCGATACGTTGGTGCCGAAGTGGTCATCTGGATACTCCTTTTTATGCTTATTTTTCTGCCCGCGGTCTGGACTGGAACAGGTGAGGGCGACTGCGATTTAAAGCGGAACATTTGTACATTGTTATACGGCTATCTTAAATCGGAGATGCAGCAGAAGTTTTGGCCGGAGTGACAGGTTGGCGGGTCGAACTAGTCATTAAAGGCCGGGAAGTGGGTTCCGAAAGCGGTATGTCAATTAAATAGATGAGAATGGGATCTAAATAAATCTATAAAAAACAATTAGATAATAATTATTCTTTCGTTTTTTGATTGAGCCTCTCTAACGGATTACCGTTCCATTGCCAAATATTTATCTTGATTTTGCTGTGACGAACGTCTCAAAACGGGTGGTTTTATCTATGTGGCGTGTTGCGTTTTGAATGTGTTTTTGACGGATTCTGTGGGCAGCAGGAGGCGTAAATTGGATTCATTGCTGCAGTTTGGGAGGTGGTGTGCGGAAATAGTCTTTTATGGGAGGAGAGAAGCTGAAAAGAATGGTGGGCCCACCTGGACTTGAACCAGGGACCAATCGATTATGAGTCGACTGCTCTAACCAACTGAGCTATGGGCCCGAAAAGGAAGTAAAAACGGGCGCCATTATACCCATAGGGTAAGGCGCCCGCTATACCTGATGAGGTGTTATCAGGAGTTATGATCGTCGATAAAGCCACGCAGGTGATCGGAGCGCGAAGGATGACGCAGTTTGCGCAATGCCTTGGCTTCGATCTGACGAATTCGCTCACGGGTAACATCGAACTGCTTGCCGACTTCCTCAAGGGTGTGGTCGGTGTTCATTTCGATGCCGAAGCGCATCCGCAGTACCTTGGACTCGCGTGCTGTCAGTCCGGCCAGTACGGAGCGTGTTGCTTCGCGAAGGCCTTCCGCTGTAGCGGAATCAACCGGTGAAAGGGCCTGAATGTCCTCAATGAAATCGCCCAGGTGTGAATCTTCGTCATCACCGATTGGGGTTTCCATGGAGATCGGCTCTTTTGCGATCTTCAGTACCTTGCGGATCTTGTCCTCAGGCATTTCCATGCGCTCGCCCAGCTCTTCCGGTGTCGGTTCACGGCCCATTTCCTGCAGCATCTGGCGGGAAATCCGATTGAGCTTGTTGATCGTTTCGATCATGTGAACCGGGATACGGATAGTCCGTGCCTGGTCTGCAATCGAGCGGGTAATCGCCTGACGAATCCACCAGGTGGCGTAGGTCGAGAACTTGTAACCACGGCGGTACTCGAATTTGTCGACCGCCTTCATCAGTCCGATGTTGCCTTCCTGGATCAGGTCGAGGAATTGCAGACCGCGGTTGGTGTACTTTTTAGCGATGGAGATAACCAGGCGCAGGTTGGCTTCCACCATTTCCTTCTTGGCACGACGGGCCTTGGCTTCGCCGATAGAGACGCGGCGGTTGATTTCCTTGATATCGGAAACCACAAGGTCGACGTCAGTCTGGATGTTCAGTATGCGCTTTTGCATACGGAGGATTTCATCCAGTCGTTCAGCGACTTTGTCGGCGTATGGCTTCTTGCTCTTGGCGATTTTGGTCGCCCATTCGATATTGGTCTCGTTACCGGGGAAAGACTTGATGAAGTCCTTGCGCGGCATACGGCTTTCGCGAATGCAGAGGTTCATTATAGTGCGCTCGTTTGCGCGAACCGCTTCATTGGTTGAGCGAATAACCCGAACCAACTCGTCAAATGCTTTATTGGCCAGTTTGAACGGGGCAAATACTTCGCCCAGTTCGTTCAGGGCATCCTGTGTGACCTTGCTGTCGCGGCCATGCTCTTCCAGGGCGGCGTCGGCAATGGCTAGCTTCTCTCTCAGAAGTTCGAAGCGCAGGCGGGTCTCTTCAGGATCCGGGCCGCTCTCGGTTTCTTCCTCTTCGTCGTCGTCATCGTCGTCGTTGCTATCTGACGTGTCTTCTTCCGGAGCAGGCGTTTCGCCCATGAACGGCTCGGCGCCGTCAGGATCAAGGAACCCGGTTACGATATCGCTGATACGGCCTTCATTTTCGATAATGCGGTCGTATGCCCCGATAACCGTGCTGGCGGTGCCCGGGAAATGGGCAATCGCGGCCATAACGTCGCGAATCCCTTCCTCAATGCGCTTTGCAATGACAATCTCGCCTTCGCGGGTCAGCAGTTCAACGGTACCCATCTCGCGCATGTACATACGCACAGGATCCGTCGTCCGGCCAGCATCGCTTTCGACCGCGGCCAGGGCTGCAGCTGCTTCTGCTGCAGCGGCTTCATCGGCCGAGGTATCGCCATCGGTCATCAGCAGGGTATCAGCGTCAGGGGCAACTTCGGACACCTGAATGCCCATGTCGTTGATCATCCGGATGATGTCTTCCACCTGATCCGGATCCGCTATATCCTCAGGGAGGTGGTCGTTGACTTCGGCGTAGGTCAGGTACCCTTGTTCTTTGCCTCGTGCGATGAGGTCTTTCAAACGTGACTTCTGCGAATTGCCTGACATAGACACCCTATGGACTCGCTGTAGAAAAGATGAAAAGATAAACAGCCATTATAGCTGTCGCAAAAAACTCTGCCAGTTCCCACTAACTGGTGGCGATTTGCCCGTATTTCAAGGGCAGTGTCATTGTTTGCCCCGAAAACCTGTCGGGTTTCGGGCAGTGGCACATCGCAACGCTGCACTGGCAGCTAGTTCCCGTTTTCCTGCCTATCCCTGATCCTGAATGGTTCCGCTACTCAGGCGCTTGAGTTCACGATGATCGTCCTCGGTAAACTCGCCTGACGTCTTCCGTCTGATCAGGGCCGCAATCTTCTGCTTGCGGACGGCTTCCTGGTTAGGTGTTAGCATTTCCCGCGCTGTTGCGAGAAGGTTTTCTCTTGTCGGAACATGTTCAATGCCATCAAATAGATGGTAGAAGCGTTCCCGGGCCTTGTGGTTAAAGGCCAAAGCGGCGATCACGTCGCCGTGTTTGTTTAGCTGCTCGTCCCGTATCCACTGGGCGAGTGCTGTTGATTGTCGAAGCCGGCGGTCGCGCATGCCGGCTTCCAGTATTTCGTTGGCCAGTTCAGGCGCTTCGATCAATGCCAGGCTTAGGCTGCTATCGGGATTCAGTCTTACTTCGACCGGTTCTTCGTTGATTCGCTCCCGTCTGCCGTCGCCTTTTTTCCAGTCCTGCCGTCCCTGCCACTCACGGCGCCCGCACAGCCGCAGCATTTCGTGCCACATGGCGTCCCGCAATGTGCAGCGGGGCATGCGGTTCAGCAAAGGCTCTACCCGGGCCCGAAGCTCGCCCCGGTGCTCCGGAAGATTCAGGTCAAGGCCGGCACTTTGTCGATCGAAAAGAAATCTCGACAGAGGGGCTGCGCCGTCAATTCGCTTGCGAAAGGCCTCAGCTCCTTCTTTGCGGATCAGGGTGTCTGGATCTTCCCCGTCCGGCAGCATCAGAAACTGGAGATGCATGCCGTCAGCCAGTAATTCAAGGGCGTTTTCCATCGCCTTGTCAGCTGCCCTGAAACCGGCATTGTCGCCGTCAAAACAGAAAATAATATGGCGGACGTGACGCAGTAGCGCTTGCAGGCTGTCCTGGTTTGTCGCGGTGCCAAGAGTTGCGACGGCCTCATGAATGCCGTTTTGCGCCAGTGCAATAACGTCCATGTAGCCTTCGACCACCAGTAGGCGATCCAGCCGTCGAAGCGATTGTTGCGCTTCATAGAGACCGTAGACTTCGCGACTTTTATGAAAAACGTCTGACTCGGGCGAATTAATGTACTTCGCCTTGTCATCACCCAGCGTGCGGCCGCCAAAGCCAACGGTTCTGCCGCGGGTGTTGCGGATCGGAAACATGATCCGGTTTCGAAACAAGTCTCTTGGCCGGCCAAACCGGTCGGAGACGGTGCCTGTTTCGTTTAGCGGGCCTTGCAGTGCAGGCTCTGCCGCAAGGTGAAGCGCGTTGCCGTCAGCGGGTGCAAAACCGATCTGGTAAAGCTCGATAATCGCCTTATCCAGACCCCGCTTCTGAAGGTAGTCACGGGCGAAGCCCGATCCGGGCTCGGCAAGCGCATTGCGATAGAACTGGTTGGCAAAGTCCAGTGCGTCGGTCAGGGTGCGCGCCTGCTGGATTTCCTGGCGGGCTGCCTGATCGTAAGGGACTTCGAGGCCGGCGCGTCGGGCCAGGTCCTCTACCGCTTCGGTAAATCCGAGATGGTCAAACTCCCGGATAAAGCTGATGGCATCACCATGGGCGCCACAGCCGAAACAATGATAGAAGCCTTTGTCCGGACGTACGTTAAACGACGGCGTTTTTTCATCGTGAAACGGGCAGCGGGCCTTGTAGCTACCGCCTGCTTTTTTGAGCGTGACCCTGTTGCCTATCAACTCGGCCAGATCAATGCGATCGAGCAGGTCGTCAATAAAGCGTTGAGGGATCATTCCGCTCATGGCATCTCCGGAGTTGCGGTGTTGTCAGCACCTAGAGATTAGCTCAGGCACCGGCATTCGCCTGTTTAAAAGGTCGACCGGTATCAGGCTGCGGAGTCAGTATCGTGAGGCTGGCTACAAGCCAAAAATGCCGCCGAGGCGAGGCCACGACGGCATTGTATGCGATTACCCCGGACTGCGCCTTGATACGGTGATGCTGCTAGTATCAATCGGCTTTGCAGTCAGGCAGTCAGCCGCAGTTCAGCTCTGACTAAAACTCAGTACAGGCGCTCGAACTTGCGCTGCTCACGCTGAAGCTTCTTGAGATGACGCTTCACGGCAGCGGCAGCTTTACGCTTACGAACTGCAGTCGGCTTCTCGTAGTGCTCACGACGACGCACTTCAGACAGGACACCGGCTTTTTCGCAAGACCGCTTGAAGCGACGCAGAGCTACGTCGAATGGCTCGTTCTCTTTCACTTTAACAGCTGGCATTCGGGAATCACCTACCTTTATCAAATCGGATTAAGTGTCAGAGCCCCGCGCGGATAATACGTTTGCGCGTGACCTGATGATTCGTTAGTTCTGAGACTGATCCGGTAACATCCGCCAAAAGTGACATTGGCCAAAACTCGATCAGCACAGATTTAAGGGCGGCAATGATAGCGCCTAATCTATCTGGTTGTAAAGCGTGCAATCAGATAAGTCAGAGGGGCCTGTCTTTCCAGGTACACCCTGGGAGGATTTGCGGGTGATTCGTAGCGTCGAGGTGCGCGCTTCTCTGATAAAATAGCGGGAGTTTGTTCGATTGCTCGCGCAGTAGGTGCGCTGGGCGCCATGTTTTTGATGGTTGAGGCGACCTGAATGCTGGTTCTTGGAATTGAAACGTCGTGTGATGAGACAGGAGTCGCGCTGTTTGATAGTGAGCGAGGGCTTTTGTCCGACGCGTTATACAGCCAGATTGAGGTGCATGCGGATTACGGCGGCGTAGTGCCAGAGCTGGCATCAAGAGATCATGTGCGAAAGCTGCTGCCTTTATGCGATCAGGTATTGGCTGAGGCGGGTTGTGGTCGGCGTGATCTGGACGCTATTGCCTATACCGCCGGGCCGGGCCTGATTGGTGCGCTGATGGTGGGCGGTTCAGTGGCGCACGCGCTGGCGTTAGCGCTGGATATCCCAGTGCTGGGCGTTCATCACATGGAAGGGCACTTGCTGGCGCCAATGCTGGAAGATAATCCGCCGGCGTTTCCGTTTGTTGCGTTGCTGGTGTCGGGCGGTCACACCCAATTGGTTAGAGTTGATGGCATTGGTCAGTACGAGTTGTTGGGTGAGTCAGTCGATGACGCCGCCGGGGAGGCGTTCGATAAGGCCGCCAAAATGCTGGGGCTTGATTATCCCGGCGGTCCGCGCATTGCGAGGCTGGCAGGTCAGGGTACGCCGGGGCGCTATCGATTCCCTCGGCCAATGACGGATCGTCCCGGGCTGGATTTCAGCTTCAGTGGTCTGAAAACCTTCACCTTGAACACCGTCAATGCGGCCAGGGCGGAAGGTGATCTGAATGATCAGACCCGTGCAGATATTGCATTGGCGTTTGAAGTGGCTGTTGTCGAGACGCTGACTATCAAATGTCGCCGAGCCCTGGAAGCGAGTGGTTGCTCGCGTCTGGTGGTCGCAGGTGGTGTGAGTGCCAACCAGCGGTTGCGTGGCGCGCTCGAAAAAATGGTGCGTAAGCTGAACGCCGGGGTCTTCTACGCCCGCCCGGAATTCTGCACTGACAATGGCGCGATGATCGCCTATGCCGGTTGCCAACGGTTGAAAGCAGGGCAGCGTGACGGCGACCGGATTATCGCGGTGCCGCGCTGGCCAATGGATACGCTGCCATCACTGGAAGAGCGTTGTGAGGACGGGTTGAAGCGCTAACCGGGTTGTTTGGCCGGCTCGTTATACAGGTGGTTCGCGATGCTGTGCCAGCCGGATCAGATTGTCCCTGTGTCGCACCAGAATCAGCAAGGCGAGCAGGCCGAACAGGGGCAAGGCATCCGGCTCCAAAAGTGCGCTGATGACAGGCCCGGCCAATACTGCGCACACAGATGCCAGAGATGAGATGCGCCAACGCCAGACGATCAGTCCCCAGATAGCGGCAAGTATCAGTGTTGTGGCGGGTGCCAGCGCAACACCTGCCCCAAGTGCGGTAGCGACACCTTTGCCCCCCTGAAAGCGCGCGAAAACAGGTAGCATGTGGCCGGTGATGGCGCAGAGCCCGATAAACGCCTGCGGAATAATCCCCAAACCGTACGCCGCCGCTGCGTATACGGGCAGAGCGCCTTTTGCGGCGTCCAGCAACAGCGTAAGACCTGCCGGGAGCCAGCCACCAATGCGGTAGACGTTGGTCGCGCCCGGATTACCGGAGCCTTGCGCACGGGGATTGGGAAGTGACCATAGCCGGCAAACAATCGGCGCAAACATAACGGAGCCTGACAAATAGGCACCGAGGCTAAACAAAACAGATACAAGTGAATCGGTCATGGGCAGAGACGCGCATCGTCTGATTATGCGAGAATCGCTTCCCCAAAAGCTGTCAGGAGACTGGCGGGATAAGCGGGTCAGTTACGACCAGCGGGAGGTCGGTTCCAGTTACGTTAAAGTGAATGGGTTGCCGGCTGCAAGTTTTAAAGAACCGGAGTTGGTGTGACTGATACTGTTTTTATTGAAGGTCTGGCAGTGGAAACCGTAATCGGCGTTTATGGCTGGGAGCGGGAGATATTGCAGCGACTTGAGATTGATCTGGAGATGGCCTGGGATATCGGCATTCCCGGTCAGTCTGACGCAGTGGAAGATGCGTTAGACTATGCTGCCGTCAGTGCAGCTGTCACCGGTTGGTTTGAGCAGAACCAGCCCCAGTTACTGGAGTGCGCGGCGGAGGCCATTGCCGGCTTGATCCGGACGCAGTTCGGTACGTCCTGGGTACGGCTTGTCATACGCAAACCCGGCGCTGTTCCAACGGCGCGTGCAGTGGGTGTTCGAATAGAGAGAGGGACACGATAGTGTCAAACGCGGCAAGGGTTTATATCAGCATTGGCAGTAACATCGAGCGTGAGCGCCATATCCATGCTGCGTTGAATGCGTTGGCAGAACATTATGGCAGGCTGACCGTATCGTCAGTCTACGAAAGTGAAGCGGTCGGATTTGACGGAGAGCACTTTCTGAACCTGGTAGTTGGACTGCAGACGGAAGAGTCGGTGTCCACGCTATCACGGTTCCTCAAAGCTTTGGAGGCGGAGAACGGTCGTCACCATGATGCGCCCAAGTTCAGTGCCCGAACGCTGGATCTCGATATTCTGACCTACGATGATCGGGTGGGCGTCTTTGATGGTGTTGAGTTGCCGCGCTCGGAAATTCTGACCAATGCTTTTGTGCTCTGTCCGCTGGCCGAGATTGCGCCGGTGGATCAGCATCCGGTCAATGGTCAGAATTATACTGAACTCTGGAGCCAGTACACTCGCGATCAGAAGTTGTGGGTGGTGCCCTTCAGTTGGCGGGGCGAGGTGATCTCACCCCGCGCCATCAATAGTTCAGGCGATAGTTCCGATGATAGTTCAGAGGTCAGCGCTGCTGACGCCTGAATGTCGCGACTGCAGGCATCAGGCGTCGTCCTGGTGCTTGTGCCGGAACAGGGCGATCAGACCGTCAGTTGAGCTGTCGGTTTTGACGCCATTTTCCGGTTTCATCAATCGGTCAAGAATATCCTGTCCCAATTGCTTACCCAGCTCGACTCCCCACTGATCGAACGAATCCACATCCCAGATTGCACCCTGTACGAAGGTTTTATGTTCGTATAGCGCCACCAGAGCTCCCACAATACGCGGCGTGCACCGCTCAAAAAGGATGGTATTGGACGGCTTGTTGCCGGGAATAACCTTGTGCGGCGCCAGTTTCTCGATAGCGGCGGCGTCTAGCCCCTGATCCCGGAGTTCGGCTTTCGCTTCTTCCAGGTTCTTGCCCTGCATCAGTGCCTGAGTCTGGCTCAGGCAGTTGGCGAACAGGATCGGATGATGGGTCGCTACTGGGTTATGAGTGCGCATCGGAATAATGAAGTCCGCCGGTGACAGGCGCGTTCCCTGATGCAATAACTGGTGATAGGCGTGCTGGCCGTTCGCGCCTGCGCCGCCCCAGATAATGGGGCCAGTGTCGTAATCAACGGCGACGCCGTCGCGGGTCACACACTTGCCATTACTTTCCATGTCCAGTTGCTGCAAATGGGCAGGCAAGCCACGGAGGTAGTGATCGTAAGGCAGAATGGCGTGAGCATCGGCACCCCAGAAATTGCCATACCAAACGCCGAGCATGGCCATTGTCACTGGCAGGTTCTGCTCCAGAGGCGCGGTGCGGAAATGCTGGTCCATCGCGTGGGCACCGGACAGTAGTGCTCTGAAATTCTCCATGCCAATGGTGAGTGCGGTCGGCAGTCCTATGGCGGACCACAATGAATAGCGACCGCCGACCCAATCCCACATCGGGAAGATGTTTTCAGGCGCTATGCCAAACTCCACCGCATCTGCTTCATTGGCTGTCACGGCAACAAAGTGCTTGGAAATCAGGTTCTCATCGCCACCGTTGTGAAGGAACCATTCCCGGGCCACCTTGGTGTTTTCCAGCGTTTCCTGAGTGCGGAAAGATTTCGACTGGATCAGGAACAGAGTGGTTTCGGGGTTGATGTGTCGCAGTACTTCGGTGATATGACTGCCATCGATGTTGGCAACGTAATGACAGTTCAGGTGACCGTGCCAATAGGGTTTCAGGGCTGCCGATACCAGTTTGGGGCCGAGGAAGGAGCCGCCTATCCCGATGCTGACAACGTCTGTAAACGGTTTGTTGGTGAAGCCGCGCCACTGGGTGCTGCGGATACGCCAGACAAATTCTTCCATGCGAGCCAGGGTGCTGCGGACTTCCGGCATGATGTCCTGGCCGTCCACTTCTATTGGCGTGTCCGACAGGTTGCGGAGTGCCGTATGGAGCGCCGGGCGGTTTTCGGTGTTGTTGACCTTGTCGCCCCGGAACATGGCTTCGATTTTATCGGGCAGGTCACAAGCACGTGCCAGCGCAGTCAGGCGCGGCATGGTGTCATCGGCAATCAGATTCTTGGAATAATCCAGTGAAATACCGGCAGCCTTGAGAAAGTAGCGGTCAAAACGCTGAGGGTCCTGTTCGAACAGGTCCCGCATATGCGTATTTTTGAGCTCTTGCTGGTGGGCTGTCAGGTTTTTCCATTCCGGTTTACTGGTAAGAGAACTGTGGCTCATGTTTTGGGGCCTCTCCCTGGCTGTAATGGCAGATGATTTAACGGTCAATTGTGACGTTATCTATCAGACGGGTGGTGCCCAGAAATGCGGCAGCAAGAATCGTCAGTGCTTTGTCGTCCGGGGCAGCGGGTTTAAGGGTCAGGCTGCTGCTGATATTGAAGTAATCGGGTCGAAAACCTGCCCGGGATAGTGACTCCATAGCGTCCCGCTCAATACCGGCGTAATCGGTGCTTCCGGTTGCCAGCGCTTTGGCCGCTGTTTGCAGGGCTTGATGGAGGGCTGGTGCAACCTGCCGTTCTGACGCCGAGAGGTAGCCGTTGCGAGAGCTTTTTGCGAGACCATCCTCTTCGCGGATGGTTGGGCCACCGACAATTTCAACCGGCATGAACAGGTCGCTCGTCATTTTTCGGATCACGGCTAACTGCTGGGCATCTTTCTCGCCAAAGATGGCATAGTCAGGCTGCACGATATTGAACAGCATGGTGACCACTGTGGAGACACCGTTAAAATGTCCGGGGCGACTGGCACCACAGTGTCCTTCGCTGACCACAGGCACCGAGACTTGCGACTGTTGTGCCAAGCCGTTCGGGTAGAGTTCTTCGGCGGTTGGCGCAAAGACAATGTGATTGCCGGCATCTTCCAGTTTTTGCTGGTCTTCGCGGAGCGTGCGGGGATAGGTGTTCAGGTCTTCGTTAGCCCCGAACTGCATCGGGTTCACGAAAATGCTGGTCACCACGATATCGCCGTGTTGCCTGGCTTTCTCGACCAGTGATATGTGCCCTTCATGCAAATTACCCATGGTGGGTACCAATGCAATCTTGAGGCCGTTTTGGCGGTGGCTATTAAGAAGCGAGCGAAGCTCCCGTATTGAGTGGACGGTTCTCATGCTTTAAACGTGTGCTCCTGGGCAGGGAAACTGCGTTCCCTGACAGCTTTTGCGTAGGCGGCGAAGGCGGCTTGTACCGAATCTGATTCTGCGAGGAAGTTCTTTACAAAACGTGCTGTTTTACCAGTGGTGACACCCAGCATGTCGTGCATGACCAGCACCTGGCCGTCAGTATCCGCGCCGGCACCAATGCCAATTACCGGAGCCTTGACCGCTTCCGTGATGCGCTTGGCGAGTGCGGAAGGTACGCACTCCAGCAGCAGGACGTCGGCGCCCGCTTCTTCAAGCAATTGGGCATGCCTGACCATCTCATCCGCCTGTTCTTCACCGCGGCCCTGTACTTTGTAACCACCAAACTTGTTCACAAACTGGGGCGTGAGCCCCAAATGTGCGCAAACCGGCACGCCGCGGTCACTCAGGGCCCGTATCGTTTCGGCCATCCAGTCGGTGCCTTCGAGTTTGACCATCTGGGCACCGGCGCGCATCAGTTCGGCCGCATTGTCCAGCGCTGCTGTGACTGTGCCATAACTCATGAATGGCATGTCCGCCATGATCAGTGCCCCGCGATTGCCCTTGGCGACGGAGCGGACGTGATAGCTGATTTGTTCCAGTGTAACGGGAAGCGTACTGTCATGGCCCTGCAGGACCATGCCAAGGGAGTCGCCAATTAGAATGACATCCACACCCGCTTCGCTGACCAGTTGGGCGAAGGTTGCGTCGTACGCAGTCAATGCAGAAAAGGCTTCACCTTTTGCTTTGCGTTCCCGAAGGGTATTGATAGTGACGGCCATAAGATCCTCGCCTTTTTCGTGGGTTCTGTTTGAGAGGCTGCCTGATGCCCGTTTACTGAGGTATGACCCGGGCAGCGGCTTTCTAAAGGGTCAGAAACGACCGGCTATAAAAGTCAGTCCCTAAGGTTAATCTTCAGGCCTGGGGGTGGCAAGACTCGAGGGGGCAGGATTAAGCAGGCGTAACTGATTGTCAGGGCATCGCTGGCGCAATTCGGCAACAGTGTCGCCGTTCGGGAGTGTCAGCTCAGGTGCCAGGTCGAGCAGTGGTTGCAAGACAAAATCCCGATTAGCCAGTTCGCGATGGGGGACGGTCAGCCGGGGCTCGTTTATCGTTTGCATGCCGAATAGCAGTAAATCCAGATCCAGCGTGCGCGGACCCCAATGCTGAATGCGCTCGCGCTGGTGGTGTTGTTCTATGTTCTGGAGTTGATCCAGCAGTTCAAGCGGCAGCAATGATGTTCTGAGGTGAGTTGCGCCGTTGATGAAATCCGGTTGATCCTGAGGGCCAACCGGTTTGCTGGCGTAAAAGGGTGACTGGGCAATCAGGCAGGTTTCCGGAAGCGCAGCCAGTGCCGCAATGGCGCCGGCAAGCTGGCGTAGCGGGTCGGCCAGGTTGCTGCCAAGGCCGATGTAGACATCAACGACCGGCATGCGCTGTCAGTCCTTTGGCGTTGCCGGCTTTTTGCGCTTGCGCCGCCGGTTTTTTGGGCCACTTGGCGCGAGCTCTGACAGCATGCGCTCACGGCCTTTTTCATCTTTTTTCTGGAAGTCGGTCCACCACTCACCCAGTCCTTCGTTGGTTTCGCCGGCAGCTTCTCTGACCAGCAGGAAGTCGTACGCCGCGCGGAAGCGGGGATGTTCGAGCGTGACAAGTGCCCGTTTGCCATTCCGGCGAGGCAGTCGCATCTGCAGTTCCCAGATTTCCTTCATCGGGCCTGAGAAACGACGGGGGATTGCGGTAGCCTGAACCTGCTGGCCGATTACCTTGCCGATGGCCTGGTGCAGCGCCGGTTGTGCGGGCTCACCATTATCCTGACGTCGCTGCCACTCGGCCTGCAAGGCGGGCCAAAGAAGCGCTGCATAGAGGAAATAAGGTGTGACTGACTTGCCCTGATGGATGCGATTGTCCGTATTCTCCAGCGCGCGGCGGATCAGGTCATCGGGTTCGCCGTTTGCGATGGCCGCAGCGGTGGCAGGGAACAGCGGCGCCAGTAGTCCGTATTGGGTCAGCAGCCCGTAAGTCTTCGCGCCATAACCGGCAGAAAACAGTTTCAGGACTTCTTCAAACAGGCGCGCTGAGGGCACGTGCGTCAGCAATGGCGCCAACGTCTGGATAGGGGCTTCTGTGTCAGGGGCAATGCTGAAATCGAGTTTGGCCGCAAATCTCACCGCTCGAAGCATTCGCACAGGGTCTTCCCGGTAGCGTGTTTCGGGATCCCCGATCAGTGTCAGGCGGCGATTGTTAAGATCGTCTACGCCACCGGTAAAATCGATAACGCTGAAATCTTCAAGCGAGTAGTAGAGCGCGTTGACGGTAAAGTCTCGGCGCAGGGCGTCTTCTTCCATGCTGCCATATACATTATCGCGCAGCAGCAGGCCGTGCTCGCTGGCGCGACGCTGGTCATCGCTGCTGTCTTCGGCTTCTGTTGCATTGCCGCGAAAGGTGGTGACTTCGATAATTTCGCGGCCAAACAGAACATGGACGATGCGGAACCGCCGCCCGATCATGCGAGAATTTCGGAACAGGTCCCGGACTTCTTCCGGCGTGGCGTTGGTGGCCACGTCGAAGTCTTTCGGGCGGCCGTTGAGCAGTATGTCCCTGACACCGCCGCCCACCAGGTAAGCTTCAAAGCCGGCGTTGTTGAGTCGGCTCAGCACTTTTTTGGCAGGTTCACTGATCAGCGAGCGGGATACCGTATGTTGGTCCCGGGGGATGACCTGTCGCTGATAAGTCGGCTGTTGTTTTTTTCTGCCCTTCCCGGGCATATAGGACATGATTTTTTTTAGCATCTAGACCAGTTCTGATGAATGCGTCGGGTGGCCAGTGAGTCTGTGCGGCATTGAGCCGTCTTTGCTCACAGTCAGGACGGGAGTTTAACGTTTTGTGGCGGGGAAGGCGAACCGCAGAACTCAAACCGCGCGGGCGATACCTGTACCAGGGGCAGGTGGAAAATGAACAGGGGTGATGTGCTATCCGCTGAAGGCCCGTTCTTCGCCTGACAGAAAACGTCTGGCCCAGAAAATCAAAAGGCGGGATCGTGAATCACGAACCCGCCGAGAAGAGTAGACGATCTGCATTTTTGTTGTTGTGGCACATCCCGAAAGTGGGGACGTAAGCTCTCAAATTTTTAGAGCATGGCTCCAGGTTGAGAGCGAATGATGCGAGCGGAACGCTTTGACCACATAGAGTGACAATGACTTTTCACGAGATTGGAGCAAATATAGCGGCGTCTGGAAGACGATTCTTATCTACATGTGCAACTCGCAACAGTCAGGTACCACTAAAAAGCCCAGCACCCAAAACACTCAGTTCGCTCGCGCTCAATTCTTGTTTTTGTTGCTGAGCGCATTGCAGCTTTTTGTTTTTGTTTTTGACGCTGCGTCATTCAATTCTTGTTGTTGTTCACCCCAATAAGATTGCATTGCGTGTGCCAGTTTTTATTAGTTCTTTATTAACAGTGATTTACGAAATATACGGGTTTACCGAGAGACTGTTTTTATACGAAAGTGTTACTTGGATCTCACTTTTCAGACCAAGGCTGTTCCCTGAGGTAACGTGCGGTAACAGTTGAAAGTTGATTCATTTGTTTATGGCCAGGATTCGAATAGCTGAGGGGGCTGCGATATTCCGACCGACAATTGCACACGGTGATGGCGGGCGAGAGAAGCGGTACTGCGGAGTTGTTCGGAATGGGGGTCGGCGGAGGCCAGCATTGCGCCGGCCGCGGCTATCAGGTGCCTGCTTTTTTGCGCGGAATGCCAAGACGTTGCCGGCGCTCCCACAGCGACTTGCGGCTAATGCCCAGCTTCTGGGCCAGCTCGGTCTCGCTCATCTTGTCCTGGTTTTCGAGAACGAAGTGCTGGAAGTAGTCTTCCAGTGAGAGGTCGTTCGTGGCCTGAGGATCCTGACTCGGGGACGGGTTGTCCTCTTCAAGTAGTGTTTCCGGGATAGGGTAATCGTCGCTTTCCGAGTCCAGATCCAGCAAGGATGCGGTGATCAGGTCGTCGTCGCAGAGGATGACGGCCCGTTCGATGGCGTTCTCAAGCTCCCGCACGTTGCCAGGCCAGCGATGCCGCTCGATCAGGCGCATGGCGTCTGGCGCCAGGCTGAGGCCGGGTTTTTCCATACGTTTGGCTTGCCGCTGCAGGAAGCGTCTGGCCAGCCCGAGGATATCGGCATCCCGCTCGCGCAGCGGAGGAATGCGCACCTGCATGACGTTGAGGCGGTAATAAAGGTCTTCCCGGAATTCGCCCGTGCGCGTCATTGCTTTGAGGTTGCGGTGAGTGGCCGCGATCATCCGCACGTTGACCTGGCGGCTCTGGGTTGAGCCGACTTTGCGAATTTCGCCTTCCTGTAATACCCGCAGTAAACGGGCCTGAGCCTCGGCTGGCAGTTCGCCTATTTCATCAAGAAACAGGCTGCCACCGTCCGCGGCTTCAATCAGCCCTGTGCGGGCAGATACTGCGCCGGTGAAGGCGCCTTTTTCATGACCAAACAGTTCCGATTCAATCAGACTTTCCGGGATGGCTGCACAGTTAACGCAGATCAGTGGCTGTCGAGCCCGTGGGCTCAGTTGGTGCAGTGCCCGGGCTGCCAGCTCCTTGCCCGTGCCTGACTCGCCCTGAATCAGTACGGTTGTATCAGTCGGGGCGACTTTTCGGATCAAGGTGAAGACGCGCTGCATGGCGCTGCACTCGCCGAACATGATGCGGGAAGGATCGGCGTCATGCTGGTCGATGTCTTCGCCGGGCAGGCCGGAGGCGGGTTCATCGGATGTTGTGCCGTCACTGCGTCGGATGATCTCTTCTACGGAGGCGAGCATTTCATCGTGATCGAACGGCTTGGCAATGTATTCGACGGCACCCAGTTTCATTGAGTCGACGGCCGATCGAAGGCTGGCGTAACTGGTCATGATGAGGACTGGCGTATTGGGAGCCAGTCGGATCAATTCGGTGCCGGCAGCGCCCGGAAGACGAAGGTCTGAAATGATCAGGTCGAAATTGTCGAGATTGAATCGGGTGCGGGCTTCGTCAACCGAGCCTGCATCTGACACATCATAGTCCGCGTGCATCAGCAGCTTGCGTAGCGCGGAGCGGATAATTTCTTCATCTTCTACGATCAGGATACGGCGCATGCTTCGGTTTAATGCCTCTTTCAGTCGACGATTCCGGAACGCTCTTGGGCGTCGTCTTCAATTTCATAGGCAGGTAGCTTCAGGCGGATGCACGTGCCGCCTTGTCCGGCGTCGGAAACCGGGCTTTCCACCTGAATGTTGCCGTAGTGCTCTTCCACGATACTGTACACCAGAGCCAGCCCAAGGCCGGTGCCCTGGTTAGGTCCTTTGGTCGTATAGAAGGGCTCAAAAATATGGTCGAGTTGGTCTGCGGGTATGCCATCACCCTCATCGATCACTTCGATGATAGCGGAGTAAGCTTCCCGCTTTCCACTCACGCGGATGGTACTGCCTTCCGGTGATGCGTCGCGTGAATTTGCAAGCAGGTTAACAAAAACCTGAACCAGGCGCTGCTCGTCGCCCAGCACCATCAAGTCCTCCGGGCAGTCGTTCTGATAATTGAGGCTGCGCCCCTTCCCGCTGAGTGATACCAGGTTAATGGATTCATCCACGCAGCGCCTGATCACCGCCGGCTCGTATCGGTTGGCCTGGGCATGATTGCCGGAGCGCGCGAAATTCATCAATGACTGGAGGATACGGGAAATTCGCCGGGTCTGTTGCTGAATCTGATCGGCTGTCTGGAGGATGTCCGGATTATCGGTTTCAAGCTTGAGATTCTGTGCCAGTGACGAAATGCCGGTGACCGGGTTGCCGACTTCATGGGCTACGCCGGCGGCAAGGCGGCCAACAGATGCCAGCCGCTCACTGTGCATCAGCTCATCTTCGAGTAGCCGGGTTTCGGTTTGGTCCTCCACCAGCACGACGTTGCCGCCTTCCGGATGATCCGGGCCACTGAGGGTGGACTTGTGCAGGTTGAACCAGCGCGGCCGGCCTTTCATGTCCAGCCGGTGCTTGTGTCGGTGAAGCTCTTCGCCGCTGACGAAGTCGTCCAGCATCTCGTTCCACTGATCGGGAAGCGCATTCAGGCGCGCGCCCACAACATCATCGGCAGCGATGCCGGTGATCCTTTCCATTGCGTGGTTCCACATCAGTATTTCGCCATCGTCGCCGACGGAGCAGGCTGCGATAGGCAGGTTTTGCAAGGTCTGACGATAATGCCGACGCAGATTGTCCAGCTCACCGGCAAGACCTGTCAGCTGGCTCTGGTAATCTCCCAGCGCCTTTTCGATGTAATGGATATCCTGGCCAGAGCCTCGTCCGGCCTGGGGTTTGAATCCCAGATGATGTTTGACGATGTCCTGGGCTACAGAAGGCCCCATCAGGCCTGACAGGTTGACTTCGATTTGGTCCCTTAGCCGCCGCAACTGGTAGGGGCGGTATTCGACGGGCGGTAACCGAAGCTGGGTCAGGGCACGGTCAATTTCCCGCTGAGCCACGGCAATGCCCAGCGGTTTGGCGAGCTGTTGCTTGAACTCCTCTGATGACCCGGATAGGAGTTCGCGCCGGCGCGGCCTGGACAGCGCGCCGAGCGAACAGGCCTGCGCCGCACTGCTTTCTTCATTTGATGTGCGCGACAGGAGCGACACCAGCGCAAACACCACGACATTGAGCGTAAGGCTCGCAAACACGTAGATGTGCGAGTTGCTTGGATCGACGACCGGCAATCCCAGTCGGTGCAGCAGGTCGGGGGCATATGAAAAAGGCAGAACCAGCCCGAGAATCCAGACGCCGGCGCCTGCCAGCAACCCTGCGATCAGGCCTTTCCGGTTGCCTTCCGGCCAGTAAATAACGGCGAGTGCGCCGGGCAGGAGTTGGAGTGCGCCTGACAGTGCGAGAATACCCAACGTGGAGAAGTCCAGGCGTGATCCCACCCAGTCATAAAACAGCAGTGACGCAAAAATGATGATGGCGACCAGCAGCCGTTTGACCCAGCGTAGCCAGCTATAGATGTTTGACTGCTCTCTCGGGGGGCGCAACGGCAGCACCACATGGTTCAGCACCATGCCCGCAAGCGCCAGGGTGCTGACAATCATCAGGCCGCTGGCGGCGGACAGGCCTGCGATGTACATGACCAGAGTCAGTGCCGGGCTATTGAGGGAGAACGTAGTGCCGAGGGCATAGAAACTTGCGGTTGTGGGTGCTTCCAGTGCAATGCCGCCCCACAGGATGATCGGCACAGGCAGGCTCAGCAGAAACAGGTAGAGCGGCAAACCCCAGCTTGCTTTGGCGAGCGCCTTGGGGCTCGGGTTTTCGCTGAAAACCATGTGGTACATGTGGGGTAAAACCAGCACGGCTGAAAACGACATCAGCATAAGGGCACGCCAACCGCCGTCGTTCAGCTGTTGGGAAAACGGGCTGGGTGAATAGGTGGTTGATGCAAGCCACTGATCCAGGCCGGAGAATCCACCGAAAACCGAATACAGCAGCACCGCGCCCAGTAGCAACAGCGCCGACAGTTTGACGAGCGAATCGAAAGCAATGGCGATCACCAGCCCCTGATGGCTGTCGCCGCCTTGTTCGTGCCGCGCGCCGAACAAAACGGTAAACAGGATCATGGCCACGCTAAAGAGGATGCCGACCATACGAGGCGAGGTGTGGGGCGAAAGCAGGGCGGCAGAATCCGCAACGGCTTTGATCTGCATGCTGAGCAGCGAGAGGATGGCAGCGGCCGATAGCAGGGTAACCAGCGTGCCTGCCCACTGACTGCGGTAGCGGAAAGCAAAAAGATCAGCCAGCGACGTCAACTGGTAGGCGCGTCCGATGCGCAGAACCGGATTAAGCAATACCGGCGCGAGCAGGAAGGCGCCACTGATGCCGATGTAATAGGCAATAAAGCCGAAGCCGAACTCGCCCGCCATACCGACCGCGCCGTATACGGCCCAGGTGCCGGCGTAGACGCCGAGGCTCAGCACATAAACAACAGGGTGGCGTACCCAGCGCTTGGGGATGATGCCGCGCTCGGTAATGTGAGCGATACCAAACAGCAGCAACAGATACCCGAAGCTGACCAGAATCAGCGTCGTAAGGCTAAAACTCATTTGGATCCCGTCGCCATTCGAGCCAGAAGCCGACCGCAATCAGACACGCCCAGGCAACAAAAGGGCTGTACCAGGCTGTTCCCGGCTGAATCAGCCAGTCGAGAATGTTGGGCGAGAAAATATAAACGGCCAGAACGAGCAGAAAAACCAGGCGGTAGATGTACATCGGACTATCGTTCCCTGCTGTCGTGAATGGCCGTTTATACCACGGGACTGCCCGGGCTGTCAGGCGTTGAATCCTGTTGTTGTGCCGGTGCGAGCGGGAGCTGTGAAGGTGTCCAGTGGGTTTCTGCCCATGCCAGTGTCTCGGCTGGTGGCGCTGTAAAAAGCGCAGATGGTGGTTGCTGGCCCAGAGCGAAGAGCGCTTGCCACAGGTTCTGTCCCGGCTTCCGGTCATCGAGCGCAGCGGCGTGGGTCTGTTTGCTTAGTTTCTGGCCATCGGTATTAAGGATCACCGGGATATGCAGATAATCCGGCGGTACGGCGGCGATAGCGCGGTACAGGCAGATCTGGGATGCGGTCGTTTCGAGCAGGTCCGAGCCGCGGACGATATCGGTAATTTGCTGATCAATGTCATCCACAACAACCGCCAGCTGATAGGCGTAAAATCCTTCCTTGCGCTGGATAACGGGATCGTCGATTTCGCCTCGCAGGGTCTGTGATTGCGGTCCCAGCAGGCGGTCGTGCCATTTGATTGTTTGATCGTCGAGGCGAAACCGGGCGGCGGCGGGCAAGCCGTCAGCTGCGCTGTTGGGTCTTCGGTCGCGGCAGTGATGAGGATGTCGGCCCTGATGGGCATTCAGTTCCTTGCGGGAACAGATGCAAGAGTAGGCGTTTTGGGTGGCGACTAGCCGGTCGATAGTCTCGGCGTAAGCATCATGACGCGCTGACTGGTAGCGGACCGTCTCGTCCCAGTTCAGGAGGTGGGCTTCCAGGCTACGCAGGATAGCCGATGTGGCTTCCTGTGATTCGCGCAGAGGGTCAAGGTCTTCAATGCGTACCAGCCAGGCACCGTTGCGGGTGCGAGCTTCCAGGTACGAAGCCACGGCTGTAACCAGCGAGCCAAAGTGAAGCGGGCCTGTGGGAGACGGAGCAAAGCGGCCCCGGTAGTCTGAATGCATGAGATGAGGTGACCGGAAAGGCAGTGCCTTCCCGGTTCCGTCTGCCGGTATCAGATGCCGGTCTGGCGTTCGCGGATCTCGGCCAGTGTTTTGCAGTCGATGCAAAGCGTCGCTGTCGGGCGGGCTTCAAGACGGCGGGTGCCGATCTCAACGCCGCACTGATCGCAGAAGCCATAGTCATCTTTGTCGATGCGATCCATGGTCTGGTCAATTTTCTTGATCAGCTTGCGCTCACGATCACGGGTACGCAATTCCAGACTGAACTCTTCTTCCTGGGTTGCACGGTCGCTCGGATCAGCATAGTTCGCCGCGTCTTCCTGCATGTGATGCATGGTGCGATCCACTTCTTCCATCAGCTCCTGCTTCCACTTGAGCAGAAGGCTGCGGAAGTGATCGTGCATCTCATCACTCATGTACTCCTCGCCTTTCTTCATTTCGTAAGGCGTGAAGTTTGTAAAGCCGTCTTGGGCTTTCTCTTTAGTCTTCGGCATATAAACCAGCCTCTTTCCTTTACTGCGGGAGATGTTCGTCACCGGTGGTGCGAATGTCCTGCCCGTAGGGCCTGGCGAACGTAGGAAGTACGCTCGCTTCGAATTCCTGTCGCTCGCCCCGAATGTATCAGGTGTTTAACACTATATCTGCCTTGCACAGTATTGGCATCAACAGACTCAAGGCGTGGAGCGGCGGGCCAAAATTAATCTGCGGAAAATAGCAGATTAGTCTGGGTCGCGCTAGTGTCTTGGCGGGTCGCGCGGGATTGAATTGCCGACCGTGTCGCAAGCTCCGGCTCAGGGTACTATAGGCTAATGATTTCTATGGAAATGCGATCCGTTCGAGGTTATGTGGTTCGGTGATGGCGCTGGTAACAGGTGGAGTTTTTTATGACGTTTGAGGAGCCGCTGGTCGAAGGCCGGCTGATAAAACGCTATAAGCGCTTTCTGGCAGACGTTGAATTGCCGGATGGGAAGGTTGTTGTGGCACATTGCCCCAACACCGGCTCCATGTCCGGCTGCAAGGCGGAAGGTAGCCGGGTCTGGCTCAGTGAAAGCCGTGATCCCAAACGCAAGCTGGCGTACACCTGGGAGTTGGTTGAAACCGGCCCGGATGAACTGGCGATGATCAATACTGCCAGACCAAACCGGCAAGTACGCCAGGCTATAGAAGAGGGCATTATCGAGCCGCTGAAAGGCTATGCGACCATACGCAGCGAGGTCAGGTACGGTGCGGAGAAAAGCCGGATCGACCTGCATTTGTCAGGCCACGATACGGCACCGGATGCCTGGGTTGAGGTCAAGAATGTCACCCTGGCAGGAGATGACGGGCAAGGCTATTTTCCGGATGCCGTCACGCTCAGAGGGCAGAAGCATTTGCGAGAACTCATGGCGCAAGTTGATGCCGGTGACAGGGCCGTACTGGTGTTCTGCGTTAACCACACGGGGATTGACCGGGTCGCGCCTGCAGATCATATCGATCCTGACTATGGTGCGTTGCTGAGGCAAGCGATTGCGCACGGCGTGGAGGTGTTAGCCTGGCGGGCGGCATTGTCGCCGACACGATTGACGCTGACGGACGCGTTACCCGTTACCGCTAGATTGTAGCCGTGATCAGCAGGCTGTCGTTTTCTTGCTGAACCTGCCAGGGCGTCAGTTGGTCGCCGGCGCAGGGGCCTGCAATGCAATGGCCGTCATCTGGCGTAAACAGCGCGCCGTGGGTCGAACATTGAATGAAGCACTTGTCGGCATCCAGAAACTGATTGGGCATCCAGTTGAGTTCGATGCCCAGATGCGGGCACCGATTGCGGTAGGCGTAGAACTGGTTGTCGATCCGGATGACAAAACCGGTCACCCCTTCGGCCAGTTCAATCTCACGGCATTCCAGTTCAGCCAGATCATTGGCCATGCGGTGGGTAAGGGGTTCTGGCATCCGGACGGGCTGATCCTTGAATAACGTGAATGATGATCGGTTGTTTGGCGCGATACCCATGGCAGGGCAGCCTGGTCGGGCGTCACTTGCCTACATTGTATCGCATGCGAGTGCCGTGATTCAGTGACATCACAATTTCGTCGGCATGCAGCTCGGTAGGAAAAAGGCAGCCGGAAATTTTTGCGCCCGCGATGCTCGCACCTTCCATATTGGTTTTGCTGAAATCCACGCCGCGAATATCGGCGCCCCTGAAATAGGCATGACTGAGATCCATGCCCTCGACATTGATACCGCGCAGATCCAGCCCTCTGAAATCGCCGTGAGAAAAACTGGGGCAGGCGCTGATTTTCGCTTTGGCCTCGTTAAAGGCGTCGATGTTCTCATTCCGCAGAGTCTGATACAGCGGATCATCAATAATGCGTACGTTCTCTTCCACAGCAAAAACTCCCCGAAAGTGTTGGTGCAAGTGTAGCTGAAACTGTCGGGGGCGCCGCATTTTGCGATCACCCCCGAGAAGCTCCTCAGCCGTGGCCGAAGTGCGCGCGGATACGATCTGCCAGGCTTTCAGCTACCCGATCGGTGTCAGTATGCACGTGTACCGTGTGAGCGTTTTCTTCCGCGGTTAGCGGTTCTACCCATTTTTTCTGTTCTTCAAGCAGTTGCTCGGTTGCTTCCGAGGCATCCCCCTGGCGCTCCCGCACCCACTTTTTACGGGTTTCCTCCGGCGCTTTGCAGTCGATCAGCGCAAACGGCAGGCCCAGATTGGTGGCGACATCATCAAAGGCGGCCCGCTCGGACTGGCGCAGTGCAGCAGAATCGATAATCACCGGATTGCCACCCAGTAGCAATTGGGTGGCCAGGGATGCCAGCCGTTCATAGGTTCGGCGATTGGCATCTTCGCTGTACATGTCTTTGCCGATGTCTGAGCGGCTGGAGGCCAGCGGGTCGAGGCCGTGTAGCCGCTTGCGCTCGACATCTGAGCGCAGCCGGATAAGGCCGAGCTTGCGGGATAACATGGCGCTGATGACGGATTTGCCGCTACCAGACAGCCCCGCCGTCGCCAGCAGGTAGGGAATAGGTGTTTCGCTGTAACTTTCCGCCAGAGCAGCGTAGCTGCGGTAACGGTCACGCAATGTCTGCTTTTCGTCTTCGCTCAGTGACGGGTTGCCAAGTGTGAACAGGGCGATCTTGGCACGCACCAGTGCGCGGTAGGTCTTGTACATTGGCAGCAGTTGAACGCCGTCAAAATCGCCGCTGTATTCGAGATAGACATTCAGGACATCGGCCGACAGGGCATATTCATCGCGGGACTCGAGATCCATCAGCAGGAAGGCGAGATCGTTGATGGTGTCGATCCAGCGAAACGGTTCGTTGAACTCAATGCAGTCAAACACCGTGATCTGATCTTCAAACCGGGTGATGTTGGCCAAATGAAGATCACCATGACACTCCCGCACAAATCCGCTTTCACGGCGGGCGGCAATGGTGTTCTGATGGCGCTCGAAGTTGCATTCCGTCCAGCTCTGCAGCGCATCCAGTTGTGGCAGCAGGCTGTCGTCATCGAGTAGCGGGCGAATCTGTTCGAAGTTTTCCTGCATCGCGGCAAAGACCGCATCGGGCGTGCCCAGCGGCTTGTCGTCAGCGACTTTGGGCAGGTCCTGATGGAAGGCAGCAACCTGTCGTGCCAGATCACGCATCATGTCGGGATCCAGTTGATCGTTCTCCTGCATCACATCAAGCAGGTTGCCCTGGTCAAACTGGCGCATCCGGATCGCGTACTCGAACGGCTCGCCGGCGTCGCCGATACGCGGTTGCTCTGCCGTGCCGGTGATGGCGACCACATCCAGATAAAGCGCTGGTGCCAGCCGGCTGTTCAGGCGCAACTCTTCCTCGCAGAAATGTTTGCGGCGATCAAGGCTGGAGAAATCGAGGAAACCAAAATTTACCGGCTTCTTGATTTTGTAGGCGTAAGGTCCCGTGAGGATTACCCAGGAAATGTGCGTTTCCAGAACCTTGAAAGACTCTATCGGGTGGTCATAAAGATCGGGATTCTGCAGCGCGCTGATTAACTCGGTGCTCACGAAACTCTCCTTTTCGCTCGTCGTCATTGTTGCGTTCCATGATAGCGTCCACCTTTGCTAAATGACACTCGACGGTTTCGCAGTGCCGCGCGGCGGAAGGCTGAATTGTCGATAAAAAATAGTCCATTACGGTTTTAACAGGTGTGCACTTCGATGACCTTCCTCTGGTTATAATGCGCCGCATGAAAAAATCTGCGCCAAAACGCCGTTCAAACGGCAAGTCGAACAAGAAACGCCCGGCTTCGGGTAAATCGGGATTCCGCTCCGCGCTCTGGCGAATATGCTGGCGCCTGGGGCTTGTGGGCATCGTGCTGCTCGCAGGCTGGACGGTCTACCTGGACGCTGTGGTGACCTCCCGCTTTGAAGGTCGCCGCTGGGAAGTGCCGTCACGCGTCTATGCCCGTCCACTGGAGCTCTATGATGGCGCGGCAGTAACCGCAGCCGGGCTGAGCAATGAGCTGAGCCAGCTGGGCTATGGCAAGGTCCGCTCGGCCACTGATCGCGGTTCCTACAGTCGTGCTGGTCGCCGATTCGAAATTCATACCAGAGGGTTCCGCTTTCCTGATGGGCAAGAGCCGGATCGACGTATCCGCTTTGAAATCGCCGACGATCGTGTAACGGGTTTTCGAGTGACGTCAGGGCCGCAGGCGTCGGTGGTGCGCCTCGATCCGGAACAGATCGGAGGCATTTACCCCGCTCACAAGGAAGACCGGGTACTGATCCAGCTGGATGACATGCCGGAACATTTCGAAGCGGCGTTGCTGGCGACGGAAGATCGGGATTTTTACGATCACTGGGGCGTGGCGCCTTTGTCGATCATGCGGGCGCTGTGGGTCAACCTACAGGCCGGTCGCGTGGTCCAGGGCGGCAGCACCCTGACCCAACAACTGGTCAAGAACCTGTATCTGACACGCGACCAGACCCTGCTGCGCAAGGGTAACGAGGCGTTGATGTCATTGTTGCTCGAGTTGCACTACGACAAGCCCGAAATTCTCGAAACCTACCTTAATGAGGTCTATCTCGGTCAGGCGGGCACCCGTTCGATCCATGGCTTTGGTCTGGCCAGCCAGTTTTACTTCGGCGAGCCGTTCAACGACCTTGATCTGCATGAAGTGGCGTTGTTGGTGGCGATTATAAAAGGCCCCAGTTATTACGATCCCCGCCGTCATCCGGAGCGCGTACTCAAGCGCCGCAATCTGATCATCAATATGCTGGCGGACAACGGGCAGGTTTCGTTGAAAGAAGCGAACAAGGCGCGTCAGAAACCACTCGACGTGGTATCGAAGCCGTCGTACAGCAATGCCCGCTATCCAGCCTACCTTGATCTGGTACGTCGGCATCTGGCTCGCGAATACAGGGATGAGGATTTGCAAAGCGAAGGTCTGCGCATTTTCACCACGCTGGACCCGGGTATTCAGTACACCACCGAAACAGCGGTTGAGCGCACGCTGACGCAATTGGAGCGTGGCAGCAAAGCGGATTTCAAACTCGAGGCGGCCACCGTGGTGACGTCTCGTGACAGCGGCGAAGTGCTGGCGTTGGTGGGCGGCAGGGATCCCAAATTCGCCGGCTTTAACCGCGCGGTAGATGCGCGGCGGCCCATAGGGTCGCTAATTAAGCCGTTTATTTACCTGACTGCGCTGAGCCATCCGGATCGTTACACGTTGATCACGCCGATAAAGGACGAGCCTTTCTCACTCGTGTTTGACGACGGCCGGCGCTGGGAGCCACAAAACTACGACCGGGAGTCTCACGGTCTGGTACCGTTACATCAGGCGCTGGCCAAATCCTACAACCTGGCCACCGTGCGGGTGGGCCTGGATGTTGGCGTCGATGCGGTGATCGACAATTTGCAGAAGCTTGGGGTGGGGGAGCCGGTACAAAGCTATCCTTCGATGCTGTTGGGCTCGGTTAATTTGTCACCGGTGGATGTGGCCTCGATTTATCAGGGGCTGGCAACGTCCGGCTTCAACACGCCACTGCGCACGATCCGGGAAGTTACCGATGCGGATGGCGAGAGTCTGACGCGATACGGCCTGGCGGTGGATCAGGTGGTTGACCCGGCAGCCGTACATCTCGTCCAATACGCCATGCAGGAAGTGATGCGCGAAGGCACCGGCCGTTCAGCATACCGCTACCTGCCGGAAGAGCTGGGCCTTGCAGGCAAAACCGGCACCACCAATGATGGACGCGATAGCTGGTTTGCCGGCTTCAGCGGTGATCTGGTCACCGTTGCCTGGGTCGGGCGTGATGATAATGGACCGACGGCCCTGACCGGCGCCACGGGTGCTCTGCCGGTATGGTCGAATGTGATGTCGCAGATTCCGCAGTATGGTTTTTCACCGATCGTGCCGGCGGATGTTCAATACCACTGGGTGAACAGCGAAGAGCAGGCGCTGACCAATGAAAACTGCAGCGAAGCGCGCTTTGTGCCGTTTATTACCGGCAGTGAGCCTACTGATACCGTTAATTGCTCCGGGGATTTCACTCAACGCCTCCGGGGCTGGTTTGAAGGAATCTTTTGATGATGATTAAACGTTACCTGCCCGTGCTTGTACTGGGTGTGTCGCTACTGGCCGGTTGTGCTACAGGCCCGGGCGGCCCGGTTTATGTACCGTCTGGCCAGGCGCCGGCAGATGCGCCGCCACCGCCGGAAACGGATACCAATCGCGAACCGGAAAGGGCGTCAGAGCAATCTGCGCCGGAGCAGGAGGCGACGCGTCCGAAACCCCACCACCAGGCAGAAAGCGAGGCTCTGTCTCCTGCGGCAGCAAGCCTGGTGAACAAAGCCGATGCGCTGCTGGCGAACGGTGATACCCGCGCGGCGATAAGCCAGCTTGAGCGTGCCCAGCGGATTTCGCCCCGGGCAGGCAAGGTCTACTTCAAGCTGGCCGAAGCCTATTATGCGGATAATCGACTCGGTGCAGCCGAGCAGTTTACGCTGAAAGGGTTATCTCTGGCTGGCTCGAGCACGGATCTGCAGCGCACGGGCTGGTCGCTGCTGGCGGATATCCGTCGGGCTGGCGGTAATGTGGCGGGCGCCCAGAAAGCGGAGGCCCGGGCTCAGGCACTCTGATCACAACGCCCTGAACGTCACGGAGAATAGCAATGCCCGGCGATCACGTTGTTGATCGGTCGGGCATTTTTTTTACTCACTGAATATCAGTGGTGGTTGAGCTGCCAGCGGTGACCTGAACATTGCGTTCCCTGACAAAGTTCAGACTGTCGTTCGCTTCAATGTCGTCTTCGTCGCAGGTGTAGCTCACTGTGTAGTCGCCGGCGCTCAGGAACGAGGCCTTGAACGAGTAATCGCCGGAAGCGCCTTGAAGCGGTGCGACCACGACAGGAGGATTGGCACTGCCTATGTCATCCATGCTGGCATCTTCACCTTCAAAGACATACACCAGTCCGGCATAGGTCTGGGCGTCGTCGCATTCAGAGGCGACGACTGTCGAGGCATCGACTGTGCCGGAGATCGAACCCACATCATCGTTATTGACCAGCCGCAAACTTGGCTTGAGCAAGTAATCTGTGGTGTTGCTCTCTGGCTCGACCAGTGACTTTCGAACGTCGAAATCAATGGTATATCGGCCCTCGCCATTTTTCGGCACCGAAAACCCGGTATTGATCTTCAACCCGCTTTCAGAACCGGAGGGCACCACCAACGGGTATTGGCCACCGATGCGGTCAACGACGTAATGAGCGCCGCTCGCATCGCTCAGAACAAGGCGCATCCAGTTGTAGTCGCCCGCGCGCACCTTGTCCTCGGTCAGTAACAAGGCGCTGTTGCCGTTCTGCAGGTCAAGCAAATCGAAACGCTTCGGGTTATCAAAGGTGTAGGTGCTGGCGCTCTCATCCTTTGGTTTCAGTTCTATAGCGGTAACCGTGATACTCACCTCGGTCAGGTTGTCGACCGGAGCGTCTGCCAGACTGATTGAAATCTGGCCGTTCTTCCCGCTCTCATTGTCCAGAATGTCGTCCAGTTCATCACAGCCTGTCAGCGCAGAGGCCGCAGCAGCGACAAGCAGACAACTCAATAGGGGGCTTTTCATAGGGACGCTCTGTTAGTCAGGTAGATAACGGTAATTGTGGCGGATAACGGATGCTGGCGGGGAATTACGATCCTTTAATGTGCGTTTGAGACGCTGCGCCGACCCGATGCACGGGCCGGCGCGATAGGATCAAAGCGTTTTCATTACCTTTTCAGCCGCGCGAAGCGTGTGCTCGATATCGTCATCGGACAAGGCTGCACTGACGAAAGAAGCCTCGAAGGCTGAGGGCGCAAGGTAGACCCCCTCGTTCAGCATGCCCAGGAAAAAGGCTTTAAAGTGGTCCGCGTTGCAGGCCATAACGGCATCAAAACTGTTCACTTCAGTCTGGTCGGTGAAGAAGAAGCCGAACATGGCGCCGGCACTCTGGACCGCCAGTGGAACCCCTGCCGCGTCTGCAGCCGCTTTTATGCCGTCACGGACCCGATTGGTTTTCTCGATCAGGCGTGAATGGAAGCCCGGCTCTGAAATTGCTTCCAGAGTGGTGAGTCCGGCGCGCATGGCCAGCGGATTGCCGGACAGTGTGCCAGCCTGATAGACCGGTCCGAGCGGCGAAATATGGGACATGATTTCGCGCTTGCCGCCAAAGGCGCCGACCGGAAGCCCACCGCCAATCACTTTGCCCAGTGCTGTCAGATCTGGCGTTACATCGTAGCGCTCCTGCGCCCCGCCTCGGGAAACGCGGAAGCCCGTCATAACCTCATCGAAAATCAGCACGCTGCCATGCTGATCACATATTTCACGCAGCCCTTCCAGAAATCCCGGGACTGGCGGAATGCAGTTCATATTGCCGGCGACGGGCTCGACGATAATGGCGGCGATTTCATCGCCCATTTTCTCGAAGACCTCTTTCACGCTATTGATGTCATTGAAATCAACCGTGAGCGTCAGTTCGGCGAGTGCTGCCGGGATCCCTGGGGAGTTGGGTTCACCCAGGGTCAGAGCGCCCGAGCCGGCCTTCACCAGCAATGAATCCACATGGCCGTGGTAGCAGCCTTCGAACTTGACGATTTTGTCGCGGCCAGTGAAGCCCCGAGCCAGGCGGATAGCGCTCATGGTGGCTTCGGTGCCGGAATTGACCATTCGAACCAGGTCGATTGAAGGCACCATTTCGCAGATCTTTTTAGCCATCGCGGTTTCGATGGCGGTCGGCGCGCCGTACCCAACGCCTACATCGATCTGGGCGTGGAGTGCATCAATCACGCGAGGATCGCGATGACCCAGAATCATCGGTCCCCATGAACCGATAAAGTCGATATAGCGCTTGCCGTCTTCATCAAACAGATAGGCGCCTTCTGCATTTTTGATAAAAACGGGCGTGCCGCCAACGCTTTTAAATGCGCGAACCGGGGAATTGACGCCGCCGGGAATATAGCGCTGAGCGTCTTCAAATAGAGTGTCGGATTGTGTCATCAGGGAGGCTCCCGGTTGATGGGTTTTAAACTGAGTGTTGGGCTTGAAAGAGTCGGCTGTAAGCGCGAGCGCGCGCTTCGATGTCATCCGTCGCGAACAGGCCGCCGATCACAGCGAGCAAGTCAGCGCCGTGAGCCAGCACAAGCGGTGCGTTCTCAAGCGTAATGCCGCCAATTGCACTGATCGGGTGTTTGAGCTTGCGGGCCTGGGTAAGAATATCCACCGTTGCATTCGACGCTCCGGGCTTGGTCATTGACGAAAAGAACCGGCCAAAAGCGACGTAATCCGCGGAGCCGGCGATAGCCTGATGAGCCAGCTCGAGATCTGCGTGGCAGGTGACACCGATAATGGCATTCTCCCCGAGCAGCGTGCGAGCTTCAACCAGGTCGTCATCGCTCTGGCCAAGATGGACGCCGTCGGCGCCGGCTCGCCGGGCAAGCTGTGCGTCGTCGTTGATCAGCAGCGGCACTTGGGCGTCGCGGCAAAGGCTCGCTAGATTTTTAGCGCGCCTGAGCTTGTCGGTGTCCGTTGCGGTTTTATCGCGGTACTGAATCAATACGGCGCCGCCCCTGATTGCTGCTGCCACTGAAGGGATAAGGCGACTTTCCGGCAGTAGCTCCGGGTCAGTGATGGCGTAGAGGCCGCGCGGAACAAATGGCGTGTTCATTGTGCCGGGGTCGCGCCGGGTAGCGAAGCGGCACGATCCGGGACCGGCTGACCTCGCCCCACCTTCATTGGGCTGTCGATTGCTGTGGCGACAAAGCGCTGGGCCTCATCAATTGCTGTATCCAGATCAAGACCTTTGGCTCGACCAGCCGCGATAGACGCCGCTAATGTGCAGCCGGAACCGTGATACTCACCGCCTCGGCGGATGATAGCCCAGCGGCTCGCGTTCTGCGCGGGACGGAAGAGTTGATTGATAATCTTCGGCCCGGTGCCATGGCCGCCCGTGGCCAGCACTGCTGGGCAGCCTTGCGATATCAGCGTTTCCGCAGCCTGTCCGATATCGTCCAGCCCTGCCAATTGCGCAAGCTCAATACCGTTGGGTGTGATCACATCGGCCAGTGGGAACAGATACTGCTTCATGGCCTCTACCAGCGCATCGTCTGCCAGATCACCGCCGCCTGCGGCTTTGATGACGGGGTCCACCACCAACGGAATCTCCCTGCGATCAGCCAGGAACCGCGCCAGTGCCTCCACAATCGCAGCGCTGCCCATGGCTCCGGTTTTGATGGCGTGTATCTGCACATCCGCAGCCAGACATTCGAGCTGGCGAACGATGAGCTCCGGAGCAATAGCGTCGGCGCCGTAGACATTGCAGGTGTCCTGAACCGTCAGGCAGCTGACAACGGGGAGGGGATGGCAACCGAGGGCGGTCACGGCCTGAATGTCAGCCTGAATACCGGCACCGCCGGACGGGTCGAGACCTGCAACAATCAGCACATGAGGGCGTTGATACATGAAAAACCTTAGTGATCAGAAGGGTTTGACGACAACGAGAATTACCACAGAAACCAGAATCAATACCGGGAACTCGTTGAACCAGCGATAAAATACGTGGCTATGGCGATTGGCGTCATCTCGGAAAATTTTCACAAGTCGCCCGCAGTAAACGTGATAGCCCACCAGTATAACGACCAGCAGCAGTTTCGCATGGAACCAACCCTGACTGGCATAAACCGCCGGGGCGAAGCTGACGAGCCAAATTCCGAGGGCTATGGTGATCACCATCGAGGGCGTGGTAATGCCCCGATAGAGCTTGCGCTCCATAACCTTGAAGCGTTCACGGCCAGCCTGATCTTCGCAGGCCGCATGGTAGACAAACAGTCGCGGCAGATAAAACAACCCGGCAAACCAGCAGACCATCGCAATAATGTGAAAGGCTTTCACCCACAGCATACGGTTTATACCTTCTTGTACTGGTAGTAGCTCTCGATATCGGACTTGAGTACCACACCTATAATACGTTTGATCATGGGGGCAACGTGCCGTTGAACGTAGAGTGCCTCGGCATGAGATTCTTCAAATGCGGCCATCGCTTCTTCCAGCGTGGCCTGATATTGCACCGGGCCCACGTCCCGGCGATTGGCAGGGATTTCCATCAAATCAATCTCCGGAATGACATCGGGCGTGTCGTCATTCGGCACGAGTGCGTCCGCATGATCCTCCAGATAGCGTGCAAGATCCACAGAGGGGAGCAAGGCGGTAGGGCCGTTCTGGCCATCAATCACGAGCCATCGGGGCTCCGCTTTGAGAATGTCGCGAGCGGCTTCAGCGGTGATGCGACGATCGATGCGACGGATGCTGCGCTCCATGATCGCGCCCACTGAAACCCGTCTCAGCGCCTGAATAACCGGTGAGTTCTGATAGCTGAGACCCTGGCTCTTGAGCAGACTCAGGAATATCGACCGTTGGCCAAATACTTCGCTCGCCACCAGACTGGATATGGTGATGACCAGCATGCCCGGCAGAATAATATTCGGATTGCGCGTCAACTCGATCAGCGCCATCAGTGCAGCGAGTGGTGCCTGTAATACGGACCCCATCATCGCGCCCATTCCCAACATGGCATAGAAGCCGGTGCTGGAGGCATAGTCCGGTGCGATGGTTGCGCCCAGCATCCCCATTGCGCCACCGAGCGTGGCGCCAATGAATATCGTGGGGCCGATCACACCGCTGGGCATGCCCAGGCCAATGGTGACGGAAGTGATCGTGAGCTTAGCGACGGCAATTCCCAGCAGTAGCAACATCGGCAACTGGCCATGGATAGTCTCGCTGACGGTGTCGTAGCCGATCCCCATGACTTCAGGCACCAGGATAGCGAACGGCACCATCAGTAAACCGGCGACGCCCATCCGCAGTAAAATAGGCTGGTTGTTGAAACGGGTTGAAAGTACCAGTAACCGCACAAAAGTGGCGGATGCAACGCCGATGACAAGCGCTATGGCGAGAATCCAGGGAATTTCCATCAGCGACGTCATGGTAAGTGGCGGCACACTGAACGCGGGCTCGGCGCCGTAAACCACCTGATTGACAACCGCTGCGCTGACGGAGGCCAGAATGATCGGGGTGAAGCCGGCGATGGTATATTCCATCATCACCACTTCCATCGCGAAGATAACGCCGGCGATAGGGGTGTTGAACGAGGCCGAAATAGCCGCCGCGCAGCCACAGGCGACCAGGGTGCGAATGCTGTTGTTGGGCAGTTTCAATACCTGCCCGAGGAGGCTTGAAAAGGCGGCGCCCAAATGCACCGCCGGTCCTTCCCGGCCCGCCGACTGGCCGGTGATGACGGTGCCGATGCCCAGTACAAACTGAACAATACCGCTGCGCAGGGAAATATAGCCCTGATGGTAATTTAGCCGCTCCATGACGTAAGTTACCCCCACTTTGCGATCGCTGATCGCCAGGCGGTGCATCAACAGGCCGAGTATCAGGGCGCCACCCAGGGGCAGGAGCCCCCGAGTGATAAGATCCAGGCTTTCAAAGGCTTCGTCGTGCCTCGCAGGCAGGAAGGTTTCCAGTGGCCACTCAATTGCAAAGCGGAAAAGCAGGATGACCACGCCGGTGATAATGCCGGAAATCAGACCCAGAAGTGCCAGTTGAGGAAGAGCATCAACACCTGATAGCCGCCGCCTGAAGAGAGGGATCAGATCTTCCGTAATCCGGTGTTTCAAACTGCGCATGAGTGATGAGGCCCGTTAAGTTCAGGAATGCAGTGGAGACAGCCGCTTAGTCTAGTGTAATCGGCATCAACATGGGTGCAAAAAGCATGATCATTATCATGCTAGACTTACCGCCTGATTTTTTCAGCTGAACATGAGGAGCGTAAGGTGATCAAGGTCGGAATTGTTGGTGGTACGGGTTATACAGGCGTTGAATTGCTTCGTATTCTTGCCTGTCATCCTCAGGCGCAGGTGGTGATGATTACCTCGCGATCCGAAGCAGGCCTTCAGGTTGCCGACCTTTACCCCAATCTGCGTGGGCATTTTGATCTGGAATTTTCCGAACCGGACGAAGCGAAACTGGCGCAGTGTGATCTGGTGTTTTTTGCTACCCCTCATGGCGTGGCCATGCGCATGGCGCCCACGCTGCTTGCAGCGGGCACTCGAATTGTCGATCTTTCTGCAGACTTCCGGATTCGTGATCTGGATGTCTGGGCCAAGTGGTACGGCATGCCCCACGAATCAGTTGAATGGGCGAATAAGGCGGTCTATGGCCTGCCTGAAGTGTTTCGGGATGACATCCGCGGCGCACAATTGGTCGCAAATCCCGGGTGTTACCCTACGGCCGTTCAGCTGGGCTTTTTGCCACTGCTGGAGCAAGGGCTGGTTGAAACGCGTCACCTGATTGCAGATGCAAAGTCAGGTGCCAGCGGTGCAGGCCGTCAGGCCAGTGTTGGCGTCTTGCATGGTGAAATTGGCGAGAGCTTCAAGACCTATGGTGCGTCCGGTCATCGCCACCTCCCCGAAATCAGGCAGGGTCTTGAAACTGCGGCTGGCGGTCAGGTGGGCGTGACGTTCGTGCCGCACCTGCTGCCGATGATTCGCGGTATTGAGGCCACCCTCTATGCTGAGTTGAAGGATCCGGCTGATTTCGACAGGCTTCAGGCGCTTTATGAAACGCGTTTTGCCAATGAACCCTTTGTAGATGTCATGCCGTTCGGCAGCCACCCGGAAACTCGCAGTGTAAGGGGGGCCAACCATTGCCGCATGGCGTTGCACCGTCAGGAAGACAGCCCGATCGTGATCGTGACGTCAGTAATCGACAACCTTGTAAAGGGTGCCGCAGGGCAGGCTGTTCAGAATATGAATGTCATGTTTGATCTGAATGAATCGGCCGGTCTGGATGCGCCTGCATTGTTGCCCTGAGGGAGAAGCGGACGTTGGCTGAAGACAGGAAGAACCAGGGCGAATTCGTCATTGTCCGGCATCGGCCGGGGCAGGGTATTCGCCGTTTTTTGATACTGCTTACTTTCTCTGTTGTCGCTGCGATGCTGGGCTATATGTTCGGGATGGCGCAGGGCGGCTTCCGTTTTTCGGACATGACGAAAACCCGTAACCTGCTCTCCGAAGAACTTGACGAATTAAGAACCAAGTCAACCACGCTGCAGCAGGAGCGGATTAATCTGGAACGGGGTCGCCGCATTGATCAGCAGGCGCTCAAGCAGGCCCGGGAAACCATTGCCGGCCTGGAAACCCGTATGGTCTCGCTCAATTCGGATCTGACGTTCTACAAGAACATCATGGCGCCCTCGCAGAGTGACACCGGATTGCAGGTCCAGCGGTTTGAAATTGATGCCCGCCGGAAAGCGAATGCTTTTGCGTACAAACTTGTACTGACACAAGTGGGCGATAATAAGAGCTACATTGAAGGTGTGGTCGCGGTAAATGTAATCGGCATGCAGGACGGAGAACGTCAGGTCATTCCACTGCGCGATCTGGCTGATGAGGTCGAAGATCTTGGGATTCATTTTCGCTACCGGTACTTTCAGGACATCAAAGGGGTGCTAGTGCTCCCGGAACAGTTCGAGCCGATCGAGATTCAGGTAGTCGCCAAATCTCAGGGCAGAAAAGCAGCGAAAAGCGAACGAACGTTTGATTGGAAAACGGTGATGGAGAAATAACGGATGTTGGGTAAGAAGAACCAGAAAGCGCGCAAGCCATCGACGGGCCATTTCGATACGTTGATCTCCAGCAAAACATCAATCTCGGGCGACGTGCAGTTTTCCGGCGGTCTTCATGTTGATGGCAAGGTGCACGGTAAAATCGTCGCAGAAGACGGTGCTGATGCCATTCTCAGAATTTCAGAAATTGGTGAGGTTGAGGGTGATATTGTCGCACCTCATGTTGTCATCAACGGCACGGTCCGCGGTGACGTTTATGCGTCGGCTCACCTGGAGTTGGCTCAGAAGGCATCTATTCACGGTAACGTGTATTACAACCTGATCCAGATGGCGATCGGCGCCGCCGTTAACGGCAACCTGGTCCATCAGAAAGAACCTGTTGGTTTGTTGCGTCAGGGGGAGGCGGCATCGTCAACTGCGATAGCAGAAGTTGAAAACAGTAGTGAGGCGCACGACGACAGTCGTGCTGAATAATTGACTAAATTAGTCGGGAATTGGATAATCCTAGTGCCCAGCCGCTTAGATATCTTCAGGAGGCGACCTTGAGTGCCGTTCAGGAACAAATAGCGACCCCCCTTTTCTTCAGCGAGAATGCCGTGGCGAAAGTTCGGGATCTGGTAGAAGAAGAAGGCAACCCCGATCTGAAACTCCGTGTTTTTGTGACCGGAGGAGGCTGTTCTGGCTTTCAGTACGGGTTTTCTTTTGAGGAAGATCACGAGGAAGACGACACCGCGATCGAGCGAGACGGTGTGACGTTACTGGTCGACCCCATGAGTTATCAGTATTTGATTGGCGCGACAATCGACTATCAGGAAGGGCTGCAAGGCTCGCAGTTTATTGTCCAGAACCCCAATGCCACCACCACCTGCGGGTGTGGGTCCTCGTTTACCATCTGATGCCTGAAGCCGGCGGATTTGCCCGCCGGCCTGTTATTGCAATCACGCCTATCGCTTTATATTGCGCTTACCGGACTTCCAGCATTTACGCCTGATATATCGCGCCCAGTATTCTGGGGCCTTCGGCTCCTGTGACTTCAGGAAGATTTCCCGGTAATCCGTCCAGGCAACGCTTGGCCAGCCAGGCAAAGGCAACGCCCTCCACCCATTCAGGATCAAGCCCAAGTGCGGACGTTGTTTCCACTGTGCACCCGGGCAATGCCTCGGCGAGTTGCGTCATCAATAGCGTGTTTAAAGCACCGCCGCCGCATACAAAGAGTCGGGCAGGGGCTTGAGGCAGCTGGCTCACTAATGATCGTACGGTCAGTTCCAGCAGGGTGCGCTGAATGTCTTCCGGCGAAATATCCGGATGGCGTGCGATCACTGTCTTGAGCCAGTTCAGGTTGAAGCGTTCACGCCCCGTGCTTTTGGGGGTGGGTTGGGCAAAGTAGGCATCGCTTAACATGTCGCTTAGCAAGGCCTCATTGCAGGAGCCTGACTTTGCCCAGTGGCCGTCTTCATCATAATGTCGGCCGGTCTGGTCGTAACACCAGTCATCCATTAACGCATTGCCCGGGCCAGTGTCAAAACCGGTAGCGGCTTTCGATTTATCGCCGGGAAGCCAGCTGATATTGGTGATACCGCCGATGTTCACAATGCAGCGATCCTCACTGTCACTGCCAAAGTAAGCAGCATGAAATGCCGGAACCAGCGGAGCGCCCTGGCCCCCGGCTGCCAGGTCACGGCGCCGAAAATCGGCTACTGTGGTGATGCCGGTGTTTTCTGCAATGAGTGAGGGGTCGCCGATCTGCATCGAAAAACGTGCAGTCCCATAGGGCTGATGGCGTACGGTCTGGCCGTGACTGCCAATTGCGCGAATGCTGTTCGCCGGCACATTGGCTTCTGCCAGCAATGCGTTTGCAGCTTCGCTGAACAGGGCGCCCATTTCGTGGTCAAGTTCGCCGATCTCGTCCGGTGTACCCTGATTTTGCGCTGCACGGGCAAGACGCATTCTCAGTGTATCGGGGTATGGGTGTAAGTGGGTTGCGCGAATCTGAATGGTGTCGTGTGGGAAGGAGACCAGCACCGCATCAATAGCGTCCATGCTGGTCCCTGACATTAGCCCAATATAGGCGTCGTCACTCATCCCTCATCTTCCTCGGAATCTGCGAGGGCCAGCTGCCGCTCGCCTTTGGCTTCATTAAGGCTGGCTAACAACGATTGAGTGGCTGCCTTGAAGGAGGCCATCTCGGATTTTGGGATAGGTGATGCATCCGGCAATTTCACCGTACGGGAGTTGCGCGGTGAGCCGTTCACACGAAATTCGTAATGTAAATGTGGACCGGTAACCATGCCGGATGAGCCGACGTAGCCAATCGTCTGGCCCTGCTTGATTCGGGCTCCGCTTTTCATGCCCTTTGCGATAGCGCGCATGTGGGCATAGAGCGTGGAAATATTGTCCCCATGCTGGATAACAACGGTGCGGCCGTAGCCACCTTTCCATCCGGCGGACCGGATGCGGCCATCACCTGCTGCCTTGATTGGTGTGCCCGGAGGGGCGGCGTAGTCGGTGCCTTCATGTGGGCGGACGACATCAAGCACCGGGTGGCGACGCTGCAGATTGAATGCAGACGATACGCGCGCATTAATTGGGGTGCGGAGAAAGGCTTTGCGCAGGCTGCTGCCTTCCGGCGTGTAGTAATCCGAGTGGCCATCTTTATCGGTGTACAGCAGTGCGGTAACAGGCTTGCCCCGATTCACAAAGGTTGCCGCAAGGATTCGCCCGGTATCAAACTTTTCATTGTCCAGATAAAGGTCTTCGTAAAGGATTTCGAAGTGATCGCCTTTGCGGATGTCGTAAACGAAATCGATATCCCAACCAAAAATCCCGACCAGCTCCATCGTAAGGCGATCGCTTAGTCCGGCGCCACGGCTGGCAAGATAAAGCGACCCATCGACTTTCCCTGATGCATAGGCCGTGCGTTGTTCGGGCGTTCGGGAAACGGTCTCTCCTTTGAATCCATCTTCTGTCCGTGTAATGAGGAGAGAGTAGAGGCGATTCCGGCTCAGCTTAATGCGCTCAAGCTCACCGTCGGCATTTGTTGCGAACGATATGGTCTCTCCTTCATATAGGCGTTCGATTTTCTTTGCTTCGCCTTCGCCATGAATCACCGAAAGCATCAGACCATAATCAAAGCCGGCTTTGCTAAACAGGGCCGACAAATTGTCGCCGCTGTTGATGGTAAAATCCTGCCACTTTAATGCGGCGCCTTTTGTGGACGATGTTGGTGGTGTTGCCGCCACAGGTGGCGCGCTGTCAGCTATATCGGCCGGCGATGCGGTGGTTTCAGCAGCGGCTTTCTGGGCGTCGGATACAGGGCTGATGTTTGCCGGTACCGATGCTGTCTCGGTTTCTACCGCTTCAGTCAGTTCTTTATTAAGTGGGACGATGCGGGATGTTTCACCGCTATCGAGATCCAGTGATAATGATGTGCGCTTGGCCTCAACGGGTGCGCTGGGGCTAAAGATAAGTCCAAGGCCAACCACTGCGCTTAAGGCGCCCGCAGCTAACAGGTGGGTTTTGGGGAATGAGTTGAGCACATTGATAACCTGTTTTTCCTGACACTTCGATATGTTGTGTCAATTAATTAAATACAGTCTTAAGTATAATTCAAGCCCGTGGTGGTAAAAAGCGTGCGCGTCAGCGTCACAGGGGATTACTTTTGCGTGCCGCTCAAATGGCCCGGCGCTTGTTATACTGCGCGCCTGACATGCTAATGGGCTGAAAACCCCAGCGATAGAGGTTGTCTAAAATTTAATCAGATTAGACTGTATCAGGTAAGCCGGTAACGCTCTGAGCTGTTCTGTTGATCTTTGTAAAACTGTTTTGCATATATAAAGGGAAAAAGAATGACCGCAATTGATGATGCCCTCGCGATTATTAAACGTGGCGTTGACGAACTGCTGCCGGAAGATGAACTTGTCGAAAAACTGAAGTCGGGGCGTCGTCTGCGCATCAAGGCGGGGTTTGATCCCACGGCACCGGATCTTCATCTGGGGCATACGGTGTTGATCAACAAGTTGCGGCAGTTCCAGGATCTCGGCCACGAAGTTATTTTCCTGATCGGCGATTTCACGGGCATGATCGGAGACCCAACCGGCAAGAGTGCAACCCGGCCACCGCTCACTACGGAGCAGATCGCTGAAAATGCGCGCACCTATAAAGAGCAGGTGTTCAAGATCCTGGATCCTGAGAAAACGACGGTTGCATTCAATTCCGACTGGATGAGCAAGATGTCAGCTGCAGACATGATTCGTCTGGCGGGTCAGTACACGGTTGCGCGCATGCTCGAGCGGGATGACTTTGCCAAGCGCTACGCCGCTGAAAAGTCGATCGCCATCCATGAGTTTCTCTATCCGTTGGTCCAGGGGTATGACTCGGTGGCTTTGGAGGCGGATGTTGAGTTGGGCGGCACGGATCAGAAGTTCAACCTCCTGATGGGGCGGATTCTACAAAAGCATTATGGTCAGGCGCCGCAGGCCATTCTTACCATGCCGATCCTTGAAGGGTTGGATGGCGTGCAGAAGATGTCGAAGTCGTTGCACAACTATATTGGCGTCAATGACTCCCCAGGCGAAATGTACACCAAGTTGCTATCAATACCTGACGAGCTGCTATGGCGTTACTTCGAACTGCTGAGTTTCCGTCCAATGGCGGAAGTGAACGAGTTCAGGGTCGCAGTTGATGGCGGTGCGAACCCTCAGGAGTTCAAGCGCGTGCTTGCAGAGGAAATTATTACCCGCTTCCATAATGAGGAAGCGGCAAAGGGGGCGCATAAGTCTGCGGGCAACCAGGTCGCGCTTGGTGAAATTCCTGACAACGTGCCTGAAGTAGAGGTCGCACTTGCTGGTAGGGAGGATGTGCATATCGTGTCCTTGTTGCGCGAAGCCGGGCTGGCCCAGAACGGAAAGGCAGCAAAAGACGTGTTTGCTCGTGGTGCCGTCTATATAGATGGAGTACAGCTTTCAGGTGATCGGATGTTTATTGAAGGTGATGTCGCGGTTATTCAGGCAGGGAAGAAGAAAATCGCGAAGATTTCGATCACAAAATAAACGATCAGCATTTAATTTAACTAATTTCGAAAGCAGCGTTGACACCGGTCAGTCAGTCTGTAGAATGCGCATCTCTTTCGGGGGTAATGGCTTTCACAGCAACGCCGAAAGAGAGTGCAACCGATTGATTTTTAGGCATATTTAAGTTTATAAATTAACGGTTGACAAGATTTTGAAGCGCTGTAGAATGCGCGCCTCGATTCGGGGTAACGGCTTAAAGCCAAACCGAAACGAGTGTTAACTGACTGATTTGAAAAGAATTAAAGAGTTTCAAATTAGTGGTTGACAAGGTTGAGGATCGCTGTAGAATACGCGCTCTCAACAGGGCTACACGCCCCGCTCTTTAAAAAGTTGACCAAGTAATTTGTGTGGGCGCTGACTGGGATATTTCGGCAAGAAATATTCAAGACAGCGACTCGTCAAAATTGAGTTTTGTCTTGAGCAAGATTTGCGATTCTATAATCGCTATATGATTTAAACTGAAGAGTTTGATCATGGCTCAGATTGAACGCTGGCGGCAGGCTTAACACATGCAAGTCGAGCGGTAACAGGGGTAGCTTGCTACCCGCTGACGAGCGGCGGACGGGTGAG